>NZ_LPVY01000011.1 GCF_001613805.1 Thalassospira lucentensis
CACGCTTTGCGGGTTTTGTCTCCGGACCCATTTGTCCTGTTGACTTTATCTTTATGCCACAACGAAAAGAACAAATCAAGAACTTTTTCAAAAAAAGCCGGAAAAAGTTCCCCCAAAAGCCAAAACCCATTGATTTACTTGCACAATCATAAAAAAATCATGGTGCCACAACTGATTTGGGAACGACATGATCCGTCCTGCCCGGCCGAGCGATGAAACCGCTATCCGCGACTGCGCCATTTCGGCTTATCAGCAATATGTTGCCATCATCGGGCGCAAACCGGCCCCCATGACCGCCGATTTTGCTGCACAAATTATGGCCGGGAATGTTCACATCGCAACCGATGACAAAAACCAAGTTGTCGGGTTTATCGTTTTTTACCCTGACGACGATACGACCATGATGCTCGAAAACATTGCGGTTATGCCCGACCAGAAAGGGCGCGGTATTGGTAAACGCCTAATGGCCTTTTGCGAGGAAAACGCAAGGCAGCAGGGATTTTCCCATATGCGTCTTTATACCAATGAAAAGATGACTGCGAATTTATCGATCTATCCGCATCTTGGTTATGTCGAAACAGGACGGCGCACTGAAAACGGGTTCAACCGCGTTTATTTTGAAAAGAATCTGTCTGTCTGAAAGGCAAGATCGCAAACGCCCGGATGACGCAATCCGGGCTTTTGTAAAATATCCCTCACCAACGATTATTCCGCCGCATCAACTTTCAGAACGCCGCGACGGATCTGGTCTTCTTCGATGCTTTCAAACAGGGCGCGGAAATTGCCCTCGCCAAAGCCTTCATCGCCTTTGCGCTGGATGAATTCGAAGAAGATCGGGCCGATCACGGTTTTCGAGAAAATCTGCAACAGGATTTTGGTAATGCCACCATCCACAACGCCCTCGCCATCGATCAGGATGCCATGAGTTTTCATCCGCTCGATCGGCTCGTCATGCCCCTGCACACGGTCATGGGATTTTTCGTAATAGGTATCGGGCGGACCGGGCATGAATTTAAGGTCATTGGCCGCAAGCCTGTCGGTGGCGTCATAGATACCGTCCGTACCCACCGCGATATGCTGGATGCCTTCGCCGTTGTATTTTTTGAGGTACTCCTCGATCTGGCTTTTATCATCCGTTGATTCGTTTAGCGGAATACGGATTTTGCCGCACGGCGATGTAATCGCCCGGCTGACCAGACCGGTAATTTTGCCGGCAATATCAAAGAAGTGGATCTGTTTGAAATTGAACAGGTCGCGATAGAAATCCCACCATTTATCCATATTGCCGCGATAGACATTATGCGTCAGATGGTCGAGATAATAAAAACCAACCCCTTCGGGTTTCGGGTCACGTTCGCCCAGCCAGTCAAATTCCGCATCATAGGCCGAACCGGTTTCACCATACGCATCGATGAAATACAGAAGCGACCCGCCAATGCCGACAATCGCCGGGACATCAAGGGTTTTGTCATCACCCGTATACGGCTTCGCACCCTTGGAAACCGCGTGATCAAAGGCATGTTTCGCATCCACCACACGCCACGCCATCGACGGCGCACAGGGGCCATGCTTTTCAACAAATTTCATCCCGTGTGAACCCGGCTCGGCATTCAGGATGTAGTTTATGTCACCCTGACGCCAGACGGTAATGTTCTTTGATTTGTGCTTGGCAACCGGCGTATAGCCCATGCGCGCAAACAGGGTTTCAAGCTTTTCGGCCTCTTCATGGGCAAATTCGACGAACTCAAAGCCATCCGTTCCGGCCGGGTTATCGGCCGTGATCGTTGCGCGGGGGGCATCATGTGGAAACGGTCCCATCGAAGGCTCCTTGATCTGGAATTAGAAAGGTTCTTGTTATGGACCTATCTTGCGCCAGATCGCCCGCAATGTGCGTGCATTCACGGTTGATTTTCGCTATTTCATACACATATCATGCGCAGATTATCAAAATGGTGCATGAATGACGCAACTTGATAAACTTGATCTGAAACTGCTTGCCGAATTGCAGCGTGACGGGCGTCTGACCAACAATGATCTGTCAGAACGGATCGCATTATCGCCGTCACAATGTTCGCGCCGCCGCGCCCGGCTTGAGGCCGAGGGCTTCATTCGCGGATACCGCGCCGATATTGACCGGCAAAAAATGGGCCTTGGCCTGATGGTCGTGATTTCCGTAACCCTGGCCACCCACAATCGCGACAATGCCAAACGGTTTTCCGAACTGCTCGCAGACCTTCCCGAAGTGCTGGAAGCCTATTCCCTGACCGGGGAAATGGATTATCACCTGAAGGTCGTGACCAGGGACCTTGCCGCCCTTTCGCATTTCGTGAACGAGGTTTTGCTGCCCCACGATTCCGTGCAGCATGTCAAAACATCGATTGTGCTTAACATGCTCAAGGACTTCGAAGGGCTGGCCGTTGAAACCGGCTAGGCACGTCCCCCGACGCAATCAGATACATTCAAGCCATGACGTATCGGTAATTTCGGTTTCACGTGGCAGGGTCAGGGTAAACCAGCCGGTTTGATTGCGGCAGGCAATGGTACGGAATTGCTCGAAATTACGGTAATGGATCGTGATAAAGGGCGGTTCTTCTATCAGCTCCGCCACCTCGAAAACCGGAAGCGGCACCATCAGGGCAGTATTAAGCGTTTTGCCAAGGCTTTCCTTGCAGCTCCAGAGAAGCTGGGCCGCATCGCATTCCGGCAGGTCAAGCTTTGCCATCACCGCAAGTTCCTCGCGGGTCAGTTCCGCCTGCAATAACGGCATCGCATCTTCGTCAATGGGCGCAAGATCAATACCCATCGGATGGGCCCGGTGATAGGCCATCGCCATGGAAGCATCTTCGCTGTGCGCGATACTGACACAGGGAAGCTTATGCCCCAGGCCGGACCCGATTGCCGATGTGCCGTCAATAAAGGGCTGCCCGAACACCCCCGGCCGCACCCAGAAACGATCCGGCTCATCGGTCGCAAGCCAGCTGGTCAGGGAAATTTTGGCGGCAACCCGCCCGGCGATATAGCTGGTACGGCGGCCATCGTGGCTCATCCGGCGTGCCAAAGACAGTTCTTCGGGATGGAGCCAGTTTTCGGCATCCTCGCCGGCTTCGCCTTCGTTACACACAGCCACATGCGCAAGCGTGGCACGCAGCAACCCGATGGCGATATCAACTTCGCCCATATCATCACGCGCCAGATCAATATGCCCGGTTCCGAGGACCCGAATATTTTCCATACGTGCTTCCGCTTGCTGTTTGGCAACCCGTTATGAAGCCTGTCTGCAGCATCCATTGTGCACCGGGATCCCCCAATTGTGAACCGGCTATCTGCGGCTGGCATATAACCGGCAACACACGAAGACGGAAAAGGCCGCGCACAATGGCGCGGCCTTTTGACATCCCGGCACACCCTTACCCAAAGATGCCGGGATCCTCCGCCTGTCAGGTCAAAAATCAGATCGCAAGATACTGATCACGCAACTCGGTATCATCGAGAACCGCCTGGGCTGTGCCATCAAACACGATCTGACCGCTATCCATGATGATCGCGCGATCCGCAAGCTTGAGTGCGGCAATCGCGTTTTGCTCGACAATGATGGTGGTGATGCCAAGCTTTTTGACATTCTGAAGCGTCTTTTCAATCTCCTGGACAATCACCGGTGCAAGACCTTCATACGGTTCATCAAGCAACAGCAGCTTGATATCACGCGCCAATGCCCGCCCGATCGCCAACATCTGCTGCTCCCCGCCCGAAAGGGTGATCGCTTCCTGCTCGGCACGTTCACCAAGACGGGGGAACAGTTCGTAAATGCGCTGGATCGACCATCCAATCGGCTCGGCAATCTGGGCCAGTTCAAGATTCTGCTCAACCGTCATCCCCGGAATGATGCGGCGATCTTCGGGCACAAGCTGCAGCCCCAGGCGGGCGGCCTGCCATGCCTTCATGGTGTGAAGCGGCTGATGATCGAGCCAGATTTCACCATGCTTGAGTTCCGGATCGGCCATCCGCGCAAGCGCACGCAGGGTCGATGTCTTACCGGCACCGTTACGCCCCAGAAGGGCAAGAATTTCGCCCTCGCGAATGTCAAAGCTGACCCCCTGCACGATATAGCTTTCGCCGTAATAGGCATGCAGATCGTAAACCGAGAAGAAGGCCGGATCACCGCCCTGTTTCATGACGGGTTTGGTTTGCGGGACCGCGTTCATACAGTTTCCCCTCCGAGATAGGCTTCCTTGACCTTGGGATTGTTGCGCACCTCTTCCGGGGTGCCTTCGGCAATGATCGCGCCCTGCGCCAGAACACTGATGCGGTCTGCCAGACTGAACACGACATGCATGTCATGCTCGATGATCACCTTGGTCATGCCGCGTTCCTTGATCCGTTTGAGCAGATCAATCGTGCGGTTGGTGTCATGCCGCGACATACCCGCGGTCGGTTCATCCAGCAGGAACAGCTTCGGCCGCTGGCTCAGGCACATCGCCAGTTCAAGACGGCGTTTATCCCCGCGCGACATTGATCCTGCCAGATGGTCCTTGTGTTCGATCAACCCGACATCCTCAAGCATGTGTTCCGCCTGATCGCGAATTTCGCGTTCCGAGAACAGGCTCTTGAGAAAGCTCAGGTTAAACTCGCCATCACGCTTGGCCAGTGCCGGTACCATCACATTTTGCAGCAACGACAGTTCCGGAAAAATTTCCGGTGTCTGGAAAACACGTGCGACACCCAGCTGGTTGATCTCATACGGGTTTTTGCCGGTCAGAACCTCGTCCCCCAGCAACACCCGCCCGCGATTGGGCGCAAGACGCCCGACAATCACGTTAAGCAGGGTCGATTTACCCGCCCCGTTAGGGCCGATGATGGCATGAACGGTGCCTTCCTTGACCCGAAGATTGATGTCGGACAGGGCCCGCAGGCCGCCGAAATGCTTGTCGACATCGGTAACATCAAGAATGTATTCGGACATCGATCAGACCTCCCTCGTCGAAGGTTGTTGTTCTTTTTCGTTATTCTCGAAGGATGTTGAACGGTTCCGGATCAGACGCCACAGGCGATTGATCCCTTCCATCACCCCACCGGGCAGGAAGATCACGATCAGCATGAAGACCAGACCAAGTGTCAGGTGCCAGCCGTCCCCGACGAACAGACCTGCAACCGATGCCACCGCATGGCCAAGCCAGTCGGGCAGGAAGGAAAACGCATTTTGCAGAACCTGATCGTTAAAGGCCGAAAAGATGTTTTCGAAATACTTGATGATCCCCGCACCCAGAAGCGGCCCGATCAGTGTTCCCGCACCACCAAGAATGGTGATCAGAACAACCTCGCCCGACGCCGTCCACTGCATGCGCTCCGCCCCGGCAAGGGGATCCGTCACCGCCAGAAGTGATCCGGCCAGTCCGGCATACATGCCCGAAATGACAAAGGCGGTCATCAGGTAGGGCCGGGTGTTATATCCGGTATACCCCATGCGGTTCTGGTTCGACTTGATGGCACGCAACTTCAACCCGAAGGCGGACCGGAAGATACGCAGATAGATAAAGAACGAAATGATCAGAAGAACCGCGCATATGTAAAAGCCGGAATATCCGATCCCCTCTATTCCGAACAGGTTCGGGGTCGGCAATGCCGCCGATGCTTCGATCCCGGCCATACGGTCAAGAACCCTTGCATCACCCTGCGTCAGTTGCAGGCCGGTTTCACCGTTCGTGATCGGCGTCAGAACCGAATAGGCCAGATTGTAGGACATCTGTGCAAAAGCCAGCGTCAGGATCGAGAAATAAATCCCCGAACGACGCAACGAGACATAGCCGATCAGAAGGGCAAACAGCCCCGAAAGCGCAACGGCAAAGATCATTGCCGGCAGGACATTCATCGACAGCAGTTTGAACGACCAGACGGCAGTGTAGGACCCGACGCCCAGAAACGCCGCATGACCAAAGGAGAGATAACCGGTCAGGCCAAACAGGACATTGTAACCGATGGCAAAAATGCCAAAGATCATGAATTTCTGCATCAGATCGGGATAGGCCGCACCGAAAGGCTGCAACCAGATCGGCATGGTCAGGACCACAACCGACAGAACCACCATGTAAATCAGGTCCTGCTTGGGCGAGACGATTTGAGTATTTGACATATCAGCTCTCCATCACGCCCCGTCGACCCATCAGACCACGCGGACGGGTCAGCAGAATCACGACGGCGACAAGGTAGATGATGATCTGGTCGATACCGGGAAAGATGTCTTTCACTTCGGTCATCGACGAGAAGGATTGCAGGATACCAAGCAGGAAACCCGCCAGTACCGCTCCGGGAAGCGACCCCATGCCGCCGACAACAACGACGACAAAGGACAGGACAAGGAAGTCCATCCCGAGATGGTAATCAGGCGGCAGGACAGGTGTGTACATCACACCGGCAAGCCCTGCGACCACTGCAGCCATGCCAAACACAATGGTAAAACGACGTTCGATATTGATGCCAAGCAGTTCGACCGTTGCACGGTCAGCCATGCCGGCACGCACCACCATCCCGTAAGTGGTGAAATGCAGGAACGAGAAAACAAGACCGATAATTGTTGCCGAGAACAGCAGGTAAATCAGACGCCACCATGGATAAACCACGGATTCCCCAAGGCCGATCCATGCCCCGATATTGGCGGAACCGGCAACAATTTCCGGTGCGCCTTGCGGGATCGGGTTTGCCCCGAAGAAGGATTTGATCAGTTCCTGCAACACGATCGCCAGACCGAATGTCACAAGGATCTGTTCGGCGTGGGAACGTTTGTAAAAATGCCGGATCAGTGCGCGTTCCATAATCACGCCAATCGCCAGCATCACCGGAATGGCAAGGATGATTGATAACGGCACAGACCAGTCAATAATCGCTGTGCCGGTATCGCCAAACCAGACTTCGAGATAAGGCGTTTCCTTGTAGGCGTCAAAGAAGGTGACTGACTCGTCCTTGACCCGAACAGAAAGCGTCAGGATTTTTTCCAGCGTCACCGCACAAAAGGCGCCGATCATGAAGATGGCACCATGGGCAAAGTTCACCACGCCAAGCGTGCCGAACACCAGGGTCAGACCAAGGGCAATCAGCGCATAAGCGCCCCCCTTGTCCAGACCATTCAGGATTTGAAGAAATATAGCGTCCATTGATTATCCGCCGCGTGTTCAAAAGGGCTTAACGAACAGAAAGCCAAAGCATTTGCCAAAAGCATTGCCCATCGGGGCAGTTGGGCCGACCGTCAGATGACAGTCGGCCCAGCCTGTTACGTTACAAGGGGATCAGACCTGATACGGACCGAGTTCCCCGCCGAACATGTCGGCCGGATATTCGACCTGTGCGCGCGGAACCTCTTTGACCACTTCAAGAAGGTCGAAGTTGGACTGCGGCTCCTGCTTGCCACGCACGACCAGAACGTCTTTGAAGCACTGGTGATCTTCTGCGCGATACAGGGTCGGGCCATTGCCCGCACCATCGAACTCGAAACCTTCAAGTTGCTTGATGACTTCCCAGGGCGCGAAAGTACCGGCCATTTCGCAGGCATTCGCATAAAGCAGCGCCTGGACATAGCAGGTGTGTGCGGCCTGTGACGGCGGGAAGCCGTATTCCTGACCGAACGATTTCACAAACGCCTGCGAACCGGCATCCTGCAACGACCAGTGCCAGTTGGTGGTCCCCAGAATGCCTTTTGCGGCATCACCGGCACCCTGTGCCATCAGGCGGGAATACAGCGGAACCACAATTTCGAAGTTCTTGCCATTTACCTGCTTGTCGCGCAGACCGAACTGAACCGCCTGTGTTAGCGAGTTGACCATGTCCTTGCCGTAGTGGTTCAGGATCAGGACATCCGCGCCAGAGTTCAGAACCGGCGTGATATATTGCGAGAAGTCACCCGCACCAACCGGGGTGCGAACGGTATTCACGGTTTCCCAGCCAATGTTTTCGGTTGCGGCCTTGATCGATTCTTCCTGGGTCCAGCCCCAGGTGTAATCGGCCGTCAGGTGATAGGCACGACGATCGGTGCCATATTCTTCCTTCAGGATCGGCGCAATCGCCTGACCGGACATGTAAGCGTTGAAGAAATGACGGAAGCCATACCGCTTTTTGTCCTTGCCGGTGGTATCATTCGAGTGCGTCAGACCGGCCATGAAGATCACGCCCATTTCCTGACACAGCCCCTGAACGGCCACCGCCACACCGGACGATGAACCACCGGTAATCATTGCAACATTGTCTTTTTCGATCATGCGCTTTGCCGAAGCACGCGCCGCATCGGATTTGGTCTGGGTGTCACCGGTCACGAATTCGACCTTCTTGCCCAGGACGCCGTTCCCCTTAAGCTCCAGCGGCTTGATGGTATTGAGCATACCGCCATCGCCTTCGCCGTTCAGGTGTTTCACAGCGAGCTGATAGGCGCGCAATTCATCGGCACCCTCGTCGGCATACGGACCGGACTGTGGAACGTTAAAACCGAACTTGACGCTGCCCGAGCTACCCGGGTCGCCCCGGAAAGTCTGTGCATGTGCATTTTTGATGAAATGCATCGGGAATGATGCGCCGATCAGCGCAGCCCCTGTCGTCGCAGCCGTTCCTTTAAGAACCGTACGACGGGATACATTTCGGGTGTTCTTGGTCTCCGACATGGTTTTCCTCCCCAATGTCTTGGGATGCGTTTCAGAAAAATCTGAGGCCGCGTTTTTTGATTAATGTTTTTGTCGACCTGTCAAAACAATGGGGACTAGTTGAAAATGAATCAATATGTGATTGAACAAGAACAGTTTTTTTGTAAATATATGAACAACTCAAATGAAAATTTGTAAATCTTGTCAAGAAAAGGGCACGCCATGTCCCGTCAGGCACCCATCGGACACCGTATTCGCGGACGCCGCAAAGACATCGGCCTCACGCAGAATGCCCTGGCCAAGGCCGCGGGAATTTCGCCCTCTTATCTCAATCTGATCGAACATAACCGCCGTGCGATTGGCGGTGGATTACTGCTGCGCCTGGCAAGCGCACTTGAAATCCAGCCCCATGCCCTGTCAGGGTCGGAAGAAAGCCGACTGCTTGCCGATCTTGGTGAAGCCGCAACCGATCCGGTATTTCGTGAAACACCGCTGATCCCCCGTGAATTTCCGGCAATGATCGCCGCAGCACCAGGCATGATTTCCGCCTTCCTGTCGCTTTATCGCGCCTATCGCAACGGGCTTGAGGAAATTGACAATCTGTCCGAACGGCTCAGCCACGATCCGTTCCTGGCCGAGGCCAGCCATTCAATCCTGACCCGCATCACATCAATCCGGACAGTTGCCGAAATCTTTGACGATTACGATGACCTGCCTGCCGAACAACGGGCGCGCTTCAATGCAACCCTGGTGCGGGAATCCCAAAGACTGGCAGAATCAGCAACCGAGATTTTCAGCTTCCTTGAACGCGGTGATGCCGGGCGCCCTGCCGCCAGCCCCGCCGAGGAAGTCGACGACCTGCTTTATGACAATGCCAACTATTTCCCGACACTCGAAGATCGGGCCGATGAAATGCGGGCTGTCATTGATCCTGCAGGCGGATTGTTTCTGACCGACCTGATCAAGCATCTGGAACGACGTCATCAAATCCGGGTTGATCGTTTGCCCCCCGAAGATTTGCCCGCATCGGGGTTCGACTGGAACCGCGCGGATTCCCACCTCAGATTTTCGCGCGCGATGCCGATCACCTCGACACGCTTTCATGCTGCACGGATCATTTGCCGACTGGAAGGCGAGGATACGGTCAATGACATTCTGGACCGCGCCAACCTTGGCACCGATGCCGCCCGCCAACGCGCAGGCGAGGCCCTGATATCCTATTTCGCAGCGGCCCTTCTGTTCCCCTATGACAGCTTCCGGGCCGAGGCCCAGATTTTGCGGCATGACATCGAATTGCTGCAGCAACGCTTTGCCTCAAGCTGGGAGCAGGTCTGCCACCGCCTGACGACCTTGCGCCGCCCGGGTGCAGAAGGCATTCCTTTCCATTTCATGCGCACCGATATTGCCGGCAACATTTCCAAACGTTTTTCGGCATCCGGCCTGCAATTGCCACGTTACAGCGGCGCCTGCCCCCGTTGGGTGGTCCACGAAGCCTATTTGACGCCAGAACGGGTAATACCGCAATTTGTTCGCCTGCCCGATGAAAGCGAATATCTTTTTATTGCGCGTGCGGTACGTACTGGTGCCGGAGGGTATCGGGTGCCGCAATCGGTTTATTCCGTTATGATCGGTTGCGACACGGCCTTTGCCCGTGACATTGTTTATGCGGACGGATTGCCGCTTGATACCCCGCAGGCAGCCGTTCCGGTTGGCATTGGGTGCCGACAATGCCCACGTGAAGAATGCATGCAGCGCGCCTATGCGGTTGCCGATACAGGGCACGAGATCCATACCACCCCAAAGTAGCATTAAAACTCGCGCAATAACCGGTTAGGATCGAATATATAATAATTCGAATATTGGGGAGAACGTCCGTGACGGAGAGACCGAAGGTCCTGATAGCCGAGGACGAGGAAACCATCGTCGAATCGCTTAGCTTTCTGATGGAGAAGGAAGGCTATGACGTCAGCGTTGCAACCGATGGCCAGATGGCCATCGCAATGATTGTGCGCGACCTTCCTGACATGGTTCTGCTTGATGTCATGATGCCGGGCTGTGACGGCTTTGATGTTGTCCGCGCCGTTCGCGAAAATCCTCAAACCCGTCCCGTTCCGATCATGATGTTGACGGCCAAAACCCGTGAGGTCGACCGACGCAAAGGACTTGAGCTTGGCGTTGACGACTTTGTCACCAAACCGTTTTCCACCCGCGATGTGGTTTCACGCGTCAAAGCCATGCTGGCTGGCGACCGGAACTAGGCGCAAAAAAGCGGGAGCTGGCCAATGACCCCACCCCGGAAACTTACCGAACGCGCCTTTGTTCTTGCCCTTGTTGCGTTCTTTGCATGGATCCCGCCTTTGGTCGGGGTCTTTTCGCTCGAAGGAACGCTGTTCGGGTTACCCATCCTGTTCGTTTATTTCTTTGCCGGCTGGGCCTTGCTTATCGGCTGCTGTGCGCTCATCACCCGCGCCCTTCGTCACAGCATCCAGACGGAGGAAAGGGAATAGGCATGCTGTCCTCCGAACTGGTGATCACGGTTTCGCTTGCTTATGTCGGATTGCTTTATGCCATCGCATGGTGGGGGGACAAACGGGCACGCGACGGACGATCATGGGTGCGCAATCCGACTGTCTACACCCTGTCCATTGCGGTCTATTGCACATCCTGGACATTCTATGGCGCGGTCGGGTCGGCTGCACGAAACGGCCTTGAATATCTGACGATCTATCTCGGACCGACAGTCATTTTCCTTGGATGGTGGTTTTTGCTGCGCAAGATGCTACGCATCTCCAAGGCGCATCGCATCACATCCATCGCCGATTTCATTTCATCGCGCTATGGCAAAAGCACGCAATTGTCGATGCTGGTTACCCTGATCACGGTGATCGGAACAACGCCTTATATCGCGCTCCAGCTTAAGGCGATTGCCACCAGCTATACCGTTCTGACCGTCTGGGGCGGGGCGATGACCGGCCCGGTCGTCAATCAGGTACCCATGTTTGCCGATAGCGGCTTTTGGGCAGCCCTTGGTCTTGCCCTTTTTGGCATTCTGTTTGGCACCCGGTTTATTGATGCGGATGAACATCACGAAGGCATGGTCGCAGCCATCGCCTTTGAAAGCCTTGTTAAAATGTTCGCCCTGCTTGCTGTCGGCATTTTTGTCTGCTTCTTCATGTTTGCCGGATTGGGTGATCTGTTTGATCAGGCCGCGGCAAATCCACAAACCGCATCCTTGCTGCAACTGCCCGAAAACGGCAGCGCACGCTGGATGACGTTGATGATGCTGTCCATGGCGGCAATCCTGACATTGCCGCGGCAGTTTCAGGTCATCATCGTCGAAAATGTCGATGAACGCCACCTGTCGACCGCAAGCTGGGCCTTTCCGCTTTATCTGCTGGCGATGAATTTGTTCGTCCTGCCAATTGCCTTGGCGGGCCTTGGCGTTTTGCCAAGCTGGGCAGATCCGGATTTCTTTGTGATTTCCGTACCTCTTTTTGAAGGTCATTCGCTACTGGCCCTGATTGCCTATGTCGGTGGATTATCGGCCAGCACCAGCATGGTGATTGTTGCAACGATTGCGTTGTCGACCATGGTCTGCAACGACCTTGTCGTTCCCGCCTTGCTGCGCATTCGCTGGCTGCGCGTCACCGAACGCGATGATCTTACCGGCCTTCTGATTTTTATCCGGCGCGCTTCCATCGTGCTGGTCGTGTTTATGGGCTTTGCCTATTACCGGTCGGCCGGAGCCAGCGATGCATTGGCAGAAATCGGTCTGATATCCTTTGCCTCCACCGCACAATTCATCCCGATCATGATTGGCGGTCTTTATTGGAAGGGAGGCACCAAAACCGGTGCGCAGGTCGGCCTTGTGATCGGTTTTGCAATCTGGGCCTATACCCTGCTGCTGCCATCGCTTGCCGATAGCGGCTGGATGAACCCGACACTGATCGAACATGGTGCATTTGGTCACCCCTGGCTTCGACCGGAAAGCCTGTTTGGCTTAACCGGGTTCGAACCACTCACCCATGCCCTGATCTGGTCAATCACACTCAATACAGCGGCCTATGTCCTGATCAGCCTGTTCACATCGCCAAGCGCGTTGGAACGCATTCAGGCCACCCTGTTTGTCGATGCGTTTCTGCGCAAAGGTCAGGAAACAGTTATCTGGCGGTCATCAGCAACGATTGACGATCTGTATGAACTGGTTGAACGTTTTCTGGGCCGTGAACGTGCGTTTCATTCCTTTCGCGATTTCGGCTGGACGCGCGAAACGCCCTGGCGCGGCAAAGGCGAAGCCAATGCCGACATGATCGCCTTTACCGAACGGCTGCTTGCCGGGTCCATCGGGGCCGCGTCGGCGCGCGTAATGGTTTCCTCTGTCGCCAAGGGAGAAATGGTCAGTCTTGATGAAGTCCTCGAAATTCTCGAGGAAACATCACATGTGATCGAATATTCCCAGCGCCTTGAACAGAAATCGCACGAATTGGAACGTGCAGCGGCCGAACTTCGCGCTGCCAATGAACGGCTTAAGGAACTTGATCGCCTGAAAGACGAATTCCTGACCATGGTCAGTCACGAATTCAGAACACCGCTGACGTCGATCCGGTCCTTCTCCGAAATCCTTGTCGACACACCGGAACTCGATCCGGAACGCGCCGAACATTTCATGGGAATTATCGTACGCGAAAGCGAACGCCTGACCCGTCTGATTGACGACCATCTTGATCTTGCCAGGCTTGAGGCCGGTCATTCCGACTGGCGCCCGGAAAATGTTGATCCGCGGTCCGTCCTTGACGAAAGCGTCGAAGCAATCAAAGGGTTGCTCGACAACAAGGGGGTTGATCTGGAACTCGACTTGTCGCCCGCGACTGTCACGCTGCATGTGGATCGCGACCGGCTTACACAGGTCTTTATCAACCTGCTGTCAAACGCTGCAAAATTCTCCGCAGCCCGTGATCCCAGCGTAAAGGTCCGCGGTGAAGTTATGGATGGTGGTTATCTTGTTTCGATCACCGATAACGGAAACGGCATCACCAAAGACGAACAGGCGGTAATCTTCAATAAATTTGCCCGTGGCGGCAAATACCCCGATGACAAACCCCGCCCGTCCGGTTCCGGTCTTGGTCTGGCTATCGCCAGACATGTCGTGGAACACTGCAAAGGCAAGATCTGGGTTGAGAGTCCACCGGGTCGTGGTGCGACCTTCAGGGTGTTTGTTCCCGCCGCCTGATTGCCAGCCACCCCTCATTTTAACCATTCCAATTGGCGTTTACCCATCGGTTACCCCCGCTCATCAGAAGATAAATCACTGTTTATCGAGAGAGATGAGGCGGTCATGCAGTATCAGCTAAAAATAAACGGAGAATCCCGTACCGTCGAAGCAGAACCTGGCACCCCGCTATTATGGGTTCTGCGTGACGGTCTGGAACTTACCGGCACCAAGTTTGGATGTGGCGTTGCCTATTGCGGCGCCTGTACCGTTCACATTGACGGGTACCCGACCCGTTCCTGCCAGACCTTTATTGAAGACGCTGTCGACAGCGAAATCACGACGATTGAAGGCGCAACCGACAAGATTGCCCAAGCGGTTCAGGCCGCATGGCGCGAAAAGGACGTCGTACAATGTGGCTGGTGTCAATCCGGACAGATCATGTCGGCCATCGGCCTTCTGACCGAAAATCCGAAACCGACGGATGATGAAATCAAGGAATACATGTACGGCAATGCGTGCCGTTGTGTGACCTATGTACGCATCAACGAAGCCATCAAACTGGCGTCTGAAAAGCTGGAGGCATAAGTCATGACAATCAATGTATCACGTCGCGGCTTCATGATCGGATCAGCCGCCGGTACCGCCGCCCTTCTGGTCGGCGTCAATGCCAAAGGCGTTCTTGCAGCAGGCAGCAGTGTGGCTGCCGCAACCGACCTTAACCCGTTTGTCAAAATCGATGCCGATGGCACGGTAACCGTCATCATCAAACATTTTGAAATGGGCCAAGGCACGACCACCGGCCTGACGACACTGGTTGCCGAGGAACTCGACGCTGACTGGGCCACGGTTCAGACGGCATTCGCCCCTGCCGACAATGAACGTTATGCCAACCTGTTCTTCCATGCACAGGGAACCGGTGGCTCAACATCCATCGCCAATTCCTTCATGCAATATCGCGAAGCCGGTGCAGCAGCGCGTGATCTTCTGGTCCGTGCGGCCGCCCAGAACTGGGGTGTCGATGCCAGCAGCATCACCGTTGAAAACGGTATGCTGAAATCCGGTGGCAATTCCGGTCATTTCGGAGAATTTGTTGCGATTGCAGCAACCCTTGAGGCGGTTGAAAAACCAACCGTTAAAACCCCGGATCAGTTCAAGCTGATTGGCAGCGACAAACTGCATCGCAAGGACAACACCGACAAGACGAACGGCACCGCAATCTTTGCAATGGATGTCAATCTGCCGGGGATGATCTATGCCGCGATCATGCGCAGCCCGAAATTCGGTGGCACCGTCACCTCCTTTGACGACACTGCGTCCAAAGATGTTGCAGGGTTCATTGCTGCACAAATTCTGCCGAACAAGGCAGGAGTTGTGGCGTTTGGCAAAAACACCTGGGCTGCGTTTCAGGCACGTGATGCCCTTTCTGTTGAATGGGATTTCAGCCAGGCCGAAACACGCAGCACGGATGCCATGATTGCCGATCACAAGGCACTGCTTGATGCGCCGCAGTTTGACGCCAATCATGAAGTCCCGCTGGCATCCGTTGAACCGCTTCTGGCCAATGCCACCAAAACCATTGATGCAGAATTCACCTTCCCGTTTCTGGCCCATGCACCGCTGGAGCCGGAAAACTGCATCATCGAGCCAACCGAAAATGGCGTTCGCCTACATGATGGCTGCCAGTTTCCGACCCTGACCCGGCCAATGGTCGCAGCCGCCCTTGGACTGGAACCGTCACAGGTCGAGATCAGAACGCTTTATGCCGGCGGTTCGTTCGGTCGTCGTGCCAACGGCGCCTCGGACTATAATGTCGAAGCCGCCATGGCCTTTGCCGTTTCGGGCCGCAAGGTTCCGGTCAAACTGGTCTGGAGCCGCGAAGACGATATTCGCGGCGGTTATTACCGCCCAATGGCCGTACACCGGGCAAAAATCGGTCTGGATAGTGATGGCAAGATTATTGGCTGGGATCACCGGATGGCTGTCAAATCCATCATGAAGGGTGGCCCGATGGAAGGTATGGTACAGGATGGCATCGACCCGACATCGGTCGAGGGTGTCACCGAAAGTCTTTATACCATCCCCAACCATGGCATCGGGTTAAGCGACTTCCAGACCCCGACCCCCATATTGTGGTGGCGTTCGGTGGGACATACCCACACCGGATATGTCATGGAAACACTGATGGATATGCTCGCAATCGAAACGGGGCAGGACCCGATCGAAATGCGCCTTGCGATGCTTGATCCGGCAGGCACCAATCAGGCCCGCATGATCGAAGCCATCAAGCTTGTCCGTGAGATATCCGGATGGGAAAAGGGCGACAAACGTGGTTTTGCCGCGCACCTTTCGTTCAATACCTGCGTTGCGGTTGTTGCCGACGTAACGGTCGAGGACACCAGTGTGCATGTGAACAAACTGTTCATGGCGGTTGAATGCGGGGTAGCAGTTAACCCCGATGTCATCCGCGCACAGATGGAAGGCGGTGCTGGTTACGCATTATGTGCCGCCTTCCGCAACGAAATCACCCTGACGGATGGTGAAGTCGACCAGTTCAACTTCCCGGATTACGAACTGCTTCGAAATGCCGAAATGCCTGCCATCGAAGTGGCAATTGTTCAATCGAACAATGCCCCTACGGGCGTTGGCGAACCGGGCGTCCCCCCGACCGCTCCGGCTGTTGCCAACGCCATTTTTGCCAAAACCGGAAAACGGATCACGGATCTTCCGATGACCAAAGCCGGTTTCGACTTCGTGTAAGGCATGTTGCCCGGGGGGCATTTTCGGGTCCCCACCCGTCCCCCGGGCAGCCCCTTTTGCGGGAGCACATCATGAGTAACCAGTTATCGGCCATGCTACGCGTCTGGCAGGAAAACAAGACAGATACCGAATGGGTTTTGGGTACGGTTTATCGCACAGAGGGTTCGGCCTATCGCAAGGCCGGGGCCATGATGCTGATCAACGGGCAGGGGCAGCAATTCGGGCTGCTTAGCGGCGGCTGCCTTGAAGCCGATATCATTCGTAACGCAAGGCGCGCCATGGTTACCGGCAAAACGGTCATGCTGGTTTATGATGGAAATGACGAAGACGACCTGTCTTTCCGGCTGGGCGTTGGTTGCGGCGGCAAGGTATTCATCATGCTGCAACCCCTTGACCACTCAAACGATCTTGGGCTTTCCGACCTGTGCGATGCTTTGATGCTGCGCCAAAGCGGTCTGTATTTTCAGAAAGTCGGCGACACTCGTGGATATTTCAAACGCTCAGATCATACCGGTCAACGCAATGCCTATATCGAAAACCGATCGGATGGTGACTGGCTTGTAACCCCGATTGTGCCTGAACCCCACATCCTGATCGTCGGGGGTGGATTGGATGCGCGGCCTGTGGTTTCCATCGCACATGAAATGGGCTGGAAAACCACATTGGTTGACCCGCGCCCAGCGAATGCCCGCCCCGAACATTTCCCCAAGGCAGGCACCATCCTGCGTCAGATCGACACAACATTGGTTGATTATGTTGCGCAACATCGCGTCGATACGGCAATCCTGATGTCGCACAGCATTGATATCGATGCCAAGGCGCTTCAAATTCTGAAATCCAGCCAGTTGCGTCATGTTTCCATGCTGGGTCCGCGGCATCGTTTTGTCGATGTTCTTGAACGTGCGGAAATTGCCGAGCCTGCCCTGCCCTTCCCGGTAGCCAGCCCCGCCGGGATCGATATTGGCGGACAACTGCCCGAAAGCATTGCACTTTCAATGTTATCGGGTATTCACGCGGCACTTTACAAATTTGATGCCGCCCCGGAACTCGCTCAGGCGGCAGAATGATGAAGATTGCCGGTCTTATCCTTGCAGCAGGTGAAAGCACACGATTTGGCGGACGCAAACAGCTTGCAGATATCGATGGCAAGCCGATGCTGGAGCACGCCATTGATCAGCTTCGCCCCATTTTCAACGATGATCTTTATGTCGTGCTGGGTGCATTTCGCGATGAAATCCTTTCGGTGATCGGCAATCGTGCAAAAACCATCACGAATGATAATTGGCAATTTGGCATGGGATCATCGATTGCAGCAGGCATTGCCGGAATTTGCGCAGCCGGTACGTATGACGGCGTTCTGATCGCCCTTGCGGATCAGATCGGGTTAACCGGCAACGACTATCAGAAACTTCTGAATGCCTTTGACGGAAGCCACGTCATAGCATCCCGGTATAAGGAAATGAACGGCGTCCCCGCCCTGTTTCCAGCCGCATATTTCCCGGAACTTTCCAAGGTGGACGGCGCCCGCGGCGCACAACAGGTGCTCAATAGCAGCAGTCACGATATCAGTGCGATCGCCATGCCAAATGCAGCGTTCGACATCGACACTCAGGATGATCTGAAACTGTTTGCCAACCGGCTTTTCGAACCGGGCTGACCTTTCACCGCTTTTAGGGCAATCTGGTATCTTCAGCATCTGGCAAAAACGGCGAAACCGGAACCACAAGCACATGAAATCAACCGCCAACATCATGGTCCTTCTGGTCGAGGACAACATGGATATTGCCGGAACAATAAGCGATTACCTGACAATAGAAGGCATCGAATGCGATCACGCCTTTGATGGGGAAACGGGTTTTCAGCGCGCACTGACTGGCGAATATGATGTGATATTGCTTGATATCATGTTGCCGTTTCGCGATGGCATCAGCATCTGCAACGCCTTGCGCAACGAGGGGATCGACACCCCGGTTCTGATGCTGACAGCGCGCGATACACTCGCAGACAAACTTGAAGGTTTCAGTGCCGGGGCGGATGATTATCTGGTCAAACCCTTTGCGCTTGAAGAACTTCTGATGCGTACAAGGGTTCTGTCGCGCCGCCGCAGTGGCGAAATCCGGCGGTTTTCGCTTGGCGATCTGATCGTTGATTTTGAAAACAGACATGTTGCGCGATCCGGACAGGCAATCAATCTTTCCCCGACAAGCTGGACCATTCTGGAAGTTCTTGCCCAGAACAGTCCGCATGTCGTGACACGGTCACGATTGTCGATGGCATTGTGGCAGGGCGATCCGCCAGATACCAATGCGCTTAAAACGCATCTTTACAAATTGCGGATGCGCATCGACAAACCATTCGATCAAAACCTGATACATACAGTTGCCGGCCAGGGCGTGGCCCTTCGCGAGTAAGAGAAATGCATTCCTGCGCACCAATCCAGAAAACTTTTTCCCGCTTTGTGCGGAACTACGTTTTGCTGGCACTTGTCATTACACTGGTGATCTATACCGGTGTCGTTAATTTCTACATGCTGTATGGCAAATGGATGGTCGCGAGTTTCCAGTTGCAGACCATTGCCGATCAATATGATGAAATGCGCAGCAATGACCCAACCGCCCCGCTTCCCAATGGCTTTAACATTCAGACCTTTACAGACTACAACGAATTGCCGGAGCTTCTGCGCAACCGCTACAAACCCCAAGATATCGATCCGGGCGAGCTTTATTATCTGAACACCGATAAATATGCTGCGCAAAAAGATCCGGATAATCCGGTCTTTCTGGTGTTCCCCCATATTCTTGCCGACGGCACGCAGATCATGCTGCTACAGACCTATCACGCGGGAGATGAAGACAGCGTCTATTTTGCGCGCCTTCACAAACTGGCCCTTCTTTCCATCCCGTTTGCACTCGGAGTTATGGCGATATTTGCCTATGTGCTTTGGCTGATCGGCAAACGCATGACGCAGCCATCTGAAAACCTGCAAAGCTGGGCGAAAACCCTGTCACCCGAAAACCTTGACCAACCGGTACCCGATTTTGGCTTTACCGAACTGAATGATGTCGCCAGCGAACTGCATCAGTCACTGGTAAGGGTCGACAGGTTCGTGACACGCGAACGCGAATTCCTGCGTCAGGCCAGTCATGAACTGCGAACCCCGGTAACGATTGTCAGCGGCAATGTTGAACTGCTTGATAAAACACCGTTAAACGAAATTCAGGTTCGTCTGGCCGCACGGATCAAACGCGCCAACCGCAATATGCAGCAACTGATTGAAACCCTGCTTTGGCTCGGGCGCGAAGCAACGCCTAACGGCATACACGAAAAGATCGACTATCCGGCTTTCGTGCGCGAGGCCATCGTTGATCTTGCCTATCTGACCGACGGCAAGAATCTGACATGTGAATTCAGTGCTGACGCAGAAAGCGGCGAGATCGAAGCATCACCTGCAGCGCTGATGATTGTCGTATCCAACCTGATCCGTAATGCGTTCGAACATACGCCCAAAGGGCAGGTTACGGTCCGGCTTGAGGCCAACAAACTGGTTGTCGAAAACAACCTGATGACCTGTGCCGGGGATTGCGCCCGCGATCAGGGTGAAGGCATCGGCCTGCATCTGGTGCGCAGTATTTGCGAACGCTGCAACTGGCATTGCGAGACAGCTTTCCTTGCCTCTGGCGGCATGCGCGCAATTTTCACCCTTTCAGACGCGTGATTGCTGCATCTTTATGGATGCAGCAATCTTGGCGCCGGATGTTCGAACGTTACCCGTCCATCCTTCATGCCCCAGACCGGGCGACTGATTTCGGAAACCACCTGTGCCCGGCTTTGCGCAGGTAATGCAATAAAAGTCGCAGCCCCGCCAATCATGATTTCGGTTGGCCGCCCCAGAAGCTTTGCCGGGCTATCGGCAACCATCGCAAAGCACATTTCAAGTTCCTCGGTCGTGCTCAGCTGACTGACATTGGCATAAAGATTTGCCATCCGTGATAACGAGCAATCCCCGAACGGCGTGAACGGGTTCAGGACATTGTTGGTTGCGATGGTACAGCACACACCCGCACGCGCCAGACTGTGCGCCGGGGCGACACCCCGCGGGACCGAATGTTCGCAATTACGTCCGGTCAGGAAAAGATCGGTCGATGGCAACACCGTCAAACCAATCCCGGCCTGTCGCATCAGGGCGGTTGTATTGGCCAATTGATCCTTGGGCAAAACAGACAATTTGGTCACATGACCAATCATCACCCGCCCCTGCCAGCCAAAGGCAATCGTCTGACGCGCGACTTCATCCAGATGTCGCCATGTCGGGTCGAGATCGAAATCCAGATGAAAATCCAGATCCACATCATAATCGCGCGCCATTTCAAACAGGCGTTTGATCTGTCCGACCGGATCGCTATCCATATAGGGGCAGCCCCCCAAAAGGTCCGCACCGTTATCAAGTGCTTCACGCAGAAGCTCCTCGGTCCCCGGATAATTCAAAAGACCTTCCTGCGGGAAAACGCAAATCTCGACATCCATCGCCCATGCATAGTCGTGCTTCAGGCGTTTGATCGCCCGAAAGCCGGCCAAACCGATACCCGGATCGATTTCAACATGGGTCCGGATGGCGTTCGTACCCTGTGTGACGGCTTTCTCGATGACTTTCGCCCCGCGGGCATAAACATCATCTTCGGTAAAGCCGCTTTTGGCCTTTGCAACAGCACTTATTGCGCCTTGCAACGTACCGCTTTCGTTTTTGGCACGATCAAGAATGCAGGCCTTGTCGAGATGCAGGTGACTTTCAACAAAACCACCGGTCAGAAGATTGCCACCGGCGTCAAAGGACGGCGCCTCGCTCGCAATCGATGCCGCAATATCGGCGATTATTCCATCCTTTATCGCAATATCAAGAAGACCGGTTTCGCCATGCAGGCAGGCGTTCCTCACCACATAATCAAGCATGTTCGCTGATCACCTTTTCATTTTTGGACTGATCCGCACCACCGAGATACGCATCAATCAATCGTTCATCTTTCAGAAGGTCTTTGGCGTTGCCTTCGGCAACGACCTGCCCCTGTTCAAGGACATAGGCATAATCGGCAACCGACAGCGCCATGGTCGCCATCTGATCCACCAGAAGGATCGTGACCCCGTCATCCCGTAATTCACCCAGAATGGTATAAAGTTCTTCGACCATGGCCGGCGCCAGACCAAGGGATGGCTCATCCAGAAGCAACGCCTTTGGCTTGGCGACAAGTCCGCGCGCGATTGCCATCATCTGCTGTTCCCCACCCGACAGAAGACCAGCCTGACTGTTGATCCGGTCACGCAGTCGCGGGAAACGGGTCAGGATAGCTTCAAGTTCGTCACGGCTGACCGGTTTGGGTTGTTTGTAAGCCCCCAGTTCGATGTTTTCACGCACCGTCAGTTCGGGGAAAACCTGCCGTCCTTCGGGCACAAGGATCAGTCCCTGTTCGACGATCTGATGTGGCGCCAGATTATGGATATATTCGTCATTCAGAATGATGCTGCCGGAAACAGGGCGCAGCAATCCCGAAAGCGCCATCAGGAAGGTCGATTTTCCTGCCCCATTGGCCCCAAGCAACGCCACCATTTCCCCCTGCCGGACCTTGATATCCACCGACTTCAATACCGGGGCCGCCCCATAACCGGCCGTCAATCGCAGTGACGCGATAACCGGTGTTTCGCTGGTCACAAGTGGTGTCGGTCTTGGATGCGCCTTGCTGTTGCCATCGCCAAGGTAGGCGGCGATGACACGCGGATTTTTCTGAACGTCCTGCGGATTGCCAAGGGCAATCGGTGTTCCGGCATCAACCGCCAGTATCAGGTCCGAAATGCCCATGACCATTTCCATGTCATGTTCGACCAGAACCACCGCAATCCCGGCATCCGCCAGCTTGCGCAGCAATTTGGCAAGTGCAACCTTGTCGGCATGCATCAAACCCGCGGCCGGTTCATCAAGCAGAAGGACTCCGGGCTTGGTCGCAAGCGAGCGGGCGATTTCGACCAGACGCCGATCCACATGCGGCAAATCACCCGCACGTGCATCAGGATCACCAAGATATCCGCAAAACTGTAAAAGCCCCGCCGCAAAATCGCGATTTTCGTCTGATGCGATGCGTGAAAATGGCGCCCCGAACCGGCCCAATGAAATACCGGCAATCACATTGTCGACCACCGACATGTTTTCAAAAAGACGGGTCGCCTGATAGGTGCGTGCAATACCGTTACGCGCGGCAAAATCTGTAGCCTTGCCTGCGATATCACGATCACCGATACGAACGGCACCCTCGGTCGGCTTGTAAAACCCGCTGATGATATTCAGTAACGTCGTTTTACCGGCACCATTAGGCCCAATGATTGATGTGACCTGCCCCGGTCGGGCCGCGAAGGACACCTGATTAACTGCCTTAACACCACCAAAGGCAATCGATACATCATCGACCAGCAAACCATCGGATTTGGGATAATCGGCCAACCCGGCTTCGATCTTTTCGAGGGGAACCGGTGTCACCTTCTGCCGCACCAACGGTATGAAACGGGCAATCGTGCCGACAATGCCGCGCGGCGCAATCAGCAGAACCGCAACAAGAAGTGCACCGAAAATCAGCAACCGGTATTCGGCGAAGTCCGAAAGCAGCTCCGGCAGCAGGACGGAAACAGACGCCCCAACCAACGGCCCCAGAACGGTTCCGGCTCCGCCCAGAATAACCGCAAACAGATACAGGATGGATTGGCTGAGCGGGAAGTTCGAAGGCGCGATAAACATCATCAACGGTGCAAACAACGCCCCCGCTAATCCGGCCATTGCCGCCGCAATGGCAAAGCCCGATGCCTTGACCACAAAGGCATTATAACCAAGCGAACTTGCGGCGATTTCCGCATCCCGCATGCTGGTCATTGCCATGCCCCAGCCACTAACCGCCAGACGCCGGAATGCCAGAAGTGCAATGCCGCCGAGCAACACACACAGCATGACCAGATCACGTTCAGAAAAAACATATGATCCGATCTGCGGCATCGGAAAACCCATCAAACCGTTTTGCCCGCCGGTCAGGTCACGCCATTCAATCGCGCCATGTTCAACGATAAAGGCAAAGGCGATAGTGACCATTGCCAGAAACGGTCCCGCCATCCGCACGGCCGAAATCGCCAATAAACATCCGGCAATCCCGGCAATAATGGTGGCCACCAGCAAACTGACCCAGAAGTTAAGCCCGGCAAGCGTCAGGATCGCACTGGCATAGGCCCCGATGGCAAAGAAGCCAACCTGCCCCAGCGAGACCAGCCCGGTCAGACCATAAAGCACGTTCAGGCCCACCGTCAGAATGACGGTCATCGCCACCAGCCCGATAATGAACTGCGTATAGCCGCCAGTGAACAATACGGCGACAAGTCCCCCGGCCATCGCCGCAACAATGACGCTGTCGAGTGCTGCCGGCTTGTTCAGTTTCGGGATCGGATTTTTGAATTTCACGGACAGTTTCATCCCTACACCTTCTTGATGGCAGCACGGCCAAACAGGCCGCTTGGCTTGATCGTCAGAACCGCGATCACCAGTGCAAAGACCACGATGAAGGTATAGGACGAACCGAGATAGGTGGTCACAGCGGCCTCGACCATCCCATAGATGAACCCCGCCAGCATGACGCTATAAGCCGATGTCATGCCGCCCAGAATGGCAACCGCAAAAGCCTTCAGGCCAAACAGCGTTCCCATGTCTGAATGCACGGAAAAAAGCGGTGCGATCAAAAGTCCGGCACACCCGGCCAGCATTGATGATATGGCAAAGGATCCGGTCACCATGATCGTGGTGTTGATCCCCATAAGCTTCGCCGCTGTCTGGTTTTGCACGACTGCCAGCAACGCCCGGCCCTGTCGGGTATGACGAAACAGCGCATGCAATCCCAATGCGACACCAATTGCTGCAATCGGGATCAGGATTTGTTGCGGATAAACCCCGGTGCCAAGAATATTCCAGCTGTCTTCCACAAGAACCGATGGCAAGGTTCTGGGTTCATTTCCGAAGGTAAACAGCACCGCGTTATCAAGCAAAATACCGCCTGCCACGGTTGCCATCAGCCACGCTTCGGAATTGCGAACCGCAAACGGACGGACAAGGAAAAATTCAACAAGAACCCCCATCACGCCACAGCACAGAATTGCCAGCGGATAACCCAAAATCACCGGCATTCCATATTGCTGACAGAAAACAAAACCCAAAACAGCCCCAAGCATGACCATGCTGCCTTGGGCAAAATTGACTTTGGATGAAACCGAATAAGTGATCTGAAAGCCAAGTGCGATCAGGCCATACATGCTGCCCAAACCGATACCGGTAATAAGGGCGGCCATTAACAAGGTCATTGCAAATTATCCTTTGCACGAAACCGCAGCAAAATGGCGCGCGGTTTCCCTGCGGCCACAACAGGTAAGGCAGGGCCGCAGGGAAAATCGGAATCAGTCAGTGATCGGAATGATTTCGCCTTCGACAAACTTCGCGAACGTGTAGTCTTCCGGACCAAGCGCATCCTGATCATCCGGGGTGAAAGGCTTGTCATAGGTTTTGATCATGCCTTCGATCCCGCTGATCTCATACATTGCCTGCCGAACAGCCGGGCCTTCGGTCGAACCAGCCTTTTCGATAGCTGCGGCAATCAAAAGGGTCGCGTCATAGGCATTGGCGATACCGGTCGCTGGGGTAACGTCGGCCAGTGTTTTGATCTCCGGGAATTTTTCCTGAAGCTTTACAAACATCGGGCTTGAGGCATCGGTAAAGAGATAGGTCTGGATGAAATGAACCTTTTCGCCACTGGCACCGGCAAGTTCGGTAAAGCGACCCCCAGCCGGCCCCCAATGCGATGAAATCGGAACATCCCAACCCATGCGATCAAGCGATTTGACGACCTGTGCGGTCGGGGCCACGTTGGCAACCACAAACAGGGAATCTGCCCCGTTTTCCTTAAGGCGTGTCAGCTGCGGGACAACATCAACATCGTTTGATTCAAACTTTTCAATCCCGGCATTGGGCATGCTGCGTTTTTCTAGCGCCTTTAGAAGCCCCTTCTCATTGGACTCCCCCCACGGGTTGTTGATCAGGATCATGCCAGGCTTTTTAGCACCGTATTTCTTGACCAGATATTCGGTGATCGCTTCGTCGACATATTCATCCACGGCGGAGACACGGAAAACATAGTTTTCTTCCGCACCGTTTTTGGTGATCGGCGTACCGGCAGCCCATGGGCCGACAAACGGAATTTTCTGCTGATTGGCAAACGGCACGATGGCAAGCGATACAGGCGTATCCAGACCACCAATCAGGGCAGCAACCCCTTCGCGCTGCGCCAATTCACGCGCCGCGACAAGGCCCTTTCCCGGGTTGCTTTCATCATCACGCGACACAAGTTCCAATGGCTTGCCAAGGACTCCACCCTCGGCATTGATCTTGTCAATCGCAAGGGTAATGCCACGCGTGATGGCCTCACCCGACTTGGCCGACTGGCCACTCAGGGCTGCGACAAGACCAAGCTTCACGGTATCCTCGGCACGTACAGCGGTAACCGGCAATGCGCTGGCAAGCATCAGCACAGCAGCTGCCCCCAAAAGCGCGGCACGCCGTGTCAGTTTCGGGATAGGCGAATAAGCAGACATGTGAGACTCCCTGATTATTTTGAAGTGCCTGTTGGCCTTCGCAGTGCAGCAAGCCATGTGCCAAGAATCAAAATCGTTTTAATTCAATGCATTATCAGATTTCACCCCAGACTTCCAAATTGGATTGCCTCATGTATACGCAAATTGCATGCAATTATTGCATAAAATTAGTGCATGCAAAAAATCTGCCGCCGTATTATGCTGATCAAAGATCAATCGCACGAAACGAGGATACAAGATGACCGCCACTCTTGCTCCGGATGCTCCGGAACTATCGTCACCCGACGCTCAGATTGTGCGCGATTTTCTGGACGCATCGATGAAGCCCGATCCGGAAAAGGCCGCGACCTATATGTCGGACGATGTTGTCATCACGTTTACCGACGGCGCCAAATACGACCACCCGTCCGGCACGACCGCCTTTAACGCAGCGCGCTATAAATGGGTAAAAAAGAAGTTCGGGCAGTTCGACGTCGCACCGGGAAAGACCGAAACCGTGGTTTACAGTGTGGGCACGCTATATGGCGAATGGCCGGATGGAACACCGTTCGACGGCAACCGCTATGTTGACCGCTTTGTCATTCGTAACGGCAAGATCGTCAAAATGGATGTCTGGAATGAAAGTGCGGAACGCATTCTGATCCGTCAGGGTACAAGGGCCTGATCGGGTGCCACAGCTTTTACGGTCGGATGCACCTCCGTGTGACAGTCTATTCCTGACCGTCACGCACTTTGCGTGCATAGGGCTCAAGCGCATCAAGATACACAAGCGGCCCGGCTTCCTTGCGCGTGATCAGCGCCCGGTCAGCAACCGCCGTCAGGTGCGATCGCATCAATTCGCGCGCCTTTTCCTCGTCCCCGCAAGCAAGGGCATCAATAATCTGACGATGTTCCTGAATGCCGCAATCCGTCGAATGCGGCCGCGCATAAAGCGACAATGTCAGTCCGCAGCGATAGCCGATTTCTTCGACGTAACGCAACAAAACCGGGCTTCCGGCCAGCTTCGCCAGAAGGATATGAAACTCGGTCGCAAGTCGGATCGAAATCGGCTCGGACGCATGTTCGGCTTCAACTTCCTTGGCAAGATGGGCTTCAAGTTCCGCAAGCTTTTCCGGGGTCATTTCCTTGATCACACGGCTGATCACAAGGTCCTCGATCTGGGTACGCAACTCGAATATATCGCGGGCTTCTTCAAGGCTTGGCTTGGCAACCATCGCCCCGCGATTGCGCCGAAGTTCCACAAGCCCTTCGGCCGCAAGCCGTTCAAGCGCCTGACGGATCAAAGTACGGCTGACGCCAAAGCGTTCACCAAGGGAGTCTTCGGGCAGCTTCATACCGGGCAGCAGAACACGTTCAAGAATGGCGGACCGCAATGCCGAACTGATCAGTTCATTGCGATGCTTTGCTTTATCAGAAGCCTTCATAAGATCCCGGCAACAATGATGATGAATGCAACTCTGTATAGTCGATTGCATGCAATTGCGCCACCGCCGATCCACACAATTTGATCGTTCATTTACATCCAACCATCCATTACGAAAGATGCCGATATGCGTGCTGCCAACATTTCCACACCCTATCGCGCGATGGTCACAAGTCCGAGTATCGCCGCCAGCGAAGCAGGCGCACAGGTCCTCCGTGATGGCGGAACCGCGATCGAGGCTGTTGTCGCCACCGCCTCGGTTCTTGCCGTGACATATCCGCATTTTTGCGGCATTGGTGGTGATGCTGTCTGGATGGTTGCCGACAGAACCGGCAAGGTTTCATCGTTCCTCGGTATCGGACAGGTCGCGCTTGATGCTAAATTTGATGCGGGCGTCCCCATTGCGTTGCGCGGACCGGCATCAACCCTGACCACGGCCTGCACGGTCGATAGCTGGCAACACGCGCTTGATCATTCGGCGCGCAATTGGGGCGGAACGCGCAAGCTTGTCGATCTGATCGAACCGGCGATTACGCTGGCCGAAAATGGCTTTCCTGTCAGCAAATCACAATGTTTCTGGCTGGATTTCCGAAAAGATGATTACCGCAACTGGCCGGGCTTTGCCGATATCTTTGCTCCGAACGGGCGGATGCCAAAAGCGGGTGAAAGGTTCGTTCAACCGCGCCTTGCCGAGAGCCTGAAACTGATTGCCAGAAACGGCGCACGTGATTTTTACGAAGGCGAACTGGCAGCCCGGATTACCAAGGGGCTTGGCGATGTCGGCTCCCCTCTCCAAGCCCGCGATCTGGAAATGACCCGCACCCGGACGGCGGATGCCGTTTCGCTTGAATATGGGGATGTTACGCTGTTTGCCCCGCCTGCGCCAACACAGGGGCTGGCAACATTGATGACCATGGGCATACTGCGTGAATTGGGGATCAAGGATTGGGACGAAAGCAATCCGGACCATTTCCATCTGGTGGTAGAGGCCATCAAACGCGCCTTTCTGGAACGTGATCGGATTGGTGATCCCGACGGTACGAACCTTGATTTCAGTGATATGCTCGGCACTGACATGCTGCGCAAAAATGCAGCCGATATTGCAACAGACCTCGCGATGGAATGGCCCTATCCGTTCCGCCACGGCGATACGGTTTTCCTTGCGGCAACGGATGCACAGGGGAATTGCGCCAGTGTCCTGCAAAGCACCTATTTCGATTGGGGTAGCGGCGTTGTCGCAGGCGATACCGGCATTGTCTGGCAAAATCGCGGTGCCGCATTCAGCACGATCAACGGTCACCCCAACCAGCTTAAACCAGGCAAACGACCGTTTTATACATTGAACCCCGGTCTGGCTTTGCGGAACGGCAAACCCTGCCTGCTTTACGGAACGCAGGGCGCCGACGGGCAACCCCAGACACTGGCCATGCTATTAACCCGATTGATTGATTTCGGATTATCCCCGGCCGATGCGCTTTCCCGCCCCCGTTTCCTTCTGGGGAAAACATTTTCTGATTCCCGTGACAGCCTGAAACTCGAAGCAGACGCCGGACCAACCGTCTTTACCGAACTGGAAAATCGCGGGCACATCCTGCGTGAAATCGAGGCGCAAAGCGCACTTGCCGGACAGGCAGGTATCATCCGGATCGCGCCTGACGGCAATGTTGACGGTGCCCATGATCCACGTAGCGACGGGGCTGCCATTGGCATTATTTAATTCCCCCCCGCAACCCTCCTCTAAAAAGCATCCCGACCACGTCCGGGCCGGAAATTTTCCGCGCCCGGGTTTTTCGCCTTGTTTCAAAGGCTTCGCATTTATGCCGTTGCTTTGGCATGGTCTGCCACCGGATATTGTATAAATTTACCCCTCGACTCTTTAAAAAGAGTCCGGTAGCGTGTGATTAATCGATTAACCAGTTAATCAATGTTGCCAGATCACATCTTTTGGATGTTTGACGGGGGTATTAAGTGGCTTCACCGCGTTCCGGACCGAATATGAGCATGATTGCCGACGCCTTGGGCGTGTCTTCGGCAACCGTATCGAACGCGCTGTCGGGGAAAGGCCGGGTATCGACCGATCTGGTCGATAAAATCCGCAAGAAGGCTGACGAACTTGGTTATGTTCCCAGTAATGCGGGTCGTGCACTGCGCACGGGCCGATCAAATGTTCTGGGGCTTGTCCTTCCCGATATTTCCAATCCGCTTTTCCCGCAAATTGCGCAGGCCATGGAAGCGGCGGCATCAAATGTCGGATATGGGGTTCTGATTGCGGACTCGCGTGGCAAGGTCACCACACAGACACAGGCCATCAGCCGCCTGATCGAACGTGGCGTTGATGGTCTGGTCGTCATTCCGCGTCGTGGCACACGGATCGGTGATGTTGGATGTCCTGTCGCAATGGTTGATACCCCGTCCACACCGGGAAACACCGTTTCGGCGGACCATTGGGAAGGAGGGGCGAAGGTTGCGCGCCATCTGGTCGATCTGGGGCATAAGAATTTTCTTCTGATCGGGCATGATCCGGCATCGAATGTGCAGAATGACCGCATCGGCGGCATGAAATCGGCCCTTGGTCGCAATACCCGTCATACGACAGTCTGGCTTGAAACATTGATGTACGAACGTGGCGAACGGGCATCGCTTGGCCTGATTGACCACGTTAAAAACGGTGTCACGGCGATTGCCGCCGTTTCGGATTTGCATGCCCTTCGCGTTCTGACCGAATTGCAGACCGCCGGAATCAAGGTCCCGCAGCAGGTCAGCGTAACCGGTTTTGACGATCTGATTTTTTCCCCCGTGGTGACCCCTTCGCTAACCACGGTGCATATGGATATGGCCCGGATTGCCGAGCTGGCCATCGCCGCCCTTGTCCGTGAAATCGAACAGGGCAAATCCACCGTTCAAAATGGCAAGGCGGCAAAACAGACCGTCACTGCCGATACGTCGAAGGTTTCGATGGAACTGATGGTCCGCGCGTCAAGCGGACCGCCGGCTTCCCCTGACGCACCCTTCCCAACCGGAGAAACGCTGTGATGCCGATGAAAAAACTGTTTATGGCTTCTGCTGCCCTTTTGCTGTCCGTAAGTGCGGCAAAGGCCCAGGAAAAGACCCTGACCATTTCGGTCTATGGTTTCGCACAGGATGAATTCAAGGAACTCCTGTACGACCCGTTCGAAGAAAAATGCGGTTGCGAACTGGTTGTCGAAACCGGCAACTCGGTCGAACGTCTCGCCAAAATCGAAGCCAACAAAGCCGATCCGGTCATCGACCTTGCGGTTATTTCCATGCGCGATGCACTGGCCGCTGCCAAGGATGGCCTGACCGACAAGATCGATACGTCGAAGCTGTCGAACTTTGACAAGCTTTACGACATTGCCAAAGACCCGAATGGCGATGGCATGAGTGTTGGTTACACCTTCTATGCCAGCTCGATCGCCTATCGTTCTGACAAGATGACAGTCGAAAGCTGGTCGGACCTTCTGGCTGATGACGTGGTTGATCATGTTGCCCTTCCGAACGTCACGACCACACAGGGCCCGTTGACCCTTTATATGCTGGGCAAGGCACTTGGCGATGAAGACCCGTCGCTGAAAACCCCGATTGCTGCCGTTGGCGAAAAGAAGGACGAGATCGTCACCTTCTATGTCCGTTCTTCCCAGCTGGTGCAACTGATGCAGCAGGAAGAAATCTGGGCCGCACCCATCGGGCGTTTTGCATGGTCCGGCTTCTCGAAAATGGATTTGCCGATCAAATGGGCAACCCCGAAAGAAGGCCAGTCCGGCGGCATGAATGTCATGGTCCTGACCAAAGGCAGCAAGAACCGCGATCTTGCGCTTGAATTCATGGATTTCTGGCTTTCGACCGAAATCCAGACGGCATTGGCCGAAAACCTTGTCGACAGCCCGGCAAACAAGGACGTCAAGGTTTCCGACGAGATTGCCGAAAACCTGACCTATGGGGCCGATACCGTTGCCAACCTGCATCTGATCCCGTCACAGGTTGCCATCGACAATCAGGAAACCTGGCTGTCCGAATGGAACAACAAGGTCGGCCAGTAACCGACACCGAACCCATTATCGGATCGGGGCATGTCGCCATTTACCCTGATCCGGCGAGCCTCGCTCGCGCCACCACTTATTGACTTTAACCGACGACAAGGTTGCCGAGATGTTTCAGAACCGGGCCGAAGCCTTTGCGCTGGTCCTCCCTGCCGCGATCTTTGCCGCTGTGGTCTTTCTGGCCCCGGTTCTGATTCTTCTGTCCGAAGGTTTTCGGTCGGGCGACAGCTGGACGATACAGGCCTATATCGATTTCTTCTCCCAGTCGCTGAATCAGACCGTCTTTTTGCGCACGCTTAAACTTGCGGCACTGGTCACGGCAGCCTCAGCCGTGATCGGCTATGCCGCAGCTTTTGCAATCGTGAACCTGCCGCCGAAGGGCAAGGGCAGGATCACCGGCCTTGTTGTCTTGCCGCTAATGATTTCGCCGGTGGCGCGGACCTATGCGTGGCTGGTGATCCTTGGCCGAACCGGCTTTGTGAACAAGGCACTGGTTGCCGTCGGGCTATCGGATGAACCGATCCGTTTTCTGTTCACCGAAACAGCCGTTTTCATCGGGTTGCTGCAACTGTTTCTGCCGCTGATGATCATTTCGCTGATCAGTGCGCTTGAAAACATGCCGCGCGATGCGGTGCCGGCTGCTCGCGTTCTTGGCGCCAACTGGTTGCAGGTTTTCACCAAAGTCATCCTGCCGCTAACCAAAGAGGGCCTTGTGATCGGTGGTACGCTGGTCTTTACCGGCTCAATGACCGCCTATATCACCCCGGCCATTCTGGGCGGTTCCAAGGTCCTGATGCTTGAAACCCTGCTGTATCAGCGCGTGACTGTTGCCAATGATTTCGTATCGGCCAGTGTGATCGCCCTGATCCTGATCGTCATGGCATTTGCGGCCAATCTTCTGCTCAAACGCCTTGCCACCGCGAGGAACAAGCGATGACCAACAAGCTGTTTTCCCCGATCATTCTTTTACTGGTACTGGCCTTTCTTATCGGTCCGTTCCTGATCATTATCGCGGCATCGCTGTCTGCTGGCGAAACGCTTGCCTTCCCGCCGCAGGGGCTGTCCCTGCGCTGGGTGCTGAAAGTCTTCGAGGTCGAAAGCTTCCGTGCGAGTTTCGGCATCTCGATGTTTCTCGCCATCGGCGGCACGCTTGCCGCCCTGATCCTTGGCATTCCGGCAAGTTATGCGCTGTCGCGCTACAAGGTCCCCGGTGCGGAAACCATCCGAACCATCGTATCGTCACCGATCATTGTACCGGGCATTATCGTCGGTTTGGCGCTGCTGCGTTATTTCGTCGTACCTTTCAATTTCGGCATTCTGTTTGCACTGTTTCTGGCGCATACCGCGCTGATCCTGCCCTATGCGGTACGCGTGGTGTCGGCCAGCCTGAATAATTTGCGATCCGACATTGAAGAAGCTGCCGTGCTTTTGGGGTCGTCGCGGGTTGGTGCCTTTTTCCGCGTGGTGATGCCAAATATCCGTGGCGGTATTCTCGCCGCCTTCATTCTGGGCTTTGTCACCAGTTTCAATCAGGTGCCGGTTTCCCTGTTTTTGTCCGGGCCCGGTGTCCGAACCCTTCCAATCGACATGCTCGCCTATATGGAAATCACCTATGACCCGTCGGTCGCAGCCCTGTCCGCGCTGCTTGCCTTCATGTCGCTGGGCATTGTCTTTCTGGCCGAACGTTTCCTAGGATTTTCCCGCTATGTCTGATGCCCGCTTTCTCTGTCTTGAAAAACTGACCCTGTCTTACGGTAAAAATGTTGCCGTACCGGAAATGGATCTTGATATCGGCAAGGGAGAACTGGTTGCCCTGCTTGGCCCGTCGGGCTGCGGCAAAACCACCACCATGCGCGCCATTGCCGGGTTGATGGAGCCGTCATCGGGCAAGATCATCCTTGATAATGTCGACATCACCCGGACCCCCGCCAACAAACGCCCGGTCGGGCTGGTGTTTCAGTCCTATGCCCTGTTCCCGCACCTTAACGTCTATGAAAACGTTGCCTTTGGCCTGAAGCTGATGGGAGTTCGCGGCAAGGAACTGGACGACAAGGTTCAGGAAGGCCTTCGTACCGTCGGGCTGTCCAAATTCGCTACCCGCAAACCCGCCGAGCTTTCCGGAGGCCAGCAGCAGCGCGTTTCGCTGGCGCGTTCGATGGTGATGGAACCCAAAGTGCTGTTGCTTGACGAACCGCTTTCAAACCTTGATGCCCGACTACGCCTTGAAATGCGGACCGAATTGCAGCGTGTGCAAAAGGAAAGCGGTGTCACGATGATCTTTGTCACCCACGATCAGGTCGAAGCCCTTGCGATGGCGGACAGGATTATCGTGATGCTTGATGGTCATATCGAACAGATCGGAACACCAGAAGATATCTATAACCGCCCTGTTTCCGATTTTGTTGCGGACTTTGTCGGGTTTGAAAATGTCTTCGCGCTTGAAAACGGCAAACTTAAAACCGCAACCGGGGCTGTCGAACTGTCGGGCACGGCCCCTCTTGATGCCAAAGGCCTTGCCTGGCGCCCGTCCATGGTCACCCTTGGCGATGGGCCGTTCGAGGGCACGATACGCGGTACGTCTTTTGCCGGTGGAACACGAGAATATCTGCTTGATACCCCGCTTGGCCCGATCAAGGCGGAATGCGATGCCAGCCTTCCGGCCCATGAATTCAGTTCTGTCCTGAAATTCGATCTGCCTGTATCGCGGGCCGCATCCCTATCGCGCGTCGGGAGCCTCTGATGGGACTGTGGATCGACACCGATATGGGCTTTGACGACTTGGTCGCCGTGCTGGTTGTCATCCATGCCGGAAAGCATATCGACGGGATGTCGCTGATTGCCGGGAACTCCCCTCTTGAGCGCGTGCGCATTAATGCAGCCAGTGCGGCGCGCCAGTTTGACTGGGATTTCAAAATCTATACCGGTCGCGAAACGGCGGTTATGGGTGGGCTTGAAACCGCCGAACGGATTCTTGGGCCCCTTGGCATGCAATCAAGCGGCGTACATCTTCCCGATTGCCGCCCGATTGCAGAATGCAGCGCGTTCGACGGCCTTTGTAACTGGCTTGAAAGCAAATCCGGACCGGATGATGAACGCCATATTCTGGCCCTTGGCCCGCTTGGCAATATTGCATCGCTGGTTCTGGCCCGGCCTGATCTGGCGCGCAAAATCGACTGCGTGACCTGGATGGGGGGTGCCGTAACGCACGGCAATCACACCGCCCTAGCCGAATATAATGCCTATGCCGATCCCGAAGCGGTCGCCATTACCCTGTCCCATCAGGTGCAATTGCGCATGGTTGATCTCGACCTTTGCCGACGGGTGCTTGCCACCCCGGATGATGTTGCACCTATACGCAATGCTGGAGGGAAAAATGCGGGGCTTCTGGCCGACCTGAGCGAAGGATACATCAATATCGCCCTGTCACGCGGGCGCGATGCGATGGCGGTTTTCGATCCTTGCGCAGCGGTAGCGGTGATTGATGAAGATGCGATCAGCTTTGCTGATGCACATATCGAAATTGACACCAGCCAAGATCCTTCGCGCGGGCAAACCATTATTGATCCCCGCCCGACCGCTATCAAAAACGCGCAATATGCCGTTTCTGTTAACACGGAACGTGCGTGCGACCTGATCTTTTCAGCCCTCAAGGCGGAAGCAGCAAAATGAATAATCGCACGACAGAACCCGGCGATCTAACCTGCCATAAATTGCGCACACGTGCCGTCGCCGCCGCACGCGGCGATGAACCGTTCGATATCCTGATTACCGGTGGCAAGCTCGTCGATATGGTGACCGGTGAAATCCGCAAGGCCGATATCGGCCTGATCGGCCCGATGATCGCAAGCGTCCATGAACCGGCAACCAGAAGCGACGCCCGCAAGATCGTCAGTGCCCGGGGCGGTTATGTCAGCCCCGGCCTGATCGACACGCACATGCATATCGAAAGTTCGATGGTCACACCGGCGATCTATGCCGAAACGGTCGTTGCCCGCGGCGTCACGACAATCGTCTGGGACCCGCATGAATTTGGCAATGTGCGGGGGCTTGATGGTGTCCGCTGGGCGATTGATGCAACACGTGACCTGCCATTACGCGTTCTGATTCTGGCGCCGTCCTGCGTTCCCGCCGCCCCCGGCCTTGAAATTTCCGGTGCTGATTTTGACGGTGATGCCATGGCCAAAATGCTGTCATGGCCCGAAGTCGCCGGGGTTGCGGAAGTCATGAATATGCGCGGCGTGATTGATCGCGACCCGCGCATGACCAATATCATGCAGGCAGGGCTTGCTTCGGGGAAACTTGTCTGCGGTCATGCGCGAGGCCTCGAAGGACCCGATCTTGCGGCCTTTATGACGGCCGGAGTCAGTTCCGACCATGAACTTGTTTCAAACGATGATCTGATGGCAAAACTGCGTGCCGGTCTTGCGATTGAAATGCGCGGATCGCATGACCACCTTCTGCCGGGCTTTGTCGAGACGCTTAATGAGTTGGGTTTCCTGCCGCAAACCGTCACGCTTTGTACCGATGACGTATTCCCCGATGACCTGTTTCATGCTGGTGGGCTTGATGATGTGGTGCGTCGGCTGGTCCGTTATGGCATGAAGCCCGAATGGGCGTTGCGGGCGGCAACCCTGAATGCCGCGATGCGCCTTGGCCGTTCCGATCTTGGTTTGATTGCTGCCGGACGGCGTGCAGATATTGTCATCTTTGACGACCTGACCGATTTCAGGGCACGCCAGGTTATTGTAAATGGTGAAATCGTCGCCGGGGCCGGTGAAATGGCATCACGGGCGGTTTCGATTGATCCCGCCCCCCTATCTGACACCATGAAGATGGATGTCCTGTCCATCGATGATTTTCGTGTTCCCGCATCCGGGGATCGCGTCCGGATCGCCACCATTGACCGGCCACGCTTTACTCGCTGGGCAACAGACGACGCCGATGTCAAAGACGGCTATGTGGTGCCGCCTATAGGCACGACCATGATCGCCGTTGCCCATCGCCACGGAAAGGCAGACAGCAAACCACGCGTTGGCTTTCTGACCGGATGGGGTGACTGGAAAGGTGCCGTTTGCACCACCGTCTCGCATGACAGCCACAATGTTACGGTGTTCGGTGGCAATCCGCGCGATATGATGGTCGCCGCCAATGCCGTCATCCGTGCCGGTGGCGGTATGGCGGTCGCATCAAACGGCAAACTTGATGCGCTTCTTCCGCTGCCACTTTGCGGGTTGGTGTCAGACGCACCGATGGATCATGTTGCGCAGCAATTTGCCGATATCCGAACCGCGGCGGATGCGATTGTCGACTGGCAACCGCCCTATCTGGTTTTCAAGGCCCTGTTCGGCGCGACATTGGCCTGCAACCCCGGCCCGCATCAAACCGACCGTGGTATCGGCGATGTCACGACGGGGCAGCTTTTGACCACACCGGTTCTGGAAATCATTTAAACCGCAAAATCCCCCGCCATATCCATCGTGAGATAGAGGGGGATTGAGGTGTTATTTCGCCCCGTTCAATGACGCAAAATAGCCCGGCTGATAATCGATCGGAAGGAAGCGGTGATGCAGCTGGCGAAATGTTTCATCGGGATCAACATCGGAAAACAGGTCCGGATGGAACCATTTTGCCATCTGCTGGATCGCGACGAACTGATAGGGGCTGTTATAGAACTGATGCCAGACAGCGTGGAACGCATGCGTTTTTTGCGCGGCAATTCCAAGATAGGCCGAACGTGTCGGATAATATTTCAGCTTCTTCTCTACCAGTTGCGCATCCGCTCCCGGCCCGACCGGCACCCATTTTCCGCCCGGCACATAGGCATCCCACGCGGCACTGGTGATAATCACATGATCAGGGTTTGAAACCAGAACCTGTTCAGCATTGATTTGCCCGAATGTTCCCGGAATCAGGTCCTTGGCAATGTTATCGCCCCCCGCCATTTCGACCATCGCGCCAAAATTGCCATCCCCGAATGAATGGCAGCAATCCTCGTAAAAACCGGCAGCCCGATCGATGAACACCTTTGGTCGCGACGGGTTCGCTTCCGCCAGTTTATCGGTCACGCGGGCAATTTCGGCGGCGCGGAATTTAATAAACTCTTCTGCGCGAGCTTCCTGATCGAACAGCTTGCCAAACAGCCGGATGGATGGCTCGGTATTGTGTTCCGGATCATGCCGAAAATCGACATAGATCACCGGGATACCAAGCGCACCAAGCTTTTCAACATAGTTCGCCTCGTCCACGGCCTGTTGTGTTTCAAGGTTCAGGAAAACAACATCAGGTTTTTGCGCAATCGTGGTTTCGATATCAATCAGGCTTTGTTCCAGCCCAGCAAATGCCGGTATATCGCCAAAGACCGGGAACTTCGCCAGATAGGCCTGATAGGTGGCCGGGTCGGCCTCGATCAAATCCTTGCGCCAGCCGACAATCCGCTTTGCCGGATTTTCACGATCCAGTGCGGCAATGATATATAGTTGCCGCCCTTCACCCAAGACAGCCCTTTGGATCGGCACATTGACCCTGACCTCTCGTCCAGCAATGTCGGTGACGGTGATCATTTCGGCCTGTGCCTCCTGGATGAACAGCAGGCTTAAACCTGCGGTGGCAATCAGGCGCGATATCGTTTTTACGATCATTATTATTCTCCGGGAATTTCTGATGGTCGGGCACTCGTGAATGCACGCGCACGTGCAAAAACGGTCAGGACAAACCCGATGGCGTAGACAAGACCGACAAGAAAATAGATATTTGAAAGACCGGCGGCCTGACTGAACCAGCCGCCAAGGGCGATGCCCGCGATGGATGCAAATTGCGCCGTACTTTGTGCAAGGCCAAGCACATGCCCCTGACGGTAATCACCCGCCGCGCGTGACACAAGGGCGGTCAATACCGGCGTCGTCGCGCCAAGCAACACCCCCCAGATGAAATACATCGCGGTAAAAACAAAGATCGACCGGGTGGCGCCGGCCAGCAAGGTCACCACAACACATCCGGCAATCACCAGACACATGCCGCCCAGAACATCGCGCGCGGCACGCCCTTCGAAATGGCGTGCCCAAAGGGATGCTGAAACGACAAAACCAAGTGCCAGCAAGCCATAGCAAAGACCGACAATCCAGTTGCCGACATCAAAGATGTTCAGCACATAAATCGAAAACGGCGATTGTGTCACCATCCGGCCCAGCAACAAAACACCCAGAATGGTCAGAAGAGATACGATCTGTGGTGATCGCAAAATGCTAATCTTTTCCGTGGGTGCGACATTGACAACGGCACCACGCCCTGCATCTTTTGGCACCACAACCGGCAAAAATGCCCAGACCGAACCCAGACAAACGGCGCACAGAATGGCTGCTGAAAAGTTGATCCAGAAGAAAGCCGCATGATCAAGGATCACACCACCGACCAATGCGCCGCCAAGCGACCCGACATTGGTTGAAACCTGAAGATAGGCAAAAAGCTTTGCCCGCCGTGCCGGACTTTCGATGCTGACGCCATAAGCCTGTGCCGGCGCAATATAGCCCGCACACGCCCCTTGCAGGAACCGCAACATCAGGATCAGCCACACGTCATTGGCATAGGCCAGCGCAAGCTGGGTAATCGCAAGCCCGAAAAGGGCGCGCATCATCATCGCCTTATGCCCGAACCGGTCCCCAAGCCGCCCCCAGAACGTGCTGGTCAGCATGATGCCCAGCATCGGCCCGACATAGACCGCAATACTGGCAAATGTGAACAGGTCGTCTGATTGGCTTAATGAACGCAAATGAACGGGCCAGAACGGCCCGCTCATCTCCATCGCGCCCATCGAGACCAGCTGGATGATAAACAGAAGATGTATCTGCCAGCGAATGGACAATGTCTGTATGCCGCCCGTCATCATGCAGGCTTCGATCCCGCGGTCATCGGATTGGGAAGCTGATGCTGAACCCGATAATCCGCGTATTTTTGCAAATGCATGCGCAACACGGATCGCGTCGACCAGTCATGCGTCAGGAAAATTTCCCGTTCCTCCTGCCAGAATGCGGCGGAACTGACACGGGGCTTTGCATGAGCAAATGCACGCGCGGTTTCTTCGCCCATGACCTGCCAAAGGACGTCGTCATCAAGTTCGTAATGATGGCTAAGCGTCAGGGCCATTTCGTGCAAATGACAGACGAAACAGGCATCAATCACAAATGATCTAACCGGTTCGATATCGTCATCAAAGACCGTCGGCAAAATGCCCTTGTAGTAATAGGACTTCAGATCGTATCCCCGTTCATTAAGCAACGGCGCGAAGGTTCGCCCATCACCAAAATCACGGATCAACATACGGACCGGTGTACCCGTTTCATCAAACAGAATTGATGTATTTTGCTGATGGGCTTCAAGTGCGATGCCATACATCAGATAGATTTGAATGACTGGATGAATGACCGCACGCGCATAACGACGGAAGAAATCAGTGACATCCGGCTTCGATGCCCGCCCGTTCGACCCATCAACCATTTCGGCAATCAGCGGTGCATCAACCGACGGATTGCGGGTCAGAAGTGCCGCAACAGTTACCGGCAACAGACCATCATTCCGATCAAGCCGCCCCTTGGTTGCACGGAATATCACGGACAGAAGTTTGCCTTCTGCATCGTCCTGACGGATCGCATGTTTGTAATGAATGCCAACATCTTCGGTAAAGACTTCAAGCGTCTCGTCAAAGCCGTTCTCAGCCGCGAGGATTTCGCTGATTACCGTACTGATGCGTGGTCCCATATGGATGGACTTTGCCTGTAAACTTCGCAATTCACTGGTCAACCAGATCGCCACCGGCAATTTGATAAACGGGCTGTTTTGCGGATCGGTCGGCAACATCGTGCGAAATGACATGCTGGGTCGTGTTTCGAGATCCGGCCCATCAATGATCAGAATACCCTGATTGATTTCATTAGAGAAATGCGATTTTACGTAATGTTCAAGATGCCAGCCATGAATGGGAAGAGGCAACCAGTCGCGCTGTTCGTGGCCATTATTCATCAGACCATTTTTCCAGTCGCGGTAAACCGTTGGCAGGTTTTCCGCAAACCAGAGATGCAGGTCGGTGATATGAGGCATATGTTCAAGATGGGCCATATCTGCGCGCAACGCGGCCACACGCACGGGGACAACTGCTGCACATTCTGGTGACAAAGAAGCAACTTCTGCCGACGTCAGGTTCGGTTTGGTTTTCCATGTCGGATAGAACGGATGCCCTTCCAACGATCCCCATTGATCAAGCATGATGGATGCATCACGGGTATCGAATTGTCGACGCGCATAGTCAATCAGACCGCGCGCCCCACTGGCGGCAATATTGTTTGCCAGCTCCGCATTCCACTTTTCCCGAAACCGGCGGGCCTCGGCATCATTTTCAATGCTGTTGGCAATATCACGCTTAAGGTTTTCGCCATTGGTATCGGCGGGCACAAAATCAAAATCGGGCAACATCAGATCGATCAATTCTGCCCCGGTTGAAATTACATGCCAGTCGCCATCAGAACTACGGACCTTGATCGAACCATGATTAATAACGGTATTGGCCGGTGCTTGTTCGATATCCTCGAACCAAACTGTTGTATTGCTAGCCCTCAGCTCGACTTTGGCACTTCGGCCATCCGGATCACAAACCAGACGATCAGGATCAATGATGCGTTCGGCGAACAGACATCGGACAATCCGACGCAATGCATTTGCCTGCGCATATTCAATTTCGGAATAGCTGCTGGTGCCAGACGATAGGTTATTTGTGGTGACATTGATGGGAATATTGTTGTTCATGACCTGTTACTTTCAATCGGCCAGTTCGCCGGGAAGTAATCCAGCGAAGACACCTTGAGCCCCCCCATATAGGCAACACTCCAGTCAAAAATTTCTTCGATATGCGGCAGGGAAACGGACAGACGACGCCCCATCTCGACCAGTAGGGCAAGACCGAAAGCAACATCTTCCTGAAAAGCCCGGCTTTGTGGGTCCATGATCAGCCCATCAATTCCCTCGCCAGCGGGAACAAGCGGGGCCTTTATTCCATCATAGGCCCGGTTACTGCGCAAAACCGAAAGCATGGTGTGGCAATCTGCGATCTGATCACCGTAGGCATCAATGATTTCATCCTTCAATGGCCGGACCGATGAAAGATCGGCTGAAAGTACCTGTTCAAGTCTGGCACAAAGCGCCTGACTTTCGGCATCGCAGCGTTCCAAAAAATATGCCCCAACTTCCGGGCATTCGGACCACCAGCAGATCGGCGAAGAAAACGTCCTGTTATGCCATTGGCCAAACGGACCAATCAGTCCGTAGATCACCGAACTATGCATAATCGGGTTGCCCGGCGTCAGTGTGATTTCAAGGAAGCTATCCAAGAGTTCGACCGGGGACTCATACAAACGGTTCAGATGTCCGATCAATTGACTGCGGGCCTCATCCGTCTCGCGGTCGTGAGTTGCGACATGCAAAACACTTTTGGCCCCACCCATTCTGATGGTCCGACCGGGATCGAGTTCAAATGCCGTGTGCGGCACATCCTTCATGCCCCAGATCACGACATTGGGATTGCCATCCAGAATGTTTTCTGCCAGCCAGTCAAAGCCGCAAAATCCGGGAATGGCCCCGACGAAGACGGGTTTGTCCTTTGGCAAACACGGCTTAATCTGACGCAGTAAGTCCATACGGGCGTGGGCTGGCAAAGTGATGATAACAATATCCGCACCAGCCAAGACATTAGCCGGATAGGTGCTTGCACCATCAAGCCGGGCACTCATTTCACCACCTTCCGGCAGTAAGGCACGTATGTTTTCCCCGTTATTGTGCGCCTTAACAACAACCTCGTTCCCGGTCAGCAATCTGACTTCAACATGAGGAATTTTCTTGAACAAGACAGCATTGAGATGCCCGGTTCGACCACCGCCACAAATCACGATCCGAAGAGGACCGTGGGTTTCTTGCTGTTGTCTCATACCGCGCACCTGTCTTCCGGATTGGGAAGAAGGCTATGCGCCCACGCACAGTTCGGCGCAGTAATCTTGCGCAATGCTGCAAGTTCAACCGCGCAGCATGAATTCCATTCCGATGGAATATGATGTCGTGTGGTTTTTGGCGGATACAGCAATCCGGTGCGGGCACGTTGCCGAATATCGTTGGGTGTCACAACAAATTCCGCCCGACGCGATTCAACCCGGACAGATTGATAATCCGCCATCAGACATGGGACCTGCGAAAGACCCGCGGCACAGGCAACCGACAGGCGATGATGCCCGTCCATGACAATCAAGTCTTCCCATTCGACGATGATTGGCGTTGTCCATACACCAGCGGCGAGTATCGCATCATGTAAAGCACAAGCATGAGCAGCATCATGTTCTTCATGTCTACGCAGGCGATGCGGATCAATCAGGACAATCGGCCATTTCTGTTGTGTAATGGTCATTATGCGACGTCTCCGAGCGGTTCGGAACGCGCAATATATCCGCGCTCAAGCGGCATCCATTGCGCCATCTGTCGCCAGACACCGTCGTTAAGCAGGTTGCGTTCGGCCAACCATTTTTCATCAAAAACCGTATGCAGATATTTTTCGCCGCCATCGGCGACCGCGCAGACAACGGTGCCGCCGATTTTGCCCGCATGAATATGTTCAAGAGCAGCATAAATCGCACCACCGGTCGAGCCGCCGACTAAAAGCCCGGTATTTTGCGCAACATAACGCGCCGTCTCAAATGCCTCGGCATCCCCCACCTGGGTCCCAATATCAATCACATTGTAATCAAGGACCTTGCCGACCTCGTCGCCTTTTGGCGTTCCGGTTCCGGATTGGTAATAGGGGTGACCGGGCAGGCCAAATACGATTGACCCCTTTGGCTCGACACCGACGGTTCGGATATCCCGGTTGAATTTTTTAAGACCGGTTGCAATTCCGGTTAAAGACCCACCTGTGCCGGTGCATCCACAAAATGCATGAATCTCGCCCCCGGTCTGGGCAATCAGTTCGTCAACAAACCCCTGATAGCCCGCCGGGTTGGCGGGGTTGTCAGACTGGTTCATAAATATCGCGCCGGGGATCGTCGAACCAAGTTCCGCAGCAAGACGCTGACGTTCAACGACGGCCACTTCATCCTCGGCGTAATCACCTTGAACAAAGCAAAGTTCAGCCCCCATCGCCTTCATCACTGCCAGCTTGTCCGGTGCGGCGTGATGATCGACGACAGCAATGAACCGTAACCCCAACTCGGCCGCGACAATTGCCAGCCCGATGCCGGTATTACCCGATGAGGACTCAACAATTGTGCCGCCTTCGGATAATCTGCCATCGGCGATTGCGGCCATAACCATACTGCGTGCCATGCGGTCCTTCATGCTGCCGCCTGGGTTGTTTTTTTCGATCTTGAGCAAGAAGCGCGCATTGGGCGCCGAAACGGGAAGTTCGAGTAACGGGGTATTTCCGATCAAATTGGTTACTTTGGTCTGTATCATCGGGATGCTCCCTTGTGATCGTCCGGTTGAACTGTTGCCAGATCGGTGCTGATGGAAATGCGGCGTGGCATGGGAACCCGATGGAATTCGTTTTCCAGAAGGTCCATTTGATATCCGGCCGTATTGCCATAAACGAGCAAGTCACCGTTTTGCGGTTTGCTCGGAAAGGAAATCAGTCGGTTGGAAATGATGTCCTCGTCGAGGCAGCTGTGCCCCGCAACATAGGCCCGCACGCCCCCATCTTCCGATGCGACATCTGATCCCCGACGGTTGGGGACACGGCTGCTGATCAAAATGGGATCGACCAGAAATTCCGATGCGAACCAGGTTTCGCAGGCACTGAAACTGCTGCCTTCGACAAAAAGAACAGCCGTTCCATTGGCAAGATCCTTGACCCGCGTGATACGAAAAACGGAAATTGCCGTTTGATCGACAAGGCTGCGCCCCGGTTCAAGACCAAGCGTAATTCCATTGGCACGCAGATATTGCGCGATCGTCATATCGCCCGGACCGGGCGAAAGCAGGAACCTGTCGATCCATTCCGCTGCGTCGATTGCCCCGCCGTAAGGATAGAAAGACTGCGGCACGACGCCGTTGCGATAATGATCACTGTCCTGACTTGCCAGAAACGCTGCATAAACATCGGGTTCGACATAACGGACCGGCAAGCCACCGCCGATATCAATCATGGAAACCGCCAGATCAAGTTCGGCGGCAAACCGGACCCATTCGGAAATCTCACAAAATGCCTGTACCCGGTTTTCCGGCGCATAACCGCCCAGATGGAAGTGAAAACCTTCAAAGGCAAAGCATTCGCTATGCTGAACAACAGACCGCAGGGCGGATTGCATATATTCCGGTGCAATACCGAACCTGCTGGTATGCGCATTAATCGGACGGTAGCGCAGAAGAATACGAATTCTTTTTTGCCGTTCCCGGCTGAGCGCCAGCTCTGCGAGATCGGCCAACTCTTCAACGGAATCAACCGAAATCAAGGCATTGGCATCTATCAGTTCTTGATGAAAAACGCGCGGTTTCGCCGGACCGGACGCACATATCATTTCCCCTGTACAGCCACAGGAAAGTGCATCGTGCAATTCATAGCGACTTGAAACATCGACACCCAGCCCAAGATCAATCGCCGCAGAAACAAGAGAATGCGACTTATTAACTTTTGCGGCATAAAAAATTTTCGGCGTTACAGCGTGACGGTTAAACACATCACTCATTCGCGCCAGATTTTGGCCAAGGATATGAGGAAAAACGATATTCAGCGGTGAACCGAACCGACCAATAAGATCGGGTAATCGCCGGCCCTGCCCGGACAGCAGGCCACCGATCATCGGATCAAGGATTGGCGGCAAGGAAAGAACCGGCTGCAAACCGGATTGCTCAATATGGTCCCTTGATAAAAAGTTCATTTGCTCCATCCCGTAAAATGGTTGGCATCTTTTCGATGTCCTTTTTTTGATAAACTAGTGGACCAGGCGGCACCTTAAAAGATGCCGCCCACGCCATTAGAAATCAGCGGTAACAGACAGCAGAGCCGTACGGGGTGCCCCGACGGAAACCATGCTGAATTCGTTGACTCCGTACCAATAGTCTTCATCAGTAACGTTCTGGATGGTGGCACGGAATGTAATAGGTGTTTCACCGATCGAGGTTTTGTAGCGTAGCCCCAAATCAAGTGTGGTCCAGTCGGGAATGTCCTGAGTATTGGCAGTATCGATATACTGTTCCGACGTATGGGTGATTGTCCCGCTTAGCGTCATCCCTTTGACAAAGGGAGTATCCCATTCAGCGGTCAGGTTGACCTGCATTTCAGGTGTCCCGACAGCGCTATTTCCGCGGGTCGTAGAACTGTTGGTTTTAGTCAGTTCCGCATCAAGGAACATGACGCCACCCAACAATCGTACATTTGGCGTCACCTCCCCAAAGACGTTCAGTTCAAACCCTCGGTTCCGCTGTTCGCCGTCGCTTTCATAACTGCCACTCACATTTTGGGCAAAGGGCTTCGTGATCTGGAAAATCGCTGCTGTCGTGCTTATTGAACCGAAGTCCAACTTCACACCCGTTTCGATCTGTTCAGCGACATAAGGCGACAAGGCTTCGCCGGTTATGGGTGCGTTCGCACCTTTGCTAAGACCTTCGAGATAGTTTGCGTAGACAGAAACATTTTCCCAAGGCTTGAACACCACGCCAGCCATCGGAGTGACAACGCTTTTATCGTATGCAGCCGTTACAGCACCTGTCGTAGCGCTGAAGTTATTGGTTTCAACGCGCTGCTGGCGCGCACCAACTGTTACCAAAAACCGCTCATCCCAAATCGACATTGTGTCTGCCAAAGCAACACCGGTCATATCGGATTCAGATATCTTTGGTTTTGACGCAGGCGCCGCCACAGCAATCGGTGCGTTTGCCACGGGATTGTAAATGTTGGAAAATGGATCAGTTGTCGAGAAAACCTGCCCACGCTTGAAGGTATCTTCATAACGGCTGGCTTCCAGTGTGACCTTATGCTTGACCTCGAGTGTCTCAAATTCGCTTCTTACACCGGTACTCGCAGTCCATCTTTCTGTCTGAAAGCGCATGAACGACAGACTGTCATCTTCAATCGTTCCGTCATTTGCCCGGATGATCGGATAACCGAACAAACGATCCACTTCGGTCTTGCCACCACCAAAACTGCCAAACAGAGTGAAACTGTTATCAAGGTCGTATTCACCCTGAAGTACGGCAGACTGATCAACGGCATCTGACCACTCCCAGTCGTGAGTAACATTTTTATTACCGTCAGGTGCAGACGGCATCGTTAAGCCGGAAGCAATACGATATTCGCGAAAGGGAGCATTCAGGTTTTCACGCTGATCAATAACGTCAAGCGATAGCCGCAGATCATCTCCACGATAATCTAGGGCAAGTGCGCCAAGTGACGTTTCGCGTGTCTGATGGTCCAGATAAGTATCACCATTGTGATATCCACCGTTAAAGCGAACCCCGAACTCACCGTCATCGCCATATCTGCGGCTGAAATCAACATTGCCACCTGCCTGCTCACCAAGTCCATAATCCGCACTGCCCCGGTTAAGATCTTCGTCACCGGCACGTTTTGGAACAATATTGATGACACCGCCGACACCGCTATTAGGTGCCATTCCGGCAAGAAGAGCTGCTGGCCCTTTCAGAACTTCAACACGCTCGGCAAACCCGGATAATGCGCGATAGGTTGGCGCAACACCGTAAACCCCGCTGAACGCCATTTCACCAGAGTTGCCGGTATTCACATTGAAACCGCGGATCTGATAAGTATCGAGCATACCACCGCTGCTATTGGGCGTCCTGACCGATGGATCGTTTTTAAGAACATCCGCAATCGTCTGGGCCTGCTGATCGGCAATCTTTTCGCTGGTATAACTCGTGATGCTGACCGGCGCGTCCATGATGTCCGTGTTACCCAGCATGCCAAGACGGCCACCGGTCGCAACCTGGCCACCGGCATAGGCGGGCGGCAGATCGGATTGCGTGCTGTTGGCTTCAACGCGGATCGGATCAACAACCGCCGCACCGCTTTGCCCGGCTTCCGCCGCCGGGTCGATCAGGATCAGGGAATTTTCCCCGGCTTCACGATAGGAAAGTCCGGTACCGCGCAGCAATGCATCTATCGCGGCGGGAACGGTCATATCGCCGCGAATATCGCGCGCACCATCGATAGACGGCAGATCAATCGTATAGGCGATCCGCCAGCCTGATGCGGCACCGATTTCAGCAACCCCTTCAGCAAGGGAGGAAACCGAGATATCAAATGAATAGGTCGCCTGTGCAATTTCGGTCTGCACATTTGCCGCCAGCGCCCCCGATGTTGCTGGCACGGCCATTGCGGTTGAAACCAGCAATACCGAAATCAGAGAGTATGTTCTTGTTCTTGCTTGTTTGAATTCCAACTTCCCGCTCCATAAACGTCTTTTCTGTCAGGCAGGTCCCCCCCTGCATCTAAAAAGACAAACGAACGGGAAATAAGAGTCCTCACATCGGAGGATGATTTTTTGCGAATTTTTCGCAATCTCAATAAATAACTGTCAACCATGGCAAGGTTCTAACGACCTTTGCGCCAATTGCATCGGCAACAGTTTCAAGCGATCCGGGGATATCGGTTGTCGGAAAACTGCCGGAAATACTGCGCGTTCCTACATCGCCAATCACAACGATGCGACCTTCGTCAAAGTTTTCCAACCGGGCGGTCAGCTCTGAGACGGGCATGTTGTGCACACTAAGACGCCCCTTCATCCAGGATAGCGCAAGTCCGACATCACCGATTTCGGATGGCAAAAGTGTTCCGTCATTGACAACAACCTGCTGCCCCGGTCCCAGCAGAACACCGTTTTCATCCTGCGCGCTTGACACACGAACAGCCCCGTCCTCGACAATCACAACAGTCTGTTGTGAAAGACGATCCACATTGAACCGGGTGCCAACGACCTGCACTGTCACGTCACCGGTATGGACTCTGAACGAATCGCCGTTGCGATGAACAACTTCAAAAAATGCCTGCCCGCGCAATAATTGTATCTCCCGGCGACCACCACCAAAGTTGGTCGATAGGGCACTGTTTGCGGCAAGCCGCACAACCGAACCATCGGGCAATTCAACCGCCGTGACATTTGACTGACCACTAACGATATCGGCCTGAATATTATCAATAAAATCGGGATGCAGGAAAAAGATCGCGCCAGCAACAAACGCCATTCCTGCAAGTGCGGCAAAGGAGCGCCGGGGCCGAAACATTGACAGGAAACCGGAAAGCATGGGCTTTTTTCGTGTCTGCGCCAAACGCCTTGAGGGTTCTTCGATCCGGGCCCAAAGCACACGCATCTGGTCAAAAGCCAGCCGGTTGTTCCGGTCTGCATTCAGCCATTCTTCGAACTCGTATTCCTGCACAGCAGACAACGACCCTCCAGCGCGCCTTGCGTGCCAGATTGCCGCTTCGTCCTTTTGCTTTTCAGTCGGTTCAAAAGCGCCTTGCATAGGTTCCCGGTTCGCCCGTTATGATGTGACGTTCATACCAGCAAATGATGTGACCCGCCAAATTCCCTTTCTATATACAATAACGGATGACGATAAAATATCCTCAAGGAGCGTAAGGGATTTATCAGGCGTCGTCGCGATAGGCTGCCAGTCGTTCCTGGCAATGGCGCATGGTCCGGGCCAGTTGTTTTTCCACCGCACTGATAGAAATCCCGTACTTTTTCGCCAGTTTCGCGTTGGATATGCCGTCGACACGATGAAGGATGAACATTTCGCGCGCCTTTGGTGAAAGTTCCAGCAAGGCGCGATCCAGCGCAGAAAGCGCCTGACGGGCTTCGGCATGATCGTAAGGAGATGACGTTTCGCACAGCCAGAGCTGAGCCGGGAGAACCCCGTTCATTGCCTGCGCACGGCCAAAGCTGCTGCGGTGATGATCGATGACCGCATTGCGTACGGATGCATAAAGCATCTTTGTATTGGCTTCCGGTTCCCCGCAATCACCGGACTGCATCAGGCGCGCATAGACGTCCTGCACAAGTTCGGCCGCAACTTCACGATCACGTATCCGCCGAACCACCATCGCGACAAGCTGGCGCCGATGGTCTTCGAACAGCTTTGCAAGTGTGTTCCTCCAGAAACTCATGCGCAGGTTCTATCATTGCCTATGAAACCCTGCCAAACGGCCCGTTTTACGAGCCCCGACAGACAGCCCCCACAACGGTGACGAGCGGACCGTATCAGTAATGATAATCACTTTCAATATTATTGATATGTTTTATGGCCGCACCAATCAAAACCACATGAAGCATCGGCAAAAATGCGTCCCTATGGCTACGGGTTAATCAAATGCCCTTTCGATCATGCATTCATCGACTAGAGGAAACTAAAGCAATGTCATGCACTGATCTCGTGCCTGATGGCGGCATCGGCGCCGTCCGACATTAGTATCGACAGGCGTTCAATCACGGCTTCACGCCAGAACGGGCTATCCTCCAACTGTTTGGGCATCCAGCCCTTAAGCCCGGACAGTTTTTCGTATATCCCCGCTGCATCCTGATGATCCGCCAGTGCTTCCATGATTTCGTTTGCACGCGGATCATTGAGCAATTCAGCAGCTCCGTCTGGCGCTGCATTGACACGTTGACGCATAACCGCCATCCAGGCAGCAAAACAAAGGGCAAACGTGCCGAGCATCTTGCTTTCCTGCGGCAGGTCACAAGCCGGGGAGAAAATCCGCTGCGGGAGTTTTTCCGTGCCATCCATGGCAATCTGACGGGTTTCGTGTGCGATTTCGGGATTGCGGAAACGTTCGACCAATTCCGCCCCGTAATCGGAAAAATCAATCCCGGCAAGCGGTGCCATCGTTGCGGCAGCATTTTCCATATGTTGCGCAACAAGTTGCGAGAAGGCCTCATTTGCCATTGCATCGCGAACATAGCGGTAATCACCGACTTGCCCCAAATAGGCGATCAGGGAATGGTTGCCGTTAAGCATACGAAGTTTCATAAGTTCGTATGGCTCGACATCGTGAACCAGAATCGCACCGGCTTTTTCCCAGGCGGGCCTGCCATCGGGGAAATCATCCTCGATAACCCACTGCGAAAATGGTTCGGTTTCAATTGCAGCCGGATCGTCCATGCCAGTCAAAATTTTGGCATCTTCAAACGTGCGAGCTGTCGCCGCTGGCGTAATCCGATCAACCATCGTTGAGGGAAAGGAAACGTTATCCGCGATCCAACCTGCCAGGTCCGGGTCGACACGCTTGGCAAAGTCAATCACACCGTTGCGCAACAACACTCCGTTCGATGGCAGGTTATCACAGGAAACGACAGTAAACGGTCGAATGCCTGCCTGTTTGCGGCGCTTCAGCCCGGCAACCAAGATTCCGAGAAGCCCGGTTGGCGTGGTGGAATTTGCCAGATCATGTTTCACAGCCGGATGTTCCGCCTGAACCGCCCCCAACACCCGATCAATGCCATATGCCTTTTCGGTAACCGTGATGGTCACGATCCCGATTGCCGGATCGGCAAGCGCGTCCAAAACCGGTGCAATATCACGCGAAGCCGCAATTGCCTTTGACAGGCTGGTGATCCTAAGGGCTTTGGGGCCGTCAGGATGACGTTCAATCACCGTAAAGGCGCAATCCTGAGCGTTCAGAGCATCGACAATGTCAGTGCTGCGCAAACTGACACCGATAATGCGCCAGTTCCCGCCTTTGGCCCGCATTGCCACGTCGGTATAAACTGCCTGATGGGCCCGGTGGAAGGCACCGATACCGATATGGACGATACCGGCCGTTGCGCTATCTGCGTCGGGTGCATTAGCGGAATTATCGGAAGATGTCATTTTGGGGCCTCAAGCAAATCAAACCTTGCCGAAAGTGCCGTCATCACACCGCGCAACTCGGCAAGGCCCTTGAGGCGCCCAATCGCCGGATAACCCGGCTGCCCCTTGCGGTTCAAGTCATCAAGAATATCCTGCCCATGATCCGGACGCATCGGAATGTTCCAGTCAGCACGTCCCGCTGCTTTGCGACGTGCCTCTTCGCGCAGGATTTCCTCGATCAGATCGACCATGTTGGTATCGCCATCCAGATGCTCCGCTTCATGGAAGCTGCATGGCAGACCTTCGCTTTCGCGTTTTGTATTGCGCAGATGAATGAAATGCACACGGTCACCCAAGCGTTTCATCATCCCCGGCAAATCATTTTCCGGATGTACACCCAGCGACCCGGAACATAGCGTTATGCCATTTTCTGGAAGATCCACCGCCTGCATGATGTAGGCATAGTCGGCCTCGGTCGACATGATCCGCGACAATCCCAAAAGGGCAAAGGGCGGATCGTCGGGATGGCAGCACATGCGAATACCAACCTCGCGTGCGACAGGTACGACTTCCTCAAGGAAGGCAACCAGATTGCTACGAAGCGTATCGGCATCAATATCGGCATAGGTTGCAAGCAACGCACGCAAATCATCCAGCGAGAGGTTCTCGACCGAACCGGGCAAGCCGAAGGCAACCGTCCGTTCAAGTTCACTACGGCGATCTTCGGACATTTGTGCGAAACGACTTTTTGCATCCGCAACAATTGCGGCCGGATAATCATCGACAGCACCATCGCGGTTCAGAATGAACAGATCAAATGCAACAAAGTCGACCAGATCAAATCGCATGCAGGTTGCGCCGTTTGACAGACGCCAGCTCAGATGGGTTCGGGTCCAGTCAAGAACCGGCATGAAGTTATAGCAAACGATGTTGATCCCGGAATCGGCAAGGTTACACAGGCTTTGCTTGTAGGCTGCGATATGATCGCGCCACGGACCTACCTGCCGTTTGATCGATTCGGAAACCGGAAGACTTTCGACGACATCCCAGGTAAGGCCCGAAGGCGCCCCATCCTTCATGGTCGCGATTTCGGCATGACGTTTGGCAATCTCATCCGGCGTCCAGACAGCACCACTTGGCACATGATGAAGGGCGGAAACCACGCCATGTGCGCCAGCCTGGCAAATATCGTCAATGCTGACCAGATCGCGCGGGCCGAACCATCTCCAGGTTTGTTTCATGTGTTTCTCTCTGTATTGGCGTGGTGTCTTCAACACCGACTATAACGATTAGGAATAATATCACGTCATAATTTTGTTGACTAGTATGGTAGTATGCATCATGACTCAGAAAAGCAAGGAGAGATTGATGGGCGATCCCGAACAAAATGACTGGGAAATCACACACGATCAGGCCGTAGGCCCACAGATCCATCGCATTATTCGCGAACGGATCGTGTGCACGGATCTGCTTCCCGGCGTGCGCCTGTCCGAAGCCGAACTTGCCAAACATTACAATGTCAGCCGCCAACCCGTCCGCGAGGCCTTCATCAAGCTTGCCGACGAAGGCCTTTTGGAGGTTCGCCCGCAACGCGGAACCTATGTCCGAAAGATTTCCGTCGCCGCCGTTCTTGATGCGCGTTTTGTCCGCGAAGCCATCGAGGCCGACATTGCCCGTTTCGTCGCAATCAAGCCCGATGATGCATTTCTGGCACGCCTTGAACAACTGATCACCGATCAGCGCAAGGCCATGGAAGGCGATGCGCGTGCATTCCTGAAACTGGATCATGATTTTCATCGCTGCCTCGCAGAAGCGGCAGGCAAGACATACGCATGGAAGGTCGTTGAGGATGTTCGCGCCCAGCTCGACCGAGTGCGCTACCTCAGTTACTTCCAGTTTCCGATGAACGAGATCATCGAACAGCATATCCGAATTGTTTCCGCGATCACATCCCGTGATCCCGAAGCAGCCAGCGCAGCCATGCGTGAGCACCTCCGTGAGATTCTGCATACGCTGCCTGATATTGCCCGCTCCAGAACGGAGCTTTTTGACAACGCAAATTCCACGTTGTCGCCCTAAGGCATCAACCGAACAGGGAGGAAAAGATGCTTAAAAAAACGACCAAGAAACTGATGATCGCCGGTGTAGCCGCCATGATGATGGGTAACTCTGCGATTGCCGCAGAAATAACCCTGAAACTTGGTCATCTCGCCAATGAACAGAATGCCTGGCACAAAGCTGCCGTGAAGTTCGGCGAGGAACTTTCGACCCTTACCGACGGCCGTATTGATGTGCAGGTCTTCCCCAACGAAACACTCGGCAAGGAAATCGACCTGATCAACGGCATGCAGCTTGGTTCGGTCGACATGACCATTACCGGTGAAAGCCTGCAGAACTGGGCACCGATGGCGGCCCTTCTGGCTGTTCCGTATGCCTATCAGACGCTCGAAGACATGGATGCCGTTGCCAGTGGTGAAATCGGCGACAAAATCGAACAGCAGATCGTCGAGAAAGCCCGCATCCGCCCGATTGCCTATTTTGCCCGTGGCCCGCGCAACCTGACGTCAAACCGCGAAATCAAAAGCCCGGACGATCTGAACGGCCTGAAACTGCGCGTTCCGAACGTTCCGCTTTTTGTTGATGTCTGGAAATCGCTTGGTGCGCAACCGACACCGATGGCGTTCTCGGAAGTCTTTACCTCGCTTCAGGCAGGCACCATCGATGCACAGGAAAACCCGCTGGCACTGATTGATTCGGCAAGCTTCAACGAAGTGCAGAAATTTGTGAACAAGACCGAGCATGTCCGTTCATGGATTTATCTGACCATTTCGGAAATCACCTGGGGCAAACTGTCAGATGCCGACAAGGAAGCCGTCATGGAAGCTGCAAAACGGGCCCAAGCATATGAGCGCGACCTGTTTAGCGCTGATGAAGAACGGTTGACGAAGGAACTTCAGGCAAAGGGCATGACCTTCGTTGAAGTCGACACGCAGGCCTTTGCCCAGAAAGCAAAAGACGCTGTTCTTGCAAATGTTTCCGACGAAATCCGTCCTGTCGTCGAAGACCTTTTCGCAAACTGATTGCTACCGGTTCGGTTGCGTACGCGCGACCGAACCTTTTTTCGACGGGGAAGTAACGTGCTTTCTGCCAGATTATACGCATCCATCATTGCACTTTGCCGGATCGGAACCGGTGCCGCTTTCGGCATTCTGATCGGCACGGTCCTGATACAGGTTGTGTCGCGAACCTTTTTGACCAGTTCACCGGTATGGACCGAAGAACTCACGCGTCATGCGCTGCTGTTTCTTGCGGCTTTTGGCGTCGGGCTGTCTTTTCGCAATGGCGAACTGGTTAATGTCGACATCGTTTGCGAAATGCTGCCTTTGCGTATTCAGCGGGCATTGATGTTCATCTCGGCCGGGCTGACGGCGGCATTTTGCCTGATACTGCTATCCCCTGCGTGGATGTTTGTTTCAATCGGTGTTCTTCAAACTTCACCCGCTTTAGGCGTCCGGATGGACTTCATTCACGCCACCGTTTTCATTCTTCTTGCCGTTCTCGGCCTTTTCGCGGTCCTGCGGATGATACGTGTCATCGCCGGGGCTTCTGACGGAAAAGCTGAAGATACGACGAAGGACTTCCCATGAGCCTCGCAATTTTACTTGGCGTTTTTGCCCTCGGCCTCGTCATCGGCCTTCCGGTCGCCGTGACACTGGGTCTGTCCTCGCTATGCTATTTGCTGCTGGAAGGCATTCCTCTTGTTGTGATCCCGCAAAAAATGTTTGCCGGGATGGATGTGTTTGTCCTGCTTTGTATTCCCGGCTTTATCCTTGCCGGGAACCTGATGAATGGCGGGGGAATTACACCGCGTATTGTGCGGTTCGCCAATGCGATGGTCGGATGGATGCGGGGTGGCCTTGGCCTGACCAATGTTACCGGTTCCATGCTGTTTGGTGGCATTTCCGGAACCGCTGTTGCCGACGCGGCATCAATCGGCGGCATGATGATCCCCGGCATGGTCCGCGCCGGATACACGCCTGCTTTTTCCGCCGCTGTTACGGCGGCATCATCAACGGTCGGGCCGATCATCCCGCCAAGCATGCCCATGATCATCGTTGGTGCATTGTCTGGCATTTCTGTCGGCAAGATGTTCATTGCGGGTGCTATTCCCGGCATCCTGATGGGTCTCGCAATGATGGTCACCTGCTACATCATCGCGGTCCGACGCAATTTCCCTCACCAGCCGTGGCAGGGATTTGGTGAACTGGCCCGATCCTTCGTCGGCGCCTTCTGGGCACTTGCCATGACGGCCCTGATTGTCGGCGGTTTGCTGAGCGGCATCGTCACCCCGACTGAAACCGCAGTCATTGCCAGTATCTATGCCCTGATTGTCGGCTGTTTCATTTATCGCGAACTGCCGCTGCGCAAGGTTCCGAAAATCATCATCGATAGCGCGGTGACCGCCGCCGCCATTCTTGCGCTTGTCGGTCTGGCAAACGTGTTTGGCTGGATCCTTGTTTCCGAACGCATCCCGCAGATGATTTCAAACGCGGTATTGTCGTTCACCGATAACAAATATGCCGTGATATTGCTGATCAATCTGGTTCTGCTCATTGTCGGCATGTTCATGGAAACGATTGCGGCGTTGATCATCCTGTTTGTGCCACTTCTGACCCTTGCCACCAATGTCGGTGTCGATCCGATCCATTTCGCGGTGTTTGCGGTTCTGAACCTGATGATCGGTTTGACGACCCCGCCGGTAGGCATTTGCATGTTCATCTGTGCGAACATCGCCAAAGCCCCGGTGACCACGGTTATAAGGGCGCTGATGCCGTTCCTTCTGACCAATATCCTTATCCTGTTCCTTGTTTCCTATATCCCGGCGCTGTCAACCTGGTTGCCGTCCCTGATGGAGTAATCGATGCAAACACGCGTTTGCCGTCTGTATGGCCAAGATGATCTTCGGATCGACACCGAAGCAACCACCGCCCCTGTTGGTGACGAAGTCCTTATCCGTGTTGGTGCCGGTGGTGTGTGCGGTTCGGACATGCATTACTATTTCGAAGGCGGCATTGGTCAAATCCGCGTGCGCGAACCGATCATCCTTGGACATGAGGCCTCGGGTACCGTCGTTGCACTTGGCCCGGATGCAACCAGTCTGGCCGTCGGGCAAAAGATTGCAATCAACCCAAGCCATCCGTGTGGCACGTGCCGTTATTGCCAACAGAACCTGCAGCAGCATTGCCTGAACATGAAGTTCTTTGGGTCGGCAATGCCGATGCCCCATATTCAGGGTGCGTTCCGCGATCTGGTCAATGTGCGCGAAGGCCAGTGTTTCGTCATCAACGATCAAACCGACATCGGCAAAGCCGCCTGTGCCGAACCACTTGCCGTATGCCTGCATGCAGTTGCACGCGCAGGTGATCTTGCGGATAAAAAGGTTCTGATTACCGGTGCCGGCCCGATTGGCAGCCTTTGTGCGGCGGCTGCCAAACTTGCCGGTGCCAGCGAAATCGTTGTGACCGACTTGCAGGATTTTGCGTTGAATGTTGCAAAGCAGATGGGAGCAACCCGCACCATCAACATCGCCACGGCCGCCGATGACCTTAAACCTTATGAACAGGATAAGGGCCAGTTTGACGTTTGCCTAGAATGCTCCGCCGCCCCGGCGGCCTTGCGGTCCGCCATCAGCGTTTTGCGCCCGCAAGGCATCCTCGTTCAGGTCGGCGTTGCCGGCGAAATTCCGGTACCGTTCAATCCGCTAGTCGCCAAGGAAATCACAATCACCGGCACTTTCCGTTTCCATACGGAGTTTGCCGAGGCCGTTCGCGTGATCGATAGCGGTAAAATTGACGTAAGCCCGATCATCACCCAAACCTTTCCGCTTGAAACCGCCACAGAAGCCTTTGACGTGGCACGTGATCGCAGCAAATCGGTCAAGGTTCAGTTGTCTTTCGCCAACTGAAGCTGATTCCTGTGCATCCGGATACTAGAAGGCTGTGGCATTATCTGTGCTGAAGCCTTCTCCATATGGACAATCTAGGATATGTCAAAAAATGCTTTAGAAAACAGGTCAAGACACGCATTTAATCTGCGCCGTATTTTACCTCTTCATATCTGTTGTAAATTGAGAAAATCTGCAACCAGCGGCAATCCGCTAATTTGCAGGTCGATGGTGCCCCCGGGGAGAATCGAACTCCCACTCTCAAAGAGAAACAGATTTTGAGTCTGCCGCGTCTACCAATTCCGCCACAGGGGCAGGCACATATGGGTGCGTTGCGCACCCGCCATCGTGGGGCGGATAATAGCTGTAAATTTCGTCCGGTCAATGGGGCTTTGCGCAAAAATTGCGTTGTCAACCAGATGGGACTTTCTGCGGGAAAAGGTCATTGCGGCACAAGGCCAAATGCGGTTACATCACCCCCATATCGGCCACCGCGCCGCATCGTTTTGATCGTCTTAACCGCAAAGGGCGTTTCCGTGCTGCGCAGCCTTTATTACTGGACCCTTGGCCTGGCCGCCCATCGCCACGCTGCCATTGCGCTTTTCATTATCGCCTTTGTGGAAAGTTCAATTTTCCCGATCCCGCCCGACGTCCTGCTGATTCCCATGATAATCGCAGCACCAACCAAAGCATGGCGTTATGCCTTGATCTGCCTTGTCGGGTCTGTACTGGGCGGCATTGCTGGCTATGGCATCGGTTACTTCCTGTTTGAAAGCATCGGCCAGCCGGTATTGCAGCTTTACGGCTATGGCGCAAAGTTCGATACATTCCGCGACTATTATAATGAATGGGGTGCATGGGCGGTGTTTATTGCCGGCGTAAGCCCGTTCCCCTACAAGGTCATTACCATTCTGTCGGGTGTGACAGCGCTCGACCCGGCAATATTCATGGTTGCATCAGTTCTGGCGCGCGGTTTGCGCTTCTTCATCATTGCAGCCCTGATCTGGAAATTCGGCCCGGCTATTCGCGACTTTATCGAAAAACGGCTTGGCCTCGTTTTTACCATATTTGTTGTGGTTCTTGTCGGTGGATTTGCCGCCATCAAGCTGATCCCGCACGGTTAATACCGCAAAACGATAACGGAACGACCCGATGATAAAATTGCTTCGCGCACATTATGCCCCAGCCCTGCCACCGGTTGCCATTTTCCTGATTTCTGCGGGAAGCCTCGGCTTTGCCTTCTATGCACAGTATGTGCAGAAGCTTCTACCCTGCGTGTTGTGCCTGTATCAGCGCGTTCCGTTTTATGTAGCGGGCGGCCTTGCCATCCTTGCCCTGCTTTTGCTTAGGATACCTGGCGCGTCACGCGTTCTTGTTTATCTGTGTGGCATGGCATTTGCCATCGGAACCGGCATTGCGTTCTATCACGTCGGTGTCCAGGAACTATGGTGGGAAGGCCCGGCAATGTGCGGCGGCCTGACAAGTGGTGCGGCTTCGGTCGCGGACCTCAAGGCACAGTTGATGGCGCAGCCGATTGTTCGCTGCGACAAGATTGACTGGGCCCTGTTTGGCATCACGATGCCAACGGTCAATGTCTTCTTCTCCGCCATTCTTGCCATCCTGTGCTTTATCGCTCCGTCGCGCTGGATGAAGCGGTAACATTTGCGATCTGCCCCACGAACCCGCCTGTAACGATCTGGTGGGTTTGAAGACCGACACCTAACGCGGTCAATATCCGCCCGATTAAAATTGCTCCATTTCTGCCTTTTCCAGGTTGATAATGCGAATTGTTCTTGTTTGCATACAATTCTTCTTATAGTGTTCACCAATCCAACCATTAATTGATCAAGCAGGATCGGGGCATTGAAGGCAACCGGCTTCTGCCATAACACAGACAAGGACGATCCTAGGAATGCCGGACATGACATTCCATCCCCAAATGACCAGCAGGATAGAGGGCATCTCGCTTCTGGACGATCTGCGTTTTCGTCGCTGGAATTCTGCGATTACCGATCTGTGGCATGTCGAATGCTGTGAAAAGGCTGGGGGCACCTATGTTTCCTGTGCACCAAGACTGGTCGCCATTCTTGATTGCAGCGGACAATCGAACTTCCGCGTCAAAACGCCCGAAGATCCTTTTGGATCTTCTCGTCGCGAACAGGGGTGCCTGTCATATATTCCGGCAGGAATGGAAATTTCTGCCGAAATTCGGGAAAAATGCCGGTTACGCCACCTTGATATCCATCTCGATATCAACAGCCTTGAAAAGCATCTTGATCAAGAGATTGATCGCGCAATCCTTGAAACGCCCCGGATCGGTTTTTGCGATCCCCGGATCAGATCACTTGTGCACATGATCGCTGACGACCTCGCCAGCGATATCGCCTCGCCCGACCTGTATGGAGAGAGTCTGGTAACGGCTCTTACCAGTGCGTTGCTGACACCACTTCCCGAAAGCGAAACATCGCGCAAACGCGGCAAACTTGCCCCGCACCACCTGCGCAAATCGGTCGAATTTATTGAACAGAATTGCGGTCGCGTTATCCGGCTGGATGAACTGGCGGAACTGACTGGTCTGTCACAATCCTATTTCTGCTCGGCATTTCGCGAAACAACCGGCATGCCGCCCCATCAATGGCAAATGAAGGCACGCATTGAACGCGCCAAATCCATGCTGCGCGACAACACAACACCGCTTGCCAGTGTCGCGGCACATGTCGGCTTTGCCGACCAGGCCCATCTGACCCGCGTCTTCCGCCGCATCACAGGCACCACACCGGGCGTATGGCGACGCGAACAATCCGCCTGAAAATTAAACCAAAATCCGTTCAATACGGGCAAATAGGGTTCAATATCCGGTTTTCCTAATCGTGCTATCGGACTGTCACACATGACAACCGATGCAGGAAACCCCTCAAATGACGTTCTTGACCCGAACGCGCTTCAAAACAGCCCTTCTCGGCAGCGTTGCAATTCTATGCACCAGCTTGCCCACACAACTTCGCGCCCAGCAAGCCACGGATGAAACCAACAAGGAAATCGTTGTCGATCCTCTTGTGATTAATGCCGAACAACCTGAAACGCCGACTTCGCCTGTACAAGGGTATGTTGCAAAGCGTAGCGCTACGGGCTCGAAAACAGACACACCGCTCAGTGAAATTCCTCAATCCGTTTCGGTCATTGGCCGGGAAGAAATGGATAATCGGGGCGTTAACAAGGTTGATGAAGCTCTGCGCTATACCAGTGGCGTTTTCACTCAGCCCTACGGCTCGGATACTGATACCAACTGGTTCTATATTCGTGGCTTCAACGCGACACAGAGCGGCGTCTATCTTGACGGTCTGCAAAGTCCGGCTTTTGGTTTCGGTTCATTCCTTGTTAATGATTATAACCTTGAACGCATCGAAGTTTTGCGTGGCGCTGCATCGGTTCTATACGGGGGCACCAATCCCGGCGGGATGGTAAATTACGTCAGTAAACGCCCAACAGCCGAACCTCTTCGACGTCTGGAACTGTCCGTGACAGACACCGGAAAAATTGGCACCGGCATTGATTTCAGCGACCGCATGAGCGACGAGGCGGCTTATCGCGTCACCGGCCAGTTCACGGCAGGTGAAGAACAGGCCGAGGAGAACGAAGGATTTCAGGGATCTATTGCACCTAGCTTCCTGTGGACCCCCAACCAGGACACTAGCCTGACACTACTTAGCAGCTTCACGTTTGTTGACGGCCAGCATAATGGCGGACTTGGCTTTTTGCCTTACAACGGCACTGTCGTCGATGCGCGTTACGGCAAGATCGACCCTGAAACCAACTTCACCGAACCGGGCTTGGACAAGGATATTCGTCGCCAAGCGCTTGTCGGTTATGAACTGGAACATGACATAAATGATGACCTGACATTCCGCCAAAATGCCCGTGTCAGTCATATTGATATTCATGAAGTCTACTATTACCCAAGCGGCTACGTCGCTGGTGGCGCCGCCAGCCCGACCACGGCCAGCAACGATCTGGTACGTTGGGGCTTTGAACACCGGACCGAACTAACAAGTATTGGTCTGGATAACCAGCTGGAACAGAAATTCGCAACCGGCGAGCTGGACCACACCTTGCTCGGCGGGATCGACATTAAACGGTTCGACATGAATCGTCTCGAGCTCTCAGCGTCCGGCACGACTGTTGATCCGCTTAATCCTATACATGGTTCAAGCCAGGCTGCACGTACCGCTTATTTGGACCAAGACATCGACATGAACCAGTTCGGGTTCTATGCGCAGGATCAAATTCGCTTTGGTGATGGCTGGATAACCACCCTGAACGGTCGGTACGATTACATCTGGATCAATGCCAATGACCCGATTTCAACTTACCATAACTTCAGCGATACAGAAGGTGAATGGAGCGGCCGAGCCGGTCTTGCCTATGCCTTCGACAACGGTTTGACGCCGTATGTCAGCGCCTCAACCTTCTTCAACCCGGTTTTGGGTTCGAGCTCGCTTGGCGTATTTCAACCTGAAACAGGTGAACAGTACGAAGCAGGTCTGAAGTATGAACCGCAAAGTTTGGACGGTTTGTTCACCTTGGCAGTCTTTGATCTTACCCGGCAGAATGTTGTTACCGGAACCTTCAACAACGAGCGCCAATTGGGCGAAGTCAATTCCCGCGGTATCGAGTTTGAAGCCAAAGCAAACCTGACTGAAGAACTGAGACTAACGGCTGCTGCCACCGCTTTTGATCTGGAAGTCACAGAAGATGAAGATCAAAGCGTTATCGGCAAACAACCGGTCACTGTTCCGACCGAAATGGCCAGCCTTGGTCTTGACTACACGTTCCGTCAGGGAATGCTTGAAGGTGTCCGTCTGGGCGGCGGCGTAAGGTATCAGGGAGCTTCCTATGCCGATGAAAGCAACGAACATGAAGTGCCATCGGCCACTGTGTTTGATGCAGGCATTGGCTATGGCGTTGCCGATCAGTGGGACCTAAGCCTGAATGTCTCCAATCTTCTCGATAAGGAATATGTCGCAGGTTGTAGCTCTATCACCGCCTGCGGCTACGCTGAAGGACGCAGCGCCCTGCTGAAGCTTACCGTGAACTGGTAAGTCACAGCACAAAACAACCATAACGGAAACGCCGCTCAAACAAAGCGGCGTTTTCATTTTGCTCAGACCTTTACCAAACTACAATAACGTTCACTGATTGTATTAACCGCCATTCTAAGATCTGTGGCATGCCGTGCCGCGAACGTGTTTTCATCAATCATCCCTGCGGTCCAGACCAGATTGATGACACCAGCAATGCCCTGCCTTCCGGGAATTGCCATCGCGATGGCACGCAGGCGATCATTGACAACACTATCCCCCCAATAATCCGGATCACGCAGTGCATATCCGCGTTTGCGGGTTTCTGCCAACACACCATCAAACCGGCTGCCCCCCCCCCCGAAATGCGGAGGCCCGACAGGATCGCCTCACGTTCTTTGGCCGGACAATATGCCAGATAGGCTGGCCCAGCTGCGGACCGGATCATGTTCACGACGGCTTCCAGCTTTCCGGGTGCAACAAAAAGTGGACTAATGGATCGTGTACTTTCAATCACCTGCATATGATTGCCATTGCGGACCAAGACATCGGACGGCACTGCACACGGGCCGTAAGATCACGCATCACATCACAGGCAATGTCTAGAAACTCTGAAAGATCGGCCATGCCATTCTGCAATGGGTGTGATGTCCAACTGACATTTGCCCGATACCGGCCATCGCCCATGCTGCGCCGTACGAAACGCTGATCAAGCAAAACCGCCAACAATCGCCGCAACGTGGTTTTGGGCAAACCTGTCAGGCGCATCAGATCGGCAATTCTGCATCCACCCGCCCGATCCAGAATACGGACAACCTCTAATCCGCGCGCAAGGGCACGGTTGGTCAACTCTTCACGTTTTTCACGCTTCGCAGGTTCGCTCATGTCGTCCGGTCCCAACATTGCATGCGTGTTTTCGCATATCATTATTGTATCCTTACGATAATGGTTTCGTCATATGGGCCGCCATGCGGCCCATGATATCAAAATAGAACAGCCCCCAATGTCAATTTCTAGGGTTTGCTGCCTATCACCCGTAGCCTTTGGGATGCGCATAAAAACAACAACACGCAGATATTGATCCATTCGCATCGGGAGGAAACCTATGCACAAATCCGTAAAAACTTCGGGCATTGTTAGTGCCGTTCTTTTTGCCTGCATCGCCATGTTTGACGCACAGACAGCGCAAGCCGAAACCAAAATCGTCATGCTGGGTACGGGTACCCCCGTGCCAGATGCCGACCGCGCAGGTGCCGGGATCGCTGTTGTCTATAATGACGAGGCATATGTCTTCGATATTGGTGGTGGTGTAGTTCAGAATGCCATCGCAGCAGCACAGAAGAAGAATATCTCCGGCCTGTATCCAACCAAGATCGATCATCTGTTTTTAACCCACCTGCACAGCGATCATGTCCTTGATTATCCAGAGCTGATTACGACTTACTGGTGGCGGCGAGACAATCAGATAAAGGTCTTCGGCCCCTTCGGCACCAAAGCCATGAGCGAAGGTGTATATGAAATGCTTGCCGACGATACGCAGACCCGTCTTGGAGGCAACCAGCCGGTTGTCAATCGTGACGCTGCCTATGCCGACGTTACCGAATTTTCGGATGATGGTGTCATTCTCAAAGACGGGGATGTAACGGTCGAGGCCTTCGCCGTCACACATGGCAACTGGGACAATGCCTTTGCCTATCGTGTCACCACGCCCGACCGCATTATCGTCATTTCCGGTGATACGACCTATAATGAAAAGCTGCGCGAAGTTGCACGTGGTGCCGATGTCCTGCTTCACGAGGCCATAAGCCATGAAGGCTGGTCAGGACTTCCCGAGAACTGGCAGGCTTATCACGCTTCGGCACATACTCTTTCAACCGATCTGGCAAAACTTGCTAACGAAACCAGACCGGGTTTGCTGGTGCTTTATCATGTGCTGCACTATGCGGCTCCGATCGAAAGCACGTTGAATGAAATAACCGAACGTTATGATGGCAAGGTCGTTCTGGCCAACGATCTGGATGTATTCTGATCCACACCAAGCAAAAGCCGACGAAGATTCGTCGGCTTTTGCCGCCCCGTCAGAATTGGAAAATCAGAAATCGTATTCCAGTTCGGTATCCCAGTACAAAAAATCCCGCCAACTTTCGTGAAGATAGTTTGGCGGGAAGCGGCGTCCGATGGTCTGGAGTTCGTGCATGCTCGGCTGTTCGGGGGTCCTGCGCAGCCGAAGTCCGGCTTCCCGGATCGATCGACTGCCCTTAAACAGATTACAGTCCGAACAGGCCGTCACAATGTTGGACCAGTTCGTGCGACCGCCCCGCGACCGTGGAATAACGTGATCAAATGTCAGATCACTGGTGGGCAGACGATCCCCGCAATACTGGCAGGAGAACTGATCGCGGAGGAACACGTTGAACCGGGTGAAGGCCGGGCTGCTTTTGAGCGAAACATATTCCTTGAGCGATATTACGCTCGGCAGTTTCATTTTGAAGGACGGGGAATGGACTTCACGGTCATATTCTGAAAGGACATCAACGCGTTCCAGAAACACTGCCTTTAGCGTATCCTGCCAGGACCACAAGGACAGCGGGAAATAGCTTAACGGCCGGAAATCGGCGTTAAGAACAAGTGCCGGACACGCATTGGGCGATAAATGCATACCATCCGCTCCACCGTGTTTACCGAGTCGCACCCACTATTTAGCAGGTTCGCGAATCGCGGGTGATGAACATATCGTGACGTTTCATCAAGCCATGCGACGCGGTCGCGTAAATCACTGATAGAGCAAAGTATAGACCAATTTTCGCAAAGCGCAAATGCCGCTTGAAGCCGAGTCGCAAACATTTGCATAAAACCGGCATGAACAAAGACGACTCGTATCTGCGTCCTGCCGCCCGAACAAACAAAAAGGCCGCACATCGGTGATGCACGACCCTTTTATGGCCCCGGAACAGGGCGATCTGAATTCTTTGAAAAACGAAAGGCCCGCAATCGCGAGCCTTCGTAATTCTTAAAGCAGAAAGCGTGCCTTAGGCAGCTTTTGCTTCAACAGCCTTGGCGACCTGGCGTTTGATTTTCACCAGCTCTGCCGACAGCTTGGAAGCTGCAGTGCCGAGCACATATGCATCCAGACCACCACGTTTTTCAATGGTGCGGATCGCATTGGTGGTCAGACGCAGACGCACCGAACGACCGAGCGCCTCGCTCAGCAGCGAGGTCGGCTGCAGGTTCGGAAGGAAACGACGTTTGGTGCGGTTGTGGGCGTGGCTCACATTCATGCCGACCAAAACGCCTTTGCCGGATACCGGGCAGCGACGTGCCATGACCTGATCTCCTGGTCTATAATTCGCAAAAGGACGCTTGGCCTGACATGCAGGCCCGCGCTTGGAGCCGGGTTATTACCGCCTCTGGCAGATGCCGTCAAGCCTTCATCCACGCTTTTACACGACAAAAACACCTGTTTTGCACATTCCGTTCATATTGCATCGCGCAAGAACGGCTTTTCCCATCTCAACCACACGGAATCAAGCGATTTTCCCCGACATGCCGCCATACCTCCGGTTCGGTTTGGCGCTCCGTATACCTGCGGGATACCCGATTCTGACAGATCGCGACCAAGCACATATAATATCAAGGTGAGGGCTTCCCTCTGTCGCCCTCCGGATGCTTCTCCAACAGGCCAGTCGATTTTTTTCACAAAAAATGCCGGGCCATGTCACTTCTGCAAAATCCGTCTCGTCTTGTTTACGAGCGTCGACGGAATGTCATTCCGATGTCCGAGCGCTCGAGACCAGCTTGAAGGGTTCAGACATGAAGATCGTCATTATCGGTGGTACGGGCCTTATCGGCACCAAAACCGTAGCGCGTCTTGCCGCGCAGGGCCATGACGTGATCGCGGCCTCCCCCAATACAGGTATCAATACAATCACCGGCGACGGGCTTGCGGAGGCACTTGAGGGGGCTGAGGTCGTTATTGATCTTGCCAACTCTCCCTCGTTTGAAGACGCAGCAGTCATGGAATTTTTCCAGACATCTGGGCGGAACCTTTTGACGGCCGCAAAAGCTGCCGGTATCCGCCATCACATCGCCCTTTCGGTTGTCGGTACAGATCAGTTGCAGGGCAGCGGATATTTTCGCGCCAAGAAGGCGCAGGAAGACCTGATCAGGGCATCAGGCATTCCCTTTACCATCGTCCATTCAACACAGTTCTTTGAGTTTGTCAGTGGCATTGCCAATGCCGGCACCATCGGGAACGATGTGCACCTTTCAACAGCCTTTATTCAGCCAATTTCATCGGACGATGTTGCCGATGCAATGGCGGCCTTTGCGCTTGGCAAACCGATGAACGGCATTGCCGAAATCGCCGGACCGGATCGTTTCCGCATGCATGAGCTGGTCGCGAAATATCTGCGTGCCATGCAGGACCCTCGCACCGTCATTGCCGATCCCAAAGCGCCCTATTTCGGTGTTGAACTTTCCGAAAAGGCACTTGTCCCGGATATCGATGCGCGGCTTGGCATGAACCGGTTTGAAGACTGGCTCGGGCATTCAATTGCAGCCCAGTGAATGCCCCATACATCCACAACCTACGACCACCTTTGCTTGTTTCCCCATCCCCGACAGGAGGCAAAAATGATCAGGAAATTTCTCTTCGCGTCCGCCCTGCTTGCGACCATCACTTTTGCACACGCCGCCGCGGCCCATTCGGACGACAAAGACGCCAAAGTCACTGTTGTCTATGAGCACGAACTGCCCAATGTACCGGGCAAAAGTATGAAGGCGGTATTGGTCGAATATGGCCCTGGCGGCTTTTCCTCGGCACATACCCATCCGGAATCGGCATTCATCTACGCAACCATCCTTGAGGGTGCGATCAACAGTCAGGTGAATGATGGCCCGGTCATTACCTATCGCGCCGGTGAGAGCTTCTCCGAATATCCAGGCGACCGCCACGGTGTCAGCGCAAATGCCAGTGACACCGAACCTGCAAAACTGCTTGCCGTGTTTGTTGTCGATACCAACGAGACCGTCCTGACCACCCCGATTGAGAAATAACCCGTCGGCGGGGAACACCGCCGTCGGCACGGATCGCCGCATCAGTTTCCCCCCGACCCGGGTGCGGCGATCCTTATCCGACATGTTGGCTGCACCGAGAACCCGCCAACCGGTCCACCAAGCAAAACAAGGAAAACAAACCATGACACTGCGTGTTGAAAACCATTTCAAACTTGCATCAAAATGCATAAAGCCGATGATGGCATTGGAAGATGCCATTCAGGAAAGCAGCCTTGAGCATCGCCTGCTTGAACTCGTTAAAATCCGTGCGTCTCAGATCAATGGATGTGCATTTTGTCTTCATATGCACACCACCGATGCCCGTGCTGCCGGAGAAAGCGAAATGCGTATCTATATGCTTGATGCATGGCGGGAATCATCGCTTTACAGCGAACGGGAACGGGCTGCACTTGCCTGGACCGAAACCTTGACCCTGATCGCCAACAACGCCACCTCTGACGAGGAATATACCGCCCTTGCCAGCGTATTTACCCCTGAAGAACAGGTTTATCTGACGATGGCTATCGGTGCGATCAATAGCTGGAACCGGTTCCAGATCGGCTTTGCTGCATCTCATCCGGTTAATGCGTCCGATGTACCCGCCTGATGATGCAATTGCGGTGTTCGAAGAACACCGCATTCAACTCAAACGGTTGGCTTACCGAATGCTTGGCTCTCTGGCCGAGGCTGATGACATTGTGCAGGACGCCTGGATTCGTTGGCAACGCACCGATCAAAGTGTTGTCCGGAATCCCGGTGTTTTTCTGAAACGCATCGTCACCCATCTATGCCTTGATGTAATGAAGTCCGCTCGCGCCCAACGTGAAATTTATGTCGGAAACTGGCTTCCCGAACCTTTGGTCGAAGTCGAGGAAGAACCAAAAACCGATGAACTGACCCTTGGGTTAATGCTGGTGCTTGAACGGTTGTCACCGCTAGAGCGCGCGGCATTTCTACTTCATGACGTTTTTTCGGTCTCGCTTAATGATATCGCCGAAACACTGGATCGTGACCCGGCGGCCATCCGGCAACTTGCCGTGCGCGCCCGAAAACATGTCCGGGCAGCCAAACCTCGATATAGCGTCGAACGCGACGAAGGCGAAAAAATCACACTGGCCTTTTTCAAGGCCGCGACCCAAGGCGATATCAGCACATTAAGTACCATGCTGGCCGATAATGTTGTAATGCACGCTGACGGGGGCGGCAAAGTTCACGCGTGGCTTAACCCGATCCGTGGTGCCGACCGGATCATGCGGCTGTTTGCCGGACTGTTCCGCAAACGGTATGGCGAAGCTGAAAAGCTGCTGTCTTTTCTTTGGATCGACGGGTTGCCAGGATTTGCCAGTCTGGAGCGCGGCAACGTCTTGCAAACCACCGCCCTTGAAATTCGGGACGGCAAAATCACTCGCATCTTTATCACCCGCAATCCGGACAAGCTTCAGCATGTGGCCAGATTACTGAATATGTCTGATCAACATGCTCAATGAACAGGTTACGTAGCGATCACTCTGTAATTTGCCCCATGTCGCCGAAGCACAGATTGATCCTTGTCAAAACATCATCGCGCATTCGGTGTTAGCGTGCTGTCATAGTTATTCCGCACACGCTTGGGGAGCATTGCGCAAGATGAAAACCGATTCCAAGGTATCCCTGCCCCTTTTGGGCATTTTACTTGTCGCTGTAATTGGTCTGGTTCTGTATCTGGCCGGGTATGTGCTTGCGCATTTCGGTATTCCTGTCGCATCGATCTGGATTTATGTCGCCCTGGCGCTGGTTCCTGTCTGCTTTCTTGTCCTTCTGGATTTCAGCCGCTAAGCATTTGCACTGCACGCTGAAAACAAAACGGCCAGCCGCATTGCGGACGGGCCGTTTTTGTTTATCCGACGCAGGATTAAACGTTTGATTCCGTTTTCTGCCAATGCGGATCATCACAAGGGCTGCTGGATGGCCGGGCAAAGAAATAGCCCTGATAGGCGTCCACACCCATCGCGGCAAGTTCACTGCGCTGTTGCTCGGTTTCAATACCTTCGGCAATCACATCAAGCCCAAACCGGTGCGCAATCAAAATCGCCCCTTCAATCACCGCACGTGCATTGATATCCATGTTCAGGATGAAAGATTTATCGATTTTTACGGCGTCGACACGGATCTGATGCAACCGTGAAAGGGATGAATAGCCGGTGCCGAAATCATCAATATGGATTTCCACCCCCTGATCATGCAAATCAGACAGGACTTCCGAAATTAGTTGCGTGCGCCGGATATCAAAGATCGATTCCGTTACCTCAATAATCAGACGGTTGGCTGGCAACCCGGTTTCAAGCAGAAGGTTCTCCACCATACGGGCAAAACGCGGAACCACGATCTGACGGACCGAGACGTTAACCGCCACCTTAGGCCCGCCTGCAAAACCGGACCAGTCAAGAATGGTTTTGCAGGCCTCGCGCATAACCCATTCACCGATATCGACAATCAGCGCGGATTCCTCGGCAATCGGGATAAACTCGTCAGGCGGTATACGCCCAAGTTCGCCACTTTCCCACCGTAGCAAAACTTCGTAAGCCTCGATTTCCCCATTTTTTGCACTTACCACTGGCTGATATTCAAGATACAGCTCGTCGCTTGGCATCGCCTGACGCAGGGCCTGATTTATGGCAAGCCGACGTTCCTGTTCGACCAGTAATTTGCTGTCATAACTGTGCACGCTGCCACGTCCTGATCGTTTGACTTCCGCCGCGGCAAGATCGGCCCAGTGGATCATTTCGGCAATTTGCGGGTTTTCCGTCATCCCGAAAGCAACGCCGGTACTAAAACCGACATGCAATGTCTGTCCCGCAATATGGATGGGCCGGTTGACCGCCGCACGAACCTCACCGATGGTCTGATCAACCAGTTGATGCAGGTTTTCGGGCTGGTCGGTCAGGATCATGATGAATTCATCACCACCCCAACGCCCCACCGCATGACGTTCATCAACATATTCCCGCAGGCGGGCCGAAACTTCCTTAAGCACCAGATCGCCGATCGCATGGCTCAACCCGTCATTGATCTGTTTGAAATGGTCAAGATCAATGAACAGAACTGCATAAGCACGATTACCGTGGCTTGCACGAGCTTCTTCAAACCAGGACACAATGCCGTCGCGGTTCAGCAATCCGGTCAAAGTGTCACGGACCAGAAGATTGCGAAGTTCCCGCGTCCGTTTCGCCACGCGGGTTTCCAGTGTCACATTCCAGTCCCGGGTGATGCGGTTCTGTTCGCGCAGATCATCGACCAGACCGTCATTTTCATGTTTAAGCGCAAGCGACCGATAGAGGATCACATGATTGTTGCGATGGGTAACCATCATGACAGTCAGAAATATGAAGCCCAGTCCAGCCAGCACATAGTTCGGTTCGGGCATGACGATCAATACAATGCAGGCTGGCAGCAGCAGCATCACAAGATAAAACCGCCCGACCCGAAAAACAGGGGCCAGAATACCGGTTGCCCCGCCGGCAAGCCCGGCAAGAATGATGAGCATGACAAACCGGCTTTCATTGCTTTGTCCCGGCAGATCAAATATGGCTGCCAACGCCCAAAGCGTTGCCCCAGAACAAACACCCAAGGCATATCGGACAAGCCATTTGTGGAAATCCGTATCATCAAACGCCGAAACCAGTCGCCGTTCAGCATGATAACGATACCCGCCAAACAACCGGATCGCGGTCGTTATAATGATAACGGCAACCCATATGCTCATGCCAAATGACAGTTCGCCCTGAAACCACAGGGTCCCTGCAAGGCCGCTTCCGGCCGCCAGATTGACAAGAACGTTCGCCCAGTTGTTACGATAGGCAAGGTCAAGAAGGTCCCCACGAACCTTCTTTTGCAGCGCCGGCCCTGCTTCGTTCCCGTGTCCGGGTTCCAAAAGCAGCCGCTTCAAGGTTTTGGCCATCCTGGCCGTTAACTGCCCCATCCGGTATTTCCGTTACAGCCGTTTACACGCTCAACCATCGGATGCGCAACATTAGCTGTTTGGATAGTAAGCAGTCGCCCTGCATAATTCCAGATAGAAAGTATGGTTTTTTCGGAGCAAGGCCCCTTGTAATGCCCGAAACCGGCCAAGACATGATGTCCCGACCGGTTTTCTCAACTGTCGTCAGAAAATCTCGAGAACCTGACCGGTTTGAAGACCTTCGACCGACTTTGCATAACCAAGGGCTGCACGTGCTGCCGGAACGGGATCATGCCCGCGGAAATACGGCGCATATCCTTCCATTGCCTCAAGGATCACACCGGGGCTGACTGCATTGATTCGCAGGCCCGGCTTCATTTCAATCGCTGCGGCACGCACGAATGACTCGATTGCGCCATTCACCATCGAGGCCGAGCTGCCATAACGGATCGGGTCTTTGGACAGGATACCGGTAGTCAGCGTGAATGATGCGCTATCCGCCACATGGTCACGCCCGACCAGCACCAGATTGACCTGCCCCATCAACTTGTCATTGATACCGATGCGGTATTTGTCATCGTCCATTTCGGAAAAGTCACCGAAATGAACCTTACCCGTCGCTGAAATAACCGCGTCGACCTTGCCTACCTTGGCAAACATTGCCCTGATTGATGCAATATCGGTCAGGTCAACATTGACATCCCCGCTTGAACGGGACGCACGAACGATTTCGTGACGTTGGGATAATTCGGCATCAATTCCACGTCCGATAATTCCCGATGCGCCCACCAACAGAACTTTCATTTAATCCTCCATCTTCGGAATATGTCGTAATGGAGAGATCGTCCCATAGGACAATGGTGATGTTAATCTGGTGATTTTCAAACATTTTGTTTAATATTTTAAACAATGAAAGATTATCTTAGCGAAATGCGCAGCTTTGCGGCCGTGATAGAAAATGGTGGCTTCACGCAGGCCGCCAAGGTGCTTGGTGTGTCCAAGGGCCTGATCAGCCAGCATGTCAAAAGACTGGAATCAGAACTGGGTGCGCAATTGCTGTTCCGGTCCACCCGCAAGGTCGAACCGACCGAGATCGGTACGACCTTTCTGGAGTATTGCCAAAACATCACCCAAAGTGCCACCGCCGCATTCGAGGCCGTCGAAGCCCTTCGTGGCGAGCCGGTGGGAACCGTACGCATCACGGTTCCTGTTTCCTTTGGGGAAATGTTTCTTGATGACATCATCGTCGCGTTTCAAAGAACCCATCCGCGTATCCAGATCGAGATGGAGCTGGAAAACACATTTCGCGATCTGCAATCGGCCCATATCGATATCGCGATCCGTGCGGGACTGACGAACGATCCGGAACAGGTTGCCATTCCGCTGGGACAACTTTCCGAACTGGTATGCGCAAGCCCGGTCTATTGGGCAAAGCACCCAAAACCTGAAACACCCGCCGATCTGGCAAACCACAATTGCCTGCTGAACTTTCAGTATTACAAGGATGGCAACTGGGTTTTCTTTTCCGATGACGGCGCACAATCCGTCCCGGCAATCGGTAATTTGCGTCTGAACCATTATCCGCTGCTGCGCAATGCCGCAATCCGCGGACTGGGTGTTGCCCGACTACCGCGTTATGTTGCCCTTCCGGCAATCTCCGAAAGATTGCTTGAAACGGCACTTGATGGCTATTCATCACCCTTGCGGCCGATCTATCTGGTCTATCCGTATCAGGCGAACCTGCCGGTCAAGAACCGGCTGATGATCGATTTTATCCGCAACTGGTTTATTGAACGGCCGGACCTTCTGGAAACCAGAACCGGATCGCTCAGACAAAGCCGGTCATCGTAATGACCTCGTCCGCGGTCATGCCTTCGTCGCGCATGGATCGAAGCGTTTTGGATTTGTCGCGTTTGGCAAAACGTTTGCCATTCGGCCCGATCAGCAAGCCGTGATGGTGATATTCAGGAACGTCGTACCCCAGTAATTCCTGCAGCAACCGATGCAGGTGGCTTGCGAAAAACAGATCTTCGCCACGGGTGACAAGGTTGATGCCCTGCAAATGATCATCATGAGTCACCGACAGATGATAGCTGGTCGGTGTATCCTTGCGGGCAAGCACAACATCGCCAAATATTTCCGGCGTTGCCTCCTGCTTGCCGGCCTTGCGATCATACCATGACAATGGGCCACCAACCTGCCTGAGGGCCCGCCCCATATCCAGACGCAGGGCATAGCTCTCACCGGCGGCAATGCGGTCCGTACGTTCGGACACGCTGCAATCGCGACAGGTTCCCGGATAATGCGCCCCATCCGGGCCGTGAGGAGCATTTCCAATCCGCGCAATTTCGGCCTGGATGTCTTTTCGCGTGCAAAAACAGGGATAAAGCAGACCGGCATCGGTCAAACGATGAAGCACCTGCTGATAATCGCTGAAATGTTGCGACTGGATGCGAACAGGTTCTTCCCATTGAAGCCCCAGCCAGCCGAGATCTTCGTAGATCGCATCGATATATCCCGGACGACAGCGGGTCTGATCGATGTCCTCAATCCGCAAAAGGAAACGGCCATCCGGCCCGGCCTGTTTTGTGGAAAACAGGGCCGAAGCCGCATGGCCAAGATGCAGAAAGCCGGTCGGACTGGGGGCAAATCGGGTAATGGCTGTCATGACGGCCCTATCCCCTTTACCTACCAGCGGTCACGATCACCGGTCGCCTTGTCCTTTGCGTTATCCGCAGGCACATGACGCATCGGGCGTTTGGGTTGGCGCGCGCCCTGTTCATCGAACAGATCGGACAATTCGCGCAACATGGTACCGCCCAATTCTTCCGGATCATTGATCGTCACGGCACGCTGGTAATAGCGTGTGACGTCATGCCCAATGCCGATTGCAAGCAATTCAACCGGCGAACGGGTCTGAATCCAGTCGATCACCTCGCGCAGGTGGCGTTCCAGATAGTTTCCGGAATTTACCGACAGGGTCGAATCATCGACCGGTGCCCCATCGGAAATCACCATCAATATCCGGCGTTGTTCCGAACGGCCCAGAAGTCGTTCATGCGCCCAGAGCAGCGCTTCGCCGTCGATATTTTCCTTAAGCAGTCCTTCGCGCAACATCAGGCCAAGATTCTTGCGTGCACGCCGCCAAGGTGTATCGGCGGCCTTGTAGATGATATGACGCAGATCGTTTAAACGACCGGGTTTCGGCGGCTTGCCATTTTCAACCCATCTTTCACGCGATTGCCCGCCTTTCCACTGCCGGGTGGTAAAACCAAGAATTTCGACCTTCACCCCGCAACGTTCAAGGGTACGCGCCAGAATATCGGCCGAAAGGGCGGCAATCGTAATCGGTCGGCCCCGCATGGAACCGGAATTATCGATCAGCAGCGTCACGACCGTATCGCGGAAATCCGTATCCTGTTCCTGCTTGAAAGACAGCGAGGTTGACGGCGTTGCAACAATGCGGGCGAGCTTTGCTGCGTCAAGAATGCCTTCTTCAAGATCGAAATCCCAACCGCGGTTCTGCTGCGCCATCAGGCGGCGTTGCAAGCGGTTGGCAAGACGCGAAACAACGTTCTGCAAATTCGCCAGCTGTTTGTCGAGCATCGCGCGCAGACGCGACAGTTCCAGACCTTCGCAAAGCTCGTCGGCGGTGACGATTTCATCGAATTCACGGGTAAATGGCTCATAGCCGCGTTCAATCGGTTCGTTCCGGCCATCAAATTCTGGCTGTTCGCCCGGTCCGGCAGGCTGTTCTTCCTGCGACATGGCTTCAAGCTGCTGGTCATCGATATCGCCTTCGCCTGCTTCGGCTTCTTCGGTACCGGCATCCTGTTGCTGGTCGTCGCCATCCGGTTCAGACTCGTCGGCCTGCCCCTGCTGACCGCCCTGACCGTCGAGTTCTTCGTCCGGGTCGGTCTCGCCGTCTTTTTCGTCTTCGTCCTCGCCTTCGTTTTCAGGCGGAGCATCGTCGATATCATCTTCCAGCGAAAGATGATCAAGAAGACGACGCAACCCACGGGCAAATGCGTCCTGATCGTCAAGCACGTCACGCAGGTAGGTCAGATCCGCACCGGCATTTTTTTCGATATGGGCACGCCACAAATCGATCAGCGGGCGGGCTGACTGCGGGGCCGGTTCACCGGTAAAAATCTCGCGCGCGAGCATGCCGATAGCATCGGCAAAAGGCGCATCTTCGCGCGCGGTCAGTCGATGGAAGTTCTTTGCTCGGCAATCCTGTTCGGCATGTTCCCGAAGGTTCTTGCGCACACCGGGGAAATAACGCGAACCGACCGCCTCGCAACGCGCCGTTTCCAGCGCATCGTAGACGGCCTGTGCCTCGGCCGTTTCGGGCATGCGCCGGGCATGAAGGGCCACGTCATGGTGACGCAGTTTCAGGGCCCAGCCATCGGCAACACCACGCAGATCAGCAACCTCGTCCTTCGGCAGCGCCTGTTTGGGCATCGGCAGGCGCACATGTTCGCCATAGCCACCTGCCCGGCCGCCTTTGACAAAGCCGACTTCAAGATCATTGCGTCCGGCAAGCGCGCGAAACGTCGCCGCTGTGCCGCGCAAAAATCCGGAAAGCGCTTCATCATTCTTCATCGCACTACTCGCTTCTGGGATCAGGTCGCCGATTTGCTTTAACAACGGATGGTTCTTAACGGACCATCACATTAATGGCTTCTTCGGGCAGTTCCTCGCCAAAGCAACGCTGATAATATTCAGCCAGGATCGGGCGTTCCACCTCGTCGCAGCGGTTAAGGAACGTCACGCGGAAGGCATAAGATATATCCCCGAAAATCTCGACATTTTCGGCCAGCGTAATAACGGTACGCGGGCTCATGACGGTCGAAATGTCGCCTGCGACGAACCCCTGACGGGTCAGGTTGGCAAGGGCCACCATGGCTTCGATCTTCTTACGGCCTTCGGCAGTATCGAACGACGGCACCTTGGCCGTGACGATGTTGGTTTCATCCGCGACCGAAAGATAGTTAAGCGTTGCCACAATCGACCAACGGTCCATCTGGGCCTGGTTGATCTGCTGGGTCCCGTGATAAAGACCGGTGGTGTCGCCAAGACCGACCGTGTTCGACGTCGCAAACAGGCGGAAATTCGGATGCGGGTGAATGACCTTGTTCTGGTCAAGCAGGGTCAGCTTGCCATCGACTTCCAGGACACGCTGGATCACGAACATCACGTCCGGACGACCGGCATCATATTCATCAAACACCATCGCGACCGGGCGTTTAAGCGCCCAGGGCAGAATGCCTTCGCGGAATTCGGTAATCTGTTTGCCATCGCGCAACACAATGGCGTCCTTGCCGATCAGGTCGATACGCGAGATGTGGCTATCAAGGTTCACACGGACACATGGCCAATTCAGGCGTGCAGCGACCTGTTCGATATGGGTCGATTTACCCGTCCCATGATACCCCTGGATCATCACACGGCGGTTATGGGCGAAGCCCGCCAGAATGGCCAATGTGGTATCGCGATCAAACCGGTAGGTTGGATCGATCATGGGGACATGTTCGCTGCCCTGGCTGAATGCCGGGACTTTCATGTCGCTATCAATTCCGAACGCTTCGCGGACGGATATTTTGATGTCGGGTGCATCCAGCGGATGTTCGGCGGCTGCACCTGTCGCTTCGTAACCTTGGCTCATAAGTACTCGCGCATTTTATCGGACCGGTGACGCGGTCTCGTTTGAAACTAGCTCATTAATAGCGGCTAAGATGCGCGTGACAAAGGGAAGATGCGCAAAAAACGTCTATCGCCGCAAATGGATCGAACAATGAAAAGGTCCAGGGCGTGAATTGCAAGACAGATTTTATCAAAATCTGTTCCGGCATCGTATTCAGATCAAAGGGGAACCCGTGCTTCCAGATCGCGGATATAGCTCATCAATGATGAATAGGCGGCACTGATTTTCTTGAACCGTTCCTCGGCTCCCTTGTCCCCGCCATTAGCATCAGGGTGGTATTTCTTCGACAACGTTTTGTATTTGGACTTCAACTCATCCTTTGAAAACGGCCAGCCAAGATCGAGTGTCGCCATCGCCTGCTGCTGTTCGGATGGCATGCCCATTGCGCCTGCCCGGCGCTGGGCGTCTTCACTTCTGCGTTTCCGGTCACCGGCCGGATCGCCGCCCGGGCCATGGTGTGTCGGGTCCCCATCTTCGTTAAAGAAACCGAAACCGTCGCTGAATTTGAAGTTGAACGGCTTTTTGGCACCGCGAATATGACCAAACCGCCAGGTCGGACGCTGCCAATGGGTATCGCGCCGGACATCATTTTCAATGTCTTCGGCCTTCATGCCCTCGTAGTAGTTCCAGGACTTGTTGTATTCCCGGACATGGTCGAGGCAGAATTTGTAATAGTCGCGCAGCTTGCGATCTTTGGGTGCGCGAAATTCGCCATGACCTTCGCATCCCGGCCACTCGCATTCGGGCAGGTCTGGTTCTTCGTGGTAAAGGGTTTTGCGCTTGTTGCGTTGGCCTCGGTTCATCTGCGTCTATATGTTCTGATCATCCGGCTTCGCAATATCATACGGGCCGATTTAATGCGATAAAAGGCTTGAAAAACTGCCATCGCGTGCCAGAACGTTGCCAACAGTTAGATTTTCGCATTCATCAATGTGAAACACACCGAAACAAGAGGCCATTGTCATGCAGGTAGCCCAGCAGATTCGAGACATCCTGACCACGGAATTTTCCCCCGAGAAACTCGAAATCATCGACGATTCGTCAAAACATGCCGGTCATTCCGGGGCCGACCCGCGTGGCGAATCCCATTTTTCGGTGCTGGTGGTTTCAAAAAAATTCGAAGGTGAGAATCGCGTCAATCGCCAGCGGCTAGTTTATATCGCCCTTGACCAGCTTCTCAAGGACCGGGTTCATGCACTGGCGCTCAAGACCATGACGCCTGCCGAGTACGCCGCTGCCCTCGCCCCAAAATAACCATTGCGTTTATTCCACATAGTGAAATCAACTTAGACGACCGTTATCTTTCGGCGCAATATCTGCCCAGAAGTTGCACGTGCAGTTCGCTGCACATGCAACACGGGCGCTGGTCAAATCTGCGTCCGATACAAACGGGAGGACTATGTGATGAAAACACGCCTTGTCGGGGCGAGCGTCGCCCTGTTTATGTCCGGAACGGCCTACGCGCAGGCCCCTGCCCCGGACAATCTCGAAAAGCTTTCCAACTTCCAGTCGACCGGAACCACTGAATTCACCAGGATTGAACAAACCGGAGACTATGCCGACGGCATCAAAAAGACTCTTGAACGCATTACCCTACCTGTCGGTTTCAAGATCGCCCTTTATGCTGTCGTGCCCGATGCCCGCCATATCGCGGTTGGCCCGCAGGGGGTCGTGACATTTGTAGGCACGCGCAAGGATAAAGTCTGGTCGGTGACAGACCGCAACAAGGATCGCGTTGCCGATGAAGTAAAGGATTTCGCCCCGTCTTTACGGTTTTCCATTCCAAACGGCCCATGCTTCTCACCCGATGGTATGCTCTATATCGCAGAACAGAATCGGGTTCTGACATTCCCCGCAGCCGAGTTTTTTTATGAAAGCCCGGATGTTGCGGCGTTCAATGTCGTTAAGGAGGGTGAACTGGTGCCGCCATCTGAAGAAAGTTACAATCACACCGCACGTGTTTGCAAAATCGGCCCGGATGGCAAACTTTATATCTCGCTTGGACAACCGTTCAACTTTGCTCCCAAAGACAAGCTGGAACTGTATCGGGAACACGGGATCGGTGGCATCATCCGGATCAATATCGATGGAAGCGGTCGCGAAGTTTACACCTATGGTGTTCGCAACTCGGTCGGACATGATTTTCACCCTGAAACAGGTGAACTTTGGTGGACCGATAATCAGGTTGACGGCATGGGCGATGATATTCCCCCGGGTGAGATCAACCGACAAACCGCAGCCGGTCAACATTTCGGCCATCCTTGGTATGGTGGTGGCGACGTTCGAACCAACGAATATGCCGGTGAAGAAGTCCCCTATGACGTCGTGATGCCGGCTGTGGAAACCGTGGCACACGCCGCTGACCTTGGCATGAGCTTCTATACCGGCAAGATGTTTCCCGCCAAATACAGCAATGCCATTTTCTCGGCCCAGCACGGCTCATGGAACCGAACAACACCGGTCGGGGCGCGGGTAATGGTGACCTTTATCGACAGCGACGGCAATGCGAGTACAGAACCCTTTGCCGAAGGCTGGATTGATGAAAATGGCGAATATCTTGGCCGCCCGGTCGATGTCGCACAACTTCGGGATGGATCGCTGATCGTGTCCGATGACCTTGCCGGTGCACTTTACCGCATCTGGTACGAGGGCTCCTGATGCGGATAGTGCTTTTCATGATCCTCGGCGGGCTTCTGCCCGCCGGGGTCTCCTTGGCGCAGGATATTGATACTGGTCGAAAAGTTGCGGGAATGTGCCGCACCTGTCACGGGCTGGACGGTTTTGCCCGCGTCCCTATTGCGCCCCACATCGGTGGCGAACCTTCGGAATATATCAAAGCCCAGTTACGCGCCTTTCGCGATGGCAGCCGGGAACACGAAATGATGACCGTCGTCGCCAAAGGCCTGTCAGATCAGCAGATTTCAGACGTGGCCGACTGGTACAGCCATTTTGAAATTACCACCACATTCCCCACCGGAAAACCCGGCGACAATGCGCCAGAACTTTGCGTGGCGTGCCATGGCGCGAACGGTATCTCGGAAATGCCGGATGCCCCGAACCTTGCGGGCGAAACCAATATCTATATCGAAACCCAGTTGAAAGCGTTTCGGAACGGCAAACGAAATAATGAAATCATGTCGCCGATTGCGGCTGACCTGACGGATGCAGATATCCAGGCAGCGGCCGACTGGTACAGTTCCATTGAAATAAAAATCACCGTCCCGGCAAAACCGAACTGAACCGACGATCAGCTATCGGGACGCAAAGCGCCCGAGACATCAAGGCCAACCGTCATTGCCGCAATGATATTTCCGGTATCGGGATCGATAACCGGCACTGTCACCTGCGACAGGAAGGTACGGGTCGATCCGTCAAAATAGATATCGGCGATCTGGCTCAGATCAGGGTCCTGCCGGATTATGACTTTGAATTTCGGTTCGTCGGACTGATCGAAATCAGATGTCAGGCGGTTCATGCCGATCACCGCGCCCTTGGTGTTGAAGACAAATATTTCCGCGATATTGTCGGCATCGTCTTCCTGGAATGAACGCAACATACCGGAAAGAGGATTTTCAAGGATCTCGGTCGCCTTGGCACTGGCGACACCGCGCTCGCTGTCCCGCCGCCATTCACGATCCAGATCGGCAAGTGCCCCTGCGCGCGCATCAGCCCCGCCCAATGCAGACCGTACCGCTGCAATCAGCTTTGGATCACCTGCCATCGAACGGATCATCGGCAATTGTTGACGGGTGATAAGGTCGCGTTCCCAATCCTCAAGCCGCATGGGCAAAGTTTCACAGGTACGAAGTGCCGTGTTCAAGGCCGCAATCAGATCCGGATTGCGGCGGGTATATTCGCGCCCAAAATAGACAACAAGCGGTGCATATCGTTCGAACTGAATATTGAACTGGGTTTCATGATGCCCCATGTCGTCGCGTGCGGCTTCAAATGTCTGCTTGTCCACCAACGCATATTCCACCCGCCCGGCCAGAACCTGCGAGATCAGCGAGTTAATCGACGGCACCTTGGCGATTTCATGGTATCCCTGCTCGACTAGCCACTCGGCCTCGTTCGAACCAAGGATGGCGCCGACAGACAGCAGGCTTTCAGGTGCCGGGATTGCCGCGAAACTGCCCTGTTGCCCGGCTGCTGAAATCCAGACCCATTTTTCAAGGGCTAGCGGCAAGGTAGGATCGGCGTATTCGTCCATAATCGGGCTTATCCGCGCTAGGAAAAAGCCATCCGCCTGCCCGTTTCTAACCATTTCCCGATTACGCTGGCGAGGTGCAATTGCAATTCCGTAGCCCACACCGATCCGGTCAAACGCACAATTCAATACGGTTATGGAATAGCCTTGAAGAATGCCATCCTGCAATTGCTGATAGGGGGGTTGCAGATTGGTTTGCAGGATCAGAAACGCATCCTCTCCGGGTGAACCGGGGAAATCCTGTGCCCCTGCGGACGAACTATTCAGGATTAAGGCAAAACCGAATGCGGCCAGACAAAGTCGCGAAATGCTGATACAGGCAAATGCCGATTGCCTGAAAATATTTCGTCCCCATGACTGCGTGTGGCGTCCCATGCAACACCTGATCTTCACCGAAAACCCATCACAGATGATATTGTAGCTGGTAATTGTCGTTACAAGATCGCGGTTCAGTCGCCGGTATACATATCCGGGGCGATGCGCTTAACCGCAGCACCGTCGCTGCGCCATCCATGGCAGCTATTGACCAAGGGGGACCTGCGTTTTTTAGGCAGGTTCGATGCGGTGCCGTCCTTTTCCTGCTGTTTACGCCATTCTTCGGCTTCTCGGGCACGGATAGGAAAGATTGTCTGAAAGGCAGTTGTTGCAACCGGTCCCATCAATTCCGTCAGATGGGTGCATCCGTGAATGCCGCCGACCCTCTCGCGGATTTGCTGTTTCAGCCCTGGCCCGATCCGAAGTCCGACCAATGCCTCGTAATTCGGGGCGATTTCATCGCAGGCATTGAATGGTGCGTGGTCTGTAACGGCTTCAACCGCGTTAATCACCATGTCATCTCCAACAGTGATGCGCAGCCACATTTCATGGATTGGTACACCCGCCGGTATTTCCCCACGGTCGTTATTTTCAAACCCGTATGTCTTGGTATCGGTAATATGGCCTTCGATATCCCAAAGACCGTCCTTCCGGCGATATCCGGTGCAGGTGACATTGCGGGTGTGGATATGTTCACGCTCAGCAGCGGGGCTGGACAAGGGCATGGCGCATCTCTCCTTTACGTAAACGTAAAGACATTAACCGCTACGTTGTCAACCTTCAAAAATGCAAAACGGCTGACGCGCAAGCCCGCATCAGCCGCGATAAAGCATAATACATCGACAGACTCTGATTTACGCAACGCCGTAATCGGAACCGAAAATAAACTTCTCGCGTTCCCGCAAATCTTCTTCGAGCTGTGCCTTGACGACATTGAAAAGGTCACGAATGGAGACCATGCCGACAACAGTTTCTCCGTCAATTACCGGAAGATGGCGATAACGCCGGGCACTCATCAATTCCAGAGCATTCATTGCTGTGTCATCGGGACCAAGCGTATCAGGATTGGCCGTCATGACCTGTTTAAGAGGTGTGGATGCCGCATCCAGTCCCTTCGCCACAACCCGGTTCACAAGGTCGCGTTCGGTAAAGATACCGGCAAGTCTGGCACTGTTATCAACAATGATTACGGCACCGATCTTGCGTTCGGTCATCATATTGACGGCATCCATAACCGAGTCTGCGGGATTCAAGGTTGCGATCGACTGCTCTTTGACCACACCAGGTACGATTTTCGTATCCATATTTTTCTCTCTGCGGGTTGCTGTTGCCACGTGCCCTGCCCCGATCAGATTGCCTGAAACAGCGCTTCAAACGCGCATTGGGGCCCTTATTTGCAAGTGGCCCTGCAATCACATCGATCAAGACCTTTGATGATCATTTTAACCGATAAGTAGATTTAACAGAACAGTTTTGCGCCGAATAACGCAAAACAGGCAGCACGGGAAGCCGTGCTGCCTGTCTATTTTGGCGGGTTTGGTGCTAGTTCAGTTCGTCGGTGGCGACTTCGCGAACTTCGCGCAATTTGATCCGGGTGATCTGGTTGCGAATACGGCGCAATACTTCGAATTCCAGCCCGTGGAAACGAAACTGCTGTCCGACATCGGGAATACGACGGGTCTCGTAAAGCAGCAAACCGGCAACGGTGGCGGCTTCTTCATCCGGCAGGCGCCAGCCAAATCGACGGTTCAGATCGCGAATGGTTACATCACCGCGTACAATGACCGAGCCATCCGTTTGTGGTTGGACTCCGACAACCTCGACATCGGTCTCATCAGCGATATCGCCAACGATTTCCTCAAGGATATCCTCCAGCGACACAACGCCTTCGAAGGCACCATATTCATCCACGACGATGGCAAAATGTTCGTGACGTTCCTTGAACGCTTTAAGTTGATCGGCAAGTGTGGTGCTGTCAGGGATGAACCATGGTTCGGAACTCAGTGCGCGAACATCTTCAGCAGTTTCCGGTTTGGCCCCGCGAACAATCGCCTTTAACGCCTCCCGCGCATGCAGGACGCCGACGATATTGTCAGGGTCCTTGTCATAGATCGGAATACGCGTGTGCGGGCTTGCCAGAACAGTATCAAGAATCTCTTCCATCGGACGGGTGATGTCGATCATCTGCACCTTGCGCCGGTGCACCATAATTTCCCAAACCCCGACATCTTCAAGGTCAAGCACCCCGTGCAACATTGTGCGTTCTGCATGGTGATCACCAACAACCACATCATCAGCATGCAGTTCGATCGCACCGCGCAATTCACGCTCGCGATCCGTTCCCGGGCCTTCGCCGCTGCCGAACAATCGCAAGGTAGCACGAACAATCACCTGAATAGTCTGGGTGACGGGTGCAAAGACAACGACCAGAATACTCATCGGTCGCGCAACACGAAGCGCCATGCTGTCGGCATGTTGCAACGCATAGGTTTTCGGCAGGATTTCAGAAAATATAAGCACAAGTGCTGTCATGGCTGCAGTTGCATAAACCACACCGCGCTCGCCAAACAGTTCGATCATGACCGACGTCGCCAGGGCCGAGGCCAGAATATTGACAAGGTTATTACCCAGCAAAATCGCCCCGATCAGACGTTCCTGATACTGACGCAACCGGTTGACGATACCTGCCCGTGGATCCCCGTCCTGTTCTTTGTGATGCATGACAGGCTTTGATGCCGCCGTTAGCGCAGTCTCCGAGCCAGAAAAGAAAGCCGAAAGCATCAGCAGGATAAAAATCACGACAATCGTGATTGTCATTCAGGTCCGTCTCCAATGGGTACACACAACAGATCATCACATTGTGCTGTTGCGAGGTATCAGGTCAATCATCGATCCGGCAAGTCATCGACTTCACAGCGATTTATTTAGCCCTACCCGATATCAGGCGTGGCAGGACCGGGTAATGGCTGCACGCATTTTCTGGATATCCATCGCCTTGGATGTAAAGGCCTTGCCGATTCCACGCGTCATCACAAACGTAATCTCGCCATCGCTTACCTTTTTGTCACGCGACATATGACTGATCAAACGGTCGATGTCCCAGTGCATACCGGGCACTTCAGACGCACATACCGGCAATCCGACAGATTTAAGATGGCTGACAATCCGGTCTTTTTCACCAGCCGGAGCCATCCCCATGGCACCGCAGACATCATGCGCGATGACCATGCCCATCGCCACCGCTTCGCCATGCAAAAGCTTTGCACCGTATCCGGTTTCGGCCTCCAGCGCATGGCCGAAAGTGTGCCCAAGGTTAAGCAGGGCACGTTTTCCGGACTCGCGCTCGTCCTGCGAAACGATCCTTGCCTTTGCCGCACAGCTTCGCATTACGGCAACACGGCGTTCCGGGCCATCATTATTCAGAACGGCTTCGGCATTGCTTTCAAGCCAGTCGAAGAATTCCGGATCATCAATCAGGCCATATTTAACGACTTCGGCATAACCGGCCAGCATTTCGCGACGCGGCAACGTATCGAGTACCGCCGTATCAGCCAGAACCAGCCGCGGTTGATGAAACGCCCCGACAAGGTTTTTGCCCGATTTCGAATTAATACCGGTCTTGCCTCCAACGGAACTGTCGACCTGCGACAGCAGGGTTGTCGGGATTTGAACAAAATCAAGACCGCGCAAAAGCGATGCGGCAACATAACCGGCAAGATCGCCAACAACACCACCGCCCAGTGCAATGATCAGGGTTGAACGCTCAATCCCCATCGCAAGAATCTGTTCAACGACATCCTCGAACACGGCAAAGCTTTTGGATTTTTCACCCGCGGGAACGATAACTTCACGATGTGCAATCCCGGCAGCATTCAACGATGTCAGAACCGTTGGCAAATGACGGTCGGCGACCGTCGCATCGCTTATAATGACGACACCGGCCTTTTTAACGAGCGGTGCAATATGACCGGCTGTATCTGCCAGAAGGTTACTGCCGACCAGAATGTCATAACTGCGTGCGCCAAGTTCAACGCGAAGGACGTCATGACTTTTTGCAGCGGAGGGCGTCTGATTGCTCACCGGATTATATTCCCGTCTTTATCAAATGAACGTGCAAGCAGGGCCAGAACCCCGTCGCGCGTTTCTTCCTTGGAAGATTCGTCACAATCAAAAATGATGTCAGCCCCGGCATAGACCGGATAGCGCGCCTCGATCAGATCAGCGAGAATCTGACGCGGATCACCATTGTTCAGCAGCGGGCGATGCGTCCGCCCGCTGGTACGTTGCAGCAGTAGATCAAGGTCGGCACGCAGCCAGACAGAGATCGACTTTTCTAGAATAAGCGCACGGGTTTTTTCGCGAATAAACGCACCGCCACCCGTCGCAAGTACAAGCGGCTCGCCATCAAGCAATCGGGCGATCACACGTTCCTCGCCGTCGCGAAAGGCTTCTTCGCCATACAGTTTGAATATGTCGGCGATCGAACAGCCTGCGGCTTCCTCGATCTCACGATCGGCATCGACAAAATCCAGATCAAGCGCCTTGGCGACCATCCGTCCGATGCAGCTCTTTCCGGCCCCCATAAGACCGATAAACACCAGCGGTCTGCCTTTCAGGCTTGTCCGGATATTTGCAAGCACGTCATCGCGCAAACCCGACTCGGCAATATTGCTCTCCATGATCGGTTTGCAGTCCTGTCTTTAATCCGGTTATCACACAATTTACCCATTTCTTTAGGCCAGCTAAGGTCTAAACGCAAGCAAACCGCGCTATTGACCGACAAATTCCTTCGTCACACAGGGGATCTGCGCACTATCGGGTAGCCGGGTCATTTGCATACCGACCGAAAACTTTTGCCAATCGCGTTAACCCTCTGTGAGGACCCGGACCCTAAACTGCCTTTATATCGCCGAATTGGAATGTCAGGGAAAAGGTTCGGGGAACGGGGTTGGAGAAATCACAGGCTGAATTCATGGCTAGGGCCAAATCGGTTCGGCTCTGTCTTGCATCCTGTACCGGGCTCCGCATACTTATCTTTGCGCATATCGAACCAACGCACTGAAGTCTGGAAACCATGAAGATAATTTCGCGTCTCATTTTATTGCTGATCATTGCCGTCATCGTTGGTGGCGCAACATTTCTGGTCACCTGGGATATACCGTCACCGACAACCCAGATGGAAGAAACCATTCCGAATTCGAGGTTTAACTGACATGCGCTTGCGTTCTCGACTGCTGATGCAATCCTGTTTCATCACCATGATGACAGGCGCCGGAATCACCTTGCCCGCGGCTTTTGCCAATGCACAGGCACCGGTGCCACTGTTTTTGAAACAGGAAGCAGAACAGAACGCAAATTCACAATCTGCGCCGTCCTCTCCCACCACAAACAACAATTTCGGTCAGGGTGACGGGACCCAACCCGAAACATTCCCCAGCGACCCCGATGCCGTACAGACAGTAACCCTCCAAGCGGTCGATGCCGAAGCTGTCGGCACACTGGGACGTGAACGTGGCGGACTTGGCGTTGACATGTGGAATGGCACAAGCCGTGAAACTGCTGCGCGCCTGCTTACGGATCTTCCGGCAACACCCGCCACACACACAGCCCGCGATCTTGCGCGTCGCCTGCTACTGAGCATCGCGGCAGTTCCCGATGATCACAAGGAAATCAGCATGCTCGAAACGCGTGCGGCCAAACTGATCAATATGGGGGAACTCGATGGTGCAATTGCTCTTGTTCGTGCCACTCCGCAAGGCGCACGCGGTTCGCTTCTGGCCCAGACAGAAGTCAATGCCCTGATGATTTCCGGCAAACTTGACGATGCCTGTGCCGCGATTGATGGTTACGGCAACAGTTTCGATGATCTTTTCTGGCTCAAGGCCAATGTCATGTGCGCCCTTCATGCCAATGACCGTGCATCGGCCTCGTTCTCGACCGATCTGGTCCGCGAAATGGAAGGTGAAACCGACAAGACGTTCTTTGGTCTGGTTGCCGCTATCAGGAACGGAGCCGCCGCATCTTCGGACATTCTGGTCAATCTGCGACCGATTGACATCGCCCTGCTTGAAATCGCCAAACAAAACATCCCGACCAGTCAACTTGAGACCGGCAATCCCTCTGCCATTCTTGGATTGGTCAATGCGTCGGCAACATCGACCGATATCCGGCTTGAAGCCGCACGGAAAGCTGAAAGTCTGGGCCTGATTGATACTACCCGGTTGCGCAACATATATGGCGCAGTGTCATTTGATGCCGATACACTTATCAACGCCCTTGATGCTGCCCCAGAAGCCGTCCCGGCCCGTCAGTATGCCAAACTTTATCAGGCGGCGGGCAAAAGTGACGTTCCGGCGGTACGTGCGGAAATCCTCGCAGCTCTTTACGACAATGCAATCATAAATGGTGATTTTGCACAGGCATCGCGTCTGACATCTGATCTTCTGGCCGATATCCCCGTGAATGGCGATTTTTCCTGGTTCGCAATTGATGCGCTCAAAGCCTCGGTCGCCGCAGACAATATGGAACGTGCGTCTGGCTGGCTGCAAACCGCCAAGAATAACGCCAATCCGGGGAACGATATCGAATCCCGTCTGATCCTTCTATATCCGGTTCTTGCACTTGCCGGACTGGAGGATACAGGTGCCTCGATGATGACCGAGGCCGATGACGATGCGTCCAACGGCAGCGTTACGGTTAATCTGCCCGATGATACGGCCACGACACCGGTGCGATATGGACTTGGCGGTGCTGTGACACTTACCCCGCCAGCGACGACATCCGCCCCGATGAGCGACGCGCAAGCCAAACATCGTGCCCGCATGACCGAATGGCAGGAAATGGACGCGGCGCGTGGCGATCAGATACAGGCAAAGCGTGATGCAGAACTGATCTTCAGCCTTTTTGACGGGTTCGGGATCGAAGTACCGGTCGCACTTTGGAATGTGCTTCTGACCGCCCCCTATCTTGACACGCGCCAGACCATCAGCACGGCTGTCAGCCATCATCTTGAAACCGCAGCAATGAATATGCAACGTGGCAAGACGGTTGCCCTGGCCATTCAGGCACAGCAGGTTGCCGGCGCCCCGGATGGGGACCCAAAGGACCTATCGGATGCGGTTGCCGCACTCAACCATATCGGACTGACACAAGAAGCACGTCGCCTTGCCGTCGAAATACTGATGGCACGCAGCCAGTAACGGATATGAATTGTGGCCCAGCCGCTTCACAGTAATCTTGTCGCTGCCTTTCTGGAAATGATGGCGGCAGAACGCGGTGCGAGTATTCATACGCTCGATGCGTATCGCCGCGATCTCGAAGATTATGTTGCCAGTCTGACCGGGCAGAAATCAGACCTTGTCGGGGCACAGGACATACATGTTCGAAAATACATGGCATCACTTGGCGATGCCGGTCTGGCGCCGCGTACCCAGGCCCGGCGTCTTTCAGCCGTAAGGCAGTTTCACAAATTCCTTTATGCCGACGGATATCGCAATGACGATCCATCCGCCCATATAGACAGCCCCAGACAAGGCAATACACTGCCCAAGTTTCTGACAATTGATGAAATTGATCGGCTGATTATCACCGCAACCCGCCATGACGGCATCAAAGGCAAGCGGCTTCTTGCAATGGTGGAACTGATGTATGCCACCGGCATGCGCGTTTCGGAACTGGTTGAACTGCCTTTTTCCGCCGCAGCGCGCGATCCGCAAATGTTGATCGTGCGCGGCAAGGGAAGCAAGGAGCGCCTCGTGCCGTTGTCCGATCCGGCACGTGATGCTTTACGAAACTACCTTGAAATCCGGGACTCTTTCATTCCGATGACAAAGGCAAAACAACCCGGCCACTCACCCTATCTGTTTCCGTCGCGCGGGAAGTCCGGTCATCTGACGCGGCAAATGTTTCTGAATATGGTCAAAGACCTTGCCGCCGAAGCCGGAATCGCCCCGTCACGGGTATCACCGCACGTCTTGCGTCACTCGTTTGCCAGTCACCTTCTGGCAAACGGTGCTGATCTGCGCAGTCTGCAACAGATGCTAGGTCATTCCGATATTTCGACGACACAAATCTATACGCATGTTCTCGAATCGCGATTGCGCGGCCTTGTGCAAGAACATCATCCACTGGCGCAATTGCTGCGCGGTTGATCACGATCAACCGGAGATCGCCAAATTTGTCTAGCTTTCCGTATAAGAATACTCGACCAAATCCCGCAAAAAATGTCGGTTTTCTGCGGATGTCATATATTCGTAACTGTACTGTCATCAGGTTGTTGCCGATCCTGCGATAGGAGCGGTACATCATTCATGATGCTTTGCTAACCAAAGGGTCGGTAAAATTTTTCAAGATCGGGGAACAGCCTTGGCATTTGATGCGGAGGACGAACTGACAGCTGACAGATCGGAGGGGCCAGCTATTCGCCTTCGAAACTGGAAGCAAATCGTCGAGAAAGTCGACTTTGCCTTTCAGCCCATCGTCAATCCACATACCGGTCATGTTTTCGGATATGAAGCCTTGCTACGTCGCTGGGAAGACAGCGGCTTTAGCTCTATCCAGTCTCTTTTCGATACCGCCTGGGAAACCGGAAACCTGCACGGTGTGGATATGATGCTGCGCGAGAAGGCGATTGCAAAATTCGCGCGTCTGCCCGAAGCCCGCCGTTTAAAACTTTTCTATAATTTTGACAGTCGCGTTGTCCGCACCCGGGATTATCAGCCCGGTCGCACCGCGGAACTTCTGCGCAATGCCGGACTTGAACGCGACACCATCTTTCTTGAAATTTCCGAACGGCACGACATCAGCAACGCTCAGTACCTTCAGGATATCCTGCTGCGATATCGCAGTCAGGGTTTCAAGGTAGCAATTGATGATTACGGCAGTGGCTTTGCCCAGTTGCGCGCCCTGTATGAATGCGAACCCGACATTATCAAGATTGACAGGTTTTTCATCGACGGCATTGATCGCGACCGGCGCAAGGAACTGTTTGTATCGCAGATCACCGCTTTCGCGCACATGATTGCCGCACAGGTTGTCGCCGAAGGCGTTGAAACCCGAGAGGAATTTCTGTGCTGTCGCCGGATCGGGTGCGATCTGGTTCAGGGTTTTTTCATCGCGCGGCCATCTGTCGATTTACCAGAACGTACAGATATTGTGCCTGCCATTTCCGGTGTTTCACTGGAAAACCGGCGCGGTGTTGAACGTGATGGTGATGTGCTGCGGTCATATCTTCTTGAAACACCACCAATCGAAAACAATATCAACCCGGTCGAGATTCTATCCTATTTCCAGAAAAATACCGACATTGCCATCGCTCCGGTCATCAACCGGCAAGGCGAACCGCTTGGCGTTATCCGGGACTCTGATTTCAAGGCATTCATCTATACCCCGTTCGGACGCGAGCTTTTGCAAAATCCGGCGAACCGAACCAATATAAGCCGGTTTTTACGCCGTTGTCCCATTGCTGACATCAATACCAGTCTCTCAGAACTGCTTGAAACTTTTGTGGCAGCAGACTCGCTTGACGGTGTGATCCTGACCGAGAACGGACTTTATCTTGGGGTTCTGGATCAAAGTGCACTGTTACGCGCTGTCAATGAACGCAACACGCTTAATGCCCGCGATGAAAATCCGCTGACGCGCCTCCCGGGGAACAGTGCCATTTATCGATATGCCGCAAATGCACTCGCCAAACCTCGTCGCCGTCGATTTGCTGTCTATTTTGATTTCGACAATTTCAAACCCTTCAACGATCTATACGGATTCCGGCAGGGGGATCGCGCCATTCTGCTTTTCAAGGACATACTTGGCAAAGCACTTAGCCAGAATGACTGGTTTGTTGGCCATATCGGTGGCGATGATTTCTTTGCCTATGTTCAGTCGATTGATTTCGAGGATGCCGTGAGCGCGGTGCAACGTGCCCAATACATGTTCGATGAACAGATCAAAAGCTTCTATGATGCCAAAACCCGCGATCAGGGTTATCTGATTGGCAAGGGACGCAACGGTGAAACAAGCGAATTTCCACTTATGACCGTAAGTGCCGCATTGGTTCGTATCCCGCCGGAGCGTACGGACATCACCCTTGATCACATATCAATCGAGGCAGCCAAGCTGAAGGCAGTCGCCAAAAACAGCCCGACCCGGTTTGCCAGCGGTCATTATGATGCCACCGATACCGCCACATCGACGCAACCAGAAGCCGGATAACCTGCGTGGTGCGCCTTATCGTTGCAAATAAGACTTTTCTTTAAAATCGCTGACGCTAAAATCCGGATTATCGCAGCATGCCTGTCATGCTGCCCGTAACAACAAACGTATCGAGCCATCCCGCCATTATGGTCAGCGTTACCAGCACGTCTGAAATTCTGCCGCCGATCCCGGTTCGCCCTGCGAGCCCGGTTTCTCCGCGTACGTCCCAAGCCCAACAGGAACAGCAGAAACAATCCGTAGAGCAGGTCGCAAATTCGATCCAGCTTTCGGACGACGAAATCGAACGTGTTCAGCGTGCAGCGGAAACAGCTCGCAATGAACAGCGGTTTCAGGACGGTCAGAATACCTTGACGCTGGAAAACAACCAGTCAGAAGATGCCGCGAATGGTTATGGCGCCAAAGGACAGTCTAACGGCAGTTTCATCAACGCATCCAGCAATCGCGGCAGTCTGGTTGATTTCTATGTCTAGCAAGACGGCAATATCGCGTCCTTAAAGCCCGATTGCGCGTTTCCAGCCATCCCAGTTCCAGATCAATTCTGCAACCCGGTCATAACCAGCGCGGTCAGGGTGATATCCATCCCCGCGACGAAGCGCACGCTGCCAATCCTGATCGGCAAGGGTTGTGGCATGCAAATCAAGATAAGGCACATCAAACCCATGTGCCGTTTCGGCATATATCTGATTAAGCCCCTCAAGACGTTCGTTGATTTCCCTGCTCGACTTGCTGCCATCAATCACCGCCTGCGGCCCGATCCACAATGTCGGTGCCAGTTTTGATGCCTCGCCAATGATATCGGCAGCATTGGCTGCCGATTTGCCAGGGGAAACCCGCATCGTGGTTTCTTCGCCGCGATCTTCGGCATGATTGGCATCATTTACGCCAAAGCTGAACATCAGGATGGTGGGGAATTCCGGCACCATGCGAAGCTCCGCCTCGAATTTCCAGCGGGCTTTAAGCCCGTCACTGGTTTCAGCACGAATACCCAGATTATAGATCGTCGTTTCGCGCTTCGCCTCGTCCAGCAAACGGCGGCCCAACCGCATTGGCCAGCCCCCCTTTTCGCTGTCGCGCACGCCATTAACCAGACTGTCACCAAAACAGCAAATGCGATGACCTATAACACCTTCGGCCATAATTACTCCTGCAACTTTACGGCACTTTGCGACGCCAGATAGACCATCAATTCGTCGCGCTCCGGCACAAAGGCATTGGCAAGCCAATATTCCTCGGCAAGCTTTAACAACCGCCCCATTTGCGGTCCGGCAGGTGCAAGACCAGCCGCCAGAATATCACGCCCCTGTATTGGCAGTGTCGCGGGTGTCCAATCGGTTGCCGCCTGCAACAAACCCTGCCATTGCTTATTTTCAACACTTCCGGGACGAGGCGGGACCGAAGCCCGGGCGGCCCAGGCAATCAGAACCGCATCACGAAATGCGTCGGCCCCCAAACGATAAAGATCACGGCGGGTTGTTTCCTCAGACATATCTGCGCTGATCAGGCTGGCATTGGAAATCATCGCAGCGAAACGTTCGGTTTCATCGTTTGATAATCGCAATGCCTTACCAAAATCGGTTGCTGCCAGAAAATCATCATCGGTGTTTTCCGGCGCACGATAAAGGGCTGCCAGGCGACGCAACGGATCAGGCATAATCGCTGGGTCGGCAAGGGCGGAACTGTCAAGCCATTCCATCATGCGAAGCCGCGACGTATCTGCCAGATCCGGCAATATAACGGGCATGACTTTAAAGCCGATCATGTCCTTGATCGTGGCGGCAGGACTGCGGGAACGCAGCAGTTTCAGCATTTCATCACGAAGACGTTCCGGGGAAATACTTCGAAGCCCATGGGCCCCTTTGCGGCATGCTTCGGCACCGATCGGATCAAGCGGCGGTCGCCCGAACCACGCATGGAAACGGAAGAACCGTAAAATACGCAGGTAATCCTCTGCGATGCGATCCTCGGCAATGCCAATGAAGCGCACCCGCCCTTCGCGCAAATCGGTTTCACCATCAAACGGGTCGTAAATCGTCCCGTCTGGATCGCAATAAATTGCATTGAAGGTGAAATCGCGACGTTTGGCATCGCCAAACCAGCTATCGGTGAAGGCAACCTCGGCATGGCGGCCATCGGTTGTCACATCAATGCGCAGCGTCGTGATTTCATAGGCAGCCGTATCGGTGACCGCTGTCACCGTGCCATGTTTAAGCCCGGTCGGGACAACTTTCAGTCCTGCCTTTTCAAGGGCGATAACCGTTTCTTCCGGCTTCAGATCGCAAGCAATATCCACATCGACCAGATCGCGCTTCAAAAGCGCATCCCTCACAAGGCCACCAACAAAACGTGCCTTGCCGCCGTGTGCTGCAATTGCGTCAAACACGCGTGCCGTATCGGGATGGGTCATGACCCCGTAAGGCTGCAAATGGCCTGTTGCTGTCAGTGCGGTCATCGGTAAATCTTTGCTGGCCTAAAACCTTGCAAGCAGATGGCTTGTTCCGGATTATTCCTTGGGTTCGAAATATCCAGGTTGAACGACGCCATCCTTCAATGTCGGCGCATGATAGATGGAATCAGGTGATGCGCCAGTCCCAAGTGCCGTCACAATCAGGATTGCCGCCGCCAAAGCCACACCGATACCAAGCAGCAAAAGCCATGGCCCTTTGTCCCAAGGCGGGATCACATCATGGCCTTCCCGAATGGCCTTTGCCCGTGCCCATTTAAGCCACAGACCATAAACCAGAAACGGCAGGATAACGGGCAGGACAATCTGGATAATCTGTCGCAACATTACCAATGGTCTCCAATCATTATCGCTCTGCGCTGGCTTTCAGGACTTCGCTGAAATTCACCAGCATCCCCGCCGTTGCCCCCCAAATGTAATATTCCCGGTACGGAATGGCGAAATAACGGCGTTTCGCCCCTTCAAAGGTCACGGTCTGCAGTTTCTGGTTTCGAGGCTCAAGGATGAATTCCAACGGTACTTCAAATACTTCTGCCACTTCATGTGCATCTGGCGCAAGGTCGAAAGGCGGCGTGATCAATCCGACAACCGGCGTAACCTGATAACCGGTTACGGTATAATAATCATCAAGACGGCCGACCAGTTCGATATGCACACGCGCCAGTCCTATTTCTTCCTCGGTCTCGCGCAGTGCCGTTTCTTCCAGCGTGTTGTCATGGTCCTCCTGACGGCCACCAGGGAAACTGATCTGGCCGGCATGATCGCTAAGATGGTCGGTGCGGCGTGTCAGAATGACATGCAAACCTTCGTCGCGCTGCACCAGTGGCACCAGAACCGCAGCCGGGCGGGCGATCAGTTCTCCTTCGGCGAAAGCACGTGCCCGTGATTTCGAACCGGGATAATCGACCGCATGATCTCCGCGTCGCTGCAGGATATCGCCGCGCGGTGCGTTCAGTGCCGCAATGATCTGGGCCGGTGTCATTGGTCGGCCTCCTCCAAGGTCCCGATCTCGAAGAACTTATTATGACTGTAAACACCGATACGCACTTTGCCGGTCTCCGGTTCCATAATCTCATCGGCCATGTCCACAAGCTGATAGAATACCGCCCGGTTCAGCCGTGCTTCAAGCCCGCGATCAAGCTGCACATAAGGCGATGGTTCACCAGTTTCGGGATCGTGCTCCACCCGCAAACCGTGGCTTTCATCAAGCTCAACCCACTGATCGATATTGGTTCTGAACCGAATGACCGATGCCTCGCCCTTGCCGCTTTTTTCCATCTCGACTGCGATAAACGCAACGTCTTCGACCTCGATCCGCGCCATTTCCGCGGGAGTCACAAGCCAATGACCACCCTCTTCGTCACGTTGCAATACGGATGAGAAAAGTTTGACAAGTTCGATCCTGCCAATCGGACCACCTTGATAGAACCATGTTCCATCCCGACTTATAGACATGGGTATGTCGCCACAAATCTGCGGATGGCGTCCGCCTGCCGGTTTTCCGGCACGCAGACGGGTCCAAAGCTTTTCAGCGAGATCGACGGTTTTTTCGTTTTTGCTCATGCTATACACTTGAGTCCGGAACCAAAAGATTGCGCACCTGTTCTACGCTGATACCATCCTTCTTGGGTAACCGGCATCCATTACCGGCACAACAGAGGAAGCAAAGTTTCCTGTCATGACAAACGCGCCACGTTTTCCCGAAGAAATGGGACTCTCACAAGACAGCAGCCTTGAACGCGACGCAGCGCGACTTGACGCCTGTGTTGGCCGTTTGGACGAAGCCCGCAAGATGGTTTCATCTGTTATATTTGGGCAGAATGAGGCCGTAGAGCAAACACTTATCGGCATTTTATCTGGTGGTCACGTCCTGATGGTCGGTGCACCCGGCCTTGGAAAGTCATTACTTGCACACACATTGGGCAAGGTCCTTGGCCTTCTCGATAAACGCGTTCAGTTCACCCCCGACCTGATGCCAGCAGATATCCTTGGCTCCGAAGTTCTGGAAGAAGGCGCGGATGGCAAACGCGCATTTCGGTTCATCAAGGGGCCGGTATTCTGCCAGTTGCTACTGGCCGACGAGATCAACCGCGCCAGCCCGCGCACCCAGTCCGCCCTGTTGCAGGCCATGCAGGAACGCGAGGTATCCGTCGCCGGTTACAGCCACAAGCTTCCTGAACCGTTCCACGTTCTGGCCACCCAGAACCCGCTGGAACAGGAAGGCACCTATCCCCTGCCCGAAGCACAGCTTGACCGCTTTCTTCTGGAAGTCCGGCTAGGCTATCCCGATCAGGATGAAGAACGCCGCATCGTGACCGAAACCACCGGACGCTATCCGGTGCGCCCAAGGCAGGTTCTTCAGGCGGACGATCTGGCCGAGGCGCAGGATTTTGTCCGTCGCCTGCCGATGCCTGACCGGGTGCTTGATACCATCATCGCCCTTTGCCGCGAATGTCGCCCCGAAAGCACGCATATGGCCGATATACGCGATAATGTTGCCTGGGGTCCCGGCACACGCGCGGCACAGGCGCTGTCACTTGCCTGTCGTGCGCGAGCAATGCTGTTTGGGCGTTTCGCACCCTCAATCGAGGATATAGAAGCCCTTGCCGTTCCGGTTCTGCGCCATCGCTTCGGATTGACTTACGGGGCCCGGGCCGAGGGCTTTACCGCACGGGGCCTGATTACCAACGCGCTGGATTATCTGCAGGAGAAATAGGAATTGGCATTGGCCGCGGTCCACGATCATGTTGCAGCCGCGCGGGCACTGGCGGCCCGATTGCCGCAACTGATCGATGAAAGCCGACGCATGGCGATCAGCCTGCGAAGTGGCCTTCATGGCAACCGCAAGGTTGGTCCCGGCAGCGATTTCTGGCAATTCCGCCCCTATATCACCGGTGACCCCACCAACCAGATCGACTGGCGCCGTTCCGCGCGCAGTGATCATACCTTCATCCGCCAGACCGAGTGGCAGGCAAGCCACAATTACTGGATCTGGCCGGTTCTATCCCCGTCCATGTACTGGTCATCGGCACGGGACATCCCGTTCAAGGCCGAACGTACCCTGATCATTTCCATCGCACTCGCTGATTTGCTGCTGCGCAACGGGGAAACGGTCGGAACGTTCGATGCCGAACGAACCCGCATCACATCTGCCGAACATCTTGAAAAACTGGCTCATGCCATGCTGGCAAGTCCGGGCAACATCACCGATCATGCCGGTGCGATGCATGCCGGTCGCAAACATTCGGTTCTGGTACTTGGTGATTTTCTGGAGTTCGTGGACAGTAACCAGTCACCGGTTCGCGCGATCAAAACCCTCGGCCAGTATCAGAATGACGGCGCGCTGGTACATGTCCTTGATCCCGCTGAGATCGAGCCCCCCTTTACCGGACGGGTCAATTTCATGGATACCGACGATCAGATGATATACCGAAGCGAACGGTTCGAAGACCTTCGGGAAGGTTTCCGGCAACGTGCCAAAACATGGCGTGCCGACATTCGAGATGCTGCACGCGAAAATGACTGGCTTTGCGATCGGCATGTGACATCGGAAAGTGCAAGCCCTACCCTGCTTGCACTTTATCAGCATCTGAGCGAACGCCAGAGCCAAAGTGGATCGAACGGGCGCGGGCGTCCGGCGATGAACCGCAATAGCACGACGAGGCCGCGATGAACCTTGCGGCGATAACGTTTTTATATCCTGCAATGCTTGCCGGTTTGCTGGTTTTGCCGATTGTCTGGCTTATTATCCGCTCAGCACCCAGGGCTCCGAAACAAATCGTGTTTCCGGCGGCCCGGCTATTGCGGGGGCTGCGTGCCAACCGGCGCGACATGCAACGCGCACCTATCTGGCAGACGATATTGCGTTGCCTGATCCTCACCATGCTGATTTTGGCGGCCTCCCGACCGGTTCTGAACCGGACAGAGTTTTCGCAAAACGAAGGTGCCCTTCTTGTCATCGCCGACAATAGCTGGTCATCCGCAGCAAACTGGACGGAATATCGGACGGGTCTGCGTCAGATTATAAATCAGGCGCGACTTGACTTGCGTAGCATCTATATCGCGCAAACCGCGCCGGAAGCTTCGGGCGCAACCACAACCCGCCTCCCCGACATCATCGGCCCGGTATCCCCGCATGAGGCCGAACACTTCATTGATCGTCTGCATCCTCGACCCTGGGCACCGGATTATGCGGCTTTGTCCAATCAGATTGCCGATCATCAGTATATGGCCAATTCCATAGGCAGCATTTTGTGGCTGACCGACAATATGGAACAATCCGGCAAAGCCGATCTTGCCAATGATCTGGCAACAATCGCCCCGATTACCGTACTTGGACCTGATCGGGATAACGGGATTGCTGTGCAGTCGCTGATCCGTAACCGGACCGGACTTGGCATAACGCTGACCCATCAAAATATTGATGCTCCGCGCGAAATTGTTCTTCTGGCCCGAAATGAACGTGGCCGGGTTCTATTGCGGCACAAGGTAAAAATTGCCCCGGCCACAAATCGGACCGAAGCCGAAATCCCCCTGCCCAGTGATATCACCAATTCGATCCAGTCGGTCGGAATTGAAGGCATTGAATCCGCGGCCACCGTCTTTCAGACCGGTGCCCGCTGGCAGCAGCGCAAGGTTGGTGTGATTGTAAGCTCCGGCGACAGTCCGGTCCTCCTGTCAGATCGATATTTCTTCCTTGATCGCGCAATTTCGCCCTATGCGGATGTGACCTATGCACCGCTTGGAAAACTGCTTGAAGGCGGGATGGATATTCTGGTTGTGGCCGGTCCGATTTCGGGCCTCGGGAGCCAGTATAACGCCCTTGAACGTTGGCTCAGGGATGGTGGCATGTTGGTGAGGTTTGCTGGTGACAGCACAACCGAAGTCGAACCGGAATTCCTGCCTGTAACCCTTCGCTTGGGTAATCGTGATTTCGGTGGATCGATGTCATGGGAGAAACCGAAACGTCTTCTGGCATTTCCTGAAACCAGCCCGTTTTCCGGGATCTCCATTCCCGAGGAAATTACTGTAAACCGACAACTTCTTGCCGAACCTGATCCGGATATTGTTGCCAAGACCTGGGCGCGTCTGACCGATGGTACCCCACTTGTTACCAGCGCACCACGCAATGCTGGGCGAATTGTTCTGTTCCATGTAACCCCGTGGGCCGACTGGTCGAACCTGCCGATGTCGGGTTTATTCGTCGAAATCTGGCAGCGCCTTTTGCCTCTTGCCAGCCCAAGTGATCGCTCGGACACGGAACTGCAAACAAGCCTGCCCCCCCAGTCTGTCCTTGACGGCTTCGGGCGCGCCCATCAACCCGATGCGACGATCCTGCCATTGCGGATGCCGCTACCGGTTCCCGGCCCACGGCACCCACCTGGCATATATGGGGAAAACGGCCAGGCTGTTGCCTTTAACCTTGGTTCATCCCTTCAAAATCTGGATCATCAGATTCGCTGGCCCTCTGACGTAACAATGAGGCAGATCACCAATCAGGACCAGATTGATCTCGCTGCGATGTGCCTGATGGTAGCGATGCTGCTTCTGATCTTTGACGGGGTTGCATTGATACTGGTTCACCATGTCAGTTTAAGACGCTCCCGGCGCAGTGATGCTCTTACCTCTGTGCTTATGATTGCATTTATTGGCACTGCGGCAACAGCAATGACTGTTGGCACCAGTAACAGCGCCCAAGCTGTCGAAACGCAGGCCGCCGCATTACAGCCGCGTCTGGCCTATCTCAAGACCGACGTTGCCCCGATTGATCGCCTCAGCCAATCGGGACTTGCAGGCCTGACCGAAATTCTGCGCCGGCGCAGTGCCGCCGATCTGGCACCGGCAGATGCGATTGACCCTGAAGCAGATGATCTTAGTTTTTATCCGCTGATCTACTGGCCGCTGGTTGACGGGCAACAGCCGTTTTCGGAATTTGCCCAGACGCGTATCAACCGGTATCTCGACAGCGGAGGAATGATACTGATCGACAGTCGTGATCAGGAAGTTGAGCCAGCCCGACTGCGTCGCCTGCTTGCCGGGCTTGAAATTCCGATACTGGACAAGGCACCCGGCGATCACATCCTTTTTCGCAGCTTCTATCTGCTTGATCATGCCTATGGGCGTTTCGCGACACCGCTTTGGCTTGATGCCCGTCCGGATCAACGGCTGGATGGTGTTGCATCTGTTTTATTTGGCGGTAATGACTGGGCATCCGCCTGGATGCTGGAAGAAGGCCGCACACCTGAGAACCGCACGGATGATATTTCCCCGCGGCAGCGCGAAATGGCATGGCGCTTCGGTGTCAATCTGGTGATGTACGCGCTGACTGGCAGCTACAAGGGGGATCAGGTTCATTTGCCTGCGATCCTTGAAAGGCTTGGCCGATGAACCGAAACTGGCAGGACTTTCAGATCGCACCGTTACTTGATATCGGACTACTTCAGATCCTTGCGGTAATCTGCGTCGCAGCAATCCTGCTGTTTGCCGTGTTTCGTCTGCGTGGCACGATCTGGCGGGCAATCGTAATGGCGATCATGTTGCTTGCCCTGATTGCCCCGCAATTTACCGATCAGAACCGCGAAAAACTGAGCGACATCGTCCTGGTGCTGGTTGACCGTTCTAGCAGCCAGAATATCGGCGGTCGTATGGACCAAACCGATGCCGCTATTTCGCAGATACGTAACCGTTTTGCCGACGATCCCAGTATCGAGCTACGTATTGAGGACGTTCCGGGCGAAACGGACACCCGTATATTTTCCGCCCTTGACCGACTTCTTGGCGGTATCCCGCGCGAAAGACTGGGCGGTGTCGTGATGATCACCGACGGCCAGATTCACGACATTCCGGCGAATCTGGATTTGGGCGCACCGCTTCATGCCCTCATCACCGGACGCGAAGACGAACGCGACCGGCGTTTGCAAATCCGCCAGACAGCCGATTACGGCATCGTTGGCAAAAATGCGGATTTTATGGTCGAAGCCATTGATCACAGCCTTGCCACCGGAAGCCCCGTATCGGTTCGAATGTTACATGAAGACGGAAGCGAACGTAATCTCACACTACCCGCAAATGAACCGCATCGCGTAACCATTCCCGTTCCGCATGCCGGACCTGTCATCGCCGAACTGCGAATGGAAGAAAGTCCGAACGAAACAGATCAGACAAACAACCGGCTGATCCTTGAAACGACCGGTGTACGCGACCGGCTGCGCGTTCTGCTGCTTTCGGGGGAACCACACCCCGGCGAACGGGCCTGGCGTAACCTTCTGCGTGCCGACCCGGGTGTTGATCTGGTGCATTTCACCATCCTGCGCCCGCCGGAAAAAGGCGACGATACACCGATCAACGAATTGGCCCTCATCCCGTTTCCGATCCGGGATCTGTTTGAGGTTCGTCTTCGCCAGTTCGATCTGATCATTTTTGATCGCTATCAGATGCGTGGCGTCCTTCCGCCGCATTATCTTGAAAAGGTCGTGGATTATGTAAAATGGGGCGGTGCCGCACTTGTCGTCGCCGGGCCGGAATATTTGGGTCCTGACGGACTTTCGAACACGGTCCTGGGTGATTTAATGCCGGTTCGTGTCACCGGCCGCGTCATTGAACAACCCTTTGTCCCGCAGGTAAACACCGCCGGGCGCATTCACCCGGTTACGGCCCCGATTGCAGGATCGGTCAATACACCGCCCAAATGGGGGCACTGGTACCGTCAGATTGAAACCCGGGAAGCCGACAACAATGTCATGACCCTTCTGACCGGCGCGGATCAATTGCCATTGCTGTCCTTGCGCCGGATCGAAGAAGGTCGGGCGGCGATGCTGAGCTCGGATCAGATGTGGCTGTGGCAGCGCGGCCATGATGGTGGTGGACCGATTGCTGAAATGCTGCGCCGATTGTCGCACTGGCTGATGAAGGAACCGGCGCTTGATGAAAACACCATCACCACGGAACGCAGTGCCGATGGCAAAAGCCTGAACCTGACCTGGCGAAAGATCGGGGCGGAACCAACAACCGCAACCGGCGCCAATCCGGAAACCGGTGAGGTTGTCCGCACCACCTTTGAACGGCAATCCGACCAGACCTGGCAGGCTACTTTACCGATTGCGGAACGGGGCCTGATCCGCGTTCAGACACTTGATCGCGAAGGTGGCACCCAATCAGCCCTGCATGTTGACCGTGATGTTTTGACCAGTGAGCGCCGCAACACCAATTCCACGCCCGATCTTCTACGGGATCTGGTTCTAGCCAATGGCGGATATATCGACCGTATCGAAAAAGGACTTCCCGATTTCCGCCGGGTAGAGGATGACCGTATCTGGAACGGTACCAACTGGGCTGGTCTGATGGAAACGGAAAGCTATCGTACCGTGATCGGCGGCATTACCAATCTTTTGCCGCTGCCGGTCGTTGCTGTTCTGCTCGGGCTTATATGCCTGATTGGCTGGCGGATCGAAAGCAAGTAGTCCTAATCGGACGGAAACATTGTTTTGTGGAAATTGCACAATCCGCCACGAAACTTTTCAACCAGAAAATCGATAAAGATACGTACCTTGGTCGGCAGATGACGCCGTTCCGGATACACTGCGTAAATCCCGCCGCTGGCCAGTGAATTATATTCATTCAGGATTGAGACCAGTGATCCTTTTTGAAGTGCCTCGGCAACGATAAATTCCGGTTCACGTGCAATACCAAGCCCCCGGATGGCCGCGAACGAAGTGAAATCGCCATTGTTGCACGACATGACCGGATTGACGCGGACATTGATCTGGCCTTCCGGACCTTCAAACTCCCATACATTCGGGTTCGCCAGATTGGTATAGGCAAGCGTCCTGTGGTTCGCCAGTTCGGTCGGGTGTCGGGGTTCCCCATGTTCGGCGATATAGCCCGGCGATGCCACAACATAACCGTTAAAATCGGCAAGCTTGCGGGCAATCAGGCTGGAATCTTTCAACCGCGTGATGCGGATTGCCATATCGAACCCTTCGGCAACAAGATCAACCATATGATCGGCCAGATGAATGTCGACATGCAATCCCGGATGCAGCCCCATAAATTCCGACACCAGATCGGGCATGTAACGCTGCCCGAATGTCAGAGGTGCTGAAATCCGAAGTGTGCCGCGCGGTGTACCGCGCAAATCGGTCAGGGCATGTTCGGCTGTTTCGATTTCCTCAACCACCCGCGCGCAATGCTGATAAAAAGTTGCTCCTGCGTCGGTCAGACTCAACCGGCGTGTCGTGCGATTAAGCAGTCGGATGCCAAGACTGTCTTCAAGCTTGGTGACATGCTTGCTGACTGCAGATTTGGACATGGCAAGCTTGCGCGCGGCGCCGGAGAAGCTTTGCTCCTCCACAACACGGGCAAAAACCGTCATTCCGTCCAGATTGCCGATCAGCATCACCCTGCTCCCCGCCATGCTGCGTCACTGCTATATCACTGCCGCGCAATTGTTGCCTATTTGGAAACAAATTAATGTCATATCCCCTGATTGCGTTCAACGGGGAAATGACGATGATGGGAACAACCACCCCGGCCGCACGTAATCGGCATATCACGGGACCAACAAAAAGCCGGAGGATACGATTATGGGCCTTTTGGTCGATGGAGAATGGAAAGACCATTGGTACGACACGAAATCGACCGGCGGCAAGTTCAAGCGTCAGGATTCCGCATTCCGAAACTGGCTGTCGAAAGACAGTGGCGCAGAATTTCCAGCCGAAGCCGGTCGCTATCATCTATATGTTTCGTATGCCTGCCCGTGGGCGCATCGCACACTGATCTTTCGCGCCCTCAAAGGACTGGAAGATTTGATTTCGGTGTCGGTTGTACATTGGCGCATGCTTGAAAACGGTTGGGAATTTTCCCCCGATGAAGGATTGCCCGATCATCTTGGTAATCACCGTTTCATGCATCAGATTTATACAGCAGCAAAACCCGAGTACACCGGGCGCGTTACGGTGCCGGTACTGTGGGACAAGAAAACCAACCGGATTGTCAGCAATGAGTCTGCTGACATCATCCGGATGCTCAACACCGCCTTTGATGATCTGGGTGCCAAACCAGGTGATTATTATCCCGAAGATTTGCGCACCGAAATCGATGCGATCAATGACCGCGTTTATAACGATGTGAATAACGGTGTTTACAAATCCGGCTTTGCTACCGCACAGGATGCCTATGAAGATGCGGTAACGACGCTTTTTGGCACGCTGGATTGGCTCGAAGACCGTCTGACATCCAATCGCTATCTGGCTGGTGATCGATTGACCGAGGCCGACTGGCGGCTATTCACCACCCTGATCCGTTTCGATCCGGTCTATCACGGGCATTTCAAATGCAATCTGAAAATGCTGAAGGATTACCCGAATCTTTGGGCCTATACGCGCGAGCTTTATCAGGTCCCCGGCATCCAACAGACCGTATTCTTTGATCACATCAAGGGGCACTATTACGAAAGCCACCTGATGATCAACCCAACGGGTATCGTGCCCAAGGGACCAGTTCTTGATCTTGATCAGCCACATGGCCGGGATAAACAGTTCGCCATTTAGGTATCCCTTGCCGGGTTTGAGCACTGGCGTGACGAACAGATCGCCAAACAAAAACCCCCGCAGAAGTTCTGCGGGGGTTTTGCGTTCCGGAAAACCGGAGATTCTTAGTTCAGCCGACCTTTGATTTCCGCGATCGCATTATCGACAAGCTCGTCTGCCTTTGCAGCGGTAACCTTTTCGGAAACCAATGCAAGCGTTGCCTGTGCCGCGATTTCGGCCACACGGGCACGAACTTCGGCAATGGCCTGGGTTTCGAGATTGGCAATACGGTCCATGGCCTGCTGTTCACGACGCTTGAGCGACGCTTTCAGTTCGGCCTGGGCGTTCTCCAGCATGCGGTCGGCTTCCGCCTTGGCATGGGCACGGATTTCATCCGCTTCCTTCAATGCTTCGCGCTGTTTGGCCTGGTATTTGGCCAGAAGCTCCTGAGCTTCTTCACGCAGGCGCTGTGCTTCATCAAGCTCCTCGGAAATTTTCTGCGCACGCTTGTCGAGTGCGCCGGAAATACCCTTAACAGCCTTGAAGCCGCCGAAACCGGCAACCAGCAAGAAGGAAAGCGTGGTCCAGGTATAGGGATCGGTAAGGAACGTAACCTCGTGCGGGGTTGCCATCTTCTTACTCTCCTACGATCGCCGAAACAGCCTTGTCGGCAGTTTTGGCCTGAACCTTGACACCGATAAGCTTGTCGGTTGCTTCACGGGCGATTTCGGATGCGGCTTCTGCCACACCTTTCATCGCGTCGTCTTTTGCACCGGCAATGGCTTTTTCGGCATCAGCGGTCTTTTTCGACAATTTCTTGACCAGCGCTTCGGTTTTCGCAGCATGCTCCGCAGCTGCTTTTTCCGTTGCTTCACGAATATCTGCCTGTGCGGCATCACGAGCTTCTGCCAAGGCAGCTTCGTACTTCGCGATGGCGGCATCGGTTTCGTCTTTCAACGCCCGGGCCTTGCCAAGGTTGTCTTCAATGGTTTTGTGACGGCGTTCCAGAACTTCCCCAACCTTCGGCAGCGCGATCTTCGACATCAGGAAATACAGGATGCCAAAAATAACGAACAGCCAGAAAATCTGTTCCGAGAACGTCGCAATATCAAACTGCGGCATAGCCTACTCCCGAATTCAACGACACCGGCGAGGGGTATCCTCGCCGGGCCGAGTATTCGCGCAAAAGGCGCCGATTAGCCGAACAGAACGATCAGCGCAACGACGAGTGCGAACAGTGCAATAGCTTCGGTAACGGCAAAGCCGATCCAGCCATACAGTTCAACGTCGCCTTTTGCAGCCGGGTTACGGCCAACAGTCGCAATCAGGCTCGACCAGATGTTACCAACCCCGATACCGGCACCAATCATGCCAATAGCAGCCAGGCCAGCACCGATCATCTTAGCAGCATCGAGTTCCATAACTTCACCCTTTCGAATTTCTTAAAGGCAATCAGAAGAGATCACACCGGTCCACTAGCATTAGTGCATGTGGATTGCATCATGGAGATAGATGCAGGTGAGAATGGTGTAGACATAAGCCTGAAGCGCAGCAATGCCGAACTCCAGAACCGTAATCCCCGTCAGAAGAGCGAACGGAAGGACGCCGAAGATGCCGATCAGGCCGACGAACCCGCCAATCACTTTCAGCATGATGTGTCCGACGGTCATGTTCGCAAACAGTCGGATCGCCAAGCTGAACGGACGAGAGAAATAGGAGATGACTTCAATCGGGATCAGAATGAAGGCCGTTGCGATCGGCGCACCTTCCGGGAAGAACATCCGGAAATAATGCGTACCGTGGCGAACGAAGCCAATAATGGTCACACCGATAAAGATCACCAGAGCCATCGCAAAGGTAACAGCGATATGGCTTGTAAACGTAAAGCTGTGCGGGATCATGCCAAGCAGGTTCCCGAACAGAACAAACATAAACAGGGTAAAAACGAACGGGAAGTACTTGCGACCCGCAGTTCCAACGTTATCTTTCAACATATTGGCGACGAATTCATACATCACCTCGGCGGCACCCTGCCAACGGCCAGGTACCAATGCCCCGCGACGCATGCTGAGCGTCATGAAGCCCGTTACGAGAACGGCTGCGATCACCATCCAAAGTGCGGAGTTGGTGAAGGAAACATCAACGCCAGCAACCGAAAGCTCGGCCAAGGGCTTGATTTCAAACTGCTCTAGCGGTCCAGCCACCGTAATCCTCGCTCAATCTTTTGAGGGCCAAGGCTAATCCTTGTCCCCCTGCTTGCGCTCCCCCATCGCGCGCCCAAGTCCGACTGCACTGTCGAATCCTTTGGCCACCCGATAAGCGTTAAGACCACCGGCACCTGCTCCGAGAAATACAAACAGAACAAGCAACCAGGGCGTCGTATCAAGCACCCGATCCAGCGCCCAGCCAATCAATAGTCCAACAAGAACCGCAGCTATCATTTCCGCCGAAATTCTCATTCCTAATGCCATCCCTTGGGATGGTTTGCCGGTCGCCCGGTTCGGGCCGTGCGTTTCTTCACGCTTGCTTGCTACAGCCGCCAACTTGCTTTCAAGCTCTGCTAATGAAGCGCGATCTTTATCATCGCTCATTGTCGTGAACCCCGCTGTGGCAGCCTTGCAAACGTCGCAAGGAAATGCGCGGGCAACATACTTAGCGCCCCATAGGCTGTCAAGCCGTAAAACCCGGCCCTGCCGGGGGGATGCAATTGCATTTAACCATTTGTTTTGTAACAATTTTATTGTCGAAATGTGCGATCATTCACATTTGACGTTAGGCGATAGTCGCACCCGCATTTACCGGAGATTTACCCAAAAGCCGTCGCGCAACCGGCGGTTTCCCTTGGTTCCTGCCCCTTTGAACCGCAGAATTGGCCTTCTGTGTAACGAGTGTGAATTCAATCGCTTTTTATCGATTTCAACCTTTTACCGCGCGGTTTGGGCCCAATATCGCAATGATGTCCCGACACCGGTCACAAAGGGGCACCACCTACCTGGCCGATTCATCGCAAATCCGCTCGCATCGTTACCAACAGAAACACCGATCCGCGATTACTTCGGCAAATCGACCGATAGGCATCGCTGTCCGTCCTGCTGCTGCCAGCCGCTTTCGGATGACGATGCCAGCATCCAGTCAAACTTATGAAATAGCCCCCAGACCGCTGCCAATGTATTGTCTGCTATCTGGTTCATGTCGATTGGCTGTTTATGCAGGATTTCGTCGCGCAACCGGGCCGATATATCCTCAAAGGACGTCTTGCCATCAAACAGCGCCAAAAGCCGTGCCAGATCTGGCCCAGCTGTGAGGTCGACCGCATTGCCGGTACCATCTGCAAGGACAATCGGTTTGCCCGCATTGCTGAGCAGATCGTCAAAGAAGCTTTCAGAAGGGGCAGCAAAGAACCACGGACATAAATCGCGGTCCGGCATTGCGGTTGCGGACACTGCACGTTTGGAGTCAGGACGCGTAAGATAAAACGCGTGCAACGGCATTGCACCACTGTAACGTTCACAAAATGCCTGCTGATCACGAAGCGGCAAAGACATCAGATCGCGCAGGATTTTCGGATCGGCAATTTGGTTATCAATGCTGTAATGCGCCTTGCCGGTGCCGCCAAAGCCGAAAAAGCCGGTAAAGGCTGCAACTTCAAGCCCGGCTGACGCCGCAAAGTCATAAACACCGTGCACGTCATAGGCACATTCAACCGGATGCAGCAGCAGATCGACAATCTCGGGATCATTTTCAAGCAATCCTTTGATAAAGCCCGGACCACCACCCATTTTAAGCAGCATGTTGCCTTCGGGTAGGGTCGAAAGCAGGCTCCGCGTCATGGCGAGCTGTTCGTCAAGTGTCTTGCCCGGCAGAAGCGGCGCAACCATCCTGCGCCACTCGGTCACGGCAAAGCGGCCATGTTCACCGTACAGCATCGCACCGATGCACCCGTCATCGGCAAGGACTGCAACCAGATCACCAAGCCCCTCTTCCGGCATTTCAAGGTGGTGCAGCACACCTGCACAATTGATGTAATCGAACTTTTTCGGTGCAGTCGCGGCGAACTCGCCAATCGTCGCATTTACATAGGTGACATTGGTTAAACCGCGTGCCTCGACGCGCGCACGCGCCACCCTCGTACTGGCACTTGATGGTTCAAGATAGGTGACCTGCCCGCCGCAATCGCGCAGTTGTTCCGCCAGCCAGACAAGACTGTCTCCGGTTCCCCCGCCGGCAACAAGTGCGTGAAAACCGGCATCAATCTTTTTGCGGCCACCAAAACCATAATGATTGACCCGGGAAAGAGTATCCATCGGCGGCATCAGCAACCGGTCCTTTTCCTCCTGCGGGTCGCGCATCGGATAAGGAAACTGTTCGTATAACGCGCGGACTTCTTTGGACATTCTGCACACTTTTCCCGGTTGGAGTGTCTCGTCAAGACTCCCTCTTAACCTAAAGACAGATCCTAACGAAACCCCAATACGGGAAAAATGATCAGTTGGTGAAATCGAGCTCTTTTTGCTCTTTCTGGGAATAAACCTCTGCCTGACGCAGATCCACCGACACCAGCGAGGAAACGCCGCGTTCCGCCATGGTCACACCAAACAGGCGATTCATTCGGGCCATGGTCATGCGATGGTGGGTAATCACAAGGAAGCGCGTATTGGCGTGGCGACCAATCGCTTCAAGCAGCTTGCAGAACCGGTCCACGTTGGCGTCGTCAAGCGGTGCATCAACTTCGTCAAGCACGCAGATCGGGGCCGGGTTGGTCAGGAACACCGCAAACAAAAGCGCAACAGCGGTCAATGCCTGCTCGCCCCCCGAGAGCAATGAAAGGTGCTGCAATTTCTTGCCCGGCGGAGATGCCATGATCTCAAGACCGGCTTCAAGCGGGTCATCCGCGTCGGTCAGCATCAGATGCGCGCCACCACCGCCAAACAGCCTAACAAACAGCTGTTGGAAATGCTTGTCGACTTCGTCAAATGCGGCCTTCAGACGGTTTCGCGCTTCCCGGTTCAGCTGGTTGATGCCGTTGCGCAATTTATCAATCGCTGCAATCAGGTCATCGCGTTCGGAAACCAGCGTGTCTTTCTGTTCTTCCATCTCGGCCAGTTCGACCTCGGCGCGCAGGTTGACCGCACCAAGGTTTTCGCGTTCGCGCGACTGACGTTGCAAACGGGCTTCGATATCGTCTTCGGAAGGCAATTCCTTGGTCTGGTCGATTTCGGCCAGTTCAACAAGCTGATCGGGGGTGGCATTAACCCGTTCGCGAATGCGTTCAATCAAATCTCGGCGGTGCTGTTCTGCCTGTTCCAGAAGTGCTTCACACCTAACCCGGCCTTCGCGGGCCTCGGCAAGTTTCTGTTCCGCTTCTTTCAGGTTGTGATCTGCTTCGCGCTGCGCATTTTCGGCACGTGCCAATTCATCAGCCGCATCCTTGCGCGCCTGGTCGGCTATTTCGATCCGGTCCGAAAGGATCGCACGGCGTTCCTCGATCTCGTCGGGCTTAAGCTCAAGCTCCTCGATCTCCATCCGCGCTTCTTCCTGACGCTCGCGAAGCTGGGCCACACGTTCACCCGCCCCCGATGCGCGATCATTCCAGGATGCGATTTCGCTTTCGACAAATTCAAGGCGCTTGCGACGGCCTGATGCGTCACGCTGCATCCGTTCAAGCTGGCTTCGCGCTTCCATCTGATCGGCACGCGCATCCGAAAGCTCGGCACGCTTTTCAATCAACTCTGCCTTGATTTCCATCAGGCCTTCGCTCGATTCCTCGGGCGTTGCGGCAAGCTCTTCCTGCTCGGCGATCAGTTCGTCCAGATCCTGCTTGGCGCGCTTTTCGGCTTCTTCAGCATGTTGCAGACGACCTTCAATGGCGCTGGCGTCACGTTTGATATTGGCAATTTCCTCACGCGCGCGGGCCAAAGATCCCTCCGCCTCGCGAAGGGCGCGGTGGGCTTCCTGTTCGCCATTGCGCGCGGCTTCGATATCTTCTTCAAGACGTTCGACATTTTCACGTGCCGTATCGGCCTTTTCGACCGCAAGTTCGACCGCTTCGTCGACCTCCTCAAGCTCATGACGCAATTCTTCAAGTCTATTACGCTGCCGCAACCGTGCTGCCGCTGGAAGTTCCGCACCAACCTTAATACGATAACCATCCCACCGCCAAAGCGCACCGTCGCGCGACACCAGCCGTTGCCCGGTTTTCAGCGTTTTGGCCAGCCAGTTCCCGGTTGCCTCGTCATCGACAACCCCGATCTGCCAAAGACGGCGGTTCAGCAATGCCGGACCTTCAACAAATTTCGCCAGCGCCTGAACCCCCTCGGGCAGGGCCGGGTCATCCGCACCGGGGTCAACCACCGACCAGTGCATCGGCGCATCTTCGGCATCGGGCGCGTCAAGGTCTTCTCCAAGTGCCGCGGCCATCGCCATTTCAAGACCGCTGGTCACCGAAAGCTTTTCGATCACCGCCGGGAATTGCTGATCAGCATTTCCCTTGACCAGACTTTCAAGCGCTTCGATTTCGGCCACAAGCCGTGCCTTGCGGCTTTCAACATCACGAAGCGCATCGCGCGATGCGGTTTCGGCTGTTTTCAGGCTATCTTCACGATCCCGCAATTCGGCAAGGCGCATCTCGGCTTCTTCGATGGCAAGCTTGCGCTGCTCGCAAAGTTCCTCGCATTCCTCAAGCGCCAGACCGGCTTCTTCAAGGGCATCGGTAAAATCGGCTTCAATCCGGATATCATCAAGGCGTGCAACCGCCTCGTCATAGCGTTCGGTCAGACGCGACCGGCGGGCGGAAAGTTCGCTTAGCCGCTGCTGAACGCTTTTAAGTCGGGCTTCCTCGGCCGCGGCCCGGCTGGTCAGTTCGTCAACCTGCCCTTCCAACGTCTCGACCCTTGCGGCCTGCTCGACGGCGCGTTCCTTTGCCTCGTCAAGCTCGTCATCCTCGCCGCCCTGCGCTTCGCGCAGTTCTTCGCGTTCATTTTTAAGCTTGTTCAGGGCACCTTCGGCGTCGCTTGCCAGTTCGGCTTCACGTGCAAGATCGGCATCAATCTGCTGGATGCGCGCGCGAAGCTGCGACATCTGTGTTTCGATCTGGGCCTTGTCCTTGTCCAGCCCTTCGCGCTCGATCAGCATACGCTGCAGGGCCGCTGCCGCATCGCTTTCCTTTTTGCGAAGTTCGGGAAGGCTTGCAGCAATATGGGCCTGAATGGTGGTGGCCTCGGTCACCTGACCGGTCAGGTCACGCACGGCACTTTCACCGAGCACAAGCAATTCACGGGCATCTGCCTGCCGTTTGTCGGCATCTGTCCAGCGGATGAGGAACAGCAATGCTTCGGTCTGGCGAATACTTTCGGAAAGTTTGCGATACCGTTCGGCCTGTCGGGCCTGCTTTTGCAGGGATGCGATCTGGCTATCAAGTGTCACCAGAACGTCTTCAAGACGTTCCATATTCTGTTCGGCATTTTTAAGCCGAAGCTCGGCCTCATGGCGGCGTGAATGCAGGCCGGTGATCCCGGCGGCTTCTTCCAGAACAAGCCTGCGCTGGCTTGGCTTCGCCCCGATCAGGGCCCCGATCTTGCCCTGCGACACCATGGCGTTTGACCGCGCCCCGGTTGCCGCATCAGCAAACAGCAGTTGGACGTCACGCGCGCGGACATCCTTGCCATTCACCTTGTAATTCGAGCCACCACTGCGTTCGATGCGTCGAACGACTTCAAGTGTCTCGTGATCGTTGAACATTGCCGGGGCTTTACGTTCCGCATTATCCAGAACGACAGTAACCTCGGCAACATTTCGTGCAGGACGGGACGATGTTCCGCCAAAAATAACGTCAGACATGTCCGAGCCGCGCATCTGCTTGGCCGAGGTTTCCCCCATGACCCAGCGCAGCGCTTCGACAAGATTGGATTTGCCACAACCATTCGGGCCGACAACCCCTGTCAGCCCGTCTTCCACCAATAATTCGGTTGAATCGACGAAGGATTTGAACCCCGTCAGCCGTAGCGATTTAAACTGGACCAATCATGCCCCCGGTCCGTCCCTTCCCCTGATTGCCAGATGCCGCATTTGCGGCATCTAGCAAGATCACATTTATCAGTTGGTCAGTTCTTCGACCTTATCTTCGAAGAACTTCAGATCGCGCGAACCGGCAAAGGTTTCGCCATCGATAACGAAGCTCGGCGTTGAATTGACCTTGAATTCCTGTTCACCGCGCATGCGCGATGCAACGATCCCGTCAATCAGGGCCTCGTCCGACATGCAGGCATCAACCGCATCGCTATCCATACCGGCAAAACGGACCACCTGTTTGATCCCTTCGATCGGGTCAGATGCACGTGCCCAGGTCATCTGCGATTTGAACAGCATCCCCAGAACACCGAAATAACGATCATCACCGGCACACTGTGCAACAGCAGCGGCGCGCACGGCAACACCATCCAGCGGATAATCGCGGAAGATCAGTTTCGCCTTACCGGTATCGATCAGCGATTTCTTGATTTCCGGCAGGGTTTCATTGTGGAACGCGGCGCAATGCGGGCAGGTCAGCGACGCATATTCAATGATCGTCACCGGCGCATCCGGATTACCAAGCACATGTTCCTTATATTCCACAGCCTTGGCCTGCTGCGCCCCGACAACACCAATCGCAAACGCGAATACGACCGCAAAAAACTTAACTGCCTTCAGCAAGGAAACCTCCGTTAAAACAATATTTTGTGATTACAAGCCTGTTGCAGCGCGGGAGTCAACACGCCCCCCAAAAGCGCTAATGAGCCAACGAGTCGCCAACATCGTTTGGAAATACGGCAACTCCGTGATCACACATTATGGGAAAATGATTCGATCCGGCCCGCACCGGAATAAGGCTTTGGGCCCCTGATTGGCAAATGACTTACACGTGATTTAAAATACAATTTCACCGGCTATTTCTTCTGTCCCGGTTGCCCGCGTGAATGGATATCCCCCGAAATGCGACGTCCAAGTCGGGTCAGCACTTCGCGCAGATGCGGGTCTTCGATTTTGGCGATATCGACTTCGCTGGTTTCGCGGATTGGGCCTTCGGGCACGTTTTCCGGTCGTTTGACCTTGCGTTCGGGGCGGGAAATATCACCCTGCATCATCTTGATGCGTTCCACCGCACGATACCCAAAATAGGTATTCACCCGGTCGATGATCTGCGGCATGCGGTGCTGCAATTCAATCGCCACCGGCCCGGTCACCCGGATCACAAGCGTCCCACCCCCGGCATTTTCACCCCGCGGCGGGTTGTATTTGACCGGCATGGTGAATTGTTCAAGGTCACGACCGACAATTTCCGCCCAGTGCAAAATAATTTCGGCCTGAAAGAAACCTCGTTTGCGCACCAGTGGGCGCGTCAGATTGCCAACCATGGCAGCGATATTACGCAGGCCCATCCGGCGTTCTGAGCTGCCCATCGGAGTAATTTTCTGTTTCTTTTTGACCGCATTTTTTGCCGCGACCATATCGGCACGCTGATCGGGCGTGCTATGTGTCGGCGTATCGGTCATATCTTTTTGCTTGCTCACGCCCGCTTCTTTCGTAGGGTCTGCTAAGAACCTAAACGTAATTACCCGTTTTCATCCCCGCAACATAACACGGGAACGCCGTGCATTTCACCAACGACGAAATCCATCACCTCGGCCGGACCATGCTGGACTGGTACGACGGTCATCATCGCACCCTTCCATGGCGCGCCGAACCGGGCGACGCACAGGACCCTTATCGCGTCTGGCTGAGCGAAATCATGCTCCAACAGACCACCGTGACTACGGTCGGTCCCTATTTCGCAGCATTCCTGCAACGCTGGCCGACCATAACCGATCTTGCCAATGCCGATCTCGACGAAGTTCTGCATTCCTGGCAGGGGCTGGGATATTACGCACGTGCGCGTAACCTGCATAAATGTGCCAAGGTTATTGCCGATGAGTATGGCGGCCGGTTCCCTGATACCGAGGAAGACCTTCTGAAGCTGCCCGGCATCGGTCCCTATACCGCCGCCGCAGTTGCAGCCATCGCCTTTAACCGCCATTCAAGCCCGGTCGATGGCAATATCGAGCGAGTCATTTCCCGTCTTTTTGCCCTTGAAACCCCGTTGCCCGACGTCAAACCTGAAATCAAGGAAAAGTCGGCAACCCTGACCCCGGCCGACCGGCCGGGCGACTACGCACAGGCACTCATGGATTTGGGGGCAACCATCTGCACGCCGCGTAATCCCGCATGCGGCATTTGTCCGTGGCAGGCCTCCTGCGAGGGCCGCAAATCGGGCATCGCCCCGGAACTGCCGAGAAAACGCAAAAAGCCTGCCAAACCGACCCGGGTCGGATATGCCTTCTGGATACGGCGCGATGACGGGAAGATCCTTGTCCGCCGACGCCCCGAAAAAGGATTGCTGGGCGGACTTTACGAAGTTCCCGGTAGTGACTGGCGTGCGATTGATGCCCCGGACGACGTGATGCTGTCCGAAGCCCCGATCAAGGTCAGCTGGACGGCACTGGATGGCACTGTCGGGCACACTTTCACCCATTTCCATCTCGATGTGACGGTTCTTGCCGCCAACATATCTGAAAGCGATGCCGCGAAGCTTGATGGCAGCTGGACAACAATTGATGGGTTATCGGAATTTGCCCTGCCGACGGTGATGAAAAAAATCGTCAGACATGCGCTAAAGTACCGCTGAACCGGGTTCAATCGATTCACCTGAACAAAAAGAAAGGCCCGCTGCCATCCCGGCGCGGGCCTTTTAAACTCGTATGCAATCGGTCAGGCGTAGATATCAATGACCTGTCCACGACCCGTACTACTGGGCGGGGCCGATTGTTGCGATGTGTCGGTTTCCGCCACCTGATCGACCCGTTGGGTCGGCGGTGACTGAAGATCGTTACCACCAGTTTCGGCGATCGGCGCTGTTGCCTGCTGAATCTGGACCGGGTTCGGTGCGTAAGCGGCACTACCTGTTGCGCCAACCTGCATGGGGCTCTCCATCTATCCTTACGGATGATTCCAATATTCAAGATATAACAAGAATTGTCCCCAAATGCAAAAGGCCGGACGGTTTCACAACCGTCCGGCCTTCCAGATCAGATCATTTTACGCGTGCTGCTCCGCAAAAAATCAGGCGGAAACCTGTCCCATTTCCTTGCGAAGCTGACTGCGCAGATTGTCGATCACAACCAGACGCCCATCACACTTGTAGTGCCAGTAAGTCCAACCATTGCAAGCCTGTGCGCCCTGAACATGGGCCCCGATCTGATGGATCGAACCGGCATTGTCCTTGTGACTGATTGAGCCATCGGCACGAACAAGCGCTGCAACATTGCCGCGGTTGTCATAAATCTTGTCGCCCGGCGCCAGAAGACCGCGTTCGATGACCGCACCAAACGGAATACGCGGAAGCGACCGCTTCGACTCCGTCATCTCGAGGCTCTCGCCATCAAGCATCTGAACCTTGGCAATGCGTTCCTTGGCGGCCTTGGCATATTCTTCTTCGCGCTCAAGCCCGATGAAATGACGGCCAAGACGACGCGCGGCCGCACCGGTGGTGCCGGTACCAAAGAACGGATCAAGCACAACGTCGCCCTGACGGGTCGTCGCCAGCAGAACACGCTGCAACAATGCTTCGGGTTTCTGGGTCGGATGGACCTTTTTACCCTTTTCATTCTTCAGACGCTCGGACCCGGAACAGATCGGCAGCAGCCAGTCGGACCGCATCTGCAATCCCTCGTTAAGCTGCTTCATCGCTTCATAATTGAAAGTGATCGCCTTTTGCTCGGCGTTTTTCGAACACCACAGCAGGGTTTCATGCGCGTTGCAGAAACGTTTGCCACGGAAATTCGGCATCGGGTTGGTTTTGCGCCACACGATGTCGTTCAGGATCCAGTAACCGATATCCTGCATCACCGTGCCGACGCGATAAATGTTGTGATACGAACCGATCACCCAGATCGCACCGGTATCCTTAAGGACACGGCGCGCGGCGGTCAGCCAGTCACGGGTGAAATCGTCATAGTGACGAAAACTGTCAAACTGGTCCCAGTGATCGTCAACTGCGTCGACCTTGGAATTATTAGGGCGCAGCAGATCACCACCCAACTGCAGGTTATAGGGCGGATCGGCAAAAATCAGATCGACCGACTTTTCCGGCAGGCTGTTCATCAGTTCGATGCAGTCCCCGACCATAACCTGATCAAGCGGTAAGGATGTCTTCTTTGTCATGATGCGTTCTAGGTTCCCCCATATTTCTTGAGGAAAGCATCACCGCAAAAAGTTAATAGACTCCGAAAATTTTCAAGGAGTCGCGACAGTTTCAAAGTAATTTCAGCCGTTTAGACAATCTTAACCGGTTCGGCTCAAAAACAGGAAGATTTTCGTCCCCGACATCAACAGCCCAAAACCCCGCATATTATCGTCGGACTCCATGTTTTTATTCTGGTCTGACCGGATTGATGTGGGCGATATGCCATGCGCATTCGCTGGTTCTGAATTCACGCATCCGTAAATCCACGTAATTCAATACATCCTGATGTGAATTTGATTACAGCAATTTAGCCGAAAACGGCAATTTGACCATTTGGACAACTCTGTATTTGCCCTTCTTCTGATCATGTATACAATCTGCATATCAAATACGCAGAAAAGTAGAATTTCCAAGATTGGCAATAACCTGCAGGGGGACATCATGAAGTCTGGTACTTTCCATCTTTCCCGTCGTGCAATGCTGTCGGCCATGGCCGCAGTAGCCGCGGTGGTATCTTTTGGCCTTGGCGCACCGGCAATGGCCGCCGACCCGATCAAGGTTTCGGCGATCTACACCGTTCCGGTCGAACAGCAATGGGTTTCACGTATCCACAAGGCGCTGAATGCGGCCCAGGAACGTGGCGACATCACCTATGAATTTTCCGAAAACGTCGCCAATACCGACTATGAACGCGTGATGCGTGAATATGCCGAAAATGGCTCGGCCCTTATTCTGGGCGAAGTTTTCGGTGTTGAACGCGCGGCTCGGAAGGTTGCCGCCGATTATCCCGAAACCGCGTTTCTGATGGGTTCGAGCTTCGGCCCCGAAGGCGACAATTTCTCGGTCTTTGACAACTACATCCATGAACCAAGCTATCTCGTCGGCATGGCGGCTGGCAAGGCGACCAAATCGAACAAGATCGGCATGGTCGGGGGCTTTGCCATTCCGGAAGTCAACCGCCTGATGAATGCCTTTATGGAAGGTGCCAAATCGGTCAATCCGGATGTCGAATTCACCGTGACCTTCATCAATAGCTGGTATGACCCGCCCAAGGCAAAAGAAGCCGCGTTTGCGATGATCGATAAGGGTGCCGACGTCATGTATGCCGAACGCTTTGGCGTTTCGGATGCTGCCAAGGAACGCGGTGTTCTTGCGGTTGGCAACGTGATTGATACCGCAGCCGATTATCCGGGCACCATTCTGGGTTCGGCACTCTGGCATATGGAACCGACCGTTGATCACGCTATTGCCGCCGTCAAGGCGGGAGAATTCAAGGCCGAAGATTACGGCAAGTTCAGCTATATGGCACCGGGTGGCGGCACCGTCGTTCTGGATGGCGCCCTTCTGCCCAATGGAACCGTTGCCGAAGTTGAAGCCAAGCAGGCTGAAATTCTTGATGGCAGCTTTACCGTCAACGTAAATGACGAAGAACCGAAATCTTCCATGTAAGATTTCTTCCACTTTGCGGGCAGTCCGGTTTAAACATCGGACTGCCTTTCGTTTTCGGGGAACACCCCCGCCGCTATCGCAATACGGCCAAGGCGTGACACATAAAAATTAACGGATCAGCCGGATGTCATCTGCTGCCAACCCATCTTTGGAAACGTCCCCGCAATTGCTGCTGCAACTGGCTGCAATCACCAAGAAATTCGGCCCCCTGATCGCCAATGACGCCATCGACCTTGATGTGCACAAGGGTGAAATCGTTGCCCTGCTTGGCGAAAACGGTGCGGGCAAAACCACCCTGATGAACATCCTGTTTGGCCATTATGTCGCCGACGGGGGAACCGTGATGGTCGCGGGTGCGGATGGCATCCTTGCCCCGCTTGAACCCGGCACACCGCAGGCGGCCCTTGATGCCGGCATCGGCATGGTTCATCAGCATTTCACGCTGGCCGAAAATCTAAGCGGCCTTGATAATATTGTCCTTGGTACGGAACCGATTTTCCGCCTGCGCCGCGACCGCACCGGTGCACGGGCCAAACTGACGAAGCTGATGGCGGGATCGGGTCTTAACGTCGATCTTGATCAGCCGGTTCACAAACTGACCGTCGGCGAAAAGCAGCGCGTTGAAATCCTTAAAGCCCTTTATCGCGATGCCCGTTTGCTGGTGCTTGACGAACCGACCGCGGTTCTGACGCCGCAGGAGGCAGACAGCCTTTTTGCAACCCTTCGCCAACTTGCCGCGACCGGGCTTTCGGTCATTATCATTGCCCATAAACTGGCCGAGGTTCTGGCGGTTTCCCATCGCATCGCGGTTCTGCGCGGCGGCAAAAAGGTTGGCGAAATGGCAACCGATCAGGCCGACCGGCGATCAATTGCCGAATTGATGGTTGGCCGCGATGTTCCGGTCAGCCGACGCAGCGAACGCGTACCGGGCAAACCGGTCATAGGACTTCGGGATGTTACGATTGATCGTGGCGATGCCAGACGTTCCCTTCATGGGGTGAACCTTATGGCGCGTGAAGGCGAAATTCTTGGCATTGCCGGGGTATCGGGTAACGGGCAGGCGGCGTTGGCACAATTGATTGCAGGGCTGGATCGTCCTGATATTGGTTCAGTCGAGATTTTTGGTGAAAAAGTCACGAAATTCGATGCCCATCAGTTCGCCCAGAATGGCATCGCTCGCATTCCCGAAGACCGCCATCATGACGGCATGGTCGGATCGATGACGGTGGCGGAAAACATCGCCATTGAAGATGTCCGGTCCCCCGATTACCAGAAATTTGGCTTTCTTGATTTCGAGGCAATCCGCAAACGGGCCGAACATGCAATTGTAGATTATGATGTGCGCTGCCCGGGCCAGGATGCCCCTGCACGCCTATTATCTGGCGGGAATATTCAAAAACTTATCCTTGCTCGCGTACTGGAAAAATCACCAAAACTGATCCTCGCCAACCAGCCATCACGCGGACTTGACGTTGGTGCGCAATCCGAAGTCCACAGGCGGCTTCTTGAGGCACGCGAAGGCGGGGCAGCGGTGGTTCTGATATCCGAGGATCTCGATGAACTTCTGACCCTGTCCGATCAGATTGCGGTGATTCATGCCGGTCATGTATCGGCAGCAATTGCGGCACATGATATCGACAGGTCCGAGCTTGGCCTGATGATGGCTGGACAGAAAAAAGGCGATATCGATTTCGGGGCTGATAATTTTGAGTCCAGCACAAAGCCCCGCGAAAAAGCCGATGAAAATGCCCCAAGATCAGGAGACCCGGCGTGATTCGGTTTGAACCCCGCACCAATCCACCCGCAATCATGGTCTATGGCGTGCCTGTCATGGCGGCAATTATCGCCATTCTTCTGGCGGCGATCCCACTTGCCTTGGCCGGGGCACCGATCATCAAGGCCTATGGCCTGATGATTAGTGGCGCTTTCGGATCGATGTTTTCAATTTCGGAAATGCTGACACGTGCGACACCGTTGATCCTGACCGGGTTGGCAGCCGCCATCGCATTTCGGGCCAAGCTTTGGAATATCGGGGCCGAGGGGCAGCTTTACATGGGGGCCATGGCCGCCGTTGCCATCGGATCAGGTGTCATTGACGGGCCAAGCTATATCATGATCCCGGTGGTGCTGATTGCCGGGGCTCTCGCCGGGGCAGTGATGCTGATCGGGCCGACGCTTTTGAAAACGCGGCTGGGGGTGGACGAGGTCGTGACCACCTTGCTTCTGAACTTCATCGTCATTCTGTTTGTGCAGATGATGCTCGAAGGTGCGCTGAAAGACCCGATGTCGATGGGGTGGCCCCAGTCCGAACCGGTGATTGATAGCGCCGTCCTACCGCCGCTGATCGATCGGATGCGGGTGCATATGGGGCTTCTGGTCGCGCTGATATGTGCCGTGGCTTTGGCGATTTTCGTCAAGCGCACCGTCTGGGGATTTGAAATCCGCGCTGTTGGTGAAAATGCCGCCGCAGCCAGGTTTTCCGGCATTTCGGTGACCAAAACCATGGTGCTGGTCGCGATGCTGTCTGGTGGTTTGGCCGGACTTGCCGGTGTATCGGAAGTGGCGGGAACCCGTGGCTACCTCGCGACCGATCTGTCGCCGGGTTATGGCTATGCCGGGATCGTCGTTGCCATGCTGGCCCGGCTGTCACCGATTGGCGTGATCATTTCCGCACTGTTTGTGGCGTCGGTTTTTGTCGGTGCAGATTCCATGAGCCGCGCGATTGGCGTTTCAAGTTATCTGGCCGATCTGATTGTCGCAATGGCGTTGCTGTGCGTTTTGATCGGCGGGTTTCTGACCCGGTTCATGGTCCATTTCGAACGCCAGAAATCGGCGGGTTAAAGGGTAAAGACCATGGAAATCATCGATATCCTTTTGACCGCAAATTTCTGGGCCGCAGCCCTTCGTATTGCAACACCGCTGATTTTCGGGGTGCTGGGCGCGCTGATTTGTGAACGCGCCGGAGTTCTTAACCTTGGCATCGAAGGCATTTTCACCGCCGGGGCGATGGCAGGATGGATGGCTGTCTGGCTGGGTGCCGGATTATGGGGTGGCGTTCTGGTCGCCGCCCTGGCCGGGGGATTTTTCGGCCTGATCCACGCGATCCTGACCGTGCCGCTTGGCCTTTCACAGCATGTGTCTGGGATCGGGGTGACGTTGCTGGCGACCAGTCTGTCGTATTTCACCTATCGCACGGCATTACCCGATGTGTCGTCCCCGCCGCGGATCATCCCGTTCCAGCCGCTTGATATCCCAATCCTGTCGGATTTGCCGTTTATCGGCCCAGCACTCTTTTCGCAAACAGCCCTTACGATGCTGGCGCTTGTCATGGTGTTTGTCACCGGCTGGGTTTTGTATCGCACCCCGCTTGGCCTTGCGATCCGGGCGGTTGGCGATAATCCGCCCTCGGTCGAGGCGCAAGGGTTATCGGTTTATGCGCTGCGCATCGGGGCCGTGGTTGCCGGATCAAGCCTGATGGCATTGGGCGGTGCGTTTCTGACCATGTCGGCGTTTGATGCATTTTTCTTTGGCATGATCAATGGTCGTGGCTGGGTTTGTATTGCACTGACGGTGTTTGCAAGCTGGCGACCGGGCAAGGCGTTGCTGGGTGCGTTGCTGTTTGGCGCGTTTGATGCGTTTCAGGTCCGCCTGCAAACCGAGGTCGGCGCGTTCCTGCCATCGCAGGTTTTCCTGATGATGCCTTATCTGTTATCGATTGCCGCCCTGATCATTGTCGCGCGCAAGGCCGATTATCCCAAGGCGTTGCTGGTGCCATGGTTCAAGGGGCAGCGTTGATTTGCATCACCGCCCCAGCCAACCCAAGACTCTGATGATTTAAAAGCTCCACTTTCGAAGGACGCCACCATGCAAGCCGATCTGATCCTGAAAAATGCCAATCTGCCCGATGGCCGTACCGGCGTTGATATCGCATGCAAGGATGGCAAGATCATCGAAATCGGGCCGCAATTGCCGATCCTGGCGGCCGAGGAAATCGATTGCGACGGGATGCTGGTCAGCCCGCCCTTCGTCGACAGCCATTTCCATATGGATGCGACCCTGTCCCTGGGCCTGCCACGGATGAATGAGTCAGGTACGCTGCTGGAAGGCATCGCACTTTGGGGCGAGCTTAAGCCGCTTTTAACGATAGAGGCAGTGATCGAACGTGCGCTTCGTTATTGCGATCTGGCAGTGTCCAAGGGCCTGCTTGCCATTCGAAGCCATGTCGATGTCTGTGATGACCGTCTGCTTGCGGTCGATGCGTTGCTGGATGTCAAAAAACAGGTCGCCCCCTATATTGATCTGCAACTGGTCGCCTTTCCGCAGGACGGTTATCTGCGCAGCCCGACGGCAAAGCAGAATGTCATTCGCGCACTTGATAAAGGTGTCGATGTTGTTGGCGGTATTCCGCATTTCGAGCGCACCATGGCGGACGGCGCGCAAAGCATCACCGAACTTTGCGAAATGGCGGCCAACCGGGGCCTTCGGGTTGATATGCATTGCGATGAAACCGACGACCCGCTGTCACGTCATATCGAAATGCTGGCCTATGAAACGCAGCGCCTTGGCCTTCAGGGACGGGTCGCCGGTTCGCATCTGACATCGATGCATTCGATGGATAATTATTATGTATCGAAACTGATCGCCCTGATGACCGAGGCTGAGGTCAGCGCGATTGCCAATCCGCTGATCAACATCACCCTTCAGGGACGCCACGATACATATCCCAAACGCCGCGGCATGACGCGTGTGTCCGAATTGCGCAAGGCGGGTCTTACTGTGGCATTCGGCCATGATTGCGTGATGGACCCTTGGTATTCTATGGGATCGGGCGATATGCTTGAAGTCGCATCGATGGGGCTTCATGTGGCGCAGATGACATCACGTGATGATATCCGGGCGTGTTTTGACGCGGTAACAACCGAACCGGCAAAAATCATGGGCCTTGAAGGCTACGGGATTGCGGTTGGCAACAATGCCGATTTCGTCGTGTTGCAGGCCCGCGATACAATAGAAGCCATCCGGCTGCGCGCCAACCGGCTTTATGTCATCCGGCGTGGCAACATCATCGCCGAGACCCCGTTGCAGCAAACCCGCCTGCATCTTTCGGAACGGCCAGAAACACTGCGCGGCGATGATTATGCTCCCCGTTCGGGCGATCAACAGGAATAGCGGAAACATCATGTTTTACGAACCCGGAAAAACACCCCATAACCTACCGCATGATCCGTTCAAGGCCTGCGTCGCGCCGCGTCCGATTGGCTGGATTTCGACGGTCGATAAACACGGGCACGCCAATCTGGCCCCCTATTCATTTTTCAATGCGGTTTGTGGTAATCCGCCAATGGTCATGTTTGCATCCGGTGGATCGATTGACAGCCTGAACAATGCCCGTGAAACCGGCGAGTTTATTGCCGCAGTCGCCCCGCGTGCCATGCTGCGCGAAATCAATTTCTGTTCGGCTCCGTTACCGCCGGAACAGGACGAATTTGATTATGCCGGTCTTGAAAAGGAACCCGGCAAACTGGTCCGCGCACACCGGATCAAAGGGGTGCCGATCCATATGGAATGCAAGGTGTTCCAGATTGTCGATCTGCCTGGCCCCACCCCGCAAAGCGAAAACGCGATGGTAATCGGTACAGTGGTCGGCTTGCATATCGATGATGCAATCATTCGTGACGGCATGGTCGATGTCACCCTGTTCGAGCCACTGGCAAGGCTGGGCTATCACGAATATGCCAGTGTTGCGGAAACCTTTACCGTCCGGCGCGAGGATTTCTGGTAACTGTCCCGCCGGTTTTCGACGATAAATCACGACTTTCTGTTGTTTCACGGAAACGACCCGCAATCGCAAACAAACTGTCACAGTAAAATTCTAATGTGAACTCCATCACTTGCGCCTGAACCGATGCTTAAACTGGGTTCGGGCGTTTCTTCGTATGCATTACACGATGTGGGGGATCACACCATGAAACGGACGATTGCAGCCGGTTTTGCCGGTATTGCTGCAATGCTTCTTGCGACAACGGCAATGGCGGGCGAGGCCAAGGTTTTCGAAACCAAAAGTGCGATTAACAATCTGTCGACTGTCATGGTGGATGGCGGCAAGGCACGTGACCTGACGGTTGGTTTCGGTTCGGGTGCCTATCGCCGTCCGGGTGATCCGACCAATATGTTTTATGCGGTATCGGATCGCGGTCCGAACTTTGTTTGCGATGACGTGCAGGACGTGCTTGGCGTTTCCGAAGATGTCGTTTGCCAGGGCCGCAAGGTTCGCGTCTATCCGACCCCGGATTATTCGCCGTCGATCTACACCATCTTCCTGAATGATGACGGCAGCTTTGACGTCAAGGATGTCATTGCGCTGAAAGACCAAAATGGTGTGCCACTGACCGGTTTGACCAACAAACTGTCAGTTGCCAAAACCGAAAAGCCGGTCGATGCCAATGGCAAGGAACTGGCACAGTCGGTTTCGTCGATCGATGCCGAAGGTATCATTCGCCTGTCGGATGGTTCGTACTGGATCGGTGAAGAAAATGGCCCGTCGATCCTGCATGTCGCTGCTGATGGCACGGTTAATGAACGTATTGTTCCGGCCGGCTCGGAAAAGGACTTCGAAGGTGCTGCCTATAAGGTTAGCGGCGGCCTTCCGGCGATCCTTGTCACCCGCCAGACCAACCGCGGCATTGAATCGATGGCCGTGTCGCCCGATGAAAGCAAACTGTATTTCATGGTGCAGAACCCGCTGGCGAACCCGAATGCCGATGCGTACAAAACCGCCAAGAATACCCGTCTGTTTGTCTATGACCGCGTAAAGGGCGAGCTTGCAGGCGAATATATCTATCAACTTGATGATCCGCAGACCTTCCGCAACGATCCGTCCGACAAACAGAATGCTCCACGCATTTCCGAGGTCCTTGGCCTTGGCGATGACCGCCTGCTGGTTCTGGAACGGACCGATGGCACCACCAAACTGCATGAAGTCAAACTTGATGGTGCATCGAACATTCTGGCATCGCGCTGGGACGACATGTCGACCAGCCCGTCGCTTGAACAGGAAAACGACCTGTCAAAGCTTGACCTGAAGGCAGTTGTTAAAACCCTTCGTTTTGACAGTGCCGATTATCCGATGGCCCCGACCAAGATCGAAGGTCTTGCGGTTATGGGTGACGGTGCGCTCGCCCTGATCAATGACAACGATTTCGGCATCAAGGGTGATGCCACCAAGGTACTTCTGATCGACGGTCTGGTTCAGGCCGACAAGTTCTGATCGGTAATCCCGGCACCTGACGAAGCGGGAAAGCTGTTATGCGGCTTTCCCGCTTTTTTATTGGGCGAAATCAGCGTAAAAGCGGCCCATGAAAAACGATCAGACACACACCACCCGGACTTTTGACATCCCCGACGGTATCGATGCGGTCATCGAACCGATGGATGCGACCGGCTATCTCGCCCCTGTCGGCTTTGAAGATCAGTTGCGCGCCGAACTTGGCGACGTGATCGAAAGCCACGACCGGCTGATGTTTGCACCCGGTCCAGAACGGCGTGTTTTCTGGGCGCAGAATGTCTGGCGCAACCCGGTGCGTATGGCGATCCCATCGATCAAGGGTGCGGCCAAGATCCTGAAATTCAATCAGCGCAACTGGGCCATGTTCAAGTTCGATCATTTTTCGCGTGCGAAACTGATCGAGGCCAACCTGCCGCATGTATCGGCCAAACGGCAGGTTTTTGGGGAACCGGCCCCGACCGCGCCACTGGGGTCATGGACATTGATCGATCCCGATACGATCATCGCGTCGATGGATTGTTCCAGCCCATGGAAAAACGGCGAGGTCGAGTTTGAAGAAGACAAGACCACCCCGCCCAACCGCGCCTATCTGAAACTATGGGAAGCCTTCACGCGGCTTGGGGTAACACCGCAAGCCGGTGATCGCACCATGGATCTGGGCGGCAGCCCCGGCGGCTGGACATGGGTTTTGCATGAATTTGGCACCGATGTGATCAGCATCGACAAGGCGCGGCTTGATCCCAAGATCGCCAAATTACCGCGTGTCGATTTCCGGCAGGAAAGCGCGTTCGGCCTCAATCCTGACGAAATCGGTTATATCGACTGGCTCTGTTCGGATGTGATCTGTTATCCAGACCGGTTGTTCCAGCTGGTCAATCAGTGGATAGATGCCGGGATGGCAACCAATTTCATCTGCACCATCAAGCTGCAGGGTGACACTGATTATGCCGCAATTACCCAGTTTGCCGACATTCCCGGATCAAAGGTCGTGCATCTTTACAACAACAAGCACGAACTGACCTGGATGAAGGTCCCCGGCGTGACCGATCAGGACTGACTGCACATCAACTCCTCCAATCAGGCTTCGTCATCCCCGTCATAGGCGGGGATCGCCGGATCAATCGGGTAATAGTCGCCCTTGTCCTCACAAAACATCTGGGCAGATGTCGATATGCCCGATGCACCATCAAGCGTTCCGGGTGTAATCGCAACTTCCTGCGAACGGACCGGTCGCCAGAACAGGGATGATCCGCATTCCTTGCAAAAGCCCCGGTCGCTTTGATCGGAAAGGCGATACCAGCGCAATCCTTCTTCGCGGATCAGATGCAGGGCATCCTTTTCCACCCGGGCATATGAACTGACATGGCCATGCAGTTTGCGGCACAGTTTGCAGTGACACATCTTGGTATCATGCAATTTGCCGTGCACTTCATAACGGACTTCGCCGCAATGGCAGCCGCCAGCATGAACTTTCCCGGATGGTATCGATGCGCTCATCTACCTTCCCCTTCTGATCAAATTCCGTTTCCCAGTATCTGGGCGATGGTGCATGTCATGCAAGCATGACATGTTACAATATCAATGTAATTGCTGGCAAAATTGCGACGATAATGTTTGAGCTTCGTCGCAAGCAGTCCTATTCTGCCGCTTCTGTTCGGGCCCCGGATGATGACGCCACCGCGCCAGACGCCATCCGTCGCCTTGCCTCACAAGCGATGGGATATCATGACCGATCTGTCCTTCCATTATGATGTGCTTGTCATCGGCAGCGGTGCTGCCGGTTTATCCACCGCACTGAAACTCGCCCCGCATGTAAAGGTAGCCGTTCTATCGAAGGGCAAGATTGACGATGGTTCAACCAACTGGGCGCAGGGCGGGATTGCCGCCGTTCTTGATGCCGCCGACAGCATCGAAAGCCATGTCGAAGATACCCTGATTGCCGGTGCCGGACTGTGCAAGCGCGATACCGTCGAATTTGTAGCGCGCAATGCCCCCAACGCCATCAAATGGCTTGATGAACTTGGCATTCAGTTGACCCGTGATCCGGAAGGCGGCAATGACCAGCCCTTTCACCTGACACGGGAAGGCGGGCACAGCCACCGCCGCATCGTTCATGCCGCCGACGCCACCGGGCGCGCGGTGCAGACCACCCTGCAGGGCGAGGCGGTCAAACATCCGAACATCAAGATTTTTGAGAATTACCTTGCGATTGATCTGGTGACAGACCGCAAGCTGGGCGGCGAAGGCCGCCGATGCATCGGTGCCTATGCGCTTGATCTTACAACCGGCAAGGTCCGGTCGTTCAATGCGCGCACCGTGGTGCTTGCCACCGGGGGGGCGAGCAAGGTTTACCGGTTTACGTCCAACCCCGACGGATCAACAGGCGATGGCATTGCCATGGCATGGCGTGCGGGTTGCCGGGTGATGAATATGGAATTCAGCCAGTTTCACCCGACCTGCCTGTATCATCCGCAGGCCAAATCATTCCTGATTACCGAGGCCGTTCGGGGCGAAGGTGGCAAATTGCTGCTGGCCGATGGTACGCGTTTCATGGACCGGTTTGACGAACGCGGCGAACTGGCCCCGCGTGATATTGTCGCGCGCGCGATTGACCATGAAATGAAGCGGCTGGGTGCGGATTGCGTGTACCTTGATATCACGCACAAGGGCGAGGATTTCATCCGCGAGCATTTCCCCACCATCCATGAAACCTGCCTGACATATGGCATCGACATGACCAAACAGCCGATACCGGTTGTTCCGGCAGCGCATTATACCTGCGGCGGGGTTTTGACCGACCTTCGCGGGCGCACCGATCTGACCGGGCTTTATGCGATTGGCGAATGTGCGGGAACGGGCCTTCACGGTGCGAACCGGCTGGCGTCGAACTCGCTTCTGGAATGTCTGGTATTTGGCGAGGCGGCGGCGCGCGACATTGTCGAAGCCCTTCCGGTTGATGACCGCTTCAACGACCTGCCGGACTGGGACGAAACCGGGATTACCGATTCCGACGAGGAAGTCATCGTTGCCCATAACTGGGAACAGTTGCGCAACGTGATGTGGGACTTTGTTGGCATTGTGCGCACCACCAAGCGTCTGCAACGTGCGCAGCATCGCATTGATCTTCTGTTATCAGAGATAGACGAGTATTACGGCAATTTCCGTGTCACCAATGACCTGCTTGAATTGCGCAACCTGTCGGTGGTTGCCAAGCTGATCATCCAGTCAGCATTGTGGCGCCATGAAAGCCGCGGTCTGCATTACACCACCGATTACCCGGAACGCGATGACAGCGCCACCCCGCGCCAGACCATTCTGGTGCCCGAAAACTTTGCCGGCCGCTGGGTCGTATCTGGCCAATGGAAAACCTGATCGGAGAAACAGCCATGACCGCCACCCTGATAGGTATCGCCCGCAAGCCCCGGTCCCGTGCACCGATGGAAACACTGGACAGGGTTAATGTCAGTCTTGATCTCGGTGTTGATGGCGATTATCGCGGCAGGCTTCGCAAACGCCAGATCACGGTTCTGGCCGAAGAGGACTGGCTGGCGGCCTGTGCCGAGATTAACCGCGCGGACTTGCCATGGACCACGCGCAGGGCCAATTTGCTGGTGCGGGGGATAAAACTGCCACGAACGCGTGGGGCACGTATCCGGATCGGTGATCTGGTCCTTGAAGTCACCGGCGAAACCGATCCCTGTAACCGGATGGAAGAAGCCGCCGCAGGCCTTGAAAAGGCGCTTTCCCCCGATTGGCGGGGTGGTGTTACGTGCCGCACCATCGAACCCGGTGCAATCCGCGTTGGGGACGCGGTTGTTTCTGTCTGACCGGTACTGCGTTCCATCTGGAAATCCCCTGTCGGCTTCCCACTTAAAAGGCAGAAGCATGGTCAGAGGAAAGAATGGAACTTGCTCCAATACCGCATAACGAAGCCGAACGTCAGGCCGTCATTACGCGAATGCGCATCGCAACCTTTGATGCAGAACCGGAACTGGATCGTATCACGTCGCTTGCCAAGCGTATCTTTGACGTCAAATCGGCCACGGTGACGGTTCTGGACCATGACCGGCAGATTTTCAAATCACGGGCAAATTTCGAAAAACTCGAAAGCAGCCGTGATATTTCGTTCTGCGGACATGCAATCACCCGAACCGGACCAATGGTGATCAACGATGCGCGTGCCGACCAGCGATTTTGCGACAATCCGTTGGTGGCGTGTAACGAACCGATCATTTTTTACGCCGGAATGCCTGTGCATCATCACGAGGGTTATCCGATCGGAACGCTTTGCATCTTTGACAACAAACCGCGCGAGATGAGCGAACGCGATATCGATAACCTCAAGGACCTTGCCTATCTGGTCGAGATGGTTTTGCTGCTACGGTTCGCACAATTCAGCCAGAAACGCCTTTTGCAGAACCTTGATGATGCGGTGCGCCAAAGCATGATGGACCCGATGACCGGACTATGGAACCGGCGCGGACTTGACGAAATCCTTGATCGCGAGCTGGCGCCGGATGGCGCACCGGTCCCCGAACCCTGTGGCGTTCTGTTGTGCGATATCGATCACTTCAAAGCGGTCAATGATACGCACGGGCATCTGATCGGCGATGAGGTGATCATCAGCATTGCGGGAATGCTCAAAAATCATCTGCGGGAAAACGATATCATTGCCCGGGTCGGCGGCGAGGAATTTGTTTGTGTCATTCCCGGCATGACGCGTGACATGACACCGAAAATCGCCCAGAAACTATGCGATATCCTACGCAATACCCCGATTGAAACGAGCGAGGGTAAAACACTTAATCTCACAATCTCCATCGGGGCGACGTGGCTTTCGCCTGTTATGGGCCCGATCAACCGCAAGGCGGTTTTTGAAACGGCGGACGAGGCACTTTATAGCGCAAAATACAGCGGCCGTGACAGGGTTGTCTTCAATGCTGAACCGTTGAAAGACCGCACCAAAGGATTATTTGAACGACACTAGATTCTACCTAAAATAGATCAATGTCGTCACAGGAGATTCGGCTTGAAAGTTGCACCGATACCGGAAAACGAAAGCGAACGGCAGAAATCGCTTGAAAGCATGGGTATTCTGTCGACACCTCGCGACCCGGAGCTTGACCGGATCACGCGCTTGGCCGAACGCATTTTCAAGACCGAGTTTACGGCAATTTCGCTGCTTGATGGCGATCGGCAGTTTTTCAAATCCCGGGTCAATCTGAGCGCGTCCGAAACATCGCGCGATATTTCGTTCTGCGGTCATGCCATCATGCATGACGCGCCGCTTGTCGTTGGCAATGCAATCAATGACGAGCGTTTCAGCGACAATCCCCTGGTAGCGGGTGCCCCTCATATCCGGTCTTATGTCGGTGTTCCGCTTTCGAACGCGGAAGGATTCAAGCTTGGTACACTTTGCATTATCGATTCAAAAACACGCAATTTCTCAGATAGCGAAATCGAAACCCTGAAGGATCTGGCCCACTGGGTCGAAACTGTTCTAGCGCTGCGCTATACCGAACGCAGCCAGAAACAGCTTCTGGCCGACCTTGATGCCGCCCATCGCGATGTGATGATCGACAGCCTGACCGGGGTGTGGAACCGCCGCGGGCTTGAGGAATTGCTGGCGCGCGAAATGTCAAGTTCGCGGATAAAAGGGGGTTCGGCGGGTATCTTCATGCTCGATATCGACCATTTCAAAAAGGTCAATGACAGCTATGGCCATCTGATCGGTGACAAGGTGATACAAGGGATTGCCGCGATCATGTCATCCAGCCTGCGCGATCATGACATTGTCGGCCGGTTCGGTGGCGAGGAATTTGTCTGTATCCTGCCGGGGCTTCGCCTCGAACAGACCATGTATCTGGGTTACAAGCTGTGCGATACGGTGCGTGATCAATGCCGGGTCAGCGATATGAACGGCAATCCCGTTCCGATCACGGTCAGTGTCGGGGCGACCTGGATATCCAATGAATCAACGGGACAGTACGAGCCTCACGACATCCTTAGAATTGCCGACGAAGCCCTTTACGAGGCCAAGGAAAACGGACGTGATACCGTGCGTTATCGTGCGCTTGATACGTTTGGCAGTCTCGACGATCTTAAGGATTGATCGCGGCCATAACCCGATCACGAAGGGCATCAGACCCTAGTTCATATAATCCATCAAGGGCGATATAGGGGTCCCCGCCAAGCTTCAGCAGGCGGGCAAAGGCAGGCTCGGTTTTAACTCCGCCCCGTTTCAATTGCCGGATATCTGATGCAAAGCCTTCGCCCAGAAGAGCGATCACACGCGCCTCGACCAGCATATGGCGAAAGCCGAACTGGCTTTGCGATGGCGTGCCTGTGGCAAAAATTTCGACCGGAAGGTCATCCAGAACAAACCGCACGACAATGGCCGAACCGACATGCTGCGTCGCTGGACGGTGATGCAACCCAAAACCATCAAGATAACCAAACGACGTCTGCACCCGGGCTTCGAAACCGTCAACATCCGGGCAATAGCACAAAATATCGACATCTGATCCGACGATATCAAGATTTATCGGAAAAGTTCCGGCGACAATGGGATCAAACCCGGCAAGTTCATTCCATATGCCATGCTGTAAAAGCAGACCGGCGGCCTTTTGACCACGCGCGGAAACGGATCGCAAAACATCAAGACCGCGAAAGGCATCGGGCATGAGGCTTTCGGGCCAATCCATTACCGGTTGGTTCATTGATAAATCCATTCCATTTCTTGACCCGTCTGCCATTGCACGGGATATGTATGAAATCAAATATTTTTGGCGCATGCGCGATCTGTTGATCAGATACCCACGCCGATTTCGGGACATGCCATCATATGCTTGACGTTCTGGCCATCACCAGCCCCATCTTTCTGATCATCGCCTTGGGCTATTTCGCGGTCCGGCAAAATATCATATCGCAGGATGTGGCACGCGGCATGGGCGCGTTCGTGATGAATTTTGCCCTGCCTGCCCTTCTGATCAAGACGCTATCGGGGCGCGAACCGGCCGAAATCATTCACGGCGAATTTCTGATCGCCTATGGTGGCGGGTCGCTGATCATATTGACGCTGGGCATCGCCTATACACGCTTTATTGCGCGGAAATCCTTTGCCAATGCGACCCTGCAGGGTCTTGGCATGTCCTTTTCCAATAGCGGCTTTATCGGTTATCCGGTGGCGGTACAGGTGCTTGGCCCACCGGCAGCAATCGCGCTTACACTATGTGTAATGATCGAAACCCTGGTAATGATGCCGCTTGTTCTTGTTCTTGGTGACAGTGCCAATAACAACGGCCACGGACGCCTTCACGTTCTTGGAAATGCGATAAAAAGCCTGTGCAAGACACCAATCATCATTGCGATTTTTATTGGGCTTTGTCTTGCCCTTACAGGAATCAACTTGCCCGGTCCGGCCCTGAAGGCAATCGATATGCTGGCCATGGCATCCGGCCCGGTGGCCCTGTTTGTCATCGGTGCAGGACTGGTCGGGTTGAAGCTGAAAGGCATGCGGATTGACATGGCCCGCATTGTCTTCGGCAAGCTGGTCCTGCATCCGGTTGCCGTATTCACTCTGGTTTGGATACTGCCGCCAATGGAACCGGTTTTACAGATTGCGGCAGTCAGTTTCGCCTGTTCTCCGATGCTAAGCATCTACGCCATCTTTGGGCAACGTTATGGCCATGAAGGATTGTGTGCCGCATCGCTTATGGTTGCGACATTGCTATCCTTCATCACCATTTCAACGGCACTTTGGCTTCTTGATATCACGCAGGTCTTCGGGCCCATGCCCTAAGTGGGCTTAACCACCCGGCCCGCGACCACCGTTACGGCCGAATGGCGGCGGAGGAGGACGATCCCCCGGAAAGCCTTTTGGCCCGCCAAAACCACCGCCGGGTCGTTGGCCGCCCGGTCCGCCACCTGGTCCACCGCCCGGTCCAAGACCACCCGGCCCCCGGGCAAAGCTTGGATCGGATTGGCCCGCAAGAAAGCGCGGAATGAAGGGGAAACTTTCTGTCACGAAATAGGCATAGGTACCGCCGGGGTATTCCGGGGTAACGGTTTCACGGCCATTGGCTTCGTCAAGGTCACCAAGGCCGGGGACAAATTCATAATCTTCGCCAAAGGTGCCATCATAACTGCCACCCGGCCCGCCCGGACGCACACCTTTTTTCACGCGCCACGAACTACTCAGCGCCTTGACCCCGGCATCGGGTCTCTCAGGATCATGATAGCCAAACAGGGCATAGATCGGGAAACCATCTGCGGCGAAACCGATGCGGATTGAATGCTGTTCCGGTGACCAGCTTTTGATCAAACCCTTTGGCATGCCGTGATAGTGATACGTGCCATCGGGCTGCACATGGGCGTTGTTTTCATCAAGACCAAGATCAAGCGTGGGCGATATCGCCTCGTACCGCCATCCGGATTGCCGATCACGCTGCCAGTATTCAGCGGTGAAAGGGTCAAACGGCACCCCATTGACCGCAATCCCGAACAGACCGTGGGTGTTGGGTATGAAGCGCCCGGTTCTTTGCGGATTGACCGGCAGACGAAATTCAAGCGACTGTGCCTTGATGCTGTTAGGATTGTGACGATTGGGGAAGCTGCCGGTCGCGTGATCCGGGATCGCGTTGGAGCGGATGTAACGATATTGCCCGTCTTCGCGGATATTGACCTCATTGCTGATCGCCCAGGCCTGCCGCACCGGGTTAAGCACCATGGCCGCGAGCGGCAACATGCCAAGCCCGACCAGCATATTGCGACGCATCCGGTCAATTTCGGGTGCGTGATTATCGCGATAAACGCCTTCATCCACCTCATGATCGTGATGAGGATGATGGTGATCATGACCGTGATGATCATGTCGGCCTTTTAGTGTCATTACTGTTCCCCCGGTTTCTTCCCCCGACCGGACGGCTCCCAATGCCATCCGATTTTATAGTGGGGATTGAAACGGGAGGATTCCAGTAAAAAACGTCCTAAGTGGTCGCTTCCCCGGCATGGGCAAGGATTTCTTCGGCCTCCCGGATTTCCTGCTGCTGGGCCCACATTTCGGCATAAAGGCCGTCCTGTTCCAAAAGGTCCTGATGGCGGCCACGTTCCGCGACCTGCCCGTCACGCAACACGATGATTTCATCGGCATCGATCACGGTCGAAAGCCGGTGCGCAATCACCAGCGTCGTATGCCCGCGCGACACATCGCGAAGTGCCTGCTGGATGTCTTTTTCGGTACGGGTATCAAGGGCCGACGTTGCCTCGTCAAAGATCATGACTTTCGGACGTTTCAGCAACATGCGCGCAATCGACACACGCTGCTTTTCTCCGCCGGAAAGTTTAAGCCCGCGTTCACCGACCATGGTTTTAAAGCCCTGCGGTAGACCGGCGATGAAGCCATCGATACTGGCGAGTTTGGCAGCATTGTTGATTTCCGCCTCGTCCGCGCCGGGTCGGCCATAGGCGATGTTATAGGCAATCGTATCGTTAAACAGGACCGTGTCCTGCGGGACGATACCAATCGAGCGACGCAGGGATGTCTGCGACACATCGCGGATATCCTGCCCGTCAATCGTGATCCTGCCCGATGATACATCATAGAAACGGAACATCAGACGGGTGAGGGTCGATTTTCCCGCCCCGCTCGGCCCGACGACGGCAACGGTTTTGCCCGCCGGAACCTCGAAACTGACACCTTTCAGTATCTGGCGGTCGGGATTATAGGCGAATTTGACATCCTCGAACCGGATTGCCGCCTCGCCGCACGCCAATGCCGGTGCGCCAATCTTGTCTTCGACTTCCTTTTCAACGTCGAGTAACGAAAACATACGTTCCATGTCAGTCAGCGACTGCTTGATCTGGCGATAGACAAAACCAAGGAAGTTGAGCGGCATATAAAGCTGCAAAAGATAGGTATTCACCAGCACAAAGTCACCAACGGTCATATTGCCGTTTTTAACGCCATTTGCCGCCAGAAGCATATTCAGAACCAGACCGACTGCAATGATCGCACCCTGCCCGATATTGAGTTTGGACAGGGATTCCTGTGACTTCACCGCAGCCGTTTCATAGCCGCGCAGGGCATTGTCATAACGACGGGATTCGTGATCCTCGTTATTGAAATACTTGACCGTTTCATAGTTGATCAGACTATCGATGGCCTTGGTGTTGGCCTCGTCATCGCGCTGGTTCATTTCGCGGCGGAACTTCATTCGCCATTCGGTGACGATCAGGGTAAAGGCGATATAGATCACGATGGTGACAAACGTGATCAGCGCGAACCAGAAATCATACAGCACCCAAAGAATGCCCGAGACCATGAAGATTTCAAGCAGGGTCGGCAGGATGTTGAACAGCATGAAGGATAAAAGGAATTCGATCCCCTTGACCCCGCGTTCAATGGCGCGCGAAAGCCCGCCCATCTGGCGATCCAGATGGAACCGCAGCGACAGGGCATGCAGATGTTCAAAAACACCAAGGGCAGATGTCCGAATGGCGCGTTGCGCGACCTTGGCAAAAACAGCATCGCGCAATTCCCCGAAGGCCGAAGATAAAACACGCACAAGCCCGTAGGCGACGATCATCCCCACTGGCACAACGATCAGGGATGTCGTGTCCGCACCTGCGGAGCCGGTACCAGCTTTGCCGCCGCCAAGGGCATCAACCGCGTATTTATACAGAACCGGGACATAAACGTTGGCGATCTTCGCCCCGACCAGAAACAGCAGGGCGATCACCACACGGGTCTTGAGCTCGAACTCGCCACGCGGCCACAGATACGGCAGAAAAGTCTTAACAACACCAAATTCAGCGCGGGCTGATGGCTGGTTATCACCCATATTTTTCACGTTCTTATCCCCTGGTGGGCATGATGTGGCGTGTCCGGCACAGCCCCGACTTTCTGATTGACGTCCCGCTTTCCCAAAACAACAGATGGCCCGTAATCAATGATTTGGCAAGCAAGCCGGACAAGAAAGCGTGTCTTGCCGTCTACGGGATAGTTCGCAAAACATTGATTTATCGACGCTAGACGATTGCAGTTGCGCGGTCAGAGGGATATTTTGTCAAATTGTCGATAAAATTGCGATAAGCCCGCCCCGGCAATTCCGGCCCGCGGGACATCTTCAAGGAACGGAACCAGGACCATGACGGCACTTGCCAGCATCGAAAACCAGAACATCGCGGCATTAATGCGCGACATGGGCATCAATGCCCGTGAAGCTTCGCTGAAACTGGCACAGGTCCCGTCCGAACCAAAAACCAATGCCCTTAAAGCGGCCGCACGCAAATTGCGCGAAAATGCCGATATCATTCTGGCCGCCAATGCACGCGACATGGAAGCAGGTCGCGCCAAGGGTCTGACGCCCGCCCTGCTGGACCGCCTTGCGCTTGATCCCGCACGCATCGAAAGCATGGCAGCCGGAGTCGAGGCGGTTGCGGACCTTGCCGATCCGGTTGGCCGCGAACTGGCCCGCTGGAGCCCGGAGCGCAACGGGCTTGATATCGCACGCGTATCGGTACCGCTTGGCGTGATCGGTATCATTTATGAAAGCCGCCCAAATGTGACCGCCGATGCCGGTGCCATGTGCATTAAATCGGGCAATGCCGCGATCCTGCGCGGCGGTTCGGAAAGCTTCAATTCATCGCGTGCGATATTCGATTGCATGCTCGCCGGTATTCTTGATGCCGGTTTGCCTGAACATGCGCTTCAGATGATCCCGGTTACGGATCGCGCCGCGGTTGGCGAGATGCTGAAACTGTCCGATTATATTGATGTCATCGTCCCGCGCGGTGGCAAATCGCTAATTGCGCGGATAACCGATGAAAGCCGCATTCCGTTGTTCAAGCATCTGGAAGGGCTTTGCCATACCTATATACATGCCAGTGCGGATGTTACCAAAGTCGTTGATATCGTGGTGAATGCCAAAATGCGTCGGACCGGCATTTGCGGCGCAACCGAAACCATCCTGATCGATCAGGCGGTTGCCGATGATCTGTTGCCGAAAATTGCCGCCGTCCTTGCCGACAAGGGGTGTGAATTGCGCGGTGATGCCCGCGCGCAGAAAGCCGATAATCGCATTCTGCCCGCAACCGACGAGGATTGGGTCACTGAATATCTTGATGCGATTGTGTCGATCAAGGTCATCAACGGGGTCAATGAGGCAGTCAGCCATATCAACACATATGGATCGCACCATACCGATGCGATTCTGGCCGAGGATGCCGATGCGACCGCCACCTTCCTGAACGGTGTTGATTCCGGCATCGTGATCGTCAACGCATCGACCCAGTTTGCCGATGGCGGCGAATTTGGCATGGGGGCGGAAATCGGCATTTCGACGGGCAAGCTGCATGCACGCGGTCCGGTCGGAGTCGAACAGCTGACCAGCTATAAATACATCGTGCGCGGCACCGGCCAGACCCGCCCATGAGCTTTTCTACGCCCAGAAGCCATAGTGCCCCGCCCCGCGTCGGATTGCTGGGCGGGTCCTTTAATCCGGCACATGAAGGGCACTTTCATATATCGCTTGAAGCGTTGAAAAGCCTGCGTCTTGACGCGGTCTGGTGGCTGGTGTCTCCGCAAAACCCGCTAAAGCCGACGCAGGGCATGGCAGACCTTGCCGACCGGTTCGATTCGGCATTGATGATGGCAAAGCATCCCCGCATTGTTGTTTCTGCAATTGAATCAGAACTTGGAACCCGCTATACGGCCGACACTCTCGCAGCCTTGCAGCGTCGTTTTACCCGAACGCGGTTCGTATGGCTGATGGGGGCGGACAATCTGGCCCAGTTTCATAAATGGAAATGGTGGGACAGGTTGATTTTGCGCGCTCCCATTGCGGTCCTTGACCGTGAGGGGTATTCTAACAAGGCATTGTCCGGGACGGCAGCCAAGCGTATGGAACGCTGGCGCATCCCATCGGACAGGGCGGGTTTGCTGGCCGATCTCGATGTTCCGGCCTGGGTTTACCTGCCAATAAAGCGCCATCCGGCCTCTTCGACCGCAATCCGCGCCGAAGGCAGATGGCAGGTTTGACCGGCGGGAATTTCCCGAATCCGAATTGGATCGGGATTTCTCGCGTAAATTGAGGTGGCGACCATAGGTACCGCAAAAAAGACTCTGACCCCGGGCGAGCTCCTTGCCCTTATCCAGAGCACGCTCGAAGACGACAAGGCCGAAGACCTTGTCACCATTGATCTGACCGATAAAACCTCCCTTGCCGATCATATGATCATTGCAACCGGCTCATCCTCTCGCAGGGTCGCGTCAATGGCAGAACATATTGTCGAAAAGCTGAAAGATGCCGGCCAGGGCCGTGCAATGGCCGAAGGCAAGGAACAGGGTGACTGGGTACTGGTTGATGCCGGCGATGTCATCGTTCACCTGTTCCGCCCGGAAGTTCGCGCTTTTTACAACATCGAACAGATGTGGGGCGTTGAAAACCCGGCGCTTAAACAGCAGGCGGCGCGGCTGTATTAATACAGTCCGCCCCGGTTTGCCCTGACCACCGCGGGGATCGGCTATCGGTGGTCCCCATGCGGGCCAAAGCCGGATCGGAAAGATGCAAATTACCCTTGCTGCAGTGGGCCGGATGAAGAACGGCCCCGAAAAAGATCTTTTTGACTATTACGCGGCGCGCCTGCGCTGGCCCTTTGCCGTGCGGGAAGTCGAAGAAAAGAAAAAGCTTCCACCCAATCAGCTCAAAAACCGCGAAGCGGAGCTTTTGCTGGGCGTCATCCCCGATAATGCCTTTCTGATCGCACTTGACGAGCGCGGACAAGAATACGGTTCCATCGATTTTGCCGCAAAACTTGAAGGCTGGATCGATCAATATGCAGGAAATATCGCCTTTGCCATTGGCGGAGCCGATGGGCATGGAGACGCCATCAAATCACGCGCCAATACGCTCTGGTCACTTGGCAAGGCGACATGGCCCCATATGCTGGTGCGCGCCCTGATTGCCGAACAGCTTTTCCGCGCCCACGCGATCCAGACCAATCATCCCTATCACCGGGAATAATCCCGAAGTCACCAAAAGCATCGGTTCCCCCACTCTTGGATAAGTTGTTTCAAAATTTATCCCTGAGTATTCCTCCATCTGTTTGAGAAGGGGAATTAACGATGAAAACCAGATACTTAAAGATTGCCGCCGTTATCGGTTTGGCAATGCTGACCGGCGCGTGCGCAGCTTCGCGTAGCGTTGTCGAAATTCAGGAACCGGCCAAAATTGAGAACCCGGCGACTGGGCCGGCCGTTAAAATCGTTTCGGTCGAAGACAAACGCCGGTTCGAGATTGATCCGTCCACACCAGATATCCCGTCACTGTCGAATGACGAGATTGATGATGTCACCTTTACGTCGCGTGCCTATGCCCGCAAACGCAATGGTTACGGAATGGCGATGGGGGATGTTTTGCTGCCCGAAGGCAAAACCGTTGCCGATGCTGTCAACAAGGCAATCTCCAACGGCTTCAAACAGGCCGGATACCGTGTTCTTGAACCGGGGGACGCCGAATATGACAGCGCCGACGCCGTCGATGCCGACCTGATCAAGTTCTGGTCATGGTTTGAACCCGGTTTCTGGCAGGTCACGGTGCATAACAAGTCCGAAGTGACGTTGAAGGGCAATGAACTGAACAAGGGCGAACCGGTTACAGTCACCGACAGCTATCAGGAAAAGATGCAGATGGTCCTTGACAGCGACTGGCAAAGCAGTGCTGTTAATGCCCTTCGCGAACTTTCATCAAAGATTGCCGAAAAGCTGGAAACCTTGAAATAACCAGCCTTACCGCAAATCATACTGCATGCGCACAACACCGGACTTGTAGTGTTCCGATGCCACCAGTTTCAGTGTTGTGCCCGCAGCATCCCGGCCAAACAGCCGGATGCCATCCCCCAGAATTTCCGGAATGATGAACATTTCAAGTTGATCGACAAGACCGCCAAACAGGAACTGGGTCACGACACTGGCCCCGCCGACGATCCAGACATCGCCGGTATCGGACCTGTCATCGCGAAGCAATCTTGCCAGTTCGACAAGACTGCCGCCATAGGCCTCTGTATTGGCCGGACGTTTATCGGGTAAATCGCGCGATGTCAGAACAATCGTGCGGCGATCCTCATAAGGCCATTCACCAAATTCCATCACCTGATCAAAGGTTTTTCGCCCGATGATCAGTGTTCCCACGGTGCCCAGAAAGCCCTCAAAATCGAACTCGGCCGGATCGAAATCATCGAGCCAGTCAACCGCACCATTGGTGCGCGCGATATAGCCATCCAGACTGACCGCAATATAGATGCGGAACAGTTTCTTTTTCATGCTTTGCCCAACCTGTTCGGGGTCTTTGCCCCGTTATCAATTACTTGAGCATATCAGAATACAGATCCAAGGTGGCAAGAATCAGGCCGGACGAAAAACACCTCCAAAACAATGGCTTCGGAGGTGTGTGAGGGTCATTTCGACAGGCAAATCAGCATTCAACGACGTTGACATTAACCGCAAGCCCGCCCTGGCTGGTTTCCTTGTATTTGCTTTGCATGTCGATACCGGTCTGGCGCATGGTTTCGATCACCTTGTCGAGGGACACTGTATGCTGACCATCACCGCGCATCGCCAGACGGGCGGCATTGATCGCCTTGACCGCCCCCATGGTGTTGCGTTCGATGCAAGGCACCTGCACCAGACCGCCAATCGGATCACAGGTCAGGCCAAGGTTATGTTCCATACCAATCTCGGCGGCGTTTTCAACCTGTTCTGGCGTGCCGCCCATAACCGCACAAAGGGCACCGGCTGCCATCGAACAGGCGACACCAACCTCACCCTGACAACCGACTTCGGCAGCCGATATCGAGGCGCGTTTTTTATAAATCGAACCAATGGCCGCCGCGGTTAACAGGAATTCGCGTATTTTTCCCTGTGTGACATTGGCCCCGAACCGTTCGTAATAGCGCAGCACGGCGGGAATGACGCCTGCTGCCCCGTTGGTCGGCGCCGTAACCACGCGCGAACCCGCAGCATTTTCTTCGTTCACCGCAAGGGCATAGAGATTGACCCAGTCGATCACGGTCAACGGATCCTTAAGCCCGGCTTCGGGCCGTTCGGTCAGTTCAAGGTAAAGTTTACGCGCGCGCCGTTTGACATTCAGCCCGCCGGGCAGAATACCATCCGACTTGCAGCCCCGTTCGATGCAATCCATCATCGCGCGATGCACGCGATCAACGAATTCCTCGGTTTCGGCGGGGTCGCGCCAGCTTTTTTCATTTTCGGCCATGACTTCGGCAATAGACAGCTTTTCCTGTTTGCAGATCGCCATCAATTCGTCGGCCGAGGAAAAAGGATAAGGCAGCGTTATGTTATCGCCGGAATATTCCGCCCCACGATCATCTCCCGAGACGATAAATCCACCCCCGACCGAGAAATATTCCTGTTTGTGCAAAACAATACCATCATGGTCGAAGGCGGTGATCCGCATACCATTGGGATGTTCGGGCAGGCTTTCGGCCATGTGAAACACAAGATTGGTATCGCGGTTAAAGGAAACCGGATGGCGACCATAAAGCTGTAATTCGCGGTCCCGGTCAATCGCATCCATCGTCGGTGCGATCCGGTCGGGATCAACAGAACGCGGTCGTTCCCCCGAAAGCCCCATGATCACCGCGGTATCGGTGGCGTGCCCCTTGCCGGTCAGGGCAAGCGATCCGTAAAGATCAACAATTACCGAGCCGATTTTTTCCAAAATGTTCCGGGCTTCGAGTTCCAGACAGAACCGATAGCCTGCCCGCATCGGACCGACGGTATGCGAACTCGATGGCCCGATCCCGATGGTATAAAGATCGACAACGGAAAGGTTAACGTCTTGCGGACGTTGTTTGTTTTCTTCGGTCAAAAGGGCCTCCCACGGCTCTTTGTCATGCGGAAAAATGCCGCACGACGTTATAGAACCGGTGTCTTGCCCCCTCTGTCCCTTGACCTGAGATTGTGCACCCTGCCACCAAAAACAACCGCCTTTGACAACATGGCTTCATCCTTCGGTGGAAATATGGTTCCGGGCGTTGGCCCCGTACCGCTTTCTCTCTCCAGAGCCTCAATCCGCAACGGTCCATCTGCCTGAGAGTTTTCGGGGCTATTGCTCCTTCGGCGCCGATCTGATCGCAGAATCAAAGCGGGCTCTCCCATCGCGGTTATTCGAGGTATCACCGTTGCATGCCAGATTACAGGCAGGTGGCAAGCCTTGTCAAAAAGCAGCTTTGCAACCGCACAAAAAATACCCGGCCGGAAGGCTGTTCAATGCTTCCATTCATGATAGATTGCGCGTTGAAAATGCTATGATTGGCAGCGTCTGATGGCGGACCCACCGCGCCCGACGTCATTGTACGGATGGTGAAATTACCGGAAAATAACCATCTTTACCGGTAATTCAGCCTTTTACCTTATTTCGTGTACCTTACTTCGTGGGATTATGATTGTGACTGTATCAAATACCGTAAAGCGCCCGCGTCCGGTGGTGCTGTGCATTCTGGATGGCTGGGGTTATCGCGAGGAAAGCAAGGACAATGCGGTTGCATTGGCCAATACCCCTGTTTGGGACGCGCTTTATGCCAATAATCCGACCGGCTTTTTAAAGGCTTGCGGTCTGGATGTCGGCCTGCCCGAAGGGCAGATGGGCAATTCGGAAGTCGGCCATATGAATCTGGGTGCCGGTCGGGTTGTGATGCAGGAACTGCCGAAAATTGATGACGCGGTCAAAACCGGTTTGATTGCCGAAACCGACACGGTCAAAAAAGTCATCGTCAAGCTTAAAGAAAGTGGTGGTGTTTGTCATATCGCAGGGCTTCTGTCCGAAGGTGGGGTGCATTCCCATCAGGCCCATATGGCAGCCCTTGCCAAAATCATCGCATCAGCCGGTGTGCCGGTAAAAATCCATGCCTATCTGGATGGCCGCGATACCGCGCCCAAAAGTGCAGCCAAATTCCTTGAAAAATTCCGCTCCCTGATTGGCGATGCCAATGTTGAAATCGTGACCGTCACCGGGCGTTATTACGCGATGGATCGCGACAACCGCTGGGAACGTGTCAGCCAAGCCTACTTCACGATGGTGCAGGGCAAGAATTACGCCGATGGCCGGATCGCCAAAAGTGCCGAAACCGCGATCAAGGCGGCCTATGATGCCGATACCACGGATGAATTCGTTCTGCCGACCGTAATTGGCGATTATGACGGCATGAAAGATGGCGACGGACTTTTGATGACCAATTTCCGCGCCGACCGCGCGCGTGAAATTCTGGCCGCCATTTGCGCACCGGACTTTGACGGCTTTGACCGTGGCACCCCGATCAAATTCGCCGTACAGGCCGGCATGGTCGAATATTCGTCCGACCATGCGAAATATATGGATGCGATCTATCCGCCGCAGGTGTTGCCAAATATCTTTGGCGAAGTTGTTTCCAGGGCAGGCATGAAACAGTTGCGCATTGCGGAAACCGAAAAATATCCGCATGTATCCTTCTTCTTTAACGGCGGCGAAGAACAGGTTTTCGAAGGCGAAGACCGTATTCTGGTACCCTCGCCCAAGGTTGCGACCTATGATCTCCAGCCCGAAATGTCGGCCCCGGAAGTAACCGAAAAGCTGGTGGCTGCTATCAGGGCAGAAACCTATGACGCGATCATTCTGAACTTTGCCAATCCCGACATGGTCGGCCATAGCGGCATTCTTTCAGCCGCCATGAAAGCCGCTGAAGCAGTTGATACCTGCCTTGGGCAGGTTGTTGATGCGGTTAAATCGGTGGGCGGTGTGATGTTCGTTACCGCTGATCACGGTAATTGTGAGATGATGGTCGATCCGGAAACCGGTGAACCGCACACCGCACATACGCTTAATCTGGTGCCGACCATTCTGGTAAACGGGCCAGAAGGTGTCACACTGGAAAATGGCCGCCTTGCCGACGTGGCGCCAACGTTGCTTCAGCTTCTCGGCCTGCCGCAGCCCAAGGAAATGACCGGCAAACCGTTGATCAAGGGCTTGAAAGGGAATGATGCGCTTCTTGCGAGCTGATCTGCGTTCCAGGACCGCCCTGCCTGCGCTGGCTGTGCTTGCAGCCATGATTGCGGGCGGGGCTGCGCCCTCTTTTGCGCAGTCGCTGCGCAAGGTCGACAGCCAGCTTGATAAACTTGAAAGCCAGTTGTCCGAACAACAGAAACAGGAAGAATTCCTGTCACGCAAATCGCGAGAGCTCTGGACCGAGGAACAGGCGCTTCAATCCGAAGCCATTTCGGTTGCCAGACGTGCCCAACGCCTTGAGACAAAGCTGACCGAGCTTGAAGACCAGCTTGCCGAACTTGAAATCCGCGAAAAGCGCGCCGCCACCAGCCTTGAAGACAAAGCCGGGCAATATGCCCGCATCCTGATGGCCCTGCAGCGGCTGTCGACCACTCCGCCAGAAGCCGTGATCGCCCTTCCGACCAGCCCGCAGGATACGTTGCGATCCGCGATCCTTCTGAAGGCCGCCTTGCCCGGCGTCGAACAGCATGCTCGTGATCTGCGGGCCGAACTTGAAGAAATCGGCACCCTTCGCGAAGACATCCGCACGCGCCGCAGCGAAATGGCATCCGCCACCGAAGAATTACAGGCAGAACGCCAGTCATTAGCCGCTCTGCTTAACGAAAAGCGCAAACTGCGTTCGGAAACCGAGGCAGAGGCCAAAATGGCATCGCGCGCCGTCAATGAACTGGCGACCGAGGCAAAATCACTGGGCGATCTTCTGGAAAGCCTGAAAAAGCGGGCAGAAGGCGTTCCCGAACCCCGCATGAAACCGGAACGCCAGATTGCCAAACGTGAAGAGCCCAAACCTGCCCCGCCCCCATCGACCATTGCCAGAAACGAACCACCCGTCCCACCTGCCGAAAAGACGGCCCCGGCAAGCAAACCGTCAACCGCCCCCGATGAAGAAATGGCCGTTGGCAGTTCGATCACGCTGGCACACGGACAATTGCGTATGCCTGCAAGCGGGAAGGTCGTTACACTGTTTGGCGAACGGTCCCGCGGACCGGACGGATTGGCGGTTACACATTCCAAAGGGATCGAGATCGATACGCGCCCAAACGCGCAAGTCGTATCCCCCTTTGACGGCAAAGTTGTATTCGCCGGGCCGTTCCGTGGCTATGGCCGCCTCTTGATTATCGAACACGGCGAAGGATACCATAGTCTTATCGCCGGTTTTGATCGGCTCGACAGTGTGGTAGGACAGTATTTGTTGGCGGGCGAACCTGTTGGAATAATGGGTGAAATATCGCCTAAACTCTATCTGGAGATGCGCCATGACGGCGAAGCGGTCAATCCGCTTCCCTGGCTGGCCTCGAAAAACGGCAAGGTAAGTGGATGAAAACCTCTCGATTGGCAGTATTCGCACTCGCTACCGGCATGACTTTGGGCCTTGCTTCGCCCGCGCTGGCGCAATCTTCACCAACAACTTCGGCCGAAACCTATCGGCTGCTGAACCTGTTTGGCGATGTGTTTGAACAGGTGAAATCGAAATATGTCGAGGAAGTCGATGACAAGCAGCTCATCGAAGCTGCGATCAACGGCATGCTCACATCGCTTGATCCGCATTCCTCATATCTGAATATGGATAATTTCGAGGAAATGCAGGTTGATACCCGCGGCGAGTTTGGCGGGCTTGGCATCGAAGTCACCATGGAAGAGGGCTTTGTCAAAGTCATTTCCCCGATTTATGACACGCCAGCCGAAAAAGCCGGTTTGCAGCCGGGCGATTACATCACCCATATCGACGGCACACCGATCCGGGGCCTTGGCCTGAACGAGGCAGTCGAGATGATGCGCGGCAAGGTCAATACCGATATCCGCCTGACCATCATGCGCAAGGGCGAAGCCGCACCGTTTGACGTGACGCTGACCCGGGCCGTGATCAAAATCCAGTCGGTCCGCTCCGAAGCAAAAGACGATGTCGGATATATCCGCATCACCAAATTCAACGAACAGACCTATAGCGGCCTGCAACGCGCGATCACCGATATGCGCGATCAGATCGGCCCGGAAATGAAGGGCCTCGTGATTGATCTGCGCAACAATCCGGGTGGATTGCTTGATCAGGCGATTTCGGTTTCGGATGCGTTCCTAGACAAGGGTGAAATCGTATCAACCCGTCCGCGCGATACCGAAAACACCGAACGTTACAACGCCCGTCCGGGTGATCTTGCCGACGGTCTTCCGATGATTGTATTGGTCAATGATGGTTCGGCATCCGCATCGGAAATCGTTGCCGGCGCCCTTCAGGATCACCGCCGGGCGGTCATCATGGGAACGCGCAGCTTTGGCAAGGGATCGGTTCAGACCATCCTGCCGATGCCGGGCAACGTGGCACTTCGTCTGACCACAGCGCGCTATTACACGCCGTCGGGTAAGTCGATTCAGGAAGTCGGCATTGTGCCTGACATCATCGTACCGCAAGCACGTGTCGAGAGCATCGAAGCCGCCCAGCGCCGGTCCGAAGCCGACCTTAACGGTGCCTTGCGCAACGAGGACGAAACCATCAGCAATGCTGAAAGCGATGCAAATGATCGCCGCAGTGCCGCCGAGGAAATCGCGCTGGAGGATTATCAGCTGTCACGTGCACTTGACATGATCCGGGGCATTGCCCTGTTCGCACCCCGCCCGCAAGGGTGAGGTGCGAACCGAATACCGAAAGAGACTGACCTTTCGTGATCAGGAAACTCATAAAATCCTTGCGGTTTGGCCGAAAGAAGGAACGGGATCCTCTCGATGACATGGGCGATGAAGAAACAGAAGATGTTTCAAACACCCTGTCTGACGAGGATCTTCCCTTTAACGAGCTGCCGATTGAGGTCCAGTGGGAACGCCTGCCCAAGCGTCCGCCATCGCGGCGCTGGTGGTTGTCCAAGCTCCTGATCGTTGCCCTGTTTCTAAGCCCCATCGGGGCCGCGGCAATTGGCCTGATCCCGATCCTTGATCCAGAAACCGGATGGCGGCTGTTCCATCTGGGCAGCCCGAAAACAATCGCTGCTGTTCCCGGTTCCGAACGCGAACTTCAGGAAGAAATCGCCAAGGGCGTGCGTGACGTTGAAGAACGCACCCGTGCCGAGCAGGAGGCCCTTGCCAATGCCGGCACCAACCAGTCCGGCGAACCGCAAAATGCAGAAGACATTGCCAAACAGCTTGAAGGCGTTGCAGATCTGGTTGGAACACCGGGACAGGATGGCACGACCGAAGGCAGCACAACACCGACCCCCGAAGAACTTGCAGCCCTTGCCGAGGAAGGCGCACTTGATCAGCCCATAGAGCCAGATCCCTTGCGCCCGGCCCCCATTCCCGGTCTGGATGAGGAAGGCAGCTTTGGGCGCATTCCGCGAATTGCCGATGATGGCACGACGCCGTTTGATGCTTATAAACGCCCGTTTGACGCGGTTGAAGGCCAACCCTATGTCGGTATCATTGTCACCGGTATCGGCCTGAATAGTGACAGAACACAGGCCGCAATCGAAGATTTGCCGCTGAACATTTCGCTGGCGCTGTCACCCTATTCGAACAATCTGCCCGAGGTCGCAGCCAATGCAAGGGCGATGGGTCACGAAGTATTCTTGCAGTTGCCGATGGAGCCAATCGACTTCCCGCTGTCCGATCCCGGTCCGCGTGCGCTTCTGACCAGCCTTCCGGAAGGTGAAAACCTTGTCAGGCTGGAATGGTTGCTGGCGCGGTTCCCCGGCTATGCTGGTGTGGTCAGTTATCTTGGATCAAAGTTTGGCAGCCTTGACAGTGCCATCCGCCCGGTTATCGAGTTCATCGACCGGACGGGCCTGATGTATGTTGAAGGCACGAATTCAGGATCGATCAGTCTTGGCGCACAACTGGCATCGAATGCCGATACCCCGAATGCCATAGGCAATATCATGATCGACGAAATACCAAGCCGACGGCAAATTGACGCCCGCCTGAACGATCTGGTTGAGCAGGCAAAAAGCAATGGTGTCGCCATCGGGATCGCGCAATCCTATCCGGTCACCATTCAGCGCCTTCGCAACTGGTCGGCACGGCTTGCGCGTCAAGGGGTTCAGCTTGCACCGGTTTCGGCCCTTGCAAAGATGCAGGTCACACCGCAATCTGCGGTCGAGGCGGAAGCCGCCCGGCGTGAAGCGGCACTGGCCGAAGAACGTGCGCAGCAGAATGCCGCCCCGGAAGATACCGGCGACGGTGCAAATGAAACAATCGAGAATTGACGGCATAGCTGACGCGTAAACGCGGACAGGGGGTAAAAATGGCCAAGAAATCAGGTAGCAAGTCGAAGAAAGCTGCCAAGCCGGACAAGGATCAGCCGATCGAAAGTACCGGCGGAGCTGGCCTGACAGCGGAAGATTTACCTTATCGTCCATGCGTCGGGATTGCGCTGTTCAATGATGACGGACAGGTCTGGATCGGCAACCGGATCGGATTTGAAGGAGCATGGCAATTGCCGCAGGGCGGCATCGACGACGGCGAAACCGCAGAACAGGCCGCACGGCGCGAGCTGTCCGAGGAAATCGGAACCGACAGGGCAGACATCATTGCCGAAACCCCCGACTGGCTCACCTATGACCTGCCCGACCATCTGATCGGCAAGGCATTTGGAGGCAAATATCGTGGCCAGAAACAGAAATGGTTCGCCATGCGCTTTACCGGCAAGGAAAAACATATCAAAATCGATGTGCCTCATCCCGAATTCGACGCGTGGCGCTGGACCGATTTCGGAACTTTGCCCGATCTGATCGTGCCGTTCAAAAGACCGGTTTATTTGCAACTGGTCGAAATCTTTCGTGATGTACCTCAAAGAATTCGAAATTCGGGGACGGCATAAGACGCCACGTTATTTCTTGATCACTGCGCGCAAAGCGCTAGATTGCAGAAAATCAAGATACATCAGAAGTTTAGAGGAGTTCTAAGATGGGTGCAGATCGCTTGATCTTCGGTGTTCTGACGATCGTGGTAGGTCTTTTTGGCCTGTTCTATGCCTCGGGTTCGCTTGACGGCTACTCGTATTTTGTTGGTCTGGCACTGTTCATCGGGGCGGTGCTGTTCATGTTCCAGTTGATCAAGGGACATTATGACCAGCAGGAAAAGGACTCCCATAAGTAACGCCGAAACGGTTCGCATCGCCTTAAAGGTTTTCTTTCAGGACCATGCGCGGTATGGATCAGGGTATGACCAATACACACTGGGATCCCGTTCGCTACGGCCTGTTTGGCGATGAACGCCGCCGCCCGGCCAAAGATTTGATCGCCCGCCTGCCCAAGCCGGCAGATGGCTTTGTACCGCGTCACATTGTCGACCTTGGCTGCGGACCGGGTTCAATCACCGCATTGCTAGATCAGGCGTATCGGACACCAGAAAATCCCGATGTCCGTATTGTCGGGATTGATTCATCATCGGAAATGCTCGAAACCGCCAGCACACGCGGTGAAAATATAGAATGGCAACAGGCTGATATCGCGCAATGGGAGCCTGACGAGCCAATCGATATCCTGTTTTCCAATGCCGCCCTGCAATGGGTTCCCGAACATGCAAAACTGTTCCCGCGGCTGACACGATTTTTACGACCCGGCGGCTTGTTGGCCATTCAGGTGCCGAACAATTTCCTGGCCCCCAGTCATCAGCTGATTGGCGAAGCCGGAATTGAATGGCGCGATGCCGTTGCCGAAGCAACCCAGCAAATCCGGATCATGCGGCCAGGCGACTATTTCGATGTTCTTTCCCCGGACTGTGATGCCATTGATCTTTGGCAGACCCAGTATTGCCATGTCTTGCATGGTGAAGACCCGGTGTTTGACTGGACCTCGTCAACCGCCTTGCGGCCGGTTCTGGCCGCCCTGCCCGACGATGATGCGCGCGCCGCATTTTGCGAAAAATACAAAACCCGCTTGAAACAGGTCTATCCCCCGCGTGAAGATGGCATCACCCTGTTTCCGTTCAACCGGTTATTCATGATTGCCCGCAAACGCGACGCCTAAGTCCGACACGCCGTTTTATTGGCGGGCATCCGAAGGAGCAATCCATGCCCGCCTTTCGTGATCATTTTATTCCCTGCTGCGGTTATGAAGTTCATGTCCGGACATGGGGCACACCGGATAAACCGGCCCTTGTCATGAGCCACGGTCTGGCGCGGCTGGCCGATGATTTCGATCATGTAGCCCCGCATTTCACCGATTCCTATTTCGTCCTGTGCCCATCCATGATCGGACGCGGGCTTTCCGGGTGGGCCAGGAATCCCGACAGCGAATATACCCTGCCTTTCTACGTCGCACAGACGTTTGAAATGCTTGAATATTTCAAAATTTCAAGCTGCAAATGGATCGGCACGTCGATGGGCGGGCTGATCGGGCTTGCCGTTACAGCCGAAGCTGCCGGATGGATCGAAAAGCTGGTTTTAAACGATATCGGCCCGGAACTTGATCCGACCGCCGTTGCCCGCATCAAGTCATATGTCGGCACAACGCCCGAGTTCGAAACAATTCATGATGTCGAGGAAATCGTCAAACTGGTCTATGCGCCGTTCGGGATCACTGACGAAGCCACATGGTCATTTATTTCTGCGCGTTCCGTCCGGCGCATGCCCAACGGAAATTTCATGATGCATTACGATCCCGAAGTGATGCGCGTTTTTGCCGAACATATTGATTCCTTTGATGCCTGGGATCAATTCAACGCCCTTCCATGCCCCGTAATGCTGATCAGTGGTGCGAAATCTGATCTGATCCCGCCCGCTATCGTAAAAAAAATGCGGGAACAAAAACCGGAAATGCCGGTTTTAATAGTGGCAAATTGTGGTCACGCACCCCACTTGAATGACGAGGAACAGATAAAAGCCATCAAGGCGTTCCTCACCGACTGATAAAGCCGGGACCGGAAACATCCAGTATTTGTTCGCACAAGGGGATGTGCATCAACTGGGATCAGGCTGTCGGGATACGAGGCATGAATGTATCACGTCCAATAATGTGGCCGATTGCAAGCCTTGCAATTGCTGTGATGGCAAGCGGGTTTTCGCAAACGGCCCAAGCACAGTCGACACTAACTTCCACGCCAGATGAAACCGGTGTAACGATTGGCTTGCCCCAAATCGATGGCTCCCCCAATTCGCTGGTTCCCGGTATTTTACCGCCCGCATCCCCGGGTGGCATGCGCAACTATTTTTCCACGCGAGGCAATCGGGGGATCGTGCTGGGCGATTCCGAGGGTGACCAGTCCCTTTTCTGGCTTGAAATGGACAGCCAACCAACATCAAGCAACGGTATTGCCGCCCAGATTGGAATCGGTTTTGCGCCACGTCCCGATCTTGGCTTTGCCTTCGGCCCGGTTTTCGAATTGAATGGCCCGATTGGACAAAGTGCCAGCATCGGGTCGGGCAATGATTACGATGTGACACCAACGCATCGTCCCGGTGGCGTTTACAGTCAGAACTTTTCAAGCAATCCTGCGGGAACAGATGATGCAGGCATTGCGGCAAGCCTGTCCTACATGCCGTTTCAGGATATCTGGATCGGATTGCACGGCCGTGTAACCAGCGACCTTTCATCAGGCCCCAATGCAGCAGAACCCGACCGGTTCGATGCAATGCTTGGCCTGACGGCGGGTTATCGTCTGGAATTCTGAGCCCGCTTTGAACCAATCCTGCACGCGATGCTCAATTACCCTTTTGTCAGCCCGAACGAGGCTGTATGACTCGTAGGGTCAGGACTCATTAGGGAAAGACGACGCGAAGCATGACCACCACGCCAGCACCGATAGACGGGCCGAATGCCGACGTCTTTTCCGCCTGCAACGACCTTGCTGCGGCCAAAAATGCCAATCTGTATCGTGCGGCCATGCGCCTTGGTCCGGAACGGCAACGTTTCTTTCTGGCCGCCTATGCGTCGATGCGGGTGATTGATGATATCGTCGATGACGGGTTCCTTGAACTGACCGATCATGAACGGGACTATGCCCGCGAAGATACCCTGATCGCGATTGACCAGTGGCAGCAACAAATCGAAGCCGCCAAGAAGGATAACGACAATCCACATCCCGAAAGCGGCCCGCTCAACCAGCGGGTTTTTGATGCCCTGCGTCTGACACTGGGACGCAGCGACCTGGAAGTTGATCCGTGGGTTGATCTGGCCGATGCATTGCGCCGCGATGTTGCCGAAGACCCGATGGATGAATGGGACGATTTCATTGCCTATTGCGAGGGGGCAACGGCGGCCCCAGCATCGATTTTTGTCTATCTGCTTTCGGCACGATTCGATAACGAGATCGGATATACATCCCCCCTGACCAACCCACCGCTTTATCATGCGCGCGACATGGCGATTTTCTGCTATGTGGTGCATATCCTGCGTGACCTGCCAGACGATATCAAAGGCCCTGACAGGTTGGTGACGATACCCGCCGAAATCCTGATTGCCGCCGATATCACGCTTGGCGAAATCCGAAATGCCATCGGGCAGAAGAAATATGATGATCTGGATCGGTTGGGCACCATCCTTCTGGAACGCGCGTGGGAACATTTTGAAACCGGACAGGCCCGGTCGGCTGAACTTCTGGCGATCCTTGACCCGGAAGAAACCGATACCCTGTCACGCCTGTTTGCCGTCTATATCGAACTGGCCAGTGCAATGATGGATAATGGTTACGCAGCCTTCCTGAAAGATCGCGATACAATCATCGCCCAAACAGCAAACAACAGCCTGCCCGGATAACAAAAGCCCCGCCAATCGGCGGGGCTTTGCATTTAAGAATCGGCAGATTGCGGATCAGCCACGCAGGGCAGCAACCCCCGGCAGCTCTTTGCCTTCAAGCCATTCGAGGAAGGCACCGCCCGCCGTCGAGACATAGGAGAAATCCTGATCGGCATCGGCATGACGAAGGGCCGCAACCGTATCCCCACCACCCGCAACCGACAAAAGTTTACCGGCTTTGGTCAGTTTTGCCGCCTGCTGTGCAACGGAAACCGTCGCCGTATCGAACGGTGCGATTTCAAACGCCCCCAGCGGACCGTTCCAGACCAGCGTTTCGCAAGTCTCAAGGCGTTTGTTCAGATCGACAATGGTTTTCGGCCCGGCATCAAGGATCATGCCATCGGCTTCGACATTATTGATGTCGGAAACCGTGTGATCGGCATGCGCTTTAAATTCCTTGGCGACCAGACCATCAACCGGCAGAACGATTTCACAATTGGCGGCTTCGGCCTTGGCAAAGATTTCGCGCGCGGTTTCCAGAAGGTCATGCTCGCACAGCGACTTGCCAACATTGACACCCTTAGCCGCAAGGAAGGTATTGGCCATGCCACCGCCAATGACCAGCTGATCAACCTTGGCAACCAGATTGCCCAGAAGGTCCAGCTTGGTTGAAATCTTGGCACCGCCAACGATTGCCATCACCGGATGTTTCGGTGCTTCAAGCGCATTGCCAAGCGCTTCGAGTTCGGCCTGCATCAGACGACCGGCATAGGCCGGAAGCTTGCGCGCCAGTCCCTCGGTCGAGGCGTGCGCACGGTGCGCGCAGGAAAAGGCATCATTGACGTAAATATCGCCAAGCTTTGCCAGTTCGGCAACAAAGGCCGGATCATTCTTTTCTTCTGCCGCGTGATAGCGAAGGTTTTCCAGAACCGCGATTTCGCCGTCCTTAAGGCTGTTCACCACGTCTGCCGCCGCTACACCAATGCAGTCATCGGCAAATTTCACCGGACGACCAAGCTGTTTGGCAAGAGCATCAGCAACCGGCTTAAGCGACATTTCGGCAACGCGTTCGCCCTTGGGGCGGCCAAAATGGGTAATCACAACCAGTTTCGCACCGGCATCCGTCAGTTCGATCAGCCCCGGAACCGTGCGTTCGATGCGGGTGGTATCGCCCACAACGCCATCTTTCATCGGAACGTTAAGATCAGCGCGCAGCAAAACGCGCTTGCCAGCGACATTGACACCGTCAAGCGTATTGAAGTCAGCCATTATCTGAACCTGCTTTTGAGTTTAACAAAAGACGGGAGGGGGCGTCCCGACATGGGGTGAACGGAGAACCCGTTCATAACGACACCGACCCGTCATGTTGCCCGCGGGGTCGGCACCATAAATCCAATCAATGCTGTCCCAGAAGGGATCCGTGCAAAAAACCCGAGAAGCTGGTCGCAACCGGCCCGGTCATCAGGACATGATCATCGGGCAGCCATTCGATGGTCAGCGGACCGCCATCCAGAATGATTTCAGTTTTCCGGCCCGTCAAACCACGGCGCGCAGCCGCAACACCGGCAGCACAGGCACCCGTGCCACATGCGCGCGTCACACCGACACCGCGTTCCCAGACCCGCATGCGAATCCGGTTTTCGCCGATGATGCTGCATACCTCGATATTCGCGCGTTCGGGGAACATCTCGTGATGTTCAAGGACGGGACCAAACTTTTCGATATCAATCGACTCGACATAATCGACAAAGAACACAGCGTGCGGATTGCCAACATTAACACCGACCGCATCCGACAGGCCGCCCAGAGACAACGGAATATGGTTGGTATCCACCGCCTGCCCCAGCGGAATATCGCGCCAGTCCAGCCTGACCTGCCCCATATCAACGGTGACACGACCATCGGCCAGTCCATTGGCATCAAGCAAACCGACAACGGTTTCAATAATGACATCCTTGCGGCCAAGTTCACCCATGACAATGTTTGCCACACAGCGCGTGGCATTGCCGCAGGCCTCGACCTCGCCGCCGTCATTATTGCGAATGCGCATGAAGGCATCTGCAAGCTCGTCTCGCGCCGGTTCGATCACGATCAACTGGTCGCAACCGACTCCGGTCTTGCGATCGGCAATACGGGCCGCGGTCGCGTTATCAAGATCAAGCACGGCGGGATCGCGTCGTCCGTCAAAGACAACGAAATCATTTCCCAGACCATGCATTTTGACAAAAGGAATACCGTTCATAACCGCCTTATAACGGTGTCAGCGGATGCCGTCCACCAAACTCAATGCGATCAATGCTGTGCTGCCGGTGCGCAGTAACGGATTTTGCGCGGCACAAAGCCGGCTCCGCTGAAATAATCGCGCAGGCGTTCTTCCATTTCGCCGACCGAAACATGAACCGCCGCACAATGATGTTCACGACCCAGACGGTTCATCGCATTGCGCATCGCATCAAGCACATAGGGCCTGGAAACGATTTCGACCGCCATGATGTTGTCGACATGCAGGACAAGGCCCTCGGCAATGTCGTCACGCACCTGATAGGAAAACAGACCATGGATATACCCCCGCTCATTGGCAATCACGATGATGCCGCGCGGGCGCTGCCACAGAATATCGTCGCATCCGGCACCGATTACGCTGTTGCCGCGATCCGTACAGAATTCGGCAACAAACTCGCGCCAGCGTTCCACCGTAAGGCCGGTTTGCATCATCTGCACGAGCGGAAAGGTCATATCCGCCGTGTGATGTGTTAAGGGCCGTGCCTGATAGGTTGTTGACATGATTGCTGCTCTTCCCGGGAATTTTGACGATCATGCCGCAAAGAATTCGGGGCCACCTTGACCTGTATCAACACCTTTGCAGACCCGAACGCGCATAAACACACTTAGCAATCAATTGTCCCGCAACTCGGGTGAGCTTTGCCTGAAGATTGAAAGACACGGAGCTTTTGCACGCCGATATTGACGTGGATCAATGGCGTCGGCGGCTCCTGCCCGCATAATCATCAGACATTCAAAAGCCTCGTCCGTTTTGCATGTGATGCCGCAAATAGCGCATCACCGCAGCGGTGGGGCTTTTGGTGCAGGTGGCAAGGGGATGGCATGTGTCGCACCCGGTCACCGCCGGGACTGATGGAGTTGACCGATCGGATTGGGGACAACTCACCCGAACACCTTGAACGGGAGTCAAGCATGAGCCAGGGGAGCATGGCACAGACAGCATCAACGCCAGTTGCTGTTGATTATAATATGGACGTTGTGCGCTGGGGCGCACTGGCGACTGTATTTTGGGGCGTCGTCGGATTTCTGGCGGGCGATTTAATTGCCTGGCAGCTCGCGTTTCCGGCGCTTAACTTTGATAACGAATTCCTGAACTTCGGACGTCTGCGCCCGCTGCATACATCGGCAGTGATTTTTGCCTTTGGCGGCAACGCCCTTCTGGCGACGTCATTCTATGTGGTGCAACGAACCTGCCGCACGTCACTTTATGGTGGCAAGGCGCTTCCGTCGTTTGTTTTCTGGGGCTACCAACTGTTCATCGTGATGGCCGCAATCGGCTATGTCACGGGGGTTACCCAGGGCCGTGAATATGCTGAACCGGAATGGTTCGTCGATATCTGGCTGACCGTGGTCTGGGTTGCGTATCTTGCCGTTTTCGTCGGTACGCTGCTTAAACGTACGGAACCGCATATCTATGTGGCGAACTGGTTCTATCTGGCCTTCATTGTCACGATTGCGATGCTGCATCTGGGCAACAACCTGGCGATACCGGTTTCGTTCACGGGTGCCAAATCCTACTCGATGTTCTCGGGTGTTCAGGATGCGCTGACGCAGTGGTGGTATGGCCACAACGCGGTGGGCTTCTTCCTGACGGCAGGCTTCCTCGGCATGATGTATTATTTCATTCCGAAGCGTGCTGAACGTCCGGTCTATTCCTATCGCCTGTCGATCATCCACTTCTGGGCGCTGATCTTCCTTTACATCTGGGCTGGTCCGCACCACCTGCACTATACCGCACTTCCGGATTGGGCGCAGACCCTTGGCATGACTTTCTCGATCATGCTGTGGATGCCGTCCTGGGGTGGGATGATCAACGGCCTGATGACGCTTTCGGGTGCATGGGACAAACTGCGCACCGACCCGGTCCTGCGTTTCATGGTGGCGGCTGTCGGTTTCTATGGCATGTCGACCTTCGAAGGTCCGGTCATGTCGATCAAGGCAGTCAACGGCCTGTCGCACTATACCGACTGGACCATTGGTCACGTTCATTCCGGCGCACTTGGCTGGGTGGCATTCGTGTCGTTTGGCGCGATCTATCACCTGATCCCGGTCCTGTGGCACCGTGAACGCCTGTATTCAATGCGTCTGGTTGCCCATCACTTCTGGCTCGGCACCATCGGTATCGTTCTTTACATCACGTCGATGTGGGTATCGGGGATCATGCAGGGTCTGATGTGGCGTGCCTATGACGATCTGGGCTTCCTGCAGTATTCCTTCATCGAAACCGTTGAAGCCATGCACCCCTACTACATCATTCGTGCAACGGGCGGTCTGCTGTTCGTGCTGGGGTCGCTGATCATGGTCTGGAACGTCTACAAGACGATCAGGGGTGATCTGCGTCGCGAAGCACCGATCGGCACACCTGCCACCGTGGCCGCCGAATAAGGGGGATGGGAAAATGCTTCTGAAAAAACACCATATTGTTGAAAAGAACGTCTTTGTTCTCGTCCTCGGGATCTTCCTGACCATCATCATCGGTGGTATTGTTGAAATCGTGCCCTTGTTCACGATGGAACAGACCATCGAGAAGGTAGAAGGAGTACGTCCCTATTCACCGCTCGAACAGGCGGGACGTAACATCTATCTCCGCGAAGGCTGCTATAACTGCCATTCTCAGCAGATTCGCCCGTTCCGTGACGAAGTCGAACGTTATGGCCATTACAGCCTTGCCGCGGAATCGATGTACGACCATCCGTTCCAGTGGGGATCGAAACGTACCGGCCCGGATCTTGCCCGTGTTGGTGGCAAATATTCCAACGACTGGCATGTTGCCCACCTGATTGATCCGCGCGCGGTCGTGCCGGAATCGATCATGCCGGGCTACCCGTTCCTGGCGGAACGCGAATTGAAGTTCGATGACGCCCAGGCACACCTTGAAACGCTGAAAATGGTCGGTGTTCCTTACACCGACGAGCAGATCGAGAATGCCAAGGCTGACCTGTATCTGCAGGCAATGGCGGACGAGGATTACGAAGAACTCCTTGCACGCTATCCGAATGCGGCAACCGGTGACTTTGATGGCAATCCGGCAAAACTGACCGAAATGGATGCGCTTGTCGCGTATCTGCAGGTCTTGGGCCGGATGGTTGATTTCACCAGTTACAACCCGCAGCTGAACCTGCGCTAAGGCGAAGGGGAACGTCATGGAATTCTTTACGCAACTCGCTGACTTTTTCCGCCCCTTGTGGGGTCTGTGGCTGATGCTGCTTTTCGGATCGATCATTGCGTGGGTCATGTGGCCCAGCAAGAAACGCCGCGAAGATATGGATGCGCATGCCCGGATTCCGCTTCGGGATCAGGATTAGGGGGAGAACCGAGCTATGTCGACACATGTCGAAAAAGACCAGGTTTCTGGCCACGAAACCACCGGTCATGAATGGGATGGCATCAAGGAGCTGAACACACCGCTGCCTTCCTGGTGGGTGTATGTCTTCTGGGCCACAATCATCTGGTCGGTCGGCTATTGGGTGGTTTATCCGTCCTGGCCAACCGCAACAAGCTACCTCACCGGTATGTTTGAAACCACCAACCGTACACAGCTGCACGAAACCATGGCCAATGTTGCCGCCGAACGCGCCCCCTATATGGAGCGTCTGGCAGCACTGGATCTTGATGAAATCGTCAATGACAGCGAATTGCTGAATTTCTCGATGGCAGGCGGCAAGGCGGTATTTGCCGAGAACTGCGCACCGTGTCACGGCACGGGCGGTTCGGGCAATCCGGGCTTCCCATCCTTGCAGGATGATGACTGGCTGTGGGGTGGTTCGCTTGAAACCATCAATGAAACGCTGCATGTCGGTGTCCGCTGGGATGCAAATGAAGACACCCGTTTCAACGATATGCCCGCCTTTGGTCGTGACGAGATACTTGAACGCGAAGACATCAATGATGTCGTTCAGTATGTCCTGGCCTTTACCGGTCGCGAGACCGACAAGGCATCGGCCAATCGCGGAGCCGAAGTGTTCGCCGATAACTGCGCTTCCTGCCACGGCGAAGACGCCAAGGGTGTTCAGGAACTGGGCGCGCCCAACCTGACCGATGCAATCTGGCTGTATGGCGGCGATGCTGCCAACATCACCGAAACCGTAAACAATTCACGCGGTGGCGTGATGCCGGCTTGGGGTGGTCGTCTTGACGAAGAAACCATCAAAATGCTGACGGTTTACGTCCACTCGCTTGGTGGCGGTCAGTAACCTTTAAAATCTTCTGCCCGCCGCACCTTTCTGCACTGTGATCTGATCAAAAATTGATTTGTATCATGGTGGGGTGCGGCGGGTTTTTCGTATGTTGGCACTGCAATTTGAATAATCCTAATCCGGCTTGGCATGCCGCATGCCAATGTCGCGTGATGTGCCGGTGACTGGTGGCCCAAAACCACAAGAGAGCAGTTATCGGCGATGCGGCACAACAGTCAGGTAGCGACAATGGCCATGCCCCATTTGCAACAGCCCGATCCCGCACATCCCGTCCCGCAAAATGACACGCTGCCGGAAGATGATCGTGACCAGCCCTTATATAAAACCCGCGACAAGGTCTATCCGAAACGGGTGTCGGGGTATTTCCGTAACCTGAAATGGTTCGCCCTGATTACCCTGCTTGCGATTTACTGGATCGTGCCTTGGCTGCGCTGGGATCGTGGCGCATCGGCGCCGGATCAGGCGGTTCTGATCGATATGGATATGGGACGCGCCTATTTCTTCTTTATCGAAATCTGGCCGCAGGAAGTCTATTACATCACCGGCCTTCTGATCCTGGCGGCAATCGGTCTTTTTCTGGCGACATCCCTGTTTGGTCGCATCTGGTGCGGTTATGGCTGCCCGCAAACGGTGTGGACCGATCTTTTCATGCTTGTCGAACGCCATATTCAGGGGGACCGCAATGCCCGCATGCGTCTGGACAAATCGCCCTGGACATTCGAAAAAATCTGGAAAATTGGCGCAACCCATCTTTCATGGCTGGTGATTGCCGCCGCAACCGGTGGTGCCTTCGTGCTGTATTTCAACGATGCCCCCACGGTAATGGTTGATATCTTTACCGGCGAAGCGTCACTGGGCGTTTATGTCACCATCGCGTTCCTGACTTTTTCGACCTATCTGCTGGCTGGGTGGGCGCGCGAACAGGTTTGCACCTATATGTGCCCGTGGCCGCGTTTCCAGTCGGCGATGCTTGATGACGAGTCGATGATCGTCACCTATGAAGGCTGGCGCGGCGAACCGCGTGGTCCGATCAAGCGTAAAAACCTTGTCCGCGGCGAAGTCCCGGAAGTCGGTCACTGCATTGATTGCTATGCCTGCTTTAACGTGTGCCCAACGGGGATCGATATCCGTGACGGATTGCAGATGGAATGTATCGGCTGTGGCCTGTGCATTGATGCCTGCAACGAGATGATGGACAAAGTCGGCTTCCCGCGCGATCTGGTGCGGTTCGATTCCGTGCAAAACAGCCAGCTTCGTGCCCATGGCAAGGCAACCAAAATCCGCATCGTCCGCCCGCGCACGATTTTCTATTCGGTCATTCTCGTGCTTGTTGCCTCGGTAATGGCTTTTGGGCTTCTGAACCGCACAACGCTTGAGGTCAACGTCCTGCGTGACCGTAACCCGATCTTTGTCACGTTGTCAGATGGCGACGTCAGAAACGGCTATACGCTGAAAGTCCTGAACAAGGAACAGGCTGAGAAAACCTATATCCTTCAGATCGAAGGCCTTGATGCCAGCGATTTTCAGGTGATCGGTCTGACACCGAACCAGGACGGCACATTCAGTCTGGATGTCGCACCTGATCGTGTCGGCAGTTTCCGCGTCTTTGTTGCGGCAAATCCGGAAACATTAAGCAGTGAATCAACACCCTTCGAGTTCAGCGTGACAGATCCGGAGGATAATGTTCGCGAAACTTATGATACGGTATTTGCCGGTCCGAAATAACCGGACCGGCCTGATGATCCGGCCGCCGATCACGTGCCACCGGGCAGGAGATAAAGATTATGACGATCCAGACCACAACATCACAGGCTTCTGGCACCGGCCCGCGCAAATCGGATCGTCTGATCCCGTGGTATTTCGTCGGTGGTTTCGCGATCATGCTGATTGCCAATATCTCGCTGATCACGTTTTCAATGACCAGCTGGAATGGCCTTGTCACCAAACACGCCTTTGAAGAAGGCAATAATTACAATGCCGCAATGTCAGGCGCGCAACGCCAGGCAGAACTGGGATGGCGCAGCAAACTGTCCGTTGATGGCCTGATCAATCAGTCCGCGACGGTTACTGTCCTGTTCCGGGATCGTGATTTCCAACCGATCAGCGGTGCAGAAATGGAAATCGTTCTGCGCCGTTCGGATCGTGATGACCTTGACCAGACTGTCCGGCTGGCCGAAATCGCCCCGGGGGAATATCGTGCCAGTGCCGCCTTCCCGGTTTATGGACGCTGGGAAATCCGGACCGTTGCACGCGCTCTTGGTGATGATTACCAAACCGTCGAGACCGTTCTTGTAAAACCATGACAACCCCGAACACCTGTCACCATTGTGGAGATCCGGTGACATCCATGTCACCGGCGGGACCCGATTTCTGCTGTCGGGGCTGTGCAGGTGCGTTCGCGCTTCTGGGTGATCTTGGGCTGAAATCTTATTACAGCCGTCGAAGCATTGATCCAAAAACCAGACCTTTGCGCCCCGATACGGATGAAATCGCAGCGATTAATTTCACCGACCTTGCCAGTACCGACGACAAAGGCATTCATCATCTGAACCTGATGGTAGACGGCATTCATTGTGCTGCCTGTGTCTGGCTGATCGAAACCCTTTTGCAAAAAAATCCGTCCGTCCTGCATGCGCGCGTCAACATGACCACCCGCCGCCTAAGGATGGCATGGAACGGCGACATTGCCGATGTCGATGAGCTGGTTAAACCGGTTCTGCAAATGGGATACCGGCTGATTCCGTTTGATCCCGCAGCGCTCGAACAGGCGACCCAGGCCCGCAACAGCGAATTGCTCCGCTGTCTGGCAGTTGCCGGATTTGCCGCAGGCAATGTCATGCTGCTTTCGGTGTCCGTCTGGGCTGGGTATTTTCAGGGCATGGGCGGGGCAACCCGCGATCTTTTCCATTGGATATCGGCCCTGATTGCCCTTCCGGCGGCGGCCTATGCCGGTATCCCGTTTTATCGATCCGCATGGGGCGCAATGCGCAATCGCCGGGTCAATATGGATGTCCCGATCAGCCTCGGCGTTATTCTTGCCCTTGGCATGAGCTTGGCCGAAACCATGCGGGGCGGCCCTCATGCCTATTTTGATTCGGCGATAACACTTCTGTTCTTCCTGCTGGTCGGTCGTTATCTTGACAACCGTGCTCGCGGTCAGGCCCGATCGGCGGCCGAACATCTGCTGTCGCTAAATGCCCGGTCGGTCACGGTCCTGGATGACGATGGCACCCGCCGACTGATTGCGCCGGACAAGGCAAAGCCGGGCATGATTGTTATGGTGGCCGCAGGTGAACGGATCGGCATTGATGGTGAAATCCTCGACGGGCAGTCGGATATCGACACCAGCCTGATCACGGGTGAAAGCATCCCCGGCATTGCCAAACCGGGCGCGACCGTTTTTGCCGGAACAACCAATATTTCAGCCCCCTTGCGCATACGTGTTACCGCAACCGGTCAAACCACGCTTTTGGCGGAAATTGTCCGGTTGATGGAAAATGCCGAACAGGGACGTGCCAAATATGTGGCCCTTGCCGACAGGGTGGCAAAATCCTATGCCCCCGTGGTCCATATTCTTTCAGGCACGACATTTCTGGGTTGGTGGCTGATTGGCGGGATTGGCTGGCAGGATGCCCTGATGAATGCGATTGCCGTTCTGATCATCACTTGCCCCTGCGCGCTGGCGCTCGCTGTGCCGGTCGTTCAGGTGATTGCAACCGGGCGGCTGTTGCGTGCAGGGATTCTTGTCAAATCGGCCACCGCACTGGAAAGACTGACCAGCATTCGCGGTGTCATTTTTGATAAAACCGGTACATTAACCACCGGCAAGCCCGAATTAATAAGCAATACCGAAAATGAAGGGTCGCTTGAACTTGCGGCTTCCATCGCCGCCAATAGCACCCATCCACTATCCCGTGCCCTGGTTCGGGCCGCCGGAAATGTAACACCAATCGCCAACGTCTCCGAACATCCAGGGCAGGGATTGTCTGCGGAATTGCCCGGTGGCGTGGTTCGGCTGGGAAGCCGTGCATTTTGCGGCATTGCTGAAAATGCTGACCTTTCCAGCCACGTTGCGGGCCCCGAAATATGGTTACAGGAACCGGGACGGGCAGCCGTCCGATTTGTTTTCCGCGATGCCCCGCGCCATGATGCCGAACAGGTTATCGAAACGCTGTCTGCACGCGGATTTGATATCGCCCTTATGTCGGGGGATCGGCCGGTGACGGTATCGCAGCTTGCCGAAACGCTTGGCATCCGCGACTGGAAGGCACAACTATCTCCGGCGGACAAGGCAAACGAAATCGCCCGCCGCGCAGAAGACGGAAAATGCGACCTTATGGTCGGTGACGGCATTAATGATGCGCCGGCACTTGCCGCGGCCCACGCATCCATGTCACCAGCCAGTGCCGCCGAAATCAGCCAGAACGTCGCCAACATCGTGTTTCAGGGGGATCGTCTTTCAGCCGTGATAGAGGCCATCGATGTTGCAAAAAAATCCGACCGGCTTGTGCGGCAGAATTTCATGCTTTCGTTTGGCTATAACATGATTACGATTCCATTGGCGGTTTCGGGTATGGTCACCCCACTGGTGGCCGCCATTGCGATGTCTTCATCATCTTTGATTGTAATTGCCAACGCATTGCGCCTGCGATCAGGAAGTGACAAACCGGCAATCGAAGATCGCGCACCCCTCGCCGTACGTGCCCAAGAGGCAGGAGCTCCGTCAGTATGAGCAACCTATTACTTCTGATACCAATCGCCCTGTTTCTGGGACTTCTCGGGCTGGCGGCATTTCTGTGGTCGCTTAAATCCGGGCAGTTCGATGATATGGAAGGGGCCGCCAATCGCATCCTTTTTGATGACGACGATCAGGAACCGCAGGACAGCCATACGAAAAACAACTGAATGAAACGTTAGTATCGCTTGAACTGCCCCTATCTGATCGAATAGATTAATTCCAATTCAACACCTTAATAAATGTAGCTCCGGAGTTTGCCATGTCTGTGCGTTCCCAGCTTTGTGAGGCCTGCGGAATCAAGGACTTGACCTTCTGCTCTTCTTTGCAGGGTACGGAGCATGACCGTCTGCGCCAGATGCTGACTCATGTTCAGTTTGATCCGCACAGCACGATTTTCCATGAAGCCGAAGATGCCGATTACGTTTTCAACGTCACATCGGGTTCGGTAAAGCTTTACAAACTTCTGGGTGATGGCCGCCGACAGATCACCGGTTTCCTTTTCCCCGGTGATTTTCTTGGTCTGGCGCTGAACACCACATACAGCTACACCGCCGAAGCAATCGAGCCGGTAACCGCCTGCCGCTTCCCGCGTGAGAAGCTTGAAAAGCTGTTTGACGAATTCCCGCGTCTTGAAAAACGCATGCTGGGCATGGCGGTTGACGAACTGGCCGCCGCACAGGACCAGATGCTGCTGCTCGGTCGCAAGACCGCCAAGGAAAAAGTCGCATCCTTCCTTCTGATGCTGGCCCGCCGTCAGGAACATCGCGGCGAGGAAAGTGACACGATCCAGGTCCCGATGAGCCGTTCCGACATCGCCGATTATCTTGGCCTGACCATTGAAACGGTGTCACGAACCCTGACGCAGTTGCGCAAGGAAGCGACGATTACGCTAAGGGATAACCGTCATATCGAAGCGGTCGGCATTGATATGCTCGAAGACCTTGCCGAAGGTTTGTGATTGCGTTGTGCAAATGCACAACAAATCGCGAAATGGACTGAATATCCTGCAACTGCAATAACGGGAACCTGTCCTGTTAAAGGCTATTCGACCAAAAGCCTGTTTCGCGATTGCGAAAAAACAGTTCCCGCAAATGGTCATCATATTGTAAACATGACGGCACGCCTGACACAGATCGGGCAGCCAAATCCGGTTATACCGGGGGAGAAACGTCATGAGTGCCACCACAAGAAAACAGGGCCGCATCACGGTTCCTGAAATTCGTGCCCGCAAGGGTGCAGAACCGGTTGTCTGCCTTACGGCCTATACCACGCCGATGGCACAACGCCTGGATGAACACTGCGACCTTCTTCTGGTCGGTGATTCATTGGGCATGGTTGTTTACGGCATGGAAAGCACCCTTGCCGTCACCGTCGACATGATGATCAACCACGGCAAGGCTGTCATGCGCGGCAGCTCGAACGCCTGTGTGATCGTTGATCTGCCATTCGGAAGCTATCAGGAATCCAAGAAACAGGCGTTCCGCACCGCATCACGCATTCTGGCCGAAACCGGTTGCGCAGGTGTGAAACTTGAAGGTGGCGCCGAGCTGGCCGACACCATCGCGTTTCTGAGCCAGCGCGGTATTCCCGTCATGGCCCATATCGGCCTGATGCCCCAGCAGGTCAACACCATGGGCGGCTTCAAAAGTCAGGGCCGTGGTGACGACGCTGCTGCCAAGGTGCTTGCCGATGCAAAAGCCGTTGCCCAAGCCGGTGCATTTTCGGTTGTTGTCGAAGGCACTGTCGAAGCCGTGGCACGACGCATCACCACGGAAATCGATATTCCAACCATCGGCATTGGCGCATCTGTCGCCTGCGACGGACAGGTATTGGTGACCGAAGATATCCTCGGAATGTTTTCCGATTTCACCCCGAAATTTGTCAAACGCTATGCCAATCTCGGCGATCAGATTTCCAAGGCGGTTGAAAGCTACGCCACCGAAGTCCGGACACGTCAGTTTCCGACCGATGATCATTGCTTTGGCGTAACCAAACCCGGCAAATTGCGCGCTGTAAAATAGCAGCACCGCATACGCCCAACAGACGATCGACAACACGACAATGACGCTTAAAACCGTTCACAGCGTTGCAGAACTGCGCGCGGTTATTGCCCAATGGCGCGCAGAAGGTTTGCGCGTCGGACTGGTTCCCACAATGGGGGCCCTTCATGCCGGGCATATCAGCCTGACGGAGCATATCCGCAATCACGCTGATCGTGTTGTTGTCAGCATTTTCGTCAATCCGACGCAGTTTGGCCCCAACGAGGATTTCGGTGCCTATCCGCGCACCTTGCCCGATGACCAGAAGATGCTTGATGCTGCCGGGGTGGAGCTGTGCTTTGCCCCCTCGGTCGAAGAAATGTATCCCGATGGCTTTGCCACCCGTGTCAGCGTTGACGGATCCCTGACCAACGTGCTGTGCGGTGCCGCCCGGCCCGGCCATTTTGACGGCGTCGCCCAGATCGTAACCAAACTTTTGCTGCAAGCCTTGCCCGATAGCGCGATATTCGGCCAGAAAGACTATCAGCAACTGATGGTCATCCGGCGTTTCAGCACCGACCTGAACATACCGGTCGAAATCATCGGTGCACCGATCCTGCGTGAGGAAGACGGACTGGCAATGTCATCGCGCAACCGTTACCTCACCCCAGATGAACGTGCTGTTGCTCCGACCCTTAACCGGGTTCTAAGCGAAATCGTTAAAGCCGCGGTATCCGGTGCGGAAATCGGCCCGCTTCTGGCCAGGGGACGCGAAGACATCCTGCGCGCGGGTTTCAGCGCGATCGATTACCTTGAAATCCGGGATGCCAATACGCTTGAACTGGTCACCGAACGCGTCACAGGTCCCAACCGCGTCTTTGTCGCCGCCCATCTTGGCAAGGCCCGCCTGATTGACAATCACGCCATCGAACCAGCCCATATCGTGAGTTAAACAGTGGCTTGGCCGGGACGAATCGCCGATTGCGGTGAAAGCGGTATCAAAAGCGCAGAACATCGCGCTTTTGCGCCTGATTGCGCTTGACTCTCCACCCCCTATCGCATAAACCCTGCGCAACAAAGGTCGCCCAAGGGGTGACTCCCCCAGTCCTCGAGTTGTCGAGCACTGGGTTTTAGTTTTTTGTGCGCACACGGTGGAAACACCGGAAACACAGACGGGATTTGGAATGTTTGAAGGACTAAGCGATCGCCTTGGCGGGGTTCTTGATAAGCTGCGCAGACGTGGCGCGCTGAAAGAATCCGACGTCAAGGAAGCCATGCGCGAAGTACGCGTCGCCCTGCTTGAGGCTGACGTAGCGCTGCCGGTCGTCAAATCATTCATCACCAATGCAACCGAGCGTGCGGTTGGTCAGGACGTTCTGCGTTCGGTCACACCGGGCCAGATGGTCGTCAAGATCGTTCATGACGAACTGAAAAACATGCTGGGTGAAGGCGAGGATATCAACCTTGCGGCCACCCCGCCGGTTCCGATCCTGATGGTCGGTCTGCAGGGTTCGGGTAAAACCACGAGCTCGGCCAAGATCGCGCTGCATCTGACCAAAAAGCGCAACAAGAAAGTCCTGCTGGCGTCGCTTGATATCTATCGCCCGGCCGCCCAGCAGCAGTTGAAAATTCTGGCCGACAATAACGGCCTGAACGTTCTGCCGATCATTATGGGCGAAAAGCCGGTATCGATCGCAAAACGCGCAATGGATATGGGCCGCAAGGAAGGCTATGACGCCGTCATCCTCGATACTGCAGGTCGCCTGCATATCGATATGGAACTGATGAGCGAGGTCGCCCAGGTCCGTGACGCGGTCAACCCGGCCGAAACCCTTCTGGTCACCGATGCGATGACCGGTCAGGACTCGGTCAATGTGGCCAAGGAATTCGCCGAAAAGGTCGGCATTACCGGTATCGTTCTGACCCGTATCGACGGTGATGCACGCGGTGGTGCGGCTCTTTCGATGCGTCAGATCACCGGCTGCCCGATCAAGATGCTCGGTACCGGTGAAAAAATCGACGAGATGGAAGCCTTCCATCCGGATCGTATCGCCAACCGTATCCTCGGTATGGGCGATGTCGTCAGCCTTGTTGAAAAGGCTGCCGAGACGATCAAACAGGAAGACGCCGAGAAAATGGCGAAGAAGCTCGCAAAGGGTCAGTTTGACCTGAACGATCTTCTTTCCCAGCTCAAGCAGCTTCAGAAAATGGGTGATCTTTCCGGCATCATGGGGATGCTGCCGGGCATGGGCGCGCTGAAAAAACAGATGTCGCAGACCAAGCTTGATCCCAAACTTCTGACCCATCAGGAGGCGATCATCCTGTCGATGACGCCCAAGGAACGAGAAAACCCGGCCCTGATCAAGGCATCGCGCAAAAAGCGTATTGCCGCAGGCTGCGGTCTTTCGGTTCAGGATGTGAACAAGCTGCTCAAACAGTATCAGACCATGTCCACCATGATCAAAAAGATGGGCAAGATGGGCAAAAAGGGACTGTTTGGCGGCATGCCGAAAATGGATCCCTCGATGCTCGAAGGCGGCGACATGCCCGATATGAGCAAGTTGCCAAAAGGATTTCCCGGTGCCGGGGGCGGATTACCGCCCGGGTTCCCGGGATTGGGCGGCGGTGGTTTGCCGCCGGGATTTCCGGGGTTCGGTAAAAAGAAATAGCCAAGCCCCCGGTTCTCAAGATTTTTCGAAAGAACCAAACACCCCGGTTCCCTGAACCGGAATAAATTGATCCTCCGGGATCGTAACTTGAAGACTACAAACCCAAGCTGAAAGGAACTTATCCGAATGGCTGTCAAGATTCGTCTTTCCCGTGGCGGTGCCAAAAAGCGTCCGTACTACCGTATCGTAGTTGCAGATGCCCGTGCCCCGCGTGACGGCAGCTTCATCGAGAAAGTCGGTACCTATGATCCGATGCTCCCGAAGGATGCTGACAACCGCGTGACCTTCAAAGAAGAGCGCATCAAATATTGGCTGGGCGTTGGCGCACAGCCGACCGATCGTGTTGCACGTTTCCTGGGCAAAGCTGGCCTGGCTGACGCGTTCAAACCGACCGAACAGCCCCAGAAGTCTGCTCCGAAGGCGAAAGCCCAGGAACGCCTTCGTGAGAAAGCTGAAAAAGCCGAAGCCGCTGCTGCTGCAGCTGCCGAAGCTGCTGCGGCTCCTGCTGAAGAAGCTGCCAGCGAAGAATAAGCTTTTCGCACGCTTTGATCAGATACCGGAAATTTGTGAACCGAAATGGCTGATACCCGCAAATCCAAAACCGACGATGCATTTGTCTGCGTCGGCATGATCACCGCCCCGCACGGGGTGCGTGGTGCCGTGCGCGTCAAAAGCTATACCGTCGATCCGGATAACCTTGTCGGTTACGGCCCGTTGTTCGACGCCAAGGGACAGGCGAAATTCAAACTGTCTCCTGTCGGACATGTTCGCGACCAGCTGATCGCCAAGATCGATGGTGTGAACGACCGGGACGCCGCCGAACGGCTGCGGGGAACCAAGCTTTACGTACCGCGGACGGCCCTGCCGGAAACGGAAGACGAAGACGAATTCTATCTTGCCGATCTTGTCGGCCTGAAAGCCCATCATGTTGATGGTTCGCTGTTCGGGACGGTACGGGGTGTGGCTGATTTTGGCGCGGGCGATGTGATCGAAATCGCGCTGGAAGAAGTCCGTGGCAAAGTCGTCGTTCTGCCGTTTACCAAGGAAGTCGTGCCCGATGTGGTGCTTTCGGAACGCAAGCTGGTGGTAAATCCGCCCGAGGGGCTTTTGCAGGAAGAAGAAGGACCGGGAAATCGTACCCGCCGTCCGGGCAGCTCCCGCAAGGACTCTCAGGCCGACCGCGATTCTGATGCCGTCACTGCCGATGCAGTAGGCGCAGAAAATGCGACCGGCAGCGGAAAGGAGGCCTGATCGATGTCTGTGTGGCAGGCCAAGGTTGCAACCCTGTTCCCGGAAATGTTCCCGGGCGCGCTCGGCCAGTCTCTGGCCGGACGGGCACTGGAAAACGGGATCTGGTCGCTGGATGTCAAAGACATCCGTGATCATGCAACCGACCGTCACCGCACTGTTGACGACAATCCTTTCGGGGGTGGGGCCGGTATGGTCATGCGCCCGGATATTGTCGACGCCACCCTGCGTGAATTGCGTGCGGAAGCTCCGCAATTGCCGCTGATTTATCTCAGCCCGCGCGGGAAAATGCTGAACCAGAAACGTTGCCGCGAACTGGCAGCGGGACCGGGTGCCATCCTGTTGTGCGGTCGCTACGAAGGTATCGACCAGCGCGTACTTGATGAACACGCGGTCGAGGAAATCAGCATTGGCGATTACATCCTCATGGGCGGCGAACTGCCGGCCATGGTCCTGATTGAATCGTGCATTCGCCTTATCGAAGGTGTGGTCAACAAGACCGAATCCGTCGACGAGGAAAGCTTTGAAACCGGGTTGCTTGAATATCCGCATTACACGCGCCCGGCCAATTGGAACGGGCGTGACGTGCCGGAGATCTTGCTTTCCGGACATCATGCCAAGGTACAAGCCTGGCGGCATGCTCAGGCAGAGGAAATTACCCGTGCTCGGCGTCCTGACCTTTGGGATCAGTATGTCGCACGCGGGCACATCAAAGAGGGTTAAACCATGACCAACGCAATCATCCAGCAGATCGAAAAAGATCAGCTCGATAAAATCGCTGCAAAACGCGAAGTTCCGGAATTCGACGCAGGCGACACCGTCCGTGTTCACCTGAAAGTCGTTGAAGGCACCCGCGAGCGTATCCAGCAGTTCGAAGGCGTCTGCATCGCCAAGAAAAACCGCGGCCTGAACTCGTCCTTCACCCTGCGTAAAATCGCATCGGGCGAAGGTGTCGAGCGTATCTTCCAGAACTACTCCCCGGCGATCGACAAAATCGAAGTCGTCCGTCGTGGTGACGTTCGTCGCGCAAAACTTTACTACCTGCGTGGCCGTACCGGTAAATCGGCGCGTATCGCCGAACAGACCACCGGTCACAAAGGCAAACTGACCGCTGCAGAACGCAAGAAATAATCTGCGTTCCGTATTGTCGGAATGATTTACGGGCTCACCTTCGGGTGGGCCCGTTTCTTTTGGGCTATTTCTTTTGCCTGTGTTTCGGGCGACAAAGAACCCCGAAATACACTTTATACGTGCATCATATCGAATCGCCGGTTTTCGCGCCCGATTGATGTAACGCGCGGAAACCTTGCGAATAACATATAACTTTATTTTATATCAGATATCCCTGTTTTGGCCGCATCCCCCGGAATCTGGTTGTTTTGGCTACTACAGGATGCTCAATTTTCCCTGAATCTACTTTGGGATGTAATTGCGTAAAAAAACACGCGCCCGGTTGCTTGCGATTTGGAAGCTTGAGTGTATAAAGGCACTCCCGCGGCAAAAACGATCAAGTCCGTGCGGTTCTGGATAATAAAATTTCGCATATCGGGACAAACCCGGATGCCCGGAGGAACAGGCGACACAGTGCGCCGCATGACATCGCAATCCAGGGATTGCCGTCGTAAAAAACATCCCCGGTTTAACGTCCATTGCCGGCACAACTGTCTGGTCGTCGCTGCATACAAGATCGATTTTAAGAGGAGGTCGAGATGGGTGCGCCTAAAACCCTTTTTGACAAGATTTGGGAAAGTCACGTGGTCGATACGCAGGATGATGGTACCTGCCTGATTTATATTGACCGCCATCTCGTTCATGAAGTGACCAGCCCGCAGGCTTTCGAAGGCCTTCGCAATTCTGGCCGCAAAGTGCGCCACCCGGAACTCACCCTTGCCGTTCCGGATCATAACGTTCCGACCACGGACCGTTCCGAAGGCATCAAGGAAGAAGACAGCCGTATCCAGGTCAACACCCTTGACCAGAACGCCAAGGATACCGGCATCCATTACTTCCCGATGAATGACCTGCGTCAGGGCATCGTTCACATTGTCGGCCCCGAAGAAGGTTTCACCCTGCCGGGTATTACCATGGTCTGCGGCGACTCGCACACCTCGACCCACGGCGCATTTGGCACCCTGGCATTCGGTATCGGCACGTCTGAAGTCGAACATGTTCTGGCCACTCAGACGCTGGTTCAGAAACCGGCGAAAAACATGCTGGTCAAGGTAGAAGGCGATCTGCATCCGGGCGTTACCGCCAAGGACGTGACCCTTGCCATCATCGGGCGCATCGGCACGGCCGGTGGCACCGGCTATGTGATCGAATATGCCGGTTCGGCCATTCGGTCGCTGTCGATGGAAGGCCGCATGACCGTTTGCAACATGTCGATCGAAGGCGGTGCACGCGCGGGCCTTATCGCACCGGACGAAAAAACCTTTGAATATATCAAGGGCCGCCCGATGGCGCCCAAAGGTGCGGCGTTCGAACAGGCCGTCGAATACTGGAAGACGCTGCCGTCTGACGAAGGTGCGCATTACGACAAGATCGTCGAAATCGATGCTGCCGACATCATCCCGCAGGTCACCTGGGGCACGAGCCCCGAAGACGTCGTACCGGTTAACGGCAAAGTGCCGGCACCGTCCGACGCCAAAGACCCCGGCAAACAGAAAGCCATCGCCCGTTCGCTCGAATATATGGGCCTGACGGCTGGCACCAATATCGAAGACATCAGGATTGATCGCGTTTTTATCGGTTCCTGCACCAATGGCCGCATCGAAGACCTGCGCGCCGCGGCGGTTATCGCCAAGGGTCGCAAGGTTGCCGATCATGTCAGTGCCATGGTCGTTCCGGGTTCCGGTCTGGTCAAGGAACAGGCAGAAGCCGAAGGCCTGCACGAGATCTTCCTCGAAGCCGGTTTTGAATGGCGTGAACCGGGCTGCTCGATGTGCCTTGCGATGAACCCGGACCGACTGGAACCGGGCGAACGTTGCGCATCGACCTCCAACCGTAACTTCGAAGGCCGTCAGGGCCGTGGTGGCCGTACCCACCTGCTCAGCCCGGCGATGGCCGTGGCAGCGGCAGTCACCGGTCATCTGACTGACGTCCGCAAACTCGGTTAAGGCAGAAACCCATGGCAGAACAGTCATTCATCAGTTTCCGTGACGGCGCCGCGCGCTGTGGCAGGGCCCCGATCCTTGAACAACTGCTTCCGCAGCTGACCGGGATCAATCTGCCCGAATTCGTTGCGAAGGATATCGACGCAACCGAGGAACTGATCGAGGCACTTGGTCTTGCCTGGGAAACTGGAAGCAAGGGATAAGATTAATGGATAAGTTCACGACCCTCACCGGTGTGGCAGCACCGCTACCGATGATCAATGTCGATACTGACATGATCATCCCGAAACAGTTCCTGAAAACCATCAAGCGTTCGGGCCTTGGCAAGAACCTGTTTGATGAAATGCGTTACGACGACAAGGGCAACGAAATCCCGGATTTCGTCCTGAACAAACCGGCCTATCGCAATGCCAAGATCATCGTATCGGGTGACAACTTTGGCTGTGGTTCGTCGCGTGAACATGCGCCCTGGTCGCTGCTTGATTTCGGCATTCGCTGCATCATCGCACCAAGCTTTGCCGACATTTTCTATAACAACTGCTTCAAGAACGGCATCCTGCCGATCCGTCTGCCGCAGGAAGATGTCGACAAGCTGATGGATGACGCCGAACGCGGTGAAAACGCCACCATCACCATCGATCTTGAAAAACAGGAAATCCATGGTCCGGATGGCGGCTGCATCAAGTTTGATGTCGAACCGTTCCGCAAACATTGCCTGTTGAACGGCCTTGATGACATCGGTCTGACCCTTCAGAAAGGCGATGCGATCAACGATTTTGAAGCCAAGCGCGCTGCGTCGCAGCCCTGGCTGTCGCTGTAATTCAAAGAGGCGGCAGACCGTTCGGGTTTGCCGCCCTTTTTGTCGATACGGGGTGTGCGGCCCCGATAATATCTGGGAAGGATTGTTTGATGAGCACCACCAAAAAAGTTCTGATGCTGCCCGGCGACGGCATTGGCCCCGAAGTCATGCGTCAGGTTCAGCGCGTCATGGACTGGATGGCCAAGAAGCGTAACGTCAATTTCGAAATCACCGAAGGTCTGATCGGTGGCGCGTCGATCGATGCGCACAACAATCCGCTGACCGATGAAACGCTTGCCGATGCCATGGCGGCCGATGCGGTTCTGCTCGGTGCTGTTGGTGGTCCGAAATGGGATAACCTTCCGTTTGAAATCAAACCGGAACGCGGCCTTCTGAAAATCCGCAAGGAAATGGGCCTGTTTGCCAATCTGCGTCCGGCACTTGTGTTTGATGCGCTTGTCGGTGCCTCGACGCTGAAGGAAGACATCGTCAAGGGTCTGGATATCATGATCCTGCGCGAACTGACCGGCGGCATCTATTTCGGTCAGCCACGCGGCATCGAAGAACGAGACGGTGTGCGTTTTGGCTTCAACACGCTGGTTTATTCCGAGCCGGAAGTTGAACGTATCGCCCGTGTCGCCTTTGACATGGCCATGAAGCGCAACAAACGACTGTGCTCGGTTGATAAGGCCAACGTTCTGGAATCGACCGTCCTGTGGCGCGAAGTTGTTGAACGCGTTGCCAAGGACTTCCCGGAAGTCGAAGTCAGCCACATGTATGTTGATAACGCCTCCATGCAGCTGGTCCGTAATCCGAAACAGTTTGACGTGATGGTCACCACCAACATGTTTGGCGACATCCTTTCCGATTGTGCCGCAATGCTGACCGGGTCGCTCGGTATGCTGCCGTCTGCATCGCTGGGTGCTGCCGATGAAAACGGTGCGCGCAAGGCGCTTTACGAGCCGGTACACGGCTCCGCCCCGGACATCGCTGGCCAGGATATCGCCAACCCACTGGCAACCATCCTCTCATTCGCCATGATGCTGCGTTACTCGTTCGACATGGGCGATGATGCCACCCTGATCGAAACCGCGGTTCAGAACGTTCTGAAAGGCGGACTGCGCACCGCTGACATCATGCAGCCGGGCATGGCAAAGGTTTCGACCACCGTCATGGGTGAATCGCTGATCAACGAACTCGACAAGATCGCCTGATCTTTCTGATCACGCCTCAAAGAACAAAGGCCGGATCATTGATCCGGCCTTTTTCTATGCCCGTCCCAGATGTTGCAGGAAAACAAGCTTGTCCGGGTTCCGGTGAACAAAAATATCCACCACCGCACCGTCTTTCTGTGCAAATCCAACGGCCGAGACAAGGCTTTCGCCTTCATGCAGCAGCAGCCAGTAATCTGTTCCGTCAAACGCAATGCTTTCCACCGCGTTCTCGGCCTTTTTGCGCCAGACACCGGTAAAGAAGCGCGCAACCTTTTCCGCACCATAAATCGGATTTGCCGCCGCCGGGGCCTTGCCGCCACTATCGGAATGCATGATCACATTGGGTGCCAACTGCCCGATCAGGGCCTGCAAATCCCCGCCGATCAGGGCATCGACAAAAGCGGTAACCTGCCCCTTATCAGCGGCTTCACTATCGGGAACCGGTGTCGGGTCGCGGTCATGTTCGCGGTTCACCTTGCGGCGCGCGCGAAACAGGATCTGGCGGGTATTGTTTTCGGTCCGCTCGATCACCGGGGCAATTTCCTCGTGTGACCAGTCAAAAACATCATGCAGGACAAGGGCAACCCGTTCGACCGGTCCCAAGCGTTCAAGCATCATCACATAGGCCTGCCCCAGGCCATCCCGTTCAATCAGGTTGTTTTCGGCTTCCGCCTCAACCACAGGCGCCCAGGGTTCGGGCAACCACTGCCCGACATAATTTTCACGCTGGCGACGGGCCGATTTCAGAACATCAAGGCAGATATTGCTACATACCCGCACCAGCCACGCCGTGGCATCGCGGATGTCATCCTTTGTTGTCGCCCGCCAGCGCAACCAGACATCCTGCACGGCATCTTCGGCATCGGCATGACTGCCCAGCATGCGATAGGCCAGGGCATGCAGCCGCCCGCGATGGGTTTCGAAAACCTGATCTGCCATGCGATCCCCGTCAAACACATGAAGCGATACGGGACAAGCCCGTATCGCCGATTTGGTGGTCATCCTGCCCGATAGGTCTGACGAAGCAAAGACCCTATCGGATCGGGGATTGCGATCAGGCAAACTCATGCTGCGCAATACCAAGACGGTTCCAGGCATTCATCGTTGAAATGATGCAGGTCAGCTCGGAAATGGCGTCTTTTTCGAAATGATCGACAAGATTGCGATAGCTTTGCGAAATACGGTCCTGATCAACGGCCTCTGTCAGGCATTCCGCCCAGTCAAGTGCTGCCCGTTCTGCTTCGTCATACCCTTTGGCCGCACGCCAGACCGCCAGCATGGTCACCTTGATCGCATCACCGCCGTGATCGGCATGACTTTTGGAATGCATGCGCAGGCAATGCGAACATCCATTGATTTGCGACACCCGGCATTCCACCAGATCGCGCAGGACACGCGGGATCTGAGGGTTATCTTCAAGGCTGCTGGCAAGACCCAGCATCGCTTCAAAAATTTTCGGGCTCGATTTCGGAACGTCAAAACGGCTCATCATGTTTCTCCGTGATTGCAAACCGGGGGAAATCCCCTCTGCAATCAGGACGAAACAGCTTTGGCCCACGTTACATATCCGACCAAAAAACTTTATAACGCCCGAAATTCTACACGATGCGGGTCTTTTTCAGGGCTTCGACAACTTCTTCATGCATGACCCAATGCCAGTCTTCGCTGTTTTGCTGCGCACCATCGGCCAATGTGAAAACCGCTGCCAGATAATCGCTGACATCGGATTTGCAGGTCGGCAATTCGGCCGCTGCCGCAATCTTGCGGGCCAGTTTGCCATATTTCTTGTTTCCGATCCGGGACCCGAAATGACCAATCGTATTTGCCAGTTGATTGCCCGTAATTTCCCGCCCCGGTGCCTTGGCATGGGCCCGAAGCATATCGCGTTCGCAACTGGATATCTCAATGGATTTAAGCGCACGGACATAATCATCAACGCGGCCGATATGCGGTCCGGTACGGTGGGTGATCTGGGTGGAATATGCACGTGTAACCGGGTTATCCCGGTGTGTCATGTTCAGCATGTTGTTTCCTCCCGAAGGAACAACCGGGTATGAACACCGCGCGCCGTGCCGGTTGACCCACGACACGCATTATCAAAGTTCGGACTCTGCGGCCCGTTTGAACATTGGGTATATATGGGTCGGGCCATCGCAAAACGACAGCCCGACCGATGCGTTTTTACGTAAAACGATAACCGGGTTTGGTGAAAACAAACTGCCCGACCCGCATGCCACCGCCGCCTTCGCGCTCGTCAAAGGCATTGATGCAGCCCGCCAGATAAAATTCCCACATCCGTTTAAACTCGGTGTCGTATTTTTCCGGGTCAAGCTGATCGGCAATCTCGCGGAACCGGTCGCGCCATGCGATCAGGGTTCGGGCATAGTTCAGTCCCGCGTGAAAATGCGATGCTTCGACTTTAAGGTCGGCATTCTCGGCAGCTTCGATAACTTCGTGCACCGCCGGAATATATCCTCCCGGGAAGATGTATCGATCAATCCAGGGCGACGTAAAATCCGGACGCGGCTTGATGATCGTATGGATCACCGCCCGTCCCCCGGCTTTCAGCAATTTGCCGACCTTCTCGAAATAGGTTTTGAACTGCGGCCGCCCGACATGTTCAAACATGCCAACCGAAACAACCCGGTCGTACTTGCCTTCATTCGCATCGGCAAACAGCCGGTAATCCAGAAGATGATAGCCAAGACCTTCGTGGAAGTTATCAGGCAGTTCCTCTTTGCGTTCCAGCGCCCAGTTATATTGCTCGGTCGAAAGCGTAATACCGTGCACCTCCGCCCCCGTCGTGCGCCGGATAAAGCGGCTAAGCCCGCCCCAGCCACAGCCAATATCAACCACCCGAAGATCGGGTTGATCGATCTTCAGACGCTGGGTCGTCAGGCTCATCTTGCGGTTTTGAGCTTCTTCCAGTGTCTGGGCACCATCATCCCAGAAGGCGCAGGAATACTGCATTTCCGGATCAAGAAACCGGGTATAAAGGTCGTTGCCGATATCATAATGATGGCGCACGCGCCGTGACGCGGCCTTGACCGAGGTAAATTGCGCGATCTGGAATTTAAGCGCCTGCAGCTTTTCGATAAAAAGGCCAAATCCGTTTGCCGAATGGCCGCCTTCGAAATTAAGCCGCAAGACCCTGATCAGATCTTCCATCTCGCCGGAAACAACATCGAAACCGCCACGCATATAGGATTCGCCAAATCCCGGATCAGGACTTAGCGCCATTTTCAATGTGTCGCTCCAGTTCGGTACAGTCATTGTTGCCCTGGGATCGCTGCCATCCCCCAGAACAATCTCGTGTCTATCGTCCGCCCGGAATACCAGTGTTCCGCGCGTGACATGTTCCCGGAAAAAATCGAGAACCTTTTTTTGTGTCCAGTCCAATGTCATCGGGTACGTCATCTGCCGTCCTTTTTAAGCCGGAAATGCCATCGCCCCACGTAAAACCCGTTGCCGGATTTCACATAAGTACCGGACCCTAAATCAGGATCGTCTGGTCAATCGTTCGAAAAGGAAATGCGGAAACGGCTAGTCTATAGGCCGCGCACCCGCAGACAGTGAAAACAGAAAACTCAAAGCCGGGGCCGAACGATTCTGATTTAGGGTTCGGTACTCGAACCCCATGGATAATTCTGCCAGATTTTTTTGCAATCTCAAGAGGTAATAGCCAATGATCTCCTTGCGTGCACCTCGATAAAACCTTACATCTCGCGTCATACTGTACAGACGATTATCCACAGGCATATGCAAAACGCGACTGTCCTCTACCAAAGAAGGGCAAAGTGTACGAGCACTGCCAGAATGACTGAAAGAGGCTCCTGATGGGCTATAAAATCGCCGTTGTCGGCGCGACCGGAAATGTCGGGCGCGAGATGCTCAACACCCTTGAAGAACGCCAATTTCCGGCCGATGAAATTTTCGCACTCGCCTCCTCGCGTTCGGTCGGCCGCGAACTGGATTACGGTGACAAGGAAATCAAGGTCGTAGATGCCGCAACCTTCGATTTTTCCAAGGTCGATATCGCGCTGTTCTCTGCCGGTGGTGCAACGGCCAAAACGCTGGCGCCCAAGGCTGCTGCTGCGGGTTGCGTTGTCATCGACAATTCCAGCTACTGGCGGATGGAGCCCGGTGTACCGCTGGTCGTGCCAGAGGTAAATGGTGCCGCGCTGGCCGGTTACGCCAAGAAAAACATCATCGCCAATCCGAACTGTTCGACCATTCAGATGGTCATGGCGCTTAAACCCCTGCATGACCTGCAACCGATCAAACGCGTTGTCGTTGCAACCTATCAGTCGGTTTCCGGTGCCGGTCGGTTGGCGATGGATGAGCTGTTCAATCAGACCAAGGGCATTTACGTCAACGATCTGCCGGTCAAGGAACAATTCACCAAACAGATCGCCTTTAACGTCATTCCGCATATCGACGAATTCATGGATGACGGTTCAACCCGCGAAGAATGGAAAATGACCGCCGAAACCCGCAAAATCCTCGATCCGGATATCGCGGTTCATGCGACCTGCGTTCGCGTCCCGGTTTTTGTCGGCCATGCCGAAGCGGTGAATATCGAATTCGAACAGCCTGTCACAGTCGAAGAAGCCCGTAAGGCAATGAAGGACTTCCCCGGCGTCTCCGTTGTCGATTACCGCCAGGACGAGGGATATGTCACCCCTCAGGAAGTCCAGGGCGAGGACAATGTTTTTGTCTCGCGCGTGCGCAAGGACCCGACGGTTGAAAACGGTCTTTCGCTTTGGTGTGTTGGCGACAACCTGCGGAAAGGAGCCGCCCTTAACGCGGTCCAGATCGCCGAAATGCTGGTCGCGGAATATCTGCCAAAGAAATAATCGCAACCGCAATGAACGTCTTCGAAACCCGCCGATCCCGGCGGGTTTCTTTTTGTCCGGATCATTCCCGCTGGTCAGAGCCGCAAAAAAACGATAGGGAATTTAGGATAGACTGATCAACGCACGCGCCATCAGTGTTGCGATCCATAAAGAAAAATAAATCGAGGACAGGGATGGTTAAACGAACACGCAAAGAAGCTGCAAGGCTTGACGAAGCCGCCCGCGCGGGCTGGCTGTATTACTGCGCTGGCAACACGCAGGACGAAATCGCCACCAAACTTGGTGTTTCGCGTCCGACCGCACAGCGTCTGGTGTCTGCCGCCATTAGCGAAGGGCTGGTCAAGGTTCGCCTTGATCATCCGATTGCGCGCTGCATGGAACTGGCCGCTTCGCTGTGCAAGGAATACGGCCTTGCCAATTGTGATGTGGTGCCAACCGATCCGGCCGCTCCCGATGCCATGTTTGGCATGACGCAGACGGCTGCGACCTATCTTGAACGCGTTCTGCTATCCCCTGATCCCAAGATCATCGCGGTGGGCACGGGGCGCGCCATGCGTGGCATGGTCGACGAAGTTCAACGCGTCGATGCCCGCCATCACAAGATCGTATCGCTGGTCGGGACGATTGCCCATGACGGTGCGGCAAGTTTTTATGATGCGGTCACCGATCTGGCCGACCGGACCCGCGCGCCGCACTATCCCTTACCGATCCCGGTGATTGTCGAAAGTGCCAATGTGCGCGCCCAGATGCAGCAACAGCCACCCATGGATAACATCATGCATCTGGCAGCCAAGGCCGATGTGCGCTTTGTCGGGGTTGGTGATCTTGGCGCCGACGCACCGCTTTATATTGATGGCTTCATCAGCAAGGATGAATTGCGGTCGCTTCAAAAGAACGGCGGCATCGGCGAGGTAGTCAGTTGGTCATTCGATGAAAATGGCGTGATCCTTGACCATGATGTCAATCACCGCGTCACCAGTGCACCGATCCATATTCCGGCGCAAAATACGATTGCTGTTGCCAAGGGTGCGAAAAAAGTCGCCGCGATTCGCGGGGCGATGCGCGGCAAACTGATTACCACACTGATCACGGACGAAGCCACCGCCGAAGCTTTGCTGCGCGCATAACCGCCGCAAAACGCCTTTTGAATCAAGATAAAGAACAACCCCGTCAAAAGTTTTGGCGGGGTTTTCTTGTTGCAGCGCAAAAACGATTTCGTTTGACAAACACCCCTCAAATTGAGTGAATGCTCATTACCTGAACAAATGATCAAACGGGCAAGATAATTTGCCCATCGGGTACACAGTCCTTTGGGAGGAACTATGAAACGCGTAACGGGAGCAGCGCTTTGCGCGCTGTTGGCAGGCGGTGTCGCATTCTCCGCCAATGCCGAAACAAAACTTACCATTGCTACCGTGAACAACGGTGACATGATCCGCATGCAGAAGCTGACGGACGACTTCACCTCCAAAAACCCCGACATTTCCCTTGAATGGGTTACGCTCGAAGAAAACACCCTGCGTCAACGTGTCACCACCGACATCGCCACCAAGGGCGGTCAGTATGACATCATGACCATCGGCACCTACGAGGTTCCGATCTGGGCCGAAAAGGGCTGGCTGGCACCGCTCGATAACCTTGGTGCCGATTACGATACCGATGACATCATGCCCGCCATCCGTTCCGCCGTAAGCAACGATGGCAAGCTTTATGCGGCACCTTTCTATGCCGAAAGCTCGATGATGATGTACCGCACCGATCTGTTTGAAAAAGCAGGCATCACCATCAATGGTCGCCTGACCTGGGACCAGACGCTCGACATTGCCAAAAAGCTTCATGACCCGGATAACGGTGTTTATGGCATCTGCCTGCGCGGCAAGGCCGGCTGGGGCGAAAACATGGCGCTGATCACCACCATGGGCAATGCCTATGGCGCGCGCCTGTTTGACGAGAACTGGAACCCGACCTTCGACAGCGCCGAATGGAAAAACGCACTCGACATGTATGTCGAAATTCTCGGCAAATATGGTCCTCCGGGCGCAACCTCGAACGGCTTTAACGAAAACCTTTCGCTGTTCAACTCGGGCAAATGCGGCATGTGGATTGATGCAACCGTTGCAGCATCCTTTGTCAGCAACCCGAAAGAATCTACCGTTGCCGACAAGGTTGGCTTCACCGAAGCCCCATGTGCCGAAACCTGCACTGGAGCCAACTGGCTCTGGGCATGGAACCTTGGCATCCCGACCGGCTCCCAGAAAGTCGAAGCCGCCCAGAAATTCATCGCTTGGGCAACCTCGAAAGACTATCTGGAACTCGTAGCCTCCAAGGAAGGCTGGGCCAACGTACCGCCGGGTACCCGTATGTCCCTGTACGAAAACCCGAAATATCTGGAAGCCGCACCGTTTGCTGACGAGACCCTTCTCGCCATAGACAGTGCCGATCCGATCAATTCGACCATGAAGCCGAAGCCTTATGTCGGTGTTCAGTTTGCCGCTATCCCTGAATTCCAGGGTATCGGCACCACGGTAGGCCAGCAGTTCTCTGCCGCATTGGCCGGTTCCTCGACTGTTGAAGATGCGCTTGCAGCCGCTCAGTCAGGCACCGACCGCACCATGCGCAAGGCTGGTTACTACTGATGCATGACAGGCCAGTGCTCTGCTCCGTGCAATGAGTTCTGGCCTGTGCCTCCTTGACCTGATGAACTTGGGGTGGCGGCACTTCTGACCGCCACCCTCTTTCCATCCGGATCGAGGCAACAGGGACTTCAAACAGGGAGCACATCATGTCGACACGGTCCTCTACCCTGACCGGGCGCATTATGTCTGCACCGTCGATCATCGCGCTGTTCTTGTGGATGATCGTGCCGTTGGGCATGACAATTTATTTTTCGTTCCTGCGTTACAACCTGCTCTCTCCCGGTATGGAAGAATGGGTCGGCACGCTGAACTATGAATTCTTCCTGACCGACCCGGCATTCTTTGCGTCGCTCGCCAATACGCTTCTGCTTGTCGGATCGGTACTTGTGATCACGGTGGTCGGCGGTGTTCTGCTGGGCCTGATGCTGGATCAGCCGATTTTTGGCCGCGGCATCCTGCGCCTGCTGGTGATTGCCCCCTTCTTTATCATGCCGACCGTGAATGCGCTGGTTTGGAAAAACCTTCTGATGCATCCGGTATCGGGCATGTTTGCCTGGATCGCGAACTCGCTTGGCTTCCAGTCCATCGACTGGTTTTCCGAGGCACCGCTAACGGCCATCATCATCATGGTGTCATGGCAATGGCTGCCCTTTGCCGTTCTGATCCTGCTGACCGCCCTTCAGTCGCTTGACCGCGATCAGAAGGAAGCCGCCCAGATGGATGGCGCCGGTCCGGTTTCGATTTTCTTCTATATCACGCTGCCCCATCTCAGCCGTGCGATCACGGTCGTCGTGCTGATCGAAACGATCTTCCTGCTGACCGTCTTTGCCGAAATTTTCGTGACCACCGGTGGTGGCCCGGGTCTGGCAACGACGAACATTGCCTTCCTCGTCTATACGCAGGCTTTGCTGCAATACGACGTTGGCGGCGCATCGGCGGGCGGCATTGTCGCTGTCGTTCTGGCAAATATCGTGGCGATCTTCCTGATCCGCCTCATTGGCAAGAACCTGGACAGGTAAGGGACACGAGATGGAAAACAAACAAACACCCCTTGGCCATATCGGTTTCTCGATCTTTGCCTGGATTGTTGGCCTTCTGATCTTCTTCCCGATTTTCTGGATGGTCCTGACCAGCTTCAAGACCGAACTTGAAGCCGTATCGATACCGCCAAGCTTCATTTCGTTTGACTGGACGCTGGAAAACTATGCCGAGGTTCAGGCACGATCCGATTATTTCCGGTTTGCCATGAATTCGGTCATCCTGTCGGTCGGCTCAACTCTGGTGGGTCTGCTTTTTGCGGTGCCCTGCGCATGGGCCATGGCCTTCAACCCGACCAAACGAACCAAAGACGCCCTTCTCTGGATGCTGTCGACCAAGATGATGCCACCGGTCGGCGTGCTGGTACCGATCTATCTGGTGTTCCGCGACTGGGGCCTGCTTGATACCCGGTTCGGTCTGATCATGGTTCTGTTCCTGATGAACCTGCCGATCATGGTCTGGATGCTTTACACCTATTTCAAGGAAATCCCGAGCGACATCCTTGAAGCCGCCCGCATGGATGGCGCCACCCTGCCCAAGGAAATCATCTTTGTGCTGTTGCCAATGGCGGTTCCGGGCATTGCATCGACCATGCTGCTCAACATCATCCTGGCCTGGAACGAAGCTTTCTGGACCCTGAACCTGACCACCGCTGATGCCGCACCGCTGACCGCTTTCATTGCATCCTATTCCAGTCCGGAAGGGTTGTTCTGGTCCAAGCTTTCGGCGGCCTCGACGCTGGCGGTTGCTCCGATCCTTATCATCGGCTGGTTCTCGCAGAAGCAGCTTGTTCGTGGCCTGACATTTGGCGCGGTCAAGTAACCGCTGCCTGATCGAAATTCAACAAGAAGGAACACCGAAATGGGTGCTATCCGACTGGAAAAAGTCAAGAAAACCTTCGGGACACTGGATGTTATTCCGGGTGTGGACCTTGACATTAATGATGGTGAATTCGTCGTCTTTGTCGGCCCGTCGGGCTGCGGCAAATCCACCCTTCTTCGCCTGATCGCCGGTCTTGAAGACGTTACCGACGGCAAGATCCTTATCAACGGGGTCGATGTCGCAAACGAGGCACCGGCCAAACGCGGCCTTTCGATGGTGTTTCAGTCCTATGCGCTTTACCCGCATATGACGGTCTATAACAACATCGCCTTTGGCCTGAAAATGGCTGGTGAAAGCAAGGCGGTCATCGATGAAAAGGTCCAGAACGCGGCCAAAATCCTGAACCTGACCGATTATCTGGAACGCCGCCCCGGCGCGCTTTCCGGTGGTCAGCGCCAGCGTGTCGCAATCGGTCGCGCGATTGTGCGCAACCCGGCCGCCTTCCTGTTTGATGAACCGCTCTCGAACCTTGATGCGGCCCTTCGCGTCAATATGCGCCTTGAAATCACCGGCCTTCATCAGGAACTGAAAACCACGATGATCTATGTGACTCACGATCAGGTCGAAGCCATGACCATGGCCGACAAGATCGTCGTGTTGCAGGCAGGCCGTGTGGAACAGGTCGGCAAGCCGATGGACCTTTATAACAATCCTGCCAACAAGTTTGTCGCGGGCTTCATCGGGTCACCGAAAATGAACTTCATCGGTGGCGATTACGCCAAAAAGCACGACTGCCACGAAATCGGCATTCGTCCCGAACATGTCGCGGTCAGCACCGAAAGCGGCGACCTTCCCGCAACCGTCAAGATTGCCGAACATCTTGGTGCCGAAACCTATCTGCACGTCAATGCAGAGGGCTTTGGCCCGATGACAGTGCGCGCAACCGGCGAAGTCCCGCTGGGCGAGCATGACAAGATCTGGCTGACCCCGGAACAGGACCGCATCCACCGCTTTGACGCGAACGGCATCGCACTGGGCAAGCTTTAAGATTTCCAAACAACCGGGCCGCATTGCCCCACACGCCATGCGGCCCCGCCTTACCACCACAAGAATGTGAGACCAAAATGTACCTTAAGAAGTTCGATCTTACCGGACGCCGCGCCTATGTCACCGGGGGCGGTCGCGCAATTGGCCTGTCATGCTGCGAGGCACTGGCAGAAGCAGGCGCGCATGTCATTATCGGTGACATTAGCGAAGGTGTGGCCGAAGAAGGCCGTGATTACCTGAAATCAAAGGGTTACACCGCCGATATCGACATCATGGACGTCACCAACACCGATCAGGTCCGCACCAGTGCCGAAAAAATGGGCCGTGAAGGCGGCGTTGACATTCTGGTCAACAATGCCGGTATCGCCCGTTCGGAAACCCCGGCTGAAACCGTGACCGACGAACATTGGCTTAACGTCATTGACGTCAACCTGAACGGCACCTTCTGGTGCTGCCGCGAATTTGGCAAACAGATGCTGGCCAAGAAAAACGGCGTGATCGTCAATGTCGGCTCCATGTCGGGCTTCATCGTGAACAAGCCGCAGGAACAGGCCTATTACAACGCATCCAAGGCCGCCGTGCATCATCTGACCAAGTCTCTTGCCGCCGAGTGGGGCGGGCGTGGTGTTCGTGTCAATGCTGTTGCACCGACCTATATCGCAACACCACTAAATGAATTCGTGAAATCCAAGCCGGACATGTATGACGCCTGGATCAACGGCACCCCGATGGCCCGCCTTGGCCTGACCGAGGAAATCGGATCGGTCGTGCTGTTCCTGGCATCCGACGCGTCCAGCCTGATGACCGGCTCCATTGTCCTGGCTGATGGGGGTTATACCTGCTGGTAAGGCACAGGTAAAACTGTTGATCGCATTGTCCTGAAGCTTCTGCGATCAGGTCAGGACCGTGGTGGAACGGGGCGTGGTTGTGGGACCTACGCCCCGTTCACCTTTTTAGTCTTGATGCTGACCGGCCAGATACACAGAAAACGGATTGCACGGGACAACCACGACACCCGAAAGCCCCAAAAAACGCGCCAGTCGCGACAGATGCACCATCAGATCGCCCGCAACGGTGGCCGCATCACATCCCTCTTCCAGATGCGCGCTCTGCACCCGAAGAACCCCTTCCTGCCGATCCGCTTTCAGATCAACACGCGCAACAAATTTCCCATCCTGCATGAACGGCAGAACGTAATAGCCATATTGCCGTTTTTCCGCCGGGACATAAATTTCGATCCGGTAATTGAAACCGAAAATCCGTTCCACCCGGTCGCGTTCCCACATGATCGGATCAAACGGTACCATCAAGGCGGTTGGCTTCGCACGGCAGCGCGGATTGACATGCGGGCACAAATATCCCGGCTGTTTCCAGCCCTCGACATCCGCCTGCAACAAAGTGCCGTCTTCGACCATTTCGGCAACCCGTGCCTTGGCATCCTCTGTCGGCAGGCGGAAATATTTTCGAAGATCGGCTTCGGTCGCGATGCCCATCGCAGCAATCCCGTTGCGGATCAGGGCACGCTGGGCCTCTGCGCGCGGCATTGGCGGTTCAAGCGCCTCCGGCCCGATGATCCGTTCGGGCAGATCATAGACCCGCTCGAAACTGGTGCGCCGTTTGCGCGCCATCACCTGCCCGCTCCAGAACAGGAATTCCATCGCGGTTTTGGTTTTCGACCATCCCCACCATTTCGAACTTGATGCGCCTTCCTGTTCCAGATCACTGGCGGCAAGTGCCCCTTCCCTTTCGATCCGATCCAGAATGCTGCGCACAAATTCAGGATGATCACGGATCATTTTGGCGATCTGCCCCCAGGTACCTTTGCCCTCGGCGGCATCCGCCATGCGCCAGCGATAAAGCCCGTAATCCTCGACCGGAATCATCGATGCCTCGTGGCCCCAATATTCAAACAATCGCCGCTGCCGGGCGTTGCCCCAGCTCAGCTGATCAAGATCGGCCGGGTCATAAACGCCAAGCCGGGAAAAAACCGGCATGTAATGCGCGCGCGTCAGAACATTGACACTGTCGACCTGTAACATGCCAGTCTGGCGAATGGCTTTCATGATCCGGCGCTTGGTCACCGGGCGACTCTCGTCCTGATCAAACCCCTGCGCGGCAAGGGCCAGATTGCGCGCCTGTCGGGCGGATACGGAAATCGCGGCTTTGTCGTTAATCATGGTGGCCTTTGAAAAATCGCAAAGAAAAACAGTGTGATGGTATCATACACTCCTGACAATTATGTCAGTAGGTTGCAGGAACATTTCGGTGGGTCGGATCGTTTCCTATGGCCGGTTTCTATTCCCTGGGGTTTCTATTCCCTGTGGCATCTATGTTTCTGCCATCTTTGATCCTGACCATGTTTTCAACCCGATGAAGCAACCAGACAGGCATCCATGGAACTCGAACAAATTCTGATCCTTGCCATTCTTGTCGGAACGGTCGTGATGTTCCTGTGGGGCCGCTGGCGTCATGACATGGTTGCGATGGCATCCCTGCTATGTTGCGTGGTCGCCGGGCTGGTGCCGGTTGATGGGGCCTTTCAGGGTTTCGGTCATCCGGCGGTGATCACGGTTGCCTGTATCCTGATCCTGTCATCGGCACTTCAGCAATCAGGCGCGGTCGATAACCTGACCCGCATGGTTCTGCCGCAATCTGCCGGACCGGTCGTCACCATGGCCGCCCTCAGCCTGCTAGCGGCCATCCTGTCGGCCTTCATGAACAATGTCGGCGCGCTGGCCCTTCTGATGCCCGTCGCCCTGCAAATCGCCGCCAAACAGAACCTGCCTCCGGGCAAAATCCTGATGCCGCTCGCCTTCGGATCGATTCTGGGCGGCATGACCACCCTGATCGGGACCCCGCCCAACCTGATCGTCGCCGGTTTCCGCGCCGAGGCGGGCGAGGGCGGCTTTACGATGTTTGATTACACTCCGGTCGGGATTGTTGTTGCCGCCGCCGGTCTGATTTTCGTCATGGTGTTTGGCCGCTGGCTTGTTCCCACCCGCGAACGCGCCGGGGCAGAGGGCTTTGAAACCGGCTCCTACCTGACCGAGGCACGCATTGCCGCGGGCAGCAAGGCAATCGGCATGATGCTGCGCGATGTGAACCGCGAACTTGAAAAAGGCGACGCGCAGGTCATCGGGCTGATCCGCAATGAAAAACGCATTCCCGCCCCCAACCCATACCGCGAACTGCATGAAAACGACATCCTGATCATCGAAGCCGACCCCGAAGCACTTGCCGTCGCTCTTTCCGCCCTTGATCTGAAACTCGAAGAAGAATTACGCGACCTCGAAGCGCAGGAAAAAGAAGCTAAACAGCTCGAAAAAGCCGAAAAATCGGATGAAAAGGCCGATTCTGACGCAAAATCTGCAGCCACAGCGTCTTCAAAGACCGAAAAACGTGCCAAAACACCCGAAACAGATGCGGAAAACCCGGATAACAGCCGCCGTGCCGCGATCCAGTCCGATGATATCGCTTTGATGGAACTGGCGATTTTGCCGAACTCCGGCTTTATCGGCAGATCGGCAACCGACATCAATCTGCGCACCCGTTATGGCGTGAACCTGCTAGCCGTATCGCGACAGGGTCAACGCTCCATGGCGCGCCTTCGCACCATGTCGATGAAGGCCGGTGACGTCCTTCTGATGCAGGGACCACCCGCCGCCATTCAGGATTTCGCATCACGTCTTGGCTGTGTGCCGCTTGCCCAACGTTCGCTACGCATCCCGGATAATGCTCAGGCGCTCAAGGCATCGGCCATCATGGCTGCCGCCATCGGGGCTGCGGCATTCGGCGTCATGCCGGCCGCGGTTGCCTTTGCCATCGGGGTTCTGCTCGCCATGGTGACCCGCGTCGTCGCCCCGCGCAATGTCTATGACGCGGTTGACTGGCCGGTGATTGTCCTGCTCGCTGCCCTGATCCCGGTAGCAACCGCGATGGAAACCACCGGCACGGCCGACCTTCTCGCCCGCTTCCTGTTAAACTGGGTCGCACAGGGGAATGCCATCATAGCACTTGGCCTGATCCTGATCATCACCATGACGCTGTCGGATTTCATGAACAATGCCGCCACCGCGGCCGTCATGTGCCCTATTGCGATTGGCAGTGCCGGCCATCTGGACGTCAATCCCGACGCCTTCCTGATGGCGGTCGCCATCGGAGCCTCCTGCGCCTTCCTGACCCCGATTGGCCATCAGAACAACACGCTGATCCTTGGCCCCGGCGGCTTCCGCTTTGGCGATTACTGGCGGCTCGGACTACCGATTGAAATCATTGTCGTCGCTGTTGGGGTACCGATGTTGCTTTGGGTTTGGCCTCTGTAACGAAAAAGGGCAGCTTTGGGCTGCCCTTTTTTAATTCAATTGCATGACATCTTAGCTATCAAAACCAAGGTTCGGTACCGCAAGGCCATTGGCGCGACACGCCGAAATCAGGGTGTTGTTCAACAGACAGGCAATCGTCATCGGGCCGACACCGCCCGGAACCGGGGTAATCGCACCGGCGATTTTCGATGCAGTTTCAAATTCGACATCACCGACAAGTTTCATCTTGCCCTCGGCCCCTTCAACGCGGTTGATGCCAACATCAATCACGGTGGCACCCGGTGCAATCCAGTCGCCCTTGATCATGTTCGGGCGGCCGACCGCGGCAACGACGATATCGGCACGGCGGACTTCTTCGGGCAGGTCACGGGTGCGCGAATGCGCGATGGTCACCGTACAGCTTTCCTTCAGAAGCAACTGCGCCATCGGCTTGCCAACGATGTTGGACCGGCCGACAACCACCGCCCGCATCCCCGAAAGATCACCTAGGGTATCTTTGAGCAGCATCAGGCAGCCATAAGGCGTGCAGGGTGCAAATCCCTCGCCCCCGGTTGCCAGTGCACCGGCATTGACGACATGAAAACCGTCAACATCCTTGGCCGGATCGATGGCCGCAAGGATCGCCTGATCGTCGATATGTTTGGGCACCGGCAACTGGCACAGGATGCCATGAACCTTGGGATCGGCATTCAGCTTTGCGATCAGCGCCAGAAGCTCTTCCTGCGACGTATCGGCGGAAAGCTTGTGCTCATACGAATTCATGCCGCATTCGATGGTCTGCTTGCCCTTGTTGCGGACATAGACCTGGCTTGCCGGGTCTTCACCGACAAGAATAACCGCAAGGCCCGGCGTGACGCCGTGCGCATCTTTAAGCTTGGCCACTTCTGCTGCGATATCGCCGCGCAATTTGGCCGCGAATGCTTTGCCGTCGATGATTTTTGCGTCGCTCATATGTCTTGTCCGCCCGTCAGTTCATGAAGTTGCGCGATGAGTGCGTCCGGATCGCCTGAAATTTCCAGAACCTTGTTGCGGTCCGTATGCCCGGCAACAATTTCGACTGACGATTTAGGCCATTTGGCCGTTTTTGCCAAAAGCTTTATCAGGGCGATGTTCGCCTTGCCATTTTCGGGCACGGCCGTAACCATTGCCCTGATCTGCTGCTGCCCGTTGCCATCAACGCCCACCCCGGCAATCGCATTTCGCGAAGCCTTTGGTGTCAGGCGCAAAAACAGCCGGATACCCGATCCATTCGCCAGCGTCTCGCAGAACGGTTTTTCCATCCCGCCGGTTTAGTAACCCATCACGGCTGCGCGCACGTCTGTCTGAATCAGCATGTTGGCGAATTGCAGGATCAGGATCAGGATGATCGGCGAAATATCAATGCCACCCAGATTCGGAATGATCCGGCGGATCGGTCGCAATGCCGGTTCGGTAATCCGGTACAGGAAATCGCCAACCATATAAACGAACCGGTTGCTGGAATTGATCACGTCAAATGCCACAAGCCATGAAAGGATTGCCGAAGCAATCAGCATGAAAATGTAGATACCAATAACGGTGTCAATAAGCCAAAAAATCGCCAGCATCGCCGCTCCTTCTCGCAGTCGGTCCAGATCGGGCCGATCTGATCGGAATTGTGTTAACACGCTGCAAAACCTAGTCGGCCTTGGCCTCGGGCGCAAGCACAGAGCGCCTAATTTGCGATGCTTTAATCAAGTTTTCCACATGATGTGACTTGCTTCACCAGACATCGCGCAGTTTTGGCTCCATCATTTCGCAAAAATGATCGGGCAAAGCCACCTTTCGACAGTTTCTGTCAGGAGAAATGTCAGGATAAAGTCATCAGGCTTGCCAGGTCCACCGATCCCATCCAAAAATGCGCAGCCATCAAACGACAAAGAAGGATCGATCATGTCGGCGAACACGCTCCCCCGTTGTAAATGGGCCGAAACCCATCTCGACAAGCCGTTTTACGTCGACTACCACGATCAGGAATGGGGCGTTCCGGTCCATGATGACCGGCATTTTTTCGAAATGCTGATCCTCGAAGGTGCGCAGGCGGGTTTAAGCTGGCTGACGATCCTTGCGCGGCGCGACACCTATCACGCGGCTTACGATAATTTCGATGTCCAGAAGATCGCGAAATATGACGAAGCCAAACAACAATCGCTTTTGGCCGATCCGGGCATCATCCGCAACCGGGCCAAGGTCGCGGCAAGCATCCTTAATGCCAACGCCTTCATCGAAATCCAGAAGGAATTTGGCAGTTTTGATGCCTATATCTGGGATTTCATCGGCGGCAAACCGGTCATCAACCACTGGAAGGCCATGTCCGACGTGCCCATATCCACCGCACTTAGCGATGCCCTGTCCAAGGACCTCAAAAAACGCGGCATGAAGTTCGTCGGCACCACGATCATGTATTCCTTCATGCAGGCCACCGGCCTTGTGATGGACCACACCACCGATTGTCACTGCTACGCGGCCCTTTCGGGTAAATCGGCTTAGGCCGTCGATCCGCGGACAAGCAGGCTGGTTTCAAGAACGCGGTTGTCGCTTTCCGCCTCGCCAAGCGCCATTTCGGCCGCCAGCCGCCCTTTTTCAACAGAATCCTGTCGGATGCTCGATAATGGCGGGTCGGTGCGTTCGCCCTCCGCAATACCATCAAAGCCGATGACCTTAAGATCATCGGGGACTTTGCGGCCACTTGCGCGCGCGCCATCAAGTGCACCGATGGCAATCACATCGGACATCGCCAGAATACCGTCGATTTCCGGGTGATCACGCAACATGGTTTCGACCATTTCTGCACTGTGCGATGACATGTTTTCGCATTCGATATGAACGATATCCTCAATCGCGATCCCGGCCTTCTTAAGGGCCGCGTGATACCCGCCAAGCCGTTCACGCACCACACGGTGGCTGACTGCACCGCGGCGTTTGGCGTTCATCGGGCCGAAATTTTCCGCCTTATTGGCCTGCAGGGACAGGATGGCAAACCTGCGCGCTCCGCAATCAATCAAATGCTGGGCCGCCATTTGCGCCCCGGCAAAATCATCAAGCACCACGGTGCCCGCCGCCCCGGCGATATCGGTATCAATGCAGACCAGTGGCTGGTTGCGGCGCTGAATGGCGGAAATGATGTCGTTATCGTCGGAATAGCAATGCACCAAAAAGGCATCGACGGCGGCATTGTTGATCGCGGTAATCGCCTGTTCGGGATTTTCGGCGGAAATGATCATCATATTGACTGCCTGCCGGGCACATTCCCGCCCGACACCGCGCAGAAGCTCAATCGCCACCGGGTCGCTGAAGGCATATTCAAGGTTATCGGGAAACACCACGCCAAGCGCCCCGGCCTTGCCGGTGCGGAGCATCCGCGCCATCACATGCGGCCCGCGATAGCCAAGCTCCCTGGCAACTTCCAGAATGCGTTCCCGGACTTCCTTGCGAACCAAATCAGGCTTGCCAAAGGCATTTGATGCCGTGCCCTGCGATACCCCGGCCGCCTTGGCCACATCCAGAAGACGTACCCGTTTTGCCATCCTTGCGATGTCTCCCCTTTATTCACCCCGGCTTGCGGATCAACCGGTCATCCCGTGACATTTTTTTGAATCGGTTCATCCCGATATTGACAGAACCCCTTCTGAACCGCCACACTGCATTCATTGAATCGATTCATTCTTGCACGCACCGATTGCACAACAGCCTATGCGTTTGTCCGTTTGCACCCTGGTGTTGACGGTTTTCCCGGCAATCTCGAATTGCTGACTTCAAGCCGCCCTGACCGGGGCGGCTTTTTTCACAGCCCCCCGAACTCATCGACCGCGCACCTTGTTTTCCGGCGCGGTATGACGGAATGTCAGATTAATCCGCGGTCCGATCTGGCGCGCGGTTTTGGGGATCTGATGTAACCAGTGATGCTGTGTCGCGCCCCGCATGATCAGCAACGAATTATGCGGCAGATCGACACTGACCCGATCCCCGGTTTTCTTGTGCCGGAAATGGAACCGCCGTTCCTCGCCAAATGACAGGCTGGCAATCACCGGATTTTCGCCCAGCACATCCTCGTCATCGGCATGCCACGAAACACTGTCGCGCCCGTCGCGATAATGGTTCAGAAGAACCGTGTTAAACGAGGCACCGGATTTTTCTTCCGCCAGCTCGCGAAGTGGGGCGACGATTTTCGGAAATGGCGATGCCGGGTGATAAACACCGCTATAACGATAGGCCACATCGCCATACCATGCCGTCAATCGCGGCACGGCAATCTCGCGCCCCATCAGCCTGGCAATTTCCTGCTGCCAGACAATACCGCTTAACAGCCGTTCAAACGCGCGATCCGCATCACTTGCCGCCATGACCTCACGCAGCAGCAATGCCTCCCCGTCAAAGGGCAGCAGATTGTGTGGTGGTTCATTGGCAAACAGATCGCCCGTCATTTTCTTCCCCGGTTCACGATACCCAAGACCTAGGCCGAACTGACGGCGAAAACAAGCAACAGCTTATGGAAATCAGCGTTATTACAGATGTTTGGCGGCGTTAGCCATTATTCATGTCAATCCCGGCCTTGTCGGCATAACGTTCGACATCATCAACGCTAAGTCCGACCGCGGCATAAAGATTGATGGTTTCCAGTTCCAGATCGGTTTCCGCATCCGCAAGGTCCTGCTGCGACTGCGTCAGGGTGCGCTGCGAATCAAGCACATCAAGGAAGTTTGAAAGCCCCTGAACATACCGCACCCGCGACTGCTCGAACGCCTGACGGTGATACTGCACCGATGAAATCAGGGAATCGCGTTGCTGAACCGCCCCGACATAGCCGTAAATCGCACTTTCAACATCCTGAATGGCGACCAGAAGCGTCTGCTGATAGCTGTAGAATGCCTGCTGCGCCTGTTGTTCGGCAACATCTATATCGGCCTGCCGTGCCCCGCCATCATACAGCGTCGCATCAATCACTGCCCCGATGGCGGCCATCGCGGTACGGACAATCGGCCCCGAGCCATATCCCGTCGCTCCAAGCGCGAGTGACCCGTCCAGCGTCAATTCGGGATAAAGATCAGCCGTCTGAACCCCAATTTCAGACGTCGCGGAAATCAATGAAAGCTCCGCTGCGCGGACATCGGGGCGACGGCGCAAAAGATCGGCCGGAATACCAATCGGCGGCGCACTGTCAAATTCCGGCAGCGGCTGCACATCCACCAGACGATCACGATAGGTCCCTGGCTGCGCGCCCAGAAGGATGGCAATCGCGTTGATCGACCGGTCAATATCGGTCTGCAATGTCGGCAATGTCGCCTCGATATCGGAAACCTCGGCACGGGCACGCGACAGATCAAGCTCGGACGCCAGCCCCGTCTGCATGCGGACCTGAACGATGTTGCTGGTCTGGCGTTGCAGATCGAGCGAACTGCGCAGCAATTCCTGACGCTTCTGCGTACCGCGCAGCTCGATATAGTTGCGCACGATATCGGCAATCACCGTCAGATAAACGTCCTCGCGCAGGTAAACCTGTTCCAGATAATCCGCCAGCGCGACTTCGTCCTCGCGCTGCTGCCCGCCCCAGACATCCGCCGTCCATGAAAAATCGATGCCGGCCCCAAATCCGAGGTCCGTCGTCTGATCGCCGCGTTCGCGCGATGATGTGCCGCGTTCGGCATCACCATTAACACTGGCACCGACCTCAATGCCATTTGCCCCCGATACCCCGCGCGCCACCGCACGGGCTTCCTCGATCCGGCTGGCCGCGATCCGCAAATCAAGGTTATTGGCAAGACCAAGCGCGATCAGATCGCGCAAAACCGGATCACTGGTGCTTTCCCACCAACGGCCATGGTCGGCCTGATTGGCTGCAATTACCGGCACCGGCGGGGTATAGGCCCCGACAAGATCAAATTTCGGCGCAACATAATCCGGCCCGACCGTCTGGCAGGCCGAAAGTCCGATCAGAAGCGGCAGGGCACAACAGATTGAAAGACGTTTTACAGACATTCTAGCTGGTACTTCCTTCAATCTCGCCCTTGTCGGGAATGCTTTCCGCAGATCGCAACTGGCTTTGCAGTTTCTTGCCCCCATCGGCACGGGCCGAAACCAGCGGCGCCAGCAGAAGGTAAAGAACCGGTGTCAGAAACAGGGTAAAGACCGTCGCAAAACCAAGCCCGCCAAACACCACCCAGCCAATCGCCGCACGCGCCTCGGCCCCGGCTCCGGTGCCAAGCACAAGCGGCAACCCGCCAAGCACGGTCGAAATCATCGTCATCATGATCGGCCGCAGGCGGATCATCGCCGCATCATGAACGGCTTCGCGCACGGATTTCCCGGCATCGCGCAACTGATCGGCAAATTCCACCACCAGAATGCCGTTCTTGGCCATAAGCCCGACCAGCATCACCAACCCGATCTGGCTATAGATATTGATCGATGTGCCGCTAAGGCCCAGCGCATAAATTGCCGCAGCCAACCCGAACGGAACGGTCAGGACAACCACAAGGGCCGACATGAAGCTTTCGAACTGCGCGGCAAGCACCAGCAACACGACAAGCACCGCAATCAGGAACGTGATCTGCACATCATGCGATGTTTCGCCAAGTGTCGCCGCATCGCCAAGGAACAGGACGCTCATGCCCGGTGGCAGCACCCTGTCTGCAACCTCGTCAATATCGACAACCGCCTGCTGCAGGGTATAACCCGGCGCAAGATTGCCCGAAATCTTGACCGCACGCTGCTGCCCTTCGCGTTCAAGTTCGGATGCAACCGCTTCTTCGGTCAGACTGATGACCGATGACAGCGGCAAAATACGCCCCTCGCCATTGCTGACAAACAGGTTCTCAAGATCGGATGGGTCATTGATGCTGCCCGCACTGCTGCGCAGCTTCACCGGGATGTTTTCATCATCCACCGTGATCTCGGTAACTTCATATCCCTCGATCATCGTGCGAAGGGTCGTATCAAGACTTTCAATCGGAATGCCAAGGTCAAAGGCCCGCTGCCGGTCAATATTCACCAGCAATTGCGGCTGGGTCGTCTGATAGGAAACCCGAAGCCCGACAAACTGGGGATAATTCGCCTCAAGCTCCTGCTGCATGGCGCGCGCATTCGCCGCCAGCGTGCGGTAATTCGTCCCCGTCAGGGCAAATTCAAATCCCTCGCCGGTACCACCACGCAAACCAAGGCTGTTGGGCTGATAGACAAAGGCCTGAACACCGGGCAATGCCTCAAGACTTCCGCGGATCGAATTACTGATATCCTGCTGGCTGCGGCTGCGCTCGTTCCACGGCACCAGTGGTGCAATCACAAGCGCACGGTTCGGATCCCAAAGCCCGACAATGGTATAGATGTTATAGGCATCACCGGCCTCGACAATCGGACGCAGGATGTTTTCAACCGTTTCGACCTGCCGGTCCATGTAATCGATGCCAACCCCGTCCGGCCCGCGCAGCGATACAAGAATACGCCCGCGATCCTCGTCGGGCAGAAGTTCCTGTGTGACCGTGTTATAGACCCCAAATGCCAGCACCCCGGCGAAGATCGACACGATCAGGGTAATCAGCGGGAACCGCAAAACCCATTCCAGAATGTATTTGTAAACACCCGAACAATAGAGGCCGATCCGTTCAAGGAAGTTGGGCTTGGCATCCTTTTGCCCGTCATGCGGGTCGATATGCTTTAACCGCGATGCCAGCATCGGACACAGCGACAGAGCCACAAACGACGACACCGCAACCGAAAATGCCAGCACGAAACCAAATTCCCGGAAAAGGCGGCCCGCCGTGCTGGGCAAAAACGAAATCGGCACAAACACCGATACCAGCGTCAGTGTGGTGGCAATTACCGCAAAAAACACCTGCCGCGTTCCCAGAACCGCGGCCGCCATCGATCCCAATCCCTGATGACGGCGGCGCTGGATGTTTTCCAGCACCACAATCGCATCATCAACAATCATCCCCGTCGCCAGAACAAGCGCCAGCAACGTCAGGATATTGATCGAAAAGCCCATCATCCAGATCGCGGCCACCGTCCCGACAAGCGCGATCGGAATGGTCACCGTCGGGATCAGTGTCGCGGTAAAGGACCGCAGGAACAGATAAAGCACGCCGATCACGATAATGATGGCCAGCGCCAGACTGTTCAGAACCTCCCAAAGCGCGCCTTCGATAAACACCGCATCGTCCGAGTTCACGAAAACGTCGATATCGTCGTACTGGCTGTTCAGCCGTTCGGCCACCTCGCGAATGCCATCCGATATCGCAATCGTGTTTGACTGCGCCTGCCTGACAACGCCAAGCCCGATCACGGTCCGGCCATCAAGGCGCACATAGGACGTCGCATCATCGGGCCCGTAATAGACATCCGCCACATCACCCAGCCGCACCTGATTGCGGATGAACATCTGTTTGACGTCCTCGACCTCCCAGACCGACGCATCCGCCCGGACAAAAAGCTTCTGATCGCTGGAATCAAAACTGCCGGCGGGAATGTCGAACTTGGCGGTTCTCAGAACATCGGCAACGTCCTGAACCGAAAAGCCGTAACTGGCCAGTCGCAGCGGATCGACCCGGACATGCAGAACCTTTTCGCGTTCGCCATTGATCGTGATTTCGGCCACACCGGGCACGGAAAGCAGCGCCGGGCTGATCTGGTCATCAACGATATTGGCGAGCTCTTCCTCGGTCAGCCGATTGCTGACCACCGCAAGCCGCATGATCGCACTGGCATCCGCATCCGCCTTGACCACGCGGACATCCTCAACCTCGTCGGGAAGGGTTCTTGACGCGCGGCTGACCGCCTCGCGAATATCATTGGCCGCATCATTGATTTCAATGTCGGGATAAAATTCGACGCGAACCCGCGACGTGCCTTCTTCGCTGTTTGAACTGATGCGTTTGACACCACTGACGCGCGACGCTGCCCCTTCAAGAAGGCTTGTGACCTCGGCATCAACCGTTTCGGGCGAGGCCCCGTCATAGGTCGCATAAACCGTGACCGTCGGCTGATCAACGTTGGGCAGCTCGCGGATTTCAACACCCAGCATGGCGGCAAGACCCGCCAGAATGATCAAAAGCGACACCACGGAAATAAGAACGGGGCGACGGATGCTGAGTGACGCCAGATCATTCTGGTTTTCGTTCTGATTCCCGTCCTGCATGTTACGACCCTTCGCCGGTGCCGTTGCGCTGGGCAACACCGGTTTCATCGCCGCTGCGGATGGTCGCCGCCACATCTCGGCCCGGCCGCAGGCGCAGCACGCCTTCGACCACCACCAGATCACCCTTGGCAATCGGCCCGTCAAGCAGGATGCGTCCCTGTGTCCGCTTTACGACACGGACCGGAACCCGTTCGACCTTGTCATCCTTGATCCGCCAGACATAGGTGCCACCATCGCCCCACAAAACCGAAATTTCCGGAACCGACGGATAAGTCTGGCCTTCGATATCGACATAAACAGCAAAGGACATCCCCGAAAGAAGTCTTCCGGTCGGGTTGGGAATGCGCGCACGCACATTGAATGTGCGGCTTTCGGGATCAATACGGCTGGCGATTGAATCAACCGTCCCCTCAAACCATTCCCCCGGCAGGCTCCAGGTTTCCACCCGAAGCGACTGCCCGATTTTCACATTGTCAAACCGGGTTTCGGAAACTTCAAAATCGACCAGAACGCTTTCGACATTATCAAGTGTCGCGATCAATGTGGAACTGTCCACACGGTCGCCGGGCTCCACCTGCGGAATGCCAACCGTGCCATTGAACGGGGCCAGAATGGTGCGGTCGGCAAGGTCAACCTCGGCCTGATCCAGCCTTATGCGCGCCTCGGCAAGGGCGGTGCGTGCCGCATCCACCTCGCTTGCCGATACCGCGCCAAGCGGACGGGCCTGCTCGTACCGGTCCAGAAGCTGGCTTGCATCCTTGACCTGCACTGATGCCAGATCACGCGCCAGCCGTTCCCGATCGGAATCAAGGATCAAAAGAACCTGCCCGCGTGAAACCGTTTCACCGGCATGAAAAAGAACATCACTGACTTCGCCCGAAACTGCCGGATAGATCGAAACGCCCAGTGTCGACCGACCGGTTCCGACCGCCTCGACAACCGTCTTTTCTTCCATGATGCTGGCATATTCGGCAATCACCGGCAGGGCCGGGTTGCCCGAACGGCTTGCGCCATCGCCCCCGGCAACGCTTCCTGCCCCGACAAAAGGCAACATCCCTTTGTCATAGGCAAACCAGCCGCCACCGGCCGCGGCAATAACCAACAGAAATACGACTAGCCTACCTGTGCGTGACATCGAATGCCCGTTCTCGTGTGTTCTGGAATCATGCAAATACATCGCTGAAAATGTCTTAAAGTCAGTATCATAGACCTTACGTTAGTTCCCCGAAGGCAGCGACCGGAAAATTGTATCAGAAATGTCGCAACTTGTACTCATCAGGTAATAGGTTCAATAGGCCGATCCGGATCACCCGCACAGCCCCAGAAGCACAAAAGCCCGTGCAATGCTGCACAGGCTTTTGGCTGGTTAAATGACCAAAATCAGCGAAAAAGCCGGATCAGGCAGCCCCACGAATATATTGCGCCGGGAAATCAACAAGATTGGACGCCTCGTCCATCTCGCCGTCATCCCCATCAGCACGACTTTCATCACTCGCGGCGGATTCCACCGCCCGGTCAAGCGACCCGGAAAGCTCGGTCACATTACGATCAACCTCGTCCGCCCGACGTGTCAGATCGATGCTCAGTTTCCGCGTCACCTCGATATCGCGCGATACCTCGTGGATGGCATTGCTGACATGAAGCGCCGCATCACTGGCCGATGCAATCGCAAGGCTGATTTCCTCGGTCTCGCGGCGCTGATGTTCAACATCACCTGCCACTTCTTCGGAAATCGACATCATGTCGCGCACGGTCACACCGACATCTTCCATCGACCGAACACAACGGTCCGTCACATTGCCCATCGCACTGACATGGGCTGTGATCTGCTCGGTTGCCTGCGCGGTTTGACCTGCAAGGTTCTTGACCTCGGCCGCGACCACGGCAAAGCCTTTGCCCGCTTCGCCTGCGCGTGCCGCCTCGATGGTCGCGTTAAGCGCCAGAAGGTTGGTCTGCCCTGCAATCCCGCGGATCAGATCGACAATCTGCTCGATACTGGTCGCCACTTCGCGAAGGTCATCGACCGCCTCGGCGGATTGCTGGGTCGATCCCACCGCGTTCTGGGCAATGGCGCGCTGCCGGTCAACCCGGTTGGCAATCGACCCGATGGCATCGGAAAGCCGCGTTGCCGCCTCGCTGATCGAATGGGCGTGCGACTGGCTTTGTTCGGCCGCATTGGTCGCCATTTCGGTCTGGCCGGTCACACGTTCGGCGGCGGCAGCAACCTCGCCCACCGCATCACGCATCCGGGTCACCTGATGGGTGACGGATTGCACAAGACCTGCGGTTTCGCCTTCGATGGTCTCGGCCATCGCCCCCAGGGATGCGCGGCGTTTTTCTTCTTCCTCGCGCTGAAGGGCAATGCGTTCCTCGGCCATCTGTTCGATCTTAAGCGCATTTTCGCGGAAGATCGCCACGGTTCGCGACATCGCACCAAATTCATCACCGCGATTGAAATCGACCAGATCGATATCGGTGTTGTTTTCGCTTAACCGTGTCATATCGCCATTCACCCGACGCAACGGACGCAGGATGCTAAGCGCAATCGTGATCGCCAGACCAAACGCGATCAGCGCACCGATCCCGGCCACCACCATATTGGTGATCGCCTTGTTTTCGGATTCACCATGTGCAGCCTCGACCAGCATATTCTGACCCGCCACGGCTTCCTCGCGGATATCCTGGGTGATCGCCTGCACTTCGCGGACGGCTGACTTGAAATCATCCATTGATTGACGGAAGCCACCGATCGACCCCTCAAGCTGGTTCGCCCCCTGCTTCAACAGGTCATTGTCGCGCACCGCATAGGAAAACAGCTTCTTGTCCGCGCGTTTCAACCCATCGACCGAATTTTTGATTTCTTCCTGAAGGTCGGTCAGGGTCGAGGTTTCCGTGCGTGCCGCATCAAGTGATTCCGGGGTGCGCAGGATCGCATATTGCAGGCTGTTGACGATGGCACTGAGGTTCGCCGAACCAAGTTTGTCGGCATATTTTTCGGCAAGTGCCGGATCGCGTTTGGTGATGAAATCAACCAGTTCGCCCGCCGATTTGCCAAGCTGATGGGCTCCAAGAAGCATGGTGTCGGACGCCGCCGTCAGGTTTTCCGCCCGCAGGACAAGCGGCTCAAGCGTTGCGATATATTCCGCATTAAGGCTCTCAAGCGCGTCTGCCTTTTCGCTGTCACCCTCGGCACGAAGCTGATTGATCAGGGCCGCACCGCTGGCTTCGGCACTTTCGCGGATGGTCGAAATACCCTCGCGATCCATCGGGTCAACCGTCTGCGCAAACAGAAGAACCTGGTTCGACAGACGTTCAAGCTTCAATGCATATTCGTTTGCAAGCCCGACAAGCTGGGTGCTTTTTGCAATACGGTCGGCATGCCCGCCAAAGCCCAGCAGATACCAGGATGACAGGGCGCTTAACCCTAGCAGCATGACGACAAGCACAAGAAAGCCCGCAAAAATGCGATAGCCAATGCGAATACGGTCGAGAAACATGGGATCTCCAATGATCCGGAATGTGGGACATTTCCGCGATCAATAACCCGGCTTTCGCGTCGTTTTTGTAACAGTTAGATGAAATCCCCATTTGTCTATTCGAATTCGCACAGATGAGGACGTTCGAATGTTCATTCGAACATTTGCTGCGTTGCAAAATAAGCCAACCGAACCCGCCTTATACCATTGCACAAGCCGGCCCTATGCGTATGTCAGAGGCCAAAAACGGCAGAATCCGTGACCTGTTTATCGATTCGCACGTAAGGCACGCAGCCCCGAAAAACCACCCGATTAAACAGCAAGAATATGCAAGCCGAACGGCAACCGAGTGATTATACTTGCCCCATGGCCAATGCAGTTCGACCCAATCCTGCGCGCAGCGCACCCGATCACCATCGGGAAATCGCCCGTCACTGGCGCGCGGCGGACGGGATTGATTTGTTCGAAGCCGATTACAAACGCTTCTCCTTTCCCAAACACAGCCATGATTATTATGCGTTCGGCACCATCCTGAACGGGGCCGAACAATTCATGACCGGCGGCACCAACTATGTCGCCAGACGTGGTCAGTTGCTGATGATGAACCCGATGCAGGTCCATGACGGCGGCCCGGCATCCGATGACGGTTACCAGTATCAGATCATGTTTATCGCGCCTGAAATCTTTGGCGATCTGGTGGCCGAGCTCTCCCCCAACAGCACCGGCCTGCCGTTTTTTGGCAATCATGTGGTCGATGACCCGGAACTGCATCTGCAACTGCAATCCCTGCACCGCATGTTCCGCCCCGACCTTGATCAGACAACAACCCTGCTCGAACGCGACAGCCAGCTTCTGTACAGTGCCGCCCGCCTGGCCCTTCGCCATGCCGATGCGCCGCCCTTTTCCTATCAACCGGGCTCCGAAGACAAACGTGTGCGTGCCGTCATCGACTATATGGCCGATCATCTTGATGCCAACATATCGCTTGATGAACTGGCAAGCCTGACCGGGCTCAGCCGCTTTCACCTGCTGCGCGTCTTCCGCCATGCCACCGGCTTGCCACCGCACACCTATTTCAATCACATGCGTCTGCGCCGCGCAAAACGGATGCTGTTTGACGGCTTTGGCATCGCCGATGTCGCCGCGGCCACCGGCTATGCCGATCAAAGCCACCTCAACCGTCATTTCAAAACCATGTGGGGCGTCAGCCCCGGCGCCTTCATCGCGGGCCTAGCCCCCGCAGCCAAAAAATCCCGCTAGCCCCCGGCTTGATTACGAAACAGCAATATCGTCCAATATTCCTGTTTGGAACTTCCCTAGATTAAGGGCAGGCTCCTCGCCCACCACCAATAGTCATAAGTCGCCACCAGCGATAAAAAACGGAAACGCACAAGATGTCTCGCCCCGGATCTGCCCCGACACGGCATTTCGATGCCGACACCATTAGACGCGGCGCCCTCGCCTGCCTGCCCCTGCTGCCCAGCACCATGATCTTTGGCGCGGTGCTGGGCGTGCTCGCCACACAGCGCGGCCTGTCGCTGGGTGAACTTCTGTTCATGAGCCTCACGGTCTTTGCCGGATCGGCACAGTTTGTGTCCGTCGATCTGTGGCGCGAAACCATCCCTGCTGCCACCATCATTGTCGCAACGGCGGTGATCAATCTGCGCTATGTCCTGATCGGCGCATCCCTGCGCCCGGTGTTTCGTGGCCGTCCGCTCTGGGTCAAAATCTGCGGCATGCATATGGTGGCCGATGAAAACTGGGCCGTCACCATGACGCAGGAAAACCTTGCCAATCCGGGCTTCCTGCTCGGTGGCGGGATTTTCCTTGGCATTGTCTGGGCGACGGGCAACACCATCGGCTATCTGCTGGGCGGGGGCATACCCGACCCGAATGTCTATGCGCTTGATTTCGCCTTTACCGCCGTCTTTGCCGCACTCACGGTCGGCATGTGGAAGGGTCGGGTTGATCTTCTGCCGTGGCTGGCGGCTGCCATCGGATCTCTGATCGGGCATTACACCTTGCCCGGCACATGGTCGATCCTTGCCGGTGCCGGGGCCGGGGTTGTGGTTGCCGCCCTGACATGGCGCAAAGACATGGACGACACCGCACCCGAACCTGAAATAGCAGCAGATACCTTTGGCGCCCCCGAAGGCACCTATTCGACGGAGGCCGGCAAATGATGAGTTTCCCCGATCTGACCACTTTCAGCACCGCCTCGGTCCTGACCATTCTTGGCATGGCGATTGTCACTTATGGCATGCGCCTTGGCGGCCTTCTGATGGCCGACCGCCTGCCGCAACACGGTCGCTGGGCGCATGTGCTTGAACGCCTGCCGGGCGCAGTTCTGATTTCCGTCTGGATCCCAAGTGCCCTGTCTGCGGGTTCCATCGGCGTCGCTGGCGCCGCTGCTACCGTGATTACCATGGCGCTTGCCCGAAACCTGTTTGCCGCGATGGCAGTTGGCATGATTCTGGTCGGTGTGGGGCGATATTTTATCGCGAATAGCTAAGCTTGCTTATCTGTATAAACAATATGAAACATTATTAAATTAGAGCTTGAAATAATACACGATGCATCGGAAATTCAACCAAAAGATGAGGCTGAATTTTCAATGTTTCACGCTAGCGGAAAAAGTATCGACGATCTAATGAGATCTGTTTTCAAACAGTTACTCTCCGGTCGAAGTAATTACTTGGTCAACTCGCAAAAAGGCACCAGCACTGAAGTGTTTGGTGCTCTACTTGAACTTGAAAACCCTCGTGCGCGCCTGAGTCGGTCATTTTCAAGAGCCAAGGCCTTTAGTCCGTTGGGTGAATTGTTTTGGTACTTGGCTGGCGATGAAAGCATAGATTTTATCTCTCATTACATCCCAAGCTACCACCAATATTCAAGCGACGGCGTTTTAGCCAAAGGAGCGTATGGGCCAAGATTATTTGGGCATGCAGCCGCAAAAAAACTTACAGGAAAAAGTGAGTGGGATCGGGCATTAAACAATCTTAGAGAGCGCCCCGGCTCAAGAAATGCCGTCATCCAAATTTATTCAAATAAAGATGACAAACCAAAGAATAAAGACAAGCCTTGTACTTGTACGATACAATTCGCTATTCGCAAAAACCGCTTGCTAATGCATACTCACATGCGGTCCAACGATGCATATCTCGGACTTCCTCATGACGTGTTTTCATTCACAATGCTGCAAGAAATAGCAGCGCGTGAACTCGGCGTGGGTTTGGGAGAGTACACCCACTCAGTAGCAAGCCTACACCTTTATCACGACGAGCCCGAATCCACTCAGCAAAGAGCATCTAGTAATCTCCATGCGAAAGCTCAGAGTTATTTCGATGAGGGCTTACATGAGTCTGTTCCGATGCCTGCAATGCCCGAGGGCGACCCGTGGGAAAGCATCAAACATGTTAAAGATGCTGAAGAAGCGATCCGGACGGGAAATCTGGGCTATACTCCTCCCGTTAAATTAGATCCTTACTGGAAGGATTTCGTAAGCTTATTCAGAATTCATAAAATATTTGACATCATCAAAAAGACTAATCCGGACGATACGAAAAAAAACAATCAACTAAGGGAGGTGATAAAAATAATGGGAGAAATGGACAACGTTTATCGTCTTTATATCATGGACAGATTAAACACCAAAAACCCACCGATTCGAGATTTATTTGATTATGCCGACCAAGGAAAGAATTGAATGAAGGGCATCCACAGAGACAAGAAGGCCGATATTCTTCAACGAATTTCGGCCGCGGAGAAATTCTTAGGCCCCTTTCTAGGTTTGACCAACCAGCAACGTCGAAACTGTTGGGCTGACCAAATCATCTCAAGCCTAAGACGGATCGCTTATACAGAAGCATTGCGTTCCAGAGATATCGCCCCATCTCGCGTTGATCCACATTCCAGCGCATTTGACCCAATCAAAGGCGCTATGTACCTAGGTCGGCAAGGAAATATTGATGGAGCAGTTTGGCTGACCTTCATATCAACGCATTTTGGAAAGCACGCTATAGACGGATGGAAGCTCGCCAGAAATGTCTACGGATCTTTCAATTCTGGACCTACTTGGGACTTCGCCGTTTACGGAAACAACCAAAATCTATTTGAAAACATGCTAGCGCAGAACTCGCAAAATCTTTCAAATATTTCCGTATCCGGTCGGTACTCAAATCACAGAAAATACGAAAGCAAAAGCCCCCTTGCCATCGCAAGAACATTTAGAACCTTTTATGAATGGCAAACACAGTTTGGGGGTTTTAGAGATCTTATATTAAATATTCACAAAGAAATAGGCCAAGAACCTACAGGTACTTTTCACAGCCTCTACAATTCAATGCATGGTGTCTCCCGCTTTGGAGGAGGGCGACTTGGGAGGTTTGATTTCCTCACCATGCTCGAAAAGCTCGGCCTTGCACCTATTACACCAGGTAGCGTCTACCTTACCGGTGCATCAGGCCCGTTGTTCGGAGCACGACTACTATTCTTCAATGACACAGACTACGGTATGTCAGGCAAAAATCTAGAACGTCGGGTTGATGCAATCGATGATTATCTCGATGTAGGAAAACAGGTTATCGAAGATAGTCTTTGTAATTGGCAAAAAAGTCCCGATCAGTATGTCTATTTCCGAGGCTGACACATCTCAGGTAGCAAAGTATTACTTTGCCAACGGTAGCGACGTTTTAAATCATTAAATTGGCTCGGTTGCAGCATTCCAAGTTTTTGCATTTGGCCCACTACAATTCCCGGTGTCACCCCCGCTTGACGAGCGACTTTACGCACAAACGGACGAGTAAGTCGTCGATTAGATAGCTCTTGCCTCAAAGCGTTTGGCAATAGGATTTCCTGGGCAAACGTATCCGCTTCATCTTCAATCTGCCCAGAGGCCAATGGGGAAGGATCAACTCCATCGAGAGAGATATGATCTGTTCCATGCAGCACCACGTGAGCGGCTTCGTGAAAAAACGTAAACCAAAAATGATCTTCGCTCAGGTAACGAAAGCTCATCAAGATAACAGGAGCTCCACTATGGTTTGTCCATGTTGCACCGCTAGCGCGGCATCCTTTTGGCGCACGAGAACTGACTAAAGCAATACCATGTTCCGCGCATGCGGCTTGTAGCTTAGGGAAGAACACTTCAGGCCGTTTATATGCACAGAGTATTTTTAGGCTCGGAAGGACATTTCGAAATTTCTTTGCAGAGAATTTACCGAGGCTAAGCTGTTCACTGAACAACTCTCCAGCGCGCAACCAAACCAAAGTAGCCATTTCATCTTCCTCATAAGCGAATGAGGTGCGAAACGCAACTTGACCTATGCCCGTAGAGTATCTTTCATTCCATTGAGAAATACTCTGACAACCGAAAAAACTAAGAATATCGCTCGTGAGTTGATCTCCGCGACTTCCATCAGGTAGCCACCCAAATTCTCGAAGTGACTTAACCGGAAAATCAAGCGCCCATTTTGCGAACGACACGTCTGCTTTAGGCTCTTCAAGCCGAGCTCTATCACTGACAAATTGATCGTAGCGGTTAATCCAGAATTGCCGCGAAGCCCCGAGGAGATCAGAGAGAGCATCCGCAATCTCATCGCAGATTCGAACACGCCCTTCCATGACGCCAATGAACACATCTTCTTCAAAACCAATGCGTTCAGCAAGCTCATGAGTTGAGAGGTTACTCGCTGCAGCAAGTCGGGAAATAGTGTCACCTGGCGGGGAAGCCCAATTGGGTTCGAATATCAAGATAATATCTCCTTGCCCAGTGTCACTGTATCCAAGCGAATGCGATAACAATCTCTCCAAGCTTCATCGTTACTGGTGCTGGCAACTGTAACAACAGTATGCAGAGTACAAGTTGAAGAAACTACCCAGTCAATACGGAAACTTTGATCATCGCGCCTTACTGACGCAGGATTTCCCGGCACATCACCAACAAAAACAGCAGCCCTGAAGTCGGCGATTACACCAATAAATGCCTGTCCGTTATCGGCACCGAGATGCTTATATGCCTTTTTTGAATCTGCTGCCAAGTCTCTCATGAACTTAGTTGAAAAGGTCAGTTCCAAGAACTCGACACCCTACTGCTTGCTATTTATACTTTTGCAGACGCCAAACTCCCCAATGGCGAGAGTATTATCACATAAAATACCCTAAGGTTGAGTAAAGAAAAAGCCACCCTCATCTGAAGGCGGCTTTTTCCGTTTTGATCTGATCCACTGTTTACGCCGCAATCATATTCTGTTCACGCGTCGCTTCGAATTTAAGGTTCGGCCAATCGCGTTGCGTGGTTTCAAGATGCCAGGCATTGCGCGCGATAAAGACCAGCGTTTCGTCGTGATCCTCGAACAGGGCTGACTGGTTGGCATCGCGGAATTTCTTGATTTCCAGCGGATCGCTGCCAATCACCCAGCGCGCGGCATAGGCCGGTGTCGGTTCGAAATGCACCTTGATGCCGTATTCGGCAGAAATGCGTTCTTTGAGAACCTCGAACTGAAGCTGCCCGACCACACCAACGATCCAGTCCGCCCCCATCATCGGTTTAAACACCTGTGATGCGCCTTCTTCGGCAAGCTGCTCCAGCGCGCGCTGAAGATGTTTGCCTTTCAGCGGATCATCAAGGCGCACCTTCTGCAGCAATTCCGGGGCAAAGGCCGGAACACCCCGGAAACGAAGGTCTTCACCCTCAGTCAGGGTATCACCGATGCGCAATGTGCCGTGGTTCGGAATGCCGATGATATCGCCCGGCCATGCTTCTTCGGCAATGTCGCGTTCATTGGCAAAGAACAGCATCGGGTTATGCACCGCCATCTGTTTGCCTGCGCGCACATGCTTCAATTTCATGCCACGTTTGAAATGGCCGGAACACAGGCGGATGAAGGCGATGCGGTCGCGATGATTGGGGTCGATATTGGCCTGCACCTTGAACACAAAGCCCGAAACCTTTGGCTCGGCCGCCTCGACCAGCCGCGTTGCCGCTTCCTGCGGGCGCGGGGTCGGCGCGATATCGCCAATTCCGCGCAGCAATTCACGCACGCCAAAGTTATTGACCGCCGACCCAAAGAAGACCGGTGTCAGATGCCCCTCGCGATAGCTTTGCAAATCAAATGGCGGGCAGATTTCACGCACCATTTCGACTTCTTCACGAAGTTTTTCCAGAAGATAATCCGGGATCAGCTCATCAAGCTTCGGATCATCAAGCCCCTTGATCGGAATGGCTTCCTTGGCGACGTTGCCGCCTTTTTCCATGAACAGAAGCTGATCATTGACCAGATCGTAGCAGCCATGGAAATCACGGCCCGAGCCGATCGGCCATGTCACCGGCGATACATCAAGGGCAAGATCCTGTTCGATCTGATCAATCAGTTCGAACGAATCACGTGCCTCACGGTCAAGCTTGTTAACAAACGTCGTGATCGGCACGTCACGCAGGCGGCAGACCTCAAACAGCTTGCGCGTCTGGGCCTCGATCCCCTTCGCACCGTCAATCACCATGACGGCGGAATCAACCGCAGTCAGAACGCGATAGGTATCTTCGGAAAAGTCTTCGTGGCCCGGCGTATCAAGCAGGTTGAAGATGTTTTTTTCGAACTCGAACGTCATGACGGCCGATGAAACCGAAATACCGCGATCCTGTTCGATCTTCATAAAGTCCGAACGCGCACCGCGCTGTTCCTTTTTCGCCTTCACCGCACCGGCCATCTGAATGGCACCCCCGAAAAGCAGCAGCTTTTCGGTCAGTGTCGTTTTACCCGCATCCGGGTGGGCAATGATGGCAAAGGTACGGCGGCGCGATACCTGCTCGTCGATCGTCGGCATGGTTCATCCATTGATCATGATTTCGGGTTGGCGCGCACTGTACTGATTTTTACAGCGCGCGCCATCCCGAAATCGTCATATCGGACATGAACGCAAAAGAACGTCCGGTTTCATATCACAAGCTGGAAGACCAGCCCCGCAGCAAACGATCCGATCAGGGCATAGGCAAGATACAGGGCAAAAACCGGTTTCTTGACCAATGCAAAAACCGCAATCGCCGCAGGCAGCGATGACACACCGCCCGCCACCAGAAACGCCATGCCAGCACCGGGTTGCATCCCCTGTCCGATCAATCCCCCGACCAGCGGCAGGGCGGCATAACCGTTCAAATAGGCAGGAACCCCGACAAATGTCGCAATCAGGATCGGCAGGATGCCATCCCCACCGACCGCAGCCGACACCGTTTCAGCAGGAACATAAATCAGCATCAGGCTTTCAAGCAAAAAGGCCAGAACCAGCCATTTGCCAAGAAACATCGCGGTTTTAACCCCGTCGCGGCGAAATTTCGTCACACGGTCGCTTTCGCGCCAGAAAGACCATACCGGCGGTTTGGGTGCCCGCATTTTAGCCCCGCCG
>NZ_LPVY01000012.1 GCF_001613805.1 Thalassospira lucentensis
GGACTTTCAGGGCGTTGTCCTTGAACACCTCGACCGCGCGGCCCATGGCGGTGATTTCGTCGTTACCCTTGACCGGGACGTCGATATCAAGATTGCCATCGGCCAGTGTCACCATGGTTTTCTGCAGACCGGCAAGACGGCGCAGAAGATTGCCACGGACATAGACGACATAAATGATCAGCGAGATCAGGATGGCGGCGGCGGCAACGACAGCCAGTGCCGTCAGGCTCTGTTTCTCGACCACTTTGGCCTGTGCGGCGGCATCCTGAACTTCGGAGTTCAGGGCAGCGACCAGTTCGGCGACACTGCTGCGCATCGCGTTGGCGAATTCACCGCTCTGGATGACCAGACGCTGGCTTTCTTCGGCAGCGGCCAGTTCGCGTTTACGAAGTTCGGGCAGGCTGTCATCACCCACCGAAAGCTTCGACATCTTGTCGATCAGTTCGACATAGAAGTTTTTAAGCCGTTCGTTGCCAATCGATTCCAGTGCGGCAAGGGCATCGGCATAGGTGCCGCGGATGCGCACCGGAATGATCGACAGGCGGACGGCCTGCGTTTCGGTGGTGGACGCGATGATCATGTTGGCAGCGGACGAACCAAGGCGTTCGATTTCCAGCACCGGTGAACGTGCGCTGATGGCGTCGTTCATTTTTATGAAGTTCTCGATCACTTCTTCGGTGCTTGCCGTGTATTTGGCGGACGGATCGTCTTTGAGCGACTGTGCATAGGCATTGCCCTGCGCGATGTCGTTCTGGGTATAGGACAGAACCGGTTTCAGCGTGTCGCCATAGCGTTTGGCAAGATCCTGGAATTCGCCCAGTTTTTCGGCCTTTTCGGCGGAAATGGCAAAACGTTCCTGGGTTACGGTGTGTAACTGGCCAAGGGTGTCCTGCAACTGAATGCGGTTGTCATTGATCGTTGCAATGACTTCGGGCATGAAGCCGGTGGCTTCGATTTCGTTGATCTTGTTGACCAGTTCCAGCAGGCGGAAATCAAGTTCTTCCTTGATGGCCTGTTCTTCGTCGGTGGAATTGGATGCAACGATGCGTGGCGCAATCGCCACGATTTCCGCGCTTTCGGTCGCCAGTTCCTGTGCGGCGGCGATTGGCGGCAGTTTTTCTTCTGTGATGGTTGTCAGAGCTTCGCCGAACTTGTTGAAAGAAACGGCACCCACAACGGCAGACACGACTGCCATTAAACCGACCAAGGCAAACGATATCAAAAGCTTGCTTTGGACCCCGAACTTAGTTCCCATTCTGTCCTACCTTCTTGTGCTGTTTCCCCGGGCGGCTTCTTCGTCCGACCGGGTTTCTTGGATCAGGCAACGGGCATTTTGTTGTTTTCGCCGCCCGGTTCGTAACCCCCGAGAGTTATACTTTAGAGTTATTTTTTCTTATTAAGGGACATTATTGAAATATTATTCACAGAACTGCAAGATGTAAGCAGTTCTGCGACAAAAAATCACGATTAAATCCATAAGTTGTATAAATCACAGGTGATGCGACCGGGTTTCCGGTGCGTGCCGGTTGATGGATGCGAACAGATGACGGATAGCTGGACCTTGTGTCGCAAACAGGATATAGGAGCGGTCGAAATTTCTGCCTGCCAGTTGTCCGGTCCGGTTCGGTCCGCCCGACTGGCGCGCAATCATCGCGAGACCGGTCTGCCCGGGAAGATCCCGCAGTTACCGGCCGGTGCCCGATTTGCACTGATCGACAACACGAAAAGAATACAGGTTTCAGGTTATGGCCGGCCATTCCCAATTTAAAAACATCATGCACCGCAAAGGCGCGCAGGATAAAAAGCGCGCCAAAATCTTCACCAAACTCGCCCGTGAAATCACGGTTTCGGCGAAAATCAGTGACGATATCAACAGCAACCCGCGTTTGCGTGCGGCCATTGCCGCCGCGCGCGTTCAGAACATGCCCAAGGACAACATCGATCGCGCCATCAAAAAGGCGACCGGTGCCGGCGAGGGCGACAATTATGAAGAAGTCCGTTACGAGGGTTACGGTACGGCCGGTGTTGCCGTTATCGTCGAGGCCCTGACGGACAACCGCAACCGTACCGCATCCGAAGTGCGTGCCGCATTTGCCAAAAGCGGTGGCAACCTTGGTGAAACCGGTTCGGTCGGCTTCATGTTCAACCGTCTTGGCGAAATCGTTTACCCGTTGGACAAGGCCGGTGCGGACGAAATGTTTGAAGCCGCCCTTGAGGCCGGTGCTGCGAATGCGGAAACCGATGATGAGAATCACATCATCGAAACCGAGATCGAAGATCTTAACGCGGTGCGTGAGGCCCTGACCGAGAAGTTCGGCGATCCGGAAAGCGCGAAGCTTGTTTTCCGTGCGGTTACCGAGGCCGATATCAACGTTGAACAGGCACAGAGCATCATGAAGCTTGTTGATGTGCTTGAAGATAACGACGATGTGCAGAATGTCTGGACCAATGTGAACTGGACCGACGAGATCGTTGCCGCGCTTGATAACTGATTACGCTTGCTTACGCCCGTCATTCCCTTTTGAATGACGGGCGTATTTTATTTTGCTCATAATAATAAGGTGGGGCGACGTGGTCAGGGTTCTTGGTATCGATCCCGGTCTTCAACGCACGGGCTGGGGGGTGATCGACCTTACAGACAACCGGATGCGTCATGTTGCCAACGGTGTCGTGACCTCGACACAGACGCTGTCGCTGGCGGAGCGTCTTGATCAGCTTCATAGCGGGCTTATGGATGTGATTGCGACCTGGACACCCGACGAGGCCGCGGTCGAGGAAACCTTCGTTAACAAGAACCCTGTTTCGACCCTTAAGCTGGGGCAGGCGCGCGGTGTTGCACTGCTCGCCCCGGCACGCTGTGGCATTCCGGTAACGGAATATACACCCAATGCCGTCAAAAAGACGGTGGTGGGTGCCGGTCATGCGGCCAAGCAACAGGTTGAGATGATGGTGTCCACGTTGCTGCCGGGATGTCAGATCCATGGCGCAGATGCGGCCGACGCCTTGGCCGTGGCGATTTGTCATGCACAACATGCCGGAACCCGTGCGCTTGCGGGGATAACAGCCGGTCCGGGGAGAAAATACAGGTGATCGCAAAACTTCGCGGAATTGTCGATTTCATCGGCGAGGACAGTGTCATCATCGATGTGAACGGGGTCGGATACCTTGTTTTTGCATCGCGCAGAACATTGACCATGCTGCCGCAAAAAGGTGGCGAGGCGGGGTTGATGATCGAAACCCATGTTCGCGAAGATCACATTCATCTGTATGGATTTGCCGATAACGCAGAAAAACAGTGGTTCGCGCTTTTGACGACGGTGCAGGGGGTGGGGGCCAAGGTGGCGCTGGCCCTTTTGTCTGTTTTAAGCCCGACCGATCTTTTGCGGGCACTTGCCGCACAGGATACCACCGCCCTTTGCCGTGCGCCGGGGATTGGCCCGAAGGTCGCGACCCGTATCGTTGGCGAGCTTAAAGACAAGGCCGCGCGTCTTAATCTTGGTCCGGTAGCGGCACCAGCCGCACCGGCAGCATCACCTGCCGCAACTTCGTCAAAAAAATCTGCCAAATCTGCCAAACCGGTCAGTGATGTGAGCATCGACACAGCCGAAGCCGCGCCGGTTGTGGATGATGGTGCGGTTCTGGCCGATGCGGTTTCCGCACTGGTTAATCTGGGCTATGGCCGGTCCGAGGCATTTGGCGCGGTTGGCAAGGCGGCCCAGCAGGCCGGTGAAGACAAGACACTTGATACCCTGATCCGTCTGGGACTGAAGGAGCTTAGCGCGTGAGCGAGGAAGAAGACCGTTTACTCAGCGGGGAACGCCGCGAAGAGGATTATCAGGACGGTTCGCTGCGCCCGCGTCGGCTGGACGATTTTACCGGCCAGAAGGAAGTGCGCGAAAATCTTGATGTTTTCATTCAGGCCGCGCGTGGCCGCGAAGAAGCCATGGATCATGTGCTGTTTTTCGGGCCACCGGGCCTGGGGAAAACCACACTTTCGCAGATTGTTGCCAGCGAACTTGGTGTTGGTTTTCGGGCGACATCCGGCCCGGTCATTGCCAAGGCTGGTGATCTTGCGGCCCTTCTGACCAATCTTCAGCCGCGTGATGTACTGTTTATTGATGAAATCCATCGCCTGAATCCGGCGGTCGAGGAAATCCTTTATCCGGCGATGGAAGATTTCCAGCTTGATCTTATCATCGGCGAGGGACCGGCGGCACGTTCGGTGCGGATTGACCTGCCGCCCTTTACCCTTGTCGGGGCGACGACACGGTCGGGGCTTCTGACCACGCCGCTTCGAGATCGTTTCGGTATTCCGTTGCGGTTGCGATTCTACGAGCCCGAAGAGCTGGTCGAGATCGTCGCGCGCGGTGCGCGGTTGCTTAATTTCGATATGACGCGCGAGGGGGCGATGGAAATTGCCCGCCGGTCACGGGGAACACCGCGTATTGCCGGGCGTTTGTTGCGGCGTGTGCGTGATTTTGCGGTGGTTGCAGGTAAATCGCCGGTCGATAAATTCATCGCCGATGCGGCCCTGACGCGGCTTGAGGTTGATAATCTTGGCCTTGATAGTCAGGACAGGCGTTACCTGAACTGTATCGCCGGGAATTACGGCGGCGGGCCGGTGGGCGTTGATACGCTGGCCGCAGCCCTGTCGGAAGAACGCGACACGATCGAGGATGTGATTGAGCCGTATCTTTTGCAGCAAGGGCTGATACAGCGCACCCCGCGCGGCCGTATGCTGGGCATCAAGGGGTACAAGCATCTGGGCCTTGTGCCACCGCGTGAAGGCAATGGTGTGCCGCTGGCGGATCTGTTTGACCAGCGCGCGGCCAATGCCGCAGACGGGACAGACGAATGACGGATACGCACGATACCGGTCTGCTCGGTTATATCGAAGGCAAGCGGCATATCTTCCCGTTAATGGTGTTTTACGAGGATACCGATGCGGGCGGGGTTGTGTATCACGCCAACTATCTCGCCTTTGCCGAGCGGGCGCGTTCAGCGATGCTTAACCTGTTGGGGTTTAGCAATAGAAGTGTTGCAGAGCGCCACAAAGTTGCCATAGCCGTTCGACACTGTACGCTCGATTTTCGCCGGGCGGCCCGGTTGGAAGACAGGCTGATTGTGGAAAGTCGCCTGATCAAACTGGGGGGCGCGTCGCTGGGATTCGAGCAGAAGATCATGCGGGACGACGAGCTACTCGTGGTTATCGAGATATATCTCGCCTGCATGTCGCTGCAAGAGTTACGGGCGCAAAGGCTGCCCGAAGAATTGAGAATGGCTTACGCAACCTATCTGGATGTGAACGAGGACTGAAGAGAATATGGAAAATCAGGTGGTCGACGCGGTAACGCTGGGGCAGTCGGTCATGGCTCATGACATGTCCATGTGGGGCCTGTTCATGCAGGCCGGGATTGTCGTCAAAACGGTGATGATCGGGCTGATGCTGGCATCGGTCTGGGTATGGGCAATTGTTTTTGAAAAACTGATGCGGTTGCGCAAACTGCGCGCCCAGGCAAATACATTCGAAGAAGCATTCTGGTCGGGCGGGTCGCTTGAAGACCTGTATGATCGTATCGCCGATCAGCCGCGCGATCCGATGTCGGCCATTTTTGTGTCGGCCATGCGCGAATGGCGTCGTTCCAACGCGCGCGGGGTCAAGGGCGAAACAATGCGCGCCCGCCTGCAGCAGCGTCTTGAACGGTCGATGGAAACCACGCTGGGCCGGGAAATGGACCGGGTTGAACGTTACATGACGTTCCTGGCGTCTGTCGGCTCGACCGCACCGTTTGTCGGCCTTTTTGGTACCGTCTGGGGCATCATGGTGTCCTTCCAGTCGATTGCAGCATCGAAAAACACATCGCTTGCGGTTGTCGCACCGGGTATTGCCGAGGCGTTGCTGGCAACGGCGATGGGCCTTGTCGCTGCTATTCCGGCGGTGGTGGCCTATAACAAGATTTCCAGCGACCTGAGCCGTTACGGTAATCGCCTTGAGGCGTTTGTCGACGAATTCACGTCGATCCTGTCGCGCCAGCTTGACGACGCGAGAGACTGATATGGGCGCACAACTCGCATCCGGATCGGGCGGAGGACGCCGCCGCGGTCGTCGCAACCGCCGCAAGGCCATGAGCGACATCAACGTCACCCCGATGGTTGACGTGATGCTTGTCCTGCTTGTGATCTTCATGGTTGCCGCACCCCTGATGACGGTCGGGGTCGAAGTCGACCTGCCGGAAACATCGGCAGCCCCGATGACCGGTCAGGACGAACCGCTGGTCGTGTCGGTCACCGGTGATGGCACCCTTTATATTATGGATAGTGAAGTCCCGCAGGACACGCTGGCCGAGAAGCTTTCGGCCATTACCGAGAACAAACGCGATACCCGCATTTTCGTGCGCGGTGACCGGGCAATCGATTATGGCCGTGTGATGGAAGTCATGGGCCTGATCAGTGAAGCCGGGTTTAGCAAAGTTGCGCTGATCGCGGAGCTGCCCGAAAAGGGCAAGTAAACCGACATGTTACGCAGTGTTCTGATTTCCCTGGCAGCCCATCTGGCGATCTTTTTGATTGCCTGGTTAGGCCTGCCGGAACTGTTCGAGGAAACGCCGCTGGAACTGCAGTCGATTTCGGTCGAGGTGGTCACGGTCGATGAATTCTCGGCGGCTCCGACCAAGGCGCTGCCAAAGCCGAAAGCCGAAGAAAAGCCGAAACCGAAACCGGCCCCGAAGCCAGAGCCAAAGCCCGTTCCGAAGCCGGAGCCAAAACCGGAACCCAAGCCGGAACCAAAGCCCGCGCCGAAACCGGAACCAAAACCGGAGCCGAAGCCAGAGCCAAAACCGGAACCGAAGGTCGAACCCAAACCACAGCCCAAGCCGGAACCCAAACCCGTTCCGAAGCCGGAAGTGAAGAAGGAACCGACCCCGACCCCGGAAAAGCCGAAACCAAAGCCGGTTGAAGCCAAAAAGCCGGAGCCAAAACCGGAACCGAAGCCCGAGCCGAAGAAACAGCCCGATCCGGAACCGAAGCGGACGCTTGCCGATATTCTGAAGGATGTGCGTAAAACCGAACCGAGCGCACAGCCGACACCACAGGATACACCGGAAGATACGCCCGAGGACAATGCCAGCGAGGTTGTCGCGACGCGTCTGGACGCACGTTTGACTATGAGCGAGCTTGACGCCGTCAAAAGACAGATCGAACGCTGCTGGAGCCCACCGGCCGGAGCCAAGGAAGCCGGGAACTTCGCGGTTGAAATTCATGTCAGCGCGAACCCGGACGGTACCGTCCGGCAGGCACGAATTAGCAACTCTGGCGAGATTGGTGGTGATCCATCACGCCGTACGATTGCAGAAAGTGCCCTTCGAGCTGTGCTAAATCCGCAATGCAGTCCTCTAAAACTGCCGCTGGATAAATACGAAATGTGGCGCACATTCACGTTCAATTTTGACATGCGTGAAATGCTGGGCCTGTAATGAATAAAATCATAAGTCCCTCAAAACGCGTGGAAAATAGCGAGGCAGGATGACCATCAAGACCAACGCATTCAAACGATATTGGGTTACACGCAGTCTGGCCGGACTGTGTGCCCTTGCCGTTGTCGCTGGCCTGGCCGTTGTACCCTCGGCACCGGCGCATGCCGAACTCCGTATCGACATCACCCGCGGTGAAGTCAAGCCGATGCCGATCGCCATTACCCGTTTCCCGGGTGAAGGTGTTTCGGAAACCGAAGTCGGCCAGAACATCACATCGGTGATCAGCAATGATCTGGCGCGATCGGGTCTGTTTGCGCCGATTGACGAAAAAGCCTTTATCCAGAGTGCCAGTTCGCTGGCGGTTAATCCGAACTTTGCCGAGTGGCGCGCAATCAATGCACAGGCACTCGTCAATGGTCGGGTCGTAACCGAACCGAACGGGCTTCTGCGTGTCGAATTCCGCCTTTGGGATGTTCTGGCTGAAAACCAGATGGCAGGGGTGGCCTATCGCACCCAGCCGAACAACTGGCGGCGCATCGCACACAAGATTGCCGACGAGATTTATAAACGCATTACCGGGGAATCGGGCTATTTCGATACCCGTATCGTTTATGTCTCCGAATCGGGCCCGGGCGATAAACGCGTCAAGCGGCTTGCCATCATGGATCAGGACGGTGCGAACCACCGTTTCCTGTCAGACGGCAAGTTTCTTGTCCTGAACCCGCGTTTCTCTCCGACGGCCCAGGAAGTGGTTTATATGTCGTACTTCAACGACAAACCACGTGTCTATGTTCTGGATATCGATACCGGCGAGCTTGAATTGCTTGGCGATTTCCCGGGCATGACCTTTGCCCCGCGCTTTGCCCCAGATGGCAATTCCGTGGTGATGTCCCAGGCTTTGGACGGCAATAGTGAAGTCTACGAGCTGGATCTGCGTACGCGTGAAAAACGCCAGTTGACGCGGCATCCTGCAGTTGATACATCGCCGTCATATTCTCCTGATGGTTCGCGAATCACGTTCAACTCTGACCGTAGCGGATCACAGCAACTTTACGTGATGAATGCGGATGGTAGCGGCGTCCAGCGCATCAGTTTCGGTGGTGGTCTTTATGCCACACCGGTCTGGTCGCCACGCGGAGACCTGATCGCCTTCACCAAATCACAAGGAGGTCGGTTCTATATCGGTGTCATGCGTCCGGATGGCAGTGGAGAGCGGCTTTTGGCCGAGGGCTTCCTTGTCGAAGGCCCGACATGGGCACCGAACGGAAGAGTGTTGATGTATCACCGCCAGCACCCGTCCAGGGACGGGACCAAGGATCGATACCGTCTGTATTCGATCGATTTGACCGGTTATAACGAACGAGAGATCGTTACACCGGCGGATGGATCAGATCCAGCATGGTCGCCCTTGATTCCCTGATATCTCAAGAGTATAGTCATCGCGAAGCACTGAATGCGATTCGCATTAATCGCGGGCATTTTCGGTGTCGCGAGACATGGAAAACACCACAATCGGGCGAATGTGTCCGGTGTTAAGGGGAAAACTTAAATGAAACTTCGGATTCTGAGTGTTTTTGCTGCTGCCGCACTTCTGGCTGCCTGTGAAACCGCACCTGACAGCTCTGCAACCTCTGCTGGCGAAGGTGTCTCGACCACCAATCAGCCGTCTTCCACTTCGAGCGCGCTTTCGGAAAGCAGCCCGGAATGGTTCGCGGTTAATGTTGGCGATCGCGTATTCTTTGGCTTCGACAAATATGACCTGTCGGGCGAAGCACGCCGTACGCTGGAACTTCAGTCTGCTTGGCTGAAAAAATACCCGCAGTACAAAGTCGTTGTCGAAGGCCATGCCGACGAACGCGGCACGCGTGAATACAACCTTGCACTGGGTGAGCGTCGCGCGAACTCCGTGAAAGATTACCTCGTTGCTCTGGGCATTGATCCGTCGCGTATCGAAACCATTTCCTATGGTAAAGAACGTCCGGTCGCTCTGGGCCACGACGAAGAAAGCTGGGCGAAAAACCGCCGCTCTGTTTCGGTTATCCGTTAAGAGCGTGCAGGTGAAAGCCTGAATTTCAAGGCGCCTGTTCCGTAAGGAACAGGCGCCTTATTTTTGCCGCCTGAAAATGTTGCAACATTAGATATTCCTTGATGACACGGGGAATATGATGTTCGAAATTACGACGAAGGACCCGAAAATGATCCGAGTTGGCCCGAAAACCGGTTACCGAAATGACGCCCTGCCGCCCCGTATGTCGGCCGTTGCGATTTCACCAACCGTTGGGGGGGAACAGGGGGCGTTGCGACGCAGCCCGATCGGCTATCTGTCGGTGTTTGCCGTCACGGCCCTGATGGGAATGACTGTTCTTGGCAGTGCGCCTGTGCATGCGCAGGACGCCAATATGACCCGTCAGGTCGAACAGCTTCGCAATGATCTTGATCTGTTGCAGCGTTATGTCTATCGCGAGGGTGTTCCTTCGGGGGGCGTGCCTGACAGTGGTGGTGCAAGTGGCGGAAGCCCGGCCGCGGCCCGTCAGCAGGTCCAGATCAACGATATCGAGCGCGCCGTCACACAGTTGACAGGGCAAATCGAGGAATTCGATTTCCGTATCCGCAAGATCGAAGATCGTCTTGAACGGCTGGTGTCCGATGTCGATTATCGCCTGAGCCAGCTTGAAGGCGGTGCTGCGACCGGTACCCAGACGGGTGCTGTTGCGCCATCTGCGGCGGCGGGGGCTGCGGCAGGGGCGGCTGCGAATAATGCAACCGGTTCGGCGGCACAGCCCAATACCGCAGGCGCGGGTCAACGTGTCGATGATCGTGGCACCCAATTGTTTGGCGTGATTGAAAACGAAGGCTCGCCGCCCTCTGTTCCGTCAGGTCCGGCAGGTACGTCTTCGGCGGCACCGGCCCGCACGGCAAGTGCCGCGGCCGGTGGTGCAGCACTTCCGGCCGGTACACCGGAAGAGCAATATCGTTACGCTTTTGATCTTTTGCGCCGGCAGGATTTCGCCGCGGCTGAAACAGCACTTGCCGCGTTTGTCAAAAGCCATCCGGACAATCCATTGGCCGGTAATGCGCAATACTGGCTTGGCGAGACATTCTATGTTCGCGAACAGTATGATCAGGCGGCTGTTGCCTTTACCGAGGGCTTCCAGACATATCCCGATAGCAGCAAGGCGGCGGATAACCTGCTGAAACTTGGTATGTCGTTGGGCAATCTTGGCAAGAACGAGGATGCCTGCACGACTTTTGGCCATCTGATTGCGAATTTCCCGAATGCGTCGGCGGTGGTGCTTGACCGTGCCCGCCAGGAACGCAAAACACGCGGCTGTTCGTAAAAGCAGACTGATGACAGATCGATCAAACGATATGATCAAATCTGATCCGGCGTCCGATGGAACACCATTGGACGCCGTTGTCTTTTCGCGCCTGATGAATGCGTTTGCGCCGTTTGAAGACAGCCCCAAAATTGCCGCGGCTGTTTCCGGTGGTGCGGACAGCATGGCGCTGGCGTTGCTGGCGAATGAATGGTGCCGGTCAAACGGTGGCGAATTGATCGCCATGACGGTCGATCACGGTTTGCGAGCCGATGCTGCGCAAGAAGCCATCTGGGTCGGTGAGCAGCTTGAAAAACACGGTATTGCGCACCGCATTCTGCGCTGGGAGGGGGAAAAGCCACAAAGCGGCATTCAGGAAGCGGCGCGCAAGGCCCGGTATGAATTGCTTGATCGCCAATTGGGTGCGTTGGGTATCCTGCATCTGCTGGTCGCCCATCACCGGGATGATCAGCGTGAGACGCTTGTGATGCGGCAGAACCGTGAAAGCGGCGTCATTGGACGGGCAGGGATGAGCGCACGTCGTTTTCTGCGCAATGCGCGCCTGTTGCGACCGTTATTGCCCATTGCCAAGGCCGACCTGATCGCAACGGTGCAGGCATACCGGCAGGATTGGGTCGAAGACCCGTCAAATCGCAATACCGGTTTCGAAAGGGTTCGCATCCGGCACGGTGCGACCCTGACGGATGATGCAGGTGGTGCTGATCCGGATCGTGGCACGGAAGAACGTCAGGCGGCTGAATATCTTATCGGTGATCTTCTGGCCGCGACCGTTCAGGTCGCGAATTGCGGTATTGCCCAAGTTGCATTTTCAAAATGGCGGGATACCGGAACCGGTGAAACCACGGCTTGCTATGGGCTTGGGCATATTGTCCGGGTGATTGGCGGTGAAAATTACATGCCTGCTTTTGATGCGCTGGCGGCTGCCTTGTTGCAATTGAGGGGGCAGGAAGACGCGCGCGTCAGTCTGGGCGGATGTGTGTTGCACCGCCGCGGCGATATTTTACTGGTTTATCGCGAAGTCGGGCGGATGGATATCGCGCCGGTTCGCATCAATCCGGCATTGGTGACGGGGCCGGCTGGTCAGCGCTGGGACAATCGTTTCGAGCTGATTTTTGACGGCATCAGGCAGGTTGCAACCGCTGATTATGCTGATTTTGGCCGGTTTGTGATTGCGCCGCTGTCTGCTTGTGATGCGTTTCACACACGGGCATTTCGGGCCGCCATTGGCAAAATCGCGCCGTTTGTTGATCGTTTACCGCGCGCCGCCCTTGCATCCATACCCGCCCTTTATGATAAAGAAGTCCTGCTTTCCGTTGGCGGGCTTGAGGTTTCGGGCATTTCCGACGTATTATCCGCCGCCGGTTGCCGGACGGCCCCGATGGGAGCAGAAAACGCAATCGGAATGCGATGGCGGTTTGCACCCCCGACACCTTTGTGGGAAAGTGGGTTTAAATCGTCGCCGAAACCCGACGTCCTACTTGCGTAAAGGTACCTTATCATTATCTGATGATCAGGCCGTGCGCAGGGCGATTGCGCGTCATGGCGAACACAAATTGCGATCAGTAGCTTGGAATGAATATGGGAAAAAATCTCGCACTGTGGGTTATCATTGCCATCCTTTTGGTGGCTTTGTTTAACCTGTTTCAGTCGCCATCAGGACGGAGCGGCCAGTCAACGCTGGCGTTTTCGGACTTCCTGGCCGAAGTTGACAGCGGCCAGATTTCAGAAGTTACGATCCAGGGCAACACTCTTACAGCGCAAACCCGCGATAACCGGACCGTTAGTGTTTATACCCCTGATTATCCGAGCCTTGTCGAACGTCTAAACGACAAGGGCGTTCGTATTATCGCCCAGCCGGAAGAAAGCCTGTCGCCGCTTATGAGCGCGCTGATCAGCTGGTTCCCGATGCTGCTGATTATTGGTGTGTGGATTTTCTTCATGCGTCAGATGCAGGGCGGCGGTGGCAAAGCCATGGGCTTTGGCAAATCAAAGGCCAAGATGCTGACCGAGAAATCCGGTCGGGTGACCTTTGAAGACGTGGCCGGGATCGAGGAAGCCAAGGGCGAGCTTGAAGAAGTCGTCGACTTCCTGCGCGATCCGCAGAAATTCCAGCGTCTTGGCGGTAAAATCCCGAAAGGCATGCTTCTTGTCGGACCTCCGGGTACGGGTAAGACGCTTTTGGCGCGTGCGATTGCCGGTGAAGCCAATGTGCCGTTCTTTACGATTTCGGGTTCCGATTTCGTTGAAATGTTCGTTGGTGTCGGTGCTTCTCGTGTGCGTGACATGTTCGAACAGGGCAAAAAGAACGCGCCCTGCATCATCTTCATCGATGAAATCGACGCCGTTGGCCGCCATCGTGGTGCCGGTCTTGGTGGCGGTAACGATGAACGCGAACAGACCCTGAACCAGCTCTTGGTCGAGATGGATGGTTTTGAGGCCAACGAGGGCGTGATCCTTGTGGCGGCAACCAACCGTCCGGACGTTCTGGACCCGGCATTGCTTCGCCCCGGTCGTTTTGACCGTCAGGTCGTTGTGCCGAACCCGGACCTTGAAGGCCGTGAACATATTCTTGGTGTTCATGCCCGCAAGGTTCCGCTGGGACCCGATGTTGACCTGCGCACTGTTGCGCGTGGTACGCCGGGCTTCTCGGGCGCGGATCTGGCAAACCTTGTTAACGAGGCGGCACTTCTTGCGGCCCGTCTTGGCAAGCGTGTTGTCACCATGGCCGATTTCGAGAATGCCAAGGACAAGGTGATGATGGGGGCGGAACGCCGTTCCATGATCATGACCGACGACGAGAAGAAGCTGACGGCCTATCACGAAGGTGGTCATGCGCTTGTCGCGCTGCATACCCCGGCATCCGATCCGATCCACAAGGCAACCATCATTCCGCGCGGTCGTGCGCTGGGTATGGTGATGCGCCTGCCGGAACGTGATCAGGTTTCCAAATCCTATGAACAGCTGATTTCCGACCTTGCGGTTGCCATGGGTGGCCGCGTTGCCGAGGAAATCATCTTTGGCAAGGACAAGGTCACCACGGGTGCGTCTTCGGACATCAATATGGTGACGCAATATGCGCGCAAGATGGTGACCGAGTGGGGCTTCTCGGACAAGCTTGGCAATGTCAAATATGTGGACAATCAGGAAGAAGTGTTCCTGGGCCACAGTGTTGCCCAGCACAAGAATGTTTCCGAGAAAACAGCCCAGCTTATTGACGAGGAAGTGCGTCGTTATTCCGACGAGGCATATGTCTTTGCCAAGCGTGTTCTGACCGAGCATCTTGACGATCTGCATGTTCTTGCCAAGGGGCTTCTGGAATACGAAACCTTGTCGGGCAAGGAAATCGAAGCGCTTCTGCGTGGTGAGGAAATCAACCGTTCGGGCCATTCCAATGGCAGCGGCAAGGATACGGGCAGCGGACGCCGTTCGACCGTGCCGACCACCGGCGGCGCACGCAAGGAAAACCCGGGTGAAGGTGGCGGGGATCTGTCCCCGGAGCCGCAGCCGGGCAGCTAACTGAAAGAGACTGATGGACAAGATCGAAGGATCGGTCCTGCGAAGCCCCGCCGATGTGCGGGGCTTTGCTGATTTTGACGGACCGTTATATTACGCACCTACCGGTTTCATCGACCATGCCGATGATCCCAATACGTTACCCTTGGCCGGATCCCGCCGTGGATTTTCCGCGCTTGAAATCATCCGTCGTCGCGAAGGTGGCGGGGCGGAAAGCATGATCCTGCCGTTGCTGGCGCTTGAAGGCTGGGTCCAGAATTCGGGACGGGTTGATGAAATCAATGACGTTCTGAACCGTCTGACCACAAAGCGTGCCGATTTTGCCGGGCTTGATATGGCGTCCTGCCATGTGATGGGCATTGTCAATGTGACACCGGACAGCTTTTCCGATGGTGGCGATTACAACACCACCGATCAGGCGATTGCGCGTGCGCGCGTGCTGGCCGAGCAGGGGGCGTCCATCCTTGATATCGGTGGGGAATCGACACGCCCGGGGGCGGAAACCGTTTCCGAAGCGGACGAGATCGCGCGCGTTGTTCCGGTGATCCGTGCCCTGGCCGAAGACGGTCATTGCGTTTCCATCGATACCCGCCATGCGGGTGTGATGGAAGCCGCCATTGAGGCCGGTGCGGCCATCATCAATGATGTTACCGGGCTTGAGGGGGATGAGCGGTCAATGGAAGTTGCCGCCGCATCGGGCAAGCCGGTGATCCTGATGCATATGCAGGGCGAACCGGGCACCATGCAGGAAAACCCGCAATATGATTGTGCGGTTCTGGATGTGTATGACTATCTGCTGGACCGGATTGAAAGTTGCGAACGGGCGGGTATTTCGCGTGATCGCATCTGTGTTGATCCGGGTATCGGTTTTGGCAAGTCATTGTCGCACAATCTGGAACTGTTATCGCGTCTGGCGATTTTTCATGGTCTGGGCTGCCCGATCCTGTTGGGGACATCGCGCAAATCGTTTATCGGCAAGATTGATCCGGCAGCATCCCCCAAGGAGCGTCTTGGCGGGTCGATTGCATCGGCGATCAATGGCTGGCGGCACGGGGTTCAGATGATCCGGGTGCATGATGTTCATGACACGGTTCAGTCGATTTCCGTCACGACGGCAACGTCCCTGGTATAGGCTTCTTCGACCGTCAATCTATGGATGTATAGATTGACGGTTGTTACCAACGATTTATAAAAGGTCTGCAGTTTTTGTGTACTTTCGGGTGCCGGGGCTGCGGGCCTTTTTACTGGTGTGGGGAATCTGGCAATTTCTGACAGATTGTGCTTGGGGCTTGCGGATTTTCCCCAATCGCCACATACCATTATAGATAAAACTAAATGCGACCAGGAAGGTCGCGCGAATGGTTGGTTCTGAGCAAACATTGAAAGCGAAGTTGAATGAACGGATACAGCGCGCGCGTGCGCGTTGAGCAGTCCGGAGCGGCTGCAGGTCAGGAAACAATGGCGACTTGTGTTTTCGTGGTTGAGGACAATGCCGATCTTAATCGGGATTTGTGTGAGTACCTCGAGATGTGCGGCTTTGATGTTGTCGGTTGCGACACCGGCGCAGCGTTTCATCGTGCGCTGAAAACCAAGTCACCGGCGGCGGTCATTCTTGATATCATGCTGCCGGATGCGGATGGCTATGAGTTGGCCAAATATGCGCGCGCCAATCTTGATTGCGGGATCATGATGCTGACCTCGCTTGCGGGGATGGATCATCATCTTACGGGCTATAAATCCGGTGCGGATGTTTACCTGACGAAAGACAGCCCGCTTTCGGTGATCGAGGCGGCCCTGCGCCCGCTGCTGCGCCGGGTTGGCAGGAGCGAGAACGAGGCGGAAGCCGAACTTGAGGCACTGGCCCGAGACGATCGCTGGACGCTCGATATGCTGAACTGGACGCTTAGCAATTCCGATGGCAATTCTTCGACCCTGACGGCGACCGAGCGCACGATTGTTCGGTTGCTGGTTGAAGCCAACGGTGCCTGGTTGACGCGCCCGGAAATTGTCATGGCACTGGGCAAGGCCGATACGGCTGAAAACTGCCGCAATCTTGATACGGCGATCCGGCGTGTCCGCCAGAAGGTGCTTCGCGAAGTTGGCGAGGAATTGCCGATCCGGACCGCTTATGGCCGTGGCTATGCCTTTACATCCTCTGCCGTTATTGTGGGCGTGCCCGAAAGCGCCTGATCCTAATTGCCGAATGATCCGGTGATCTCGTCACAGGGCAGCAACAGACAAAGTTCGACACCGTCTGTACCCTTGTCGCGCATTTTTATCGATCCACCATGTGCATCGACAATGCGCTGCGAGATATGCAGGCCGAGGGCGCTTTGCAGGGATGCTGCCTCAACCTCGCGGCGGAACAGGGCATCGCTGATGCGGCGGATTTCATCACTGTTCAAATCCTGCCCGTGATAGGGGATAACGATTTCCACAAGCCAGTCACTGTTGGGGCGTGCTGCCACATGAATGGGGGCGCCATGGGCATATCGGCGTGCCGTTTCGATCAGGTTGGTGATGGCAAGGCCGACAAGCGTGACATCGACGTAGGTTTCCAGCCCTTCGGTTCCGATGCATTCAAGCGTGATTTCGGCATCGGCGCGTGACGTGTTCGATACGAAGTCGGCCAGCAGGTGATTGACCGGCACCAGTTCACGGGCCAACGCAAAGTCGCCGTCGTCGATGCCATCCTTGTTGAGGAAAATATCCACCAGACGGGATAGTTTTCGTGCCTGATCCTGAATTCGCTGCAGGCGGTCCGTCACATCGCTTCGTGCTTCGCGCAGGCGCAGCGAAAGCATTTCGGACGATCGTTGAATGACGGCAAGCGGTGTGCGGAATTCATGGGAAAGCATGGAAATCAGTTTGCGCTGTTCACCGACAAGCGATGTTGTTGCCGCGGCGATTTTGACCATGTCCATGCGTTCTTTTTCGATTCTGGACAGGCGAAAGCCCATGATCACGCTCATGGCGCACATATGGAAAAACAATGTGAACTGATGCAGTCCGAGCCGCAGTGGCGTGGCTTCGATCAGGCCTGCATGTGTCAGTTGCAGCAAGACGGCAGCCCCTGTCGGAAGGGCAAGCACAACGAAATAAAGCCATAACAGCCATTCGGTCGGGGCGCGTATGATCCGGTAGGCGAGGACAATGCAGAATGTCGTCAGGAGTACGGCATGCAGGGGCACAATATAGGTACCGTAAAGCGCGTAAAAATTATTGGTTGCGGTCAGTGCGCAGGCAATTGAAAGCACGCAATAAATTTTGATGATCCTTGCCACGACATTGTTCTGGCGGTTCAGGTCGAGAATATAGAACCACAGGAAAATGGTGGCCGCAGCAGCCATGGCATTGCTTCCACCAACGATCAGATCATTGGCATAGGGCCATTCGGGTTGAAGGATCGACAGTGCAAGGCCACTTGCCGATGATGCAAGGGTCCCGATCGACAGGACACAGGATCCATATGCCGCGATGGCCCGGTCACGTGCCAGTGTTCCCAGAATGATGTAAACAACCCCCAGCATCAGAATAACGCCGAAATAGATGCTTAGTCCGGAATCCCGCAAGGTCAGGCTGGAAACCAGCTGATTGGTGGGCCACAGCTTGGCCATAAGGAACTGAGTGCTGTTTGATTTGGTTCGGATAACAAGCACATAATCGCCGGCTTCCAGCGGGGGGAAGCGGTCGACCTGTTCACTGCCTTTTATTGGCCGCTGGCTTGCCGGGACATGGTCCCCCATCCGGCTTTGCCAGAAATGTCGCGATGTTCCCTGTTTGATCAGATAAACATCGATGAAGTTCATATAGCTTGGGCGAATTTCAAGATGCAGCGGTTCGTTTAATCCTTCGGGAACCGAAAGCGCCAACCGGTACCAGACGGTGTCACCGGTATAACCAAAACTTGGAATGCCGGGGCTGGGGGCAAAGTTTTCGGCCGGCATTTGCAGGATGTCTTCAAGTGTCAGATCATTTGTCCTGTCTTCAAGTGACAGAACATGATTATGCAGATTAACCGGGCTGGAAATTCTCGGCAGAAGTGTCAGTTTGCCAAATTCCGCAGCCCTGGCCGATGACAGGATCGCCATCCCGAACAGCAATGTCGTGACAGCCAGCATGACGTGTTGCCAAACAGAATATCCAGACAGGGTTTTCCGGTGGCTCATGACGGATTTCCTTCGCGGGAAACAGGCATGGCTGGCGGATCAAGATTATCGGTTCGTGCGGCTTCGATATTGTTGTTGGTCAGTTCCCGGTCATAAGGCAAACGGATCAGAATGGTCGTGCCGCCGGTTTCACCGACGCTGATTGTCATCCGGCCACGATGGGCATTGATGATCCGGTTGGTAATGTGCAGACCCAAGCCGACACCATGGGTGCTGCCTGATGTATTGCCGCGATAGAACGCTTCTGAAGCCAGTGCCAGATCATCCTGGGATATTCCCGGCCCGTTGTCGGTCACGCGGATATAGACATTGCCATCGCTTCGATGGGTGAAACCGATACGAACACTGGCATTCGGGGCATATTTCCGGGCGTTTTCAATCAGATTGCTCAGTGCCCGTTCGATCAGGGTGCGGTCGATCCGGATAACGGTGAAATCGGTTTCGCCCAGATCGACATCATGATCCGGGTTTTCGCGTTGACGCCGTTTGACCAGATCCTTCAGGAACGGGGCCATAATGGTTGGTTTGGGCGAAATACTGAAATTGGTACTGTCCAGGGTTTCCTTGGTCAGGAACACATTAACCAGTTCTGACAGTTGCGAGGCATTGCTGCGGATGGTCGCGATACGGCTTGTGACAGCTTCGGGGGCGTTCTGAACATGCAGCGCGACCATTTCCGCCGCGCGCTGGATAATCGCAAGCGGTGTCCGGAATTCGTGGGACAGCATGGTAATGAATTCACGCTGCTCGTCCGCGAGCTGGTTGGCGCGCGTATTGCTGCGGTAGGCCGAAACGCGCTGATTGGCGAGCTCATGCGTTCGTCCGGCCATCGCGATCCCCAGCAACAGCAAATGTGCAAGGGATGCCACCTGATAACAGTTGCTGGTAAAGACATTGGCCGGGACGATGCCCATCAGCATCAAAAGATGCACGATCGCCGCAACCGCAGGCAAACCAAGAGCCACAAAATACACGCGCAGCATTCGGGCATTTGATCTGGTCCAGCCGAAATAGAACAGATATCCGAGCAGGATCAGCAGGACACCGATATGTGGCAGGAACATGCCGCGGGCAAAATAGATATAGGTGTCACTGACCGATGTAAGGGCACATAGACCGGCAAACGTGGCATAAATCGCCATGGCCCTGAAAACATTGCGTTTAAACCGGTCCAGTCCAATGATGTAGGCCCACATCATAACACTGGTTGCAATCGAAAATGCCGTACCCGATCCGGTGATCGCGTCACTTGCCCGCTGCCACGTTCCAGCCAGAAGAAGATGGGCATATCCCGAAATACCCGCCGTCGCGGTGAACAGGGCAAGAATGTAAAGGCCGTACCAGATAATCGCCCGGTCACGGATCAGCAAACCGAGCGTGAAATAGACCATAAAGCCGATAAAAAGAATGCCGAGATAAAGGCCATACAGGAACGTATCCTGCACGTTTTCGGCAATCAGAACCGTATCGGATTTGAGATGTGCATTCAAAAGCTGGGCGCTGTTGCTGGAAACGCCAATCACCAGCCAGTAACTGCCCGCAGGCAGGTTTGGCCAAGTGCTCAGATGCTGTCGCCCGCGGGCTTCTGATGCATTCGGGGTAATATGGTCACCGACGATGTTGTTCCAGACCGGCAATTGGGTCTGGCGATCAAGAATGGTCAGCGCGATCCGGTTCAGATAGGGCGGCGAAATTTCCAGATAGCGTTTGAATTGAAGGGGTTCAGCACCGGCTTGTGTGACATGGATCTGTATGCGGTACCAGACGGTATCAAGCGTGTAACCCGCACCTACAGAGCCAACAACCGAGGTGAAATCGTCTGCGGGAAGGCTTGCGACCTCGGATGCGGTGCGGGCCTGCCGGTCTGCTTTCAGCCGTTCAATCAACGGGGTAAGGTCGATATTGTCCTCGTCTTCGGAATAGGATCCGATGACAAGTTCATGATTGCCAGGATGGGCAAGGGCAGGGCGGATCATGGAAATCATCAAAAAGATGACCTGTAATATGATCACAACCATATAGCCGTTGCGGTAACCGACTTTCCGCAAAATGCCCCCGATTTCGGAATATTCAAACGCTTTGCATTCTAGATACCGGGTTTTAAAAGCAAGGTCATGGCTTTTATAAGCGAAGCATCAAGGATGCGATTAACGGATCGGTTGTTTATTCCCGGTACAATCGGTCACTTGCCGGTAGCATTGCGCGGACACTTTGATATAACCGGCAGTCAGGAAAAATAACCCGCGCATCAATGCGTCGGGATGGAAGCAGAGAAGACGAGCATGAGCCGTAAATATTTCGGGACCGACGGTATCCGCGGAACCGCCAACACCGCCCCCATGACAGCCGAAGTTGCGCTTAAGGTCGGGATGGCCGCAGGCCATTATTTCACGCGGGGCGATCATCGTCATCGTGTGGTGATTGGCAAGGATACCCGTCTCTCGGGCTACATGCTTGAGCCAGCCCTTGTTGCCGGTTTTACGTCCATGGGGATGGATGTGATGCTGGTCGGGCCGATGCCGACCCCGGCCGTTGCCATGCTGACCAAGTCGATGCGTGCCGATATCGGTGTGATGATTTCGGCCTCGCACAATCCCTATCAGGATAACGGGATCAAGCTTTTTGGCCCGGATGGTTTCAAACTGTCTGACGAGGTCGAACTTGAGATCGAAGCCATGATGGATAGCGATATGTCCGCGTTGCTTGTACCTGCGAACAAACTTGGCCGGGCGCAACGCATTGATGATGCGCCTGGACGCTATATCGAGGCGGTCAAATCATCGCTGCCGTCTTCGGTGACGCTTGAAGGGCTCAAGATCGTTCTGGATTGCGCCAATGGTGCTGCCTATTCCGTCGCCCCCAAGGTGTTGCGGGAATTGGGAGCGGATGTCATTGAAATCGGCACCAAGCCGAATGGCCTTAACATCAATGCTGAATGCGGATCGACGCATACCCAGACCATGTGTGACCGGGTGTTGGCCGAAAAGGCCGATGTCGGGATTGCCTTGGATGGCGATGCCGACCGCGTTCAGATGTGCGACGAAAAAGGCCAGTTGATTGATGGCGATCAGCTGATGGGCCTTGTCACCACGCACTGGAAACGCACCGGGCAGTTGCGCGGCAATGCGCTGGTTGCGACGGTGATGTCAAACCTTGGCCTTGAACGTTACCTTGAAAGCAATGGTCTGCGCCTGATCCGTACCAAGGTCGGGGATCGTTACGTTGTGGAACAGATGCGCGCCCTTGATTGCAATGTCGGCGGGGAACAGTCCGGCCATATCGTTCTGTCGGATTTTGCTTCCACCGGTGATGGCCTGCTGGCGTCCCTTCAGGTTCTGGCGGTTCTGGCTGATCGTGAAGGTCCGGTTTCGGAAATGAGCCGCGTGTTTGATCCGCTGCCGCAGATCCTTAAAAATGTGCGGTATGCAGCGGGTTCCGATCCGCTGTCACACAGCAGTGTGGTTGATGCGATTTCCAGTGCCGAACGTGCCTTTAACGGCGATGGTCGCGTTCTGATCCGCAAATCGGGAACCGAACCACTGATCCGTGTGATGGCCGAAGGCGATGACGCGATCAAGGTCGAACAGATCGTTGATGGCATTGTTGCCGAAATCATGGCTGTTGCGGGTTAAGGCAGCAGAACTATCTTAGGGTCCTGACCCTGGACCGAATATCAGAAGTGCTTGGAGGTCGATCATGAAAGGTCGCGTGTTGATCATTGCCGGTTCTGACTGTTCCGGCGGGGCCGGAATTCAGGCCGACATCAAATCCGTGACCGTTCTGGGCGGATATGCCGCAACCGCGATCACGGCGTTGACGGTGCAAAACACCACCGGTGTTTTCGATGTTCTGGGGATTGATCCGAAACTGATCGTCCATCAGGCAGAAGTCACGATTGATGATATCGGGGCCGATGCGATCAAGACCGGTATGCTCCATAGCGTCCCGGTGATCGAGGCAGTGGCCGCATTCATCCGGGCCAAAGCCGCCGATATTCCGATTGTCGTTGACCCGGTGATGATATCGCAAAGCGGATCGCGTCTCTTGAACGAAGATGCGGTTGATGCCCTGATCAAAAACATGGTGCCGCTGGCGACCGTCCTGACCCCAAATATTCCCGAGGCCGAAGTGCTTTCGGGGATGAAGATCACGGATGAGGGCGACATGATCGAAGCCGCCCGCAAGATCGGTGAACTGGGGGCGAAGGCGGTTCTAGTCAAGGGCGGTCATACCGAGGGTGACCGCATTGTTGATATTCTTTGGCGCCATGATGGCGATATCGAAGGGTTCGAGGCGGATCGCATTCCGTCGGAAAACAATCATGGGACGGGATGCTCGCTTGCCAGTGCGATTGCCACCGGGCTTTCGCAGGGCATGGGGTTGAGTGATTCTGTCGCACGTGCGCGGGCGTTCGTGCGCGAAGCGATCCGCACAGCCCCTGATTTTGGCAAGGGCAATGGTCCGCTTAACCATGCCCACCCCGTTACCGGCGAGTAAGGAGACGGGGTTTCATGCACGGAGAAAATGCCATGCCGGGAACCTCCTTTTTCCATCAGGCGCGCAACAATGCGTGGTCCAATCATCGCTTGCTGACGGTCTGTTCGCGGTTGAGTGACGCGGAGCTGAATGCGGAGCGCACATCGTTCTTTCCGACAATCCTTTGGACGCTTAATCACATCCTGATTGTCGACTGGTTTTACATTGATGCCCTTGTGGCCGGTGGGCGCGGGCGTGATTGCTTTGCCGATGAAAACCCGTTTTCCGATATTGCGGCACTTTCCGATGCCCAGCGTGAGAGTGACCAGACATTGCTGAACTTTTGCGAAAATCTGTCCGATGCCGATGCGGCACGGCTGGTGGCGTTGGATCGTGGTAACGGGAAGACCGCGCATGAAACGGAGGGGGCGGTTTTATCGCATCTTTTCGTGCATCAGACCCATCATCGCGGGCAGGTGCATGCGATGCTGAGCGGTACATCGCAAAAGCCGCCGCAGCTTGACGAATATCATCTTGATTGTGATGCCGAATTTCGCGGCACCGATTTTCACGACCTTGGCTGGGACGGCGTATGACATTCAGACTGACGGATCGAACCAAACGGCGTCTTTTTCTGGTTGCGGTGACGGCACTGGTTGTTGCCACGATTGCCGATGGATCACGCCGTTTCGTGGCCGACCTGATCTGGACGGATGATGCTGCCCCTTGGGAAAAGGTGACGGCGGTTTATTATCCCGACACGCAGAAACAAACCGATATCCGTATTTCGGATGCAAGGTTTGATGACGTTGCCGAATGCCGGGCGCATATCGGCGAACTTTCATCGGGAAATGGCGACCCGGACCTTAAAAAGGGACGATATGAATGTGCCATCGGGTTTTACCGCGATGGCACGGGTGAGGGCAGCTATCGCCTGATCGTTCGGTAGGTCTAGAGCACGTACCACAGCAGGCCGGGCAGGGCGATGGCGGCAAGGAAGCTGGAGCTGATGACAACACCGGCAACTTCTTCGGGTTCGCGGTTGTAAAGCTGCGCGAACAGATAGCAGAACACCGCAACCGGCATCGAACATTGCAGGATCACGACCCCGCGTTCGATCCCGGTAAGTCCCATGACTTCTGAAAGTCCGACGCCAACCGCAAAGCCCATGGCAAGGCGCAGCATGCTAAGTGCGGTGCTGCGTGCAAGGCTGACCGGGCGAAGGCGGGCCAGTGACACACCCAATGTAAACAGCATTAACGGAATGGTCAGCTGCCCGATCAGGTTGGTCGTGTTGTAAAGCCATGCGGGGACTTCGGTATTGGTCGCAAGGAAGCCTGTTGCAATCAGGGTTGCCGGGATAATCGGCATCTTGATGATCGATTTAAGCGAGAAACTGCCCGAAACGAACGCCACCCCGATGGTCAGTTGCAAAACCACATAAACAGCAAAAAACGCAACCGACAGTGCCAGACCATCCTGGCCGTAAGCCAGCATGCAAAGCGGCAGACCGACATTGCCGACATTCGGCCAGGCCAGCGATTGCAGATAGGTCCGCGGGGCCAGTTTGAAAACTTTCAGGATTGGCCAGCCGATCAGGACGAAAATGATGTTTGCGGCAAGGGCAGCAGTCCCCATTGATACCAGCGCATCCGCACCAAGGTCGACCGTGGCAAGGGCTGCAAAGGTCAGGCAGGGGGTCGCAAAATAGGTGACGATGGATGTCACCAGGCCCGTATCGAAATGTCTGCCGGATCGTGCCCAGATATAACCAAGACCCGTGGTTATGAAAACCGGTGCAAGAATGGCAAAGATATCGGCAAACATGAAATTCATTATCCCCAGATGGCTTGGCCCAAATGGCCCCGGGTGAAATTGTCATGACCGATAGTCGCGGAGCAAGCGAATAATGGTAATACCAGTTGGTTTTCCGCATCGCTATAAGTCGACGCAAACCTGCGTCGTGAAAACTTGTCATTTCGGATGCTGATGGTGCATGTTAGCGCGATATTGGCGCAGCAAGACAAGATACAGTGTTCGACATGAGCCACAGGAAATACGATTTCGTTCGCCGCCATTTCATCGATCCGGCTCCGCGCTGGCGCGATCAGCGCAATCCTGTGCCTGCGGTTTTTCTCGATCGCGATGGGGTGGTGAATGAAGAGGTTCACTACCTGTCAAAGATTGATGATCTTGCCCTGATCCCCGGAACCGCCAGCGCGATCAAGCAGCTTAACGATGCCGGTATTCCGGTTGTGATCGTGACCAACCAGTCGGCGGTGGCGCGTGGCTATCTGTCCGAAGAGGGTCTTCGTGATCTGCACGAGGCGATGATTGCGATGCTGGCACGAGCGGGGGCATCGGTGCAGGGGATTTATTATTCACCCTATCATCCGGATGGGATTGAGGAGTATCGCCGAGACAGCGAATGTCGAAAACCGGGCCCGGCCATGATCCTTGCTGCGGCCGAGGATTTTGCGATTTCGCTGCCTGACAGTGTTCTGATCGGGGATCGCATTAATGATATCCGTGCCGGACGTGCGGCCGGAACCCACGCGGTGATCGTGCGGACCGGGCATGGCGCAAAGGAAACCACCTGGCCCGAGGCGGCAGAGGCCGACTTTATCGCCGATGATTTGCAGGCGGCTGTCTCGGAATTATTCGCGCGCGGTGTTCTGGCGCGTTAGGCGCATCATAACGCGCACCAGGTTTTCCACATATCCCGGCAGGCTTCTTCAAGCTCGCGGGCGGCGGCTTGGCCGCTCATGGCCTTGCTGTTTTTCATCCGGTCGCGCATGCCGGCCCGAATGGTGGTAAGGGCGTTGATATCCTGTGTCAGAAGGAGGGCCTTTTCGACGTAACCCTTCTGCGTTTCCGCCGCCAGTGCATCGAGCCCGACATCGGACAGCAGGCAAAGTCCCGTGCGGGATGCCGGTGTTTCCCCGGCCATCGTGACAAACGGAATACCGTGCCACAGCATATCAAAATAGCGCGCGATATCGATCATCGGGAACGGGGCCAAGCCGATATCGATCCGGGCATAAAGATCGGGTTTGTCTTCGGGACTGACCGCACCAATCAGATTGACACGATCCGTGTGAAGCCCGGCCTGACGCAGCCGATCCAGCATCGTCTTTCTGGCAAAGGCGTCGCCTAGAACATCATCCTGAATGACAAGGCGACTGCCCTTGATCTTGTTTAAAACACGCGCAAAGCAGTTCAGGCTGGCGTCGCTGATGTTTGATAATTGGTCAAAGCAGCCAAAGGTCACGACCTCGTCAATTGCCGCCGGAAGGAGGCTTAGGGGCGCGGCATCATCGGCACCGGCATAGGCGAAAGGTCCTGATCCCAGATGCTGCACATTTTCGCAAAACAGCTTGTTTTCGGCAGGTTTGGCCGGAATCCCACGATGATGGACAAGGATATAATCCATCTGGCTGATGCCGGTTGTCATCGGAGCGATACTGGCCTGAACCGGGGCAGCGCGATGGGCAAATACCGTGATCGGCTGATTGGCGACCGGGCCGGTCAGGTCAAACAGGATGTCGATCCTGTCCTTGCGGATGCGCTCAGCGATCTGAAGCGGGCTTTGGCCGTAAACCTCGCGCCAGCCATCGGCCATGACCTGCCATGAACGGGTGGTTTGGTCCTGGCGCGGGGTGGCCGAATACAGAAACAGTTCGACCTCGTTGCGGTTAAGGTGTCGAGCAACGCTGGACAGCAGGGCGAAGGAAGCATGTTCGCAAAAATGCGGTGACAGCCATCCGATGCGAAGCCGTTTATCGACCTGTTTGCTGTTGGTGAAGTTCGGCTCGGGCAAGGCTGGCATGTGGCTGCGTGCCCATTGGCGGGCCTGTTTAAGATATTCGACCCCGCCGATATCAGGCAGCCTGGCAACGGCAGCCAGAAGGGCGGTGTGGGCCGCGGCATTTGCCGGGTGTTTTTCCACAAGAACGGTCAGTTCGGCAATCGCGCTTGCGATATCGCCGCACTGCAATTCGATATCGGCAATTTCAAGATCGATTTCGATCCTGCCCTTGGCAAGGCGCTTGGCGGTTTTAAGGATCGCGATCGCCTTGGCATAATCGCCCTGTGCCGAGAGCGCGCGGCCCAAACCGTGCAGGGCCGGGACATGACGGGGATCGATGCTAAGCGCGCGTTGATAAAGGTTTTGCGCCATGCCGGGATAGCCAAGCCGCAGCGAAACATCGCCGACACGGCAAATCATATTCGGGGTGATGCCGGCGGCCTCGGCGGCGCGGTCAAGCGACGCGAGTGCGGCTTCTTCCTGCCCAAGTGCGTGCAATGCCTCGCCAAATAACAAAAGGCCTTCGTAATGATCGGGTTTAAGGCCCAGCAACCGCCCCAGAAGGTCCACGGTCTGCCCGATATGGCCGCGTGGCATTTCAAGGCGGGCGAGATGATAAAGGGCAGTGGGGAAATCGCCGTGATAGCTGATGGCCTGGCGGAATTCGTCGATGGCTTTTTCGATCTGTCCGGCGCGTTCCAGCGCAATCGCGAAATTGCACCGAACGGCAGGATTGGCGCCAAGCCGGGGCAGGCAGCTATCAAACAGTTCCAACGCCTCGCGGTGGCGGTCAATGCCGGTCAGAAGAGTCGCCAGAAGATGTTCGACTTCGGGATTTCCGGGCGAAAGCGACAGGGCACGACGGTAAATCTTCTCGGCCTCATCAGGACGGTTGCCTTCATGCGCGCTTAGTCCACGCCTGAGCAGGGTCTTGAGATCGGCCGACATCGATATGCTTTACCTCGTAAGATGGACAGTCCTGATCGCTGTCATATGGGGCAGCATGCAGAAAAAGGAACGTTCTGTCATTGCTTTAAAGCATTTCATCATTTCAGGAAAAAGAATGATGGCGCGGGAAAAAGCATAAAAAAAACCCCGAGCCTGCAAGCAGGCCGGGGTGAGAATGGGAGTGGGAGAATCGCCTGGCGGCGATAATCACCTATTAAGATATGGATTGTGGTCGAGGCCGTCGCCTATCTAATGGGATAGCATTTTGGGTCTTTCGGGTAGGTTGGCTAGGGGAAGGTGGTGGAATTCCCGAAACTTAACCCGGTGATTGAAAGTGCTGTCTTGGAAAGGGCGGCTATCTTTCAGGTAGCATTCGTTCCATATGGCGCAAAAACACGAAATTTTCGGGCAAAAAACTGTCATTGGGCGCGAAGACTGTGCTAGAAGCCCTAAATATGTGACAATGATAAATACCCCGCGAAGATAGAGAGGTTCGACCATGCCGGAATATCGGTCCCGTACAACCACCCATGGCCGCAATATGGCCGGTGCGCGCGGCCTTTGGCGCGCCACGGGCATGAAGGATGAAGACTTTGACAAGCCGATCATTGCGGTCGTCAACAGCTTTACCCAGTTCGTCCCCGGCCACGTTCACCTGAAAGACCTTGGTCAGATGGTGGCACGCGAAATCGAAGCTGCCGGTGGTGTTGCCAAGGAATTCAATACCATTGCCGTTGATGACGGTATTGCGATGGGCCATGACGGCATGCTTTACAGCCTGCCGTCACGTGAAATCATCGCGGATTCCGTCGAATATATGGTCAATGCCCATTGCGCGGATGCGATGGTCTGCATTTCGAACTGTGACAAGATCACGCCGGGCATGCTGATGGCTGCCATGCGCCTTAACGTTCCGGCGGTGTTCGTTTCCGGTGGCCCGATGGAGGCCGGGAAGGTCACCATCAATGGTCAGGAACGTCATCTTGACCTTGTTGATGCAATGGTAGAAGCCGCCGATCCGAAAATCTCGGACGAACAGGTTGCTGTTGTCGAACGGTCGGCATGTCCGACCTGTGGTTCGTGTTCCGGTATGTTTACCGCCAACTCGATGAACTGTCTGGCCGAGGCCCTTGGTCTTGCGCTTCCGGGTAACGGTTCGGTGCTGGCGACGCATGCCGCGCGGCAGGAACTGTTCCTTGAGGCAGCGCGCACATCCGTCAAGCTGGCGCGCCGTTATTACGAGGAAGAAGACGTTACCGCGACCCCGCGCGGCATCGCGACGTTTGAAGCCTTTGAAAACGCCATGGCGCTTGATATTGCGATGGGCGGTTCGACCAATACGGTTCTTCATCTTCTGGCTATCGCCAAGGAAGCGGAGGTCGATTTTACCATGGCGGATATGGATCGGCTGTCGCGCAAGATCCCGTATCTGTCCAAAGTGGCGCCAAACCACCCGAAATTCCACATGGAAGATGTTCATCGTGCGGGCGGTATCATGCGTATTCTGGGCGAACTGGATCGTGCCGGTTTGCTCCATACCGATGTTTCGACCGTACATGCCAAAACCATGGCCGATGCCCTGGAAAAGTGGGACATCAAACGCACCAAGAACGAAGCCGTCCAAAAGTTCTATCGCGCCATGCCGGGCGGTATTCCGACCCAGACCGCGTTTAGTCAGGAGCGTTACTGGGATGATCTCGATCTTGATGAAAAAGAAGGCTGTATTCGCGACGTTGCGCATGCTTACAGTCAGGATGGCGGTCTTGCGGTTCTGTTTGGCAATTTTGCGACCAATGGTTGCATCGTCAAGACCGGTGGTGTGGATGAAAGCATCCTGAAATTCACCGGTCCGGCCGTGATTTGCGAAAGCCAGGACGAGGCGGTCGCCAAGGTTCTGGGTGGTGAGGTCAAGGAAGGCGATGTTGTCGTCATCCGTTATGAAGGGCCCAAAGGTGGTCCGGGCATGCAGGAAATGCTGTATCCGACCAGCTATCTGAAATCGATGGGGCTGGGCAAGGCCTGCGCGCTTGTCACCGATGGCCGTTTCTCGGGCGGGACGTCGGGTCTTTCGATTGGCCATGTATCGCCCGAAGCGGCGGCAGGCGGTGAAATTGCCCTGATCGAGCCGGGTGATATGATCGAAATCGATATTCCGAACCGTTCGATCAAAATTGCGGTCGATGACGCGGTTTTGGCTGCACGCCGTCAGGAAATGGAAGCCAAGGGCAAGGATGCCTGGAAACCGGCCAAGCCGCGCAAACGCAAGGTCACAACGGCCCTTCGTGCCTATGCCGCGCTTGCAACCAGCGCCGATCAGGGTGCGGTCCGCGATGTGACGCAGGTCGAATTTTAAGTCGTTCAAACCATAACATCAAAAAAGCCGCCCGGTTCGCCGGGCGGCTTTTGTTTTGGCGCGAGGATGATCAGGGTTTGCGCAGCGTGCTGAACCCATGCGCAAGGCTGTGGCCAAGGTTGGGCAGGGCATTGGCTATCGCCTGCACGGCAAAACCGATAAACAGAATTCCGGTGGCGCGCACGATCCAGATTTCATGGCGCTGATAGGCCCGGCGCAAAATGCCAAGCCCGACAATCCAGATCAGGATCAGATCGGCAATCAGAAACCCTACGGCAGAGGCCAGCAAAAGCCCTGTCATGCTGTCCCAGCCAAGCGATGCGGCATCCTGTGCCAGAAGGGCTGTGAACATCGCGACCGCGACCGGATATCCCTTGGGATTGGTGATCCCGAAGATAAAGCCGCGTCGCCACGGACGGCGCACGGTAATATTGACCGCACCGTCGACCTTGCGCTTTGCGGTAACCGCACGGATGCCAAGCCAGAAAAGATAAACACCGCAAATCATCGCCAGAATATCAAACACCATCGGATCAAGGACGCGTGACCCGATGATCGCCACCAGTGCCAGACTGGCCCACATGATATCCCCGGCAAAATGCCCGAACAGGAAGCCGGCACTTGCCCGGCGGCCCTGTGCGGCACCAATGCCCAGCATCGCCAAAAAGGCCGGGCCGGGTGTCAGGGTATAGATGGCGGCCGCGACCATCGCCCCGATCAGCATCGATATTTCCATGGTTGTTTCATCCCGTATGTCTTTTCGGTAATGCTAGCACAGCCTGAGACAACAAACCCCGCCAAACTGACTGGCGGGGTTTGCTGGGGCAGGGTGACTAGCCCCGCCGGGAGGTTGGATTAAGCTGGTTTACGCAAGCACCCGGTCAAGGGGCAGGTAATCGTAGCCAAGATCACGCGCGACGGCCTCATAGGTGATGCGTCCTTCGTGAACGTTTAGCCCTGCGGCCAGATGGGGATCATCCTGGCAGGCTTTTTTCCAGCCCTTGTCGGCCAGTGCCAAGGTGAAGGGCAGGGTCGCGTTATTGAGCGCAAAGGTCGATGTGCGGGCCACTGCGCCGGGCATGTTGGCAACGCAGTAATGCACTACGTCATCGACGATATAGGTCGGATCGGCATGGGTGGTGGCTTTGGATGTTTCAAAGCAGCCGCCCTGATCAATCGCGACATCGACAATCACCGAACCCGGCTTCATTTTTGAAAGCTGGTCCTTGTGGATCAGCTTTGGTGCCGCGGCACCGGGGATCAGGACTGCACCGACAACCATGTCGGCATCATAGACCAGTGCCTCGGTATCATCGATGGTGGCATATTGCGTTTTGATGCGTGGGCCAAACAGATCGTCAATCTGTGTCAGGCGTTTGACATTCTTGTCGAGAATGATGACGTCCGCGCCCATGCCCGCAGCAATGCGGGCGGCATTGGTGCCGACAACACCGCCGCCGATTACAACGACCTTGGCCGGGGCAACGCCGGGCACACCGCCCAGCAACATGCCGCGTCCGCCATTGGCCTTTTGCAGGGCAGCAGCCCCAACCTGCGGGGCCATGCGACCGGCAACTTCGGACATCGGGGCCAGCAACGGCAGGCCACCATTTTTATCAGTCACGGTTTCATAGGCAATCGCGGTCACACCGGATTTGACCAGACCTGCGGTCTGTTCGGGGTCGGGTGCCAGATGAAGATAGGTAAACAGAAGCTGCCCTTCGCGGAGCTGCTCGTATTCGACTTTCTGCGGTTCCTTGACCTTTACGACCATTTCGGATTTGGCAAAGATTTCGGCCGCGGTGTCGACGATTTTTGCGCCGGCTGCGAGGTAATCATCGTTGCTGCAACCGATACCGGCACCAGCATTGGTTTCGATGATCACATCATGCCCGTGTGCCGTGACTTCACGCACGGAACTTGGGGTCAGGCCGACGCGATATTCATGGTTTTTGATTTCTTTCGGAATGCCAATAAGCATTGTGTTTCTCCCGGACAAACGTGGCAGCGATAACGGGTTGTCCCGTTTTTAGTTGTCTATGCAGGATACCCGAAAATTGTGGCAATTTCCCTTCAATCATCGGTGAGTTTGGTGGTATTAATGCTATATAATTTTAAAAAATCCGCTTCAGGCAGGGAGAATATTCGAAATGCAGATGGACGAACGTGACCGGATGATCCTGCGGCTGCTTCAACGCGATGGCCGTATCAGCAACGCCGAACTGGCCGAAAAGGTCAATCTGTCGGCTTCTGCCTGTTTGCGCCGTGTCCGGCTTCTGGAAGAAGCCGGTCTGATTGACCGTTACACCATGCTGCTTAATCCGGCCCGCATCGGCAAACCGGGCAATGCATTCGTCAATATTTCGATTGCACGCCAGACCCGCGAAGCGTTGGAAACCTTTGAAAAGGAAATCCAGTCAGTGCCCGAGGTGGTCGAATGCTATCTGCTGGCCGGGCAAAGCGATTATCTGGTGCATGTGGTCTACAGTAACACAGCCGACTATGAACGCATACATAGCGAGGTTCTGACCCAGCTTCCGGGTGTGGAGCGTGTTCAGACCATCATCACGCTGCGCGAAGTCAAACGCACGACCGAATTGCCGGTCTGATACTCCGTTCCAGTTCGCAGCCGCAGCGAATCAAATCTGTACGGATTTTTCGATTTTGTGCGCCGAAACGTTCCTTGATTGAGATATAGTGACCAATGTTCATCTATCGCGCGTTCAAAAAACACAGGCGAACTGTTTGTTACATAAAAGTTTCTTTGATTTTTTCTATCAAAAGTCGCCGCGCGATTTGACTTTTGAATGAATTAAAAGGCATTAATATAAGTTCAGGGAGAATGTTGGGGGAATAATTCTCTATGGAAAACGAATGTCTTGTTCGTGCGCGTAGCCACGAGCAAAAGCTTAAACGTAGAAACGATATACTTGTCGCGGCTGAGGCGCTTTACCTTGAGGGGGACGGACAACTGCCATCGGCAGCCGAAGTCGCCAAGAAGGCAAACCTCGCCAAAGGCACGCTATATCTTTATTTTTCAAGCAAGGAAGCCCTTTTTCTGGAAGTCCTGCGCGGATTCCTGAAGGGGTGGTTTGAAAACAATCTTGAAGTGATTGAACAGGAAGCGTTGCGGCGTCCCGAAGAACGGGATTCGGCGCGCGTTGCACTGCAATTCGTGCAATATCTGGTCAAGCGGAAGCAGTTCCTGCATCTGGCATCCCTGTCACAAGGGGTTCTGGAACAGGGGACGGATGATGAAGCCGTGCTTAGCCATCGAAGATTTGTTTCTTCAATGGTCAAACGTACAGCCGATGCCCTGTCCGAGCTTTATGCCATCACGCCCGAAGATGCCAACAAGCTGATGCGTACATCGTATGCACTGGTGATTGGCATGTGGCAGATGTCACAGATTCCGGATCGTGTTGCCGAACTGATGCGCCAGAACGCGTTGGATAACCTGATTATCGATTTCAGTGTGGCAGCCGAAGAAGCCGTTGTGTCTTATTGGCGTGTCCTTGCGCCGGGCATGAAATGCCGTGAATTCCTGCGGCAGATGGCGGAACAGAATCAGGTCTGATTTCAGGTTTGTATTCGGATTTTCCATCCGGATCATAAAAAAGCAGCACCTTTGCAGGTGCTGCTTTTTTGTTTTGGGCAACATCGGATCAGTTGTCGATTGTTGCCTGGTTCATGGATCGGGTACGTGCGCGTTCGGATCGCAGGATCAGTAGGCTCGAAATCACGATCATCACCGATACCGCAAGGATGATGAGCGTTGCGAGCGCGTTGATTTCCGGCGAAACGCCAAGTCGTACGGACGAGAAAACCTTCATCGGCAGGGTGGTGGAACCAGGACCGGCGACGAAGCTTGCAATCACCAGATCATCAAGCGACAGGGTGAAAGACAGCAGCCAGCCAGCGAGAAGTGCTGGCAGGATCATTGGCAGCGTAATGACAAAGAAAATCTTTGCCGGTTTTGCGCCAAGGTCCATGGCGGCTTCTTCGACCGAGGTATCCATACCCGCCAGACGTGATTGCACCACAACCGCGACATAGGCCGCACAGAAGGTCGTATGGGCGATCACGATCGTCGTAACGCCACGCCCGGCTGGCCAGCCGATAAGCTGTTCAAGGGTAACAAACAGCAGCAGCAAGGACAGGCCGGTGATGACTTCGGGCATGACAAGCGGGGCGGCAACCATACCCGAAAACAGGGTGCGACCCTTGAACCGGCCAAAGCGGGACATGACAAGCCCGGCAGGGGTCCCGACGGCCAATGCCAGCGTTGCCGACATCACCCCGATCCGAAGGCTGTTCCAGGCGGCGTCAATCATGCCGTCATTGGAAAACAGCGACACATACCATTTGAACGAGAAGCCGGTCCAAACGGTCACAAGCTTGCCCTCGTTAAACGAGTAAATGATCACAAGCAGGATCGGCACATAGAGGAATGCAAAGCCGAACACCAGAGCACTTAGAAGGAAAGTCGAACGTTTGCCGGTCATTGTCCGTTTTCCTCCTGCTTGGTCTGGATATGCTGGAACCACATGATCGGCACCACCAGGAACAGCAGCATGGCAATCGCGACCGAGGACGCAATCGGCCAGTCACGGTTGGCAAAGAATTCGTTCCATAATGTCCGGCCGATCATCAGGGTATTTGGCCCGCCGAGAAGTTCCGGAATAACGAATTCGCCAACGGATGGAATGAATACCAGAAGTGATCCCGCCAGAATGCCGGGCATGGAGAGGGGCAATGTTACCTTCATGAAGGCCTGCCATGGCTTGCAACCAAGATCCAGGGCAGCCTCGATCAGGCTGACATCCATTTTTTCCAGCGTGGAATAAAGCGGCAGGATCATGAAGGGCAGGTAGGTATAGACAATGCCGATATAGACCGCGAATTCGGTCTGGCGCATGATCAGCGGCTCGGAAATGATGCCAAGGTTCAGCAGCAGGGCATTGATCAACCCCTCGCGGTCCAGAATGCCGATCCAGGCATAAACCCGGATCAGGAAACTGGTCCAGAAGGGCAGGATCACCATCATCAGAAGGACACTGCGAAGCGATCCTTGTGCGCGCGCAATACCATAAGCCATCGGATAGCCGATCAGAAGCGTGATCACTGTTGAAATCGCCGCAATCCGGATCGAATTCAGATAGGCCGAGATATAAAGGCTGTCGCTGAGCAGAAACAGGTAATTGCCGAAATTGATCGTGATATTGACGCCTTCGTCAATCCACGTGAACAGTGCGCTATAGGGCGGCTGGGCATATTCGGCGGTGGCGAAGCTGATCTTGAGCACGATCAGGAACGGGATCAGGAAGAACAGCATCAGCCAGAGATAGGGCAGGCCGATCACTATGACCCGGCCGTGCTTGAGCATCAGGCGATCATAACGTTGTTTCAGGGTTGGCTTGTCACTGCTCATTGGTTCAGAACCGAAGCAGCCCCGGCCTCCCACGTCACCCAAACGCGATCTTCCCACGTGTAACGCGGTTCGACATGGCGGCTGGAATTGGGTTCGGTGACCTTGATGCGGAAGCCGCTGTCAAGGCGCACATGGTAAGTCGACAGCCCGCCGAGATAGCCGATTTCCTCGACCTTGCCCGACAGGCAATTGTATTTCGTATCGGTTGGCTGTTCAGTCAGCAGGCGCAAGCGTTCCGGGCGGAGCGCGATCCAAAGTGTCGCACCTTCGTGGCCCTGAACGGCGTGGTCGATATAAATCTCGCCACCGGCATCGTCGGACTGGATGACCGCGTATTTTTCATCGTCGTCAACAAGCGTTCCCTCGATCAGGTTGACCTGACCCAGGAAGTTCGCGGTAAAGCGGCTGTTGGGATATTCGTAAAGCTCGAACGGGGTGCCAAGCTGGCGGATCACGCCTTCATTCATCACGGCAATGCGTGATGCCATGGTCATGGCTTCTTCCTGATCATGGGTGACCATGACAAAGGTGGTGCCGACCTTTTCCTGAATGTTGACCAGTTCGAACTGCGTCTGTTCACGCAGCTTTTTATCAAGCGCACCCAGCGGTTCGTCGAGTAGAAGCACCTTGGGTTTTTTGACAAGGGATCGTGCCAGGGCAACACGCTGGCGCTGGCCGCCGGAAAGCTGATGGGGTTTGCGTTTGGCAAACTTGGTCATCTGCACAAGGGCCAGCATATCGGAAACCAGTGTGCGGATTTCCGATTTCGGCAATCCGTCCTGATGCAGGCCAAAGGCCACATTCTGTTCAACCGTCATGTGCGGGAACAGGGCATAGGACTGGAACATCATGTTGGTCGGGCGTTCATAGGCCGGGACCCCAGCCATATCGACACCATCGATGAATATTTTACCTGCTGTTGGTTCCTCGAACCCGGCCAGCATGCGCAAAAGCGTTGTTTTGCCGCAACCCGATCCGCCCAGAAGGGCAAACAATTCATGCCGATAAATATCAAGCGACACATCATCGACGGCATAAAAGTCGCCGAATTTCTTGGTCACATTCTCGAAACGGATAAACGGGACCGCGTCGGGATTGTTCCAAGGCTGAGTCTTGTGCACATCCTCGTGTGCTTTCTGCAAAGCCCCCTGCGACACCAAGCTTCTCCCCTTGTTTGTTGTCGAGATATACCCAAAACATCGGGCGACATGCCCGGCTGGTCTTTTCAGTCCGATTGCGTTTGACGTGCCGTCCGATGTTTTGGTTTTTCCTGATTAACAGGATGAAGCAATTCCACAATCTGTAAAGAGGGGTGTGCGATATTTTGAACGTTTTGTGACCAATGTTGCGATAAATGGCGGAAAAGTCAGCAGGGGTGTTCAGAAAATGGGCATTGTTCGCGGTTTCATTTCCTGCTGTCCTGCCTGGGTGCCTTGCGCGGTTTCACGCACACCATCGCGAGTCACAATGCCGCAGCCGTATATCACCGTCATGCAAAAGGGGCGCAGCATGACTGCAGCGCCCCTTCGACAGGTTTCGATATCAACCGGATCGATTACTGACCGGTTTTAAGCTTGGTCCACAGACGGGTACGGGTACGCAGTTCTTTCGGACCCGGCTCGATCTTGGAGCGCAGGCGTTCCTTCACTTCCTGTGACGGGTAAACGCCCGGATCGGATTTCAGATCTTCGTCGATGAATTCCATGGCCGCTTCGTTCGGGCTGGCATATTCGACATAGTTGGCAAGATCCGCACCGACATCGGCACGCAGGATGTAATCAATGAATTTGTGGGCCAGTTCCGGGTTCGGCGCATCGGCCGGGATCATCATCACGTCAAACCAGATCAGCGTGCCTTCCTTCGGAATCACGTATTTGATCTCGTTGCCGTTGCCGGCTTCTTCTGCGCGAAGGGCAGCCTGACCAACGTCACCCGACCAGCCGATAGATACGCAGACGTTACCATTGGCAAGGTCGTTGATGTATTGCGAGCTGTGGAAATAGGTGATGTAGGGACGGACTTTTTCGAGTTCGGCCATCGCGGCTTCGATGTCTTCGTTCGACTGTTTGGAATCCGGTTTGTCGAGATAGAAATTGACCAGCGGTACGATCTCGCCCGGATCATCAAGCATGGTCAGGCCGCATTTCGACAGCTTTTCGGCATATTGCGGGTCAAATACCAGCGCCCAGCTATCGAGCGGTGCATCGTCGCCCAGAGCTTCCTGAACCTTGGCAACGTTATAGCCAATGCCGTTGGTGCCCCAAAGGTAAGGAACAGCATAGTCGTTGTTCGGGTCGTATTTGGCGGTCTGGTTCAGGATCACCTTGTCCAGATTACCAAAGTTTTCCAGTTTCGATTTATCGACTTTCTGGAAGATGCCTGCCTGGATAAGGCGCTGCGCATCGGCCAGCGTCGGCACGACCAGATCATAGCCCGAATTTCCTGCCAGAAGCTTGGCTTCGACAACCTGGTTGCTGTCATAAACGTCGTAATTGACCTTTACGCCATATTCCTTTTCGAAATTGGCCACGGTCTCTTCGCCGATATAATCAGACCAGTTATAAACGTTAAGGACTTCCTGTGCCGATGCACTTGCGGCAAAGCCCGAAAGGGCTGCGGCAAGGACAACAAGGCTTGAAGATTTAAGAAGTGATTTCATTTCGCTGAGCCTCCCATGTGGCAGCGTTTGAAAATTTGAAGGTCCTGTTATTGCTTTCTCCAAGACCTTCATATCCTTCGAATGCCTCAGGTTTTTGTCAAACACAAGATGGATTTTTGAGCATTTTTCGCATCAAGTGAAAAATTAGGCATTCATCATGCAACATTCTTGCGCCGGGGATGATGCCCCGGCGCAAGAATTCAATCAAACGTTCAGCAGAAGGTGTTCACGCTCCCACGCGCTGATCACCGTCTGGTAGGCATCCCATTCGGCTTCCTTGACGGCCAGAACCGCGGCCGAAAATTCTTCGCCCAACAGGTCTTTTAGCGGTTTGCACCGATGGAACTTTGCCAGCGCCTCGTGGATGTGGCGGGGCAGGGAATGTGCCCGGTCATAACCCGAACCCTCGATCTGGGCGGTCGGGTCGATTTCCTCGATAATACCGAGCAAGCCACAGGCAAGCGATGCCGCAATCGCCAGATAAGGGTTGGCGTCGGCACCCGGAATCCGGTTTTCGATGCGGCGAGCATTGGCCGGGCCGTTAGGCTGGCGCAGGCCGACCGTACGGTTATCAAGTGACCAGTGCATGTTGATCGGCGCATCCGACCAGGGCTGCAAGCGGCGATAGCTGTTCATGTTCGGGGCCAGAAGCGGCATTGCCGCCGGAAGGTAACGTTGCAGGCCGCCGACATAGTTCAGGAACATCTGTGAATTATCGCCATTGTCATCGGCAAACAGGTTTTTGCCTGTTTTGATGTCGATGACGCTCTGATGGATGTGCATGGCACTGCCCGGATGGTTGCCCATTGGTTTGGCCATGAATGTGCCATAGACCCCGTGTTTGAGCGCGGTTTCACGCAGCGTGCGTTTGAACAGGAATGCCTGATCGGCCAGTTCAAGCGGCGCACCGTGATTGAAGTTCATTTCAAGCTGGGCGGGGCCCGACTCGTGGCTCATGGTATCGGCGTCGATATCCATGGCTTCGCAATAGTCATAGAGGTCTTCGATCAGCGGATCGAATTCGTTGATCGCATCAATGCCAAAGGCGTTCGATGCCCGTTCCGGGCGGCCCGAACGACCGATTGGCGGTTCAAGCGGGTTGTCCGGGTCGGTGTTTTTTGCCACCAGATAAAATTCAAGTTCCGGGGCAATGATCGGCTTCATGCCGCGTTCTTCAAAGGCGGCCAGGACGCGTTTGAGAACGTGGCGCGGCGAGATCGACACCTCGTCGCCATAAAAATGGTGACAGTCGCAAATAATCTGTGCTGTCGGTTCTTCGTACCACGGCACGACGCGAATGGTTTCCGGATCGGGTACCATGACAACGTCTTTTTCCGCCGGGTCCAGAAACGCGTCGGTTTCTTCCGGGTAACCCCCGGTGACCGTCATGGAAAAAATTGCCTCGGGGATGGCAAGGCTTTTGGCTTCAAGCCCGCGCAAAAACTTTTGCGTTGGCAGAACCTTGCCTCGCGCCACCCCGGACATATCTGGGACAATACATTCGACTTCTTCAATTTTGCGGTCAGAAAGCCACTTTTTGAGATCGGTACTCATGTGTAGTCGGACGCTTTCGCGCCAGTCCTTCAAAATTGCATTTTCTTGCTTTTTCCGGGCGTTTCCCGGTGAAATTCACAAGAAAGGAGGTTTGTCTTCGATGAATTCAGAATGTTTTTTTGTTATTTGTTTCGATATTCGAATTTTGTGCGAACATTTCGGTGGATAGTCGAAGATATCAATTCATATATCTGGATGGCTCCCACCAAGTTGCGTTATAGTCGCCCCAGATTATAAGGGCAGCGGTTGGACGCTGGTCAAGGAGGTAAAATGAAAATCGAACATCCGTATCTTATGTTTCTTGGTGATGCGCCGGACGAACTGGCTGCAAAAACCGCGATTGGCATCAAGCAGTGGCGCCCGGAATGGTGTGTCGCACAGCTAAGCCTTCCGGGCTGTCAGGCTGATCTTGGCCTGCCGGAAATGTCGATTGCCGAAGCCAAGGCCGCAGGCGTCAAAACCATCGTTCTGGGCGTTGCCAACCGTGGCGGCGTTATCGGACCGGCATGGATGGAAACCCTTCTGGCAGCGATTGATGCCGGTATGGATATCGCCAATGGCCTGCATACGCGCCTGTCGACGATTCCCGAACTGGTCGAAGCCGCCAATGCCAAAGGCGTAAAACTTTTCGATGTGCGTCACTTCGACGGAAAATTGCCGATTGGCAATGGTGAAAGGCGCCCGGGCAAACGCGTTCTGGCGGTTGGCACCGATTGCTCGGTCGGGAAAATGTACACCGCACTGGCCCTTGATGCCGAAATGAAAAAGCGCGGCATGAAGTCGACCTTCCGGGCGACCGGCCAGACCGGTATCTTCATCGCGGGCGAGGGCATTTCGGTTGATGCCGTGATTTCGGACTTCATTTCCGGCGCGGTTGAAACCATTGCCCCGGCCAACGAGCCTGATCACTGGGACGTTGTCGAAGGGCAGGGCAGCCTGTTCCATGCATCGTTTGCCGGTGTCTCCATGGGCCTGATCCATGGTTCGCAGCCCGATGCGATCATCGTCTGCCACGAACCGACCCGTACCCACATGCGCGGTCTGCCGGGTTACAAGCTTCCGGACCTGAAAACCACGATGGAAGTCAACCTGATGCATGCGCGCCTGACCAACCCCGATTGCGTGGTGGCCGGTTTCGCGATCAATACCAAGTCGCTTGACGATGCGGCGGCCAAAAAGCTTCTGGCCGAAGTCGAAGCCGAGTTTGGTCTGCCATGTGTTGACCCGGTTCGGACTGGTGTTGCGCCGATCGTCGACAAACTGCAGGAGATCTGATGTGCCGCGCATAAGTGTCACATCCGAAGTCTGGCCGCTGCGCGGGGCGTTCAAAATCTCGCGCGGGGCCAAGACCGAGGCCCATGTCGTCAAGGTCACGCTGACCGATGGTGAATTCACCGGATATGGGGAATGCGTTCCCTATGCCCGTTATGGTGAAACCGTCGAAAAAGTGATTGCCGATATCGAGGCCCAGGCCGATGCCCTTTCGCGTGGTATGACGCGCAAGGAACTGCAGGACGCAATGAAGGCCGGTGCGGCGCGCAACGCGGTTGATTGTGCCTATTGGGACCTTGAGGCAAAGCGGTTTGGCCGCCGCGCCTGGGAACTTGCCGAGCGCAAGGCGCCCGAAGGCCTGATTACGGCAGAAACGCTTAGCCTTGATACGCCTGATGCGATGCGTGAAGCCGCGCGCAGGGCGGCATCGGCACCGTTGCTCAAGCTAAAGCTTAACGGTGAAAATGTTCTCGAATCCGTTCGTGCGGTTCGGGAAGGCGCGCCGACATCGCGTTTGATCGTTGATGCCAACGAGGCTTGGTCGATTGAACTGCTTGAAGATATCGGGGCCGAACTCGACGCGCTTGGTGTGGAAATGATCGAACAGCCGCTGCCTGCCGGGCAGGATGATGGCCTGCTTGATCTTGATTGTCCGGTGCTGCTTTGTGCCGATGAATCGATCCATACCGTCGCCGATATCCCGCGCCTTGCGCAGCTTTACGACATGATCAATATCAAGCTCGATAAAACCGGTGGTCTTACCGGGGCACTCGAACTTGCCGATGCTGCCGCCAAGGTCGGCATGCAGATCATGGTTGGCTGCATGGTCGGGACGTCGCTTGCGATGGCGCCGGCCATGATCGTTGCTGCCGATGCGCGCATTGTCGATCTTGACGGGCCTCTCTGGATGGCAAAGGACCGCGAAAATGGTCTGGCGTTTGACAAGGGTGTTATGGGGCTTCCCGACCGGGCGCTTTGGGGCTGATCCTGTTCCAGAAGGGTTGCGATCTGCCTTGATTATTGCCGCCATACCGGGTTTCCGGTGTGGCGGTTTCTTTTTATCGCATGACGGCCTTGCCCTTTATTGCGAGTCGCGAACGTTTCTTAGTTCGCCTTAGGGTTTTGCGGGTGAAGTGTATCGGAAAAACAACCTGAAGACGTTAATCTACGTTCGACTTTGTGTTGAAACAGGTACTTATTTGCATTTTTTCACTCGCGGTTAGTTGAAAATTAATTCAAATTTATACAGCCACCTCTTCTGGATAGTTGAATTGGCGGTTAAATCAGGGAACGATCATAAAAATTTCGGGGCTGCTGTGGCTCCTTCGCAAAGATGAGTTGGAGCTGATCCGCGTGCTATCTGGTCCCCGAAGAGATAGTCGGCGCTTCGCAGGGCCACTGCGTTGCCGCTATCGAGATTTCCTTTACACGCCCCGGCATGCAGAATTGCTGCATCTGCGGCGCAAGGAATCGGTCCAGCTGACGGCACGCTTCGCGGCCTTTTTTACCCTCGTTCTGCTGGCGCTTGTCCCGATCTGGGACGGGGCTTTTGGTAATGGCTTTTGGCAATCGCAAACCGTGATCATGCGCTTCCTCGTCATGGGGATTGCGATTGCGGTGCTGATTAATCGTGCGGTCAGTTCCCGATGGCGACGACGTGCGCCTTATCTGCCGATGCTGTTCCTTGTGATTGCTGCCACCCTGCTTTGCGGTTTTTCCGGGCTTGATCCGGATGCCTCGCCCAAGATGCTGACCGCGCACAGTTTCCTTCTGCTTGGTATCGTTGTCCTGGTCGCCATCATGCCTTTGACGCTGGTTGAAGCGGGGATAATGGTCTCGCCGATACTCGTCCTGCTGGTTTTTGGGGCGCAGGGGCCGGTTGCCAGTGGCTATGTTCCGGTTGAAATGATCCTGTCGGTCCTGCTGCCGCTTGCGGTAATGGCGGCATCGGTGCAGCTTTACCGTACGATTGTTGCCGCCCAGGAAATCGCGATTGATCCGCTGACAGGCGTTTATACCCGTGCCTTTGGCATGGAAATGCTGCGACTGAATTTTGAAACCGCCTATCGGAAACGCAGCCCGCTTACCGTGGCTTTTGTCGATCTTGATGATTTTAAAAAGATCAATGACCAGTTTGGTCATGATTACGGTGATCGTATTCTTGAGGAAGCCGGGCGCAATCTGGCGCAACGGTTCCGTCGTGCCGATCTGGTGATCCGCTGGGGCGGGGAGGAATTCCTTGTTATTCTGCCGGATCTGACGCTTGATCGTGCGAACGATGTCATGCATCGCGTCATGTCACCCGGTCTGGCTGCTCTTGCCAATGGCATGACGCAGCAGGCCAGCTACGGCCTTGCCGAACGGATCGAAGACGCCATTTCTCAGCCGCATAACCTGATCGATCTGGCGGATCAGCGGATGTATGACGCCAAAAAACGTCATGACCGCGAACAGATCGTTGCTGATGGCCTGTCGGGCCGCAAGGTGGCAAAACCGGTATCGGTCAAATCATCGGTCCGGGCGGATGGCAAGATCGTCAATCAGACCCTGAACTAGGCCTGTTTCCGAAATCAATCATCCTGCCTTTTTGCTGGTCACACGTTCTGTGGCCGTTTTTTATGCCGTATCGAAGCGAATCCCGGTTTTGTCGGGCCGGTTCGGCCAATATGTTTTCCAATGTATTTTCCCGCGTCAACGCTCCTGAAACCGTGAAGTTGAGAGTTTCTGCGGGTTTCGAGCATATTCTCATGACGGGAATCGAAGGGGGAATTTTCGAATTTATCGATGGAATCGCAGGTTTTCTGTCATTCCCTTGCATTCTGATTCGCTGTGAGTCGCCAAATTTTCACAAATGAACCGGCGTCGGGAATTGGGGCAATGCTGAAAAAGTGACCTCAGATGGGCGGGATTCAGTTCGAAAAAGTGTCAGTTTGGTGAAATTTTGATCAAAAAAAGTGCATTTATTTTTTTGATAAAAAAATAGTCAAAAACGTGTTGCGTCCGCGCGATCTAATGGGTAATGTCTATTTGTGCGCTGCGGTAGGACGCAGTGCATTCCGGCGAGCGACTTGTCGCTCGTTTCTTGGACGTTTCCTCCCTAGACTTGGGCCGCTGTCACAGGCGGCCTTCTTTTTTGCCTGAATCCCAACGAGTTGCGGGAATTTCAGGGGGCAGGAATTTTCACCGAAAATATCATCATGCCGCCTACGCGGAATTGTGCAGTGCAAATCGCGCCTTGGTTAAAGGCCGGTGCTGATCTTTTTCGGGATGGGGATCTCCTGCCTGATTGGTACTCGGCAATCCAAAAGAAAAGGCACTGTCTGTCTAACCAGTGCCTTTGGTGGTTTGCCGTGCGATAGGGCGGATTGTGTCGAATTACTTTTCCCGTCCCGGATCGTGTTCCGGGAAGTTGCCGTCACCGTCGCCAAGGCCGCGCTGCATGATCACGCTATCGACCCAGCGGCCAAGTTTGAAGCCTGCCGATTGCAATGTGCCTGCCACCCGAAAGCCAAGGCGTGCGTGCAACCCGATAGAGGCCACGTTGGCGCTGTCGCCGATTACGGCGACCATCTGGCGATAGCCAAGGGCGGTACAGCGTCTGATCAGCTCGGACAGAAGCGCGCGACCGGCACCCTTGCCGACGACATCGGGCGCGATATAGATCGTGTCTTCGACCGTAAAACGATACGCCGGACGCGGGCGATAGGCGCCGGCATAGGCAAAGCCTTCGACCCGGCCGTCAATTTCGGCGACCAGATAGGGCAGGCCGCGTTCGCGGACATGCTGCCAGCGCGATGTGAGTTCGGCGATTTCTGGTGCGCGTTCCTCGAACGAGGCCAGGCCATGCAGGACATGGTGGCCGTAAATCTCGGTGATGCGGCCAAAATCTTCTGGCTCGGCATCCCGGATCACAAGATCCTCGAGGGAGGCGTCGCCATTTGGCAACGGTTTGCCCGATGGCGAGGAAGAAACGGGGCTGGTGGTCATCAGAAGGGATTCCCGTCAAGATCGTGGAAGCACGATATCAGATGCGTCATCTGTTCGCGCAGGGTGTCAAATCCGCGATGGGGCGTGATCGTGTCCTCGTCCATGTAAAGCGAGCGTGAAAGCTCGATCTGCAGGCTGTGCACATGGTTTTCCGGTTGCCCGTAATGGCGCGTGCAGAACCCGCCTGCATATGGATCATTGTGCGACGGGGTAAAGCCCAGATCGCGGACACGATCTTCGACAAAGCGCGTCAAAGACGGATGGCAGGAACTTCCATAGCAATCGCCCAGAACCAGATCAACGCGGTTTTTGCTGCTGTCGACAGAATCCCCGGGCATCGAATGGCAATCAATCAGGATGCAATAACCAAACTGGTCACGCGTTGCGTCAATCAGCTTGCGAAGCGCACTGTGATAGGGGTGGTAATAGGTATCGATCCGGTGCATCGCCTCGGCGACCGGCAGGCGCGCCTTGTAAATCTCGATCCCGCCACTGACGACGCGCGGGATTGATCCCAACCCCGAAAGGGCCCGCATCGAATGAATATCCGCATCCGAGGGTAGGGGGCCATCAAACATGCGCGGGTCGAGCTCCAGCGCCCCGCGATTGACATCGACAAAGGCACGCGGAAATGTCGCGCACAGCATAGGTGCGCCAAGCTTGGGCGCGCTGGCAAAAAGCTGATCGACAAAGGCATCCTCGGATGCACGGAGCGCAAACGAGTCAATGCGGGCAATCTCGATCAATTCCTGCGGATAATGGCGCCCGGAATGGGGCGATGCAAACACCACCGGCAGGGTTTGCCGGGATGGCAGGATGACGGTTGCCGGTCCACTGCCGGTAAGATCCGATGGCAACTGGTTCATTGTCGTTTGTTATATCTTCCCTAAACTGGATGATGATCATAGCAACAGCGATCCATCCCGTCCCCCATAGATGAAGATTTTTTGTCAAAAAACCAATTGAGGGGTTGCACCTTTTTCTGCCTTGGGCTAAATACCGCCTCGCCGTCACAAACGGCGCTGGCCAAGCCTTCCGCTTTGAAGGCCGGTCAGATGAAAGATGGGTTAGAGGGCCTATAGCTCAGTTGGTTAGAGCGTTCGCTTGACATGCGAGAGGTCACAAGTTCGAGTCTTGTTAGGCCCACCATCTTTCCCCAAATACAGGGGCCTATAGCTCAGTTGGTTAGAGCGTTCGCTTGACATGCGAGAGGTCACAAGTTCGAGTCTTGTTAGGCCCACCATTTCCTCCCCGCCGGTTTCCGAGCGGGGTTTTGTGTTTCTGGCTTTAAATTCCGGCTTTCCCCCAAGCTTATCAAGGCTTCTGGCGTGTCACGGTGCCCTCACATATTTCCCGCTTGAAGTTGGTTGTGTTATGTGTTGAATGCATTCAATCGAGCGTTTTGTTCCGGTCTGATGCCCTGTCATCGGGTCGGGCGATCTGACGGAGGCCTTCCATGATCATGTCTTTTGAAACTGTCCTTGGCCTTCTTGCCGGATCACTGACCACGATTGCCTTCCTGCCGCAGGTTATACGTACCTGGCGCACGCGCTCGACGGCTGATATCTCGCTTGTGATGTTTCTGATACTGTGCACGGGGATCGCGCTTTGGCTGGTTTATGGCCTGATCCGTGGTGACTGGCCGGTGATCATTGCCAACGGTTTTACCCTTGTGCTGGCCTCGACCATCCTGTTTTTCAAGCTTCGCCACGGATAACCGGGCCTTCCGGTTCTATCGCATTGCCGCGATGCTTTTGCGAAAGCGCATGGCGCTAAAGGCGAAGAACAGGGCGGCGATCACGAAGACGATCAGGAATTCCTGCCAGACAACATCGATCCCGGCATCGCGATACAGGATCGCCTGTGCAAAGCTGACAAAGTGGCTGGACGGGACGAATTGCATGATGTTCTGAAGCGTTTCAGGCATGCTTTCAAGCGGCGTATTCCCGCCCGACAACATCCGCATTGGCAAAACGACAAGGATAAATAGGAGCCCGAATTGCGGCATTGATTTTGTCATGGTCGCAAGGAAAATGCCAAGGGCGGTGGCAAAAAACAGATACAGCATCGTCCCTGCCAGGAATAACAGTTTGGAGCCGATAATAGGCACGCCAAGCATCAGTTCGACGACGAAAAACAGCGATAGCGCGCTTGCGATCAGAATCACAAGTCCGTTGGCCCAGACCTTTGCCAGCATGATTTCAAACGGATCAAGCGGCATCACCAGCAGATGTTCAATCGTGCCATGTTCGCGTTCACGAATAAGTGCCGCCCCGGACAGGATGATCGAGAGCATGGTGATGTTGTTGATGATCTCCATCGCGCTGGTGAACCATGAACTGGTCGCGTTTTCGTTATAGGCATAACGCGTGACAAGCTGTGTCGGTGGTTCGTGGCTGGCCGCGACATAGGCCGAAACACCACCCATGAAGGTCTGGATTTCCTGGGCAATGATGTTGCTGACATAACCTTGGCCGATCCCGGCCTGCATCATCGCGGTAGCATCGATATTAAGCTGTATTTCCGGTTGATGACCGGCAATCAGGTCTTTTTCAAAATCGGGCGGGATCACCAGCAGAAAGGTATATTCGCCGCTATCCATGGCGGCGTCGATGTCGCCTTCGCTGATTTCCGCCGGTCTCTTGAAAAACGGCTGCAGGAACGCATCACCGATCTGGCGGGACAGTTTGGATTTGTCCAGATCGGCAATCGCGATTGATGCGTTTTTAAGGTCATGGGAAAAGCCGGTCGCAGCATTGTAAATCGCAAATGAAAACGCCCAGCAGATCAGGATTAGCAACACGACATCGCGACGGAGGCTGAAAAGCTCCTTGATGCCGAGGCGATAGATATTTTCAATCCGTTTGCCAAACATCGATTTTACGCCTCCTGCTTTTTAAGCAGCAGCATTGAAAGGGCGGTCAATGCCGGGAAGAAAATCACCAGCGTCAGGATTTGGGGATAGAGTTCGGCAAAACCAAGCGCCTTGGTAAAGACCCCGACACTGATCGACATGAAATGCGATGTCGGCATGATGGTCGACAGCACGGCGGGCGCACCGTCAAGTGACGAAATCGGCTGCATCATCCCCGAAAACATGACCGATGGCACCATGGTTGCGATCGCGGTTCCAAACAACGCGGCGATCTGCGTTTGGGTAAAGGATGAAATCAAAAGCCCAAGTCCGGTTGTGGCAATCACAAACAGGAAGGCCCCGACAACAAGGGTAAGCGGATTGCCCCGCATCGGCACGTCGAACCAGAATAGCGCCATCACGACCATCAGAACGAAATTGATCAGGCCCAGCCCGACATAGGGCAATTGTTTGCCAATCAGGAATTCGATCCGCGTGACGGGGGTGACATAAAGGTTGGTGATTGATCCCAATTCCTTTTCGCGCACGACGCCGACCGCCATCAGAACGGCAGGAATGAACATCAGCAACAGTGCAATCACCGATGGCACCATGGCGTAGATGCTTTTGAAATCCTGATTATAGCGATAGCGGGTTTCGATACTGACCGGCAGGGTTTGAACCGGCAAACCGGTATTGCGCATGCTGCGTTCGTTTAGATATTTGCTGTGAATGCCTTCGACATAGCCATGGATGGTTTCGGCGCGAAACGGCATGGTGCCATCGATGGTGGCGGCGACTTCGGGACTGCGTCCGGCTTCAAGGTCACGGCCAAAACCGGGTGGGATTTCAATCGCCAGTGCAATGTCACCCGACAGCAATCTTTGTTCAAGTTCGTCATTGCTGTTTAACGGTGGCTGTTCACTGAAATATCGGGACCCTGCAAGGTTTTCAAGATAGGTGCGGCTGGTTTCGGTCCTGTCGCGGTCCAGTACGGCATAGGTCAGGTTTTCGACATCAAACGTGATGCCATAACCGAAAACCGGCATCAGGATCGCCGTGCCCAGCAAGGCAAACATCAACCGGATCGGATCGCGGATCAGTTCCATGGTTTCGCGCAGTGAATAGGCCCACAAACGGCGCAAACTGAAAATCGATGCCTTGGCCGGTTTCCATTTCCCAGTCCCGTTTTCGCCGTCGCCTTGCATCGCCGATGCATCCGGGGCAGGGGCATTGTCATCAATGCCGCTGGCTTCTTCCAGATGGCTGATGAAGGCTTCTTCAAGCGTGTCACAACCGCGTTTCTGCGTGATTTCACCCGGGGTGTCGCTGATTAGAACCTTGCCCGCATGCATCAGCGAGATGCGGTCGCAGCGTTCCGCCTCGTTCATGAAATGGGTGGAGATGAAAATCGTCACCCCCTGATCACGGGAAAGCTCCACCAGCAATTGCCAGAATCCATCACGTGCGACCGGATCAACGCCTGATGTCGGTTCATCAAGTATCAGTATTTCCGGGCTGTGAATGATCGCAACCGCAAGCGATAACCGTTGCCGCACACCAAGCGGCAGGCTTTCGGCCAGATCATCGTGATATTCGGTCAGGCCGAACCGTTCGGAAAGCTCGTCAATTCGGGGCTTTATCCGGTCCGCAGGCAGGTGAAACAGTCGGGCATGAAGTTCAAGGTTCTGATAGACGCTGAGTTCGGCATAAAGCGAAAAGGCCTGGCTCATATAGCCGACCCGTTTGCGAAGTTCGGTATCCTGCCCGTCGACCGGTTTGCCAAAAAGTTCGGCCGTGCCTTCGGTTGCGGGCAAAAGCCCGGTCAGCATCTTCATGGTCGTGGTTTTGCCGCATCCGTTCGAGCCGAGAAACCCGAAAATCTCGCCTTTTTCAATCCGGAAGCTGACATTATCGACTGCGGTAAAATCGCCAAACCGCATGGTCAGACCGTCGGCGACGATGGCGGGAACATCGCCATGTGTGGTGCGGGGTGGGATGACAAGGTCCTTGTGACCCTTGCGTTCTTCTTCGGGCAGCAGCCTTACAAACGCGGTCTCAAGGTTATCGGCCCCGGTGCGTTCCAAAATCTCGCTTGCTGTGCCGCTTGCCAGCACCTTGCCGTCATTCATCGCAATCAGTTGGTCAAACCGTGCGGCTTCGTCCATATAGGCGGTGGCGACCAGAACGGTCATGTTGCTTTGGGTTTTGCGGATCTGCTCGATCAGTTCCCAGAACTGCCGCCGCGACAGGGGATCAACCCCGGTTGTTGGTTCGTCCAGTATCAGGATTTCCGGATCATGGATCAGGGCACAGCAAAGGCCGAGTTTCTGTTTCATCCCGCCTGAAAGCTTGCCGACTGCGCGCTCGGTAAAGGGTTCAAGCCCGGTCGCCTTGACCAGCCGTTCAATCCGGTCGCGGCGTTCGCGGGCCGATTGGCCAAACAGACGGCCAAAAAATTCAAGGTTCTCGCGGATCGTCAGATCCATATAAAGATTCTTGCCAAGTCCCTGTGGCATATAGGCGATTTTGGGCAGAACGCTGTTGCGGTGGCCTGCATCGTCCATCGGTCCGCCCAGCGTTTCGACCCCGCCGCGTTGCAATTTGCGCGCGCCTGATATCAGGGCAAGGGCGGTGGATTTACCCACACCATCCGGCCCGATGAAGCCGATGGTCCGGCCTGCCGGGATATCCAGGCTGATATCGTCAAGCGCGTGGACATGGCCGTATCTGTGGCTGACATGGTCCAGCCGTGCGGCAAGTCTTGCGCCATTTGCAGGACCGTTACTCATTCCTGAAGGCTCTTGTTCAGGGTCGCGTCATCGGGAACATTGGGGGTGAAGCGTTCCGGCCAGTTTTGATGGTCAGCCAGCATGACATAGGCTTCGCCGGGCAGGCCGGTCTTGACCCGTTTGCGATGTTCTTCGAGCAATTCGCGTGCGATGCGGATTTTTACCCGGAACATCAGCTTGTCGCGTTCGCTTCTGGTTTCGACCTCGCGCGGGGTGAATTGTGCATCATCGGCGACAAACGAAACATGGGCCGGAATGACAAAGCCCGGTGCCGCATCCAGAACAATGCGTGCCTCATTGCCGACAAAGGCCAGACCGGCCTGCCGGGTCGGCAGGAAGATCGTCATGTAAACATCGGTCAGGTCCAGAACCGTCACCACCGGATCGCCGCCGGCCAAAACTTCGCCCGGTTCGGCAAGGCGATATTGCACCCGCCCGCCGCGCGGTGCCTTAAGCACGGAATCATTGATCTGTACCTGAATGCGCTCAAGTTCGGCCTGGGCGGCTTCGACATTACGTTCGCTGCTTGTCAGGCGCGATTTTGCCGCGGCAAGGGCGGCTTCGGCAACATCGCGATCCGATTTGCGCTGATCGACCTGCTCGCGGGCAATATTGTTGTTTTTGACAAGCTCGTTGGCGCGTTCAAGCTGCCGCTCGGCAAAGGAAAGCTGGCTTTCCTTCTGAACGATATCAGCCTTGGCTTCGAAAATGCCCTGTTCTGCGCGGGCAACCTCGGCGCGGGCCTTGGCAAGGCTTGCCTGAAGTTCCTCGGTGTCCATCCGGGCCAGAACCTGACCAGCTTGCACCAGATCGCCCTCATCGACCAGAACCTCGTCGACGCGGCCGGCATATTTGGTTGCCACCCGGACTTCTTCGGCCTCGATCCGGCCATTTCCGCTGGCGATGAATTCGGGAAGGGTTTCCTGATTTTGCTGCCAGTAATAATAACCACCTCCGGCAATCGCGATGATCACGACAAGGATCGCCAAAGGCACGCGCAGTTTGCTCATTCCGCCCTCCAGAACAGGATTGCCGGGCTGTTGGCAGCGGATGTGCCACCGGCATACAGGGTTATCGCAAGCAGGTTACAGCTTTAACGCGATAAAGTCTGGAATGATCCTGACCTGAACGGCAAGCTAAATCTTTGATCTTACGCAATTTAGAAAAGTATCAAGAATGTGCCCGATGGTATTGTGAACCGCCGTGCTCAGATATCGATATCCGCCCAGATCAGATGATGATCCGATGCTGCCTGATGCTTTTTGGTGAAGTCCGGATATGTTGTCCAGCGTGCCGGTCGTGATCCCGGCCAGATGCCTTTGCGATAAATGCCACCCTTGGTCACTCGATCAAACAGGGCAGGCGAAAGCAGCAGATAATCGATTTTATCATCATCATTGCCAAGGCCATGCGTCCCGGTTCCCCGGTCGCCATTTCCGGCATTAAACTCGAACTCGGTAAAATTCGGGTGGGCCGAAACATCGCGAAGAGCGGTACCGTTCAGCAACGGGTCAAGCTCGGCACTGTCGGGTGTATCGTTAAGGTCGCCCAGAACCACGATATTTTCAAACCCTTCGGCGATCAGGCGATTGTAATAGGCCGCCACCGCCAATGATTGCGCCAGTCGCTTGGCCTTGCTTGCCGGGTCATTGCCGCCATATTTGCTTTTGAAATGGTTGGGCAGGACCATGATCTGCGCGCCCGATGGCGTGATGATTTCATATTCCGGGCAATCGCGGCTGAAAATCGGGGCGCCGTCAGGTTTCAGGTCATCGACGTGGCTTCGCATTTCGCCAATCGGGTAACCTTCATGGGTGGCAAGCCCGACATCAATGCCGCGCCCGTCATTGCCATCAATAATCATCATGTGGCGATAGGGCACCGGCAAAACGCCCTTTTCGCGCATGAAATCCTGAAAGGCCAGCAAAACCGGGCGGCTTTCAATCTCGACCAGAGCCAGAACATCCGCCCCGACATCGCCGATCATGCGCGCGGTGTTTAACATTGCGGCTTCGTCCACCGGCCCCATGCGAAGCTCGCACCAGCCGACCCAGTCATCGCGGCCATTGGCCTTGATAAAGGGCTGCTTTGGCGGGCGGGGGCGAGAAATCAACTGGCCGCGAATTTTGCGAATGCGGGTAAATTTTCCCTCGTCACTACGTAACATGCCAAGCTGTGTAATCAGCGTTAACATGCGCGCCCTGTCGGCATCGCTGTAAGCCGGTTTTTCAAACAGCTTGTTCAGCTCTGCATGGGCATCCAGCACATCGCGATGTGCTTCCGGGTCTTCATCGTTAAATACTTTCGCCCGGTCAAACAGGTTTTCGACGTTAAACACAGCAATCCGCATGACGTCCCCCGATACTCGTTTCGCTGTGCCGTGGTGAAGGATGAAATTCTACCACAGGTATTATGCGGGCGTGGCGTCAATTATGAAGTGTCATGTTTGTGACGATACCGGCAGGGAGGTGTTATTCAGTCCCCAAATGGGGATGTTTTCAAATTCCGGCCCGGCGTAGGTTCCTGAATGTAACGGGCGATCTGCTGTGTGAAATGGCGTGAACGCGTTCTGCTTCATCGGGAAGGTTTTGCAATCGTGATCAATGTTAACCCCTTTAAACCGACTGTCGTGTTTGTCGATGATGACGAAAACATGCTGCGCGGCGTTACACGGGCCCTGGGGCAGCGTTACAATGTGATTTCGTTCTCCGAACCGGCCGGGGCCCTTTCCTGGCTTCGGGAAAATCACCGAAAAGTTGATGTGATCCTGTCCGATCTGGCAATGCCGGGTTTTTCCGGTATGCGGTTGCTGCGTGAAATGGTCAGCGTTGCGCCGAATATTCCGCGTGTTCTTCTATCCGGGCATCTTGATAATTCTGCGATGAACAAGGCCATCAATACGGCTTTTGTGTCCTGCATTCTGTCGAAGCCCGCACCGATAGAGCTGATTCGCAAATCAATAGAGCAGGCGTTAAGTTCGCGGGCGATTGACCTTGCCGGGACTCTGATTACGCCGGGGCTGGTAATGCGCGCGATCAAAAACAACGGTTATTCGGTTGTCTTTCAGCCGCGCATTGACGCAAAGACCGGATCGGCTTGCGGGCTTGAAGTGCTGGTGCGTTTCCCGAACCTGCAGAAACGTTTCCTGCTTGAGGAAATCATTCTGGCCTGCGAAGGCCATCCGGCGATCAACCTGCTGACCACAGCGGTGATGAACGAAGTCCGCAAACAGTCCAGGGATATCCGGTCCCGGTTTGATTTTTCACCGACGGTTTCGATCAATTGTTCGCCCTATTCCATTCGCAATAACTGCTTCCTTGAGGAAATCCTTCATTTCAGAAGCGACATGCTGCTTTGTGACATCCGGATCGAAGTTGAAATTACGGAACATAGCGACATCGTCAAAGATCCGGCATTCCTTGCCAATGCCGCAATTCTCAAAAATCGGGGTGTTGCGATTTACATCGATGATTTTGGCTCGGGAAGCAACTCGGTGGAGCTTCTGGAAACCGGTGTTTTCGCCGGGGTCAAGATTGATCGCGAATTCATCGCAACGGCAAACGGGGATTGCGTCAAATCATCGTTTGCAGAATGGATTGTGAAAGCGTCGCATGATCTGGGCCTCCGCGTTGTTGCCGAAGGCGTCGAAGACGCCGTTGTTGCACAAAGGATGCAGGCGCTTGGCGTTGAGGAAATGCAGGGTTTCTTTTTTGCAAGGCCGGCAACGCTTGAAAAAACACCGACCGGTGCATTTGCAATGTGCTGAGAGCTATTTTGTCTGGGGGAGGTAAACCCGCCGCTCACATCTCCAGATCAAACACGATCAGTCCTGAAATTTCGCCATCGGCGGCTTTGACAAGCTCAGCGCCCAGCGCCTGATGTGCCGGATGCTCAAGATAGGCATCACGTGCTGCTTCATTGTCGAAATCGATGCAAAAGCCGTGCTTGAAACCCTGTTCCAGTTTCTCCGGGCTGACCGATATCCCGCCGTCAAAACCCCGCATCCCCGCGATCTGGTCGCCAAGGTCGGACAGGGCGTCAAACAGGCTGTTAATCACGGCCTCGTCAATGCCGGGTTTGAATTTGATCAGGACGATATGACGGATCATGGCTTGGGCCTTTCCGGAGCCGGGGTGAAGCGCGATTGAACCGGGATATCGCAACCGGTGTCAATAGTGGTGATAAACCAGCGGTCCGTCCGTTTGTTGTGCTGTAACCAAGGGTTGCGTCGAGGGGCATGTGAAATAGCACACATATCACGATTTTGCCTCTTGAATTGAAGAAATGACTTCATACTTTAGGATAGGAAAAGTTGTATAAGGTAACGATTACTGGCCGGTGATCCATTCAGACGTATAAGGGGCAGATTGACATGGCATTCAATATTTTCGGGAACGGCGGCGCGTCACAGCAAGGACAACAGATTTACGAAGCCCTCGGTAGATCAATGGCCGTGATCGAGTTTTCGCTGGACGGTAAAATCCTTACAGCCAATGCCAATTTTCTTGCTACGATGGGCTATGAGCTTGGCGATATTGTTGGCAAACACCATGCGGTTTTCGTGACCCGTGATTACGCACAAAGTGCCGAATACCGTGATTTCTGGAAAAAATTGTCAAAGGGCGAATTCGCGGCCGGCATTTTCCAGCGCGTGCGCAAGGACGGCGAAACTGTCTGGCTTGAAGCCACCTATAACCCGATCCTGAATGCGGCCGGAAAGCCGGTAAAGGTGATCAAATTCGCCACCGATATCACCGCGCGCCGTAAGGAGCGCGCGCTCAATGAAGGCATTCTGACCGCGATTGACCGGTCCCAGGCGATGATCGAATTTGATCTGACGGGCAAAATCCTTAAGGCCAACGGGAATTTCCTTAAAACCATGGGCTATTCCGAAGGCGAGGTTGTCGGCAAGAATCACAGCATGTTTGTTGCGCCGGCCTATGCCCAATCAACCGAGTACAAGGATTTCTGGGCCAGCCTGCGTAAGGGCGATGTGCAGGCAGCACAGTTCAAGCGGTTGGCAAAGGGGGGTAAAGAGGTCTGGCTTGAGGCGACCTATAACCCGATTTTTGATCAGAATGGCAAACCCGAACGGGTCATCAAGCTTGCCACCGACATTACCGAGCAGGTGGAGCTTCTGGTCGATCTTAAAAAAATGATCGATACCAATTTCACCGAAATTGACGATAACATCGTAAGCCTTGACGAGGCCGCGATGAGCGGAACATCCGCCGCGGCGCAAAGCTCTAACTCGGTGCAGACTGTTGCCGCCAGTGCCGAGGAACTGTCCGCCTCAATCGCCGAAATTTCGCGTAGCATGGCGCAAAGCCGCGATGAAACCGAACGGGCCTTTTCCCAGACCGTCAGTGCCAACCAGTCGACCCAGAAAATGGCCGATGTCGTCGCGGCCATGACGGGCATTGTCGAGGTCATTCAGGGCATTGCCGGGCAGATCAACCTGCTCGCGCTTAACGCAACCATTGAGTCCGCTCGTGCGGGCGAGGCGGGCAAAGGCTTTGCCGTGGTCGCCAACGAGGTCAAAAACCTTGCCAATCAGGCGGCCAAGGCCACCGATCAGATTTCAGCCGAAATCAGTGGGGTTCAGGAAATTTCAAACGAGGTTGTCAACTCGCTTGAAACCATTCGCGGCTCCATCGAAACGGCGCGCGACAGTGTCACCAGCATATCGGCATCGGTCGAAGAACAAAGTGCAGTGACCGAAAGCGTGTCGCAAAACATGCAGACAATGGCCGTCTCGGTCGATGAACTTGCCCGGCGGCTTGACGAAATCCGCTCGATTTCCGGCGGGGTCGGGAGCTCGGTCAAGCGCACCCGCGAAGCTGCCGAAGTGCTGACGCGCTAGTCCCGAAGACATCCGATACGATAAAAGCCCGGCTGGTTATGGCATCAGCCGGGCTTTTGTCTTGGGGAACGAGGAAGGGGCGATCAGCGGCCCGACAATGCCCCATCAATCGATTTGGCGATGATCGACAGGCCAAGGTCAAGTTCCGCGTCACTGATCGTCAGCGGCGGGGCGATGCGGAACACACCGCCCATGCCGGGCAGCTTGACGATATTCATGCTAAGCCCGTTTTTAAATGCCTCGGTCGCAATCGCTGCACCCAGTTCATGATCGGGTTCCCTGAACTGGCCGTCCGCGCCACGTTTGACGATTTCAACGCCCAGCATCAATCCACGCCCGCGGACATCGCCGATACAGTCATAGCGGTCTTTGAGCTTTGATAAGCCATCAAACAGCTTCTGGCCCGATGTCCGGGCACGGTCGACCAGTTTCTCGTCACGCACCACGTCAAGCACCGTCACACCAACCGCGGCGGGCAGGGGGTCGGACACATGGGTGGTGTAAAACAGGAAGCCCTTTTCATGGGCGGCATCTTCGATTTCGGCCGTGGTCATGACGGCCGCCAGCGGCAGGCCCGCGCCGATGGTTTTCGATAACGTCATGATATCGGGTGTCACACCATCGCGTTCAAAGGCAAACATATCACCGGTGCGGCCCACACCCGTCTGGGCCTCGTCCAGGATCAGCAACATGCCGCGTTCAACGCATTTTTGCTTAAGCGCGGCCAGATATCCCTTGGGCAGGGGCAGCATGCCGCCCGATGACAGGATCGGCTCGGCAATGAAGGCGGCAAGATTGCCGGTCGACTGGCTATCGACCAGATTAAACGCGTCATCAAGCTCCGTCTGCCAGTCAAGCGACCCGTCGGCATGTTTGAACCGCGGGCGAAAGGCATTGGGGGCGGGAATGGCGAGTGATCCGACGGCCGCCGGGCCATATCCCTTGCGCCCGGCACTATAGGTCGCCGATGCGGCAACGCCGGTCATGCCGTGCCAGCTTTTGGAAAAGGCGACGATTTCGTGCTTGCCGGTGACGAGCTTTGCCATGCGGATCGCGGCCTCGTTGGACTCTGCCCCGGTGGAAACCAGCAAAACCCGATCCAGCCCCGGTGCCAGTTCCGCCAGACGCTCCGCCAGATCGACAACCGGGCGGGACAGCATGCCGCTAAACAGATGGGCGACTTTTTCGACCTGGCTTTGCACGGTTTCGACGATTTTCGGGTGTCCGTGACCCAGAAGGGCGCTCATTTGTCCGGATGTAAAATCCAGAATGGGGCGATCATCGGCGTCATAGACGAAGGATCCCTTGGCGCGTTCGATGATGGCCGGTTCAAACGAACCACCATAGCGGATCAGGTGTTTTTTGGCGGCGTCCCAGAATTTCGGATCGGTATTGCGTGACATGATGGGCTCCCTGAAAGCGTGTGTCTTTTGACTGACCTCGATCGTATCTGCTGGCAGGAAAGCCGTAAAATTGATAGTTATGGCATTCTGGTATTGGAAAAATTGATATGGTGCTGGTGCGGCGATGCAGACTTTGCTTGATCTCAAACTGCTTGCGACATTCGTGCGCGCCGCGCATTCCGGCACGCTCAGCGCCACGGCCATTCAGGTGGGCCGCACCCAGTCAACCGTGACAATGCAAATCCAGCGGCTTGAAGAAATGCTGGGCCAAAGCCTGTTTCACCGAAGTGGCAGCGGGGTCAGCGTGACCGGGGCGGGGGAACGGTTTCTGGGCTATGCCGAACGGATTTTACGCCTGCATGACGAGGCCGTTTCGGCCTTTTCCGACAAGGGATTGCATGGCTCGATGGTGTTTGGCTGTCCCGAGGATTACCTGATCACGTTTTTCCCGGCGTTGCTTAAAAGCTTTGGCACCATCCACCCGGATGTGGAAATCAAGGTGGTGTCTGCGCCAAGCCCGGAATTGACCCGCCTGCTGCATGCCAGCCAGATCGACATGGCCATCACCTCGACCCCGGAAATCCATGACCGGCAAAAGATCGTGCGTACCGAACAGCTCGCTTGGGTCGGAAGCAAACCGACGCTGGAGCTTCACGATTTCCCCGATGGCGCCATTCCGCTTGCCATGCCCGCCTCAAACGCGATGGATCACAAGGCGGCCTGTGATGCGATGGATGAGGCTGGGATGCGCTATAAAATATCCTATGCCAGCAACAGCCTGACCGGCCTGATCGCGGTGGCGCGGTCTGGCCTTGCGATCAGTGTGATGATGCAAAAAGCCGTCCCGGCGGACCTTTACATCCTCAAATCGCCAATGCCCGCCTTGCCGCAGCTTGGATTGCAGGTCGTGACGTCAAACACCGCGCGCAGCCCGGCGATTAGTGCGTTTGGGGATCACATCCGGAATTTGTTGCCGTTTTTGTAAGGCAATCTTTTGACAATTTGGTCGATAAAACGAGCAATACGAGTTTTGCACATATTAAACCCCATTTTTCATACACCCGAGTGCACGGTTGTAAGGTCTGCTGCTGTCGTCCTAGCGTTTGCGATGTCTCAGGGCGTCTACGATAAGCTTGAACACGGGCAGGTTTTGACGACGGGTCGGATAATAAAGGAAATAGCCGTCAAAGAACGGCGACCAGTCATCAAGCACGAGCTGCAATGTGCCTGCGGCGATATGATCGTCGGCAAGACTGTTTGGCACAAAGGCGATGCCCATTCCGCATAATGCCGCGTCCATCATCGCGTAAGAGTTATTGAAGGTCATCTGACCATCGACGCGGACGTTGATTTCATTTCCGTCCTTTTCGAATTCCCACGCATATAGGCCGCCAAGTCGTTCCTGTCGCATATTGATGCAGTTGTGTTTCAGCAAATCCTGCGGATGTTGCGGCATGCCGTTTTCTGCCAAATAGCCTGGCGAGGCGACGGCGATCATGCGCCAATCGGGGCCGATACGAACGGCAATCATGTCTTTTTCAACACTTTCACCAAGCCGCACCCCAGCATCAAACCCGTCTTCGACGATGTTGCGAAAGCCGTTATCGATGCTGAACTCGATGCTGATGTCGGGATAGGCCATTAATATCGGTTTGAGCTTTGGCCAGACGACTGTTTCAAGTGCGTGATCCGATAATGTCAGCCGAATGGAGCCGAACGGCTTGTCGCGGAACTCCATAATGGCGTCGATCTCGCCCTCGATTTCCTTGAGGCGCGGCGAAACCGTCGACAATAACTGGCTTCCCGCCTGGGTCAGGGCAACGTTGCGCGTTGTCCGGGTCAGAAGACGTATGCCGATATTGTCTTCCAGACGCTTGATCGCGTGGCTCAAGGTTGATTGCGCCACGCCGATCCGCGCGGCGGCTCTGGTGAAGTTGCGTTCTTCGGCAACGATGCCGAACCATTTCAGGTCGTTGAAATCGGTATTTGCCATGCACTTATCATTAATCGATTACATCGATTAGTCCATGCTATTTTTCCCGTCTAATCAGATTGACGGAGATCCACTATCTTTTGGCAATGATACGTTGAACCGGAAGGTATCCATGACTGACACGACCCAAACCGATACAGGAAACAGACAATGCGCCGCGTGGGGGGCTGTTTTATCCATGTCCCTTTGCGTTGCCTTGTTGCTGGCATCCGAGTTCATGCCGGTCAGTTTGCTGACGCCTATGGCGGACGGTCTGGGGGTAAGCGAAGGTGCGACCGGTCAGGCAATTTCGATCAGTGGACTTTTTGCCCTGGTTGCCAGCCTGATGATCACAACCGTCGCCGGGCGGGTTAACCGCAAATCGGTGTTGGTGGGGTTGACGATGCTGATGCTGATATCGCTTGTCATCGTTGCCATGGCACCCAACTTTGCGGCTCTGATTACGGCGCGCGCCATTCTGGGGATTTGCATCGGTGGGTTCTGGGCGCTGGCCACGGCCGTTATGATGCGGCTGGTGCCGTCACATGATGTGCCGCGTGCATTGTCTATCATGTATGGCGGGCAGGCCATTGCTTCGGCTTTTGCGGCACCACTTGGTGCATGGCTGGGCGATATCTTTGGTTGGCGTGCCGTTTTTTGGGCATTGACGCCGCTTGTTGCCATCAACCTTGTTTGGCAATTGAAGGTCTTGCCGTCATTGCCCGCACGTGGTCAGCAAAATTTCGGCGCGTTGGTCGATGTTTTGTCCCGTCCATACTTCTTGCGCGGCCTGATTGCAGCGATGCTCAGCTGGGGATCCGCCTTTACCATGTTTACCTATCTGCGCCCGTTTCTCGAACAGTTTAACGGCGCAGATGTCCTGACACTCTCGCTTCTGCTGCTGGTGCTCGGGCTTGCCGGTTTTGTCGGGACCTGGGTCGCAGGTCGCTTTATCGGTCAGCGAGTTGCGCCGCTTTTGAAATTGCCTGCCTTAGTCATGGGCGTCATCACATTGGGACTGCTGTTCACCAGCGGCTCGATCTTGGCAATCGGTGTTTTACTGGCGGGCTGGGGCATGATGAACACCGCACTTTCGGTGATCTTCATGACCTGGATGTCACAGAATGTCAGCGATGCACCCGAGGCTGGCGGCAGCCTGATGGTTGCAGCCATTCAAGGCTCGATCCTGCTTGGCGCCATTTTGGGCGGTCTGCTGCTCGATCATCTTTCAATTACTGCAACTTTCGTCGGCAGCGTGGCACTCTCAGCCCTTGCCGTAATTCTGATCGGCAACGGGCAAAACCTGTTGAGGCCGGTCAACTCCCCAAAACACACAGGAGACTGAATTGACCGACAATAATAAAACCAGCGAAACCGTGATGCAGATGCCTTCCGATCATCCTAACCGTCGCAGCTTGTTAAAGATGGCCGGTGCTGGTGCTGCAGCATTCGGGATTGGTGCTATGATCAACACCGCAAAGGCAAAGCCATTAAGCATGACAACCGAATGGGACAAGGTTTTCCCGAAAAGCGATAAAGTTGACCACGAGAAGGTAAGCTTCAAAAACCGCTATGGTATTACCCTTGTGGGTGACCTTTATCTGCCAAAGGATCGCAATCAGGGGGCAATGCCTGCTCTGGCAGTTGGCGGGCCGTTTGGTGCGGTAAAGGAACAATCCTCCGGCCTTTACGCCCAGACCATGGCCGAGCGTGGCTTTGTTACCCTGGCTTTTGATCCGTCCTATACGGGCGAAAGCGGCGGTGAACCGCGCAATGTTGCCTCGCCCGATATCAATACAGAGGACTTCATGGCCGCTGTGGATTATCTTGGCCTGCATAACACCGTAAACCGTGAACGGATTGGCGTTATTGGTATCTGTGGCTGGGGTGGTATGGCGCTCAATGCGGTTGCTGCAGACAAGCGCGTCAAAGCCGTTGTCGCCAGCACTATGTATGACATGACCCGCGTCATGTCCAAAGGTTACAACGACAGCGTCACACTTGAACAACGCACGCAGGCGCTCGAACAAATGAGCCGTCAGCGTTGGGAAGATGCCGCGAATGGCACGCCTGCCTTCCAGCCTCCCTATAACGAACTGAAAGGCGGAGAAGCGCAGTTTTTGGTCGATTACCACGACTACTATATGACTTCGCGCGGCTATCATCCGCGTGCGGTCAACTCCGGCAATGCCTGGACGCAGACGACGCCGCTCAGCTTCATGAATATGCCGATCCTGAGCTATATCGAGGAAATCTCACCGCGTCCGGTCTTGCTGATTCATGGCGAGAATGCCCATTCGCGCTATTTCAGCGAAACCGCCTATGAAGCAGCGGCCGAGCCGAAAGAACTGCTGATCATTCCGGGGGCAAACCACACCGATCTTTATGATCAGCTTGATGTGATCCCGTTTGACCGGATCGAGGCATTCTTTGGTGATGCACTGGTTTGATCATGATGGGCGGTCGGGGCGATAAACCCCGACCGTATCTCTTGTCGTCAACATTCAGCATGAAAGGGGCGGGCGTGGTAAGTGCGCACACATTCCTCACCACCCGACGTGGCTTTATTGCTGGTGCCACGGCGACACTACTGGCTACCAGACCGGCACTTGCACAATCGGGGGCAAAGCAGATGCGTATCCGTTGCACCTTCTCCGATCAGGAATTCACCTATCTGCTTAATGATAACGCGACGACACGCGATTTCGTCTCCATGTTGTCGCTTGATCTGACAATCAGTGATTTTTCAACCAACGAAAAGATTGCCTACCTGCCACGGCGTCTCGATGAAGGCGGCCTGGTCAATTATAGCGACGAAGCACCCGGCGATCTGTGCTATTTCCGCGGATGGGGCAATCTGGCGTTCTTTTACGACACCTATGAATATCGCGGTGACCTGATCCGGCTCGGAAAGATCGAGGGACCTTTGGATCCATTACAGGTCAAGGGGGAGTTCCCGCTGCGCATTGAATTGCTGACCTGAGGACGAGCGAAGGTCCTGTTTTGCAAAGTCGTGAGCAGGGGCTGATCACGCCACGCGTTTCAGCAGATACTCCACCGGATGCCTGGGCTTCGTGCCTTCAAAGCGGGCGACCTGACAACGACACGAATAGCCGGTGACGAGCATGTTACCCAAGCCCGTCTGATCGACTTTCTTTTTCCAGCTTTGGTCATAAAGCGCGCGGGAGGTTTCCTGATGGCGGGTTTCGTGGCCGTAGACGCCGGCCATGCCGCAACATCCGGTTTTCTCGGTCGCGAGTTTGATGCCAAAGGCCTCGAAAATCTTTTGCCATTTGACGCCGACATCGGGGATCGATGTTTTTTCCGTGCAATGCGGGAAGAGCGTTGCCGGGGCCGTACCCCCTGCATTCCCGCTGCTTGCGGGCAGGGTGAGGCGGCCTTCCGCGATCTCGGCGGCCAACCATTCATGGAACAGATGCACGCGGTAATCCGGGCGGTCCGTGCCAAGGCGCTGGGCATATTCCTGCCGATAGGTGAGCGTCACACTGGCCTCGATCCCGATCAGGGGGACGCCGGTTTTGGCCAGTCGGCCATAGACGATATCGTTTTGCTTGGCCTGATAATCAAAGCGTTTGAGGAAGCCCTTTACATGCAATGCCTTGCCATTTGGGCGATAGGGCGGCACGAAAACGCGGTAGCCAAGTTTTTGCAGAAGATCGATATGGGCGATGAAAACATCGATGTCATAGTGGCTGGTGAAGCAATCCTGCAAAAGCACCACGGATTTGGCGCGATCCGCATCGGAGAGTGCTTCAAGATCGGCCAGTTTGAACGGGCCGATGCCGCGTTTGCGCAGGGCCGAACTTACGCTTTGGCGGCTGAGTTTCGGCAGGTCGGTCAAGCCGATCAGGCTTTTGAAAATCCAGGGCATCGGCGGAACAGCTTGCAAGCCATTGAAAAGCAACGGGGCCTTTGCCATCAGCGGGGCGATGCTTTCAAGCTGCGCGATCACGTAATCCTTCACCGGCCGTTTGTAGCGGGTGTGATAGGCCTCCAGAAACCGTGATTTCATTTCCGGAATATCGACCTTGACCGGGCATTGCCCCGCACAGGCCTTGCACGACAGGCAACCGGCCATGGCATCGTAAACATCGTGCGAGAAATCGCGCGCATTGATCACGGCGAGGTCCTGATTACGCGGATCGGTGCCGACCGAAAGCTGCCGGATCCATTCACGGACCAGTCCCGCCCGACCCTTGGGCGAATGAACGCGGTCGCGCGTGACCTTATAGGACGGGCACATCGCATCCATCAGGTCCCAGTTAAAGCAGGCCCCGTTGCCGTTGCACCGCGTCGCGTTGAGATATTCATCGCGTAGCCTGTCTTCGATCTGGCGGTCAAGCTGACCACGCATCGGGGCCGCGTCAATCGCGGTGATCGGGGTGTTTCTCGAATAGGGGGATGCGATCTTGCCGGGGTTTAATTGTCCTTCCGGATCAAAGGCTTCCTTGATGCGCTTGAGCACATCATAAAGTTCGGGGCCGAAATAGGTTGGCGAATATTCGCCGCGAAAACCCTTGCCATGTTCGCCCCAGATCAGGCCGTTATATTTTTGGGTCAGGTCCACAACCCTGTCCGACACACGGCGCAGGCGCGCTTCGTCCTGCTCGTCACACATGTCAAGCAGCGGTCGGACATGCAGACAGCCGACATCGACATGGCCAAACATGCCGTAATCAAGCCCCTCCGCATCCAGTAAAGCCCGGAATTCCGCGATAAAATCGGCAAGGTTTTCCGGCGGGACGGCGGTATCCTCGACAAACGGGGTCGCACGGCGTTTGCCTTCAAGGTTGCCAAGCAAGCCAACGGATTTCGCCCGGATTGACCAGATGGCGGCGATCTGCGTCGGATCGGTGGCCTGGACAAAGCCGATGGGGGCGTAATCGGCATTCGGATTGGCCTCAAGATAGGTGCGCAGTTCCGCCTGTTTGGCACCGACCTCTTCGGCGGTTTCGCCAACAAATTCAACGACATTGAAGCCGCGTGTTGGCACGGTGCTATCCTCGGTCCCGAGCAGTTTGCCCAGCAGGTGCCAGCTTTCATCCTGCTTTGCCAGTTCCATGACCTTGTCATCGATGCTTTCGATGGCGACCGGGTCAAACTGCACAAGGGTGCCGACATGGCGAAGCGCACTATCAAAGCTGTCATAGCGCACCACCGTGACCGCCTTGTGCTTTGGCAGCGGAATGACGCGCAGCGTGATTTCCTTGACCATGCCAAGGCTGCCTTCCGCCCCGGCGATCAGGAAGCTTAAATTCATATCCCCTTGATCCGAAACGGCTTCCTTGAGGTTATAGCCCGTAAGCCCGCGGTTCATTTCCGGGAAAATCGCGTTGATCTGATCCCGGCGCGGCATGATTTCATCGTGGATTTTGCGGTAAAGCCGACCGGTGCGGTCATCGCGGTTCATGATTTCGGCGGCGTCCGCGGCACTCATTGCGTGGGTGCGGAAATCGGTGCCATCGATCAGAACCGTGGTCATGTCATTGATATAATGGCTTGTTTTGCCATAAATCCGCGATCCCTTGCCGGAGCTATCGGACCCGATCATGCCGCCAATGGTCGCCCGGCTGGCGGTGGAAACGGCGGGCGGGAAGAAGAAACCATGCGGTTTCAGCCACGCGTTAAGCTGATCCAGCACCACGCCGGGCTCGACATGGACCAGCCCCTTTTCGGCATCAAAACCCAGTATGTTGTTGAGATGCTTGGATGTATCGAGCGTAATGGTGTTGTTAAGCGACTGGCCATTGGTGCCGGTGCCACCACCCCGCGGGGTGATTTTGACCTCGCTGAATTCCTCGCGCCCGGCCAGTTCCATCACAACGTTGATATCATTGCGGTTTTTTGGCTGCAGGACGGCGGTTGGCATCACCTGATAGACGCTGTTATCTGTCGCATTGATCAGGCGGGACGGGAAATCGGCATGGATTTCACCGGCAAATTTCCCTTCTTTTTCAAGGGTTTTGAGGAAACCAAGTGTGAGACTGTCAAGCGACCGGTCCGGGGTCAGAACCGGCAGGCGGTTGAGCCGGGAAAAGCTGCGGCGGGCGGGGGTTGATCTGGCGGTCGGGGCGGGCGCGGTCATGATGTCTCTCTGGTCTCTTGTTCGGCGCGCGGGCGGCGTCATTTGACCCATTTGACAGGAGGCGGATTAAATAGACAAATTTAAAATTCCGAAGGATTATTCATTTTTAGTGAATAATCCGATTTTTCAACTCGGTCGGCAACCGCATGCCGACCGTGCCGAGGGGGCAAAAAAGGGCTCCGGGATCGGTTTTGTTAAAATCGTATCATATGATTAAAGTGAATTTTGTATAAATTATACCGCCGTTTTAGCGCGCAAATGGTGCCGATCCACCAGGAAACCTGCGATGTTCAGAGCTTTGAGGCTCCGTCAGCGCGGAGAATCATAAAAGTATTATCATATGAGTTTTTTAATGCTGTCTGAGCCACATTTCCGTCCCGGTATTCGTCTGGGTCACGCCAATATCTGTTCCGGCGTATCGGCCCGCACAGATTCATCATGCATAAGCGACAGGATTGTCTTTTTGTAATGCATGAATTCCGGGGAGGTCCGGGTGTGAATTTTGGGGGCGGGGGATGTTGATGGTGAGCGACTGTTTGATTTTGCATCAGCCTATCATTATGACATGTATTTAATCGCCCGGAGGGATATTCTTTTCATATTGTGGGTGGCGAAAAGAGCGGTTTTGCACCGGCTTTATAACATGTTATCGGCCATAATGGTTATGTAGAACTTTGATATGAATGCTTATTACAAGTCTATAGATGGCCTTCGTGCAATCGCTATTCTTGGTGTTATTTTTTATCACTGCGGACTTGCGACTGTTTCCGGAGGGTATACCGGCGTCGACGTGTTTTTTGTGATATCGGGATATTTGATTGTTTCCAGTATTGTCAGAAGACTGGAGAAAGATGAATTCTCGTTAAAGCAATATATGGAACGGCGATTCAGGAGAATCGTTCCGGTTATTGTTGTTATGCTTCTCGTCGTCTCCGTGGCATCTTTTTTCATCCTTCTTCCCGAAGATTTGGAATTTTATGGTTCGTCTCTTGTCGGAGTTTCTCTTTTTATTCCGAATTTTTTATTTGAGAAGGAATTTAATTATTTTGCTTCTTCTGGTTCCCCGCTAATTCATTTGTGGAGTATTGGCGTTGAGGTTCAGTTCTATGTCGGGGTTTCCTTATTTTTTGTCCTTTTGTGCAAAATAAAAAAAATCGATAAAAGTATACTTATAATATCTTTGATTTCTTTGGGGTCTTTTGGGGCGAGTGTTCTTCTTGTTGGAAAACACTTAAACCCTGTTTTCTATCTCACTCCTTTCCGGCTCTGGGAGTTTGGTCTGGGGGCTCTGGTCTCGTTGGGGCTGGTGCCGTTCATTAGGCATAAGATATCTGATAATGTCGTGAGCGTGACGGGATTGCTTCTCGTACTTGCCCCCATGTTTATCTATGACGCCACATGGTTGTTTCCCGGGTACTCCGCACTGCCATCCTGTCTTGGAACGGCGATGCTTCTATACTGCGTCGATAGTGACGCGGTCGTTATAAAGTTTTTGCGCAATTCCGTTTTTTCATGGGTGGGGAAGACTTCTTACTCAACTTATATTTGGCATTGGCCGATTATTCTATTCTACGAATACAGTTTGAACAGATCTTTGATTGCAAGTGACGTGATCACTCTTCTGGTCTTGATATTTTCAATTGGATGGCTGTCTTGGTGGTTTGTTGAAAACCCGTTCTATAAAAAGAAAATCATTTCCAATTCGAGGATTCTGTGGGGGGGGAGTTTTTGTTGTCTGCTTCTATTTCTTGTGGCTGGCAGTGTCTTTACCCACTTCAAAGGCTTTCCTGATCGCCTTCCAGATGAGGCGCTTACTGTGCTTGAGCAGTCTGAATACCGTATTCCAACCACATGTCCTGATTTTGGCTACGATATTATCCACCGAAGCCTCACGGATACTTATTGCATCATTGGAGACCAGGATGTTGCTCCTACATGGGCATTGTGGGGGGACAGCCACGCGCGGAGCTTAAGTGGACCGCTTTCTCAAAGCTTGAAGAAGAACAAAGCATCGGCGTTATTGCTGGGGCTGCACGGTTGTCCCGCGCTATTGAATGTAAATGTGACATTTTATCTATCGGGGACATGCAAAATCCATAATCAGCATGCTTTTGATCGGATCGCAAACAATCCTGAGATCAAGCATGTGGTTATTCTCAGTCGGTACTCCATGTATCTGTACGGCACCTCTACCGGGGGCTTTGACGGGCAGAGGGAAATGATCCATTTGATGGATGCAAACGGCCGTCGATTGAGCGAGCGGGAACGCGTTGAGTTATTCCGTAAGTCTTATGAGGAGACTATGGAGAAGGTCGTGAGCCTCGGGAAAGATGTACATATTGTCATGCCCATTCCTGAAGCCTCATTTTATATCCCTGGCGTGGTCGCGCAGAACATTTGGAAAGGGGACAGCAAAAATGCGGTCAAAATCTCGGAAGACTCTTACCAGAGCCTGAATGAAGCGGTTTTAGGCGCCATGTATCAGGTGGAGAAAAAACATCCAGGTAAAATAAAATGGATTAATCCGCAAGATATCTACTGCGATGATGGGGCGTGTGAAGTGATGCGTGACGGTTATATACTTTATAAGGACAGCAATCATCCAAATGCATTTTCTGCGAATATTTTATTGGAATCGATCAATCTGGAGATGAAAACGCAGAATTAGAAGAAATTCTGATGTTTTTGAAATAAGTCTTGAGAGTTCCAGCTTGGTATAGAAGACACCAGCAAAAAGTTACCCTTGCGGTGGCGCTCCGCGTTTCAGTTTCAACGTGTGACTGGAATGCGAAAGGCGCAGGGTTCCCTATCCGCGCCTTTGGTTCGTGTGCCGGAAATGTCCATTTGCGCTTGTCACGCCATCGCCGGTTCCGGCGTATCGGCCCGCACAGATTCATCATGCATCAGCGACAGGATGGTCTTTTTGTAACGCATGAATTCGGACGAGGTCAGGGCATCTATGCTGCGCGGGCGGGGGATGTTGATGGCAAGCGATTGTTTGATCTTGCCCGGCCGCGCGGTCATGACATGGACCTCGTCGCCAAGGAAGATCGCCTCGTCAATGTCATGGGTGATGAACAGCACGGTTTTGCGGCGGCTTTGCCAGACATCAAGCAGCAGTTCCTGCATCAGCTGGCGGGTCTGGCTATCGAGCGCGCCAAAGGGTTCATCCATCAGAAGAATGCGCGGATCATTGGCAAGCGCACGCGCCAGTGCCACACGCTGGCGCATGCCGCCCGAAAGTTCCTTGGGATATGATCCCTCGAACCCGGTCAGGTGCACCGCCCGGATCAGATCATCGGCAATGTCTTCGCATTCGGATTTCGGCAGTTTTTTAAGCTGCGGCCCGAACATGATGTTTTCGCGCACGGTCAGCCACGGAAACAGGGTGTAGCTTTGAAACACCATACCCCGGTCGGCCGATGGCCCGGCAATCGGCTGCCCATCAAGCGCCATCGTGCCCGACGTCGGGACCTCCAGCCCTGCTACCAGCCGCAACAGGGTTGATTTGCCACAGCCCGACGGGCCGACAATCACCGAAAACGTATCATGGGCAACCGAAAGTGACACATCATCAAGGGCCAGAACCGGCGGCTTTCCCTTGGGCTCGAAACGGACCATGATATCGGAAAGGGTGAGCATGCTCATGATGTTATCCTTGATGTGTTCGGGAACCGGGCACCCGGTTGCACGGGGCAGGGTAAAGGGGGGGGGGGGCTATCGCGTCGACCTTGCAGGAGGCAGCGTATGGATGCCGACGGAGGTTTGGGGTTTGCGGACTGGGTCGCCGGGCGGAGGTTGTCGCGCCAGCCCTGCAATCGGCAGCGTAGAACGTTCGGCCAGGGTTTGGACCTTGCGGGATTGCTGGTGTTGCCGTTCCTGCCCGTGCCGTGGCCGCGTGGGGCGTTGGAACGGTGCGCGGGGCAACGTATATCCGGGGTGTGTTTGTTGCGCGGGCTTTGCGGGAGGCAGCGTAGAATTCGCGGTCGCGGTTGGCGTGTTGCGGGTTTGGTCGCCGGGTGGGGGAGTGCTGCTTTCGCCCTGCAATCGGCAGCATAGATCCGGGCCGGGTTTGTTGTGTGGGCCTTGCGGGAGGCAGCGTATAACTCTTGGTCAAGGCTTGGGCGTTGCCGTGCTGCGGGTGGTTGCTGATGCCGTTTTGGGGGCATCTGCTGTGCGCGTTGCTGATGCATGTCACGGTGCATGTGAGCGTATCCGTCTTGCATGGTCTTAAAAATCCGCAGACCAGGGCAGGAGCTTTTTGCGCAGCACCTTGAAAATGAAATCGGTGATCAGGCCCAGGATGCCGATGGTGAAGACACCCAGCAGGATGACGTCGGTAAACAGGCCACGCATGGCGTTCAGGATCATATAGCCAAGGCCGGTATCGGCGGCGACCAGTTCGGCCACCACCAGATAGGTCCAGGCCCAACCCATGGTAACGCGCAGGTTATCCATCACGCCGGGCATGCAGGCCGGAACCAGAATGCGAAGCGCCACCTGTTTGCGGTTGGCACCGAGCGTATAGGCGCAGTCAATCAGATCCTTGGACACACGGGCCGAGACATCGGAAATCAGGATGAGCTGCTGAAAGAAGGTTCCGAGGAAAATCACCATGATTTTCTGTTCGATGCCGATCCCGACCCAGAGGATCAGAAGCGGGATCAGGGCCGATACCGGGATGTAGCGCATGAAACCGGTCAGCGGTTCGACCAGCGCCTGAACGGCGCGGAAGCTTCCCATCAGGATGCCGATCGGAACGGCGAAGATGGAAGCAAGGATAAAGCCCGAGAGAATGACCGAGAGGCTGGCCCCGATATGATGAAACAGCGACAGATTGCCGATGCGCTTGATCGCGGCTTCGATCACCTCGTGCGGGGCGGCAAGGAAGTCCTTTGGCGTGATGCCGCCATAGGTGAGCAAACACCAGAGACCAAGGACAAGAGAAACCGAACAGAGCGACAATCCGATAAAGGCGGATTTCGGTATTTCGGTCTTGGGCGAAAACAGCGATCTGGTCCACATGGTGCTTGCTCTTTTATGGTCGTCGGAAGGTGGCGATGTGACGGGAAAGTACTGCTTATTTCACGATGTCAGCGGCAATCAGGCTTGCCGGTTCGGCATCAATGGTAAACAGGCCGCCTTCTTCGCCAAGCACCTTGGCATTTTTGATCGTGCCGAGAATGCCGCCTTCGTTGGCCGGGTCCATGAAGGTCTTGTTCATCGCATCGTCATAGAAAACGATACCGGCACGGGTTTCGGCAAACACCGCCGGGTCTTCAAGCCAGCCGCCAACACCCTTTGCCATGATTTCATCGGCTTCTTCGACATTGTCCTTCTGCCATGCAATCGCCTTGGACCATGCCCGATACAGGCCTTCCATTGCCGGGCGGTTTTTTTCAAGCATGTCATTGGTGGTGACCATGATGTCGGTGATCAGGCCCGGGGTTTTGGTGCTGTCGACCAGAACATGCCCATGATCGGTATCCTTGCCGCGCGTCAGCCACGGTTCCCACGTCACCGCCGCATCGACCTTCTGCGCGACAAAGGCCGCACCGGCATCGCCGGCCGACATATTAAGTGCGTTAACATCCGAAAGCTTCATCCCGGCGTCTTTCAGAAGGACGCTCAGGAAAAACTGCGAAACCGAGCCCTCGGTAAAGGCGATGGATTTGCCCTTGAGGTCGGCGATGGTTTTGATGTCCTTGCCCGCGACAATGCCGTCGCCGCCGCGTGAATCATCAAGCGCGAACAGATAGGATAACGGGTGTTCGGGGCTGTAGAAGGCCAGCACCGTATCAATGGTGGTGACGGCAACGTCAATTCGGCCGGCGGCCAGGGCCGGCATGCGGGTTTTGACGTCTTCCATCACGACCAGATCGACATCAAGGCCTTCTTCTTCGAAGAAACCCTTGTCACGTGCGATATAAAGCGGGCCATACCCGACCCATGTGGAATGGGCGATGGTAAGTTCCTGATTGGCCGATGCCGGGGCCGACAGGCCCAAAACCGTACCAAGGGCGATGGCCGACAGGCACAGTCCTTTGAACAGATGTTTCATTTCAAGTCTCCGCTGTGAAGTTCACTGATGATGTTTTTATGGATGGGGGCTTTGGCCCCCCTTTTATGGACGTCATTTATTGTTAGGGTTGCGCGTTGCTGGTGACGTGGCCAGAACACAAAGCAGTTCAAACATGATCGAAATGCCAAGCCATGCGGTACCGCCCGATGGATCAAAGGGCGGGGAGACCTCGACCAGATCGGCCCCGATCAGGTTAAGCCCATCCAGCGCACGCACCATGCGCTGTGCCTCCCGGCTGGTGAAGCCGCCGATTTCGGGGGTTCCGGTGCCCGGCGCAAAGGCGGGATCGATGCTGTCGATGTCAAAGCTGACATAGGTGGGTTTGTTGCCGACGATCTCGCGGGCCTCGGCCATCACGGCATCAATGCCGCGATCCTCGACTTCTTCCATGCGGATGATGCGGACCCCTTGGGCAAGGCCCCATTCGACATCCTCACCATCATACATGGTGCCGCGAATGCCGATCTGAACGACGCGTTTGGGATCAAGATAGCCGTCCTCAATCGCGCGGCGGAAGGGCGTTCCGTGGGTATAGCGATAGCCGTTGAAATAGCTGTCAAACAGGTCGGTATGGGCATCGAAATGCACCATGCCAAGCGGCTGATCCGCCCCCAGCGCCTTTAATATCGGATAGGACACCAGATGATCACCGCCCGCCGAAAGGGGGGCGATGTTTTTGGCCTTGAGCGCGCCGATGAAAGCACAGACCTTATCGAGCGTATCCATGATGTCGGCCGGGTTGACCGGGCTATCACCCAGATCGGCGACATTGCGCGCGGCAAAGGGATTAAGCCCGGAAACCGGATGGCGCGGGCGGATCATGGTGGATAGGTCGCGCAACTGGCGCGGGCCGTGGCGCGGACCGGGGCGGTTGGTGGTGCCGCCATCCCATGGCACGCCCAGAATGGCGATATCGACCTGTTCAAGAGCGGTGTCGGACAGGCCCAGCAATGGCAGGCGCATGAAAGTCGGCACACCGGCAAAACGCGGGATTTCCATGGCCGATGGTGGCTCGAACGATTTGATGATGGGGCCGGTGTGGGGCTTTGCGGTGGGAATGGTGTCGCTTGGCATGTTTTTTCTCCGTGAAGCGATTGCATTCACGTTGCCACAGCGTAACGTGTCCAATAATATCGAACTTCAAGAGTAAACGTCGGAAGTTTCCAACCTATCATGGCAGCCACCGTTCCCCCGTTAAGCGATGTTGATCTGCGGCAATTGCGGATTTTTCGCGCCATTGTCGAAAGCAACGGCTTTAGTGCCGCGCAGGAACAGCTTGGCCTGTCGCGCTCGACCATCAGTGCGCAGATGTCGGCCCTTGAAACGCGGCTGGGCGTTTCGCTGTGTCGGCGCGGGCGGTCCGGCTTTGCCTTAACCGAACATGGGCAGAAGATTTATAACGAGGCGATCAAGCTTTTTGCCGCCGAGGATAGTTTCAGGGCCGAGGTCGGCGCGATCCGTGGCAGCCTTGTCGGTGAATTGCGGGTTGGTGTTGTTGATGCGGTGGTGGAAAACCCCAATTGCGCGCTTGATCTGGCCTTGGCGGCGTTTAACGAACGCGCGCCCGATGTGCATGTCACACTTCTGATCGTGTCGCCCAACCAGATTGAAAATGCGTTGCTTAGCCGGCAGATGGAAGTGGCGATTGTGCCCAACCAGCCGATGAACAGTGCGGTGCAGATGCAGCAACTGTTTTACGAGGAACAGCGGCTTTATTGCGGCATGCGCCACCCGCTTTTTGAACGCGATACCGCGAAAATGCCGATGGAAGACGTGGCGGAGCTTACCTTTGCCAGACGCGGCTATTCGGTGGCAACGGCGTTTCAATCGCTTTTCAAACATCCGCCGAGTGCGACGGCCTATGATATGGAGGGGCTGGCGCACCTGATTTTAAGCGGCCGGTTCGTCAGCTTCCTTCCGACCCATTTCGCCGCCCGGTGGGAAGAACGCGGGGAAATGAAGGCGCTTCGCCCCGATTTCCTCAGCTTCAAGATCGGCATGTGCATGGCGCATTTCCCCAATACCGTGCTGTCGCGCATGGCGCGCGAATTTTGCGACTGCCTGAGTGCGGTGCATCCGGTTTATGGCGGGGCGAAGAAGCGGGCGGGGTGAGGCGGCGGTTTCTTCGGTTTTGCTGCCTCCTTTCGTCCCTTCCGCCGCTCATGAGCAAGGCCATACCCACCCCCATTTCCGTCACTCCCGCGCAGGCGGGAGTCCATCGCGCGGCGGGTTCGGTGGCGATTTTAGTCGATGCGGCACAAAGGACTGGATTCCCGCCTGCGCGGGAATGACCGGGGTGGTGGGATTGACCGTGCCGCGCCTTACAGACGGAATCGGTTGCGCAGGCCAAGGCCAATCAGGAACAGGAAGATGAAACTGAGAACGCCTTGGGTGATCATGAGGGCATCGACGCATAGGCCGGGGTCTTTGCCGTAAAGCGCGGTTAGGGCATCCGTGCGCAAATCGCGTGATTGCGGCAGGAAGGGGAGGCTGTTGCTCGCCGATAAGATAAAGGCTTGTGTCCAATCCGCCCAACCATCGGTGACGAGTTTTGGTATCTGCTTGGCTTTGTAGGCAGACATACCGGCCGCAAATATGACACCGAGCGAGAGAGAGGGCCGCAATATACTCTGGCCGTAATTGCTGAAAAAACTAAAGGCCATGTCGAGAACCGATCCAAGCCACGCGGTTTCAATCCATCGTTTCGCTCTGTTTTCATCGGCGGAAAAACGTAACGCGGCCTGATGGTCCTTGTTGGTTTCGGCGATTTCTTTGAGGCGACGCAGTCGTGCGCTGTCTTGCGGGTCTTTTGCGACTTGCGAGAGTTTTATGGGCCAGCAGTGGTGTTTCCAAAAGCGGCGCAGTTTGTTGAAGTACTTCAGGCTTATCCGTTTTTTGGGAGCAAACTTGTATACAAGTCGCGAAATGATGCCGGTTTCCGAAACAGCTTTCACGCGCCATTGATCGGGTCGAAGACCGGGTTTCTGCCAACGGCGCTGTAGTTTGACGGTTAGCGCGCTGAGGTCAACTTGATGCGAATATCGGGTGGCGCGAAGGTCCGGGATGATCCCCAGATCGCCCGTAAGCGTGAGCGGTCCGTCAAAAGATGCGCTGTGTAAATTGAAGGATTTTAGTGCGGTGGCAGAAGGGGGAAGATCGAAAATAGCCCGGCCCTTGATGGACAATCCTTTTGCATCAATTTCGCTGGCTCCTATAGTTTTTGGATTAAAGTTTAAGTTTTCGATCCGCGACTGACTGAAGTTTATTTCGACGTCGCCAAAAACGGTATCCGAGAAGTCCACGTTGCCATCGCCGAAGGTGGTTTTCGAGAAGTTAATGTTGCCGTTACCGAAAGTGGTATCTGAGAAGTCCACGTTACCTTCGCCAAAAGTGGTGCACGAGAAGTCAACGTTGCCGTTACCGAAAGTGGCATCCGAGAAGTCCACGTTACCTTTGCCAAAAGTGGTGCACGAGAAGTCTACCTCGCCGATGCCGAAAGTGGTATTCGAGAAGTCTACGTTACCATTGCCGAAAGTGGTGTAAAGGAAGGATACTCCGCTGCCGAACGTGGCTTGAGTGAATCTTAGATCGCCGTCGCCGAAAAAAGATTCTATGAATCTCACTGTACCGTTGCCAAAAGTCGCTCCATGGAATTCCACGTAGCCGTTGCCGAAAGTGGAATAATCGAAGAATATAGCACCGTTGCCAAAATGATATCCCGCGAAGGACAGGTCTCCCTCAGCGTCTTGTTCATTTGAGAAATCGAATTTGTAAAAACTGATATCCCTGTCTGGATGGCGATCGATCCAACTGTTCCAAGCGTCCTGACCCCGACGCCATAGGTCAAGGACTGCTTCGCCTTCCAGAGTTGGTCTTTCCTGTTCAGTTTCTTCCGTCATATCCCTGAATTCATTCTTTGTTTTGCGCAGGTGAAGTCGCGCACCACAATGCCCTTTAAAGTAGCGTTTGGCGATATAAAACCGAGCGTGGCGGGAGAGGTTTGTGGTGGGCAGGCCTGCGCCCTATCCGTCATTCCGGGCGAAGACCCGGAATCCATTGGGCGGCGGGTTCGGGGGGGATTTTTGTAGATGTGGCACCAAGGACTGGATTCCCGCCTGCGCGGGAATGACGGGGCGGTGGGAGCGATGCAGTCCGCTGCACCGGGCCGTTCTGTGATGTTGTGCCACGTGGTTTGGGGCGGTTTGGTGCGGGATGAGCGGGGCAGTGCAGGAAACGCTGCACAACGCGCAATTTACCCGTTAGTGTTGCAGTCCGGTCAATCAGTTAGCGGATGAAACATGCTGTCTTCCATCAGTTTGCGCCATATGCGGGTTTTTGTGGCGGTCGCCGATCATGGCACCTTTACCGCCGCGGCGGAGGTTTTGGGGCTGACGCCATCGGGGCTGACGGCGACGATCCGCCAGTTCGAGGATGTGGCGGGGACGCCGCTTTTTGATCGCACGACGCGACAGGTGACCTTGAGCGCCACCGGGGCGCGGTTTTTACCCACGGCCCGCCGGTTGATCAGCGAATTTGAAGAGGCGCTTGGCGATCTTGATGCGCTGTCCAAGGGCATTGGCGGGACGATCCGTATTGCCGCTGCCCCCTCGGTCCTGACGCGCATTTTGCCCGGCGTGATCAGCCGGTTTGTCGATGAACATCCCGATGCACGGCTTCGCCTGGACGAGCTTAACGCGGGCGAGGTGCATGAGGCAGTGGCGCGCAACGAGGCGGATTTTGGCATTGCCGGGGAATGGCATGCCCTGCCCGATATTGCCTTCAGCCCGCTCTTTTCCGACCGGTTCGGGGTGCTGTGCCGCCCGACCCATGCCTTTGCCAGACGCAGCGCGATTGCGTGGTCGGAACTGGCCGATCAGGCCTTTGTCGGGCTGGGCCCGGAATCGGGCACGCGCGCGATAATGGCGGCACAGGGAAGCTTCGCCGGTGAGGCGGGGGGCGCTGCTGGTGCCGCTTATGCCGGTGTTGACCCGGCGGAGGTCGCGGCATCGCCTGCGGTGAAGCGGGCTGCGGCCCTTGGCCTGCCCGAGGCGCAAATGGCCTTGCGCCGGGCGAATGCCAGCGAACGGGCGATTGAACGGGTGGCGAAGGCCGCCCTTGCGAAGCGTGCGGAGGACGCCAAAAACGGGGGGCGTGCGGCGGACGGATCGGGCAGCACCATGATCGACCCGATCGCGCAATTGCGCCCGATTGTCGAAACATCCAACACGATCACGCTGGCCGCCATGGTGGCCGAAGGGGTGGGGATCACCGTCCTGCCGGAACTGGCCGCGCGCGTCGCCGACCTTGCCGCACCCGGAAAGCTGGTCTTCGTGCCGCTGTGCGAGCCGATCCGCAAACGCCCGATTGGTATCATCACGCGGCAAAGCAGAAGCCTGTCCCCGATTGCGCGGATATTCCTTGCGATGGTGATCGAACAGGCGCCCAAAATGGATCTGCCTGCGGCGATTGAGTGGGGGTGAGGGAACTATTCAAAGCGGGTGAGGTCGTCGAAATCTAGTTCTGCGGCCAAATCTTTTGCAAGATGTTCGTTGTCTGCTGGAAGCAACCAGTTTTTGGAGTATCCAGAGTGTTCCAGCTCGGCAAGAACCTTTGCTTTTTCTGATCGGGATAAGACAAACTCTATTAATCTGTGGTTTTTTACGTCGTTCTCAAGGCCGAGCATATATGAGGGAAAAGCTTGTTTTTCTGTGTGGTAATCTTGAGTGCACAGCAAATAGCAGGCTTCCTGCCTTTGATGACGGACTGAGTGTTGGTGATCAGGGCTCCATACAATTAAGTTTGAATCGCCGGTCCATCCACTTCTCGTCTCGTCAAGCCCCGCATAAGCGTAGATGGATGCGTCAGAGCTTTTATTAATGTTATTTAGGGCAAAAAAAGCTGCGACGTTCCAGTTGCGGGTCCAATCAAGTATTGGTGATGGAAATTCATTGTGGCGCAGCCAAATTGTCAAATCCATGAAGTTCTGCATTTGAATATTCGATGGATTTATATTTTTTTCATCGAAAAATTTAAATTCTTTTTGGGAAATGTCATTTATCTGTTTTCTTTTTTTTGCATAAAAAATTGACATACTTACTTTGGAAAACAGGATGGTATTTCCTATCATTTTCAATGAAGTGCCTTTCCAGCGTTGACTGCAAATCCCATTTACTATCGGCTTGACCACGGAATATCCATTCTATGGGATCCCCTTCATCACTTGATTCAGTGGGGAGTTCTTTGACGCATGATTTGAATTCCTCCCATGTCACGAAATACGTTTCGGGTGATTTTTTCATTCTCTTGAAATTTCGCTTTTGGGGATAGTTGTCTGGTTTCGGTTGCTCATGAAATCATCCGAGACGCTTTGCGTGTCAAAGAAGCTGTCCCATAGCTGATCGGTTGGTGTGAGGTCACGCGAGGTGTCCGCCGCCTCAGTCTTACCACGCAGGGAAACGGATTTCGGGGGCTTTGGGGTCATTGCGGGTGCCTCCATCTTTTTCGATCATGGGTTTATATTTTGGTGATGGGCGGCACGGGTCAAGTGCATATGCGCGAAAGCGGAGCTTTTGGCGCGATGGACCCCCGCCTTCGCGGGGGTGACGGGGAAGGGCGGATGCTGGGTCGCATATATTGGTGGACGGAGCGCGTTCCGCCAAAGCCACCATTTTCTTTTAACCCCTCCAAACTGGTAATTCTTCGCATGTGCAACATATCATGAGGGTGGGCGTGGCCCATGTGTGAGATGGCGCAGGAGTTGGCATGAGCGAGAGTGCGAAGAAGTCGACGGCGAAGAGCAAGGCGAACGGGAGCGGCAACGGGAACGGCAAGGCCAAGAAGCCGCGCAAGCATATCAGTCTGGCGTTGCAGGGTGGTGGGTCGCATGGGGCGTTTACGTGGGGCGTTCTGGACCGGCTGCTGGAGGATGAGGAAATCACGGTTGAGGCGATTTCCGGGACCTCGGCGGGGGCGATGAATGCCGCGGTGGTGACGTCGGGCTTTGCCAAGGGTGGTTATGAGGGCGCACGGATCGATCTTGAGACATTCTGGCGCGCGGTATCGGAAGCCGCCCGGTTCAGCCCGCTTCAGCGCAGCCCGATTGACATCCTGTTTGGCAACTGGTCGCTTGAAAACTCGCTGGCTTATATGTGGCTTGATATGAGTGCGCGGGTGTTTTCGCCCTATGACCTGAACCCGGCGGGGGATAATCCGCTGGCCGCGATCTTGAACGAGGTTGTCGATTTCAGGGCGCTTAATGAAAGCCCGGCCAAGCTTTTTGTCACCGCGACCAATGTTGAAACCGGGCAGGGGCGGGTGTTTCGCAACCCCGATATCACGGTCGATGTGCTGCTGGCATCGGCCTGTCTGCCGACGATTTACAAGGCGATTGAAATTGACGGGGTGCCCTATTGGGACGGTGGATATTCCGGCAATCCGAGCCTTGGGCCGCTGGTGCGCGAATGCGGATCGGATGATACGGTTCTGGTGCAGATCAACCCGGTCAAACGGCCCGGTGTGCCGAAAACATCGCGCGAGATTGCCAATCGCCTGAACGAGGTATCGTTCAACAGCAGCCTGATGAAAGAGCTTCGGATGATTTCGATCCTCCGCAAGGACATGCCCGACCATGCGTGTGAAGCCAGCAAATGGGGGGCGATGCGGATGCATTGCATCGCAAGCGATGTGATGCTGGAGCTTGATCAATCATCGAAACTCAATGCCGAATGGGATTTCATGACCATGCTGCGCGACAAGGGGCGCGAGGCGGCGGCGAAGTTTTTGCGCAAGCATCGGCGCGATATTGGCGAGCGGCCGACACTGGACCTTGATCTGTTTGCGCCGGATTGACGGGGGAGGGTTTGCGGGTTTGGTGGCGGGGTTTGAGGATGTGGCACGAAGGACTGGATTCCCGCGTGCGCGGGAATGACGGTTTTTTGGGTATGGCTTTTCCACCCGTTCGTCACTCCCGCGGAGGCGGGAGTCCATGGGGCTGCGGGCTCGGTGATGGGTTTGAGGGTGCGGCACGAAGGACTGGATTCCCGCCTTCGCGGGAATGACGGTTTTTTTGGTATGGCTTTTCCATCCGTTCGTCACTCCCGCAGAGGCGGGAGTCCATGGGGCTGCGGGCTCGGTGGCGGGGTTTGAGGATGTGGCACGAAGGACTGGATTCCCGCGTGCGCGGGAATGACGGGAGTGTGTGGTTTGGCGGGGCCGGAGGGTTCCTCTCGCGCTGCTCGCCAAGCTGTGATCGGGGCTTGATTTCCGATTATCGTCAAAGCCGTTTACACCGGATGGAAAGATCAATCCGGAGAGAAGCAGATGTTGAAATCGGTTGTTATGGGTGGCGGGATTGCGATGGTGGTGCTGGCGGGGTTTGCCGCCCCGTCGCAGGCCGCCCCGCAGGTTATCGAAATCACGCAGGTGCCCTGCCAGTTTCTGGAGCCCGAGGGCACCAACCATCATTACACCAGCACCAAGAAAGCCGATTGCGTCGCGATCAACAAGGAAAGCGGTGATCAGCGCGTGGAAAAGGCCGGCGAGATGACGCTGGCCCCCGGTGATTACATTTTCCGGGTGGCCAATGATGGTGTGCCCTATGAGGTCGGTTTCTGGCTGCGCGACAAGGATTATGACTGGACCGACAAGATCCTGAGCCAGAAGATTTCGGTATCGGGCGGTGGCCTTTTGCAGGGCAAGACCAAGGATTATGCGGTGACGCTTGAGCCCGGTGAGTATCTTTATAGCTGCCCGCTTAATACCACGCCGAATTACAGGCTTGTGGTGAAGTAACGATTTTTTGCCTCCTCCCTGAAAAACTGATTGGCAGGTTTCCCGTCTCCCCCCTGATCAGATGATCTGTGACGATCCATGGTGATCTGCCGACCTGACCCGCATGTGCCCCCACACATGCGGGTTTCTTTTTGGGCGGGTTTCTTTTTTGCGGGTTTTCTTTGTTTGCGCGAGGTAAGGCGCAGGCGTAGTCTGAGCCCCGCCATCATCAACAACGCCCCGGATCGAGATGCCCCAAAGCGAGCTTGAAAAAATGAAGGCAGGGCAGTGGTATAGCTGCCTTGACCCGGAACTGGACGCCATGCGCGCACGTGCCCATGAGGCGGTGCATGAACACAGCATCCTGCCGCCGTCTGATCGCGGCAATATCGCGCCAAAGCTGCGTGCGCTGTTTGCGCAATGTGCCGAAGACGTGCGGATCGAAACGCGGTTTCATTGTGCCTATGGGGTCAATATCCACCTTGGGCGCGATGTGTTCATCAATGTCGGCTGTACGATCCTTGATACGGCTTCGGTGATCATCGGTGATCATTCAATGCTGGGCCCGAATGTGCAGATTTACTGCGCGCAGCATCACAAGGACCCGGAACTTCGAAAGCTGCATCTTGAAATTGCCCTGCCGGTGACGATTGGCCGGAATGTCTGGATCGGGGGCGGGGCCATCATCCTGGCCGGGGTCAGCATCGGCGATGATGCGATAGTCGGCGCGGGTGCGGTGGTGACCAAGAATGTCGCGCCGGGCACAACGGTTGTTGGCAACCCGGCGCGGGTGATGGGCGGATAGGGGCAATCCCTATCGCAGGTGTGAGCGCGCGGTTGGCGCAAGGCGCAGGATTTCGCGCGGACGCCATAGCCATTGATCAAGTTCGGATGCCAGATGATTTTGCCAGTCCGGGTGGCTGGCAAGCTGATCGGAGAAGGTGGCGTAACCCGATGGGCTGTCAAAGCGGGCCAGCCAGACAAAGACGGTTTCGCCTTCGCGGACCGGCAGGCGGGGGAAGCTGTTGGGTGCGGTTTCGCTGATCAGTTCGGCCAGAATATCCGCCCCGCAATCGCGCAAGACAGGGCGTAGTTTTTCAGCAAAGAAAGCGGCGAATTCGGAAGCCCGGCCGGGGGCGAGTGCGCAGATGCTGGCCTCGACAAAGCCGGTTGCCGGGATGCTTTCGATTATTGCCGGGCGGGGCTGTGCGGGGGTGGCAAAGCCGGTGGTGGCATTGGCCGGGCGCAAAAGCAGGACATTATCGGAATTGACCATGGTGCCATTGGCCGCGTCACAATGCTGCGCCCAGACAGGGCCGGAATAAAATGTGCCAAGGGCCTTGGCGCGGCCATCCATATCGGCAAAGCCGCGCAGCCAGGCGAAGCTGTTGGCGTCATCAAGATCGCGGAACTGACCGATGACGGACATGCCGCAGGCTTCCTGGCTTTCGATGAATTCACGATCAAACAAATCGATCAGGGCCTGCCGCGTGCCGGGTTTCAGGCGGTAACGGCGCAGTTCGATGATGCTGGTATGCATGGTTTGGAACCTTGATTACAAAACAGGATAAATGACCTGTTTTGATTAACAGGATGTTTGTCCTGTTTTGTCAAGCTGCGATAGGATAGGAAGGCGGAAGGATATGCCCAAATCTGTCAGGAGATCACCGATGAGCGCGCCCAAGAGATCACCAGCAAGCCCGGTGCGTTCACGCAGCAATGACCCGGAAGGCATGCGCAACCGCATTCTGGATGCGGCGTTTGAGGCGTTTGTCACGCGGGGCTATCACGCGACCGCGATGAACGACATCCGCGATCTGGCCGGGGTGAGCGGCGGGGCATTCGCGCATCATTTTCCCAGCAAAAAGCAGCTTGGCCTTGCGGTTCTGAAGGAACGGGTTGCCGATGCGGTGATGCAAAGCTGGATCGCACCGGTGCAGCAGGCCGACACCACCAAGGAAGGTATCCTTGGGGTGATGACGGCGATCATTGATGAACTGTCAGCCAGGGGCAATGTCACCGGTTGCCCGCTTAACAATCTTGCGCACGAGCTTTCGGGCGGGGATCGGGATTTTCAGGTGGCCTGTGCGGCGGTTTTTGATCGCTGGCAAGATGGGATTGCGAAGGCCCTGATGCGCGATGGTGCTGTGGATGAGGCGGCGGAAGCAGGGCGGCTTGCCGGGTTTGTCATCGCATCCTATTCCGGGGCGATGGCAATGGCCAAAAGCCGACAGGATACTGGCGCGCTTTGCGATTGCCGGGCGATGCTCGACCGGATGATCTCCTGAACCGTTGCGCTACTGGCCGGAAGCGATGATCAGGCGCAGACGGTTGGCAGGTCATATTCACCGCGAATGCGGGTGAGCCCTTCGACGAGTTCGCGACGCCGGGCCTCGGCACCAGTGGTGTCATCGATTTTGGGATCGGCGGCGATGATGTCGGGGTAAAGGCCGCGTGCGGTGTCTTCCCGTGCCTGATCGGAATAGGTGATGGCTTCGAGCCACAGACCGGCAAGCGCGTAATCCGGGGTGGCGGATTTACGCGCGGTGGCGGCGTTTGACAGGGCGGTTGCGTGATCGCATTTGGCAAGGGCCGTCAATCCGGCAAAGGCATCATTGCCGATTTTGGCGCGGATGCGATCCTGCTTTTCCTGCTGGGCGGCCCTGAAGGTTTCTTCCTGTTGCGCATCGGCCGAGGCCCCCGAAATTGCCCCGGCGGTTGCCCCGGCAGCCACCCCGTAAACGGTGGACCGTGCCGCGGCCTCGACCGGGTTGCCGCCAAAGATCGCGGCGGTCACAAAGCCGCCGACCGCGCCCGAAATTGCGCCGACCCCGGCACCGCGCCCGGCATATTCCCCGGTTTTCCCCGTGCAGCCCGAAACGGCAAAGGCAAGGACAAGGGCAGTTGCGGGGGCAAGAAAGGGAAAGCGCATCCGGGGGCTCCTGATCATCGGAATTGTCTTGGCCGAGGTTACACCGGAAAACCGGGCAAGGGGAAGGCAAAGCGGGGAGGACGTGGCGTGGAAGCCCCGTTAACGGCAAGCCGATACGGGAAAATCCGGCGCAATCGGTCGATATGAGAAGTGGCAGTTTTCCGCCAATGTAAACGTTTCAAACATTCATAAAACGGAAACAAATGCGTTATCAGACTGACTTGTAATTTCCGTATGGTGGGGGCGTTGCAGGAGTTCTGGTATGTCGTCAAAACCCACCATGCGCGATGTGGCGCGCAAGTCCGGTCTATCCATCGCGACGGTATCGCGCGTGATCAATTACCCCGGCGAGGTTCCGGCGGAGACGGCTGCCATCGTGACCGCAGCGATGCGGTATCTGAATTACCGGCCCAACATCAATGGCCGCCGGTTGAAGATGACCCATACCCGCACGGTGGGCGTTCTGGTGCCGACCCTTGCCAACCCGGTTTTTGCGACATCGGTGCAAGGGATCGAGCAGGAAGCCAATCAAGAAGGGCTTACGGTTCTTCTGACATCCTCGAACTATGATCCCGAGCGCGAGATGGGGGCGGTTTCAGCGCTTTTGAACAATCGCGTCGATGGGTTGATCTTAACCCTTGCCAATGCGGACAACAATCCGGTGGTGGATTTGCTGCTGGCCGAGAAAATTCCGTTCGTGTTGCTGTTTAACCAGCCCGAACGCGCCGACATTGCCGCGATCAGTGTTGATAACGCCAAGTCCGCCTTTGACATCACCAATGCGATGATTGCCAAGGGGCACCGGTCGCTTGTGATGGTGGCGGGCCAGTTTGAAAGTTCGGACCGGTCGCGCCAGCGTTATGACGGATTTTGCCGGGCGCTGGATCAGGCCGGGATTGAGAAAAAGCATCTGGTGCAGGTGCGGTTTGGCGAGACCGATCTGGTGGAGCCATTACGCGATTTGCTGTTGGGGCCGGATGCGGTCACGGGGATTGTCTGTTCGACCGACATGCTGGCGATTGCCGCGATCAGCGCGTGCCGCACGCATGGGTTATCCGTCCCCGGTGATGTTTCGGTTGGCGGTATTGACGGAATTTCGGTGGGTGGGCTGATCACGCCAAAGCTGTGTTCGGCAGTTCAACCCACCCAGGAGATGGGCCGGCAGGCGCTTGCATTCCTGCGCGGCCTGATCAAGGGGCAGACAAACCCGCAGAGTTTGTTGCTGCCTCATCATCTAAGCGACGGGGAATCCATTGGATCAATCCGTGGATCATCCCGACGCCGTTCATCAACCCGAGTATAGGAAGATCAAAAGTGCGTTTCAAACAACTTGTCATGGGTGCGGCGTTTGCTGTTGCGGCTGCGCAGCCCGCCTTCGCCGAAGATGTTGCGATTTGCTATAACTGTCCGCCGGAATGGGCCGATTGGGGCGGGCAGCTTAAAAACATTGCGCACGACCTTAAGATCGATGTGCCGCAGGACAACAAGAATTCCGGTCAGACTTTGTCGCAGCTTCTGGCGGAAAAGGATAATCCGGTTGCCGATGTTGCCTATTACGGGGTTTCGTTTGGCATCAAGGCCAAAGAGGAAGGCGTTGTTGCCGATTACAAACCGGCCAATTTCGACAAGATCCCGGACGGCCTGAAAGACCCGGAAGGCGCGTGGTTTGCCATTCATTCCGGCACGATTGGGCTTTTCGTGAATACCGAAGCCCTTGGCGGTGCGCCGGTTCCGCAAAGCTGGTCGGACCTTCTGAAGCCGGAATACAAGGGCATGGTCGGCTATCTTGACCCGTCAAGCGCGTTTGTCGGTTATGCCGGGGCGGTTGCGATCAACCGGGCGATGGGCGGGTCGCTTGACGATTTCACGCCGGGGATCGAGTTTTTCAAGAAGCTGAAGGAAAACGATCCGATCGTGCCGAAACAGACCGCCTATGCGCGGGTTCTGTCGGGCGAAATTCCGATCCTGATCGATTATGATTTCAATGCGTATCGTGCGAAATACAAGGACGAGGCGAGTGTGGCCTTTGTCATCCCGACCGAGGGTACGGTTGCGGTTCCCTATGTCATGAGCCTGGTTAAAAACGGGCCGCATGCGGACAATGGCAAGAAGGTTCTGGATTATGTGATGTCGGACGCGGGGCAGGCCCATTGGGCCAATGCGTTCCTGCGCCCGGTGATTGCATCGGCGATGTCGCCGGAAGCATCCGAAAAGTTCCTTCCGGCAGCGGAATATGAGCGTTCCCAGCCGGTCGATTACGCCAAGATGGCCGAAGTTCAGGCCGGTTTTGGCGAGCGTTATCTGTCCGAGGTGCGGTAAGTGTCGTCGGTTGAACATATCAAAGAGGGGCGTTCGCGCCCTTCTTTCCCATGGGCTTTGCCATCCTCTTTGTTCGGGCGGGCAACGCCGGGGGCGGGAAGCCCGGCCATTCTGGCATTGTTGATGTTGCCCGGCCTGATCATTGTCGCGGCGTTTTTCATCATTCCGATGGCGCTGGTGGCGATGCGGGTGGCCGATGGCCCCGACGGGCTTGCGACCTATTTCGTGATCCTGACAAATGATCGGTATCTGGCAAGCCTGATCCAGACTCTTGTGATGTCGGCGGGCGTTACGGTGACGGCCCTTGTGCTGTGCGGGATTTGCGGGCTGTTTCTGGTGCGTAACCGGTTTGCCGGGCGCAATGTGATTACGGCCCTTTTGACCCTGCCGCTCTCGTTTCCGGGCACGGTGGTTGGCTTCATGGTGATCATGCTGGCGGGACGGCAGGGCGTGATCGGGTCAATCAGTGATGCGCTTTGGGGCGAGAAGATCGTTTTTGCCTATGAGATCACCGGGTTGTTTGTCGGCTATCTTTATTTTTCGATCCCGCGGGTGATTTTGGCCGTCATGGCATCGGCCGAGAAGCTTGATCCGCAGCTTGAAGAAGCGGCCCGGTCGCTGGGCGCGCCGACATGGCGGGTGGTGAAGGATGTGATCCTGCCCGGTCTTATGCCCGGTCTTGTGTCGTCGGGTGCGATCTGTTTTGCGACCGCGATGGGGGCGTTTGGCACGGCCTTTACGCTGGCGACCGATATCGATGTGCTGCCGATGGTGATCTATACCGAATTTACCCGAAACGCCAATATCGCGGTGGCCGCAGCTCTTAGCATCGCGTTGGGCGCGATGACATGGGCGGTTCTGGCAGCGGTGCGCGTTTTCGTTGGCAATGGTGCGACATCGGGCACCGGTGGGGGAGCGTGATCATGCGGCGTGACTGGAAATTTTACAGCCAGCTTGGCCTGACGATTGTGTTGTGCCTGTTTATCGTGGTGCCGGTGGTAATGTCGGCCCTGGCCGGGGTGACGGTCAATGTGTTCAAGGGGCTATCGTCGGGGCTGACCCTGCGCTGGGTGTTTGAGGTCTGGGACCTTTATGCGCAAAGCATCCTGCTGTCGCTTGGCATTGCGATGGCGTGTCTTGTGGTGACACTGGTCGCCGGTGTGCCGCTGGCCTATGTGCTGGTGCGACGGCCCAGCCGGATGATGCGGCTGTTTGAGGAATTGCTGACGCTGCCCGTGGCCATTCCGGGGTTGGCATTGGCGCTGGCGTTGCTGATTACCTATGGCGGGGTGAGTGGATACAGATCAAGCTGGCTTTTCATCCTGACCGGGCATGTTTTGTTCACCCTGCCATTCATGGTGCGCTCCGTCGCGGCTGTTATGGCGGCGATGGATATGAAGATGCTGGAAGAAGGGGCGGCAAGCCTTGGTGCAGGGTTCTGGCGGCGGTTCTTTGGTGTCATCGTGCCCAATGCCAAGCCGGGTATTCTGGCAGGGGCGCTTATGGTGGTGACGTTATCCATCGGGGAATTCAACCTGACCTGGATGCTGCATACGCCGCTTACCAAGACATTGCCGGTCGGACTTGCCGATGCCTATGCATCGATGCGCCTTGAGATCGGCAGTGCCTATACCCTGATTTTCTTTGTTTTGATCATGCCGTTGCTGATTGCGATGCAGGCACTTGCCGACCGGGGCAAGCGCGCATCCAGACGCATCGATACGGCGGAGGATACGTTATGAGTACGCAGATCAGACTTCGCAATTGTGCGAAAACCTTTGCCGATGGTACGCGCGCCCTGGCGCCCTTTGACCTGACCATCGAGGGCGGGGAAACGATTGTTTTGCTGGGCCCGTCGGGATGCGGCAAGACGACGATTTTGCGCATGATTGCCGGGCTTGAATTCCCCGATGCGGGCGGTGTGATCAGCTTTGACGGGGATGATGTCACCCGCCAGTCGATTGAAAAACGCCGGGTCGGCATGGTGTTTCAGTCCTATGCGCTGTTTCCCAATATGACGGTGGCGGAAAACGTCGCCTATGGGCTTAAGGTGCATGGGGTACCCAGCGCGGAGCGTGATGCACGCGTCGATGCGATGCTGGAAATGATGCATATCGACATGCTGGCGGATCGGCGGATTGATCAGCTTTCGGGCGGGCAGCGCCAGCGGGTGGCATTGGCGCGCGCGATTGCGGTGCAGCCGCGCGTCCTGTTGCTCGACGAGCCATTGACCGCACTGGATGCGAAACTGCGCGTAAGGTTGCGGACCGAGATCAATGCGCTTCTGCGCAAGCTTGGCATTACCGCGGTTTACGTCACCCATGATCAGGAAGAAGCCATGGCGCTGGGGGATCGGATTGTGGTGATGCAAAAGGGCGAGATCGCCCAGATCGGCACCCCGCGCGAGATTTACCGCAAGCCGCAAAACCCGTTTGTTGCCGATTTCGTCGGCGCGGCCAACCGGATGACAGGGCAGATGCGCGACGGGCGATTGCATATTGGTGCCCATGTTTTTGATGCGGTCGATGCGTTTGATCCGCGCCACGGGGCGATTATCGATCAGGGCCCGGTGGAGCTTTATTTCCGGGCGGACGGGCTTTCGCCCTGTGACCTGAGCGAGGCGCATTTTACCGGCCGGGTCGAGGCGGTATCGTATCTGGGCGAACGGTTGCGTCTGACCGTGTCGGGGATCGGCCAGCAGGCGATCACGATGGATACCCATGCTGATGACGTGATTGAAGCCGGGGCCGATGTGCATTGCCGGGTCAATGCCGACCGGCTGACGGTTTTTCCCGCTGTTGCGGCCCAGTCATAAAACAAAAGAAAGAAATCAAAGAAAATGCTGATTGCACAATTGACCGACCTGCATATCGGGGCGGGCCGCAGGCTTGCCTATCGCAAGGTGGATACCGCAGGCGCGCTTGAAAAGGCGGTTGCCCATGTGATGGCAATGGTGCCGCGCCCGGATGTGGTGCTGTTTACCGGCGATATTGGCGACCTTGGTGCGCCGGACGAGTATGCGCTGGTCGCCGAAATGCTGACCAAACTGACGATCCCCTATTTCATGGTGCCGGGGAACCATGATCGGCGTGGTCCGCTTCGTGCGGCTTTCCCCGATGCAACCCCGGTCAAAGGGACGACGGCATTCGTCAATTATGTTGTCGATGATTTTCCGTTGCGCTTGATCGCGCTTGATACGCTTGACGAGGGCAGGCCGGGTGGTGTTCTAGAGGCAGCGCAGCTTGACTGGCTGCGCGATGTGCTTCTGGACGGGACGGGGGGCGATTGCGCGATTTTCATGCATCATCCGCCGATCCGGACCGGTATTGCCCATATGGACGCGCAAAATCTGGGCGAAGGGGCGGAAGAACTCGCCGCAATCGTTTCGGTGCATCGCGACCGGATCAAGGCAATTTTCTGTGGGCATGTGCACCGCCCGATCCATACGATCTGGGCCGGGGTGCCCCTGATGATCGGGCCGTCGGTTGCCCATCAGGTGGCGTTTGATTTACGCGCCGATGGACCGTCGGCCTTTGTCATGGAGCCGCCCGCGATGCATCTGCATGTGTGGGATGCTGCGCAGCACAGCCTTATGACGCATCTGGCCTATCTTGACCGGTATGACGGACCGCATCCGTTTTTCGGACCGGATGGGAAGCTGATTGTTTGAATGCTTGAACCGGGTGGGGCTAAGTTATTTCCCCACCCCGACCTTGATGGCCAGTTTGCGAAGCGGGCCGATGCGGTTGATGGCGGTGAGGCCCGCATAGCGCAGGTCGCGCAGCGTTCTGGGTTCGAACATGGATGCGCGGTTGAGCAGATCAATCCCGCCAACCCGTGCGAGCGTTTTGGGAAGCTGTTTGCGTTCGTAGGATTTGAGCAACGTGGTCGCGCCGATATCGTCGCCCTTGAGCTTGGCCTTTGCCATCAGGTCGGCCAGGGTTTCGATGTCATGGAGGCTCATGTTAAGCCCCTGTGCGCCAATCGGCGGGACGACGTGGGCGGCTTCGGCCACCAGGGCCAAACGGGCCGAAATCAGGCGTGACGGGACCTGTGAGATCATCGGCCAGATCGCGCGCGGGCTTGCGACCGTAAGCGGGCCGAACATCGACATGGTGTCGTGGGTGATTTCAGCCGAAAGGGTGGCGTCATCCATGTTGTAAAGCTGTCGGGCGCGGTCGGCGGGGGTCATCCAGACGACGGATGAGCAGGGCTTGCCATCAAGATCAGGCATGGGAACCAAGGTCAGCGGCCCGCCGGTGCGGTGGATTTCGGTCGAGATATTGTCATGCGGTTTGTCGTGGGTGACGACAAAGACCAGCGCACTTTGATCATAGGCCCAGCGGCGATGCTTGATTCCGGCAAACTCGCGAAGCGATGAATTGCGGCCATCCGCCGCCACGACCAGCTTGGCACGCACGGTTTCGCCGCCGGATAATGTTGCCTCGCCATAGCGGGCAGTGCCCATAAAGCCGGTGACGGTGGTGGAAAAGCGGAAATCGACATTGGGCAGCGTTTCAAGTTTCGCCATCAGCGAAACACGCGCGGCCTTGTTCGAGACGTTCCAGCCAAAGAAGCCCTGATTGGTTTCGGCCCCGTCAAAATCGGCGGTTTCGCGCGGGGTCATTTCATTGCCCCCGGCATCGACGATGCGCATGACGCGAAGTTCGGCACCCGTCGGTTTGATCGCGTCCCAGACACCGGCCTTTTTCAGGGTTTCGATGCCCGGTTGCAGGAAGGCGGTGGTGCGCAGATCGGTTCCTTCGCCAATGTCGGCGGGGGCGGGATCTACGATCATGATCCTGTGCCCGTCGGCGGCAAAGCGGGCCGCCGCACTCATGCCGGCGATGCCGCCGCCTGCAATCAGAATATCGGTTTCGATCATGTCTTTATCCCTGTTTTATTCGGGCTTCAAATCCGGGCGCAGTGTCGCATGTTGGTGTACGGGCTGCAATGCGCCCGCAATGTGCCTTGAGGTGAGATTATACGCAATGGCTTTGGCGGGTGGTTTGATGCAGATCGGGGCAGGACGAAAATTATCGCGACGGATGGCTTGCCCCGCACGGCGGTTTTGGCCATTTTGGGCGCACAAAATCTTTGACCGTGAAAGGGTTGGTTATGCTGGCATGGGTTTATCTGTTGGGTGCGATCTGCCTTGAAGTGGTCGGGACGGTGTCGCTTAAACTGTCGAACGGGTTTACCGACTGGCGGTTTGCGGTTCTGACCCTGTCGCTTTATGGCGTCAGTTTCTGGGTGCTTTCGCTCACCCTTCGCACCCTGCCGGTCAGCACCGCCTATGCGGTGTGGTCGGGCCTTGGCACGGCGGCGGTCGCGGTGATTGGCGTGATGTTTTTCAAGGAACCGATGAGCGCGTTCAAGGCGGTATTCCTTTTGATGATCATTGCTGGTGTGATCGGGCTTAATGCGGTGGGCGGCAAGCATTAGGATTGCACATCATGAGGCGACGGGCAGGGGTGCCGTTACCTCGACACAGCTTTGAAGATCGCGCGTGATATCGTTGTGGCGAGGTTGCCAGCCGAGTTCGCGGATCGCCTTTTGACTGGTCATGCGGTGGCTATGCGCCAGACCCCGCGCCCATTCGCCATATTCGCGGGCGATGTCATCGGGGCTGATATGCACGACCCCACAATCAGTCCGGCCAAAGGTCCGCGCGATCTGGCGGGCAAGATCGCCGGTTGCGATGCCTTCGATGCCAACCCCGATATAGCTTTGGCCGCGTTCGCCGTTTTCAAGCACCAGCCGGTACAGTTCGGCAAGATCATCGGCATGGATCAGCGGCCAGATGACCGAACCATCGCCGACAATCCGGACGCGGTTTTCATCGCGCGCCACGCGTGCCATGTCATGAAGCGCCCCGCCCGGCAGGGGCGGGCGTGTTCGAGACGGCGGATCGGTGCGGTAAACCGTGGCCGGATGGATCACCATGCCATGCAGGGCCGGATCGGACAGGATTTTGGTGAGCCCCGCGATCATCCATTCAAAGCCCGGCTGCGGGGCAAAGGGCGCGGTTTCATCATGGATGTGATCACCCGATTTGCTTGACGGGTAAAGCCAGCTTCCGCCGGTATAGATGAAGCGTGGCAGGGCGGGGGCCTTTGGCCCGGACTGGCGATGCAGGGTACGGAGCAGTTCGATCAGCATCCCGGCATCAACCCCGCCCATATCAGCCGAAAAATCACATGCGGCATGAATGACGGCATCGACGACGGGCAGTTTATCGCACCATGGGCCGGGATTGTGGATATCGCCCCGGATCGGCCATGCGCCCATGACGGCAAGATTGGCGACACTGTTTTCGCTTCGTGCCAGCGCAAAAACATGATGCCCGGCCGAAACCAGATTGCGCACGATTGCCGCCCCGATCAGGCCGCTTCCACCCAGAATAAAAACACGCATCGCCATTCTCCTGAATTCGTGATGCGTTCGTTCATAGAACCTCAAGTAAGGGTAAGGTCAAGTGGGAATTTTTAGGGAAAAATAGTTTGCCAAAAGGAGAACTGTTGGTTATGGTTCGCCAAATGGAAAACTATCAATCATCCCTTGATGCGGCCTTTCATGCGCTTGCCGATCCGACACGCAGGGCGGTGCTGAGCCGACTGACGCAAGGACCGGCATCGGTCAAGGAACTGGCGGAACCCTTTGACATGGGTTTGCCGTCTTTCATGAAGCATCTGCATGTTCTGGAAAGTGATGGCCTGATCCGTTCGGAAAAAGTCGGGCGTGTGCGCACGTGCCGGATCAATGCCGAGAGACTGGCCGCGGCCGAAGCATGGCTTTCAGAACAGCGGAGACATTGGCAGGCGCAGGCCGATCGCCTTGCCGATTATGTCGAAATCCAAATGATCGGGAGATCCGAAGATGGCAGTTAATCAGTCCGAACTGACGGTCGAGCGTTTCATCAAGGCATCGCCAGCAGCCGTCTGGAAAGCATGGAGCACGCCGGAGCATCTTGAAAAATGGTGGATACCGGCCCCGATGGAATGCAGGGTGATCAAGCTGAACCTGCGGGCCGGGGGCGGGTTCGAGACGCAGATGCGCCAGGGGGACGAAGATTTTCAGCCCCATGTCGAAGGCTGTTTTCTGGAAGCGGTTCCCGAAAGCCGGCTTGTCTGGACGACGGTCCTGCGCGAGGGATGGCGCCCCATCGAGCCGTGGCTGGCATTGACCGCGATCATCACCTTCACGCCAGAAGGCAACGGAACACGGTACCGGGCGCATGTGCTGCACCGAAATACCGAAGATTCCCTGAAACATCAGGAAATGGGATTCTTTGATGGCTGGGGAGCCGTGATTGAACAGTTGGCAAAAACTGTCGAGTAACGAAAAAGCCGGGCATGTGCCCGGCTTAATTTTGGTCCGAAGCCACGATCCACAAAGCAGCATGGGATATGGATTCCCGCTTTCGCGGGAATGACGGTTTTGGGCAGGGCGCTTTCCATCCGTTCGTCACTCCCGCGCAGGCGGGAGTTCATGGGGCTGCGGGTTCTGTCGCGGGGTTTGAGGTTGTGGCACAACTGACTGGATTCCCGCTTTCGCGGGAATGACGATTGTGGTTTGGCGGATGGATCGGGTCGTTATGCGACTTCGAAGATGCCGTCGATTTCGACTGCAACGCCGAGCGGCAGGGACGCGACACCAACCGCAGAGCGGGCATGTTTGCCGGCATCGCCGAAAACTTCGACCATGGTGTCGGATGCGCCGTTGACGACCTTGGGCTGATCGGTGAAGGCGGGGTCGGAATTGACAAACGCGTTCAGTTTGACGACGCGTTTGACGTTATCAAGATCGCCAATCGCGGCCCGGACCTGTGCGATCAGGTTGAGGGCGCAAAGCCGGGCGGCTTTCTGGCCGTCTTCGACCTGATAATCGCGGCCAAGTTTGCCGATGAATTTCAGTTCGCCGTTTTCCATGGTGATCTGACCCGAGACATGCACAAGATTGCCGGAACGGACATAGGGCACGTAATTGGCAACCGGGGCGTTTGCCTGGGGCAGGGTGATGCCGAGTTCGGCAAGGCGGGCGTCGATTTTTCCGGCCATGGATTTGATCCTCGTGATTTGGTGTGGCGAAAACGGTTCCAACTTATCGGCGTTGGCGCGCAAACAAAACCATTTCTTTTGTGTGAAATGGCGTGGCCCGACGTGCCGGGGTGGCCGCCTTTCATAAGCAACGCTGATCGATTGATGAGAAATTTGGATTTGTCATGGATCGCAATCCGTCGCACAAGAAAGCCAAGCCCGAAACGGGTGGCATAAAATAATCAGGGGACGCGGACGAAATGGGATCAGGACGGTTTAAAATTGCCGATTTGCACGGTGCGTGGCTTGTGCTGATCGGGGTTCTGATCATCAGTCCCGATGCGCTTCTGGTCAGGCTGGTCAAGGCCGATGATATGACGACCGCGTTCTGGCGGTTGCTGATCCTTGGGTCCACACTTGCCCTGATCGCATTCTGGCGCGGGGTGCGTCGCCGTCAGTCATTGCGCCATGCCATGATGCCGACCCGCGATGAAATGCTGGCCGGGCTGTTTTATGGCGGCACAAGTGCGTGTTTCATCCTGTCGATCCGCAATACCGATGCGGCCAATACATTGGTGATCATTGCCGCCACCCCGTTGTTATCGGCCCTGATTGCGGTGTTTGTGTTCAAGCGCGTTCTGGCAGCCCGGACATGGATTGCATCACTTGTGGTGTTTGTCTCGCTTGCGGCGATTGTCGGGGCCGGGTTTGGCGGGGCCAATACGCTTGGTGATATCCTTGCCCTTGGCACGGCGATCTGCATGGCGTGTTATTTCAACGTGGTCGGCACGCGCATTCATATTGATGCGGTGCGCGCGATGATGGTCGGTGCGTTTCTGGCGACGCTGATCATGGTGCCAAGTGCCAGCCCGATGGCCCTTCAGCCGCTTGATCCGGTGTGGCTGATCCTGCTGGGCTGTGTGGTGTTGCCGCTGTCGTTTCTGTTCATTACTGCCGGGGCCAAGAAAATTCCGGCGGCCGAGGCGGGCCTGATCATGCTGAACGAGGCGATTTTCGGATCGCTTCTGGTGTGGCTGGTGGTTGACGAGGTGCCAAGCAGCACGACATTGATTTGTGGATCAATCGTGATCGCGACACTGGCGATACATAGCTATCTGGGGCTTCGGAACAGCCGCAGGCTCCGCGCGGCAGAGGCGCGTTAGGGCAGCAGTCTGCACAGCAGGCAATTGACAGCAGTTGGTATCAGGGTTAATTGAGTTTACTCAGTGAGTGTGCTCAATTAAATAAGGGATGTCTTATGCAGACCGGTGTGAACAGTCGGGCGGCCAAGCGCGAACAGACGCGCGAAAACATCCTTGAAGCCGCGCGGCAATGCTTTTGCGAGACCGGGTTTGACAAGACATCGACCCGGATGATTGCCGAGCGGGCCGGTGTGGCCGAGGGCACGATTTTCAGCCATTTCGAGACCAAGGAACAATTGCTGATCAGCTGTGTGGGCGAGCAGATGGCGGCAACGATCGCGCAGGCGCTTCATACCATGGACCCGGAATGGTGTTTTGTGGACAAGCTGATGCATATCGCAGCGCACCGCTTTGCCCAGATCGCGCTAAGACCCGGCATGTGGCAGGTTCTTTTGCAGCAGATGGTGTTTTCCCCGCGCAAGGGGGCGGTGCATGATCTGATGCGCACTAGTGGGTTGATTGCCGCGATCCGCGCCCTTGTCGAGGACGCGCAGCTTGACGGTGAAATCAATCCGAACCTTGATCCCGACCAGATTTACAAAACCATGATGGCGCTGTTCCTGTTTACCGTGCACGAGCATGTCAGCGCGCAGAATTTCGATTGCGAGGATATGTGCGCAACCCTTCGCGAGATGCTTGAGGTCCAGGTGCGCGGCATCTGGATGCGTCGGCCGGAAATGGCGGCGTAAGGCGGCAAGCCGGGCTTATTCCCAAATTATTCCCCGAGCAGATGCAGGATGATCTGGCGGCGGTGCGGGGCGTGGCGGTGTTCAAACAGATAGATGCCCTGCCAGGTGCCGAGAACCGCCCGACCGTTTGTGACCGGGATGGTGAGTGACACATCGGTCAGCGCAGCCCGGATGTGGGCGGGCATATCGTCGGGGCCTTCGGCGGTGTGGCGATAGAGGCTCGGGTTTTCTTCGACCAGTCTTGCAAAGAAGGTTTCAAGATCCAGAACCACATCGGGATCGGCATTTTCCTGTATCGTCAGGCTGGCCGAGGTATGGCGGCAATAGATTGTCACCTGACCGGTTTTGATGCCGGTTTGAAGGGTCCATGACTGGACCTGATCGGTGATTTCAACAAGGCCCTGTCCGGTGGTGCTGATTTCAAGCGTGGTCTGGTCTTGCGTAAGCATGGCATCCCGCTTTGTTTCGGGCGGCCAGAATGATCGGTGTGATCAGGCCGCCGCAATGGCGCTTTGGGGATCGTAAAAGCGCAGGGCCGTCATGGCAAGGTTGCCGAATTCAAAACTGTCATGCAGAGTTTCGGGCACGAAGTCATCACCCGCCGCCCCCACCGCAGCCCCAAGGGCAACATAAAACGGCATCAGGTGATCGTCTTCGGGGTGCGCCATGGCAGCGTGCGGGGCCTGTGCGCGGTAATCGAGCAGGGCTTCGATATCGTGACTGCCCAGTTTGCCAAGCATCCAGTTGGTAAATTCCTGCGCCCATGGATCAATCGGGCCCTCGTTACGGTCAAGGGCGCGCAGATTATGGGTCATCGCCCCGCTGCCAATCACCAGAACACCCAGATCACGCAAACCGCGCAGCTTTTTACCCAGTTCATAATGATCCGCCGGGCTGCCATGGCCCAGCATGGAGAGCTGAAACACCGGGATATCGCCGCCGGGGCGCGCAATGATCAACGGCATCCATGCGCCGTGATCAAGACCGCGTGCGGCATCGGTTTCTGCCGCGATCAGACCGGCGATTTCGGATGCCAGTGCGGGATCGCCCGCCACATCGTAATGCAGATCATAAAGCGGTTTGGGGAAGCCGTAAAAATCGTGGATGGTTTCCGGGCGGGGCGCGGTCGAGATGGTCGGTGTCGCGGTCTGCCAATGGGCCGAGACGATCAGAATGGCGCGTGCGCCATCGAACAGATCACCAAGATCGCGGGCAAAGAAATCAAAGGCCGGGGTGCTTTGGCGCGCAACCAGCATCGGCGATCCGTGCGAGATGAAGATCGGCGCGAGATTGCCCTGCGGGGCGGCAGAAACGGAGCTGGAAACAGAGGCGGCAACGGGACTGGTCATGGTGGGGCACCTCGACATTCACAAAACATGAATTGCGAATATGTGCCTGTTTGGGCCACCTGACCAGTCACCGTTCGTCAACAGTGTGTTGCCATTGCACGCGAAAGGGTGATTTGCGGAAACAATGGCAACAGGAAGACCGGGATGATTAGCGGGCCTTGGCGCCAAACATCATCATGACAAAGCCACCAATGGCAGCCGCAGCACCACCAATCAGATACCAGACGGTTTCGTCGGTATAGCGGCCAAGGAAGGTTTCGGACAACTGATCGGCCGCACTTTCAGACGCGTTAAAGCCAACAACCAAAAGCGCGATGCCGATGATACAGATGACGATTCCTGCGATACGACTGATAGGCATGGGGGCTCCTGTTATTCTTGTTTGCGTTTGCTCGTGTCCCGAAAGCGGGACGTGTGTAACAGAGATCACAACGCGGCTTTGGCGAAGTTGTTCCCGCGGGTAAATAATTGATCTGGCTGGATGTATGGTGAAATGCAAAACCCCCGGCCTGTGACCGGGGGTTTTGCGACTGTATCAGGCGGCTGGTCGCCAGAAATCAGAAAGGCATCGACATGCGGATTTCGAGCCTGCTGGTGTCGGTATCATCATCATCGTTGGCAACCGACAGCATGTGGCTGAGTGCAAGTTCGCTGGTAAGCGGACCGGTATCAAAGCCAAGTCCGGTGCGGATGCGCTGATTGCCATATTCGTTGAGGTTGCTGGCAAAGAACGGTGTGACGATCCCAAGGGATCGGCCATCGTCCCCGGTCAGGGTAAAGCCATAGGTCACCGTGCCGCCGATGGTGTATTCGGTGTAATCTGAACGCCCGGCAAGATAGTTGCCTTCAAGGGCGGCATTCAGCCCGGTGATGGCATCGGATAACCGCACACCGCCGCCGATATTGAACGCGGTTTTGTCATTATTGATTTCATCGGTGAAATCATGGATCAGGCCGGTTTCAATGAAAGGCGAGATGATCAGGCTTTGGGTCGGTGTGAAATCGTAGGCGGCCTCGATGGCTGGTTTGATCTGTCGGGTGTTGGATCGGGTGGTGGCATTGGCGGTGCCGTCGCTTTCGGTATAGGCATCGACCGTCTTGCGCGCGGCGATAAAGGCCAGTGACGGGGTCAGTGATGCCGCCATCATGGCTTTGATCGGATTGGTCCGATAAGAGGTGGTGAGGGCGGCATACCACATGTCTGATTCCGTATTGCCCGATACGACACCATTGTCGCGGGTGACATCAATGTCACCCATGCCATATCCGGCTTCGCCCGAGATGGTCAGGTTTTCAATCGGGCGGTAGATGACATAGGGCGATGCGACCCAGCCGGTTTCCTGATAGCTGCCATTGTTAAAGGATGTGGTCAGGTCGGTATCGTTATAGCCAAGTGACAGGCCGGCAATCAGGGCATCGGCAAAACGGTAATCCAGCCCGACATTATAGCCCCACACATCGCCGTCATAGCGGTTGTCACTGGTGCCACTGACATGGTCGTTATCGACCGAGGTAAAGGAGCCATGCCCCCAAACCGTAAAGGGGGATGTGGTGGCGAAGGCCGCACGTCCATCAATGCCGCTGGCACCGCCGGTATCGCCCTGATCTGTCGGGCCAAGGCCCAGCATGTTCATGCCAAGGCCGGTGGAGCTATCGAAGCTTCCCATCATCGCCATGCGGCGCAGTGCGTCATCGCGGTCGGTGATGCTGTTGGTATTGCGATCATCATGGGGCGTTGTGTCGGTCGGGCTGGTGCGATGGGGGCCGGTTTCGACAATTGAGGCGGTTTGGGCGGGCACGTTATCGGTATTGGTATTGTTGGCAGTACTGATCACCGAGGAAATCCGCGCGCTGATATTCTGTTGAATGACGGTGGTTTGGGAGCGCGAGACGGCATTGATAACGGCGGACGAGGTGCTGGCGAAGGATGTTGATGCCGCGACCGGTGCCGATCCGGCAACGCAGGTCGCGGTTATGTTGTACGTCGCGCCAAGGGCCTTTATGAAAAGCTGGCCGTCTGTCGTATCGGCCGGGATTTGCAGGGTGAGGGTGACAGTGTCGCCGATAATGGTGCTGCCGGGCGTGGCCGCCCGTGAATTGGCGGCGTTATTGTTGTCGGTATAGGTGAAGGTATAGTTGTTTGGCGAATTGCCGCTTTGATGTGTGAAGGTGACCTTGGCGACCTCCCACGCGTTATAAGAACCGGTGCCCGCAATGCCATCGTTGGTGCTTGTCAGGTTCCAATCACTGCAACCCAGGCTAATTGCGAGGGCGCCGTTGGCGAAGGGAAGTGACAGGCCGGTCAGGGCCAGCGCATAAAGCCCTTTTTTCACGACAGATTTGCACCCGGCGAGGTGCGAACGATCAGATCGTTCCGGTTTAAAGGTGCTTCTGATCTTATTCATTATTTGCCATGCCCATACCCTTTTTGCCCGGTGCCGATGCATCGGTCCGTTGCAAGAGCTTTAGGGGCGGCGTATGGGGAGGGCTACGCTTAAAGGGAGGGTTGTGTCGTTTTCTGACACTAAGTGGATAGGTGTTGCGCAAAGTGGATAGAGGGCCCGGTTTTCGGGCCGATTATCGTTACCGGGGCAGGGCGGCGATCACATCATCCGTTGTCGAAAGTGTGCAATATTCCGATCCCAGAACCGCAGCAAACAGGTCAAACACGGTTTGCGCATCGTGACGGATACCCTTGGCGTCGGTGACGTCAATCGCGGTGGTGGCATCGAGCGGCAGGATGACATCAAAGCCCAGACAGTGCGCGACCCGGATCGAGGCATCCATCGAATTGTGGATCACGACACCGGTAAAGATCAGGCGCGTAATGCCATGATCGTGCAGGTATTTTTCAAGATCGGTGGCGATAAAGGCGCAATTGACGTTTTTGGCAATCACCGGTTCGCCGGGCAGCGGGGCGACTTCGGGTTTGATCGCATTGCCCGGACCATCGGTATGATAGGTCGAGGCGGGATTGAGTTCGTCATGGCGGATATGGATCACCGGAAGGCTGGCTGCGCGAAAAGCGGCCAGCAGATCGACGATTTTATCGACATAGCCGGGATTGTTTTTTGACGCCCATTTCGGATCGTCGATGGCCTTTTGCACATCAAGGACGATAAGGGCGGTATTGGCAGTGATCGGTGGCGTGATGGCGGCGGACACGGGATACTCCGTTAATCGGGGCGATAACTGATTTATCGGCACAGATTAGGGGGAAGCCCAAGGAATTCAAAGATTGGATTGTGTTCGTGCGAGTATTTCCCGGCGCAGCAGGCGGGCGGCGGGGCCCATTGTCTGATCGGTGCGATGGAGGAGATAGCAGTGCAGTAGCGTTTCGCCGTCCTTTCCGAAGGAGGCGGCGGGCACGCGGATCAGGCGGCCGTCTTCGAGGTCCTGCGATATGCGCCAGAACGGCATGCGGCCCCAGCCAAGCCCGGACAGAATAAGGCTGTGTTTGACATCCAGACTGCCGACACGCCAGGTGCCGGGCGATAAAACGCCGATATCGGTTCCGTCTGAAAGCGGGGTCGGGTCTTCGATGACGATTTGCAGATGTTCGGCCAGGGCGGTTTGGGGCAGAAGGGTGTCGCCCCGAATGTCATGCGCCAGGGGATGTGTTGCGGCAACCACGGCAATCATCGCGGTTGTGCCGACGGCCTCTGCCTCGATATGCGGGTTGCGGAATTCCTCGCCGACCGTAATGGCGAGATCGCATTTCTTCTGATCAAGAGCAGAAACCGGACCGCCAAGCGGCAGGACCGAGAGATTGACCGAAACGGTGGGGAAGGCATTTCGCATCGCCAGAAGGGCCGCACCGATTTCGGGCAGGGGAAACAGCGTATCGACCACGATGCGCAGTTCGAGTTCCACACCCTGTTCCATGCCGCGCGCGCGGGCGCGCAGCGCATCGGTTTTCAGAAGAACCGCACGGGCATCGGCAAGCAGGGTCTGGCCTTCGACGGTCAGGGTGGGGCGGTGCCCGGATCGGTCAAAAAGACAAATCCCCAGTTCGGTTTCAAGATTGCCGATGGCGTGGCTGATTGCAGATTGCACGCGGCCAAGCCGCTTTGCCGCAGCCCGGAAGCTTCCGGTTTCGGCAACAGCGATCAAAACGCGCATCTGATCAAGGGTCAATCCATCCAGCATGATCGATATTTTAGAACATTTTGATCGTTCTTTTGCCACTTATTTCGAACGGATGGCTGTGCGATGCAAGGAACCCTGTCGCAACAATTTGAAAGAGACCGGTCATGACAAGGGTTCTGGTGCTTTATTATTCGTCCTATGGCCATATGGAAATCATGGCCAATGCGGTTGCCGAGGGCGCGCGCAAAACCGGGGCGATTGTGGATATCAAACGCGTGCCCGAAATCGTGCCGGATGCCGTGGCGGAAAGTGCCGGATACAAACGGGATCAGGCCGCGCCAGTCGCGACGGTTTCCGATCTGGCCGATTATGACGCGATCATTTTTGGCACGCCGACCCGGTTTGGCAATATGGCAAGCCAGATGAAAAACTTCCTTGATCAGGCGGGCGGGATCTGGGCGCAGGACAAGCTTGTCGGCAAGGTTGGCAGTGTCTTTACATCGACCGGCAGCCAGCATGGCGGGCAGGAAACAACGATTTTATCGACCCATATCCCGTTATTGCATTTCGGCATGGTGATTGTCGGACTGCCTTATACCTTCAAGGGGCAGGGGCGGATGGATGAAGTTACCGGCTGTTCGCCATACGGTGCATCGACCATTGCCGATGATGGAGAGGGCGGGGATCGCAGCCCGTCGGAAAACGAGCTGGACGGCGCCCGGTTCCAGGGGGAGCATGTGGCCCGGACCGCAATTGCGCTTTCCGAAGGGCGGCATTTGCTTAAAGCCCGAAGTGCATGATGAACATGATCGGTGACCGGCAGCAAACGGTGGCAATTGGCCGTTTCGTTGTGCCGGTGATTGTCGGTGCGGGCATCGTATCGGCATTCCAGGTCGGCAAGGTGCCGGTTGTCATGACGGCCTTGCAGGATGACCTTGGCGTCGGGCTGGCGAGTGCGTCCTGGCTGTTATCGGCCTTTGCGCTTGTCGGCGCACTGGCGGCGGCACCGCTTGGCCTGCTGGTGGGGCGGTTTGGCGCAAAGGGCATGGCGTTGTCGGGGCTTCTGATGCAGGCGGTTGGATCGGCGATTGGCGGGGTGAGCCCTGTTTTCGATATCATCCTTGCATCAAGGGTTCTTGAGGGCATCGGTTTTCTGTTGCTGATTGTTGCCGCGCCGACATTGATCACAGCGGCCACGCGCGATGGCGGGCGCGAAAAAGCCATGGCCCTTTGGGCGACTTTCATGCCGGTTGGCATCTGTCTTGTCATGCTGGCGGCCCCGGTGCTGGGGCTGATCGGGTGGCGCGGATTGTGGCTTGGCAATGCTGTGCTTCTGGCGGGATATGCCGTTTTGTTGCGCGGATATATGCGCGCCATTCCCGATGCTGATCTGAGGGATGATTTTGATCATCGGGCGATTGGCGATGACCTTGGCTGGGCATTGCGGTCAGGCGCGCCGTGGATATTGGGCGGTATCTTTGCCGCCTATACGGCGTGCTATTTTGCCGTGTTCGGATTTTTGCCGATGCTTTTGTCCAAAGGCATGCAGATCGGGCCGGAACTTTCGGGTGTTCTGGGCGCGGTGATTGTCTTGGCCGGGGCGGCAGGGAACATCGTTTGTGGTGTGATGCTGGCGCGGGGATATCAGGCGCAGCGTATCCTGATGACGGCATTTGCGGTCATGACGGTTTGCAGTGCCGGTATTCTGATCGACGGGATTTCGGTTCTGGTGCCGTTCCCTGCGGCCTTGATCTTTTCATTCGTCGGCGGGTTCATCCCGGTTGTGGTTTTTGATGCCGCCGGGCGATCCGCACCGCGAAGCGCGCTTGTCGCGGTGACCATCGGCTTTGCCATGCAGGGCAATAATATCGGGTTGATGGTTGGCCCGGCGATTGCGGGATCCATGGCCGAGCAATTTGGTTGGGGCAGTATCGGCATTCTGATTGCCGGGATTGCCTGTGTCGCGGTTTTGCTTGGGCGGAGCCTTTTGGGGCGGATGCGGTAGGTTCCTATGCAAACGGGAAAAACAAAACCGGCCGGGAAATCAATCCCGGCCGGTTTTTGTTAAGTCGGTTTTGCGGTGGTGCCGGGGCTCTTACGAGCAGCCCGTCGTGCTGCCACAAGAGTCGCATTTAAGGCAGGTGCCGTTGCGCACAAGGGTGAAGTTGCCGCATTCAGGGCATCCGTCACCTTCGTAGCCTTTCATGCGGGCTTCGCGGATGCGGTCGAGTTTGGCATCCGTTGCCGACATGACTTCTTCGCTGGCGTTCAGGATCGCGGTTTCGCTGCTGGTCGGGGCAGCGGTGGTTGCGATGCTGGCGGTTTCGGCCTGATGGCTGTGGCCATGATCATGCGAGTGGGCATGATCGGTGCCGGTTGCCTTCATGATCACGCGTTCTTCAACCGGCGCACCGCCATCGACAACGTAAAGGTTGCGACGGACGAAGCCGCTGGATGCGACCTTGCGGATGGTTTCGATCGCGCGGTCTTCGGCCTTGGCTTCCTCGCCAAGGTCGCCCTCGGCCACACCCTTGCCAACGGCGTCCGGCAGAACGTCGGACGGCTGGACATGGGCGAGGTCGTTACGACCCAGATAGGAAATCGCCAGTTCGCGGAACATGTAATCAAGGATCGAGGTTGCCATTTTGATGGCGTCGTTCCCGGAAACCATGCCCGACGGCTCGAAACGGGTGAAGGTGAAGGCTTCGACATATTCCTCAAGCGGCACGCCATACTGAAGGCCGATGGAAACCGCGATGGCGAAGTTGTTCATCAGCGAGCGGAAAGCAGCGCCTTCCTTGTGCATGTCGATGAAGATTTCGCCAAGTTTGCCGTCTTCATATTCACCGGTGCGCAGATAGACCTTGTGTCCGCCGACGGTGGCCTTCTGGGTGTAACCCTTGCGGCGTGACGGCAGGGAACGACGGTCGCCACGAATGACGCGTTCGATGATTTTTTCGACGATCTGTTCGGAAACAGCGGCCGCCTTGGTTGCGGTCGGCTGATCGGCGTAATCGTCTTCTTCGACCAGCGCTGCGTTCAGCGGCTGGCTGAGTTTCGAGCCATCACGATAGAGCGCGTTCGCCTTGAGGCAGAGACGCCAGGACAGCATATAGGCGTCCTTGCAATCCTGGATCGAGGCATTGTTCGGCATGTTGATGGTTTTCGAAATCGCACCCGAGATGAACGGCTGTGCCGCGGCCATCATGCGGATGTGGCTTTCAGCCGACAGGTAACGTTTGCCGATGCGGCCACACGGGTTGGCGCAATCGAATACCGGAAGGTCTTCGTCACGCAGATGCGGGGCCTGTTCAAGCGTCATCGCGCCGCAAACATAGGTGTTTGCCAGTTCGATCTGCTTTTTGTCGAAGCCAAGGGCGGCCAGCATGTCAAAGTCCATGCTGTTGAGCGCCTTGGCATCAAGGCCAAGCTGCTTGACGCAGTATTCTTCGCCAAAGGTGTATTTGTTGAAGACGAATTTGATGTCGAATGCGTTGGCAAGTGCGCCTTCGATTTTCGAAATCGCATCATCGTCAAAGCCCTTGGCCTTGAGATCGTCATGGGTGATGGAGGGCGAACCCACCAGGGTGCCATGACCGACCGCGTATTTTTCAATGTCGCGGATCTGGCGTTCGGTATAGCCGAGCGTTGCCAGTGCGACCGGAACGGTGCGGTTGATGATTTTGAAGTAACCGCCGCCGGCAAGCTTTTTGAACTTCACAAGGGCGAAGTCTGGCTCGATCCCGGTGGTGTCGCAATCCATGACCAGACCGATGGTGCCGGTCGGCGCGATAACGGTGGTCTGTGCGTTGCGGTAACCGTGCTTTTCGCCCAGTTCCAGTGCCTTGTCCCATGCGGCACGTGCGGCAACCGGAAGTTCGGCATAAGGACTGTCGGCGGCAACCAGCGGAACCGGATTGATCGAAAGACCTTCGTAGCCTTCCTGTTCGCCGTGCGCGGCACGACGATGGTTGCGCATGACACGCAGCATTTGCTTGGCGTTATCGGCATAGCCCGGGAAGGCACCGAGTTCGGACGCCATTTCGGCCGAGGTCGCATAGGAAACGCCACACATGATTGCGGTCAGGGACGCGCCAATCGCACGGCCTTCGTCGCTGTCATAGGGGATGCCCATGCTCATGAGCAGGCCGCCAATGTTGGCATAGCCAAGGCCAAGCGTGCGGTAGCGATAGGACAGTTCGGCAATACGATCCGACGGGAACTGCGCCATCAGAACCGAGATTTCCAGAACGACGGTCCAGAGACGGACGGCATGTTCATATGCCGCGACATCAACGCCACCATCATCCGAACGGAAGTTCATCAGGTTCAGCGAGGCGAGGTTACAGGCCGTATCATCAAGGAACATATATTCCGAGCACGGGTTGGACGCATTGATGCGACCCGAATTCGGGCAGGTGTGCCATTCGTTGATCGTGGTGTCGTACTGGATGCCCGGATCGGCACAGGCCCATGCGGCTTCGCCGACCTTGTCCCACAATTCGCGGGCGGCAAGGGTTTTGGAAACCTTGCCATCGGTACGGCGGATCAGTTCCCAGTCACCGTTATCAAGAACAGCCTGAAGGAAGTCGTTCGAGACGCGAACCGAGTTGTTCGAGTTCTGACCCGAAACGGTCAGGTATGCCTCGGAGTCCCAATCGGTGTCATAGGTCTTGAAGCTGATTTCGGTGAAGCCCTGACGGGCGAATTCGATGATCTTGTTGATATAGCTATCGGGGATCATCACCGCACGGGCGGCCAGCACGGCTTCTTTGAGCTGCGGGTTGGCACGCGGCAGGAAGCGATCCTCGGAATCGGCGGCACCGTCCCAGTTGGTGCAGGCCGCCAGAACCTCGGTCAGGTGCTTTTCGGCCAGTTTCGAACCGGCGACGAGGGCCGCGACCTTCTGTTCTTCGATGACTTTCCAGTCGATATAGTTTTCGATGTCCGGGTGGTTGATATCCACCACGACCATTTTGGCCGCACGGCGCGTGGTGCCGCCCGACTTGATGGCACCCGCTGCGCGGTCACCGATTTTAAGGAAGCTCATGAGGCCGGAAGAACGACCGCCACCCGAGAGCGTTTCGCCTTCGCCGCGCACATTCGAGAAGTTCGAACCGGTGCCGGAACCGAATTTGAACAGGCGTGCTTCACGGGTCCAGAGATCCATGATGCCGCCCTCGTTCACGAGGTCATCGGAAACCGACTGGATGAAGCAGGCATGGGGCTGCGGATGTTCGTACGCGCTGGCCGATTTGGTCAGTTCGCCGGTTTTGAAATCAACATAGGAGTGACCCTGCGCCGGGCCATCAATGCCGTAGGCCCAATGCAGACCGGTATTGAACCATTGCGGCGAGTTCGGCGCACCCATCTGGTGGGAAAGCTGATAGCGCATTTCATCGAAGAAAGCCTGCGCATCGGATTCGGCATCGAAATAGCCACCTTTCCAGCCCCAATAGGTCCAGGTGCCAGCCAGACGGTCAAAGACCTGGGTGGCGCTGGTTTCGCTGGTGTAGCGGCCTTCTTTTGGCATTTTTTCGAGCTTGGACTTGTCAGGCGCCTGACGCCAGAGCCAGGACGGAACGTCCTTTTCCTTGACCGGTTTCAGCGCGACCGGAACACCCGCCTTTCGGAAGTATTTCTGCGCAAGGACGTCGCTTGCCACCTGCGACCAGGAGGACGGGACGTCGATATCTTTCATTTCAAAAACAACCGAGCCGTCGGGGTTTTTGATAACGCAGGACGACTTACGAAAATCGATGTCGGCGTATGGGCTGACACCTTCCTGGGTGAACTTTCTGCTGATCCGCATGGTCTGCTCCGTTTTGGTCAGACTTGATGTCGTGCGCATAAGCACCAACACGGCCTGAACATTATATAGTTTGCTCAACGCTCATACGCTGCCCCCTGGCCTTTATAAAATGGCCATGTTTGGGCGAACGGAAATCTGTAATCTGTGGTGGTGGTCCCCCCTTGGAACCATCCGGTCCGTGGCCAAGACTATAAGGCCAAAATTTCGGGGTAGTCCACCAAACTTTGTGGTTGACAGCGATTTTTATCACTAGATGTAGTGTTTCAATCGATGTCGCGCATATCTGATGTTTGGAAAATCTCGTTAAGATTGTTTAAACGCCCCGCAAGCCCGCGGAATACTGCGCTTCTGGCGATGGTGCGGCCATCACAAGTCCATAAGACTCGGACTACATCTTGTGCCGGGACGAGATGACCCCCACAACGCAAAACAAAGCTAACGCCGTTTGCATTTGAAATCCAGCGCCAAGCACAGACAATGCCGTTTCGGAGATGTTTCTAGCACGGGGATGTCTGATAACATTTTGATATTTATATGAAAATCATTGTTTTTATCCGGCGCGAATTTTCAAGCCGGGCAGGGTATATGCAGGACCGATAACCTTGGAATGCTGTGGATAAACAGGTGGACAAGACCGCGTGACGATTGTGTTGCAATGAGTCGGGCATACACAAGTGGTTGTGGGTTGTTTTGGCGGTGTTTTCGCGGAGTCATACCCCATATTGTGTGTCTGCCCCGGCTTTGCGGGGGCCTGTGCGGGAAATGCGGTATCTGTACCTGTCTGAAACATTGACTTTGCAGCAACATCACGACATATAAGGTCCTTATTGACCGCCGGACACAGGCCGCAAAATCAGGGCCCGCCAGCAAACACCGCTTTGCAAATACGGGCCTTTTGTCTGCGCGCCACCAAAGGCGGAAGAACCAGATCTGGAGAGAGACCACACATGGCCACCGTCGGGACCCGCATTTTTACCGCGCTGTATGGCAAACGCGTCGGCGAAGACCGTTTTGGAAATGTCTATTACACCGAAAAGAAAGCCGCCAATGGTCGCCGTGCGAAACGCTGGGTGATTTATAAAGGTATTACCGAGGGTTCCAAGGTTCCGGCTGAATGGCATGCATGGCTGCATTACACGATTGATGCGCCGCTGTCGGAAAAGGCCGAAGACCGTTACGAGTGGCAGAAAGATCACCTGCCGAACCTGACCGGGACCAAGCATGCCTATCGCCCGAAAGGCCATGAATATAGTGGCGGCCAGCGCGCCAAGGCGACTGGCGACTATCAGGCATGGTCGCCGGAAGGCTGATCGGGAATCGTTATATTCTGCAACCGGGCGCGACAATATGTTGGCGCCCGGTTGTGTTTCTACCGCGTTTTTGCACCGAAGTGCCCGAGCCGGTTGTTTTTTCGGCCCGCACGCGACAATATGCAGATCAACAAGATAGCAGATACGGATAAGGTCCATGAGCAACAGACTGATCGAGAGCCTTGCAGGGGCAGCCGTAATCGCCGTGGCGGTGGGCTTTGCGTCCTATTCCTATTCCCGGGCGGGCATCGAGTCTGTTGACGGATACGAACTTTCGGCAAGCTTCAACCGCATTGATGGCCTGACGGTGGGCAATGATGTGCGGATTTCGGGCGTCAAGGTTGGCTCGGTCACGGCACAGGAACTGAACCCGAAGACCTATATGGCGGTGGTCAAGATGACGGTGCGTTCCGATGTTGAACTGCCTGCGGACAGTTCGGCCAAGATCGCATCCGACGGATTGCTGGGCGGTAAATTCGTATCGCTGGAGCCGGGCGGGGATATCGACATGCTGGCCCCGGGCGGCGAGATTGAATATACGCAAGGGTCGGTTAACCTCGAAGAACTGATCGGGCAGGTGATTTATTCGTCCGGTGGTGGTTCTGGTGGTAATTCTGGTGGCAGTTCTTCGGACAGCCCCGAATAGGCGTTGATCCGGGTGGCGAGTCTGGTGACCGGGCCGGAATGGCGGCTATGAAACCGGCCATGATTTTGCCGGTTTTACCGGTCAGTTTGCCGCGAAGTATCTTTGAGAGCTTGCGTAACGTGATATCGACACCGATATCCTGATCAGATCGAAAGGCAGCGGAGCCGCTTGATGAGCAAGTCCGATAGCGTGAACAGGAATTTTCCCACATGGCAGGACCCCGAAGGGGCACCGCTTTCGTGCGTGGAGAAGATCAAGGTTCTGAACGAGAATTTCGGCGAACTGCGCGAAATGATGCAGGAAGCAATGGAAGACGCGTTGCTGATGGGTTGCGACGAGGAACAGTTCCGCCAGGTGATGCGCAGCGTTGTTGAAGAGCTGCACAATCCTTATGGCAAGCCAGACGATCAGGACTGATTATTCATGAAAACCAAGATAGTGTTTGGCGCTGCGGTTGCCGCGGTTGTTTCTGTGGCTTCTTTGACGTCTGCCTTTGCGCTGGATTATCGCCCGGCCGAGATTGCCCAGCTTCAGGGGCTGGATAAAATCACCGCCCGCATTTCGACCTTTGAGGTGCCGGTCGGCCAGACGGCGAAATTCGGCACCCTTACGATCCGGGTTGATGCATGCTATCGCACCCCGCCGGAAGAACGCCCGGAAAGTGCCGGTTTCCTTGAAATTTCCGACCAGCGTGAAGATGCCGAAAACACCGTTGCCGAACTGTTTTCGGGCTGGATGTTTGCGTCAACACCGGGTCTTTCGGGGCTTGAACATCCGGTTTATGACGTTTGGGTCAAGGAATGCATTGATCCGAATGATCAGGGATCAGGGGCCGTCGAACAGGGGCAACCCGCCCCCGCGGAATGATATTCCCGACAAGATTGTTTCCAAATGCAGGCCGATGCACAGTGCGTCGGCCGCAATTGTTTTGGGGAATGATTTGTGACGACGGGATATCAGATGATTTGACGTTACGTCATGCAGGGGATTCGCAATGGGAAAGATGCGCCTGTGCCCGGTAAACCGGGGATTTTGTAGGAAAGTATATCGATTTTGGTTCTGATATCAGTGCGTTCTCATTTTGGATAAAATAAGGCGCAAACGGCGTTTATTGTTTCCTCTGGGGAAAATGAGTGTTGCGGGCTGTCCGGCTTGAGGCCAGGGGCATGTGCTGTCATCCTTTTTCCAGTTTTGTTGCGATGCGGCAATTCGCGTCGAACGATTTTTAAACAAGGGATGTGCATAATGTTTACGTCAATCAAGAAGGCCGGTTTCGTTCTGGCGATTGCAGCGGGTCTTTCCGGGGCTGCCGTTTCGGCACAGGCGGCCGAGAGCTATAAGCTTGATCCGACCCATACCAGCGTGATCTTCATCGTCAACCATCTTGGTTTTTCCAACTTCCAGGGCCGTTTTGGCGGCACGAGCGGCGAACTGACGCTTGATCGTGAAAACCCGGCGGCCTCGTCGGCGATCATTACGATTGACCTCAGCAAGGTCGATACCGGTGTCGAGGGCCTCGACAACCATATGAAAACCGCCGACTTCCTGAATGTTGAACAGAACCCGACCGCAACGTTCAAAAGCACCTCGATCGAGATGACCGGCGATAAGACCGCCACCATCACCGGCAACCTGACCCTTCTGGGCCAGACCAAGCCACTGGTTCTGGACGTGACCCTGACCGGTGAAGGCGATCACCCGATGACCGGCGATCATGTTCTTGGTTTCGGCGCGACCGGCACCGTGACCCGTTCGGAATATGGCATGAACTATCTGGTTCCGGCTGTCAGCGACGAAGTCGAACTGCAGATTTCGACCGAGTTCCTGCAGCAGAAATAACGATACTGACAAACCGGCGGCGGCATGTGATTGTCCCGCCGGTTTGGTGTTTTTTGTCCTGAGAGGATCACATATGGCGCTTCGCAGCACGCAAACGGGCTTTGGTCCGGTGACCAAGAGTTTTCACTGGCTGATGGCGATCCTGTTTGCCACGATGTTTGCGATTGGCTGGTATATGGATCTTTTGCCGCTGGGGCTGGAAAAGCTGGCATGGATTTCACGCCATAAATCGATTGGTGTTACCATCCTTTTCCTGGCGATTTTGCGCATTATCTGGCGTCTGGCCGAACAGACACCGGCGGGGCTCGGTGAAAAGGCATGGGAACGTCAGGCGGCGAAACTGGCGCATTTCGCGCTTTATGCCGTCATGCTGGCGATGCCGTTAAGCGGGTGGCTGATGTCGTCGGCGGCGAATTTTTCGGTCAGTGTCTTTGGCCTGTTCACGCTTCCTGACCTCGTCGGGCCGGACAAGGTACTTTATGAACAGCTTCGCTTTACCCACTGGATATTGTCCTGGGTGATTGTCGGCCTTGTCGGGCTGCATGTGGCAGCGGCATTCAAACATCATTTCATCAATCGCGATGCGACGCTCCGCCGGATGCTTCCGGGGACGGGGAAAGGGAATTGATCATGACGTCTTTGTTTAAAAACATTCTGCGTGCTTCGGCGATTGTACCGGCGATGGCCATTTGCAGCCCGGCCTTTGCCGCCGATCAGTGGCAGGTCAAAACCGATGACAGCGATATCGAATTTGCCGGCACCCAGCTTGGCGCGGATTTCGAGGGCGAGTTCAATAAATTCACCGCCGAAATCAGTTTTTCGCCGGATGATCTTGCCGGATCGAAAGTCAGCGTTCTGATTGATATCGCATCAGTTAATACCGAAAATGCCGATCGCGACAGCCAGATCATTTCAGCAGACTGGTTTGATGTCGCGCAGTGGCCGACCGCAAAGTTTGAAACCAAATCCTTCCGCGAAATCGCGCCGGGCCAGTATGAGGCGACGGCTGATCTGACGATCCGGGATGTGACCAAGGAAGTCGTTCTGCCCTTTACGCTTGAGATCGAGGGCAACGAGGCGGAAGCCGAGGGGACGGTGACGATCAAGCGGACGGATTTCGGCGTCGGGCAGGGCCAGTGGAGCGACACCAGCCAGGTCGGTGATGATGTGACCATCCGCATTGATATTGATGCGACCCGGTCATGATGCCGATAGCGCGATAGTCCGATGAACAAAAAAACAGCCGCCCAACCGGGCGGCTGTTCTCATTTCGGCGCGGCAGTCGATATCAGGCGGCTGCGTTTTTGCGCAGTTCGGCAAGGAAGCTTTCGACGGCCTGATCCAGCGACACGGCTTCGGCGACGAGTTTCTCGGCTGTCTGGGCAAGCTGGGTCGTGCCTGATGAAACCTTGCCGGCATTGTCATTGACGGTTTCGATCCGCTCGGACACTTCGCGGGTGCCGTTGGCGGCTTCTTCTACGTTGCGTGCGATTTCGCCGATGGCAGCGTGCTGTTCCTCGACCGCAGCGGCAATCGCGGTTGAACTGTCGGCGACTTTGGCGATGGTTTCGGAAATGCGGCGGATGGCGTCAACCGCCTCGCCGGTTTCGTTCTGGACCGAGGTGATCTGCTGATTGATTTCCTCGGTCGCCTTGGCGGTCTGGTTGGCAAGGTTTTTGACCTCGCTTGCAACCACGGCAAAGCCCTTGCCAGCATCGCCCGCGCGGGCGGCTTCGATGGTGGCGTTCAGGGCCAGAAGGTTGGTCTGTTCGGCAATGTCACCGATCAGTTTGGCGACATCGCCGATTTTCTGTGCCGCATCAGCAAGGCCGGTGACGGTTTCATTGGTGCGGGTGGCTTCGTCATTGGCCTGATTGGCAATGTCGGCAGATCGGGCGATCTGCTGGGCGATTTCATCGGACGAGGCGGTCAGTTGCTCGGTCGCGGCAGAGACGGTTTGAACGTTGCCTGATGTCTGGGCGGTGGCGGTTGCAACGGCACCTGACAGCTTGCTGTTCATTTCGGTCGCGGACTGCATGTTTGCCGTCGCCTTTTTCATGTCCGAGATCGATGCCGAGATCGACTGGATCAGGCCCTTGACCCGATTTTCCAGACTGCTGGCCATTTCCAGAACGTCCTTGCGGCGTTTCTGTTCGGCTTCGGTTTCCATCTGTTTCTGGCGTTGCTGCAATTGCAGGTTTTCACGGGCCTGTTCGCGGAAGGCCACAACGGTGCGTGCCATATCGCCGACTTCGTCCCCGCGGTCCTGACCTTCGATATGACCGTCGAGATCGCCATTGGCAATGTAGGTCATGCGTTCGGAAAGCTTGCGCAGGCCATTGGTGATATCACGTCCGATCCAGAAACCGGTCAGCATCAGAAGGGCAATGATCGCCAAACTTAACGTGATGACCCAGATCGCGGAATCCCAGAAGGCGACGTCAACATCATCAATATAGACGCCGGTGCCAAGAATGGCCCCCCATGGCAGGGGATGCGCAAAGGAGATTTTTTCAAATGTCAGTTCCTTTGGCTCGCCGGGTTTGGGCCAGTGATAGGATGAAAAACCGCCATTCGGGTTGCTGCCGGCTGCCACCAGATCACGAATGAAGTAAGCGCCGTTCGGGTCCTGGACAGAGGTGAAATCCTTGCCGACCAGTGCCGGGTTGGCCCCGTGCATGACCATGATATTGTCCTTGGTCAGGGCAAAGAAGTAACCGATATCGCCATCATATTTGCCTGCGGAAACGACCTTGTAGAATGCGTCGATTGCGGCCTGTTGATCAAGTTCGCCGGCCTTGACCTGCTTTTGAAAATCGTTGGCCTGCGACACCGCATATTCGGTGATGGCGCGGATTTTCTCCTTGCGGTCTTCAAGCAGGGTGGTGCGCAAACTCATAAGTTCGAAGGTTGAAATGACGATCAGGCCGAGCAGGGCCACGATGGACAAACCGGCGATCTTGTAGCCGATTTTGATTTTCTGCAGCATGTAATGATTTCTCCCGACCCACTCCGAATGTATAGATGCCCCGACAATATGATTGTCGGGCTTTCTGCCGCTGTCCAGACAGATTTCCTATACTTTGGGATGGGCCGTTGGTCTTTCAATAAGGTGCAGAAAAAATCCTGTAACATCATATACGAAAACACCTGCCTTCGATGTGAGGGCAGGTGTCTGGCGGTGTGTCGGAATTGCCGGGCGTTTTCAGCCAAGATGCGATTGCAGGAATTTCATCGCCAGAAGAATGCCTTCCTCGTCGATGCCATGCTGAAGGCCGGGACGTTCGTGCAGTTCGGCGGCAAAGCCGTTGGCGGTCAGGATATCAAGTGCCTGTCGGGATGCCTCGATCGGGACGACCGGATCAGCGGTGCCATGTACCAGCAGAACCGGCGGTCTGGTTTTGATCGCGCTTGCAAATGCCTCGTCACCCAGAAGCGCGCCCGAGAAACCGACGACACCGGCCAGAGCCGGATCGCGACGCGGTGCGGTTTGCAGCGACATCATCGTGCCCTGCGAGAAGCCGATCAGGGCAAGTTTGTCTGCCGAAAGGTCATGTTCGGCCAGAAGGGTATCGATGAAGCGGTCGATATAGGCGGAGTTTTTCGCTGCCCCCTCGGCCATGGCGCGCAGCGCGCCCGACATGGTTTCGGGCTGACGGCGGAGAAATTCCGGATCATATTCGGCCAGGCTGAACCATTGCCGCCCAAACGGCGACATTTCACACGGGAACGGGGCATTGGGCGAATAAAACGCGGTGTCGGGCAGGGCACGAGCAAAATGCGGTGCCAGCCCGATCAGGTCATTGCCATCGGCGCCATAGCCATGCAGCAGGATCACGATGCTTTTGGTCGTGCCCGATGCGGCCGGCAGCATCGGTCCGTTCAATGCGGTTTCGGCGGTCATGTCAGATCCCTTCGTTTGTCTTTGTCCCTGATTAGCAATGCTGCGTCGCAACGGCCAGTCTTTTTATATCTGGCGGTTTTCAGTGGCAGCAATTTGATTGCGACACTGTTCCCTGATGAAGCGGTAAAGGATCGGTTTGCCCCGCATTGTATGGGGCCAAAGGAGAGATTGGTCGGACAAATACCCGGCGGGTGATGTATCGGGCAGGTAAATGACGGAACAGGGCCATGATCCACGTTGTGATATGGCCTGTAATATGACCTGTGGATAACTTTGTGGATGATTGGCCCGGTATAGCCAGAATTGATCAGGATTTCTGTCAATAAAGCATGATTTTGCGACGGCGAACTATTCATTGGGATAGTATTTTGGGCAGCAATCATGGCCAAATGGTCGAAATTCCTGTCACAAATTTATTGCGATTTCACAGTCATTTGTCGGAAATTGTGAAAAAATCATGACATGAATTTGCGTGCCTGGCGGGTTTTGAGAGGGTCGGGCAGGCGGAGAAAAATCGCCTAAAGGGTGAATGAGGGGTGGATGGTATTCCACAATGTGGATTCTTTGATGCATAACAGTTCCAAAGGTGCCTTTTGCACCTGTGCAAACTGTGTCACAAGAAGTCCTCCGGATGATCCGGAATTCGCCCCATCCGAAGAAGATTTTCCGAGGCCCCGATGAGTTCCCCGACGAGTTCCCGTCTGAGCCGTACGCGCCGCTGGGTCGGCAAGGGGGATCGACGCGTTCTGGCGTTGACCCTGCCGATTATCCTGTCCAATGCCACCGTTCCGTTGCTGGGTGCGGTTGATACCGCAGTGGTCGGCCATCTGGACAGTCCGCATTATATCGGGGCGGTCGCGGTCGGGGCGCTGATTTTTTCCTATGTGTTCTGGAGCTTTGGCTTTTTACGCATGGCGACCACCGGGCTTGCGGCACAGGCCTACGGGCGGCGTGATCCGAACGGGGTAAGGGCGGTTTTTGCTAGGGCGGCCCTGATTGCGGTGACGGCGGGGCTTGCGGTCATGGTGCTGCAATGGCCGATCATCGAGCTTGCAATGGCCTTGATCCAGCCGACCGCGGCGGTCGAGGCGGCAGCACGGGATTATTTCCATGTGCGCATCTGGGCATCGCCCGCGACATTGATGCAGTACTGCATGCTGGGCTGGTTGCTGGCGATGCGCGACGCGCGCGCGGTGTTTATTTTCCAGGTGGTGTTAAACAGCCTGAACATGGTTCTGGATATCCTGTTTGTGCAGGGCTTTGGCTGGGACGTCAAAGGGGTTGCCGGGGCAACCGTGATTGCCGATTATTCCGGTGTGATGCTGGGCTGGTTCCTGATGCAGCCGCATCTCAAACGGCTTGGCGGGACGTGGCGCGGGATCGGTATTTTTGATCGCACCCAACTGGCGCGCCTGATGAAAATCAATGGTGATATCTTTGTGCGCACCATGGCGCTGACATCGGCCTTTGCAATTTTCACCAGTTTTTCCGCCCGCTTTGGCGAGGTGACGCTGGCAGCGAATGCGGTGTTGCAGAATTTCCTGATGTTCGGGTCATTCGCGCTGGACGGGTTTGCCCATGCGGCGGAAACGCTTGTCGGGCAGGCCTATGGGGCGGAACGGCGCAAACAGTTCCTGTGGGCGGTGCGAAAGACAACGATCTGGGCGATTGCATCGGCGGTGGTGATGGCGGCGATCTTTGGCCTTGCCGGGCCGTGGATCATTGATGGCCTGACGTCGATCCCGGAAGTGCGCGATGCATCTTACAGCTATTTGCTGTGGGCGGTGATGTTGCCGATTACCGGGGTGCTTGGTTTTCAGTTTGACGGGGTATTTCTGGGCGCGATGCAGACCAAGCACTGGCGCAACATGATGCTTTTGTCGGTTGCGATCTATGCCGGGATGGCGTGGGGGGCGGTGGTGGTGGACAGCAACCATCTGCTGTGGGCGTCGTTTAACGCGTTTTTCCTGCTGCGCGGGGTGACGCTTGCGGTGCTGTTTCCGACGATCATTCCCGATCGCCGGATTGCCACGGTTTAGGGCGGATTTCGGCCATATGCGCCGGAATATAGGGTGCCTTATGCCTCGGGTACGGGCAGGGTGGTGCTGTTTTTGACTTCGTGCAGGGTGAAGCTTGATTTGATATTGGCGACACCGGGCAGCTTCATCATGACTTCGGACAGGAAACGCTGATAGGCGGCCGGGTCCTGCACGACGATGCGCATCATGTAATCCTGATTGCCGACCATGGCGTAGCAGTCAACGATTTCCGGGTGGGACTGCACGGCGGTTTCAAAACGGCGCAGCGACGGTTCGTCATGCTGGGTCAGGGACACGGTGACAAAAACATTCACTCCCAGACGCAGATGTGACGGGGCCAGCAGGGCGACATATTTACGGATCACGCCACTTTCTTCGAGCTTGCGCAGGCGACGCAGGCAGGGAGAGACGGAAAGACCAACCTTGTCGGCCAGTTCGACCATCGAGATGCGCCCGTCTTCCTGAATTTCGCGAAGAATTTTGCGATCAATTGCGTCGAAACCGTTGCGCGCCATGGCGTGCCCCACTCCTTGTACTCGATAGATATTATTGTGATCCGGGTTGATTTTGCAGCATTGCGGGCTTTGCATAAATTACCCGCCAGCGCAAAAATCATGCTGCGCGATAAGCCATGACTTCGCGTTCCTGTCAATCTTTGCGTGATCCGTGCGCGATGTTTTTACGGTAACAGATTGTGATTTCGAAGCCGGACCAGAGGAAGGCGAAATTCCCGGTTGCGGAGCATGTCAGGATAGTCTGGTTTGCAGTGCCGAAAACGTTAGGACTTGCACAGAACAAATATCGGGGTTAGGTGGTTCAAATCCTTGCATTGCTTTGCTTTGTTCGCACCTGCGGCGGAACTTATCGTTGCCGCGCGTGGTAATGACAGTGTAGTATAATCGTACCAATTTACGTATTTTTACTATGGGTATTCTCCTGTCAGGAGCTGGGGGGTTGGGGTTTTGCCAACCTGCAGGACAAGAAAGGCATTACGTGGTGGACGCTGCGCAAGATACACCGGGATATAACCTGGTCACGATTGGCGAGCATAAAATCAATATTCGTCCGGCAGTCAAAGATGACCTTGCCAATGTTGTCGATCTTGATGATCGCACAACGGGCCTTCGCAAGCCCGATTACTGGGATGATCTGTTCACCCGTTATGGCAACCGGAAAGATTCCCGGTTTTTCCTGATTGCCGAAGAAGGCGATACGCTTCTGGGCTGCATTTTCGGTGAAGTCCGGTCGTGGGAATTCAACTCGGTCCCGTGCGGCTGGGTCGGTACCGTCAGTGTCGAGCCGAATTTGCGCATGGGCGGGATCGGCAGCATTCTTTACAAGGAAATCTGTCGCTGTTTCCGCAAGGCCGGCGTGACCAAGATCCGCACCATGATCCCGCGCGATGCGACTGACCTTATGTCGTTCTTCCGCGCGCAGGGCATGATGGCCGGACCCTTTATCCAGCTTGAAACCGATATGGACGAAGGGGTGTAACGCCATGATGTCTTTGCAGAAGGCGACCCTGTTCGCATTATATGCCGTGCTGGAACTGGCCGAGGATACCGACCGGCAGCTTTCGGCATCCGAAATCGCCGAAAGATACAATATTTCGACCAACCATCTGGCAAAGGTCCTGCGCGATCTGGGCCGGGCGGGGCTGGTTGAATCGGTCCGCGGGGCCGGTGGCGGTTATCGTTTCTGTGGTAATGCCAAGCGCACGACGCTTCTGGATGTTGTCAGGCTGTTTGAAGAGGTCGGGGCAGGTCCGACAAGCGGCATTGTGCAGGAAACCAATGCCGGTGCAGCATTGTCATTGGTGATGGACGAGATCGAGGAAATCACCCATGCGACGCTGCTGTCGATTTCGATTGAAACCATGCTGAAACTGATGCGCAAGCGCCGCCCGGAAAAGCCGAGTTCGACCGGATTGTTCCGCGCGGTTTAAGTGCCGTTTGCGATCATCGCATAAACAAAAAGGCCGTCAGATTTCTCTGACGGCCTTTTTGATTTTCAGAACCCGGAAGGTTCCCGCAGCATCAGCTTTCGCTGGTCACGGGATCGCTTTGCGCGGTGTCGGCATTTTCAGCCTTTTTCGCGGCGGGTTTTTTCGGAGCAGCCTTTTTGCGTGGACGACGGGCGGCCTTTGGCTTTTCTTCCTTGGCCGGGGCGTCTTCAGTTGCCGGAGCCGGAGTTGCCACTGGTGCAGAAGATGCGACCGTTTCGTCCTTTGCCTCGGGTGCCGGGGCTTCTTTCTTGGCGGCGGCCCTGGACGTTCTGGTGCGGGCCGGTTTGGCGCGCGTGGCTTTTGCCGGTGATTTCCTGGCCGGTGCCTTCTTCTCGACCTCGTCGGCGCGTGGCTTGCCGAGGCTTGATGCCGGAACCGGGGTCAGCAGGAAGGCCGGAACGTGATCGCCAAGACCGATCACCGGTTTGTCGTCACGGTCATAACGATCATCCCGGTCACGACGCGACGATGAACGTCCTGCATTGCGGTCGCGGTCCTGATAGGCCGGGCGGCTGGAACGATCATTGCGCGGCTTTGTATCGCGCTGTGGCGCATTTTCGCGCGGCGGCTGTGCCGGTGCATCCTGCTTTGGCTCGTTACGGGCAGGGGCAGCGGCTTTGGCGTCACGCTCAGCGCGGTCGTCACGGTTGCTGTTGCGTGCCGGACGATCATTGCGCGGGGAGGCGTCACGCACCGGTGCCTTGCGGCTTTTCTTCGTGCGGCGTTTTTTGCCGGTGAAGTCAAGTTCAAGGGTTTCGATGCCTTCAAGCTCGGTCAGGGGAATGTCCATGTTGATGGATTTGTTGATCGCAGCAACAAGTTTGCCGTCTTCGGGCACGGCCAGCATGAAGGCCTTGCCTGCGCGGCCGGCACGACCGGTACGACCGGTACGATGCACGTAATCCTCGGCGTTGAAGGGCACGTCGAAGTTAAAGACGTGCGAGACATCGGCAACGTCGATACCACGTGCGGCCACGTCCGAGCAGATCAGCAGGGTGATTTCGCCCGATTTGAATTTATCAAGCGTTTCGGTGCGTTCGCTCTGGACCAGATCGCCATGCATGCGACCGGCATTGAAGCCGTGCTTGGTCAGCGATTTGAACAGGATATCGACGTCTTTTTTGCGATTGCAGAACACGAAGGCGTTCTTGACGTTTTCCTGACGGACAAGTTTGCGAAGGGCTTCGCGTTTGTCCATTTCATCCATGACAAGGAGTTTATGTTCCACCGTGGTCGCCATGGTCGAGGGCGGGGAAACGGTGATTTCCTTGGGGTTGGACAGGAATTTGTCGGCAAGGCGACGGATTTCCTTGGGCATGGTCGCCGAGAAGAAAAGCGTCTGGCGCTGCTTGGGCAGCATATTGACGATTTTTTCAATGTCGGGAATGAAGCCCATATCAAGCATGCGGTCGGCTTCGTCGATCACCAGCAGTTTGCAGTCCGACAGAAGCAGTTTGCCGCGTTCAAAGGTATCGATCAGGCGACCCGGGGTCGCGATGATGACGTCGGCACCCTTTTCAAGGATTTTCTGCTGTTCGACGAAGGATTCCCCGCCGATGATCAGCGCCTTGGACAACGACATGTATTTGCCGTAGGTGTCGAAGTTTGCTGCTACCTGGGTCGCGAGTTCGCGGGTCGGTTCGAGAATGATCGAACGGGGCATCCGCATGCGCGCACGGCCATGATGCAGAATATCGAGCATCGGCAGGGTAAAGCTGGCTGTCTTGCCCGTACCTGTCTGTGCACAGCCCAGAATGTCACGTGCCATCAGGACGGACGGAATGGCCTGGCTCTGAATGGGGGTCGGGGTATCATAGCCGGCGTCTGCGACGGCTTTGAGGATATCTTCGCTCAGACCGAGATCGGCGAAATTCATATGGTTCGTTTTCCCGCAATAGAATGCGTTATGATGTGATTATCGCTGCGATAAAGCAGCTTGCGTCGTAAAGCGAAGCCTTAATTAAGTCAAGAAAAACGCCTCAAAAAAGGGTTAAAGAGGCAATTTAACCCTGTGCGAGAGGCTTGTTTGCCACAGACCGGAAGCGTAATCTGGTGAAATACATAATGAAACAGGGAGAAAAACGGTGTTGATGGACGCATCACGTGCAAGTCTGGTGATTATCGATGTTCAGGAAAAGCTCTATCCGGCCTGTCAGGACCCTGACCAGACTGTCGAGAATTGCTGCTTTCTTGTCAAATGCGCCAACCGTTTGAATGTTCCTGTCATTGTCACCGAACAATATCCCAAGGGGCTTGGCCATACGGCCCCCGCGATCCTTGATCTGATGATGAAGGCGTCCGATACCGCCGATGGTGGCAATGTCGTTTCCAAGGTCAGTTTTTCAAGCGTGCCGGCCGACGGCTTCATGGAAAAGATCGAAGAAACACCGGGGCGTGATCAGATCGTCATTGCCGGGATGGAAACCCATGTGTGCGTGCTTCAGACCGTGATGGAACTGATTGATCGCGGGCGCGAGGTTTATGTGGTCGCCGATGCGGTGACATCGCGCAGCATGCATGACAAGATTTTCGGGCTGGAACGGATGCGCGATGCCGGGGCGAAAATCGTGACGCGGGAAAGCGTTATGTTTGAATGGCTGCGCGTGGCAGGAACCCCGGAATTCAAGGAACTGAGCGCGCTGATCAAATGACGGCGGAGCCCAAACCGGTCATTCCGGTCGTCTTTCTGTCGGGCATGCTGGCCGATCAGCGGATGTGGCAGCCGGTTATCGACCGGTTGGCCGCACGCAAAGGATTGATGCCATGCCCGGCAATCATGCCGATCATTCCCCCGCTTGATATGCAGGACAATGTGCTGGCGATGGCGCGATCCGTCCTTGATCAGGCGCCAGACCGGTTTGCGCTGGTGGGGATGTCGATGGGCGGGTATGTCGCGTTTGAAATCCTGCGCATGGCGCGCAGGCGCGTTTCGCATCTGATGCTGGTGAATACGCGGGCGACGAAAGACGACCCGGCGATGCGCAGGCGTCGCTTGTTACTCGCACGGATTTCCGGTCGGAGCCTGCCGTTTCAGGGGGTGAATGACGCGATGCTTGATGACATGCTCCATCCCGATCATCGCCATGATGCGGAACTGATCGGCCTGCTTTCGGATATGGCAGAGGATTTTGGTGTTGATGTGTTCAGGCGCCAGATCACGGCGGTTGCCAACCGCCCGGACAGCATGGCGCTGTTATCGGAACTTGATATGCCCTGCACCGTGATGGTCGGGGAGGCTGATCGGGTGATCAGCCTGGCATCGCATCATGAAATGGCGGCATGTATTGCCGGTGCGACGATGATTGATGTTGCCGGGGCAGGGCATTATGTCCCCCTGGAACAACCCGACATCTTTGCCGATGCCTTATGCGAACTTGTGACCTAGGGTGTTGATATCCTGGTGTCGGACGGGACGAGCGTATCGCTTAGAACCATTTCGATGGTGTTTTCATCGGTCAGATACTGCGCATAGAGCTTTTCAAGTGCGCCGTTGCTGCGCTGTCTGGCGAGGTAGCTGTTAAAACGTCGTATCAGGCGAGCATTGACGGGGCTTGCCGGCAATGCAAGGCGATTGATCGTATTCATCAGCGGCGTGCGGTGGATCGACAATGCGGCAATTTCATCATCGGTCAAATGGGTAACCTGCTTTAGCGATGCCTTTTGCGCGTAGCCGCAATAGATCAGTGCGACATCAACCCGCCCGGCAAGCAGCAGGGCAATCGATTGACGGATCGAGTTGAACCAGATGACGTCAAAGCGTCCCTCGTCGCGATGGCGGGCGAGTTGACCATGCAGTTGCAGGCCGCGCGCCATGGAGACCTGCAGGCCGTCAAGGTCGGCTGGGCGTTTGATCACCAGATCACGTTGTTTGAGGGTGATCGCATGCAGGCTTGTGGTGCTGATGCCGTCCGACAGGATGAAGGCACCGGTTTTGGTGTCTCCGGGAATGCCGATGAACCCGGTCGGGTTATTATGACTGTCTTCGAGTGCGCGTTTCAGCGGCAAATTCTGGAAGGTCATGTCGATCTGTTGAAGTTTGCTGAAATCATGCAGCAGGTCGTAAAGCGCACCACTGGCATGGCCATTGACCTGATAGCTTTGCGGGAAGGCTTCCTGATCGGCAAGGATGGTCAGGCTCAGGTCATAAGCATTAACGGGATCGGGATGATTGTCATTGGCCTTCGCCGCCGAACCCGGCCCCGCGGCGCATGCCATGATCATGATAAATCCGGTGCAAACCATGCCACGCAGATATGGCAGGATCAGAGGCCACACAGACAGGACAGAAGACTTCAAGTTTACCCTGTTTTTCATTTCAGGGTCGCCAGCCAGTGCCAAAGGCAACCAGATGGGCGCGCGCAATCCGCCATTACGTGCCATTTCTGGCAACGGTCATTCCCCATTCGAGTAGTCTTCCCTGTTTTTATCGGCATTTATTTTCATGCCTGATGCCTACCCTTGTGGGTAGTTGAAGACAGGTTGCCCGGAATGGAGAGCAAGAGCAAGTGTGATCCGGCGGGATTTATACCAATTGCTATTTTTGGTTTAGCAGTCCGCGCGCCTCATGCCGCATCGATGGTCATCGTCATCACGGATATAGCGGGGAAACAGTTGGTAGATAATTGTATCCCCGTTTTCGATAAGGTGTTGTTCGAATTCATCTTTTATGAAGTGCGCGCGGAGTTCGGAGATCGGGCTGTCACCCGCACAGAATGCAATCCGGACCGGGATACGGGTTGTGTCTGCGGGATAATCGGTAGTCTCGGGCGAGGTACACATTTTTTCGCCCATGGTTGTTTGCGATGGGCTGACGGCAACGACGACGCGATAGCCATCGCGCAGGGTCTGATTCGGGGCGAGATCACCGGCATCAGTAATGAAATCAAGACGTGGCGGATAACCGTGATTGGACAGTGCAGATGCCCATGTTTCCGGGGTGACAAGGTTTTCCCTGTCATGAACTTCGACCATCATGATCCGGCTTGGCGCGCCATAGGTTTTGAAGCTTTCGACTTCGGCAACATGATAGTTCGGATATTCAACCACGGTCATGTTGCTGCACCCCGCCAGCAACAAGGCACTTCCCATAACGCCGCCCGCAAGCACGCGCAAAATGGCGCGCGGAGACAATTGTTTCGAAGCGTTGGAAAGGGGGCTCATGGGGGCTCCTTACGGGTGTGGGGCGATAAAATTCCGGTCTGCGACAAATTGATACAGATGCGACAAACCCTTGCGAAACTTTGCACCTAAAGTTTGGGCGGGATCAGTTTCATCATATTGCGTCATGAGGGTACAATTATGTCTGTTATCTCTGAAAGGCAAATTTCGCGATGGCCGCACTGGTCGGTTCCGGTATTGCACTGGATCATGGTGCTTCTGATCATCGGTGCCTTTGTCATTGGTCAGGTCATGGAGGATTTCCCGCGCTCTGAACGGGGGGCCATGATGGGATATCATGCCCTGCTGGGGATTTCGGTGCTGGTTCTTTTCCTGCCGCGCATTTGGGCGGTCTTGCGCCAATCCCCGGTGGCGGTGGGCGATGATCCGCGTATCGTTAAAATAATGGCACGCATCGCGCATGGTTTGCTGTATCTGGTGATGATTGCGATGCCGGTCACCGGGCTTTTGGCGGTGATGACATCGGGGCGCAGTTTTTCGGTCGCCGGATTGTTTTCATTACCCGATCTGGGGCGGATCGAATGGCTTCATGAAGGGGGCGAGGAAATTCACGAATTTTTTGTCCCGGTTCTGGTGACATTGGTCGCGTTGCATGTGATTGCCGCCATTTGGCATCACTTTATCCGCCATGATGAGGTTCTGGCGCGCTATGTGCCGTGGTTGCGGAAGTGATAAACAGCCAGGCATCAATCTCAAAACCCGGCCAACATGTCGGGTTTTGAGATTTGTTATTTGATGACTCGTGTTACCCATTCTCGCAAGGCCGTCCGGATGGCGTGATCGGCCGACTGATCACGCGTAAATGCCCACCATGTATGGGCACCTTGCCAGATGCTTGCCATTTGCCAGCCAAGCTGTTTGCCTTCTACTTGGTTGTCCGACAGGCGGCGGCCAAGTATTTCGGCAAGGCGGTGCCCCCATGCGGCCCCGCGTTCGCGCAGTATCGGATTGCGGATATCTTCACGCAGCAAAAGAAGGCCGTCAGTGGTATCGCGTTCTGCCGTTTCGGGCGGCATCAGGCGCATCAAAAGGGCGATGGCGCCGTCTGGCGTTAGTGGTTCCTGCATATCCGCAGTGGACGTTTCAGTATCAAGCTGGTCCCATGCGCGTAGCAGAATAGCCAAAACGAGTGCATCACGATTGCCATATCGCTGTACCAGTGTTGCCGGGGACAGGCCGCATGATTTTGCCGCTCGTGCAAAAGTCAGCCCGGCCGGGCCGGTTTCCAGCAGGGTTTCAAAAAGGGTGTCGAGCACCTGGTCATCGGGAATCGTCTTGCTTCTTGCCATAAAGATTTATAAATGTATGTTCATTTATAAATCAATGGAGAATTCATTGTGGCTAGAATTCTTGGATATATCGCCAGCAGTCTGGACGGAATGATTGCGGATCAGGATGACAACCTTGACTGGCTTTTTGCATATGACGGCATGGAACTTGGTGATCATGATTATAACAAGTTTCTCAAGCGCATTCGTACCGTTGTGATGGGGCGGAGGACTTATGATTTCATTGCCCGACAGCCATCAGACTGGGCATACGGTGCGCAACGAGTGATTGTTGTGACATCGCGTCCGATTGAGAATCCTGTTGCGGAAATTGAAGTGCGCAGTGATGTCGATGCCTTGATCAAGGAGCTTCGTGCGCTTGATGACGGGGATATCTGGATGTTGGGTGGTGGGCAACTGCAGATGGCATTTCTGGAACGCGGGGCGCTGGACGAAATCGAAATTTACGTCATGCCCGAAATGCTTGGCGGTGGAAGACAGCTTTTTCCAATGACGGGATTTCGCACCAGCCCGACGCTGATCAGTGTGCAGGCGCTTGATCGTGGGTGTGTGCGGTTGCACTACCGGTTCTAGAGACCTCCTGTAGGGCTGAGCGTCGGCCTGTTGTCCGGCTCAGAAAACGGATCGTCCTATGGCGCGGATCAGCATTTCAAGCGCCCTGATACCGGCCGCGGAATTACCCCGTGCGTCAAGGCGTGGGGACCAGACACAGACGGAAAATTCACCGGGAATGACACCGATGATGCCGCCGCCAACCCCGCTTTTGGCCGGAATGCCGACGGTAAAGGCAAAATCACCGACCCCGTCATACATGCCACATGTCAGCATCAGGGCGTTGACGCGGCTGGTTTCTTCGGGGGCGATCACGGTGCGGTCATCGATGTCGACACCCTTGTTGGCAAGGAAGAAGGCGGCGCGCGCCATTTCACGGGCCGTCATGGCGACCGAACATTGCTTGAAATAGGCGCGCACGACGTCTTCGACCGGGTTATCAAGTTTGCCGAAGCTTTTCATCAGATAGGCAATGGCACGGTTGCGATCACCGTGCTGATCCTCGGACAGATAGACATCGTTATCAACGCGAATGCCGGGATTGCCGCAAAGCTGGCCAAGGAATTCGGCCACCGAACGATCTGGATTGGCGTAGCGTGATGCGATCAGATCCGCAACACGGATCGCCCCGGCATTGATGAAGGGATTGCGCGGGATGCCGTGTTCCTGTTCAAGCTGGATCAGGGAATTGAAGGCCGAACCGGATGGCTCGCGCCGGACGGCTTTCCATAAGTCATCGCCGTGCGCGCGCTGGGCCAGCACAAGGGCGAAGACCTTGGAAATGCTTTGGATGGAAAAGGGCAGGTCGGCCTGGCCAATGGCAAGTTCGTTTCCGCCTGCGGTGCGCAGAACCATGGCAAAGTGATCATCCGGGACGCTGGCAAGGGCCGGGATGTAGTCGACCTTGCGGGCATCGGCAAAATCGGTCTGGTGGATCGCGTCCGAAATATCCTGGAGGATGGCGGCATAATTGTGGGTCATTATGTGTCCGCTTTGTTTGTCAGGCTGTCAGGGACAAAAAACCCGGTGCAGGACACCGGGTTTGATGATGAAGAATTTTAATCCGATCAGACGTCGATATCCTCGACAAAGCGGGCATGTTCCTGAATGAACTGGAAGCGAAGCTCCGGCTTTTTGCCCATCAGGCGATTGACCAGATCCTTGGTCTGGCCACGGGCATCGGGTTCGGCCGCATCGGGCAGGCAGACACGCAGCAAGGTGCGCTTTTTCGGCGCCATCGTGGTTTCGCGAAGCTGCTGGGGCGGCATTTCACCCAGACCCTTGAATCGGGAAATCTCGACCTTGCCGCGGTTCTTGAATTCGGTATCGAGCAGGACCTCTTTTTCCGCATCATCCATCGCATAGATGGATTTGCCGCCCTGTGTCAGGCGGTAAAGCGGCGGCATGGCAAGATACAGATTGCCGTTTTCAATCAGGCCAGCCATTTCCTGATAGAAGAAGGTCATCAGAAGGGATGCGATATGCGCGCCATCGACGTCCGCATCGGTCATGATGATGATGCGTTCATAGCGCAGATCGGAAAGCCGGAAATCGGAGCCGGAACCGCAGCCAAAGGCTTCGATCATGTCCTTGATTTCCTGGTTGGCCATCATCTTTTCACGGGTCGCGGACGCCACGTTAAGGATTTTACCGCGCAGCGGCAGAACGGCCTGCGTTTCACGGTCACGTGCCTGTTTGGCGGAACCACCTGCCGAGTCACCTTCGACGAGGAAGATTTCGGTTCCGGCGGCGATGGAACGTGAGCAATCGGCAAGCTTGCCCGGAAGGCGCAGGCGGCGGGTCGCCGACTGGCGTTTGGTTTCTTTCTTTTCCTTGCGGCGCTGGCGTTCTTCGGCGCGCAGGATGATGCGTTCAAGCAGGCGCTTGGCATTTTCGGTATCACCGGTCAGCCAGTGATCGAAATGGTCGCGAACCGCGGTTTCAACCAGCTTGGTGGCCGATGCGGTGCCAAGCTTTTCCTTGGTCTGGCCCTGGAACTGCGGATCGGGAATGAAGACGGAGAGCATGATGCAACCGCCACCAAAGACGTCCTCGGCGGTGATGGCCGCGGCCTTTTTCTGACCGACCATGTCGCCATAAGTCTTGATCGCCTTGGTCAGGGCATAGCGGAAACCGGCCTCGTGCGTGCCGCCAAGCGGGGTCGGGACGGTGTTACAATAGGAATGGAAATACCCTTCGCCGCCATCTGGCCATGCGATCGCCCATTCAACGCGACCGGCACTTTCGGAAAACTTGGCTTCGCCTGCGAACGGGCGTTCGGTGATCAGATCACGACCTTCGATGGTCATGTTCAGGTAATCGAGAATCCCGTTGGGGAATTTCAGGACTTCGTTCTGCGGGGTCGGATCATCACTGGTCAGCAATTCCGGATCGACCGACCAGCGGATTTCAACACCCTTGAACAGATACGCCTTGGACCGCGCCATACGGAAGATCGTGGCGGGTTTCAGCTTGGCCCGGTTGCCGAAAATTTCGGGATCGGGGCGGAAGATGACCGTGGTGCCACGGCGGTTATTGACCGCACCGCCATCCTGAAGCGGACCGAGCGGGGTGCCCTTGGAATATTCCTGAAACACCAGTTTGCGATCACGTGCGACTTCGACCCGGAATTTGTCGGTCAGCGCGTTCACGACCGACATACCCACCCCGTGCAGACCGCCGGATGTTTCATAGGCCTTGCCCGAAAACTTGCCGCCCGAATGAAGCGTGGTCAGGATGACTTCAAGCGCTGATTTATCGGGGAATTTCGGATGCGGATCGGTCGGAATACCACGCCCGTTATCGCGCACCATGACGGTGTTGTCGGTTCTGAGTTCCAGCTCGATCCAGTCGGCATGGCCGGCGACGGCCTCGTCCATCGAGTTATCGAGGATTTCGGCAACCAGGTGATGCAGTGCGGCATCGTCCGTGCCCCCGATATACATACCGGGACGGCGGCGCACAGGCTCCAGGCCTTCGAGAACTTCGATATCCTTGGCGGAATAGGCGTTTGTGGTCGATTGGTTTGAATCTTCGAAAAGGTCGGTCATGCCCCGGAACGCAACTTCTTTATTATGTTAAAACAAGGTCCAACGACGCATATCTGTTGATTGATTTTACGGGGTTGGATGCCTTTAGGCTTAACGAGTATCATATGTTTTCAGATGCGACCCATAAAAATGTTTTTTGGGCGTGAATGCAAGCGGTGGTCTTGCCAGAGATCATAATTTCGTTGTGGCAGCGCAGAAAACGGTGCCAGACTTGTCACGAAAACCGAGACCGTCAGGTCCAATAAAAATATCGGCCCGCGTGAATGGCGCGCCCAGACAGGAGTAAGCCCGATGGCAAATGAGAGTGAGACCACACACGGTACCGACAACACCATGCCGCGCGGCGACATGTGCACCCGAACCCTTGCCATGCCCGCCGACACCAACCCGAGCGGTGATATTTTCGGCGGCTGGCTGATGTCGCAGATGGATATCGCGGGCGGGGTGATGGCAAGCCAGATTGCCGAGGGGCGCGTTGCCACGGTCGCGGTTGACGGCATGACGTTCCATCGTCCGGTCTATGTCGGGGATGTGGTGTGCGTGTATGGCGATATCGAACGGATCGGCAATACATCGATGGTGCTGCATCTTGAAAGCTGGGTGCTGCGCAAAAACCAGCCGCCGCGCATCAAGGTGACAGAGGCAACCTTTACCTTTGTCGCGATTGACGCCGAAGGCCGTCCACGCCCGGTGCGCAAGGACGAGGTTGCGGTCTGAGTTTGCCCGCCAACAGTTTCAAGAGTCCTGCTTTGGCGCATCCCATCCGAAACGTGCTTTTGTGATTACGATGCTGTCAGGCAGGACTTTAAGTCGGAAACTGGTGCAGCGGCGCGTCGTCCCATAACTGCATTTCAATGAATGGCTGCCGCCCGGACTGCGTAGAGGAAAAGTTTGTCGGCATGCCCCAATTTTGAAGGGCCTCTTTCAAACTTTTCAGAGTGAACAGCTTTCTGGGAAAAGGTGGCGATTGTTCGTCACTTGCGTTCGCGCTTTCGAAGCAACTCATGCTGTCCGAGTAGGTGAAGGTAACAACATCTTCTGGAAAGGTGTCCAAACGCATTCGAAGCGATTTTGGACGCAACGGGTCCCTACCGTCAGCGAAGTCACCGACGAAAAAATAGATTGGTATATTTCGGCTTGTCGAACCAATCAGCTTCTGACGTTCCGTTCGCAACCACTTCTCAACATGCAATCGGCGATCAAGATAGTTCGCCTTTAGTCGTGATTGGTGCGACTGGCGAATTTCCTGAAGAATGCGTTCAGCTTCTGATCTTGGTAAATCGCAGATGTTCTGGAAACGGCCCCTGATGGGATCATAATTGTGTGTCACGATATCAGGAAGGCCGTTTTGTGTTCTCATTGCCCAGATTGATCCACTACCAGCATTCCTTTGCCACGCGGATAAAGTTTTCACCCATGATCTTGTCGACGTCGTCGGGTTTGTAGCCCCCGGCGATCAGGGCGTCGGCAAGGGCGGGGAGCTTTTTCGGGTCGAACACCGCGGCACCACCCGCATTGGGGCCATAGCCGCGTTCGGCGGGCCAGTAATAGGCGCGGTCAACGCCATCGGGGAAGTCGTTGGTGCCCGCGACACTGGGCATCGTATCGAGGCCGATGCCGACATGATCCACGCCGACCAGTTTTACCGCATAGTCGATATGGCGGATCATATCGGGGACTTCGGGGGCGTTGGGCGATTTGATGAAGCGCTGGAAGCCGCAAATGCCGATCACCCCACCGGTATCGGCACAGGCCTTGATCTGTTCATCATCAATGCAGCGTTCATGCCCGCCAAGCACCTTGGGATTGGCGTGGCTGAAGACGACCGGTTTGATCGATGCCTTCATGATATCAAGGCTGCTTTGACGACCGGTATGCGAGCAATCCATGATCATGCCGCCGTTATTAACAGCCCGGACCATGGCATGACCCAGCGCGGTGAGCGGGATATCGTCATCATGGCAACCGCCCGCCACCGAATTGTTGCGGTTATAGGCAAAGTGGATCTGCTTTACGCCCAGTTTGGCAAAGACCGGGACCATTTCGGGCATGTCCTGCAACATGACCGAGCCTTCGAGGTCGAAACCAACCCCCAGCAACCCCTTTGATTTGGCAATTGCCAGATCATCAAAGCATTCGATCTGCATGTATTTGTCGGGGTGGGCGGCGATTTTGGCCCGGAAGGCGGCAATCACGCGCAGGATATGGGCAACGGAATTCATATCCATGCCGACATTGACGCAAACATAATCAACATCGCCCGCGACATAGTTATCAAGCAGGCTGATCGGGGTTTTGGGATCAAGCGGCAGACAGGCATGCGCATCCCACGTGAAGGCGGGGCGATGGCGTGACGGGTTGGCGGGGGTATGCGGGGCGGTGGTGACGTTCATGATGTCCCTTGTTCTTCTGGCGCGTGCGGGGCCGGTGTTCAGTCCCAATCCACGAAACTGTCGATGACGGCGCGGTCATATCCCCCGGCGGCCTTGAAAAGCTGCTGCGAATAGGGATTTTCCAGTTTGCCGTCGGCAAGCTGGCCCGCGGTGGCGCGTTCGACGATACGGCCGTGGTTCATGATCGCGATATCGTCGCACATATGGGCGACCACGGCGAGATCGTGACTGACCATGATATAGGTAAGGCCCAGATCATTGCGCAACCGGGTTAGCAGGTTCAATACTTCGGCCTGGATCGAGACATCAAGGGCCGAGGTCGGTTCATCGAGCAGCAGAATTTTCGGTTCGAGAATAAGCGCACGTGCAATCGCGACACGCTGGCGCTGCCCGCCGGAAAGCTGATGGGGGTAGCGGAAGCGGAAGGAATTATCGAGCCCGACCTGTTTTAGCGCCTCGACCACGCGGGCATCCGAATTGCCGAGTTTGTGGATATTGACCGGTTCGGTCAGGATGCGGTCAATCGTGTGACGCGGATGAAGCGATCCGAACGGGTCCTGAAAGACCATCTGCGCCAGACGGTAAAATGTCTTGTCGCGCTTTTTGGTCAGTTCCTTGTTATTCACAAGGATGTTGCCTTCCCAGTCATCGACAAGGCCGGTGATGGTGCGAAGGACGGTTGATTTGCCCGATCCTGACTCGCCCACCAGACCAAATGATCCGTTGGCCGGGATCGAAATATCGATATCCTTGAGGACGTGGTTGTCATCAAACCAGGCGTTGAGTTTGGTGATTTCAATCATGGCAGTCATTTTTATCTCAGGCCTCCGCCCAACTGGCTTCGCGGGTCAGGACGGGAAGTTCGGCATGATTGCCATCCATCTTCGGCAGGCAGTTCAGAAGGCCCTGCGTATAGGGGTGTTTGGCCTGATCCAGTTCGGATGCGCGGATTTCTTCGACGACATGGCCCTGATACATTACCAGAACCCGGTCGCAGAAGCTTGAGACCAGATGCAGGTCGTGGCTGATGAAGACCAGCGCCATGCCGCGTTCGCGCACCAGATCATCAAGGATCGCCATCACCTGAAGCTGTACCGTGACATCAAGGGCTGATGTCGGTTCATCGGCAATCAGGATTTCCGGATCGGGGATCAGCATCATGGCGATCATGACGCGTTGGCCCATCCCGCCCGATACTTCGTGCGGATAGGATTTGAACACGCGTTCCGGATCGCGGATTTTAACCGCGGCCAGCATATCAAGGGCGCGACGTTTGGCTTCTTGCGCGTTGACCTTATGATGTTCGCGGTAGGCTTCGATGATCTGATCGCCGATGGTCATCACAGGATTTAGCGAATATTTCGGGTCCTGCATGATCATGGAAATGCGCGCACCGCGGACCTTGCGCCAGTCGCGTCTGGACAGGTTGCGCAGGTCCAGATCATGGAATTGCATCTGATCGGCGGTGATTTTGCCATTCGCCGCCGTCAGGCCCAGAATGGCGCGCCCTGTCTGGGACTTGCCCGAACCGGATTCGCCAACAATCCCAAGCCGTTCACGTCCAAGATCGAACGATACGCCGCGCACGGCATGGACTGGTCCCTTGGAGGTCGAAAAGGTAATGGCGAGGTTTTTGACAGACAGAAGGGTGTCGCTAGACATGATCAGTCACCTCCGCGTGGGTCAAGAACATCGCGCAGGCCATCGCCCAGCAGGTTGAATCCAAGGCTGACGATAAAGATTGCAAGGCCCGGCACGGTCGATACCCACCATTGTTCCAGAAGGAACTGGCGGCCTTCGGACACCATTGCGCCCCATTCGGGCATCGGCGGCTGTGCGCCAAGGCCAAGGAAGCCAAGACCCGCCGCAATCAGGATCATGCCTGCCATATCAAGCGTAACACGCACCACAAGCGAGCTTATGCACATCGGGGTGATGTGGCCAAGGATCAGACCCATATTCGAGACACCCTGTAAACGGGCGGCTTCGATATAGTCGGATTTGCGGACGGTGATGGTTTCGGCGCGCGCAATACGGGCATAGGGTGGCCATGCGGTCAGTGCAATGGCCAGAACCGCATTTTCGATCCCCGGTCCCAATGCGGAAACAAAGGCCAGCGCCAGGATCAGTTTCGGGAAGGCGAGAAAGATATCGGTGATGCGCATCAATGTCGCATCAATCCAGCCGCCGAAGAACCCGGCAGCGGTTCCGACCAGAAGCCCGACGGGGGCTGCGGTAATCACCACGAGGGCAACGATCATCAGGGTGTATTGCGCGCCGTAAATCAGACGCGACAGGATATCACGACCCAATTGATCGGTGCCAAACCAGTGTTCGGCACTGGGTGACTGAATACGGTTTGTAAGGTCCGCCGCCAGCGGGTCATATGGGGCCAGAAGCGGGGCAAAGATGGTGACAAGGATCAGGGCCAGCACGATCGACAGGCCGATCATGGCGAGCCTGTTTTCCGTGAATTTAAGCCAGCCCAGCCATGCGCGACCGCATTTTGCCTGCCAGCGCGATTGCGGGGTATCGGATGTCAGCCATTGTTTCAGGCCGGGTTTTGCGGTGGTGCTTGAGATATTCATGGTGACCTATCTCCGTGCGCGCGGGTCAAGCAGGCGATAGAGCACATCGGACAGCATATTGACCCCGATGAACACCGCACCCACGACGACGGTACCGCCCAGAACCGCATTCATATCGGCATTGAGCAGCGAATTGGTGATGTAAAGACCCAGTCCCGGCCAGGCAAAGATGATTTCGGTCAGAACCGATCCTTCGAGCAGGTTGGCATAAGACAGCGCAATCACGGTAACCAGCGGCACCATCACATTGCCAAGGGCATGACGCCAGATGATGCGGGTTTCCGAGATACCCTTTACCCGTGCGGTCAGGATGTATTCCTGACTGAGCTGTTCGAGCATGAAGGAACGCGTCATGCGCGCGATATAAGCCAGCGAGAAATAGGCAAGGATGGAGGCCGGCAGGATGATATGCGATACCGCATTCCAGAACAGATCCATATCGCCTTCGATCAGGGTATCGATCAGCATAAGCCCCGTGGTCGGTTCAATGAAATCGACATAAAAGGCATCCAGTCGGCCCGGGCCGGCAACCCAGTCGAGTTTCAGGTAAAATACCAGAAGGCCCATCAGGCCCAGCCAGAAGATCGGCATTGAATACCCTGCAAGCCCGATAATGCGCACGATATGATCGGGCCATTTGCCCTTGTTGATCGCGGCAAAGACACCGGCCGGAACCCCAAGGAAAACACCGATGATGGTGGCAAGGGTGGCCAGTTCCAGTGTGGCGGGGAAGACGCGCTTGATGTCTTCGAGGACCGGGTTTGACGTCAGAACCGATGTTCCGAAATCACCCTGAACCACATTGCTGATATAGACAAAGAACTGCTGCCAAAGTGGCAGGTTCAGGCCCATTTCTTCCTTGACGCGCTGATAGACCTGTTCGGAGGCATGATCGCCAACGGCGGCCAGAACCGGGTCAATGGGCAGGACGCGCCCGATCAGGAAGGTGACCAGCAGCAGGCCGATAAAAGTGATCAGCAGCGAGAAGACGATCCGCACAAGGCTTGCGCCGGTGCGGGAAAAGAGACGGGCGCGTTTGCGCCCGTCCGATGCCTTTCGAGTAACGGCGAACATTCGACCGTTGTCTCCTTAGTCCTTGGTTACAAAGCGATAATAGTTGTTATCGAACGACGGACCGAGGACGAGATTGTTCACATTGCCCCGCATCGCGGCGATTTCGGTTTCCTGGAACATGATCACGAACGGACCGCTTTCGAGAACCTTTTTCTGAAGGTCCACATACATTGCAGCACGTTTTTCGCCATCACGTTCAAGAATGGCCTTATCGACCTCGGCGGTCATGTCACCCGGATTCCAGGAGTTGCGCCATGCAAGTGGCTTGGCCGATGCATCGTCGGAATTGTCCGGGTTCCACGCAAAGGTGGAGGCGTTGGTGTGCGGATCCTGATAATCCGGGCCCCAGCGACCGATATAGATATCGTGCTGACGGGCGCGGTATTTGGTCAGGGTCTGTTTGTTATCACCCGGAATGATTTCCAGATTGATACCTGCCTGTGCCCAGGTCGCCTGGATCGATTGTGCCATCGACATCACTGCCGTGGTGTTACGCGTATCCATGGTCACCTTGAAGCCATCGGCAAGGCCTGCGTCAGCAAGCAGCGACTTGGCTTTTTCGACGTCAAGCGAGTAAGGGTTTTCGTTGTAGGCGCCAAGGAAACCTTCGGGCAGGAATGCCTGATGGGTTTGAGCGCGGCCCGCCATGATGGTCTGGGTGATGCCATCATAATCGACAAGGTATTTGAGCGCTTCGCGAACTTCCGGTTTGGACAGGAATTCGTTTTTCTGCGACAGGCCAAGATACCAGAGCGCGCCTTTGCCTTTGGACAGCAGCTTGATGTTTTCGTCACCCTTGACCGAGGCAAGCTGATCGGCTTCGAGGTTACGCGCGATATCGATATCGCCTTTCTGCAACAGGAGCTGCTGGGATGCGGCTTCTTTGACGTTGCGGATGATGACGCGCTTCATGGCCGGTGCGCCGTCCCAGTAATCTTCGTTTGCCGTCAGGCTGAGGCTTTCACCCGGGGTCCATTTGTTCAGGGCGAACGGACCGGAACCGGCATAGTTGGTTTTCATCCATTCTGCGCCAAGGTCGCCGTCTTTTTCGTGTTCAAGAACGACTTTCTTGTCGACAACGGCACCGACGCCCGCGGTCAGGCAGTACAACACGAAGCTTGGTGCGTAGGGCTGATCGACTTCCATGACCAGCGTGTTTTCGTCGGTTGCGCGGATCCTGTCCTTGACGTTATCGGCGGTAAAGCCGAACTGGCCAAGAATGAAGGCCGGGGACTGATCAAGCAGGACAACACGTTGCAGCGAGAAGGCAGCGTCTTCGGCGGTCAGGTCATTGCCCGACGCGAATTTGATGCCGTCGCGAATCTTGAAGGTAAAGGTCAGGCCGTCTTCGGAGACGTCCCAGCTTTCGGCGACGACACCGTAAATTTTCGAGACGTCGTCATTATCGAAGCCGATCAGGCGATCATATGTGTTGCCAGCATATTCCAGGGCGGAAAATTCGAACATTCCGGCCGGATCAAGTGTGATGAGATCGTCGATGGCAAACGCCATGACGAGTGCATTTTTCGGTGTTTCGGCCTGTGCGGCCATTGGCGTGGTAGCCAGTGCGGTTCCCAGAACCAGCCCTGCGATCAGTCTGCGCATTTTGCGCCTCCCGTTTTGTTGTTTGTTGGGTCAGCAGGCCATTCTAAGTGGGGCGACCTGCGTGATCTTCGACTAGAACCTGCAGAGCGAAGCATAAATTATACGATTAATCAATGACCAGACGGTCAGGAATGCCTAAAAAGCACGCAAGATATTATGTGGTATCTTGCATGTTCTCGTGTCGGTTGTGACGACTGGATCGGGGATGGCCCGGAGAGCAGTTTGGGATGAGAAGGGGCCAGATTTCAGGCACAAAAAAAGCCGCTGTTAAAGCGACTTTCCGTACTCTTTAAGAAGAGTGGCGCGAGTGACGGGACTTGAACCCGCGGCCTCCGGCGTGACAGGCCGGCGCTCTAACCAACTGAGCTACACCCGCTTGGTGTGGCGCGGTTTATATAAGGGGTGGTTCGGTCTGGCAAGGGCTTTTTTTCAAAAAAATGAAGCCCTGATTGGTCAGGGTAAAAGGGGCATTGCAAATGCGTTGAAAACCGGATGTCGGAATGCGTGGACGGTGGGGTGGAAATGCCGTTTTCGCGCGGCACAGGATTGGGAAATCGACTTGGCTGTTTTTGCGACGTGTTGCGCATGAGCGATGGACGCCAAGTCGCTCGTCGGCATGTCAGTTCAATACGAAAAAGGGGATGAGAAACAAAAAAACGCCAACGGCGAACCGTGGCGTCTTTTTTGAACTTTCCATCAGGAGGAAAGTGGCGCGAGTGACGGGACTTGAACCCGCGGCCTCCGGCGTGACAGGCCGGCGCTCTAACCAACTGAGCTACACCCGCTCGGTGTGTGGCGCGGTTTCTAACAGCAGCTCCGAGGGGGCGCAAGACCTTTTTTGATCGTGTTCGACACTTTTTTGGATGTCTACACCATGGCGCGTTTTGTGTCGTGTAAAATGTATCCCTTGGGTGGTGGCAGATTGTGTTGGGGCCTGTTTGATGCTGATCAAAGTACAGGCGGGCAAGCAGATGTAAAAGTTTGGGATGATTCAAAAACGGGGCGGGGGCCCTGATGGTGGATAATCGAAGCGGGGGCCTGATGACCGATACGATCCTTGCCGTGCTTGACGACATAGACGCCGGTTTGGCGACCCATCTTGCGACAAAGCCATCAAAGGCGGCGTATTCGACCCGTCCGGGCGATATGGCGATGTGCGATCTGCGTATCGTGCGCAGTCTGGTCCTGTTGTGGAGTGGGCAGAACGCGGCATTGACCGGGGACAATGATGATGTCCGGCAATGGATCATGGATCGTCTGCCCGATATTACCGAACGGCTGGAACGGATTGATGCGCATATCGACCGCGCCATTGATGACGACGACCGGAATGCGGCCAGGCAGATGATTTTCCCGGTAATAAACGGGGGCAGGGATGCACAGTGAAATTGAAATGTGCTGCCGATGGCGGGCTGTCACCGCATCCCGAAAATCCGGTTATTCGCGCGGTAATTCGTAGCGTTCGGCAAGCTTTGTCAGGGCGGCGACAGTTGCCTGTTCGACGGTGGTGCCAAACCCGGTGACGCGGCTTGCCAGAATGACATAAAGAGAATCAATGTGAAGCTGAATGACCAGAAGCTGCTTCATGTTGGCAGTCGTCCGGTCCGCAACAAAAATCTCAAGCGATTTTGCAATTTGCGTCATCAGCGGATACTGGAACGTGCCGCCAAGTGCCTTGACCGAATAGGCGAGGTCGGCACTGTTTTCCAGTGCGGCCGGTGCCTTTGAGTTGTTGCTGACAGCCTCGACCACGAGTTTCCGGCAATCGGCAAGTTCCTTGCCGATATCGCGAACGAAAGTCTCGGTGCTGCGCTGAACGACTTTTTCGAGTTCTTCGAGCTGTTCAGGGGACAGATTGATGTCAAAGCCCTTGACGAAATTGACCGCACGCCGCTTCAGATCCGTCTGAGGCGGAATGATCTGGGCTTTTTTCTTTTTCTTTTCGGGCGTCACGATTGCTCCGGTCCCCCAATCATAATGGGTCATTAATCATCAGGGCTCCGTCTGTCGGGCCCATCGAAGGCGACCTGTCTGCGGCGGCGATCCGGACCGAAATAGGTGCCAGTATTCACGAAATGCCGCGGACGGGTAATGACCGATACCAGTCTGCTGTAAAGTGCCTTGGCATTGAACGGTTTGGCAAGAAATTCCGTAATGCCGAGATCACGCGCAGTTGTGACGTATCGTTGCTCCGAATGTGCCGTCAACATGATTACCGGAATGAAGCGGTTGGGCGAATTGACGGAATTCCTGAGAACATCAAGGAATTCAAGACCATCCATCCCGCGCAGGCGCCATTCCGTGACGATGATATCAATCTGCTGGGTTCGGAGAACCTCGAACGCATCGTTCGGGGATCGCACACGCTGTACGGCTGTCGCACCAAGATACGAAAGGGTATCGAAGACTACCTGGGCCGAAATCTTGTCGCCGTCGACGACCAGAAAACTGATTTTACTGAAATCGATCTTTGCGCTCATCCGGCCTTCTATCCTGTGCGTCGTCACGATCCCGGTCCTTGTTCCGGTCAGGACCTTTTTTGCGTGATGATCGTACTACCGTGGTACTAAATGCTTATACCTTTGTCTGATTAGCGGCAAGGCCAAAGCGGTGTTTTATCAGCAGGAAAATCTGACAAATACTGACGCCTAACCTTGTGCAGGTATTGAACAAACGACGTTTACGTTCTTTTTGCTCGTGCTCGTAATCCCACGGATCACCGTATATTGGGCGAGCGGACAAAATTAAAAGGGGGCGATCACGAATGATCCGGAACGGCATCGGGAAGGGGTTCGGTTGTGCCTTCTTCGTCAATGACCTTAACGGCGACACCTGCCTCGCCAAACATTTCGGTCGAGATGATCATGTCCTGCTGCCAGCGTTCCAGAAAATCAGGTGTTAGTTTGCTTTTATCGACAAAGACCTCGGCGATGCCTGCCTGAATGATGGCGCGTGCGCAGTCACAGCACGGGAAGTGGGTGACATAAAGTGCGCACCCGTCAAGCGATGTGCCGGTGTAGCTGGCATTATAAATCGCATTGCGTTCGGCATGTTCGGTATAGGCGTATTTTTCCGGGCGCTGATGGCGGCTTTCGATATTGTCGTCAACGCCGCGCGGAAAACCGTTATAACCGACGGCGCGAATTTCCTTTTTGGGGCCGATGACAACGGCGCCGACCTGGGTGCTGCGGTCCTTTGACCATTCGGCAATATGGGATGCCAGTCCCAGAAAACGATGATGCCATTTGCTCATTTGTCCGGTCCCCGATCTGTCTGCGCGCTGTTTCTATCGCGTGGGTGCCAATGCGATTGCCGGGCAGGGCCGGCGGCCAGCTTTGAAATGCTGCACTGCTTCTTTAAAGGAGTGCCTGCTTGTAATTGTCCAGCGAAAAATCACATTTTTGTAAAGGCATTTGGCGAAAAGTCCCTATTCAAACAGGGCTTGATTGACTATTAAGGGGTTACCCCCAGAAAAAAATCAGGACGTCTCGACGCCTCGCCGGGAAGCTATGGCCGAAGCGAAGAGACCCAATGGAAACCGAAAAACAAGAGGTAATAGCCGATGCGCCGACAACGTAAGGCGAAGATCATCGCAACCCTGGGGCCAGCGAGCTCGCATCCGGAAACTCTGGAAAAGATCGTCAAGGCGGGTGTTGATGTATTCCGGCTGAATTTCTCGCATGGTGAGCATGCGGAGCATCAGGCGCGTTTTGAAACAATCCGTGAAGTCGAGGCCAAGCTTGGCCGTCCGATTGGCGTGCTGATGGATTTGCAGGGCCCGAAGATCAGGTGCGGTACTTTTGCCGACGAGAAGATCGAACTTGAAGCCGGTGCGACCTTCCATTTTGACATGGACAAGAAGCCGGGTGACAAAAACCGCGTTTCGTTGCCCCATCCCGAAGTTTTCGCAGCACTCAAGCCAGGTGCGAACCTGTTGCTTGACGATGGCAAGCTGCGCATGCGGGTGGAAAAATGTGATAGCAAGTCGGCCGAATGCACGGTGATCACCGGTGGTCCGCTTTCGAACCGCAAGGGCGTTAACCTGCCTGACGTGATGTTGCCGATGTCCCCCCTGACCGATAAGGATCGCATCGATCTGGATTACGGTCTTGAGATGGGTGTTGATTTCGTCGCACTGTCCTTCGTCCAGCGTCCCGAAGACGTTGCTGAAGCACGCAAGATTATCAATGGTCGTGCGGCGATTGTTTCCAAACTGGAAAAGCCGCAGGCGATTGAACATCTTGACGAAATCGTCGCCCTTTCGGACATCATCATGGTCGCACGTGGCGATCTTGGCGTTGAATGCCCGCCGGAAGATGTTCCGATCCTGCAGAAACGTATCATCAAGGCCTGTCGCGAAGCCGGCAAGCCGGTGATTGTTGCGACCCAGATGCTGGATTCTATGGTCAGCAACCCAGCACCGACCCGTGCCGAGGCATCCGACGTTGCAACCGCCATTTATGATGGTGCCGATGCGGTGATGCTTTCGGCGGAAAGTGCGGTTGGCAAATATCCGATCGAAACCGTCAGCATCATGGACCGGATCATGATCCGGGTCGAACAGGACGAACTTTATTATCGTCTGCGCGATGCCAACCGTCCGGACCCCGAACATAACGCGCCGGACGCGATCAGTGCGGCGGCCCGTCAGGTGGCCGGTACGATTGGTGCCAAGGCGGTGGTGACCTATACCACGTCGGGATCGACATCGCTTCGTGCGGCGCGTGAACGGCCGGAAGTTCCGATCCTTGGTCTGACACCGAAAATCCAGACAGCCCGTCGCATGACGCTTTGCTGGGGCGTGCATGCGGTATTCACCCGTGATGCCACCAACTTTGCCGAAATGGTCGGCATTGCCTGCGAAGTCGCCAAGCGCGAGGAATTTGCAGGTGCCGGTGATTCGCTGGTGATTACGGCTGGCGTGCCATTCGGTACGCCGGGGGCTACCAATATTCTGCGCATTGCGTGGCTGACATCGAAAAACTGATCAGGCCATTGCGCGATGAAACGGGACGGGCGGCAATATGCCGCCCGTTTTTTATGCCGATGCATGAATAAAACCGGGAAGCCCGTTATATCGCCGGATAGTGGACTGTATTGTTAATGCTTTTTTGAGTGTTTGCCGTAATAGTCAGAGTGTTATGGCATATATCTTCGTGTTTTGCGGGGATTGAGCCATGACCATGAGTTTAAAAGGTTTTTGGCTCTTGTATTGTTGTTTGGGGAGGATTGCTTTGCTATAAGCAATCCAAGGCCAGATAAAAAACGTCGGTGTTGCAAGGGGTTGGCGCCGATATGCCGCAAGGCAGGGGATCAGGGGAATTGCTGCGATAATGCTGAACTGGATGTTCAATCGGCAGAAATCGAAGGATGACGGTGCGCTTGACGACAAGTCGGCGGCCAAGCTTCGTGATCTGGCGGAAACGGTCCGGAGCATCGCGCCAGACGAGTTTGGCGCGGCGGAGCAGGCAAATTCGCGTGCAGCCCGAATCCCGCGTAAAAAAGATTCTGATGATCAGGCCGCCCAAAGCGGCATCGATTATGCCGCGCGCATGTCTGCCGATCTTGTCGATGATGACGAGGATCAGGACGGCCAGCCTGATTTTGACAGCGATGTCCGCATGGATGTGGCGCGCCGCCTGCGGCGCCATCTGAGCGAGCTTAGCCCGTCCGAGCGCCTCGACATGGTCGAGGAGTTTGTTACCGCAATCGGCAATATGGCAGATTGTTATCGCCCGCAGGTCATCGCCCTGATCGAGCAGGAACTGAGCCACACACCCTATATGACCCGCCAGGCCGCGATGCGCCTGCGTCAGGATATTGCGGCGATTGGCCGGGTGTCGCTTGGGGAATATGTTGAACTTCTGAGCGATGCGGATTTCCTTGATATTCTGCGCGGGCGCGGCGAATTCGTTCAGACCGCGGCCGAAAAACTTGAAGCCGAACAGGAAGCCGCCGCACAGGCACGTCTGGCACGGGATCGTTCGGAGAAGGAAAAGGGCGGGTTGCTGAACCGGTTGCTGTCATCGGATGACGCGCCGCGCAATGTGGTTGCCTTGACGCCGCAGTTCGGCAGCAAGAAAGAGACATCCAGCAAAACACCGCTTGGTGAGATGATGGATGGCCGCAACAAGATTTCGCGCCAGGCACAACGCCGTGTGGCGCATTTCATTCTGGCGTCGCTGTTTGATACGCTGGTTGAACGGGGCCGTATGCGGGCCGAAGTGGCGCGTGCCATGCGCCAGTCGGTGCGTCAGCGCATTGAAAAGGCAAAGTTCGAAAACCGTATCGTGAATCGCACGGCACCGGTATCGTCCGAGCATGATCTTGACGATGCGATGCAGGATGACGCGGGCGAGCAGGGCGGCGTTGCCGAGCCGGTAACCATTGATCATTACATTCTTGATGCGCTCTCGCGCAATGAAGACGCCCTTGTGGTTCAGAGCCTTGCGCATTATGCGCAGATGCCTGCGGCAATCGTTTCCAAAATCCTTGATTCGGGAAGTGCACGCGCGATCACCGCGCTGGCATGGCGTGCGGGCATGTCAGCCCCGTCAGCCGTCGTTTTGCAGATGAGTGCTGCAATCCCCGAAGACAGCATCGAGCGTCCGGCTGCGGGCGGCCGTTATGCCATGGCATCGACGGATATGGACTGGTATATCGATTTCTTCAACGAGCTTCAGCCTTCCGGACCACGTGGTCGTGCTGCGGGTGCGACATCGTCACGTAGTCCGGAAAAGTCTGGTCGTACACGCCGCCTGTCGGATGAACGACCCCAGGGGCCGAAGGGAGAATAAACGGGATGCGCAAGGATCTCGGGATCTCCTACGACGGGTTGAAATATGCCCTTTCCATCAAAGACAATTATCTTAGCGGTGAACCACTGACTGTTATGGGGGCAGGGGCGCAGCAGCGCCTTTTGATGCCGGAGCATTTGCTGAGCAATGATCTGGCATTGATGCAGTATGACGATCCGCTTGCGCTTGCCGTGATTGCGACCAAGGACCCGGAAAGCCCGATGGCCTTGGCCGCGGCGATCCGCATGGGGCCGCACGCCAAATGCAAGGAACTGATTACCGGGGTTTTTGAAGTCGTATCGGATGCAACCAAGCACGAGCTGGTGGCGGATTGCGCCAAGCTGTTGTCGCGCAATGCATTCAGTCCGGAAGCCTTCCAGCTTGTACGCAATCGTGCAAGCAACCATGTTGTTGAAATACGCGAAGCCTATCGCCGGGCTATGGCGGGCAATTTGCGTGCCCTTCTTGATGGCAAGATGGCGGCCCGTGAATTTGTCGAGGAATTTATCGAACTAGCGTCGCATGGCAATCTGCGGATCGATATTTATCGCCGGTTGGTGATGAAACTGATGCGTTCGGATGCGGTGCGGCCAAGCGTGAAATTCATGCTGCTGGAGCGGCTCGACAAGTTTCCGCAGATGGTCAAGGTGCAGATTGTTAACGAGGTTAACTCTGCCCCCGATACGCCGGAATACCAGACCCTGAAACAGGAATTGCGTTGGATATACGAAAGCAAGGCACGGGCAAAAACGGCCACAACAGACGTGCCGGAAACGTCAAAAAACTGGTTTGGTGGCTCGTCACTGGATTATGGCGCAGCGGCAGGCTTGCAAAGCCGCAACGCGATCATCAAGCCGCAGCAACCAGTCCTGAGGCGCCCTGGCGTGCCATCCATGCAGTCAAGTGGCGGTTTCAGCACGCGCGAAATTGCGTCCTGGCTTAACTGACAGACCACAACACCGAAAAACTGATCAGCCCGCCAGACGTCTGGCGGGTTTTGTCGTTTCCGGCGTGACCGCGATCCCCGCCTGATGTTCAAGATAGACGGTGCAGACCACGCGCAGAAGCGATGCGAAGTTGGGAATGTCATCGCGCTGGCTGACGACTTCGTCGTGCAGTTTGCCCAGAAATTGCGGTGTGCTGAACCCTTCGCCGGCGGCAATTTCATCAAGGATTTGCCAGAAGCGTTGTTCGAGCCGGACACTCGTGACCATGCCATTGATGCGAAGCGAGCGACTGACAGATTGATAAAGTTCGGGATCGGTGCCGGAATAGATCTGACACATGATGACGACCTCTCCTGTTTTGCCACCGGCGATATGACGCCGGTGGTCGGTTACAGGTTTATGGTCCGGCATATGGCCCGGAAACGCAATCAGTGATTGCGCGAAAACACCTTAGTGGGTGATTTCGGTACCCAGCAAGGTCAGGAACCCGGCCAGCCATTTCGGATGGGCTGGCCATGCCGGGGCGGTGACGAGATTGCCATCGATGCAGGCATCATCAATCGCGATTTCGGCATAGGTCCCGCCAGCAAGGCGTACTTCGGGGGCGCAGGCCGGGTAAGCCGATACACGACGGTCCTTGATGATATCGGCAGCGGCCAGAATTTGCGCACCGTGGCAGACGGCGGCAATCGGTTTGTCGGCATCGTTGAAGTCACGGACCAGACGGATGACATCCTCGTTCAGGCGCAGATATTCCGGTGCACGGCCGCCAGGAATCAGAAGGGCGTCGTAATCTTCGACGCGGGCTTTGGCGAAATCGGCATTCAGTGCAAAATTGTGACCACGTTTTTCGCTGTAAGTCTGATCGCCTTCAAAGTCGTGAATGGCGGTTGCAACGGTGTCACCGGCCTTTTTGTCCGGACAGACAGCATCAACCGAATGACCGACGGCAAGCAGGGTCTGGAACGGAACCATGGTTTCGTAATCTTCGGCATAATCGCCGACCAGCATCAGGATTTTTTTCGCTGACATTATTTTATCCTCCCGTTTGGTGTGATCCTGAAACTATAGACCATGGCGGGGATCAGCGGGTAACAGCGGGCTACTACGCGCGAAAACGATTGGGAAGGGCTGCGCAAAATAAAAAAAGACGGCCCGGTGGGGCCGCCTTTGGCAGATCAAATTTTTATGACAAATCAGCTTTTGGTCGTTGTTGATTTGCTGGCTGCGGGTTTTTTGGCAGCCGTGGATTTGGTTGCGGCGGTTTTTGTCGCGGCTGTCTTGGTTGCCGGTTTGGCTGCGGTGCTGCGCGCTGCGGGCTTTTTCGCCGGGGTCGATGTGGCAGGGGCAGCTTTGGCCGGAGCGGCCGTTGATGCCGTTTCGGCACCTTCCTTGATATGCAGATCGCGTTGCGGGAAGGGAATCGAGAAACCGGCTGCTTCCAGTTCGGTTTTCGAGCGGCGGCTGAGGTCCCAGAAGGTCACCCAGAAATCCGCCGTATTGGTCCAGCCGCGTGCGGTCAGATCAACCGAGCTTTCGCCAAGGGTCGCAACGAAACTCATGGGTTCCGGATCTTTCAAGACGCGTGGATCGCTTGCGACCAGATTTTTAAGGAAGTCGAGTGCGGCATCGACATCATCGTCATAGGAAATACCAACCTTGATATCCAGACGGCGGGTCGGATTCCGCGAATAGTTTTTGATCGCGCTGTTCCAGATTTGCGAATTCGGGGCGGAAATAAACACACCATCGGCTGTTTTAAACAGTGTGGTGAACAGGGTGATTTCAACGACCGTGCCCGAAACGGAACCTGCTTCAACAAATTCGTCGACCTTTAACGGACGCAGGACCAGGATCATTACACCGGCGGCAATATTGGACAATGTACCTTGCAGAGCCAGACCGATGGCGAGACCGGCGGCACCCAGAACGGCGATGATGCTTGCGGTTTGCACACCGAAGTTCGAAAGGACTGCGATCAGGACAATGATCAGAATCACATAGCGTACGATGCTTGCGGCCAGCGGCTTGATCGTCGTGTCGACAAATTTTGCGTTTCTGAGAGAATGACGAACCAATGCTGCCGCACGACCGGCAACCCACCAGCCGACAATCAGAATAAGAATTGCGCCAAGCAGGTCCAGTCCGAACCCCAGCGCAAATGCTTTCAGCATCTCTGCAATTGTCGCCATATCTGTTTCCATCATTTAAACCTCGCTTGCTCGGTGCCAAAGTTGTAGTCTAGTTTAATCATACTACCGTATTAACTGGTAGCATCGCAGGTTTAGGCGATCTTGAAAAGTGACCTCAAAATACCACTTGAACCTAATGTCATGGAACTTTTCGCATTTTCGGTCGTTTAGAGACATAATATGACCATCATTGGTGATATTGTAGGTTACTGAATAACAACCTGAACTATAGGGGCAAAAACATGCAGCTTCGTCCGTCTTTTATTTGTGCTATCGGGGGCGTCGCCCTTCTTAGCGCGTGTAGCAGTGTCGACAATTCGGGTACGGCCGTCATGTACGGTGGTAACCCGCTGACCTATGGCAGCTCTGTCAATGAAGCCGTGACCGGTGCCGAGCCGACCACCGCATTTGGCAAGGCGCTTAAAGCCGAATATATCGCCTACGCACAGCGTGAAGCCGACGAATGGTACGATTTCTTCGACGCCGACTTCTTTGCGAAGAAAGCAGGCAAAGTCGCTGAAAACGAAACCATCCTTCCGGAAGATCCGGCCAACTGGCGTTTTGACGCCGAAGAAATCGCACAGAAACGTGCAGTTCGTGATGAACTGATCGCGCTTCTTGACGATGGCAAGCGTGAAGAAAAACCGGATACTGCCGCAATTGCGCAGGCCCGTTACGATTGCTGGATTGAAGAAAGCGAAGAAGGTTGGCAGACCGAGCTGATCAGCCAGTGCTGGAAAGATTTCGAAGCCGCGATGGCCGAACTTCGTGCGGAGCCTGAAATGGTTGCCACCCCGGCACCGGTTGCAGCAGCACCGCGTCTGTTCACCATCTTCTTCGACTTTGACAGCACCGCCATCACCCCGGTTTCCGAGCGTGTTCTTGATGCCGCTGCCGAGCAGTGGGCTTCGAGCATGAGCAACGTTACCGTTGTTGGCCATACCGATGCGTCTGGTCCGGCAACCTACAACCAGGGCCTGTCCGAGCGTCGTGCGGCCGCAGCACTGTCCGAGCTGACCAATCGTGGTGTTACGGCTGACAAGGTCGACAGCGAGGCCGTTGGTGAAGGCGAACTGCTGATCCCGACTCCGGATGGTGTTCGCGAACCGCGTAACCGTCGTGTGACGATCTCGATCGACTAATTCGCGGTCATTTACCAAATCTTTGGCAACGGGGTGGCATTATGCCACCCCGTTGTTTTTTATGGAAACTCGATCAAATACACAGTCGGGCATGTGAATAACGGTTGAAATTGGGCGCAATACACCTAATGTCTGCGAGACATCCCAGCCGCGAAAGGGAGAGACGGGGGAAAATGATCAGAAATTTGTGCCGTTCATTGCGCGGTGCCGGTATCTGCGCGATGGCCGTTTTGGTAATCTCAGGAAGTTTCGCCGAGCAAGGTCAAGCTGCAGATAAGACGCCACCGGTTCCTTTTGAGAAGTTGTATGCTGCCGAGCGCGGTGACGGAAAATATCTTAGCTTCAATGTATTCTCTGGCGAAATACCCGGCAAACGAATCAAGGCGTTGCTGCGGTCCGGCCAGGTTGTTGGCGACCGGATTCTTCTTGCGGAAGATGTCGCGGTCTATTTCCCCGATGGATATATCGTTCAATCGCAAGTCCGGTTTGGCAAATATATCCCCCGTGCGGGTTTGATTGCCGGAGCCGTCGCCAAACGCGATCATCTGGTCGAAAACCCGCGTTATGCGCTGGTCGAACAGTTTGACCAGATTCTTGGCAAAGAATGCGCGCGTACCGAATATGCCAACGGGTTTGCAGCACTTCGGATCAAGTCCGATGGTGTGATGTCGCTGGTTATGGAAACGGCCGGTCTTTACGATCCGCTGGTGAACGAAGCCACGACCACCTATACGGTAACAAGCGCGGTACAGCCGGTCTTTATCGGCAATCAGGGGCTTGTCCCCGATCTTATGAAAATCTGCGGTCGCGGCTGATGATGGCCTGCTGAGAGCAAAGAAAAGGCACTGCTAATGCAGTGCCTTTTGGTTTTTCTGTCCCGGTGAATGATTGCTCAGGCGACTTTCCAGTCCGGGGCAAACAGCCGGGGAATTTCAATCGCGGGGCAGCGGTTCATCACGACATCAAGCCCGGCATCCTGTGCGCGGGTCGCGGCACCGACATTGATCACGCCAAGCTGCATCCAGATGGATTTGGCACCTATCGCGATCGCCTCGTCAACCACACCACCGGCATCCTCGCTATTGCGGAAGATATCGACCATATCGACCGGTTCGGAAATATCGCCCAAGGTGGCGACGACTTTCTGGCCATGGATCTCACCACCTGCCTGACCGGGATTGACCGGGATAACGTGATAGCCGCGCGACAGCAGGAACTTCATAACGCCGTTTGACGGGCGTTCGGGTTTCGGGCTGGCACCGACCAGTGCAATGGTTCTGGTACGTTCAAGCAGTGCCTGGGTGGCATTGTCGTCGGGATTTTTAAAATCGCTCATGTCATCTGCCTTTGGTTTGCGATACGGCATCGTTATATCTGTATGATACATAAGGTTTTGATCTGCTGCCGCAATCTTCTGGCGTCGGGATTGTGTGATGCCGCGGCGCTCGCAGAAAGTTGATGGCGGATTTAACTGACGGGGCGTGAAAAACCGGGTTGAGTAAGGGATATGATTCCAAACGCGCAAAATATCAAAGGTGCCCTGCATGTATCCGTGGCTTGATCCGTCCGGCAGATTTTCGGTTTTCAAACTGACCGTGTTTGTTTTGCTGCTTGTGCCGGGCTGTTTCATTCTATGGCCGGTCATTGCCGAAGGCGGAGCGACCATTCCGGTCAAGGAAGCGATCCTTGAAAGCGGGGACTGGGCAATCAGAATGTTGCTGATCTCGCTTCTGATCACGCCGCTTCGCCGGATTACACGCGCGAGCAAGCTTGTCCAGATCCGGCGTCAGGTCGGTTTGGCCGCCCTGGCATATGCCGTGATCCATCTGTTGTTATATATGCTGAGCCAGTCGTGGGATGTCTTGCGCGTTGCCAATGAAATTCTGGTGCGGATTTATCTGACCATCGGCTTTGTGGCGCTGACGGGGCTTGTCATCCTTGGGGTGACGTCAACCAAATCAGCGATGCGCAGTCTGGGCAAGAACTGGAGCCGATTGCACAGCATCAGCTATGGCATCGGTGTTCTTGCGGCCCTTCATTTCTTCATGCAGTCGAAAATTGATGTCAGCGAAGCGACCCTGATGTCGGGATTCTTTGTCGCCCTGATGCTGTATCGCATAGCGCATGCCCGTGACTGGTCGCTGCGATCGCCGCTTGTTCTGGTATCAATTGCGGTTCTGGCGGGGCTGGCAACCGCAGGGATCGAATATGCGTGGTACGGATTGGCGACCGGTGTACCGCCATCGGCTGTTTTTGCCGCCAATCTTGAATTCATGTGGCCATTGCGCCCGGCATGGAATGTGCTGCTGAGCGGGTTGTTCGTTGCAGTCATCAGCCTGTTCGGGCGCGATGCGATTGGCCGTGAATGGCTTGGCCAGATCGCATCGAGCCTGTTTGTCAGACCGCAGCGCTCGCGCGGCGGGTAAGGGCGGTCAGAAGGCCCGCACCAATCATGACGGCACCCCCGGCACGCGTCAGGCGGCGCATGGCGGCTGGGTTACGGAATTTTTCGCGCAGGGCACCGGCCATGATTGCCCAGATCGCAACATTGACCGCCGCCAGCGAGACGAAGGTCGCCGTCATGATGACGAATTGGGGAACAACCGGCATTGACGCATTCACGAATTGCGGCACAAAGGCGATAAAGAACACGATCCCCTTAGGGTTCAGGGCCGTCACGATATAGGCCTGCAGGAACATGCGGGACGGCCGGTTGCGTTTGGCATCGGGATTGTCTTCAAGTGTGCCCGGTTTTTCCCGCAGCATCTTGATGCCAAGATAAATCAGATAACCCGCCCCGCACAGTTTAAGCACCGTAAAGGCATTTGCCGACGCCGCCAGCAATGCACCAGCACCAGCCAGCGAAATCGTCATCGCCGTCAGATCGCCAAGCGCCACACCGGGAACAGTTGCCCATGCGGTCTGGCGTCCCTTGCCAAGGGCGTAGCTGACCACAAGCATGATGGTCGGGCCGGGAATGGCCAGAACGATTGTGCAGGCCAGAACGAAGGCCAGCCAGATTTCAAGATTCATCTTTACCCTCCTTCAGGTGCTTTTCATCCAATCATAAATCCTGATCCCGATTGCGAAGTCGAGGGCAAAGTCACAGGTAGCAAAGCAATCATTCGTGGCGCCATTCCGGATGGCGTTTTTCAACAAAGGCCTCGATGCCTTCACGGGCGTCATGTTTTTGCATGTTTTCGGTCATCACCCCGGATGCGTAATCATAGGCCGCCGATAATGGCATTTCGAGCTGGCGATAGAATGCTTCCTTGCCCAGTTTGACCGTCATGCCCGAACGCGATGCGATCCGTTTGGCAAGATCATCGGTGGCGGTGATCAGATCGTCATCTTCAACGACATCGGAAATCAGCCCCATCTGCCAGGCGGTTTGCGCATCAATCGGGTCGCCCGTCAGTAACATGCGCATCGCGTGTTTGCGCGATACATTGCGGCTGAGTGCGACCATCGGGGTCGAACAGAACAGCCCGATATTGACCCCGGGCGTGGCGAATTTCGCATATGATCCGGCGACCGCCAGATCACAGCTTGCTACCAGTTGGCACCCGGCGGCCGTGGCCACGGCGTGAACCCGTGCGATCACCGGCTGGGGCAGGGTCACAATCCGCATCATCAAGGCGCTGCATTGTGAAAACAGGGCGGCGTGGCCGTCACAGGCTGAAATCCCGTTCATTTCCTTAAGATCGTGTCCGGCGCAAAAGGCCGGGCCGTTTGCAGCAAGGATCACGCAACGGATGGTTTCGTCATTGGCGATTTTGTCCAGCGCTGTATGGAGGGCTCCCATCATCGCCCCTGACAGGGCGTTGCGGCTTTGCGGGGCATTCAGGGTCAGTGTCGCGACCGGACCTTGATCCTCGCGCAGGACAAGTTCGTTTGCATCAGTATGGCTGGTGGGGGAATTGCTGGTCATTCGGGCCTCCCTGTGATGGCGCGCACTGCAGGTTTTTTACTTTTGCGTCAGTATATTGTCGTTGTAGAATTTCACGTCCCGGTTTTGTTGAAAACCAAAAATGCAAAAAGACTGCTTCATGCCGGGCGACGATCCCATGTGAGGACGATTGGGAATGAGCAACGACGAACAACGTAAGCCGCGACGCGCTCCTGGTCGTTTTGTCACCACCAAGGAGATCGTTGAAAAACGCAAACCGGTTTCGCCGGTCGCGAAGACGAAAATGAAACGCTATGACCGCAAGGAGGTCATGGACTGGGACATGGAACGTCAGCGTGCCGAAGCACGTGCGCGGTTGTTAAGTCGCGGTTTTGACGTGCCTGAAATTCTTCAGCCCCGTCGACCGGAAGTGGATCCGGATGATCCGGAAGCCAGCACCATTGATCCCGATGCCGTGCGCGATATTTCCGGGGCGGCGATGGCCGGGCCCAAACCGGCGGCCCCGAAAAAAAGCCGACCGGTAACGGCAGGCGACCTTCACAACGCCGCGAAGCAGGGGGATCGCCCCAAGCCCAATCGTCATTTCCTTGCGAGCAATGTCGCCCTGCATCAGGCGGGACCGAATGTGGCGCAGGCCGAGGCACCACAGAATGACGGGCAGGACGGCGATTATTCCGACGGCAGTGCATATCGCGAATATCTGGAAGGCTTGGGGGACGATGCGAAAACCGGTCTGGACATCCACAATGATATTACCGGTCGCGTCGATGATCTGAAATCGGCATCAAAAACCGGATCGGGCAATATTGATTTACCCGATAACAGTTCAAGCTGGGTCAGTCAGGAAGAAGCCCGGCGGCGCAATGTGACCAGGGAATCGCAGGCACATTCCGTCAAACGAAAATCCGCAAGGCAGGCCAAGGCCGAAAAAAAGGCAAGGGCGCGGGGCAATGCGCTGGCGCTTGACAAGGTCCTGCCGAAACTTGGTGCCTATATGGTGGCGGCCATTGCGGTCGGTTATGTGCTGGTGCTGGTCTATACCGAGCTTGGCAAACTGATTGGCGGATAAGCGAACGAACAATCAGCAATAGAAAATGCATCCTGCATTTTGCCTCAAACCTGCCCGAATCTTCACGTCTAGTATAATTGTTGCATAATGAACCATGTGACAGGCATCGGGCTTTTGACGAAATTGTCCGGTGTTTCGAGATCAGATAATGGGGAGATTGGACGACGAGGGGGTGATGGCCTGAATTGACCGGCAAGGTATGTCGGCAATGAAAGGTGGTCAGAGTGTGACATAACCCTTGTTGCAGGAGACGGCGGAGGTACCGCCGTAGTCGCCATGGAAAGTGACGTAAAAGGTCAGGAAGACCGACACCCGGTTTATCTTCCGGAAAACCGGTATCATTGGGCGTCCAACGATGAAGTGGACAAGCCCACAGTTATCCTGCGTGGCCCGGTCAGGCCAAGATTTCGAAGGTCCGGCTCAGGTGCCGGTTCTGACTTTGATCTGACCGATTGGATGCAGAAAAATCTGCCGCGCGTCGGGGCGTCCCTGATTGTCAGTATCGTAATTGCGAGTGTTGTCCTCGCGACATATTCAGAGCTTGCTGTTCTGTTGTCGCGTTGATTGCGTATGTCTGTTTGGCCGGTGATGTCATCACATACCGGACAAAACATCTGGCAACGGAGACGATGATGAAAAGCCAGAGATTGCGTGTATCGGGTGTCTATAATGCTTCGGCATCAAGAACGCTGTCTGCGGGCATTCATCGCCGCCGCCCCGGGCAGGGCGATTTGACGCCGGAACCCGATATTGCCGATCAGAAGAACGGTGGCCAGGACCCGGAACCACAATCGGACCATCAGAGCCCGGGACATCGCCGCCATGTCAAAAGCCAGACGGCAACGTCGTCCAAATCCGGTCGCGATCCGGATAATGATGTGAAAAATGGAAAGACGAATGTTGCGGTATCGGACGAGGGACCGGAAGATCACCCGTTCATCAATTTCATTGCATCAATAATGCCATCGGGCGAAGCCCCGAATGACAACCCGGAATTTCCAGTATCTGCGGATGATCGCCAAGCCGGCGGGTATCGTTCCGACAATCAAGGCAGTCGGATTTTACGGAACGCACCGGAAGTCAGAACTGCATTACCTGTTCATACACTCGCCATCAGGCGGCGGGGCATGGAAAGATGGCTGCCCAATATCGGCTCCTTTCTGATTACCGGGATCGTTATTGTTGCGGTGATCTGGATGACGGTGATCGAGCTTTCGGTAATCCTTGGCAGATAAAGGCGGTCACTGAGCCGGACATGGTGGTTTGCGACTTTATGCCAAGGGGCAGGTATGCTGAAATAGTTGACGTTAACGTAAACGTTATGTCAGGCTGTTGGTCAAAGGGAACAGGGCCATCCGTCCAAGGTTGGCGACAGGGAGGAACCCGATATGACAGCCATGCCACCCCGCACCGGCATAGGATTGGCGGACTTCGACGCCATCATGCGTGAAAAAGTCCCGTTTGTCGGGGATATGAATGTCAGGACAGAGGAGCTTTCGGGGGATCGCGCCCTGTTGCGCTTGCCATTCAATGAACGGCACATTCGGCCGGGCAATGTTATTTGCGGTCCGGCGATCTTTGCGCTGGCTGATATTGCGCTTTATGCGGTGGCGTGGCTTGTGGTACCCAAGGCCGATCTGGCGGTTACGACCGAGGCGACGGTGCATTTCCTTTCCGGGGCAAAGCCCGGTGATTTGCTGGCGGAGGCGAAGATCCTCAAGGCAGGCAAGCGCCTTCTGATTGCGGAATGCCATATCCGGTCTGCCGTTGATGGCGCACTTTGCGCGCATGTCATCGGAACCTATGCGATGCCACCGGAAAAGGGGCCGGAAAATGGGACCGAGCCAAAACCGGTCTGAAAATGATGAAAATCAGTGTGGTAAAATAATACCTATTGATTTAAGTTGTTGAAATATAACGAAATATTCCTGTTGCTTTCCTGTTTAATGCTGGCATACTGCGCCGACTTTCAACGAGGGGCGATTCCCTCCGTGGAACCCAGTTTTCGAGTATTAAATTATGAAAACCTTCACTGCGACACCGAGTGACATCGAGCGCAAATGGTTTGTAGTCGACGCAGAAGACGTCGTACTCGGCCGTCTTGCAGCCGTTGTTGCCAACCGTCTTCGTGGTAAACACAAAGCGATGTTTACCCCGCACATGGATTGTGGCGATCACATCGTCATCGTCAATGCCGAAAAAGTCAAACTGACCGGCCGTAAACTTCAGAACAAGAAGTTTTACTGGCACACCGGTTATCCGGGCGGCATCAAAGAACGCACCATGGACAAGCTGCTGAATGGCGAGCATCCGGAACGTGTGATCATCAAAGCTGTCGAGCGTATGATGTCCCGTGGTCCGCTGCGCAGCCAGGTTCTTTCCAAGCTGCACGTCTATGCCGGTACCGAGCATCCGCATGATGCACAGAAGCCGGAAGTTCTCGATCTTGCCGCAATGAACGACAAGAATAAGCGGAGTGCTAAGTAATGGCCGACACCAAAACTCTTGAAGATCTCAAGGATCTCGCACAGGGCGGTGAAGCTGCTGCTGCAGAAGGCACCCTGCCGGAACCGAAGATCGACGCACAGGGCCGTTCCTATGCAACCGGTCGTCGTAAGAACGCAATTGCACGCGTCTGGATCAAACCGGGCTCGGGTAAAGTCACCGTCAATGGCCGCGAATTCGAAGATTACTTCGCACGTCCGGTTCTGCGCATGGTGATCAACCAGCCGTTCGGCGTTGCCAATCGTAAAGATCAGTTCGACGTCGTTTGCACCGTTACCGGTGGTGGTCTTTCCGGTCAGGCCGGTGCTGTTCGTCACGGTATCTCGCGCGCGCTGACCCTGTTCGAACCGGCACTGCGTCCGTCGCTCAAGGCTGGTGGCTTCCTGACCCGTGACCCGCGTGCAGTCGAACGTAAAAAATACGGTCGCGCCAAAGCACGTCGTAGCTTCCAGTTCTCGAAACGTTAATTCGTTTTCGGGCATCAGGCTCGCGATTTTATTGGAAAAGCGTCACCTTCGGGTGGCGCTTTTTCTTTTTGCGGGTTTGACTTTTTCTGTGGCAAAAGCGAACAAAAAAACGGCGCCTTCACCAGTGGAAGACGCCGTTTTTGTTTCGCGTTTAAAGGCTGAGCAGTCTCTGGCGCGTTATTGCCAGCGATCCGAGAAATCGCGCGGGATCATAAGAATATCGCGATCCACTTTGGTCACGTCAGTATGGCCGCAAAGCGCCATGGAAACTTCAAGTTCCTTGTGAATGATCTCAAGCGCCTTGGTCACACCGGCTTCGCCCATAGCGCCCAGACCATAAACATATGCGCGCCCGATATAGGTGCCCTTGGCACCCAGTGCCAGCGCTTTCAGCACATCCTGGCCGGAACGGATCCCGCTATCCAGATGGACCTCGATCTTGTCGCCGACGGCATCCATGATGGCTGGCAATGCACGGATTGAGGACAGGGCGCCATCAAGCTGGCGTCCGCCATGGTTGGAAACAATGATGGCATCTGCGCCAACGTTAAGTGCCTCCAGGGCATCACGCGGATCAATGATCCCCTTGATGATCAAGGGCCCGTCCCACATTTTGCGGAACTCGCGAATACGCTCCCAATCAAGGGATACATCAAACGCCTCGGCCGTCCATGTGGTCAGCGATGATGCGTCGGCAACCCCCTTGGCGTGGCCAACAATATTGCCAAAGAACCGGCGTTTGGTGCCGAGCATGCCAAGGCCCCATTGGACTTTGGTCATCATGTTGGTAACCGATTTGAAAGTCAGTTTGGGTGGGGCGGAGAGGCCGTTCTTCAGATCCTTGTGACGTTGGCCGAGCATCTGAAGATCCACCGTGATGACCGCAGCCGAGCATTTGGCGGCCTTCGCCCGATCAAACAGGCGCTTCATGAAGTCATCGTCCTTGAGCGTATAAACCTGCAACCAGAAGGGCCTGGAGGTGTTTTCGGCGACATCCTCGATCGAACAGATCGACATGGTCGACAATGTGTACGGGACACCGAACTTTTCAGCCGCGCGGGCAGCCTTGATTTCGCCGTCTGCACATTGCATGCCGGTCAGTCCGACCGGGGCAAGGGCGACAGGCATGGCTACATCCTGACCGATCATCCGGCTTTTGGTTGAGCGCCCGGCCATGTCGATCGCGACCCGCTGACGGAGGTGAATATCCTGAAAGTCGGTGGTGTTTTCACGGAATGTCTGCTCGGTCCAGCTTCCGGATTCTGCGTAATCGTAAAACATGCGCGGTGCGCGACGTTTATAGATACGTTTCAGGTCTTCGACGCAGGTGATCACTGGCATGAGGTTAGCTCCGAATAAAATGCGCTTGGTAATGGTAATACCAGTTTCGGAGGTTATCGCAAACCGAATTGAAAATCAGCTTCTTGCAAGGCCCAAACTGTTTCCGGATTCCGGAAACAGGGTGATGTTGTGGTTGGAAAAGAATTTTAAAAAGAAGGATCGAAAATTCGGAAGGTTGTGATAATAAGAATCCATCGAAGAGAGATTTTTTGAATTTAAGGTGACATCCAATGGTCGGAACGATGCGACGAGCTTTCAAGACATAAGTGTTTGAGCCTCTGTTGGATTACCTTGCGATATGTGAAGGGCCGCTAATGGAGCGGTCTTTTTTTATGCCAATTCGGAAGGTTGGCAATTACCTGAAGCCCAAAGAAAGGGACCCCCGATATGCAGTACAGAAAGCTGCAAGATGACGATCTTCATGCTCTTGACGCATTTCTCGCAACCCATGCCGAAACCAGCATGGTCCTGCGCAGCAATTTGCGAAAAATCGGCATGAACCGACGTCATCATCCGCTTTCGGGCTGCTATTACGGCGAAGTTTCCGGCTATGGTGCTGTGACGGCGGTTTTGACGATATTTGGCAACGGCAATGTCTTTGTGCAAACCGGCGGAAAGCCTGTGCCGCGTGGTTTGATTGATCTGTCTTGTACCGAAAATGCACAACCGGTGGCCGGTTTCTTTGGCCCGGCCGATCAGGCACAGGACGTGATTGATCTTCTGGGGCTTGGCGATGCGCAATTTGCCATCAATGCATGCGATGCTTTTTATCGGCTTGATCTCGCCAATTTGATCCTGCCGCAAAATGTGCGGTCGGACAGCTTCCAGATGGTGGATGCGGAACGGATTGATCGCAATACGCTTCTGCGCTGGCTGCGCGCCTACGAGATCGAGGCATTGGGCGGAGAGGATACACCAGCCCTTGATAGCCGGATCGCCAGTCGCCTTGTCCATGCACTTAATGACCGCAATATGTGGGCGCTTGTCGTTGATGGCGTTCCGGTCAGTCTTTCGGGGTTCAACGCCGAACTGCCCGACATGGTCCAGATCGGCCCGGTCTGGACGCCGCCCGAACAGCGCAGCAACGGCTATGCGCGTATTCTTGTCGCCAAAACGCTTCTGGCGGCTCGCGCGCGTGGCGTAACCCGTGCGGTGCTGTCAACGGATAGCCCGGCCGCGGCAAAGGCTTATGAGGCGATCGGGTTTGAGAGAGATGGGGCGTATCGCTTGGCGTTGCTGGCGAACCCGGTTAAGCTGACCAGAGAGCTTTCATGTCAATGAGGTGCGCCCGTGACGGGGCCTGAGAGATTGCTGCGCTTTAAACAAATCCTGCTGCCGGTCCTTGGGCTGGCGGCAGGGCTATTTGCCGGTGCAATGCCCATTGATGCAGTCGCACAGAATTTGTCCCAGGTTTTATACCGTTTCGAAGACCGGCCGCTGGTTTTAGGGAAATACGGTGCGATTGCCGATTTTCAGAGCCGGTTGTTTGTTGCTGCGGCAAGTTGCAAGCGTGGCAGTACGTCTGCCTATGGGGCGGCGGATGGTATTGTCGGGGACAAGACGCGTCGTGCGATCATGGATTTGCAGCCCTGCCTTGATTCAAGCGTTAAAGCGGCCATCGGGGCCGGGAACCCCGGCGCGATCACGGTCGGTTTGTGGAAACTGTTGATGCCAGCAGAGCAGCCCTTTCCCGACGCGATCACGCGGGCCAATCATCTGACCTTTGCGCTTGAGGGCACGGATTATGATGCCATTCAGTTCAATTTCTGCCAGTCGCGCAACCCGCGGAGCGGCAAGCGGTATCTGGAAGGCGATCCGTGGTGTTACACCAATGATCCAAATGCCTATCTGACCTGGGGGCCGCGTGGGGCAACCGCCGGGGCGGGGGCGGAAATCCAGCAGATCATCTTTGCCGCTGAACGCGCCAACCCCGGCCTGCTTAATGCCGTCTTTGGCCCGCATACGGATGCGATGCATCGTCTGGCGCTGGGGAACAATCAAAGCGCATTTGATATCCTGTGTGCGATCTGGATCGATCCGAAACGCCGGGCCGATTTTACCGCCCGGTTTGCACAATATGGCGCATTGCCCGAAGTACAGCGTGCCTATCGCCGGGTTTATGATGCTGCCAATGCCGACGGCGGAAAAATCGCCCGGTTTTTCAAGATTTATGCCGCCCTGAAACCCGTTATTGGCCGTGATCCGACCGAGATTGATCTGGCCTATTTTATCGACATGGCGACCCACGGCATGGCACCACCCGGCAATGTTTCCGATCTGTCGGCAAAGATGGTCAATTTCGCCAGCCGGACGCGCAATGTGCCAAGCCCCGGCGAATTGCGCCGTCAGCTTGCGGCATGGTTACCGTCCCAGCATAAATATAACGACCGGATCGCCCGCGATGCGATTTTCCTGATTGATGATCCCGAAATCAAGTTATCGGATACCCATCGCCGGATCTGGCAGCAACGATCCGGGTTAAAGGCCAGCGATTTTGGCCTTTCGGATCATCGTTATGTTTCGGGCTACCCGGTGGCAGCCCCGACCGGGTTTGAGCAGATCGAACGGTTTTATACCGTTCTGCCCGAGGATAAGCGCGCCTGTCCGGCCAATGTCCGCAAGTCGCGACGACCTTGATCGAAGAGTTGATTGTGCGGGACCAATGTGATGCATGTCATCACTGCATGGGTCCCGATCCGGGAATGCAGGGGAAAAGCCGCCTAAAGGCTTGCATCTGCGGGGCTTGTTTGCCAACATCCGCCCGTTAACCGCGCCCGGTGACCATGAAGGTCAGGGTGAGCCTATAGGAGCAAGATTTGAAATGAGCGACGTTAAGGTCAAAGTCGGAATTCTCGGTGCCAGCGGATATACCGGGGCGGAACTGGTTCGTATTCTTGCGCACCATGCCGCTTCTGAAATCACCCTGCTGACCGCAGACCGACGCGCCGGACGTCCGTTCGGGGAGGTTTTCCCGCATCTTGCCCATCTGGAATTACCGACCATGATCCGGATCGAGGATGCGGACTGGTCGATGGTCGATGTGATTTTCTGCGCGCTGCCGCATGGCACGACGCAGGAAGTGATTGCCGGTCTGCCGGACCATGTCAAAGTTGTCGATCTGTCGGCGGATTTCCGTTTGTTCGATGCCGCGACCTACAAGGAGTGGTACGGGGCGGAGCATGCCGCGCAGGATTTGCAGAAAGAGGTCGTTTATGGCCTGACCGAACTGCACCGTGAAAAGATCAAAAAGGCGCGCGTTGTTGCCAATCCGGGATGTTATCCAACCCCGGTGCAGCTTTCGCTGACGCCGCTTCTGGAACAGAAGCTGGTGCATGCCGATGACATTATCATTGATGCGAAATCCGGTGTGACCGGTGCAGGCCGTTCGCCGAAAGAAGGCATTTTGTATGCCGAAGTCACCGAAGGCATTCACGCCTATGGCACCGGCGGGCATCGCCATGCACCCGAGATCGAGCAGGGCCTTGCCTGGGCCGCCGGACAGGATGTTGTGGTGAACTTTTCACCGCACCTGATGCCGATGAGCCGCGGCATCCTTGAAAGCATCTATGTCAAAATGACCGATGGCACCTCGGCCGAAGACATTCAGGCCGCCCTTGAAAAACGTTATGCCGACGAGCCGTTCGTGCGTGTTCTGCCGTTCGGGGTGACGCCGCAGACCCGTCATGTGCGTGGGTCGAATTATGTGCTGATTGGCGTGGTCAAGGATCGCGTGCCGGGCCGTGTGATCATTGTTGCGGTCGAGGATAACCTGGTTAAAGGCGCATCGGGGCAGGCGGTTCAGAACATGAATGTCATGCTGGGCCTGCCGGAAACCATGGGGCTTGAGATCGAGCCACTGTTCCCGTAATCGCGCGACAGCATCCTGTCAAAAGGGGCGTGTCCGGTCTGGATGCGCCCCTTTTTCGTGGCCGCATCATGCGTTTGAGATCGCCCGTTCAAGAACGGTGAAAACACGATCGTCTTCGCATTGTGCGATGTTAAATCGCATCAGGTTTCCGGCCGATTGTGAGATGCTGAAAACATTGCCGGGTGCCAGAACCACACCATCGGCCAGCGCATTGCGGGCAAGTGTTGCGGCATCGATGGGGGCGGGCAGGTGACACCACAGGAAAATCCCGGCATCGGGTCTGATCGCCGGTGTGATGCCAAGCGCGCCAAGACGGGTTTCGGTGACGGACATGGTCCGCGTCAGCCGGTCGCGCAGGGCGTCCATATGTTTGCGATAAGTGCCGTCCTTCAGGACCGAGAAAATCAGTTCGGCCGAAAAATTCGGGCTTGAAAATCCCGTCGCGATCTTGAGGTCCGTCAGGCCTTCGATCCAGTCGGGACTTGCCGCGATATAGCCGCACCGGACCGAGGCCGAAAGCGTTTTGGAAAAGCTTCCGATATGGACAACCCGGTCAAGCCCGCCAAGAGCTGCCAGCCTTGGGGCAGGGGTGTTTTCGAAATCGGCAAAAATATCGTCTTCGATGATGATCAGGTCATGTTCTTCGGCAATGTTCAAAACGCGGTGCGCGACCATCGGCGACAGTGACGCGCCGGTCGGGTTGTGCAGTCCGGAATTGGTAATGTAGAGGCGGGGCTTGTGCGCGGCGGCAATCCGGGCAAAGGCATCGATATCAGGGCCATTGGCGGTAAAGGGCACGCCGATAATGTTGGCGCGATGCGCGCGCAGCAATGCCTGAAAATTGAAATAGCACGGATCATCGATCAGCACCGTATCGCCCGGTTCGATCAGGAACCGGCACAGCATATCGATTGCCTGTGTCCCGGACTCGGTCAACAGAATCTGGCCGGGATCGGCATTGATGCCATAGGTGCCCATTCGGCGCGACAGGAGTTGGCGCAGGGCGGGCAGGCCAAGCGGTGTGCCGTAATCGACGAGCGTGGCATCATCAGCGCGTGACAGATTGCGAAGCGCGCGTCTGATGGCTGTTTCAGGCATCCAGTCCGCCGGAAGCCAGCCGCAACCAGGTTTGATCATATCCGGTCGGGCATCAAGCGACTGGCGCGAAACCCAGAACGGATCAATGGCCCGATCCAGTTTCGGGCCGATTTGGGCAATCGAAAGCGGTGCGGTGTGACCTGACACATAAAAACCAGATCCGCGGCGGGCCTCGATCATGCCTTCGGCCACCAGCCGGTCATAGGCTTCGACCACGGTCGAGTTTGACACCTTCATCTGTCGCGCAAGCCCCCGGATCGAGGGCAGGCGATCCCCGGCAAGCAGATTGCGTGCACCAATCCGGTCGCGGATTACGGCCATGACGCGGGCGACAAGTGTTCCGTTGTCCGACTGTTTTGGTGATCCGTCAGGTGCCACTGTATTGCTCCTGTAATCAGTACAGTTTGTTTGAATTGTATTTTATTGTGTCTGGTCGATGTGCGGCTGGCAAGCGATAGATAAACCTTCGAACATGACGGAGGTTTTGATGGCAATTGCAGTGCAACGGACAAGTGGTGGTTGGATCAGCGGGATGATCGGTATCCTGATTTTCAGCGGGTCGTTACCCGCCACCCGGATTGCCGTCATGGATTTTGATCCGCTGTTTCTGACCGTTGCGCGTGCGGCAATTGCCGGTCTGCTGGCCGCCATATTGCTTGTGGTGTCGCGAACCGCCCGGCCGCAGGCATCGGACTGGATGTCATTGCTGGTGGTGGCGGGCGGGGTTGTTGTCGGCTTTCCGTTGCTGACCGCCCTTGCACTTGAACATATCACCTCGGCCAGATCGATTGTGTTTATCGGTTTGCTGCCGCTGGCGACGGCGATTTTCGGTGTGCTGCGCGGTGGTGAGCGGCCAAAGGTCGTGTTCTGGCTTTTTTCGGTTCTTGGCAGTGCACTTGTCGCCGGCTTTGCTGCCATGGAAAGCAATGCAGGGTCATTACGCGGTGATCTTTACATGCTGGGGGCGGTGATCGTTTGCGGGCTCGGTTATGCCGAGGGTGCAAAACTGTCCCGATGTCTTGGTGGATGGCAGGTGATCTGCTGGGCGCTGGTGATTTCGCTGGTGCCGATGCTTGCACTTTGTGTTGCGACCTTGCCGGATAGCTTTGCCGGAGTTGGCATTCCCGCTTGGTTTGGTCTTGGTTATGTTTCGCTGTTCAGCATGCTGATCGGGTTTTTCTTCTGGTATCGCGGATTGGCCCTGGGCGGAATTGCGGCGGTCGGGCAGTTGCAATTGCTGCAGCCGTTCTTTGGTCTGCTGCTGGCAGGGTTGCTTCTGGCCGAGCCGGTGGGTGGCCTGATGATCGTGGTGACAGTCGGCGTGGTTGCCTGTGTTGCCGGGGCCAAACGGTTTGCCCGATAGGTTTCAATATCTGGCTATTCGGTTGGTGCGAGTTGGTCCGGGTATTTCGCATCGTCACTTGCGGGCCAGTACCGGGCATGGATCCGGGCAATGAAACCTTCCTCGCGCAGGTCGGTGATGATTTTCGATATCTGATCTGTCTGGCTCATCAATGGGGAATTTCGTGATACCGCGATATGGATATCATTGTGATGATCGGGTCTGAAATCGGCCTTGCGGATGATATCTCCAAGGTTGTTGCGCCGGATTTCAAAATCGACATTGGCGTCGGACCCGACAATGACATCGACACGGCTTGCCTCGAGCATGCGCAGCAGTAGCATTTCGCTGCTGGCTTCGAATTTGTTCAGTGATGTGTCGCTGTCGAATGGCTCGAAATAGCGAGAGTCAACCACGGAGCCGACTGCAAGCGTTTTGAGGTCGTTATATTGTGATATCTGGGTGTTCTTGCCCTGTCGGACATAAAATACCGGGCTGACACGGCTATAGGCGGGCTTGATGTAAAACGCGAATTTTTCGCGTTCGGCTGTGTAGGCAAAGCTTGAAAGAACGTCGATATCACCTTCTTCAAGCATTTTAAGACACCGCCGCCACGGGCAGGGCTGAAGCACGAGAACCTTGCCCATACGGTGCGACAGTTCGGTCAGGATCGCCATATCGATCCCGTGTGGTCCCGACGCGTCATCAATCACAAACGGTTCCCATACCGAAAAAGCGGCACGCAATTGTCCCTGACGAAGAGGTTCTGACTGCGCGCGCGCATCCCTGGTAATTGCGACACCACATACAATAATGATCGCAGCCAGCAGAATGAAGCCGACAAGCTGTCTGGGTCGTTTTGGGAGGTCAAATTTCCGATGTGCTGGCATGATCACGATTTGGATGAGAACGGGGTTTCCATATCCACATGTTAGAATTTAAACTGTCAAATCAAGATGCCGCTATTGTCCCGGTAAGGGGCAGGTGCAGAGCCAGTCAAAAATGATCCTACAATTGAAAGGTCGTCAGACCATGATCCTGACCTATCGCGGGGTGCGCCCCACCATTGATGAAACGGCCTTTATCGCGCCGAATGCGACAATCACCGGCGATGTTGAAATCGGGGCGGAAACCGGGATCTGGTTTGGCTGTGTCATCCGTGGTGACGTCCATGAAATCCGCATCGGATCGCGCACCAATATTCAGGACCTGACCATGGTGCATGTCGCCAAGGGCAAGTTCGGCACCTATATCGGGGACGATGTGACCATCGGCCATTCTGCTGTCATCCATGCCTGCACGCTCGAAGACAGAAGTTTCGTCGGCATGAGTGCTACTGTCATGGATGGTTGCGTGATCGAGCAGGGGGCGATGCTTGGAGCCGGTGCGCTTCTGGCACCGGGGAAACGTATTCCGGCGGGGGAACTTTGGGCCGGTGTTCCGGCGCGCAAGGTGCGTGACCTGACACAGGAAGAAATCGAATTTTTCAAAGTTTCCGCGGATCGTTATGCCGATCTTGGGCAGGAATATCGTGTGACAATTCCAGATGACCTGAAATCTGAATGACAACTGCGATTGTCGAACGCCAAGGAACTTCTTGCCTGCGTCAGGACCCTGCGTTAGCAAGCAATTCAGATATCCATAAAAACATATAACCTGCCGCGCGCCACCACGCCCGGCGACCAGAAAACGGAACCGGGAAATGACGCGTTGGCAGGCGAATGCCGTAATCGTTTTTGTTGCCCTTATTTGGGGTACGACTTTTGTCGTCCAGCAAACCAGCATGGACAATATCGGCCCGCAATATTTTACCGGTGTACGGTTCCTGTTGGGGACGTTTGTGGTGTTGCCGTTTGCCCTTCGTGAAGTGCGCAGAATGAAGCGCGAAGGACGCACGCTTTCGAGGGCTAACAAGCTTGGCCTGATCTTTACCGGCGTTTCGATGTATCTGGCCAGCATCCTTCAGCAGATCGGCATCATGGATACCACCGTCACCAATGCGGCCTTTCTGACGGCATTTTATGTGCCGCTGGTGCCGGTTCTGGCTTTTATGGTGTTTCGGACAAAGCCCCACTGGTCGGTTTGGCCGGGGGGCGTGATGTGTGTTTTCGGTACGTATCTGCTGAGTGGTGGTAACCTGTCGGCGCTTGGGGCCGGTGATTTCTGGGTCATGGGAAGTGCGCTTTTCTGGGCCGTTCAGGTGGTGATGATCGGTGTAATGGTGACCCGGACCAACGCCCCGGCACTGGTCGCGACGGTGCAATTCTTCATTACCGGTATTTTCGGCATGGCGATGGGCGGCATGCTTGAGACTTTCAGCTTTGCCGATATCTACAATGCCGGGTTTGAAATCCTCTATGCCGGGATCATGTCGGCGGGGATCGCCTTTACCCTGCAGGCGGTGGCCCAGAATTATACCGAGGCCGCAGATGCCGCGATCATCATGAGTGCGGAGGCGGTATTTGCCGCAATCGCCGGGGCATTCTTCCTTGGAGAACGACTGGCACCCGCCGAATATGCCGGTTGCGGGGTGATCCTTGCGGCGATCATCGGAGTACAATTGTTGCCGATGATGGGGCGCCGTCCCAAGGTTGCGATCTAAGCTGAATTATCCGGCTGGTACCATTGACCTTTATCAAGGCAAGGTGCAATTAGGATGTTGTAAGTGATTATTGGTCGCGATAATGCGGCCAATATTGAATGCCGGATATCGAATATGCCTGTCTTGCCGTCTGTTTCCAGCTTTCCTGTTCGCAGGTTTCTTGGCCTTGGTTGTGTCTTCGCAACCACGATGTTGATGGCTGGTATCAGCACTGGCGCTATTAACAGCGCTGCACAGGCAGCCGATGGCATCCCGACACAGATGCAAAAACCGCCTGCTGTCTTGCTGAGCGAACTGGCAAGCAATACCTCCCCGTTTGCCGATAAGGCAGCGTTGGGGGAGGCACTTTATTTCGATACCAATCTTTCGAAAAACAGGACGCAGGCCTGTGCAAGTTGTCATGAACCGACAACCGCATTCCGCGATCCGCGTGGCGAAATAGCCAAGGGCGCCTTTTCGCTTGGCGATGATGGCAGCTCGCTTGGCGATCGCAATGCACCAATGGCGGCTTATGCCAAGTTCGCACCCGATTTCCATTTCAAGGAGGACGGGACGCCGGTTGGCGGGCAGTTCTGGGATGGACGCGCAAGGAATCTCGCAGAGCAGGCTGGCGGGCCACCGTTAAATCCGGTTGAAATGGGCATGCCCGACAAGGCAGCCGTTGTCGCGCGTCTTAAGGAAGATGATGATTATGTTGAAAGCTTCAAGGCGCTGTTTGGTGACGGTGTCTGGAATGATACGGATCGTGCTTATGCGGCGATGACGGACGCGATTGCCGCGTTCGAGCGTACTGATCAGTTTTCGCCATTTGATTCAAAATATGACCGGTTCCTGCGCGGGGAATACAAAATGACGCCGCAGGAAGAATTGGGGCGTGTGCTTTTCTTCTCGCAGCAATTTACCAATTGCAATGTGTGCCATCAGCTAAAAACGTCGCCTACGGCAGAGGGCGAGACATTCACCAATTACGAATATCACAATATCGGTGTGCCGCGGAACGTGGCGGTACGCAACGAGAATAACAAGGACCCCGATTTTACCGATAACGGGCTTCTGGATAATCCGGCGATTGATGATGTTGCGCATAAGGGCAAATACAAAACGCCCGGGCTTCGCAATGTCGCGGTGACCGGGCCGTATATGCATAACGGCGTGTTTGCCGATCTGCGGACCGTGATCAAATTCTACAACAAATATAACAGCCGCGCGAAATCGGCCCAACTTAACCCGGAAACCAAACAGCCCTGGGGTGATGCCGAGGTCCCCGAAACCATTTCCCTTAAAGAGCTGGAGCAGGGAGATGCGCTTGATACCAAGCGCATTGATGCGCTGGTCGCGTTTCTTAAAACGCTGACCGATGCGCGATACGAGCCGCTTCTGGCCGAGCAGGAAGAAGCCGCTGCCAAGGCCAAGAAGAAATAGGCCTACCTGCCGCGAATTGTTTCCAGCACCGCACTTTGCGCAAGGTCGCCAAATCCAGCTTCGATTGCGCGATCAAACATCTCGGTGGCAGATCGGCCGACTGGCAGGTCAAGGCCAAGTTCATCGGCAAGCCACATGGCATAACCGGCATCCTTGGCGCGTAACGCAGTTGTAAAATGAATGCCTTCGATATGATTGCCGCTGATCATGCCTGGGATTGTCATGACACCGGCCCGGCTGGCGACGGCACCATTGGCAAATGCATCGGCAACCAGATTGCCATCCAGTCCTGCCTTTTGTGCGACCGCGACCAGTTCGGCGGCGGCAGCAATATGGACCGCGCCCAAAAGGTTGTTCATCAGCTTATAGACCGTACCCGATCCGACAGGGCCGAAATGCACGATACGGTTGGCAACGGCTTCCATGATCGGGCGAGCCTGTTCAAGGGCGACTTTTTCCGCACCGATCAAAAACATTGTTTCCCCTGCAGCGACCTGTGCCGGAACAGCAGTAACCGGCGCATCGATATAAAGGCGGCCCGCAGTCATGACCTTGTTTGAGAGTTCCAGGACGAAGCCGTGTGAAAGGGTGGAACATTCGATGGCAAGGGCGCCCGGTGTCATTGCGCAAAGCGCACCATTTTCGCCGAGCCAGACGGCTTCGGCAGCGATATCGTCGGCCATGAAGGAAATGATGGCGTCAACATCATTTGCAGCTTCGGCCGGCGTGTTACAGGCAGTCGCACCCTTGGCAGCGAGTGGCTTGATCTTTTCCGGGCTGCGGTTCCAGACCTTGACCGGATAACCCTGTTCCAGCAGGCGGGAAATCATTGCTGATGCCATGCGTCCTGCGCCAAGGAAGCCGATTTTCTGAGGCATGATATCTATTGTCCTTAGGGCCAAAGAAACGGCCCGCCATCTCGGGCGGGCCGGAAATTCCAGTTATGACGGATAATCAGGAAAGCTGCACTTTGACATATTCACCCGGTGCCGGGCCAAGCACCTTAAGCTTGCCGTCGCCCGGTTTGCGGGCTTCGACCTGACCACCCGAACGGCGGCTGATCCAGTTCTGCCAGTCGGTCCACCATGATCCTTCATGCTGGGTGGCCTTGGCGATCCAGTCGTCGGGATTGGCGGGATTGCGGTTGTATGTCCAGTAGCAGTATTTCTTGGCGGCGGGTGGATTAACCACACCGGCAATATGACCCGACGCCGAAAGGACGAATTTCACCTGACCCGACATCAGTTGCGTTCCGGCATAGGTTGCCTGCCACGGGGCGATGTGATCTTCACGGGTGGACAGGAAATAGACCGGAATTTTGATATCGCGCAGGTCGATCTTTTCACCCAGAATCGTAATGCCACCGGGTTCGCGCAGCAGGTTCTTGTTATACATATTGCGCAGATAGAAACTGTGCATGGCTTTGGGCATCCGGGTCGAATCGGAGTTCCAGTACAGCAGGTCGAACGGGAAGGGGTCCTTGCCCAGCATGTAGTTGTTCACCACGAACGACCAGATCAGATCATTGGCGCGCAGCATGTTAAACGACATCGCCATATCGCGACCGTCAAGATAGCCTTCTTTCGACATGCGGTTTTCAAGGCTTTCGATCTGTTCGTCATCGACAAAGACCGAAAGTTCGCCCGGTTTTTCAAAGTCGGTCAGGGTGGTAAAGAAGGTTGCCGATTTGATCCGTTCATCACCAACCTTGGCCATATAGGCCAGCATCGCTGATAGAAGCGTGCCGCCAAGGCAATAGCCGATTGCATTGACTTCTTTTTCGCCGGTGGCCTTTTCGATCATGTCAAGTGCTGCCAGCACACCATCGCGCCCGTAATCTTCAAAGCTTTCTTCGGCCAGTTTGCTGTCGGGATTGACCCAGGACAGGACAAACACCGTGTGCCCCTGATCAACAGCCCACTTGATGAAGGAATTTTCCGGACGCAGATCAAGAATGTAATATTTGTTGATCCATGGCGGCACGATCATCAGCGGGCGCTTCGCGACCTTGTCTGTTGCCGGTTTGTATTGCAGCAATTCCATCAACGGCGTTCGGCCGATCACGGATCCTTCGGTGGTTGCGACATTCTCGCCGATCTTGAAAGCATCCAGATCGGTCATTTTGATCTGAAGCTTGCCCTTGCCGCGTTCGAGATCGTCCAGAAGGTTGCTAAGCCCCTTAAGAAGGTTTTCGCCGCCACTTTCGATGGTGGCGCGCAGAACTTCCGGATTGGTCATCATGAAGTTGGTCGGCGAAATCGCATCGGCAAACTGCCGTGTATAAAACTCGACCTTCTGGGCTGTTTTTTCATCCAGCCCGTCAACATTATGGACGACATTCTGCATCCATTGAGATGACAGCAGATAGGATTGCTTGATGAAATCAAACAATTCGTTGTTTTCCCAAGCCTCGTCGCGGAAACGGCGATCACCCTTTTGCGGGGATGCGACGGGTTCCGATTCCTGCCCCAGCATGCGCATCGTCGTATTGTGCCAGAGCATATAATATTGCTGCCACAGATCCATTTGTGCTTCGACCAGTTTGGTCGGATTTTGCATCATATGGGTGGTCAGTTCGACAAAGGCCGAGCCGATATTGAGCGGATCAGGATCGGAAATTTCCGGATCTTCTGCCTGTTTGGCGAGGAAGTCAGACACAAGTCTTTGACTTCTCTCGGCTATTTCTGCCATAGCAGATGACAGTTCCTCGGGATCAGGAAGATGAATTTCGGTTTCTTTGGCCTGTTGATCGTTCATGGCGCATTCCCTTATGATACGGCCGCCTGAGCATAGGAACATAAAGCAGGAAATTCGATCTTTGCGATATCGCAATCATTTTCCCGTTTTATGATCCAATGCCCTCAAACAGCGTGTCGGGTTGAAACTCTGCTTGATCCCAAGCTTATCATGGCCTTAGCCTAGCCCGCTGATGAGGGGTAATACAAGAATTATAAGGTGACGGATTTGTCGCAATCTTCAACGGCAACGTCACACAAAACATAGTTTGGAGCAGCGAAATCAAATGGGCGTTCTGAAATCGACGACATGGCGGTGGTCGGAGCACGGGTCCGCGAAAATCAAATTGCGGCCATTGCTGCATGCCGGATCGGCGCTTGCTGTTGTGCTGATGCTGGGCGCCTGTTCTTCGGTCCCTGATGCGATCAACCCGGTTGAGTGGGGCAAATCGATTGGTGATGCCTTTGACGGCGAAGATGAAACTGCTGCCAAATCGGATCAGCCGATTCCGGGTGAAGACGAAGATTACCCGCGTCTGGCTGATACACCCGCCAAGCCGGTTGTTACCGGCGATGCGGAACGTGATGCGCTTGTTGCCGGGCTTGCTGCGGACCGGGCGAATGCGCAATATACCCAGTCGGGCCGCCGTCAAAGCACCCCGCCGGTCAATGCACTTCAGCCTGAACCGGCGCCAAGTGCTGCAAATGTCGATCAGCCGGAAATCACCCCGGCACCAACGACGGCGGTTAGCAGCAGTGCAATGGCAGAACCAAAAGCACAGGCTGCCGAAGCGCAATCAACCGCAACCGAAATGCAGAAATCGGCTGAAACCACAGCCAGGGCTGCTGAAACCAAAACCGCGGCAGCAGCAGGTGCCGCCGGGGCGGCGACGGGAAGTGCTGTAACATCGGCACAATCGGGTTCGAAAATTGCGGATGAATGGAATGCCAAGGCGCCGACTTCGGGACCGGTACCGACGCCGGCCCCCGTACCTGAAAAGCCGGAAGTGCTGGAAGAAAAGGCACCTGCTGCTCCCTCATCTCCCGAAATGACCGATGAAGATCGTGCTGCGATTGCCAAAGCGGAGGCTGCACTTGTTGCTGCGGAGGCCGGTAATGCCGCGTCTTCGGCCAGTTCTGCCCCGGCCTCTTCCGGCGATCCGGTGATGGATCAGTACAACAAGCGCCTCGCCGAAGGTGAAGGCGTGTTTGCCAATGAACCGACCCCGGGGTCGGGGCCTGCAGCACAGGCGCAGGCATTCGATTATTCGGTTTATTCCGATAACGGGTCGGTAATTGTCGATGAAAGCCAGCTTGGCGGTGGCGGCAATCCTTATCTGTCCGATTCTGCCATGCCTTATGCTGAAACCGCGAATGAGGTTCTGGCCGCACGTCTTGGCGTTCGTTCCGTCGATACGCTGGGGCCAAGCGTCAACGGAGTCCAGATTGCGCAAATCCAGTTCGGACACGGTTCGTCCAACCTGTCGGGTTCGGATAACAATGTCCTGAGCCAGGTTGCCCAGGCATGGCGTCAGACGGGCGGGATCCTTCGGATTATCGGTCATGCATCAATGCGTACCGCGAATATGAGCCTTGAAGAACACATGGCGATCAACCGTCAGGTTTCGGAACGGCGCGCATCGGCGGTGGTATCGGAACTGGTGTCTCTCGGTGTTAACCCTGACGCGATCTTTGTCGGGGCGGATGGATCGGCGGATCCGCGCTATTATGAAGGCGTTCCTGCCGGTGAGGCCGGAAACCGTCGTGTTGAAATCTTTATGGATTATTGATCCTAAAAAAGGTACATCCTTCGAATTGTACGGCGCGCCGCCCGCATTTTGTCGTGTGGCGCGCAATTTTTTTCAATTCGACGATCCGGTTTTCGCAGAAAATTCGAAAATCGGCGAAGTGACGAGGATGTAGGATAATGTCCCAGGAATTCCATCGCATAAAACGCCTCCCGCCATACGTATTTGCTGAAGTAAATGCGATGAAAGCGGCGGCGCGGCGAGCGGGAGAGGACATTATTGATTTCGGCATGGGCAATCCGGACCCGGCCACCCCACAGCATATTGTCGACAAGCTGGTTGAAACCGTCCAGAACCCGCGCACCCATGGTTATTCGATGTCGCGCGGTATCCCCGGCCTGCGCAAGGCACTTGCGGCCTATTACGGCCGTCGTTTCGGGGTGGATATCGATCCGGAGACCGAAACCGTTGTCACGTTGGGCTCCAAGGAAGGGCTTGCCAACCTTGCGGCTGCCATCACCAGTCCCGGTGACATCATTCTGGTGCCCAACCCATCCTATCCGATCCATGCGTTCGGTTTCATTATTGCCGGTGCGGCATTGCGTCACATCCCGATTGGCCATGACGAGCAGGGTGAATTCAACGCCGAAAGCTTTATGGAGCAGCTGCATCGCGCGGTGAAACATTCGGTCCCGAAACCGAGTGCCGTTGTGCTGAATTTCCCGGCCAACCCGACATCGCTGGTGGTTGATCTTGATTTCTATAAGGAAGTTGTCGATTTCTGCCGGGCGCAGGAAATCTATATCCTGTCGGATATCGCTTATTCGGAAATCTATTTCGATGGCAACCCGCCGCCCTCGATCCTTCAGGTCGAAGGGGCAAAGGAGATTGCCGTTGAATTCTATTCGCTGTCGAAGACCTATTCGATGGCGGGCTGGCGTATCGGTTTTGCGACCGGTAACAAGAAGCTTATCAATGCGCTGACGCGGATCAAATCATATCTTGATTACGGTGCATTTACCCCGATTCAGGTGGCGGCGACCGCGGCGCTTAACGGCCCGCAGGATTGTGTCGAGGAATTCCGCAATCTGTATCGTGACCGTCGCGATATCTTTATCGAGGGGATGCAAAGTGCCGGATGGAATATTCCGGTCCCGGCGGCAACCATGTTTGCATGGGCGCCGATTCCCAAGGCGTTCGAGGAACTCGGGTCACTTGATTTCTCGAAGCTTCTTTTGCAGGAAGCAGGTGTCGCCGTGGCCCCCGGTCTTGGCTTTGGCGAGTATGGCGATCGCCATGTTCGTATCGCCCTTGTTGAAAACAAGCACCGCATCCGGCAGGCCAATCGCAACATCAAGGCATTCTTCCAGAAATATCCCGATGCAGAATCTGCACGTGAACTGTTGAAGAAATCTGTCTGATATTCGATAAAGCATTCTATGTTTCGCCCGGGACATGTCCCGGGCGAAGTTTTGTGTGCGCACCGGATGTTGTAAAAGACTCCGTCACCTATGCGCAAATCCAACCACGGCATGAGGAGTTATTGTGCAAAACGTCGTAAAGATCGGTGTGGCAGGCCTTGGTACGGTCGGTGCCGGAACCGTTAAACTGCTGAGCGAACACAGGGACAATCTGGCGGACCGTTCCGGTTCCCCGATGATTGTCACAGCAGTATCGGCGCGCGATCGAACTCGGGACCGTGGATTTTCGACCGAAGGCATTACGTGGTACGAAGATGCCCGTGATCTTGCAACCGACAAGAATGTCGATGTGGTTGTTGAAACCATCGGCGGTTCGAACGGCATTGCCTATGACGTCTGCAAGGCTGCCCTTGAAAACGGCAAGCATGTTGTCACCGCGAACAAGGCACTGATTGCCCTGCATGGTGTCGAAATGGCGCGCATTGCCGATGCGAACAATGTCACTATCGCCTATGAAGCGGCCGTTGCTGGCGGTATCCCGGTGATCAAGGCGCTTCGCGAAGGATTGGCGGGGAATGTCATTTCGCGCGTGACCGGGATTCTGAACGGGACGTGCAACTATATCCTGACCACCATGCGCGAACAGGGGCGTGATTTTGCCGATGTTCTGGCCGAAGCCCAGAAGCTTGGTTACGCCGAAGCCGATCCGACATTCGATGTTGATGGTATCGATGCCGCACACAAACTTGCGATTCTGACCAGCCTTGCCTTTGGCGTCGAAGTCGACTTTGACGCGATTGCGGTTGAAGGCATTCGCAGCGTTTCCGCCCTTGATATCCAACTGGCCGAGGAACTTGGATATCGCATCAAGTTGCTTGCGATTGCCAAGCAGACTCCGGAAGGCATAGAACAGCGCGTATCGCCGGTTCTTGTCGATCGCAGCACCCAGATATCAAAAGTCGAAGGCGTGTTTAACGCCGTCGTGCTTGAAGGTGATTATGTTGGGCCGGTCGTCCTGCAGGGACGCGGGGCGGGGGAACGCCCGACGGCATCGGCCGTGGTTGCCGACCTTGTTGATATTGCTGCCGGACGCAATGCACCGGTGTTTGGTGTTCCGGCAGATCGCCTGAAAAAGAACGTGCGCGCGTCCCTCGAAAAGCATGTCGGGCCTTATTACCTGCGCCTGATGGTCTGGGATCGCCCCGGTGTCATGGCCGAGGTCACCGCGACCCTCGCCAAGCATGGTGTGTCGATGGCGTCCATGATCCAGCATGGGCGGGCCGAGACCGAGGGTGGTGTTGTTCCGGTGGTCTTCGTGACCCACGAAACCAGCGAAGCGGCGATGTCCGGGGCGCTTTCCGACATTTCGGCATTCGAAAGCAATTCGCAGCCGCCGGTCCTGATGCGGATCGAAGGATTTACTTCGTAACAAAACAAAAAAAAGACATATGCGCCTCGCAGGTATAATACCGCGAGGCGTAATTATAAGTCCCGGGCCAAACGGGACGCGCCGGGAAACAAAGAGACGGGGCCCCCAGACCCCGCGTTAACGACGAGGATGAAGTTATGGATCGAAATCTCGCGCTTGAAACCGTTCGTGTTACCGAGGCCGCGGCACTTGCCTGTTCCGGGCTTATGGGGCGCGGTGATGAAAAGGCCGCCGATCAGGCTGCCGTGGATGCAATGCGCAATGCACTGAACAGCATGGACATTCGCGGTACCGTCGTGATCGGCGAAGGCGAACGCGACGAAGCTCCGATGCTGTTCATCGGTGAAGAGGTCGGTTCGGGTGAAGGCCCGGAAATCGACATCGCGCTTGATCCGCTTGAAGGCACAACCATTTGTGCGACCGGTGGTCCCAACTCGTTGGCCGTTGTCGCCATGGCGGAAAAGGGCGGGTTCCTGAACGCACCGGACACCTACATGGATAAAATCGCCGTTGGCGGTGGTTTGCCCGACGATGTTGTCGACCTCGATGCCAGCCCGGCTGAAAACCTGAAAAGCCTTGCCTTGGCAAAAGGCTGCGATGTTTCCGATCTGGTGGTTTGCATTCTTGATCGTCCACGCCATCAGGAAATCATTGCGAAAACCCGCGAAGCCGGTGCGCGCATCATGTTGATCGGCGATGGTGACGTTGCCGGTGTTATCGCGACCTCTCAGAAAACGTCGGGTATCGATCTTTACATGGGGACCGGTGGTGCGCCCGAGGGCGTTCTGGCGGCTGCTGCCCTTCGTTGCATTGGTGGCCAGTTCCAGGGCCGTCTTGTTTTCCGCAATGATGACGAAATCGCACGCGCCAAGAAATGGGGCATCGAAGACCTGACCCGCAAATACAAACTGACCGAACTTGCCAAGGGCAATGTCATGTTTGCTGCAACCGGTGTAACCGACGGGGCGATGCTGCGCGGTGTTCGTCGTTTCGCCAATGGTGCGGAAACCGAAAGCATCGTGATGCGTTCGCAGTCGGGCACGGTTCGCTATGTGCGTGCGGTTCACGATTTCAGCCGGAAAATCTGGTACAAATAATCCGCTTTGGCGGATGGCGAAAACGGGGGAGTGCCTTTGCGCTCCCTTTTTTCGTTTATTGCTTGCGGGCTGGGGCTGTCCGGGTTACATCCTCCGCCCCCTTGAAAATGAAATGCCTTTGCCGGAGCCACCATATGTCCGAGATTATCGCCCTTGATTTTGGTACGACCAACTCGGTACTGGCCGTTGCCGATAGCAACGGCAATGTGCAATCGGCAACGTTCGAGGTTGGTCAGAACAGTTTTGATACCTATCGAACCATCCTGTATTTCTGGGAAGAACAGAAACTGACCGCTCCGGGTGCGCCGATCAGTCTGCAAAGCTGTTCCGGGCCGTTTGCCATGGCCGAATATCTGAAGGAAAGTCAGGATTGCCGACTGATCCAGTCGATCAAATCCTATCTGGCATCCAAGGATTTCGAGGGCACAGAGATTTTTGGCAATGTCTATACGATCGAGGATCTGATCGCGACGTTCCTGACCCAGATACATCATCACGCGCAATACAGCCTTGGTGGCCTTGGCTATCGCGTTATTTCCGGGCGTCCGGTTGCGTTTGCCGGAACAAATCCCGATAACGATTATGCCGAAATGCGACTACGTGCGGCCTATGAACAGGCCGGGTTCGAGGTTGAGGCAATGGTGTTCGAACCCCTGGCCGCAAGCTACTATTACGGTCGGCAGCTTGATAAACCCGAAACCGTTCTGGTCGCCGACTTTGGCGGGGGTACCAGTGACTTTTCGGTTATCCGCTTTACACCGGGCATGGGCATTCGCGGGGTCAAGGCGCTTTCGCATACCGGTCTTGGCATTGCGGGAGACAGTTTTGATTACCGCATCATCCAGAAAGCCATCTGGCCGCGTCTTGGCTTTGGCAGCGAATATCGCATGATGGGCACCGCACTTCCGGTACCGCGGCAGTATTACACCGCGTTTTCGCGCTGGCATTACCTGTCGATGATGCGCCAGCCCAAGGTGATCAACGAAATCAGAAGCCTTATCCGGACCGCCGAACAGCCCGACGATATCGAAGATCTGGTAACGATCATCGAAGAAGAACTTGGGTTCCACCTGTATCAGGCGGTGTCAAAAGCCAAGGCGGAACTTTCAAGTGCGGAAAGCACGATGCTGCAATTCAATCATGCCGGCGTCGAGATCGAGGAACGCCTGACACGTGCCGATTTTGAAGCCGCGATTGCGCCCGATATTGCCGATATTGAAAAGGCTGCAAAGCTTTGCCTTGAGCAGGCAGGCATTCAGCCACACGAGGTTTCGCGCGTTTTCATGACCGGCGGTACTTCTTATGTCCCGGCCGTGCGTCGCCTGTTTGAAGAGGGTTTTGGCAAGGAACGGGTCGAGATCGGCCAGCCGTTCCTGTCGGTTGCGCACGGTCTCGCATTGATTGCAGCCGATGAAGGCATTGTTTGATCAAGTCTTGCGTTCTAGCAACTGAAACTGCCCTGGCATTGGGTTTCAAGCAGGATGACGGCGACCGTGATCAGGACAAACCCGATCACGCCAAGCCCGTAAAGCCAAAGCGATTTCGGGTGATTTTTTAAAATCCATGGCAGGATGCCGCCCATCAGGCACAGTACCGGAAATGCCAGAACGGCAAAAAACAGAAACCAGGTCAGGTTGTTTTCGTCCGATCCCGGTGCATCGAATATCATCGGCGAAAACATGACAAGCGGGACTGCCATCAGTGCGCCCAGAATGGAAAGGACAGTCAGTCCTATCCGCAATCCTTTTCTATGATCCATTGCGCGTACCCGTTTTTTGTTTATCCCGGCAGTCTGCACAGCTTTGGCGTGTATGCAAGCGATTGCGGGCAGGCGCATGTTTTTCACAATGCGAAATCGTCGCTTCTTTTGTCGCGGATTGATCACGCCTATCTTCAGAATATGAAGGGTTGGGTATTGTCCGACCTATCAAGTCCGGCGACCTGTTTCAGGGAGGATGATCAATGAGTTCGGAAAGTGATGCACATATTATTGAACGGCTGACGGGGCAAATCCTGCCTTCTTTTGCGTTGGCGGCAACCAATGATCAGCCGGTTGATCTTGCGACCCTGAGTGGGCGCACGGTAGTTTATGCGTATCCCCGCACAGCCGAACCTGACAAACCATCCCCAGCAGGCTGGGATGAAATCCCCGGTGCCAAGGGATGCACGCCGCAATCCTGTTCGTTCCGTGATCATGCCAAGGAACTGTTGGCTGTTGGTGTGGATCATCTTTTCGGGCTTTCCAGCCAGACGACCGACTATCAAAAGGAAGCGGCGGAACGGCTGCACTTGCCATTTGCGCTTTTGTCTGATGCCGATCACCGGTTCAAGGAATCGATGGCGATGCCGGATTTCGTTGCTGATGACATGCGGTTGTTTAAACGCCTGACCATGATCATTGATGACGGACGTATCAGCAAAGTTTTCTATCCGGTTGATGCCCCGGCCGAGGATGCCGAAAATGTTTTGCGTTGGTGCCGGGATAATACGCGGGGCTGACGTGGAAGGGGAATTCGATCTGCTGTGCCTCAAGGAAAATTATCCGGTTTAAGCGCGGCCTGTATTACGCTATTTCATTGGGCATGACAGATCATGCGCAAGAAAAGACATTTTTGGGGATAGAGCGATCCGTTACCGGTAAATGGTGGCGTGAACGCAATCTGGATGACCGGCTGGCAATCACCATTGCCCAGCGTTTTGGCGTTCCCGAAGTCGTCGGGCGTGTTATGGCCGCCCGCGATATCGGGCTAGATGATGCCGAAAGTTTCCTGAACCCGACCCTGCGCGATCTGATGCCCGATCCATCGACCTTAAAGGACATGGACAAGGCGGCATCGCGCATTGCCGATGCGGTGATCATGGGTGAAAATATTGCGATATTTGGTGATTATGACGTTGATGGTGCGACCAGCACTGCGCTGTTAAAGCGCCTGTTCGCGGCCCTTGGGCGCGATGTGGTGGTTCATATCCCGGACCGACAGAAGGAAGGGTATGGCCCCAACAGTTCGGCATTGCTGGATTTGCAGCGCCGTGGCGCCAATCTGATCCTGACGGTCGATTGCGGGGTGACGGCCTATGCGCCACTGACCGATGCCAAGGAAGCCGGGATCGAGATCATTGTCGTTGATCACCATGCTGCCGAGCCGGAATTGCCGCCCGCCGTTGCGGTCGTGAACCCGAACCGCCTTGATGATGAAAGCGGCCTTGGGCATTTGTGTGCCGCGGGTGTTGCCTTTTTGCTGTCGGTCGCAATCCTGCGCGAATTGCGGTCGCGCGGCTGGCTGGAACAGTCGGGCATCCGTCCGCCGGATTTGCGCAACTGGCTTGATCTTGTGGCACTTGGAACTGTCTGTGATGTGGTGCCGTTGCGCGGACTTAACCGTGCTTTCGTGACACAGGGCATCAAGATCATGCGCCATCGCCACAATATCGGTATGGCTGCATTGGCCGATATTGCCGGGGTCAATGAAACGCCGAGTGCCTATCATCTTGGCTTCATGCTGGGGCCGCGGGTGAATGCTGGTGGGCGTGTCGGGGAATCTTTCCTGGGGACCACATTGCTTTCGGGTGATGATCCCGCGCAGGCGCTCGATATCGCGCGCAAGCTTGACGAATATAATCGTGAACGCAAGGCGATCGAGGATATCGTGCTTGATCAGGCGATCAGTGCGGTCGAAAGCCAGTCAAAGGTCGGTGCAATGGTTCTGGTCGGTGGCGAAGACTGGCACCCCGGAGTGATCGGCATCGTCGCAAGCCGTTTGAAGGATCGTTATCATGTTCCCGCCCTTGTGATGGGCATGGTTGACGGCGTGTTTAAGGGATCGGCGCGTTCGGTGCGTGGAATTGACCTTGGGGCTGCGATCATTGCCGCACGGCAGGCGGGCCTTCTGATCAATGGTGGCGGGCATGGGATGGCGGCTGGTTTCACCCTTGATCCGGAAAAACGTCCGGCATTCGAAGAATTTCTTGAAACCCGGTTTGCCAAAATCATCGCTGAAAATGATATTCGCCCGACCATGACGGTTGATGGTGGCTTGCATGCAATGGGGGCGACGGTTGATCTGATCGAGGCCCTCGAAAAGCTTGGCCCGTTTGGTGCAGGCAATGCCGAGCCGCGCTTTGTTTTCCCGGAATGCCGGGTAGTCAAGGCCGATGTGGTGGGCGCTGATCACGTGCGCTGCATTTTATCGGGAAGCAACGGCAAGGGGCGGCTTAAGGCCATCGCATTCCGTTGCCTTGATAATGATATGGGCCAGACCCTTCTGAAGCACGGTGGGCGTCCCCTGCATATCCTTGGGCATTTGCGGCGCGATAGCTGGCAGGGGCGCGAAGGTGTGCAGCTTATGATCGATGATGTTGCATTGCCCGTTTTGGAGTAGGCCTGCTACCTGATCATCTTCGTCGCATTGTATTATCCGTTGGCATGATTATATGTTCGAAGGTATAGGTTTGATGCGATAGGGCGGCGAAATTTTGCACCGTGTTTCATTCTACGGATTGGTGTTTGGAAAGCTGCGGCTGGCTGCTTTGATATTGGTGCCTTTTTGGGCTGTATTGCCGGAAACAGCGCGTGCCGATCATGATGATTTAAAGGCCCCCGGTGCGATAGCCGACGCACTTTCCATTACTCTTCTGACAGAAGAGTATCCACCTTTCAATTATACTGAAAACGGCCAAATTCTGGGAGCTGGCGGTGAGGTTGTCCGTGCGATGGCAGCCCACCTTGGTTATCACAAACCGATCCAGTCACTGCCTTGGAAACGGGTAATACTGCGTCTTGAATCTGACCCGGATGTTGCGGCCTTTTCCATGACCCGGACATCGCAGCGCGAAGACCTTTACCAATGGGTCGGCCCGATTGTCGAAATAGAGGCGGGTATTTATGAATTTGCCGATCATCCTGACCCGGTGAGATCGCTTGACGATATCCGCAATGTGCCCGCGATTGGTGTGCAAGCCGGAGGGGCAGACGAAATCGCCCTTCGTCAGTATGGCATGGTCAATCTGGAACCGTTACATAATCCGGAAGTCGGGTTGCAAATGCTTGCCGCGGGGCGAATTGATCTGCTGGTTTCATCGGATATTGAATTGCACCGCCAGCTTGCCGATACCGGTATCGCTTCCAGTCTGATCCGTCGGGTTTATTCGTTCGGTTCAAGCGGCCTCTATCTGGCATTTTCCCGTGATACCGATCAAAGGGTGGTTACAATCTGGCAATCTGCACTGGATGCTGTCGTCGCGAGTGGCCAGTTTGCCAGAATCATGGCGCAATATGGTGCGGTCTCAGATCAGACCACACCTTTTTCCGGAAGCCTTGCACCGGGACAATGAAAGGCCCGATGAAAACGGTCACTTAAACCGGTCATCACGCCAATCAATTCTTGGTGTCGCCTGCAAGACGTTGCTGCTGCCGTCCAAGAATGATGGAGATGGCCTGAGACAGGACGGTTGCCATTTTGCTGTTATCTCGATTATTTTCGAGGTCGCCGACAATCTGGTCATAGGCCGTGATGATGTCATGGGCGATTTGCGGACTGTTAGAGATGCCTTCGGCAGCCAGAAATCCGCTGATAATGGCCATAAGTACTTCGCGTTCGACCGGATCGGCACAGCTTGGCGATGATGCTGTTTCAAGCTCGTCAGGAGGCAATTCCGCCCCGGCTGTGCTTTGACCTTCGCCTGTTGCAATCCATTCCATGCGAATGCCTTTGGAAATGGCAAGGCGTGCAATCCCGACAAAACGGGGTTCGGATTGTGCCTGGCACCATCTGTTTAACTGTTCGGGGATGATGCCCGCGATCCGGGCAGCATCCTTTTTGCGATCAAACAGTTCAACGACCTGGCGAATGCGATCCCCCAGCGCGCTATCAAGTACGGGCAGGGGACCTTGGGTATTCCGCCTATCCATGCTGCACGCTGGATGTTGCAGGTTGTAAAGTGTCGCTACCCGTTTTCCGCGAAAAACCGGATTGTCGAAATTTTTTAGTTGAATATCGAATTTTTTCGTTATAAATCTTGCTCATGTTCAACTTTAACTGGCTTTTTTAACCAAGTGGCTCGGTTTTGTTGTTCGGACTTGGGGATCGGCGAAGAGTGGGCGCCGAAAGAATCGATGACAGCATACTACATCAACATGTTCTAAATTTAGACTGTTACCATTTTGGGGCGTAATCGTGCTCGCGCGTGATGTGAATGGCGTCACGCGAAAGGATGTTCATATCCAAATGGATGGTTCCCTCCGAGTCTAGATATGTACGACGTCACTGGCAATCAACATGTCTGACTATCATGTTGAATAAACAGGTTATGTGACGACGTATTCTTTCGGTCTTGCAAGTTTCTTCTTTGCGGCTTTTTTGCATTTGATGGCTGACAGGGAAACACATGCGACGGGCAGGTATATTCTTTCAACCAAAGGAACGGCGGAGCATCACGATCTTGCGGCGTGTCGTCGTGATCGTTGTGTTTGTTATTGTTGCGCTCTGGTCGCGGGGAATGTTTGCTGCCCCTCAGGCCGAGGCGGCGATGGAAGCTGCGCGGTCCGTCAGAATATATACCGAAGATTTTGCCCCCTTTAATTACACCACCGATACCGGTTTGACCGGTGCTGGGGCTGATGTGGTCAGGGAGATGGCCCGGCGTCTGGGGCATGACGGAAAATTTGAAATCCTGCCATGGAAGCGGGCCCTGCAAATTGTGGATGACACGCCCGGTACGGCCGTCTTTTCCATGGTGCGAACCGCGGAACGCGAGCCGGAATATAAATGGGTCGGGCCGATTATCGTTACCCGGGGCTGGCTTTATAAAATGACCGACAGCGATCTTGATATCCGGGGGCTGGAAGATGCCCGCAAAGTTGCCGCCATCGGTGTGCAGGCGGGCGGTGCCGCCGAACGGATACTGCATGAAAAGGGTTTCAAAAATCTGGCGTCCCTTTATACGCCGGGAAACGCGTTACAGCTTCTGGCAAGTGATCGTATCGACCTTTGGGAAGCATCCGATCTGGTGATGGAACACCAGCGCCGCAAATTCGAAATCGATCCTTCGGAAATCGAGCCGGTTATCGGCTTGGGAACTTACGAGCTTTATCTGGCATTCTCGCCGCAAACGCCTGATTTCGTTGTTGCGCCGTGGCAAAGGGTGCTTGATGAATTGCGAGGCGACGGCACGTTTGCCGAGATTGGCCGGAAATATGGCGTGATAATCCCCAGCGAAGAGGCCGAAGTGCTTTCGGATGGCGACATCAACCTTATGACACGTTGATCGCGACAGAAGTTGAACTGAACCCCTCTGCGCCATTTTACGAAACGTATCACGGCAATACACCCGGATATATCGTGCGGGGGCTTGCGGGTATCTTGTGATCGGATTATGCCATTTGGCATCATGAATGATCATACAAAAACACCAAAGCAGCCGTCGTATGGGCTTGGAACCTTTTTATGGATCCTGGCGCCCGTGGTACTTTCTTTTTCGCTTAGTCAGTTTTTCCGTTCCGCGCAGGCATTGCTGGCGGAATCGCTTCGGATCGAAATTTCAACCTCGCCCGAGGAACTTGGGCTGATATCTGGCAGTTTCCATTTTGCCTTTGCCCTGATGCAAATTCCGGTCGGTGTGATGCTGGACCGGTACGGTCCGCGTTTGACCAATGGGGTGATGATGATCATCACCGTTGCCGGTGTCCTGATTTTTGCCAATGCGCATAGTGTGGCCGGGTTGATGATAGGGCAGGCGGTGATTGGTCTTGGCTGTTCAGCGGCCTTTATGGCGGCACTTGTGCTGGCATCGCGGTGGGTGGCGCCGGAAAAGTTTGCTGCGACCTCCGGGCTGATCGTGGCCTTCAGCCTGCTGGGCGTTCTGGCATCGGCAACACCCTTGGCGGCCCTGATCGAGCTGCGCGGCTGGCGCGAGGTTTATTATGGTCTCGCCGTGCTCAGCGCACTTTCAGTCGTCCTGACCTTCACCATGGTGCGCGATGCCCCGCCAAACCACAGCTTCCATTCCCGCAAGGGCGAAACCGTGACCGAGGCCTTGCGCGGCATGGTTTCTGTCTGGAAGAACCGGCAGGTCTGGTTTCTGGTCGGTGTCGCCTTTTTCAGCTATCCGGCGATCCTGACGGTACGCGGGCTTTGGGGCGGGCCGTACCTGCATGATGTTTTCCATCTCGGGGCGGTGGATGTCGGCAACGTCCTTCTGGTGATGACGATCGGCATGATCATCGGGCCGCCCGCCTATGGGCAGCTTTCGCGTCTGATGGGCGGGGCGGCGCATCCGTTGATCGTCTTTGCCGTTCTGATTGCGGCTGTGCTGTGCCTGTTGCAGGCGCTGCTGGGGACGACGGCCCTTTGGCTGGCGGCAGTCCTGATGGTCGCGCACGGGCTTCTGGGGAGCTGCGCAACGCTGAACTATGCCGCATCGCGCGCGGCTGTGCCCGAACATCTGATTGGCCGTGCCCTGACCACGGTCAATCTGGCGACCTTTGGCGGGCTGTTTGTCCTTCAGGGGATTGCCGGTGTGATCATTGGCCGGTTTGAGCCGGGCGCAACGGAGGGTTACCGCGTGATGTTTGCCTTCCTTGGTATCTGCCTTGCGATTGCCGGAACGGCCTTCTGGATGGGAACCCGAAAACGGTCGAATTGATTTCAAACGGTTTTGGGCAGGTGCCTTTGCGGTTGTCGTTGCGGACATGCGTTCGTACATGTGTTGGACAAGGATATTGCATGATCGTGCGGTGATCCTTGCGGTTAAACAGGATGCTTGGATTTCCCGGCTTTTGGCGTGTTATCGCCCTATTTAAGGTGGGGGATTAAAAAAAACGTCACAGCGGCGAAAAACGCGCTTGACCTTACCCGACCCAATCGCTAAAAACCGGCCTCGTTAACGCGCTGCGTCCCCTTCGTCTAGAGGCCTAGGACACTGCCCTTTCACGGCGGCAACAGGGGTTCGAATCCCCTAGGGGACGCCACTCGTTAACACGGACTGCATTTTGGTGACTGTGTCCCCTTCGTCTAGAGGCCTAGGACACTGCCCTTTCACGGCGGCAACAGGGGTTCGAATCCCCTAGGGGACGCCACCAAAGCAGACCATACATAAGATCGCATCGCGATTTGCGTCCCCTTCGTCTAGAGGCCTAGGACACTGCCCTTTCACGGCGGCAACAGGGGTTCGAATCCCCTAGGGGACGCCATCTTCTTCCAAAAAGATTATCCTGATTGCAATGCTCGTTCGGTTCATGACGGGCATTTTTCGTTTTTAGCCAATCAAGCAACTGAAACGCTAAAACCCGAAACGATGCTGACGCGATGTTTTTTTATGCAGGCGATACCGCCGTGTCAGGCTTTCGCGCAATTGTTCTGCCGTCGGCCGCGGGATTTGCGGGATCTGGCGGGCCGGGGGCAGGGTGCTTTCGCCGTTATCTTCGATCAATTCGACGGGTGCGGTTTCTTCGGCTTCGCCAAACAGATCGGCAGGGTCGGCTGTATCGGCCGGGAAAAGATCGGCAACACCGACGCCCAGAAGGCGATAACGCGTGCCATCAACTTCCTTTTTCAAAAGCGTCAGGGCGGTTTCAAGGATCAGATCCTCGCGCAATGTCGGGTAGGTCAGGCGCATGTTGCGCGTCCGCGTTTTGAAATCCGCTGATTTCAGTTTCAGGACAACGGTATGGCCCGCGATTTCCTTGCGTGCGAGGTCGCTGGCAACACGCGCCGTCAGGCGCTTGGCGATATCGACCAGCTCATCAAGGTCGGAAATGTCCTCGTTGAAGGTGGTTTCCGATGACAGGCTTTTACGCTCGCTGCATTGTTCGACCCGACGATTGTCCTGCCCGCGCGAAAAATGGAAGAACCGTTTGCCAATGCTGCCGTAACGGCCCTGCAAGGCATGTATATCAAGTTCCTGCATCTGTCCGATGGTGGTGATGCCGTCGTCGCGCAGCTTGCGCTCCATCGCCGGTCCAACGCCCCACATCATGCGTACCGGTTTATCGGCAAGGAACGATACGGCTTCTGCCGCGCCGATCATTGAAAAGCCGAACGGTTTATTGAGGTCCGATGCGATCTTGGCCAGAAACTTGTTGTAGGAAAGCCCGATGGAAACCGTGATGCCGACATCGCGCCGGATTTGCGCCTGAAGTTCGATCAGGCATTCGGCGGCTGTTTTGCCATGCGCTTCTTGCGCGTTGGTCAGGTCAAGAAACGCCTCGTCAATTGAAAGCGGTTCAATGTCCGGGGTTATGGCGCGCATCATGTCACGTACCCGGTATCCCTCGCGCTGATATTTCGCCATGTCGGGTTTCAGGAAAACGCCATTCGGACATAATTCTCGCGCCTTGAAGGCGGGCATCGCGGATCGCACGCCGAATTTGCGCGCAACATAACAACAGGTGGAAACAACCCCGCGATGTCCGCCGCCAATGATGACGGGCTGATCAATCAGTTCAGGCCGGTCGCGCTTTTCGATAGAGGCATAAAAGGCATCGCAATCTAGATGGCCGATCCGAAGGTCGGGCAACTCCGCATGCGCAATCCCGCGTTTTCCCCCACAGACCGGGCAGGGCACATAGGCCCCTTCGCCGCTTTTGGCAAGCGGCCGGTCTGCGTGGAAGCGCCATTTGTGATGGCAATCGGGGCAAAGCGCATAGATCATGCCTATTTGTACTTCTTTTGTTCCCGTTCTGCCAAGAGGAGAAACGCGGGACAAAGCGGTCAGGTGACAGGAATTGTCAGGATCAGCGTTTCTGGGCGGCGGCCGCGCGTTTGGCCCGGCGCTGACGGGCTATCATGTTGTCGATATAGCGACCCTGGAACAGGGTAATCCCGAGCGATTGGCCGAATTTGATGGCGGTCGGGCTGTCGCAACGACACAGGATCACGCGCTCCCGACCAGAGTTTTTCACAAGATTGTCCATTTCGGAGTATTTCTTGCGGATGACGTTATCGGTCATTTCTTCGCGCCAGGCGACCTTGATGAAATCGGCCTTAAGGCTTTTGCGATCAACAAACGATAGGGCTTCAACAGTCAGGTTGTCGATCAAAACGCGATAGCCGCGTTCATGGAATTCATCGCGCAGCCGCAAATAGGTTTCGAGGTTCGAAAACAGATCAACCTGATTAAGCTCAAGGATCACATTGCCGGGCCATTTTTTGCGGACAACTTCATCAAAGCGCTCGAAGTCACGGGATGTCAGTGTTTCGAGATTAAGGTTGATCGAGAACGAAGTGGCATGTGTCTTGAAAGTCCGCTTGCACAGATAGTTCAGCATGCGTTTATCAAGGACTTCGGTCATGTGCTGGAAAAGCCAGCGATTTGATGCGAGGTCGATATTGGGCATTATCGCGTTGCGAAGATCGGCAATCGAGACAAAAAACTCGTCGAAAACCGGATGCAGTTCCTTCGACCCGGCACGGGCAAAGACGCAAACCGGTTGCTGACGGATATGCTCGGACAGATCGGCTGAATGAATGGTGTCTTCGAGCTGTGCCAGATTTTCCGCATTGATCGGGCTTAGTGCATCAATCGGTTTTTGCACCGGACGCAGGTTGTTGCTTTGCTGCAGTTTTTTGGCGCGTTCATCAAGGTGCTGGCAAAGAAGCAGGAATTCCTGAAATTCCGTATTCAGGTTGTACCATGTACAAAAGCCGGTTTCTTCGCTTTCGTCCTGGGATAGCGGATCATCGCGGAAAAGATAGCGCAGGGTATCAACAGCCGGCTCGACATCGGCAATCGATTTGTCTTTCCAGATGAACAGAAGGTCGTTGTTGCTCAGTACGAAAATACGGCCGACATAAAGCTTTACATAGCTTTCGAAAGTATTGGTCGCGACGCGAATATGATAGTCTCGCCGGTGGAAGGGTTTAAGCCGTGACAAATGAATATGAACAGCGCGGTGCCCGAATTTACGGGTTTCCAGGCGCTGGACATAGTCAAGCATCAGGTATTCCTGAAGGGCCTGTTGGCCATATTGTTTCGGCTCAATCAATATTCTTCCCCGACAGAGACAGGATTAATTCCTGATATTGTGAATTCATACAATGGTATGGAACCATCTATCAAACCATATTGTCCCTGAATGCCGCGTTAACAGGGGGCACCCGGCATATAATATCTTTTTACAAATTATATTTTGGACATGTCCTATCGCATAGTTTCCGGGTTTGGAAAATGCTTTTAACGAATTGTTCGCAGCCATCGGGCAGACTGGACCACAATCAGGGAAAAGATTGATCTGTGCGCCTTGGACTTGACGACAGGCTGCGAAACATGCTCCCTGAATTGTCTTTAATAATAGGGGGTTGGCACCATGAAGGTATCCGCAATGCGGACCGGAGACTGGCTGAGGATCGGCGGCAGAAGCCTTGCCGTTATCGGCATGGTTTCATGGGTGTCGGGCTGTGCGCCACTGCTTGATCAGGATTTCTGGGACGAGGCAACGTCGTTTACCGATGAAAATTACACCGCCAATGGATTGCAACAGTTGGCGACCGGTGATTATGCGTCGGCCGAAAAATTCTTTGACGAGGCGCTGCGCAAGAATCCCCAGGACGGGCATGCACTTTTGTGGCGGTCCGTTTTGTATCAGAACACCAACCGGGCGGATCGGGCACGTGATGGCTATGATACGCTGATTGCGATGAACCCGCCCGGAACGGTTTTGATGACAACCGCCAGCGGGACGCAACCGCGCCCGTTGCGGGATGCTGCCGAATTCAATCTCATGCGTCTGCAGCGTGGCCTTCCAGGTTCGCTTAGCATCAACGACCAGATTGCCACTGCACCGGCCGGACTTGGTACAGCAACCCAACCAATGGTCGCGCAATCAAATGCTTTGGCTGCAACGCCGATGGTTGCGGGCGCAGGGGCACGTGTGCGTACGGCAGATATGCCTGCTGGTGCGGCATTAAGCGCCGGTGACGAGGCCATTGCAAAACGGTTTGCGACGATGCGTGATTTGCAGGCCGCTGGTCTTGTCACACCAGAAGAATATTCGGCTCGCCGTTCGGCCAATTTGGGTGCACTTCTGCCAATGAGCCAGCCGGCACCAGCGGCCTTTCTGGATAACCCGCCCCCTGACAGTGCACAGGTCGAGCAGCGTTTGAACCAACTGAACCGTGCGCTTCAGATTGGTGCCATCACGGTGCAGGAACATGTTAACGAGCGCACGACAATTCTTGATGCACTTCTGCCTGCGCAGCCGCGCCAGCGTGCAACACCGCCCCCCGCGCCACAGGGGTTGATGGATGCTGCCCGCCAGATCGCGCGGATCGAGGATTTGTCGCAGATGAAACTGGTAACGCCCGATGAATTCAAGCGCGAGCGCGATGCCATCGAGGCCGCAATAGTTGAACCGGCGCAGGCAAATGTTACGACGCTGAGCTCCGGTGAACCGGTTCGTCGTGTTGCGACCGGTGAAAGTCGCGCGGTCCAGTCCGGCGGCGAGATGGCGGCGGCACCGAAGGCGGCAAGTTCGTTAGCTGCGACCGCAGGCGGCAAAAGCGTGCATCTGGCATCTTATCGCAGTCAGGCACAGGCTGAACGCGGCTGGCAAATTCTGACGCAACGCTATACCCAGCTTGCATCGCTTCAGCATGGTGTGACACAGGCAACCATTCCGGGCAAGGGCACCTATTTCCGACTGATGGCAACCGGGCTTAGCGATAGTTCCGCCAGTTCGATTTGTGCAGAACTGAAACGTAGCGGGCAGTTCTGCGAGGTTAAATAACCATACTTTAAAGGCCGGATGTTTATGGCAGCATATTACCCGGCCTTTGATCTGAACCGGCTATTTACTGCCGGTTTTCCGATTGACCGGACATCCGACATGATCCTGATTTTCAGCGATTTTGGTGTAACGGGCCCTTATAGCGGGGCCATGCGCGCGGTTGTTCATCGCGAGGCGCCTGATGTAACGGTTTGCGATCTGATGGTGGATGCACCGGATCGCAATCCCAAGGCTTCGGCGTATCTTCTGGCGGCACTTTCACGCGAATTTCATCCCGGCGACGTTGTTCTTTGTGTTGTTGATCCCGGTGTTGGCAGCCAACGGCGCGGCCTTGTTGTTGAATGTGACGGTGTATTATTTGTCGGGCCGGATAACGGGTTATTTGAAATCTTGATCCGGCGGGCCGGGAAATGTCGTGTCAAAGTTATCAACTGGTATCCTGCGAACGCATCGGCCAGCTTTCACGGGCGCGATATTTTTGCCCCGGTCGCCTGTATGATTGCGAAGGGCGAGCCGGTCGCGCTAGCCGATATTGATCCAGCACAGCGCTATGTTCCTGCACAGAGCTGGCCTGACGAACTTTCGGAAATCATTTATGTCGACACATACGGTAACCTGATGACAGGGCTTGTTGCCGCACCGGGCTGGCAGAATCGTAGCCTGTCGCTTCTGATTAACGGGCAGTTGCTTTCGCCCGCACGGACGTTTTCAGATGTTGAACTTGGATATGGATTTCATTATCGCAATTCAATCGGGCTTTGCGAAATTGCCGTGAATTGCGGTCGGGCGGATCAGGTTTTCGGCGCAGAGATTGGTACAGCGGTTTTCATCAGAGATTAGAAATAGAACGAGGACAATTGGCTTGTCCGAAATGAGTGTTATATTTCAACCTGATTGATGCATTCGCCGCTGGCGATGGCCGCAGATAGATGTGAAGGGCAGTGAATGGCAATTGACGTCAAGTTCTGGGGAGTTCGCGGAAGCATTGCCTGTCCGTCGCCCGATCATGTTGTTTATGGCGGCAATACCAGCTGTGTCGAAATGCGGATCGGAGATCAGACCCTGATCTTTGACGCGGGTACCGGTATTCGAAACCTTGGCAAGGATCTGATCCGGCGCAAGGTCACAGAGGCCAGTATTTATCTGACCCACACCCACTGGGATCATATCAATGGCTTTCCCTTCTTTGTCCCGGCTTATAACCCGGTCGCACGGTTCCATGTTCTGGCAGGGCACCTGACGGAGCAGGGCGGGGTTGAGCGCGTGTTTTCGGCCCAGATGGCTGACCCGACATTTCCGGTACCGTTATCGGCAATGAAGTCAAAGCTGACATTCGAAGATTTTCCGGTTGGTTCTGTCCTTAACCCGGCCGACGGGATTGCGATACGGACAGCACCGTTGCGCCACCCGAATGGTGCGACAGCTTATCGGGTCGAATATGCTGGCAAGTCGGTTTGCTATGTCACCGATACCGAACATGTCCCCGATCAACCTGATGAGGTGATCCTGGACTTTATCCAGAATGCCGATCTGGTGATCTATGACAGTACTTACACGGACGAAGAGTTTCCGGCCAAAGTCGGGTGGGGGCATTCAACCTGGCAGGAAGGTATTCGGCTATGCCGGGCGGCAAATGCCAAACGCCTTGCCCTTTTTCATCATGATCCCGATCACAATGATGGGGCAATGACCGTGATCGAGCAAAAGGCACGTTCCCAATGGTCAAATACCTTTGCCGCACGCGATGAAATGGTTGTCGTGATCGAATAGGGAAAGCTTGGCCGACAAACGGTCAGAAGACGCGCGAATATTTCGGGAATACGCGGATATCAATGCGCCGGTTTGCTTCGCGGTTTTCCTCGATCGGATTGCCGTCGTCATCACGGTTTGGCAATTTCGGCTTGGTATCGCCATAGGAAATTGCCCGCATGCGATCACTGTCAGGATCAACCCCGACGGCGGTTAGAAAACGGACAACGGCAATGGCCCGCCCGGCTGCCAGTTCCCAGTTTGACGGGAAGCGTGGTGTGCTAATCGGGCTGTCATCGGTATGCCCCGTGACCTCGATCTGAAAGCCAAGGTATCGGGGTTCCTTTAAAAGATCACCGACATCCTTCAGGAAAAGTACGGCATCCTGTGTCAGATTGGCCGAACCGGGATGAAAGAATGAACCGCCGCCAAGTTCCATCAGGATACCTTCATCATCTGTCGAAACATTGACAGCACTGTCCATAGACATATTGAAGACGACATCCTTCAGGTCGGTTTCAAGGACCTGGGTCGGGCGCACAATATCGCGCTTGCCGATTTGTTCTGCGATACCGGACTGGACCTTTTCAAACAGCGGAATTTCAACCTTTGAAAAGCTGACCAGCATGACAAAGAATGCCATCAGAAGCGTGATTGCGTCCGCATAGGTTGCCATCCAGTCTTCATCGACCGGTTCGTCCTTGCGTTGCCCCATGGGTGACTTGCGCCGGGCCATTATGGCCTCCTGTCTTCAAAAATATCTTGCAGCTGCTATTTGGCAGACTTGTCGATATTGAAATGGATTGCCGGATCAAGGAACGAATTCATTTTGTCCTGGATCGCGCGCGGTCCCTTGCGATCAGCCAGCATGATCAGGCCTTCTGCAATCAGATAATTGCGAAACCGCATGATTTCTTCACGCTGCTGGATTTTGCTGGCGGCTGGCATGAAAAAGAACCGGGCGGCAACGATCCCGTAAAGCGTCGTGATCAGCGCAATCGCAAGACCCGCACCAAGCTGTGTTGGATCGTCAGCCATTTTATCAAGCATGATCACCAGACCAACCAATGTCCCGATCATGCCAAATGCCGGTGCGGCACCTGCCATGTTTTTCAGGATGGAAACCGGCACCAGATTACGGTTGAACGCGTTTTCAATCGCATTATGAAGCATTTCGGCGGTTTCATCACCGTTGTATCCGGTGATCACGACTTCCATCGCCCAACCCAGGAACGGCTCATCCTTGCCGACACGCTGTGCTTCCTGTTCCAGCGCGTTGATGCCTTTTTTCTGAAGCAGATAGCCCCATTTGACCACGCGGCCGACTTCGCCGGTCAGTTGGCCACGGCCCATTTGCGGTGCCCGAAAGATTTTAAAGATAAGTTTCAGCGCGAGCAGAACATAGCGCGCTTCATAGGCAATAAAGGTCGCTGCCAATGTGCCGCCGATAACCATCAACGCACTCGACAGGCTTATGAAAACAAAATAGTTGTCGGTCGAAATGAAAATTGAGCCAATGAACAGCCCCAGTCCGACCATAATCCCCAAAATTGTCGTAAACGACATCGTTTTTTATTTTCTCCAAGCGTGAACCGCTCGAATACCCCCAACCCATTTAGAACTTTAAAGAGTTGAACCTCTTTTTTTGACAGAATAGACATATAAGCCGTTGCCGTCAGGTTAAAATTCGTGCCAAGCCGTTCACGGAAGCCATATTTTTTCATAACATGCTGTAACCATTTAATTTTGTCCTTCCTGCAGTCATTACAAGGTGCAAAAACACAAACCCCGCAACCGTACGGGACGGCGCGGGGGGTATGGCTTCGATTGAAGTGTATTTTGTGTTCAGGCTGACCGGATACTGATCAGGAAACTATCGACTTCACTGCGAAGTTCGGTTGATAGCTGGCCGAGTTCCTCGGCAACTTTGAGAACCTGATGGGCGGCCTTATCGGTTTCCGCAACCGTATCGCTGACGCGTTCGATATTGCTGCTGACTTCCTGTGTGCCGATGGCAGCCTGTTCGACATTCTGTGCGATTTCACCCGTGGCGTCGGCCTGTTCACGTACCGCATCGGAAATCGTGTTGGTGATATTGGTAATGCGGGAAATAACATCGGAAATATCGTCCATCGACTGGACTGTTTTGCCGGTTTCTTCCTGAATTGCCAAAATCTGTTCGGAAATTTCACTGGTGGCACGGGCCGTCTGGTTGGCAAGATTTTTGACCTCCGCGGCGACTACGGCAAACCCTTTGCCTGCTTCGCCCGCGCGGGCGGCCTCGATGGTTGCGTTCAGCGCCAAAAGATTGGTCTGACCGGCAATGTCGCTGATCAGTTCGACAATCTCGCCAATACGACCGGCGACTTCGGAAAGACCGGCAACGGTTTTACTGGAAGCTTCGGCTTCGCGGGATGCCTCGGCGGTGATTTCGGTTGAATGGTGTGCCTGGTCTCCGATCTGGGTAATGGAATGAGACAGATGTTCCGCTGCATCGGCCACTGTGCGGACATTAACGGTGGCTTCTTCGGACGCGGCGGCAACTGTGGTGGCACTCTTGCTGGCCAGATCGGCGGCCCCCACGAGTGCACGGGCCGTGCTTTGCATGCGATCTGCCGAAGTCGAAACCGAACCGACAATATTGGCAATCACGCTTTCGAAACCACCGATATGCTTTTCAAGCGTCTGCATGCGTTCTTCGCGTTTGCGTGACGCAGCTTCCTGTTCGGCTTCCATACGTTTCTTGGCAATCGCATTGGTCCGGAACACATCAACCGATTGAGCCATGCGACCAATTTCGTCTTTGCGGTCCAGATCATGGATGACGAGATCGGTTTTGCCGTCGGCAAGATCGGTCATGACCGAGCCCAGCTTGCTGAGTGGCTCGGTCACGATTTTGGAAAGTAGCAACCGCATGCCAAAGATGGTGGCAATCGCAATCGCGATACCGCCAATCACAATGCTGATCAGGATCTGATTGGTTTTTGCCTGTTCGGGGGCGACCGAAAGGCTTGATGACAGAACGGCAATCACGTCGCCTTTTTCGGCTTCCATCGCGCCGTGGCAGCTAAAACAAACCTCTCGCTCGGCACCCTTGGTCACGCCCAGAACAATCGGCATAGACAGGCGATAGGTTCCGTCGTCAGTATAGCGACCGATGGTTTCACCGGTTTCAATTGCTTCCTGATCAATGGCATCGCGCGGTGTTTTGAGGTCCTTGTCACCATATTCCTTCATGTAGGCCATTGTCGTTGGCCCCCAGGCAGACCACAGCTCGCCGGGGTAATCCAGATTGCGGCTTTCAAACCAGTTATTGAAAACATCGATCCCGATGTCATCCGAGTCATCGGGGCGGGCGGCCATGACATTGACAATCAACGCGTGAAGCGATGTCAGTTCGTTCTGGCTGAGCTGATGAAGCTTGGCATCCATTGCCTTTTCTTCGGCAAACATCATCATGGCAAGTGCGATGATCACGGTTGACGTCACGCCGAAGGCCGACGCCCACATAAAGCGTTTGCGAATGCCCATGGCATTGAAAGCCGATAACAACTTCATCACTGATCCCCGATCGGATAATGCAAATGCATGCATGACGGACCACCGACGACCTGTTGATCTGTCGCCGATCCGTATCAAACTGTCCCGCACGGAGCATCGGGGTATGTGGCTTGCGGGTCTTTGATTTGTCTCAAGTGACCGCGGGCAAGGGCAGGTTTATTCGGATAGGTTGCTGTCTGATCGTATAGGTTTTGGTGCGGAGCGAAACCTTGTCACAGGCCGCAGGGCAGGGCATAACGGGCAGCCGATCTTGTCAGAACAGGAAAACATCATGAGCATTTCATTTTCGGACGCGCAGAAAAAGCTCGAACAGATCACAGCCGAGATGCTGGAGCTGATCCGCAAATACGGGCTGGATGCTGAAAGTCCGTTTGATGTGATCCCGGTTGCACGCGCCAAAATCGACAATCAGCAGGACTATATCCGGTTTCTCGAACTGTCTATCGAAGGCCGTATTTACGGCGAATATGCCGATGCCCTTAAAAAGAAAATGGACGAAGAAGTCCGCCAGGCCGACGCCAACAAAAAGATGCATTGAGACGATCCTGGTATCTGCGAAATGGCGGATTTTTTCACTCAGCCAAAATATTGTTTTATAGACACTTTCGTCGATTAAGGCGGGGTGTCACAAAATATTCCCGATCTTGTCACCGTCCTGCCGTTGAGACGCGGCCTTTAGGGGATTATATCGCTGCTTGACGATGCGCTGGGTTAACCGGGCGTTGTTATTCCGAAGGGGATTGTCATTCGGAACATCACGAGCAACAGGATGGCTGACATGAACAAAAGTTATGTCCAGACCTTGATGGAAGTTGAAAAAGTATTTGGTCAGATCAATGATCATGATTACCGCCTTTACCGTGCAGTATGGGGTAACCGGCAGGCAGCCGGGACCGGTTTGCCGCGCGGGACGCGTGCCGAAATCAGCAAGAAACTTGCCAACGACTTCGTTGCAGCCAACGGTGCTGTAATGCACCGAAGCGCGGCACACGCGGCCTAGTCACCACTGCGGTATTTGCCGCCAATATTCCGGAATACTTGATTTCAAACCGCCATCTGGTGTTAAAGATGGCGGTTTTGTTTTTCAGGTTAACCTCGACCGGAGTTCTCCCATGTCGATCAAATCGCTGATCCGTACCATTCCCGATTACCCGAAAAAGGGAATCATGTTTCGCGATATCACAACACTGTTTGCCGATGCAGACGGCTTGCGCGATGTGGTCGACGGTTTTGCCGCCGAATTCCAGGATAAAAAGATCGACGTGATTGCCGGCATCGAGGCGCGCGGCTTTATCATTGGTCCGGCCGTGGCGGTCGCCCTTGGTGTCGGTTTTGTTCCGATCCGCAAACGCGGCAAACTTCCGGCCGAGACCATCGAAGTCGAATATGAACTTGAATACGGCTCGGACGTGATCGAAATGCACACCGATGCAATCAAGCCCGGTCAGCGCGTTCTGGTGATGGATGACCTGATTGCGACGGGTGGCACGGCGCTTGCCGCGATTGATCTGATTGAAAAGGCGGGGGGCGAGGTTGCCGGTTGTGCCTTCATCATTGATCTTCCCGATATCGGCGGGGCGCAAAAAATCCGTGATCGTGGTGTCGATGTCTTCCATCAGGTCGAATTTGAAGGCGATTGACGCCTCAAAACCGGTTCTGAACCTTGAAAAATGACGATTCTTGTCTCTTTTGGGTCGTAATTGGGATATAATCTTACAGTTGAATGATGCTGTAATATGTTCCGGTTTCGGCTGGAGAGAGGAAAATGGTCGTACCTGCCGTCAATAACCAGTCCGTAAGCCAAGTCAGCCAGTATGGCAGACTTGCAGCCGCTGGTGCGCGCGGTATGGCGACGGTTGATCGCAATGCCCAGGTTCAGGCACCCAGCGAACATTACACCTATGACCCCGATAATGACGGTATCCTGTTCAATGCCTATATCGATGGCAAGGGCAGCAGAAATTCCGGTCAGGGCAGCGCAGGTGAGCAGAAAGACCAGCGCGCGGAGCAAAGCCGTTTTTCCGCCGCCCGTCGTGCCAGTGATCGCGAAGGGGCGATTTCATCTGAAAGCGACATCGATTTCGCAAGTTTCCTTGATCCGGAAATCCCGTTTGATCTGAGTGTGAATAGCGGCACCTCGTTCTATGCGGTTGTCAACGCCGTCGTGCATGGAGCTGGTGTTCGCGGTACGCGGGTGGACGCCTATATCTGATATGCCGGGCGACAGGCCCGAGCCTTCTTCAAAATTGAAAACATTCTTTACCGGTCCTTGTTGTCCCATCCCTGCGGCATTATGATCACGGCTTGATCATGCGTTTCCATTGCTGGATCTGATATGCAGAACAAGCCGGTCCTCAATTCCGTTTTCGAAGCCGTTTTTCGCCTGATTGATCATGCGCTGAACGATAACGAATATCTGCAACCGCAAAAGCTTCATCGTCTGCTGTATCTTGCACAGGCCTATTACGGTGCGAATTATCATGGTCGGATGTTGATGCCCGCCATATTTGTCGCTGATGATATCGGACCAATTGAACCCAATGTTTATGCAGTGATGGAAGAAAGCCGTCCGGATGTGCGGCTTAAATCGGTTGATCCCAAAACGCAGCATTTCATTGAAAGCATCTGGTCGCAGTTCGGCCATCACTCGGTCGAACATCTCAGCGAGACCGTGCGCAATCATCCACCTTATCTTGATGCCTATAAACAGGCACCGGGGACGCTGATCCCGTTTCAGGTGATGGTCGATTTTTATGCCTCTGTCCGCAAAAGTGCCACCACGCCCGAGGCAAAGGAAGTCGTCCGCCCGCGCGTCATGCGGTCGCACAAGGGTAAGCCGGTCGCGACCACTGACTGGTTGCCCCGCCGTATTAAATAACCGATCAAATCGTCACGATTGCAGATGATTATTGGCCGATATTCATGTCTTCGCACGGATCGGTGCGTGGCAGGTCATTGGTAAACCACATGAAATCCGCAATATCTTCCGATCCCATCCGCAGGGCATAGTCATTCACCCCCGGAAGGTTTTCGCCCGGATCGTCGGCCTCGACCAGGATGACGACCGCAATGTCATTATCGGTCAAATCTGGTGAATAACGACGCAGGTGATAGGGCACGGCGATATCGTCGCGCACATGCATGGCACCGGCAATCAGGAATGCGCCATCCCTGCTGCCGGCATTATGTGCATCAATCATCGCACGGGCCAGCGAGGCATCGCGGGCAAACTGCACAAGCGAGAAAGCAGGCAGTTGCGATTTGGGCAGCATATTGCAGTGACCCTCGGCAATTTCCTGATCAAAGCGCGCGGCAATGTCATCGGGCAGGGGCGGTAATGCAAGCTTTTCTGCAAGCTCTGTCGGCAGGGCGCTGATACCTTCGCTGATCATGGGGCGCAGGACATTCTGGGGCAGGTTGCCAGCAACCATAGATAACCCGTTTTCCCGGGCTGCCTCGGCAATCGGGGCATAGTCGTGCCAGGAAGGCCAGCCGCTCTCACCCCAATTCATTTCACTGCCGAGTTCATCGGGGGATACAGTCTGCCACGCCTGATCAAGGCTTTCCTGCTGGTCGCGATTAAACATTTCCCAGACAACCGCCCGCTTGGTGTTTTCGCGTTTGCTTAGCGCGCGGACCAATTGGGCCTGATGATGGTGGTGGATCGGGTTGTCATGTTTTTCACCAATCAGGACAAAACGGCTCCCGGCAAGGCGCGAAACCATGTCGTCAAACATGACATAGCGCTGTCCGGCCATATCAAAGATCAGTCCGGGGGCCGGTGGCAGGGCATCCGCATCGGGAATATCACGAACGCTTGCCGGTTGGCTTGGCCCGGCGGCTTGTGCCTGTGCCGACCGAACCGAAAATTCCGTCGCCGCGATCATTGCCGTTACGGCAAGACACAGTGAAAATGACTGTTTGAAACAATATCGTGTGCGGGCACGAAACGCAGTTTTCATCACGCGTGGAATTTCCAGTCCATTGATTGGCCAATTTACAATCCGACTTTATTTACTCAAAGTCAGGGCGGTTTCAATATCATGGATCAAGTCATTGATATCTTCGATACCAACAGACAAACGCAACAGATCATCGGGCACCGGGCTTGTCGGGCCTTCGACCGACGATCTGTGTTCGATCAGGCTTTCGACCCCGCCAAGTGATGTCGCGCGTTTAAACAGCTTGCACTGATTATGGAAATCCACGGCCCGCGCGCCGCCACCCTTGACCCGGATCGACATCATGCCGCCAAAGCCGCCATTCATCTGGCGTTTGGCAATGTCATGGCCGACATGGCTTTCAAGGCCGGGATACTGGACCTGTGCGACTTCGGGGTGGTTTTCGAAATGGCGTGCAATCGCCATCGCATTGGCACTGGCCCGTTCGACGCGGATTGACAGGGTGCGCATACCACGCAAAAGAAGCCATGCTTCGAACACGCCCAGAACTCCGCCGCCGCCAGCATGCTGTTTGCAGACCCGTTGCCAGAATTCGCTGTCCTTGTTTGCGGTGGTCAGGGTGCCTGCCAGAACGTCGCTATGCCCGTTCAGATATTTGGTGGCCGAATGCATGACGATATCAGCACCCAGTTCAATCGGGCGGGTCAGAAGTGGCGTGGCAACCGTATTATCGACCGCAACAATCGCACCGGCCTTGTGCGCGGCGTCGGCAACGGCCGCGATATCGGTGATCTGCCAATCCGGGTTGGCGGGCGTTTCCAGCCAGACCATTTTTGTTTTACCCGGCTTGATATGGCTGACCCAATCGGCTGTGTCGCCATTGTCAACGAAATCAAATGTCAGACCGGCGCGCACACCGCTATCAAGCATGAAACTGCGCAGTGCCCAGTACATCACCCTTGGCGCGACGACATGATCACCCGGCGACAGTGCATGCAGCAACGCAACCGCGGCGGCCATGCCCGATGCGAAAAGCCGCGTCTGTGCGCCGCCTTCCAGCGCATCAAGAACCGCACAGGCCTGATCATAGGTCGGGTTGTCGGTCCGGGTATAGCAACGGCCATCGTGATAGCTAAGATCGGTATTGCGTTCGAATGTGGTCGAGGGATAGATCGGCGGGGTAACCGAACGGGTGGTTTCTTCGACCCAGCCCAGTGCCTGGGCTGTGATGGTTGCAGGTTGCTGTTTCTTGTTATCGGCAGACATGGTGGCACCTGATTTTGTTGTCATTTATTGCCACGCAACATAACGTGGAACGCGCCACATCCCAAAACGAAAACAAGAGAACGACCCATTCAAATGCCCCACACACCGAACGCCCCTCAAATTGACCTTCCTGAACAATGCGATGTCGTCGTCATTGGTGGCGGGATTCACGGTTCTTCCAGCGCCTATTACCTTGCCAAGGCGGGCATGAAGGTTGTCCTTCTGGAAAAGGATACCATCGCCTCGCATCAGTCCGGGCGGGCATGGGGTTTTGTTCGCCAGCAGGGCCGCGATCCGGTTGAATTGCCCCTGATGATCGAATGCAACCGTATCTGGCAGGGGCTTGAAAAGGAACTGGACGCTGATCTGGAATGGCGGCAGGGCGGGGTCATGTTTGTTGCCCGCGATGATGCGGAAATGGCCGAATTTGAACAATGGATCGAAGACGCAAAAGGATTTGATATCGAAACGCAGGTGCTTGATCCCAAGGGTGTCGCCCGGATCGCACCGGGCATCACGCGCCCCGGTGTCGGCGGGATTTATACGCCCTCTGACGGGCAGGCGGAGCCCAAAAAGGCCGCCCCTGCCATCGCAAAACGTGCTGGTGAACTTGGTGCGGTCATCGCCGAGGGCTGCGGTGCCATTGGCATTGAAACGAGTGGCGGTGCAGTCAGTTCGGTGATATCCGAACGTGGCGAGATCAAATGCAAATATGTCATCTGTGCTGCTGGTGCGGCGACGCATAAATTCGTTGCCAAATTCGGACGCCGTCTGCCGCAGCAAACCACGCGTGGTACGGTGATCCGTACAACTCCGGTGCCGGATATTTCGGCCGCCGGAACGCTGGCATCCGGCCTTGCGTTTCGTCAGCGCGCCGATGGTTCGATGAATATCGCCGACGAGTTCATGACCGATCTGGATTTGACATTGGGCCGGTTCAAATATGCCCGCGATTTTGCGCCGGGCCTGTTTGCCAACTGGGCGACCTTCAAATTCCATCTGAACAGGCGGTTTGTTGATGATCTGGTCGATCGCCTGCCGGGTTCGGCGGCATCACAGCAGCCATTGATCGGTCGCCGCGAAAATCAGGCACAGCCATACGAAGTGCGGGTGAAGAACGCGATGGCCAATTTGCAAAAGGTCTTTCCGCAAATCAAACAGGTGGGTGTTGTCGACAAGTGGGCTGGCGATATCGACGTCACCCCCGATGCGGTGCCGGTGATCGATCAGTTCGACAATCCCAAACATTTCTTTGTCGCCACCGGTTTTTCCGGCCACGGATTTGCCATGGGGCCGGTGGTCGGCAAGGTGCTGGCGGACTGGATCACAACCGGGCAGCCATCCATTACCCTTGCCGGGATGGAGCTTTCACGGTTTGAGGATGGCACCATTCGCAAGCCGCGTACGCGGGTCTGATTTTATCTGGACGAGGAATGACCTGATGTCGGGGCCGTTTAAACGGTCTTGACGCAGGGTATCTCCCGTGCAATTAAATGATATGTTATAACATAACATTTAATTTGAGGTTCATAATGAAATTTGCATCGGTCGTCGGTGTTGGTCTGGCTCTTTTCGGAGCGGCACAAATCGCCAATGCGCACGGCGTCTGGGTTGCGCAGCGCTGGGATGAATATGGAATTATCTATGGTCACGGGGCCGAGGATAATGACTATGATCCGGCCAAAATCAAATCGGTTACGGTTCTGACCGAAGACGGCAAAGCCAGCGAAGGCAAGGTCGAGGCCCGCGATACCCATGCCATGATCGTACCGGGTGAGGATGCGGCCATTGTCCTGATCGATTTCGATAACGGCTTTTATACCGAGGGACCGGACGGCAAATGGGTCAATCAGCCCAAATCAGCCGTCGAGGGGGCAAAACAGGCGGGCCATTATCTGAAACATTCGGTTTCACTGCTGCATATTCATGGCGATATCCCTGCCTTGCCAGCACAGCCGTTGCAGATCGTGCCACTTTCCAATCCGACCGAACTTGAAGCGGGTGACGATTTCAAGGTCCGGGTGCTTTATGATGGCAAGCCCCTGCCGGGTGTTGCGATCATTCCCGATTATGTCAATCTGGCCGAAACCCTGATTGGTGAAACCGATCAGGATGGCATTGCCGATATCACCGTGCGCAATGACGGGCTGAATGTTGTTGCGGTCAAACATTCCGTTCCGCTTGAAAACAATGCGGATGCGGACCTGATCCAGCATTTCGCAACCCTGTCATTCACCGCAGGGGGCGAGCACAGCCACTAGTCAATTCCCATAGCCGAAAACGCGTTTGCAGTTCTCTCAAACATTGTGATCGCGTTTTGCGGCTAACGAAGACCGGCAACGATCTGCACGTTGCCGGTCTTCACCTTTTTACTGGGCTGCTTCCGTTTCGTTATCCGCGTTTATCGGATGGCTGATTTTGCCGGGAAAGAAGCGTGTTGCCCCAACGGGGGCTGCAATGAAATCATTGTCGGCAATGCCGGCTTCCCTGCGCGCCGATGCCAGCCGCAATGGCGGTTCGTCAACCGGCTCCGCGGTCAGGACGAACGTGCCCCAATGAATGGCAAGCGCCTGTTTGACGCCCATCACCTGCATGATCTGAACGGCTTCTTCGGGGTTGGTGTGGGCATGACGCATGAAATCGCTGGGTTCATAGGCCCCGATCGGGATCAGGCCGAAATCGATCCCGCCATATTGTTCGCCCATTTCGGCAAAAAGCCGTTCGTTCCAGCCGGTATCACCGACGAAATAGAAACGATAGCCGTCGGCGAATTCAAGGATGTATCCACCCCACAGCATTTCCTTGCGGTCCTTGGTGGTTCGCGCTGACCAGTGATTGCTTGGCACATGGGTGATTTTCAAATCCCCGTGCGAAAGGCTTTGATCCCAGTCGAGTTCGCCATAGCGATCCGGGCGGATTCCGGCGGTTTCAAGCAGCACACCGTTTTTCAGCGGCAGGATATAGCGCGGCGCATTGCCGATCTTGCGCAGGCTGGCAACGTCGAAATGGTCGTAATGATTATGCGACAGCAACACCAGATCAAGCTTGGGCAGTTCATCAATCTGCAATCCCGGCTGGCTGTAGCGTGCGGGGCCAAGATGGCGGAACGGCGATGCCCGTTTGGCAAAGACCGGATCGGTCAGGATATTAAGCCCGCCATATTGCACCAGAACTGTTGCATGGCCGATCCAGGTAACTTGCAGGCGTGCCGGGTCCGGATTGTGGATGGCATCCAGATTTGGCGCCTCGGTCGGGATTTTGCCGCGCTGATGTTTGGCTTTCGGCCAGTTTTCAGCCCCGAAATAACGCCGTTTCATAAAACGCCAGAATGACCGTTTGACCAGATCGGGCAGGGGATAGCGGTTTTCAAATCCGGAATCGGTGTGATGTGGCGGTCGGTTATCATTCGTCACGTGGTCAAATCCCCTGATCGGCTGATTGTTGTTTTGATCCTATCAATGTGTCGCGGATCGGGAATTGTGCAAGTGGGACCGCTGTCAGGATTGGGACGAAGAAAAGGCCGGAACCGGGGCGGGTTCCGGCCTTCATGACGACACCTGCTTCTGACCGGTAAAATATCACCGGAGAAATCAGGTGCCGCGGGGGGAAGGTTCGGGCAGATTATTCGATCACGGTCACGTAGCTATCAAGTGCCGGAGTGGTTTCGATAATACCCTGATCCTTGAGATAGGTGGCAAAGCGGGCATAGCGGGTCCGGTCAATCGCGGCCGGACGCAAGGCAAAGCGCGGCAGCGTATCGGCCCATGCCTTGATGTTGAGTTCGTCATCAAGGTTTGGATAGGCGGCGATAAAGGCCTGCCAGCTGTCATCGGGATGGTTAATCAGATACTGAACGCCTTCTTCAAGGGCGGCCAGCATACGGGCAAAGCGCGGATCATCGGTTTTGTCGTTGCGCACCGTCAGGATCAGTTCGTCATAGGGCGGAACGCCTTCTTCCTCGACATAGAAAGCCTTGCCCGGTTTGCCTTCGATTTCCATCTGGTTAAGTTCGAAATTGCGATAGCCGCCAATGATGGCATCGACCTGCCCGGAATAAAGCGATGGTGAGAGCGAGAAATTGACATTGACCAGCTCGACATCATCAATCGAAACCCCGTATTTGCCCAGCATCGTGCCAAGCAGGGCGTCTTCAAACCCGGCAAGCGAATAGCCGATTTTCTTGCCTTTAAGGTCGGCGATTTCCTTGATCGGACCGTCTTTTAGCACGATCAGGCTGTTAAGTGGGGTTGCGACCAATGTGCCGATCCGGGTCAGTGGCAGGCCTTCGGCGGCCTGTACGTGAAGCTGTGGCTGATAATTGACGGCAACGTCACCCTGACCGGCGGCAACAAGACGCGGCGGGGCGGATGGATCGGCCGGTTCGATCAGCTCGACATCCAGACCATGTCTGGCAAAAAAGCCCTTTTCCTTGGCGACGATCAGCGGTGCGTGATCGGGATTGACGAACCAGTCGAGAAGAATGGTGAGCTTGTCGGCGGCAAAGGCCGGGCTGGTCATTCCCATCGCAACCGCGCCAATCGTGGCCGCGGTGATCATGGATTTCAGGCGTGACATGGATGAACCTCCTATCGGATATCGGATATATTTGTGATGTTCTGCCCCGCGGTTTTCGCGGGGAATTCGGTTTATTTTGCCGGTTTCAGGCTGTCGGGCTGCCAGGGCAAAGCCGCACGTAACGCCCGGTCGACAAGGAAATATTGCGTGATTGAAAAGGCACACAGGATCAGCAGGCAGGCAAAGACCATATCGATCTGAACCCGTGCATTGGCATGCAGCATCAGATAGCCAAGGCCATGACTTGACCCGACCCATTCGCCGATCACAGCCCCGATGGGGGCAACTGCGGTTGCGACCCGAAAGCCCGAGGCAAATGAAGGCAGTGCGGCGGGCAGGCGCACATGGGTCAGCAATCGCCAGCGGCTGGCACCCATGGTGCGGGCAAGGTCGAGAAAGCCCGGTTCGGTGCGCGATAACCCGTCAAAAAACGCGACGGTGACAGGGAAGAAAATGATCAGGGCCGCCATGGCGATTTTTGAGCCCAGACCAAAGCCCAGCCATAATACCAGAAGGGGGGCCAGCGCAAAAAACGGGATCGCCTGCGACACCAGCAGGATCGGCATCAGCCAGAACCGGACGGGGGCGAAAAGCGCCATCGGAAGGGCTGCCAAGGCGCCCAGTGCCGCCCCGGCAAAAAGCCCGATCACGGTTTCGGCAATCGTGTATCTGGCATGGTCAAGCAACACGTCATGACGCTTGATCAGGGTCAGCCAGACTTCATAGGGCGCGGGCAGCATATATTTTGGCGCGCCGGTCATGGTCACAACAATCTGCCATGTCGCGATCAGCGCGCCGATGATGATGACGGGCCGGGCGAGTTTCAGCAGGCGCCGTTCGGTAAGCGGAGTGCGGGATGTCTTATTCATGCCGTTCCCTCCGCCCGGTTGAGTTCCTCGGCGGTGGCGCCAAGCTGTCGGAGCAGTTCAGCCTGATGGCGGAGTATTTCCGGATCGGTGACATCGCGCGGGATGCTGCCCGCCGGAAGGATGGCTTCACTCAGGACCGCCGGGGTACCGCGCAGGACATGAACGCGATCCCCGATCCGAAGCGCTTCGAGCGGATCATGGGTGACCAGCAAAACCGTTTTGCCGCGCAATACCCGTGCGGCAAGGTCCTGAAGGCGCATGCGGTTAAGCGGATCAAGGGCGGAAAAGGGTTCATCCATCAGGACAACCGGACGGTCTTCCATCAGGGTGCGGGCAAGGGCGGCACGCTGCTTCATGCCGCCGGAAAGTTCGGCCGGGCGCAGGTGGGCGGCGTCTGATAACCCGACCTTGGCAATCAGCGCATCGGCGCGCGCAAGATCGGGGCGTTGATTGCGAAGTACCGCCCCCAGAACGACATTTTCCCGGACGTTCCGCCACGGCAGAAGCAAATCCTGCTGCGCCATATAGGCAACCCGGCCCAAAAGCGGCCTGCCATCCGAGCAGGTAATATCCCCGCCCGCCTCGCCATCGACCAGCCCGGCGAGATAGCGCAACAATGTGCTTTTGCCGACACCGGATGGGCCCAGCAGACAGGTGATGCTGCTGGCGGGTAGGGTCAGATCAAGATCATGGAAAATATCGTCGCCGTTAAAGGCCACCCGACCACCGTGCAGATGAATATCAAACGGCGTCGTATTTCCCGACATGACTGGGGGATTTGGGGATGTTGCCGGTTTCGGCACTGGTTCTGTCTTGCGCATGCGATCCTTCCTACGCCGGTCTTAACCGGTTCAGGTTCAAAGGGTCGTCCGGCAACACCGAACCTCTCAGCCGATTCACGATCGGCCCCCCTGGAGATGACGGGACTATGCGCAGATCATGGCGGGACGTCAAGCATTGGAAAAAGTTCTTGATTTGTTCTTTTGTTTGTGGCATAAAGATAAAGTCAACGGGAGAAATGCACCCGGACCGAAGCCCGCAAAGCCTTACAGGCTCTGCGGGTTTTTGCGTTTGGGGCTGGATCAAAGAGGGGGGCAGGATGCAGCGGCAAGGATTGAGGCAGGGCGGCGGGGCAATCCGCAGGATATGGGTCGGCGGATGGCGGAGCCATTACGGCGGCGTTCCGCGCCGGTTCTAATACGCTTTTGATACGCTTGTTTGTCATGACGGGAGAGGTGCGTCTTGTCGGGGAACGGACCCCGGATTTGCCGAAAGCGGCAGCAATGGCAGTAATGGCGGCATCGGATTGCGGCCCATCGGTGGTGGACAGGTTGGGGGCAGTGCGCCCGAAATCCGTCTGCTGGTGAAAATGGCGGCAGCCCGAGGTGGGGCTGGATGCCGGGGTGGCAGGTTGCCGCCGTGGCCGGAAGATGATCGAAGTGGGCAGTGAGCCTTTGGACCGTCTGTGGGCCGTCTGTGGACCATCGGTTGGCGAGGCTGGCGGCGGCCCGAGGTGTGTCTGAACGTCGGGGGAGCAGGTTGTCGCCGCAGCCGGAGCGGGTCACGAGCCGGTGGATGTTCCGTGGGGCGTCAGCTGGCGAGGCTGCAGGAGGTCCGAGATTTGTCCGGACTTCGGTGGTCATGCCACTGGCGGAGGTCGTCGGAGCGGGCAGCGAGGCTGAGGGCGTTTTGTGGACGTCTGCTGGCGAGGATGGCGGGGGCTTGAGGTTTGTCCGGGCTTCGTGATCGTGGGGTTGCCGAAAGGGGCAGGAGTAGGCGGCGAGGCTTTGGGGTGTCTGGTGTCTGGTGGAAGCCCGAGGTTTGTCCAGCGTTGCCAGAAGTCCCGCATCACCGGAAGTCGCCGTGGAGGATTTGCCGGACGAGGCACCGGAAGAGGCAACAGTGCCAGCATCGAGCAGCATCGAGCCATGTCCCGTTGATGGTGGACAGGAGAGGGCCGTGACCCGAAAGCTGTCTGCTGGAGGGGCTTGCGAAAGCCCGGGATTTGTTCGGGCTTTCTGGTTGCGGGAGGTCCGATTTGCGGCTGTGTGATTTGCTGTTGCATCCGTCCGGATTTCGTTTGGGGCGGCATCACCAGACCGGATCGGCCGTTCGGAGTTTGCCTGCCGGGTGATCCCAGCCATGTGCGACGCCATCAATCGTGGCCGGGAAGCGAACGCGCCGGGCCTTGCCCCAGCTTGTGGTTTCGAGATGCGGGGCGATGTCCTTTTCGGTTTCGGGGGCGATGGTTTGAGTTCGGGTGGATTGGGCGGTCTGGCAGAGCAGATGGGCGGTGCGGGCGAGCGAATGGCGGGCGGTGGTGATCTGGCCGGTCTGGCTGCGGAGCAACAGGGCATGGATCGTGCTTGCCGCCATCAGATAGCCGGTGGCGTGGTCAAGGGCCTGAACGGGAAGGGGCGTGGGTTTTGGCGCATCGGCCTGTTTCATGCCGAAATCGGCGATGCCGCAGCTCATTTGGACCAAACTATCAAAGCCGCGCCGTTTGGCCCACGGGCCGGTCCAGCCATAGGCGCAGAGTGTGACATCAATCAGGCCGGGATTGATCCGGCGAAGTTCGTCCGCGCCATAGCCAAGACCCGGCAGGGCATCGGGGCGATAGCCGTGCAGCAGGATATCAGCCGAAGCCAGAAGGCTTTCGAATGTTTGGCGATCCTCGGCACTTTTGAGGTCAAGCCCGGCACAGCGTTTGCCAAGGGTGACTTCGGGGATTACCGCGCCCTCGTCCCAGTGGGGCGGGTCGATGCGCAACACATCCGCGCCATAGGCCGCGAGAAACCGCCCTGCGACCGGACCGGCCAGAACGCGGGTCAGGTCAAGCACGCGAATCCCGGCCAAGGGGCGGTCGGGCCGGATAACGTGGCGGGATTTTGGGGTGATACCGTGATGCTGCCAGCCGATCAGCGGTTCGGCCGCAATTGCAACCCCTTGCGGATGGGATTGCCAGTCACCCAGGCTTCGCATGGTGGCGGCACAGCCGCCCGCCGCAATGATTGCGGTTTCAAGGGCATCGGATTTCCAGTTTGCGACAATCGGGGCGAGGGCTTCGCGGTCGGTGTAATCGCCCAGAACAGACAGGGCAGCCGCACGGTGATGCGGGGCGTTGGTGTGCAGCCGTATCCAGCCATCAGCGGTTTGATAGTCACCGGCAATGGTGTCCCAGACCGGCGGCAATTCCCAGCCCATCGGGCGGATCGTCATATCAAACCATTTTGATGCCAGCCGTTGATCAATGGTGACGTCTGCCAGATCGCCAGTCGCCAAACCGCGATAGCGCGAGATCATGGCGGATGCGATGCCGATGGACGCAGTCGCAAGATCGGTGACGGCAAAGAAGGATGGCAGGGCGTCCGTGCCGGTGATTTTGATATCGGGCAGGGCGTTTGTGCCGCCCGGAAGATCAGGGGCGGCGTTAAGGGCATCGGTGATCGGGGCGATGAACGGATTGGTCTTGTCGGTCATGGCGGTCATGTTGGTGGCTCCTTTTTCCGCATTGGTGGCGCGGGGCGGGGGATTGATCGGTCAAGGATCACGCGGGGCTGGACAAATCGTCAATCTTGATCAAGATAATCAATATGAAAAATCTGGATGATCCGATGAATGAAACGGCATTTTTCACGCTGTCGGCACAGGAAGTCTGTGCGGCGACCGGCATATCGCGTGATACGCTTTATGCCTATGTCAGTCGCGGGATCGTGCGTGCGATTGCCCATCCCGGTGATGCACGCAAAAGCCTTTATGACCATCGCGATGTGCGCAAAATCATCGACGGTAAAAAACGCGGCCGGTCGCGGCAATCGGTGGCGGCATCGACAATTGACTGGGGCGAACCGATTCTGGTGTCGAAAATCACCCGCATTGCCGATGGGCGGTTTTTCTATCGCGGCAGGGATGCGGTGGAGCTGTCTGATACCATGACACTTGAAGATGCCGCGCGGCTTCTGGCGGGGTTGCGGGTCGATCAGGATCGGTGTTGCGCACCCGATTTCATGCCGGCCGATCACGCCACCCCGTTTGATCGGATGATTGCGATGATGGCGGGCGAGGTGACAAACCACCCCGCCGGGGATGGCCGGCCGGCAGCGGCGAAGCTGATGCGGCTTGCGCCATTGGCGGCGGCCGGTATGCGTGATGACGGCGAAAGTCCGATCCATGTGATGCTGGCGCGGGCCTGGTCGGCAAAGCCGGAAGCGGTGGATTTGCTGCGCCGTGCGCTGGTGCTGTGTGCCGATCATGAATTGAATGCGTCGGCCTATGCGGTGCGGGTGGCAGCATCGGCAGGCGCGAGTGTTCCGGCGTCGTTGCTGGCGGGGTTGGCGACATTATCGGGCAGTCGGCATGGCGGGTTAACGCCGCGTTGCCGGGCATGGATGGACCGGGTGGAAAGGCGCAAGATTGATCCGGTGCAGGATGGCGTGCCGCCCGGTTTCGGCCATCCGCTTTATCCCGATGGTGATCCGCGGACGCGTGCGATCATGCAATCCTGCGGGCAGGTCGGCGATGCGTTCTGGGCACGGATTGCGGACCGGGTGACGGATGAAACCGGGCAATATCCCAGCCTTGATTTCGGGCTGGCGTTGCTGGAACGCGAGCTTGATCTGCCCAAGGGGGCGGGGCTTGGCATTTTTGCCGTCGGGCGCATGGCAGGCTGGATCGCGCATCTGTTCGAGCAGCGCCAAAGCGGCAAGATCATTCGGCCCCGGGCGGCTGTGGCCGGGTAAAAGGGCGGGGTTCTGCCCCGGTATGGAGCCTGTGGTGCGATGGACTCCCGCGTTCGCGGGAGTGACGGTTGAAGGGGCGGGAGTGACGATTGAGGGGGGATTGCCCGCAACAAATCCAGCAACAAATATTGTCATTCCCGCGCAGGCGGGAATCCAGGGGGCAGGTCAGAAAGGGATGATTTCGGCCAGCAGCGGGCGGCGCGCCATTTAAGGACAGGCAAGCCCGAGCGCGGGTCAGGCGCGTGATCTGTATCACATCCTTAACTTGTGAAATTATGCCGTCCGGCTATCTTTCTGATCGACAGGATCGCGGAAGGTACAGATGCAGGACCGGCAAAGATTTTCCATTCATCATGGCATCGAGGATGGCCATATCGACAAGGCGCTTGATCTTTTCTGGCAGGCGTTTCGTCAGAAACTGGCACCGGTGATGAAACCCGAAGACAAGGCGCAATTATTCCTGAGACGGGTTGTTGATCCGGCCCATGCGATCAGTGCGGTATCGTCCGATGGCGATTTGCTGGGCATTGCCGGTTTCAAGACGGCAGAGGGGGCGTTTATTGGCGGGACGCTATCGGATGTCTGCGCGATTTATGGCCTATGGGGCGGTTTGTGGCGCGGGATTTTGATCGAGACGCTTGAACGGGATCTGTCCGAGGGGGGTCTGTTGATGGACGGGATTTTTGTTGATTCGGATGCGCGTGGCAGGGGTGTCGGGACGGCACTTCTGGATGCGATTGCACATGAAGCCCGGATGCGCGACCTGAGGCAGGTGCGGCTTGACGTGATCGATACCAATCCGCGGGCCCGGGCACTTTATGAACGATGCGGCTTTGTGGCGGGCGATGTGCAGGAACTTGGCCCGCTTCGTCATCTGTTCGGGTTTCGGACGGCAACAACGATGATGTTACAGGTTTGATGCCGGTTATTGTGCCGGGGATGGGGTTTGCGTGACCTGTCTGATCCAGGTGATGATGTGATCCATCGCGCCGGGGGCATAGGCATGGCGCCCCATCGCGATAAAGGCCAGTTTGACGATGTCGGGCATCTGATCGGCAAGCTGATAATTGAACAGGCCTGCGCGCAGCAGCCCGTGTGTTGCATCGGGAAGGGTGATGACCCTGTTTAGCGGATTGTTGGGCAGGGCAAGTTTGCGATAGATCGCCGCGTTATGCGCCGGATCAACATTCAGGTCATCCTCGCCCCAGAGGGCAAGCAGGGGGGATTTGATGGTTGCAAGCGACCCGGTGGCATCCGATCCGATATTGCGTTTCACGAATTCATAGCGGTCCTGTGCCATGACTTCCTGATCATGGGGGATGGCGAGATAATCCTGATAGGTACTGTCGGGGCCAAAAATCCGGTCATCCATATTATGCGCGGTTTCAATGCGCATGGCGATTTCATCGGGCCGGGTGCCAAGGGCCTCAAGCCGTGTGCGCATGTAATAGGTGCCCTGTCGCTGCCAATTGACCGCCGCGCCGATCAGGATGTGAAAGGCGGCATCGGGCAGGCGGTTGGCGATATCGGGGATGACCCAGCCGGCCTGCGAGAAACCGAGAAAGCCGATTTTGCGGTTCTGATTGCCATCAAGATTGCGTAGGGCGGCGAAGGCGGCCATCGCCTCGTTGGCGCGATCATTCATGGATTGATCAAGCCAGTTTCCCGTGCTGTCGCCCACACCTGCCTTGTCCCAGCTATAAACACCGATCCCGCCATCAAGCAGGCTGTTGATCAGCGGCAGGTAACCGTCATTTGAAAAGCGGTCCTGCGGGCCATCGCCATGGATCAGAAGGACAATCGGGGCCGGGTCGGCCGCCGCACCATCGGGCAGGATCAGGGTGCCCGAAAGCCGGTTGCCATGATCGTCAAATTCGACAAGACGGCTATTGCGACCTTCAAGATCAAAATCGGCAAGCCCCGAAAGGGTAAAGCCAGCGCCAATGACAATAACGATGATCAGGATCGCAAGCCCCGCGAAAAGGTGGCGGCGGTTTGATGTTTTAAGGGGCACGGGTGGGGCTCCGACTGTTTTGGGGCGGTGACGATTGCTTAAAAGCGGTCAGGACGATGTCATGAAACGGGTCAGAAGGGCCTGATTGGCGGCGTCAAACGTGACGCGACCAAGGGCGACGCGGCCATCAAGTGCCTTTTCGACCGCATCAAAATCCGTATCGGAAAAGCCGCCGCAGGTTTCAATGACCTCTATCCCGTCCTTGGCAAAACCCTGTGCGGCGACGATGTGGGCGGCGATATTTGACGCGGCAAAGATATGGGTGGTGAAGCCATCGCCGGGCAGGGTGGTTTGCGTTCCCCGTACCGGATATCCGTCGGCCTTGATCAGAAAGGCATAGTTTTTGATCGGCATGGGGCTGCTCGTCGTTTAAGAAAAGAGACGTTTAAGAATAACCGTTGGATCGCAAGACTTGCGCGGATGCGATTGCGCGTCAATCCTGCGATGCCCGAATGAACCATGAATGGTCATGATGCCATCTGATGAACCTGTTCTGAATTATCCCGATCATCGCCGCCATGATATCCGTCCGCGCATGATCGCGGCCGAGATTTATCGCGGGTCGAGTTACGGGCCGAAACACCCGCTTGCGATCCCGCGGGTGTCGCTGGTGGTTGATATGGTGCATGCAATGGGCTGGGTCGATGGGGATAATTATCTGATCGGGCCGGTGGCGACGCCGGCACAATTGGCACGCTTTCACGATCCCGACTATATCGCCGCCGTCGCACAGGCCGAACGCGACCGGATGCTGCCCGAAGACATGATGGTCAGATACGGATTGGGTAAAAACGGTAATCCGATCTATCCGGAAATTTTCCGGCGTCCGGCGACTGCCGCCGGATCATCGATTATGGCAGCACAACTGATTTCGGATGGGGGGATCATCCATCATCCGGCGGGGGGTACGCATCATGGTTTGCGCGACCGGGCATCGGGGTTTTGTTACTTCAATGACCCGGTTCTGGGCATACTTGAATTGCTCGATTCGGGGCTGGATCGCGTGCTTTACCTTGATATTGATGCCCATCACGGGGACGGTGTGCAGATTGCATTTGCCGATGATGACCGAGTTCTGACCGTGTCCATGCATGAAGAAGGGCTATGGCCGAAAACCGGGCATATCGATGATATTGCGGGGGGATTTGCGCGTAACCTGCCGATGCCAAGCGGCATGAATGACGATGAAATGCGCTATGTCCTGAATGAGTATTTCCTGCCACTCGCGCAGCAATTTTCACCACAAGCCATTGTTTTACAATGCGGTTGTGATACATTAGCAGAAGATCCATTATCCAGACAGATGCTGGGAAATCAGGCCATTTGGGACGTGGTCGGGGCCATGATCAAGATGGCACCCAGATGTCTTGTACTGGGGGGCGGAGGATATAACCCTTATGGGGTTGCGCGCTGTTGGTCCGGGGTGTGGGCGGTTGTAAACGAAATCGAAATACCCCCTGTGTTATCCGTCACAGCGGAAAATATCCTGCGTGCCATAAAATGGGCACATAGCCGTGGAAAGCAGCCGGACGAAAAAATGCTGACCAGCATTAGAGATCCGTGGCGCGGCGGGGACATACGTGACGAAGTCAGGACACGCGTCCATAGACTGAAGGGGTATGGGTTATGAAGTCGTTCATTCAAATGACCTTGGTCGTTTGCTTTATCAGTGCTGCCGTTGTGGCGGGGCTGAATGCAAAGGCGACAGGGTTTGAACGATCGCGCCTGCTGGTCGATGGCAAGGTTTTCAATGTTGAAATGGCAGTAACACCTGATGAACGGTCGCGCGGATTGATGTTCCGCACCGAGATGGCCGACGATGCGGGGATGCTGTTTGATTTTGGCCGTGCCAGCGACATTTCGATGTGGATGAAGAACACCTTCATTTCGCTTGATATGCTGTTTATCGACAAGAATGGCGTGATTGTCGGAATTGAAAAACGCACGGTGCCGAAATCCGAAACCATCATTCCGGGGCCAAAGCCGGTGCGCTTTGTTCTGGAACTGAATGGCGGATCGGCCGACCGGTTGGGATTTGAAGTTGGCGAGAAGGTCGAAGGGCTGCCGCGCTAAGACATCGTAGCGGCACCCGTGATAGGCCCGTTGCGGCCACGCGATCCTCAATCAGCAATAGCAAGGCCGCAGATGATCTCTGCGGCCTTTGGTTTCTGAGCTGCATTTTATTTCCAATCCGGGCAAAAAACGCATAATGCGGTCTTGCCCACCCGGAATTATGGTGCTAAATCCACATCCGCGTCGGGGAGTAGCGCAGTCTGGTAGCGTACCTGCTTTGGGAGCAGGGGGTCGCGAGTTCGAATCTCGCCTTCCCGACCATTTTTCCCTTTTGCCATACGGACACGTTTTCATGTGCCGGCAAAAGGTGTAAAAGATGAAGAGACAGCGGGTGTTAGAGAGCCCCGCATTGTTGTCATCTTATCCGACGGTCAAGACGAGGGTCCCGATGAAGGTCCGTGTTTACAAACCTGCCAAAAACGCCATGCAGTCCGGTCGTGCCGCGACCAAACACTGGGTGATGGAATTTGAACCGGGTGCAAAGAAGGTTGCCGATCAGCTTATGGGCTGGATCGGTTCGACCGATACCCGCGGCCAGGTGCGCATGTATTTCGATACCCTTGAAGAAGCGCAGGCATTTGCCGCCCGTCACAAGCTGATTGCCGATATCGAACAGCCGAAATCGCGCGTCCGCCGGGTGCAGGCCTATGCAGACAACTTCGCGTTCAAACGCGTCGTCTGATCTTTCGGCCATCAAGGCGGTCGATCACCATCATCGGGGCGGTTTCCGCCCCGTTCGTCTGACAGAAGACGTTAAAGACTGAAAAGATATCATGCCGGGCAGGCGTCCAATGCTTTGCCCCGGGGCACCAACCGGCCCCCACAGCGGTCCCTTAGCTCAACTGGATAGAGCAACAGACTTCTAATCTGTAGGTTGCAGGTTCGAGTCCTGCAGGGATCGCCATTTTTCTTCTTTAATGTGTAGAGCTTATGCTCTGTTTTCTGTTTATCTGCACTAGGTTGACGGTCGTTCATAGCAAAAAAGCCTGCCCCATATCTCTTTTCTTAGAGTTCGTGGGATCCTAGCTCTAATATGAGTTCTCGGCCTTTTTGCGTAATTCTTAGTGTATCTGGGCTTATCTTCATTCCATCGGCTATTACTGGTTCTAGCTCTTCTTCAATAGTAATAAGTTCAGAGTCCGTAATGCGTTTTAGCAGAATATGGATGAATGGAGGCCATTGCATTCCTTCTCCAACAGGTTTTTTTGCCAGTTCAAACAGAATATCCATTTCGAGCTGGGAGTACTTGTCATGCATGAGCCTGAGGTTGGCTTTGTAAAAGTGTAGCGATTTTCTGTCGATCTCGCCTTTGTCGGCGCGGCTGTGGCAGTTTGGGCAAAGTGCAATCAAGTTCGTATACTCGTGTTTCTTGCATGTTGCCCATGGAACAATGTGGTGGATTTCTGTTTCAATATATCTGCAGGTTGGGATTGCGCATCGATGCCCAGCTTCAACGAGGACTCGCCTTTTTATGTCTGCTGGCATTGGCGGTCTTGGATCGTTATTGGAAGTTGCTGTCATGACTGTTTGCTGAATTTTTGAGGCGATACACTGGTCCTCGTCAGAGGATATGGCCTGTTGTTAACTTTACGAACCGAATTTTGCTGGTTCTAGGTTTATTTGAATAGTTTTCCGAAGCTCTTGTCTAGCTCTCGCATCTCCCGTGCGAGGTTACCTTCAATCTTGATGTCCTGCCTACAGGATGGGCAGCGGATAGAACGTTTGTTGCTGAGTTCTCCGAGAGTTTTCTTGAAACTCTTTTGGCAATTGGGACAATCGATGTCGACTTTCTGATCGCGAAATGGATTTTGCATAAACATTTCTCACGCTTTGGTTGTGGTTTCGGTAGCGTGAAGGATGGTCTTGGGGCTGTCAATAAGAGATAGTTAATATGGTGTCTCGGAAGAAGTGCTCTTTCAGCGTTTTTGAAACGGACACTGAGGCCTTCGCTATTTTCATTTGTGAGAGTGAAAAGAAAAAGGGGACTGTCCCCCTTTTTTGTTAGACTTTGACGCCGACCAAACAACCAACTGAATTTAGCTTCAGAAGAGGACAAGCGACGATGCGGTGATGTCAATCATCGACGCCACATCGAATCAAGTTGACTTTAATCTGTTGATCGATGGCAGTTCGTGCACCAGCCGACCTGGTTCGTGCTTCTTGCAAGAACTCACGGTTCTTTCTGTATCGGATATAGTGATCCCCCTCCGGTTGTCCGCCCGGATCACGGGGTCTCATTCCATCGAGCACGGCCACCATTTCAAGTCTGGAATACAGTTCGAAGCTCAACGCCTTGGTCTTGTGTTCCTTGCAGATGCTCGAAATATGTCTTGCCCGGTCGGCTGCTTTTACGTAGGCATTATCAATCGCCGAATTGAGTTTTTTGAGTTCTTGGTGGCCGCTTTCGACCTGTTCAAACAGGCCTTCAAGGTGATCGATGGTGGTGTTCGACCAAGTCCACAGATCATCAACAGCATCGCGCGCCAGTTGCAGCGGGCCATTCAGGTCATCAGCCCGATGCAACTTTGCTTGGCGCAATGTTTGCCGCGTGCTGTAGATGACAAACAAGCCACCAGCCAAACCGAGTGCGCCGGCAAGGATGCTTTCCCATTGAATCCGTTTGGCGAAGCTAATCCAAAGAAGTCCATGATTAAGGTCGTAAACGTCACCGGTGATACCAATGGTAATCGGTGCTATGACGAAAATACAGAAAGCGATCACAATCGCGACAAGCACGGGTTTGGGAAGCTTGTTCATCAGATTTTCACTGTGTCACTAACATTACCGACCTTTAATAATCATGCCCATTTGGTTGCGGGTGCGTCAAAGGAAAATAATCGCGACATTCATAATGCGCGTTCATCATCGCGCAGCCAGATACCGGCCCGGGCGGTGGTTGAGTGCGATGATCAGGTTGAGCACGACGGCGCCTAGGATCGAGAGCAGGACCTTGTCGAATGGCAGGGTCAGGAAGGCGCAGGCGAGGATGACCAGATCAACGGCGAGCTGGAAGTAACCGGCACGGATGCCGAGGTGTTCCTGCAGGAACAGGGCGAGGATATTGATCCCGCCGAGCCCCGCCCGATGGCGAAACAGCATCAGAAGCCCGATCCCCATCAGCGCACCGCCAGCAATGGCGGCGAAGATCGGGTTGAGCATCGAAAAATCGATCCACATCGGCATCAGCTTTGAAAACACCGAGACAAGCCCGACCGCGATGAAGGTCTTGATCGTGAAAGCAAGTCCCATGCGTTTGAAGGCCAGCCAGTAAAACGGCAGATTGATTGCAAAGAAGATCACGCCAAAACCGATGCCGGTGGCGTGTTCGATCAGAAGGGCAGCACCTGCCGTGCTGCCGGTGACTAGCACGCTTTCGCTATAGAGCATCACACCGAGCGACACGACCATGGTGCCGAGCAGAAGCGCCAGCACATCCTCGTACAGGCGGTGGCCGAGATCGGGTTTGGTGGTGTCGGCGGCGTTGGTTGTGGTGCTGGTCATGAAGCGATCACGGGTCTGGGGATTGAATAGACTGTCAAATTACGCTTTTCGCATGTGCGAAGCAAGCCGGGGCTGGCGAGAGGGGGTAATTCGGCGGTTTTTGGCAGGGCGGGGGGCTTTAACGCAAAAGACCGGCCTGCTGGGGGCCGGTCTTGGTGGTTTTATGCGTGGTTTGTGCCGCTGCTTCTCAGGCGGCGCGATCCCATTCCGGGGCGAATTCCGGATCGATCAGGCGGCCGTCTGGTTTGGCGAGTTCGTGGATATCGGCCATGTCGGCGTCCGACAGTTCGAAATCAAAGATATCGAAATTGGCCCTGGCGTTTTTGGGCGAGCCGGATTTCGGGATCGCCATGACGCCATCCTGTTGCAGCAGCCAGCGCAGGGTGACCTGTGCCGGGGATTTGCCATAGGATTTGGCGATGGCCACCAGCGTTTCGTCATTCATCACCTTGGCACGTGCCAGCGGGCAATAGGCGGTCAGCAACATGTCATGGCTGCGCACGCATTCAAGCACCTTGGACTGGTCAAGATAGGGGTGATATTCGACCTGATTGACCGCAAGGGGCGCGTCGCTGTGGCCGACGGCGCGTTCGATCAGGGCGGTCGGGAAATTGGAAATTCCGATCAGGCGCGTCATGCCGAGGTTTTTGACCTCGTTCAGGGCTGCGATGGTTTCGCGCAGCGGGATTTCATCATTCGGCCAATGGAGCAGCAGCAGATCGACATGGTCAAGATCAAGCTTACGCAGGCTTTCGACCACGGACGTTTGCAGATCGCCGCTTTGGAATTTGTCGGGCCAGATTTTGGTGGTGAGGAAGTAATCATCGCGCGCAAGACCCGATGATTTCAGGCCGCGGCCAACCCCTTCCTCGTTATGATACATCTGGGCGGTATCGAAATGGCGATAGCCGATTTTGGCGGCTTCGGCGACCATATGTTCGGCGCTTGCGTTATCGAGCTCGTATGTCCCAAAGCCAAGTGCGGGGATTTTCGTACCCTGCCAGTTCCGGAAAATCATGATGTTCTACCCCCTTCGATTTGATTTGTTTGATTGTTTTGAGAGCTGTCACAAAGATAAGTCGCTGTTTGTGCCAAATTTAGTGCAGTGCAGCGGCATCGCAACCTGTACGGTTGGATGATTGGTGCTCTCCTTCGGTTTGGCGAGGGGATAGAATGCCGATGAAAAACGGCGAGAAAAAGGGCGACCGCAATAAATGAGGCCGCCCAAAGTTCAGGACTTAGAGTGAGGCTGTATCAAGCCAAGACCCAATCTGATCCAATTTCGGGTTGGGGGCCTTGATGTGGCTCAAATGCCAAAAAATCAGGATTTTTCGGCGGTTTCCGATACGGCGGCATTCAGGTGATAGAGCGATTCCCGGATGACCTGCGGGCCAAGATCCTTTGTGATAAACACGATTTTTGATCGGTGATCGTCATCCGGCCATGCGGGCAGGGTGGCGGGCGGGTGAAAAACATGCTGCACGGCATGGATCGCGACCGGGTTGCTTTCGCCGACAAGGTTCAGGATGCCCTTGACGCGCAAAAGGCTTTCGCCGCGCATCTGGGTGAAGATTTCCGCCCAGGTGACAAACGCATCCCAATGCAGCGGTTCGTCAAAGGTGATGCAGAAGGACCGGATATGGTCGTCATGCCGGTTGACGTCGTGCGAATGGGTGTGGTGGTGGTGATCATGGCCGTAATCATGATCATGATGGTCATGCGAATGATCGTGATCATGATGATCGTCGCCGTGTTGTTCGTAGGCCTCGTCGCGCAGCCATTTCTGCACATCCATGCTTTTGGTCGCCGGGTCATATAGCCCGGCATTGAACAGCTTGGCCGGATCAATATCGCCCATGGTGACGGCATGGATCGGGGCGGCGGGGTTCAGATGCCGCAGGCGGGCTTCAAGGGTTGCCAGCGTTTTGGCATCGGCCAGATCGGATTTGGTGATCAGGATGCGGTCGGCAACGGCGGATTGCTTTACACTTTCGGGATGGTCATCAAGCTGCCCGGCGCCATGCAGGGCATCGACGGTGGTCACCACGCTATCAAGGCGGAATTTGGCCGTCAGCAGCGGATCGGTCATCAGGGTATGCAGGATCGGGGCGGGGTCGGCAAGACCGGTGGTTTCAATGATGACCCGGTCAAATTCCGGTACCTCGCCACGTGTGCGTTTGACAAACAGATCACGCAAACCCGAAATCAGATCACCGCGCACCGAACAGCAGATGCAGCCGGAATTCAGCAGCACGACATCCTCGGACACCTCGCGCACCAGAAGATGATCAAGGCCGATTTCGCCAAATTCATTGATCAGAACGGCGGTTTTATCCATGCCATCGTGCGACAGCAGGGCATTGAGAAGGGTTGTCTTGCCACTGCCAAGGAAGCCGGTGATGACGGTGGTGGCAACGCGGTCAAGCTGTTCGTCGGAAATCGCCATATCTGATGCTTACTTTTTGCCGTAAAGGTCTTCGACGGCGATTTCGGGTTGGGAAATCACCACTTCCTCGCCATCGCGGGCGGCGAAATAGAAACAGTTGCGACGTCCCGTGTGGCAGGCAACGCCAAGCTGATCGACCTGTACCAGCACGGTATCCTGATCGCAGTCATAGCGGAAATCGATCAGTTTCTGTAGCTGGCCGGAGCTTTCGCCCTTGCGCCAGAGCTTGCCGCGCGAGCGTGAGTAATAGCAGACCCGGCCGGTTTCAAGCGTTTCGATCACCGCATCGCGGTTCATCCAGGCCATCATCAGAACCTCGCCGCTGTCATGCTGCTGGGCGATTGCCGGGATCAGGCCGCTTTCATTGAATTTCAGTTTGTCGGCAATCTTTGAATTGGCGGCTTTTGTGGTCTCGGTCATCGAAGGCTCCGGTCGATGGTTGTTGACTTTTTGCGGCAGTCACGTCAAGAAATGATATATTATAACATATCACCCTGTGCCACGGCTTTTTGCAGATTTCTGCATTTGCCCTGGCGTGACATCGGATGTGCGACATGACCGATCTATTCCCGCAAAAGGGCCACGATCACGATAGATGTATCGATAGCGCAATCGCGCAGGCAGAGAAAGTCTGCGAGGCGGAAAATGCGCGTTTTACCGATATGCGCCGCAAGGTGTTCAGCCTGATATGGCAATCACACAAGGCGGTTACCGCCTATGAGCTGCTTGATGCGCTTCAGGCCGAGGGGCAGCGCGTGCAGCCGCCGACCGTGTATCGGGCGCTGGAATTCCTGACCGATCTTGGACTGGTGCACCGTATTGAATCGCTTAATGCCTATTTCGGGTGCGATCAGCCTGATTGCGATCATCTGGGGCAGTATTTCATTTGCACCCGATGCGGTCGCGTTGCGGAAACGGTGGATGAGGATGTAAGCATCGCGGTGCGCAAGGCCGCAAAAAATGTTGGGTTTAAAATTCAGGCGACCACTGTTGAAATCAAAGGCCTTTGCCATGACTGCACCACTCATTGAAGGACGGGGACTGATCCTGTCCTTTGGCAATGAACGGGTGCTTGATAACGTGACGCTTTCGATCAATGCGGGCGAGATCATGACCCTGATCGGCCCAAACGGGGCGGGTAAATCAACACTGGTCAAAACCCTTCTGGGGCTTCAGAGCGCCGATCAGGGCGAGGTGATCCGCAAGCCGGGCCTTCGTATTGGCTATGTGCCCCAAAAGCTTGCCATTGATCAGGTTTTGCCGATGACGGTGAAGCGGTTCCTGACACTGACCCGTTCGGCATCGCGCGGTGATTGCCAGAAGGTTCTTGAACAGGTCGGTGCCAGCCATGTGATCGATAGTCAGATGAGCAGCCTTTCGGGGGGCGAGACGCAGCGCGTGATGCTGGCGCGGACATTGTTGTTGCGCCCGGATTTGCTGGTGCTGGACGAGCCGACCCAGGGGGTTGATGTGACCGGGCAGGCGGAGCTTTATCGCCTGATTGATGATATCCGGGCCGAGCTTAACTGTGCGGTTCTGATGATTTCGCATGATCTGCATCTGGTGATGGCAAAGACCGATCAGGTGGTGTGCTTTAACCGGCATGTCTGTTGTTCCGGAATCCCCGAAACCGTGCGCCAGCATCCTGAATACAGATCCCTGTTTGGCGATCGGGCGGCGGATGCGATTGGCATTTATACCCATGCGCATGATCACGAACATGACCTTGCCGGGCATGTCGTTGATGGCGGGGATGGCCATGATCATCATCATGGGCATGATCATGTTCACGGGCCGGGATGCGCGCATGGCCATCATCATCATCATGAAGAAATCGACGAAAAAGATCGGATATGGCGGCCGCAATGATGGATGATTTTCTGACCCGTGCGGTGATCGGCGGGATTTTGCTGGCGTTTGTCTGCGGGCCGTTCGGGGCGTTTATCGTCTGGCGACGCATGGCGTTTTTTGGCGATACGCTGGCGCATTCGGCGTTGCTGGGTGTCGCACTTGGACTTTTGATGGGGGTCGATGTCCGGATCGGGATGATTGCCACCTGTCTTGCCGCCGCCCTGATCCTTGCCATCGGGCAACGCCAAAGCCGCCTTGGCAGCGATACGGTTCTGGGGATGCTGGCGCATTCGACACTGGCGCTTGGCATGGTGGCCCTTGCCTTTGTGAAGGGGATTGCGGTTGACCTGATGGCCTATCTGTTTGGAGATATTCTGGCGGTCAATGTTGCCGATATCTGGCTTTTGGGGCTGGGCGGTGGATTGGCGCTTCTGGTGCTGGTCTGGATGTGGCGGCCGTTGCTGGCGCTGACCGTCAGCCCGGAAATTGCAGCAGCCGAAAGCATTCCGGTCGAACGGCTGCGTCTGGTTTTCATGCTGCTGATGGCGCTTGTGATTGGCATGGCGATCAAGATTGTCGGGGTTCTTCTGATCACGGCCCTTTTGATTGTGCCGGCCGCCAGTGCCAGGTTCTTTGCCAGAACGCCCGAGCAAATGGCGATTGGTGCGGCCCTGTTTGGGGCGGCGTCCGTCATGGCCGGGATCAGTCTTTCATGGCATGTCGATAGCCCGGCCGGGCCAAGCATCGTGATTTCGGCGGCGGGGTTGTTCCTGCTGGTCGGGATGGCATCCCCCGTGATTCGCCGTTTGCGGGGATGATCCGGTATCGGTAATGTTTGGATTGCGCGCTAAGCGTGCTCGAAAACGCGCAGTTTTAAATGAAACAGGGACGGACACTATGCGGGTGATCAGGGTTGCGATTGCGGGTTTTGGGGGCGTTGGCCGCGCCACGGCAAATCTGCTTTTGGCACGGCGGGCGCATTACCGCAGCGTTTACGATACGGATGTTCGTCTGGTGGCGGTGTGTGGATCGCGTTCCGGGCTGTTTGATGCAGACGGGCTTGAGGCCGATCAGTTTGATGCGCTGGAACCGGGCCTGAGCGGGCCGGACTTTATTGGCAAGTCCGGGGCAGATGTCCTGATTGAAGCCGGGCCCAGCGATTTCCGCACGGGCGGCCCGGGGCTTGCCTATATTCACTCGTCCTTGTCCCTCGGTCGGGACACGATTGTGATTTCCAAGGGCGCGCTGGTCCATAGCGGGCGGGAATTGCGCGATCTGGCGAAGGCATCGGGGGCGATTTTAAAGCTGAGCGGCGCAAGTGCCGCGGCCCTGCCGACCATTGATCTTGTGGAACATAGTCTGACCGGGTGCCGGGTTTTAAGTGTCGAAGGCATTTTGAATGCCACGACCAATTTCCTTCTGGATGCGATGGTTTCGAAAGGTGTGGGCTTTGACGCTGCCCTGCAAGAGGCGCAAAAAGGCGGCTTTGCCGAAGCAGATACGCGCAATGATACCGAAGGCTGGGACACGGCATGCAAGCTGTTGCTTCTTGCCAATTTCGGCCTGGGGGCGGAGCTTGTGATGGATGACCTTGTTGTCGAGGGCATTCACGGCGTGACCGCAGACCGGATTGATGCGTGGCGGGCGGAGGGCCTTGTTCCGAAGCTTGTCGGCAGTCTGGAATGTGCGGATGACGGGACGATTTCTGCGCGTGTCGGTGTCAGGGCCTATCCCAATTCCGATCCCCTGGCGCAGGTCAGCGGCAAGAACAAGGCAATCAGGATCACCACCGATGCCATGGGCGAGACAATCGCCATCGGATGTGGTGAAGAGCCGCTGGCGACAGCCGCCGCAGCCCTAAAGGATTTTGAGCATATCCTGAAAGCCAGAGTGGCCTGATTTTTGCGCCGATCTTTCTTCTGGCCACTGTGTGCGAGAGGTCTAGTGCTGTGGATTGGACGGGCATTGCGGCATGACGCCATTTGCGAAGGCCGCTGATAAGACCTCGATCAGGCAGCGAACCCGTTTGGGTTGGTTGCTGCCAGCAGGATATACGATTTGAAGGTCGCTTTCGGGGGGTGAAAAGTCGGTCAGGACCGGAATTATCCGGCCTTCCCTGACGTCGTTTTCGATATCCCAGTGGGCCTTCATGCCGATCCCGTATCCACCCAGAACCCATTGACGAATCAGGGAGCCATCATTGGCACTTTTATTGCCGCGAACCGGGATCATCTTGCGTTTACCATCAATGACGAACGGCCATTCCTGATCAAGCTGATTGCCAAATCGCATGACAAGACAGTTGTGATTGGCAAGGTCCGCCGGGGTTTCGGGGGTTCCGTATCTGGCAAGATATTCCGGTGATGCGCAGGCGAGGCGATAGCTTGGGCCGAGGCGACGGCGCATCAGGCTGCTGTCTGTCAGCGTTCCGTAGCGAACTGCAAGGTCAATGCCTTGGGCAACGATATCGACATATCCATCCGACAGGACAAGATCGATCCGGATAGCGGGATGCATTTCCATGAACTGATCAAGGATCGGCGCCAGCCGGTTCCGGCCAAGGTCGAAGGTGGCACTGATGCGGATCAATCCTGAGAGGTGATCGACCCCATGTCGAATTTGTGATTGCAGATCGCTGGCTTCGCCAACCAGTTGCCGGGCACCGTCCAGAAGCAGGCGGCCTTCATCGGTCAGGCTGATGGCCCGGGTGGTACGATTTAGAAGTCTGGCACCATAATGATCTTCCAAAGCACTGACGCGTTCGGATACCGATGCCGGGGAATAGCCAAAATCGCGCCCGGCGGCGGCAAGCCCGCCTTTTTCAACGATGAGGACAAAGAGTGACAGATTGGCCAGCAGATCCATTGTTCGGATTTCCCAAAAAGAATTTGCGAAATTTTGCCAATTATTTTGAAAAACCGCAATTGATAAGGTTGTCTCAATGACCCCCAACGCCCCGGTCATACCGGAAAGATTGCCGTGTGATTGAGTTATCAGCAATTTCGCAATTTGCTGTTCGCCCCAACCCCGCAATCACGCGGACCTTGTATGGCCGGGGCATCTGAATGGATGGAAAGAGACGTGACGATGAAGAGCTTTTTGTTCGCAAACCACGATCTGCGTGGGATTGATGTTCCCAACCGGATCGTAATGGCGCCGATGACCCGTTGCCGTACCGATCAACCGGGCGATATTCCGAACGATCTGATGGCAACCTATTATGCGCAGCGTGCGACTGCCGGTCTGATCATTTCCGAGGCAACCCAGATTTCCAAGCAGGGGCAGGGCTATTCTTTCACCCCCGGGATTTATAGTGATGATCAGGTTGCTGGCTGGCGCAAGGTGACCGATGCAGTTCACAAGGCTGGCGGGCGTATTTTCCTGCAGCTTTGGCATGTTGGCCGCATGAGCCACGAAAGCTTTCACGCGGATGGCAAGCCGGTTGCACCATCGGCCCTGTCGCCGGATGCACAGGTTTGGGTGGCCGATCCTGTGACGGGGGTGGGGGGAATGGTTGATTGCCCGGTCCCGCGCGCCCTGACACTTGAAGATATTGCCGGTGTGATCGAGGATTTCCGCAAAGGGGCGGCCAATGCAATTGCCGCCGGTTTTGACGGTGTTGAGCTGCACGGGGCGAATGGATATCTGATCGATCAGTTCCTGCGGACAACATCAAACCAGCGCGACGATATTTATGGCGGTAGTCAGGAAAACCGCATTCGGTTCCTTAAGGACGTTTGCAAGGCGGTTGCCGATGAAATCGGTGCGGACCGGGTCGGTATCCGTTTGTCGCCCTTTATCACCCAGCGCAATATGAACGATCCGGAAATCATTGATACGATGCTGAAAGCATCCGAAGAGATCGAGCGTATCGGGCTTGCCTATATCCATCTGTCGGAAGCCGATTGGGATGACGCGCCGCAAATCCCCGAACAGTTCCGCAAGGATTTGCGCAATGTTTATTCCGGCACGATCATCGTCGCGGGCAAATATACCAAGTCGCGTGGTGAGGCGATCCTGAAAGCCGGTTATGCGGATCTGGTGGCCTATGGTCGTCCGTTTGTCGCCAACCCTGATCTGGTGGCGCGTTACAGAAATGATCTGCCGCTTGACGAGCTTGATGGGGCAACGTTGTTTGGTGGTGACGGCAAAGGTTACACCGACTATATGCCGAGCAAAGCGGCATAAACCGTTATATTGGTTCGATGTATTAAAAATGGCGCGGATGCTTCCGCGCCATTTTGCATTTTCGGGGCGTCTTTGCCTTAGGCCATTTCAAGTCGTGCAAACCCGGCTTCCAGATCGGCGATCAGATCGTCGGTGTCTTCAAGGCCGATATGAAGGCGGATCAGTTGGCCGTCTTCGTCCCATTTGGTCGCGGTGCGGATGTTTTTGGGATCAGACGGCAGGATCAGGCTTTCGAAGCCGCCCCAGCTAAATCCCATGCCAAACAGATCCATGTGATCGACCATATTGGCGAGCTGCGGCTTTGTGACCGGTTTCAGAATAAAGGAAAACAGGCCGCTTGCGCCGATGAAGTCGCGTTTCCAGATGGCATGGCCCGGATCGTCGGGTAGGGCCGGGTGCAGAACGCGTTTGACCTCCGGGCGGGTTTGCAGCCATTGGGCGACCTTGATGCCGCTTTCATGATGCTGGCGCAGGCGCACGCCAAGCGTGCGAAGCCCGCGTTGTGCGAGATAGCAATCATCAGGACCAACCGCATCGCCCGAGATGATGATCTGTTTCTTGATGGTCAGCAGGTCTTCTTCGGTCGCGGTGGTAATCGTGCCCAGCATGACGTCGGAATGGCCGACGATGTATTTCGTGCCGGCCTGTACCGATACATCAACCCCCATGTCAAACGGGCGGCACAGCATGGGGGACGCCCAGGTGTTATCAAGCAAGACCTTGACCCCGCGTGCACGGGCCGCCGCAGAAATCGCCGGGATATCCTGCATTTCGAAAGTCAGCGAGCCCGGGCTTTCGCACCAGATGAGGGCGGTATTGTCGCGAATCAGGCCCGCGATATCGCCACCGATGGCCGGATCGTAATATTCGGTTTCAACGCCAAAGCGTTTGAGAAACGTGTTGCACAGATTGCGCGTCGGGTAATAGGTGCTGTCGGTGACCAGAATATGATCGCCCGGTTTGACAAAGGCCAGGATCGCGTTGGTGATCGCCGCCACACCGGACGATACGCAGAGGGTGCCAAAGCCGCCTTCAAGTTCGGCAACCGCTTCTTCAAGCAGGAAGCGTGTCGGGGTGCCGTGCCGCCCGTAAGTCACCTTGCCCGGTGAGGATGCCCCGGCCTTTTCAAGATCGGCCAGGGTTTCAAACAGAATGGTCGAGGCATGCAGAACCGGCGGGTTGACCACACCGTGATATTCACTGGATCGGCGACCGGCATGGACCAGTTTTGTTGCGGGCTTTTGGGGGCGGTTACCTGACATGGGTGGCTTTTCTCCTTGGATGCGCCGGGGGTGACGACGCGACGACGCTCGGGGGGCCTTGAATTTGTTCCATAACTCAAAGCATTTCATGTCACCGGGTTCAAGGTTTTTTCACCGCAAAGAGTTGTGAAATCGCCATTTTGCGATATTTCAGTCCTTATGCCTCGCGTCCGGTTTCGGGCCGCGTTACAACAGATAAAACCCGTCCAACCAAGTCCGACTTGCAGGAGGCCCCGTGCTCGAACTTCAGGATTTTCGTGCCGCGCGTCGCGCCATTTCCGATCACATGCGCCTGACGCCGGTATTTGCCGCCGGTATTTATAGCGACAGGTCGGTTTTCCCCGACCGGGATCGCATTCCGGACCTGTATCTGAAGCTTGAAAACATGCAGGTATCGGGCTCGTTCAAGGCACGCGGTGCGATGAATGCCGCCCTGGCCCTTGATGAAGACAAACGCGCCGTGGGGCTTTGTACCGCATCAGGCGGCAATCATGGCATGGGGGTGATCAATGCGGCCCGTGTGCTGGGCGTGCCGGTCAAAATATTTTTGCCGACCAATACGCCAAAGCCGAAGGTTGAAAAGCTGCGCAAGCAGGGTGTTGACGTCGCATTGACCGGTGCGGTCTGGGACGATGCCAACCGGGCAGCCATGGATCATGCACGTGAAAGCGGCATGGCCTATATCCATCCCTTTGCCGATCCCAAGGTGATTGCAGGGCAGGGCACGATTGCGCTTGAGATGCTTGAACAGCAGGCCGACCTTGATACGCTGGTGGTGGCGATTGGCGGTGGCGGGCTTATTTCCGGTGTGGCAACGGCGGCCAAGCTTTTGCGGCCCTCGATCCGGGTGATCGGGGTTGAGCCGACAGGCGCCCCGACCTTGTTCGAGAGCATCAAGCATAACGAGGTCGCGACATTGCCAAGTGTGAATACGGCGGCAACCAGTCTGGCGCCGCGTCAGTCATCGGCATTGAATGTCGATCTGATTGGCCGGAATGTCGACCGGATCGTTCTGGTCAGTGACGATGAAATGCGCGATGCGGCACGCTGGCTGTGGCGGGAGTTGGGTATTGCGGTCGAGCTTTCGGCGGCGGCCGGGATTGCCGCGGTACTGACCGACCGGCTGGGTGTCGATAATCCGGGCAAGATCGGGATTGTGATTTGCGGTACGGGATCGGACGGAATGGCGTGATCAAATAAAAAAGGACGAAGCCGCGGGGCTTCGTCCTTTTTTAAACCAAACGCCATCCGAAAAACGGATGGCGCGGAAACTTGTAGCGTCGCAAACCGCCAAAGAGCCAAAGCTCTCCGGTGCGGAATTACATCTTCGGCTCGACCACCTGACGACCACGGTACATACCGGTGTTCAGGTCAATGTGGTGCGGGCGATGCAGTTCGCCGGTTTCTTTGTCTTCGCGGTACGAGCCCTTGGCGAGCTTGTCATGCGAGCGACGCATGCCCTGACGGGACTTGGTCACTTTTTTCTTTGGCACTGCCATGGGTCATCATCCTCTGGCTTGGGTAAACTCAGGCGCGCTTGTTAACGTGCGCGCTCGGGAAAGTCAACGATCAAAGTGCCGGAATTTTCATTTTCCTGCGACCTGTCGGCATTTTTGCCGTTGCCCGGACCGGCATCATGATCAACATGATGGTCGATATGCGGGATCAGGCCGGTATCACGCGGATCGTCAACAATATCTGTTCGCTGGTCGTATACACCAAAGCCTGCCTTCTGGTAAGCCCCCAAAGCACTTGGATGATCCAGCGAGCATGTATTGACTGTTATGCGTTGCGGTTTAAGGCCCCAGGCCGTGTCAATCGCCCAGTTCAGAAGGTATTTGCCATACCCCTTGCCGATGAAATCGGGGATCAGGCCCATATAATGCAGGTCGATCACGCCGTTTTCTTCAAGATCGGTCAGGTCCAGTTCGGCAAAACCGGCCGGGACACCCGCGACATAAAGCACGTAAACGTGGGTTTCGGGCTTGGCGAGGATTTCGGCAAGTTCTTCATCGCCCATCAGGCGGCGCAACCACCACAGCCAGGGTTCGCCGACCGTATTATAAAGGTAGCGATAAAAGGACAGGGTGGGGTTTTCGGCGCGCACGATGGCGACCTTGCCTGGCGGGATGGTGGCCGCAGGGCGATCTGGCGGATCAAGCATTTCAAGGAAGGTGACGACGACTTCCAGCTTGCGCGGATTGGATGCACTCATGACTTCAGCCTTTTTCGCATAACCACAAAATCGTTACCGATTTCAGATGTTTGCGCATTGGTTCGCGGGACGGTTTCGATAATTTCATAACCGAGCTTGCGATAAAAATCACGCACTGCCGGGTCTGTGACGGTGACCTTGTTTACAGCAAGGCCAGTGGCGGCAAGGATATCCTCGGCCAGCGCCAGAAGGCCCGACCCAAGGCCGGTACCGCGCGCATCATTGGCCACGGCAAGATAGTGAACCCAGCCACTTTCGCCGTCATGACCGGCCATGACAGTGCCGATGATTGTAGCGTCTTTTGCCGATCGTGCCAAAATCACGCTGCCGCGCCCGGAATTCAGGCATGTGGCGAGATCACGACCGGCATCATGGCCCGGTCCGGTCAGCCCGGACTTCTGCCAAAGGGTGCCGATGGCGGTGATGTCGTGCGCGGTCGGTGATTGCAGTCTTTCAAGAAAAAAGCCCGGTTCTTCCTTTCTGTCACTTTTGCCTGCCGCTTTGTTCGCGGCGGCATCGGTTTGGGACAGGGTGAGGGAACCGGGCATTTTCATATCTGTTGATGGTTGGCGTTATGCCGGGCCTTTGTCGACCGGGCTTCCCTCCGTGCTGGCCCATTCGGCCCAGGAACCGTCATAGACCGCGACTTCCTTTTTCCCGGCGATATAGGCACCAAGGGCGAGCACGCAGGCGGTCACGCCCGAGCCGCAGGATGTGACAACCGATTTATCAAGATTGACACCGGCATCATGGAAAGCGGTGCGAATGGCATCGGCGTCCTTGAAGGTGCCGTCAGCATTCAGGAGCCTGTCAAACGGCAGATTGTAAGAGCCCGGCACGTGGCCAGCCTTGCCCCACGGTTCGTCGGCCTCACCCGTGAAGCGTTCGGTTGCGCGGGCATCGACCAGTTGTTCGCGTTTGCTTTTGACGTTTGCCAGCACCTGATCATATTCGCGCAAAAGGAAGCTGTTGGCGCGCGCGGTGAAATGGCGTTCGCGCGGCGGGGTTGGTGCATCGGTCACCGGGCGTTTTTCTGCAAGCCATTTCGGCAGGCCGCCATCCAGCACGGCGACATCGTGATGCCCGAAATGGCGCAGCATCCACCATGCCCGGCAGGCGGCAAGGGCCGATCCTGTCTGGCCGTAAACCACGATGCGGACACCGTCGCCAAGGCCAAGCTTGCGGACCTTGGCCGAAAACTTGATCGCGTCGGGCATCATGTGGGGAAGCGGTGCGCTGTCATCAGCAGCGATTTCGTCGATATCGAAGAATACCGCGCCCGGAATATGCTGCGCGTTATAAATCTCGCGGGCATTTTTGTTCTGGGCGGGCATGTACCAGCTCGCATCGACGACGCGAACGTCGGGTGCATCAAGGTGATCCGCAAGCCACTGGGTGGAAACCAGTGCGTCGGAAGTTGGGTTGGTCATCAAAGAGACTCCGGTTTGCAATGGTGGGTATTGCGCGATCCGGGGCGTTTCCGCAGATCTGTATCTTCAAACTCAAATGTTTCTTGTTTTAATTTCTATCCGTCCTGAAAGCGCATGGCAATATCCCGACTTGATTTGTGGATATGCCGATTGCGCGTTTCCGGGGAATTCATTCATCAAAGACGATATTGATGCGGCGGTTCTGGCGGCCTTTCTTTTCGATCTTGGCAACCAGAACCCTGCCGATTTCAGCCGTGCTTTTGACATGCGTTCCGCCGCAGGGCTGATAATCGATCCCCTCGATCGTGACGGTGCGGATGCTGTTGCCATCCATTGGTGGTTGCACCGACATGGTGCGGACCAGTTCAGGGTTGGCTTTAAGCTCTGCCACGCTGATTTCGCCGTCATAGACCCCGGCATTGCTTGCGATCAGCTCGTTTAGCCGAGCGGTCAGTTCATCCTTGTCCGGGGCCTCGTCAGGCAGATTGAAATCAAGTCGCGCCTTGTGGGCGGCGATATTGCCGCCTGTGACGTCGCCTTCGACAATTGCACAGAGCAAATGCAGGCAGGTGTGAAAGCGCATCAGGCGATGGCGGGTTTCCCAATCCAGTTCGGCCGTGATCGTATCGCCGATTGCTGGCAGATCGTGATCCTCTGCGATGATATGCAGGATTTTGCCGCTGTCGCGGTCCTTGATCGTGGTTGCGACCGGCATTTCGCGGCCATCGGCGGTTTTGAAAATCCCGACATCGCCGGTCTGGCCGCCGGCGGTGGCGTAAAACACGGTCTGGTCCAGTTCGATGCCGCGGTCCGAGATCGAGATGACCTTGGCGTCGCAGTTCCGGCGATAGGCGTCTTCACGAAATAAAAGGCGGGTCACAGACTCCTCCATAATTGGTGGCGATCAGATCGCGTGACCGTCAGTTTGCCGCCTAAATCGGGGAGGCGGCAGATGTGCCTTTGGTGGGGCTGGGCAGCATCGCGGTGGCGGTCCGGTCTGAAATCTTGCAGTGAAATCATGGTGCTGCCGGAAGGCTTGGTTTGTCGAGGGATTTTTGTGAATTCAGATTGTGTATAAATTGATACATATTTTGGAATTGATGTTGATAATGATACGATATGTATGATATCCCCTTGGCCCAAATTGGGGGTGAAAGAAACTTGGCTGCTGTTATTCATGTCAAACTGACGGGCGAAGGTGATTTCGGGCCGGTGGATCTCGAATGTGCGATTCCGCCTGCGCGCCTGCCTTTGGTGATGGCGGCCCTGTTTGGTTCTCCGACCAATTTGCGGGCAGGGGCGGCGCAAGGGGGCGGTGCGGTTGATCATGGGGCAGCTTCTTCGGGGGCTTCGATGTCGCCTGCTATGTCGGCTGCCACGTCCTCTTCCATGTTACCTGCGGCATCATCTCCGTCTGCGCCATCTTCGTCATTCGGGCCTGGTGGCTCTTTGCGGGAAATGCCTGCTGGCGGGCAATTCCCTGTAACGGCGCGGTCGGATCGATCCGGCCCGGGGCTTTCACCGGCCCGGTCGGCTATTGCGGGCGAGGCTGCATCTGGACAGGAAAACGTAACGGGGCAGGCGGCCGGGCAGGCCGTTGGGCGCTATTTCGGTGGGGCCGGTCTGCTTGGCGAAGGTGCTGCGGATGCGATTGATCCGGCGAATTTCCTGATTGGATATATCGGCAGTCTGGGCGATCTGATTGCCCGGCTGCAGCCGCGTGGTTTTGCCGAAACGATCCTGATTGCCGCGATCTGGCTGCATTACCGCGACGGGCGCAGTTTTGTGACGCGTGACGATATCCGGCGGTTGTTACGGCGGCAGGAACATCTGCGCATGCCAAAGAATTTCGGCCGTGATTTTCATAGCGCAATCGCACGGAGCTATATCGAACCGGTTGACGGGGACGGGGGATTTGCCGCCACCGGGACCGGATATCAGTGGTTTCGTGATGCTTGTATTAAATGATACAAAAAGTCGATAAAGTGGTTGACGTAATGTATTGATAATGTATCATTCTCGACGTGGGACAAGAAAACAGGCGGGGACAAAATGCGGGAATGGGAAGTACGGACAAGCTGCAGGGTCTGGCGTGGCCGATATGTGATCCGTGGGGGCGTTGATCGCATTGCCAGTGATATCGTCACCCTGCAGCAAAGCCGCTTTCCGGGGATTGAAACCGGCAAGGTTTCTCTTCGGGTTGTGACCATGGCGGTGATGGCAGTTCTGGCCGAGGAATGCTGCGAAGACGGCGTGACGGCAGCGGAACTTTCGTTTTTGCTGACCACATGCCTTGGTCGGCCGATTTCGCCGACCCGGATCGAACGCGAAATGGAAACGCTTTCGGGTTTGGTCTGGTCGGGGCCATGGGGTGCGGAAACGCTTTATGTTCTTGAAAAGCGCGGTCTTCGCTTTTTTGAAAGCGCGCGCATGATGGCGATGAATGACACCGACGCCCAAAGCAAGGATTTGACAGAATATACAGGCGCGGAGGAAGGCGTGGACGGGCAGGAAATTGATCCTTCAATTATTGCCCGTCCGGCCCCCCACGTGCGTTATCGACTGGTTTAAGCTGCACATTAAAGCAGGTTTTCAGGCGGAGGTGATCAACAGGTCACCTCCGTTTTTCATGTCATGATTTTGATGCTGCCCTTGGCTTTTTAGGCGATGATTTCAGTGGGCAATCCGCGAGGCCAGATCGCTGTCTTCTTTGGCACCAGCAATCAAATGCGACAGTTCCTCAATCCGTGAAATCTTGCCGTCCCGCATTTCGTAAAAAGTCAGAACCTTGCATGTCATTGTTGATCCATCTTTTTTGATGGCATCGACGATATGGATGTCGGCGATGCTGTTATTTGACGTGATGATCTTTTCAAACCGCACATGCGAGGATTTCAGGATTGATTTCAGCGTGCGGGCATGTGCGAGGAAATCCTGCAAATCAAGTGTTTTGCCATCGGCAATCTGAACATAATCCGATGTGAATAGATGCAAGAGATCCTCTGCCGGGTGTTCGGGGTCGAGCAATAACCCAAACAGGTTTTCGAGAAAGATGCGTGTTTCGTCATGTGTCATGGGGCTGTTCCATTGATTGAAGAGGTTCTAGCCACCTTGACGATAGGTGATGAAATATGGCCAATCTAACCCATCGAAGCCAATCAATACGGTGTTTTGGCCATGTCTGACTTTTTGATCGATCCAGATGTTCTTGCGACGCTGAAAAAGCCTGCGTCATCACATGCGGGGAGTGCACAGGAGGGCGTTGAGGGTGACGTTGTGTCAGGCAGCGAAACCCGCCTGGCTGTCCGGGTTGTGATGCGCGAGACCCCAATTCCACGGGAAACCGGCGCGCATTCCCATCCGCAGGGGCAGTTGATCGGAGCGGTTTCAGGATTGCTGAGTATCTCGACCGATCATGGTAAATGGGTGGTTCCTGCTATCAATGCATTCTGGGTGCCGCCGGGAATGGAGCACGGACTGGTTTCGCACGGGCCGTTTCGCGGATGGAGCGTTTATGTCGGTCCCCACCTTTGTGCCGGGTTGCCAGATTACCCAAGGGCGTTGCGTACCAGCGAGCTGTTGATGGCGGCCATTCGTCGTGCTGCGGGTTGGGGGGATGGGCCGCAATCGGATGCCGAGGCACGCATAGCCCGGATTATCCTTGATGAAATTGCGGCAACCCCAAAGGAAACACTGGGATTGCCGATGCCAAAGGATCTTCGTCTGGTGCGTCTGGCGCAAGCCTTGATGGCGGATCTTTCTGATGGCAGGTCGATGACGCAATGGGCCGACTGGGCCGGAATTCCGTGCCGCACATTGGGGCGACGCATGTTACGGGAAACAGGCTTTGGTTTTGGTCAATGGCGGACGCGGGCGCGCATGCTTGCAGCACTCGAGATGCTGGCGGGCGGATTATCGGTAACGACAGTCGCACTCGATCTGGGATACGAGAATATCAGCGCGTTTATTGCAGCATTTCGCAAAACCTATGGCGTAACGCCTGCACGCTATTTTGCCCCCGACGGAGAGCAGGGGTGATTTCCAGATCGGGCCTGCCGGTAACACGGCTTATGGCAATTTCATCTGGCCCGCAGCGGCGGGGCGATCAGGGCCGCTGCAATCAGGCTTGACCTGACAGCATAAGGTACGTAATGATTTGAGGATGGAAAACATTGTTACACATCAGAACGCCTATTTTACGTCGTGCACATAGCGCGGCGCCTGTTGATGTGTTTGTAAATTAAACCAAGACCGGCTGCCCCAGGGCGGCCTTTGTTTTTTCCATAAACCGGTTTGCCCGAGGTGGCCCACCAACAAGGAAACCGGAAAATGACCCATATCTCCCTTGCTGATCGTATGCCGACACTTGATTTCACGCCCAATGCCCTGAAGGACGGGATCGGGGTGGTGCCGCTTATTCTGATGGCGGGGTTTGCCGATACCATTACGGCGGCGAGCGAGCTGATCGCAAGTGGTGCGGTCATGATCGAGAACAGACAGATTGTTGATCCCGATCATCATATCCTGAGTTACGCGTTTGATGATGGCGAAGTCTTGCGCCTTACCGTTGGCGGCCAAAGGACGATGCTGATCCGTCGTGCGGCGTGATCGGGGCAGATTGATCGGCTTGGTGCCCGCCGGTCGCGCGAGCAGGGCTTGGGGGCGAGGGGGCGATGTTGCTGGTGATCTCAGAACAGCGACATCTGCCCGTTCGCGTTCGGGTGGACAAAGCCGCTGCAATCAAGGTTGAGCGACCGGCCGGTCATGCCGTGTTTTTTGCGTGCGGCATCAAACCGCCTGGCAATCAGATCGGCAATCGGGCCGGTGCCGCGCATGCGGGTGCCAAATTCGGATTGGTATCGTTCGCCGTCGCGCATCTGGCGGATCAGCGACATGACCTTTGCCTTGCGGTCGGGATAATTTGCTTCGAGCCATTCTTCGAACAGGTCGGCGATTTCAAGCGGCAGGCGGACGACGATGTGCGACACGGAGGTTGCCCCGGCATCACGCACCGCCGCGACCAGATTTTCGATTTCCATGTCATTGAGGCCGGGAATGATCGGCGCGCACAGGACCGTGACCGGAATACCGGCATCGGCAAGCTTGCGAATGGCATCAAGCCGACGGTGCGGGGCGGAGGCACGCGGTTCAAGAAGGTTGGACAATCTGTGATCAAGGCTTGTAACCGATACCGCGACCGACGCGCGGTTTCTGGCGGCCATTGGCGCGATCAGATCAATGTCGCGGGTGACAAGCGCGCCCTTGGTGATGATCGAAAAAGGATGGTGGCAATCGCCAAGCACCTTGATGATGGATCGGGTCAGTTGCTTTTCACGTTCAACCGGCTGATAGGGATCGGTGCTGGTGCCAATGACAATCGGGGCGGGCATGTAGCTTTTGACGGCGAGCTGTTTGCGCAACAGAGCCGGGGCGTCGGGTTTCCAGAACAGTTTTGTTTCAAAATCCAGCCCCGGCGACAGGCCCAGATAGGCGTGGGTTGGTCTGGCAAAGCAATAGATGCAGCCATGTTCACAGCCGCGATAAGGATTGATCGAACGGTCAAACGGCACGTCCGGGCTTTGATTTTTGGTAATCACGCTGCGCGCGCCATCAATGCCAAGGGTGGTACGGATGCGCGATGCGTCCTGATCTTCCATCAGGCTGGTCATCCAGCCATCATCAATCGCCTGATGGCTATGGCGTTCAAATCGGCCATCAATGTTCGATACCGCCCCGCGGCCTTTTTGTCGGCGCGCGGGCAGCAGATCCGGATTAAAATCCGGATGGCTCCATCCTTCGCCCGGTTGGGCGGTTTCGATGTGATCGGATGTCGGTTCGATGATGTTTCGCATATGTTCAAAATATAGAACAAAATAGGAACATTCAAGCGAAATACGCAGTGCCCAAGTTGCCCGCACCGATGTCAACGCGGGCAGCGGCAGACCTTTGATTTGACATCATCCGGCTATCAACAGCTTTCCTGATTACGGGCAGGTTGGCGTTGCTGTCGTGAAACTGATGGAGCCGGTGTTTGTCCCGCCACCGACATTGCATGTGCTTACATTGCCGCTGTTACCGGCGCCGGAGAGGTTCGTATTGTTCAGGTTAAAGAAGATCAGGTGGTTGTTTGTCGCCCCGCTGACATTGAGTGTGTTGTTCTCGAAGACGAGGTTGTCTGATCCGATGACTGACAGGGCATAGGCAAAGGTATCGTTACTGGTGGCTGTGATCGTATTACCGCGAATGACGGTGTTTTGTGCGTTTCCGATAACCTGTATGCCAAAGGACGTGTTGCCCGTAGCGTTGCTGGTCAATGTGCTATTGATGATTTCGACGTTATTCACGCCGTTGATCCGCACTGCTGTGGTCGCACCCGCGGAGGTGGTTGAGACGGTAACGCCGACAAGGCGGCTGTTGCTGGCCATGTTGAAAATATGGCTTGGACTGCCGAAACCGACCGGGGAGGATCCTTCACCGCTTAGGCTGGCACCCGGTGTGGTAATGGTTACGGTACGACCGGAAGGTGTTGTAACGTTGAGGTCGCCAACCCCCATGATGGTTTGGCCGTTTTGAACATCAAGGCGGCTGTTCACGTTGGCAAAACTGCCATTCAGGATCACGGTCGAATTGGCACCGGCGGATGATATGGTCGTGGCAAGGTCGGCACTTGATGTTGTTGCGCTGCTGACAAGCGTGATGGTGTTGCCGTTGGCCGTGCTTGTTATTTCCTCTGCCGTGGTGAATTGCCCGGCCTGACTGACGATATCAATGTCGCGTATGATCGGATCGGTCATGCGGCGTTCGATAGCGTTCAGGCGCGGTTTGGGATTGTCGCCAAAATCCTGAAGCGGGATGCGCAGGCGGAAGCTGGCAAAGCTTTGTGTGCCGCGCGGATCGTCATGCTGGATTTCAGCCCCCAGCGAAAAGCGCGAGCCTTCCCACAGGAACGGTATTTCATCAAAGGTCAGGTCAAGCCGCCCGCGAGGTCCCTGTACTGTGTCCACATCGTCGTCGGTAAAGCGATAGCCGCCTGCGTAAAGGCGCAATTGTTGTGGTGCCGTGGCTTCAAACAATGGTGCGCGCCAGCCGATTTCGGCATCAAACCCGCGAAGGGCGCGCTCTTCGCCCTGACGGTACATGATCGTGGTGCCGGAAAAATCCACCGTACTCAGACTGTCTTCGATATAGCTTGTCTTGCCGACCGGCATATAGGCATTGGCGCGAAAATCCCAGTCAAGCGAGAGCGCTTCGGCCCCGAAAGTCACCTGATTGAATTTGTTGTCATACGCGCTGTGGCGGCGATCAAAATAACCATAGCCGCCAATATTCCAGCCGCTATCAAGCATCTGGCGAATGCCGACACCGAAATTGCCCTCGTGACTGTTGGCATCATCCATCCGCGCACGGATATTGGCAAAGGTCAGGGTATCGTCATCCTGCCATAGCGGAATGAACAGATCGGTTTCGCCAAGGTTGCGGTCGGTGCCGGCCTTGCCTTCCAGATCGATATGCGGTCCCCATTTGTTGCCGCCTTCCGCGTCCTGAGCATGCGCGGATGGCGCAAAAGCGACGGCGCAGCTACAGACAAATCCAACCGCATATTTTTTCATTTTTTGTCTTCAATCATTTTGCTCTGGCTTCTGCGCGACAGGAAAAATCGCTGACATATTGCGCATCAGTCAGGCCGGCAGTTAAGCCAGTTCATGAAATGCAAGTCCGAGGATTAGGGGATTTGTGCATGGGGTGCCACTGCAACGGCAGGGATGCGATATTTTCCTGCGCAAATTGTATAACCACTGCGCTTTATGGATAGAAAACAGGGTGAGGCGCGTAAAAGAGGACTATTGAGTCCCGTCTTTTCATCGACCTTTTAAATTGCCTTTTTGATTGCCATTTCAATTGCCATTTCGGGGCCATTTTTAGGTGTTTTTCTGTCGGGTAAGAAAAAGACCAACAGGATAAAGGTGTTAGTGATGCGCGTCATGGTGACTGGCGGGGCGGGATTTATCGGATCAGCCCTGTGTCGTTATCTGGTTCTTGAACGTGGCTGGGAAGTGCTTAACCTTGACAAACTGACCTATGCCAGCGATCTGCGCAGTCTTGATACCATCGATCATCTGCCGAATTATCAATTCATCAAGGCCGACATTGCCGATCCGCTTGCGGTTGCGGCGGCCCTTCATGATTTCGGCCCGGATGCGGTGATGCATCTGGCGGCGGAAAGCCATGTGGACCGGTCGATTGACGGGCCGGGGACGTTTATCAACACCAATGTTGTCGGGACCTATCACTTGCTTGAAGCGGTGGCCGTTTACTGGCGCGGCCTTTCGCCGGATGATCGGGAACGGTTCCGGTTCCATCACATATCGACCGACGAGGTTTACGGATCGCTTGGCCCCGATGATGGGCTGTTTACCGAACAAAGTCCGTATCGGCCCAATTCCCCCTATGCCGCAAGCAAGGCATCATCGGATCATCTGGTGCGGGCGTGGTGCCATACCTATGGCCTGCCGGTGGTGATCAGCAATTGTTCGAACAATTATGGTCCGTTCCAGTTTCCGGAAAAATTCATTCCGCTGATGATCATCAATGCCCTGCGTGGCAGGAAGTTGCCGGTTTATGGCGATGGCCGCAATATCCGCGACTGGCTGCATGTTGATGATCATGCCCGTGCGCTGGCGCTGATTGTCGAGCAGGGCCGGGTCGGGGAAACCTATAATGTCGGCGGGCGGAACGAGGCGCGCAATATCGATATGGTGCGCCAGATATTCGATCTGGTATGTGAACTGGCCGAGGATGTGCCGATCACGAAATTTGACGATATCGTCGAATTCGTCACCGACCGTCCGGGGCATGATCATCGTTATGCGATTGACGCGACAAAGATCGAGACCGAGCTTGGCTGGAAGGCGACGCATGATATTGCATCGGGCCTGCGCGAGACGGTGCAATGGTATATCGACAATCGCGACTGGTGGCAGGCGATCCTTGATCATGAATATGATCTGCAACGGCTGGGGCAGGGCTGATTTCGCCCTGCTGGCCGGGATAAGGGGCGATGTATCGGTACAATCGCGCGCTTGCCGGTTTTTACAATCCATCTATAGTTTCGTGGCCACCCCCTTTTAAGGAGCCACCCTGATGGATTGGGCACAGTTTATCAGCTTCACACTTGTCACCGCCCTTCTGGTGATGTCGCCGGGGCCCAATGGCGTCCTGATTGCCAAAACCGTTCCGACATCCGGCCGTGCGGCAGGCTTTGCCAATGTTGCCGGTTTCGTGACTGCCTTTTACCTGCATGGCACATTGTCGATTTTGGGGATCTCGGTGATCCTTGTGCAGTCGGCGCAATTGTTCATGATGGTGAAGATTGCCGGTGCGGCATATCTTTGCTGGGTCGGGTTCAAGGCGCTGCGCGAGGCATGGCGCGGGGTTAAAACCGATGCCGAAGTTGCCCCGGCCAAACGCCGCAGGACGCTTCTGGTGGCGTACGGCGAAGGGTTCCTGACCAATGCGCTTAACCCCAAGGTATCGATTTTCTACCTTGCGGCATTTCCGCAATTCATTCCGGTCGGCGAGGGCGCGATTACATCGGCCTTCATGCTGGTTTGTGTGCATGCCAGCATCAATATCATCTGGTTTTCGACCATGATCATTCTGTTGTCGCGCCTGACCGGGATGGCACGCAATGGATCGTTTCAGCGCGCGTTAAAGGCCGTGACCGGCAGCGTGTTTATTGCGTTTGGCATCAAGCTTGCGATGTTCCGGCCTTAACGGCGTTTCATGCGCTGAAATCGGACCTGGTTGCCGTGTCGGGTTGTCTTGCAGGGCAAACCGGCAGGGGCTGCTTGTGTTGACAGTGTAAAACGATCGTTTTACACTTTACCCATGGATATCAAGACAAACCTTATTGCAACGGCCGAGCGGCTTTTTGATCGCAATGGCTTTAGCGCAACCGGCATGGATCGGCTGACGCAGGAAGCGGGTCTTTCCAGTCGCACGCTTTACAAACATGTCGGCAGCAAGACAGCGCTTATGGCGCTGGTGCTTGGCGCGCGCGAACGGCGTTTCATGGAACGCCTTGATGTGCAGACCGTTGATGAAATCTTTGACGTGCTGGGACAATGGACACGTGATGAAGGCGGGCGTGGATGCCTGTTTTTGCGAAGTTACGGTGAAACCGGGGGTGACATCCCGGAAATTGCCAATGTTGTCCTGACGCACAAAGACGCAACCAGAGCCAAAATTGCCGAAATCGTTCAGCGTGATCTGGGGGCCGGGGATCATGGGGAACTGACAGAACAGATTTTGGTTTTGTTTGAAGGGGCGGTGGCCGCTGCGGTTTATCGCGGGATGGATGCCATAAGTGCCGCACGCAAGGCTGCGGCCATTCTTGTTGCACAGGCGCGTTCATGAAGCCCGATTTCAAACCTGCCATCAGCCCGGCGGTTCAGATTGGTCTTGTCGGCTTTGCGCTGATTGCCATTTGTTATGGTTTTGCCCGATTTGCCTTTGGGCTTCTGTTGCCGCAAATCGATGCGGAATTGTCACTTGGCCCGACGGTTTCCGGGGTGATTTCCGGCGGGTCATTTTTGGGTTATTGCCTGTTCATTATTATTTCTGCGATTGCGACCGAACGCGTTGGCCCCCGCGTGGTTGCGACGGCGGCGGCATGTGTTGCCGCCGTCGGCATGGCCGGGATTGCCGTTGCACCGGATGCGGTCTGGCTGGCGGTGGCGGTCATGATTGCCGGGGCCAGCACCGGTCTGGTATCGCCGCCGATGGCCGCGGCTGTTGCGGTGGCAGTGCGACATGACCGGCAGGATATGACCAATACCGTGATCAATGCCGGGACCAGTGTTGGCGTGATGTTATCGTGGCCGATTGCGTTGATGATTGGTGGGCAATGGCGGCTTGTCTTTGCCGTCTTTGCCGGTGCCGCCATTATCCTGACGATTGCCCTTATACGGACAATTCCGAGCGGGACAAAGGCCGCGGCCAAGCAGGCCAAAGGTGGAATGCCGTCCCTGAAAGGGGATGTCGCCAGATTGATTTGTGCGGCCTTTCTGATGGGGGCGGCAAGCACGGCAATCTGGTCATTTGGCGGGCAGCTTGCGCGGATGCAGCTTGATCTGGGGGAAAGCGGCAGCGGTGCATCGTGGGTTGCCATCGGGATCGGTGGTATTGCCGGTGCATGGGCAGGCGCATTTGTGGCCCGGTTCGGGATCAACCGGGTGCACTGGGCTTTTCTGGCACTGATGGCGATCGGTATTCTTGCCGCGGGAACAGGCACGTTTATGGCCGTAACGTTCACAGGCGGGGGTTTTTT
>NZ_LPVY01000013.1 GCF_001613805.1 Thalassospira lucentensis
TTCCTGCCTTATGGGCCTGTGCTCATAACTTGAAGGCTGAGGCTGTGAAGAAATCGCTCCAGTGGAGCGATTTTAAGCCGAAGGTTGAACACGGGCGATAGCCCGCGCGCAGACTGCGTAGGTTCAAATCCTGCCCCCGTAACCAAAATGTCAAAGGCTCGCCATTCGGCGGGTCTTTTGCATTTTTGATTGTCTGGTCGGGTTATGCCTGAAGGCTCAGGCTGTCAAGAAATCGCTCCAGTGGAGCGATTTTAAGCCGAAGGTTGAGCACGGGCGGTAGCCCGCGCGCAGACTGCAGAGGCATATGGATCAGACAATAAAAAAACCCGCTGTTGGCGCAGCGGGTTCCTGGAAAGGCTTAAACTTGACCCCTCTAGAAATCTGAGGACGAGTTTAGGCGACGGGATCGCTTTCACTGACGACGATTTGGCGCTGTGTGCCGAGACCCTCGACCGATAGTTCGACGATATCACCCGTGCTCAGAAAGCGAGGTGGCGTCAGGCCTAGACCCACCCCTTCCGGCGTTCCGGTTGCAATGATATCGCCCGGCATAAGGCGCATGAAACCGGACATATAGGATATGATCTCGGCCACAGGAAAAATCATGTCGGAGGTAGAGCTGTTCTGCACGGTCTCGCCGTTAACAGAAAGCTTCAAGGTCAGGTTTTGAGGGTCGCCTGCTTCGTCGGGTGTTACAAGCCACGGGCCGATCGGTCCGAAATTCGGTGCTGATTTTCCTTTGATCCATTGTCCGCCGCGCTCGATCTGATAGGCGCGTTCGCTGACATCGTTGATCGTGCAAAAGCCTGCGACATAATCAAGCGCGTCGTCCTTGCTGACATAGCTGCACGGGCGGCCGATAATGATGCCAAGTTCAACCTCCCAATCTGTTTTGACAGAGCCGCGCGGCAAGATAATGGGATCGTTCGGCCCGCAGATGCACGATGTGGATTTTGAAAACAGCACCGGTTCTTTGGGTTCGGAGTTGTTGGTTTCGCGTGCATGACGGGCATAGTTCAAACCGACCGCATAAAAGTTACGTGCCGCCCCAACACACGGGCCGATCCGTGTACCGGGATCGACAATCGGCAAATCAGACAGGTCGCGAGCAGCCAGGGCCGCCAGTTGTTCGCAATTCACGGTTTCGGGCGTGAAATCGGCAATCAAACGACTGAGGTCGCGGATGTTTCCTTCCTGATCAAGGTATCCGGGCTTTTCGTCACCAATCGGTCCGTGGCGGAGAAACTTCATAATCCAGTCCTTTCAAAAATGTTCTTTCAAATGCGCTATCAGGCTGAGCGCAAGATCATGTCAGCGGCTTTTTCCGCAATCATCACCACCGGTGTCGCGGTGTTTCCCGATACAATCCGCGGCATGATGGATGCATCGACCACCCGCAAGCCTTCCACGCCGCGTACCCGCAATTGCGGGTCAACCACTGCACCGTCATCAACGCCCATGCGGCACGTTCCAACGGGATGGAAAATGGTTGTACCGATGTCACCGGCGGCACGGGCCAGACTGGCATCATCTGTTTTGTCCGTGCCGGGCACGTCTTCGGACGGGGCATATTTTTTCAAAGCAGGCATGGTCATCAAGTGCCGTGCCTGGCGCAGTGCGCGCACAGCGACATCAATGTCACTGTCTGTGCTTAGATAGCGTGGTGAAATGTCGGGATGGGCGGACAGGTCCGCGTTCGATATGTGGGTGGAGCCCCGACTGTCCGGGCGCAGGTTGCAGACCGATACCGTCACAGCCGGATAGGGATGCAATGGTTCTCCCAGCTTGTCGGTTGACAGAGGTTGAATGTGATATTCAAGGTCCGGCGTTGCCATTTCGGGACTGCTTTTGGTGAAAATCCCGAACTGGCTGGGGGCCATGGACAAGGGGCCGGAGCGGTTCCACAAATAGCTTGCCGCCATGCCGATCTTTCCCGACCAGGAATTGGCGATCTGATTAAGCGTGCGGGCATTTTCAACGCGGAAAACCATCCTTAGCTGAAGATGATCCTGAAGGTTTTCGCCGACATCTTGCATATCGCGATACACATCGATACCCGCATCTTGAAGACGTTCGCCCTGACCAATACCCGATGCTTCAAGCAGTAAGGGCGAATGGATCGCACCGGCGGCGAGAAGGATCTCTGCCTTGGCCGAGGCATGAAGCATCATGCCGTCACGAAGGATGTTCATCGCCTTTGCACGGCCGTCCTCAAACGTGATTTTTTGAACATGGGCATGGGTTAAAAGCCGCAGATTGGGGCGATTGAGAGCCGGTTTAAGAAAAGCCCGCGCGGCACTCCAGCGACGGCCGCCATTCTGGTTGACCTCAAAATAGCCGGCCCCTTCGTTGTTTCCAGCGTTAAAGTCATCGGTTGGTGGTATTCCCATTTCTTCGGCGGCGCGCTGAAAATCATCGAGCAAATCCCATTTAAGACGCTGGCGGGCGACTTTCCATTCACCGCCCTGCCCGTGGATTTGGCCATCACCACCGGGGCGGTCCTGGGAACGGATGAAGTAGGGAAGCACATCATCCCAACCCCAGCCGGTATTGCCCATCTGTGCCCAACCGTCATAGTCCGCAGCCTGACCGCGCATGTAAATCATGCCGTTGATCGAGCTGCATCCCCCCAGAACCTTGCCGCGCGGATAGGCCAGTTGGCGCCCGTTCAAGCCTGCTTCGCTTGTGGTTTTCATCATCCAGTCGGTGCGCGGATTGCCCATGCAGTATAGATAACCAACCGGAATATGGATCCAGGGATAGGTATCTTTGCCGCCCGCCTCGATAAGAAGAACTCGGTTGGCGGGATTGTCGCTGAGCCGGTTCGCAAGCACACATCCTGCCGTCCCGGCGCCAATGATGATGTAGTCGTACTCGCCGTCTAAATTGCGTGTCATGTCGGTACCTGGAAATATTGTGTTAGTAAATTGCGATTGCCGGGAAGAGGACCAGCAGACCAACGGCCAGCACCTGCAGGCAAATGAATGGCACAAGTGATCTGAATATCTCGCCAAGGGTGATGTCGGGCGGGGTCACGCTTTTGAGGTAAAACGCGGCGGGCCCGAAAGGCGGCGTCAGGAAAGAGACCTGCATATTCATGGCAAACAGCACACCAAACCAGACCGGGTCATAACCAAGATGAAGAATGATCGGCACGAAAATGGGCATGGTCAAAAGTGCGATACCAACCCAGTCGAGAAACATGCCGAGAATGAACAGGATCAGCATCATGAACAGGATAATCACCATCGGCTCCTCTGAAATGCCGGTAATCATCTGTGATATGAAGCGGATACCGCCCATCAGGTTATAAACACCGACCAGTGCGCTTGCGCCGATGCCAATCCACATGATCATGCCGACTGTTGCCAATGTATGCAGGGCCGCATCAAGCAACATGCCAAAGGAGAATTCCCGGCGCAAAATCGTAGACAGGATCACACCCGCGGCGCCGATGGCAGAAGCCTCTGTGACCGAAGCGATGCCGCCATAAATTGATCCCAGTACGGAAAACACGACCAAAAGCGGCAGAACAAGACCACGGAGCAGCGGCAAGTTATCGCGGAGCGCGACGCGTTCGACAGGTGGCGGCGGGGCGGCGTTCGGATCAAGATAGGAACGCAGCAGAATGTAGGCGATATAGAGCCCGGCCAACATGAAGCCCGGCAGAAAAGCCGCGGTAAAAAGATCCCCGACCGAGACATTCGCGGTCAAACCGTAAATGATCAAGACGATGGAGGGCGGCACCATTGTGCCCAGTGAACCGCCAGCGCACACAACACCGATGGCCAAGCGCCGGTTATAGCCAAGGCGCAGCATCTGTGGCAGGGCGACAAGACCAAGCAACACGATTTCACCGCCGATAATACCGCTCATTGCGGCAAGGATGACGGCGACGAAAATCGTCTGAACGGCAACCCCACCGCGCAGGCGGCCACCGATAAGCTTCATTGCATCAAACAGGTCGCGGGCAATGCCAGACCGGTCAAGTATGGCTGCCATCAGTACGAACATCGGTACAGAGACAAACACAAAAGATGACACGAAACTGTATACGCGGCTTGTGATCAAGGGCACCGAGCTTGGCCCAAACCAGCCCACGGCAAAGACCAGGGCAACAAGCAGGGTCACCATGGCAAGCGGGGCGCCGGTCAAGAGCAGCGCAATCAGCAGGGCGAACATCAGCAATGTTCCCCAGCCGATCCCCAGCGCCTTGAGGTTCAGTCCAAGATCAATAAGGTCAAACATCGTCGTGCCTTTGTGGCGCTTTGCTGCCACGTGCGTAATTGAAAGTGAGGATGAGAAACTGGACGCTCATGACAACGAGCACGCAGAGCAGGAATATTTTCAGAACTGCGGGCGTGGGTGAGTTCCAGGCACTGCCGGTGGTTTCCAGAAAGAAACTGCCATCGGGGCGAAACATCGCCTTTTTCACCATCAGCCACGCGGCCCACGCGAAAAACAGACTGACACCAAGGCAGGCAATTGAAATGACCACATCAAGAGCACGGCGTGCAGACGACCTGACCACATCATAGATCAGGACGACGCGGATGTGCGTGTTGCGTGCAACACAGTAAAGTCCGCCAAAGATAAAGGTCACGGCACTTAGGAATATGGTTGTTTCATGTGCCCACACGGTCGGACGGTTGAACACGTAGCGCAGGAAAACCTCCATCACGAGGATTGCCATGGCTGCGATGATACAAATCGCAAAGGGACGTGCGGCAAGGGTGATGGCGCGTCCAAGCCAACCGGCTTGTGGCAAATATTCCAATTGGGGTGTCACGGATTGCTGTGTATCGGACGTGGCAGGGGTATGATCGGGGGGCACTGACATGGCTGACCAATCGTTTCGAGCGGAGTGATGATCGGGGAAAGGTCCGGGCGCATTGACTGCGCCCGGAGGCACCCTGTCAGTTCAAGAGACCTTGGGATTTCAGATATTCGGTCAGCAAGTCGTAGACCTTTTGCGCATTTTCAGAGCTTGCAGCGACTTTTGACCATTGGTCCATGGCAATAGTGCGGAACTTTGCACGTTCTTCTGCCGACCAGTTGTGCACGGTGATCGAAGGATCTGCTTTGGCTTCTGCCACCGCCTTGAGATCATTGATCGACAATCTGGCAACGGCATCCTGGGCAAAGTCGCGTACAGAAACAGTCATGATTTCCTGCAGGTCTTCGGGCATCGAGTTCCATTTTTCAAGGTTCATGGCGACCTCGACCAGTGGCATGGAATGGAAGCCCGGATAGACAGGGTGAACTGCGACCTTGTGCAGGCCTTGCTGGTGGTTGGTTGAGAACACCGTGGAATCGGCGGCATCAATAACGCCCTTGTCGAGGGATGTGTAAACCTCGGAATAAGGCAGGTTCACCGGTACTGCGCCCGCTGCAGCAAAGACTTCCTGAATGAGGCCTTCCGGCGCACGGACTTTCAGACCTTTCAGATCGGCAACCCCGTCAAGCGGACGGTCAGAAACAAAGCCTTCAAGGCCGGTTGTTGTCGCGCCGACAAAACGCAAGCCATAGGGCCCTTCAAGTTCGTTCATCAACTCGTAACCGCCACCATAGTTGATGAAGCGGAACATTTCGTCGGGCGACGCCCATGCGCCGATCGGGTTGGCGATCAGACCGAATGCCGGATCCTTGCCGGAAAAATAGCTTACATCGGTAATGTGGCCATCGAGAATACCGGAACCGACAGCTTCCTGGGTTTCGTTATATTCCACGACCGAGCCCACGGGCAGCAGTTCGATGGCAATGCGCCCGCCCGACATTTTATGAACGCGTTCGGTCCATTCTTTTTGAATGGCGAAGTTGGGGTTTCCTGCCGGATCAACCGACTGAAATGTGAGATCAAATTCCTGTGCCGTGGCGGTTGTGCCACTAAGCATAAAGACAGCAAGTGCGACTTTCAGACGAGTGCGTTTCATTGTGTTTTCCTCCCTGTTTGCGGCATGTTTTGGTGATCCCATGCCTTTGGACCGTATCGTACGCGAGATCGTGCCGTGCGCCAAAGTCAGGCAGCGCCACTAAACCGTTTCTGAGCCGGTGCATTAACGAGATTACGCAGGGAACCGTCGCGTAAATATTGCATCGCGGTTTCCACCGAAAGGCGGCGGGCATCGGCCACACTTTCCGGGCTCGACCATGCGGCATGGGGAGTCAGGAACAGGCGTTCACCAACAATCGGATCCTTGCCATTGGCATAAGCCAAGGCAATGGCATCTTCAGGTGCGGGCGGCTCTGCGGGCAGGACATCAATACCGGCACCGGCAATCGTGCCGTTTCGCAAGGCATCAAGCAAAGCATCAATATCGATGATCGCGCCGCGTGCGGTGTTGATCAGCAGTGCATGGGGCTGCATCATCGCCAGCCTTTCTGCATTGATCATCTTGTGACTTTCGGTCGTGAGCGGGCAATGCAAGCTGACCACATCACTTTGTGAAAGCAGGCCTTCAAGCCGGTCACAGCGGTCAACCCCGACAGCAATTTCCGTGCCCCGGGACACCAGGGGATCGTAGGCCAAAACACGCATGCCAAATGCCTTTGCCCGCAATGCGGCGGCAATGCCAATGCGGCCAAGCCCGACAACCCCGAATGTTTTACCGCGAAGGCGAGCCAGCAGCGGGGCACGGGCATGGTCAAAGCCAGCGCGGGGGGAGTCCATCAGGTTCCTGTGATAGGAGTTGATGCCGCGACGCATGGTCAGCATCAAGGCGATGGCATGGTCGGCGACCTCGCTTGTACCGTAATCCGGGGTGTTGCAGACCGGAATGCCCGCTTCGGCGGCGGCATTCAGATCGATGTGGTCAAACCCCACACCGGCACGCACGATGATCTGGCAGCGATCAAGCTTTGCAATCACGTCACGCGTGACCGGCATTTCATGCCACACCACCATCGCATCACACTTGCCCAGCACATCGGCCGGAATGTTTTCAGGCGAACGTTCCCGGTAAATATCCCAGTCGACCTGGTCGCCAGACGTGCGACGCTCGATCTGCGCATCGTCCGGATATTGAGCATCGGGTGTGAGTAGGCGGAAGCGAGACATATGGACCTCTTTGGGGTTCGTCGGCATCGGATATCATGAATTGTCATTCTAGAATTCTAGAATTTTAATTCCTTGTCAATATTGTTTTTTTGGTGTTTGATAGGCGAACAAAATCATGGGATTGATGGTAAATGGTGCCATCACGGAACTGATCTGAATTTCGAAGGAGACTGCTGTGTCGCTCACTCAAGAGGCTTGTGAACGACTTCGCGATGCAATCGTGTCGGGCAAATTTGAATTTGGCGAACGATTGTCCGAGGAGCAGATTGCCCGCGCGCTTGGCATGAGCAAAGCGCCGGTACGGGCAGCATTCACGGACCTACGCGATATGGGACTGGTCAGCATCGTACCCCAAGCCGGTACTTATGTGTTCACACCGACACCGCAGGAAGTAAACGAAATGAGCCACTTTCGTGCGATGCTGGAGCGTGAGGCGCTTGGCAGTGCGCTGGCGCGTGATCCCGATAGCCTTGTGCAGGGGCTTTCGGCGGCAATCGTGCAAATGAAGCACGCCATTGATGTTGATGAATTCGCGCTTTATAGCCGCGCCGATAGTGCCTATCACCGTGTGATCCTGCATCATGCTGGCAACCGCTATCTGGAAAAAGCGTATGATCTGACCGCCACCGCGCTGGAAGCTCTGCGCGCCCATTTGCAATCGGGGGAAGGAGATTTCTGGCAACGCTCGTTTGCCGAACATACGCAGATGCGTGATTTGATGGCGAACCGCCAGTTTGATGAGGCGCAGGCTTTGCTGGAAGAGCATATTCTGGTGATCAATCGATCGATTTCACTGCCGTCTGCAAACATTAACCAGCGTACCAAAAGCCGCCGTCGCACTGATGAAGAGTATGCAATATTGCTTTCGTAATCACTTTTGTCGTGTTCTTGGGGGATGAAAGTGATCCGCTGCGATGTATACAGACATTGGTCGAATACATCTCATCCGGCTCAAAATCTGTTTCCCCTTGAGAGGATTGGTTCTGTTCTCTCCTGAGGGTATAATATCCTTGTTTTCCTTGCTCGCATCGATTTTATAATCGCGCCACACCCGTTCCATTCTAAACATAAAAAGAACCCCGCATCGTAAGGGGGTAATCTTTTCACGAACAGTGCTTCGATCCGTGAAATGGACGGGGATACACGGGGATTTCCCTTGATTTCGGACAATTCGCACCCGGTTTGTCGGTGATGGCGAGTGTTTGGATGTTTGACAGCATGAAAAATTCAAAGTAAATGCAAACAATTCGCAGTTGCTTTGCTGCGGGATGTGATCTGTCGGGGGCCCATGGTTGCAAGTTGGCGCGACGAGGAATTGCTCGCCCTGTTCGTGACCAGAAGGCGCGAACTGGTCAATTACGCGCGCGCAATTGTCGGAGATCGTGCTGCTGCCGAGGATGTCGTGCAGGATGCCTATTTCCGGCTGGAACGTGCCGGTGCCGTTAAAATGGATGATAGGCTTGATGAGCCGGTTGGCTATATTTTCCGGATCGTTCGCAACCTTGCCATAGATGGCCGTCGCAAGATGGTACGCGAAAGCAACCATGTTGGCATTGATGAAAACAGCATGACCGACGCCGTTCCCGAAGATCGGCCGGGCCCTGAAGCACAAGCCATCGCACGAAGCGAACTCAGGCTGCTTGAGCAGATATTGGCGGAGCTTCCGGCCCGGTCGCGCATCGCCCTTGAAATGCACCGGTTTGGCGGGTGCAAATTTTCTGAAATCGCCGCAAGGCTTGATATTTCGGTAGGTACAGCGCACGCGCTGGTGACCGACGCGATAGAGCATTGCAAAACGCGTTTGGCAAGGGAGAGGTAAGCGTGCGCAATAAATGCTGAAAAATTGAAAATTCAGCAGACTGCCATCGTTTATTCAGTAAGGAAGCAACGCAATGTGTCAGGACATGAAAAATCCCGCAAAACGGACCGCAAAGGCGGCCCCTGTCCTGCGAAGCACATGGAGAGATGCGAAGCGATGAACGATATGACGAAACCAGAGTCGGCAAGCGAGTGGATCGCCTTGCTAGGCGACGATCCCGATAACCGGGATTTGCGCGCGCGCCATGACGCGTGGCTGGAAAGCAGTATGGAAAACCGTGCCGACTGGAACGAGACACTGCGTGTCTGGCAGATGCTTGATATGACTGTGCCGGTCCATGTTGCGGAATGGCAGGACAGGATAGGACAAGTACAACCGACCGTTTCGCGCGAAGATCGCGTCGTTGCGAGGCCGGATACGGATGCCGGTCCAGTTGTCCCGGTGCGCGGGCGAGGCGGGCGTTCATTCTGGCCGCGGCAGCTGTCGCTGGGGCTGTCGCTGGGGCTGTCGGGATCTGCTCTGATCGCGTGCCTGCTGGTCTTTGCCTTGCCGGGCTGGATGATTGATCTGAATGCGGATTATCAAAGCCCGATCGGGGAGATACGCGTGGTCGAACTGCCGGATGGCAGCATGTTGCATCTTGCTCCAGATAGTGCGGTTGCGCTGGCTTTTGCCGGGGACAAACGACAGATTGAACTGCTGCGAGGTGAAGCGTTTTTCGACGTTGTACCAATGACGGATCGACCGTTTCGTGTGATTTCCGGCGAAGCGGAAACAACGGTTCTCGGGACGGCGTTTGATGTCCGTCGCGGTGGATACGGTGTTGATGTCGCGGTCGAACACGGGCGGGTTCGTGTGGAACATAGCCGTGGGAGCCAGTCGGACAATGTATCCGAACTTGGTGCCGGTGACATGGTGCATGTTGACCCGGATGGTTCATTTGTTCGTCAGACGATGGCGCCCGAACTGGTGGCGGCATGGCGTGGCGGACGACTGATTGCCAAGGATCAGTCGGTTGCCGAGGTCGTTGAAACGGTTGACCGTTATTTCGATGGCTGGATTTTGATCAGCGATGATGCACTCGGAAGTGAGCCATTGACCGGGATTTATAACCTTGAAGACCCCAAGGCGGCCCTTGCCGCGATTGCAGATGCGCAAGGTGCTGTGCTTCGCGAAATTTCGCCATGGATTCTTATGCTGTCACCCGAATAGTGCTTGTCTGAAATCGCCGTGAAAACACGGCGAAGAATGATATTGCGAAAAAATCTCAACTTTTTTTGAATATCGCCACGCCCCCCTTCGTTGCTTGGTTAAAGGGTGAACTTAATTCGCATTTGCAAATCACCCATTCTGCAAAACGTAAAACCAGGCGGAGACTGAACTTTATGACGGGGGTTAATTTGTCGATGGCTTCGGGGAAATGGCGTCGTACCTTTGCGATGTCGACAGCATTATCGGCATTTGCGGTTTCGGGGATCGCATTTTCGGCCGGTGCGATGGAAAATACGGTGCCGGCCACGGCTGCCCAAGCCGCAATCAGTGAACTGGCACAGGCCAGCCAGCAACATGATTTCGATATTGCCAGACAACCACTTGCCGATGCGCTTGCCCTTTTCGGGCAGCAGGCCGGTCTTCAGATTTCGGCCCATGGCGATCTGGTGCGTGATGTTGAAACCAATGGCGTCGTCGGTCTGATGAATACCGAGGCTGCGCTACAACGTCTTCTGGCCGGAACCGGGCTTGTGTACCGGATTGCTGATGACGGCTCAGTCACGATTACAAGTTCGGCGCAAAGCAGTGACGCATCCGAAACCATGGTCAGCCCGATCCTGATCGAAGCTGCCAGTGTGGCTGATGATCGTCCAGGGGCCGCAGATCGGGCAAACTCGGTCCGTGTTACGCGAGAAGATCTTGAACGTCGTAATCCACAAGACGTCAAACAGGTTTTTGCCGGTGAATCCGGTGTTTCGGTCGGTGGATCGATCCCCTTAAACCAGAAGCTTTATGTTAACGGGATCGAGGAAACCAATCTTGCAGTTTCCATTGACGGCGCGCGCCAGAATAACAAGGTGTTTCACCATAGCGGAACAAACCTGATTGACCCCAGCCTTCTGAAGGCGGCCCGGATTGATCCGGGTGTGGCCCCGGCGGATGCCGGGCCGGGGGCGCTTGGTGGTGCGATTGTCTATGAAACCGTCGATGTTGCCGATGTCCTGGAACCGGGCCGTTCACTTGGCGGGTTTGTCAAAGGTAGTTATGACACCGACAGCGAAACCTTCAGCAACGATCTGTCATCCTATGGACGAGCCGGTGCCTTTGAATTGTTGGGCTATTTCAAATGGGCCAAGGGTGACGATTACGAGGCAGGGAATGGGGAGCAGGTCCCTGGCACTGAAGCCGACATGCGTTCAGGTCTGATCAAAACTGCCTACGAAGCCCAAAACGGTCACCGTTTCGAATTTTCCGGGGAACAGGTCCGCGACCGCGCCCAGCGTCCGTATCGTGCCAACATGACCGATCTTACCAACCGGAACCAACCGGACGAACTTGGTTATGATATGCGTCGTCGTAACTTTGCGTTCAATTACGGACAGGCCGGTGCACAGGGGCTTTGGGATCCCAAAGCGGTTCTGGCCTATAGCGAGACATATCTGTACGCGCCGTTGACTGAACAAAGTCGTGGCACGACCAGCAGTTTTTCGGGAAAGTTCGAAAACGACTTCAATTTGACGGACCGCGATACGGTTACGACCGGCGTCGATTTTTATAATGACGTTGCCGAATACGATGGGCCGGATACCGATGTAGATGAAGAGGCAACCAATTTTGGTGCCTATGCGCAGGCACGTATCCAGCCGTTTGATCCTTTGCGTCTATCGTTCGGTATGCGTGGCGATACACAGAAATTTACAGGCATTGACGGTACCGAGTTTGAAAATGATGGACTGAGTGGCAACGTATCTGCGGCGGTTGACGTTACCGATTTTCTGACAGTCAATGCAGGTTATTCCAATGTCTGGGGTGGCATCGCACTGGCTGAAAACTTTATCCTGAACCCGGCATGGGATTACAGCGACGGTATCAAGCCGGTTCGTTCGGAAAACTACACCACCGGATTTGAAGTTCATCACGAAGGGTTCAGTTTTAATGCCGGTATTTTCCGCAGTGTATTTGACAATGCCCGTGATCCGGGCTGGACACCCGGTCCTTCGGTTGTCGTCGATTTCGAAACACGCGGCTACAATCTCGGTGCCGGTTATAATTGGGGCCCAGGTTTTATCCGGGTGTCTTATACCGACAGCGAAATCACCGTGAACGGCAACCCGGGTGATTCTGACGGTACCCAATATCTTGGTGCGCCGCTTGGTCGGATCATCGCGCTCGAAGCCGCCCACCGGATCGACACGATCAATCTGACCTTGGGCGGGACGCTTGATGCCGCCTTGAAAAATACCGATACGACCGATGCGGGTGGAACGGCACAGGAAGCCTATGAGGTCGTCGGGCTTTATGCCGAATATCAACCCGAAGCAGCTGACTATCTGACGCTTCGCATCGAAGCAAACAACATCTTTGATGAAGAGTATTCCGATCGTGCATCTTACGGGCAGGACTTCACCAACGTTGTCCCGCTTTACGAACCGGGCCGGTCTTTCCTGTTGATGGCGAAGGCGCGCTTCTAGGGTTTTAAAGGATTTGGATGCATTGCCTGGGACCGGTTCGCTGGTCCCAGGTTTTTCTGTTAACGGAGGCAAAGTGGTATGCCGCATGTGATGCGCGCGCTTTTTCTGACGGGTCTGGCTTTGATGGCAAGCCTTCCTGTGCGGGCTGGAACGATTGAAATAACCGACCTTGCCGGGCGACAGGTGCGCATTGAAACGCCGGTCGAACGACTGGTAATCAGCGAGGGGCGGTATATTCCGCTTTTGGCCATGCTGCGGCCATATGATCCGGTTGGCAGTTTGGTTGGTATGATGACGCCGCTTGGCTGGACTCAGCCCGACCTTGAACAGCAGCTTTTTGCCAGTTTCCCTGAAGCAAAAAACATCCCCTTATTTGGCGGGCGCAGCGAGGATAGCGTTTCGGTCGAAAAGATTATCGATCTGGCCCCGCAATTGGCGATTTTCGGGCTGAATGACCACGGCCCGGGGGCAAAAAATGCAGAAATGATTGATCAGCTGACCGCCGCAGGTACGCAAATCATCTTTATCGATTTTCGAGCTGATCCATTGAACAACACCCTGCCTTCCATCGAAATTCTCGGTCGTGTACTGGGGGCGGAGGACCGGGCAGGCGACTATATTGCCTTTTACCAAAGCCGGCTTGAGACCATTCGCCAACGGGTCGCGGATGTTGATGTCCGTCCGACGGTATTTTTGCAGGCCCATCCCGGTCGTTTCGAATGTTGCTGGGGCATGGCAGAGGGCATGCTGGGACCGTTTGTTGGTGAGGCGGGCGGCCTTAATATTGCCGATGCCGTCGCCCCCGGACCAACGGCCCAGCATACGGCTGAGTTTCTGCTGACGGAAAATCCGGATGTCTGGATCGGGACAGCATCGGGTACGGCCAAGGAATATCGAGATGGGGCTTTGCCGGTTGCGCTGGGGGCAGGTATGACGGCCGAAATGGCGGCCGACAGTCTCGCACGCTATCTCGCTGCGCCGGAATTTGCAGCCCTTGATGCCGTTCGAAGCGACCGGGCACACAGCATCTGGCACAATTTTTATAACTCGCCTTTTAACATCGTGGCGCTCGAAGCCTTTGCAACATGGATCCATCCAGACCTGTTTGCCGATCTTCATCCGGAAAAGACCATGCAATATATCTACGACACCTGGTTACCGTTCGACCTTCATGGTGTTCACAGCGCGACGGTACATCATGGTGCCCGCTGATCTTTCGCTTCATGACCGGTTTGGAGCCATTCATCGTCGCAGGTTGTTGATCATATCCGTAATGGTTCTGGCGCTTTTTCTCAGCCTTGGTCTTGATCTGGCGGCGGGGCCAGCCGGGCTTGATATCGGCGATATTGTCGGGGGTATTCTTGATCCGCAATCGCTGGCGCTTCGGCATCGGATCATTCTTTGGGAAGTCCGGTTGCCTGATGCACTGATTGCGCTTGCGGTTGGGGCTGCATTGGGGCTGGCAGGGATCGAAACCCAGACCATTCTTGATAATCCGCTTGCCAGTCCCTTTACGCTTGGCGTGTCATCGGCTGCGGTTCTCGGGGCCAGCCTTGCAATCGTGCTTGTTCCGGTTCTGCCCTTCCTGCCCGAAACCGCGATCTTACCGGTGATGGCACTGCTTTTCGCGCTGGGATCTGGGATATTGATCCTGTTGATTGTGCGTTGGAGCGGCGGCGCACGCGAGACCGTTGTTCTGTTCGGGATTGCACTGGTGTTCCTTTGCAATGCCCTGACCGCCGGGTTGCAATATCTGGCCAGTGCCGAAGCGGTTCAGCAGATCGTATTCTGGACCATCGGCAATCTGACCCGTGCCGGATGGCTTGAAGTCGGGCTGGTGACGGCGTGCTTCGTGGTTATTCTGCCCTTTTCCCTGCGGCAGGTTTGGATCATGACACTTCTGCGCGGGGGCGAGGCTCATGCGCGCAGTATGGGGATCAATGTTGCCCGGCTTCGCATGTGGGTCATTCTGCGCATTTCTGTTCTGGCGGCCTTTGCTGTTTGCTTTGTCGGGGCGATCGGTTTTATCGGGTTGGTCGGGCCGCATATTGCCCGCCTGCTTCTGGGCGAGGATCACCGTTTGCTGGTCCCGGGATCGGCAATTTGCGGGGCATTGATCCTGTCGCTGGCGTCTTTCCTGTCCAAGGCACTTGTGCCGGGCGTTATTATTCCGGTTGGCATTCTGACTGCTGTTGTCGGCGTGCCGGTCTTTCTGGGGCTTCTTGCCGGACGGAGGAAAACGATATGACGATCTTTTCCGCCACCGGTATTTCCGCATCCTATGGCCGGACCCGGATATTGCATGATGTCGATCTGCCTGAATTGCAAGATGACGAGGTATTGGGGCTTCTTGGCCCGAATGCATCGGGTAAATCGACCCTGATGCGGTGCCTGACCGGCGAGAAGACCCATCATGGCCGAATCGTTCTGGATGGCAGCGACCGGGATGATATGGACGTTATGGCATGGCATCGCCGGGTGGCAACCATGCCGCAAACACCGCCCAATCCCAGTGTCCTGATGCCGACCGAACTGATGTGGAGTACGGCGCGCGCCCTTGATCTTGATTTTTCGGATCGCGAACTGGCTGATCGGATAGAGGATATCTTTAACCGGCTTGGGCTGGATGATTTTGCCCTGTCGCCGCTGCATGTTCTGTCAGGTGGCAAGCGACAGCTGGTCGGGCTTGCGCTGGCACTGCTGCGTGACCCGGATGTTTTGCTGCTTGATGAACCGACATCGGCACTTGATCTGCATTGGCGAATGGTGGTGCTTGATCTTGTGCGTGAACGGTTGACTGAGCGCGGCGGGGTTGTGATTGCCGCCCTGCATGATCTTGATCTGGCGGCACGTTATTGCGACCGGATTGTATTGCTTGAAGCCGGTCAAATCGTTGCATCCGGCACCCCCGGCGAGGTGTTAACGCCTGATAATCTGGCGCGCGTCTATCATGTGGAAACATCGGTTTCGCGAGATGAGCAAGGGCGGCCTGCGGTGCAGGTGATACGGCCCATTCGTTCCGGCGAACGGCTTGCCCGATAACGGCAAACATGAAACGGCCCGGCTTTGCAATAGCCGGCCCGTTTCCTTTTACCTCTCAGGCGCAGTCCGACTTGTTATCGGTCCTGATGCCAAGTGATTGTGCTTCATGCAGGCGCCGATAGGTGCCACCGGCGGCAATCAGGGCATCATGGGTACCTTCTTCGGCAATGCCGTCTTGCGTTATCACGACGATCCGGTCGGCATTGCGGATGGTGGCCAGACGATGCGCAATTACCAGTGTCGTGCGCCCTTCGGCCAGTTCATCAAGCGATTGCTGAATGGCGCGTTCGGTTTCAGTATCGAGTGCTGAGGTCGCCTCGTCCAGAATAAGGATCGGCGGGTTTTTTAGGAAAATACGGGCGATTGCGACACGTTGTTTTTGGCCGCCCGAAAGTTTGACCCCGCGTTCACCGATCACGGTATCAAGCCCGTCAGGCATATCTGCAATCAGTTCCCGCAGGCGGGCGCGATGGGCGGCATCAATGATTTCATCCTCGGTCGCGTCAAGACGGCCATAGGCAATGTTGTCGCGCAATGTTCCGGCGAACAGGAAAACATCCTGCTGGACGATGCCGATCTGACGGCGAAGCGATTTCATTTTGATGTCGCGAATATCGATCCCGTCGATTGTGATCCTGCCCGCTGTCACATCATAAAAACGTGGTACGAGCGAACAAAGAGTGGTTTTACCCGCACCGGATGGCCCGACAAATGCAACCGTTTCACCGGCTTTGATCGAAAGATTGATATCATTGAGTACAGTGCGTTCCGGGCTGTATCCAAAGCCGACCTGGTCAAATGCGACATTGCCGGAAAGGTTTTCGATATCACGCGCACCATCGCGATCGACAATATCGGGTTCGGTGGCCAGCAATGCCTGATAGTTTTTGAAACCGGCGATGCCCTTGGGATAGGTTTCGACAACAGCAGCGATCTTTTCAAGCGGTTGATAGAACACATTGACCAACAGCAGGAAGCCGACAAACCCGCCAACCGTCAACCCGCCGGTCACAACGAAATATGTCCCCGTCACCAGAATGACGACCTGGACAATTCGCATGCCGAGGTAATTGATCGCAAGGCTGATCGCCATGATGCCATAGGCCTGCAATTTCACATGGCGATAAAGCTCGTTATCCTTGTGAAACAGGGCGCGTTCGTGATCCTCGTTGGCAAAGGCACGCACTACGCGTACGCCACCTACATTTTCCTCGATCCGGGCGTTGAAGGCACCGACACGGCCAAACTGGCTTTGCCAGTTGCGTGTCATTTCCCCACCGAACCGGACGACCAGCCACATCACCAGCGGCGCAATCGTCATTGCAATCAGCGCCAGTTCCATATGCACGGTAAACATCAGGATCAGCGCCCCGACAAAGGTCATGACCGCCACAAACAGGTCTTCGGGGCCGTGGTGGGCGACCTCGCCGATTTCTTCCAGATCCTTGGTGATGCGTGCCACCAGATGGCCTGTCTTCTGGTTGTCGTAAAAGCGGAAGGAAAGCTTTTGCAAATGGTCGAATGCGCGTTTGCGCATTTCGGTTTCGATCGTGATACCCAGAACATGGCCCCAATAGGTGACGACGGCCATCAAGCCGGTATTGGCAAGATAGACCAGAAGCAATCCGACAGCCGCCAATCCAATCAGCAGCCAGTCCTGTTTGGGTAACAGCACATCGACAAAACCGGCAACCGCAACCGGAAAGCCAAGGGACAAAATACCCGACAGGACAGCCGACCCGAAATCGAGCATGAAGAGCCGTTTATGCGGCAGATAGTAGGAAAAGAATTCTTTGAGCATGGGGAGGATCCGGTGGCAAAGGTTCACTCACAGCGTCGGAGCAGCTACGAAGACATGAAATAGCGAAATTGATTACTATTAGCAATTGGTGCGATGCGAACTTTAACTGTTATTGCGCCGGGCTGCCGGATAGTTGTGATTTCGGGGGCGTAATTCTGACAGAGGTGACCCAAGCAGGAATGTTCAGGCCCTTTGATCGAGGCTTCAGCTATTTATAATCACCCCCTCTTTTCATTCTGAACTCGATAGCCCGGCAGCAAGTTTTGAGACAGGCATCAGGGTGACAACTCCCCCAGCGCATGTGCCAATTGCATTGCAAATCTGGCGGATGCCACGGGCAGGGTACGTCCACGCATCTGGCCGAGAATAAGACTGCCTGCTGGCAGATCCCGTTCCGAGATCGGACGGTTGATTAGGATGCCATTTTCTTCCGTTCGAAGGCCGATCGGAATTTGGAATCCGATCACATTTTCATGCATTACATAGTGCCGGATCAGTTCGAAGCTTTCGGTTTCAATAACAGGCGACATCTGTCGGGAATTACGGCGGGCGGCAAAATCCAACAAGTGGCGGACACCAAACCGGTGGGTCGGTGCGACGTGGGGAATGTTCAGGCAATCGCGCAAACGAATTTCCGGTTTGGTTGCCAGGGGATGATCAGAGCGCATCACCACGTTAACCGTTTGCGGGATCGTGTGGATGACTTCGAAATCGACAAGGTATACGGGCTCAAACACCAGAGCCAGATCGCTTGAATAACTTGCCAGTTCCTGTTCGGCTTGCGCCCGATCACGGATATTGACGCTGAATGTTACGCCGGGGTGATCCTTGCGGTATTCGGCGATCTGCCGGGGCAGGAAATAGGGCAAAAGAGCCTGTGAGCAGGCAATCGAGATATGGCCGCGCCGTTCCCCGGAAAGGTCGGCGACCTGCCCTTGCACGCGTTCCAGGTCGGATGCCATTGCCCGATAATGGTGCAAAAGAAGTTCGCCCGCCGGATTAAGTCGCACCCCGCTGGGCAGTCTTTCAAACAGTTCTGTCCCAAATTCATCCTCGAACCCGTTAATCCGCCGGTTCAAGGCCGAAGCTGTGAGGTTCATATCTTCGGCAGCCTTGCGCATTGATCCTGCGCGGGCAACGGCCTCAATCAATCGGAAGGTTTGCAGATGCCGCATGGGTTGCATTTTCCTGATGATGCAAATGGTGGTGCATTTTTTGCAACGGATTGGTGAAATCATAGCAATTTTCGCGAACGCGAAAAACTGCAAACTATCAGGATTACATCCAATCATGCTGCTCATGGGGGGTTTGGCGATGGTTACGAGACGCAATTTTCTAAAAGCCGGTGCTGTAATTGCAGGCACATTGCCGTTCGCGCGTTCATTGTCCGCATTGGCGGCAGGAAGCGACACGCTGGTTGCCGTGTCCGCCCAGACGGTCAATAGTCTTGATCTGCATCGCACCGGGACCAACCGTGCCAGTTACCAGATTGCGGTGAACTGTTATGACCGTCTGGTGTCTTTTGGGTCAAAGCCTGCCGAAGGCGGTGGTCTTTCCTATGATTATTCCACCATTGTGCCGGAGCTGGCTGAAAGCTGGACCTTCTCCGACGATGGCATGAAGATCACCTTCAAGCTGAAATCCGATGCGGTTTTCACCGATGGCAGCAAGGTAACGGCAGCAGACGTCAAATGGTCGTTTGATCGTGCGGTCAGTGTCGGCGGATTCCCGACAGTTCAGATGAAAGCCGGTGGCTTTGTTCGCCCCGATCAATTCGAGGCTGTTGATGACGAGACCTTTGTTGTCATCCTTGATCAGGCATCCAAGCTTGCACTTCCCGATCTGGCAGTGCCAGTACCCTTCATCATCAATTCGAAGGTGGCCAAGGAACATGCAACCACGGATGATCCGTGGGCAATGGAATATCTGCATACCAACACCATTGGTTCGGGTGCCTATACCGTTACCCGTTGGGATGCCGGTCAGCAGGTCGTCTTCGAGCGTAATGATAAATGGGTTGGCGGGCCGGTCCCGCCGGTGCGTCGTGTGATCATGCGCGAAGTTCCGTCTGCGGCCACCAGCCGCGCCCTGATCGAACGGGGTGACGTTCAGGTTGCCTTTGATATTCCCGACAAGGATGCCGCAGAACTGGCCGGTAAAGTCACGGTGCATTCAACCCCGATTGAAAACTGTATCCATTCACTTTGCCTGAACACCAAATTTGAACCGTTCCAGGACCCTGACGTGCGCAAGGCGATTGCCTATGCCGTACCGTATGAGGCGATCTTTAATGCGGCGGCCTATGGTCGTGGTGCGCCGCTTTGGGGGGGCGAGGCAAAGGCAACCGATATCGCGTGGCCGCGCAAGTCGCCCTATGACACCAACCTGGACAAGGCCAAGGAACATATGGCCAAGTCGGGCTTTGCCGATGGATTTGAAACCAAGCTTTCCATTTCAACCGATTTGTCTTCGTGGATGGAACCGACCGCCCTGCTTATTCAGGAGGCGGTTGGCAAGCTTGGCATCAAAGTCGAGATTGAAAAGATCCCGGGTGCCAACTGGCGTACGGCGGCACTGGTGGAAAAGCGCCTTGATTTCCATCTGGAAAACTTCGGCGGCTGGCTGAATACGCCCGACTATTACTTCTTCTGGGCCTATCAGGAAGGACATCTGTTCAACTCGTCGAACTATTCCAATGCCGAGGTTGAACAGCTGACCAATGAAACCCTGCATATGGCCATGGATGATCCGGAATATGCGCCCAAGATCATGCGCATGATTGATATCGTCTTTGAAGATTTGCCGCGTATTCCGCTGTGGCAGCCAGCCCTTAACGTCGCACTGAACGGGGCGGGTGGTTATGAATTCTGGTTCCATCGTCAGCTTGATATCCGCGGCCTGACAACGGTGGAAAGCTAAAATCATGGCAGTCCGGGGAACCAGCATTCTGACACGCATCGCACAGGCCATTCCGGTCCTGTTCGGGGTCATCGTTATCAGCTTTGTCCTGACGCGTGCCTTGCCTGGTGATCCGGCCGTCCAGTTTGCCGGGATCATGGCAACGCCCGAAACAATTGAAGAAACCCGGGCAAAGCTTGGTCTCGACAAACCGCTTCCGGAACAGTTCGTGGTCTACCTTGGTCAACTGTTTCAGGGTGATCTTGGGCAATCGGTTTCAACCGGCCGACCGGTTCTGACCGAACTTACCAGTCGCCTTCCGGCATCGCTTGAACTGACGCTAAGTGCGTTGCTGTTATCTTGTCTGGTGGCGGTGCCGCTTGGTGTTCTGGCGGCAACGCGACCGGGAAGCTGGGTTGACCAGATTTGTCGATTGCTTGTGACAATGGGGGTTTCGCTTCCGACCTTCTTTACCGGTGTGATGCTGATTTACATCTTCTATTACCTGCTGGGTATCTCGCCGTCACCCTTGGGACGACTTGATTTTATCTATCTTGATCCTCCGCATGTGACGGGTTTCTTCCTGATTGATGCCGCACTGGTCGGCGATTGGGAAACCTGGTTTGGCGCATTCAAACAGCTCATTCTTCCGGCTGTGACATTGGCGCTTTTCACCCTTGCACCGATTGCCCGCATGACCCGGGCCGCCATGCTTTCGGCCCTCTCATCGGATTATATTCGAACGGCCCGTGCTGCCGGTTTGGGATCGGGGCGTATTCTTTACGGTTATGCGTTTCGCAATGCGTTGTTACCGGTGGTGACGACACTTGGCATGGTGTTTTCCTTTGTGCTGGGCGCGAACGTTCTTGTCGAAAAGGTTTTTGCCTGGCCGGGAATCGGATCATATGCGGTCGAAGCCCTGATTGTGTCGGACTATGCCGCGGTTCAGGGATTTGTCCTGGCGATGGCGTTTCTTTTCGTCTTCCTCAATCTGGTGATTGATCTGGCTTATTCGCTGATTGATCCGCGTTTCGGGACCTCAGGAAAATGAACAAGATTTTGTCATCCGCCTCCGAAACGTCTGCTGCGGAACCTGAAATGGCCGATGCAGTTACCGACGTTACCCAGCCAGCCAAATCAAGGTCCGGTGGCTTTGCCCATCTGGTTTATGTGCTGCGCGAAAATCCGGTTACGGCATTTGCGTTTGCAATGTTCGGGGTTCTGATTTTTGCCGCCGTATTTGGCCCGTCAATCGTGCCTTACGATCCGCTGGAAACCAATGCTGCAAGTGTCCTGCAGCCACCTTCCATGGCCCACTGGTTCGGAACGGACAATCTGGGCCGTGATGTTTTTAGCCGCGTGGTTGTCGCCACCCGCCTTGATCTGGTGATTTCGGTTGCGGCGGTGGCACTTTCATTTGTTATCGGTTCATTTCTGGGGGCGATTGCAGGTTATCGGGGCGGCTGGACAGACATCACGCTGAACCGCGTTCTTGATACCATCATGGCCTTTCCGCTGTTTGTTCTGGCGATGGGCGTTGTTGCGGCCCTTGGCAATTCGGTTGCGAACATCATTTACGCAACTGCGATCATCAATATTCCGTTCTATGCCCGCCTTGTCCGAGCCGAGGTCAATATTCGTCGAAACGCCGGCTTTACCCTGGCTGCCAAGCTTTCGGGCAACAGTGATGCGCGCATTCTGGCGTTTCACATTTTTCCGAATGCCTTGCCGCCAATGATGGTGCAGGTGTCGCTGAACCTTGGTTGGGCAATCCTCAATGCCGCGGGGCTGAGCTTTATCGGCTTGGGGGTCCGTCCGCCGACCCCGGAATGGGGGATTATGGTGGCCGAGGGGGCGAACTTCATCGTGTCGGGTGAATGGTGGATGGCCCTGTTCCCAGGGTTGTCATTGATGATCGCGGTTTTGACATTTAATCTGATGGGCGATGGTCTGCGCGATATCGTCGATCCGCGACGGAGGACATGAAAATGCTATCCATCAAGGGACTAGGCGTAGCCTTCCGGACGCGAAACGGCGAAGTCAATGCGGTCAAGGGGATCGATTTCGAACTGGCAAAAGGCGAACGCCTAGGCATCGTCGGCGAAAGTGGGTCGGGAAAATCGGTTACGTCCTATGCCTTGATGCGCATCCTTGATGCTGGCGGGACAATCAAATCCGGCGAAGCGGTCTATGGCGGTATTGATCTGCGCCGCGCGTCCGAGCGCGACATGCGCGACATTCGCGGCCGCGAAATCAGCATGATCTTCCAGAACCCCCGTGCGGCACTCAATCCGATCCGTAAGGTTGGTCATCAAATCGAAGACGTTCTGCGTCGTCACAGCCGCGCCACCCGTCACAATGCCAAGATCAAGGCGATTGAAGCGCTTGAGGCGGTTAAAATCCGCGATGCGGCAGCACGCTATGAAGCCTATCCGTTCGAGCTTTCGGGCGGAATGTGTCAGCGGGTTGTCATTGCGCTTGCGCTTGCTTGCGATCCGAAACTGATCATTGCCGATGAACCGACCACGGGGCTTGATATCACCACCCAGAAGGCGGTTATGGACCTGGTGGATGATCTGGTGCGTGCACGGGGCATGTCATCAATCCTGATCACCCATGATCTTGGTCTGGCATCGCAATATTGCGACCGGATTGTCGTGATGAAGGACGGCCTTATTGTCGAGGCCGGCGATCCGGTTGAACTGTTCACCAACCCGCAACACGCCTATACCCGAAAACTTGTCCATGCGACCCCGCGCCGGAGAGGGACCATTCGGTCCCTTTTACCCGAAGGCGAGCGACCGGACCTTGAACCGCACGTGATTGGCGAAAAGCCACTGATTGACGTGATCAATCTTGCCAAAACCTATCAGGGCAAAAGCGGCCCGGTTCATGCGGTCAGGAAAATCAGCTTTACTGTCCATGAAGGTGAGAGTGTCGGGCTGGTTGGCGAATCAGGTTGTGGGAAATCAACCACTTCTTCGATGCTGGTGCGGTTGCTGGATTCCACATCGGGCGGCATTTTCTATCGCGGCGAAGATATCGCGACATTGCCAGCAGCAGGTTTTGCCAAACATCCGTTGCGATCGAAAATCCAGATGGTGTTTCAGGATGCGACCGATAGCCTGAACCCCCGCTTTACCGCCCGTCAGGCCATTGCCGATCCTTTGCATCGCCTGATGGGGATGCGCGGCGATGCGGTAACCACACGCACCGAAGAACTGTCGGAGATGACAGGCTTCCCGGCGCATCTTCTTGACCGGTTCCCGCATCAGCTTTCCGGTGGGCAGAAGGCCCGCGTAGGTATTGCCCGTGCGCTCGCGACCGAACCCGATTTCCTGATCCTTGATGAACCGACAGCTGCCCTTGATGTGTCCATACAGGCGCTTGTCCTGAACCTTCTGGCGGATTTGCGTGTGCGGCTAGGCATCAGCTACCTGTTCGTCAGCCACGATCTCAACGTCGTCAGGTTGCTCTGTGATCATGTGATCGTCATGCAAAATGGCAGCATCGTTGAATCCGGTCCTGTCGCAACCTTGATGGAAAATCCGCAACACCCCTATACACGCGAATTGCTGTCCGCGGCCCCACAGGCCCCGGAACGTGAAATCGCCTGACCTTCCGACTTTTCAGAACATTCAACAACGCCACAGACGGAATACCAAAATGATTGCTGATCTTCCCTTCACACTTGCCGCATTGCGGCAGGCATACGCATCCGGTTTGCGTCCAGAGCAGGTAGTAGAAGAAGCATTTCGTCGTTTGGATGCGACCGGCGATCCGGGTATCCTGATTTACACTGCGCGTGATGAGGCGTTGGCCGCGGCCGGGGAACTTGGTGCTTATGATGGCCGTCCCTTGTGGGGAATTCCTTATATTGCCAAGGACAATATTGACGTGATGGGGATGCCGACAACGGCGGCCTGTCCGGATTTTGCATATGACGTGCCGTCAGATGCTTTTGTTGTTGCCCAATTGCGGGCTGCCGGTGCGATCTGTCTCGGCAAGGCCAATCTGGACCAGTTTGCAACCGGTCTTGTCGGGGTGCGAAGCCCCTATCCCGTACCTCTTAATGCAATTGATCCTGCGATTGTACCGGGTGGATCGTCGTCGGGGTCTGCCGTGGCGGTTGCTCACGGGATCGCGAGTTTTTCCCTTGGTACTGATACGGCGGGGTCGGGCCGTGTACCTGCCGCACTTAACAGCATTGTTGGCCTGAAGCCTACACTGGGCACCCTGTCTGCAACCGGCGTTGTTCCGGCATGCCGGACGCTGGATACGATTTCAATTTTTGCCCTGAATGTATCGGACGCGTGGGACGTGTTTGATGTTGCAGCACAATTTGACGCCGTTGATGCTTATAGCCGGAATTTCGTCAAAAAGGGTGGATTGTCAAAAGCGCTTCCTTTGCGTATTGCGGTGCCGGATGCCCGAACTCTCGAGACGTTTGGTGACGATAGCCAGCGCGATCATTTTCATGGCGATGTCGCGAGGCTTGCAGCACTTGGTTGCGAAATTACAGAGATCGATTTTACGCCCTTCTATGATGTCGCAAGCATGCTTTATCAGGGCGCATGGCTGGCCGAACGTGTTGCTGCGGTCGGCTCACGCCTTACTGAAAAACCAGAAACCCTGCATCGAACAACACGAGCCATTCTTGAGCCGGGGCTGGATTTGACGGCGGTGGATGCTTTTAACGGATTTTACCGGTTAAAAGCCCTGCAACGTCAGTGCGAGAATGCGTTGACGGGGATTGATGCCATCTGTGTGCCGACCATTCCGCATTTCGTGACGGTGAACGACATCGCGGCCGACCCGATCGGACCAAACGCGCGTTTGGGGACCTATACAAACTTTGTGAACCTGCTTGATATGTGTGGCATTGCGGTTCCGACCGGCCCCCGCAAAGACGGCCGTCCAGGCAGTCTGACAATTCTGGCAGGCAAAGGCGAAGATGCGAAAGTTGCATCCTTGGCAGCCTTGCTTGAGGCCGGTGACGTCGGCGCAACAGGATGGACCCGCGACGAGATCCGCTATTCCGAACCGGCCATCGGTGACGATGAAATCGGGCTCGTGGTCTGTGGGGCACATATGTCCGGCTTGCCGCTTAATGGTGAATTGACCGGACGGGCGGCCCGCTTGATCCGTAAAACAAGGACAGCCGCAAAATACAGCTTCTATGCCTTGGCCGGTGGCCCGCCCAAACGTCCCGGTATGTTGGTCAATACCGATACCGGCGGATCAATCGAGGTTGAGGTATGGGCCGTTCCCAAATCGGCAATCGGCAGTTTCCTTGCCGGGATTCCATCACCATTGTGTCTGGGTACCGTTGAACTCGAAGATGGCAGTCGCCAAAAAGGGTTCCTGTGCGAAGCCGCAGGTCTGGATGGCGCCACCGATATTACCGAGTTGTCCAGTTGGCGGACATATCTTGAGAAGATGGGCAAGACGGGTTGAATATTAATCTTCCAGCCTTTCGGCGGTTGTATTGATGGTATTGCGCTTGAGGACGGATATGTCGGGTTGCCGGAAATTCCCAGCGTTGGTTTCGAAGAAAAATCGACGCTGATCAAGGTTATGCGGGAATTTCTGTTTAGGGTTGAAAGCCCTCTTGAGGTAATTTAACGGTTGGGTTTTCGTGTGGGAAGAGTCATCAATATACCCTTTTCAAGATTTGCTCTTTGCCATAATCCTTGAGAAATTATTTCAAGTTTCGTATTACCTGTAATTTTAACTGGATTTTTAAAATGCCAGACTCTTCGGCTCTGTATTTTTTTATGCAGGGGGAGTTCGAGTTTTTGTGAACCGAATGTATATCTACAGCAATCTGTTAATCTTGGGAGGGGACGCTACCAACTATCTATTGCACTGCGATCTCTAATGCCGTTTCTATATATTTATATAGTATTTTGCGGTGAAAGTCTGTGTGCCGTTTAGATTTGTGATTGGTTGCCGGAGCATGTGAGTTGGAAGATCGCAAACAGATCAATGCCTGTTTGCAACAAAGAAATCAGAAAAACCCGATCCATCGCCCCGCGAGAAGGGCGGAGGGCCAGATCAGCAGCGATAATGCGGCCATGATACGGGTTGGGTGCGTTATCCTGCCGGTGGTGATGGTATGGTGCCAGCCAGGTGCGACATGCTGTATTACAATGGTGGCGATACCCAGTGCGACAAGCAGCATCTTCCATCGGAAAGCCGTGTTGTCGAGATACTCGATCGCGTTGACCGACCAGAGTGCCGGACCGGTCAGAAGAACAAGCAAAAAACCGCATCCTGCCGCACGCGACAGGAACGGTCCGATCACCCGGATATCGGGCCTGCGAATGATCCCGACAAGTCGCAAATCCAGCGGAACGATAGCACCGATCAGCAATGAAAGCCCGAGAATATGCGCTGCATTGACCAGCATATAAAGCGGCCCCGGGCTACGTAATGCGGTGGCAAGGGTGCTTGCCTCCAGCCAGGTCGCAAGTTCCTGCAAACGTCAGTTTCCCTGAATGCGTTCGGGATACAGATCGTAATTCTGGCCGTCGATGATGATGCGGACGGCTTTCATATGTGCTTCTGCCGGGTCCTTGTTCCGGTTTCCGATCACGGTAATCGCATCACCGGGCTGCGCAGTGTCGCCGGTGAAGCCTGATCGTGCTGTCTGATTGGGGTTTCCCAGATCAACCTGCCAGACTGTGCCTTCGGCGTCGGTGACTGTCAGCGAGGGATGGGGCGGGTTCATCGAAATGCTTTCGATTGTGCCTTCAAGGGTCATCTGGGTGCTTTCGGCCCAGGACCAGCCGTGATGGGCGAAGGCGGGCAGGGACGGGGTGATCAGTATGACCGTCACGGCAAGCATGAAAGCCTTGCAGATACGAGTGGGCATGTTTCTGTATCTCCTGTCTGGATTGAGCATATGCAGGCCCCTCAAACCCGGAGAGAATGACACAATTTTCTCGCCTTATGATTTCACAAGCGTGTGAGACTTCAATTATGGCGCAAGCGGTGATGAGATAAGTGCGGTGGATTTCCTGTTACCCCGTCGGCGATTGATCCGGATGATGATTGACCGGTTCCTGTTCAAATTGTATGAGGATATAAAGCCGATAACAATAATATGAGGATCAATGTGGCCGTATCTCCGTCTTTGCATTCCCCGTCATCACAGCCTGCACATCCGGCATGGATTGCGGTGGATTGGGGGACGTCGAACGTTCGCGCATGGGCGATGGATGATGGCAACAGCATCCTTGATCAGGCTTCAAGCCCGCTTGGCATGAATGCCATTGCCGCCGATGATGCGCTTAGTTTCGAGGGTGTGTTGATTGGCCTGATTGATCGGTGGTTGCCGCGTGACGCGACTGTGCGGGTGCAGGTTGTTATCTGCGGCATGGCCGGGGCAAAGCAGGGGTGGCTTGAAGCGCCTTATTGTTCCGTGCCGGTGCGCCCCGAAGAACTGGCATCGGGGGCTGTTCGGCCCGATATTTCCGATCCGCGGATTGATGTTGCGATCTTGCCGGGCCTTAAACAGGTTGATGATCCCGATGTGATGCGCGGCGAGGAAACCCAGCTTGTCGGGTTCATGGCGGCCCACCCGGCATTTGATGGCTGGGTCTGTTTGCCCGGCACCCATTCGAAATGGGCGCGGGTTTCCGGCGGTGCGATCCGCGGATTTAAAACCTATATGACGGGCGAGGTCTTTGCCCTGCTGTCAAAGCAATCGATCCTGCGGCATTCGATGGATGACCGGTGGGATGATGCCGTGTTCGAGCAAACCGTGCGCGAGGCGGCAAGTGCGCCAACCGGCTTCCTGCACAGGTTATTTACCGTGCGTGCCAGCGGATTGGTCGGCAATGCCGATGCCGCAAGCCAGCCGGGGGCTTCCGTCCTTTCCGGTGCGGTCATCGGATCGGAAATTGCCGATGTGGTTCGTGATCTTGGCAGGGATAGCCAGATTGCCCAGATTGCCCAGATTGCCCAGATTGCATTGATCGGCGATGGCAAACTGGCGGGACTATATCGCAAGGCACTGGCAGCCCATGGGTTTGATGCCGATGCAGTGGATGGCGAGGCGATCACGATCGCTGGTCTGGCAAGTGCCTATCGCGTAATAAACATATCGTAACAGTATCTTTTTTCAGGTTTTGCAGGTGTAAAATGGCATATCCGACTTCGGTCAATTCGCAGATCACGGACGCGGCAACCCCCGTGTCGCATCGCCGGTTGATTGCCATTCTGCGCGGTGTGAAACCCGACGAGGCGGCATCAATGGCGCGTGCCCTTGTCGATGCCGGGATCACGATGATCGAAGTGCCGCTGAATTCGCCAGAACCGCTTGAAAGCATTGTGGCGATGAAGACAGAAGTTGGTGATGAGGCTCTGATTGGTGCCGGTACGGTCTTGACCGAGGATGACGTCGAACGGGTCAAGGCGGCACGGGGCGAGTTCATCGTGTCGCCCAATTGCGATAGTGCGGTCATCACCAAAACCAGGGAACTTGGCATGGGATCATGGCCCGGTGTTCTGACACCGAGCGAATGTTTTGCCGCGATCAGGGCCGGTGCAAGCGGGCTTAAAATCTTTCCGGCCAGCATCATCGGTGCGGAGGGCATCAAGGCAATGCGCGCCGTATTGCCAAAAGACATGCCCGTCTATGCGGTTGGCGGGGTCGGGCCGGATGATTTTGCGACCTATGCCAAGGCCGGTTGTGACGGCTTTGGGCTTGGGTCCGGCATCTATAAGCCCGGTATGGCGGCCAGTGACGTTTCAAAGGCCGCCATGGCCTATGTCGCGGCGCATGATGCGGTGTTTGGTTAAAGCGTTTTGCCTTTAATCGATTAACAAACGTTTGATCTATTGGCAGTTGATGGTGCTAAAGCCCACAGAGCCTGTCGTTGCACCAGAAAGGTTACAACTGCCATCATTTGTCGTGTTCCCGGTAGAGGCAGCGTTGAAGCTTGTTGTTCCTGCGCCACTAGAAGAAATAACAGTTTTAAGGGTGCCTGTTGAAAACGAAAACGCATTGTTGGCAATGGTGGGATTGGTGGAATTTGAAATGATAATTCCGACCGCACCAGCGGTATTTGATGATGGCGATATGGTGTTATTGCGAACCACCAGATTGGTTGAATTACGCGCATCAATGCCGACGCCGCCCCCCGCCGCACCGAAGGCCGTGAGTGTACTGTTTTCGATTGTGACGCCGGTTGTGTTGTCAGCGCGAACGGCAAAAATGCCAGTCCCGCCATTATCCGAATTGCTGACGGTCATTCCGATCAGTTTGGTATTGTCTCTCATTAACAGAGCATAGGGGCTATTTTGGTCCGTCGCCGCGATTTTGCCGCCAGAGACAGTCAGGATCGCTTCGCGACCGGAAGGGGATTTGACAGTGATATTGCCGGACCCGACCAGCGTTTGACCGGCAACCATATTTACCTGGGTCGTTACATCAATTGTCCCACCGATGATAACCGTGTTGGCACCTGCTGTGTCCAGTGCAGTATTCAGTGCTGCTGTGTTGGCCACCGATGAGGAGGTAATAACCGTCAATGTCTGGCCATCGGCGGTTCCGGTTGCGGTTTCAACCGGGCCGAAGGCACCGGACTGGCTGACAATATCGATATCGCGGATCACCGGATCAGTCATGCGCCGTTCCATCGGTGTCAGGCGTTTGCGGCCTGAACCAAAGAATTGCAACGGAATGCGAAGGCGTGCCGTCACGAAACCTTGTGAACCGCGCGGATTGTCATGTTGCCATTCGCTGCCGATGGAAAAGCGTGATCCGTCCCAAAGCCAGGGGACCTCGTCGAATGCCATTTCAGCCCGCAGTCGCGGACCGGTTATGTCCGCGACCTCGTCGGCAAAGAAATGATATCCACCGGCGAACAGTCTGATTTGCTGGGGTTCTTCTGGTTCATAGACCGGTAGACGCCAACCGATTTCGCCATCAAAGCCAGCCATGCTGCGTTCTTCGCCGCCACGGAAGCTGATGGTTGTGCCCGACAGGCTGACCTCGTTCAAGGCGTCCACATTGCGAACACGACTGCCCTGCGGCACATAGGCATTGGTACGAAAATCCCAGTCGGTTGAAAGCGCCTCGGCACCGAGGGTTACCTGATTGAAGTAGTTTCCCCATTCACTTTCGCGCCGATCGAAATAGGCAATACCACCCAGATTCCAGCCGCTTTCATGCATGTGGCGGATGCCAAGGCCAAAGTTGCCTTCGCGGCCGTTGTCGTCATCAAAGCGTGCTCGAAAATTGGCAAATAACATGCTGTCATTGTTTTGAAGAAGAGGGATGAACATGTCACCTTCGCCAAGGCTGCGCTCGGTACCGGCCTTGCCTTCAAAGTCAATATGCGAACCCCATTTCGGCACGTCCTGATCTTGCGCGATTACTGCATTGCTGGTGCCATCAACCACCAGTAATGCAAGCCACGCGGTCAAAAGACCATGAAGATTAACGGATTTCATTGTACGTTTTGCCCGACTGTCCCGGTGAACGCACCCGGTGATTATCCCATCTTATTGATTAGTTTTATGCTTTTTATTTTATGCGTTCAGTCTTCTGTTTATGTCAACTCCGGGTAATTTTCAATGAAGCCATATATCTTCGGGTTACTTTTCTGGAACGGTTCCAATCATTTGCAGTAGGAAGGTCCGCCGTTCGCAGCTTGCCTGTCTCCGGGATGTGGGACGTTATTTCGGTCCATTTTGAACGATCATTCTGAAAGGACTGGAACGGGGTTTGACCCGCTTGGCAGGCCGGTCTAAATTCCTGCCATTGCAAGAACTCCAGAATGGGAGGATCCATTGGATCTGGGAATCAAGGGCCGCAAGGCGATTGTCTGCGCGTCATCAAAGGGACTTGGGCGTGGTTGCGCGATCAAGCTGGCGGAAGCGGGTGTTGATCTGACGCTGAATGCGCGTTCCGAAGGGCCGTTAAACGAAACGGCGGAATATATCCGCGATACGTTTGGTGTGAAAGTCACCACGGTTGCGTGTGACATCACCACCGAAGAGGGTCGCAACAAGGTTCTGGCGGCCGAAGGCATGCCCGATATTCTGGTCAATAATGCCGGTGGTCCGCCGCCCGGTGTCTGGTCCGACTGGGGACAGAAGGAATGGGAGGCGGCGGTTCAGTCCAACATGCTGACCCCGATCCTGCTGGCAACCGCGGTTTTGCCGGGCATGATTTCGCGCAAATGGGGCCGGATTGTTAATATCACGTCAGGTTCGGTCAAATCGCCGATCCCGCATCTGGGCCTTTCGAATGCGGCACGTGCCGGGTTGACTGGCTTTGTTGCCGGGACCGCACGCCAGGTGGCCAAAGATGGCGTGATCATGAACAACCTTTTGCCAGGCCAACATGATACGGATCGCATCAATGCATTGATGACCAATCGGGCGAAGAACGAGGATATCAGCCTAGAAGAGGCACGTACCAAAACGCAGGCGGGTCTTCCGACCGGGCGTTTTGGTGATCCGATTGATTTCGGGGCGACCTGTGCCTTCATGTGCAGCGAACACGCAAAGTTTATGGTCGGACAGAATGTGCTGCTTGATGGTGGTGCCTTCAACTCCACCATGGGCTGATATGTCGTCTTTCGCTACAGGACGGTCTGCAACGAAATCCAGCATATCACCAAATGCCCGGCGCAAAGGGTGGTGCTAGCATGGCGTCATTCACCTTTGTCTATGTGTTGCGCGAGCGGGAGGTTCTCCGCCCGCGCACCTATGTCGGCTGGTCAACCGATGTCGAGGCCCGGCTTGCCACGCATAACAGTGGCAAGGGGGCAAAGACGACGCGCGGGCGGCAATGGGACCTTGTTTATGTCGAACGGTTCCGCACCTTTGGCGAGGCGATGAGCCGCGAATGGCATTTAAAGCGTGACCGGAAATTGCGCAAAATGCTGGCAGGGGGCGTGTGATAAACAAATCAGGGCTTGAATATTTGCGCGCACTCGCAGATATGTGGGCCAACAGTTTGAAACCATCAGGACGACATCATGCCGGTACAACGCAAAAATCCGCTGAAGCTCAATAACCTGCAACTGCGCACGCTTGTGCTGGCGCAGATTATCGCCAAGGACCCGAATTCGGGATCGATTGACGAAGCCACGGGTGATGCGACCCTTTTGCGTATTCCGCATGCGCATGGGGATCATGTTCATGTCGGGAAATTCGTGGTTGCCGCGCGCGATGCCAGCGGCTTTGCCAACCCGGCGGTCTGGGTTGCACTGGCGCGCAAGGGACTGGTGCGTGAAGGTTACCCGGCCAGCATCGTCCTGACCCGCGAGGGCATGGAATACAATACCGGCCTTGCCGAGAATTTTGTCGAAGAGTCAGATCACTGATTGGACTTTCCTACGGCAATTAAGCTATAAGTAAGTCTTTCTTAATCTGAAAGTAGATGAAATTAATGCTTTTAGAAATATAAAGCTCTTCGTTTTGCGGTACACTTATCAGGTTATTTCATTTGAGGAACTAGCAACTCCTTTAACCATTCATCGACGCGTCTGATTTCTTCCAGACGCAGCTTTGGTTCCAGATTGGCGATTGCGGTTGCCGGGTCCATTTCAAGTTCGACACCGGGCGGCAGGGTCAGGGGGCCAAGTGCTGAACGGCGCAGCCAGTAATAGGCATCGGCATAATCGGGTTCAACACCCCAGCCGCGTTCAGTCATGGTGCCCAATAGAAACTGGGCAGCATGCATGCCGTTTTCGGCGGCGATCCTGTAATAGTGGGCGGCTTCGACATAGTTTTGTTCTGCCCCGCGTCCGTGAAAATATTGTTCGCCAATCAAAAAGGCTGCATCGGAATTGCTGGGTGCAGCGCGAAGAGCACGCTTGAAGAACTCGGTTGCGCGAAACTGGTCATAGCGCAGTCCCCAGCCATTGAAATACATCAGGCCAAGATAGTAGATCGCATTGGGATGATTGGCACGCGCGGCCAGAGCAAACCATTCGGCAGCCTGCCGGTAATCCTGTGGCCCGGCAAGTCCACGGTAATAAAGCAGCCCAAGGGCATATTGTGCACGGGGATCGTCTTCCTGTGCGGCAACGCGCCATTGCGCGCGGGCCATTTCATAATTGCCAGCCTGATAGGCCTTGTAGCCGCTTGTGTAATCTGCGCGGGCCGGAGGCGCGTGACATGCGAATGCCAAGGCAAGCAGGCCGTATACAAAAGGGCGAATGCCGCGAACGGGCGCGCGGAAGAAAAAATGGAAAGGGGCAAAAGGAGGGACCGATCTTTAACGGGATTTGAACAGCGGGACGACTTTGCGGGCGCGTTTTTCAACGGCATCAAGAACGTTCTGGATTTCGGAGCTTTGTTTGATTTTTTCACCGCTGTGAAGTGCAACGAAATGCCCGGCATTCTTGTGATCTGCACCAAGCTTGATGACGGTGAAGATGGCCGTTTCGTGCGAGGAACGGAAAATCGAGAACATGGCCATGCCATCAAGATGATCAATGGCGTAGTCACGCCATGCACCACTTGCGACCTGTCTGGAATAGGTATTCATGAGCTGCATCAGTTCAGTCCGGTCGAAATGCACAAAGCTTTTGGCTTTGCGGTATTGAGCCAGATTGAACAATGTACCCATGTCTTTCTCCGGACGTAGTTTCAGAAGGCCGGGTTCGGGCATTTGTGACGCCCTTATGACACGGTAACGCGCTTTGTCCGCAGCCTCAAGTTTGAATAGGCTGCCGGGGCGAAGTTTTTACAAATATCGTTGGAATTTCAGATGGTTGCCCGGGTTACAGGCTGCGTGACCGGGTCGGTGGCCAATCAACGGTTTGGGCGCCGGTATTATATGGATCAGGCGTACGATAGCAGCTGACCGAGGCCAGAGTGCGATAGCAATAAAGCGGAGGTTCGGGAACCGGGTCCTTTTTGCAATAGGATTTGCCGTCAATCTTGCGGATGGTTGAGCAATCCCGGCCGGTCGAGAGGGAAACGACGTGATCGACAAGTGTTTTGTCGGTGTTGATGATGCTGACAACATCAAGGGCGATATACCATTCAACGCCTGTGAACAGATTGGTACCCGCAACGTCGGATGCGGTGGTGTCGCAGCCAGAGACCCCGACGCCAAGCAGCGTTGCGAATAATCCAGCCAGAATGCGCTGGCGGATCATCCGTTTCGCCTCTTGACGGCTATGCGCCTTGTACAAGCTTTTCATCCTGATCTCCGTGCATCGACCGGTCACTATTTGCCCGGTGACGATTAAAATTCCGTTTCCCGAATTTACAAATGCAATCCACGTGCCGTTTTGGCCAACCCAAAAGCCCTCTTTAATGTCGAGGCAGTTTGGCCACATTTCAGCCGGTTTTACCGATTATTCGAACACAGACATTCATTCCGGTAATGGTTCCGGTTCGTTTTCAGGCATCGTTATCTGTCTCAGGCGGCAATTCTTTCCTGCGATATGTGTTTACATCACCCAAAACAGGGTGGCCGGGGGCTCTTTGGGGCATGAAAACCGGACTTGCGGGATTTAATTGCGATATTGGCGGTTCCGGATGTCCAGCGGACTTGACCCCTTGCGCACTGGCGCGTTAAATCCTTGCCGGAATTAATTCTGATAAGCGGGCAGGTTGCCCGCTTTCTTTTGATCGGATTGGAGCGGTTTTCGTGGTTGATATTTTCCAGGAAGTCGAAGAAGACCTCAAGCGCGAGCGCAATGAAGCGCTGTGGCGCAAATACGGCAAATACATCGTTGGCGTGGCCGCCGTGATCGTGCTGGGTGTTGCCGGACGTGAAGGCTGGAAAAGCTACGAGGAAAATTCGCGCATCGAAAACGGTACGCGCATGGCAAACGCCATCGAACTGGCACAGGCAGGCGAAGAGAAACAGGATGCGGCACTTGGTGCGCTTGACGCGATCATCGCGGATGGCAATGCCGGTTTTGTCGCCCTTGGTCATTTCCAGAAGGCTGCTGTCTATCTGCGGGCCGGAGCAAAGGATTCTGCTGTTGCCGAGCTTGAGGCAATCGCAGGTAATAGCGACGTCGAAAAGATTTATCGTGATCTTGCCGTGGTTCAGATCGCGATGAACAATGCCGATGGTGCAAATTCAAAAGACTTGATTGCGCGTCTTGAACCAATCGCTGTGCCGGAAAATCCCTGGTACTACTCTGCGCGTGAAATGATTGCGATGTTGCATATTGCTGCCGGCGAAATCGAGGCAGCCAAGCCGCTGTTGACCGAAATCGCCGATGACAGCGAAGCACCGTCGGGCATGCGTGCACGTGCGAGTGAAATTCTGAAGGCCGTTGACGCCTGATTGGCGTAATGAAAGCGGCAACCTGTTCACAGGGACTGGATCAGAGGATATGGTTTTGAGACCACGCAACATTAAATCCCTTTTGTGCGTTATGGGCATGTCGGTTGCCGTTTCGGCATGTTCCAGCTGGCTTGGTGAATCCGAAGATCCGCCGCTTCCCGGTGAACGTCTTGCCGTGCTGTCACTTGAAAGCACGGTTCAGCCCGATGTGGCACTAAGCGACCAGCGTGTGGTCCTGCCGGAACCGGAGCCGATGGTCGACTGGCCCCAGAATGGTGGTCTGCCAAGCCATGCCCTGCATCATGTCGGTCTTGAAAACGACGTCTTGCGACAGGATTGGTCGGTTGGCATTGGCGAAGGGTCGATGGATGACAATCTTCTGCTGAACCAGGCGATTGTTGCGCGCGGAGTTGTCTTTACCATTGATGCGGATGCCGTTGTTCGTGCCTTCAGTGCCAAATCCGGCAAACGTATCTGGTCGCTTGAACTGGCGAAGGACGAGGACGAAGACAGCACCCTTTTGGGGGGCGGTCTTGCCTATGAAAACGGTATTTTGTACGCGACGACGGGCTTTGCCGAGGTCATCGCGATTGATGCGCCAAGTGCGACCGTCATGTGGCGTTCGCAGGTGACCGCCCCGATGCGCGGTGCGCCGACAGTCCGTGGCGGGCGTGTCTTTGTCGTGACGGTCGATAACCAGACTGTCGCACTGAATGCGATGACTGGTGATACGCTTTGGTCCCATCGTGGTGCATCAGAAGGCGCATCCTTTATCGGCGGTGCGAGCCCGGCCGTGGATCAGGGGGTTGTTATTTCTGCCTATACCACCGGTGAAATGTATGCGCTGCGTGTTGAAAACGGTCAGGTGATCTGGTCCGATGCGCTGGCATCAGCCGGGCGTACCGATGCGGTGTCGGCCATTGCCGATATTCGTGGCCTTCCGGTGATCGACAACAATCTGGTGATTGCGACAAGCAATGCCGGCCTGACCGTTGCGATTGACCTGCGGACTGGGTATCGCGTCTGGGAACTGGAGGCCGGTGGCATTCAATCACCGTGGGTTGCTGGCGACTATGTTTTCGTTCTTACCAACACAAATGATCTGATTGCCTTGCGTCGGGACACCGGACAGGTTAAATGGGTGACCGCTTTGCCTCGTTTTGTCGATCCCGAAGATCAGGAAGAGCCGATGGTATGGACCGGTCCGGTTCTCGTAGGCGATCGGTTGATCGTTGGAAACGAGCAGGGCGAAATCATGACCGTTTCCCCGTATAGTGGCGAGATCATGGGCAAGGATGAAGTTTCCGGCCCTATCACCTTGCCGCCGTCTGTTGCGGGTGACAGTCTTTACTTCCTGACTGCGGATGCCGATCTAATCGCGTATCGCTGACAGGTCGAACGCAGTTTTTCGCAAAAGATCCGATCTTTTGCCTGATATGCGCGTGCGCCGGAACGGGGTAAACTGCCCCTCGGCGCACATCGCCGTTTTATAACAATGAGTCTGAAAGTCAGATGTCGCTGAAAGTAGCCATTATCGGTCGCCCCAATGTCGGGAAGTCGACCCTGTTTAACCGTCTGGTCGGCAAGAAGCTGGCGCTGGTCGATGACCAGCCGGGCGTCACGCGTGATCGCCGTTATGGCAAGGCGCGTCTTGGCCATATGGGATTCGACATTATCGATACTGCTGGTCTGGAAGAGGCGTTTGACGATTCCATCGAAGGTAAAATGCGCCAGCAAAGCGAAATGGCCTTTGAGGAATGCGATATCGCGTTTTTCCTGATTGATGCCCGTGCGGGCCTGACCCCGCTTGACAATCACTTTGCCGACTGGTTGCGCAAGCGCAAGAAACCGGTCTATGTGATTGCTAACAAGCACGAGGGCAAGGATCAGGATGCCGGCCTTTACGAGGCCTACGGTCTTGGTCTTGGCGATGTTGCACCGATCTCGGCGGAGCATGGGCTTGGCATGGAATTGCTGATCGATATCATGCGCCCTCATTGGGAAGAATATCGCGACAAGCAGCGCAAGGCACGGCAGGAAGGCGATCTTGCCGCCATTGATGACGATTTCGAAGATGACGAAATGGACGAGGATGATGGTTCATTTCCGTCCTTTGAAATCGAATATGACGAAGACGATGAAGGCGAGGAAGAAGTTGTTCGCAAGGACAATTCGAAAATCCAGCTTGCGATTGTAGGTCGTCCGAATGTGGGCAAATCGACCCTTCTGAACCAACTTCTGGGTGAAAACCGTGTCATGACCGGGCCGCAGGCCGGTTTGACCCGTGATTCCATCGCGGTTGACTGGTCCTATGAAGGGCGTCCGATCCGTCTGGTCGATACCGCCGGGATGCGCCGCAAGAAGAAGATTGATGATCGCGTTGAAAAGCTTTCAGTCACTGATACCCTGCGTGTGATCCGTTATGCACAGGTCGTTGTCATTATGCTTGATGCGACCAATACGCTTGATAAGCAGGACCTGACGATTGCACGCATGGTCCTTGAAGAAGGCCGTGCGCTGATCATTGCTGTGAACAAGTGGGACGCGGTCAAAGACAAGGCCGGTGTGATGTCGGCACTGCGTGACAAGCTTGATACGTCCTTTGCGCAGGCCAAGGGTATCCCGATCCTGACATTCTCGGCGCTGACCGGGCGTGGCACGGACAGCCTGATGCCGACCGTTCTTGATATCTATGATATCTGGAGCCGCCGTATTCCGACATCGCAGCTTAACCGCTGGCTCGAAGCCATTACCGAACGCCATTTGCCGCCGGTCATTTCGGGGCGTCGTATCCGCCTGCGGTATATGACCCAGGCCAAATCGCGTCCGCCAAGTTTCTTTATCAACTGTTCCAAGGCGGCAGAACTGCCCGAAAGTTATACGCGTTACCTGATCAATGGGCTTCGCGAAGATTTCGACATGCCTGGCGTTCCGATCCGCATTTATCTGCGCAGCAGTGATAACCCCTATGGCAACAAGAAGAAAAAGCGCTAGGGCTTGATCGATAAACATCAAACGGGGGCAGGAATGCCCCCGTTTTTATTTGGCAGCTTCCAAAAGGCGGTCAATGAAATCCGCGGCATCGTCTGACCGCCAATCGACCAGTCCCGATATATAGCCAAGAATACGGCCATCACGATCAAGGGCATATGTGATCGGCAGGCCATAAAGGGCAAATTCGGCATCCCTGGGATTATCTCGGTCGCTATAGGCGGTTTCGCCATTCGGGTCGACAAAAAGATCAAGGTTTTCAAGGCCCAGTCGGCGGTAAAAGGGAATGGCAGCCAGCAATCCGTCTTCGTCTATCGAGATCGGAATGATGGCGAGGTCATCATTGGAATGATCATTGGCCAACCGGTCAAGCGACGGCATTTCGGCCATACAGGGCAGGCACCAGCTGGCCCAAAAATTGACCAGAACCACCTTGCCGCGATAGGCGCTGATATCGGTCGGGTGATTTCGCCGGTCATAAAATCGGGTGTTGCGTGCAATCCGTTGGGGATCAAGTTCGACAAACTGGCTGCTTTCACCCATTAGCATCAGCGGTGATGCTTCAGTCCCCCCGAAGGCAGGTGCTGTGGCGGCAAATATTGCAGAAACGATAAGGCAGCGCAGAAATCGCATCGGGTATCCATGGCATGATCAAACCGGATATTCCGACTAGCCGTTGATGTCGGTAAAGACAAGTCAGAGCCGATCAATCCGTTGTGATCAACGTCGGATGATCGGCCCTGTGGCAGGTATTCATAACCCTTATGCAAATAGGGGCGGGTTCAGTCGGGCGAAGCCTTCCTGGATGAAATAGGGGTAATGCGGGTAGGGCGGCTGCCTTTTGCTGATGGCATCAAGGCGGGCGATTTGTTCGCTGGAAAGGGACCAGCCAACCGCACCCAGATTGTCGCGCAATTGCTGTTCATTGCGGGCACCGATAATCACCGACGCCACGGTGGGGCGCTGCAGCAGCCAGTTGATGGCAATCTGTGGGACGGTTCTGCCGGTCTCGGCACTCAGTTCATCAAGCACATCGACAATGTCATATAGATGATCTTCTTCGACCGGCGGGCCGAATTGTGCTGTTTCATGCAGGCGGCTGCCATCCGGTATCGATGTGCCGCGGCGGATTTTGCCAGTCAACCGGCCCCATCCCAAGGGGCTCCAGACCAGTGCGCCCAGTCCCTGATCCTGCGCCAGCGGCATCAGGTCCCATTCGTAATCGCGCCCGACCAGTGAATAGTAAACCTGATGGGCGACATAGCGGCTGTAACCAAGGCGATCAGACAGGGCGAGCGACTTCATGATCTGCCACCCGGCAAAGTTCGATGCGCCGATATAGCGCAGCTTCCCGGCACGTACGAGGTCATCAAGTGTTGACAGGACTTCCTCGATCGGGGTGAAGGCATCAAAGGCGTGAAGTTGCAGCAGGTCGATATAATCGGTTCCCAGCCGCTTCAGGGCGGCATCGGTTGCCGTGATCAGGCGGTGGCGCGAGGTGCCAAAGTCATTCGGGCCATCGCCAACAGGCAGGGCAAGCTTCGTCGACAGAATAATCCTGTCGCGGCGTCCCTTGATGGCTTCGCCCAGAACCTGTTCAGACGCACCATCGGAATAGACGTCGGCACTGTCGAACATGTTCAGGCCTGCTTCGAGGCTGATATCGATCATGCGGCTGGCTTCACGGGCGTCAATTGTACCCCACGCGCCGAACAGGGGGCCCCGACCGCCAAAGGTGCCGGCGCCAAAGCTAAGTGCGGGAACGCGCAAACCGGAATTCCCCAATTGTCTGTATTCCATTGTCTTCTCCGTCGCTGGAAATGGTTCATGGACGGAATATGGACAAAGGGCGCATTTTCAACTAGGGATATTCTAAGAAGAAGATTTGTGAGTTGAATTCACTATGGCTCGACTTGAAACCAATCGATCCGGCGAGATGGAAGTCTTTGTGCGTGTCGTTGAACGCGGCGGGTTTTCGGCTGCGTCGGGCGATTTCAACATGACACCATCCGCCGTTAGCAAGCTTGTTGGCCGGTTGGAAGACCGGCTGGGAACGCGATTGTTCAATCGATCAACCCGCAAGTTGCACTTGACATCCGAAGGGCAGCGTTTTTATGAGCGGGCACTTGATATCATTGCCGATCTGAATGAGGCAGAACAGGAAGCCGCAACTGCAATGACACCGCGCGGACGGTTGCGCGTGACGGCCAACGTGCCGGTCGGCCTGCACCGCCTTTTGCCACTGGTACCGCGATTTCGGGAAAAGTATCCCGATATCACGCTGGATGTGACGGTCAGCGATAAGGTGATGGATCTGTATGAGGAACGCGCTGATGTCGCGATCCGAAGTGGTCCATTACAGTCATCCGGACTGATTGCGCGCAAGCTTGGCCAATGCCGGATGGTGATTGCTGCGTCCCCGGCATACTTTGAAAAACACGGGCGACCAACGACCGTAGATACACTGCAAGGTCATACATTGATCGGGTACAACTTTCAGCGTGTTATTCCGGACTGGCCGTTTCGGGTAAACGGGCAGGAGGTGTCTGTAATGCCGGGTGGCGTATTTGATGTTGGGGATGCAGAAAGTGCGCGTCAATTGGCCGTTGCCGGGGGCGGTATTGTGCGGCTTGCCCGGTTTCATATCGAAAACGATCTGGCGTATGGTAGGCTTGAACCCTTGCTGGACGAATTTTATCCCGGTGGCGGCGTCGATATTAACGCCGTTTATATCGGCGGGCGCGGGCATTTGCCGGCCCGTGTTCGAGCGTTTCTCGATTTCTGTGCCGAAAACATCCGCCTGAATTGAAAAAGGCCGGACAATCAACCTGTCCGGCCTTCACAATCTCGATCGCTGCCGTATCAGTAGGCGTCGACGACTTCTGCATGGCGTGTACAATCAGCCGCAGCCAGATCGACAAACACGTCAGTGATGCTTTCAGCAGTCGGGAGCGTTTCGGGATTTTCACCCGGATAGGCTTCGGCACGCATCTTGGTGCGGATACGGCCCGGATTGATCAGATTAACGCGTACAGGCGTTTCTTCGAGTTCCTGGGCATAGGACAGCACCAGACTTTCAAGGGCTGCCTTTGTCGAAGCATAAAGGCCCCAGAAGGCACGCCCCTTGGACGATGCATTCGAGGTCACGAAAATTGCACGCCCGGCATCGGAAAGACGCAGGAGTTTATCAACACTGCGGATCAGACGGAAGTTCGCCGTGACGTTGGTCGCATACGTGTTTTCAAACACCTGTGTATCGATATGACCGACCGGGGCAAGTTCACCCAGAAGTCCGGCATTGCCAACGACGATATCAAGCTTGCCAAAGCGTTCATAAATCGATGCACCCATGGCATCGATCTTTTCATACATGGTCAAGTCCATCGGCAGCAGTACAAGTTTCCCGCCGTCAGCCCGGATTTCGTCATCAAGTTCTTCAAGCGCACCGACATTGCGACCCAGCGCAATGACAGTGGCACCTTCGGCGGCAAAACGTTTTGCAACCGCGCGACCGATCCCGTGCGAGGCCCCTGTGATCAGGGCGACGCGGCCTTCAAGGCGCTTTGCGTCACTCATGCGGACTGCCTTTCGACAAGTTGGCTGAGTTTACGGTCCTTGTTCTCGGCCTGATGATCGACCAGACGGATCGGGTAATCACCAGTGAAGCAGGCATCGCAGAAGGCCGGACTGTCATTGTCGCGTCCCGGAAGACCGGCAGCGCGATAAAGGCCATCAATGGTGACAAAGGCAAGGCTGTCGACACCAATGATCTTTGCCATGCTTTCAATGTCGTGATTGGCCGCCATCAGTTTTTCCTTCGATGGCGTATCAACACCATAGAAGCACGGATTGGTGGTCGGCGGGCTTGCGATGCGCATATGGACTTCCGCAGCACCGGCCTGACGGACCAGATCGACAATCTTGGTCGAGGTCGTGCCGCGAACAATGGAATCGTCGACCAGAATAACGCGTTTGCCCTTGAGTTTGCCGGGGTTGGCGTTGTGTTTCAGCTTCACGCCAAGATGGCGGATCTGATCTGTCGGCTCGATAAAGGTCCGGCCGACATAATGGTTGCGAATGATGCCCAGTTCAAACGGAACACCGCTGGCCTCGGCATAGCCAAGAGCGGAAGGCACGCCGGAATCGGGGATCGGCACGACCACATCGGCTTCAACACCGGATTCCAGTGCCAGTTCGCGACCGATATTTTTGCGCACGTCATAAACGCTTGTGCCTTCGACAATGCTGTCGGGGCGGGCGAAATAGACATGTTCGAAAATGCAGAAACGCGATTTCACCGGTTTGAACGGTTTGATTGATTTGAGGCCATCATCGGTGATTTCAACGATCTCGCCCGGTTCGACATCGCGAATGAATTCCGCGCCAACGATATCAAGGCCAACCGTTTCCGAAGACAGGATGTAGCTGTCATTCAGCTTGCCCAAAACCAGCGGACGAACACCCAGGGGATCACGTACACCAATCAGTTTCTTCTGAGTCATGACCACAAGGCTGTATGCGCCTTCGACCTGACGGACAGCATCAATCAGACGATCAACGATCTTCTCGTACAGGCTGGTTGCGATCAGGTGAATGAAGGTTTCGGTATCGGAGGTCGACTGGAAAATCGAACCACGTTTGACCAGGCGTTCACGCACGGCAAGCGCGTTGGTCAGGTTACCGTTATGCGCAATTGCCAGTCCGCCGAATTCGAAATCGGCAAATAGCGGCTGCACGTTGCGAAGGCCTTTGCCACCGGCTGTGGAATAGCGCACATGGCCGATCGCACGATGGCCCTGCAGGCTTTTGATTACGTCTTGAGAACCGAAGATGTCCCCGACCTGACCGGACGCCCGGTGTGCCGGAAAATCTTCGCCGTCATAGGAAACGATGCCGGCGGCTTCCTGTCCGCGATGCTGAAGCGCATGCAGGCCAAGGGCCGTCAGGGCCGCCGCATCGGGCGAACCGAAAACACCGAAAACACCGCATTCTTCACGCAGCTTGTCGTCGTCAAATGGATTGGTGGTCAGCATGAGTGGGTTCCGCTCTCTCGCCGGTGGCGCAGGATGCCGCACCCATGCGAAACCCTGTCGCCTCACTCGTTGGTGGTCGCCTCTATCAGACGATCCAAATCATCGCGCGAGGGCCTTGTATACCCGTTTAGGGGCTTGGGTCCAGCACCTTTTGGCTCGGGACCCAGAAGTTGACGGTATGTCTGATCGTTGATTTCTGCATCACGTTGCGCACGGGCCATTTCTTCGGCCGTTGTGTCAAAGATTTCATCGGGCATTGCGCGCATCAGCAGGAACGCGCCTTCTTCCAGAACCGGGCGTGTGCGGGCATCGCGAACCCAGTCTGGCTGCGAGGTTGCTGGCAAAAGCCATGACAGGGCCAGAAAGCCGATACAGACGATAAGTCCGCCACGCAAAAGACCAAAGACAAAGCCAAGGGTGCTGTCGAGGCTATCAAGTCCGGAATTCTGAACTGCACGGCCAATCCGGCCGCTGATGAAGGAAAAGATCAGGAAGGTGATCAGAAACAGACCAACCCCGGTTGCCAGATCGGCAATCAGTTCAGACGGGATCAGATCGCGGACATAGGGACGCGCAATAGGGTACCCGTACAAGGCACAGACACCAGCCCCGACCCAGCCCATCATCGACAGGGTTTCATGGATAAAGCCCCGGAAAAATGCAAACAGACCCGAGATCAGGACAATGCCCACAATCACCAGATCGAATACGTCCCGTGCACCAAGATCGGGCAGGCTGGAGAAATCCATAATTCAGTAAATCCTGTTGGTCAGTCTGTTCGCAAGCACGCGCACACAAAGGCAGCCAATGATCAATACATGCCTTCGCGTGGACGCACCTTGTCGCGGACATCGTCGCCGAAGAGATTTACCAAATCCTGAAGATGGCCGATTTCACGCTGGTCCAGGCCCTTTATCGTGATCTTCTTCTTGCCGTTTGCGCCGGTACGTGGCGAATAGGCATTGGCAAAGCCGAGTTTGGCGGCTTCTTTCAGGCGCGATTCGATTTGACCGACGGGGCGGACTTCGCCTGAAAGGCCGATTTCCCCGACAATAACGGTTTCGGCGGGAACAGGTGCATCTGCGACCGCCGATATCAGGGCGGCTGCCACCGCAAGGTCGGCCGCGGGCTCGCCGACGCGCATACCGCCCGCAACGTTCAGATAAACGTCAAACTGGCTAAGCGGTAATCCGCAACGGGCATCAAGAACCGCAAGGATCATGTTCATACGGGCCGAATCCCAGCCAACAACCGCGCGACGCGGTGTGGCAAGTGCCGATTGCGCGACCAGTGCCTGTATTTCCACCAGCATCGGGCGGGTGCCTTCAAGCCCGGCAAACACGGCAGTACCCGATACCGGCGCTTCGCGGTCAGCAAGGAAAAGGGCCGACGGGTTTGGGACTTCGACAAGACCCGCATCACCCATTTCAAACACACCGATTTCATCGGTGGCACCGAAACGGTTTTTGACCGCGCGCAAAATACGGAACTGATGGCCGCGTTCGCCTTCGAAATAAAGAACCGTATCGACCATATGTTCCAGAACACGTGGGCCAGCAATCTGCCCTTCCTTGGTGACATGACCAACAAGGATCACGGCAAATCCCTTGCGCTTGGCAAGGCGGATCAGTTCAAGCGCACACGCGCGGACCTGCGATACTGTACCCGGGGCGCTATCAAGGGTATCGGCATACATTGTCTGAATGGAATCGATGACCACGACTTCATGCGCGCTTTGATCCAGTGTGGCGATAATATCGCGTAGGCTGGTGGCGGCGGCGAAATCGACCTTGGATTTTTCAAGTCCAAGACGGGCGGCACGCATGCGCACCTGATCAACCGCTTCCTCGCCCGAGATATAAGCGCATTTATGTCTGGCTGACAGAACGCCAACGGCCTGCAACAGGATCGTCGATTTACCAATCCCCGGATCGCCGCCAACCAGAAGGGCTGAACCGGGCACCAGCCCACCACCAACCGCACGATCAAGTTCGGCAATGCCGGTGATGATGCGGGGCGGGCTTGCGCTTTCACCTTCAAGGGCTACAAAATCAAGCTGCTTTCCCTTGGACCCTGTCGCGATGCCGCCGGTCGCCTTTGGTCCTGCTTCAATGCGTTCTTCCTCAATCGAATTCCATTCACCGCACGCATCACAACGCCCGGTCCATTTTCGGTATTCGGCACCGCAATTCTGGCAAATGAAACGACTTTGGGTTTTGGCCACTGGTGGCTCCGCGCATAAGGATGGAACGAAACGGGCGAGGGGCTTGATCGGTAATCAGAGATGCTTCAGATCAAGATCCAGCGGACCTTCGATATCACCCGAAACGAACTGTTGCAAATAGGGGTTATCGGCCTTGTCGATTTCAGAAACCGGACCATCCCAGATGATTTTTCCCTGATAGAGCATGGCAACGCGATCAGCTATCTTGCGGGCACTTGCCATGTCATGGGTGATGGTCATGGCGCAGGCTCCAAGTTCACGGGTGCATTTGACAATCAGGTCGTTGATCACATCGCCCATGATCGGATCGATACCGGTGGTCGGTTCGTCAAAAAACAGGATTTCTGGCTCGGTCGCAATGGCACGTGCCAGACCGACACGTTTTTGCATACCCCCTGAAAGGGACGCGGGGGACATGTTGGCGACTTCGGAACCAAGGCCGACATCGGCAAGGCGTGCAATCGCAATATCACGGGCCTGTTTGCGTTTCATACCGCGGCCTTCGATCAGCCCAAAGGCGACATTTTCCCAAACCGGCAGGGAGTCAAACAATGCTGCCCCCTGAAACAGCATGCCGGTATGGGCAAGCATGTCTTCGCGGGTTGAACGCGATGCGCCAACCATTTCCGTCCCATTGACCTTGATGGATCCCTGTTCGGGAACAAGCAGGCCCAGAACGCATTTCAAGGTGACAGATTTGCCGGTGCCCGAACCGCCGATAATGGCAACAGATTCGCCGGGCCCGACATCCAGATTGACACCCTGCAGCACCTTTTTCGGGCCAAAGGACTTGTGCACATCACGAAGCGAGATTTTGGCTGTGTCGCTCATATCCCGCCCTTAGCGTGTGAAGAAGAGTTCGGTGACGATATAGTTCGAAATCAGGATCAGGATGGAGCTTGAAACCACGGCATTGGTCGTTGCCTGGCCCACACCCTGTGCGCCGCCACGTGAATGATAGCCGTGATAGCAGCCCATCAGCGTGATCAGGAACCCGAATACAGAGGCCTTCACCAGACCCGAAATCACGTCAAGCTGTTCAAGATACTGGAACGTATTGCGGATATAGGACCCGTCGTTGAAGCCAAGCTTGTTGACCCCGACAAGATACCCGCCCAGCACCCCGATGATATCACCGATCAGAACAAGCACCGGCAGGGTTACCAGCCCGGCAATGACGCGCGGCACAACCAGATATTTGAACGGATTGGTCGAAAGCGTCACCAGCGCATCGATCTGTTCGGTAACGCGCATCGTGCCGATTTCAGCAGCAATGGCCGCACCGACACGTCCGGCAACCATGAGCCCCGCCAAAACCGGGCCCAGTTCACGTGTCATCGAAATGACAACAACCGTGGCAACCGCACTTTCGGCAGAAAAGCGTGAAAATCCTGAATAGGATTGCAGGGCCAAAACCATCCCGGCAAACAGGGTCGTCATGGCGACGACCGGCAACGAGAAATAGCCGATCTCGCACATCTGTTTGAATATCAGTCGGAAATAGAATGGCGGTGTTACCATATGGCCAATGGTACGCCCGGCAAAGACCGTGACGCGACCTACAAGGGCCAAAAAGGCAAGGAACATACGGCCAACCGGCGCAAAGATCGGCATTGGAATTATTATTTCCCCTGTTGCAGGCCAGTCAGTGGCATTGGCCGATTTATTCAAGTCAGCTTTCTGTATAGACCCGCCGGTAGCGATGTCCAAGAGAAGTCAGTACCTCATAACCGATTGTACCCGCAGCACTTGCGATGTCGTCAACTGTCATTTTGTCATCAATCAGCGGAATCATGTCGCCGGGTTGCAACGGCTTGCCCGGAAGATCGGTGATGTCGATGCTGATGGCATCCATCGAAACCCGCCCGACGTAAGGCACTTCATGCCCCTTGATGCGGACTTTACCCGCATTTGAAAGCGAACGTAGCCAGCCATCGGCATAGCCAACCGCAATCGTCGCGATGCGACTTGCACGTTCGGCGCGCCAGGTATTGCCATAACCAACCGCTTCGCCAGCGTCGATCTGACGAGTCTGAAGCACCTTGGCCGTCAGTTTGACTACTGGTCGCATCGGGTTGGTGGTTTCCGGGGTCGGATTTCCGCCCCAAAGCGCAAATCCCGGGCGGCAGAATTCAAGATGGTAATCGTTATTGCGGAAAATCGCCGAAGAATTACAGAAACCGCGTGGGGCTGGCGGCAGGCGGCGATACCATTTCATGAACAGTTCGTACTGCTCGGCCGTGACCGGATTTTCAGCCTCGTCGGCGGCTGCAGGGTGGGTCATGTAACCCGCCTTTTCAAAGCCGTACAAAAGAGACGAATAGCGATCAACCAGCTCACCGATCTCACGCGGGGCAAGGCCCAGACGGTTCATGCCGGTATCAAGATGGATGAAGGCTGGTGCCGGGCGTTCATGTTCGCGGCACAGATTTGACCAGCGTTCGATCTGGCCAAGGTCATTGAGAACCGGAATGACGTCGTTCTCGATAAAGAATTCTTCGTCGCCGGGAAGAACACCGTTCAGGACAGCAATGCGACCGCCGCCTCGTAACAACGGAAACAGATCTGCTGCCTCATTTGCCTGCGCGACAAAGAAAAGACGGCAACCCTGCTTTTTCAGAACCGGCACAATGGTTTGTGCGCCAAGGCCATAGGCATCTGCTTTGACAACCGCACCACAAGTCCGCCCTTTATAGCGTTTCTTAATGATCTGGTAGTTATCTGCAATCGCCCTCAGATTGATCTGAAGTTCGGCACACTCAGCAGCACGGCCGGCGGCGGGAAGAACGCTCATTCGCAATACCCCGTGGAGTCCGTTTCGGTTCAGGCCCAAGGCCTATTCATATTCTTCTTCGATATGGTCAAGGTCGCCAAACTTGGTGTAGTTCCCGTCAAAGAACAGGCGCACGTTGCCCACCGGGCCGTGACGCTGTTTGGCAACAATGACTTCTGCGGTGTTGTAGACGTGGTTCAGACGTTCCTGCCACTGGGAGTAGCGCTCGCCGAACTTGTCGGTTGCTTCTTCCGGGCGTTGTGCCGGTTCCGCACGTTCGAGGTAATATTGTTCACGATAAATGAACATGACGACGTCAGCGTCCTGCTCGATCGAGCCCGATTCACGCAAGTCTGAAAGCTGCGGACGTTTGTCTTCGCGCTGTTCGACGGCACGTGAGAGCTGCGACAGGGCAAGGACCGGAACTTCGAGTTCCTTGGCGATTGCTTTGAGCATACGGGTGATTTCGGAAACTTCCTGCACTCGACCGTCTCCGCGGAAGTTGGTTGGCGGTGCCAGAAGCTGAAGGTAATCGACGACGATCATCGCAAGGCCGTGCTGGCGTTTCAGTCGACGGCAACGTGTGCGCAGGGTCGAAACCGGAAGGGCTGGCGTATCGTCGATGTAAAGCGGAACGGTGTTGAGTTCCTGGGTGGCAACGACAAGACGCTGGAAATCGTCTTCGTTCAAATCACCGCGGCGCATATTGTCGCCGGAAACTTCGGCCGCCTGGGACAGAAGTCGCCCGGCAAGCTGTTCCGCCGCCATCTCGAGCGAGAAGACTGCAACTGCACCGGTTTTTAGTTCGTCACCCATGTCTGTACCGGCACGGCGGTTCTGATGCGATGCAATCGCTGCATTAAACGCCACGTTCATTGCAAGGGCGGTTTTACCCATTGACGGGCGTCCGGCAAGGATCAGAAGGTCGGACGGATGCAGACCACCAAGCTTGCGGTCGATATCGCGCAGACCGGTGGTAACCCCGACAACCTTGCCTGCGTTTTTATAGGCATGTTCGATATTCTCGTACGCCTTGGTCAGGGCAGGGCCGAACGCAACGAAACCGGATTCTGCCGCACCCGCTGTTGCCAGAGAGAAAAGCTTCTGTTCGGCTTTCTCGATCTGGTTGGCAGCGTCAGTTTCAATTTCGTAGCGATAGGCTTCGTTGACGGTGTCTTCACCGATTTCGATCAGTTCGCGGCGCAGATACAGGTCATAGACGAGTTTACCGTAGTCGCCGGCGTTAATCACCGAGACAAGGTTGTTGGACAATTCGGCCAGATACTGCGCACCACCGATTTCGGCGAGATGTTCGTCCTGACGGAAGAACGCCGACAGGGTCACCGGGTTGGCAAGCTGTCCGCGTTCGATCAGTTTGCCGCACGCCTCAAAGATACGACCGTGGCGGGCGTCCGCGAAATGTTCGGGGCGCAGGATATCTGAAACGCGCTCGTAGGCAGCGTTATTATTGAGGATAGCCCCAAGCAAAGCAGCCTCGGCCTCGAAGTTATGAGGCGGAGTCCGTTCGAGCACCATTCCGGTGTTGCCACCGTGGTTTTCTTCGAGGGGTGCGAACAGGGCATCTAGCTGGGGATCAGTCATGACGTAAAAAGGTATCAGTCATCTTGTTGGGCCGAAAGGGCTAATCGGTATAACTCATAGCCGGTATACCGCAAGCGCAGAGGTGACTTTAGGGATAAAAAGCTGAAATATATTACAAAACCATAAGAAAACGGCGCATCCTTGCAGATACGCCGTTTCCAAAATGGCTTCGAATGAAGGGCAACGATTAAACGTTGGCTTCTTCTTCGCCTTCAACTTCATCAGCAATGTCAGCCGGAACGTCTTCTTCGAAGAGTTCTTCAGCAGCTTCTAGAGCTTCTTCAGCTTCCATTTCGTCGATGGTGCCCAGAACGGCGCCGCCCTTACGAAGCTGCTCGGCGGCATCTTCTTCGGAACGTGCGACGTTGGCGGTCACTTCAACGGAAACTTCCGGGTGAAGGTTGATTTTGACCTGGTGCAGACCAAGGGTCTTGATCGGCTGATCAAGAACGACCTGGGTACGGGCAACAGTGAAACCTGCTTCGGTAACCGCGTTCGAGATATCACGAGCGGTAACCGAACCGTAAAGCTGACCGACGTCAGATGCCTGACGAACGAGGGTAACAGCAAGTTCACCCATGTTCTCGGCAACCGCTTCGGCTTCTTTGCGGCGTTCCAGGTTGTCAGCTTCCAGCTGTACTTTCTTTGCTTCGAAAGCAGCAAGGTTCGCTTTGTTTGCGCGAAGGGCCATGCCCTGCGGCAGCAAACGGTTGCGGGCGTGGCCCGGCTTGACGGTGACTACGTCACCCATCTGACCGAGTTTTTCTACCCGCTGGAGCAGAATAACTTCCATCACCGATCCTCCTCATTGCTACGGGTCATCGGTTGTTTCCCCCGCAGCCTGATTAAATGCTCTACAATTCCAAGTCCGGTGATCGCGACAAACGACCACGTGGACAGAACCGCGACGATATAGAATACCGTCAGTATCATACGTTTTTGCGGCCAACGGGCTGCCTGCCCATGCACCAGCGCCAATCCCTGCAAAAGGAACGGCACTGCCAGCACCACCGCGACGTTTCGCGCCACATAGGCCAGAGAACCATCGGCAAAACCGATAAGAAACCCGGCCAGGGCAAACGCAAACAGTGACCAGCCAGGCAAGGCCATCGAGGCCAGATCGGGCGACGGACGCAAATTGCGGCCGGAGCGCACCAGAATTGCCTGTGCGATCGCAGCATTGGCAAACAGCATAAGAAGCCAGCTTACCGCTACAATCGCCGGGAAGTATGTCTGGAACATACCGATGACATTCTGGACTTCCGGCGTCATTGGGACGCCCATTTCCGAATACATCTGGCCCAGGAACTGCGAAATGAATTCCTGAATGTCCAAACCTTCCGCCGTTACGCTGCCGGTGATGATAATCATCACCATTGCAATCATCACGGCCATGGCACTGACCAGTATTCCGGTCGGAACAAAACCCGGTTTCCCGATTTCGTCCTTGCGGATGACCAGCGCCATGCGGGTCAACAACATCGCCGGTCCGGCAAACACGACCATAAAGACCGTGAAAGGCAGCAGTCCCCCCAGCAGAACCAGGGCACTGCATGCGGCAATTGCCGCAACCAGCAGGCGTTTTGGACCTTGCCAAAATCCAATAAGGAAAAGTGGCAGATGCCCGAAATAGGAGAGCAGCAGCGCCAACGGATTACCCGACAACACCAGCAGAAACAGGACAGAACTGCCCAGACCTGCACCGACCGCCATTAGGGTATTACGCGACATCAGCTACTCCTGGCCCGAGACCGCAAAAGGATCTCTTGCCGACTGCCTCAGATCTGGTCTGCGTAAGGCAGCAGCGCCAGGAAGCGTGCACGTTTGATGGCTTTCGCCAGCTCGCGCTGCTTCTTGGCCGAAACCGCAGTGATACGGCTCGGAACGATTTTGCCGCGTTCGGAAACGAAACGCTGCAGCAGTTTGACATCTTTGTAGTCAATCTTCGGCGCATCCGCACCCGAGAACGGGCAGGTTTTGCGGCGACGGAAAAACAGACGACGTCCAGCCATAATATATTCTCCTCGCTATCTGTTAGCCGTGCTGACGGGGACCGCCGCGACGATTACCGCCACGACCACCGCGCTCGTCGCGATTACGCAGAATGGCTGACTGTTCTTCTTCGAACTCTTCAACCTTGACAGTCATCTGACGCAGAACGTCTTCGTTCAGGCGCATCTGACGCTCGTATTCCGCAATCGTTGCGTTGTCGGCTTCGATCTGGAAGAGGGTATAGTGGCCTTTACGGTTCTTCTTGACACGGTATGCCAGGGAACGCAGACCCCAATATTCGGTTTTGGCAACTTTGCCACCGAGACCTTCGACGGTCTGGGTGAGTTTTTCATTCAGGGCTTCGACCTGTGCGGTCGAGAAGTCCTGACGTGCGATAAACACGCTCTCGTACTTGCTCATAATACTCCTATTACTCCTTGTGGCTTATCTCTTCCTTACATGACCTCGTGCCATGCAGGCATAGCCGGGCAATCCCGGCAAGGAGCCGTGAGACGGCGGAATATACACTTTTCCACAGGGCATGCAACCGTAAATGCCCGCCGGAACTTCTGGTGAAATCTGACTTAAATCGCCTGTGCCAGAACGGGTGCCGTTGTCATGGACATATTTTTCTGAATCGACAGAAATCAGTGCTTTTTGCGGCCGGTTGCAGGATGCGACCGACATTATATATAGGGAGACACATGCCAATCGCCAAAACCGTTACATTGCACCGCGCAACAAGGTTTTGTTTTCGACGTTTGGCAAGTCTGTTACTTTGCGGGCAACAAAGCTACGGAAAGTCGCATGACATTGTCGTCTGTTCTTGACACGGGGCTTGCGGGCAGTATCAAGGGTAGCTCGGAAAGGGGCCTGACAGAAGCGGGTCCTTACGAAAGCAGACAAGGGTAAATTATATATAATGACACGCGCATTCGTTTTCCCCGGTCAGGGGTCGCAAGCGGTAGGTATGGGCAAGGAACTGGCTGACGCATTTCCGGTCGCCCGCGAAGTTTTCCAGGAAGTTGATGATGCGCTGTCGCAGAAACTCAGCACCCTGATGTTCGAAGGCCCTGAAAACGAATTGACGCTTACTGAAAATGCGCAGCCAGCCCTAATGGCGGTCAGCCTTGCGGTTACACGCGTTCTGGAAGCCGAAGGCGGTTTCAAACTGACCGACAAATGCGATCTGGTTGCTGGGCATTCGCTGGGTGAATATTCCGCCCTTGCTGCTACCGGTACCTTTGCGATTGCTGATGCGGCCCGCCTTCTTAAAATCCGCGGGCAGGCAATGCAGGCAGCCGTTCCGGTCGGGGTTGGCGCGATGGCAGCCCTTCTGGGGCTTAACTATGTCGACGCCGTTGCCGTTGCCGAAGAAGCCGCCCAAGGCGATGTTTGTACCGCTGCAAATGACAATGCCGACGGACAGGTCGTTGTATCGGGTCATAAAGCGGCTGTTGAACGCGCGATCGAGATCGCCAAGGAAAAGGGTGCAAAGCGTGCCGTTTTGCTGCCGGTATCGGCACCCTTCCATTGCCCGCTGATGCAACCGGCTGCGGATCGTATGGCCGAAGCACTGGCTTCGGTAACGATGAATGCCCCGGGTAAACCGGTTGTCGCAAACGTGATTGCGGAAAAAACTGCTGATCCGGAAACCATTCGTAAACTCCTTGTGGAGCAGGTTTGCGGAACCGTGCGCTGGCGTGAGTCTGTTCTTTATATGAAAAAGCAGGGTATCACCGATTTGGTGGAGCTGGGCGCAGGTAAAGTTTTGAGTGGTATGGTTCGCCGTATTGACCGTGACCTGACCGGTTCGGCTGTTAACGGTCCGGCCGATATTGAAAGCTTCCTCAGCACGCTTTAAGTGTTGCGCGAAACAGACGAACCCAAAGGGATGGATTGATGTTTGATCTTGCAGGCAAAACCGCACTCGTAACCGGTGCGACCGGTGGTATCGGCGGTGATATTGCCAAACTTCTGGCTTCGGCTGGTGCAAAGGTTGCTCTTTCAGGTACGCGTGCTGAACGTCTTCAGGCGGTTGCTGCGGAAATCGGCGAAAATGCTGTCGTCGTTCCGGGTAACCTGTCTGATCCGGAATCGGTCGCCGGTTTGATCAAGGAAGCAGAAGAGGCCCTTGGCGGGCAGCTTGATATTCTGGTCAATAATGCCGGGATCACCCGTGATCAGCTGGCGATGCGTTTGAAAGACGAAGACTGGCAGGCGGTCCTTGATGTCAACCTGACTGCGGCATTCAAACTTGCGCGCAACTCGTTGCGCGGCATGATGAAGCGCCGCCATGGCCGCATTATCAATATTACCTCGATCGTTGGTGTGACCGGGAATCCAGGGCAAACCAACTATTCTGCAGCGAAGGCTGGCATGATCGGCTGGTCAAAATCGCTCGCACAAGAAGTTGCATCTCGCGGAATTACTGTTAACTGTGTTGCACCGGGGTTCATTACCACGGCGATGACCGACGAGCTTGATGATGGGCAGAAAGAAAAGCTTCTGGCCAACATTCCGGCGGGGCGCATGGGGGAAAGCAAGGAGATTGCAGCAGCGGTTCTGTATCTGGCAAGCGACGAAGCAGCTTATGTTACCGGGCAGACCTTGCATGTGAATGGCGGAATGGCGATGATTTAACCCGTTGCGGGTTGCTTGCTTTTCTGTTTAAAAGAGGCCGCTATACAAAATCACGAAACCGGCAATTGCGGTTGTCGGATTCCGGTCCTCGCAAGTTCCTTCAATAGGGGGAAGGCGCGAAGAACCAACCAAAACCAACTGACAGAAAACCTATTGAAGGATTTGAGCTATGAGTGATGTCGCAGATCGCGTGAAGAAGATCGTTGTCGAGCACCTCGGTGTCGAGGAAGACAAGGTCACCGAAAACGCAAGCTTCATCGACGATCTGGGCGCCGACAGCCTGGACACTGTCGAACTGGTCATGGCGTTTGAAGAAGAATTCGGTTGCGAAATTCCTGATGACGCAGCAGAAAAAATTCTGACCGTTAAAGACGCGATCGACTTCATCGAAAAGGCGAACGGCTAATCTTGCCGTGAGACATGGGCGCCAGAGGGCATCCTCAGGCGCCCTTTTCGTCTTTGCTGTATTCATAAAATAAAGGCGTAGTGCGGGATGAGACGCGTAGTTGTTACCGGTATTGGTGCTGTTACTCCGCTTGCCAGCGGTGCACAGAACACCTGGCAGAAATTGCTGGACAGCCAATCCGGAATCAAAAGCATCGACACCTTCGATGTGTCCGATATCCCGGCCAAGATCGCAGGCCTTGTGCCGCGTGGTGTGGGTGACGGACTTTTCAACGCGGAAGATCATGTCTCGGTTAAAGACATGAAGAAAATGGACGATTTTATCGTCTATGGTGTTGCCGCTGCCGATCAGGCATTGGCCGATTCCGGATGGAAACCCGAAACCGACGAAGACCAGGAAAATACCGGTGTTCTGATTGGTTCGGGTATTGGTGGTCTGCCTAAGATCTCCGAAGCCACGGAACTGGTGAATAACGGCAAGACCCGCCGTGTCAGCCCATTCTTCATTCCATCCTGCCTGATCAATCTGGTTTCTGGCCAGGTTTCGATCAAACATGGTCTTAAAGGTCCGAACCATGCCGTCGTGACCGCATGTTCAACCGGTGCACACGCCATTGGCGATGCATCGCGCATGATCATGCTTGGTGATGCCGACGTCATGGTTGCTGGTGGTGCCGAAGCCGCTGTTTGCCGTTTGGGTATGGCTGGCTTTGCCGCAGCACGTGCGCTGTCGACCGGTTACAATGATACCCCGACCGAGGCATCGCGCCCTTGGGATCAGGGCCGTGACGGTTTTGTCATGGGTGAGGGTGCCGGTTGCGTGGTGCTTGAAGAATATGAACATGCCAAAGCACGCGGTGCGAAAATCTATGCCGAAGTTGCCGGTTATGGCATGTCGGGCGACGCTTATCACATCACGGCTCCGGCCGAAGATGGCAATGGCGGTTTCCGTTCGATGCGCAATGCTCTTCGCAATGCCGGCATCAACCCGGAAGACGTCGATTATGTGAACGCACATGGCACGTCGACTCCGTTGGGTGATGAAATCGAACTCGGTGCGGTAAAACGTCTGTTCGGGGATTCGGTATCGAAACTTTCGATGTCCTCGACCAAATCGGCAACGGGTCATCTTCTTGGTGCCGCAGGTGCGATTGAGGCCGTATTCTCGATCCTTGCTATCCATGAAGGTGTGGTTCCGCCAACCCTTAACCTTCGCAATCCGTCCGAAGCGTGCCTCGGGATTGATCTGGTTCCGCTCGAAGCAAAAAAACGCAAAGTCAATGTCGCACTGTCGAACTCGTTTGGCTTTGGCGGTACCAATGCTTCGCTGGTCTTCAAAGGCGTTTAAGACAGCAGATTCAACCTGACAGAGGGAAACCCCTTGAAGCGTTTTCTGCTTGTTCTTGGCTTTTTATGCATCACCGCCGCTCTCACCATTGGTGGGGCGGCGGTGTATGTTTATGTGCAATATACATCGCCCAGCAAACTGGTGCAGGGCAGTGATATTGTCATCCCGCAGGGTACAGGTGTTCGCGGGATTGCGGACATATTCCGTCGTGAAAACATCATTCAGGAACCTCTTGTATTTCTGCTTGGGGTACGTATTGCCGGACTGGATCGTTCGTTGCGTGCCGGTGAATATCATTTCCCCGCACGGGTCAGTCCGAAGCAGGCGGCTGAAATTCTTGCTGCCGGTGATACCGTTAAGCGGTTTGTGACCATCCCCGAAGGACTGCGGTCTAGCGAAATCGTTGCTCGTATCAATCTTGTCGATGGTCTGACAGGTGAAATTTCCGACATCCCGCCCGACGGTATGCTGTTACCCGAAACCTATCAATTCTCGTTTGGTGATACGAAACAGAGCATTATTGATCGTATGGCGGCGGCTCATGATGCGCTGGTGGCGCAATTATGGCCGGGGCGAGAGGCCAATCTACCGTTTGATACCATCGATGAAGCCATTGTTCTGGCGTCTATCGTAGAGCGGGAAACCGGTATTGCCGCCGAACGCCCGCGTGTTGCAGGTGTATTCGTCAATCGGCTCAGGATGAACATGCGTTTGCAGTCCGATCCGACGGTTGCCTATGCCATCAGCCCGAATGAACCGCTTGATCGAGCATTGACCCGGGCTGATCTGAAATTCGACAGCCCCTATAATACCTATGTTTCGGCGGGATTGCCTCCCGGACCAATAACCAATCCGGGCCGGGATGCGATATTTGCGGTTCTGCATCCTGCAGAAACTGATGAGATTTACTTTGTTGCTGATGGCACCGGTGGTCATGCGTTTGCCCGGACACTGGACCAACACAACCGCAATGTCGCGCGCTGGCGTCGTATCCGGGACGGCCAATAGGTAACGGGTTATGCTTCCCTGTTACTGACGGGGCTGTGCATGTTCGGGTGGGGACTCCAGTCTTTGATGTACCTCATTTTTCGAAGCCTTGCGCGGGATGCGTGATGCTGCCAGGTCGAGTAACGATTGCGGCACAATCTTCAAAACACCGATCAGGATATTCATCTGCCATGGGAATGCGATCATCCCTCTGTTCTTCGTGAGCCCTTTGTCGATCTTGATTGCGGCTTTGTCCGCCTGCATGAAGAATGGCATGGGGAAGTCGTTGGCATCGGTGATGCGACTTTTGACAAAGCCCGGGCAAATCACATTAACCTTGATCCCGAACGGGGCAAGGGCACCGCGCAGTCCTTCGCCATAGGTCCTTACCGCCGCCTTGCTGGCACAGTAGGCCGGTGCGGATGGCAGCCCTCGCCATGATGCCTGCGACGAAACCAGTGCGATCTGTCCGTGCCCGCGTGCTGACATGAAAGTGATCGCAGGATCAATCGTGTTCAGAACACCCGCGACATTTGTTGCAAAGATATCGCGTACCTGATCGGGGTCCTCGCCTTCGCTGCCGGTTCCTGCCGAAATACCGGCATTGGCGACAATCAGGCTCAGCGGTGTGATCTGATCACATTTGGTGACATATTCCGCCATCGTTTCGCGCTCAGTTACGTCAAGCACGTCGGCAAAAACGTTCGCGCCTGCCGCCCGGCATTCATTTTCGACCAGTTTCAGACGTGTTTGATCTCGGCCGCTGATGAAAAGAGTAACCCCGGTTCTGGCATAATGACGGGCAAGTGCGGCCCCGATGCCCGAGCTGGCACCGGTAATCAGGATGGCATGGTATTGCAGTGACATGGTTGCTCGTGATCCCGTTGGACGATGTTCCGGATTGTTTGGGCGGACCATGGGACAGCATTAGGGCAGCATTATGAAATGCGGGCAATTACAGCTTGTCTTCATGATCTGCCCCAAACGACAATCCCTTGGCGCGTCGGGGCACAACCGTTATAAACGGGCAACCGACAATTCAGACTGGATCAAGAATATGACCGTATCAAGCATGACCGGGTTCGCACGTACCGACGGCGGCGCAGAAGGCTTTGGCTGGACCTGGGAGCTGCGCAGTGTCAATGGTAAGGGGCTGGATGTTCGCACACGCCTGAATGGTGGTTTTGAACGTCTGGAACCAACGGTTCGAGAGGCAATCTCCAAGCGGTTCAAACGGGGAAATATGGGCGTAACATTAAATGTTGTCCGTCCCGGGGAAAGCAGTGCCTATCGTATCAATCGGGATCTGCTTGCCGAACTGGTTGCTCTGGCCGAGGAATTTGACCGTGCCAGCAGTCTTTCGGCTGGCACCATAGCTGATCTTATGAATGTGCGCGGTGTTCTTGAAGCCGTTGAACAGCAGGAAGACGACGACAGTCGTGAAACACTTGATGCTGCGATCCTCAAAAGTTTCGGCGAGGCGCTTGATCAGATGGAAGCCCATCGCGCCGAAGAAGGCGCTAAGCTTGATGAAATGCTGCGCGGTCATATCGATCGTATCGAGGAAACTGTTTTGCGGGCCGAAAGCTGTGCATCGGTTCGAAGCGACGCGATCAAGGCAAAGCTCAAACGCCAGATCGACGAGTTGATGGAAGCCGGTAAATTCGACCCTGAACGACTTCATCAGGAAGCGGCGCTGCTTGCGACCAAGGTTGATGTTCGTGAGGAAATTGATCGGCTGAAGGCTCATATCGTTGCTGCACGTGACATGATCAAAAAGGGCGGAGCAATTGGCCGCAAGCTTGATTTCCAGTGTCAGGAGTTCAATCGCGAGGCCAATACATTGTGTTCCAAGGCGAACGATATCGAACTGACCAATTGCGGGATGGAATTGAAGGTGATTATCGATCAGCTGCGCGAGCAGGTTCAGAACGTTGAATAAGGATACCCCGATGACTGATCAGGTAAAACGTCGTGGTGTAATGCTGGTGTTCTGTGCGCCCTCTGGCGCCGGGAAAACCACAATCACGCGTCAGCTTCTGGAAAAGGATAGCCAGATTTCACTTTCGGTTTCAGCAACAACACGTGCGGCACGTCCGGGCGAGGAGGAGGGCATCCATTACTTCTTCAAATCCGTTGACGCGTTCAAGCATATGATTGCCGATGACGAATTGCTGGAATGGGCCGAAGTGTTTGGCAATTATTACGGCACGCCAAGCGGCCCGGTCGAAAAGGCGCTTTCGGAAGGGCATGACGTTCTGTTTGATATCGATTGGCAGGGGGCACGGCAAATACGCGAGAAGGGCGGTGATGATGTTGTGTCTGTTTTCATTTTGCCGCCCTCATCGGCCGAACTGGAACGTCGTCTTCGAGACCGAGGGCAGGATGCTGACGATGTGATCATGAAGCGTATGGCGAAAGCCGGTGCCGAAATCAGCCATTGGGAAGAATTTGATTATGTGCTGATCAACGATGACCTAGATCGTTGTCTTGCCGATGTTCAGCATATTATCGGGGCAGAGCGCGTAAAGCGTGAACGCCAATCCCAATTGCCGGGGTTCGTTAAAAAGCTTTTGACAGATTGATGATCTGAAATGGCCGCCTGTTCAGGCGGCCATTTCATCATGAATACGTGTCAACCGGACGAAATCGGCCACGCTTAATTCTTCGGCACGTGCAGTCTCTGTAATTTGTGCACGTTCCAATAAAATCCCGACATCCATGTTCAATGTCTTCAGACTGGCGCGCAACATTTTGCGTCTTTGGCCGAAGGCTGCCTGTGTGACCTTGCCCAGACTGACAAGATTTACAGCTTCTCCGCGATCTGTTTTCGGTCGTAGTTGAACGACGGCAGAGGTTACCTTGGGCGGTGGAGTAAATGCACTGCGATGGACATCGAACAGTATCTGACAGTCACATAGATACTGGCACAGGACTGAAAGACGGCCATAGGCTTTGCTTTTCGGGGCAGCAACAACACGTTCTGCAACTTCTTTCTGGAACATCAAAGTCAGACTGGCAAACTGGTCAATCTGCATCAGCCAGCCCAGCAACAGTTGGGTGCCCACATTGTAGGGAAGGTTGGCGACAATCTTTCGTGGGGCCGGACCAAGTGAGGTGACGTCAACTTCCAGTGCATCACCGTCAATCACATGAAGTGCGCCGGGGTAATGATTGCTGATTTGTTCAAGGACAGGCTGGCAGCGGGGATCACGCTCGATAACTGTTAGGCTTTTGGCTCCATTATAAAGCAGGGCACGTGTCAGGCCGCCCGGACCCGGACCAATTTCGATTACAGTGGCATCTTCAAGTGGTGCCGCCGCACGTGCGATCCGTCCCGTCAGGTTGAGATCAAAAAGAAAATTCTGGCCGAACTTCTTTTGAGCCGACAGACCATGTGTTGCAATTACTTCGCGCAAGGGCGGGAGCCCGTCATTGGCAAGGTTGGCGGTTTCATTTTTCTGGTCTGACACGATGTCAGGCTCCTTGTGAGGCGGCTTTGCCGGCTGCTCGTTTTCGTGCCATGTCCGCCGCCATTTTGATCGCAGCGATCAGGCTGTCCGGTCGTGCTATGCCTTTACCTGCAATATCAAGAGCCGTTCCATGATCCGGGGACGTTCTGATGAAAGGCAATCCGAGCGTGACATTCACACCACCATGGAAATCAAGCGTTTTGACGGGGATCAGAGCCTGATCGTGATAGGGGCATAGAGCGACATCGTAGTTTGCACGTGCTTCGGCGTGGAACATGGTATCGGCGGGCAGGGGGCCAACAACATCGAAGCCCTCATCCCGCAATGCCATGATGGCGGGGCGCATGACCTTGATTTCTTCATCCCCCATTGATCCGTCTTCACCTGCATGCGGGTTTAATCCGGCAATCGCGAGCCTCGGTTTTTTTAATCCAAAATCACGTTGCAACGACTTTGCTGTGATGCGGACCAACTGTTTGATCATCTCACCTGTCAGTTGTTTGGGAACTTCGGACAGGGCGATGTGGATTGTCATCGGTACGACGCGCAACTTGCTGTTTGCCAGCATCATGACCGGAACTGCATCTGAACCGGAAAGTTCTGCCAGAAATTCTGTGTGACCAGGATGTTTAAAGCCCGCCTGATAAAGTGCACTCTTCTGGATCGGGTTGGTCACTACAGCACTTGCGGATCCTGATCGTGTCAGGTTAACGGCATGGGTAATGCTATCTATGACAACGGACGCGGTTTTACTGGATGCCGTCCCGGGCTTGATATCCTCAGCGTTACCTGGAATCTCCAAAACGGGAAGGGCATCCTCGAAGAACTGGCCTGTCTGGCTGGCTTCGTCTATCACCTTGGTTTTTACCCATAGTCCCAGACTTTCGATAGTTTGATCCATGATTGTCTTGGGGCTCAGAATAAAAAACGGCGGCAGATTATGGTCGGCGCGGCCAAGCCACGCCTTGATGGCAAGCTCCGGGCCAATGCCGCCCGGTTCGCCCAGTGTCATTGCGATCGGCTTGATATCGCTCATAGGCTTGCGTCCTTTCCGGATCACATCCGGATATCGATAAACGCATTGCGGCGCAATTCGCGCAGTTTGCGGCGTGCAAGAATTTCAAGGCGTTCCATTTCAAGGCGTTCCCGAATGTTTTCCCTGTCCGGAAGCGTACTTTCTTCGGTTTTGTCACAGACCATAACAAGGAGCGCGCCACCATCTACCTTGATCAGGTCGGAAATGCCGCCTTTGTCCAGGTTTGCAACTGCATTTCTTACCGGACCGGCGAGGTCATTTGGAGAAATGCCTCCGGTCTTGCCGCTCATTTCCGATCCGAGATCAACTGCAACATTGGCCAGTGATTGACAGCTATCGGCGTTCTCTTTGGCATTTTGCAGGATACCGAGTTTGGTATTTACCTCATCCTGCGGGGTGTTGGCCGCTATCGGGACAAACAACTGGTAAAGATCAAGTCGGACATCTGTCAGAGCATTAGCATCGCCTCGACGACGATCAAGTAATTTCAGGATGTAATATCCGCGAATGGTTCTGATAGGATCGCTTACATCACCGGGCTGCATCTGATTGACGGCTTGCTGCAGTTCTCCGGCCATTTCGCCGGAATAAAGCCAGCCAAGATTGCCACCGTTTGCCGCACTGGAACTTGCCGAAAACTGCCGCGCAAGGCCACCAAAGTTGGCACCCTGTTCCAGAGCCCGGATCACCTCGCGGGCATTTTGATAAACTTTCGTCTCGTCCTGGGGATTGTCGACAGGCAGGAAAATTTCCTGAACATTGTTTCGCGGTTTTCCCTGATTGCTGCGAATACGTTCAAGATTGTCATCAATCTCGGTATCGGAAATCTGGATTTCGCGTCGCATTGATCCTAGAAGTTTCTGCCATGCAATTTGCGGACGGATTTGATTTCGGATAGTTTCCGTTGCGATACCATTTTGAGCTAGAAACTGGTCCAATCCTCCGGGGGGTAATCCCGAATTTTGCTCAATCAGGTTTTGGGCCCGTTCAATGTCTGCGTCGGTTACCTCAAAACCACGACGTTCTGCTTCCTGCAGTTGCAGCTTCTCGTTGATCAGCTGCTGTAAGATTTGCGGTGCCATTTCCTGGCTGCGCTGCGGGCTCATCGGGATGTTTGAGGAGGCGGCTACAAGCTTGATACGTTCGATCAGATCCACCACCGAAATCGGAGCATCGTTGACGACGGCTGCGACGCCTATGGTGCTTTGAGCTCGCGCTGTCGAAATTGAAACAACGGTAAAAAGCACAACGGCAATTGCTGCGACGAGATGGGAAAGTCTAGTGATATGCAAAGCTGTACTGCCTTATAATCCGGCTGCTGACGCAAATTCGCCAAGTGTTTTGAATACCAATCGGAAAAGAATCTCATCCGACTGACCAAGATCCTGGTCTTCGTAGAACGTTCTTCTGACCTGACCGTCAAACACGAAGCATTCGTCTTCGTAAACAAAGCCGAAACCGTATTCAAGAGGGTCGTTCTGATCAAGATCATAACGACTATAAGCCATTCCCGACCAGAATTCACCGAACTGTCGTTCAGCACGGAAGTAAACCTCTTCTCGTTGCCCGAACTCCTCACTGCCCGCATCTTCTGCAAAGTGAACGTAATCCAGATTAAGGCGTAACGTTTCCTTTTCACCCAAACCTGCTGATACCTGATTTCGGCGTGTCGAGAAATCTTCATTATCAAGCCTGAAGCGATAGGTCAGGTCGACATATTCGTTTGGAGAGACGGTTACTCTGCCGACATAATCCGACAGATGATCTTCGAGGCCAGAGCCTTCTTCAAAGGTATCGCCCTTGTTGGCGCGATAGCTTTGGCCGAACATGGCACTGGTATATCCTCCTTCCTCGCCGTAGACCCCCCATTCAAGGCCGTAGCTGGTTCTAAAACCGTCTTCTGCACGGTCAAGGCCACTATATCGGTCATGTGAGAAAATATTGATGTCATCAAACTCGAATGACTGGGAGTCTTCATTCGGAATCTCGTTAGGGTTTCCGCCGTTTGGCGACCATGCGGCCATGACAATCGGTTTGACAATATGATGGTAGCTGCCCTGATTGTTCACAAATGGCATGTTCCAGTCGATGGCTGCCAATGGAAGAATTCGGCCTGTATATCCGTTGTAATCCTGTTGACCATCTCTTGATACATCCGAAACCATGTAATTGTCGGTGCGAATGGACATCGAGAGCTTTGTTACGTCCCCAAGTGATCCGATATAGGGCAGTGCCCAGCCTGCTTTGGCGGAAAGGCGATGAGAATCCGCCCCTTCTTCCCGGGTGAGTGACAAGGCATCCAAATCAAGGGTGGTGTAACTGCCATATTTCGCCGGAGCCGTTTGACCGTGGAATTGTGCATGTGGTAAAATTATGGGTGTCGTATCCCGATCATCTTCGGCTTTTAGCCCCTGGAAATAATAGCCGTCGACACGGCTATAACTAGCCCCTCTGAAACCCTCGGTAAACAGGTTGGAGGTCAAAACAGATGGTGAGCCAAAACCATATCGGCTCATATAGGTCTTTTCAGAAGCCTGTTCTGCATCAAATCCCCACCGCCATGTTTTATCGATGTCAAAGCGGCCTTTTGCATCAATGTGCCCCTGAAAGTCGTCCGTATCGTCACTGGTAACACTACTGACAACTTCCATTTCACCGCTGTCAAAGCGTTGGCGATACTCACTGGCGAGAACCGGGCCTTCGTCCGTTGTGTAGATAGGACGAAGGGTCAAATCCTTGCTTTGATCAATAGCCCAATAATAGGGCAATTCGAAGAACGATCCGACATAACTCGTGCTACCAAAAGATGGAGCCAAAAGACCTGATTGACGTTTAACTGTTGGATCAGGATGTTGGAAATACGGCGAATAAAGAACCGGAATTCCTGCAAATTCCAGTCGAGCATCTTCGTATTCCACGGTTTTTTCTTTGGCATCGTGAAGAACACGGGCTGCTTTGATGCGCCAAAGCGGTGGTGTTTCTGGATCGTCTTCGCAAACCTTGCAAGGAGAGTAAACCGCCTTGGCAATTTCGGTAAAATTCCCGCCGCTTCTGCGCGCGCCGGTACCGGCAATTCGAGTGTTTTCATCAAGAAGAACATAAATGTCTTCAACAATGCCTTCCTTGAAATCACCCGAGAGTTCGACATGACTTGCAAACGTCACTTCACCGGTTGGTTCGGTAATACTGACATTGCCAGACGCCGTAAGCACGTCCTGTGATCTGTCATAGCTGACGGTATCGGCCAGCAAAATACGACCATCCCGCGAGATTTCGACATTGCCGCGCGCTGTTACCGTTTGAAGTTCCCGGTTATAGTCAACTTCATCCGCACTGAAAAGAATCTTGGACTGTTCGTCGTTTGCAGTGGTCACTTCATCGGACTGCTGTGCCTTGGCGGCAATCGAATACGTTCCGGCCAAAGCAAATGCACAGCCCAGGATGGTCCCCGTTGCCAGTCTTTTTATCATTCCCCCTGTATGAGCCATTCAGCTAGCCGTCCTCCAGATGAAGCAAGGTGGAAACTCCCAATAGCAAAGATATACCTGCAGGTGCCCAAGCCGACAAGACGGGCGGGATTCCACCTGAAACGCCAAGTGCTGAAATGACATCGGTACAAAAATAAAGAATGAAACCGGTCGCGACCCCCCCACCGATAACAACAGATGCGCGGCGACGTCGAGAAAATTTAAGACAGAATGCAGCGGCAATCAGAACCATTGCGCAAAGCAGCAATGGACGCGACAGCAAACTGTGAAAATGGATGCGATGGCGAGTTGCGTTGAAGCCGGCGCGTTCCAGAAGGTTGATAAACGGCCTCAGGTCCCAGAACGACATCGTTTCGGGAGACGCAAAACTGTCTTGGATTTTTCGTGCGGTCAGATTTGTGGGCAACATCAATTCGGATGAAAACTCACTAGCCCGTCCCGGATGGAAGGTCCATGCGTCATAGAAACGCCATGTGCCGGGCTCGAGAACTGCACGCTGCGCATCAATTCTGGTTGTGAAATCATCGGCATTCTGAAAACGGAAAACGGTGACGTTCCGTAAGTCAACTCTATCTGTTGCCTGCCCACGAACTTCGCGGGCGTATATTACGGCCTGTCCGTCCTGCGTGCCCTGACGCAGCCATAATCCATTTGACGAGAGATTCATGACACTGCTGTTGCCCTGAAGATACCGGGCCTCGAGCGTTTCGTATCTTTGTAGCAAAATTGAAGATAGCGGATTAAGCGCCATAACCTGAATAGAGCCTAGCAAAATCGCGCACATGATTGGCGGAAGTAGGAATTGCCAGGCAGAAACACCTGCTGCACGTGTGACGACAAGCTCCTGATTGCCAGTAAGCTTCCAGAACGAAAACATCGATCCGAACAAGACAGCAAACGGCAGGACCTTCTCTGTCATGAATGGAATTCGACTGGTTGCCATTTGAAACACGATACCAACCGTCGCATCTGGGCGTCCACCCGCGCGACGCAGCAACTCGATTGTATCGCCGATCAGGATCAATCCGATCAAAAGGGCGAGAATTCCCAGAATTGATATCAGAACATGTTTGCCGAAATACCAGGTTAGGGTCGGGGAGATTCTCATGTTGGAACCTCGTCCCGGCTTCCAGCCTTCGCGCGGATTTGCGGCCCGCGGAATGTCCAGTAGAGACCCCCTGCGATTGGAAGAAGCGCATTCAAATACATAAGGGGAACAAGGTCGGGATTCTTTGCAGCAAGGTTCTTCATTGTAATGCTGATCACCTGGAAGACGATCATAATTGCAATCGCAAATAAAAGGCGCCCGGTCTGCCCCCTACGAGAGAAGCTGCTTGAGACCAGAACTGCTAGCGCAATGCTTGCAAAGCCGATGGAGTGTAGCGGTGAAAGTAGCCGATCATGTCCTTCAGCGCGAAATGAACCAATGTCATTCGGCAAAACATCAGGCGGTATGGTTGTTAGAAGATTGGATACACTTCGTTCACGCGCTTCTTTGTAACGAAGGGCCGGATCTTCTGCATTATGCGCAATATCGACAGCATAGCGGTCAAAATAGAGGATCGACATCGTGCCGTCCTTTGTGTTGACTTCCTGGCGGTTTCCATCAAGCAACACGATCCGCGGACCATTTTCCGTGCGAACGAGAGCACCATTTTTGGCCATCATTGTGGCCTGTTTGTTTGGATCTCTGGCGTCATGGACAAGAATGCCAAGTAGCTCGTTATCCTGCCCGACTTCCCGGATATAGACTGTCAGACCGTCAAGGTCGGTAAAGCTGCCTTCCTGCAGCAGAACGGATGAGAAATCGTTGCGGATTGAGAACTGCAGTTCTTTGAATTGCTGGTAGCTGTAAGGCAGGTAAAACAGCGTCAGGAAATAACCGAAAGCGGCGGTCAGCAATGCTAGTATGAGTGTCGGTTTTGCAAGAGCCCACTGGCTTAACCCGGCGGATCGCATAACGATCAACTCGCGGTCCTGAATAAGTTTGTTATATGTGAAAACTACAACGAAAAAGAGCGAGATCGGTAAAATAATCGCCAAAAAGCTTGGAAGCAGCAGAGATGTTAGCTGCAAAAATACCGATACCGAAAGGCCGCGGTTCACAATCATTTCAATGAAACGCAGGCTTTGCGACAGCCAAATGACACATAGCAAGCCAAGTGTCACAAACACCATCATGATGAACTGCTGTTTCAGCATATATCGGGTTAAACGATTCATTGGCCGGATTATAGAGAAGCGTTCAAAAACCGAAACAGGAAATTAGGGGTAAATCCCGGCAATTACACTGTTACGCGACGGGGCTGGCTGATTGCGGTGGAGTATGCTGCAAACGATTGCCGTTAAAGGCGAAAGCAACCTCTTCTGGAGAATCTGTTCCGGAAGAGGTTGGAGGATTTCAACGTCAACGCTGTGTCAGAATAATGGCGCGGTTTCATGCAGCAATTCGTGTCGCGTATTGGCGATCTGCCGTGCCATGAAATCGGCTTCAGGAACGATTTGCGCCAAAAAGAAGTTACAGCTTAGGCCCTTTGCTTTGGCAAAGCCCTCTTCAATGTCGCTATCAGTCAGTTTTTCCAAAGAGCGGAACATTAACCAACCTGCCACACAAATCGAAGTCTGCCGGAGGTAGGGGGAGGCGATAGCCTGAGCGAGGCCAGATGAGTTTTTGCACTTGGCGAGGATATCTTTTGTGGTTTGTTCCAGTTGATCGATGGCATAGGCGAACATTCGCGCCGCTTTAGACAAATTGTCATCAAGATGCGGCTTGGATACAGACATACGCATTTCGGTAATCAGTGACCGCATCGCGGCTCCATTATCACGAAGGAGCTTCCGGCCGATCAGATCCAGCGCCTGAATGCCATTTGTGCCTTCGTAAATCGGCGCAATGCGCGCATCGCGCAGATGTTGGGCTGCGCCGGTTTCTTCAATAAAGCCCATTCCGCCGTGAACCTGAATTCCAAGGGAAGCATTTTCGACCCCCAAATCTGTTGACCAGCCCTTGACCATCGGGATCAGGAGGTCGGCCCGTACCTGTGCTGCCGCGCGGGCATCCGGGTCTTCATGGTGATGGGCGATATCAAGCTGAACGGCTGCATAAAGCGATAGCGCGCGTGCTGCCTCGGTTGTTGACCGCATTCGAATCAGCATGCGTTGAATATCACCGTGATGAATAATGGTATCATCCTGCCCCGTAGTTGCGGACTTACCCTGTTTGCGGTCACGTGCATAAGACACTGCCTGCTGATAGGCACGTTCAGAGATCGCAACACCCTGCTGACCAACCGAAAGACGCGCATTGTTCATCATGGTAAACATGCAGGCGAGGCCTTGTCCCTCCGCGCCGACCAGATATCCGGTGGCCCCCCCCTGATCCCCAAATGAAAGCACAGCAGTCGGGCTGCCATGAATACCAAGCTTGTGTTCGAGCGATACGCATTTCACGTCGTTGCGTTCACCTGTCGTGCCGTCCGCGTTAACAAGGAACTTGGGTACAATAAATAGTGAAATCCCTTTGACGCCCTCAGGTGCATTGGGAGTTCGGGCAAGAACAAGATGGACAATATTATCTGTCATCTCGTGATCGCCATAGGTGATGAAAATCTTTTGTCCCGTTAAGCGATAGCTACCGTCATCGGCTGGAATTGCCAAGCTGCGAACTTTTGAAAGATCCGAACCTGCCTGGGATTCTGTCAGGTTCATGGTGCCGGTCCATTCCCCCGAGATCATTCGTGACAGATAAAGTTTGCGCTGCTGCTCAGACCCGTGTGCCGATAGAAGTTCGATAGCACCAGCAGTCAGCATCGGGCAAAGAGAAAATGCCATATTTGCCGAATGCCAAAGCTCGCCAACCGCGGCTCCGACAAGCAGGGGAAGGCCCATACCCCCCTCAGCTTCAGGGGCGCTGATGCCTTGCCATCCACCGTCGCAGAATTTTCCATAGGCGTCTTTCCAGCCAGTCGGGGTACGGACACCTCCATCGTCCTGAAGCACGGAACCTTCCTTATCCCCAACGCGGTTTAACGGTGCCAGCACACCTGCTGCCAGTTTACCTGCTTCCTCAAGGATCGCATCGACAAGGTCAGGAGTGGTTTCCGCAAAGGCGGGAATATCCGAAACGATTTTCAAACCGATCACATTATGGATCAGAAACCGCAGATCATGGATTGGTGGTGTGTAATCGCTCATGGAAAAAGACGTCTCCCTGAATTGTGAGGCGCCCGCTCGGTATCGCCCTCGTTACGGGACGTTGTTCTTGCAGCACAGCATAATCAGATGCGCGAGCAAGATCGAGTCCGTTTCCGTCAGAAAGTGACAAATTCTTCTCAGACATTCGTCGTGTATTATTGCTTTCAATCCGCAAACGTTGCACTGCAGTACTGGCAATAATACATACTGGTTCCGATATAAATCGGATCGAGAGGTGGTTGCGGGGTCGCCATTCAGGGTTTGGCAGGCTAAACTGCCAAACCGGTAATCGGGACACGATATAAAAGAATGAGAAAACACAGGAGTATGGCCGTGCTGCGCAAAGGAATATTGCCAATCTTACTTGCAGTGGTGATTTCATTTGCCGGGACCAGGTTGGTGGCATGTGCCGGTCCGGTTTGGCCAAGCGATGATGAACAGCTATTTCTGGATGCCTATCGCGATTATGTCGCAGATAGTGCAACCAGTGATCAGTATGACCGTGCAGACAAGCTGTTTGTCGAAGCCGTGCAGGTTCTCTCTGACACTTATGTCGAAAACATTGATCGCCCTGCCTTTGTCGAGCGGGCGATTGCAAGTTTGCCGGAACTCGAAGCAGAAGATAACACGCCATCCGCTATCGTCGGGGCGGCGCTCGATGAAAGTCTGCACGACCTTGATCCGCATAGTGCTTATATGACAGACGAGATGTTCCGCCGTTTACAGGAAAGCACCGAAGGAAGTTTTGCCGGTGTCGGGATCGTTATTTCACAGGACGAAGACAAACTGATCCGTATCGTATCGCCGATTGACGATACGCCTGCCGCACGGGCCGGGTTGCAGCCCAACGACCGGATTACTCATATCGATGGTCATGATATGAAGGGCGAGCCGATTGCAGAGGCCGTTCGTCTGATGCGCGGGCGGATTGGTGACCCCGTGACACTGACAATCCAGCGCAAGCAGGAAAATTTTGATGTTACCGTCAAACGTGCCCGGATCGAGGTCCCGTCTGTGACAGCGTCAATCATTGATAATGATCTCGCCTATGTTCGGGTATCGCGTTTTGATGCAAGCACACTTGATCAGACACGCGAATATCTTGAAATGCTGGAAGACCAGATCGGGAACCCGCGTGGGATCATTGTCGATTTGCGCCGCAACCCGGGCGGTTTACTTGACAGTGCCGCAGACATTGCCGATCAGTTCCTGAGCGACGGTCTGATTGTCGCGACCGAAGGACGGGGTGAACGCAAGCTGCGCAGTTATGAAGCTGACAGCAGTGATTATTTCGATGGTGTGCCCATGGCGATCCTGCTGGATCGCGGGTCGGCATCCGGGGCTGAACTGATGGCAGCGGCTCTTCGTGAAAACGGGCGAGGCGTTATCATTGGTGAACAGTCATTCGGCAAAGGGTCAATGCAGCGCATCATGCCCTTGACGTCGGGCGGCGGGCTTAAAATCACGACCGGGTATTACACAACGCCGGAAAACCATATCGTTCAGGGTAACGGCGTCATTCCGGATATCGAAGTCAAACTTCAGGATGCCGAGCCGTTCGAACGCGAAGTCGATCTGGAGCACGCGTTGCCGCCACGCCGTCGTGACCCGCGCAAGGTTCTGGCATCAATGGATGCGGCAAGTTGCGAACGCGATATATATGTTACGCCTATTGGCAAGTCTGCGACCAATGATAACCAGGTCGATGCCGAAAGCGATGGCGAGGACAAGGAGTTGCAGCGCGATACCGTTCTGGAATGTGCTGTGGGCTATTTCAGTGACGGGAGGCTTGCAGTGTATCGGGACCAGGTCGAGCCTCTCTTGCGTGCGGGCCTTTAATTTTAAAGCCTGACGATTTTGGGAGATGCCGTAGAACTAATGTAATTTGAGCCTTTTGAAGCTTTGTATGCCTTTTCATGGGAAGCCTCTGAAAAGGCATGCATCATTGAAAACTAAGTAATATTCTATTCCAGAATGAACTGCCCGTTTTTGATCTTCACGAAATAGGCATTGCGTTTTCCATCGCCGAACTGATCAAACATCAATTCCTGATGCAGGCCCTGTTGCGGTGGCAGGGTCACAAGCGCATCGGAAAGCGGTTGATCGGGGGCCCGGGTTTCCATGGCGGCGGTCAGGACCGTCATTGCGTCATAGGCCAGGACACTGGTGTAGCCGGGCTGTTCATTGAATTTCTGACGGTAATCGGCGACAAATTTCTGATAGCGCGGATTGGTGGCATAACGATCATAGGTTTGCAGCAGTTCCATGCCTTCGACAGCGTCCCCGCCAAGGGTGATCAATTGCTCTGTTCCGGCCCATTCGGCGGTCGAAAGCGGAATATCTTGATCTGTTTTGCGGATTTCCTTTGCCAGTTCGGCACTGTCGACACCGTTGGCAACAAAGATGATCGCATCGGGATTATCGGCCAGAAGTTGCCGGGCGACATCCGGTTTGGTGGTATCGGCGGTGTTGAACCAGACTTTCGAGACAACCCGACCGCCGAGCTTGTCAAAGGTCAGCAGGAATTCACGGTACCAGCTTTCGGTGAAGGCTTCGTTTTCACCGTCCAGGGCAAGGGAAATGCGCATGCGCCCCTTATCGATATTGCGTCTGGCATAGGCATCGGCATTTTCCCGCGTGGTTGAATTCATGCGGAAAAAGTTATCGCGAAGGCCGGTGAATTCTGCAGCGGAAGCGGTCGGTGAAATGGTCACGATATCAAGTTCGTTGACCACCGGCAGCATTGCCATGCCGACCGAGCTTATGATTGGTCCGATAATGGCGGTCACGCCAAGTTCCTTGAATTCGCGAACCGCAGCCTTTGCCGTTTCGGGATTTTTCTGATCGTCGCGTGCGATGATTTCAAGTTTGCGACCGTGAATGCCGCCTTGCTGGTTTACCTGTTCGACGGCAAGCTCAAGCGCATGAAGTGCCGCAATTCCGGTATCGGCACCGTCACCGGAAATACCGGCAATGAAACCGATTTTAATCGGGCCGCTTTCCCCGCAGCCAAACAGCATCATCGCAGCCGCGGCGATGGCACAAAAACGGATGGACAATCCGGGCTTCTTTACCGGTCTTGATGCGCGATCTTCGTGCTTGTTCATATTTTGCCGAACCGGTTGAAAAAGAAGATTATTGTTTGTGTTATCAGACTGTTTGATATGGCGCGCGCCGATCACGACTTCAAGTTTCCCGAACGCGGGGTGTTTGCCTTATCCGAAGTCCCGACGTGCCTGCATTACGCGGCCCACCGTCGTCAGTAGACATAACGCCCCGAAAATCCCGGCAATCTGATTAAACCATTGCGGAAAAACGCATATTAGCACAAGGACCAGGATGGTTTCGCTGCCTTCTGTAATGCCGGTCAGGTAATAGAAGCTTTTCTTGCCCTGTGTTTCATGGTTGCGGCCGGTTTTGGCCGCGATGATCGCATAGGCCAGAAAACTTGATCCGGTGCCGACAAAACAGAAAATCAGGAATGCCGCCATAAGGGCATGCTCCGGCCGTCCGATGGCAAAGGCGAGAATGATGCCAGCATAAAACAGGAAATCGGCGACAATATCGTAATAGCCGCCAAGGTCGCTTTCCTGTGATTTTGATCCGGCATGGCGGGACCGGGGCTGGGTATGGCGGGCAACGGCGCCGTCAAGACCATCCATGATGCGGCTGAGTATAATCAGGCCAAGCGCGATGTGATCAAGCCGGAAGGCGAGTGCGGCGGCAGCCAGAAGACCAAAGGCAAAACCAAGGCCGGTGACCATGTTCGGTGTAATGCCGCTTCCTGATAGCTGGCGGGCGACGGCATTGAGCGGTTTGTCGATCAGGGGACGCAGACGGGCATCAAACATTTTGGTTTCCGGTTAAATCATTGCAGGCGCATCATAATCCTATCACGGTCTTTGGGGAAATCATGCACGCGTGATGATGCCGGTTGAAAATTGTCCGATTGACGGGGCGTTGAAAACGGGATTGGCTATCGGTTGGAAAACCTTTGATCCCTTATCGGTGCGCCCCAGATGTCCGTTTCAGATAGCCTGCCTGTTTCCCCGTTTACCGCAAACGGCATTCGACATGACGTGCGTGACATTGGCGCGTCGCTGATCCGCGAGGTTGCCCATCTGGGCATGGGGCGCGAAAATATCGTGCCGCTATGGTTTGGTGAACCCGATCAGCCGACCCCGGAATTCATTCGCAAGGCGGCGATTGCGGCCCTTGAGGCGGGCGATACTTTCTATCAGCCCAACCGGGGTATCACACCACTTCGCGATGCGCTGGCGGTTTATGGCAATCGACTTTATGGCACGGCACTGGACCGTGAAAACATCACCGTGACGGTATCGGGGTTAAATGCCCTGATGATTGCGATGCAGTCGATCCTGAAGGCGGGCGACAGGATGGTGACCACAGCCCCGATCTGGCCCAACATCGTTGCGATGCCAAAGGTTCTGGGCGCGCAGGTGACAACCGTGCCGTTGCGGTCCGGGAATGACGGCTGGCAGCTTGATATCGATGAATTCATTGCCGCCTGTGCGCCCGATACGCGCGCCATACTGATCAATTCGCCGAATAATCCGACCGGCTGGGTCATGCCCGCCGAGGATCAGAAAAAGCTGGTCGAGTTTGCCTCTGAACGGGGCATTTGGTTGATCGCGGATGAGGTTTATGCGCGCCTGATCTATGACGGATCGGACGTAGCACCGTCATTTGTGCCTTATGTCAGCGACGATACGCGGATCATGGTGATCAACAGCTTTTCCAAAAGCTGGGCAATGACAGGCTGGCGTCTGGGCTGGATCACTGCACCCAAGGGGGTTGGCAGTAAACTTGAAAAGCTGATGGAATTCAATGTGTCCTGTCCGGCTGGGTTCATTCAGCAGGCAGGCATTGTCGCCCTTGAACAGGGCGAGGAATTTGTTGCGGGCTCTCGCGCCAGATATAGCCGTGCACGTGCAGCAATCATCGAACGTTTGCGCGACATGAACCGCATCCACCTGCCCGAAGCAGACGGCGCGTTTTATGCGTTTTTCCGGGTTGATGGGGTTGAGGATACGCTTTCCTTTGCCAAGGATCTTTTGCTATCCGAGGGTATCGGCCTTGCGCCCGGCGATGCATTCGGGCCAGAGGGGGCAGGCCATATCCGCGCCTGTTATGCGGTATCGGAAGACCGCATTCACAGGGCGATGGACGGGCTTGCGCGGTTTTTAACGCGTCAGGTTTGATCTTGGCCGAGCGACATATGGCCGATGGAATAGATCGTCGCGTTGCCGACTGTTTCCGGGGCAGGCAGATCAAACCACAGGCGAAAATCAACGCGTGTCCAGCATGTCGGATCAAAACCGGTGACAATACCGGCCAGATTCTTTTGCACGGGGGGCGTCGATTTTCCGATGATAGTGCGAAGTGACTCAAGATTGGTGCCGGGCGCGATTGCCGATGTCATGCGGCTGGCGAAGCGGGCATTTTTGAAATCTGCCTCCAGATCGCAATCCCAGACGATCCATGTCTTGGCCGATGGGCGGCCAAAGGATTGGGTAAGACCGGTGAAACCGGGGCCGCAGAGAAAGTTGCTGATGCCCTGTGGATCGTTCCAGACGTAGAACGGTGCATACAGGTTTTCCTGATTGCCTGTGGCGGTATCTGATTTTCGTGCCGATAGGTAGGCTTTGAATTTCAGATGCGCGAAACCGTCCAGCATCGGGCCTTTTTCCGAGATACGGCGATCAATGATGGTCATGTCGTAATCGGCAGGCAGGGTGAAGCTGTATTGCATGGCGATCATGATGCGTACTCCTTGACGGTAACCGGATCAAACCAGTGGACAGATGCGCCGTCCGCGATTGCCTGAATGCTGAGATAGCTGAAAGTCATGTCATCGGTGGCGCCGTGCCAGTGGCGTTCATGAGGAGCGAACCAGATGCTGTCGCCGGGATGAAGATCGACGATTTCGCCGCCCTCAACACAGGCACGCCCCTTTCCCGAGAGGACATAAAGCAGTTGTCCGCGCGGATGGCTGTGCCAGTGTGTGATGACACCGGGGCCGACAATTGCGCGCATGGCTGTATTTTCGCCGTCAATGGAGCTTTGCAAAAGGGGCTCTACCTTAAACGGGCCGGTCGAAATGCCGTCTGGCACAGCGCTGATATTAGTGTTGGCGCGACGAATTGTCATATGTTCGGGCGCGCGATGGTGCTGTCCGCCCAGCGGATTTTCTTTGGGCATTTTTGGCCTCCGTTCCGTTCGGGATTTCAAACCGTGAAGATCAGGATTGGGCGATATCGGTTGCCATTACGCCGTTCCCGAATGACCAGTCCTCGTAGGCGGTGGTGGTGATCACGATCATGACGTCGGCGGGGCGTATATCGGCTTTTTGCGCCAACAGGTCGGTCAGGCGTTTGTAGAAATTCCGTTTTGTTGCCGTGTCGCGCGGCTTGCCTGCGGTAATGGCAAACAGGATGAAATCGTCACTGCGCAGGCCAGAAAGGTAATTCGGGTCAAAGTCGAGTTCGGCAGCGTCATGCTGATGAATGACCTGAAACCGGTCATCTTTGGGGACGTGAAAGGTTTCCGTCAGGGCCTGATGCAGCGCATCGGAAACGGCGCGCAGATATTCGGCTGATTTGCCTTTGCGAAGCGAGATACGGGTGAAGGGCATGATGGGCCTCTTTGGATCATGTGGCGGAAGGACTTGACGTGTTCCTTATCGCAGCGCAATTTAATCCTGAAAATCAGATTATTTTGAATTAATAGTCCGGAAAAACAGGATTGAGAGATGCGGCGCGTAAATTTTGATCTTGATGTGCTACGCAGTTTCGTGACGGGCATGGACCTTGGCAGTTATGCGCGTGCGGCGGATCGTCTGGGCCGTTCGACATCGGCGGTCAGCGCGCAGATGAAAAAGCTTGAAGAACAGGCTGGCACGGCGATCTTTCGCAAAGCGGGGCGTAATCTGGCGCTGACGGATGCCGGGCAAACCATGCTGTCTTATGCGCGCCGTTTGCTTGACCTGAATGACGAGGCGGCAACCGCCCTGCATGGTGCGGACCTTGAGGGCTGGGTCAGGCTGGGTTTGCAGGAAGATTTTGGTGAAGCGCTTTTGCCCGCCATTTTGGGGCAGTTTGCCCGCGCCCATCCCAAAGTGCGGATCGAGGCACGGGTTGGCCGTAATGCCGATTTGATCGAGCGGATCGAAAAGGGGCAGATTGATCTGGCGCTGACATGGGGGCAGCCGGGGATGGATAGAGCATCCGCACCCTATATTGCCCGTATTGCCGAAGTCCCGATGTGCTGGATCACGGCAGCGGGGCAAGACGGGGGCGCGTTTCTGGCCCCGGATGATGTAGGGGGGCGGCAGATGACTTTAGGCGGTGATCCCCTGCCGCTTGTTGCGTTCGAGCCTCCCTGCCTGTTACGCGATTGCGCGACAACGGCGCTTGATCGGGCCGGGGTTGCGTGGCGGATGGCGTTCGTCAGTCCCAGTCTTGGCGGGTTGTGGGCGGCAACCGCGGCCGGGCTTGGCGTCATGGTGCGGACACCGATCGGATTGCCCGCCAATCTTCGTGTCATTGATGGGGGGCTTCCGGCCCTGCCGTCGCTTGACCTTAACCTTTTGGGTTCTGAGAGCGAGCCAAGCGATATCGTGCGGCGGCTGGCCGATATCCTGATGGGATCGGTGCGTGATGCGATGCCGGGGTATCTGGAACGGTTACATGCGGCCTAATTACGATAAAGGCAGGTGATATTGCTGCCTTGGCGGGCGAAAAAGGCGGCCTGGTGTTTCAGGCGTTCGCGGGCGTCGTCATCGATGTTTCCGTCATCGCCGCTGCTTTCGAGTTCGATTACGGTGGCGTCGCGGCGGGCAAGGCCCAGAATGTCGGCGGCGATGCCGGGCATGTGGAAGATGATGTCGGATGTTTCAATCGCGCGTGCAATGCCATGGGCAAGGTCAAAGGCATTGTCAGCCATGACATCCGCATGCAGGATCTGACCGCCCGGGACGGTGGCGGAACTGCCTTCGGGGACGAAGCGGGTCAGAGCGGCGTCAAGGTCCTGCGGGGTGCTTTGCGTCAGATGGGTGTCCTGCAAACCGTTCTGGAAAAAATGCGTCCAGAACCGTTGTCTTGCGACATTGTCGGGCAGGTGGGCGGCAACGCGACGGCGGGCGCTGCGGGCGAGGCTTGCCAATTGTGACATTGAGGCCGGCAGGGTGGTTTCAAGCCGTTGGCGGATGATGCGGGCCAGTGCCGGGGCGCAGCCGCCCGTCGAGATCGTGACCATCACCGGTGCCCGGTCAAGGATTGCAGGGACGATGAAATCGCAATGTTCGGTCTTGTCGACGACATTCAAAAGGATGTTGCGCCGTTTGGCCGCGATCTTGACCCGGCGGGTCATGTGCATGTCATCGGCGGCGTCAAAGATCATCACCGCGCCATTTAGCATGGTATCGACAAACGGGGTTGCTTCCCAACGGATCGCGCCGGTATCGACCATCGTTGCGATGTCGGTGCACAGTTCCGGGGCGATGACGGTAATATCGGCCTGACTGCGCAGTAAAAGGCGGAGTTTGCCCGCCGCGACCTCACCCCCGCCCAGCACGACGACCTTTTTGCCGGTGACATGGACAAAGGCCGGAAAGAAGGGGAAGGTTTCCCGGTTTTCCGTTTCAGGGCCATACAGGTTTTCGGGCTTGGCCGTTTTATACTGCTGCTTATTCTGCGGCGCGCGGTAATGCGTCATCAAGAATCTCCTTGAGTTCGGGCAGGCAGGAGCCGCATCCGGTTCCGGCTTGCAACAGGCGACCGATATCGGCGGTGCTGACCGCATTCTGGTCATGGATGGCGCGTGTGATGGCCGCCAGCCCGACCGAGAAGCACGAACAGATCAAACGATCATTGATGGCCCCGGCATCGGGCATGCGCCCGGCAAGCAGGGCATTGCGTTCCGGCCCGCTGATCGCATCATTGCCCAGCAGTGCCGATATCCAGTCGCGGCCAAGGGCGGGGCGATCCGGGCCGACAAAAAGTGCGCCGGTGATACGGTCGCCATTCAGGCGTGCATAGCGATGAACGCCTTTTTTGCCGTCGTTATATTCGATGATGTGCTCGATGGCGTTTTCATCACCAATATTGTTGGCCGCCATCGGTAGCATGGATTTGAACAGGCAGGGCCTGTCACCGGCGATTTCGTAGATCATGCAGCCGGGGCCAGTTGCCGCCACCCAATAGGGCAGGTCTGAAAGATCAACCGGCGTGTTGGAAAACAGCAATCCCTGCCACAGCGGTTCAAACGGTTCGATGGAAACCGGGATATGTTTGGTTTCCGGTTGCCCGGAAAAGGGATCAACATGCGCGGTTGGCAAACGCCCGATACCGCCCGCCGATGAATAAACATCGTTCCAGTGCATCGGCATGAAGACTTCGCCGGGCATCTGGGCGTCTGATACGGATACCCGCATCAGGGCGGTGCCGCGTTTGCTTTTGATCCGGGCAAGGCCGCCATCGGTCAGCTTGTAACGCTTGGCATCAAGGATATTGACTTCGAGCAGCGGTTCGGGCCGATGGGCTGAAAGGCGCGCGGCGGTGCCCGTACGGGTCATGGTGTGCCATTGGTCGCGATACCGGCCGCTATTGGCGATCAGCGGGAATTCCTTGCCCGGTTGCGACATGGGGAGTTTATGCGCAACCGCCAGCATACGGGCCCGCCCGTTTGAGGTGGTGAAAATGCCATTGCCGTACAGGCGTTCGGCGCCGCCAGCGGGTTGATGTTTGCGCGATGCCGGCCATTGGAACGGTTCCATGGCATCATAGGTCGATTTCTTTGCCTTGTGCCACTGGCCGATATCAAAGGCGCGCATGCCGTCATTTTCAAATTCCGACAGGGCGGCATGTTCGGCGAAAATATCGGCAGGATCGCGGTATTTGAACGCCTTGCCATAGCCCATGGCGCGTGCGACCTGAGTCATGATCCACCAGTCGGGTTTGGCGTCGCCCTGTAGTTCGCGGAACGGACGTTGACGGGAAATGCGGCGTTCGGAATTGGTAACCGTGCCGGATTTTTCAGCCCACCCGGCGGCGGGCAGTTTGATGTGGGCATAACGCAGCGTGTCGGTGTCATTCACCGTGTCCGATACGATCACCAGCGGGCAACGCGACAGGGCAAGACGGACGCGGTCCGCATCGGGCAGGCTGACGGCGGGATTGGTTGCCATGACCCAGACGGCCTTGATTTCACCGCGTTCGATGGCGCGGAACATATCGACCGCCTTGTATCCCTCGCCCGGTTCCAGAATATCGGATTTCCAGAACCGGCGGACGCGGTCAACGTCGTTAACATCGTTCGGGTCCATATGGGCGGCAAGCTGGTTGGCAAGGCCACCAACCTCGCGCCCACCCATGGCATTGGGTTGGCCAGTGACGGAAAACGGGCTTGATCCCGGTTTGCCGACCCGTCCGGTCGCCAGATGGGTATTGATGATCGCATTGACCTTGTCAGAGCCGCTGCTGGACTGGTTGACACCTTGCGAAAACACGGTGACCGTGCGGTCAAAGGCGGCAAACCAGTTAAAGAACGTTTCCAGTTTCCCCAGACCCGAGCCGTCATGATCGGCGTACGCGCTGATCTCGGAAGGATAATCGAGGCCGCATTTTTTGGCTGTACTCTCGATATCGGGGCAGTCCGCGCGTGCCTCGGCGATGGCGGTTTCATAGCCGCTGACATGGCGGGCGACATATTGAAGATCGCAATGACCGTTCTGGTCAAGCCATGCCAGCAAGCCGTTGAACAGGGCAACGTCGCTGCCCGGTTTGATTGGCAGGTGCAGATCGGCGGTGTCGCAGCTTGCGGTTTTGCGCGGGTCGATCACGACGATCTTGGTGCCGTGCTTTTCCCTGGCTGCGCGCAAACGCTGGTTCAGGACCGGATGGCACCATGCCAGGTTCGATCCGGTCAGGATGACCAGATCGGCAATTTCCAGGTCTTCGTAACATCCCGGTACGACATCGGCGCCAAAGGCACGTTTGTGCCCGACCACGGTTGATGCCATGCAAAGCCGGGAATTGGTATCGATATGCGGCGACCCGATGAAGCCCTTGATCAGCTTGTTGGCGATATAATAGTCCTCGGTCAATAACTGACCGGAAACATAGAACGCCACCGATTTCGGGCCGTGTTTCTGGATGGTTGCGCGCAGGCGATCCGCGGTTTCCTGTGTGGCCGTTGGCCAGTCGACGGTTTTGCCGTCGATTTCGGGTTTCAGCAGGCGGAAATCGCGCTTCATCTCGGCGGTGATCGTATCGATCAGGGCGGCACCCTTTGAACACAACCGGCCCCGGTTGGCCGGGTGATCGGGGTCGCCCCCGACCGCCCAGCCGTCCCGGGTGGGGGAGACGATCAGGCCGCAGCCAACGCCGCAATAAGGACAGGTGGTTTTAACCTCACCCCGCATGGCGCAGACCGATTTGTTCCGCCGTCAGGCCGATATGGACCGTGCCGTCAATGACGCGCAGTTCCACCTTGGCCGCACAGCCGTCATCGGGGCCCTGTGCCTCGCCGGTTTCAAGCGAAAAGACCATGTTATGCAGCGGGCAGGTGACAAAATGGCCATGCACGATCCCCTGTGCCAGCGGCCCGTTCTTGTGCGGGCAACGATCCAGAAGGGCGTAGACCTGATCATCAAGGGTTCTGAAAATCGCGATGCGATCAGTTTCGGTCTGAAAGGTGCGCGCGCCCTGAAGCGGGATATTGGCGACCGGTCCGACATTTACCCAGTTTACGATATCCGTCATTGCCGTTACTCCGCTGCGATCAGGGAAAGGGATTTGAATTCGTGCGCATCCACGCCCTGGCTGGCGCGTTCGGCCCACGGATCAACCTGTGCCGTTTTCTGGCTTTCCATGAAACGTTCAAACAGGGCGGCGCGATTTTTGGCATCATCGACCACACGTTCCTGAACATGTTTCAGGCCAACACGTTCGATCCACGGTGCGGTGCGTTCCAGATAGCGGGCTTCTTCGCGGTAAAGCTGGATGAAGGCACCGCAATATTCTTTTACTTCCTGATCGGTTGTGACCTTGCACAGAAGTTCGGTCGCACGCACATGAATGCCGCCATTGCCGCCGACATGAAGGTCCCAGCCGCCATCGGTTGCGACAACGCCGAAATCCTTGATCGTGGCTTCGGCACAGTTACGCGGGCAACCTGATACGGCCATCTTGAATTTGTGGGGCATCCAGGAGCCCCAGGTCATTTTTTCAAGGTCGACGGCCATGCTCATCGACATCTGGGTGCCAAAACGACACCATTCCTGTCCGACACAGCTTTTGACCGTGCGAAGGGACTTGCCATAGGCATGACCCGAAACCATCCCGGCCGCATTCAGATCGGCCCAGACGGCAGGCAGGTCTTCCTTTTTCACACCCAGAAGGTCAATGCGCTGCCCGCCGGTGACCTTGACGGTCGGGATATCGAATTTGTCAGCGACATCGGCAATGGCGCGCAATTCGCGCGGGTTGGTCAGACCGCCCCACATGCGGGGCACCACCGAATAGGTGCCGTCTTTCTGAATGTTGGCGTGAACGCGTTCGTTAATGAAGCGCGACGCACCATGATCGACATATTCACCCGGCCATGCGGCGAGGAGGTAATAGTTCAGCGCCGGGCGGCAGACATGGCAGCCGTCCGATGATTTCCATTCCAGTTCCTGCATGACGGCTGGCATGGATTTCAGTTCTTTCGCCTTGATCAGGCGGCGGACATTGTCATGGTCATGATCGGTACAGGTGCAGATCGGTTTGACCGCAGCCGCCTGATAATCACCGCCAAGGGTTGCCGCCAGAAGGTTTTCGACAAGGCCGCTGCATGAACCACAGGATGCGGATGCCTTGGTGTGGCCTTTGACTTCGTCAAGCGTTGTCAGGCCCTTTTCGGTGATGGCCGAAACGATGGTTCCCTTGCAAATGCCGTTGCAGCCACAAATCTCTGCGTCGTCTGGCAGGGCGGCAACGGCATCAAGAGGGTTTCCGGCAGATCCCCCGGCAAAGGCCTGACCAAAGGCGAGGGTATCGCGAAGTTCGGTCACGTCCTGACCATCCTTCATCAGCTGGAAATACCAGCCGCCATCGGATGTATCGCCATAAAGGACGGCCCCCTTGATCCTGCCGTCTTCTAGAACGATGCGTTTGTAAACGCCGCGTCCGGCATCGCGGAAGACGATTTCTTCGGTTTCGCCACCGCCGGAAAAATCACCGGCGGAAAAAACATCGACCCCGGTGACTTTCAGTTTGGTCGAGGTCACCGAACCGGCATAGCCATCGGTTGCGATTTCGGCAAGATGATCGGCACAGGATTTTGCCATTTCAAACAGCGGTGCAACAAGGCCATAGCACTGGCCGCGATGCTGCACGCATTCGCCAACGGCAAAGATATCCGGATCACTGGTGGTCATGACATCGTCAACGACAATGCCGCGTTCGACGGTCAGTCCCGCGTCTGCGGCAAGGCGCCCGTTGGGGCGGATGCCAACAGCCATGACCACCAGATCAGCCGGGATCATGCGCCCGTCCTTAAGCCGGACGCCGGTTACGCAATCGGTGCCGACGATTTCGGCGGTGTCGGCCTCGGTAATGACATTGATGCCCCGACGGCCAAGTTCCTGCGCGAGAAGGTAACCGGCCGACGGATCAAGCTGACGTTCCATCACGTGACCGGCCAGATGCAGGACCGTGACCGACATGCCGCGCGCCTGCAGGCCGACGGCGGCCTCAAGACCCAGAAGGCCACCACCGATGACGACAGCCGGGCCACCATTTGCCGCGGTTTTCAGCATGGTATCGACATCATCGACATCGCGGAAGGTGACAACACCCGAAAGCTTGTGGCCGGGGACCGGGATCATGATCGGGTCGGACCCGGTGGCCAGCAGAAGCTGGTCATAGGCGGTTTCGGTGCCGCTTTTGGAAATGACGACCTTGCGGGTGCGGTCGATTTCAACCACCGGATCGCCGGAAAACAGATGGATACGGTTTTCCTGATACCATTCGGCAGTATTGATGACGATATCGTTGAATTCCTTTTCGCCCGACAGAAGCGGGGATAGCATGATGCGGTTATAGTTCACGCGTGGCTCGGCCCCGAAAACGGTGATTTCGTATTTGTCAGGGGCGCGACCGAGGATTTCCTCGACGGTGCGCATGCCGGCCATGCCGTTGCCGATGACGACAAGGCGGGGTTTCTTGGTAAGTGCTGCAGGGACGTGGTTCATTTGTCTCTGGCTCCTGATCGCGGGAAGCGAATTGGCAAAAAAAAACGCCCGGTGCGCACTGCCTGTCAAAAAGGCAATCTCGCAACGGACGTCGTTATCCGGGTGAACCCGCCATTGGATTCTATATATGGGGTTGGCATTTCTGCCGTGGCAGCAGGCGACCTTGCCCGCGCTCTTGTCCCTTACTATACAAGTTGCGTGCCAGAACTGCAGATTGCGCCGAAAAACTTGCAAAATACTGATTTAAAATAAGATTTTTGATGCCCACGGGATAAGCAAGAATTGCACGAAACCTGTGATTGTTTAAAAAATAACCACACACAAAATGATGAGATTAAAAAATGTGCAAACATGCTGCTTCCAGACAGGGCGGGTTTTTCGTCTGTGCAGTTGCGGTGGATAAATTGTATTGAATTTCAGGGAATTATTTGAAAATTTCCGCGTTGCGAAAAAATTGGCGCGCGGTTTGCACAACTTGTTTCGTGTGAGCCGCTTCGACGGAAGCAGGCCCAATGACGGGTGACTCACAGTTCTTCGTCCAATGGCGGGCGATCAGACGTTTGATTTTGGCGCGCAACGATGGCGCAGCCGCAGTCGAAACGAATGACGGGCCGCCAGCGGAATCCATCTGATGAAGCGTGCGGCCCTTGGGGAAATAACCGTCGGTCGCGACAACCGGGAAACCGGTTCGGAGTGACCCAAACGAAGGGCTTCATTGTTATGGAAATCAAAAACAAGGCTCCGCGGATCAATCTCTTCAGTCTCAAGACTGTTCAGATGCGGACTTTCCACCTGACCTGGCTTGCGTTCTTCCTGTGTTTCTTTGGCTGGTTCGGTATCGCACCGCTGATGCCGCTTGTGCGCGATGATCTTGGCCTGACCAAGGGTGAAATCGGCAATACCATCATCGCGTCTGTCGCGATTACCGTTCTTGTGCGCCTTCTGATCGGGCCGCTTTGCGATAAAATCGGCCCGCGCAAGACCTATACGGCGTTGCTGGTTCTGGGGTCTTTGCCGGTCATGCTGATCGGGCTTGCAGATAGTTACGAAACATTCCTGCTGGCGCGTCTTGCCATCGGTTCGATCGGGGCATCGTTCGTGATCACGCAGTATCATACCTCGACCATGTTTGCGCCGAACGTTGTCGGTACCGCAAATGCGACCACGGCGGGCTGGGGCAACCTTGGCGGGGGTGTGACACAGATGGTCATGCCGCTGATCCTTGCCATGGTGCTTGGCTTTGGCGTTTCGGAAACCATGGGCTGGCGTCTGGCGATGGTCTTCCCGGGTGTGATCATGCTGGTGGTTGCGGCACTTTACTGGTTCTTCACCACCGATGCGCCGGATGGCAACTATGCCGACATGCGCAAAAGCGGTGCCCTGTCACCGGAAGATGATCATGCCGGTGCGACCAAGGGCATGCTGGCCGCGGCCAAGGATTACCGGGTCTGGGCGCTGTTTCTGGTTTACGGGGCGTGTTTCGGTGTCGAGCTTACGATCAACAACATCGCCGCGATCTATTTCTTTGACCGGTTCGAGCTTAGCCTTCAGACAGCCGGTTTGATTGCCGGTCTGTTTGGTTTGATGAACATCTTTGCCCGTACGCTGGGCGGGGTGTTTTCCGACAAGTTTGCCGCCAAGGGCGGGCTTTCGGGTCGCGTCAAATTCCTGTTCCTGGCGCTGTTCATCGAAGGTGTTGCACTTGTTGCGTTTTCGATGATGGATGCGCTGGTCATCGCGGTTTCGATGATGGTGGTCTTCTCGCTTTTCGTGCAGATGTCCGAAGGGGCAACATTCGGGATTGTTCCGTTTGTTAACCGCAAGGCGCTTGGCTCGGTTGCCGGTATTGTCGGTGCGGGCGGGAATGCCGGGGCGGTTGCCGCGGGCTTCCTGTTCAAATCCGAGGCGCTGACCTATCAGCAGGGCCTGATGTATCTTGGCATTGCCGTGATTATCTGTTCCTTTGCAGCGCTTGCGGTTCGTTTCTCGGAAAAGACCGTGGCCGAGGAAAAGGAACGTTTCGAAAAAGCCATGCAGGAACGCGATGCGCTGCCATCCGGTGCGCAGGCGGTTCCGGCGGAATAACGTACGATCTTTCCGGGATGCGGCATGTGCCGCATCCCGGTTCTCACCGGGCCATCAAGGTTCGGGCGAAAAAGAACAGACAGGAGAGAGACCTTGATCGTCAGGGATTTGGGTTGGTTTAAATGAAGCTTGAAGACTTCAGCATTCTGGTGATCGACGAAAACCCGGACCGTGCCGCCATTGTTGAGCGCGGCCTTGTCGAAAGTGGCTATACCCGCGTCAGCCGCATCGGCACGTCATACAATCTGGTCGAACGCATTCAGGCGTTGGCCCCCGACATCATCATCATTGATCTTGAAAACCCGGACCGTGATACGTTGGAACAGATGTTTCAGGTATCGCGTGTTATTGCGCGCCCGATTGCGATGTTTGTCGATCAAAGCGACAGCAACACGATCCGCGAGGCGGTAGAGGCCGGGGTCAGTGCCTATGTCGTTGATGGCTTGCGTCAGGATCGTATTCGGCCCATCGTCGAAATGGCCATTTCGCGTTTCAACGCGTTTGACCAGTTGCGCCGGGAACGGGACGAAGCCAAGGCCAAGCTTAATGATCGCAAGTTGATTGATCGGGCAAAAGGACTTCTGATGCAGGAAAAGGGGCTGAGCGAGGACGAGGCCTATAACCTGCTGCGCAAAAATGCCATGAAACAGAACCGCAAAATTTCTGAAATCGCGCAAAGCGTGATCACGGCCTTTCAGTTGGAGTTCTAACGCATGTCCCTTAAACAGGTTCGACTTGGCTTTGTGCCACTTGTGGATTGTGCCCTGCCTGTCGTGGCGCGTGCCAAGGGCTTTGCCGAGGAAGAAAATATCGACCTGACCCTGATCCGGGAAATGTCCTGGGCCGCCATTCGCGACAAGCTGTCTTATGGGGTTTATGACGCGGCGCATTTGCTGGCGGGTATTCCGCTGGCAGCGCGGCTTGGGCTTGGCGGGATGCCGTCGCAGCGCATTGCGGTGCCGATGGCGCTGGGGCGCGGCGGGAATGCGATTACGGTTTCAACCCGGCTTTATCAGCGGATGCTTGAAGCGGATCCGGCGGCGATGCATGGGCCGCGCGGGCTTTCGGCACGGGCACTTAAAAAGGTGATCGACGAGGACCGGGCGGCCGGTCGTCCGATCATGTCCTTTGCGACCGTATTCCCGTATTCGAGCCATAATTACGAACTGCGTTACTGGATGGCGGCGGGCGGTATTGACCCCGATAAGGACGTCAATATTGGCGTGATTGCGCCACCACGGATGTTTGACAGTCTGCGCAATGGCTGGGTCGATGGCTATTGCGTGGGGGAGCCATGGAACCAGCGGGCGGTGTTCCATGGGGATGGCGTGATTGTCGCGCTTAAGGAAGATATCTGGGCGCGCAGCCCGGAAAAGGTTCTTGGCGTGCGCGAAGACTGGGTGCAGTCCAATCCCGATACGGTGGATGCACTGGTGCGTGCGCTTGTCCGGTCGGCCGAATGGGCCGATCAGCCGGAAAACCGCACCGAACTGGCGCAATTGCTGTCTGGTGAAAATCACGTCGGCGCATCGTTTGATATTCTGCGGGCATCGTTGCTTGGCCGACCGGTGCTTAAACCCGGGGACAATCCGATTGAGGCGCCTGATCGCCATGTGTTTTATCGCTATACCGCAACGTTCCCGTGGCTGTCGCAGGGGGCGTGGGTTGGCACACAGATGCAGCGGTGGGGGCAGGTGGATGCTAGCGTCGATTTCAATACGCTTATTTCCGACATTTACCGTCCCGACCTTTATCGCCGTGCGGTCAAGGGGCTTGATGTTGCGCTTCCGCATGATGACTGGCGGGTTGAGGGCGTGAATGATGCCGCCGACCGGGCGTTTGTCGGCCCGGATGCGTTTCTGGATAACAGCATATTTGACATGCGCAGCTTTGCCGGTGTCGGGGAATAGCCCGGCACCGGCTGTCGGCTTTTGAATGCGAACCTATTGGGCCGTCGCACCGATTGGGATCAGGTGATAATATTGCCCTTCAAGGACGGCATTGTCGACTTCCTGCAAGCCGTTCTGCCGGATGACGGCCTGGACTTCCTTGACATATTCTTCCCCGCGTTCGGAATAGCGGATCAGGGCTTCGGCCAGTTCCATGCCGGTTGACTGACGGTTTGCCGCGATATCGCTTGCGCGCATGTCACGTAGATCGGCATAGGCATTATGGGTGTTGAGGTTCAGCAGATAGGCGCGCACCGATCCGAACGGGGTTCGGAAGGAGGCGATTTTATAATCGCCCAGATGTGTGCGTTGCTGTTCGGGGGTGATGCCCTCGCCATCATAGGTCCATTGGCCGAACAGGGCATTGCCAAGGGCGGCAAAGCGCGATGTGGCCCAGCCGCTTTCAATTGCCATCTGCGCCAGAACAAGTGACGGCGGCACCGGATTGATCCGTTCGCGCAGTTCGGCGATGGTTGTGCTGTCACCCGGGGCGCCATCGACCCTGTACTGGGTGGCAAGTTCCGTAATTACGGTATTGTCACCATCGGCAATGGCCTTTTCCAGTGCGGCGCGCTGGAATTCGATTTCCTCGTTTGCGAGCAGGGCAAGCGGCCCTAATGTGCGGAAGAAAATCCGTTTTTTGGTGGCAACGGTGACCTGATCGCTGATTTCACTTCGCCATCTTTCGGGGATGGTTTGCAGGAACAGGCGCGGAACTTCGCGTTTGCCTTCCTGCCAGCTTTGCTGGGTGTAATCGAGGCTTTCGTAAAGCTCTTCAAGCTGTTCGTAACCGTCAAGCTCGATCCGATTGATCTGGTCCGGGGCGGGCATCGGCAGGGTAATATCGGCGCGTGCAATTTGTGCCGCGCCGATCAGAAAGATGCTTGTTATCAGGTATTTCATGCTTTTTTGCAGGCAAACGGAAAAGGACGGCATGGCATAACCTCCCGCTATGCGCGATCATGGATGCGCGCGTTGCTTGTGTTCACTTGTTCCCTGCGCGTGATTATACCTTGCGGAAGCTTTGCAGACTATTGCGTTGTTTGCCGCTCTCATCAAAGTTGCCGGGGGCAAGCCATGCTTCGAACGCGGCCCTGACGCTTGGCCATTCAAGATCGGTGATCGAAAACCATGCAGTGTCGCGATTGCGCCCCTTATAGACCATGTGGTTGCGGAAGGTGCCCTCGTAGGTGAAGCCGTATCGCAGGGCAGCGGCGCGTGACGGGGCGTTCTGATCGTCGCATTTCCATTCGTACCGGCGGTATCCAAGTTCGTCAAAGGCACGTTTCATCATCAGATACATCGCCTCTGTGCCGCCGATGGTTTGCGACAGGGCCGGGGAATAGTTGATATTGCCGATTTCAATGCCGCCAAATTTGGTATCAATCCGCATGAAGGCGGCGACACCTACTGCGGTGCCGGATGCCTTGTCGATGATGGTGTGCAGCATCGGGTCGCTGGTGGCGGCCATGCTTTCAAGCCACGCCTGATAAGCGTCAAAATCGGTGAATGCGTCCGTGAAAAGATAGGTAAAGCGCGATCCGTCCATGGCTTCGCGGTTGGCGTCAAATAGCTGCCTGGCGTCGCGTTTTACATCAATCGGGCTGACAATGACATGGTGGCCCGCCATGTCACTGCGTGGTGGCATCGGGCATTCTTTCCAGTTTTCAACCGGGCGGCCGACCGGCTGACCAAATTCGTTTTTATATTCGGATGGCATCTGATGACCTTTGTTGCGAGGCGAGGGGCATGCAGTCTGGGATATTATTGGTGCGTCATAAAGAGCCGTTTTGGCAAAATGAAGGGAGCCAATTTTGCGGGGCTTAAGGGATGACCGAAAAACTGGCCCGATTTGGCAAATGGAAGGGTGGTTTGACACCGGGTCATGAGGAGTCTTTGGGGCGTGTGACGAAAGTGTTGTGATGCGTTCGTCTTTGGGTTGTAAGGCGTGTTGGGTTGCCCGTGATATAAGGAGAAATGCTGCGGTGCGAAATTATGGTTTTGAAACAAACCTTTAATGCGTCCGCGCTGTGCGGTGGATTATGCGGCGACAGGGCATTCAAACCGAATTGAATTTAGTTAAATTCAATTCGTTGACAATTTGTCGAATAAATGATGAGGTTTGTATACAAAATAAAAAACCATGAATTCGGTATCAGGGTTGTTGGCAATCGTCGTTAAGAGGGACCGCGTTACAACTTTCCGTTACGCATCGTCATAAGGCTACGGCCCCCACCGTGCCGGACGAGAAACCCGATCTGGCGCCAATCACGTCTTGCAGCACTGACACCGGTTTGACCGGTGCGCGCCACCCGCGCATCCGCCTTACATTGCCGAGGATGTTTGCGTGACTGATTCTGTTTCTGTTCCGATCCTGTCCGTCGAAGATTTGTCCGTTGAGTTCGGCGACAGCCGGGTCATCGAAAATCTGAGTTTTGCCGTGAAACCCGGAAGAACATTGGCAATTGTCGGAGAGTCCGGATCGGGCAAGTCGGTGACATCGATGTCGATCATGCGTCTGGCCGATATGATGGGCGCATCCTATGCATCGGGGCGCATCCGGTTTACGTCAAAAGATCGCGATGAAGATTTGCTGGCGCTATCGCAAAAACAGATGCGCCGCATTCGCGGCAAAGACATCGCGATGATCTTTCAGGAACCGATGACGTCGCTGAACCCGGTTTTCACCATCGGCGATCAGATTGCGGAATCCCTGATGCTGCATGAAGGCATGTCGAAGCCCGATGCGCTTGTTGAAAGCAAACGGTTGCTTGATATGGTGCGACTGCCCGATGCGCAGGAACTTCTGGGGCGGTATCCCCATCAGCTTTCGGGCGGGATGCGCCAGCGCGTCATGATTGCCATGGCGCTTGCCTGCCGGCCCAAGGTCCTGATTGCGGATGAACCGACAACGGCCCTTGACGTGACCATTCAGGCGCAAATTTTGACCATCATCCGCGATCTGCAACAGGAACTTGGCATGGCGGTGATTTTCATCACTCATGACATGGGGGTCGTTGCCGAGGTTGCCGATGATGTTGTCGTCATGTGGAAGGGCAAAAAGGTTGAAGAAGGTACGGTTGCCGATATTTTTGCCAATCCGGCCCATCCCTATACCCAAACCCTGTTGTCCGCGGTGCCCAAACTGGGCAGCATGACGGGCGAAGCATTCCCCAAACGGTTCCCGGTGACGATGATGGATGGCGATACGCCGCGTCTGGTCGGGACGGAGCATATCCAGAACACAGCACGTTACGACGAGGCCCCGTTATTGTCGGTGCGTGATCTGGTGACGCGCTTTGACATCAAAAAGGGCCTGTTTGGCGGGGTTTCCCACCGGGTGCATGCGGTCGAGAATGTCAGTTTTGATATTTATCGTGGCGAGACGCTTGCCCTTGTTGGAGAGTCCGGATCGGGCAAATCGACCATCGGCCGAACGATCCAGCAATTGCAGAAGGCAACGGCCGGCAATATCAGTTTTGAAGGCCGCGCATTTAGTGACATGGGCAAAGGTGAACAGCAGCGCCTGCGTCAGGAAATCCAGTATATCTTTCAGGATCCGTTTGCGTCCCTTGATCCGCGCAAGAAAATCGGATTTTCGATTGCAGAGCCGATCCGCACGCACCGCCTGATTGACGGTGAAAAACAGATTGCCGCACGCGTTGACCAGTTGCTGGAACGGGTCGGCCTGACATCGGCCCATGCCAATCGTTACCCGCATGAATTTTCCGGCGGTCAGCGCCAGCGTATCTGCATCGCGCGCGCCTTGGCATCCAATCCCAAGCTGATCATTGCCGACGAGGCGCTTTCGGCGCTTGATGTGTCGATCCAGGCGCAGATCATCAATCTGTTCATGGAGCTTCAGGAAGAACACGGGCTTGCCTATCTGTTCATCAGCCATGACATGGCGGTGGTCGAAAAAATGAGCCACCGGGTCGCCGTGCTTTACCTTGGTCAGGTTGCCGAACTTGGATCGCGCCAGCAGGTTCTTGAAACGCCGACACATCCTTATACCCAGCGGCTTCTGAGTGCCGTGCCGGTCGCGGATCCCACAATCGTGCGCGACCGCATCCTGATGGATGGTGAAATTCCAAGCCCGATCCGCCGGGTCGGTGATGAACCGGCCATTCTTGCCCATCGTGAAATTGCGCCCGGTCACTTTGTGGCCGACGCACGTTAAGCGGCCCTTGGGTCGCAAGCCTTGTCTCCCCTCGCGCCAAGCCACCAACAACGGAGAAAAAATAACATGACGAAAAAACAGGGAATGCGCAGTGCGCTGATGGCTCTTGCCTTTGCGGGCGGCCTGATGGCAACTGCGCCGGCATATGCCGAAGGCACCTTGACCATCTCATCACCACAGGACCCCGGTAGCTGGGACCCGGTCGATACGTTTCTGGTCAACTGGTCGTCGGTTGCGACCAATATTTATGACGGTCTGACCTATCGCGGGCCGGATGCCAAACTGGTTCCGGGGCTTGCGTCATCATGGGAAGAATTTGATGGCGGCACGCGCATCCGTTTCCATCTGCGCGAAGGCGTGACTTTCCAGAATGGCGAAGCTTTCAATGCCGAAGCGGTCAAATTCACCTTTGATCGCCTGATGGGTGATGAAGGCAAAAAGGGACCGCAGCGGTCAAACTATGCTGCGATCAAATCGGTCGAAGTTATTGACGAAAACACCGTCGACATGCATCTGACCCAGCCGGATCCGGTGCTTCTGACCAAGCTTGCCGGTTATGGTGCGATGATTGTTCCGCCGAAATATATCGCGGAAAAAGGCGAAGATTATTTTAACGCCCATCCGATCGGCACCGGTCCGTTCAAAATGGTTTCCTATGAGCCGAAAGTTGGTCTGACTCTTGAAGCCTATGCCGATCATTGGGGCGGTGCGCCGAAACTTTCGACCATCAAGTATCGCTTCATCAGTGAACCGTCGACCGCGGTTGCGGAACTTCAGGCCGGGAACGTTGATCTTGTCATTCCGCCGACCATTCCGATTGGTATGATCCCGACCATTCAGGAAGACGAAAACATCGATATCGTCACCACCGTAAGCCCGACGGTTTATGCGCTTCGCTTTAACACCGGCAATGGCATCACGGCGGATGAAAAAGTCCGTAAGGCGATGATTTACGGTGTGGATCGTCAGGCGATCATTGACTCGATCCTTGGTGGTCAGGCATCGCCGATTGCAAGTTTCCAGGGTGAATTGTCGTTTGGCAATGACCCGTCGATGAAACCGTTGCCGTATGATCCGGCCAAGGCACAGGCGCTTCTGAAAGAAGCCGGTGTTGCACCGGGCACGAAAATCCAGATCGACATTCGCGGCAATGACGCAACCTTTAACGAAGTTGTTCAGGCCGTTGCCAGCTACCTTCAGGTGATTGGCCTGAATGCGACGATCAAGCCATATGAAACCAACGTTCTGCTTAACGACATCATTCCGGCGGGTAAAACCGGCGCGATGTTCCAGCAGTCGTGGGGTGGCTGGACGCTTGATTATGATAATACCGCTTATTCCATGTATCACACGGGCGAAAAGTGGAACCCGTATGACAGCGATCCGGAACTCGACAAGCTGCTGGAATCCCAGCGTGCGATTACCGATCGTGCCAAACGTGAAGAAATCCTGCAGTCGATTGCGCATTACACGGCCGATCGTGCGCTGGAAATGCCGCTTTATAACCTTAATGCGATCTTTGGGGTTTCCAAGCGCGTCAAGAATTTCACCCCGGTTCCCGACAGCCGTCTGCGCCTGACGGAAGTGACTGTCGACTGATGTGAAGCGAAAGCCGCCCGGACAGATGCCGGGCGGCTTTCATGCCTATTTCTTTAAAGGACAAGTGTTTTGGCTGGTTTTCTGATCAAACGCCTTTTGCAGGCGATTTTCGTGGTCGTCGCGGTGACATTGATTGTCTCGTTTGCCATCCGCCTGACGGGTGACCCGGCGCTGATGTTAAGCCAGGGGGCCGGCAGCATCACCGAGGAAGACCTTGCACGTATTCGTGAATCCCTTGGTTTGAACCAGCCATTTTTTGTTCAGTATGCCGATTTCATGCTGGGGCTTTTCAGCCTTGATTTCGGTCGATCCTTCCTTGGTGGAACGCAGGTTTCCACCCTGATTGGTAATGCATTGCCCGCGACCCTGATGCTGGCGTTTGCATCGATGTTCGTATCCATCGTGATTTCGATCCCACTGGGGATCAAGGCGGCCATTTCGCGGGGCAAATGGCCCGATCAGGTCATTCGCATCCTGTCGCTGGTTGGCCTGTCATTCCCGAATTTCTGGCTGGCGATCATGCTGGTGCTGTTGCTGTCAATCACGTTCCGGCTTCTGCCGCCAAGTGGCATGACGGGGATTGAGAACTTCATCATGCCGGCGATCACCATGGGGGTGATCCTGACCGCAACCAATGTGCGGCTTGTGCGGACCTCGATGCTGGAAACCCTTCAGTCGCAATACATTATGGTCGCACGCGCCAAGGGGCTTAGCGAGAAGGTCGTTCTTTATAAACACGCGCTTCGCAATTGTGCGATCCCGCTTGTGACCTATTTCGGTTTGCAGTTTGGCAATCTTCTGGGCGGGATTGTTGTCGTCGAACTGGTGTTTAACTGGCCGGGAATGGGCACGCTGGCTTTTGATGCCGTTGGTGCACGTGATTATCCGGTTCTGCAGGCCGTGATTACGGTTCTGTCGATCATGATTGTCGGGGTGAACCTGCTTGTCGACATTGCCTATGGCCTGATTGATCCACGTATCCGGACGGAGTAACCCCATGGCGACCACTGCAACCAAGGCGCGGTTTGCGCGCTTTAAAAATCTTGAATTCGTTCTGGGTGCTGTTCTGACCGGTGGCATCTGTTTTCTGGTCGTGTTTTCCGATCTGCTGTTTCCCGGTGGGGCGGACAAGATTGATCTTTCGGCCCGCCTGATTGCGCCGTTTACCAATACCGATCATATTTTTGGCACCGATCCGCTGGGGCGTGACGTTCTGGCGCGTGTGGTTTCAGGTGGTAAAATATCGCTTCAGGTGGGTTTGCTTTCCGTTGCCGGGGCGGTTGTCATTGGCGTGATCATGGGCCTGATATCGGGATATTATCGCGGTTTCTGGGACATGATCGTGATGCGCTTTGCCGATGTGCAGCTGGCATTGCCGTTCATTTTGCTGGCGATCACTTTTATCGCGATTATCGGCGGTGGACTGACCAACATGATCATTCTGCTGATCATTGCGCAATGGGTGCAATATGCCCGTCTGGTGCGGGGATCGGTTCTATCATTGCGGGACCGGGAATTCATCCAGTCGGCCAAGGCGATTGGCGTGCGCGATATTCATATCCTGTTCCGTCACCTTCTGCCCAACCTGATCGGGCCGGTGATTGTTCTGATGACGCTTAATGTTGCGACCAACATTTTGCTTGAAAGCAGCCTGACCTTCCTTGGACTGGGTGTCGATCCCCTGATTCCGAGCTGGGGCGGGATGCTAGCGGATGGGCGGACCTATTTGCAGAATGCCTGGTGGGTATCGGTTTTCCCCGGGCTTGCCATTCTTCTGACCGTACTTGGCCTGAACCTTCTGGGCGACTGGCTGCGCGATAGCCTTGATCCCACAGGCAGGACGTCCAAATGACACAGATTTTCGCCACCACCTTTGCGCCGACCCTCCCAAATCTGATTGATGAAATCGTCAAGGCCGCCCGCCCCGGGCAGTTTATCGAGGCATGGCTGTTTAACGATGCCCAAACCCGTGCCGCAGCCGAGGCAAAGTTGGCCGAGAAGGGGATCCAGGCGCGCATTCGCAGTGCCTATAAGCCGCTTTTGCATTTCTTCCTTGAAGATATTGATCTGGCAAAGTCGGGCATTGCCGATATCACGGTGCGTTATCCGCGTCATGAAAATGCGGCGGATAATCGTTTCCTGCTTGAAACCTATCCCTTGGCGGCACTGGTTGCGCCAGCCTTGATCACGTTCGAGGCATCGGATCGTTGTGATTGCACCTATGATGTGATCCTGCGCGGCTCAGACGGGGCGGAAACCCGTCATGAAGTCTTTGCGCCAAACCGAGTGCATCAGGATGTGGTTGATGAAACCCACCTGTCGCCGACCGGGTGGGTGCGGATTGCCGATGCCGATGGTCAGATTGTCCGCGATGAACGGATTGAAACCGAATATGAGGCGCTTTTTGCCCGGACCATGACGGCCATTGCCGATCATGACTGGGGCGATCAGGAACCCTATTTCGAAGAGCTGAATATCACGGTCGATCTGCCCGGGCATGATCAGAAGATCGCCCATGGCCACGAGGTTCTGAGCCTGCATGAAGCCCTGCATGAGGATTTTTATTTCTCGCTCCTGGAATATTTTCAGGTCAAATCGGGCCGCCCGCTGGGTGATCGTGGATTGCAGCCGGGGCAGATTGTCCCGGAAATCCGTCAGGTGTCCAGTGCTGGTGATGGGGATGGCGAGGCCCATGTCACGGTTGAATTGCGCCCCCTGTCAAAGGACGAAACAACGGGTGAGATGCAACAGATTGATCGCGCCACCCGCCCGTTGACGGTTGCGCAAATCCGGGCAGAGCTTGACGGGATCAGCGGCGAAGAATTCCACGCGATGTCACGGTCCGGGCGCATTCTGAATGCGCGCTATCACAAGGGTACGGATTTGCCAGTCATGATCAGTGGCGGGCAGCATCCCAACGAGATTTCCGGTGTTGCGGGCGCACTTCGTGGGGCGTTGGAGCTGGCGAAGCGTGATGGGGCACATTTCACGATTTCACCGCTGGAAAACCCGGATGGTTATGCCCTTCATCAGCGCCTGATTGTCGATAACCCGAACCATATGCATCACGCGGCGCGCTATACAGCGCTTGGCGATGATATGGAATACCGCAGCGGTGATGGCCTTTATGAAAAGGAAATCCGGGTTCGGGCGCGTGCCATCAGCGAGGCAAGCCTGCATGTCAATCTGCATGGCTATCCCTGTCATGAATGGACCCGGCCGCTTTCGGGATATGTTCCGCGCGGGTTTGGCATGTGGACCCTGCCAAAGGGGTTTTTCCTGATCATGCGCCATCATGATGAATGGTCGGAACGGGCGGAAAACTTTATCGATCAGGTTACCCGAAAACTTGCGGCCATTCCGGGGCTTCTGGCATTCAACGCGGCACAGATTGATCTTTATCGCATTCATGCCGGTGATACCGGTTTTCGGATCATCAATGGTTTCCCATGCATGATTTCGGTTGATGACCGCCATGACGTGCCATTGACCCTGATTACTGAATATCCCGATGAAACGATCTATGGCGATGCCTTCATCGCGGCCCATACCGCGCAGCTGGCAACGGTTGTTGCCGCCTATGACGCATGGCAGAGCCTTGATAAAGATTGATCGATCATGTCGGTCTTTTGCAAAACACCCCGGTGCAAATGCCGGGGTGTTTTCGTTTGAGGGATTAGTGGAAATCGTGGCTATCGACCTTAAGGCGTGATGTGTTTTGCTGTTTGCCGTGGCGTTGTTCAAGCTGTTCAAGGTTTTGGGCAAGGGGGCCGGTTTGATCGGATGGTCCTGCTGCGGGTGTGGCCCAGCGCAGATTGCGGGGATGGGTGTTATTGGCGCGCGCAATTCGGGTGTTATCCGTCAGGCTTTGCAGCATCCCCGACAGATCGACAAGTTTATCGGCGATGATATGGGTGACACCGTCTTCACGCTGAAGCTTGCCTGATACGCCAAGGACGGTTGCGGTCATGACCTCGCGGCGGAACTGTTCCATCACCTTGCTCCAAACCACAAGATTGGTGATGCCCGTTTCATCCTCAAGCGTTATGAAAACCACGCCGGACGAGGTGCCGGGGCGCTGGCGAACAATGGCAAGACCGGCATGGTTGATCCGTTCGTTATTCTTGAAATTGACCAGATCGGTCGATTTGCAAACCCCGGCTGCGGACAGGGCATCGCGCAGCATCGATACCGGGTGCCCCTTAAGCGACAGCCGCAGGCTTGCGTAATCCTCGATGATTTCTTCGCCTGGTCCCATGATTGGCAGATTGACCGGGGCCTCGGGCCCGAATTCGGCGGAAACGCCCATATTGTGGTTGAAATTCTGGGCTGCTTCAAACAGGGGCAGGGCCGCCGGGGCCTTGCGCCCCTTGCCAAACCGGCGGACCGCCCACAATGCTTCGCGCCGGGACAGGCCAAGGGAGCCAAACGCATCGGCCTCAGCCAGTTTTTCAAGGGCGGCGGGCGATAACCCGGTCTGGCGTGCCATCAGAAAGATATCCTGAAACCCGCCGACCGGGCGGTTTGATATCAGGGATAGGGCATCGAACTGCCCGAACCCCTTGATCTGGCGAAAGCCCAGCCGGACGGAAAGATGACCGCTGGCGCGGCCCGGTTCCCGTTCCAGATGATTGTCCCAGAAACTGTGATTGATATCGATTTCAAGTACCCGGACACCATGATTCTTGGCATCCGCAACCAGTTGCGCCGGGGCATAAAACCCCATTGGTTGTGCGTTCAGAAGGGCGCATAAAAACACATCGGGATGATGGCATTTAAGCCATGATGATGCATAGGCAAGGATGGCAAAGCTGGCGGCATGGCTTTCGGGGAAACCGTAATCGGCGAAGCCTTCGATCTGTTTGAAGCACCGTTCGGCAAACTCGGCGTCATATCCGTTTTTCAGCATGCCATTGATGAATTTGTCGCGATGCGCGCCAATCGTGCCCGTGCGGCGAAAGGTTGCCATGGCACGGCGCAGCTCATCGGCTTCGCCGCCGGTATAACCGGCGGCGACAATGGCGATCTGCATGGCCTGTTCCTGAAACAGGGGCACGCCACAGGTGCGCCTCAAAACGGCCTCCAGTTCGCTTGATGGGTAATCGACCTTTTCGCGGCCCATGCGCCGTTGCAGGAAGGGGTGAACCATGCCGCCCTGGATCGGGCCGGGGCGGACAATGGCAACCTGAATGGTCAGGTCATAGATGCTGCGTGGTTTTAATCGCGGCAGCATGCTCATTTGTGCGCGGGATTCGACCTGAAACGTGCCGATGCTGTCGGCTTTTTCCAGCATGTCGTAAACACGCCCGTCTTCCTTGGGCAGGCTTGCCAGATCATGATCGATATTCTTGTGGTTTCGCAGTTCATCGAATGCCTTGCGAATACAGCTTAGCATTCCAAGGGCAAGAACATCGACCTTGAGGATGCCCAGCGCATCGATATCGTCCTTGTCCCATTCGATGGTCGTGCGGTCCTCCATCGCGGCATTGGCAATCGGGGACAATTCGCATAATGGGCCACGGGTGATGACAAAACCGCCAACATGCTGCGACAGATGACGCGGGAAACCGGTCAGTTCGCCCGCAAGATCAAGAACGGCTTTCAGACGCGGTTCATCGGGATGAATGCCCGACTGGCGCATCATTTCATCATGGGCCCCCTTGCTGCCCGATCCCCAGATGGTTTTGGTCAGTTTGACAATGGTATCTTCGGGCAGGCCGAACACCTTGCCGACATCGCGGATGGCACTGCGCGACCGGTATGAAATCACGGTTGCCGTCAACCCGGCGCGGTCCCGGCCATAACGTTGATAGATATGCTGGATCACCTCTTCGCGACGTTCATGTTCAAAATCAACATCGATGTCGGGCGGCTCGTTCCGTGCGTTGCTGATGAAGCGCGAAAAAAGAAGTTCCACCTTGGCCGGGTCAACCGATGTGACATGCAGGCAGAAACAGACCGATGAATTGGCCGCCGATCCGCGTCCCTGACACAGAATGTTTTGCGATCTGGCAAAGGCGACAATGTCATGCACGGTCAGGAAATAGGGGGCATAGCCGAGTTCGTCGATCAGTTTAAGTTCTGCTTCGATCAATCCCCGGACCTTGTCGGGGATGCCGTCGGGATAGCGTTTATGCGCACCTTCCCATGTCAGGCGGGTCAGGCGTTCCTGTGTGCCTTCGCCTGATCCGTCATTTTCATCGGGATATTCATAGCGTAATTCGGATAACGAGAATTGGCATTGATCGGCGATTTCAATCGTGCGCGCCAGCCATTCGGGATGGGTCGGGAAAAGTTTCTCCATGTCCTGCGGGCTTTTGATATGGCGTTCACCATTGGGAAACAGCAGATATCCGGCATCCTCGATCCGGCAATGATGGCGGATGCAGGTCAGGACATCCTGCAACGGTTTGCGCGACCGGACATGCATATGAACGTCATTGGTGACAACTGCGGGGATGGCAAGTTCTGCCTCGACCGCCTCGGTAAAGGCCAGCCGTTCGCTATCAAACCCGTCCATGAACCGCCCGATGGCAAGCCACAAACGGCCTGATAAGTGGCGTTTAAGGGCGATCAACTGCGTGCGAAAGGTGTCATCGGGGACTTGTGGCGGGACCGCGATGAAGAGCAATCCGTCGGCGTGACTTATGATATCCGCCAGATAAATTTCGCATTCGCCCTTTGGCGCACGGCGTTTGCCAAGGGTCAGTAACCGGCATAGCCGGGCATAGGCGGTGCGGTTCGTCGGGTAACATAACAGCGACGGACCATCGACGGGATCAAGCCGACAGCCGACAATATAATTCAGCCGGTCCCTGTGGGGCTGATGTGCCGTGTGGCCACGCACGACCCCGGCCAAGGTGTTGCAGTCGGTTATCGCAATGGCATGCAATCCTTTGGTCGCGGCCATAAGAACCAGTTCCTCGGCGTGGGAAGCGCCGCGCAGGAAGGAAAAATTGCTGCTGACCTGTAATTCGGCATAGGCAGGTGCCGTTTGGGGAAGGGGGAAATCGGTCATGTCAGTCCCCGAACAATCCATGGATGGACCAGATGTCCTGCCCGGTTGTGCCGGTGCGAAAGGCCCATAACAACCGGCCTGCCTGATCACGGATGCGGAAATAATCCCGCGTTTTGGGGGATAGGGCATATTCATCCTGATCAAGGCATTGCCACCATTCCGGACAAATCCGTTCGGGTCCCTCGGCATGGATGATATCGACCGCCATTTTGCGCCAGCGCAGGCGGCTTGGCGTGCCATTGGTGTCGCGCGCAAGGATTTCGACCGGTTCGGGTGGGTCGATCAGGCGCACCGGGCGTTTGGGTAATGTCATGTCGGTGCGTCTGGCCGGATATGTCCGGGCGTTAACAGCCTGTCGCACCGAAGCCCGTTCAGGCAAATGGCTTGCGTGGTGGCCGGGATGAAACAGCATGTCGCGTGGGCCGAGATGATGGGAAATCCGGTCGATCAACTGGGCAAGGGCAATCTGGTCGGTGGTTTCTTCCTGTTGCTGATCAAGGCGCGACTGGCGAAAGGCCACATGTTCGACCCACGGGGCATAGACAATCACCTGTTCGATGCCAAAACCGGTATCGACACCGGGCATTTTTTCCGCCAGCAACCGCAAGACATGCGGGGCGGACTGGCACGGGCTTCCTGTGCCAAGTGTGATGGTATGGGTATGCCCATCAACCCGCACACAGCGCAGGATGATCCGACGCAGGCCAAGATTTTCCTGCGCCAGATTATCACATAGTTCCGTGATCATGCTTTCAACGGCAATTGCCAGATTGGCCGCATCGCCCAGCGGTTCGCCAAAGCTGCGCCGGATCAGCCATGGCCGATCTGGCAGATCGAAATTCAGATGTTCGGGCAGGCGACCATAAAACTGGTCCAGCCGTTGCAAAACTTCCGGCCCCAGACGTGTGGTGATATTGGCGCGCGGCATCGGGGTGATGTCGCCCAGATGTTTCAGCCCCAGCCGAAACAGGGTGACCCGTGTCTGTTCGGGCAGGCGCAGGGCGGATATCGGAAAACCGGCGGCAATATCGTGGTCGCGCGGCAGGCTTAAAATCCGTTGTTCAGCCGGGGCAGGGTGGCATCGTGCCGCACCCCATGCCGCACCTGCCGTATCGGCAATGGCCGCCCGGCAGGCATAGCCGCGTGATTTCCCATCGCGCAGAACCAATTCCAGAAGGGCGCTTTCCCCGCCAAAAAGATGACTGCCGCCGGTAATTTCGAGCCACAATCCGGCATCGCCCCCATCCATGGGGCCGTCCTGACCTGCTTCCTGCAGGAACCGGTCGCGGGCAACCCACGGGCTGTATCGGTCCATCGCCCGGATCAAACGGGCCAGATGGCGTTCATAAAGATCGGGCTGTTCGGGGATATCGTGCAGGGCGGGATATATGCTGCGTGCTTCGGCAAGGCGCATGCCCGGTGCAAGTCCGCGTGATTGTGCTGCCTTGTCACTGCCACAGACAAGAACGCCCTTGTGATCGGCGCGTGTTATCACGACCGGTTCCGGTTTGGGGCTGTCATCCCCGGTTTTCGGCATATCGATCCGGTGGCAATCTGTTTTCCAATGCGTCAGCCACAGATAAAGAAAACGTTGTTGCATCAATTTGCATTCTCCAGCTGCCCGGTCGAACCCCGCGTCCCCCGATCAGGCTGAGTATGTGTCGGTTGCCTGTTGTTGAATGTTTCGTTGCATCCGGTGCATCCGGCGTTATCCGCCAGCGTGTATGCGCACTGGATGCGATGGTTTTGCCATCGGACCGCATATGCCGGATCGCAATCAGGCGGGTGTGCCCGGCTTCGCAGGCCAGTTGCAGGCGGCGTGCCGCGGTCAGGTCATAATCCGTGGTTTCGACTATGATGCTGGCGATCTGTCCGGATTTTGCCGCTTCCTCGCAGGTCCAAAGGGCGGTGGCCTGCTGATCAACCACCATCATGACCGGCATGTCCGTTATTGGCAGCGCAAGCGGGTAAAGCCCGCCCTGATCAATCGCGCGCCGTTGTCGAACCCAAAACAGGCTTTTGCCTGTCTGGTCCCCGATGGAAAGTCGCGCCAGATACCATGCCAGAACCGATGCGGCGGTATCATCATGGCCGCACATGATTTCATGCAGGCCAACCGGGGCAATGCCGCCGATGCTGATATGATGTGGAAGATCGACCCCGCCAAAGGCACGGCGAATGATCCGGTCCACCCCGCCGGGCAGACAGGTAACCTGTCCTTTCCATTGTTTTTCGGCCCGTTGCAACGCGGCACGGGCAAGATGAAGACGTCTGTCCGACATGACATTTGTTCCTGATTTGTTCTTTTTATGTGGTCAGGATGAAACAGGAGTCAAGCATCATCGATCCAGGAAATGTCAGGAACGGTCCAAGTCATTGTGCCAAAACAAAACCCGATGCCAGGAGCATCGGGTTTTGCATTTGAATTATGGACGTCAGATGATCAGATTTCCGGATACCACGCACCCAGAACACCGAATTCTTCAAGCTTGGCAACGATGATCTCGGCGGCCTGTTCGGCGGTTTGATCGGATGTATTGACTGTGATCTCGGCGTTTTCTGGTGCTTCATACGGGCTGTCGATCCCGGTGAAGTTGGCGATCTTGCCTTCGCGGGCCTTTTTATAAAGGCCTTTCACGTCGCGCTGTTCGCAGACTTCAATCGGGGTGTCGATAAAGACTTCGATGAACTCGCCGTCTTCGACAAGGTTGCGCGCAAACTGGCGTTCGCTTTTGAACGGCGAGATGAAGGATACCAGCGTGATGATCCCGGCATCGACAAACAGCTTGGCGGTTTCACCGACGCGGCGGATGTTTTCCACCCGGTCGGCATCGGTAAAGCCAAGGTCCTTGTTCAATCCGTGACGGACATTGTCGCCATCAAGGGTGTAGGTGTGCTTGCCCATGGCATGCAGCTTTTTCTCGACCAGGTTGGCGATGGTCGATTTACCGGCACCCGAAAGACCCGTGAACCACAGAACGGCCGATTGCTGACCTTTCTGATAGGCACGTGACTTTTTGTTGATGTCCATTTCCTGCCATTTGACGTTGGTCGCACGGCGAAGCGAATGGTTGACCATGCCTGCGCCAACGGTGGCGTTGGAATAACGGTCGATGATGATGAACCGGCCCGAATGGCGGTTGTCATCATAGGGATCAAAGGCAAGTGCCTTGTCGGTTGCGATATTGGCAATGCCGACTTCGTTCAGTTCCAGCGTCTTGCCGGCAATATGTTCCAGCGTGTTGACATTGACCTTGTATTTCAGGTCGCTGATCTGCGCGTTGGTGACCTGTGCGCCCATCTTGATGATATAGGGGCGGCCGGGCAGAAGATGATCTTCGTGCATCCAGATGATACGGGCTTCGAACTGGTCGGCAAATTCCGGGCGTTCATCCGGACGCGCCAGAACATCGCCGCGCGAAATGTCGATTTCATCTTCAAGCGTCAAGGTGACGGCCTGACCGGCAAAGGCCTGATCAAGGTTGCCGTCAAAGGTGACGATTTCCTTGACCTTGCTGGTCTGACCCGATGCGGTGACGGCAATCGGATCGCCCGGCTTGATGATGCCCGACGCGATGGTGCCGGAAAAGCCGCGGAAATCAAGGTTCGGACGGTTGACCCACTGCACCGGAAGACGGAACGGCTTTTCAATTGCATCCTGTTCGACCTGAACGGTTTCAAGATGGCTCAGCAGTGTCGGGCCTTCATACCACGGGGTATTCGGGCTGGCTTCGATCATGTTATCGCCGCGAAGGGCCGATAACGGGATTGGCGTGATCGAGCTATAGCCAAGGTCTTTGGCGAATTCTTTATAGTCCGCAACAATGGTGTCGAATTTGGCCTGATCATAGTCTATCAGGTCCATCTTGTTCACCGCCAATACCACATGCTTGATCCCCAGCAACGAGGTAATGAAACTGTGGCGACGGGTCTGTGTCAGGATACCTTTGCGGGCATCAATCAGGATCACGGCGACATCGGCGGTCGAGGCGCCGGTTGCCATGTTACGGGTATATTGTTCGTGGCCGGGGGTATCGGCGACGATGAATTTACGTTTGTCGGTCGAAAAGAACCGATAGGCGACATCAATCGTGATGCCCTGTTCGCGTTCGGCCTGAAGCCCGTCAAGCAGCAGGGCGAAATCAATTTCGCCATTCTGGGTGCCGACCTTGCGGCTATCAGATTCAAGGGCCGCAAGCTGATCCTCGAAGATCAGTTTGGAATCCCAAAGCAGACGGCCAATCAGGGTCGATTTGCCATCATCAACGCTGCCACACGTGATGAAACGCAGCAGGCTTTTTTCCTCTTGGGCTTTCAGGTAGCCGAGAATGTCATCGGCAATCAGATCGGATTTGTGTGACATCAGAAGTAGCCTTCCTGCTTTTTCTTTTCCATTGAACCGGCCTGATCATGGTCGATCATGCGCCCCTGACGTTCGCTTGAACGGGTCAGCAGCATTTCCTGGATAATGTCGGGCAGGGTGGCGGCTTCGGACTCAACCGCACCGGTCAACGGATAGCAGCCAAGCGTTCTGAAACGCACCGATTTCATTTCCGGTTTTTCACCCGGATTAAGCGGCATGCGATCGTCATCGACCATGATCAGCATGCCGTCACGTTCAACAACCGGGCGCTTGGCCGAATAATACAGCGGCACAATCGGGATCTGTTCGAGATAGATATATTGCCAGATATCAAGCTCGGTCCAGTTCGAGATCGGGAAGGCGCGAATGCTTTCGCCCTTGTTGATCCGTGCGTTGTAAATATCCCAAAGCTCCGGGCGCTGGTTTTTCGGATCCCAGCGATGGGTTTCGGTGCGGAACGAAAATACGCGTTCTTTCGCGCGTGCCTTTTCCTCATCCCGGCGCGCACCGCCAAAGGCTGCATCGAACTTGTATTTGTTCAGCGCCTGTTTCAGCGATTGGGTTTTCATGACGTCGGTATGCAGGCTCGATCCATGGGTGAACGGGCCAATGCCCTGATCAACGCCTTCCTGATTGATATGAACAATCAGCTCAAAGCCATATTCCGCCGCCACCTTGTCGCGAAATTCGATCATTTCGCGGAATTTCCACGTGGTATCGACATGCATCAACGGGAAGGGCGGCGGGGCCGGGTAAAATGCCTTGCGCGCCAGATGCAGCAAAACCGACGAATCCTTGCCGATGGAATAAAGCATCACCGGCCGTTCGAACGACGCCGCAACTTCGCGGATAATGTGAATACTCTCGGCCTCAAGCTGGCGGAGATGGGTCAGATTAGGCTGCATTCTCGTTCCTGACGATCAATCAAAACGGTGGCAAATAACACAAAATTTGTGTTTATAAATGTATTTCACGTTGCTTTGATGGGTAATATGGAAACGGCTTTGATGCAAGCGCGATCTATCCAAATCACACAAAAAAGATAACCACATATTTTCTAGTACAAAGGAAATATGTTCTTTGGGTGTTTTCTTTGTGGTCGATGAAGCCCGGACGTCAAACCGGATAGCCTTTGAATGCCTTGGTCTGGGCCAAAGCGACATGGCCGATGAATTTGGTAATGCCAAGATTGCCGTGGATCATGTCTTCGGACAGGGAATGATAATGCTGCACATCGCGACAGACGAGGCACAGCATATAATCATACGGTCCTGAAATCCGGTAGGCGGCAACGACTTCGGGGATGGTTTTGGCCGCATCGGCAAAGCGTTTGTAATCGGCGGCGGTCTTGCCGGTCAGTGTGACCTCGGCAAAGACCCGGACATGCGGGCAGATTTTTTCGATATCAAGTACCGCGCGATAGCGTTTGACCACGGCTTCTTTTTCAAGCTTTTTGACCCTGTCAAGGCACGGGCTCGGGCTTAGTCCCACCAGCTTTGAAAGGGCAAGATTGGTCAGCTTTGCATTGGCCTGAAGGGCGCGCAGGATTTTAAGGTTGATCTCGTCGATCTTGATCATCGGGGTCGCCGTTATCTTGTTTGCGCCACCTTACACATAAAAAAACGGCCCGACCAGTATTCCGGTCGGGCAAGTAGGGCAGGATTTGGGGTGTTTCGAAAATCAGGCCGCAATGCCCTTGCGTTCCTCGGCACTCAGTTCGCCCATCACCTGATCAATGCCCTTTTTGATCGCATCGACCATTTGGTCGGCTTCGTCCCGGCTTAGCGTCAGGGGCGGGGAAAATGCCAGGCTGTCTGCGGTTGGAAGCGGGCGGACAATTACACCATGATTACCAATCGCCGCCGCACAGCGCGCGGCGATCTTGTGTTTCAGATCGAACCCGGTTCTGGTGTCGCGGTCCACCATCAGCTGCAAGGCACCCAGCAGGCCGACACCGCGCACTTCGCCGATATGGGCATGATGGCCAAAGGTGTCGTTAAGCCGCGCATGCAGATAGGCTCCGGTTTCTGCGGAATTCGCGACCAGATTTTCACCTTCGATGATTGCAAGGTTCGCCAGTGCCACGGCCGCCCCGACCGGATGGCCGGAATAGGTGAAGCCATGGGCAAATGCGCCAAGGGTTGCCGACCCGTCACGCAGGACTTTCCAGATATCATCGCTGATAAAGGCTGCCGACATCGGGAAATAGCCGCTGGTCAGGCCCTTGGCGGTGGCGATCATATCGGGGCGAATGTCATAAAGCTGATGACCAAACCAATGCCCGGTGCGGCCATAACCGCAAACAACCTCGTCACAGATGAACAGGATATCGTGCTTTTTCAGAACCGCCTGAACGGCCTTGAAATAGCCCTTTGGCGGGGTGATGACTCCACCGGCCCCCATGATCGGTTCGGCAATGAAGGCTCCGACCGTTTCAGGACCTTCGGCGATGATCAGGTCTTCAAGCTCGTTTGCCAGCCGGGCCGAAAACTGTTCCTCGCTCTCGCCCGGTTTGGCTTCGCGGTAATAATGCGGGAGTGACGTGTGTTTGACTTCGGGGATCGGCAGGCCGAAATTGCGATGAAAGGATGCAAGCCCGGTCAGGCTGGCGGTGGCAATGGTGGTGCCGTGATAGGCCTGCTTGCGGGCGATGATCTTGCGCTTTTCCGGTTTGCCGCGAAGCCCGTTATAATACCAGACGATCTTCATCAATGTGTCGTTGGCGTCCGACCCGGAGCTGCCAAAGAAGACCTTTGTTATGTGACCCGGCATCTTTGCCACCAGCTTTTCGGCCAGTTCGATCTGGGCCGGGTTGGATGCCCCGGCAAAGGTATGGAAATAGCCCATCTGATCGGATGCGGCCTTCATCGCATTGCCGATCTCAGTCCGGCCATAGCCGATATTCATGCACCAAAGTCCGCCAACCCCGTCCAGCATCCTGTTGCCGTCGGTGTCGGTAATGAACGCGCCCTTGCCCTCGACAAAAATGCGGGCCGGGCCGTTGTTTGATACATCGGCAACCACGGATGCCGGATGCAGGATATTGGCGGCATCCGATCTTTTAAGGAGTTCGGTATCATAGGGGGTCGACATGGCGGGTCTCCCGGACTTTGTGTGGGGCGTGAAACTTGTTATTCCGGTTATTCTGCCACGGTTGGCCCGGTATTAAATTTCGAAGCAACCCGGCTGCACGGCAGGGAATGCGGGATGGCTTATCCATCCCGCTGGAAATCATAAATCGGGCCAAGGTCAAGAAGTTGCGTTAGCTCATCTAGTGCTGTTCGGACTTCGTTCAGAAGCTTTGGATCGCGTAAATCATCCGCACTCAGGCGGTCACGATAATGTTTTTCGACCCAGCTTGTCAGTTCGGCAAAGCGTTGATCGTTGATCAGGCTTTGGGGATTGGTGGCAGCAAGTTCGGCATCGGTCAAGGCAACGCGGAGCCGCAAACAGGCAGGCCCGCCGCCATTGCGCATGCTTTGGCGCAGGTCGAAAAACTTGATCTGTCTGATCGGTGTAGTGCCCTTGCCGATCAGGTCATAAAGGTAATCGCGGACCGATATGGTTTCTTCGGCCTCGGTCGGCAGGATCAGCATCATCTGACCATTTTCCGGTAGGCGCAAAAGCTGTGAATTGAACAGATAGCTTTTGATCACGTCAGAAAGCGGCACGGCACTTTTGGGCACTTCAATGCTGGTGAAATCGGCAATGCCGTCCATCTTGCGCCGGATGTCGTCAATGACGGCGGGCGTGTCGACAAAGGCGTCCTCATAATGGAACAGGACATTGGCATTGCCGACCGAAATCACGTCATTATGAAAGACCCCGGCATCAATCAGGTCCGGGTTTTGCTGCGCATAAACGACACCGTTTTCCGATAGGCCATGATGGCGTGCTATCGCGCTGCTGGCTTCGAACGTCTGGCGCGCCGGATAACGGTTTGGCCGGGTTTTGCCAGGATCAAAAGCGTGGCGGCCATAGACAAAAAATTCGACCCCGCGCGCGCCATAGTCTCCGCAAAAACGGGTATGGTTGGCCGCACCCTCATCCCCCATATGATCCGTGCCGGGCAGGGCGGCATGGTGGGTGAAATGATCGGGATTGGCGAATGTCGCGGCAAGTGCACGACCCGTCACCGGATGTTCGATGGATCGGTGGAACATCGCGCACAGATTGGCCGGGGTGAAATGCACCTTGCCATCGGCAGTATCACCGCTAGGCGAAACGGTTGCGGCGTTGGCCGTCCACATCGGGGATGCCGATGATGCCGCGAGAACAAGGTTCGGATTGGTTTTCCAGGCCGAGGCCAGAACATCGCCATCCGATCCGCCAAAGCCGAAAACATCGCGCAGGGTTTTGACATGCGGGCGTTCATGGGGCGGCAGCACGCCCTGCACAAAGCCCATGTCATGCAGGGCCTTCATCTTGGTCAGGCCCTGAAGGGCGGCCGATTTTGGATCGGAATGGGTGCTGGCATTGCTGGTTGATGCGACATTGCCAAAGCTTAATCCCGCATAATTATGCGTTGGCCCGACCAGACCGTCAAAATTGGCTTCGATGGCGTATCGGGTCATGGGCGGACTCCTTTGGGGGCGGTATCGGGGGCGATCAGTTTGTCGGTCTGAAGGGTTGCGACCGGCCATGCGCAATAATCGGCGGCGTAATAGGCCGACGGGCGGTGGTTGCCGCTTTCGCCGATGCCGCCAAACGGGGCGCTACTGGATGCGCCGGTCAGTTGCTTGTTCCAGTTGACGATCCCGGCGCGGCTTTCATGGATGAAGCGCTGCCAAAGGTCAGCATTATCGCACAGCAACCCGGCGGCAAGGCCAAAACGGGTATTGTTGGCTTCACGGATCGCGTCGTCAAAGTGATCGACCCGGATGATTTGCAGGATCGGGCCAAACAGTTCCTCGTCCGCGCGGTTCTTTACATCGGTCACGTCAATCAGACCCGGTGTCAGGAACGGGCGGGCAGGATCGGGTCGCGTCATTTCGCGGATGATTTTGGCGCCATCGGCAACAAGTTTTGCCTGTGCCGCGATAAGGCCATCGGCCGCCCGGTTGGAAATTACCGGCCCCATAAAGGGTTCGGGATCATCATCCGGTACGCCAACGATCAGCCTGTCGCAATAATCATTGATCGCGGCGATCATTGCATCGCCTTTTGTGCCGGATGGCACGATCAGGCGGCGCGCACAGGTGCAACGCTGCCCCGCCGTGATAAAGGCCGACATGACGGTATGATGGGCGACGGCATCGAGATCGGCGGTGTCCCAGACCACAAGCGGATTATTCCCGCCAAGTTCGAGGGCCAGGATTTTGTCCATCTGCCCGGCAAAGGCATGATGCAAATGGCGCCCGGTCGGAACACTGCCGGTAAAGAACAGCCCGTCGATACCCGGATGCTGCGCCAAGGCAATACCGGTTTCGCGTTCGCCCTGCACAAGGTTCAGAACCCCGTCGGGCAATCCAGCCTGTTGCCAGAGCTTTACGGTTTCCCCGGCGACGAGCGGGGTTAGCTCGGATGGCTTGAACATCACGCAATTGCCCGCCAGAAGGGCCGGGACGATATGGCCGTTCGGCAGATGACCGGGAAAGTTATAGGGACCAAAGACCGCAACCACCCCATGGGGTTTATGGCGCAAGATCGCCTGTCCGCCGCCCGGCGCATCGCCGTGGCGGGTGCCGGTGCGATCATGATAGGCCTTGATCGAAATCGCGATCTTGCCAGCCATTGCGCCGACTTCGGTCAGGGCTTCCCAATGCGGCTTTCCGGCATCAAGGCTGATGGTGCGTGCCAGTGCGTCCTTGTGATCATTGAGCAACCCGGCAAACCGTTCAAGGATTTCAATCCGTTCATTCAGATCGCGTTTTGCCCATGCCGGAAAGGCGTTTCGTACCCCCATGATCGCGGTGTTAACATCATCTGGGCTGGCGGAATTACCCTGCCAGATGATGTCACCATTGGCCGGGTTTTCGGCGTGAAACGGCGTACCATTGCCGGTCTGCCATGTGCCATTGATGAACAGGGCGGGATTTGATTTCTGGGCCATGATGCCTGCTCCTGCGTGTTAATCGGTGACAAAACGGATCTGATCGCCAGCACGCAGACCAAGGATTTCGGCCTGATCGCGGTCCAGATCGACATGCGTACCATTAACAATCGTCATATAAAGCCAGCTTGCCTGATAGCCGCGAAGTTCCAGCGTACAGGCAAGATGGCGTTCCATAGACGGGCTGCGATCAACAATTTTGCGGATGGTGGCGATTTTGGAATGACGGATGGTGCGGATGTCATCAAGCCGGACATCAACGCAGGGTCCGCCATCAAAAATATCGACCGCATTTGAAAACCGGAAACCTTCCTTTTTCAAAAGGTTCAGTGCCGGGCGCGTTTCATCATGGGTTTTGCCGATCACATCCTGTGCTGCCTTGGGCAGCATTTCGATATAGATCGGATATTTCGGCATCAGATCGGCAATGAACTGGTTATTGCCAATCCCCGAAATGTAATCGGCATCGGGGAACGGGATATTGAAGAAATGCGATCCCAGCGCTTCCCAAAGCGGTGATTTGCCGTTTTCATCCTGCCAGCCGCGCATTTCGGCCATGACCATTTCCGAAAACCGTTCCTTGAAGCACCCCATCAACAGATATCGCGACCGCGCCAGAAGCTGCCCGTTGCCGTCCTTGCGATAGTCCGGGTCAAGGTAAAGAGTTCCGACCTCGGTAGCACCCTGATAATCGTTCACGAGTGTGAGCAGGCGTGACGTCACCGTGACATTCAGTTCATGCGAATACTGCGTCAGTTTCAGGATTTTGTAGTTATAGAAGGCCTTTGATAACCCGACCCCGGCATAGATCGCGCAGGTGCCTGCGACCTTGCCATTGGTGGTATCTTCGAGAACCATGAAATAGCTTTCACCACCGGGGCCGTCGATATCGGCCCCGAAGGCCTCGATGCTTTCAGTAATGCGGGCTTCGAGCACGTCGCGATTGGCCGGAAGGGTGGTCAAACCCTTGCTGGCCGAGGATGCCAGATCAACCAGCCGGTCAAGGTCGCTCATACGGGCGGGGCGGACACGCATCATGATTTTATATCTCCGTCTTTTTCAATGCGTCGGGTAAATCGCCTGAACCGGCTTTCATCAGGATCAGGGCCGAAAGCTTTGCCCGTTCGATCAAACTGTCGAGCTTCACAAATTCCTGATCGGAATGGATCAGGCCACCGCGTACCCCAAGGGTATCGATATTGGGTAATCCGACCTCGGCCAGATTGTTGCCATCGCAACAGCCCCCCGTTGCCTTCCATGAGATGTCCAGATCAAGGTCATGACCGAGCTCGCGCACCCATTCAAAAAGCGCCCTGGTTCTGCCGGCCATTGGTTTTGGCGCGCGGCCAAACTGGCCATGCAGTTCGGCCGTGATGCCGTCACGCTGATTGATCGCGGCAATGACATCGGCAATTTCATTTTCGGCCTGATGGCGTTCGTCATGGTTTGAAACCCGGACATTAAAGCGCACGACGGCGCTATCGGGCACGACATTGACCGGCCCGCCGCCATCAATCTTGCCGATATTGAATGTGGCCTCGCCAACCTTGCCGTTAAGCTGATCAAGGCGCATGACGCAGTCACTGGCCGCGACCATCGCACTGCGCCCGGCATGAAATTCACGGCCCGCGTGGGCGGCGCGCCCCTTGATCCGGACGGAAAAGTTGCCTGATCCCTTGCGTGCCCCGGCAAGGGTGCCGTCTTCCAGTGCCGGTTCATACAGCATGCCGAAATCGGCGGTACGGGCGCGCTCCGCCAGAAACGGTGCCGATCCGATGGAGCCGGTTTCTTCATCCGGGTTCAGGATCACGTCCCAGCCGATGCCACCCGCAAACGGGCTTCGTTCCAGCGCGCTTAGCGCATTGAGGATCGTCAGGATGCCGCCTTTGGCATCGGCAACACCCGGCCCGTTCAAGGTGTTTTCATCGATCAGGCGCGGGGTTTGAAAGGCACTGTCGATGGCAAAGACCGTGTCATAATGAATGCACAGCAAAACCCGAACCGGGGCCTGTGGCCGTTTGGAAAAATGCAAAAGCTTGCCATAGCACACGGGCGCGATGCTGCCGTCCGTGGCGACTGCTTCGCCATCGGGCAGGTCGATGACGGTGGTTGTGGCATCAAGTTCGGCAAAGGCATCCAGAATGGCATCGCGCATCCGGTCAAGACCGTCGATATTGCCCGTGCCACTATTGATCGCCGACCACGATTTCAGGCGACCAAGCGTTTCATCGTAACGCTGATCAAGCCAGTCGAGCCAAGGCTGAAACTTTGCATATTCGGTCATGATAACCTTCGGGACATTTTGGCATTGTTGATTGATTATTGGGTTTATCGTGCCAAAAAACGCCCGGCAGGTGGTGCGGGATCGGGGGACGGAAACGGAATTACATGCGGGCGAGCAAAAGGCATGAAGGTAATTTTATTTCAAAATTAATATCCGTAGAAAAATAAACTTGATTTAGGTCAGTCTTTCTTACCAAATAATGGCAACAACACTGACCTAAAGAGAAGCCCCATGACTGTCCAATGGAATGACCTGATCGTTCGCGATGCCCGTGCGCTTACCGCATCCGAAATCCGTGATTTGCTTAAAGTGGCCGACCGGCCGGAAATCATTTCCTTTGCCGGGGGCGTGCCCGACCCGTCGCTTTTCCCGCTGGCCGATTTCAACGCCGTTTATGGTGACCTGACGACCGACGAGGTCGCCGGTCGCAAAAGCCTGCAATATTCCATCAGCGAAGGCCTGCCCGCGCTTCGTCAATGGATTGCCGATGATCTGGCCGCCAGCGGGGCAGTGCGCGGGATTGATAACATTCTGATTACCTGTGGCGCGCAGCAGGGGCTTGATATGCTTGCCCGTTTGCTGCTGGAACCGGGGCGTGAAATCGTCGTGGAAAAACCAAGCTACCTTGGCGCGATGCAGGCCTTTTCCATGCGCCGTCCGACCTATATCGGGGTGAATATGGATGACGATGGCCCGGTGATTGCCGAACTCGAAGCAGCCTTTGAACGTGGTGTGCGCATTGCCTATCTGGCGCCGGATTTCCAGAACCCGACCGGGCGGTCCTATAGTCTTGATCGGCGCTTGGCGGTGCTTGAAGTTGCACGTAAATATGGTACGGTCATTCTTGAAGACGCAGCCTATTGCAAGCTGTCCTACGAAGGCGATGTCTTGCCATCGTTGCTTGCCCTTGATGAAACCAACGGCGATCCGCAGGCCGGAACCATCATCCAGCTTGGCACATTTTCCAAAACGCTGGTGCCTGCCCTTCGGATCGGGTGGGTCTGTGCGCCGCGTCCGGTGATCGAACGGCTGGTTCTGATGAAGCAGGCCGGTGATCTGCATGTGTCGACCATCAATCAGGAAGTCGCCCTGCGTGCGGCACGCAAACTGTTTCCGGGGCATCTGGATACCACCCGCGATGCCTATCGCGCCAAACGCGATACGATGCTGGCCGCCCTTGACGAATTCATGCCTGAAACCGTGTCCTATACAAGACCCGAAGGCGGGATGTTCATCTGGCTGACCCTGCCGGAAAATATCGATAGTCGCCAATTGCTGGAACAGGCCCTGCACGACGCCAAGGTCGCCTTCGTCCCCGGTCAGGCCTTTTTCTGTGACCACACGGGCCGTAATACCGCACGTCTCAGCTTCGCCACTGAAAAGGCGGATCGCATTCGCGACGGCATCGAACGCTTGGCATTGCTGATCCGGCGTGTGCACAATCAGTAAGGCGTATTGCGAAACACAGCCGAAGGATCATCATGAACATCCAACGCAACGCATCAAAGGCATCGACCAAGGGATCGCCGGATTACTTTACCGGTACGGTCCGGATCGACAGTCCGTTTCAAACCACCGATCCGGCGCGCGTCGGCGGTGCCATCGTAACGTTTGAACCGGGTGCCCGCACCGCATGGCACACCCATCCGCTAGGCCAGACCGTGATCATCACAAGCGGCCTTGGCTGGGCGCAGCGTGAAGGCGGGCCCCGCGAAGAAATCCGCCCCGGCGATATCGTCTGGTTCGAACCGGGGGAAAAGCATTGGCATGGGGCGACCGATAAAACCGCGATGACCCATATCGCAATTGCGGAATCCGTCAACGGATCGCCGGTCGACTGGCTGGAAAAGGTCGAGGACAGCGATTATCTGGGCCAATGATCAGTAGACCCGAATAAAAAGCCCGGCAGGGGTGGGGGACCTTTCTGCCGGGCCGGAGTTGCTGACAAGTGTCAGCAGGTAGACGGTTAAATCCGGTATTTGTGACCGGATCCTCTCAGGAAATCCCGGTGATCAGGCTGCGCAGCAAAAGCGACACAGCTCCGATCACAAGGATGCCCCCGGCATAGAGCCCGATAAACCAAAGCACGCGGCGAGTTTTGGGGGATGGTGTTAAGGACATCAGTGATATCCTTCGTCACCGACCTTGCCCCGGAACACCCAATAGGCATAGGCGGTATAGGCCAGGATGATCGGGATCAGGATGGCGGCACCGACCAGCATGAAGGACAGGCTGTTATCCGGTGCGGCGGCGGTCCTGAAATCAATCATCGGCGGGACGATATTGGGATAAAGCGTGATGCCGAACCCGGCATAGCACAGGAAGAAAATCCCAAGCGTAATGCCAAATACCGTCTTTTCGCGGTGCTTTACCGCATGCCAGAGCCAGAAAAGCAGACCGGCCGTGACAATCGGGATCGGGGCCAGGAAAAACAGGTTTGGCACATCAAACCAGCGCGCGGCATAAGCGGGGTGGATATAGCTTGTCATCAGCGACACGACACCAAGATTGGCCGCCATCCAGATGACCGCGGGCTTGGCAAGGCCACGCAAACGTCCCTGAAAATTGCCTTCCATCTTCATGATCAGCCAGCCGGTGCCAAGCAGGGCATAGCCGACCACAACGGCGGATGCGCAGAACACCGAAAACGGACTTAGCCAGTCAAACGGGCCGCCAACGAATTTGGCATTTTCAACCGCAATCCCTTCAATAAAGGCGCCCAGCATTGCACCCTGCATAGCGGCAGCAATGATCGATCCGGCGGAAAAGGCAAAGTCCCAGTGTTTTTGATGATCGCGGCTTTTGAACCGGAATTCGAACGCTACACCACGAAACACAAGGGCCAGAAGCATGGTGAAAACCGGGATGTAAAACGCGGTCATCAGCAATGAATAGGCCAGCGGGAAGGCGGCATAAAGCCCGCCACCGCCCAGCACCAGCCAGGTTTCATTGCCATCCCACACTGGGGCAACCGTATTCATCATCCTGCCGCGTTTGGCAGGGTCCTTGATGAAGGGAAACAGAATGCCGATGCCAAGATCAAAGCCATCAAGCGTGACATAGGCAAAAACGGCAACCGCAATCAGCAGTGCCCAGATCAGTTGATAATCCATGATCATTCTCCTGCCTGCGGGAAGGTGGGATCGGCAACCGGACGGCTACCGGCGCGCAGCACTTCACCCTTGGGCGAATGGGCAAAGCGCGGGTCCCTGTTCATCGCGCGGATGATATAGGCGGTGCCAACCCCGAACACGATGGTATAGACAATAACGAATGCGGCAAGCGATCCGGCAATCGCGGCCGGGGCGACGGGTGATCCGGCTTCGGATGTGCGCATCAATCCGTAAACCACCCATGGCTGACGCCCGATTTCGGTGGTGAACCACCCGGCCAGAATGGCGATAAAGCCGCTTGGCCCCATGATCAGGGCAAAGCGATGCAGCCACGTACAGCTATAAAGCGATTTGCGCCACCGGGCGAACAGGCTGGCAATGCCCAGCAACGCCATCAAAACGCCCAGCCCGACCATGATGCGGAATGTCCAGAATACGATGGTCGAATTCGGGCGGTCTTCGGGGGCGAAATCCTTTAATCCGGTGATCCTCCCATCCCAGTCATGTGTCAGGATCATCGATCCCAGTTTTGGGATTTCGACGGCGTATTTTGTTTCCTCTGCTGCCATGTCGGGCCAGCCAAACAGGATCAGCGGGGCACCATTCTGCGTCTCAAAATGGCCTTCCATCGCGGCGACCTTGGCCGGTTGATGTTCAAGGGTATTAAGCCCGTGCATATCACCCGCCACGATCTGGATCGGGGCGACGATGGCCGCCATCCACATTGCCATGGAAAACATGATCCGTGCCGCGCGGTTTTCCCGATCACGCAGCAAATGCCACGCACCGACGGCACCGACAACTAGTGCGGTGGTCAGAAATGCCGCCAGAACCATATGGACAAGCCGGTACGGGAAGCTTGGATTGAACACCACATCCCACCAGCTTTCGACAACCGCCCGGCCATTTTCGATGATATGGCCGGTGGGGGGTTGCATCCAGCTATTGGCCGACAAAATCCAGAAGGCCGAAAACAGGGTGCCGATCGCAACCATGGTGGTCGCGGTGAAATGCAATTTCGGTCCGACACGGTTAAGGCCAAACAGCATGATGCCAAGGAAACCGGCTTCGAGGAAAAAGGCGCTTAGCACTTCATAGGCCATAAGCGGCCCCAGAACCCCGCCGGTAAATTCCGAAAACGGTCCCCAGTTCGTTCCGAACTGATAGGACATCACAATGCCGGAAACCACGCCCATGCCAAAGGCCAGCGCAAAGATTTTCAGCCAGAATTTATATAGCGCCAGATAGGCATCATCGCGCGTGCGCAGCCAAAGCGCTTCGAGCACGAAAAGGAAACTGGCCAATCCAATGGTAAAAGATGGAAAAATGATGTGGAACGAGATGGTAAAGGCGAATTGTATGCGGGCCAATATATCGGGATCAAACATTGGCGTTGGTCCTTTTGTCAGGCAAAGCCCTCCTGTACGGCCGCGTTTTTCGCTGCAATGCGAAATCGCTCATTGCATGACCTGATCCCATGAAAACAAAGGATCAGGGGCCGTGTTCATAAGAACAATTAGATAAAGTTCCCGCATGCATTGTGCATTGCGTATTCGCAATTTTGATCTGGAAAAATTCGATCATGCGTTTGTGGAAAGGCAAAGCTTTTCCAGCGCCAGCGAACTTTGCGTCTGGCGGCGTTCCTTGTGGCGCAGCATCATGAATTTGCGCGGGCGGATGTGAAATGCTGCCCGGAAAAGCCGCCCCTGCGCGATCAGGGAACTGACGGCAAAGCTTGAAACGGCGGTGGCGCTGATGCCGGTTTCAACCGCGGTAATCACCGCCTCGTTTGCCGGTAATGTCAGGGCAATTTTAAGTTTTTGCGGATCAACGCCCGACTGGCGCAGGGCATTTTCAAATTCCGACCTTGTGCCGGAACCGGTTTCGCGGAGCACCCAACTGCTTTGGGTTGTCAGGTCCTGCGCGCTTAGCGGCCTTCCATCGGCCCATGGATGCTTGGGCCCGACCACGATCACCAGGGCGTCTTCGGCGACTTCGCGCATGGCGAGGACGGGTTCATTTACGTCGCCTTCGATAAAGCCGATATCGGCGGCACCACCACGGACGGCGTCGGAGACGGTCTTGGTGTTGCCAATCGTCAGATTAATGGCAATACCGGGATACTGATCATGAAACTGCATCAAGAAGGGTGGCAGCCAATAACTGGCGATTGTCTGGCTGGCATAGACGTTAAGTTCACCACGCAGCAATCCGCCAAGTTCGGCCAGTGTCAGTTCGGCGGCGCGTGCGCGTGCCAGTGTCGCCTTGGCCTCGTTTAAAAACAGCCGCCCGGTTTCGCTAAGCTCTATCCGCCGTCCGACCCGATGGAACAATGCAACGCCATAAAACCCTTCAAGGTTCTTGATCGCCGAACTGACCGCGGAGGGGGTCAGGCCGATTGCATCGGCGGCCTTTGTCAGATGTTCGCGTTCGGCCACGGCAACAAAGATGGCGAGTTGCTCAAGCGTCATCATGGCGTCTATCCATAAATCATTCGAAAATGTCGAATGAAATATCAATTTTTATTCGATGGATGTAAATGATTGATCGTGTGATTTTCTGCCTGTCACATTTCACAGGCAAATCATGTTTTTTAAAGCGCACCTGAAATCTCTTTTGCCCGGTCTGTTCCTGACCACGGCGATTGCGTTGATCGCGAAGCTGGTCGAGCAGGCGGAGCGTAGCCTTCTGGGGCATGGCTGGATCGAAAGTCTGGTTTTTGCGATCCTTCTGGGGGTAGTGGTGCGATCCGTGTTCGGCCTTGCCAAGCCGTTTCATGACGGTGTGCGGTTTTGTGGCAAGACGGTGCTTGAAATTGCGATTGTTTTACTGGGTGCGTCAATCAGTGGGCAGGCCTTGGGGCAGGCGGGTCTTGGCCTGATTGCGGCCATCGTTCTGGTGGTTTGTGCCAGCCTGTTTTTAAGCTTCCATATCGGGCGGGCACTTGGCCTTTCGAAGCATTTGTCGATGCTGGTGGCGTGCGGCAATTCGATCTGCGGCAACTCGGCGATTGCCGCCACCGCCCCGGTGATTTCGGCAAAATCCGATGATGTTGCGGCATCCATCGCCTTTACCGCTGTTCTGGGGGTTCTGTTTGTTTTTGCCCTGCCGCTGGTGCATGTCGGTCTGGATCTGAGTGCCGCGCAATATGGCATCTTTTCCGGGCTGACGGTTTATGCCGTTCCGCAGGTTCTGGCCGCGACCGCCCCGGCAGGAGCCTTGGCCGTGCAGGTCGGCACCCTGGTCAAGCTGATCCGCGTTCTGATGCTTGGCCCGGTGATCTTTACGCTTGCCCTGATGGGCGGGCGCAAACGCGAGGTTCGCCTGCCTCTGACCCAGATGGTGCCGTGGTTCATTGTCGGGTTTGTGGCCATGATGGCAGCCCGTTCGTTTAGCCTGATCCCCGAAATCGCGCTGGAACCGATGCGCACAATTTCATCCTTCCTGACCATCCTTGCCATGGCGGCACTGGGGTTAAGTGTCGATATCCGAAGCGTCATGCATGTTGGAGGGCGGGTGATTGCCGCGGCCCTTCTATCGCTTCTGGTGCTGTGCGCGCTGGGATTTCTGGCTCTGGTGATTTTGGCCTGATCCTGAACAGAAAAGCCGACGCCAGTTTCCCGGCGTCGGCCATTTTTATATCTTCAGGTAACGGTTATCTTTAACGGGTTACTGCATGTAGGTGTCGCTGTCATTCATGACGACAATCGACGATGCAACAAGCTCCCGGTCGGTAAACAGGCCGGCTGCATCCATCTCCCCGGCGACCGAAACCCGATCCCCGGTTTTGATTTTCTGATAGGCCTGTCCATCGGCACTGTTTTCCGGCACATCACTGGTATCGACAGTGATTGATGTGTTGCCGGTATTCAGGGCAATTTCATCTTCGCGGATTTCCGTGACCTCGCCGGTGAATGTCACCCATTCGTCGCCTGTTGCGAGGCCGCTATTGTTCACAAAGCCGGTGCGATCCTCGCCATTGGTGTAATAGGCACCGCGTTCCGGGAGGAAGATCGACGTCGCGACAACCATCTTGTCGGTGAAGAACCCTTCGGAAACTTCACCATTAACGCGGACCTTGTCGCCAGCTTTGATGAAGCCTTGGTCGAACCAGGTGTAATCGGTCATGTCGACGGCAATTTCGCCATTGCCATAGTTCATTGTGAACTGGTTATCGGTAATTTCTTTTACCGTCCCCGAAAGATGCACCGATTCCGCTTCGTTAAGGGTTGCAGGATTTTTCTGCGTTGACTGCTGCGTCGTTTCGGGAAGTTGCGGATTTTCTTTCTGCTGCCCTGCTGCCATCGCGGGGGCTGTCCCCAGAGCAATAGCGGAAAGGGCGGTCAGTGTAATCATTGAGCGTCGCATAATGTGATGCTCCTTTTGTGTTGGAATTCAGTTCCGGGCGCTTTGCGTCCCGGTGTCGCTTTCCAATTGCAGAACACATGCAGTAGGGACGTTGTTCCAGATTTTTTCGCAATAATTTTAATGGCTTCGATAGGGATAAAAAAAAGCCCGTCGCCTGTTCGGGGGGATGGCGACGGGCAAGGGGAAGATGCGTCCGGCATCTTCAGACATTGCGGAGCAGACTCTTTGGGAGGCAGGGATCGCGCAATGTCACGGGTAGATCTGCGTTGGTAATCTTCTTTACGTTCTTGCTTCTTTTTTAGATTGCTCGTTTCCTTGTTTGGCGTGTTTCAGTGCATTCCATTCGTCATCGGTGAAGATGCGTGATCGGGTCAGAAAGCGTTTGCCTTCGGGTCCCTCAAGCGAAAACATCCCGCCGCGTCCATCCACGACGTCAATAATCAGCTGTGTGTGACGCCAATATTCGAATTGCGCGCGTCCGATATAAAACGGGCTGCCTTCAATTTCGCCCAGTAACACATCCTGATCGCCGGTTTTGAATTCCCCATTCGGAAAGCACATCGGTGCACTGCCGTCGCAGCATCCACCTGACTGATGAAACATCAGCGGCCCGTGAATGTCCTTGAGCTTCCGGATTAGGGCTATGGCCGCATCGGTGGCTGTGACCCGTGCCGGAATTTGGTCTGTTGTCATGACAACCTCCTCTGTATCGGGAAGGGCCGGGGACGAACAGGACCCCGGCCAGAACATTCCGATCAGAAGAAGCCCATCGGTTTCGGATCATAGGAAACCAGCAGGTTCTTGGTCTGCTGATAATGGTTTAGCATCATCTTGTGGTTTTCACGTCCGATGCCCGATTGCTTGTAGCCGCCAAAGGCCGCATGTGCCGGATAAAGGTGATAGCAATTGGTCCAGACACGACCGGCCTTGATATTGCGGCCAAACCGGTAGGCGCGTGTGCCATCACGGGTCCAGACCCCGGCGCCAAGACCGTAAAGCGTGTCATTGGCGATTTTAAGCGCCTCGGCCTCGTCCTTGAAGGTCGTGGCGGAAACCACCGGGCCAAAGATTTCCTCCTGGAAAATCCGCATCCGGTTATGGCCCTTGAAGATGGTTGGCTGGATATAGAACCCGGTCGAAAGATCACCGCCCAGTTCCGCCTTGCCACCGCCGCAAAGGACTTCGGCACCCTCCTGCTTGCCGATATCAAGATAGGACAGGATTTTTTCCATCTGTTCGGTCGACGCCTGCGCGCCGATCATGGTTTCACTATCAAGCGGGTTGCCCTGCTTGATGTGGGCCACGCGTGAAAGCACGCTATCCATGAACTTGTCATAGATATTTTCCTGAATAAGTGCGCGCGACGGGCAGGTGCAGACCTCGCCCTGGTTGAGCGCGAACATGGTCAGGCCTTCGGCGGCTTTCTCACGGAAATCGTCATCCTGTGCCATCACGTCATCAAAGAAGATGTTCGGCGATTTGCCACCCAGTTCCAGCGTGACCGGAATGATGTTTTCGCTGGCATATTGCATGATCAGGCGGCCGGTGGTGGTCTCACCGGTAAAGGCGACCTTGGCGACCCGGTTGCTTTGCGCCAATGGTTTGCCTGCTTCGACCCCGAAGCCCTGCACAACGTTCAGCACGCCAGCCGGAAGAAGATTACCAACCAGTTCCAGCAGCACGCAAATTGATGCCGGGGTCTGTTCGGCCGGTTTCAGGACAACGCAGTTGCCAGCCGCCAGTGCCGGGGCGAGTTTCCAGACGGCCATCAGGATCGGGAAGTTCCATGGGATGATCTGCCCGACAACGCCAAGCGGTTCGTGGAAATGATAGGCGACCGTATTGTCGTCAATCTCGCCAAGGGATCCTTCCTGTGCACGGATGGCACCGGCAAAATACCGGAAATGGTCAATCGCCAGCGGAATATCGGCGGCCAGCGTTTCACGCACCGCCTTGCCATTATCCCACGTTTCGGCAACCGCCAGTATTTCAAGGTTCTGTTCCATGCGGTCGGCGATTTTATTGAGGATATTGGCGCGTTCGGTGACCGATGTCTTGCCCCATGCTTCTGCTGCAGCGTGTGCGGCATCAAGTGCCTTTTCGATATCTTCCGAACTGGATCTTGCGATTTCGCAGAACGGTTTGCCATTCACCGGCGAGACATTTTCGAAATACTGTCCCTTGACCGGTGCGGTCCATTCGCCGCCGATATAGTTGTCGTAACGGGATTTGAATGCAACGACGCTGCCCGCGTCGCCCGGATTCTTGTAAATCATCTTGGATCCTCCATGATCGGAAGGCGGCTTTGCCACCTGTTTTTGGTTTTGGCCCTGACATTTCCGCAAAGCCCGTGCCAGTTCGTAAAATCCCGTGCCAGATGATCGAATGATCCGTTTTTTCGTCTTTTAACAACCGGTTGGAGGAGGGCGGTGATCAGGAGCGATTGTGTCATTCCGTTCCCGGCGGTGGCACAGGTGATACAAACTGTCCCATATTCGTGACACACCCGATTATGCCGCGGATTTGCTGTGAAACCTTTTGGCGTTTCGGGGCTTTGGTGTGTTACGATCCTGCCTGTGATCGGACGCGGACAAATCCGCAAGCCGGGCGATGCCAGAACGCATTCCCGATAAAACACCGGCACAAGGGAGATAACGTCTTATGTCTGGAAACCATCATGGTGGACGGATCGAAGCTGCATTGCAGTTAAGTGGCGTCGCCCAAAATCGCGCCGTCCTCGAAAGCTGGCAACGTTGCGAACAGCGCTTTGGCCTTGCCCATGACACGCTACGCCGTCCGGAAGTCATGCCCGAAAGCCAAACCCGGCAGCGTCGTGACCGCAGCGGGCGGCTTTATCATCATGCCCATGATCTGGTGCGCACCCTTTATCGCAAGATTGATGCATCGGGCTATGCGGTTTTCCTGACCGATAATGACGGTGTGATCCTTGACAGTGTGGCGGCCCACACGCTGCTGCCGTCGTTTCGCACCAACGGCCTTTTGCCCGGTGCCGTCTGGAGCGAGGAACGCGAGGGGACCAATGGTATTGGCACCTGTATCGTCGAAGGTCGTCCGATCACCATCCACAAGGACGAACATTTTCTGGCGCAACATGCGGTGCTGACCTGTACGGCGGCACCGGTGTTTGACCCTGAAGGGCAGGTTTGTTCGGTCCTTGATGTTTCTGCCGTGCGCGACGACATCAAACGTACGGATTGTTTGCGGGTCCGAAGCCTGATTGCCGATTATGCCGATGCGCTTGAACGCATTCTGTTCTTTGATGAATGTGCATCCGATCTGATCCTGCACCTGCATCCCGATGCCCAGCATGTCGGATCGACCCGTGATGCCCTGATTTCCATCGGCCCGGATGGCAATATCCGCGGTGCGACCTCGACCGCGCGCCGTTTGCTGGCAGCGGCGGATAATGCGCGCGATGTGCAATCGATGTTCGGTTTTGATCTTGATGGTCTGATCACCACCCTTGGTGTGGGTGAGGAGACTTCGATCTCGGGATCGGCCAAGGCCCTGCCGGTCAATGGCGGGGGGCTTTTGTTCGGGCGGGTAACATTGCCCGAAAAGCAGCGGCGCAAATTCATTTCGATGCGGCCCGCACCAGTATCGCGTCCGTCCACACGTTTGGGAGCGAACGAAACCGGTGACATACCTGATCAGGACCCGGCAATCCGTCGTCTTTACAAGGTAGGCAGCAAACTTCTGACCAACCGTATCAATGTTCTGATGTCGGGCGAAACCGGCAGCGGCAAGGAACATATGGCGCGTGCCATCCATGCGGCAGCGGTTGGCGCGCGCAAACCCTTTGTCGCGATCAATTGCGCGGCCCTTCCCGAAAGCCTGATCGAAAGCGAATTGTTTGGTCATGCCGGTGGTGCCTTCACCGGGGCGGCACGCGATGGCTTTGGCGGGCGGATCAAGCAGGCTGATGGCGGGACGCTGTTTCTGGATGAAATCGGCGATATGCCACTATCGGCACAGGGACGGCTTTTGCGGGTGCTTGAACAGCGTACGGTTGAACCGCTGGGCAGTACCAAGTCCGTGCCGGTCAATTTCCGTCTGATTTGTGCCAGCAATGTCGATCTGACCCGTGCGGTGGCGGATGGCAAATTCCGCGAAGATCTGCTTTACCGGATCAAAGGGGCGCGGCTTTCCCTGCCAGCGCTTCGCGAACGGTCCGATCTGCCCGATCTCATCGCCCGGCTTCTTCGCGGTATTTCTGGCGATATGGCGGGGGATGTTCGTTGTTCGGACGATGTTCTTGAATTGCTGTCACGCCATGACTGGCCGGGCAATATCCGCGAACTGGTCAATGTCCTGCAATATGCCTGCGTCTTTGCCGAGGGTGGTTTGATCCTGAGGTCGCACCTGCCCGATGATTTCCACGAAACCGTCACGCGCGACCCGGCCCCTGCCGGATCAATCCTGAAACGGGCTGAAGCCGATGCATTGCGTCAGGTGCTTGATGATCACCGCTGGCATATCAGCAAAACCGCCAAGGCGCTCGGCATCAGTCGCAATACGCTTTATCGCAAGATGGATCGGTTCGATATAAGGCGTGAAGCCTAGCCCTTAAGCACGCCGTCAAGTGGCGAGGGCGCGGTCAGGCTTTCGAGCGGATAGCCCGAAAATGTTTTGGTGCGTTCCATCACCACATGGCCGCGGAAATGTTCGATCCCGATTTTGGCGGCCAGAAGCTTTTCTTTCAGCTGATTGAAATGCGCGATATCTCGGCAGATCATATCCATCGTGTAATCGAACGGCCCGGCGATTTTGTAGCATGATATGACTTCGGGCACATCGGTGATCGCGGCTTCGAACCGTTTGAAATCATCGACCAGATGATTGCCCAGCGTGATTTCTGCCATGATGTGCAGGTTGGCGCCGATTTTATCAAGGTCGATTTCCGCCAGATACTGCGTGATCAGCCCGGCTTCCTCAAGCTTGCGCACCCGCTCCAGACAGGGTGATGGCGACAGATTGACCTCTTCTGAAAGATCAAGGTTCGAAATCCGGCCATTGGTTTGCAAAGCCTGCAGGATTTTGATGAACAGTCGATCCAGTTTCAGCATGGTCATTCCAGCTTGATGGGCAATGCTGCCTGTTTATCACCGCTTGCCATTGCATGCGACCAAAATCCCCGAAACAAACTGCAAATCCGTGTCGGCAAGCCCATGATTTTGATTGTCGAACGCGTCCGGATCGTTTTTAAGTAGGGGCAAATAATAAAGGGATATTTTCATGTGCGGCATCACCGGTCTGTGGCTCGGTCGCAATAGCGACGGCGATAAATTGTGCGACACCATTACGCGCATGACCGATGCATTGCTTCATCGCGGGCCCGATGGCGGCGATGTCTGGTGCGATAGCGATGCCGGACTGGCACTGGGGCAGCGTCGCCTTGCAATCATTGATCTTTCCGATGCCGGAAAACAGCCAATGCATTCGGCCGATGGCCGTTATGTCATGGTCTATAATGGCGAGGTCTATAACGCCGAAGACCTGCGTGCCAAACTGGCCGGTGAAAATATCGCGTGGCGTGGCCATTCCGACAGTGAAGTGATCCTTGAATGCATGGCGCGCTGGGGCGTGCGCGATACGGTCAAGCGCTTGATTGGCATGTTCGCCATCGCCCTTTGGGATAAAAAGACCGGCAAGCTGACGCTGGTGCGTGACCGTTTGGGGATCAAGCCGCTTTACTGGTCGCGTTTTGACGGCAATATCGCTTTTGCGTCAGAGCTTAAGGGCCTGATTGGCGGAAATGTCATTTCGCGCGAAGTCAATCGGACGGCCCTTGATGCCTATTTGCGGTTTGGCTATGTGCCATCAGGGCATTCGATCTATGCCCATGCCAAAATGTTGCAGCCGGGACACATCCTTGAAATTGCGGATGAAGGACATGCGTCGGAATTTGCATATTGGTCGGTCGAAGATGCGGTTCTAAGCGGTCAGAACCATCATTGGAGTGGTGATGATCAAAGTGCGATTGACGCGCTTGAAGATTTGCTGCGCGATGCCGTTGAACGGCGCATGATTGCCGATGTGCCCCTGGGGGCGTTTCTTTCGGGCGGTATCGACTCCTCGACAATCGTTGCCCTAATGCAATCGATTTCAGACCGGCCGGTCAAAACATATTCCATCGGTTTCGATCATGATGCCTATAACGAGGCGGCTTTTGCCGGTGAAGTCGCCAAGCATCTTGGTACCGACCATACCGAACTTTACGTCACTGCGCAGGATGCGCTTGATCTGGTGCCGCGCCTTTCGGAAATCTATGATGAGCCGTTCTTTGACAGTTCATCCATCCCGACCAGCCTGATTTCGACCCTGACCCGCAAGGAAGTTACGGTTGCCCTTTCGGGGGATGGCGGGGATGAAACCTTTGGTGGTTATAATCGGTATCTGTGGGCGCGCCAGATCAGCAACGTCGCCAAAAATATCCCATTTGGGTCGTCGCTGGTGTCCAATGGGCTTATGGCGCTGTCGCCTGGGCAATGGGATGCGCTGATCGGTCTTTTGCCCGGCAAGCGCGGGACGGCGGCATTGGGCGACAAGATTCACAAGGTCGCACCACTTCTGTCGATCCGCGATGATCTGGATCGTTATCAGGCGTTGCTGTCGCTTTGGGACCCCGATGTCCTGATGGCTGATCGACCGGGTAATGCTCATAAGAAATTCCGCGTTCCGGGCGAAAAGTTCTGCCGTAACCGCAATCTTGATTATGTGTCCTCGATGCAGGTCATGGATACGATGATGTATATGGTGGATGATGTTCTGACCAAGGTCGACCGGGCATCAATGGCAAGCTCGCTTGAAGTTCGTGTGCCTTTGATTGATCATCGCGTCATCGAATTTGGCTGGCGTATGCCGACCCACCTTAAGCTGGATGGGGCGGTCGGCAAGGTCGCCCTTCGCAAAATCCTTTACAAATATGTTCCGCGCGAACTGATCGACCGTCCCAAAACCGGTTTTGGCGTTCCACTGGCCGAATGGTTGCGCGGGCCGCTTAAGGAATGGGGGGGGGACCTTCTGGCACGCGATGCGCTATATTCTGATCTTGGCCTGAACCGTGCGGAAATCGACAAGCGCTTTAACGAGCACGTTTCAGGGCGGCGCAATTGGGCGCATCAGCTTTGGGCGATTGCCATGCTGTCTGACTGGCAGCGTCGCTGGCTTGCCTGATTCCGTCTTCATATTCCGGCTTCTGAAGCATCCCAACACCCCGTCCTCTGGCGGGGTGTTTTCGTATGTGCCGCAAATAAATCTGTTCATATTTTTCAAAATCGAAATTTTTGCATAAATTCTCCCGATGTTTAAGAGGAGTAAGTGTGGTGTCAGGTATCATGTGACTACAAATTGTCACAATTCAGCGCTTGAAAATTTTCGAAAATGAAATATTTTATGGTCAATATCGAAACTAAAACGCGGAATTCATGCCATGCAGAACCATTCGGAATATGACCTGATCATCGTCGGAGGCGGAATCAACGGGGCGGGGATCGCCCGTGATGCGGCCGGTCGCGGGCTGAAGGTCCTGCTGTGCGAAATGAACGATCTGGCAAGTGCCACGTCTTCGGCCAGTACCAAGCTGATCCATGGCGGCCTGCGTTATCTTGAACATTATGAATTCCGTCTGGTTCGCGAGGCGCTGAGCGAACGCGAAGTCCTTTTGGGCAATGCGCCGCATATCATCTGGCCGCTGCGGTTTGTTCTGCCCCATGTTCCTGGCCTGCGCCCGGCATGGATGATCCGCCTTGGCCTGTTTTTGTATGATCATCTTGGTGGCCGTAAAAAACTGCCGGGAAGCGAAGGTATCTCCCTGCGCAAGCACGTTGCGGGGCAGCCGCTCAAGGCCGGGATGGAAAAGGCATTTGTCTATTCCGATTGCTGGGTCGATGATGCGCGGCTTGTGGTCCTGAACGCCATGGATGCCCGCGAATGCGGTGCCGAAATCCTGACACGCACCCGATGTGTCGGTGCAACCCAGCAGGATGGCAAATGGCAGGTGATCCTGCATGATCGCGATAGCGGTGCCGAGCGCATTGTTGGTGGTAAGATGCTGATCAATGCCGCCGGGCCGTGGTGTGCTTCGCTGATCGATCCTGAAAACGGTGTGGTTAAGGCCGAAACCAAGGCGAACATCCGTCTGGTCAAGGGGAGCCATATCGTGGTTCCGAAACTGTTCGATCATGATCATTGCTACATTTTCCAGAACCCGGATGGTCGCATCGTTTTCGCCATTCCCTATCAGGATGATTTTAGCCTGATCGGTACCACCGATGTCGATTTTACCGGCGACCCGGCCAAGGTTGAAATCAGTGCTGACGAAGTCGATTACCTATGTAAGCTGGCTGGTGATTATTTCGAAACGCCGATTTCGGCGATGGATGTTGTCTGGTCCTATTCCGGTGTGCGCCCGCTGTATGCGGGAGATGGCGAAGTTACCAACGCCTCGAAAGTCTCGCGCGATTATACGCTGAAACTTGAATCCGGGCGGGGCAAAGCCCCGGCGCTGCATGTGTTCGGCGGTAAAATCACCACCTATCGCAAACTGGCCGAACATGCCTTGCAACTGATTTCAAAACAGCTTGGCGTGGCCGATCGTCCCTGGACTTCGGGCGAGGTTCTGCCCGGTGGTGATTTGCCCGATAGATCCTTTGAAAAGGCCCTGCAATCCTATGGTATCCGTTATGACTGGTTGCCAGCCGCAACCCTGAAACGATTGGTTCGCGCCTATGGCAGCCGGATCGAAAAGCTGCTTGATGGTTGCAACAGCATCGCTGACCTTGGCGTTTGTTATGGTCATGATTTGTATGAAGCCGAAGTCCGTTACCTGATTGATCAGGAATGGGTGCGTGGCGTAGAAGACCTTGTCTGGCGTCGTTCGAAACTTGGTTTGCGCCTGACAGAAGATCAGATTGCCGTGCTGCGCAAACGTCTGGCATCGGTAAAATCGGATCGGATTGCGGCCCAATAATCTGCAGGAATTATCGTTCCGCGATTTCACTGCGTAACTGCGCCAGTAAATCGCGGAATTCCTGTTTGCGCGATGGGGTAATGTCGTGCCGATATGCGCATCCTTTCGTGCCAGTTCGGGGCGGGCACATCGGGGTAATCCAGTCTGATCTATACGCGGGGTTGCTGTGTGCTATGATGGCATATCAATAGTTTATGGCAGGTTCCGTGCCGATGTCATTCCTTCGCTTATCTGCCTTTTTATCCGTTCTGACAGTTCTGCTGGCCGTTCTTCCGATGCGCGGCATTCTTGCGGCAGCCAATGATCCCGCGGTGTCGGAATTGCATCCGGGCTGGATGGCGATTGGTCTTTTGGGCGGGCTTGCCCTTTTCCTGTATGGCATGGATCATCTGGCGACCGCGCTTAAAACGCTGGCCGGGGGACGGTTGCGCGCGATCCTTGCGAAAATGACGCGAAACCGGTTTATGGCGGCCCTTTCCGGTGCGACGATTACCGGACTTGTCCAGTCTTCCAGTGTTACCACCGTTCTGGTGGTCGGTTTTGTATCGGCCGGGTTGATGGGGTTCGGGCAATCGATTGCGGTGATCATGGGGGCGAATGTCGGCAGTACGCTGACCGCACAGATTATTGCCTTTCGGATTGATGCAATCGCACCGCTGATGATTGCGGTCGGTTTTGGCGTCATGAGCTTCGTTCCCCATCGTGGTTGGTCGCTTGCCGGGCGGGCGTTGCTGGGAACGGGGCTTTTGTTCTTTGGCATGGGCATGATGAGCGATGCGATGGAACCGCTTCGCACCTATGCGCCCTTCATTGATCTGATGGCGCAAATGACCAATCCGCTGATCGGGATTTTGATTGCCGCGCTCTTTACCGCACTGGTGCAATCAAGCGCGGCAACAACCGGGATTGTCATTGTGCTGGCCGGGCAGGGGCTGGTGCCGCTGGAAGGCGGAATTGCCCTGATCTTCGGGGCGAATATCGGTACCTGTGTCACAGCGCTTCTGGTGACAATCGGCAAGAACCGCGATGCGATGCGTACCGCCCTTGGGCATGTGTTCTTTAACGTGGTCGGGGTGTTGATCTGGTTGCCGTTTATTCCGCAACTGGCCGATATCGTGCGTGTCATATCGCTGGGTGAAAACGGTGGGCAGGTTGATATTGCGCGTGAAATTGCCAATGCGCACAGCATTTTCAACATTGCCAATGTGGTAATCATGATCGGTTTCGTGCCATGGATTGCACGGTTGATCGAAAAATGCGTGCCAGTGCACGATGTGTTTGAACCCCCGCTTGATCCTGCGCCAAAATTTCTGGTCGATGACATTGCCGATACCCCGTCTGCCGCGCTGATGCTGCTGCGTAACGAGGTCATGCATATGGGCGATATCGTGTGCGATGTTGTAAGGCGTGGGCGTGAAACCATGCAAAACCCGACACTTGAGAAACTTGAAAAGATTGCCGAGCTTGATGACGGGGTTGATAGCCTTCAGGATGCGATTGCGCGGTTTGCCGGAAAACTGCGCCATTCGGAATTGCTGCCATCGGATCAGAACCGGCTGTTAAACAAGCTTGCGATCAGCAATCATCTGGAGGCTATCGGCGATATTATCAGCGAGGAAATGACCGAACTGGTTGGCAGATTGTTAGCCGAACGCAATCTGCCATTATTAGATAGCCGTGAAAAAATGTCCGAATTATTCACTTTTTCTGAAGAATGCCTCAAGCAGGCACTGACGGCCTTTGCCAGTGATGATGTCGAAGCCGCCAATCGTGTGTTGGCCCGCAAGGGCGAGTTCATCGAAAAAATGGATGTTACCCTGCGCCGCATCAGCGACGAGATCGGCCCAAGAGATGCCGATATCCGCCGTTACCGCACAGAAGTTGCGCTGGTCGAGCGTATCAACCGCTTATATGAACGTGCACGCCGCATTGCGCGGGCGTCGCTGGCGATTACGCGCGATGATCGAAGCGACAACAGCAACAGCCCGGAACGAACGCCGCACGGGCAGCCGGTGGCACCTTAACAACTGTTTCTTTTTCTCAGCGGTCAGCGGGCGGGATATCGATGTCTTTTTGCATGACGGTGACATCAAGTGCGCGATAGCCAAGATGGCGATAGAAATCCTGCATCGCGCTGTTTTCTGATCGCACCATCAACTGCATCCGCCAGACCCCACGGTTACGCAGCCAGTCCTCGCCGATGGCAACCAGCTTTTTGCCAAGCCCTTTTTTCTGATGGCTCGGCGCGACGGCCAGATAATAAATCCAGCCGCGATGCCCGTCATGGCCGACCATCACGGTGGCGATGATAGCATTGTTGATATCATCCCATACCATCAGGGTCGAATTGCGATCCGAAAGTGCAAAACGCACATCCCATTCCGGCGGATTATAGGGGCGATAAAGCCCGGTTTCCTGCCAAAGTTTTGTGATCGCGGGAATGTCGGTTTCAAGGGCGGTACGTGGGGTGGGCAAAAGGTTGGTGGCGGTCATGACGCAGCTTCTTGGTTTCTAAAAACGCAGAATGATCAGGGATCTGAAGCGCGTCAAACCAAAATTGATGTGAAATGGCGGTATCGGAGATGTTTGAGGCATCAAATCAGAGTGTCGATTGATCGGGGCAGTGAATCCGGGGAAGGAATGGGTATGGCCGGTCGGGAGATCGACAGGTAGGCCCAAAAAAGTGGCGCCCCCGGGGGAATGTTGGGGGCGCCAGTGTTGTCCGGGCTATCGGTTGGGTGGGGGAAAGAACCCGGACAAAGGGAGTTGGGTCGAAGGAATTCCAGGGAACAGTTCGGACCGTTCGGGCCGGTCGCGGTTAGCTGATCGGACGGCCGGTTACGCGGCTGAGTTCCATTTCGCGCACGATATCGCCAGCTTTGTTGGTGACGGTCGCCATATAAGTGCCGCGTGGTGTTTCCTTGATTTCGCCCAGTGTCAGTTCGCCGCCGCCAAACCGGATCACCATGGCACTGGCAAGAAGGGTCATCTGTTCGGTGGTGAAGCGACGGTCAAAGCGGTCTTCACGGTCGGGTTTGGGCATCATGCGGTGCATGTCACGCATCTCGCCACGATTCGGGCGACCCGATTTGGCATCGAAGGTTACGGTATCGACGACATCGCCATTGGTATTCAGCAGGGTAATTTCGATTTCCTTGCCGTCATCGACCAGTTCGACATCGCCGGTTTTAAGATCGGTGGCGCCACGACGCAGAAGCATCGCATCGACCAGAATACGGGCCTCGTCAATGGTCAGCGGGCTGGTGCGGCGCATGCCGTGTTTACCGTGCATGCCCTTGTGATGGTCGCCGTCATGTTTACCGAATTTCGGACCATCGCCGCGGTCATCGTCACTCATCTGCCAGGGGCGATAATCGCCGCCCGATGCAAGGGCGGTTGCAAACGGGGTTGCGACAATGCTGGTCGCGATCAGAAGGGATGCGATTTTAAGTTTGCTGTTACGGGTCATAGGGGCCTCTTTTCGTTGGGGGACGTTTTGTTTGGCTGAGGCCTTTATGACGCTGATTTGTCGCGAAATGATCCCGGTAAACCGGGGAAATGGTCGCAATGTCTACCAAAACGGGTTTTTGCGACAATCTGATACAAATTGCTGTTTTTGATGGGACATCCGGCGCGATAAGCTGAGATCAGAGATTATCGAAAACACAGGCACAGCTTAATGAGTGATCCGGCCCATATTCTTGTCGTTGATGACCACCGCGATATTCGCGATCTGCTGGGGCGTTATTTGCGCCAGCACGAATATCGCGTGACGCTGGCGTCCGACGGGCGTGAACTGCGCAAGCTGATGGGCGAAAATGTTTTGCCCGATCTGATCGTTCTGGATCTGATGATGCCTGGCGAAGACGGGTTGAGCCTCTGCCGGTGGCTGCGCGAGAATTATGATGTGCCGGTCGTGATGCTGACCGCTCTTGGCGAGGAAACCGACCGTATCATCGGCCTTGAAATGGGGGCTGATGATTATCTGGCAAAGCCGTTCAACCCGCGTGAATTGCTCGCACGGATCAAGGCGGTTCTTCGGCGGGCGCAAAGTTTGCCAAGCGGGCGGCGCGGCCAGAAGGCCGGGGGTGAAATCAGTTTTGATCGCTGGATACTGGATCGTACGCGGTATGAATTGCGTGACGAGAACGATGTTGTGGTGCCGCTTAGTGCCGGTGAGTTTGCCCTGCTATGCGCCTTTGTCGATCACCACAATATGGTGCTTAACCGCGACCAGTTGCTGGATCTGACCAAGGGGCGTGAGGCCATTCCGTTTGACCGCAGCATCGATAACCAGGTCAGCCGCCTGCGCAAGAAGATCGAACCAGACCCGAAAAACCCGACCCTGATCAAAACCGTCTGGGGCGGAGGATATATGTTTACCTGCGATGTGGTGAAGAAATGAAGCGGCGCAGTTTCATCTCCCGTTTGTGGCCGCAGACACTGGTCGGGCAACTGGTTTTGCTGATCCTTGGTGCCGTGATCCTTACCCATGTTGTGCTGGGACTGCTTTTGGCGGAAGAGCGCCGCGACGCATTGCTGAGCGAACGGCGCGGCGGGGCATTGGCGCGGGTGGCAGCGATTTCGCGCATTCTGGCGGCAACGCCATCGGAGAACTGGCGCGATGTCTTGAAAGTCGGCCAGTCGCCGCAAAGCATCATGCGTCTGGTTGATAATCCCGATAACAGTCTGCCGATGTCAGATATCAGTTATACGTTGAGCGAGCGGCTTAATCAGGCGCTTGACGGGCCGGCGGTGCCGGCGCGTGTTCATATCCTGTCGGAGGATGACTGTCACGCGGTCGAGGAGCGCGAGAAAAAGAACCGCAAGAAACATCATGATGACGACGATGGTGGCAAGGAAAGGGATCGCGGCAAGGATTGGCGCAAGGAAAATGGATATTATCGCCAAGGTCATGTCGGCCCGCGCTTCTTTGATCATCTGGATTGTGTCGCCGCACCGTTAATGCAGATCAGCGTTCCGATTTTCCCGGTGGGGGTGACGGCAGATGGTGGTGCAGACGGTGCAGGGACGGCAGCATCGGTATCCGGCGCGGCGCAACCTGTTGTCTGGCTGGAGGCTCGAATTAACGGAGTGGCCCCGCCGCCGCGCGTAGTATTGCAAAATATCTTGCGGATTACGATTTCCGCGATCCTGATCGGATTTATCGCGTTCTTCCTGGCGCGCCGCATGACGCGGTCCTGGGCGGTTCTGGCGCAGGCAGCCGACCGGGTAGGGCGCGGCGATTATCCCGAACCGGTTCCGGAAAACGGCCCGATTGAAATCCGCCGTGCGGCAAAGGCATTTAACCGTATGACCGCAAGGCTGAAGCGCTTTGTCGAGGATCGCACCCGGATGTTGGCGGCGATTTCGCACGATTTGCGCACGCCGATCACGTCCCTGCGCCTGCGGGCGGAATTTGTCGAGGATGCCGAAAACCGGTCGCGGATCATCGAAACGTTAAACGAAATGGAACAGATGGTCGAAGCGGCAATGACCTTTGCCCGCGAGGAAACGGCCAACGAAGCGACCCGCAAGATTGATATCGCCGCCCTGATAGAGGCGGCGGTCGAGGATCTGGCTGAAACCGGTCGCCCGATCCGGTTTCTTGGTGATGGCGAGCCGCGGGTTTATCCGTGCCGTCCGCTTTCGATCAAGCGCGCCCTTGGCAATCTGATTTCAAATGCCCTGACATTTGGCGATCAGGTCGAAGTGTTGCTAAAGCCCGCCGATGATGGTGGCATATGGATTGAAGTCAGCGACGACGGGCCGGGTATCCCGTCCGATCAGCGCGATCAGGTGTTCGAGCCGTTCTTCCGGCTTGAATCCTCGCGCAATCGTGAAACAGGCGGTATCGGGCTTGGACTTGCGATTGCCCGCACCGCCATCCGGGCCCATGGCGGCGAAATTTATCTTGAAGATGCGCCGTCTGGTGGGCTTTTGGCCCGGATTTATCTGCCGCCGATTGCCCATTAATCCTTTGTCGCAGGTAACAAGGTTTCGCTGGCTTGCCCCGATTTTGTCAGGAATAATACCGGTCAGAGCAGTTTTTGCGATTTTGCGATTGCGAAATCGCAAGCCTGTCCCATTTATGCGGTGTCATATTAGCGTAAGAATTGGACGGAGCCCGTCATGTCGGAAAACGCGAAACCCACGAACAATGTTACATCGCTGCCGGGGACGAACAGTGCCCTGTCAGGCGGCGGTTTTGTGCGGGCGGTCAATGACTGGCTGATGGAACGCGCGTTGGAAGATACCGATATTGACGCGATTGTTGAAGGCATGGTGTCACGACTTGTCGCGGCGGGTATTCCGATCGAACGCGTCATGGTCGGGTTCAAGACCCTGCATCCGCTGTATGAAGGGGTTTCCTATATCTGGTCAAAGGATCAGGGGCGGGTCGAGCGGTCGCTACATCTTGATGTGCGCGAAAAGAACCCCGACTGGCTTGAAAGTCCGATGAAGTGGATGTCGGACAACGATGTCACATTCATGCGCCGACATCTGATCGGGCCCGGTGCGATCCTTGATTTCAATGTTTTGCAGACTTTCCGCAAAACCGGCGGGACGGATTATCTGGCGCTGATGACGCCGTTCACTACGGATCGTGACAGCACGCTTGGTACGAACCGTATCTTCATGACCTATATGACGCGACGTCCGAGTGGCTTTACCGACGAGGATCTGGCAATCCTGTCGGCGATCCAGCGCCGTTTTGCCGTGTCGTGCAAGATGCGGATCATGCATGAAGAAACCAAAACCATTCTTCAGACCTATCTGGGATCGGATGCCGGGCAGCGGGTGCGTGATGGGCAGATCAAACTGGGCGACAGTACGAAGACGCGTGCGGTGATCTGGTTTTCGGATATGCGAAATTCGACATCGGTTGCCGCCAGCGTCGGCGATGACGCATTCCTCGGCGAAATGAACGATTTCTTTGCCGCGACTGCTGGTGCGGTCCTGAAACATGGTGGGCAGGTTTTGCGTTATATCGGGGATGCGACATTGGCGATTTTCCCGATCCGCGAGGATGAACAGGATCTGGAGCAGGCCTGTACGGCGGCGGTTTATGCCGCGGCCGAAGCACAGATCAATATTGATCAATTGAACAGTCAGCGCGAAGAAAGCGGTTTACCCGCCTTTGACTATGGCCTTGGCATGCATGTCGGTGATGTGATTTACGGCAATGTCGGCGTGCCTGATCGTGTCGACTTTACCGTGATCGGGCAGGCGGCCAACGAGGCCGCCCGGATCGAGCAACTGACCAAGCAGCTTAACAAGCGGGTTCTGGTCAGCCATCAGGTGGCAAAATTCATTTCCTGTCCGACGGAGGAAATGGGTGCTTTCGAGCTTCAGGGAACAGGTTTGAGTCTGAAACTGTTTGCGCCCGACTTTAAGGAAGCCTGCGAACGCATTCAGTTGATGCAGGCCGGGTGATTTCCTTTGGGCGTAAGCCAAAGCTTACGCCATACTGTCGAAATCCTTGACCACGCTGCTTGAAGCGGTGCCGACGCTGGTAAATGTCTGCTGGGCGTCGGTGACGGCCTGTGTCGCTGCCTTGATGATATCGGCGTAGGGATCGGTCTTTTTTTCCACCAGCATTTTTTGCAGGGCCACACCGGTTGTGGCGGATGCCATCGACATGATGTTGCGCATGTAATCGGTGCTGTCCTGTACGGCATAGGCGGCGGCCTGTGCGACCTTTTGATAGGCAATCCCGTTTGCGCCCGGACCAGCACCGTTCAGTACGGCATGATTTGTCGTGCCGACCGCCTGGACGATTTGCGGATTAAGGGCGGTGCTAAGTGGGGGTGAATTGGTGCCGCCACCACCCGACGGGGGATTGTTGGTCGCGGACGGGCTGTCGGAAGATTCACCAGATGCCCCAGAGGATTCCGGGCTCGACGCCCCATCCGAAGAGGGGCTTGCTGCCGAACTGCCCGGTGAGCCGTCTGTGGAGGTATCCGTCGAACTGTCCGCCCCGGCGGCGGGCGGGGTGCTGCTATCAGCCGTATTGGATGCGTTGGGATCGGTATCATCTGCCATGACGGGCCTCATTGCTTTAACGGGGCGTTTTCAGATTCAGGGCGTAAACTTTCCGGGTATTCGGGCGTGGTGCGTATGTTGGCAGCGTCAGGTTTTGCCGCCACCACCCATGCCGCCACCGGTGCTGTCGAGGATCATGCGACACGCGCTGGAAGTTACGGCGTTGCCAATCTGTTGCAGGCCGCCCTGGGTTTGCATGGCGTTCTGCATCGAAAGACTGATGGAATGTGCCATCGTCTGATACACGAGCCCCATTGCCTGTGCCGGAGCTTCGCCCAGAACCTTGACGTTGGTCTGTGTGACCGCGTCCGTAATCTGGGAATTAACCGGGGTGTTGTCTGCCATGTCACGCCCTCACTGAAATGTTCGGATAACACGCACGGCGCGTGACATCCGAATTCTGCCTAACGGCGAGTTGCTGCCAAAATGACCAAAAGGGTCAGAAGTGTATTGCTGTTGTCCGATCGCGACATCTTGGCGGTTGCCTGTGCCCCGGCCATGGTATTGACCGAATAAAGCTGCATGACACCCATATTGGTGGCAGCCTGCGAGCACATGGAAGCCTGTTGCTGGGCCTGAATGGCATTCTGGAACAGGATCGATGTCGAGTGGGCGGCACTTTGATAGATCATGCCCATGGCGTTCGCCGGGGCCGAGCCGAGAACGCTGACCGATGTCTGGGTCACCGCATCTGTGATCTGACCGTTCACTGGGGTTGGAATAGCCATTTCTTCCTCCGATTTGGCGGTCACGATGACCGTACCCGTTTTGACGCAGATGATTGATCTTTGTGACAAAATTCCCGAACGGGGCGTTCCTTAGCCACCGGCCTGGGCGGTGATCATTGCCACCAGCTTCGAAGTTGCGGTATTGGCGACCTGTTGCATGTTTCCCTGTGTCAGGGTGGCGTTTTCCATGGCCAGACCCGTTGCATGGGAATGCGATTGCAGGGCGATCGATACCGCCTGTGCAGGACTTTCGCCCAGCACCTTGACGTTGGTCTGTGTCACGGCATCGGTGATTTGCGGATTGACGATATCGCTCATGACATCATGCCTTTGCCTTGGATGGGTGCCCGCAGGCACGATCAGAACCGGCGCGCCGGTTAAAATGTTCCTATTGCTGGGCCTGTCTCTGTTTTTCGTATTCTTCCTGCTGACGTTTGAGTTCCTCGTCGGTCAGCTCGACATGTTTGTCGGGATCTTCCGGTGGTGGTACGGGGGCGGGGGGCGGTGCGCTCTTGAGGGTGGGGGGGCGCTTTGCTGTCCCGCTGTGATCCCCCCTTAGGACTTTGGGCCCTTGTCTCCGATGGCCAGCGTATTGCGGGCGCATTCCATGGTGGTTGCCAGGCTGGCCACCGCAAGCTGTTGCTGTTCGTTGACCATGTTGGCAAACAGTACGCCCTGTGCCTGTGCCTGCGACAGGTAGGTCTGCATGGTTCCCATGGCCGGCGCGGTGCCAATGACGGTAGTGTTGGTCTGGGTCACGCCATCGGTGATCTGTTCGTCGACTTCGCGCGGAGAGCTCATCGTTTTGATCCTTATCGGTTAGGACGCGACATCATCTGTTCGATGCTTTTGGTCAGGGTCGCCATGCCAGTCATCGAGAGCTGCCGTTGACCGGAAACCATATTGGCCATCAGAACACCCTGCGCCTGTGACTGGGCCAGCATGGCCTGCAGGGTGGCGTAAGCCGGGCCGATGCCGATGGTGCCAACGTTGACCAGACTGACAGCATCACTGATCTGGTGGGATACCTCATCCTGCAGGTTGATCATCGCGTCGGCGATTTTGGTTGCGTCGGGATTGGTGTCGGACGGGTCGGTTTTTGCCGGTGCCATCACGGTCTCCTTGGCTGGCGCGTGGATTACACCGCAATGACGGTGAAGGACGAAATTTGTGACGCAAAAAAAGCCCGGCAAGCTTTTGCATGCCGGGCCGGTTCGGGCGGCGAAACCAATGAAGGATTACGACACTGCGGTGCCGGTGGTTGCCTTCAGGGCGGACAGCAATGCAAGCATGTTGTCCGGAACATCGCTGGTGGCGATTTTCTGCGTTGCGACGGCACCAGCCATGGTGTCGACGGAATAGACCTGAATGACGCCCTGGTTGGTTGCAGCCTGCGACGAGATGCCGACCTGCTGCTGGGTGCTGACGGCATTTTCATAGAGAATGCCGTGGGAATGTGCCAGCGACTGAAACAGCGAGCCCATGGCCATGGCCGGTGCATCGCCCAGTACTTTGACATTGGCCTGGGTCACTGCATCGGTAATCATGCCATTGACCGGGGTATTATCAGCCATAATCTGTCTCCTGGTTGCCTGGAAAAATATGCCGGAAACCGGCCCGTTCCGCGTGGTGCGCGGCGATCAGTCATTTGACGGGGACGATGGGCCTTTGTGACGCCAAACCGCCAAAAACTGCGGGCAAAATTACCGGGAAACGATATTGGGCGGCCGGTCGGAAAACGGGCCGCCCAATCGGGGAGGTCTTCGAGGAAGCGGCTTAGCTTTTGACGGCCTGAAGGGTGGTCAGAAGCGAAAGCATGTTGTCGGGGACATCGCTTTGCGCGATTTTCGAGGTCGCGACGGCATCGGCCATGGTGTCGACCGAATAGATCTGGATGACGCCCTGGTTGGTGGCGGCCTGGGATGCAATACCAAGCTGCTGCTGGGCGCTGACGGCATTTTCATAGAGAATGCCCGTGGAATGTGCCAGAGACTGGAAGATAGAGCCCATGGCCATAGCAGGGGCATCACCGAGCACCTTGACGTTTGCCTGGGTGACGGCATCGGTGATTTGACCGTTTACCGGGGTCGGAATCGCCATTTCAAAACTCCTTCGTATGCTGCTTGCGGTGGAAATCCTGACGGGGTTTCTCCGTCCCGAATTCATCCTATCGACGCTGGCAATTCGGGCTTGTGACGGGACGGATGAATTTTTTTGCCAGCAAAAGGCTTTGATAAGTTTTTTGGAGGCCTGACATTTTCAGGCCGGTCTTAAAACGGGCAGAACGGCATTTGCCCTTCTGCCCGGGTTGCGGATCAGGGCGCGGTTACTGAATACCGGCACCGCGCAGATGATCGCGGGCAAGCTGGACGCGTTTACGAACGGCGCAGTTGCTTAGTCCGAGATTGTCTGCGATATCGTCATAGCTGCGGTCTTCGACACATCGCATCAGAAGTGGCTTGCGCAATTTTTCGGGAAGGGCGCGCAAGGCGCGTTCAAGGTGGTCGAACATTTCGGTCGCGAGGAAGGATTCCTCGGGGCTGGGTTCGTTGCGACCGGAAATCGGCGGGAGGGCGGCATCCGCGGTGCCGTGGTTTTCTTCCTTGTATTCCGCCTTGCGTCGGTTCTGGCGGTGCAGATCGATGCAGGCATTATGTACGATCCGGGAAAGCCAGGCGCGGTGATTGCGGATTTCGTCCATGGAATCTTCGAACTTGACCGATGCCTTGAGCATGGCTTCAGACAACGCATCCTGCGCGTCGTCCATATTGCCCGACATCAGTTTCAGACATTGTTTCAGAAGGCTGTCCTGCTGATCCATCCAGAGCGGCCAGAAATTCGGGGCAGCCGGTTCTATGCCGGAGGCGTCTGCGTTTTCGAATGGATCGGATTGCCATGATCTTGCATGGGCGGGGGAAGATTGCGGTGTGCCAAGTGGTTGGCAGGGGGCGGGTTGTTCGAAACCGAGATCGCCCAGCAGCGACATTGCATCCTGCAAGGATCGCTGCATCTGGTTCATCGGGTTTCCGGGGGCAGCCAGACCGTTTAATCCGGCAAATCCATTCATGCCGGGCATGCCGCCAAAGTTGCCGAGACTGCCTGCAATGATATCGGTCGGGCTCGGTCCGTTGGATGATGGCTCCAGCCCTGGTAATCCGGCCAAAGGATTGAAATTTGCCGGATATCCGCGGGGAATGGCGGGGAGCTCTGTGGCGGCCTGCGGTTCCTGCGGGGTAGGATCTGGTTGGGTCGTATTCTCGAAATTGCAACTTTTACGTGAGTTATTGTCAAGGGCGGCCAGGTAGTCCGCAGCCAGTCTGGCGCGTTGCTCGTCTTTGAGATGCGACCAGATGGATGTTACATTGTCTCCTGTCCCTAATGCCCTTTCCAAGGCATCGTCTAGTGATTTGGCGAACGTGATTTCGTTCTCCGATAATTCCGATCGTCCCGGTTCGCTATTTTTTTCGTACTGCACTTCGGACCCCTCCTCAGAAAGATTACAACCAAAGGCTGTTTAGGTCTCTCGCGACTATTATGACGGTGTGCAGTTTGAATTGTGAATAAAAAGAAAAATGCAATTTAAAGTTGTCATATTCTCGAGGCGGAAAACCGCATTATTTTTCTTTCAAGTTATTGTTTTTTATTCGTTTTATCTGCATTCCCGTTGGAGTAGTGTGCCCCTTCTTCTGATGGCGTGTCGGAGAGGTGTTTTGCAACTTCTGGCAAAATGTCGAATCATTCCTTTTCCGGTGGTTGGGGATCCGGGGAGCTTTCGGGCAATGCTGGTTCCGTTTGAGCCGGGGGTGTGGCTGAGGTATCAGGCTTCGCCGAGGTGTCTGCGGCGGTGCCGGTCGGGGCCTGATCATCGGTTTTGATCGGCGACGATGTCGCATCCTCTGGCGCGGCGGAAAGCGAGCTTGCAATTGCCTCTTCGACCTGTTTGGCGAGATGGTTCATGCGCATGTCGATTTCCGCGACGATGATTCGACGCAGTTCATTGGCGATTTCGATCATAACCATCGCGCCGGGATCGGACGGGGGCATGCTGCCTGTTGCGCCGCCTGATTGGGCGGGGCTTTGACCGGATGATGGTGATTGCGCGACTGCAGCCTTGGCATCCTGTGTTGACCTGGAATGGCTGGCCGCGGCAAGCTTCTGATCAAGAATTTGGGTGCGGGCGCGATCAGCGGCATTTGCCATTGCCTTCATGGTAGCCTGATATTCCTGATTGAAGGCCTTTTTCACCGCATCCTTTTTGCTGCTTGCCGTTTCGACGCCGGGAAAGTTCGGGCCGCTTGTCATCAGGAGGCTCCCTTATCCGGTTTTCCAGTGTTGTTGTCGGTGGTGCCGCTGGTGTCACTGGAACCTGCAGCATCGTCAGCATTCTTGGCACCGTCTGTGTCGTCTGTGGCGTTGGTGGTGTCTGGGGACGCGGCCTTGCTCTTGCCTTTTGCCGGGGGCGTTTTGGCCGGGGGTGTCGGCGCCGGATCATCCGCTTTGGCGACTTTAGCTGCTTGGACTGTGTTGTCGGTGTCGTCGTCGCCTGACGGGGCGGGCAGGACGAAGCCATAAGCGGCGAGCCCGTCATCATCGGGGGCATCGGTGATGCTGATCAGGCTGGTTTGCAGGCTGGAGGTCGCATTGGCGATCATGCTTTCGGCACGGCATTCGGTATCCTGCCCCGGATCAATACAACCGAGCATCGCGGTCGGGGTTGAGATTTTCTGATCACCGCGCAATTGTGCCGTGACTGAAAAGCCCGACGCAGCCCCGCGCAGGATCAGTGCAACAAGGGTTGCACCCGATTTGCCATCGGTCGGTGCGATGACCTGCATACGAAGCGACAGGCTGGTTTCCGTCGTGAGGGGCACATCGCCCTGCAGGATCGGGCTTGGCAGGGTGCCGGTATATTGCAGTTGGACCGGGATCGACGCCGGGGTGCTGGTGATCGCTGATGTGATGCGCAGGGTGGCGATGTAGGGTTCCTGCGTGCTGTCAGGGCTGCCAAGCTGCTGATCCATGCCAAGGCTTGCCGGGGCGACGGGTTCGGTACTTTCCCGGATCGGGGTGCTGGTGTCCGTACTTGCAGCGCCCGCGGCAAGTGTTGCAGCGACCATGTGCCATTCGCTGGACGGTAATCCGCCAATGATGCTGGCACGCGTCAGTGACGGCAGGGTGGCGGGGATATCGAGTGCCAGCCGCGCGGTATTGATATTTTGTGGCCCGACGGACAAAGACCATTGCCGGATGTCGGCCGGAATTTCGGCGGCATCAAGCCGGGCTGTGACGATGGCATCCGTGTCGCTGCCGCTGGGGCCGGGATTGGGTAATTGATCAAGCGTGATCGACCAGTCGGATATGTCGGCATTCTGCGCATTACCGGAAAGTTCGGGCAAAAGCGGACGATACAGATCCCCATAAGTTACAATGCCTTCAAGCCGCGTTGTGCGACCGTCTTCGCGGATCAGATCGACGCGATAGGATTGCGGGCCGGAGGTGCTGGACATCCCGCGGGTCGAGGAGGCAGGTGTGACGGTCGTATCTTCGGGGGCCACAAAACCATGTGGTAATTCTTCATTCGCCAGATCATTGATGCTGCCATCTGTGTCCGTTGGAGCTTCGTCCGTTGGTGTGGCAGTTGGTGTGTTCGGTGCCGCATTTTCTGTCGCGGGGGGCGTCGTAGGTGCAGATGCCGGTAAAGCCGACCCCGCAGTCGTGGTCAGGTTGCCATATTCGTCATAGCCATAGGATGAGAGAGGCGGGACTGCCTGCATCGGCTGCCCCAAGGCCTGTTCAATTTTCTGCATGGCGTACTCAATCAGGTTTTGCCCCGCCAATGGCGTATGGCCTGACAGCCCGTCGAGCGGACCGAGATTGTCGCTGCCAGCCGCAATGTTGGATGGATCAGGGGTTGGGGATGCCGGAGACGGGCGGGGAATAACGGCATCAAGCCCCCATTCCTTTGCCGTGTCGAAACCCAGCACATGCGCCCATGGCCAGTTATCGACGGCGGGGCTTTTGGGGGGATTACTATTGCCGGTATCGGTGCTGGCGGTGCCATTTGCAGTGCTGTTGGGCTGTTGGTCTTTGTCGGTCATGCTGACAATCCCCTGGTTGCACTTGCGAAACGCTGCGGAAGGTGCATGCCTGCGCCGAACCGGATTTCACAAGGATTGCGACGGTTCACATGCCAGAAGGACGGGGAGCACCGGAGGTTGTGACAAAAAACATCAAATCGCGTGCAGGGAAAGACAACAAAAAACCCCGCAGGGCTGTTCGCCCGACGGGGTTATAGTGGTGCTGATGATAGGATTTGAACCTACGACCTACGCATTACGAATGCGCCGCTCTACCAGCTGAGCTACATCAGCACGATTCATTTTGTGGCGCGGAAAATACGGATAATCCCCCCGGTTGGCAAGTGCTTTATTGTTCTTTTTATCATCCATCCCCAACTGTATCCGGAAGATTGTGCAGGGTGTCAGGAAGATCGACCAAAACCGTAAATATCACATTGACCGTAATGTAGTTCCCCGGCATAGATAACGCGTCGCGCTGCTTCATGCCGTAACGTCAATCAAGGGAAGTCATATGTGCCGCTGGCTAAGCTATATCGGAGATCCGGTTTATCTTGAAAAACTGGTGTTCGAGCCACGCCATTCCCTTGTTGAGCAAAGCCTGCATGCCGAACAGGCCAAGACGCCGACTAATGGCGATGGGTTTGGCATCGGCTGGTATGACGAACGCAAAACACCCGGCCTTTATCGTGAAATCCTGCCAGCCTGGAACGATCCGAACCTTCGGTCGCTTGCGCATCATATCCGATCGGGCATGTTTTTCGCCCATGTCCGGGCATCGACGGGAACTGAAACCAGCCGCACGAACTGCCACCCGTTTGCGCATGAAAATTACCTTTTCATGCATAACGGTCAGATCGGCGATTATCCGATGGTGCGGCGTGTGCTCGAAGCGATGATTGATGACGAATTTTACGCAACCCGCCATGGCACGACCGATAGCGAGCTTATTTTCTGTCTGATGCTGACATTCGGTTTGCGCACTGATCCGCATCGCGCGATCCGGAAAACCATTGAGGTTGTCGAACGTGAAATGAAAGACCGCGGGGCAACCGCCCCCTTCCGCTTTACCGCCTGCCTGTCAAATGGTGAAAGCGTTTGTGCCATCCGTCATGCCAGCGATGACAAGCCGCCATCGCTTTACTGGCGCAAGCGCGGGGATCATGTGATTGTCGTGTCCGAGCCGCTTGATACCGAAAGTGATAGCTGGATCGCGGTGGCACCGAACCATACCCTGCATGTTTGCCGCGATCTGAATGTCTGCGAAGAGCCGACATTGTCGGCGACGGGGTGTTTGGGCGCTGCGTAACCCTAGTTCGCGACGATCACCTGTGATCGACCTCGAACCAGTTGCTGCTGCAGGATATCGCCCGGGGCGGTGTTGAGCAGCACGGTTTTGAAATCTGATGCATGGCCATCCCGGCAAAGGGCCTTGCGCCCGACTTTTTTTTCATCGACCAGAAGGATCGGGTGATCGCAGCAGGCGACAAGGGCACGCCGCGCACGGACTTCGTCCATGTTGAAGTCCATAAGGTCGCCGGTTTCCGACATCCCCCCGACACTGACAATCCCGAAATCTGCGCGGTAGGAGCCAAAGAATTCCGCGCTGTCGGCCCCGATAATATCAAGATCGCGGGTGCGAATGGTCCCGCCTGCCAGGCGCAGCGTGACGTTGGGTGCGTTCTGCAATGTCAGCACGACATGGATATTATTGGTCAGTACCGTAAGATTGCGGTGTGAAGACAAGCTTTGGGCGGCCAGTTCGGCGGTGGTGCCGGTGCCAATGGCGATTGTGCATCCTTCGGGGATGATGTCGGCGATTTTTGTGGCAAGGGCGCGTTTGCCGCTACGGTTCCAGACTTCACGCTTTTCATAGGCCGAGTTATCCGGATCGGGGGCGGGCCCAGCAAGCCCGTGACGGCGGAAAATCCGGCCCTGTTCCTGCAAGTCGCGCAGATCGGTCCGGATTGTCTGAACCGAGACGTTAAAGCGGCGTGCCAGTTCCTCGACCGCCATGAAGCCGCAGGATTTGACAAGGGCGACAATCCGGTCGCGACGGCGGTCAAGAGGCACTGGATCAGACATTGGTTTCCTTTGATATTCTTTCGTTCGAAAGTATGTGTTTCGCAATATCAGGAAGTATAAACAGGGTTATCTATGCCTGAAAAGCCCGGCAGACTTGTTGAAACATTTAATTCTTTGCTTTGTCACACAACTGAAATCGAAATCCATATAGCGTCCCCGTCGGATTGTTTTCGAACGAAACCTTCGGGGTGGCCGCAAACGGTACGCCCCACGCAATCAAGGGATGTGGATGATGCGTAACGTTCTTCTTGCTGCCGTGGCAACTGCTGCGATGATGCTGCCGGTTGTTGGTCAGTCTGCCGAGAAACTGGTTCTTTATACCAGCCAGCCAAATCAGGATGCCCAGACCACCGTCGATGCCTTCAAGGCCGCCTATCCGGATGTTGAAGTCGAATGGGTGCGTGACGGCACCACCAAGCTGATGGCAAAACTGCGCGCCGAGATCGCCGCTGGCGATCCGCGCCCGGATGTTTTGCTGATTGCCGATACCGTGACACTGGAAGGCATGAAAGGCGAAGGTCTTCTGCAGGCGTATAAATCGCCCGAAGCCTCGGCTTATGAAGCCGCCCTTTATGATGCGGATGGCTATTACTATTCCACCAAGCTGATCACGACCGGTATCGTTTATAATACCGGTGTTGAAAAAGCCCCGAAAAGCTGGAAGGACCTTTCCGATCCGGCGATGAAAAATCAGGTCGTGATGCCAAGCCCGCTTTATTCCGGTGCAGCGCTTATTCACCTGTCGACCCTGACGGAAAACAAGGAGCTGGGTTGGGATTATTACCAGGCACTGGCCGCCAACGAAGCACGCGCACAGGGCGGTAATGGCGGCGTGTTCAAGGCTGTGGCGTCTGGCGAAAAGCCGTATGGCGTGGTTGTCGACTTCCTTGCGATCCGTGGCAAGGCTGAAGGTTCGCCGGTTGATTTCGTCTTCCCGACCGAGGGTGTTACCTATGTGACCGAGCCGGTTGCGATCATGAAAGACGCCAAGAACGTCGATGCGGCGCACAAGTTTGTTGATTTTGTTCTGTCGAGCAAGGGGCAGGAACTGGTTCTGGATATGGGTTATGTCCCGGCACGCGGCGATATGGCGCTTCCGGAAGGTTTCCCGGCACGCAGTGACATCAAGCTGATGGATTTCAATCCGGCAGTGGCACTCGAACAGGCAGAAGCGAACAAGAAAAAGTTCGCGGACATTTTCGGGGCTGAATAATGCAGGCTGCAAGTCGCCTTCGCGGCTTCATGCCCGGCTTTGCAAGCCCGACGGTTGGCAACCGGTCTTCGGACCGGTTGCTGCCATGGCTTTTATTGCCGGTGTTCGTGATTTCGATTTTACCGATTGTGCGCCTTGCGATTGAGGGTGTGTTTATCGGTGGTGTACCAAGTGCGGATTATATCCGCGATGTTCTGGGCAGTTCGACGACCTGGCGGGCGACCGCCAACAGTCTTTATACCGCAGGGCTTGGCACGATTATCTCGCTTTTGATCGGGGGGGCGTTTGCCTTTCTGGTCGCATTGACAGATATCCGCGCCAAGGCGGTTCTGGTTTTCTGTTTCATGATCCCGATGATGATTCCGCCGCAGATTACGGCATTGGCATGGGTGCAATTGACCGGGCCGAGCAGTGCTCTTTTGAATGCGCTGGGCATGGCGCCGACGATGGGATCGCCCCAGCCGTTCTATTCGGCAGAGGGGATTGCGCTGTTGCTGGGTATTCAGCATGCATCGATCGTGTTTCTGACCCTTCGGGCCAATTTGCGCCTGCTGCCGCGCGAACAGATCGAAGCCGCCCGTCTGGCGGGGGCGCGTGGCGGTCGGTTGTGGTGGCAGATCATCCTGCCGCTGACCAGCCCCGGCCTGATTGCCGGAACGGCGATGGCATTTGTCACAGCCCTTGGCAATTTCGGTATTCCGGCAATGCTGGGGATACCGGCCAATTATTCGACATTGCCGACCCTGATTTATCAGAAACTGGCCGGGTTTGGCCCGTCGGTTCTGGGCGAGGTATCGGTCTTGGCGATGCTGATCGGGGCGATTGCGATTTGCGGTGTGGCGTTGCATCACCGGTTACTGGGCAAGCGCGATTATCGTCTGATGGGGATGGTTGGTCGACCGCTTGACATCCGGTTGGGCCAACGGCGGACATTGGTTGAAGCGGTGCTTTGGGCGGTTTTGATGGCCATTCTGGTGATCCCGTTGATGGCACTTATTGCGACCGCATTGGTTCCGGCATTCGGGGTGAAGCTGAGCCTTGCCAATTACAGTTTCGATGCGTTTTACGAAGTGCTGTTTGTTCAACCATCGACCATCCGCGCGTTCCATAACAGTTTCATGTTGTCGGTTGGGGCGGCGGTGACGCTGGTTGCGATCTGTTTGCCGTTGGCTTATGTGATTGTCCGGCGACCAACCCGGTTGACCCATATGGTCAATCTTCTGGTCGAGGTGCCCTATGCCTTGCCCGGTGTGGTTTTGGCGATTGCCTGCATTCTTCTGTTCATCCGCATTCCGGTGATTGATGTCAGTCTCTATGGCACGCTTGCGATCATTTTTGTCGCCTATCTGGCGCGGTTTCTGGTGATTGCACTGCGCCCGGTGATGAACAGTTTTTCCCAGCTTGACCCGGCATTGGAAGAAGCCGCACAGGCATGTGGTGCCGGGCTTGGTCGCCGGTTGCGCGATATCCTGCTGCCATTGGCGGCGCCGTCGGCGGCAGCCGGCGCGTTACTTGTGTTTTTGACAGCGTTTAACGAATTGACGGTTTCTGCCCTTTTGTGGTCGGCCGGGAACGAGACGCTGGGGGTTTTGATCTTCAATCTCGATGACAGTGGAGACACCGTTCTGGCCTCGGCCGTGGCGGTTTTGGTTGTGCTGGTCGTTATTGCGTTGATGTCCTGTTTTCAACTGGCATCACGCCGTTTGCCCAAGGGAGTTGTGCCATGGCAGACATAAATCTTTCGCGGATTACCAAATCGTTTGGCGATTACCGTGCGGTCAATCAGGTGTCGCTTGATATCAAGGATGGCGAATTTGTTGCCCTTTTGGGACCATCAGGGTGTGGCAAGACGACATTGCTGCGTCTTCTGGCCGGGTTCGAGGAGCCCGATGACGGCGCCATATCGTTGGGCGGGCAGGCGGTTGCCGATCCGGCCAACGGGGTGATGGTCAATCCCGAAGCACGCAACCTTGGCATCGTGTTTCAGTCCTATGCGCTTTGGCCGCATATGTCGGTCGCGCGAAATGTTGGTTACCCGCTGGAGGTCCGCGGGCTTGGTCGGGCGGAACGCGATGCGAAAATTGCCGAGGCATTGTCGATTGTCGCTCTTGACCCCTATGCCGATCGCAGCCCGACGGAACTTTCGGGTGGGCAGCGACAGCGGGTGGCACTGGCGCGCTGTCTGGTGATGGAGCCGCGTGCGGTGTTGCTTGATGAGCCGCTTGCGAACCTTGACGTTCACTTGCGCGAAACCATGCAGCAGGCGTTTCTGGATTTTCATCGCCGGACCGGGGCGACGATGATTTACGTCACCCACGATCAGGCCGAAGCCATGGCAATGGCCGACAGAATTGCCGTGATGGACAAGGGCCGTATTCGTCAGATGGCGGCCCCGGAAACCCTTTACCGGGAACCGGCCGATCATATGGTCGCAGGCTTTGTCGGGGCCGGGGCAGTGTTGCCGATTGGCGATGTTTCCATGCGGGGAACCGGGCGGTGTTCTGTTCGGTTGGGCGAGGCAGCGATCCATGCGCGGATTTGCCAGAAGGCGGCAAATAACAGCGACGGGCAGGACCTTGGTCTTTGCCTGCGGCCCGAAGATGTCTGGGTCGATGAAGCCGGGACATTGCGCGGTTCGGTCGAGGATTGCGTTTATCTGGGCGGTCGGTTCCGGCTTCAGGTGAGGGTCGGTGCCAATCAGATCCTGCCGGTTTACGCAACCAGACGGGCACGGATTGGTGAGACGGTCGGGCTTGTGATTTCCGACGGCTGGGTCTTTGACCGTTCAGAAGGTGAGGCCGCCTGATGTCTGCCCGGATGCGTGTTTTATCGGGACTTGGTGAAAAGGGCCCGGCCTGTCTGCGGCTGGAGTTTTTCAACCGACGCTGGCTGCTTGATTGCGGGGTCGGTCCGGAAAATGACAGCGGTTTTGACCCGGCATGGCTCAATAAAGTTAACGCTGTTTTCATTACCCATGATCATGTCGATCATATCGGGGCCGCGGCCGAAGTTATTGCGGCAGGCCTGCCGATTTATTGTACCGAAGTCACGGCACGGTCATTACCCGCCGGTGCGAATGTGATCATCCTGCCACCTTATGGGGAAATCCAGGTTGACGGTGTGACGGTTACGACCGGGAGGACCGGGCATGCCTTTGGCGGAGTATGGCTGCATTTTGAACTGGGTGGTGGGGTTCTTTACACCGGCGATTTCTGCAAGGAGTCTGATTACTTCCTGTATGACACGCCGCCCGACGCGGCGACGGTTTTGATGGACGCGTCCTATGGTATGGAGCGCCTGACACAGCAGGTGCGGATCGACGGGCTTTTGACCAAGATGTCCAAACTTGATGGCCAGATCCTGTTTCCTGTACCGCCGAGCGGGCGGGCGGCTGAAATGGCGTTGCTGTTTGAAAAACACGGCATGGCCAACTGGTCGATGGATGCTCGGTGCTATGGGCGCGTTAAACAGGTTCTGGGCGACGGGGGATCGGACTATGTGTCGTTTGATGCGATCCGTAAATTGCGCGGTCTTAAGGATAAGGCGCGCGATTTTAACCCGGATGCCAGATTGCTTTTGTGTCACGCCCCATGCGGGACATATGGCACGGCGGGCGAACTGATTGAAAAATGGGGACAGGAAGGTCGGCTTGGCCGTGATGCGCATGTGATCTTTACCGGCTTCATGCCGGTCGAGGCGCGCCGGATGGTTGAAAAGGGCCATGCGCATTTCCGGCGCTGGAACGTGCATCCGCTATTTGACGATGTGGTTGCGATGGCCAATGACTGCCACGCAATGCAGATCGTGCCGCTGTTTAATGGCCGTCCCGAGGACTTTGCCCTTGTCGATGGCTTTGACGGGCGGTTACAGCTTTCGGATCGGTTTTATCTGTAAATGGGCGAAAACCAGACATGATTTATCCTGCAAAGACGTTCGATTTTCCGAAAGCGCCGTTTGTGTTTATCCGGCACGGGGAAACCGATGCCAACAAGGCCGAAATCATCGCCGGGTCAAGCGAGCCGCCATTGAACAATGCGGGCCGCGAACAGGCGCGTGCGATTGCACCATTGATGGCGATGGGAAAATGGCAGGCGGTCTATGTCAGCCCGCAGGACAGGGCGCGCAAAACAGCCGAACTGGTTTTGCCCGATTATGAATTGCACATTCTTGACGGGTTGCGCGAGCGCCATTGGGGTGACCTTGAAGGGCGCCCGATTTCCGAAGTGTGTTCGCGGTTCGATACCCCGCCCAATGGCGAGGGATTTGATGCCATGTGCCAGCGCGTGTCGTTTGCCATGCAGACCGCGCTGGCCGGGGTCAGTGATCGCCTGACCGTGGTGGTAGCCCATTCGGGTGTCGGGCGCTGCATTCTTTATATGACCGGCTTTGATGCCGAAGGCCCGCGCATTGCCAATGCAACACCGATCCTGTTTCGTCCGACGGCAATGGGATGGGAATATGAAAATTTGACCGAAGATTTGATCAGGGAGATTTCCGCGTGAGCCAACCCACAACCAGTACTGCAGGGGTAAACATATCGTCCGTTCGTGATGCGGTGGTGTTTGATATGGATGGCACATTGGCCCATTTCGATGCCGATGAATTGGGGCATCTGGTGCATGGGGTGGAAAAGCATTGGGATGCGTTTTTCGATGAAATGGACAAGGCCGCCCCGATTGCAAATATCGAACGGCTTTTGCGGGTTCTGCATCAATCCGGGCAGGCGATTGTGATCTGTTCGGGCCGCCCGGCCGGGTGGCAGCACCGCTCCGAAGCATGGCTTCGTGCGCATGGCATTCCGTTTGACGGCATGTATCTGCGCCCAGAAGATGCAGATCACCGCTCGGACGAGGAAGTCAAGGAAGACCTTCTGGCACAAATCCGGGCGGATGGTTTTAACCCATGGCTGGTGGTCGATGATCGCAAGCGGGTGGTGGACAAATGGCGTGATATGGGGCTGACCTGTCTGCAATGCGCACCGGGGGATTTTTAAGACCCTTTCGTATACCCGCTCGGTACATTTGCATTCTGTGACTAATGAATTGAGTCTAGTTTAAATCACTAGAAACATCTCGGTTTATGTTGATCGGAGCAATCATGAAGGCGGATAGAATTACTGTTTGGGGGAAAGCTGTTGGCGACATGAGTTTGACGGAATTGGACGAGTATGTTGCTTACTTGCGAACCCTTCGGTCCCAAATGTATGGCGTTAATCTCTCTGCTAGCGAGGTCAATTCCTATTTAATGATGGCGATTTCAGAAAAGAATAGCCGAAATGCTGGTCGCCTAGCGAGCTGGGCGATCGGCATTTCGGCTGCAAGTATGGTCATTTCGATGATAGGAATACTTGTATCTGTATCTATCAGCACCTAGCGCTGAAGCTATTCAAAAAGCTCTCGATACATATCGTATCCCTCGGCCTCAAGGTCGCCGACCGGGATGAAGCGAAGCGATGCGGAATTGATGCAGTAACGCAGGCCACCGGCTTCTTTGGGGCCGTCGGGGAAGACATGGCCCAGATGGCTGTCGCCATGTTTGGAGCGGACTTCAATCCGGCGCATGCCGTGCGTATTGTCTTCGCGGGCGACGACATGATCGGTTTCGACCGGGCGGGTGAAGCTTGGCCAGCCGCAGCCGGAATCAAACTTGTCGCGGGATGTGAATAATGGCTCGCCCGAGACGATATCGACATAAAGCCCATCTTCCTTGTGATCCCAGAATTCATTGCGAAACGGCGGTTCGGTGCCGCTGTTTTGCGTGATGTGATACTGGTTGGCGTCAAGGGCTTTGATTGCGTCCGGGTTCTTGGTGTATTTCGTCATGGTTACTCCGGCAGGCGTGATTTGGTCATGCTTCCGAAGATGGTCGGATTGGCCGCAATGTCCAGTGCCTTCACGGCAAAGTTATGGATTTTGGTGGCTTGTTCACCCTTGGCACCACGGCTGGCGCTTTGTTTTGCCGTCATAAGGGCGGGCGAAACCCTGATTGATCAGTTCCTGATCAAGTGCCTTGCCGTCAATGCGCACCGATGCAACGACACGCCCACCATAACGCCCCCATTCAGGTTCGCAGAATTCAACGCGTTTGGCCGATTTCAGGCTTTGACGCGCGAAATCGCGGGCTTTGCCGGCAAGGGATTTTTCGGTTTCGCATTTGCCACGGATTTCGGGCGTATCCACCCCACGCACACGTACCGACATTTCGGCAATTTCGCCGGGAAGGCCGGGGATATTCACATAGATGGTGTCGCCGTCATAGGCATATTCGCCCTGACGTTCACGAAGCGGCCAGTCATAGCAGGTGGCGTTGGCAGCGATAGGGGCGAGGAGAGTAACGAGGAGCGAAGTCATGATCGTGTGATGGACGAACCGGCGGGGCATGGGCGTGTTCTTTTGACTTGTCTAAGGCGGATTAAAGTTTCAGGCGGGCAAGAATCTGGGCGGCGCGTTGTTCGACGGGACCTTTACGGATTTCAACCGGCTCATAACCGCATTGCAGATAGGTGCGATACAGAACGACATATGTTCTGACGGCCTCAGAGAAGCTTTGTGTTCGCGCATTGTCGTTTTTGTAGATTTCCGACCATGGCGGCAGGATGAAAACCGTTCTGCGATAGCGATAGGTTTCAATGGCGCGTTTAAGCCCGGGATCATCGGGCAGGCCGGAAAGTTCACGGTGCGCGAGCGTATCGGGCAGGCCGCGATCAAAGAAAACCGTTTGCGGGTCCTGACCCATGCCATGTTGCCAGGCGCGGATCGAACCGCGCGTCATTAACCCGGCATAGGCTTCGTTATCGCCCCAGGGCAGGGCATTGCCGCCGCGTTCCTGCTGTTCCTCGATCACGGCACGCGCGACTTCGCGGCTGATTTCATAGCCACGTTCATGAAGATAATTGATCAATGTGGTCTTGCCTGCACCGGGCCCGCCGGTGATGACAACAAGATTGGATGGATAAGGCGATTGCATTCGTATTCCCTGCACAAGGCGCACGATATGAAAGCGCTTTGCGGCAAGCTGATGGCGTAAAAATGATTGTTTGGACCTTTGGGGCAGGACGCCCGCAAGGCAGGGAGACGCAGGGCATTAATCCGCTGGCGACAGGCTGTCAATACAGAGATGGACGCCTAGTAGCAGCTTTCGGAGCGGGCGATAGAGCCGGTCCCGGCATGGATGGCGGTTACGGTGCCGTCCCGCCCGGTTTCAAAGCGGATGCCCGATGTTTTGGCATCATTTGCCCACCATGTCAGATAACGGCCATCGGGGCCGTCATATTCGTGTTCTTCCTCGATCAGGCCATCGCCATAGGCGGCGCGCACGTCATCAATGGTATCGCCGACCTGAATGGCGCGGCCAGTTCGGATCAGGCTGGTGGCGATGTCATATTCGTCGGCATAGACCGAAATGCGGGCCAGTTTGCTATCGACCATCATAAAGCCAAGCCCCGTCGGGCCGCCAGCCGATTGCAGGTGATAGCATTCGGCATCCTCGGTCCCTTCGCGGGTTGATGTCATCGGTTCGATCATGGCAGCACGAACTTCATCCTCGGTCATGCCAGTTCTGGCGTCACCATATCCTTCGGGTGTCAATGTCGAAAGCGGGGTGTTTATGGCATCAAGGACAAGGATATCGATGGTGGCGATATCATCGCGGACCGTAACAGCCCCAGGTTCGATCCGCTGCGACAGATAGGTTTGCGCACCGGATGGTCTGTTTTGCCAGCTTTCGGGCAACAGAAGTCGTTCACGTGGTTCAAGGCACAGGTACTTTGCCCCCTTTAACCGGTCGGCATGGTCAAAGGTAACATTGGCCGGAATATCCATGCAGATCGTCTGTGGAAGGTCGCTATACCAGTCGACCGGGGTGCCACGATCATCACAAATCGTCGGATCAAACCGCAATTCACAATAGGGCGGGACTGTATCACGCAGGACCATGTCAAAAATCATCTGACCCTGATCGGCTTCGGCGATCAGGGTTCTTACAACATCCTCGTCGGGGTTGAGGATCTGGTAATGCGTCAGGTTCCAGACAAAATCGTCGCGCAGGTCAAACAGGACATAAGGATCGGCCACCGGCATCTCGGCAGCATTTTCCTGCGCAAAGCCTGTGGCGGGAAAATGAGCCAGTCCGGTTGTCAAAACTGTCAAAACTGCAAGTGTTACAGGTCGCATTACGTGTCCGGTGAAATGTTCTGTATTTGTGTCAAAATCTTATGCGAAACATATGCCATTGCGCCACTCGCATTTGGTAGGGGCCGGGGCAGTGGCACAAATTATGGATCGGGCTTTTCGATACGGGCCAGAATATGGTCCGAAACAAGTTGTGCCGATGGCGACAGACGATGCCCGCGCGCGGTAATCAGGCTGTAAGGCTTGATTTCAATCGCATCGTCAAATGGCAGTTCGGCAATCATGCCCCCGATACTCAGAAGCGATGTGACTTCTTCGGCCATCGGGGCAATGGCATCGGTGCCCGACAAGGTGGAAAGAGTGACCAGAAGTGACGCGGAATTCAGGCTGGAATGCGGCAAAGGCAAATGGCGCGAGATGAAGACATCTTCGATCGTACGGCGCATCAGGTTGCCCGGTGGCGGTAAAATCCATTCGAACTTGGCAAGACGGGCAAGGGATACCGCTTTGTTTTCGGCAAGCAACGGGTGCCCGGCGCGGACCATCAGGCGGATTTTCTCGCTTCGGATTTCGCGGATATTGAACTGGCGCGGGTCCATGTCCTCGGGCACGCGGCCAATGACAAAATCATGATCGCCCGCCAGCAGATCCTTGATCAGCAAATGCGATGGCCCGACCGAAACATGGGCTTCAAGCAGGGCATTGATCGACTGTACGGTTCGGATCGCGGGCACGACCAGATCGACTGCCGCGGCGGTCACCGCACCGATAAAAACCGTGCCGCCGCCATGTTTGATATCCTCGATCTCGCGTTCGGCCTCGCGGATTTCAATCAGCATGCTGCGCGCACGCCGGGCAAGGGCGCGACCGGCATTGGTCATTTCAATACCGCGTGATCCTCGCACGCACAGTCGGGCTTCAAGAATGGTTTCCATTTCCGATAACAGACGCGATGCCGCGGGCTGCGATGTTTGCAACATGTCTGCGGCCTGGCTGATCTGCCCGGTTTCTTCCATCGCGACGATCATGCGCAGATGGCTAAGCTTCAGGCCACGTTGAAACAGATTTCCGGATCGAAACAGCAGGGATTTCGCGGAACTGAGCGGCAGCGTCTTGGCAGGTTCGGTCATGATGGTTCTCCTTGCCGGGCAAGTTTAATATATCATTTTTGATATGCAAGTTTCGAAATTCCTTATTTGATTGTTATGTCTGGCCCCGGAATAATGGCGCCGCATCTCGCGGGAAAACGGGATGCATTACCAAGCGAAAAACAAAGACGCGGCGCATACAGGCAGCTTTGCCTGGAAAGTCGGGCAAAAGGCTGTAAAGGCCGTGTCTTTTAGGGAGGAAAGATATGAAACGTCTCAGTGCCGTAATGGCAGGGGTCGCCTTTGGCGCGGCCGCAATGATGAGCCCGATGATTTCTGGCAGTTATGCACATGCCGATGAAAAAGGATATGTCGGGATCGCGATGCCCACCAAATCCTCGGCACGCTGGATTTCGGACGGCGAGTCCATGGTTAAGCAGTTCGAAGACGCCGGTTACAAAACCGATCTGCAATATGCAGAAGACGATATTCCCAACCAGCTTTCCCAGATTGAAAACATGATCGTCAAGGGCGTCGATGTCCTTGTGATTGCTGCAATCGACGGCACCACGCTTTCGAATGCACTTGAAAATGCCAAGGCCGCCGGGATCAAGGTTTTTGCCTATGACCGCCTGATCCGCGAAAGTGCCAATGTCGATTATTATTCGACCTTTGATAACTTCCAGGTCGGCGTGCAGCAGGCAACCTCGCTTGTTGACGGTCTTCTGGCGCAGGGCGAACCGCCGTTCAACGTTGAACTCTTCGGTGGATCGCCGGACGATAACAACGCTTACTTCTTCTATAACGGCGCAATGTCGGTTCTGCAGCCGTTGATCGATGAGGGCACGGTTGTGATCAAATCCGGCCAGATGGGCATGGACAAGGTCGGTACCCTTCGCTGGGACGGTGCGGTTGCACAGGCCCGTATGGATAACCTGCTGTCGGCTTATTACACTGACGATCAGGTAGATGGTGTCCTGTCGCCCTATGACGGTCTTTCGATCGGTATCCTGTCGTCGCTTAAGGGCGTTGGCTATGGTTCTGGCGACATGAAAATGCCGGTTGTAACCGGTCAGGATGCGGAACTGCCGTCGGTCAAGTCGATCCTTGCCGGTGAACAGTATTCCACGATCTTCAAGGACACCCGTGAACTTGCACGTGTCACCGTTTCGATGGTTGATGCCGTTCTTGCCGGTAAAGAACCGACCATCAACGACACCAAAACCTATGACAACGGTGTCAAGGTTGTGCCGTCCTATCTGCTGGAACCGGTCATGGTCGACAAATCCAACTGGGAAGAAATCCTGGTCGGTTCGGGCTACTACGAAAAGGATCAGGTTCAGTAATTTGCTGATCTGAACGTGACAAAGGGCGGGCTCGCTCTTGAATGCTGGCCCGCCTTTTTCCTGTGCTGCCGAAAATGGACAGTTGCAGGTAAACAAGACTGCGACCGAGAATATGGCCGTTGCAATAGCATCGGCAGTGGGAGGACCGGATGGATACCATCCTGGAAATGCGCAACATCACCAAAACCTTTCCGGGGGTGAAGGCGCTGGACGATGTCAGCCTGAAGGTGGAACGTGGTGAAATCCACGCCCTTTGCGGCGAAAACGGGGCCGGTAAATCGACCCTGATGAAGGTACTGAGCGGCGTTTACCCGATCGGTAGCTATGAAGGTGACATCCTTTATGACGGGGATGTGCAGGAATTCAAGGATATCCGCGACAGCGAAGAGCGCGGCATCATCATCATTCACCAGGAACTGGCACTTGTACCGTTGCTGTCGATTGCCGAAAACATCTTTCTGGGCAACGAGATTTGTGAAAATGGTGTGATCAACTGGCCCGCGACCTTTGCGCGCACCGGCGAGCTTTTGAAAAAGGTCGGCCTTCGCGAAACACCCAGCGAACTGATTACGAATATTGGTGTCGGCAAGCAGCAGCTTGTTGAAATTGCCAAGGCGCTTTCGAAAAAGGTCAAACTTCTGATCCTTGACGAGCCCACGGCAAGCTTGCAGGAAAATGATAGCCAGAAGCTTCTGGACCTGTTGCTGGAATTCAAGGCGCAGGGCATTACGTCGATCCTGATTTCGCACAAACTGAACGAGATCAATCGCGTTGCGGACCGCATCACGATCATTCGCGATGGCAAGGCGATTTCGACCCTAGATGCGCGCGGCGGCAAAATTACCGAGGACGATATCGTCAAGGATATGGTCGGGCGCGATATGGCGCACCGCTATCCGGATCGTACGCCCAATATCGGTACGGCGAAGCTGATGGAAGTCCGCAACTGGAATGTGACCCATCCACTGCATCCTGAACGCAAGGTCGTCAAAAACGTCAATATCGATGTTGCGGCGGGCGAGGTTGTTGGCATTGCCGGTCTGATGGGGGCCGGGCGGACCGAACTTGCCATGAGCATCTTTGGCCGTGCCTATGGCGCGGACATCAGCGGCGAAGTCCTGATCAATGGCAAGCCTGCGGATGTAACGACCGTCGAAAAGGCGATTGCGTCGGGTCTTGCCTATGTCACCGAGGATCGCAAGGAAATGGGGCTGGTGCTTGAAGAAAGCATCACGACCAATATTACGCTCGCCAATCTTGATGGTGTTGCCGAACGTGGTGTCATCAATGAAGGTGCCGAACGTCAGGTGGCAGAGGAATACCGCAGCAAAATCAATATCCGCACCCCGAATGTCGCGCAAAAGGCGGTCAATCTTTCGGGTGGTAACCAGCAGAAAGTCGTTCTGGCGAAATGGCTGTTTGCCGGGCCGGAGGTCCTTATTCTGGACGAGCCCACGCGTGGTATCGATGTGGGTGCGAAATACGAGATTTATACGATTATCAACCAGCTGGCAGCCGACGGTAAGGGGGTCATCATGATCTCGTCGGAAATGCCGGAGCTTCTGGGCATGTGCGATCGCATCTACGTGATGAATGAGGGTGAGATCAAAGGGCAACTGGCGGCAAACGATGCCAGCCAGGAAAAAATCATGCGCATGATCCTGAAAGCGTGAGGAAGCAGACAATGACGGATACTTCTAGCAGCAAATCAATGGGTTATTACCTGCGCACGCACATGCGCGAATACGGCATGGTGATCGCGCTGATCGCGATTCTGGCCTTCTTCCAGGTTATGACCGATGGCGTGATGCTCAAACCGGTCAACCTGACCAACCTGTTCCTTCAGAACAGCTATATCATCATCATGGCAGTAGGCATGCTGCTGGTGATTGTCGGTGGCCATATCGATCTTTCGGTCGGCTCGGTCGTTGGCTTTATCGGCGCGCTTGCTGCGGTGATGATTGTCCATTGGGACTTGCCGACGGTTATTGTGATCCCGGCCTGTCTGATCGTCGGTGCGGTGATCGGTGCCGCACAGGGATACTGGGTGGCCTATTGGCGTATTCCGTCCTTTATCGTGACCCTTGCGGGCATGCTGGTGTTCAAGGGGCTGACGCTGGCCCTTCTGGGTGGGGCATCTGTCGGGCCGTTCCCGGACAGCTTCCAGGCGATGTCGTCTGGCTTCCTTCCGGACTTCTTTGCCGGTTTGATTGAAGGCCGGTTTAACGTCTTTTCGATGGTTCTTGGTGTTGCGATTGCCGTGATCCTGCCGGTTCTTGGTCTGCGGGCCCGTGCCAAACAGGCGAAGTTTGCCGAAGTCGAAGAGCCGATGGCATTCTTTGCCGCCAAACATGCGATTGCGGGTCTTGCGATCCTTTATGTCACCTATCTTCTGTCGACCTATCGCGGTTTGCCGAACGTTCTGATCGTGATGGCGCTTCTGATTGCGATCTTTACCTTCATCACCAACAGCACGACTCTTGGGCGCCGTATTTATGCGCTGGGCGGGAATGAAAAGGCGGCCAAGCTTTCGGGCATCAATACCAAGCGCCTGACCTTCCTGACCTTTGCCAATATGGGCATGCTTGCCGCACTCGCCGGGCTGGTGTTTGCCGCGCGCTTGAACACAGCAACACCGAAAGCCGGTCTTGCGTTCGAGCTTGATGTGATTGCGGCCGTGTTTATCGGTGGTGCGTCGATGTCTGGCGGGGTTGGCAAGGTGATCGGTGCCGTGGTTGGCGCGCTGATCATGGGTGTCATGAATAACGGTATGTCGATCATCGGCGTCGGTATCGACTGGCAGCAGGTTATCAAGGGCCTGGTGCTGCTCGCTGCCGTGATCTTTGACGTTTATAACAAGAACAAAGCGTAACAACATGCAGACGAGGAACGGCACGGTTCGGTCAGGATCAATTGTCTGGGGTCAGGTAATTGCAAAGCCGTGCCGTTCAAAGTCCCCCATATGGAATGCCACATCCATATGGGATCGGACCCGTCTCGATAAAAACTCATAAAGGAGAACGGGCATGACGAAGTTCAAACCGGCGGCATGGCCGCGTGTCCTGCGCTCGCAGGAAGGCTGGTTCGGTGGAACCAGCAAGGACAATATCTATCACCGTAGCTGGATGAAGAATCAGGGCCTGCCGTCCGATTTGTTTGACGGTCGTCCGGTGATCGGGATTTGCAATACCTGGTCGCAATTGACCCCCTGCAACGCGCATTTGCGCGATCTGGCGGAGCGTGTCAAGCACGGTATTTACGAAGCTGGTGGCTTGCCGCTTGAATTCCCGGTTTTCTCGGCGGGTGAAAGCACATTGCGCCCGACCGCCATGATGTTCCGCAACCTTGCGGCCATGGATGTTGAAGAAGCGCTGCGCGGAACGCCGCTTGACGGTGTGGTTCTGATGGTGGGCTGTGACAAAACCACCCCGGCACTTCTGATGGGGGCTGCCAGCGTTGATATCCCGGCGATCGTGGTTACCGGGGGGCCGATGCTGAACGGTAAATGGCGCGGGCAGGATATCGGTTCGGGCACGTCGCTTTGGCAGCTTTCCGAAGACCGCAAGGCTGGCAAGATCAGCACCGAAGATTTCCTTGAAGCCGAAATCGCCATGTCGCGTTCGCCCGGTTCGTGCAACACGATGGGCACCGCATCCACCATGGCCAGCATGGCCGAGGCATTGGGCATGGCGCTTTCGGGCAATGCCGCGATCCCGGCCGTGGATAGCCGCCGCCGCGTGATGGCGCATGTGACCGGCCGCCGGATCGTGCAGATGGTCAAGGATGATCTGAAACCATCGGACGTCATGACCAAGGAAGCGTTTGAAAACGCGATCCGGGTCAATGGTGCGATTGGTGGTTCAACCAATGCCGTGATCCATTTGCTCGCCATTGCCGGGCGTGTTGGCATCGATCTGACACTTGATGACTGGGACCGTCTGGGTCGTGATATTCCAACGATTGTGAATCTGCAGCCATCGGGCAAATACCTGATGGAGGAATTCTTCTATGCTGGTGGTTTGCCCGTCGTGATCAAGGCGCTGGGCGAGGCTGGCAAGCTGCATAACGATGCACTGACAGTATCGGGCGACACCATGTGGGATCAGGTCAAGGATGTTCAGAACTGGAATGACGATGTCATTCGGCCGTTCGAAAAGGCCCTGACCCAAAGCGGCGGCATCGCGGTTGTCAAAGGCAACCTTGCGCCCAATGGTGCGGTTTTGAAACCGTCTGCGGCAACACCGGCGCTCCTGACCCATCGCGGTCGTGCGGTGGTGTTTGAAGACATCGATGATTACAAGGGCAAGATCTATGACGAGAACCTTGATATCGATGAAAACTGCATCATGGTCCTGAAAAACTGCGGCCCCAAAGGCTATCCGGGCATGGCCGAGGTCGGCAATATGGGCTTGCCGCCCAAGGTGCTACGCAAGGGCATTACCGACATGGTGCGTATTTCCGATGCCCGTATGAGCGGCACGGCATATGGCACGGTGGTTCTGCATACATCCCCCGAAGCTGCTGCTGGTGGGCCGCTGGCGGTGGTGCAGAATGGCGACATGATCGAACTTGATGTACCAAACCGCAAACTGCACCTCGATATCAGTGACGAGGAGCTTAAAAAGCGCCTTGATAATTGGAAATCGACGGTGCCGGTACCCGAAAGTGGCTATGCGTCGCTGTATTACAAAAGCGTTATTGGCGCGGACAAGGGGGCCGATTTCGACTTCCTCGTCGGTCATCGCGGCAAGGAAATTCCGAAAGACAGCCATTAGACTAAATCTCCCGCAAGACGCGATAGCGTTGATTGCGCACTCCGACCGGTCGGCAGGAAACTGCTGACCGGTTTTTTGTTCTTCACCACAATAAAGACGGTCAGTTTCCCTGCGGGGGATCGCGCGGGCAATAATGTGAAAGGATCGATTTTTTGGGGAAATGGTGGGCGTAACAAGATTCGAACTTGTGACCTCTCCCGTGTGAAGGGAACGCTCTAACCAACTGAGCTATACGCCCGAAAACGGAAATCGCGGCCCGGTTGGGTGGCTTGTTTTCCGTCGGTAGCGCGGGGTTATAAGGGGGTGGTCAGGGGGTGTCAAGCAGCCTGTTTGACGATTTTTCCGATCACGTCCGGCAGAGTTTCAAATGCAGTAACAACCCCGTCCGCGCCCAGATTTTTTGCATGTGTATCATCGACTTCAAAGGCAACCGCAATGGCCGGAATGCCAAAATCGCGCGCAGCATTCACATCATTGGCGTGATCGCCAACCATGATGGCAATATCACCCCGTGCCCGATCATATCTGGCTTGATCAAGGGCGAATGTCAAATGGCCGCCATCGGGCTTTTTAACGTCCGTTGCATCACCCCCCGCAATCACGGCAAACAGATCGGACACACCCAGCCTTTCAAGAATGCGTTTGCAGGGGGCTGTGGGCTTGTTTGATGCCAGACCGATGATCCAGCCATCGGACGCCAGATTGCGAAGGGTTGCCTCGGCATTTTCAAACAGCCGGGTATGGGCATAGTCGGTGCTGATATAACGCGTGGTGAAATCGGCTTCGTAGTCATCAAGTTGTTGATCATCAATCATGAGCCCACGTGCATCAAACGCCCGTTTGGTCAGCATTTTGGTGCCATCGCCCAGCATGGCTTCGAGTTCGGGACGGGCGAGTGGCGCAAGGTCGTGGGCGGCAAGGGTTTCGTTCATCGCAAACAGCAGATCATCCACCCCGTCAATCAGGGTGCCGTCAAGATCGAACAGGATGAATTTTGCCATTTTGCGATGCTGCCTTTGAAAACGAATACCAGTTTATCGGACCTTAACCGAAATGGTGCCATTAACAAACGGTAACATCTGCTAACACGAAGTAACAAAACGTGATTCTTTCGGGGCTTTTGCCCTTGGGGATTATAGGTTAGGAGTTGCTTCAAATCGGTTGTGGCGGGTCCGGACTGCATATTGTGACTGGATCGAAGCAAAGGGACGCCGTGCAACGCATGGCACTACAGGGTTAAAGCATGTCGCGTGAATTAAGTGTGGTGGTTCTGGCTGCGGGTATGGGAACGCGAATGAAAAGCGCGCTTCCGAAGGTCATGCACAAGATTGCAGGCAAGCCGATGGTCAATCATGTGATTGATACGGCGGCCCATCTGAACGCAGCCAAAACCATGGTTGTTGTCGGCCCTGATATGCCCAAGCTGATTGAAGCCGTTTCTCCTCATCCGACATTCGAACAAACTGATCGTCTTGGAACCGCACATGCGGTACTTGCCGCCAAAGAGGCCCTTCGGGGGCTTACAGGTAATGTCCTTGTGCTTTATGCCGACAGTCCGCTCTTTACCGCTGAAACCTTGTCGCGCCTTGTTGCCGCGCGTGAGGATGGCGATCACGCGGTTGCGGTTCTGGGCTTTCGCCCGGAAGATTCGACGGGTTACGGGCGCCTTGTTACCGACCCGGGAAATGGCGAGTTGCTGGCGATTGTTGAAGACAAGGAATGTGACGAAACGCAACGTGCGATCAATTTTTGCAATTCCGGTGTGATGTGCTTCAGGGCGGAAAGCATGATTGAAACCCTTGAAGCAATTGGTAATGCCAATGCCAAGGGCGAATATTACCTGACCGACGCGGTCGAGGTGGCGCGTGCCAACGGAAACAGTTGCGTTGCAGTCGAGGTCGCCGAGGAAGAAACACTTGGGGTGAATTCCAGAAGCCAGCTTGCTGTGGCTGAAGCCCTGATGCAGGAACGCTTGCGCGAGGCGGCGATGGCCAATGGTGCGACCCTGATTGATCCGGGATCGGTTTATCTGGCGTGCGACACTAAAGTGGGCCGGGATGTGATTATCGAACCAAATGTGGTTTTTGGCCCGGGTGTTACGGTTGGCGATGACGTGACGATCAAGGCCTTTAGCCATCTTGAAAGCTGTGTCGTGGGTGACAAGGCCGATATTGGTCCTTATGCCCGGTTGCGGCCGGGGGCGGAAATTGGTGCCGGTGCCCGGGTTGGCAACTTTGTCGAGATCAAAAAGGCCGTTGTTGAAGACGGCGCGAAAGTCAATCACCTGAGCTATATCGGTGATGCCCGGGTCGGGGCAAAGGCCAATATCGGGGCCGGGACCATCACGTGCAATTACGACGGTTACCGCAAACAGCATACCGATATCGGGGCTGGTGCATTTATCGGTTCCAATTCGGCATTGGTTGCCCCCGTAACAATAGGTGAGGGTGCCATTATTGGTGCGGGCAGCACGATTACCGGCACGGTCGAGGCCGATGCCCTGGTGATCGAGCGTGCGCAAAGGCTTGATAAGCCGGGTTGGGCCAAGCTATTTCGCGAAAAGATGAAGGCCCTTCTGGGCAAGTAACGGTAGTTGACGCGCCACATTTGCGCGCGACGGGCAAAATTTCGACGGGGAAGACAGTAATATGTGCGGTATTATCGGCATTATCGGCAAGAACAGCGTCAGCGACCGTATTCTTGAGGGGCTCAAGCGGCTTGAATATCGTGGCTATGACAGTGCCGGGATTGCAACGCTTGTGAATGGTCATATCGACCGTCGCCGTGCCGAGGGCAAGCTGATCAATCTTGCCAACCGTCTTGTTGAACAACCGTTGTCGGGCGACGTCGGGATTGGTCACACCCGTTGGGCGACTCATGGCGTACCAACCGAAAACAATGCTCATCCGCACACCGACGGCAAGGTTGCTGTGGTTCATAACGGCATCATTGAAAATTATCAGGAAATCAAGGCGGAGCTTTCCGGCAAGGGCCGGGTTTTTGCCACGGATACCGATACCGAGGTTATCGTTCATCTTGTGTCGGAATTCCTTGATCAGGGCAAATCGCCGCGTGACGCGGTTGCTGCCACCTTGCATCGCATCGAGGGTGCCTTTGCACTTGTGATCATGATTGCGGGGCAGCATGACGTGATTTTTGGTGCGCGCCGTGGTACGCCGCTTGCGGTTGGTCTGGGCGAGGGCGAGATGTATCTTGGATCGGACGCGATGGCACTGTCGCACCTGACGAACCGGCTGATTTACCTTGAAGAAGGTGATTGGGTCGAAGTGACCCGCGATGGCGTTCAGGTCCGTGACGAGCATGACAATGACGTTACCCGCGAAACCAAGCTGTCGGCTGTTTCCGGGGCCATGATGGGCAAGGGTAACTATAACCATTTCATGCAGAAGGAAATTTTTGAACAGCCTGCGGTAATTGGCGATACGCTCCATGCCTTTATCAATCCGGCGACGCGGACGATCAAACTGCCTGATATGCCGTTTTCGTTTAATGATGTCAGCCGGTTGACGATTGTCGCGTGTGGCACATCCTACTATGCCGGTATGGTGGCAAAGCACTGGATCGAACGCTACGCCGGACTGGGTGTTGATATCGATATTGCGTCTGAATTCCGCTATCGCTGCCCGCCGCTTCCCAAAGGCGGCGTTGCGCTATTCCTTTCGCAGTCGGGCGAGACGCTTGATACCTTGGCTGCCCTTCGTTATGCGAAGTCCAAGGGGCAGAAAATTGTTTCCATCGTCAATGTGGCCGAAAGCACGATTGCACGCGAAAGCGATGTGGTCTTGCTGACCTATGCCGGGCCGGAAATCGGTGTCGCATCGACCAAGGCCTTTACGACGCAGTTAACTGTTCTGGCCTGTCTTGCCGTGACGATCGGGCGCGATAACGGCACGCTGGACAAGAATGAGGAAGCCGCCATCGTCAACGCGCTGACCGAAGTGCCAAAACATGCGGCCGAAGTCCTTCATCATGACGATGAAATCCGTGAACTTGCGATCAATATCGCTGATGCGCGCGATGTGCTTTATATCGGCCGTGGCCTTGGCTATCCGATTGCGATGGAAGGGGCGCTAAAGCTCAAGGAAATTTCCTATATCCACGCCGAAGGCTATGCGGCGGGCGAGATGAAGCATGGCCCGATTGCCCTGATTGATCAGTCGGTTCCGATCATCGTGATTGCACCGTCCGACGAACTTTTTGAAAAAACCGCATCGAACATGCAGGAAGCGGCCGCACGCGGCGGACGGGTAATTTTCCTGTCTGATGCAGAGGGGCTTGCGAAGCTTGGCGATATGGCATCCGCCACGGTCGAACTGCCAAAGGTTGCGGACTTCGTCACACCGATCCTTTATACGATTCCGGTTCAGATGCTGGCCTATCATGTGGCGGTTCACAAGGGCACGGATGTCGATCAGCCACGTAACCTCGCCAAATCGGTTACGGTGGAATAAGGTCGATATTTCAGGCGACAGGTTGCACAGGTAGTTGAATACATGAAGGTGATTGTTACGGGTGGTGCGGGTTTTATCGGGTCGGCGGTTTGTCGGCTTTTGGCAGGGCAAAAAAAGATCGAGGTATTGAACCTCGACAAGCTGACCTATGCGGCCGATTTGCGCACCGTTGAAAGCGTTTCTTCATTACCCAACTATCGTTTCGTGAAACAGGATATCTGCAATCGGGTGGAACTTGACCGGATCTTTGAAGATTTTCAACCCGATGCTGTGATGCATCTGGCGGCAGAAAGCCATGTAGACCGTTCGATTGACGGGCCGTCTGAATTTATTCAGACGAATCTTGTTGGTACATTCACCTTGCTGGAAGCAGCACGGGATTATTTCAACGGCTTATCTGCTGAACGACGGTCGACTTTCCGGTTTCATCATATTTCGACTGACGAGGTGTATGGTTCGCTTGGGGACGAGGGGCTTTTTACAGAAGAAACCCCCTATGCGCCCAATTCGCCATATTCTGCAAGCAAGGCGGGATCGGATCACTTGGTGCGCGCCTGGAATCATACGTATGGGTTGCCGGTGATTATCAGTAATTGTTCGAACAATTACGGGCCCTATCAATTCCCCGAGAAGCTGATCCCCCTGATGATCCTAAATGTCTTGCATGGCAAGGCGTTGCCGGTTTATGGCGATGGCAAAAACACGCGGGACTGGCTTCATGTTGAAGACCATGCAGACGCGCTTTTTACCATTTTGACCGAGGGACGAATTGGCGAGAAATACAATGTCGGTGGTTGCAACGAAGTTGCAAATATTGACGTCGTGCGCAGCATCTTTGATGTTGTGTCGCGGTTTCAGCCCGATGCTGTGACAGGTGACTTTGAGGCGCAGATTCGGTTCGTGACCGACCGCCCGGGGCATGACTGGCGGTATGCTATTGATCCATCGAAGATACGCGACGAGCTTGGCTGGGAACCAAAACATAGCTTTGAAAGCGGTCTGGAGCAGACAGTGAAATGGTATCTGGCAAATCGGGCGTGGTGGGAGCCCATCCTGAAAGATAAATATGCAGGTGAGCGGCTCGGAATGGTGAAATAGTGATGATTAATGCACTTGTCTTTGGCGCAAACGGCCAATTGGGAAGAAGTCTGGCGCTATGTGACGCGACTTTCCCGCAAGTCCGTTTGACACTCTTGGATCGAAGCAAGTGCGATTTATCCGATCTGTCGTCTATTGCCGCCGTGATTCGCAACAATGATCCGCAGGTGATCATCAATGCGGCTGCGTATACGGCTGTTGATCTTGCTGAAAATGATCGTGATAGCGCCTATCGGGTCAATCGCGATGCCGTTGATATGATGGCCCGTGCTGCCTACGATCTTGATATTCCGCTGATCCATTTTTCAACCGATTATGTTTTTGATGGCGCGTCACAGCGCCCATACTGCGAAGATGATCCGGTCGCGCCACTTGGCGTTTACGGTGCCAGCAAACTGGCAGGCGAATGCGCGGTGAGGGCTGCGGCTAAGCGCCACCTTATTTTGCGCACAGCCTGGGTTTACAGTCCGTTTGGCAAGAATTTCGTGAAAACGATGCTGGGATTAATGGCGCAACGTGATGTTCTGACGATTGTGAATGATCAGCATGGATGTCCGACATCGGCAATTGATCTGGCGAATGCGACCTTGCGATTATTACCGGTGATACTTGATCCGAATTTTTACGGATTTGGGACCTATCATCTTGTGTCCGATAATCAGATGACATGGTTTGATTTCGCCAAACGTATTCAGGATGCTGCGATTGCGCAGTTTGGGGCAAATTGGACTGGGAAAAATTGCAGGATTGATCCGGTAAACTCGGATGCCTTTCCAACGATTGCCAAGCGTCCAGCCTATTCCATAATGTCGACACAGAAATTTACCGATACTTTCGGTTATGGGCTGCCTGATATTTCGGAAAGCCTTCCGACATGTTTGAACAACCTTCAAGCGGGCAGATAGAAAATGCGTAAAGGCATCATTCTTGCGGGCGGAACCGGATCGCGGTTGCATCCGTCGACAATGGTTGTGTCAAAGCAGCTGTTGCCGGTTTACGACAAGCCAATGGTCTATTACCCGCTGACGACATTGATGTTGGCCGGGATCAGGGAAATCCTTTTGATCAGTACGCCGCGCGATTTACCGTTATTTCGTGAGCTGTTGGGTGATGGTCAGAGGTGGGGGCTTCAGATCGAATATGCCGTTCAGGAAGAGCCCCGCGGTCTTGCCGATGCGTTTCGGGTCGGGGCTGCATTTATCGGCGATGACCCGTGCTGTCTGGTTCTGGGGGATAACATATTTTTCGGGCATGGCCTGACCGAGCTTCTGGTCAACGCGATGAAGCAGACCACCGGCGCAACGGTTTTTGCCTATTATGTGCAGGACCCTGAACGTTACGGTGTCGTCGAATTCGATAACAAGGGAATGGCAAAGGGAATTGAAGAAAAGCCGAAAGAGCCGAAATCGAATTATGCCGTGACCGGGATGTATTTCTATGACGCGCAGGTCGTTGAAATCGCAAGATCCATAAAACCATCGGCGCGTGGTGAGCTTGAAATTACCGATGTCAACAATGCGTATCTGGAACGTGGGCAGTTGCATGTAGAAAAGATGGGGCGCGGATATGCCTGGCTTGATACAGGAACCCATGGTGCGATGCTTGATGCCGCAAACTTTGTTGAAACAGTAGAAAAGCGGCAAAGCCTTAAAATTGCTTGCCCCGAAGAAATAGCATTACGCACAGGCCTAATTGATGAGGGGCAATTTGAAAAGCTGATTGATGCTTTTGGTGCCAGTTCGTATCGCGACTATCTGCGATCCGTTTTGCGCAGCCTGCATCGGATGTAATCCCGGGTTTAGCTTCGGTCTCAGACCATTTTGAGGTAGTCCTTGAACGACATGGCATTGGCATCTTTGGCCGAAAGTACCAACCGGCTTTCATCCATCGGCCAATCAATCGCAAGATCAGGATCGTTCCAGAGAATGGCCTGCTCCGCCGATGGGGTGTAAGGGCAGCTTACCTTGTAGACAACTTCCGTATCGGGGGCGAGCGTCAGAAAACCGTGGGCAAAGCCGCGCGGAACAAAAATCTGGTTCCAGTCATCTGCGTTGATTTCGGCAATAACCGATTTGCCAAGTGTAGGCGAATTGGGGCGAATGTCGACCGCGACATCAAGGATGCGGCCACGCAAAACCCGAACGAGTTTATCCTGGGCAAATGGTTCGCGCTGAAAATGCAGGCCACGCAAAACACCAGCGGTTTTTGACAGCGAATGATTGTCTTGGACGAAGCCTTGGGTAATCCCGGCTTTTGCAAACACTTCCTGATTATAGGTTTCAGAAAAGAAGCCCCGCTCGTCTTCGAATTTTTTCGGGAACAGCAATTTTACCTCGGGGATTTCCAGAGATTCAAGCTTCATAGAATCACCTTTTTGGAAGGGGGGCAAACCATAGGCCAGCGTTCCGGTCGGGCCAATGTTCAACAATACGAATATCTCACTTAACATAACTTATAAAGATGCTTGGGACCTTGGTTGAAACAAAATCCCGGAAAGCATCTACCAGGGGGGATGACAGATATGAGGAATGACGTCACAATATTGCCCTTTGTCATGAGACTGCGCGCGTGATAGGGATATTTCACCGAAATGATCATGCTGCGGTGCGCGGGCGAAGTGCGCCGATTTAATTCTCGCAAGTGCGAGAAAATCCCTGAAATCATGACATTTTTGCGTCCTTTTGCTCTCTTCTGTTGACAAAATCCGATAGGTTCAATACATGCTGTTAGCACTCGCCGGGGGTGAGTGCTAATACGGGCTCATCCCGGTTAGTTTTGTACTTAATCGAGCCATATTTAAACACGGAGTTGTCTAACATGAAGTTCCGTCCGTTACATGATCGTGTGCTGGTGCGTCGTGTCGAATCCGACACCAAGACTGCCGGTGGCATCATTATCCCGGATACCGCGAAAGAAAAACCGCAGGAAGGCGAGATCATCGCTGTCGGTTCCGGTGTTCGCAAAGAAGACGGCTCGCTTGTCGCGCTTGACGTCAAGGCTGGTGACAAGGTTCTGTTCGGCAAATGGTCGGGCACCGAAGTCAAGGTCGATGGCGAAGAGCTGCTGATCATGAAAGAGTCTGACATTATGGGCATCATGGAATAAGTCAGCCCTCTGGTGACTTAAATCCACGTTCATCCGTCTCATAGAGAGGAAAGAATATTATGGCTGCTAAAGAAGTAAAATTCTCCACCGACGCACGCGCGAAAATGCTGCGCGGTGTCGACATCCTTGCTGATGCCGTTAAAGTGACGCTTGGCCCGAAAGGCCGTAACGTTGTCATCGAAAAATCCTTTGGCGCGCCGCGCGTGACCAAGGATGGTGTTTCGGTCGCCAAGGAAATCGAACTTTCTGACAAGTTCGAAAACATGGGCGCACAGATGCTGCGCGAAGTGGCTTCCAAAACCGCCGATCTGGCTGGTGACGGCACCACCACTGCAACCGTTCTCGCACAGGCAATCGTTCGTGAAGGCAACAAATCCGTTGCTGCCGGCATGAACCCGATGGACCTGAAACGCGGTATTGATCTTGCGACCACCAAAGTAATCGAAGCCATCCAGGGCCGTGCACGTAAGGTGTCGGGCAAGGATGAGATTGCTCAGGTCGGTAACATTTCGGCTAACGGTGACCGGGAAGTCGGCGACATGATCGCTGAAGCCATGGAAAAGGTTGGCAACGAAGGCGTTATCACCGTCGAGGAAGCCAAAGGCCTGCACACTGAACTCGACGTTGTCGAAGGCATGCAGTTCGACCGTGGTTACCTGTCGCCGTACTTCGTAACCAATCCGGAAAAGATGGTCGCGGAACTCGACAACCCGTATGTTCTTCTGTTCGACAAAAAAGTTTCCTCGCTGCAGCCGCTGCTGCCGCTTCTGGAAGCTGCCGTTCAGTCGGGCAAGCCGCTTCTTATCATTGCTGAAGACGTCGAAGGCGAAGCTCTTGCAACGCTGGTCGTCAACAAGCTGCGTGGTGGTCTGAAAATCGCTGCTGTCAAAGCACCGGGCTTCGGCGACCGTCGCAAAGCAATGCTCGAAGACATCGCCATCCTTACCGGTGGTCAGGTTGTCTCCGAAGATCTCGGCATCAAGCTTGAGAGCGTTACGCTCGATATGCTTGGTACCGCGAAGTCGATCACCATCACCAAAGAAGAAACCACCATTGTTGATGGTGCCGGTGAGAAAGCCCAGATCGAAGCCCGCGTTGGCCAGATCCGTGCACAGATCGAAGAAACCTCTTCGGATTACGACCGTGAAAAACTGCAGGAACGTCTGGCGAAACTCGCTGGCGGTGTTGCCGTGATCAAAATCGGTGGTGCTTCGGAAATCGAAGTGAAAGAACGCAAAGACCGCGTTGATGATGCCCTGCACGCAACCCGCGCTGCTGTCGAAGAAGGCATTGTCGCTGGTGGTGGTACGGCCCTGCTGTACGCAACCCGTGCTCTTGACGGTCTTGAAGGTGCAAACCACGACCAGACCATCGGTGTCGACATCGTTCGTCGTGCGCTGCAGGCTCCGGTCCGTCAGATCGCTCAGAACGCAGGTGTTGATGGCGCGGTTGTCGCTGGTAAGCTGCTTGAGCAGGATGATGTTGAATTCGGCTTCGACGCCCAGAAAGGTGAATACACCAATCTGGTCAAAGCTGGCATCATCGATCCGGCCAAAGTTGTTCGTACTGCCCTGCAGGACGCAGCATCGGTCGCAGGTCTGCTGATTACCACCGAATGCATGATCGCTGAAAAGCCGGAAGACAAATCCTCCGGTGGCGCGCCTGACATGGGCGGCATGGGTGGTATGGGCGGCATGGGCGGTATGGGCTTCTAAGCTTTACCACCAACCGACCTTCTCACTACGGAAAGGGCCTCGCACTGCGAGGCCCTTTTTGTTTCGGTATCGATTGAGATAAAATCCCCGCAAGCAGATAGGATGGCAGGGGTTTTCCGGATTAACCGAACAGTTTTTTCAGCGTTCTTGGCTGACAGCGCAGATACTGATTGGCAGCCTTGACCTCGGCACCAAGTGCTGCGGCAGCATGCCAGGGCCAGCGTGGGTCATAGAGTATGCCGCGCGCAAGCGCTATGGCATCGGCCTGACCGGTGAAGACGATGGCTTCTGCCTGTTCTGGTTCCGTGATCAGGCCAACCGCGATGGTGATCATGCCGGTTTCCGATTTGATGCGTTCCGCAAAGGGAACCTGATAGTTCGGACCAAGGGGGATTTTCTGGTCAATGTGAAGACCGCCGGATGATACATCGATAAAATCGCAGCCGCGTTCCTTGAGGACGCGTGCCAGTTGGACGCTTTGGTCAATATCCCAGCCGCCCTCGACCCAGTCGGATGCCGAAATGCGAATGCCGACCGGTTTGGAAGGATCGAACGCGGCGCGAACTGCATCATAAACCTCGATCACGATCCGCATGCGGTTTTCAAGCGACCCGCCATAGTCATCCTGGCGTTTGTTGGAATGCGGCGACAGGAATTGATGCAGCAAATAGCCATGTGCCGCATGGACCTCGATCGCGTCAATACCAAGGCGATCCGCACGCTTTGTAGCGTCCGTGAAGCTCTGAACGATTTCTCGAATGCGTGACGTGCTTAGTGCTTCGGGTTCTGGATCACCTGCACGGAACGGAACTGTAGACGGTGCAACAACCTGCCAGCCATTTTTGTGATCTGGCGCGATGGCGCCGCCGCCATCCCAGGGCTTTTCGCAGGATGCCTTGCGTCCGGCATGGGCCAGTTGAATGGCAATCGGCATGTCGGAATGGCTGCGCACAGCGGTAATGGTTTTGCCAAGAGCTGCTTCGGTTTCATCATCCCACAATCCAACATCACCATAGGTAATGCGACCTTCCGGTTCGATTGCGGTGGCTTCTATAATCAGAAGGCCGGCGCCTGATTGGGCCAAATTGCCCAGATGCATGTCATGCCATGCGGTAAACTTTCCGTTCTCGGCGGAATACTGGCACATCGGTGCGATGACAATGCGGTTTTCCAGTTCAAGCTTGCCAATGGAGAGCGGCGTAAAAAGGTGGCTCATGGAGGTGTCCTGTATCAGTGGGGGCAGGGGTTTCTGCCGACAATGGCATGAAGCTAGTTGGAAATTGCTGATCGCGCCATAGGGACCCAAGGGTTTTCCGTCTTGTGGAATGATCGGGCAGATAATGGCAGGGAGGATGGTGAAGTAAGGTGCAAAAATTTTTTCAAAAAAATGCGCGCGCCTACTTGCGGAAAAATCGCCCTGATCTATTTGTTGAATTGAAGGGCCATGGTGGCCTTGTACGCGTCAGGGTTGCAGCATGACTGGACCTGCGACGCAAGAACTACCTGTCTGTTTAGGAGGGTAATTATGACTGGTCTTCAGACTGTAAATGGTACTGCTCGTCGTTTGGCTTCGCGTCCGGCATATGGTGATCCGTTTGGTGTTTTCGGACGTGATTTTGATCGTATGATCGGCTCGATCTTTGGACGTGACGGGCTTGTGAATTCTGCCGATACAAATGGCAATGAAGCGCCGCAAAAGCTTTTGACCCCGCGTATCGATGTCCATGAGACCGATGACAATATCGAACTTTCCGCCGAACTCCCGGGTGTTGAACAGCGCGATGTTGATGTCTCGGTGCTTGAAGGTGTCCTGACGATTACGGGTGAAAAGAAATCAACCCGTGAAAGCAATGATGGTGCCCGCGTTGTCGAACGCACCTATGGCAGCTTCAAACGTTCATTCCGTCTGCCCGATAGCGTCGATGCAGACAAGATTGCGGCATCGTTCAAGAACGGTGTCCTAACACTAACTCTCCCTAAAGTAGCGGAAGTGAAGCCGGAGCCGCGCAAGATCGCGATTTCGGGCTAAGTTTTGCCTCAACCTTGATGAAGCACCTGAACGGGCGGAGAAATCCGCCCGTCTTTTTTGTTTCCAGTCACATGGCGATGGTCAGTGAGCCGTGCAGCAATCCATCGGCATTTCAAACACACCGGTTTTATCAAAGGCTTCGAGGGCCGCATACCAAGGTGCAAGGTCGATACCCTGTCTGGCGATCCAGTCCGGGTTGTAATAGGTGTCGCGATAGCGGTCACCGCCATCACACAGCAGGGTCACGACCGATCCGGTCTCACCGGCCTTTTTCATCTGACTGATCAGTGACAGGGTGGCGATCAGGTTAGTGCCGGTCGACCCGCCACAACGACGGCCCATGTGTCTTTCGAGATATTGCAGGGCGGCAAAACTGCCGGCATCAGGCACCCGGATCATGTGATCAACCACAGTCGGGTTGAAACTGGGTTCGACCCGGGGGCGGCCGATGCCTTCGACGCGCGATGCTTTTTCCCCGGTGATATCGCATTTACCGGTTTCGTAAGCATCATAGAAAACCGAGTTTTCCGGGTCGGCGACGCAAAGTTCGCATCCCATGCCAAGGATCTGTCCGTAACGGATATAGCGGCCGATGGTCGAAGATGTCCCGCCCGTACCGGCACCGACCACGATCCAGCGCGGAACCGGATGGGGTTCGCGTTTGAGCTGATCAAAGATACTTTCGGCGATATTGTTGTTGCCTCGCCAATCGGTTGCGCGTTCGGCATAGGTGAACTGATCCATGTAATGGCCGCCCAGCTCGCGCGCGAGGCGCTGTGATTCGGCATAAATCTGACCGCTGTAATCGACCAAGTGGCTTTCGCCACCATAAAAGGCGATCTGATCGATTTTCTGCTGCGACGTTGATTTAGGCATCACGGCAATGAAGCGCAGCCCCAGAAGGCGGGCAAAATAGGCTTCGGACACGGCAGTGGAGCCGCTTGATGCCTCGATGATCGGGGTGTCTTTGGATATCCAGCCATTGCAAAGGCCATACAGGAACAACGAGCGCGCCAGACGGTGTTTCAGGCTGCCGGAAGGATGGGTCGATTCATCCTTCAGGTAAAGCCCTATGCCATCAAGTGACGGCAGATCAAGACGGATCAGATGGGTGTCGGCAGACCGGTTGAAGTCCGCTTCGATGATGTTGATGGCATCAGCCACCCATTGGCGATCGTAGCTCATGAAAAGTCCTGTATTTCTGTTTGGCGCTGGTGACGCGGATCATTGAAGGTTTCTTGATGTAGGCGATTATTATACAGAAAACTACCGTAAATTTTACGAATAAGCTTGCTAACACTTTTTTCAAAGCTAACCTCTAGAATAGAGTTTAGCGATTCTTCCATTTTATCCGGGTGATCTGGTTACCATGGCCAATAACGACGACGATCCCTTTGCCAAACGTCATGCCGCATCTGAAATCGGGGCGGCGTATGATGTGCCGGTACGCGTATCGACGGTGATCGGCAAAAGCCAGATACAGGTCGCGCAATTGATGCGCCTGACCCGTGGTGCTGTACTTGAACTGGATCGCAAGGTCGGGGAACCGGTTGATATTTACGTCAATAACAGGCTGGTGGCGCGCGGCGAACTTGTCGTTGTTGATGAAAACCTTGGCGTAACGATCACCGAAGTTGTCAAGTCCGGCACTATTATCGAGACCCATCACTAGGCCATTTCCGGATAAATTCCAAATGGCTGCTGACCACCGGATTTATTCAAACCGGTGGTTTTTTATTTTTTTCCAAACGCTTGTTGGAACCGGGATGCGCGTTTGCACGTTTCCGAATGAGTGCCAATATTGCCTTTAGCCTGCCATCTTGTGGCCAAAGGCTGTGTTGGTATGTCCCGCTTTTTGTGCAACGAGGACAATCTCATGATCAATATTCTGACATCCGGGTTGATGGCTTTGATCGGATTGGCGCTTGGTGCAGGTGGCGTCTGGCTGATTTTGCTGGGCGGTAGCTGGTATTATGCGCTGGCCGGATTGGCGTTTCTGATTGCCGCAGCCCTATCATTTGCAAAGCGCCCTGTCGTTTTACCGTTTTACGCCCTCTTCATGCTTGCAAGCCTTGGCTGGGCTGTTTGGGAAGTCGGGTTTGACTGGTGGCAATTGGGGCCGCGTGGTGGTTTGACCGTCCTGATCGGTGTGTGGCTGGCAATGCCGGTCTATCGCAAGACACTTTCGGTCGGACAGCCGGTGCCGGAAGTGAAGCCGGCACGATCATTCGTTCTGGAAGGCAGTGTTGTCCTGGCAATTGTCGTTGCTGTGTATTCAATGATGAATAATCCCAACGCGATCGAAGGCCAGCTTAATAACACCCCGGTCGTCAGTAACCCGGATCTGGGCGGCGATGTTCCGGCAGGCGATTGGCATCAATATGGACGTACGCCTTATGGGCAACGTTATTCGCCACTTGATCAGATCAATGCCGATAACGTTGCGACCCTTGAACAGGCCTGGGTCTTTCAGACCGGCGATGTAAGGCGGTCCGAGGATGTGCCTGAAACAACCTATCAGGTGACGCCACTTAAGATCAAAGACACGCTTTATCTTTGCACACCGCATAGCTGGGCAATAGCGATTGATGCTAAAACCGGGCAGGAAAAATGGCGGTTCAATCCAGAGGTCCCCGACAATACGGACCGACAGCATCAAACATGTCGAGGAGTAACTTATTATCAGGATAGCGCGCTGGCTGCGGATGCGCCCTGTGCATCACGGGTATATCTGCCGACATCGGATGCGCGTCTGATTGCCCTTGATGCCAATAACGGCGAGGTTTGCCCGGACTTTGGTGATCAGGGGACCGTGCATCTGGAAGAAGGTATGCCTTATAACCCGGCCGGATATTATTATTCGACCTCGCCGCCGGTTATTGCCGACGGCAAGATCATTATTGGCGGGGCGGTGAATGACAATTATTCGACCAAATCGCAGTCTGGTGTCATTCGTGCTTATGACGTTGATAGTGGGGAATTGATCTGGAATTGGGATTCCGGCAATCCGGAACAAACTGAACCAATTCCCGAAGGTCAGACCTATACCGCCAATTCGCCCAATAGCTGGTCGGTGTCGAGTGCTGACGAGGACCTCGGCATGATCTATGTGCCGCTTGGCAACAAAGTGCCCGATCAACTGGGCATGGGGCGCAGCGAAGAAGTAGAAACCTATTCATCCTCGATCGTTGCGCTTAGCCTTGAAACCGGGCAGGTTCAGTGGGTACGCCAGACGGTGCATCATGACCTTTGGGATATGGATGTTCCGGCGCAGCCCGCGTTGCTTGATATCACCACAGACGATGGTGAAAATGTCCCGGCACTTGTCGGGCCGACCAAGCAGGGGGATATCTATGTCCTTGATCGCCGGACGGGTGAGCCGATCATTCCGGTGAAAGAGGTTCCGGCCCCGGGGGGCGCCATTCCGGAAGATTTCACCGCGCCGACACAGTCGGTTTCGGATCTTACCTTCATGCCTGAACCGCTGACGGAAAAGGATATGTGGGGCATTACGCTGTTTGATCAGCTGGCATGTCGCATTCAGTTCCATCAGTTGAAATATGAAGGCCGTTACACCCCGCCTTCTTTGGAAGGGACGCTGGTTTATCCCGGCAACTTCGGCACATTCAATTGGGGCAGTGTGGCGATTGATCCGGAAAAACAGATCATGTTCGGCATGCCAACATATCTTGCTTTCACATCGCAACTGATCCCGCGCGACGAAGTGCCGCCGCGCGGTACGGAAAAGGCCAGCGAGATGGGAATCAACCGCAATGAAGGTGCGCCTTATGCAGTCAGTATGGGACCGTTCCTGTCACCAGTTGGCGTACCGTGCCAAGCTCCGCCATGGGGCTATGTCGCGGGCGCGGACCTTCGCACTGGCGAGGTTGTTTACAAGCATAAAAACGGTACGGTCGAGGATATGACGCCCCTGCCATTGCCGTTCAAGCTTGGTGTGCCAGGCATCGGGGGCCCGATCATCACCAAGGGTGGTGTGGCGTTTCTTGGTGCGGCGGTTGATAACTACTTTCGTGCCTATGACGTCACTACGGGCAAGCAGCTTTGGGAAACGCGACTGCCCGCTGGCGGGCAGTCAACACCGATGACCTACACCACAGATGACGGTACGCAATATGTGCTGATCGTTGCTGGTGGGCATGGTTCCATCGGGACCAAGGCCGGTGATTACGTGATGGCCTACAAGCTGCCCTAAGCATGTTTTGAGTATCTGCAAAAAGCGCCCGGTTTGTCCGGGCGCTTTTTGTTTGGGGCAATTCAAATCGGGAATCGCGACTGGTATTTTGCGAATTTGAGGGATGCCGATCACCCCAAACACAACCTTTGGGATCAAGCAGTTCGCAAAAATTTTGCTGATCTTTTGCTTGACCGCAGGGCGCGCCAGAAGCGCCTTTGTCGCGAATCATTGGATATCCGGGATTGTAACGGAACTGATACAATCGATTGACGGTTTTTTATCCATTCCCACTACATATTGTGTTTTCAATCCGGTCCTGAGCAGGCATAACCATTTTCAAACGGGCATTGGAAACGGCGGTTTTGGTGATCTGGCAGACCGTCAATCGGGGCAGGATCAGGCAAGTGCCGTTTGATGAAGATAACAAACAGGAAGCGGATCGCCGCCAACGGGCGACCGTTCAGGTAAGGGGACTACAAGCATGAAGATGCTGGATGTGGTGCAGCACGAAAAAGGTGCGCGCGTCATTGTTGATCGTTCGCGCGATGCATTGCTGACCGATTTTGGCAAGGCGGTTTTGAATGACCGCTATCTGATGCCGGGCGAAAGCTATCAGGATTTGTTTGCGCGCGTCGCCAGTTACTATGGTGATAACGAAGCGCATGCGCAGCGTCTTTATGACTATATTTCAAAGCTTTGGTTCATGCCGGCAACCCCGATCCTGTCGAATGGCGGAACGACCCGCGGCTTGCCTATTTCCTGCTTTTTGAACGAGGCGGACGACAACCTTGGCGGCATTGTCGATATCTGGACCGAGAATGTCTGGCTTGCCGCGCGTGGCGGCGGGATCGGTTCGTATTGGGGCAATCTGCGTTCGATCGGCGAAAAGGTCGGAAAGAACGGCAAGACATCGGGCGTGGTGCCGTTTATCCGTGTGATGGACAGTCTGACACTGGCGATCAGCCAAGGGTCCTTGCGCCGCGGATCGGCTGCGGTTTACATGCCGGTCAGCCATCCCGAGATCGAAGAATTTTCCGAAATGCGTCGTCCGACCGGTGGTGACCCGAACCGCAAGACACCCAACCTGCATCAAGGCGTTGCGATTTCGGATGCCTTTATGCGTGCGGTTGAAAATGACGAGGAATGGGCGCTGACATCGCCGAAAGACGGGCATGTTGTCCGCAAAATCAGCGCGCGTTCATTGTGGATACGTTTGCTGACGTCGCGCGTTGAGACCGGCGAGCCCTATATGCTGTTCATCGATACCGTGAACCGTGCCGTGCCGGAACATCACAAACTGGCAGGGCTTAGCGTCAAGACGTCCAACCTGTGTTCGGAAATCACGTTGCCGACCGGTAAGGATCATCTGGGCGGGGATCGTACTGCTGTTTGCTGCCTGTCGTCGCTGAACCTTGAACATTATCTGACCTGGAAGGATGACACGCAGTTCATCGAAGATATTCTGCGTTTCCTTGATAACGTGCTTCAGGACTTTATCGATCATGCGCCCGATACGATGGCGCGCGCGAAATATTCCGCGATGCGCGAACGTTCGGTTGGTCTTGGCGTGATGGGCTTCCATTCCTTCCTGCAGGCGCAAAAAGTGCCGCTTGAAGGGGTAATGAGCAAGGTCTGGAACAAGCAGATTTTCGATCACGTCAAAAAACATGCCGATGCGGCATCCGAGAAGCTGGCCGAAGAACGTGGTTCCTGCCCGGATGCGGCAGAATACGGTATCGAAGCACGTTTTTCGAACAAGACGGCAATTGCGCCGACAGCCTCGATCTCGATCATTTGTGGTGGTGCTTCGCCGGGGATAGAGCCGATGGCGGCAAATTCCTATACCCACAAGACGCTTTCAGGCTCGTTTAACGTGCGCAACAAGTATCTTGCCGAGGTACTTGAGGAAAAAGGCCGGAATAACGAGGAAGTCTGGACTTCGATCACTGTGCATGAAGGATCGGTTCAGCATCTGGATTTCCTGTCCGATCTGGAAAAAGACATCTTCAAGACCGCGTTCGAGCTTGATCAGCGCTGGCTGATCGAACTGGCCGGTGATCGCACCCCGATGATCGATCAGGCACAGTCATTGAACATCTTCCTGGCATCGAACGTTCATAAGCGCGATCTGCATCAGATCCATTTTCAGGCATGGAAGAAGGGTGTCAAAAGCCTTTATTACTGCCGGTCGAAATCGATCCAGCGGGCCGAGGTGGTTGCGAATATTCCGGGGCGGGCAAAGTCCAATGACGACGATATGCCAAGCCCGGAAAGCTCGTTTGAAATACCGGCACTGGTTGCGGCTGCCACCGCACAGGCTGCGAGTGAACCTGATTATGATGAATGCCTCGCCTGCCAGTAAGGCGGCTTGAGTGCATGGAAATTTTTGCGAGAAGTGACGATATGTCTGACGATAAAGTAATTGATCTTCTGACGGAAAACCCGGTCTACAAGCCGTTCCGTTATCCTTGGGCCTATGAGGCATGGCTGACCCAGCAGCAAATTCACTGGCTGCCCGAAGAAGTGCCGCTGGCTGATGATGTCAAGGATTGGAACCACACGATTTCCGATGCCGAGCGTAACCTCCTGACGCAGATTTTCCGCTTTTTCACCCAGTCGGATATCGAGGTGAATAATTGCTACATGCGTCATTACACGCGCGTGTTCAAACCGACCGAAGTCCAGATGATGCTGGCGGCGTTTTCGAACATGGAAACCATCCATGTCGCGGCTTATTCGCATCTTCTCGATACCATCGGTATGCCCGAAGCCGAGTATGAGGCCTTCCTCCAATACAAGGAGATGAAGGATAAATACGATTACATGCAGATTTGGGGCATCGGCCCGGAAGATGAATATACTGATGAACATGGTGATTTGCGCCTGACGGCACAGGGCAAACGCAACATCGCCAAAACGCTTGCGGTATTTGGCGCATTTACCGAAGGTCTGCAGCTGTTTGCATCATTCGCGATGCTGATGAACTTCCCGCGCTTCAACAAGATGAAGGGCATGGGGCAAATCGTGACATGGTCGGTGCGCGACGAAAGCCTGCATTGCGAGAGTATCATTCGGCTGTTTCGGACATTCTGCAAAGAAAACCCGGAAATCTGGGATGACGAAATGCGCAGCGACCTGATCGAGGCCTGCAAAACCATCGTCAGCCACGAAGATGCGTTTATTGATCTGTCGTTCGAAGCAGGTGCCGTGCAGGGCCTGACGGCGGAAGATATCAAGAAGTACATCCGCTATATCGCAGATCGTCGCCTTAGCCAGCTTGGACTTGAAGAGCAATACGGGATCGAACAGAACCCGTTGCCGTGGATGGACGCGATGCTGAATGCGGTCGAGCACACCAACTTCTTTGAAAATCGTGCGACCGAGTATTCCAAGGCCGCAACACGCGGTACCTGGGATGAGGCATTTTGCTAGTTTTGGATTGTATTTGTGTGAAGAATTCTTTTTTGTGGGCTATTAGAGGTAAAAAAACCCGTCAAAATCTGACGGGTTTTTCGCTTTTTATGCTAGTGGATATTAAAGTTATCCACGTGCCAGAAGATCAATCAGGCTGGAGGTATCCCAGCGATTGCCACCACGTTCCTGTACCTGGGCATAGAACTGGTCAACGAGTGCTGTCACCGGAAGGCGGGCACCATTACGCTTGGATTCTTCAAGGCAGATGCCAAGATCCTTGCGCATCCAGTCAACCGCAAACCCGAAATCAAACTTGTTTTCGACCATGGTCTTGCCGCGGTTTTCCATTTGCCAGCTACCAGCGGCACCCTTGGAAATCACGTCAAGGACCTTTGCCATATCAAGTCCGGCCTTGCGCCCGAAATTGACACCTTCGGAAAGCCCCTGAACCAGACCGGCAATGCAAATCTGGTTCACCATCTTGGTCAATTGACCGGATCCGCTTTCACCCATCAATTGGCAGGAGCGGGCAAAAGCATCAATTACCGGGGCCGCGCGATCAAACGCTGCCTGATCACCACCGCACATGACGGTAAGAACGCCGTTTTCGGCCCCTGCCTGCCCACCGGAAACCGGGGCGTCGATAAAGGAAACACCCGCCGCTTTGGCCGCAGTATAAAGTTCGCGCGCAACATCGGCCGAGGCGGTCGTATTGTCGATGACAACAACACCCTTTTCCGTGCCGGCCAGTGCCCCGGTATCGCCCAGGACAACACTGCGCAGGTCTTCGTCATTGCCAACGCAGATGAAAACAAACTCTGCCCCCTTTGCGGCGTCAGCCGGGGTAGGGGCGGATTTTCCGCCGTATTCACCCGCCCATTTATCTGCCTTTGCGGCGGTGCGGTTGAAAACGGTAACGTCGTGACCTGCCTTTTGCAGGTGGCCGGCCATAGGATATCCCATGACTCCCAGCCCGATAAATGCACATTTTGCCATTTCGTGCCTCCCGTGAATTGGTCGTACCAGTAAAGGAGGCAGCCTTCGGAATGTCAATGCAGGGGAATGTCACGGGTACAATGTTTCCACGATCCGGAATACATCCAAAGCGGAACGGTCAGTCTTCTAGTGAGAGTTCTTCGCTGACGGTATGAATAACTCTGCGATCATAAGTTAGAAGTTCGGTGCGTTTTCCCGGATATTCGAACTGTGACAAATAATATCGGATCGCATTCACACGGGCACGTTTCTTGTCATCGGATTTGACAATGATCCACGGGCTGTCGGCAGTCGAGGTATGGAAGAACATCTCAGTCTTCGCTTCGGTATAGGCATCCCAAAGATTCTGGGATGCCAGATCAACCGGGCTCAGCTTCCATTGTTTGAGCGGATCCTGCTTGCGCTGGTCAAACCGGCGTGCCTGTTCTTTTTTGCTGACCGAAAAATAGAATTTGGTCATGTGGATTTCGGAACGGATCAGCATGCGTTCCAAAGCTGGAACCGATTGCAGGAACTCGCTGACTTCGAACATGTTGCAGAAGCCCATGACCCGTTCAACCATCGCCCTGTTATACCAGGACCGGTCAAACAGGACGATTTCCCCGCCGGACGGCAGATGTTCGACATAACGCTGGAAATACCATTGGGTCACTTCCCGGTCGTTCGGTTTGCCCAGTGCGACGACACGTGCACCGCGCGGATTAAGATGTTCGGTAAAGCGTTTGATCGTGCCGCCTTTGCCTGCTGCATCGCGGCCTTCGAAGATGACCAGGGATTTGATATTTTCGGATTTGATCCAGTTTTGCAGTTTGAGAAGTTCGATATGCAGGGGCGCAATCAGCTCAAGATACTGTTTGCCATGCATCTTTTTGGCATGTGAATTGGGATCAAGATCAACATCCGGAGGAAGATCGTCGCCGGAAGGTGTTCTTTCAGAAGCACTGTGTTTTCTTGAAGGAAGGTCATCAAGGCGATCCATCGTCATGTTTTCGGCATCCAGCAAAAAACGGTCGCGGGCTTCGCTATCAAGACTGGAAAGATCGGGATGCTGTTTTGAGGCCTTGCGGCTGCGTGCAGTATGTTTCACTGCATTGCGGATCGTATTGTCGCTGCTTCCTGTCTTCTTTGTCGGGGTGCCTTGCTTTTTCGCGGCCATTCTGCTGATGCCTCTGCAACCTTGATGGGAAATTACAGTGGCATAAATGCGCCATGATCGAAAGGGGGCGCAAGGAGGTATGTCAAATCCGTGGGGGCGGATCGGGTTTTCGATCATGGCGCAGTCGGTGGTCTCGTCTGATCAGATCGGATAGGATTTCCGATATTCGGCTTCGGCATCGGTGCGTGACAGGCCGATATCGGCAAGCTGGCTGTCGCTCAACCGCATAAGGGCACGGCGTTGCGACCTTTTGGCCATGGTGGCGGCAATAATGTTCAGTGCCGTGTTTAGTCCCTGCTGCAGGTTTCCGGAAAATTGCTGAAAGCCGCTGATATGGTTGTGGCGTGTCGTGTGCTGGCCAGAAGTCGTCTGGCAGATTGAATGTGCCATGTTCGTTCTCCTGAATTAAGTTCCTCTAATGAGAGGTTTCTATGGTTGAGACCCATATTCACGCCAAACGTCTTGCGTGACAAACGAGTATTTCTGGGGTTAAGTATTAGTTGACCTAATGATTGGCTGGCTTGAGGCAAAAAATGCGTTTACCCCCGTTACAGTCCCTGCGTGCGTTTGATGCGGCTGCCCGGCATCTTAATTTTACCCGTGCAGCCGAGGAACTTTTTGTGACCCAGGGGGCTATTAGCCAGCAGATCCGCCAGCTCGAGGAATATTTGGGTTTTCGGCTGTTCTTTCGGTTGCCGAGGCGATTGCAATTGACTGACGAAGGTGACCGTCTGGCGCGGGCAACGTATGAAGGCTTTTCACGCATTGCCGGGGAAATCGAAAGTCTCCGGGCGGTGGAGGAGGCCGGGGTCGTCACGGTCAGCGTATTGCAATCCTTTGCCGTCAAATGGCTGGTGCCGCGTCTGGGGCATTTTCGCGAGGCACATCCTGATATCGATGTACGCATTCACGCTGATGACCGTCTGGTTGATTTCCGTAACGAAGGCATTGATCTGGCGGTACGCTTTGGGCGAGGGCGTTATCCCAATCTCTATACCGAACTGTTGATGCGTGACGAGGTTTTCCCGGTTTGCAGTCCGGATTATCTGGCATCAAGTCCTCCTTTGAATAAACCGGCCGACATAGCAGGGCACCAACTGTTGCATGATGCGACTTCACATATAGAACAGCCCCGTGCTGCGGATTGGCAGTTCTGGTTGGAAGGGGTTGGCGTCAAGGGTATTGATCTGCGTCGCGGGCTACGCTTCAATTCCGGCGACATGGTTATTCAGGCGGCCCTGATGGGGCATGGTGTTGGTATGGCACGCACCAGTCTGGCTGCGCAGGACCTGAAGGCCGGTTTGCTTGTCCGGCCGTTCCCGCAAACCGTCGCGTCAAGCTATGCCTATTATCTGACCTGTCCCGAGGAAAACCTGAACCGGCCGCGTGTGCAGGCCTTTATCCGCTGGTTAAAGGATGAAGTTGCCGCAACGCTTACGGATATCGAGGAAAGTCAGCCGGCATTGACAATCATTACGCCCAATCCCGATGCCTGAATTCAGATCAGGCCAAGTTCGCGCAATTCGTCTGCCATGTCTTCGGGAAGTGCTTCTGCGCCACCGGCCTGCTTTTCATCCGGTGGGCATTTGTCTTCGGTAAGGTATCGCCAGCCCTGAAATGCGCGGTGGGGCCATGTGCGGGTTTCGACCAGTTCGGGATCAAGGACGATGCGGCAATGTTTGATGCCTTCCTCGTCAATGAATTCTTCCAGATCGACAACGCGCTGGCGGGCACGAATGGCCCCCTTGATCACCCAATAGATTGAACCACCCTCCAGAATCTCCGTCTTGCGTTTCGGAGTCATTCGTGTGGTGTGGTAAATCCGGCCGTGAAGCCCGCCAAAATAGGCCTGCCATTGACGCAGGGTTTCAGGGCTTTCTGTACCGACGCTGAGTTTGATCAGGTGAAGGGGCATGGTTTGTTCGTATTCTTTCGGGCGAGACAGGGTGTTATCTGACCTAGAAGTCATGCGTGGTTTGGTCAAGGGGGGATTAATAATTACAAATAATAATTGTAATTATATGTATTTCACAAAAAAACTTGACCAATAGTGCGTAATCATCCAAATTCTGATGCAGAAAATGTCCACAGACAGGGCATCACCCAGAGAGATTTACAGGCTGAGAGAACCGAATGTCCCTGCAAGTTGTCACGGCAAACCGTCTTGATGACGGGTTGGTCGTTTTCCTGACCGCAGATGGCGGTTGGAGTGAAAATATCGACCAGTCGCGTATAGCCGATGGAAAAGAGGCGGGTGACGCCTTGCTGGCCGAGGCCAGTGTACCCGAGCTCGATACTGTCATCGTCGGCCCGTATCTGATCGAGGTCGAGCAACAGGACGACGGACTGGTTCCGACGAAATACCGTGAAGTCTTGCGCACCAAGGGTCCCAGCGTGCGGCAGGATCTCGGCTATCAGGCCGGGTAAGGAGGATACACCATGTATCGCTATGATGATTTCGACCGCCAGCTGGTGCTGGAACGTACCGAGCAATTCCGCGAGCAGGTCAAACGTCGCCTGTCCGGCGACATTACCGAGGATCAATTCCGCCCGCTTCGTCTGATGAACGGTGTTTATCTTCAGCTTCACGCCTACATGCTGCGTGTCGCCGTTCCTTATGGTACGCTGCGCGCTGATCAGTTGCGCCAGCTTGGCTATATCGCGCGCCGCTATGACAAGGGTTATGGCCATTTCACGACCCGACAGAATATCCAATATAACTGGCCGAAGCTTGCCGAAATTCCCGATGCGCTGCTTGACCTTGCCAAGGTTGAAATGCACGCCATTCAGACATCAGGCAACTGTATTCGCAACACGACCACCGATCAGTATGCCGGCGCCGCCGCCGACGAGATCGAAGATCCGCGTCCTTATTGCGAACTGATCCGGCAGTGGTCGACCTTCCATCCGGAATTCACCTATCTGCCGCGCAAGTTCAAGATCGCGGTGACCGGATCGCCAAACGACCGTGCTGCGGTCAAGGTGCATGATATCGGGCTTCGGATGCATCAGAACGATGCGGGCGAGGTTGGGTTTGAAGTCATCGTCGGTGGTGGACTTGGCCGCACGCCGTTCGTTGGCAAGACCGTGCGTGACTTTATCGGCAAGAACGATCTGTTCTCGTATCTTGAGGCGATCCTGCGCGTTTACAACCGGTTTGGCCGTCGCGACAACAAGTACAAGGCGCGCATCAAAATCCTCGTCCATGAAATCGGGGTCGAGGAAATGCAGCGTCTGGTCGAAGAAGAATGGGCGCAGATCAAGGACGGATCACTGCGCGTCGATGATGCCGAAATTGCGCATTACATTGAACAGTTCTCGCCGCCAGCATTTGAAACCCTTTCCGACGATGATTCCGAGTTTGCACGCCGCAAGGCCGAAAACCGGGAATTTTCCAACTGGGTGCGTTCGAACGTGATCGCACACAAGCAGCCGGGCTATGCCATTGCCAACGTATCGCTAAAACCGATTGGCGGTATTCCGGGTGACGCAACTGATACCCAGATGGAGCTGGTTGCTGATCTGTCCGAGCAATACAGCTTTGGCGATGTTCGTGTGACCCACGAACAGAACCTGGTTTTGCCGCACGTGAAAAAGGCTGATCTGTTCTCGCTTTGGGCGGAACTGAAGAATGCCAATCTGGCGACGGCAAACCTTGGCTATGTTACCGACATCATTTCCTGCCCAGGGCTGGATTACTGCGCACTGGCAACTGCGCGGTCGATCCCGCTTTCACAGCGCATTTCGGAACGTTTTTCCGATCTGGATCGTCAGCATGATATCGGCGAACTCAAGATCAAGATTTCCGGCTGTATCAATGCCTGCGGGCATCATCATGTCGGTCATATCGGCATTTTGGGTCTCGATAAACGTGGCAAGGAATTCTATCAGATTACCCTTGGCGGTGATGCCAGCGAGAATGCCGAAATCGGTAAAATCGCCGGTGCCGGTTTCTCCGAAGCCGAAGTTGTCGATGCCATTGAAAGTCTGGTGACCAAATATCTTGGCATACGTGAAACTGGCGAACGCTTTATCGATACTTATCGCCGTGTCGGCATGGACCCGTTCAAGGAGGTGCTTTATGGCGATCGTTAAGAATGACAGTGTGATCGATCAGGAATGGGTCACGCTTGATGCCGAAGCGGACCTGCCGTCGGGCGAGGAAAACATCATTGTGCCACTTGCGCGTTTTAAGGAAGAACGCGAAACGCTGATCGGGCGTAATGGCGGACTTGGTGTCCAGCTCAATCCGGGCGACACCCCCGAAGATCTGGCTAATGATCTTGATCGTCTTTCGATCATCACGGTCAATTTCCCGGCCTATACGGACGGGCGCGGATATTCCTACGCCCGTGTTTTGCGCGAACGTCTGGGTTTCAAGGGCGAACTTCGCGCAATCGGTGACGTGCTGCGTGACCAGATTCTGTATATGCATCGTTGCGGTTTCGATGCGTATGAGCTGAAAAATGATGATGATGTTTCACTGACAAAAGTTCGCGCAGCATTGAAGGAAATGACAGTTTACTACCAGCCGACAGGAGACGGGCGTGCCACGGCCGCATCGCTTCGTGAACGGCGTCGGGCGGCTCTCAAATCTGCGTCCTGATTTATCTTTTTCGTCAGATCGAGCTTTGAATAGCTCTGCCTTGGAGGCGCCCGTTTCGGGCGCCTTTTCTTTTGCCCTTATAATGCCGGCATTTTCTGTCAGGGATTGCGCTGCCCCGGTTTTCATTCTTGGGCGGAGTATGGATATTAGTTGGGTAAAGGTTATTCTTTTGTATATGAAAATCCGACAAGAATTCCCCTTTAGGGTGGTGTTTTGACCGGTTTCAAGCTATACACTTATTAGCTGTTTAAATGGCACTATGTGGCAACCATTATAAAACAATGGGTTGTCACTTTGGGCCCAAAAGGAGAGCCTGAAAACATTAATCCCAACAGCAGGATGCATCCTGCCAAGCGGATTGGGGAATTCACGCATTGCCTGACAGTTGGCATCGGTAACGCTCCGATGCAAGGAAGCAGGTTCGCATTTCTGGGACTAGCAGGAAAAGGCAACCAATGTCGATTGAGCAAAGCCTTACAGGAATTGGAGACAGTTGTGTGATTACGCGGGATTTTACGCGTTACGATCACGGCTATCAGGACAAGGCGCTCAAATATATCGATTATCTGGGGGCTTTATCGCTCGCGCTGCGTAAATTTTCCGAATACAGCCGGACAATGTTGGCGTCCCAGCAATTGTATATCTATGCCAAATGGCTGGCGCGATACACGGCATACTGGCCCGAACTTGACCAACTTGTCGACAGACTGGAAAACAGCTTTGATGAAGTCGATCAAAGCTATGTCGCAAGTCAGTCTGCCGTCGATGGCTCGTGGGGCTGGCAATATAACGAATTCCACCACAAATTTGATGCGACCATCGTGCGTTTGCATGAATTGGCCAGTGAGGGCCGCGCGCCGCGTTATCCGCTGCACTTTCTTGAACCGATCGCAACCGCATCGGCGATGCGCGGTTATCTGGAAAAGCTACTGGTTTCCGATATCGCAGCGACCGGGCGTAATCAGCGGGATGAATTTGGCAGTGTGATCTGCTGTCTGGCACAGCTTTGCTTCAAACCGTCCTTGCGGCGCTATGCGCAGGAACATGTGCGCGGCATTGATCTTGACCAAAGCTATGTCGATGCGTTCCGTGAATTCCTTGATGAAATCCAGAACCCCGAAACCGGTTATTGGGGCCCATGGTATGTGTCGGATGGCAAGACGCATCGTTACGATGATCTTAGCTATACATTCCATATCGTATCCTATCGAAAGGGGCGGGTCGGGCATTGGTCCGATATCATCCGCACCACGCTTGAAAGCCGGCAATTGGAATATCCGCAAGGATGGCTCAGCCGCGGTGAATTCAACAATCATAACAACTATGACGTTGCGAAAATCTTTCGCTATGGGTGGCCGCATATGCAGTCGGCAGAACGTGCTTTAGCGCGCGAACAGATTGCCGAAATGCTGGACTGGTGTGTCGGTCATTCGCTCAGACGCGATGGCAGCTTTGTTCCGGACAGTCATTTCTATAACTCGCTGGAGTCATGCTACTATTTCGGTGTCTCGTTCCTGGATGAAGTCGGATATTTTCAACCTTCGAAACGTTTCTGGACCCAGCAGAAATTCCCCTATGCGCCGGTTCTGCAATCTCGTATCTGGCGCAAGCTGGACGAATTTGATGCCGAGAACCCCAGTGTCATCGCTGCCAAATGGAAAATCGGCCCGGATGCCACCCGCATATCTGCATCGCCTGTCAACCGGGATGGCCTGTCGCGCATGCCGCTACTTTCCGGGGATGATTGTGCAACAACCGAAGAACGCGAATTCGAATTTATCCTGCGACCAAATAACGATGGTTGATCCTGCCGTTCCGTTCTCTCCTGTGTGAAATCCGATGGTTATGCAGTCGCAATATTTTGTGTCAGGTTCAATCCTGCGTCACATATTTTCAATGGCGCATACCAGCATGCTTGCGCTTGTGGCGATGGTGCTGGTTGATGCGCTTGATCTGTTTTTCCTGAGCCTTCTGGGCGATGTTGAAATCATCGCCGGTCTTGGCTTTGCGTGGCCGATTATCTTTTTTACCCTTGCGGTTTCGTTGGGTATCTCGACCGCGATGACGGCACTTGTTTCCCGTGCCGAGGGGCTTGGTAATCGGAACCGGGCAAAAATTTATGCCACGCATATTCTGGTATTCGGTCTTGTGCTATCGGGTGTGATGACAGCTGTTTTGTGGCTGTCGGCACCTTGGATGCTTGAATTGTTCGGGGCGGTCGGCAAGGCGCGCGACGTTGGTGTCACATATGTGCAGATCGTGATCCTGTGTTTGCCGGTTTTGGTCCTGAGCATGTCATCAGGGGCATTGTTGCGTGCGATCGGGGCGAAGCAACGTGCCATGTGGTCGAAAATGACCGGTGCCGCAGTCAATGCAGTCCTCGATCCCATTTTCATCTTTGGTTTTGATTGGGGTGTCGAAGGGGCGGCATGGGCAACCGTCGTGTCACGGATCGCGATCATGGCGGTGGCCTTTTATGGTGTTCGTAACGTTCATCACATGCTTGGCCGGTTTGATGCGACGCTGTTTCGGAAGGACATCCGTGATATTGCGCGTGTAACCGTACCGGTCGGATTGGCAAAGATCGGCCCGCCAATCGCCAGCGCCTTTATCATGTCCAGCATGGCAAAGTTTGGGCCCGATGCGGTGGCGGCTATGGCGATCATTGAACGTATCGGGCCGTTCGTATTTGTTGGTTACATGGCGTTGCCCCAGGCAATCGGCCCGATCATTGGCCAGAACTTTGCCGCAGCAAAGGCCGGGCGGGTACGCAGAATCTGGCACAATGTATGGGGGCTGGTGGTGGTTTACGGGGCGATAGTCTGCACTGCCCTGTTCCTGTTTCAGGGTCAGATTGCAGCGCTTTTCAGCGCAACCGATCAAACCGCGGCGTATCTTGCGATCTTTTGCAGTTCTACGGCTCCCTTTTATGTGTTCCTTGGCCTGCAGTTTTCATCGCATACTTTCTTTAACGTCACCGGGCGGCCCAATCTTGCAATGACATTTGATCTTGCAAAGGAACTTTTGGGGGTAATCCCCCTGGTCTGGCTGGGGAGCTACTATATGGGCGCCCCCGGAGTTCTGGCGGGGCAGGCTGCGGGCATTGTCTTGTTCGGTACGATCACAGCTGTTGTCAGTTATCGTCTCGCGTGCGGGAGGTGGTCGGCTGAGGCGTATAATCTTTCCGGATCAACTTAAGGTAAGTGAAGTTTGAAACGGATTTCTGGTGAGATGTCCGGATTTGTTTGATGTGAATAAGGTCACATTATTCACAATGAAATCATTTTTCTGTATCCCATATAACGCGAAGGGTGGCGAAACATTATGGGGTACGGGAAATGACAAACATTCTAAAACGATTTAAAATTGCACCGAAGGTCTTTGGTGGATTTGGTATTGTTCTCCTTTTACTTGTATTGATGTCGGTGTTGGCGGTCGCATCCTTAAGCAGTGCAGATGACGATTTTACGCGTTATCGGGCGACAGCGCTGCAATCCAATCAAGCCGGGCGGGTTCAGGCCAATTTGCTGGAAGCACGTGTGGCGGTGAAAGATTTTCTGCTTAGCGGAAAGCAAGCGTCAAAAGACACGGTATCGAGCCGGTTGCAGTCGGCAATTGATTTGAATAACGAACTTGCAACCATGATTGACGAACCTGCCCGCCGCGAAGTTGCGGTTTCAGCAGATGTTGCTTTAAAAGAATATCTTGAAACCTTTAACAAAGTCGCCGCCATGGACGCATCGGATGCTGGGCGTGATGCTCTTGTGTCTGGTGCGCTTGACCGTATCGGGCCTGTCATTGCCCAAAATCTGGAAAAGCTCAAGCTCGAGATCAAGGCGGAACAGGACCAGCTTGGTCCTAATGCTGCCAAGGCTCTTGAGGATGCTGTTATTACAGCCGAAGTTCTCGCGGCAATTGCTGTCTTGATCGGGATACTCGCAGCGTGGCTCATTGGTGCTGGCATTTCAAGACCTGTGCGTGCCATCACGGATGCAATGAATAAGTTGGCAAGTGGTGACAAAACAATAGGCATTCCCGGTCAGGATCACCGTGACGAGATTGGTGATATGGCAAAAGCAGTTCTGGTCTTTAAAGAAAACATGATCCGGGCAGAACAGCTTGCAGGGCAGGAAGCAGAAGCTCAGAGACAGCGGGAAGCCCGTGCAAAAACAATTGAGAAGCTGACCAACGATTTTGATGCGGATGTTTCTGCTGTACTGAGTAGTGTTTCTTCGGCCGCGACAGAAATGCAGGCGACAGCAACGTCAATGACGGCGACGGCTGAGGAAACCAGCCGACAGGCGACGGTAGTTTCGGCTGCAGCCGAGCAGGCGTCAAACAACGTTCAAACCGTTGCCAGTGCGTCCGAGGAGCTCAGCGCCTCGATTTCCGAAATCAGTCATCAGGTCAATCAATCTGCACAAGTGGCAAGCAAGGCTGTGTCCGAGGCGGAGAATACCAACGCGCAGGTACGCGGGCTTGCAGAAGCTGCCCAGAAGATCGGTGATGTGGTTGGATTGATCAGCGACATTGCCGCACAAACCAACCTTCTGGCGTTGAATGCGACGATTGAAGCCGCGCGGGCAGGCGAGGCGGGCAAAGGTTTTGCTGTGGTTGCGGCCGAGGTCAAGAATCTTGCCAATGCGACATCAAAGGCAACTGAGCAAATTACCGCCCAGATTACCGGAATTCAGACAGAAACAGAAGGGGCGGTGGTTGCGATTGATTCCATCGGCAGTACGATCGCTGAAATCAGCGAGATTGCAGCAACGATTGCAAGCGCGGTCGAGCAGCAGGGGGCTGCGACCGAGGAGATCACTCGAAATGTTCAGCAGGCATCAGCCGGAACAAGCGAGGTAACTGAAAATATTCACGGTGTTAATGAAGCTGCAACATCAACCGGTGCCGCTGCTGAGCAAGTCTTGAATGCGTCGGGTGAGCTGTCCGAACAGGCTGAAACCCTGCGGTTAAAGGTTGAAACTTTCCTGACTGCAGTCAAGGCGGCCTAGTCTGTCTATGGCTTGAACTGCATCAAAACACAGGGGCCATCGCCGGTTTCATATTCGGTGTCACCAATGAAACCGGCGGCCTCATAGCTTTTGCGGGCTCGTACATTTTCCGGGTCGGGATCAATCGCAACCAACGGTGCACCGCGATCAATCAGCATTTGCGCCAACAATCGCAGGAACATCTTCCCATGACCGCATCCCATCATGTCGGGGGCGCCAATGAATGCGTCGATGCAGCGCGTGCCTTTGGGCAAATGGGATAAATGGGGTTGGGGCCATTGATGCGCATCATAATGCTGTGCAAAGGCAAAGGGGCGATTGCGATAGGATACGATAAGTGTCGCCATTTCCGGCAGTTCGATGTCTTCGGTGATTAGTTCGATTTGCTCAGCAGGGTCCCCCCACCAACGCGCGACTTCCGGCACACGCAGCCAGCGCCGTATCATGGGTAAATCACTGGGGAGGGCCCGCCGGAAACGATATGTCTCGGCGCTGGCCATAGCGATCAGACCCCGACAGTGTCGCGTTTGGCGGCTAGCGCCAAGTTAGCCTTCGATCCAGACTGACGACCGATTTTCCCGGTGATCCAGCTCCCGGTTTTGGCAAGATTTTCAAGATCGATACCGGTGTCGATGCCCAAGCCATTCAGCATATAGACGACATCTTCAGTGGCGACATTGCCGCTTGCACCCTTGGCATAGGGGCATCCACCAAGCCCAGCGACCGAGCTGTCAATCGTTGCAACCCCCATATGCAGAACGGCCAGCAGGTTTGCCAGTGCCTGACCATAGGTATCGTGGAAATGAGCGGCGAGGTTTTCGATGGCGACATGGGTTGCGACGGCTTCGATCATCGCCTGCGCCTTGCCCGGTGTGCCGGTGCCGATGGTATCGCCAAGGCTGATTTCATATGCCCCCATGTCAAACAGGGCCTTTGCGACATCGGCGACCTTTTGCGGGGCAATCTCGCCCTCGTACGGGCAGCCAAGAACGCAGGAAACATACCCGCGCACGGCGATGTTGGCATCGCGTGCGGCGCTCACAACCGGACGGAACCGATCAAGGCTTTCGGCAATGGAACAATTGATGTTCTTCTGCGAAAAGCTCTCCGATGCCGCCCCAAAAATCGCGACTTCGGTTGCACCCGCCTCAATCGCGGCTTCAAGCCCTTTCAAATTGGGGGCCAGAACCGGATAGGTGACGCCCGGTTTGCGCGAGATGCGGGCCATGACGTCCGATGCGTCGGCCATTTGCGGGACCCATTTCGGGCTGACGAAGGCGGTGGCTTCGATGACCGAAAGACCTGCATCGCAAAGGCGATGGATCAGTTCGACCTTGATGTCGGTCGATACCATGTTCTTTTCGTTCTGCAATCCGTCACGCGGACCGACTTCGACGATCTTGACCTGTTCTGGCAGACCGGAAAGGCGGGGCATACTACTCTGCCTCCTCGATGGCGATCAACTCGGCGCCGTCATCAACCTGATCGCCAACAGCAAAGAATATCTCGCGAACCGTGCCCGAAACCGGTGCTGAAATGGTGTGTTCCATTTTCATTGCTTCCATCACAACAAGCTTGTCGCCTGCCACAACAGATTGCCCCGGTTCGGCCAGCACGGCAATGATTTTACCGGGCATCGGTGCGGTTAATCCGCCGCCGGTGCCTTCATGGCCGCCCGCGGCGGCAACCGGATCAAAAATCTCAAGCCGGTCAGAACGCCCGTCGCGGAAAATCGTCAGGCGGTTACCATCACGAAGGACGCTGGCGCGTTTTCGGACCTTGTCAAAGGTAGCTTGAATGGTGCCATCAACGGCAATCTCGGCGTGGGCTGTGATCGAACTGCCGTCGGGCATATCAATCACATAACCGGCTGCGCGATAATGCACCTTGATCTTCAGGTCCGCCCCGTCATGACGCAGGATCAGGTCATGGTGATTATCATCGTTCAGACGCCATCCCGATGTGCTGTGCCATGGGGAATAGGGATCGCTGCTTTGTGCGGCATGGCTTTTGGCCTCGGCATCACGAAGCATCAGGATATCAAGTGCGGCAAAGGCAAGCGCATCATTGTCAGGTGCCGCCGGGGCGGGGATCAGATCGTCCAGATACTGACCGATGAAACCGGTTTCGACCTCACCGCGCACGAAGGCCGGGTGGCGGGCAATATTGGCAAGGAAGCCGGTATTGGTCGTTACGCCGACAATCTGCACATCATTAAGGGCCGTTGCCATCCGGCGCAGTGCCGATGTGCGATCCGTATCCCAGGTGATCAGCTTTGCGATCATCGGGTCATAATGAATGGATACCTCGCCACCTTCGTAAACGCCCGTATCGATCCGCACGTGATCATTGGCCGCAGGCATACGCATATGCACAAGCCTGCCCGTAGCGGGCAGGAAATCATTATGCGGGTCTTCGGCATACAGGCGGACTTCGAAGGCATGCCCGTTAATGGTCAGTTCTTCCTGTGCCTTGGGCAGCTTTTCACCGTCAGCAACACGCAATTGCCATTCGACAAGATCCTCGCCGGTGATCATCTCGGTCACCGGATGTTCGACCTGCAGGCGCGTGTTCATTTCCATGAAATAGAACGCACCCGACGCATCAAGCAGGAATTCAACCGTGCCAGCCCCCTGATAGCCAATCGCCTTGGCGGCATCGACGGCCGCTTTGCCCATCTCGGCGCGAATATCTTCGGGCATATTCGGGGCAGGGGCTTCCTCAATAACTTTCTGATGGCGGCGTTGTAGGGAACAGTCGCGTTCAAACAGATAAACCGCATTGCCATGGCTGTCGGCAAAGACCTGAATTTCAACATGGCGCGGTTTGACAATCAGCTTTTCAATCAGGCAATGATCATCACCAAAGCTGCTTGCAGCCTCGCGCTTGCAACTGATCAGCGCGTCCCTGAAATCGGCGGGTTTTTCAACCGCGCGCATGCCTTTGCCGCCGCCACCTGCCGACGCCTTGATCAGAACCGGATAACCGATCTTGTCCGCCTCGGCCGCCAAAAGGTCCGGGGCCTGATCTTCGCCGTGATAACCGGGAACCAGCGGAACACCGGCCTTGCCCATGATTTTCTTGGCTTCGGATTTTGAACCCATCGCACGGATCGCACTTGCCGGTGGGCCGACAAAGACGCAGCCGGCTTTTTCCAACGCATCGGCAAAAACGGCATTTTCCGACAGGAAGCCATAACCAGGATGAACCGCATCGGCACCCGATTGCGCAATGACTTCAAGTAAACGATCAACGCGCAGATAGCTGTCTTTCGGGGCCGGACCGCCGATGTGATAGGCTTCGTCGGCACGTTTGACATGCAGGGCATTGGCATCCGCGTCGGAATAAACTGCGACGGTCTGGATGCCCATGCGGCGTGCGGTTTCAATCACGCGGCAGGCAATTTCACCACGGTTGGCGATCAGTATTTTGCGCGGCATGATTAATTCTCACTCCACTTCGCGGGGCGTTTTTCAAGAAATGCACTGACACCTTCGCGACCTTCGGCACTTGCGCGCTGATCGGCAATGCGTCGTGCGGTATCGTCAATGACATCATCGTCAATCGGTTTGTTGGCAACCGCATAAATCAGCGATTTTGCTGCATTCATGGCACCCGGCCCATTGGCCAGCAACAGCTTTGCCATGGCATCACCCCGTGCGGTCAGATCGTCACCTGAAACAATTTCATGTACCAATCCGATGGCATGGGCGGTCGCGGCATCAAAACGTTCCGCCGTCAGAAAATAGCGCCGGGCCTGCGATACGCCGATGGCCTCGACCACATAGGGCGAAATAACCGCCGGAATCAGGCCCAGCTTGACCTCTGACAGGCAGAAACTGGCCCGATCAGATGCAATCACGATGTCACAGCACGCGGCCAACCCAACCCCGCCGCCAAATGCGGCCCCGTTGATAAGCCCGATGGTCGGTTTGCTGCAGAAATTAAGCGTCTTCATCAACCGCGCCAATGCACGTGAATCGGCAAGGTTTTCCGCATGGCTGTAACCGGCCATGCGTTTCATCCAGTTAAGGTCGGCACCTGCAGAAAAGCTTTTGCCTGCACCTGTCAGGATCACCACGCGCACCGCCGGATCGGCATCCAGCGCATCCAGCTTGGCTGTCAGATCGCCGATCAGGACATCGTCAAACGCGTTGTGGATTTCCGGACGGTTCAACGTAATGCGGGCAACACCCGATGCGCTGATCTGGCATATCACGGCATCGGTAGATGGATCGGTGTTATCGGTGTTTACATTTCTCATGCCAGCCTCACATCCTGAACACGCCAAAGCGTGTTTCCTCGACCGGTTTGTTGAGTGCTGCCGAAAGGCCAAGACCAAGAACCATGCGGGTATCGGCCGGGTCAATTACCCCGTCATCCCAAAGTCGCGCAGACGCGTAATAGGGGTGCCCCTGTTCTTCATACTGGTCGCGGATCGGGCCTTTGAAGGCTTCCTGTTCTTCGATCGGCCATGTTTCACCGCGCTTTTCCTGTGCATCGGCGCGGATTTGGGTCAAAACATTTGCCGCCTGTTCCCCGCCCATGACTGAAATGCGGGCGTTGGGCCACATCCACAGGAAGCGGGGGCTATAGGCGCGACCACACATGCCATAGTTGCCTGCGCCAAATGATCCACCGATCAGGACCGTGAATTTGGGAACCTTGGCTGTTGCAACGGCGGTGACCAGCTTCGCGCCATCCTTGGCAATTCCGCCGCTTTCATATTTGCGGCCAATCATGAATCCGGTGATGTTCTGCAGGAACACCAATGGAATACCGCGCTGGCAGCAAAGTTCGATGAAATGCGCGCCTTTAAGCGCACTTTCTGAAAACAGGATGCCGTTATTGGCAATGATCCCGACCGGATAGCCGAAAATGCGGGCAAAGCCGGTAACCAGTGTCGTGCCATACTGGGCCTTGAACTCGTCAAAGTCCGATCCGTCAACGATGCGGGCAATGACTTCACGCACGTCATAGGGTTTCTTGGAATCGCTTGGAATGACGCCATAAATCTCGCGCGGGTCATATGCCGGGTCGCGCGGCGCAGTCAGGGTCAGGCCGGGATTTTTCGTCCAGTTAAGGTTCTTGACGATATCACGTGCGATGGACAATGCATGCGCGTCATCCTGTGCATAATGATCGGTGACGCCGGATGTTTTACAGTGAACATCCGCACCGCCAAGGTCTTCGGCCGAGACAACTTCGCCGGTTGCGGCCTTCACCAAGGGCGGTCCCCCCAGAAAGATCGTGCCCTGTTTGCGGACGATAATGCTCTCATCCGACATGGCGGGGACATAGGCACCGCCCGCCGTACAGGACCCCATGACAACCGCGATCTGCGGAATGCCTTTGGATGACATGGTTGCCTGATTGAAAAAGATGCGGCCAAAATGATCGCGATCCGGGAAAACATCGTCCTGACGGGGCAGGTTCGCCCCGCCACTATCCACCAGATAAATGCAGGGCAGATTGTTTTCGAGTGCGATTTCCTGTGCTCGCAGATGCTTTTTGACCGTCATCGGGTAATAGGAACCGCCCTTGACCGTCGCATCATTGGCAACGATGACGCATTCAACGCCGGAAACCCTACCAATGCCGGTGATGATGCCCGCCGCAGGAACGTCTTCATCGTCATACATGCCATAGGCGGCAAGCTGGGAAAGCTCAAGGAACGGGGACCCGATATCGAGCAATTGACGGATACGTTCGCGGGGCAAAAGTTTGCCGCGGCCAGTGTGGCGATCACGTGCGCGCTCGCCGCCACCAAGCTTGATCTGCGTGATCTGATTACGAAGATCGGCAACCAGTTGTTCCATCTGTTGGGCATTGTTGCGGAAATCTTCCGAGCGGGAATTTACCGCAGATTTCAGAACCGTCATCGTCAATCGACACCGTCTGTTGCAGGGATCGATTTCATAAGGAATCGATCCCGAAGTGAATGGCGTTTATGACTGCTGTTATGGTGGAAGTTTACGTAAACGTCAAGATTAAATAGGTAATCCAGTACCGAATTTACTTATATCAAAAAAACAGCGTGAATTCGGGGCGGCAGACGGTATTCCGAATATGTGATTTTATCGAAAAAGTCGTAGATTTTTCAATTGACTAGATTGCTGTGATTGCGATGGTTTTCTGGTGCAATCAGTCGCTGATCTGTTTGCGCAGCTTGATCCAGCGTTCAAGATGTTCAAGCCGGTCATTGCCGAAAAAGGCTTCTTCTTCATAGAAGAAGAACGGTGACCCGAAGGCACCACGTGCAATGGCGTCGTCAGTAACTTCGCGGACGTGCTGCTTCCATTTCGGGTTTTCGACAGCCGCGCGGATTTCCCCGGCATCAATGGAATGTCGGGTGGCTGTGGCAAAGACAACTTCCGGGTCGGACATATCCAGTCCGTCTGCGAAATATCCGCGATAGACGTCCTTTGCAAACTTGATCGCCAATGCCGGTTTTGTTGACGCAATCCAGTAATAGGCGCGGGTCGGTACCAGTGCGGAATAGGGGAATTTTTCCGGGACCTGGAACGGCGTATTTTGCATTTTTGCGCAGCGTTCCATGTCGCGTTTGAAATAATCGCCGCGAATGGGTTGGCTCAATAACGGGCTTTGTCCGGTCTGTTTGAAGGCCGCACCGATCATGAACGGGTACCAGTTGACCGTAACGCCGGTTCTGGCCTCAAAGGCATCAATGCGTTCAGCCGCGAGATAACCGTAAGGTGACGAGAAATCGAAATAAAAAGAGACTTCCGACATGCTGTGGGGCCCGTAATTAATGACGCAAAACAGAGTGCCATGTGGCGATACCGGCAAAGCCATCGGAAAGATGGCTTGGTGATAGTGCGCTACTAAGCAATTGTATTGCAACAAAATTGATCGAATTTACGGGATCGTGATGCCGGGGCGTACTTTTACTTCTTCCATCACGACATATGTATGAGTCTGGCTGACACCCTGAACAGAGGACAGGCGTTCAAGGAATTCGCGATAGGCATACATATCGGCAACCCGAAGTTTCATCAGGTAATCAAAGCCGCCTGCGACCATGTGACATTCTTCGATTTCCGGCAGTTTGCGGATCGCTGTGGCAAACACGTCAAATACGTCCGGGGTCGTCCGATCCAGCGTTATTTCGACAAAAACCACCAGCGACTGATTGAGTTTGCGGGGGTCAAGTAGCGCCATATAACCGGTGATGAAGCCGTGTTGTTCAAGGCGGCGAACACGTTCGAGGCACGGTGTCGGGCTAAGATTGACGCGACGTGACAGTTCAACGTTCGACATGCGTCCATCGTTTTGAAGTTCGCGCAGGATCTGTTTGTCAATCTTGTCCAGGCTTTTATGATTCTTCTGCATTTTAATCTAATAACCAGTGTTTATAACTGCACTAAAAGTTTTTCAATGGATGATATATCGTATTTTTGGGGAAAATGGCAGCACATTTTTTGAGTGCATATATATTGTCTGTGGCCATATGAGGAGAAAACTCTGCGTTCCCCATAAGGAACCGGAGAATTGTATTTGCAGGGAGAAGCCATCGCCATGTTCCGCATCGATATGCCCCAAGCCAACGAAATCCGCGCAAAAATCCGCGAAACATATCGGACTGACGAAGAAGTTGTTGTTGAACGCATGATTGAGGCTGCCCGACTGGCTCCCGAACAATCGGCGCGCGTTCAGGATCGGGCTTATCAGCTTGTAGCGCGGGTTCGCAAAGCCGATAATGGCAAAAGCGGCATCGATGCGCTGCTTCATGAGTATGAGCTTTCAAGCAAGGAAGGCGTCATCCTGATGTGCCTTGCTGAGGCACTTTTGCGCGTTCCCGATGCGGTCACCGCCGACAGGCTGATCCAGGACAAGCTGTTTGACGCCAACTGGCAAAGCCACCTTGGCCATTCCGACAGCTTCTTTGTTAATGCATCGACCTGGGGACTGATGCTAACGGGGAAGGTGATCAAGTTCGGCAAGGCGGAAAAGGCCGATCCGGGCGCGTTGCTTAAACGCATGATCGCACGCTCGGGCGAGCCGGTTATCCGTAAGGCATTCAACCATGCCATGCGCATTATGGGGCGTCAGTTCGTAATGGGCCGCACGATTGCGGAGGCCGCCGAACGGGCGAAGACGAACGAGGAAAAAGGCTATCGCTATTCCTATGACATGCTGGGTGAGGCCGCGCGTACCATGGAAGACGCGGATCGCTATTTCAAATCCTATGTCGATGCGATCAACGATATCGGCAAGGTCGCGAATAATCGCGGCCCGATCAACAGCCCTGGCATCTCGGTAAAGCTTTCGGCGATCCATCCGCGTTATGATTTCGCCAATTATGATCGCGTCATGAATGAACTTGTGCCGCGCCTCAAACAGCTTGCGCTGCTGGCCAAGAAATATGACATCGGTTTTACCGTTGATGCCGAGGAAGCCAACCGTCTGGATCTGTCGCTTGATGTGATCGGAGCAGTCTTTGCCGATCCCGATCTTGAGGGGTGGGAAGGATATGGTCTTGCGGTGCAGGCCTATCAGAAACGGGCCTATCACGTGCTGGAATGGCTTGCCGACCTGTCGGTCAAGGTCGGGCGCAAAATGATGGTGCGCCTTGTCAAAGGGGCCTACTGGGATACCGAGGTCAAGAACAGTCAGGAAAACGGGTTTGAAGGTTATCCGGTCTTCACCCGCAAGGCCGCAACCGATGTTTCCTATCTGGCGTGTGCACGTTTCATGCTGTCGCGTCGCGACGCATTCTATTGCCAGTTCGCCAGCCACAATGCCCACACCGTGGCATCGGTTCTGGAAATGGCTGGCAATGACCGGACGTTTGAATTCCAGCGTCTTCATGGCATGGGCGAAGCCCTGTATGAACAGATTGTCGATAAAAATGGAGAAAACGTGCCGTGCCGTGTTTATGCACCTGTTGGCACCCACGAGGATTTGCTGGCCTATCTTGTCCGACGTCTGCTTGAAAACGGGGCGAATACCAGCTTTGTGAACCGTATTCAGGACGAGCAGCTACCGATCGAGGAAATGATCGCCGATCCGGTGGAAAAGATGGCTGCCCTGCCACGCAAGGCCCATCCGAAAATTCCGGCACCGGTTGATCTTTATGGTGCTGGTCGCGTCAATTCCAAGGGCATTGATCTGACCGATACGACCAAGCTTCTGCCGTTGGCCGAAAAGCTGGCATCGATACAGGGGAAAATCTGGCATGCTGCGCCGCTGATTGATGGCCAGCCTGTTTCGGGCGAGGCGATAGATGTTTTAAACCCGTCAAACCGCAATGAGAAAGTCGGCGAACTGGTTCAGGCCGGTGCAGCAGATGTCGAGGCCGCGATTGTTGCCGCCGCCAAAGGCTATGAAATCTGGAACAAGACCCCGGCTGCGGAACGTGCCGCGTGCCTGCGCCGCCTCGGTGATCTTCTTGAAGACAACATGGACGAGTTCATTGCTCTTTGCCAACGCGAAGCAGGCAAACTGTATTCCGATGGCGTTGCCGAAGTGCGCGAAGCTGTCGATTTCTGCCGTTATTACGCGAACCGGGCAGAAGAAAGCTTCCGCGAGGGTAGTATCCTTGAAGGGCGCGGCATTTTCGTCTGCATCAGCCCGTGGAACTTCCCGCTTGCGATTTTCTTAGGCCAGGTTAGCGCGGCACTGGCGGCTGGTAACGCCGTTATCGCCAAACCGGCCGAACAGACGTCGCTTGTTGCGGCCAAGGCGGCCGAACTTATCCTTGCTGCAGGCGTGCCGGGGGCTGCATTTACGCTGCTGCCGGGGCCGGGGCGCGTGATCGGCAATATCCTGATCAACGATCCGCGCATTGGCGGGGTTGCCTTCACCGGTTCAACAGAAACCGCACAGGTCATCAATCAGGCGCTGGCAAAACGCCCGGGTGTTCCGCTGCCGCTGATTGCCGAAACCGGTGGCCAGAACGCGATGATTGTCGATTCAACTGCACTGCCCGAACAGGTGGTACAGGATGCAATCATTTCCGGCTTCCAGTCCGCCGGGCAGCGTTGTTCGGCCCTGCGTGTTCTGTTCGTTCAGGAAGATATCGCAGACAAGCTGTGCCACATGCTCGTCGGCGCGATGAAGGAACTGCGTGTCGGTGACCCGAAATTCCTTGATATCGATGTGGGACCGGTGATTGACGAAAAATCTCGCAAAACCCTTGTCGCCCATGCAGAACGCATGACCAAGGAAGCAAAGCTGCTTCATGCCTGTGATATCCTGCCGGAATGTGAAAACGGGACGTTCTTTGCCCCGCATTGCTTTGAAATTCCGTCGCTGGATGTTCTGGAACGCGAAGTATTTGGGCCGGTTGTCCACGTGGTGCGTTACAAGGCACGTGATCTGGACAAGGTTCTTGATCAGATCAATGCGTCGGGTTATGGCCTGACGATGGGCATCCATTCGCGTATCGACAGCACCGTGCGCCAGATTTCGCAAAAGCTGCGTGTCGGCAACTGCTATGTGAACCGGAACATGATTGGGGCCGTTGTCGGCGTGCAGCCATTCGGTGGGCAGGGCAAATCTGGCACCGGCCCGAAAGCAGGCGGCCCGCACTATGTCGAACGTTTTGCGAAACCTGCGACCGAGGCCGGAAAAAAGGCAGCAGGCAGTGCCGCGATTGCCGATGATCGTTCGCCAATCGTGATCAAGGCGTCGCTGACGGATGATGAATATCGTGCCCTGCAGGCCGCACAGGTCAAATGGCAGGCGACAGACGGCAATGAACGCGTCCGTGTTCTGGAAAATCTTGCGGCCAAGCTGGCTGGATCGTCGAAAGGTGATCTTTCGGCAAACGCCGAACTGATCGCAAACTTTGCCGCGATTTCGGAAAACGGCTTTGTGGCTCCGACCCGGATGCCCGGGCCGACCGGTGAAACTAACGACCTTTATATGCTCGGCCGTGGTGTTTATCTGGTTCAGGCAGAAAAGGATGCCGAAGCAGCACGTGTCATCCGCCACATCGCTGCGGCACTTGCTGCGGGCAATGCGATGATCGTTGCCGGGGATCAAAAATGGCTGGTTGAATTTGCAAGCCTTGCCACCGATGCCGGACTGCCGGCAGGGCTGATCCGTGTCGTGGCGTCCAAGGTCGGTATTGCCGTGATGTATGACGGCGATGTGGCTGGTGTTTCCTGTGTCGCACCGCTTGATCGCGTTACCGCCTTCAAACAGCTTCTGGCGAAGCGTGACGGTGCGATCCTGTCGCTGATTTCCGATAGCGGGGCAGACGATGACGGGGCGCTGCCTGATGAGGCTTTCCTGCATCGTTTTGCGACCGAGAAAACCGTCACGATCAATACGACGGCTGCGGGCGGTAACGCATCGTTGATGTCTATGGAAGAAAATTGATCCGGTTTATGGAAACCGGATTATCAGGCGTCCGGCAAGCCGGATGATGAGCCAGCGGATAGCCATATCCGCCACTTGCGACCGGGGTGAATAGCCCCGGTCTTTTTCTTTTCTGGCCGTGGTGTGAATTGCTTCTTGGGTGAAACAGGCTGATGCAATCGTGTTCGGGCTTTTTTTTGTCATAATCGCCTGCGACAAGATGTGCCGGAACCACTGGCAGTTCAGGGCGTTAAAGCTTTATTGCGATCTGCTGTATTAGTGGTTCAGAAGAATTGGAATATGCCGATCCACCGGCATGAGAAGGAGCACAAAGATGATCACGATTTCCCGAGGCTGGCGCAACGCGATGAAGGCTGTTTCGGTATGTGCCTTGCTGGCGACACCGCTTGCGGCCTGTGGACCGTTACAGATGCCGCTGGAAGACCGGACGGGGAATGACCAGTGGCTTGATACCCAGATCAAGTCCGGCATCCTTGGCGAATTCTCCAAGGTCGACCATACCTACCTTATCGATGTGAATGTCGATATCTGGAAGCAGCAGGTGATGGTCACTGGCATGGTCGATTCCAAAGGCAAATATTATGATGTGATGTCGCTGGTCAAACAGGACAGCCGCATCAAGACTGTCTATGACCATCTCGAAGTTGCCGATGCTGCAACCATCGAGGCATATCACAAGGCTGAAGACGAATATGGCAAAAATGCCGTACCCGCGGATTCGGCCACTCAGACCGGCTCAGACGTGTGGATCGAAAGTCAGATCAAGGCCTTGTTATTGGCTGAAAAAGGGGTGAGTTCGGTGAACTACCGCTGGCAGTCTGTAAACAGCATCGTCTACATCATGGGGGATGCCCAAAGCAGTGAGGAACTCGACAAGGTGTTGTCGATCGTTCGCCGCATCAAGGGTGTCAAACGCGTAGTGAGTCACATCGCGAAGGTCTGATCACCTTGTGATTAAATGACTTTTTCAAAATCCCGCACAAATCTGCTGGTTTGTGCGGGATTTTTTTTCAAGCTCTGTTGCAAAAGTGTTTGAAAACTATTCGCATGTAGATTATAGGTGAGGTGCCGTAATTAATAACTGATTGCAATTACGCTGATGTATGTTTGCATTTGTAACGCGATAAAAGAACGTGACGTACGCCGTGCCGCCGAAGAAGGTGGTGCCACCCGTCCCGCAGATGTTTTCCGTTTTCATGGTTGTGCCCCGCAATGCGGGAAATGCGCCTGCCATATGCGTGCTGAATTGCTTCAGGCGAAAACCTGCGGCAATTGCGATTGCGATGATGCAGCCGCTGTCACCGCAAATGCCGCACCGATTGCTGCCGAATAGGCAGGCACAGCAATTTCATCAGTCTGATAAAAGCCTCCGTAAACGGGGGCTTTTTTGTTTTGCGGTGATGGAACTATTCGCGGTGCCGTGATGTTGTTTTTTTACGAAGTAGCGCTCATAGCCCTCACCCTAAGGTTACTTCGGTTGGCTTGTTGTTTTAGTGGCGTGATCAGGATGCAGGCCAACTTGTTCAAATAGTCGTCAAGTGGTCATGATCTGCGCTTGCACCGACTGTTTATGCTGCCCCTTTGGACATCAGCATGTGATGGCCAATGCAAAATTCTTCGGGTTGCGAACAGACTGATCCGTCTGATCCCACACCCCGGCGCAACATTACATGTCCTACCTTTGCCCCGATGTTGCACCGGATACCTGAAAAGCCGAACCTTGTTTCGGCTTTTCTTTTTCTTTGAGGAAGAGCGCAAAAAAGAACCCTCGCCCAAAAGGGAGAGGGTCAAGAGCTTCGGTTCAGGGAGGAAACTCTGAGGGAGGCTCCGAAGCTATTCGACAAAGCTGTTGATGCGTTCGCTTAGTTCCGGGTTCTGAAGGGCAGCCTGGGTGATTTCGTTATATTCCTTGATAGACAATCCTTCATCCCGAATGGCTTGAACCATTTCGGCACTGGCCTGCTGACGGATTTTCTGGACCTCGGCGGGGTTGGTGCTTTTCTGGGCGCGCTTTTGCCATTTGACGTTCAGATCGCGTACCTCGACAGCCGCCGCGGCATACTCTTCCAGTTGTGTATCGCTGTAACTTGTTGCCGGTGCCGTTTGTTCGCTCTGCTGTGGCTGCGTACTTTGGGCCTGAACTGCCGAAATTCCGATCGCGGGGCTGGCTGTCCACAAGGCAAATGCGACAGAGGCCAGTAATTTGCGCTTCATGGGAATACCTCTTTGCCGGTTCATGCATTTCGATGCCGGGCTTGACGCCGACTTTCATGTGACGGACATCGCTTGAAGGCAAATGGTTCCATAAAAAATGCACTTTTCCGGAACCTAATGTCGCAACAGACTGTTGTTGAGGCGTCATGACAAAAGCAAACGACGCAACCGATATCAAATGGCGTATTTCGCGTGAAATACCTCATTTACGCAGGTTTGCGCGTTCTCTGGTCTCTGACCGGGATCGTGCGGATGATCTTGTGCAGGACTGTCTGGAACGGGCAATTCGCAAACACCATCTTTGGCGCCGAACGGGTTCCGTTCGAAGCTGGCTGTTTAAAATTCTCTATAATGTGTTCGTAAATCAGTACCGGAAAAAGATGGCCGAAATCCCGATGGATGACGCGGTGCCGGAACTCTCCGTACCTGCGCGTCAGGAAAAGCGCATGGTCTGCATGGATATCGGACAGGCCCTCGAGAAACTGCCGCCCAATCAGAAAGCCGTCATCCTTTTGATCGCTCTTGAAGGCGTCACCTATGACGAAGCAGCCGAGGTGCTCGATATATCGGTTGGCACGGTCCGATCCAGACTATCCCGGGGGCGCGACAGTTTGCGCAGCCTTTATTCCGGGAAAACAAACGTGAAGCTCAGGAGGGTGAAATGATCAAGCCACATGAGCCGGTAAATGAAATAGATCTTCTTGCCTATGCCGACGGGACACTTGATGGCGATCCCGCGCGCCGTGCAGAGGTCGAAGAATATCTGAAACAACATCCGGAACAGGCCGAACGCATCATCGCCTTCATGCATCAGGATGACGACATTCATCGTTTGTACGACCCTGTACTTGATGAACCGGTTCCCGACAGGTTGCGTGCCGTCCTTGAACAGCCGCAACCAGGCCGTTATGCACAGATGCTTATGCGAACCGGGTTCGCAGCCAGCATTCTGCTTGCGGCCTCCGGGGGTTGGTATCTTGGCCGGACGATCCCGTCAGACGACTTGCCGCAACGCGATAGTATCGCCGCAAGCGCACTTGACGGTTATCGCAACGGCATTGCTTTGTCGGATACCAAAATTTCGTCATCGCAGGCACCTGTTGCGACCGCTCACGCATCGGGGCCGGAATGGTCAAATACCATATCGTCAATGGCAGGCCACATCATGTTGCAAATGCGGGTGCCGGATCTTTCAGCGCAAGGATATCACTTGCAGGAAAACCGCGAAATCGACACAGACGGCGGAAATGCTGTGCAAATCGGTTATGTCAACGACACGGGGGATAAACTTGTCCTGCTGCTTCAGCCACGCTGGAACACGGGCGTTTACGATCTTCGGGTCGATGAACGTGATGGCTTTTCCGTTGCGACCTGGGCCGATGGGCCGATCACGTTCGGACTGGCTTCGAGCATCAAGGCGGGGCAGGCTTATGAGCTGGCCACGTTTATCCGAAAATCAACGCAGTCTGTCGAATTTTCGGATCCTGCGCGCTTGCCCGATATACAGGCCCCCAGACAGGCATCAGAACCCGAGGTCGCCCAAAGCGATCCGGTTATCGGTTCCGAAATATCAGGCGGCGTGATCGAGGCACCTGTATTCCGTCAAAACTGACTTGCATGGGGTGTATCATTCCTGCCCGCCTGTCGTAACAGGCGGGCAGGGTGACAATCAGGACTTCCCGAACCGTTCTTCGGCCAGCCGATCCGCGACAAAGCCGGTCGACAGGTTTTGACTGTCTGCACGTTCAAAGATTTCCCGCACGGTGTCGGCGATGCCTTCGATATGCTTGTTGGTTTCGGCTACGGGCTTGCCTTCGCGGCAATAGTAAACTTCAACCACGCCCCCGGCATTGATCACATAATCCGGTGCATAAAGAATGCCTGCCTCGCGCAGCATCTCGCCGTGGCGATCTGCTTCAAGCTGATTATTGGCTGCTCCGGCGATGATACGGGCGCGGATTTTATCAATGCTGCGATCATTGACGACCCCGCCCAGCGCGCAAGGGGCCAGAACATCCGCATCGGTATAAAGGATTTCGTCAACGGAAACGGTGGTGGCACCGAATTCGTCAACCGCCCTGTTAACGCTGTCCGTATTCAGGTCTGAAACGACCAGACGCGCGCCCGCCGCATGCAGCATCCGGCAAAGGTGATATCCGACATTGCCAAGTCCTTGAACCGCAACGCGCAGACCCGCCAGATCTTCATGACCGTTTTTGAACCGGACTGCTTCCTTCAGGCCGATGAACACGCCATAGGCGGTAAAGGGTGACGGATCGCCAGTTCGCGCCGGGTCTTTGCCGTCATTGATCCCTCCGACATGCTGGGTCTGGCTTGCGATCTGTTCCATGTCTGCGGGGCTGGTGCCGACATCTTCGGCGACGATGTATCGCCCACCGACCCGTTCCACGGCACGGCCCATGGCACGAAACAGTTCCGGAGTTTTTTGGCTGCGCGGGTCACCTATGATGACCGACTTCCCGCCGCCAAGCGGCAGGTTGGCAAGGGCTGACTTATAGGTCATGCCACGTGACAGTCGCAGCACATCGTGAATGGCTTCCTGTTCCGATGCATAAGGCCACATGCGACATCCGCCCAGCGACGGGCCAAGATTGGTATTGTGCACGGCAATAATGGTTTTCAGACCGGTGTCGGGATCACTGGCAAAAACAACCTGTTCATGGCCGTCAAATGCAGTGTCGGAAAAAACGTTCATCCTGGTGTCGCCTCCTGGCGCAAGCTCGTTATTCTGCAAGGGTGGGTCCCTTGTTATCCCTTTATGTTTGACGCCGCGGCCATTTGATCAATTTCAAAATCGCGTCTGGGTTAAAAAAGACCGTTTCCATAAAACGGGCGACAAAAGATGGAATTTTGTGATCGTGGGGACGGTGCTTTGAAATAATCTTTCGCGTACGGAAATGCGAATTTAAGGGTAATCACCATTTCATCTGTCGACTGTTTCGCGTCGGGTGCCCTTTTATTGATATGAACGGCACCCGAAAAACCTGCATTCCTGATAAGAAATGCCGCGAAATCGGTAAAATTGCACTGCCGCAAAAATCCATGCTGCATCGCAGAATTGCGCGGTTTTGGCCCCTGCCATGCAAAACCGGCACACTTCAATCCGGATCAATTCAATTAAATATGGAATCCAGCCGGACGATTTACGGCTCGTTAAGCCACTTGTTCCACACTCGTGGTTGGGCATTTCATTTTTATGAAATTCCCGGTTCAGGACAAAGCGACGTCTGGGCGGACGTCGCAGGCAAAAGTAAGGAGACCGGGCGGACATGTCTGCTTTTACAGACCCACGCCAGACCGTTTATCAGGTTGAATTGCACAACCAGGCCGTTCGTGAATGCGTCAAAGAAAATCGTTCCCACGAGGTTTTTGACGATCGCTGGGCGGATGTGCAGACCCACGAAGTTGCTGCCAAGGACGAATACAAGGCACTTGCCATGATCGAAAACACCTATCCGTCGTGTGACGGTTTTGTTGTCGATCACGTCAAACGCCGTGACTAACCGGCACAACGGGATTTCCGGCCAGCGGCCAAAACAACAAGGGCGGGTTTTTCCCCGCCCTTGTTGTTTGATACGATGAAGTCAGGTCTTATCTGGCAAGTGCCCGATCAAGGAAATCAAGCCGGTCCTGTCCCCAGAACATCTCGCCATTGGCAAAATATGTCGGAACGCCAAAGATATTGTCGGCCTTTGCCGCCTCGCAATTGGCGTCATAGATTTTGGCGACGGATGGATAATCGGCATGTTCAAGATATTCGCCGGATAGACCATTCTTGATCAGGGCCTCGCGAACGACTTGTGGCTCTGCAATATTGCGATCCCTAAGCCAGATATCCCCCATCAGCGTTTCAATCAGTCCCGTCGGGTCCTTGCCTTCGTCCTGAACTGCGATAATGGTGCGGGCCGCCAACGTTTCATCCACGGGGAACGAGGCGGGCTGCAAATTGATCGGAATATTCAGAAAGTCCGCCCAGCGCTTCATCTCGACCATGCGATATTCCTGACGCGGTTTTGGACGCTGTGCCAGCGGAACACCGCCGCCATGCTGCCATACATCCGCAGCCCGGCAGGGTTTGTGGATTATCGGGGTGTTATGTTTGCGCGCGATTTCGACAACGCGACCAAAACCGAAAAACGACCAGGGCGACTGAACAAAGAAATAGTGGATGATCGGGGTCGACATTCAAAGCCTCCGGGGACTGCAAATCCGCAGCACATTGTTTTTACAACAATGCCAGAGTGCCCGATCTGCTCTGTCACCGTCAAATGATCAGACGGCACATCCCGGATTTGTGATGAAGCCGCGGATTAATAATCCAGCCACCAGCTGTATTCACCCAATCCACCCAGAACAACCCCGTCAAATCCAAGTTTCATGATACCGCCAAGATAACTGTTCTCGCTGCCGAACAGAATGTTCTGCCACGCCTGTGACCAGTAATAGACATGGTGTTCCTGACCCCAGCGCGCATCAAGGTTGCCCTCGCCAATAAATTCGGGGCTGCCTGCACGCCAGTTGTTCTGCCAGTAATAGCGATAGGTTTCTGCCGTTCCGATATTCAAATAGGCCAGAATGGTGCGCGGCGTACCAACCTTTTTGTAGCGCAGCCGTTTCATGTCTTCGTAAGTCAGCGGGATCGTACCGCGATGGAACGGGTCAATGATCAAGACATCGTAATTAGTGTCGATCATCGCGTTGATAAATGCTTCCTTGGTTCCGTACGGCGAACTGTCGAGCACAATCCCGTAATTCTTCGCATCACGAATATTGTCAATGACATGCGGATTGGCGCCGATTGGCGTGCGCGGCACCTTTGCCAATGTTGAAAGCTGCTTATCAGGTGGTGGGGCTGCGTAATAAAGGGCATCCAGACCGCTTAACTTTTGGCGCGCCGCCTGTTGTGCCTCGCTTTTATCGGTATAGTCGAGCGCAAAATATTCAAGCCCTGCCGTCTTCAGACGTTCCAGATAGCCTAGTATATATTTGGTTTCCTCGCTATCGGTGGGTTCACCATATGTGTCGTAACCATAAAATGGTGCTTCGATCATGATGCCGTCAAGCGCGCGCAAATAGTTGCGCGCCGGTTCAGCAGTACCGCGCGATGCAAACAATGTGGTTTCGAGATATTCCGTCAGCTCCAGTCCGTTTAACGCAATGATTGAAAAGTCACTGCGATAGGACTTTGCCCATCGGCTGAGCTGGATGACAAGATTGCGCATTTCATCGGCGAACTGAACATCTGGCTTTTCGGTTCCGGTTGCCTCATTCCGGTTGCCCGGTGCACTCAGGCTATTCGGGGGCGGTACAAAGGGCTCAAGCTGCTGGGCACTGGCGCTGTTTGCAATCGGCATGGCGCTGGCAAACAGGACGGAGCAGGTCGCAAGGACGAATTTCCAACGAGAGCCGAACAGTAATCTCTTGGGCTCTCTGGAACGATCATCCCTGATCGGATTCCACACTTTTCGCCAGCCTGCTTCTGCCATTATGACCTTGCCTTTACCTGCTGTCGTGACAGGATGCCCTCAACATGGTCTGCTATTGCAAGGCATGCCGTCAATCCCGGTGATTCAATGCCATAGAGTATTACCAAGCCATCAATGCCGTGTTTATCGCGATCAGAAATCAGAAAATCGCGTGCGGCTTCGCCCGGTGCCTGAATTTTTGGTCGGACACCGGCATAGCCGGTTTGCAGGGCATTTTCGTCTAGTGCCGGATAATATTTACGAATGGCTGCTGCAAACCCGGCGCGTTTTTCTTCGGGCACGTCATAGTCCGGTTCTTCAACCCAGGTAACGTCCGGGCCAAAACGTGCCTGTCCGCCTAGATCAAGGGTCAGATGAATTCCAAGCCCGGCCTGTTCGGGGGCCGGATAAATCAGGGTGGAGAAGGGCGCCTTGCCCGAAAGCGTGAAATAGCATCCGCGTGCGTAATGCTGTGGCGGAATACTTGGTTCTGGCAGGCCGGAAAAATTATGTGCCAGCGTCTGGCTGTGCAGGCCCCCCGCGATCAGAAGTTCTGCACAGGTCAGGCTCATTTCCTGACCGTCGCGATCACGCGTGTCGATTGTGAAAATGCCGTTTTCAAATTTCGCGGCCACGACATCGGTATTAAGTGCTAATGTCGCCCCGCTTGCTTCGGCTTCCCCCAGCAGGGTGACCATCAGCTGATGGGAATCGACAATTCCGGTCGACGGGCTTTCAAGTGCGGCCACACAATGGAGTGCCGGTTCGCGCCTTGTTGCCTCATCCCCGTCCAGCCACACAAGGTCATTCACCCCGTTTTCGCGTGCCCGTTTCTCGATATCACGCAAGGCGGGGATTTGATCCTTGTGGGTGGCAACAATCAGTTTGCCGGTGCGTTTGTGATCAATGCCGTTTTCTGCGCAATAACGATACAGCATATCCCGCCCGGCAACGCAGAATTTCGCCTTCAGACTGTCTTTCGGATAGTAGATGCCCGCATGAATGACTTCGCTGTTACGTGCACTGGTTTCGGTTCCGATTGCATCGTGGCGTTCAATGATCAGAACTTCCCGGCCGGCTTTGGTCAAGGCACGCGCACAGGCAAGGCCAACAACGCCAGCGCCGATGATGACGGTTTGAATATCGGTGGTCATATTGGAAAAACTGTCCGGGACTTATGAGTTGAGTTGACGGAAATAAACGGCCTGGCCCTGATTGTCCTGACCTTCGCCGGTAACGCTACCTGGATCTTCGCTGGTATAATGGCCACGCGCGGAGGCCCCGTCATCGCAGAACACATACCAGCTGCCAAATGGCAACGTGCCGCTTTGATAGGCCCCGCCATCATGACGCCAGATGCCTTCACAATGGCGAAGGTCGCTGTCAATAATCATCGTGCCTTCGCCCGAAGGCTGATCAAATTTAAGCATCCCCTGACCGCGCGACCCTTGCCAGTTGCTGCTGATCGGCAGACCTTCGGGCGGGGTGTTTACGGCATTGCTGTCGGGAAGAGGCGTTGCGGACGGGGTTTCCACAATTTCTGGGACAGCCTGCACGGGAGGACGCGCAACCCCCTCCGGAAGCTGTATATCAAACCGGACAAAGAAGTTGGCACCATAAAGCTGGGCGTCTACCGCATCAAGTTTCTGGGGCGGTGGTGTAAAGTCTGTCATGGTCTGGCGCGACAATGGGTCACAATAATATCCAAGCAGGCGACTGCCGCGTGTTGTCGGCGTATCGGGATTCCATTGCCCAACAAACGATACACACTGTGATCCTTCGCGAATAAACGGCGTCATTGCAATTGGGCCGTATCGGGTATCCTGTGTGAAATTGTCACCGTTGGCAGTGCTGCGACCACGTAACCCGTCGAACATTTCCAAAAGCTGCTCCGACGGCATTTCATTGTTGAATGCAAAACCCGGGGCAGATGTCGAAAAAACGCTTTCGAGAAACAGATCACCAGCAGCACCTTTCAGGCTGCCTTCTGCCGCCGGGGACAGCCAGCGACCAACGAATACGGTACTATTTTCACGATATTGTCTCAGAAAGACGGAGTTAACCGGCATGTCCGATTTAAATGAAAGTGGACTTTGGTCGGCTGGGATTTGTTCGAATCCGCCGGTATCCTGCGCATTTGCAGGCACCATACCAATCATCATCAAAGTGCCGGCCACTACGCCGCCCAACAGGGCCCCCCGATTGGTCACTTTGCGTCCTTCCTTCATGTTATTGCTGGGGAAATCACTTTTCCCTACTCCTATCTTTACCTGTACGGTGATAGATTGGCTAGGGTCCAGTAGACAACTCGCTGTCGATGAAATTCTTTGTTCTTGATTTTTACGGGCAAAGACGGTCATTGGGGTGAGGGTTTTTGTGACCCTGGGGACAGAAAATTGCCTGAATAACGGAGCAAACTGCAATGACGGTGCAAGAGACCGGCGCAACCGGGGAAAGCGCAGGCCAACAAACCGCTACCGCCAAACAGCCAGGTGCGAAGCGCGCCCATGTGATCGTGATTGGCAACGAAAAGGGCGGATCAGGAAAGTCGACCACGGCGATGCACTTGATTGTATCGCTGATGAAAATGGGTTTTTCCGTTGGATCGCTTGATATCGATGCCCGTCAGGGAACGCTGACCCGCTATGTTGAAAACCGCATCTCATTTAATGCGCAGAAAAAGCTGAAGCTGCCCGTTCCGGATCATCGTCCGATTTACCGTAGCGAACTTGAAGACGGCAATGCCGCCAAGCTTGATGAGCGTGACCGCTTTACCAGGGCGCTGGGCGAATTGGTCATGAGCTGCAATTTCGTGGTCATGGATTGCCCTGGCAGTGACAACTACCTGTCGCGTCTTGCGCATTCCTGTGCCGATACGCTGGTCACCCCGATCAATGACAGTTACATTGATCTTGATATGCTGGCGCGTATTGATCCCGATACCCTTGATATCAAGGGACCCAGCATCTATGCCGAAATGGTTTGGGATGCCCGTAAACGTCGTGCCGCAGTCGATGGCGGCACAATTGACTGGATCGTTATGCGCAATCGTCTGTCGCATCTTGATGCGCGTAACAAACGTGATATCGCCGAAATCGTCGACAAGCTGGCGGCCCGCATACGCTTCCGTGTTGCGCCGGGCTTTGGTGAACGCGTGATCTACAGGGAATTGTTCCTGAAAGGTCTGACGTTGCTGGACCTTCGCGAGAAGGGGGTTGGTATTCCGCTTAGCATGTCGCATATGGCAGCCCGGCAGGAAGTCCGTGCCCTGCTGGAAATAATCGGCTTCACACCGGCGGATGGCGAAGAGTTGCCGATCTGATATAAGCGCCCCTATATCAGGACGATCGTACACTTGCGTACCCTGAAAACTGGTTGGTGCCCGTGCCTGAAAACAAAGCAACACCCGAAACCCAAGCCAAGCAGCAAAGCCGTGTTGCGTCTGATGCGTCAAGCCATACGGACGTAACCGCCTTTGTGAGGCAGGCCCGAACATTGGCGACGGTTGCCCCGGCTTCCGGTCCGGCACAGGGACGGTTGATCTTTGCTATGGATGCAACGGCCAGCCGTCAACCGAGCTGGGACAGTGCTGCGGTTCTGCAGGCTGAAATGTTCGATACCGTTGCTGGAATTGGCAGCACGCTGGACATTCAGCTTGTTTTTTTCCGCGGTATTTCGGAATGCAAGGCCAGTGCCTGGTATCGGGATGCGGCACGGTTGCGTGACTCCATGACAAAAGTTACCTGCCGGGCCGGGCATACGCAGCTTGCGCGTGTGCTTGGTCATGTCGAAGGGCAGGCGCGCGATAAAAAGATCAATGCCTTGATTTATGTCGGTGATTGTCTTGAGGAAGATATCGATAATCTTGCCGGTTTGGCAGGACAACTGGCGTTGAAAGGCATCAAGGCATTCATGTTTCAGGAAGGCTATGACCCCACGGCCGAGAGAGCCTTCCGCGAGATTGCCCGGATCACCGGTGGTGCGTTTGCCCGTTTTGATACCAGTGCGGCGGATCGTTTACGAGATCTGCTTGGCGCCGTTGCGAGTTACGCGGTTGGCGGCATTAATGCGCTTGAAGAATATGGCAATAAAACATCATCGCAGGACGTCAAACTGCTGGGTTCTCAGTTACGGAAATCCCGATAATGCAATGGTTCTTGTTGGGGATAGGGCTTTTCGTCGCTGCCGGATTTATCATCAGATGGTTATCGTCAGCCGAGCCAAAGGACGTCAGAAAGATCGGGTTGTGGGTCGTTGTCCTGCTGCTGGGCGGGCTGGCAGCATGGTTGCTTCTGACCGGAAAGCTCGCCGCCATGGTTGCCGCCCTTGTTGCTGCCATACCCTTCCTCGTTAGAATCCTCAAAATCGGCTTAATGTGGCCATTATTGCGCAGGATGTTCGGTTTTGCCCGGTCATGGGGCGGCAGTGGAGGTCGATCAGGACACTCGTCTGCCGGTTCGGGCCGGGTATCTGAAATAAAAACGGATTATCTGCATATGTATCTTGATCATGATAGTGGCCAGTTGGGCGGCACGGTGGTGCAGGGCACAATGGCCGGGCGTGATCTGGATACACTCGGGCTTGACGAGCTGCAGGCACTTTATGGTGACTGCTGCGGCGCACAAGATCAAAGTCAGACAGTTCTTGAAACCTATCTGGAACGTCGTCCGGATTGTTCGGGATGGCAGAACTGGCAGGCATCCCGGGATGCGAACGATAATGGAAACGGCAGGGCCGGAAACGATAGCGAGCAAGCTGGCAGCGGATTTAGCAGCGGAGAAATGAATGCAGGCGAGGCCCGAAAAATCCTGGGTGTTTCGGAAGAAGCAACCCGCGAGGATATCAATCGGGCTTATCAGGTATTGATCAAGGCGGTCCACCCGGATCATGGCGGATCAGATTATCTTGCATCCAAAATCAATGCAGCCCGAAGCCTCCTGTTACAGCTTTGTAAAGATTGAACTGAACAAACAGCGCGTTCGCTTGATCCGCGTTCTTGAAATGTGGCAGAAGCATAAGATTGGCCGAATGCGGATGAGGCGGATATGACGCGGTCAAAACAGAGGAAAAAAGGCATGTCGAAGCGAATCAAGAAGGCTGTATTCCCCGTGGCGGGTATGGGGACCCGTTTTTTGCCAGCAACCAAGGCAATGCCCAAGGAAATGTTGCCGGTGGTGGACAAGCCGCTGATTCAGTATGCCGTTGAAGAGGCGATCGCGGCAGGCATCGAAGAATTCATTTTCGTAACCGGTCGCGGCAAAACCGCGATTGAAGACCATTTTGACCGTTCCGCAGAACTTGAAGCAATCCTGATGGAGCGCGGCAAGCATGATGCGCTGGAAACCTCGCTTGCGATGATCCCGGAAAACGGTCGTGTGACCTATACCCGTCAGGGCAATCCGCTGGGGCTTGGTCACGCCGTTCTGTGTGCGAAATCTCTTGTCGGTGACGAGCCTTTCGTCGTCTTGCTGGCAGATGACCTTATCCAGTCAAACGTGCCCTGCATGAAGCAAATGGTCGAAAGCTATGGCCGCACGGGTGGCAACATGGTTGCCGTTATGGACGTCCCGCGCGAGGAAACCCAGCGTTACGGTGTGCTTGAAGTCGAAGGTACCAACGGTCGTCTGGTCAGCGCATGTGGCATGGTCGAAAAACCGAAACCCGAAGACGCACCATCAACCCTGTCGGCCATTGGCCGCTATATTCTTGATCCGGGCATCTTTGACACCCTTGAAAATATTCCGCGCGGGGCTGGTAACGAAATCCAGTTGACCGACGCACTGGCCGCCATGATCGGAAAAGTACCGTTCTATGGCTATCGTTTCGAAGGCCGTCGTTTCGATTGCGGCAACAAGATCGGCTTCCTCAAGGCGACCATGTCATTTGCGCTCGCACGCGAAGACATGCGCGACGACGTTCGCAATCTCATTCACGAGTTCGCCGAAGGCGAAGCCGCAGAATAACAGATATCAATTTCAAATATGCTGGCAGGAGCCGGGACAGACTCCTGCCAGCTATCATCACTACCAGGGTAAAAATTCATGCGCGTAGCAATGATCGGTACCGGATATGTGGGGCTCGTTTCCGGTGCCTGTTTCTCGGAGTTCGGCACAGAAGTCATTTGTGTGGACAAGGACGAAAACAAGATAGCCCGTCTCGAAGACGGCATCATGCCGATCTACGAACCGGGGCTGGATGTTCTTGTCGAAAACAACGTGAAAGCCGGGCGCCTGAAATTCACCACCGATCTTAAGGAAGGGGTGAAAGGTGCCGAGGCAATCTTCATTGCAGTGGGAACACCGACCCGCCGTGGTGATGGTCACGCCGATCTCAGCTACGTTTATGCTGCTGCCGAGGAAATTGCCGACGCTATCGAAGGCTTCACCGTCATTGTGACGAAATCGACCGTACCTGTGGGCACGGGTCGTGAAGTCGAACGTATTATTCGTGAACGCCGTCCGGATGCGGAATTCGCAGTGGTTTCCAACCCTGAATTCCTGCGCGAAGGATCGGCAATCGGTGATTTCATGCGCCCGGACCGCGTGGTCATCGGGACAAGTGATGAACGCGCACGCGACGTCATGCGTGACTTGTATCGTCCGCTTTATCTGATCGAAACGCCGATTGTGTTCACCACGCGTGAAACGTCGGAAATGATCAAATACGCAGCCAATACCTTCCTGGCCGCCAAAATCACGTTCATCAATGAAATTGCCGACCTTTGCGAGAAAGTTGGCGCCGATGTCCATGATGTGGCGCGTGGGATTGGCCTTGATGGCCGCATCGGAAAGAAATTCCTGCATCCGGGGCCGGGTTACGGCGGGTCATGCTTCCCGAAAGATACCCTGGCATTGGTTCGCACCGCGCAGGAACATAATAGCCCGTTGCGCATTATTGAAACTGTGGTCGATGTGAATGCCCGGCGTAAAAAGGCCATGGCTGACCGCATCATTTTGGCTTGCGGTGGTTCGGTTTCGGGCAAAACCATCGGCATCCTTGGTCTGGCCTTCAAGCCAAACACCGATGATATGCGCGATGCGCCAAGCCTTGATATTGTTCCTGCCCTGATTGCTGCCGGTGCAACGGTTCGGGCATTCGACCCGGAAGCCATGGAGGAATCCAGAAGGCTTCTTGAAGACATTGTTTACTGTGAAAGCGCCTATGAAGCGCTTGAAGGTGCCGACGCGATGGTGGTCCTGACCGAGTGGAACGAGTTCCGCGGCATGGATCTGGATCGCATCAAATCAACCTTGAAACACCCGATCGTGGTGGATTTGCGAAATGTATATGACCCCGCTGAAATGGCAGAACAGGGTTTCAGCTATTCCTGCATCGGGCGAGCATCAATCGGAGGCTAAGTTAGAATATGACCATCTCTGCCGGACACAATTTTGATCCTTCCGTACTGCGCGAATATGATGTGCGCGGTGTCGTGGGCGAAACCCTGCACGCGGCCGATGCGCTTGCTCTTGGCAAGGCATTCGGTACCAAGGTGCGCCAGTCTGGCGGAAAACGTGTTGCCGTTGGCCGGGATGGACGTCTGAGTTCGCCCGAACTGGCAAGCGCCCTTGTCGAGGGGATTGCGTCGACGGGCTGCGATGTGGTCCGGATCGGGCGTGGACCAACCCCGATGCTGTATTTTACGGTTTATGATCAGAAAACCGACGCCGGCATCATGGTGACCGGTTCGCATAATCCGTCAAATTACAACGGTTTCAAGATGCTCAATGCCGGGAAATCGGTGTTTGGCGAAGCCATTCAGGAACTGGGCCGGATTGCCGCCTCGGGTGATTTCGAAACCGGAAATGGCGCAATCAGTGACATCGACATCGAAGATCGTTATGTCGAACGTTTGCTGGCCGAACTGGATTGCGATGTTGCCAAGCCGATGACAATTGTCTGGGACTGTGGCAATGGTGCTGCGGGCGATGTGGTTCGCAAACTGACCGCAAAGCTTCCGGGCAACCACCATCTGCTGTTTGACGAGATCGATGGCACTTTCCCCAATCACCATCCGGACCCGACGGTTGAAGCCAACCTCGTTGATCTGAAGGCCAAGGTGGCATCGCTGAATGCGGACTGGGGCGTTGCCTTTGATGGTGACGGTGACCGTATCGGTGTTGTTGACGGGCAGGGCCGTGTTTTGTGGGGCGATCAGCTGCTGCAGATTTATGCCGCCGACGTTCTCGGGCGCCTGCCGGGCGCATCGATCATTGCCGATGTCAAAGCCAGCCAGACACTGTTTGACGAGGTTACCCGTCTTGGCGGCAACGCCATCATGTGGAAGACTGGCCATTCACTGATCAAAACCAAAATGGTTGAATCCAAGGCGCCGATTGCCGGTGAAATGAGCGGCCATATCTTCTTTGCCGAGCGTTACTATGGCTATGATGATGCGATGTATGCTGCTGTGCGGCTGTATCGCATTCTGGTCCAGAGCGGCAAAAGCCTTGATGATTGGCGCGATGCCATGCCCGTGGCGGTCAATACCCCGGAAACCCGTATCGACTGCCCGGATGATCGCAAGTTCGCTCTGATCGAAGAGGTGCGTGGTCGCTTGTCCGAAGCCGGTGCCGAAGTCAGCGGCATTGACGGCGTTCGCGTCAGCACCGATGACGGCTGGTGGCTGCTGCGTGCATCCAACACCCAGCCTGCAATCGTCGCCCGTTGCGAGGCTGCCGATGAAAACGGTCTGAAGCGGCTGAAAACGCAAGTCACCGCACAGCTTCAAAAAAGCGGTCTGTCCTCGGATGATTTCTTTGCATCGGGTGGTGGCCACTAGGCTGTTCTGATCAGGACGATAAAAAAAAGCCCGCTGAAGCAATTCAGCGGGTTTTTTGTTGTGTATGTCCGGAATATTATCCCGCGTCACCGGCGTTAACCGGGATGCATGCGACCTTTTCCTTACGAAGGGCAGCACAGGCACTACGTGCTTCCTGTTCGCCACCAAATCCAAGCAGACGGGCGCGGTAAACAATACCGGATCCGTTGCTTTGCTGTTCAACCGCTGCGCGGGTCAGGCGCAGAACATCGGGGGCTGTGCGTGCCGCGGCAAGGACGGCTTCCTGTGCGCGTCGCTGATCGCTAAATGCACCAACCTGAATGCCCCAGCCGCCAGTTTCAGGCGAAAGGCGGGCAACAACCGTTTCAGTGTCGATGCGACCGGGCTGTTCGACCTCGTTCGCATTGTTCTGTTTGGCCATCAAAAGCTGGGTATCAGCCGGAAGAATTTTGCCATCCGGGCTGATGCGAGGGCGCGGCGCGATGATCTCGCCATCTTTCTTGAGGTCAAGATAAGCCTGATCAAGAAGCTTCTTCATCTGGTCATCGCGCGACCGGGCCGTCCGGCCACCAAAGACAACACCAATCAACCGGCGGCCATTGCGATTGACCGAGGCTACAAGGTTAAAGCCCGACGCATTGATATAGCCGGTCTTGATCCCGTCGGTTCCGTAGTAGGACGCCAGAAGGTTGTTATGGTTGCCATAAGTACGCTTGCCATAGCTGAACTTCTGGGTGCTGAAATAATGGTAATAGTTGCCGTAATCCTTCCGCAGCGACACGGCAAGGCGGATCATATCGCGCGCCGTGGTCAGCTGGCCGCGATTCGGGAGACCCGATGCATTGCGGAAGGTGGTGTTTTTCATGCCGATCTGACGCGCCTTGGCTGTCATCATCTGGGCAAACTTTATCTCGGTCCCGCCAAGATGTTCAGCGACGACAACGGCAATGTCATTTGCCGATTTGGTCACGAGCGCCAGAATGGCATCTTCGACCGAAATTTTTTCACCGGGCTGAAGACCAAGTTTCGAAGGCGCCTGGCCCCAAGCACGTTTGGAAACTTCCATGCGGGTCGAAAGCGATACCTTGCCGGAATCAAGTGCATCAAACAGCATGTAAAGCGTCATGATTTTGGTCAGTGATGCCGGATAAACTTTATGATCGGCGCGATATTCATGCAGAACATCGCCGGTTTCGGCATCGATAACCATGGCGGTATAGGTACGCGCCATCGCAGCCGGCGTTGTAAACACAACAGCAGCAATGATCAGCATCATCACGGACAGGGCACAATAAATCCTGCGACCTTGCAATTGCCACATCGATTGACTTTCATCATTTCTAACGGTGGCCATCGCTTTTGGCCCAAGACGGGTCTTAAAACGCATTTGACGGGCTCGGCTTTACGGTGATCCCCAAGACGAAATATGATCAGTATCTCATCGCGGCATTAAAAAAATGCTTAACACGTGTCCCGATAAACTGATTTGCCGCCTTGTTGCGGTCTCATTTTTTCGTCAGTCTCAATTTATATCCGGCAAAAGGTTAAAAATCGAGGATCGAATGCGTAAAAAAATAATGTCTGTTGTCAGTAAGATAAGAACAAAATCATCAATTTTAAGAGGAAGTGCCCTTTCTGCAGCCGGATTGATTGCTCTTTCAGCATGCAGTTTTACCGGTACAAGCGATATCGAAAATCCCCTGGTACGCAAGGGAACCTGGTTCTCGTTTATCAATGCGGATGACATTCGAACCGCCTGTTCTGCCGGGGACGCAGAAGGACGGATTCGCCTTGTCTACAATGCTGATTATTATAAGGAAACGCGCAGCTACGATCTTGTTCCCAAGAACGGCGCAGAGCAGTTTGAAATGGTGTCACGGATATTTGGTCCGCTTGACGTCAGCGAGGTGAATGTCGAGGTAACAGCTCCTCTTGGTGCTTTCGGTGGTACAGAATCGCGGGAAAACCTGTCGCGCGGGCAATATCTTGCCCTAACCGACGCGCTTCAGTCCGACGGTTTCGGATATCAAAGCCGTGACGGATTGCGCCTGCATTCCGACGACTATTACTGGGTTGCGATCGGATGTTCGTCACAAAACATCACGCTGGCAGCCTGGACGTCTGCCAAGGACGATTTGCGCGCTTTGACTTTCCCGAATGTGCTGGAAAATCTTTCGGGGTTGGAAAAACCATTGCCCCAGCCGCCAGCATTCGGCACGCCAAAGCAGCCTGATCCGTTTTACAGCAAGAATGACAAGCAGGCCGAGTCTCGCTATTTCTATCGCACGGTTCGCGGAAATCAGCTGCGATAAGAATTTTCAGGGCAAATAACACCAACAAAAATGGCACGTGATATCACGTGCCATTTTTGGTTTTCATGACTGCTGAACATAAGGATTAGCGTAACTTTCTACCTAAGCGATTGAACGAAATCCGGTTTTTGAAAATCGATTTTCGTGGTTACAGATCGTCAGGTTCATCGGCACTGATTAACGTGATCCTTCAAATAAAAATGTCACCAAAGCTACCTTGACGGGGTGCGGTTGTTCCATCTAGGGTTATGTTGCGATGCAGCATTAATTTGAATGCCAAGCCCAGTCCTAGGAGGTCGACACATGGTGACTCCTCGCAAAAAAACTGCGCCCGGTTCAGCTAAAACAACCCGAACCAAAACCAAAACCTCACCTCGTGCAAAGACAGCACAGAAAACGCCTTCCGGTGTCAGCAAAAAGTCGGCTGCAGCCCCGGCAAAGGCCGCGGCAGTCGAAATTACCGAAAGCCCGGCGGCGCGGCCAAAGCGTGTGGTCACAACTTCTAGTGCGCTGGAAACAGAAGCCTTGCGTCAGACCCCCGTGGAAGAACCGCCAAAGGCTGTGGCCAAGACATCGAAACCCGATGATGTGAAGCCGGAGGCAAAGGAAGCATCCTCTGCCGTGTCGCAGAATACCGCGGTCCCGGCGAAGGCCGAGGAGCCGGTAAAACCCGCTGAGACAGAAAACAAGGCTGAGGCGAAACCGCAAGCAAAGCCTGAACCGGCAAACGATTCGCAGGCAAAGGCAGCCGCGACCGACATTGATGCCAAAAGTTCCCCGTCAAAGGGGCGCATATCCACCGGGTCCACGTCGGCAAAGGCCAAGGGAGAAGTTTCGACAAGTCCCAAGCCTGCCAGCCGCCCCAAGGTCATTGCCAAGTCGAAAAAGCCCGCTGTTTCGACTTCAAAAACAGCAGGCGCATCCAAATCGTCCGTTTCTGGCAATAAGGCGCCTGCTGCCGCTGCCCAAACGGCTCAACCTGTAAAGAAGGCTACGATCGTGACAGAGGAACAGAAACCGGCTGCCACTGTTAAATCGGCTACGGTGGCGAAGGCCGCGCCGAAGGATAACCCAACCGAGAAAGCCACTGCCGAGGTCAAGGTCACGGCAAAGCCGGCAGTTGCCGCTGCCAAGGTCGATGCCCCTGATGTGACTGCATTTGGCATGATGACGCTTGAGCCGTTCGCGGAGCTCTGGAAGGCACCCGAAGTCGATGCCATGGTTGCCGCGACCCAGGATGCTTTCGAAGGCAGCATGACCGCTGCCAATGATGTTATCGCCCAGATGGCCGAAAAGTTCACCGAACAGGCAGATATGTTTTCCGATGCAGGTACGCATATGATGGCCAGATACGAAGAACTGATCGAAACGCAGCAGAAAAGTCTCGATGGCGTTTGGCAGATGTCGACCGACCTGATGGAAAAAAGCGGTTCATTCGGGGCTGAACTGGTTTCCTGGGCGCAACGCGAAATGGATGCTTCGCAGGCTGACCTCGAAGCGCTTGCAAAGGTTGAAAGCCTCTCTGAACTGCAGGAACTGAACGAGCGTATCTTTAAACGCTATGTCGAATCCGGCATGTCGGAGGGCGAGAAAATTCAGAAAATGATGTTTTCAGCCTTTTCCGACGGGTTTGCCGCAATGAGCAAAGCCGTAGGAGTGCCGCTTAAATAAGCGCACCTGACGCAGGGCAAGGTTTGCTGCATTAACGTACCGGAACGGACATGGTCGGCGGATCATGTCCGTTTTTTTGTTTTTGCACTGATATTTACGGCAAAACCGATGAAGTTTTGCTGATGATCTTGCACCGCGTCAATCTCGGCCTACATGAATTTGGGATGAGGTTAATAAGCGTTTTGTCGCTGCGGACTTTGAAACAGATGTTCAATGACCTATCATGGAGACAATGCAGAACAAAAGGGTTCCGGTAAGCAGATTATGAGTGAACAGGACAATGACGGTGGTGGTCTCCCGAACACGGGGATCGTAACGAAGACACGGCCAAAGACGAAGAAGCCGTCCATGTACAAGGTGCTGTTGCTGAATGACGACTACACCCCCATGGAATTCGTTGTCCATGTGCTTGAACGGTTCTTTGAAAAAGGCCGGGAAGAGGCGACCGCGATTATGCTTCAGGTTCACCGCAAGGGGGTCGGGGTATGTGGTGTCTTTACCTATGAAATTGCGGAAACCAAGGTCAACCAGGTCATGGATCTGGCGCGGCAAAACCAGCACCCGCTGCAGTGCACGTTAGAGAAGGAGTGAAACATGCTCTCACGTAACCTTGAAGAAAGCTTACATCGTGCGCTGGCTTATGCGTCTGAACGGCGTCATGAATACGCAACGCTGGAACATCTTCTGTTGTCACTGACCGAAGATCAGGATGCGTTGTCGGTGCTGAAGGCCTGCCGGGTCGATGTTGACCGTCTGCGTTCGGATTTGCTGGAATTCGCCGATAGCGAACTTTCCGGGCTGATCAGTGCGCGTCTGGTCGATCCCAAGCCAACGGCCGGGTTCCAGCGCGTGATACAGCGCGCAGCCATTCATGTTCAATCCTCCGGACGTGAAGAAGTCACCGGGGCGAATGTGCTGGTCGCGCTGTTTTCGGAACGTGAATCGCACGCGGTTTATTATCTGCAATTGCAGGACATGACCCGTCTGGATGCGGTCAATTACATTTCGCATGGTATTGCCAAGGCGCCGGAACTGAACGAACGCCGCATTCCACGCGGCGCCGAGGAAGAAGTTGCGCCCGGGGCAACTGCCGATACTGAGGAAGGGGCAGCGGCCGGTGAAGGTGAGGCCCTCAAGGCCTATTGCGTGAACCTCAATGTCAAGGCGCAGAAGGGCAAGATCGATCCGTTGATCGGTCGCCAGAGCGAGATCGAGCGCACCATTCAGGTCCTGTGCCGCCGCACCAAAAACAATCCGCTTTATGTCGGTGATCCCGGGGTTGGCAAAACTGCCATCGCCGAAGGTCTGGCGCGCCGGATTGTTGATGGCGATGTCCCCGAAGTTCTGGCCGATGCCACGATCTTTGCCCTTGATATGGGCGCCCTCCTGGCAGGTACCCGCTATCGTGGTGATTTCGAGGAACGCCTCAAGGCTGTCGTCAAAGAGCTTGAAGAGTTCGACGGCGCGGTTCTGTTCATTGATGAAATTCACACCGTCATCGGCGCAGGTGCGACTTCGGGCGGGGCAATGGATGCCTCGAACCTGTTGAAACCGGCTCTTGCCAGCGGTTCGCTTCGCTGCATCGGTTCAACGACTTACAAGGAGTTCCGCGGCCATTTTGAAAAGGACCGTGCCCTGGTGCGTCGTTTCCAGAAAATCGATGTCGAGGAACCTTCTCCCGAAGACACGATCAAAATCCTCAAGGGGCTCAAGCCCTATTACGAGGAACATCACCACGTCAAATACACCAACGAAGCCATTCGGTCCGCAGTTGAACTTGCATCACGCTATATCAACGACCGCAAGCGTCCCGATAGCGCGATTGATGTGATCGACGAGGTCGGGGCATCCCGGATGCTGGTGGCTCCAAGCAAGCGCAAACGCACGATTTCCAAACGCGATGTCGAGGAAATCGTCGCCAAGATCGCCCGCATACCACCAAAATCGGTATCGACCGATGATCGCAAGGCGTTGGCCAACCTTGAACGTGATCTCAAGACTGTTGTCTTTGGTCAGGACAAGGCGATTGAGGCCGTCGCCAGTGCAATCAAGCTGGCACGTGCCGGTCTGCGCGAACCGGAAAAGCCGATTGGCAGTTATCTGTTTTCCGGCCCGACAGGTGTTGGCAAAACCGAGGTTACCAAACAGCTGGCGCATGTCATGGGGATTGAGTTCATCCGTTTTGACATGTCGGAATATATGGAACGCCACAGCGTTTCACGACTGATTGGTGCGCCGCCCGGTTATGTCGGGTTTGATCAGGGCGGGCTTCTGACCGATTCCGTTGATCAGCATCCGCATGCGGTTGTCCTGCTTGACGAGATCGAAAAAGCCCATCCGGACCTGTTCAATATCCTTTTGCAGGTCATGGACCATGGCAAGCTGACGGATAATAACGGCAAGACCGTTGATTTCCGCAATGTTGTGCTGGTGATGACCACCAACGCGGGCGCATCGGATATGGCAAAACCGCCAATCGGTTTCAAACGCGAAATGCGTACCGGCGAGGACGAAGAAGCGATCAAGCGGACCTTCTCTCCGGAATTCCGGAACCGTCTGGATGCGGTCATCCCGTTTGCCAACCTGCAGCCTGATGTCGTCAAGATGGTGGTAGACAAGTTCATCCTGCAGCTTGAAGTCCAGCTTGCGGATCGGAATGTCTCGATTGAACTGACCGAAGCTGCACGTACCTGGCTTGCCGAGCGGGGTTACGATGTTGCATTTGGGGCGCGTCCGTTGGGGCGTGTCATTCAGGAGCACGTCAAAAAGCCGCTGGCCGAAGAATTGCTGTTTGGCAAGCTCGAAAAGGGCGGGGCGGTTCTGGTCGATATCGAAGACGATGCCGTTATCTTCCGCTATCCGGAAGAAAATGGTGGCGGATCGAAAAAGGAAAAAGATCCGGAGATGGCAAACTGATTGTCTCGTGATCGATTACCTTGTCATTAAGTTTTGGCAGGTTATTGTAATTGCCCGGAACAGTTGTTTCGGGCAATTGCTTTTGATGGCGCATAAAAAATAATGAACCAGGTGACACAGCGGAAATACCGGGATGAGGTCGAGACGTTTTTGTCGAGGCTTGAGACGCAGGCGCGTAAGCTTGTCGCGCTGGCAGATGTGATTGAAAAGACGGTAGATACAACCGAGGTGACCGGTTACAGGCCGTTTCGCGAAGAAGTCGATAACTTCAAAGCGCTTTCACTGGTGATTACGGACCGTCTTGCCAAACTTGAAAAGCACCCCAAAAAAGACGAGCTCGAAGAGCAGTTTCACAAGCTTCAGATCCTGATGCTTCGGATTGTGATTAAAACAAGTCTCAAGTTTTTCTTTGTGATGAGTGCCAAACCGGTTCTGCCGCTCGGGGCGCGCGAAATGTTCCAAAGCGAGCTTCGGACTCTTTATGAAGCCGAACGCATGATCTCTCATCCGCGATATGTCAGTCATCTTGACGAGTCTGCCAAGGATGACCTTGAGGTCGCCAAGGAAATTCTCCAGGAAATTATTGAAAATGCTCCAGCTTTGCTGAATTTCAGCAAGCGCAAAAAACGGAAAGGGCCAAGTCGTAACGCTGGGTAATCGGCAATGATCAGGTCGGGATCATGGCCTTGAATCGCATTTTGCAAAATGCAAAGATTTGTGTTCGCATTTTGCAATTTTATTTGTCGCAATATGCGAATAAATTTTGAAGTAATTGTCTTTTCAATATTTTCTTGCCCGACAATCGGCGCAATTCAGGGATTTTTACGCGCTTCCAAAAACTGGCACACCCTATGCATAGGTGGTGTCGGACAGTTGTTCTTTGCAGGGGCGCATCTTGCGCCTGGAACAACGTAATCTTCTGCAGTTTGCTCGTGTCCCAACCAAACTCAGCGGCGGTTTTCCCGCCGCTTTTTTCTTGTCTTCTCCGAATTCCCCATGTTTTTCATGTAGATGATTTTACATCCTCTACTTGAAAGCATGCGTGTGAGGATTCACATAGGCATTAGGGCTTCTGCCCTTTTGGATAGGTCTGTTTGGTGGCGTAGCGTCATACCGAAACAAACAAATAATCTGCGCTACGCCGGAGAGGAAACTATGAGAACCTTTTTGCGCGCTTGCACTGCCCTGGGGGTTGCCGGAATGATCGGCTTCATACCGTTAGCAGCAGATGCAAAATCCGAACTTCCAGGCGAACCCGGTACCATGATCTCGGACGACATGATCCGCGACGTTCGTGAATGGTTGGCCAATCCCGTCGTCGAGCTTTCCATCACTTCGCAAAACCGTTTGCGCGTTGGAATGACGCAGGATCAGATTGATTCTGCCGACAAACAGTGGGTGGCAGAGCGTGAGGCGGAAGATCAGCCGCTTGTTGCCGCCATCCTGACAAACCCTCTTTCGAGTTACCTGACCCAGATACAGGCCCGGTCCGGTGGCTTGCTGGCCGAGATATTTGTGATGGACCAGATGGGGCTGAATGTCGGGCAAAGTTCGATTACGTCCGACTTTTGGCAGGGGGATGAAGCAAAATTCAAGAATACCTTCCCCAAAGGTGCCAATGCGGTCTTCATTGATGAGGCCGAATATAATGAAGAAACCGATACCTGGCGCTCGCAGCTCAATATGACGATGTCGGATGCGCAGGGGACGCCGATCGGCGCTGTTACGATCGAGGTCAACCTTAATGAACTCGCACGCCGTCAACAGCTCTAGGGGAGATGGAAAATGAACTTCTTCAAAAACCTTTCCATACCGGCCAAGCTGACAACCTGCTTTGCTGTGATGATTGTGGTCATTCTGATGGTTGCCGGCGCCGGGATGTTCGCAACATTCCAGGTCAAATCCGCAAATGAGCAACGTGACTATCTCGCTGATTTCGAACGCGATTATCGCAATCTTGACCGTGCCTATCTGATGGCACGCCAGGAACTCGTCTATTTCCTGACAACCGGTGACCGGATCGGGCTTGAAAGCTACGAGAAATCGCTGACCGAGATCGATGCCCGCACGGATGTTCTGAAAACCTATGCGACGATCAACCCGACTATTGCCGGTCTGATCGAGGAAATGGACAGTGCCATTGACCGCTGGGAAGAAATTGCAAGTCAACAGGCCAAGCTGATGCGTCACTATCTGACGGTCAACCACGCCCGTGCCATCGAGGCATCCGGAGAACCGCGCGAATTGTCTGACAGCGTGTCACGGATTGCCCTGGAACTTGCAAACAACATTGACCAGATGAGCCTTGAAGTCGAAAACCGTGTTGAACGGGCCATGATGCTCTTCCAGACGACGCTGGGTATTGGTGTTGCTTTGCTGATCGCGATGGCGGCACTGTTTGGCGGAACCCTGTCGCGGATGATCGCAACCCCGATCCGCAAGATGACGGATGCCATGGGAAGTCTGGCATCAGGCAACCTTGATATCGAAATCCTTGATATGAAGCGTGCCGATGAAGTCGGCGCGATGGCCAAGTCGCTTGAGGTGTTCCGCGAAAACGCCCGGGAACGTGCCCGCATGGCAGAACAGGAACGGATCGAGGCCGAACGCCAGATCGAACGCAGCAAACGTATGGGAACACTGACCGCCGGGTTCGATCACAAGATCCAGGAAGTTCTTTCGGCAGTGAATGTCGCACTTGATGAAGTGCGCAGTGCGTCGGAAACCCTCTCGTCACATTCGGTTCGCGCCAATCAGGATGCGAAAAATGTGGCAGAGCAGGCACAGGAATCGTCAAGCAACATCGAAACGGTTGCATCGGCAACAGCACAGCTTTCGGCATCAATCGCCGAAATCGCCTCGCAGATTGCACGTGTTACCGAAATCACCCAGCTTGCGGTGGAAGAAACCGAACGGACCAATCAGCGTGTTGCGCTGCTTGATGATGCCGCACAAAGTGTCGGGGAAGTCGTTAGCCTGATCAGTGATATCGCTGATCAGACCAACATGCTGGCACTAAATGCGACGATTGAATCGGCACGTGCCGGTGATGCCGGCAAGGGCTTCGCGGTTGTGGCGGGCGAGGTCAAAAACCTTGCCGCCCAGACGGTGAAGGCAACCGAACAGATCACGGCGAAAATCACCGAAATGCAGGGTGAAACCGGTGCTGCCGCCGACGCTGTTCGCGGTTTTGCCGAAACGATCCATAAAATCGACGAACTGATGTCGGTTGTTGCCAGTGCCGTCGAAGAGCAGGGGGCTGCAACCGAGGAAATTTCACGCAGCGTCGAAGGGGCTGCCAATGGTAACGTCGCCATTTCGAACGCGGTGAAAAACGTGGCCGAGGCAACAACCGAAAGCGGTGACCTTTCGCATGGCCAGCTTGACTGCGTTGGCCGTCTCGCAGCCGCCAATGACGAGCTCAGATCCCATGTGAACGGCTTCCTGAACGACGTCAGGGCTGTCTAGAATTCCCGCTTGGTCGGGGGAACCGGAAGGGGCGCGGTGGTCATGCATCGCGCCCTTTTTGCTTGACCGTTCTGCCGTTTCATTCCTGCCTGAACGGGCTGTGCTCGGCCATGATGAATTCGCGGTCCTGCGCGATGTGGCTGCGTTCCTGATCAAGAAAACGGGCGACAGCATTGCGAAGGCCCTCATCTGCAATCAGATGTGCCGAATGGGTCAGAACAGGTTCATAGCCGCGCTGGATCTTGTGTTCACCCTGTGCCCCGGCTTCGACCGTTTTAAGACCGCGTTCAATCGCGATATCAATCGCCTGATAATAACAGGTTTCGAAATGCAAAAGTGGTGCCCGGTCAATGGTGCCCCAGTTGCGCCCGTACAACGTATCCGATCCGATCAGGTTAAGCGCCCCGGCAACCATGTCGCCATCCCGAAAGGCCGCCACCAGAACGGTCCGGTCACGTAATCTTTCATGCAAAAGTTCGAAAAATTCCCGCGTCAGATAGGCCTGACCCCATTTGCGGTCCGATGTGTCATGGTAAAAGGCATAAAACCGGTCCCAATGCGTTGCTTTAAGGTCATCACCCGATAGCACTTCGAAACTGTATCCCGCATCGCGCACCTGTTTACGTTCTTTGCGCAGGTTTTTGCGCTTGCGCGAATTAAGCGCGCCAAGGAAGTCGTCAAAGCCGGCGTAACCGCGATTGTACCAATGATATTGAATGCCGGTTCGGGGCAGAAACCCGGCATCTTCCATCGCCCGGCTTTCATCACCGCTGCAAAATGTTACATGCAGGCTGGCAATGCCAAGCCGTTCGGGCAGGGCGCAAAGCCCGCTGATCAGGAGCTTGCGGATGCGTTCCGGTGCCGGATGATCGGACCTGATCAAAAGCCGCGGGCCGGGTACGGGGGAAAACGGCACGGCGGCCTGCAATTTCGGATAATAACGCCCGCCCGCGCGCTCATATGCCTCTGCCCAGCTCCAGTCGAAAACATATTCGCCGTATGAGTGGGATTTGACATAAAGCGGCACAATACCGGCAACCGTGTCGTCGTCATCTGTCACCAGCAGATGAAAGGGTTGCCAGCCGGTATCGGCACAGGCAGACCCGCTATCTTCCATCGCCGAAAGAAAGGCAAAGCTGACAAACGGGTTGTCTGCGCCAGCGCATCTGTCCCAGTCGGTTTGGCCAATTTTATGGATATCGGTAACGGTTCTTATCTCGGCAGGCAAGATGGGGTCCCCTGTATTCAATCCTTGGTCGCCGCCCGGACCTGCATTCTATACGCAATAGCCGGTATATGCGTTCAGAAGATAGGCGTATTGCGTGTTTGCGCAAGGGAAAGCCTTTGACGCAAGCCGCCTTAAGCCCTATTTCATTGGGCCAAGGGCGCGTAACGTTACGGCCCTACGGCTCGGGAAATGCCCGTGTCGCCCTCGCAAAGAAAAGGATGGTGCGCCGTGAACAGCAAGCTTTCGTTGGAGAAGGACAAGATCAAGATCGTCCTGCTCGAAGGTATCCATGAAAACGCTGTAAAGATGTTCAAAGAGGCCGGCTACTCTAATGTCGACCACTACCCTGCTGCTCTTGATGCGGATGAATTGAAATCCGTCGTCTCCGAAGCGCATTTTCTGGGCATCCGTTCCCGCACCAAACTGACCGAAGACGTTATCGATGCCGGCTCCAAGCTAACCTCTATCGGCTGTTTCTGCATCGGCACCAATCAGGTTGACCTGAAGGCTGCCGCGATGCGCGGTATCCCGGTCTTCAACGCACCCTATTCCAATACCCGTTCGGTCGCCGAACTGGTTCTGGGCCAGATCATCATGCTGATGCGCGGTATCCCGCAGCGTGACAAGGCTGCCCACGCCGGTGGCTGGCTTAAAAACGCCAAGGGCTCCTACGAGGCACGCGGCAAGACCCTGGGCATCATCGGCTACGGCCATATCGGGTCGCAGCTGTCGGTTCTGGCTGAATCGCTTGGCATGAACGTCATTTATTATGACGTGATCAACAAGCTTGCCATGGGCAATGCCACCTCGTGCAGCTCGATGGATGAATTGTTGGCACGGTCGGATGTTGTTTCGCTGCATGTTCCGGCCAACGAACAGACCAAAAACATGATCACCGCGGCTGAAATCGCCAAGATGAAGCCGGGCGCGCATCTGATCAACGCGGCACGCGGCAATGTCATCGTGATTGACGATCTGGCGGCTGCCCTTGAACGCGGCCATCTGGCCGGTGCAGCACTCGACGTTTTCCCGGTCGAGCCTGCGGGCAAGGATGAAGAATTCCAAAGCCCGCTTCGTGGCATGCCGAACGTGATCCTGACCCCGCATATCGGCGGTTCCACTCAGGAAGCACAGGAAAATATCGGTGTCGAAGTTGCCGACAAGCTGATCACCTATTCCGATAACGGATCGACGCTTGGTGCGGTTAACTTCCCGGAAGTTTCCCTGCCGGTGAAGGACCGCAAACACACCCGTTTCATGCATATTCACCGCAACGTTCCAGGCGTTCTGTCGAAAATCAACGACGTGTTTGCCACCCGCGGCATGAATATCAGCGGCCAGTATCTGCGTTCCGAAGGCGGCGTGGGTTACGTGGTTGTCGAGGTCGACGAGGAAATCCAGCCGGGTCTTGGTATCCGCAAGGAACTCGAAGCCATCGACGGTACGCTTCGGGTCCGCTTCCTGTTCTGATCGGACCGGAAATCGAGTCACAAAGGCGGCGGTGCAATTTGCATCGCCGCTTTTTTATTGGTCGTGGCGTAAGACTGGTATTGAAAATGTAATACCAATAAATACCAGTTTTACGGAATTATGATCATTACCGGCTGCCCTGAACATTGTGGTACTCAAAAGGTATCGTTCATGATTGGATTGCCCTGCTGAGTTTGGTTGACTTCACAGTAGGACAAGAACAATGACAATAAAGAAATTGGCTGTTGGTTGTGGTGTTTCGCTGATGCTGGCGGGCGCGGTTTTTGGCACGGCACTGGCGGCAGATGCCACGGACGGGGCGCGTATTCGCGAACTGGTCGACACGGGAATGCATTATTACTGGTCGGGTGGCGACATCAAAAAGGCCGAGGCCGAAGTATTCAAGGGCATCACCCTGCATGGTCGATACGATGTCGTTGAACAGGCCTTTGCCGAGGCGTCGAAACTGGCACCCGAACGGATTGATCTGCGATACGGGATCGCATCGGCCCGTATTCTGCAAAAGAAACTCGACGAGGCGGCCGAAACCTATATCGGGATTACCCGCGTCGATCCGCATGCCTTCGATGCCTATACATGGCTGGCGGCACTGGCCCATATTCGCGGTGATGACGATCAGTATCGCAATTATATGGATGCGATGGCCGGCATTGACCGCGACAGTGCGGATGCCTATCGCAAACGCTTCCTGCGCGCGGATGCCAACATGGCCGAGGCCCCCAATCAGGACGTCCCGGTACTGGGCGAAAAATCCACCATCGTCATTCTGGGTTATGCGCTTGCCGAAGATGGCACCATGCGCGAACCGCTGATGCAGCGCCTTGAAATCGGCCTGAAGGCGGCAAAAGAAAACCCGACCGCGCGTGTCATGGTAACGGGGGGGCAGCCGCAATCGGGTGTGACCGAAGGCGACATGATGATGCGCTGGCTGGTCGAGCAGGGCATTGATCGCGACCGGATCATGGTTGAGGACAAGTCAAAAGACACCGTTGGCAACATGCTGAATATCGCAAACCTTCTGAACCGGCACACCACCGATGATGTCATTCTGGTCACCAGTGCCAGCCATATGCGTCGCGCCAAAACCGTGCTTCAGGATGCGCTGGATCAGTATGGTCTGGATGCACCGGTTCATCCCCTGATCGCACTGGATTTCGACAACATCGAAGAAGCATCGAAAGTCAGCGACAGCGAAAAGCTTGTCGTCTATCGCGATATGCTGCGCGTATCAGGCATCTGGGCATTCCCCGGCCTGCAGCAATAGTCAGGCAATTCGAAATCGCCGATCAAACAGTGAACTGACGCCCATGTGGCGTCAGTTTTCGTTTAGGGGCGCAGCAGAAGGATTAAAGTTTGCGATACATGATCAGCGCGTCGGTTTCGCCATGTATCGGGTGCAAATAGGCACCGGGCAACCGTCCGACAATTTCAAAGCCAAGCTGCGGCCAAAGATGCACGGCGGCCTTGTTACTGGCGATGACGAAATTGAACTGCATGGCCCTAAAGCCGCGATCCTTTGCACGGATCAGCGAGTCTTCGCACATCCGCCGCGCAATTCCGCGTCCGCCTGCATCCGCGGCGGTCATATAGCCGCAATTGGCGACATGCGCGCCATTGCCCGGCTGATTGGCCTTCAGGTAATAGGTGCCGACAATCTGCCCGTCTTCCTCGGCAACAAGGGTTTCCTTGTCCGGCCCCATCCAATAGGCACGCACTTCGTCATCGGTCATGTTGGTCGGCATGACATAGGTTTCACCAGCACGCAGGACCGGGGCAACGATTTCAAGGATTTTCGGGATGTCATTCTGTGTGGCAGGCCGTATCTGCATCGGGATGTTCAGTCTTTTCTGGAAGGGATGCGGGGTCGGGCAGGGGCGATGGCGTCAATGATCACCTTGCTGCAATACCTGTTCGATAAATTCGGGATCGGCTTCAAACGGAAGGCTTGCCCGTCCGGCAAGCGCACGGGCAAGATCGGAACGATAGCGTTCCCGCGGGATTTCGACCACCCCGAACTGTTTTAAGTGATCATTGACGAATTGGGTATCAAGCAGTGTGTAACCGCCCTGCCGCAAAAGGGCGACAAGATGCACCAGCGCCACCTTTGATGCATTGGTCGCGCGCGAAAACATGCTTTCGCCAAAAAACGCCTGACCAAGGCTGACGCCATAAAGCCCGCCTACCAGCCTGCCATCAAGCCATGCCTCGATCGAATGCGCACAGCCCATCTTGTGAAGCGCGCAATAGGCATCAAGAATATTGTCATTGATCCAGGTATCGTCCCGGCTGGCGGTGGGTTCCGCACAGGCACGAATGACATCGGGAAAGGCTTTGTTCACATGGACCTTGAATGTCCCCTTGCGCACGGCTTTGCGCAGGCTTCTGGGTACATGAAAGCCATCCAGTGGCAATACGCCACGCCATTCCGGGTCAATCCAGTAAAGGGTCGGGTCATCATGGCTTTCGGCCATGGGAAACAGGCCGACCGAATAGGCACGGATCAACAGATCAGGGGTCAGTTGGTTCGACATGATCGCGGTGATAATGGTTTCGGTCCTGTTTGCAAGTCGTCTGTTTACATATGTGAACGCGCACTGGTCTGACAAGATAGCAGCTTTCGGTCCGTCAGCTATCTTTGGCATGATAATCGAAATGGATGATTAATTCTTCGTACCGGGATCGGTAAAATGCTCGAAATTTCTTCGCTGCTTGTTTTGCCGGGGCCGCCATCGCCTCGCGCCTGATGCATCGTGCTGGGTTAACGGAAATTCCCAAACAAAAGCGGGGCTCCCGAAAGGAAGCCCCGCTTTTTCGCGTCGGGATAAAGAAAATTACTTCTTCATGCCCATGAATTTCTCCAGCCAGTGAATATCGTAATCACCTTTCTGGATATCGGGCTGTGCCAGAAGCTTCTGATGCAGCGGAATGGTGGTTTTGATCCCGCCAATCGCATATTCGGCCAATGCACGGCGCAGGCGCATCATGCATTCTTCGCGGTCACGGCCATGCACGATCAGTTTTGCGATCATGCTGTCGTAATAGGGTGGGATCGAATAGCCGGTATAGATACCGCTATCGACACGCACGCCCAAACCGCCCGGTGCATGATATTCCTTGATCTTGCCCGGTGACGGCACGAAGGTTTCCGGATCTTCGGCATTAATGCGGCATTCAATCGCATGGCCGTGAATTTCCAGATCTTGCTGCGTAAAGGACAGTTCAAGTCCAGCCGCAACGCGGATCTGTTCACGCACAAGGTCAACGCCTGAAATGGCTTCGGTTACCGGATGTTCGACCTGCAGACGGGTGTTCATTTCGATGAAATAGAACTCGCCATTTTCATACAGGAATTCGATCGTCCCGGCATTGCGATAGCCCATGCCACGCATGGCGTTGGCAACGGTCGATCCGATGCGTTCGCGTTCTTCCGGTGTCAGCGTCGGCGAAGGGGCTTCTTCAAGCACTTTCTGATGGCGGCGCTGCAACGAACAGTCGCGTTCGAACAGATGGACGGCATTTCCATGGGAATCGCCGATAACCTGAAGTTCGATATGGCGCGGTTTGCCAAGGTATTTTTCCATATAAACCGCGGCATTGCCAAAGTTCTGCAATGCTTCCTTGCGGGTCATGGAAAAGGCTTCGGCAAGGTCTTCGTCGCGCTCGACCACTTTCATGCCGCGGCCGCCACCACCACCCGATGCCTTGATCAGGACCGGATAGCCGATTTCCTTGGCGCATTTCTGGGCTTCGGCAACGGTGGTGATTTCCCCGTCCGACCCCGGAACAACCGGAATGCCCAGTTTTGCTGCGGTCAGTTTGGCTGTGATCTTGTCACCCATCATGCGGATATGTTCCGCCGACGGACCGACAAAGGCAAAGCCGTGTTCTTCGACCATGGCGGCAAAGTCGGCATTTTCCGACAGGAAGCCGTAACCCGGATGGATGGCTTCCGCCCCGGTGATTTCGGCAGCCGACAGGATCGCCGGAATATTCAGATAGCTGTCTTTCGATGCGGCCGGGCCGATGCAGACGGCTTCGTCTGCCAGGCGGACATGCATGGCATCGGCATCGGCGGTGGAATGCACCGCGACAGTTTTGATGCCCATTTCGCGGCAGGCGCGCTGAATACGAAGCGCGATTTCGCCACGGTTGGCAATCAGGAGTTTGTCGAACATGCGGTGTTACCCCGGCTTATTCAATAATGACCAGCGGCTCGTCATACTCGACCGGATGGCCGTCGGTTGCGATGATCTGGGTAACCTTGCCGGACTTCGGTGCACGGATCGGGTTAAAGGTTTTCATCGCTTCGATCAGCATCAGGGTCTGGCCTTCGGAAACGCTGGAACCGACCGAAATGAACGGTGCGGCACCGGGTTCCGGCGCGAAATAGACGACACCAACCATCGGCGACTTAACAGCACCTGGATGCGAACCCGCATCGGCAGGAGCCGCCGGAGCAGGGGCCACAGCAGGAGCAGCGGCAACCGGTGCAGCTGCCGGAGCGGCTGCAACCATGGTGCCCTGACGGGCGACGCGGATGCGATTGTCGCCTGCGGCAACTTCGATCTCGGTCAGGTTGGTCTCGTCCAGCAGCTCTGCGAGCTGGCGAATGGTATCGTTGTCGATGTTGAACTTGCTCATTTCGATATCTTTTATGATGGTGTGTGGATCAGTGATCTGATGGCATCAAGGCCAAGAATGTAACCCTGCGCGCCAAAACCACAGATCATGCCTTTTGCAGCTTTCGAGACGTAAGAATGATGTCTGAATGCGTCCCGCTGATGAATATTTGACAGATGCACCTCGACGACCGGCAAATCGGATGCCAGCAACGCGTCAAGGATCGCAACCGATGTGTGCGTATATGCCCCAGCATTGATAATAATGCCAGCAGCTTCTTGCCGGGCTTCCTGAATCCAGTCAACCAGCTCGCCTTCGTGATTGCTTTGGCGAAAGACGACGGACAGGCCAATCTTCGACGCATGTGCAGAACACATGTTGTCGATATCCTGCAAGGTGGTCGCACCGTAAATTTCCGGCTGACGCTGTCCCAGCAGGTTCAAATTCGGCCCATTCAGAATGTAGACGGGTTTTGTCATCCGTTCCCACATGCCCAACATATAGTGATGCGTTTATAACACGACCAAAGTCTGACGCAACGTTGCATTCGGACGAGGCATGTGACTGTAACCACACGATCATGTTGGCATCATCGCCATCGGTGCAGCTTTGTGTGCCCCGCATGGCAGAATCCGCCGATCACAGCTTGCCTCTCGCCCGGCAGCTGCGCATACTGCGCGCCAATAGGTGAATATTTTGATACCACAAGGACAAGACGAACAGATGCGCCTGACCATCAACGGTGAAGACCGCACCATCGAAACCGCAGCAACCGTTGCCGATCTTCTCGGCGAACTCGGGATTACCGCGACCAAGGTCGCGGTGGAACGCAATCTCGAAATCGTGCCGAAAACGGCTTATGGCGATACTGCACTTGCCGATGGCGACAAGCTTGAAATCGTTCATTTTATTGGTGGCGGTTCCTCGGATGCCGATCTTGCGTCCGCCAATGACGAGGGTTTCGTTGTCGCGGGCCACAAATTCAAATCGCGTCTGATCGTCGGTACCGGCAAATACAAGGATTTCGAAGAAACCCGCATTGCGATTGATGCCTCGGGCGCGGAAATGGTCACGGTTGCCGTGCGTCGCGTCAATCTGACCGACCCGTCACAGCCGATGCTGGTCGATTATGTCGATCCGAAAAAATACGTTTATCTGCCGAATACGGCGGGTTGCTTTACGGCTGATGACTCGGTCCGGACCCTGCGTCTGGCCCGCGAGGCCGGTGGCTGGAATCTGGTGAAGCTTGAAGTTCTGGGCGATCAGAAAACGCTTTATCCCAATATGCCCGAAACCCTCAAGGCCGCCGAGGCCCTGATCAAGGATGGTTTCGACGTGATGGTTTACTGCAGCGACGATCCCATTCAGGCCAAGATGCTTGAAGATATGGGCTGTGTCGCGATCATGCCGCTGGGATCGCTGATCGGTTCGGGCATGGGGATTCTCAACCCGGTCAATATCGCGCTGATCAAGGAAAACGCCAATGTGCCGGTGATCGTCGATGCCGGTGTCGGCACCGCATCCGATGCGGCATTTGCCATGGAACTGGGCTGTGACGGCGTTCTGATGAATACCGCAATCGCCGGTGCCAGGGATCCGATCCGCATGGCGCGCGCAATGAAACACGCGATCATCGCTGGTCGTGAATCCTTCCTTGCCGGTCGCATGCCCAAGAAAAAATATGCCGATCCGTCCTCGCCGCTGGCCGGTTTGATCTGATCGCATAGATGTCCGATAAAAAGCCCCCGTTTCGGTATCGAAACGGGGGCTTTTGTTTTATTCAGGCTGCGTAACGGATTGACTGCATCCGTAGTAGCGGTTTGGCGTAAAATCAGGACGCCTGTTCAAGTCCGGCTTTGACCAGCGCATTGACGCGTTCCATATCCGCACCGGAGACCATCTGACCATTGATCAGGAAGGCCGGGGTGCCATTGACCCCGATGCTGCGCGCCATGGCGGCATATTGCTGTAACATGCCGTTGATTTCCGGGGACTGCATGTCCTTGCGCATCTGATCAACGTCGACACCTGCGTCTTTGGCCAATGTGTTGATCTGTGCCTCGTCAAGGATACCGCGGTTTTCCATGAAGGCCGCGTGGATTTCCATGTATTTGCCCTGCTTGGCAGCGGCCAGTGCCGCACGCGCCGCATCGGCACTTTCTTCGCGCAGGATCGGGAATTCAACAAACATGGTGCGGATTTTGCCATCGGAATTTTCCGCAAGTTCCTTCACGCCGTCAAAGGCGCGTTTGCAATAACCGCAGTGATAATCAAAAAATTCGATCACGGTCACCGGCGCATCAAGCGGGCCGACCGATGGCACCGAACTGTCGGCTACCAGCGCATCCCAAACCGGCTCGATGGCTTCGGCCTGCTGGCGGGCCTGTTCGGTTGTCTGCCAGACCTGAACATTCTGGATCGCACGCAGCAGAACATCCGGGTTTTCCAGAAGATACTGTTCAATCACGCCTTCGATCTCGGCCTTCTGCGCATCGCTTAGTTCTTCCGCCTGTGCCGGTGCGCCCATGGCAAAACCCAGCGAAAGCATGATGGCGGCACCGCCAAGAAGGCGTTTGATCATGTGCGAATTCATCGAAAATCCCTTGTTGTCTTTGTCCCGGATGTGTCGGGCATCGCGCGGACCTGATTTCTTTAAATCATTGATACGAGACACGCACCCTAACGGGAAAGTAAAATATGCGAGAGATATGTGACACCGGCCACATCTGCCCCCTGATCACCAGATGCGGCAATCCCGATCCATACCAGACGGACATCGATGGTATCTGTGTCGGGCCAGTATCGGCGATGCAGGGCTGAAAGATCGAAATAATCGCGTTGCCATTCCTTGATACCGGTCATGTCCCCGCCAATCGGAAGCCGGATCACATGATCGACGGGCGGTTTGCCTGCCCCCAGATCGCTTTCGCCCCAATCGCCATGCGATTGCGCCCGGAAACCAAGGACAAGCTCGGTATCGCCGGGCTGTGCCGATGCGTTCATCAACCAATCGAATGACAGATAGGGGGATGCCAGAACCGCAATATTGGTACGACGGCCAAGTTCAAATGTGCCAATTGCCGGGCGCATGGCAAGCGCGATACGCCCGTCGATATCTTCCCAGTAAAGGCTGTTGGCCTTTGACTGTTCACCCGTATCAAGCTTTGCCGGACGTTCGGCATAATGCCAGTACCGGGGTGGGTTATTCAGCGGGAAAGGGGCATAAAGAAGCTTCAGGTCCCCCTCGACGCTCACCCCGGCATCGGGCAGGCTGCATCCGGTCAACAGATAAAACACCGCAAAGGCAAGGCCGATACGGCGAGGGGCCGGTAACCGCATCGCCGCCCATTTTGGGGCGATTGCGGTCAATTCCGGTTGTCCTTGCCTTCCGGATCGGTCGCGCGAATGATGTCTTGCGCGCGCTGCCAGGTCGCCGTGCCTTTTTCAAGCTTCCGGTCGGCCTGAACCGCGTGATATTTCGCGGCTTCCCGATCCCCGGTCAAAAGGCTGTATTCCGCCTGCGAAAGCGACGCTTCGCCTTCGTTGCCCAGACGGTTTTCGATGATCGCCCGGAACCGCCATGCCGAGGCATTGCTGCGTTCAACCGAAAGAACCCCCAAAAGATTTTCCTTGGCTTCCGGCAGGACACTGCTGTCGCCGCTTTCAATCAGCGCATGCGCCAGAAGCAGTCGGATCAAAGGTGCACCGTTGGACAGTTCGACTGCTTTGCGAAGCGGGTCGGTGGCTTCCTTGGCTTTGCCGAATTCCAGCAGGACCTGACCTTTAAGTTCTTCGAAATACGGATTTTCCGGTTCTTCGGCGATCAGCTCGTCAATAAGCTTCATCGCCGGATCGAGTTGCGAGTCCCGGTAATAGGCAATCGCGCGTGCATAACGCCCCGAAATGCTGGTGTCGGTTTCGGGATAGGTGCGCAACGTATGCTGGATATGGTTGGTAAAGGCATACAGCTTGGCACGCATACGGGCATGGCGTTCATACAGAACCGGATCAACCTTGGCGTCCCTTAACGGTGAATTCGCAGTATAGTTTTCAAGGAACTCGACACGTTCGGTCGTCAGCGGGTGACTGCGCAGATACGGGTCCTGACGTGCAGTACTCAGCAATTCCTGACCTTCAAGCGTTTCCATGAATTCCATCAGACCGCGCGATGAAATCCCCGCATCGGTCAGGAAGTTGACACCGGCCTGATCGGCACTGCTTTCCTGTGTCCGCGAATAAGCCAGGAAATTGCGTTCTGCCACGTTCTGTCCGCCAAGAACGGCGGCTGTACCGACATCTGCACGACCGGCGGCAACACCGGCGGCAACACCGACGATGGTTGACAGAATCGATATCGCCGAGGCATTTCGAAGCTGATCATGAATACGCGAAAGGTGCCCGCCCGCAATGTGGCCGGTTTCGTGGGCCATCACGCCCATAACCTGTTCGGGAGTCTGGGCTTTCAACAAGAGGCCAGTATTGATAAAAAGCTTTTGGCCACCTGCAACGAATGCGTTCAGGCTGGGGTCTGAGACGATATAGACAGTAACGCCGCGCGGATCGAGCCCGGCAGCCTTGAATATCGGGGTCGCATAGAGATGAAGGGTTTCCTCAATCTCGGTATCCCGGATAAAAGAACGACCCTGCGCAAAAACTGTGCTGGGCAGGGCAACAAGGAAAATGGCAGTGAGAGTAATAATGCGTCTGAGCAAATTGTGCGTTCCGTGTTCTCGTTCATCCGATGTCGACCCGACCAGTGCGGACAGGTTGCCGACGCGCAAGCCATCATGGCGGATCATGACGGCAATCGCAATGACTGCCGGTCTTGCTGCCTGCAGTAGCGATAATACTGAAAATCTTGGCCAAATAGGGGCCGTCAGTGGTTTCCTTGGTGGCGTGGTCGCCGACGAACCCCGCGCGGTTCGCATCGCACGCGACGTTCTTTCGGCGGGCGGTACGGCGGCAGATGCGGCTGTTGCGCTTTACGCGACCATGACGGTGACCAAATCCTCGGTCGCCGGTATCGGCGGCGGCGGGGTGTGCGTTGTTCATGATCGCCAGTCGAAAAAGGTCGAAGTGCTTGATTTCTGGCCGCGTCCGGGGACTCGCACTGCCGACAGCCAGACTGCAACCACCATTCCGGGCGTCCCGCGCGGGCTTTATGCGCTTAGTGCGCGTTACGGTCGCCTGCAATGGCCGCAGCTTTTGTCGGCGGCTGAACAATATGCGCGCCTGGGTGTGCCGGTATCGCGTTCGATGGTGGATGACATCGAAGCCAATCGCGACCGGATCGAGGCAAGCCCGATTCTGCGTGATGTTTTCATGCCTGATGGCAATACCTTGCAGGTCGGCGACCGGATTCGCTCGGTCAATCTCGGTGCGCTTCTGACATCTCTTCGGGTCAAGGGACCGGGTGAATTTTATAACGGTGCCCTTGGCGCCCAAATCGCAACAGCCGTACAGAATGCCGGTGGGACACTGACCGCCGAAGACATGCGCGATTACAAACCGCAATGGAAATCCGCGACCGAGGTCAAGGTGGGTAACGAAACACTGTATCTGGCCTATCCGCCGCGTGCGGAGTCCGGACGTGCGGTCATTGATGCCAGCACCGAACTTGGTGCGGTCCTGAACCGCTATCTGGCCGATATCGATGCTGCCGACAGTAACGTTCAGTCCAATACAGGCCGCAGCGGCTTTGTCGTGCTGGACCGTGCGGCCAATGCAGTTGCCTGCATGACCACGATGAACAAGCCGTTTGGCGCGGGACTGGGGGCCGATGCGTTCGGTCTTAACCTTGCCGCCGGGGATGCGGGCTATGCCCAGACCCCGCTGATGGGCCCGGCCCTTATGGTGAACCCGTTCGTCTTTGAATATTATTATGGCATCGCCGGTACCGGCACCCCGGCCGGGGCAACCAAACAGATTGCGACCATGGCCGAGGACCTGATCGAAAAGGGGGCGGCTGCCAATGTTCCGATGAATTCGGATGGCAAACCGGCGGTCAATATCGTGCGCTGCCTTGAAGGGATCCCGCCACATCCCGAAAGCTGCCAGTTCATCGCCGACCCTGCGGGCGGCGGCATGGCCGGCACGCAGTAAGCCACCCTTTACGGACATTTCATCGGGGCAGGTTTTCCTGCCCCGATTTTTCAGCTGCAAGTCAGGACCCCGCAAATGGCTTTGAAACAATCGCGTCGCGGCGCTATTTCGCCCTTTATCGTCATGGATGTCATGCGTGCCGCCAATGCGCGCGAAACCGATGGCAAGGCCGTCTTTCACCTTGAAGTCGGGCAGCCCGGTACACCGGCCCCGCGCAAGGTCCGGGAGGCCGCGGCACGTGCCCTTGATAACGATCTGATCGGCTATACCAATGCGATGGGAATTGATCCCCTGCGCGAAGCCATTGCCGGTCATTATCAGCGCAAATTCAACACGTCGGTCGATCCGTCACGCATCTGCGTTGCCAGTGGTTCGTCCTCGATCTTCGTGCTGGCGTTTCTGGCGGCCTTTGATGCCGGTGATCGTGTCGCAATGGCGGCACCGGGCTATCCGGCCTATCACAACATCCTGACCGCACTTGGCATTGAAACCGTCAATCTGCCGGCTGGCCCCGAAAGCCATTATCAGCCGACGGTCGCCATGCTGCGCGATCTTGATGATCCGATTGATGGCCTGATCGTTGCAAGCCCGTCCAACCCGGCGGGCAGCATGATCGATGTCGAAACCTACCGTGAACTGGCGACCTATTGCCGGGAAAACGGCATTCGCCTGATCAGTGACGAGATTTATCAGGGCATTTCATTTGGCGATGTCCGGGAATGCACCGCCCTTGAATTCGGTGATGAGGCGATCATCATCAACAGCTTCTCGAAATATTTCTCGATGACGGGCTGGCGTCTGGGCTGGGCGGTGGTGCCGCCTGATCTGATGCGTGCGGTGGAATGCCTGCAACAGAACCTGTTTATTTCGGCCCCGGCATTGTCGCAGATCGCCGCCGTCGCGGCGTTTGATTGCGAGGACGAATTGCAGGCGAACGTCGCGGCCTATGCGCGCAATCGCGAAATTCTGCTAAATGAACTGCCCGCTGCGGGCTTCACAAAATTCGCCCCGGCGGATGGGGCGTTTTATCTGTATGCCGACGTTCGCGATCTGACATCTGATAGCGAGGCTTTCTGCCGTCGCATGCTGGATGAAACCGGTGTTGCCACCACGCCGGGCACCGATTTTGATCGCCTGCGCGGCAAACATTATGTCCGCTTCTCGTTCGCGCACAGCGAGGCCACCATGCTGGGTGCGGTTGCGGCATTAAAGAACTGGAAGCGATAAGCGCCTTTGCATTTCTGATCACGTCGCAAAGAAAAAGGGCTGCCGAATATTCGGCAGCCCTTTTTGATTTTGTCGGACCCTGATCTTAACGACCAAGGCTCCACCAGCCGCGTTTCTTCGGCTTCGGTTTTTCGTCTTTTGCCGGCTCAGTTGCAACCGGTTCACTTGCCACCGGCTCGGCGGGCTTTTCGGCTTTCGGTGCCGGTTTTTTCGGCTCTGCCTTCGGTTCGGATTTTTCCGCTGCCGGTGCTGCCGCGGGGGCAGGGGCCGGGCTTGCCGGTTTTTCCACCACGGTTTCCGCCGGGCTTTGTGCCGGTGCCGAAACCGCTTCCTTGGCGATTTCTTCCGCTGTTTCCGGGGCAGGGCCGCTCTGGATCGGGATGTTTTTCACATCCGCCCGGTCGTTACGGTCATTGCGATCCCGACGATTGCGGCGATTGTCATTGCGATCACGGCGTTCGCGGCGCGGCCGTGCCGGTGCCGGGGCGGTCGTGCTGCGCTGGCGACCGGCGCGGACACCTTCCTGATCAAAGCTGTCTGCGTCCTGACCTTCGCTGTCGGCATCAACAACCTGATCTTCAGCATGGCCTTCCGGTGCGCTGTGATCACGATCCCGGCGAAGGGCGGTTGCCTGTGCATCATCGGCAGGCGATTTGACACGCGGTGCGTTTTCAAATTCCTGACGGCGCGAACGACGGCGACCACCACGTTTGCCGCGACGACGGCGTTTACGCTGTGCTTCGTCGTCATCATCATCTTCGTTATCGTCCTGATCGGAACGATCCGATGCACCGGCGACATCATCGGATGCATCGGCGTCATTCTGATCATTGCGATCATCACGGTCATCATTGCGGCCACGACGACGACGGCGGCGACGGCGGCGTTTGTTGCCCTGATCATCGTCATCGCGCTGATCACGGGTGTCACGGGCTTCGGCGACATCATCTTCTTCGTCGTCTTCGTCCGCTTCAACCGGGCTTTCAATCGCCGTCAGCGAAACGCTGTCGGTGTTCAGAACCGGCAGGGCTTCTTCCTCGTCACCTTTTTTCGCACGTGTGCGTTCGATGCGGTGATCTGGCGAAATCAGGCTGTCATCGCCAAAGATCATGACGGTGAAGCCGTAACGCTGTTCGATTTCAGCCAGCGTATCGCGTTTGCGGTTCAGGATATAAAGCGCGACCTCGCTTGCGACATGCACGGTAAGTGCACCGGAACGACGACGCATGCCTTCTTCTTCAAGCACGCGCAGAAGGTGAAGGGCGGCACTTTCGATCGAACGGACAAGGCCGACACCACGGCAATGGGCGCAAACCTCGAACGCGCTTTCAACAAGCGACGGACGCAGGCGCTGACGCGACATTTCCAAAAGACCGAACGGGCTGATACGGCCTATCTGCAGGCGGGCACGGTCATTGCGCATCGCTTCCTTAAGCTTGCGTTCAACCGATGCCTGGTTGCGGTGATCTTCCATATCGATGAAGTCGACGACGATCAGACCGGCAAGGTCGCGCAGGCGCAACTGGCGGGCCAGTTCTTCGGCGGCTTCAAGGTTGGTCTTATATGCGGTTTCTTCGATGTTGCGTTCACGGGTCGAACGGCCCGAGTTAACGTCAATCGCGACCAGTGCCTCGGTCGGGTTGATAACGATATAACCACCCGATTTAAGCTGAACGACCGGATTGAGCATCGCGTCAAGCTGGCTTTCCACCTGGAAGCGGTGGAACAGCGGCACGCCCTGATCCTTGTAGGGCTGCACACGCTTCGCATGTGACGGCATCAACATCTTCATGAAGTCTTTGGCGATCCGGTAACCTTCGTCACCTTCAACCAGAACTTCATCAACATCGCGTGCATAAAGGTCACGGATGGAACGTTTGATCAGATCGGCTTCTTCATAAATCAGGCACGGTGCCTGGCTCTGAAGGGTGGTTTCGCGGATACGATCCCACAAACGCATCAGATAATCGAAGTCGCGTTTAATCTCGGCCTTGGTGCGTTCCGAACCGGCGGTACGCACGATAACGGCCATGCCGTCCGGAATTTCCAGCTCGGCCAGAATGGATTTCAGGCGTTTGCGGTCCTGTGCATTGGTGATCTTGCGCGAAATGCCGCCACCACGCGGAGTGTTTGGCATCAGTACGCAATAACGACCCGCCAGCGACAGGAAGGTCGAAAGGGCGGCACCCTTGTTGCCACGTTCTTCCTTGACGACCTGCACCAGCAGAATCTGGCGGCGCTTGATCACTTCCTGAATTTTATAGCGTTTCTGCATCTGCGGACGATGACTGTCGGAGAATTCATCCCCGTCATCGCCACCCAGATCGTCGATTTCTTCTTCGCCTTCGGCCGCACCGGCCGGTTCGGTTTCGATATCGACGGTCAGTTCGGCAATTTCGGCCGACATGGCAGCATTACCGCCGCCCGATCCGTCGGTATCATCGCCGTCATTCGACGATGCATCCGCGCTGTCATCACCTGATGCCTCGACATCATCGGATTTTTTACGACGGTTGCGTGTGCGACGACGGCGCGGTTTTGCATCCTCATCGCCTGCATCGTCACTTGCCGGGGCGTCTGCCGCAACAGTTGCCGCACTATCGGCATTTTCGTCGGTTGCCGGTGCTTCTGCATCGGTTTCAACCGCGGTTTCGTCCGATGCCTTCGCACGCGGTTTGCGGCGATTACGGGTGCGGGCCGGTTTCTTTTCTTTTTTCGGGGTATCGTTGCCCTCGGATGCGTCGCCGATATTGTCTTCGACGATGTCGGCATCCTTGACGTCACTGTGGCTACGCGAAAGTGCTTCGCGATCTGCGACCGGGATCTGGTAATAGTCGGAATGGATTTCGCTGAAGGCGAGGAAACCATGGCGGTTTCCGCCGTAATCGACGAAGGCCGCCTGCAGGGACGGTTCTACACGCGTCACTTTCGCGAGATAGATATTTCCTTTTATCTGCTTCTTGGTCGAAGTTTCGACGTCGTATTCTTCTAGGCGATTTCCATTAATAACAACGACACGGCTTTCTTCCGCGTGCGTTGCATCGATAAGCATGCGTTTGACCATTCGGAACCTGTTCCTGAAGGTCCCGCCAGTTTCCTGCGTAAAGCGATGTTGCGCTGGTATGCAAACAAACCGGCGTATCCGGAGGCGCCGTCCATCAAGGTCGCGATATGTCCTGTATATATCTGGTTCATCGCGTTTCGGCTGCTCTTCCGGTTCGGACCTGGTTTTGGTGTTGAAACAAAAATTGGTTGCGTAATCTCGAGCGCGCCAAGACAGCCTTGAATGGGAGGGCTCTATCGGGAGCGGGAATTGCCGCGTCACCGAGACACCGACCCGAGAACTGGCCTCGTCGCGTCCTCAGTCTGGCGGATTAATAAGGTTCACACCGCAAGACATAGGAATCTCGGGTGCAACATATCCCTTTTGAAGTCGCGCGACAAACAGTTTTGTTACGTTGTCCGATGACTTTATTGCGGTTGAATTGAAAATGGCAAAGTTTTTCGCCCGAATGCGCCAATCACGGATGCCTTCTGCCAAATCTATGATCCTGCAATGTTTTTACCGTTTACATTGATGTCGGGAATACCAGAACCGGGAATGCTGTTCGCGTCGTGTGTTTCATGGGCGGTCAATTGCCCGTTAACCAACGCGTTGCTATAAGCGCAAACGGGTAATCCGCATCACCACGATTAACGCAGCAGGGCGATGGTATCAGTTAAAACGGGTTCGCAGGCAAATGCGACGACAGAAAAGCTGTCCTTGGTCGGACAAAAATCCGTCCGGATGATCGCCGCACTATGTCTGTCGCTGATGGTCTGCATTGGCTTTTTTGCCACCGCAAACGCGCAGGAAACCAAGGTTCTTGGTGCGCGCCTTGGCGTTTATCCCGACTATACCCGTTTTGTCATCGATCTCGACCATGATGTCGAATTCAGCTATTTTCTGCTGCCCGATCCGTACCGCGTTATCATCGACATGCCCGAAATCGAATGGAGCGCCCCCCCGGGCAAGGTGACATCCGGCGGTGGTCTGATTTCCGGGTTGCGTTACGGCCTGTTTAAACCGGGTACCTTCCGCGTGGTTCTCGATGTTGCCGAACCGGCACTGGTGTCAAAAATATTCACGCTACCGGCGTCAGAAGGCAAACCGCATCGTCTTGTCGTCGATTTGTCCCCGGCCAAGCGGGACGCCTTTATGACGGCGTCGCGTGAAAGTATGGAAGCCTATTCCGCCCGCAGCCGCAACGACACCAGTGCCACCGAACAAAGTGCCGATGTGGCCGTGGAATCCGGTCGTGGCGGTTCGGAAAAGCCGCTGATTGCGATTGATGCCGGTCATGGTGGTGTTGATCCCGGGGCGATCGGGGTGGGCGGGGTTTATGAAAAGGACCTGACGCTTGCCGCGGCCCGCGAAGTTGAAAAGGTTCTGACTGATTCCGGTCGATATCGCGTGCTTCTGACCCGTGACAAGGACGTGTTTCTGAAATTGCGCCAGCGAACCGAAATCGCGCGTAAAAACGGTGCCGACCTGTTCATTTCCCTGCATGCGGACTCGATTGGCAATTCCAAGCATCGCGGTGCGTCGGTCTATACCCTGTCTGAAAACGCATCGGACAAGGAAGCCGCCGCACTGGCATCAAAGGAAAACAAGGCCGATGTTATCGCCGGTATTGACCTGTCAGAGGAAAATTCGCTGGTGCAGAGCATCCTGATCGATCTGGCACAGCGTGAAACCATGAACTTGTCGGCGACCCTTGCGGCCAACATGGTTTCCGAACTCGGCAAAAGCATTGAACTGCAACGCCGTACACATCGTTTCGCGGGCTTCGCCGTGCTTAAGGCGCCGGATATTCCATCGGCCCTGTTTGAAATGGGATATTTGTCCAACCCGACGGATGCCAAGCTTCTGCAAAGCCCGGCACATCGGCGCAAGGTTGCCGAAGCCGTGCTACGCGCGATTGATATCTATTTCGAGAAGCACAAATTCTAGAATCCTGAATTCCGGAATCGGAAAATTCGCATGGGTGGTTTGCGCGATTTTCCGCAAGGTGGAAAAGCCAGTCCTCGCTTTGACGGGGTGGCGGGAGTATAGTTATTCTCCGGTCTGTAAGGAAATTTGCGGTAATCGTGCGCGCTATCACAACGCTGTCACTTTTTTGCCGCTATGATAGGGCTGATTGCAATTCTCCGGAATATGCGCTTTGGTGCGCGCCAGCCGGATCAGGCCAAAACAGCAAAATGATAAAGACCTGTTTATGCGTATTTTACTAAGTATTTTCGGTGTGCTCTTCCTCATGGCGGTTGCCGGGGGGATTGGCGTTCTGGCGATCTTCTGGCATTTCGGTCAGGACCTGCCCGATTACACCCAGCTTGAAACCTACGAACCCGAAGTCATGACGCGCGTTCATGCCGGTGACGGGGCGTTGATCGCCGAATATGCGCGTGAAAAACGTGTTTTCGTGCCGATCACCTCGATCCCGCATGTTGTTGTTGATGCGTTTGTCGCGGCCGAGGATAAAAACTTTTTCAGCCATCCGGGCATTGATTTCGCATCCGTGCTGCGTGCGGCCGTGACCAACGTTGCCAATATGGGCTCGGGCAAACGTCCGGTCGGGGCGTCGACCATTACCCAGCAGGTCGCCAAAAACTTCCTTCTGACCAGCGAAGTTTCCTATGAACGCAAGGTCAAGGAAGCGATCCTTTCATTCCGTATCGAACGTGCCTTTACCAAGGAACACATCCTCGAACTTTATCTGAACGAGATTTATCTCGGCAATGGCAGCTATGGCGTTGCCGCCGCGGCCCTGCGTTATTTCGATAAATCTCTTGATGAAATCAATATCGAGGAAGCGGCTTATCTTGCCGCCCTGCCAAAGGCACCGTCGAACTATCATCCGGTCCGCAACCATGACGAGGCCAAGGCGCGCCGCAACTGGGTGATCGGCCGGATGCTTGAAGAAAAATTCATCACCGAAACCGAAGCCCAGACCGCATGGGCAAGCCCGCTGATCGCCAAGGAACGCCAGTCGGTCGATACATATCGCGCCGATTATTTCGCCGAGGAAGTCCGCCGTCAGCTTGTCGACCGTTACGGCGAAAACATGCTGTATGACGGGGGGCTTTCGGTGCGTGCGACGGTCGATCCGCGCTTGCAGACCATTGCCGATCAGGCGCTGGTCGAAGGGCTGGTCGAATATGATCGTCGTCATGGCTGGCGCGGCCCGATCACCAATATTGATTTGGCCGATGACTGGCAGCAGAAATTGCGCGAAGTCGAAACGCCAAACGATGTGCCGTGGGACAAGGCCGTTGTCATGCGCGTTGGCAGCGATGAAGTCACGCTGGGCCTTCTGTCGGGCAAGCAGGGGCGCATTCCGCTGCGTTTCCTGACATGGGCGCGCGCATGGAAAGAAGGCCAGACACTTGGTCCGGCCGTCAACAGCCCGTCCGATGTGCTGTCAGCCGGTGACGTGATCTATGTAAAGCATTTCACCGAACTCGATGGTGAGGAACTGCCGCCAAACACCTATGGCCTGCGCCAGATTCCCGAGGTCAATGGTGCCCTTGTCGCCATGGACCCGCATACCGGGCGTGTTCTGGCGATGTCGGGTGGTTTTTCGCATGATATGTCGAAATTCAACCGCGCGACACAGGCCCGCCGTCAGCCGGGCTCTGCCTTCAAGCCGTTTGTGTATCTGGCGGCCCTTGATCAGGGCTTTACCCCCTCGACCATGGTGCTTGATGCGCCGTTCGTGATCGATCAGGGGCCGGGACTTGGCAAATGGAAGCCGGGCAACTATAGCGGCAAGTTCTATGGTCCTTCGACCATGCGTCTGGGCATCGAACTTTCGCGTAACCTGATGACGGTGCGTCTGGCGCAGACAATCGGTATGGACAAGGTTGCCGATTATGCCGAACGTTTCGGGATCGTCGATGACCTGCCACAGGTTCTGTCGATGTCGCTGGGGGCTGCTGAAACCACGGCGATGCGCCTGACGGCGGCCTATGCCGAACTGGTCAATGGTGGCAAGAAAATCACTCCGACCCTGATCGACCGTATTCAGAACCGCCGCGGCGAAGTGATTTACCGTCGTGACGAACGCCAGTGTGCGGAATGTCAGGATGTTGAATTCCGCAATCAGATGCCACCGGAACTTCCGGACAATCGCGAACAGCTTGCCGATCCGGCAAGTGCGTTCCAGATGGTATCGATGCTTGAAGGCGTGGTTGAACGCGGTACCGGGCGTCGCATTCGTGAACTCGGCTATCCGCTGGCCGGGAAAACCGGCACCACGAACGACAGTCGCGATGCATGGTTTGTTGGCTTCTCGCCCGACCTTGCGGTTGGGGTGTATGTCGGCTTTGACGATAACCGCTCGCTTGGCGATCAGGAACAGGGTGCCAGTGCTGCTGCCCCGATCTTCAAGCAGTTCATGGGCGATGCGCTTAAAGGTACCAAGGCCGTACCGTTCAGAACGCCGCCCGGCATCCGCATGGTTCGTGTCGAGGCCCGTTCCGGCCTTCCGGCCCGTCCGGGTGATCAGAACGTGATCTGGGAAGCCTTCAAAGCCGGTACCATTCCGTCGTCGAACGACAATGTTATTGATGGTGGCGATGCCGGCTATAGCGGTGTCGGTGCCGAAGGCAATACCGGCGGGGTTTCAAGCCCGGGTGGTATCTACTGATCTTTGGTGCGATCTTGCGCCGATAGTTACGGGCCGGGTGCAAATTGCATCCGGCCTTTTTCATTTGAAAAGCGGGCAGGGACGCGGGTGTCGTATTGCGCGCGCCTTTGTCATCAAATGTTGATAAAACCATCAACGGGCCGCAACCGTCCTGTCATTTGAATTTGCCATACTCTTCAAGGTGTTACTTCAAATTTTGAAGGGGTTCTTTCAATGTCTTTTCGTGTTTCCCGCCGAAAATTCCTGACCGCGACCGCCACTGTAACGGCTACGGCCGGTGCGGCATCTGCCATGGGTGGCTTTTTCATGCCGTCAATTTCACGCGCGGCTGATCGTCCGCTGATCACCCATGGCGTCCAAAGTGGCGATGTCACCGCCAATTCCGCCTGCATCTGGGGGCGTGCGGATCGTGCGTCGCGCATGATCACGGAGATTGCCACAACGGAAAATTTCGCACGTTCGGTCAAAATTCCGCATGTCGATGTCCTGCCGCAACGTGATTTCGCTGGCAAGCTTGCCCTGAATGATCTGCCTGCCGGGCAGGACGTGTTTTACAAAATCCATTTCGAAAATCTCGATGATGGCCGGGCATCGTCGGAACCGGTGATCGGTCATTTCCGTACGGCACCGGCGGCAAAGCGCAATATCCGTTTTGGCTGGTCAGGTGATACCGCCGGGCAGGGCTGGGGCATTGACGAGGATCGCGGCGGCATGAAAACCTATGCCACGATCACCAAGCATAACCCGGACTTCTTCATCCATTCCGGCGATACCATCTATGCCGATGGCCCGTTCGCCGCAGAGGCAAAAATGCCCGATGGCGATATCTGGAAAAACATCACGACCGAGGATACCGGCAAGGTCGCCGAAACCATTGCCGAGTTTCGCGGCAATTATAAATACAACATGCTTGATAAAAACGTTCGCGAATTCAACCGCCTGATCCCGGTTTATTACCAGTGGGACGACCACGAAGTGACCAATAACTGGTATCCGGGTGAAATGCTGACCGGGGATGACCGTTACACCGAGAAATCGGTATCCCTTCTGGCCGCACGTGCCAACCGGGCGTTTCGTGAAATGCTGCCGATCACCGAACATGCGACCGAACCGGGCCGGGTTTATCGCAAGGTGTCCTACGGCCCGTCACTTGATATCTTTTTCCTTGATATGCGCACCTATCGTGGTGCGAACGATGCCAATAACAGTCCGGAACCAAATGACAAGACCGTCTTCCTTGGCCGGGAACAGATCGAATGGCTTAAACGCAGCCTTCTGAATTCCAACGCCACATGGAAGGTCATCGCATCCGATATGCCGATTGGCATGGTGGTTGGCGATGGCGACAATTTCGAAAACCTTGCCAATGGGGATGGTGCCCCGGCCGGACGCGAATTTGACATTGTCGAATTGCTGCGTTTCATCAAATCGGCCCGTATTCTCAATACCGTCTGGCTGACGGCCGATGTGCATTACACCGCGGCCCATTACTATGACCCGAACAAGGCCCAGTTCCAGGATTTCGAACCGTTCTGGGAATTTGTTTCAGGTCCGCTGCATGCTGGAACATTCGGGCCAAATGCCATGGACAATACCTTTGGCCCGCAGGTGATGTTTACCAAACACCCGACCAAGGAACAGGGCATAAACCTGCCGCCATCCTTTGGTTTGCAGTTCTTTGGTCTTGTGGATATCGATGCTGAAAACGAACAGTTCCGCGTGTCGCTTCGCGATGTGGCCGACGAAGAACTTTATACCGTGACGCTCGATCCGGTTTACAGCTAGGCCGCGCGATACCACCTTTAAACCCGGCGCATTTGATGTGCCGGGTTTTTCCATGCCTGTAGTATATCCCCGCGGGGGTTTCAATCGGGGCAAAAACTGCTATAAGCGCCGCCGAAGTTGCTGCGATTCTTCGCGGCCTTACAGAATTTCATATGAATAACGGAGACATCAATGCGCGCCGAAGCACAGGCATTGGTCGATGAAATCAAGCAGTCGATGGCACTGCTGAGGAGGCATCTTTGACTGGGATAACGCTCTTAGACGCCTCGACGAACTGAACGCGCTGGCCGAAGATCCCACCTTGTGGGACAAGCCGGAAAACGCGCAGAAAGTCATGCAGGAACGCACCCGGCTTGATGATGCCATCAATGGCTACAAGGCGCTTGCCCAGGAACTCGAAGACAATATCGGTCTGATCGAACTTGGCGAAGCCGAAGGCGATGACGAAACCGTTGCCGAGGCCGAGCAGGGCCTGCGCAATATTCGCGAAATCGCGGCCAAGCGTGAACTTGAAAGCCTGCTTTCGGGCGAGGCCGATGCCAATGACGCCTATCTCGAAATCCATGCCGGTGCCGGCGGAACCGAGGCACAGGATTGGGCCAGCATGCTGGCCCGCATGTATGTGCGCTGGGCTGAGTCCAAGGGCTACAAGCTTGAAATGCTCGAAGAAAGCGATGGCGAGGAAGCCGGCATCAAATCGGTGACCTATAAAGTCACCGGTCACAATGCCTATGGCTGGCTTAAAAACGAGGTCGGCGTGCATCGTCTGGTGCGTATTTCGCCCTATGACAGTGCCGCGCGCCGCCATACCAGCTTCTCGTCCTGCTGGGTCTATCCGGTGATTGATGACGATATCAATATCGAAGTGCTCGACAAGGACCTTCGGATTGATACCTACCGTGCATCGGGTGCCGGTGGTCAGCACGTCAACAGAACGGACTCGGCCGTGCGTATCACGCATATTCCGACCGGTATCGTCGCGCAGTGCCAGAACGACCGTTCACAGCACAAAAACCGCGATACCGCGATGAAGATGCTTAAAGCCCGCCTGTACGAAGCCGAACTTCAGAAACGCGAAGCCGAGGCCCAGGCGCTTGAGGATACCAAATCCGATATTGGCTGGGGCCATCAGATCCGCTCCTACGTGTTGCAGCCCTATCAGATGATCAAGGACCTGCGCACCGGTGTTGAAACATCCGATACCCAGGGCGTTCTGAACGGCGATCTTGATGACTTCATGGCCGCCGCCCTGGCCGCCAAGGTCACCGGTTCCGCCGGTGAGGTCGAAGACATCGATTGATAGATACTCTTGCCTGGTTCCAAAAAATAAAAGCCCCGTCTTTTCGACGGGGTTTTTTATTTTATACTTGTCTCATGTAGTGTTTAATATCTAAGGTTTAGTATAGGGGCGTGTATTTCGCATATTGAGGGTGGGTATTTTGAAAGTTCAAGAGATTAAGCTTTCCGAATTAGTAGTTAATAATGCGAATGATCGACATGGTGAACTGTCTTCACCTGAGTTGGGGATGTCTTGGCTTCTAGAGCATCGAGCTGCTCACATGCGTAAATTGACAAAAGATATAGTTTCCTCAGGTGAGATTTATGAAGCGCCTTTAGTCCTCAAAGAAAACGGAAAATACATCGTTTATGACGGTAATCGTCGCACTACATGTTTAAAGTTTTTATCTGATCCTCAGTCCGCGCCAAATGAGAGTTGGCGTGAGTTCTTTTCTGTTGAGAGATCGAGATGGAACGGTAGTTTTCCAAATCAGATTTCATGTCAAGTTGAAGAAGATAGAGAACGAATAGACGAAATTCTCTATCGTCGTCATACAGGTGGTCAAGGTGGGGTTGGTCAAAGCCCTTGGGATCCCGAAGCGAAATCAAATTTTGTTAAACGAACAGGTAAGCATACCAAGGTAAATGTTGCTGAAGAGATTGAAACCAAATTACGTGAAGCGAATTTGCTTGCCGACGATGTAAAGGTCCCTAGGTCAAACCTAAACCGACTTTTATCTTCGGACGCTCTGAGAAGTCGCGTTGGCATTTCTGTTGAAAAGAATAAGCTAAAAATTACTCATAATGAAGAAAAGGTTATGGGTGCTTTATTGCGAATTTGCAGCGATCTAATTGAGAAGAATGTGGTTTTGGAAGGGATATGGGATAATAAAGGAAAAAGAAAATACTTAGATATTCTTGAAAATGATGGAATATTGCCTTCAGCTAAGGATTCTCTAGAGCAAGAAAAGCCACTGAAAAGTAAGCCCAAAAAAGAAACCGAAAATTCTGGAGAAAACCGGGAGAGCACTAATTATCAGGTGGGAGGCGCACCGAAGCCTCACATTCGCCGAACACTAATTAGGACGGACATTGATTACGGAATAATCCAGCAACCGCATACTGCTAGATGCTACGATATATGGCAGGAATTGCAGTATCATCTATATTTCGATAAGCACAATAATGCAATTTCTGTGCTATTTCGCGTTTTAATAGAGAATGCGATAAATAACTACATACAAAAGTGTGGTGTGGTTGTTTATGACAAAGATAAGCTGTCTAGTAGGTTTGTCAAAGTTGTTGATCACATGTTTGAAAATGGTGATTTAAGTAAAAAGGAGGCCCAAAATATAAAAAAATTCGAAAAATCAGAAAGCATTGTTTCTGTTAATACATTAAATGCTTACGTTCATAGCGAAAATTTCTTCCCATCTGACTTACATTTGAATTCGATGTTTGATAATTTGAGTCAGTTTTTGGTTTTATGCCTAAATAAGTGACTGTCGTATAAGTTATCTGTTGATTAGGATGATATGGTTTTTGACGGTGAGCGCGTAAAAAACGTGTTTCTGTCATAGTCTCGCCTGATATGTCTGGCAGTATATTGCCCATACGCAAAATCCGTTGAAAAACGAAAGGGCCAAGTCGTTGAAAAATAGGGCCTCGACGGGTTTTGCATCTTGAGCAAACGTCTATCAGTCAGGTGAAGTCCAAAAATGCCGCGTCAGTCCCATGGCCAGGTCGCTGTTGGCGACCAGTTCAAACTTGCCACCCCGAATGGCCCTGTTTTCGAAGTTATCAAAATCCGTGAAATGAGACCGGTCGATCATGCCCTGATCACCAAGGTTCGGGATCGAAAATCGCCGACGCTTATCGCGGTAACGACGCTGCTGGACCCGGAGTTTTATCGCCCGGTGCCCGCCGATCAGCGTTACGAAGATTACAATGACGGTATCCTGCGCGGCTAGGAAACCCTTCGTTTCCGCCGTTATCAAGATGCCGTACATAGTGTTTTTCCCGTCCGCTCACAAAACCTGCAATAAATTCTGTTGGCAGGGCGGTTCAATGACGATGAAATGGACGCCATCAAAACGCATCAAACATTTCATCGGGGACCGCCTATATGCCACGCGAAGACAGAAACGCCCTTCTTGCCAGCCTGTTTGCCACACTTGAAAACGACATCCTGCCCAAAACCCGTGTGGGCGTCGCGGCTGGAAACAAGATTTTCGGGGCGGCCCTGTTGCGCAAATCAGATCATTCGCTGGTGCTGGCCGAAACCAACAACGAAACGGAAAACCCGCTTTGGCATGGCGAAGTCCATTGCCTGAAACGGTTTTACGAAATGCCTTCTGATGCGCGCCCCGCAACGTCGGATCTGATTTTTCTGTCAACACATGAACCCTGTTCGATGTGCCTGTCGGCGATCACCTGGGCGGGGTTTGATAATTTCTATTATTTCTTCAGCCATGAGGATTCCCGCGATGCGTTTGAAATCCCCCATGACCTTAAAATCCTCAAAGAGGTCTTCACCCTTGATGCCGGGGAATACAACAAATCCAACGCATTCTGGCAAAGCCATTCCATGATGGCCATGATTGCCGACCTGCCCGAAGCCGACCGCGCGCCATGGCTTGAAAAGGCAAAATCGATTGCCGCGCAATATGACGCGCTTTCCGATCAGTATCAGGACGGCAAGGGCGCAAACGATATTCCGCTGAACTAGGATTGCGGGCGCGATCTGGTACTTTCACGTTTGAGTCCGAATCTGGCGAGTTTTATCTGCGTGATCTGCTAGACTGCCGGGCATGGAACAGCTCAATGATGATATCTGCTATCACGCATTAAAGGCCCGGGATCGCCGGTTTGACGGCCGGTTTTACACCGCCGTTCTGACCACCGGGATTTTCTGCCGTCCGATATGCCCCGCCGTCACGCCAAAGCGCGTGAATGTGCAATTTTATCCCAGTGCGGAGGCGGCAATTGCCCACGGGTTCCGCCCATGCCTGCGCTGCCGCCCCGAAGCCGCCCCCGGATCCCCGGCCAGTGCCGGGGTTCACGCCACCGTTGCCCGTGCGGTAAGGCTGATCGAGGAAGGCGCACTTGAAACCGGATCGGTCGAACAGCTTGCCGGGCGGCTTGGCATCGGGGATCGGCATCTGCGCCGTATTTTCAAGGAACATACCGGCGTCACCCCGCAGGACCATGCCAAGGCACGCCGACTGCTGCGCGCGCGCCAGCTTATTGTCGACAGCAACCTGTCGATGACGGAAATCGCCGATATTGCCGGGTTCGGCAGCTTGCGCCGGTTTAACGATGCGATGAAAACGGCCTACGGCCACGCCCCGACCGCGTTCCGGCGCGGCATAAAGCCAGAACCGGTATCAGATAAAAACGATAATGATCCCTTTGCCCCCAAAAGCGACGATCTCATCCTGCGCCTGCGTGCGCGGCAACCCTTTGATGCCAACTACCTTCTGACATTCTTCCGGGCACGCGCCATTCCCGGGCTGGAGGCGGTGGGGGATCGCACCTATGCGCGCGGTTTTCGCATCCATGATGCCGTCGGTCTGATGATATGCCGGTTTGCCGTCGATCAGGGCGGTGTGGAAGTCATCCTGCGCGGTCCGGCGCGCGATGCCGTGCTTGAAATCGGGGGCCGGGTTAGGCGGTTGTTTGATCTGGATGCCGATGTGCCCTCGATCACGGCCCTGTTTGCTGATGATGAATTGCTGCGTCCCTTGGTCGATAAACGCCCCGGCCTGCGTGTGCCGGGATGCTGGGACCGGTTTGAACTGGCGATCCGGGCGGTATTGGGCCAACAGGTGTCGGTTGCCGCTGCCCGTACCTTGGCCGGGCGACTGGTGGCACGCTTTGGCGAAGCTCTGCCTGAAAACCTGATTGCCGGAACGGGTATCACCCATCTGTTCCCGAAACCCGACGCCCTGCAACAACAGGATCTGATCTCGATCGGGCTTACGACCCGACGCACCCAGACACTTGCCGATATCATCGATCTGTTTGCCGATCCCGACAGTGACCGCAAATCGGGCGATGTCATATTGGCCGAAATGGCCGCGACCAAGGGGATTGGCCCGTGGACGTTGAATTATTTCGGCCTGCGCGGGCTTGGCGACCCGGATGCGTTCCCGGCGGCGGACCTTGGCATCCTGAAGGCATCTGAAATCGGTGGGGGGCCGGCAAAGCCCAAGCCACTGGAACAGCATGCAGAACGCTGGCGCCCGTGGCGGGCTTATGCCGCGCAATATCTATGGTCGGCACTTGAACAGGAACATGCGCCCAAACCCCAGCCGAAAACAAAGAAAGGGAAATGATCATGACAACCCGCATCGACATTGCCCGCTATCACAGCCCGATTGGCAAACTCAGCCTTGCGATGGTGGATGGCAAACTGGTGCATCTGGATTTCGAAAACAACGATGACCGCCTGCACACGATCCAGACGCGACGTTTCAAGAATATCGACTGGCACGAAGGCGGCACTGCTCCGAAATCGGTCACGGACTGGCTGGATGGTTATTTTGCCGGTCGCCTCATGCCCTTGCCGATGGCGTATATCCGGATGATCGGCACCGATTTTCAGAAATCTGTGTGGGATGCCCTGATCATGATCCCCAGCGGTGAAAGCCGGTCTTATGCCGGGCAGGCCGATATCCTTGGCAATCCCAAAGCGGTGCGGGCGGTGGCACGCGCCAATGCGCTGAACCCGGTATCGATCATCGTGCCGTGCCATCGGGTGATTGGATCGGACGGTACTCTGACCGGCTATGCTGGCGGGCTTGATCGCAAACGCTGGCTGCTCGATCACGAGGCGTCGATGGCCACGAAAGCCGCCTGATCCTTTAGGTTCTGATTCCCGATAATCCCGAATTATAGCGTATGCCAACCGGCGGATTAGGCGCCGGAACGCTATTTCCTTGTCTGAAAGGTTTCATCTGATGAAGCTTCATGATTACGCCGGATCACAAAACGCGTGGAAGATACGCCAGCTTTGCGCCCATCTTGGCCGTGAATACCAGACACAGTGGGTTTCGATTTTTACCGGCGAAAGCCATACCGATGCGTTCTATGAAATGAACCCGGCGGGGGCGGTTCCGGTACTGGAACTTGATGATGGGCGCTGTATTGCTGAATCAAACGCCATTCTGCTTTATCTGGCGGACGGAACGGATTATTTGCCCTCGGACGCCTATGAACGCGCCAAGGTCTGCCAGTGGCTGTTTTTTGAAACCGATTATATACAGGCAACCATAGCCTGCCTTCGATACTGGAACCTGACGGGGAAGAATGACCGGAATGCCGGGCAACTGCCGTTGCGCCGGGCCAAGGCGACACAGGTTTTAGGCATGCTTGACCGGCATTTGCGCGATCATGATTTTCTTGCAAATTCCGGCTATTCGGTCGCGGATATCGCGGTCTATGCCTACACCCATCTGGCACATGAGGCCGATCTGGATATGACCCCCTATGACGGGATCAATCGCTGGATCAAACGGATTGGCGCGATTGTCGGGGGCACGGTGCCGGTCCGCTATTACAGCGAAGACCCGCTCAGCGATCAGGATTTGTAATCATCGCCATAAAACAGAATGGGTCGCCCCATCGGGCGACCCTTTTGCTTTTTTCGTGCCGCTATGGGCCGCGATTGTGATCGATCAGATCGACATCACGATACGGCCATCAATGGTACCGGCCCGCATGCGGTCAAAGATCGAATTGATGTTTTCCATCGGTTCGGTGGTGAAGTGCGAATGCACCTTGCCATCGCCCGCAAATTCCAATGCTTCCTGAAGGTCGGCACGCGTGCCGACGATGGATCCGCGAATGGTTTTGCGCGACAGGACGGTATCAAAGATATCAAGCTCGAACTTGCCGGGCGGCAGGCCGCACAATGCCATGGTACCATGACGGCCCAGCATGCCGACACCCTGCGCAAAGGCGGATTTGGAAACGGCCGTTACCAGAACCCCGTTCGCACCACCCATCTGGTTTTGCACTTCGGCAACCACGTCGGTTTCCTTGGCATTCAAAACCCAATCGGCACCAAGGTCCTTGGCAAGTTTCAGTTTTTCCGGACTGATATCAACCGCAATCACCTTCATACCCATGGCCTTGGCATATTGCACGGCCATGTGGCCAAGCCCGCCGACGCCGGAAATGACAACGGTTTCACCCGGTTTGCATTCGGTTTCCTTAAGCCCCTTGTAAACCGTAACCCCGGCGCAAAGCACCGGTGCGGCATTGCCAAATTCAAGCGGATCGGGCAGGTGGCCGACATAGTTCGGATCGGCAAGAACATATTCGGCAAAGCCGCCATTGACCGAATAGCCGGTATTAAGCTGTTCGCCGCAAAGTGTTTCCCAACCGGTAATGCAATGATGGCAATGCCCGCAGGCCGAATGCAGCCACGGCACCCCAACCCGGTCGCCTTCCTTGACCGATGTAACACCTTCGCCGACTTCGGCAACAATGCCGACACCTTCATGGCCGGGGATAAAGGGCGGGTTCGGCTTGACCGGCCAATCGCCTTCGGCGGCGTGCAGGTCGGTATGGCAAACACCGGATGCCTCGATCTTGACAAGGATTTTACCGGGCGTGACTTTGGGAACGGTGACTTCCTCGATCGACAATGGCTTGCCGAATTCCCGCACGACGGCGGCCTTCATGGTAGCAGGCATGCTCGTATCCTCCTTGCGGAATGACTTTGTGCCCGAAAATCCGGGCACGCATTAAACGCGCAGGAAGGGTATAGGTTGTTGGGGTTCTAAACTTTGCGCTGTATCAAGGAACGCGATAAAAGCCGACTAGTCATCCTCGCCCGGAAGCTCCAGAACATAGTCCTGATAATAGTCGGGCGGCATTCCGGCCTCATATCGGGCTTCGTCGTTAAACGGCGGTTTAAGCGGCCCACGGAAATGTTTGCGCAGCATGTCATGCCATGTCGTGTAATAGGGCAGGCCGCGCTGATCACAGACATATTCATAATATTTACGCCCCGCCGCGACATGGGCGATTTCATCATGGGCGATGATTTTAAGGATGCGCGCACTCTCGGTATCACCATGCGACAGCAGCCGTTCAATAGTCGGCGGTGTGGCATCAAGACCGCGCGCCTCGAACACCATCGGCACCACGGCAAGACGCGGCAGAATGTCATAGGCCGTATCCATCGATGTCTGCCACAGGCCATCATGGGCCGGCAAATCACCATAAGCCGCATCCATTTCGCCCAGACGTTTGTTGATCATCTTGAAATGGCGCGCCTCGTCATCGGCGACCTGAACCCAGGCATCATGAAAATGCTTGGGCATGTCGGCTTCGGGAAAGCGCACGCAAAGGTCCCACGCCAGATCAATGGCATTAAGTTCGATATGCGCCAGCGCATGCAAAAGCCCGATGCGCCCCTGAACGCTGCCCTTTTTACGCTTGGGCATTTTGTTGGGCGGCAGCAGTTCGGGCTTTGCCGGGCGGCCCGGGCGGTCTGGAAGATCGGTTGATCCAACCTCGGTAATCTCACCATTACGCCACATCGCCGCCATTTCGGCGGTGACATCGGCTTTTTCTGTGGCGTCCGCCGTCATAAGGGCACGTTTGGCGGCTTCGGCAAGGGTAAGGCGGGACATGGGCTGTTTCCGGAACATGAAGAATTACCGGCTTTCTGTGCCATGTGCGCCAAGGCGGGTCAATCCCGGCATACTGATGACACAAAAAAGGGCGACCGGAAAATCACGGTCGCCCTGTCAAAACGGTATGGTCTGTCGATCAGGTAATGTTAAAGCGCGCCAGTGCCTCGGCCAGATCCTCGCCAAAGGCCGGGCCTTTGCGGATGATGGCGGTCCGGCAGGGCAGGTCCTGAAGGGACGGGTGGTTCGGCGCATCCGATGTCAGAACCGCAGTCGGGATGTTGCGGGTTTTCGGCATGGCCTGCAACGCATTGGCAACATCGACACCGCCAAGTTCATCGATGGTTTTGGCAACAATGATGAAATCCGGGCGGGTGCGCACGGCAAGTTCAATCGCCTCGAACGAGCTTTGCGTGACCGAACTGCGATAGCCGCAGGCCGCCAGTTCGCGTTCGACAATGGCCGACATGGAACGCTGCGGAATAACCAGAAGGGCTTCGACATTGGTTTTTTTTAGCCAGTTCGGGTCAATGTCAGGCGCACGTTTTGACGGCAGTTCACGCACGAATTCGGCTGAATCGGCACCGCCACCGGACATGTCACCATCCAGCAGCCCTTCGATCTTGTCGACAAAGGCCTGAATATCGGCAATCGCCTCTTCGGTCAGTTCGCGGCATGTCGTGGCGTAATCCGCAAGACGGTGGCTTGTCAGATTGACCAGCGGCGCATTGACCGACTTGCCCTTGTAACGAAGATTGAAAATCTCGCGCTGGATCGCGGTCAAGATCGCCGGATCGGCCTTGCTGCGCGCATTCTGAAGATGCACGCCAATGCTGTTGACGATGTCGTTCGCTTCATCACGGAAATCGGCGAGCATCTGATCGTCGAGATCGATAACATTCTTGCTCATTATTATATCCTGCCTTGCCGGTTGCCCGGTCATTCGCCATACGCCAGGAAGTGCAAAATCGCTACACCCATAACTCCCATATCCGGATTCTTAGCCCGACAAACAAGGCAAGGCAATATATTGAATAAGCCTGTGGTTTATTAGGTGCTTGAAAACTATCTTCTTTTAACCGTTACAAAAAATGCAAAACCGGCCGGATTTTGGTCCGACCGGTCCTGTTCGTAAGGGCAGGGCTGGAAATTACAACGCCTTGACGGCGGCAAGAACCTCGGCGACGTGGTTCTTGACCTTTACCTTGCGCCACACATTGCGGATCACGCCATCACCATCAATGACAAAGGTGCTGCGCTCGATTCCCATGAATTTTTTGCCATACATGCTTTTTTCGGTCCAGGTGCCGTAATCCTCGCAGGTCGTGCTGTTTTCATCCGATGCGAGGATAAAGTTCAGATCATGCTTGGCCTTGAACTTGTCATGGCGATCCGCACTGTCCTTTGAAATGCCGATGATCTGTGCATTGACCGCACTGAAATCGGGTTCTGCATCACGAAACTCGCAGGATTCCGTGGTGCAGCCCGGCGTCATGTCCTTGGGATAAAAATAGATCACCACCGGTTTGCCTTTAAGGTCCGATAATTTTACCGAACCACCACCATCGGTCGGCAGGTCGAAATCGGGGGCCTTGTCACCAACATCAAGCGTCATTTCTTTATCCTTGTTCAAAGTGTCGCGTCCCTGACCGGCTTCGGAAAGCCATGTCAGGAAGTTTCGCCAAAATCTGCGTACCAAATTACAAAGCCTTATAAGCATTGCCAATTCATCCGGATCACTCTGGTCATTCCGAACGCGGCGGAAGTTTTTCTGCCGGTTCGGTGATCAGCCGGTCATAGACGGCCTTGATCCGTGTTGCCGTTTCATCAAGTTTGATCTGAAGCGCCTCAAAATCATCGCACTGCCCGGCGCGCGCCAGCATGCGCCGCAAATCGGTGCTGGCATTTTTCGGCTCAAACGGCCCCTCGGTCGTCAGGCGCAGGATCGCCTGCAGTGCCAGCCAGAACGACCCGGCATTGGCAAGGAATGTGGCTTCCTCGGCATCCAGAATGCCCGCAGCACCAAGGTTTTTGAACACCTCGCGCGTGGTCGGCGACAGGATTTCGGGATGGGTGTGCGCATGTGCCAGTTGCAGATATTGCGCAATGAATTCCAGATCAACCAGCCCGCCGCGCCGCATCTTGATCGCCCAGGGATGACTATCGCCTTTGCCCGCATCCATGCGGTTGCGCATGTCATAAACATCGCGCAGCAGATCATCGGGATTGCGCTTTTTTTGCAGGACCGCATTGGTGGTTTCCATAACCCTGTCACACAGGGCTTGCGGGCCATAAACCGCACGAAGGCGCGTTAGCGCCATATGCTCCCACGTCCAGGCTTCGTTAAGCTGATAGGCCTCGAAACTTTTGAAATGGGTGGCAAGCGGACCTTTGTTGCCGCTGGGGCGCAGGCGAAGGTCGGTTTCAAACAGCACACCTTCTGCTGTCGGTGCCGAAAGGGCGTTGATGTAACGCTGGCTTAACCGGATGTAATAATGGCCGGGACTAAGCGGCTTTTCGCCATTTGATTCCTCGGCATCCTCTGGCACCTCATAGACAAAGATCATATCAAGATCGGAACCGGGCGAAAGTTCCTGCCCGCCATGCTTGCCAAGCGCAAAGACGGCAAGCCCGCCGTCATCAAATTTGCCATGCTTTTGCGCAAAATCATCGGCAATCCGCGGGAAAAGTGCCCGAATGGCCACATCGGCCACATCGGCAAGCGCCCGGCCTGCCTGATGCGGGGTATGGCGGTTCTGGATGGTCTGGACATCGATGCGGAATTTCTGATCATTCGCCCAGCGCCGTGCGGTATCAAGCCAGTCTTCGACCATATCCTCGCGCGCAAGCCGGGTGTTAAGTTCATCGAGCATCGTGTCGGCATCGGGCAGTTCGTCGTGGAAACCCGACATCAGAACATAATCAAGCACCCCGGCATTGCGCCCAAGATATTTGGCCATGCGCGGGGCTGTGCCCGCGATCTGTGCCAGAAGCTCCAGCAATTCCGGATTTGCCGTCACCAGTGAGAAAAGCTGAACCCCCGCAGGCAGACCTTTCAGGAATTCGTCAAACGCCCGAAATGCCATGTCCGGATTGGTGGTTTGCGACAATGCCTTCAAAAGGGTCGGCATCAGTTCGGTCAGGATTTCACGCGCACGCCGCGACCGGGTGGCGCGATACCGCCCGTGATGCCAACCCCGCACCGTGACCGAAACATTGGTCGGGTTCTCGAACCCCATATGGCGCAAATTTTCAAGTGTTTCAGGATCATCCTCCGTGCCGGTAAAGACAAGGTTTCCATCTGCTGCCGCAAGCGGAATATCGTCTTCGAACAATTCGGCATAATTGCTTTCGACCTTGCGCAGGTGATGCAAAAGATCGGCCTTGAAACCATCAAGCGTGTCATAGCCAAGGAAGGTCGAAAGCGCATGCAACCCTTCCTCGGTTTCAGGCAGGGTCTGGGTCTGATGGTCGTTTGTCATCTGCAAACGATGTTCGACCGTGCGCAGAAACTCATAGGCCGCCAGCATTTCATCGCGCACCTGTTCGGACACCTGCCCGAATTTGGTCAGTTCGCGCAACGCATCACAGGTCGCCTTGCAACGCAGCGCAACGGCCCGCCCGCCCCAGATCAGTTGCTGGGTCTGGGCGAAAAATTCAATCTCGCGAATGCCGCCGCGGCCAAGCTTGATGTTATGACCGGGAATAACGACCTTGCTGCCGCCTTTATGGGCGTTGATCTGGCGCTTGATTGAATGAATATCCTGGATCGCAAGGAAATCGAGATGCTTGCGCCAGACATATGGGCGCAATATTTCAAGGAATATATCCCCTGATTTTTTATCGCCTGCAACGATCCGTGATTTGATCATTGCCGCGCGTTCCCAGTTCTGCCCGACCGTCTCGTAATAGGTTTCCGCCGCCAGCATCGACAGGATCGGCGGGGTGGATGCCGGATCGGGGCGCAGGCGCAGATCGGTTCGGAAAACATACCCGTCGCCGGTGCGTTCTTCCATGATGCGGGTGACATCGCGCACCATGCGCACAAGGTCCTGTTGCAGGCGATCATGGTCGATATAGGTGACGACCTCATGGTCATAGAGGAAAATCAGGTCGATATCGGATGAATAGTTAAGCTCCTTGGCGCCAAGCTTGCCCATGCCAATCGCAAAAATCCCGCAATCGCGCAGCGGATCGTCGGGATGGGGCAGGTCGAATTTGCGCTGCTTTGCCGTCGCCGAAAGGCAATGGGCCAATGCAAATTCAAGGGTCACTTCGGCCGTGGTGCTAATCGCGCTCGTGATTTTATCAAGCGACCACGCCTTGCAGATATCGGCCATCGCAATCACAAGGGCCGCCCGGCGTTTTGCCTTGCGTACCATCATCATGGTTGTCGCCTGATCGGTCTGTGCTGCATCGGAACTTTTGCGCACCGGATCAAGGGCCGCGTCAAAGGCAACGTCAAGCCCCTGATCAAACACCAGACAGATGATATCGGGATCGCGCAGACACAGATTGCCAAGATAGGGGCTGTTGCCAAACATCGCGGCCAAAACGTCGCGTTTTGGTTTGTTGGCCGCAATATCGCCAATCTGTTGTGCGAGATGCTCGAAAGCGGGGCGATCGGCAAGCGCAGACCATCTTTCGAAACCGTTATTGCAACGATCGGTATCGAAGGGTTTCGGCAAATCTGGCGTAATCCAGGAAAGAGACACTTTTTGCTTTCCTTGTGTTGCTCTTGTTATTGCTCTTGGACGTAAAACCGGGCTATCCCTTGGCTTCGTGACGCAACGCAGGATATCTCCGGCATCCGGCCACGCACGCGACATGACACGGAAAGGTTTCCTTATGCCCCCGACGATACCAAAAAGGGGACAGGGAAACAGTATCAGTTTACATTTATTGGGTTTTTCGCAGGCCGGGAAACATCATTGGCTTGACGGCGTTGTTACATTGATTGGAAATGTCATTCATGGCATCGCAAATTCGGGATCTTTAGGCAGGTGCGTCGCATCAAAATCTTTACTGGCTGGTGTGGGCTGTTTCTTGCGGCCGTGATCCTGTTTGTCGGCGTTTTCGCCGGTGTTCTGGTCTGGCGCATCGCGCAGGGCCCGGTTTCCCTGCATCGTCTCGTGCCTTATGTCGTTGCCGAACTGAATGAAAGCAGCGGTGACACAAAATTCGAAGTCGGCGACATGGTCCTGTTCTGGCGCGGATGGGAAGAACGGTTTGATATCCGTCTTCAGGATGTGTCGGTGCGCGACGGGGCAGGAAGTGAAATGCTCCATGTGCCAGAGGCCGACGTGGTGTTTTCCAGCAAGGCGCTTTTTGACGGGGTTCTGGCCCTGCGGGAACTGAACCTGATCGCACCGAAATTGCGGCTGGTCCGGCACGCCAACGGCCAGATCGATATCGGCTATAACCCCGAAGGGCAGGCCGAAGCCGAAACCCCGCCGCAATCCCTGCCAGTCCCCGATTTCAAAACAGATCCCAAAAAAGAACCTGAACCCGAAACAGCGCCAGAACCGGCACAAAACAATCCGGGTGCCCCGGCATCCGGTGATGCCAGCGGCAACAATGCCGAACAGCCGGGCGTGAATATGCCCCTGCCGTCGCCCTCGGAAGGCACCGGGACCGAACCTGATCAATCGCTTAGCGATGCGCAACGCGGTATTCGCGATGGCAGTGCGGCGATGCGCGAAATTGTCGCGATCCTGTCGGGCGAGATGGCCGATTTTCCCGCCGCCGCCTATTTCGAAAGCTTCGGCGTATCTGGCGCGGATCTTCAAGTATGGGACGAGGCCCTTGATCTCGTCTGGGCGGCACCATCTGCCGATATCCGTCTGTCACGCAAACCGATGGGCATTCACGCCGAAGCAACGATGAAGGTCAATGCCGGACTGGTATCAACCGATGTCAATGTCACGGCCGAATATGACAGCCGGGTCGAGGAAATCGACATGGTGGCCGATATTGGCGAAGTCATCCCGTCAAACCTGACCAGCATATCGGATACGTTTATTGATCTGGCCGGGGTTGATGTCCCGGTATCCGGCAGGCTTACGGCAAAGCTTGGCGCGGATGGCAGTGTCATCGAGCTTGGCACCGATCTTGACTTTGGTGTGGGCCGGGTCGATCTTCCCGCCCCAATGGTCGCGGCCTATCACGTCACAGGTGGCAAGGTGGGCTTAAGCTTCGTGCCCGGTCGGCTAAGCTTTGACGATGTCCGGATCGAAGCCGGTGAAACCGCCGCCGTGCTCAAAGGGCAGGCAATAAATCCGCTTGGCCAGTGGGCCATCGATATTACCGCAACGGCAACCGACGTCCGGACCAACGACCTGCCGCAATTGTGGCCCGAAACCGTTGGCGACAATGCGCGGACATGGGTGGTTGAAAACCTGACCGAGGGCATCGTTCATCAGGCCGAACTGCGCACCAGACTGCATCAGGACGAAACCGGAAATATCATCGTCGATCATCTGGACGGCGAAATGAACATGACCGGCGTTACCGTGCATTACCTTGGCGATATGCCATCGGTTCTGGGCGCAGGCGGCCGGGCGGAGTTTGATCAGTCAAGCTTCAGCATCTTTGTTAATGAGGGCGAAGCCGACGGGATCGTCGTTGACGAGGCAACGCTTGTTTTCTCGCAGCTCGATACCGACAGCGAAATGGCCGATTTCGAAATCGTCGCCCATGGTGGTGCGCGCAATGCGCTTGAAATGATCGATGAAGAACCGCTTGGTTTTGCCACACAGCTCGGTATCGATCCGGCACAGATCGAAGGGGAGCAGGCAACCCGTGTGAAGCTGCATTTCCCGTTGTTAAAGGATCTGTCGTTTGACGATGTCGAGGTCGCAGCCGCTTCACGCATCGAAAATGCCGCAATTACCGATGCGTTCCGCGACCTTGATATTTCCGATGGCACCTTTGAATTGCAGGTCAATACCAAGGGTCTCGAACTGTCGGGCGAGGCCGCGATTGGCAAGGGACGAACCAACATCAAATGGGTCGAAAGCTTTGCCGACGATACCCCCGTCATCAGCCACTATGACCTTGAAGGCGATCTTGATCTCGCCGCGCTGGAGCAGGTCGGTTTTGCCGCCGATCCCTATCTGAGCGGTGTCGCGACCGGCAAGGTCACCATCGAACATCTGCGCAGCAACGAGGTCGCCATCAAGGCGCAGACCAGCCTGTCTGCGGCTGATATTGCGCTTGATATGGTCGATTATCATAAAACGCCGGGGCAGGATGCCAGCCTTGCGTTTGATCTGACCGTCAAGGCCAATGGCGCGGGCGAAGTCCGGTCTTTTGATCTGATGGCACCCGAACTGGTCGCCAAGGCCAAGGGGCGCTGGCGCGGTGACAGCCCGATTGCGGATAAATTCACGGTTAATCTGACCGATACGCGCTTCCGCGAAAACCTTGCGATTACAGGCGCCATTACGGTTGATCAGGGCGGCAAACTTCTGGTCGACCTGAAGGGCAAGCAGTTTGATCTGCGTCCGTTTGTCGAAGATAAGCCAACGGACGGTTCGGAAAAAACGGCAAACCCGGCAGGGGATTTCGAGGCGATGGATATCCGCCTCGAAGCAGCCGACTTCCTGATCAAGGGCGAACGTCCGGTTCTGCGCGATGGATCGATCCTTTTGCATCAGACGGGCGAAAACCGTGAAATTGAAATCAACGCCCGGCAGGCCGATGCCCAGCCATGGCTTGTCGGTGATGACGATGCCCCGCGCGAACCCGGCCCCGCCGAAAGCCCCAATAGCGGTGGCATCGGCCAAAATGCATCCCGGACCGGCGGGCGGACCGATATCTTCCTGTCCATCGATCAGCTGATCATGGCCAATGGTGAATTGATCGATGAAATTGACGGTTCCATTCACGTTGTTGGTGACGAATGGGATGGTCTGGTCCTGAACGGAACGATGGGGGATCGGGCGAATGTCTTTGCCCAGGTCGAACGCAAGGACCCGAAAACGCGTAACGTTCGCCTGACCAGCGACGATGCGGGCAAGTTCCTGCGTGCAGTCGATCTTTATGAAAACCTGCTGGGCGGGGCACTGACCATCGAGGGCACGGTCGATGACAGCACATGGTCGCAACCCTTCACCGGCAAGGTCAATATTACCGCCTTCCGTGCGGTGAACGCACCGCTTGCCGCCCGCGTGCTTGGTGCTGCGTCGCTTACCGGGCTTGCCGATGTGCTGGGCGGGAATGGGATTGCGTTTTCCGAACTGAACGGCGATTTCACCTATGCCAATGATGTGCTCTCGCTTAGCAAATTCGCCGCCAACGGATCGGCGGTTGGCGTCACCAGCAATGGGTCGATTGATCTGGCCAAATCCGAAATCCGGCTGGCGGGATCAATCGTGCCGATCTATTCGCTGAACTCTGCCCTTGGCGCGATCCCGCTTCTGGGCGATTTGCTGGTGGGCGAGGAAGGCGGGGGTATTTTCGCCCCGACCTATACCATCGAAGGTGCGCTTGATGACCCCGAAGTCACGGTCAATCCGCTATCGACCTTTGTGCCCGGCGTGTTCCGCAATCTGATCACCGGGGCTGAACCCGGTTAAGGTTGGCAAGCAACTGGTCCCATCAAAAAAGGCCCCGGAAATGTCCGGGGCCTTTTGTATTCTAGCACGTGTTTGAACGTGACCTGCTTAGACCGGCTTGATCAGAACGTGGCGCTTCTTGCCCGCCGAAAGCTTGATGACGCCATCGGCATTGATGGCATCACCGCCAATGGTGATGTTTTCATCATCGACTTTCTCGTCATTGATCTTGGCCCCGCCACCCTTGATCAGGCGACGCGCTTCACCGCCCGATTTGACAAGGTCGGCCCGACGGAACAGATCAAATGCCGGAATACCGGCCTCGATTTCCGATTTCGGAACTTCGACAGTCGGCAGATCGTCGGCCAGAACGCCTTCCTCAAACGTCTTGCGCGCGGTTTCCGCTGCCGCAAGGGCGGCTTCTTCACCGCGGCACAGCTTGACGGCTTCGAATGCCAGAATCTTCTTGGCTTCGTTGATATCCGAACCTTCAAGCTTTGCGTATTCTTCGATCTGTTCAAGCGACAGCTCGGTAAACAGGCGCATGAACTTGATGACGTCGGCATCTTCGCTGTTACGCCAGAACTGGTAATAGTCATAGGCCGACAGGCGTTCCTCGTTCAGCCACACCGCACCCGATGCCGTCTTGCCCATCTTCGCACCCGATGCGGTGGTCATAAGCGGCGTGGTCAGGCCAAACAGCGCACTGTCATCAACGCGACGGCCAAGCTCGACGCCATTGACGATATTGCCCCACTGGTCCGAACCGCCCATCTGCAGAACACAGCCATATTTGCGCTGCAGTTCGACAAAGTCATAGGCCTGCAGAATCATGTAGTTGAATTCAAGGAAGCTCAGCGACTGTTCACGTTCCAGACGCAGCTTGACGGAATCAAAGCTCAGCATCCGGTTGACCGAGAAGTGACGCCCGAAATCACGCAGGAATTCGATGTAATTGATCTTGTCCAGCCAGTCGGCATTGTTGACCATGACCGCATCGGTCGGGCCATCGCCAAAGGTCAGGAACTGCTGAAAGACCTTTTTGATCCCGGCCATGTTGGCGGCAATGATTTCATCGGTCAGAACCGGACGGGCATCATCGCGGCCGGTCGGATCGCCAACGCGGGTCGTACCGCCGCCCATCAGGACAATCGGCTTATGGCCGGTTTTTTGCAACCAGCGCAGCATCATGATCGAAACAAGCGACCCGACATGCAGGCTGTCTGCAGTGCAATCATAGCCCACATAGCACACCACCTTTTTTTCTGACGCATAGGCATCAAGCCCTTCAAGATCAGTACATTGGTGGATGTAACCGCGGTCATTCATGACGCGGAGAAAATCAGACTTCAGTTCAGTCATGGTTTTTGCGCTATGTTGGTTGTGAGTGTAAAAATACGAGCACCCCAAAGGGCGGACGCGATGATCTAGCACATTCTTCCCCGGCAGGGCAACGCGCTCGATCCATGAAACCCGTGGCGACGTTGGGTTATGTGTTCTGAGGGGATTTATCCTGCGCAAGGACGCTTTCAACAAGGTCCGGTGCAACGCTTATCAGTTTGATCAAACTGCGTGCTGTTGTGTCGGGTTCTGTTCGATGCTGTTCCCAGTCACGCAGCGTTCCGACCGGAATGTGAAAACGTTTTGCAAACGCTTCCTGCGTCAGTTTTAGCTTCAGCCTTACTTCTCTGGCGTCCGAGACGGGGCGAAATTCCTGTAACTCGTCATATGTCAGCACAGGATTGTCGGGATCATCACTTGCTGCCTGCGCGATGGCGTTATCGTCCATGGCATCAAGGCGCGCTCTGTCATCACGCGACAGTTTCGGCGGGTTTTCAAAATTGAGAACGGTTTTTGAAGTAATATTGTCGTTCATAGCTGGTTGCCTTGCGTGCCGAGATGATCCGGATGACTTCAATGCCTTCGCGTGTCACTCTGTCATGCGTAATGACGACGAATACGCCATTTTCGATCTGCCCCAGTATTTGCCATCTGTCTTCGCCATTGCGGGACTGCGCGTGTTCCAGACGATTGGGATCAGCAAAAATATGGCAGGCATAATCAAAGCCTATGCCATGTTTCTGGCGGTTGCGGGCGTCTTTCTCTGTGTCCCATTCAAAGTTCATTATACGGGAATTCCGTAGTTTGTACAGATGTGGATTTGACGCTGTGGGCGCGCTATTCTTTATGCTGCCTGATAGACGATAATTTAGAATTGCAATTAAAGCGAGTATGATGGCGGTGGTAAACGCGCAAAAGAACTGGATCAAGGCCATCGGCATGATGAGCGGCACATCCCTTGACGGGGTGGATGCGGCATTGATTGAAACCGATGGCGTCGACGTCCGGCGCACCGGTCATGCCGTTTTCGTGCCTTACAGCCCCGAATTGCGCGAACGCATGCGCGCCTGCTTTGGCAATCGCAGTGCCACCAATACCGAACATGTCGTGGCCGACGATCTGACGCTTGTGCATGTTGATGCCGTTAATATGTTGCTGGATCGTGCGGCGATTTCCGCATCTGAAATCGGTGTGATTGGGTTTCATGGTCAGACCGTGTTTCATGAACCGGCATCGGGGATCACGCGCCAGATCGGCACACCCGATATGCTGGCCGAAAAAACCGGCATTCCGGTTGTTGCCGATTTCAGGTTGGCCGATGTTGCCGCCGGGGGTGAAGGCGCGCCGCTGGCGCCGGTTTATCATGCGGCACTGATGAAAAGTGCCGGTGTTGATATGCCGGTTGCGGTTCTGAATATCGGTGGGGTATCCAATGTGACATGGATCGGCCCGGACGAAGAACTGCTGGCCTTTGATTGCGGCCCCGGCAATGCGCGGATTGATGACTGGATGCTGCGCCATACCGGCACACCGGTTGACCTGAATGGTGCAACCGCCGCATCCGGCCTGCCGGACCCGATGATCGAGGTCAGATTTCTCGAAGACCCGTATTTCGACCGTATCCCGCCCAAATCGCTTGATCGCGAGGATATGGCACTTCGCATTGATGGATTGGTGGCCGAGGCAAAGCTTGGCGTTGCCGATGGGGCGGCAACACTGGCGCAATGCACGGTGGCAGCAATCGTCGCAGGCGTTAATCATCTGCCCGAAGCCCCTTTGCAATGGTTTGTCTGCGGGGGCGGGCGGCACAATGACTATCTGATGGCGCAATTAAACAACCGGCTCGGCGTGCCGGTGCGATCTGTCGATGAACTTGATTGGGATGGCGATGCGGTAGAAGCCGAATGTTTTGGCTATCTGGCGGTGCGCCACCTGTGCGATCTGCCGCTAAGCTTTCCGGGGACAACCGGTGTGCCGGAACCGTGCCGGGGTGGAAAGCTTTATCACAGCAAAAAGGCCGCCTGATCAGGCGGCCTTTGGTCTTTTGGGCTGGCGTTGCGCGATTACGCGTTGCGCTTGTCCAGATAGGCGACCGTTTTCTTGATCACTTCGTCCTGCTGCTTGGCAAAGTAATGATCGGCACCTTCGATGGTGCACATATCAACTTCGATGCCTTTCTGGGCATTCAGCTTGTCGGCAAGCTTGTTGACCGATGACAGTGGAATGTTGGTATCGTGCGACCCGTGGATCATGATCCCGGATGACGGGCAGGGGGCCAGGAAGGTGAAGTCATATTCACTGGCCGGGGCTGCGACCGAAATAAAGCCGTCGATTTCCGGGCGGCGCATCAAAAGCTGCATGCCGATCCACGAACCGAACGAATAACCGGCAACCCAGGTTGCGCGGGCATTGGCGTTATAGGTCTGCATCCAGTCGAGTGCGGATGCCGCATCCGACAATTCGCCGATCCCCTGGTCATAAACGCCCTGCGAGCGTCCGACACCGCGGAAATTGAAACGCATGACCGAATAGCCGCGATCCTTGAACATGTTGAACATGTTAAAGCACAGCTTGTTGTTCATCGTTCCGCCTTGCTGGGGGTGCGGATGAAGAATAAGCGCAATGGGCGAATCGTCTGCGCCATTGTGGTGATAGCGACCTTCAAGGCGGCCTTCGGGGCCGTTAAAAATGACCTCAGGCATGGATCAGACTGCTCCTGTCCACGAATGGAATGGGGTGAGTGAAGAATATATCCGAGTATTTTTGTAGGTTTTTTCGTTTTTGTGCATAAATTGCTTTGGGCAAATACTTGACCAGGTTACTCGGTTATCCTATATTCCGGCTAACCCGATGGCATCATTGCTGTCCGTTTTGCGCGGTTCGCGCAAGCGGGCAACGATGTCGGCTGCCGGGAATCGAAGCTACTAATTACACAGTGGACAGCCCGATGTTCAAGCTAATTCGTCAGGAAATAGACGCGATGATCGCCCGTGATCCTGCGGCGCGTTCCCGCTGGGAAGTCGTGATCAGCTATCCGGCGTTTCATGCAATCATGGGATATCGTGGCACAAACTGGCTGTGGAAGCGCGGTTTTCGTTTAACTGCACGCTTCCTGTCACAGATTTTGCGCTGGCTGACCGGGATCGAAATTCACCCCGGTGCGACCATCGGCAAACGGTTCTTCATCGACCACGGCATGGGTGTCGTGATTGGTGAAACCGCCGAGATTGGCGATGATGTCACCCTGTATCAGGGGGTAACCCTTGGCGGGACATCGCCCAGTGTCAATAGCGACGGCCAGCGTGGGCTGAAACGTCACCCGACGCTTGAGGATGGTGTGATTGTCGGTTCTGGCGCGCAGATCCTTGGTCCGTTCATTGTCCGCAAGAATGCGCGTGTTGGTGGCAACGCCGTCGTGCTGTCCGAAGTCCCCGAAGGTGCGACCGTGGTCGGTATCCCCGCCCGCATCGTGCGTCGGGAAAAAGATGATCGTTTCTGTGCCTATGGCACGCCGCTGGGCGATCTGCCCGATCCGGTTGCCCGCGCTCTTGAAGAATTGGGCCGCGAAGTCCAGACGCTGCGCAATCAGGTTGCCGCCCTCGAAGCCGACAGGGCAGGCGCTGCTGCCGGTGCGGATAAACCGGCAAAGCCGCGGATTGTCGCGGCATCCGAATGATTTTGGCCCGGCCGAAATCGGGCGGGTACAGACAGGGGCATCAAATCGACATGTTGATCGCCCATAAAGGAAATACAGAGCTTGTGATCATTTCCCGACAGTTCGGGTCTTGATCGACAGGTAGGAGGACGAACCGTGAAGCTGAGTACAAAAGGCCGCTATGCCGTGATGGCGATGGTCGATCTCGCTGATAGCAGCAGGGACCGACCGGTCGCGCTTGCCGATATTGCGGACCGTCAGGAAATATCCCTGTCCTATCTGGAACAGCTTTTTGGCAAATTGCGCAAAGGCGGGCTTGTCCGTTCCGTGCGTGGTCCGGGTGGCGGTTATCTGCTGGCCCGCACCGCCGAGGATACCCGGATTGCCGATGTGATCCTCGCCGTGGACGAGCCGATCCGCGCAACCCGGTGCAAATCGGGATCGCCAAAGGGCTGCAAATCCAATCAGGGCCGTTGTCTGACCCATGAATTATGGGAAGAACTTGGCAACCAGATTTATCTTTATCTGGCCTCTGTCAGCCTGGCCGACGTTGTGGATCGCCGTGTTTCCGGATCGACCCGGATGTTCGAGCCGCGGACCACGAAAATCAAAGAGCCGAGCCAGGTTGCAGCCCAGTAACTTGTCCTCTATATCGAGGGCAGAATAAGAGAATGCGAATAAGGATGATTTTAAACTGATGATCAACCCGGTTTACCTTGATTACAACGCAAGCGCGCCGCTGTGCCACGAAGCACGGCAGGCAATGCATGCGGCGATGGAAGTCGCGGGTAACCCGTCATCGGTCCATGCATCCGGCCGTGCGGCGCGCAAGATTGTCGATCATGCCCGTCGCCGGATCGCCGATCTGGTTGGTGGTGACGCCGAACGCGTGATTTTCACAAGCGGCGGTACCGAGGCCAACAATCTGGCCCTGAACGGGCTTGAGGATGTCACCGTATTTACCAGTGCGGTCGAACATCCCTCGGTGATCGAGGCACGGTCTGATGCGAAACGCATTCCGGTTGATGCCAATGGCGTCATTGATCTGGCCGCTCTTGAAACCATGCTGCGCGCCGCATCCGATGCGGGGCAAAAGGTTCTGGTTTCGGTGATGTTGGCCAACAATGAAACCGGCGTCATTCAGCCGGTGGCCAAAGTCGGCCTTCTGGCGCGTGAATATGGTGCAAAGGTCCATTGCGATGCCGTTCAGGCATTGGGCCGCATGCCGGTCGATATGGGCCAGCTTCTGGTCGATATGGTGTCGATTTCGGCCCATAAGATCGGCGGCCCCAAAGGGGTTGGTGCGCTGGCGATTGCGCCCGGTGTGATGCTGGTGCCGCAAATCCGCGGCGGCGGGCAGGAAAAATACCGACGGGGTGGTACGGAAAATACCATCGGGATCGCAGGCTTTGGCGCTGCGGCCGAACGGTGCGAAACCACCCGGTCGAAAATGGACGATATTCGCGATTTGCGTGATCGTCTGGAAACGGTTTTGGTATCAGAAGCCCCCGAACTTCTGATTGCCGGAAAAGGAACGGATCGACTGGTCAATACCAGTTGCCTGATCCTGCCGGGCATGCCGGGGGAAACCCAGGTGATGGCCATGGATCTTGCAGGGATTGCGATCAGTTCGGGATCAGCCTGTTCATCAGGCAAGGTACGTGAAAGCCACGTATTGAAGGAAATGGGGGTTACCGATGCCGGATCGGCCATAAGGGTCAGTCTGGGACTGGAAACCACCAATGACGAGATTGATACATTTATCCGCGTTTGGAGCCGGATGCGGGGCAATGCAGTGCGTAAGAAAAGTGCGCGCCACGCTGCCTGACAAAGAGTGAGTGAGGAAGCCTTAACTATGAACGAGCTTAAAGCAAAGCCGATCTATCTGGATTACCAGGCAACGACGCCGACCGATCCGCGCGTGGTGGAAACCATGCTGCCGTACTTCACCGAGAAGTTCGGTAACCCGCATTCGCGCAACCACAGCTTTGGCTGGGAAGCGGAAGATGCGGTCGAGGTCGCACGTGACCAGGTCGCCAAGATCATTGGCGCCTCGTCCAAAGAGATCATTTTCACCTCGGGTGCGACTGAGTCGAACAACCTTGCGCTCAAAGGCGTGATGAAGTTTTACGGCAAGAAAAAGCCGCACCTGATCACGGTCGTGACCGAGCATAAATGCGTGCTCGACAGTGCCCGTCACCTTGAACAGGAAGGTTTCAAAGTTACCTATCTTGGCGTCAAGGATAACGGCCTGATCGATCTTGAGCAGCTGAAAGCCGCGATCACCGACGAAACCGCGATTGTGTCCGTCATGGCGGTCAACAACGAAATCGGCGTGATCCAGCCGCTGAAGGAAATCGGCGAAATCTGCCGCGAACGTGGTGTGTTCTTCCATACCGATTGTGCGCAGGCAGTTGGCAAGATTCCGCTCGATGTTGACGAGATGAAAATCGACCTGATGTCGATTTCCGGCCACAAGATTTATGGCCCGAAAGGCATTGGTGCGCTTTATGTCCGTCGTCGTCCGCGCGTTCGCGTCATCGCACAGATCACCGGTGGTGGTCAGGAACGCGGCATGCGTTCCGGTACGCTGCCGACCCCGCTGATCGTTGGTCTGGGCAAGGCCTGCGACATCGCCATGAACGAAATGGCCGAAGAAAATGCCCGCATCATGGAACTGCGTGACTACACCATGAAGCGTTTCCGTGACCGCCTTGCCGACATTTACCTGAACGGTGATGAAACGCAGCGCGTTGCCGGCAACCTCAATGTTTCCTTTGCCTATGTCGAAGGCGAAAGCCTTCTGATGGACATCAAGAACATTGCGGTCTCGTCGGGTTCGGCATGTACCTCGGCGTCGCTGGAGCCGTCATACGTTCTGCGTGCGCTGGGTGTTGACGAAGAACTCGCCCATACCTCGCTTCGTATCGGCATCGGTCGCTATACCACCCGCGAAGAGCTTGATCAGGCGATTGACTCGATCTGTGTCGCTGTCGAACGCCTGCGTGAAATGAGCCCGCTTTGGGAAATGGCCCAGGAAGGCATCGACATCAAGTCGATCGAGTGGGCCGAACACTAAGCGTAACGAACTATTCCTTCTCGTGAGAGAGAAACAGGACTTTTAGGAGGACTTTTACCATGGCTTATAGTGAAAAGCTGATCGACCATTACGAAAACCCGCGCAATGTCGGTTCGATGGACAAGAACGAAACGTCTGTCGGTACCGGTCTGGTCGGTGCACCGGCCTGTGGCGACGTCATGAAATTGCAGATCAAGGTGACCGCAGACGGGATCATCGAAGATGCAAAGTTCAAGACGTTCGGTTGCGGTTCGGCCATTGCGTCAAGCTCGCTGATCACCGAATGGGTCAAGGGCAAGTCGCTTGACGAAGCCGGTTCGATCAAGAACTCGCAGATCGCCGAAGAACTGGCTTTGCCGCCGGTGAAGATTCACTGCTCGATCCTGGCAGAAGATGCCATCAAGGCAGCGATCGCCGACTACAAAACCAAAAACGGTCAGGGCGAAGTCGAAGCTGCTGAATAAGCAGCTTCACGACCCCGTCGTTTTCGGGAATTCAGGAGAAGACTATGGCATTACCGTCCCCGATCAGTGTCACCCCGGAGGCGCTTGTTCATATCAAGGCGTTGCTTGATAGCCGCGGCAAACCGTCCGAAGGCATCCGCCTTGGCGTGCGCAGCAAAGGGTGCTCGGGTCTGTCCTACACGCTTGAATATGCAGATGATGCATCGGGCTTCGAAGAAGTCGTCGAGCTGGAGGATGGCGTGAAGCTTCTGATTGACCCAAAAGCCATCATGTTCGTGCTTGGCACCGAGATGGATTACGAGGTCAACAAGATGGAAGAAGGTTTCGTGTTCCGTAACCCCAATGAAAAGGGGCGTTGCGGCTGCGGGGAATCCTTCCACGTCTGACGGCCCGCCGGGTTTTCCCTGCTTTCTGACTGTCATGGCCCCGGTGATATCGACCGATATCGTCGGGGCCATCGACTGACAAAAGGGCGGTCGCCGTTATTGTTGGCCTTATTTTCCGGCATCTGACGTCCGTCTTTATTCGTTTTGTCGTTTGTTTTTAAATCTCGAAAGTGCATAGCGTGAGCAACACCGGTACCTCAGAAACGCGCACCGCAGAACAGCCGCAGCATAAAGTCTGCTGGTCCTGCAAGGGCCCGGTCGAGGCATCAGCCCTGTTTTGCGACACCTGCAATGCCATCCAGCCCCCCGGCCAGCTTGACCATTTCACGCGCTTTGGCCTGGAACGCACCTTCTTGATCGATGTTGACGCGATCGAGGCAACGTACCTTAAGCAGCAGCAACTGCTGCATCCCGACCGCTTCGCATCGAAATCCGCCCGCGAGCAGGCCCTGTCGTCACAGCAGGCCGCAACGCTGAATGGTGCGTTCGAAACCCTCAAAAATCCTGTGGCGCGTGCGGAATATCTTATGCGTCTGGCGGGTCACGAACCCGAAGGCGGCGAGGGGCACACGGTCAACGATCCGGAGCTTCTGATGGAAGCCATGGAAATGCGCGAGGCCCTGCATGATGCCGATGATCGCAATGCGGTCGACGCCATGATCAAGGATACCCGCAAGGCCGCCCGCGCGTGTGAAAAGGACGTCGCCGAGGCGCTTGAACAGAACGCATATGACCGGGCCAAAAAACTGACAACCCGGCTTAGATACCTGATGAAAATGACCGAGGAAGCGCGCGCGAAGAAATCGCGTCTTGCCGCCGCCTGATCATTTAAAAAGAACGGATAGAATTCATGGCTTTGCTAAAGATCCACGAACCGGGCCAGACGCCGCTGCCCCACGAAGATGAACGCCAGCTTGCCGTTGGTATCGATCTGGGCACGACGAATTCCGTCGTCGCGATCTCGAACGATGAAAAACCCGAAGTGCTCCGCGATACATCCGGTGGCAATGCCATCGTGCCGTCCGTCGTCTATTATGGCGCGGATGCCGATCCGGTGGTGGGCGAGGCGGCCCGTGATCAGATCAACGATAATGCCGATCGCGTCGTATCGTCGGTCAAACGCCTGATGGGGCGCGGCATTGCCGATGTCAAATCGATTGCCGGCACGCTGCCCTATCATGTCGAAGTCCCGGCCGAGGACGCGGCAAAATCGGGTGAACCGATGATGGTGCGGCTCAATGTCGGTGACCGCGTCCTGACCCCGGTGGAAGTATCGGCTGATATCCTGCGTGCCCTGCGCGCGCGGGCCGAGGAAAGCCTTGGCAAACCGGTTGAAAAGGCGGTCATCACCGTTCCGGCCTATTTCGATGATGGTGCGCGCACCGCAACCAAGGATGCCGCCCGTCTGGCCGGGATCGAAGTCCTGCGTCTGGTGAACGAGCCAACCGCGGCCGCCCTTGCCTATGGCCTTGATAACGGCGCAGAGGGCCTTTATGCCGTCTATGACCTTGGCGGCGGCACGTTCGATATTTCCCTGCTTAAAATGCAAAAGGGCGTCTTCCAGGTGAAGGCAACCGGCGGTGATGCCGCCCTTGGCGGTGATGATTTCGATCACGCCATTGCCGAACATCTTCTGGCCGAACGTAAAAGCGGCGGCACCACCGATGATCTTGATGCGTCGGATGCCAAACGCCTGCTTAAAACCGCGCGCAAGGTCAAAGAGGCGCTCACCGATGCCGATGAAACCAGCGTCACCGTCTCGCTTGGCGGTTCGGACACGACCCATACGGTCACCCGTGCCGCATTCGATGCCATGATCGCCAAGCTGGTATCACGCACGATTGCGATCACCGAACAGGTCCTTGATGACGCCGATATTCTGGCCGATGACGTCAAGGGCGTGGTGCTGGTCGGTGGTTCGACCCGTGTGCCCGCCGTACGCAAGGCCGTGGCCGATCTGTTCGAACAGGACCCGCTTTCCGATATCGACCCGGACGAAGTCGTCGCCCTTGGCGCTGCCCTTCAGGCAGAGGCTTTGACAGGTGGCTCCGACAACCTTCTGCTTGATGTCACCCCGCTGTCGCTCGGTCTTGAAACCATGGGCGGGATTGTCGAAAAGGTCATTGACCGCAATACCCCGATCCCGGTGGCCAAGGCACAGGAATTCACCACCTATCAGGATGGCCAGTCGGCCATGATGATCCATGTGGTGCAGGGTGAACGCGAAATGGTTGATCAATGCCGCTCGCTTGCGCGCTTTGCCCTGACCGGCATTCCGTCAATGGCGGCTGGTGCTGCACGCATCAAGGTAACCTTCAATGTCGATGCCGACGGCCTTCTGACCGTATCGGCACGTGAAGAAACCACCGGCACCGAACAGGAAGTCGCCGTCAAGCCGACCTATGGGATTAACGAGCTTGATATGGCCAACATGCTGCGCGAAAGCATGGTCCATGCCCGCGAGGATATGGAAATGCGCCTCCTGACCGAAGCCCGGGTGGAGGCACGCCGCAATGTGCTTGCCGTGCAGGCCGCGATGAATGCTGACCGTGCGCTTCTGACGCCGGAGGACGAAGACAATATCGCAGGCGCGATTGCCAAACTCGAAGCCGCCATGTCGGGCGAGGATCGCGACCTTATCAACGAACAGGCCGAGGCGCTTGAAGACGCATCGCGGCCCTTTGCCGAGGCCCGTATGGACGCCCGTATCCGTCAGGCCCTTGCCGGTCGCAATGTCGATCAGGTGAATTAGGGGCCAGACATAATTGACAAACCGGCCAACTGCGGCGATTGTCCCGTGCAACCGCCAAGGTCAGGTCGGACCAGAGATCGAACGAAAAAGTATTACCGAGGAGAAAGGCACAGATGCCTAAGATCGTTTTTGTTGAACCCGATGGCACCGAAAAGGAATTTGACGTTGCCGACGGTCTGTCCGTTCTGGAAGCTGCCCACAAGAATGGCATCGACCTTGAAGGTGCCTGCGAAGGATCACTCGCTTGCTCGACCTGCCATGTCGTTGTTGACGATAGCTGGTTTGACAAACTTGACGAGCCAAGCGAAGACGAGGAAGACATGCTTGACCTCGCATTCGGCCTGACCGAAACCTCGCGCCTTGGCTGCCAGATCATCATGAGCGACGAGCTCGACGGGCTTCGCGTCATGCTGCCGTCTGCCACGCGCAACATGATGGTCGACAAGTAACACCGAAATTTCCGCCCAAGCCAAAAGGGGGACACCCATGCGCTGGACAGATATTCAGGATATCGCGATCGAGCTCGAAGAAGCCCATCCCGACAAGGATAACGTCAATCTGCGTTACACCGATCTGCATAAATGGATCTGTGAACTTGACGGCTTTGACGACGATCCCGCGAAATCGAACGAGAAGATCCTCGAAGCCATCCAGATGGCATGGATCGATGAACGCGACGATTAGGACCTGGGTCATCTGCTAACACGTCATTCCCGCGAAGGCGGGAATCCAGACAGCAGAACCCGCATCGATAAAAGCCAGCCCGGATCCTTCCGCAGGCTGGCTTTGTTTTATCCGTATTTTGGCATCACCACGGGCAGGGGCTTTGACAACCATGACCGACACCTTCACCGATATCATCCCGGCCCAAAGCCTGTTTGGCCGACTGCGCGCCAACGCCCCCGATGCATGGCAAAGCTATGTCTGCCACGATTTCGTCAAACAGCTTGGCAACGGAACCCTGCCCGAAGCCGCCTTTAAGCACTACCTCATTCAGGATTACCTGTTCCTGATCCAGTTCGCGCGTGCCTATGCGCTTGCGACCTACAAGGCCGATGATCTCCGTGCCATGCGCCAGTTTTCCGGCACCGTCCATGCGATCCTTGATATGGAAATGAGTTTGCATCTCGATTTCTGCAAAGGCTGGGGCCTGTCCGAGGCCGATATCGTGGCAGAGCCAGAATCCCGCGCCTGCATCACCTATACCCGCTATGTGCTCGATTGCGGGGCACGGGGCGATGTGGTTGATCTTCAGGTCGCCCTGATGCCCTGTATGGTTGGCTATGCCGAAATCGCAAACCGCCTGATGGCAAGTTCTGATACAAGGCTGGATGGAAATCCGTACCGCCCCTGGATCGAGATGTATGCCTCGACCGAATTCCAGGACGTGGCAAAGGCCGAAATCGATCTTCTGGAACATACCGCGCAAACCCGCGGGGGGGATGCAAGGATCGCAGGCCTCACGGAAATCTTCGCCAGGGCAAGCCGCCTTGAAGCCGATTTCTGGCAGATGGGGCTTGATCTGGCAAAATAGGCGCAGATGCCTTATATGTGCCCCAACATGAATTCACGGGTGGTTTGAACGCCACCCATCGCTATTTTACATCAACTTCTTGTCGCCGCGGCCTTGACCCGCGGATGGGTGGGAAAAATGAACTCTCTTGGCTTTGACAAAGCCCCAAAAGATACCCGCGTGGTTGTTGCCATGTCGGGCGGGGTCGATAGCTCCGCCGTTGCGGCCCTTCTGAAGTCCGAAGGCTATGACGTGGTCGGCATTACCCTTCAGCTTTACGATATGGGGGCCAATGCGCCGTCACGTGCCAAATCCTGCTGTGCCGGGCGCGATATCTATGATGCGCGCAAGGTGGCCGAGGATATCGACATTCCCTATTACGTGCTCGATTACGAATCACGCTTCCGCGAAGAAGTGATCGATGATTTCGCCGACAGCTATATGCGCGGCGAAACCCCGATCCCGTGCGTGAAATGCAATCAGACGGTCAAATTCCGCGATCTGCTCGAAACCGCACATGACCTTGGCGCCGATTGCATGGCGACCGGCCATTACGTGCAGCGCAAACTCGGTGCCAACGGCCATGCCGAACTGCACCGTGCCGCCGATCCCAATCGCGATCAAAGCTATTTCCTGTTCACCACGACACAGGAACAGCTCGATTTCCTGCGCTTCCCGCTGGGCCATTTGATGAGCAAGGCCGAAACCCGTGCGCTTGCCGCCAAATTCGGCCTTGAAGTCGCCGACAAGCCCGACAGTCAGGACATCTGCTTTGTCCCGGATGGCAAATATGCCCGTCTGGTCGAAAAGCTTCGCCCCGAAGCCGGTGAACCGGGCCAGATCGTTGATCTTGATGGCAATGTGCTGGGCGATCATCGCGGCCTGATCCATTACACCATCGGCCAGCGGCGCGGTCTGAACATCGGTGGCACGGCCGAACCGCTTTATGTCGTCAAACTCCTGCCCGAAACCCGGCAGGTCGTGGTCGGCCCGAAATCGGCCCTTGCGATCCAGATGGTCTATGTCAAGGAACTGAACTGGCTTGATGGTGACGCGATTGACCCGAACGGGGTCGAGGTCGAAGTCAAACTGCGTTCTGCCATGGCACCGGCCCCGGCCACCATCTACCCCGAAGGGCCGGGTGCTGCCCGCATCGAACTGCACGACCCGCAGTTTGGCATCGCACCGGGGCAGGCGGGCGTTTTCTATGCCGGCGACCGGGTAATGGGCGGCGGCTGGATCACCCGTCAGGAACTTCTGGCGGCACACGCACCAACGGCGGCCTGATCGGCGGCTCGATCATCAATAAGGCGGGCAGGCGGGGCATTTGCTCACCTGCCGGTTTTGCGGATATCTTTTTTCCGCAAAACACCAAAAAGGCGCTTGACGGGGGCGGTTCCCTGACGTAAAAACCGCCCCGTTCCGGCGCTTACGGAACCCACGGAATACATACGCTATTCCTACTCTGTGGCCGAGTAGCTCAGCTGGTTAGAGCAGCGGAATCATAATCCGCGTGTCGGGGGTTCAAGTCCCTCCTCGGCTACCAATTAAAAACCCCGTCAGGCAAAGCCTGGCGGGGTTTTTAATTGGCACCCTCGGAGAGGGTTTGCCCCGCCCCCGCATCTATTTCCTGCTGCTCCAGCGTGTGAAATACATGGGGGGAGTAAGTGTATTGCACAAATTGTTTATCTTAGGGCTAATACGACAGTAACGCATGTATGGATGTTTGAGATGATTGTCCGTACTTCATGATCGCTGGCGGGAAATTCACCGGGTTCATGCATATAGCGATTGCGGTGTGATACTATATTGTTCTGGAATGAAGTTCTTTGACTTGTTGTAAGTTGGTTCAAGTTTTGCACGTTATGATTCATAAGGGCATGAAGGTAGGCGCCCATAGAATGTCCTGAGCATTGAATGCCTGACTCTTTAACGAAGTTCTTTAGGGTTCCGTCTAAAGCACGTGTTGCATGAATAACACAGAGTAGGCGGGCCCGCGGTTTTGGTTTGGTTGATGATGCGGTCTTTACCTCATCCCACTCGCTTGCGATTTTCTGATATGTTTGCGAATTGGATATAACAGACCCCGCTATAAGGGCTCGTATTGTGTCGACACGATTGACACCAAAACTCATTTTACCCTCTTGAAAAATGCTGTTGAGAAACGCTCCACGAACTGGTCAAGTTGGGCTAAGTTATTAGCGTCAACTGTGCACCAGTTCGAGAATGCAGCGCATCGAATAGGTTTAAATGGGTCGGTGACTGTTAGCGGAAATTGATCAACAACGAAAAATTGTGGTTGCATCCGTTCACTTGGGTACGGGATCCCTGTATCAAGGGTGAAGTGATGTTTGAAATATTTATTGCATAAATTGTATATGGTTAACATAGCATTGCTGGTTATGTTGGGGCTTATGAGGTGTATTGGAAATCCTCTATAATTTTCTTGTTGTATTTTTTTTGTTTTTTTATAAATATTTTTTGTTTCTATTTTTGTTTTTATTTTTTCTATTGTTTCAAGATAATCTTGTTTATTTGTTTTTTCTTCATTTGTTATTTTTGACTCTTTTTCTTGTATTTTAAAGTAGGAGAGAGATACTCCGTATGCGTTGTGGGTTTGGCGTCGAATACCTGTTGGGATTTCTTTTATTATTCCGCGCGCATTTTTATCTTTTAGGAAATGAATAATCGATTTGTGATCTTTTTCACTTAGTACTTCATGGAAGTGGTGTTCAGAGCCATGTAAACTATTCTCGAGTGAATCCTCTACGAGAAGTAAGCACCTAGTATGATTGGGTAAACCAAGGCGGCAGGCTGACAGTCGGGCCAGTAGATTGGACTTATCTCTAGCTTCGCTTGCTCTGATGAAAAATATTGCAACCAAATCGCCTGAATTCCCAACTAACATGTCGGGAGTTAGAATCAGGTAAGGATGGTCGACTTCTCTGACAATAACTGAACCATCAGGAAGTTGGCCTCTTACCAGTTCGTGCAAGCTTGCTGTTGATGTGCTAGATTTTACCATTCGAAGTAACTTCCGATCAAACCGCTATCTTATATAATTTGCTGCTTATTGACATGGGTGTCGAGAATTTATTTGCTATTATTGGTTGTGCTGATTGATCCTATCCAAAATTTTGTAAAAAAGGGGACTGATTTATTTCTCTAAACATCACCCACCACTAAGCCGCCTTCACCACCACCGAAATCCTCCGCCCCAACAAAGCCAACGCATCTTCCAGCCATCTAAAAGTACGAATAGATGTTATTTGTTGAGAGTTTCTTCGGGGTGGTTATGTCGTCATCGAAATTTATGTTTCCAATTGAAGAAACCGATGTTTCAGACACGGAAACACACATAAAATTCCGTTCTAAAGTTGATGAATGGTCCGAATGGCTTTCGGGCGATGATACGCACGCTATTATTCCTCATCTACATTCAATGATCTGGAATCATGCTGTGTTTCGGATTGTAAATGAATCTAGGCGAGTAAATTTTCAAAAAGATTTCTTGTCTCAAAATCGATTTTTGGCTGAATTTATTGATCAGTCTTATGTCTCCTTTCAGGCAACTGCTGTTCGTCGCCAGATAGAAAGAGGCGCTCGCACTCCAAAGCATCAAGTGATTAGTCTTCAACGTTTGTTAGAAGATGTTGAAAAAAAACGAGAACTGATCACACGTGAAAATTATCTCGCATTGGAAGGCCTCCCTTACGACTGGGAGCCTGTGCGTGATAAACATTATGAGCAGTTACGGCATTCAGACGGAATAGCGACTTGGGTTAGCGCAACTGGGCCGGATGCATGGGAAACTGCCCGTGCTAAACATATTTTATTTGATCAAATGTCTGGCGTAGAGGCAGCAAACCGTTGTCGCACAGATTTGATAAGTGCTGATGTTTTCAGCAAGCTGACGAACCTGATGAGTTCTGACGTTCTTGTAAAATTAAGGGAAAGTACAAATAAACTCATTGCTCATGCCGCCGATGAATTTTCAAGGTCATCTTCTGATGAAGAGCCTCAATATTTCGCAATCAATGAGATTGAAGACTGTCACGAAATCCTTATCCGAGTAGCAAATGCTCTCGGAAACGAAATTCTGCAAATTGCACATTTTGGAACGTTTCCTACACCCCAGTTTGATGTTTTTGAATTTTTTAATACGCCGTGGGCTGACAAAGGCGGTATTAAAGAGCTGAGTAATTTATGGGATAAATACTCTGACAAAGTCGATGAACAAGCGAGACAAAATACCTTTATTGACTATAGGGAAGTCTATAAAGATTGATCCTCAAGAGTGGCTGATATGTTCGAATATCGCCTCGGCGCACACCCCATCACCCGCTTGAAAGCCGTACTGAACGCACTTTCAGACTCATACCCCACCGACAGGGCAATTTCCGAAACCGGCAATCCTGAATGGGTCAGGCGATCCCCCGCAAGCAGCATCCGCCAGCGGGTCAGATAGGCCATCGGCGGGACGGCAACGACATCGCGGAACCGGGCGGCAAAGGCCGAGCGCGACATGCCCGCATGGCGGGCCAGTTCCTTGAGCGTCCAGGGATGGGCGGGGTCCCCATGAATGCAGGCAATCGCGGTTGCGATCTGTTTATCCGATAGCGCCGCGAACCAGTCGGGGATGTCGGGGCCATTGGGGGTATTTGGGCTGGTTGGGCTGGTTGGGGCGGTCCGATCACTTTGACCGTTGGTACGCGCATTGCTCAGATGTAGCCGAAGGGCCTGCACCAGCACTGTATGCGCCAGATGTTGCAGCACCAGAAAACCGCCCGGCTGGGGGTTGCTTAATTCCTGCATCATCCGTTCGACCGACCAGCGCAGGCTGGACTCATCCTGATCATTTTCAATCCGCACAATCGGGGGCAGGGAAGCCATCAGCATGTCGGCATGTGGCCCCGAAAGGGCAAAGCGGCTGCTGACGATAAAGCATTCGCCGCCGCCATTATGCTGAACGATCCCGCCGCTTTGGGCCTTGGCAAAGACCAGTGGCGCATCAACCGGCGGGCAATCAGGATCGCTTGCCAGAAAGAAGGTCCGCCCGCGCGGCAGGACAAAGGAACTTCCCGACGTCAACAGCACGGGCCCTGCAAGGTCTTCGACGCTGACATAACATTGCCCGGAAACGATGGTGCCGCATTTGATGGTATTGGCCTGATCGGCAAAGCGGATCGCCCAGGGACCGGCGGCATCAAACCCGGCCGACATGTAATTGCGCGGCTTAAGCAGCGACAGGATATCGGAAAGCGGATCCATGGGGTGGGGATGCCTTCTTCTGGACGATTGCGAAAGTAATATGGATCATAGCGCATGGATCGTCCAATCACCATCGCATATCGTTCCGGCCATTGATCATGTGCAATGTGAAGTGGAGAACGGAATTGCGTATTTTTGTAACCGGGGCGAGTGGCTTTGTCGGATCGGCTGTGGTGGAAAAGCTGATTGCGGCCGGGCATGAGGTTTTGGGGCTGGCGCGGTCGGATGCGTCGGCAAATGCGCTTCTGGCGGCCGGGGCGGCGGTGCATCGCGGTGATCTTGATGATCGCCAAAGCCTGCGCGCCGGGGCGCGTGCGACCGACGGGATCATCCACACCGCGTTCAATCACGACTTTTCACGCTACGGCCAAAGCTGTGCCGAGGATGCGGAGGTCATTGCCGCCCTTGGCGATGCGATTGCGGGCACGCAAAAGCCGCTTGTCGTGACCTCGGGCCTCGGGCTTCTGGCCGGTGGGATGCATGTGACGGAGCAGGACGTACCCGATTTCGGACCAAACGCCATGCCGCGTGTCGCGACCGAACGCGCCGTTGCCGATCTTGTCGGGCAGGGGCTTAACGTTTCGCTCATGCGCCTGCCGCCGTCGGTGCATGGAAAGGGCGATCATGGCTTTGTGCCGATCCTGATTGCCAAGGCCCGTGAAACCGGTGTTTCGGCCTATATCGGCGATGGCAACAATGCCTGGCCCGCCGTGCATCGCTTTGACGCCGCACGCGCCTATGTTCGCGCGGTCGAGGTCGCCATGCCGGGTGCCGTCTATCACCCGGTCGCCGAAACCGGCATCGCCTTTCGCGAGATTGCCGGGGTGATCGGCAAACGGCTGGGTGTGCCGACCGTATCCAAAACCCCCGCCGAGGCCGCCGATCATTTCGGCTGGTTCACCCATTTCGCCAAACTCGATTGCCCGGCGGCAAGCGACATCACGCGTCGGCAGTTGGACTGGTCTCCGACAGAGGCCGGATTGCTCGCCGATATCGATCAGGAGTGTTATTTCGACCAGTAAGAATGATGTCGCCCCGGTCAGCTTGAGCTGCCCGGGGCTGAAATATCTGGGATCGGTCGATTAAAGTGTGTCGTCCGTAATCACCCAGCCCTTTGCCTTCCAGCCTGCTGTGGATTTTTCCAGCATGCTGGCAACCGGGATCGCATAACCGCCAAAGATTTCAGTCTTGCCGTCCTGCATGGTGACGGAAAGGTCGTATTTTGCACCGCCCAGTGCTGCGATAACGGCCTGTCCTCCGCCGTCCACACTACCGGAAGACACAAACACATTTTCGATACCGCCTTGTGCGGCCATGGTCGCGCCGGCAAATGACATCATATAACCAAGTCCCTGTTGTTTGGGGTTGGTTGTCATATAGCCGTCCTGTGCAATCCATCCGCTGGGAACTTTGCTGAATTCACCGTCGCTTGTTGGCAGGGTATTGGTGAATTCAAGCGTCGATTGCTGTTTGTCGTCGTTATCGTATATTCCAATCAACCCGTTGCTCTGAGTAATGACAAAGCTATGTTTGTCGTCATCTGTTCTGAATTTCATTGGTTACCTCTTTGCCGATGGTATTTATGCTGATCTGCAAAGACGGTGTTGAAACTGGCTTGTGATTAAGGTCGGGTGGGGCAGGAGGTTGCCGAACAGTACCAGAAAGCCACCCGGCCGGGGTTGCCTGCTTCCGGCATCATCGGTTCGACGGCCCGCACAGGCTGGCTTCGTGCTGATCATTTTCGATGCGCCCATTCGTCGGCAGGGTCACCATCCCAGATCGGCCAGCGACCCCGAAGGGGTAGGGCGCGCCGCGCAAAACCGGCCCCCAACCCGACTTGCCGCAACCACCGACGCCCGAACAGACCTTGGGCCATTGCCAACCTCGCCGACGGACGGCTATCGGGTTCTCGGCTACGTCGCTCACTTTCGGGCGGTGGCGGCAACCTGCCTCTCCGGCGTTCAGACAAACCTCAGGCTCGCGCCAAACTCACCCACAAACGGTTTTCGGGCACATGGTCCTCACACTTGTCAGCCTCGTCCATCTTCGATGGGCCATGGCTTGCTGCTGCTGCCCCCGGCGACACTTCCTGTAACCGGTGAAGCCCGGACACATCTCGGGCCTCCGTCAGTTTGGCCCGCAGACGGACTTCGGGCGCATGGCCCCCACCTGTCCATCGTCGGCGGGCCGCAACTCACTGCTGCTCGCTGCTGCTCATGCTGTCATTGCCGCCGCTCCCGGCGGATTTAACGCTCCCTTGCCAAAAAGACGCACCTCTCCCGTCATGACAAATGACCGGGTTAGCCCCCTTCATCCTAGGGCAGAACGCCGCCGTAATGGCTCCGCCATCCGCCAATCAACATCCTGCGGGTCGCCCCGCCACCCGCTCTGCGTCTTTGTCCCTGCATCCCGATTCCCTCTTTCATCCGCCCCAAACGCAAAAACCCGCGAGGCACAAGGCCTTGCGGGTTTCGGTCCGGGTGCATTTCTCCCGTTGACTTTTATTTTATGCCATAGTTAAAAGAACAAATCAAGAACTTTTTTCGGGAAGCTTTATAGGCGGCTAGGCTAAGCCGAAAACTTTCGCGGGTTCCCTTTGCGCCCGATCAACCGCCCGTCAATCACGGCAAGCCCCAATCCGATCACCACCATCCCGCCAATCTGGCGCAGTGCCAGTGTTTCGCCAAGGAACATAACACCCAGCAGGATCGCACTGACCGGGATCAGGAAGGTGACGAGCAGAAGGTTGCTGGCCCCCGCACGGTTCAGAAGCTGGAAATACAGGATATAGGCCAGTGCCGTGCTAAACGCCGCGATACCCAGAACGGCAAGGATGGTTTCGGTTTTGGGAAACGGTAAGTTCCAGGGTGTATCGATAAGGATACAAAGCGGGATCAGCATCAGGCTTGATGCGCTGGTTTGGCCTGCGGCCGTGAGGATCGGCGGGCTGTTTTTGAAGCGCCGGCCAAACACGCCCGCACACCCATAAGAGACTGCGGCCAGAAGCACCGCAAATGGCGCAAGTGCGGCGATGTTTGTCACATTGCTTATGCTGGCTTCCACGGCACCGGGCAGGCCGATGACGATGATAACGCCAACAAAACCGGTCAGAACGCCAATCACCTTGCGGCGTGACAGCTTTTCATTTTTGGTCGCCAGATGGGCGATGATCAGGGTGAAAAGCGGTGTCGTCGCATTCAGGATTGCCGCCAGACCGCTTGCGATATGGGTCTGTCCCCAGACGATAAGGCAAAAGGGGATCAGATTGTTAAGCGCCCCCATGACAAGAAAACCCAGCCATATTTTCGGGTCATGCGGGATCGCGATATGGCGCAACAGGACCACCCACCACAGGATCATCGCGGCAATCGCCACCCGCCCCAGAACAAGGGTAAAGGGCGGCAAATCGACAAGCGCGATTTCGGTAAAGAAAAACGACCCGCCCCACAGCACCGAAAGCACAATCAGCATTAACCAGCTCCGCCCATCCATGCGCGGGGACGGATCATTGCTCTGGCTGATTTTTTCCGGTTCTGGCCGGGGTGCTTTCGGGCCTGCCGGAATACGCCTTGCAAGTGTGCGGTTGCGCTCCTGTTCCGGGTAAAGGGCAATCCATGTATCCGTGCTCATATCCATGATCCGTCTGAAATGTGGTGGTGACGGAATGGATATTAAAGCGTGCTGGCGTTGCTGGCTGGCCAGATTCGGACATCAACGCCAGCTATCAAAATGCTCAGGCAAAAAGCCGCATGCCGCGCTCTGCCGCCATTTTAAAACTGCTCACGACATGCTCCGCCAGGGCATCCTCTGCCGGGCCGGTGCCGGGCCGCTTGGCCAGGGTTATGCGGTATTCGCCAAGCTCGGGCAGGCCGTGGCGGGCATCAAGATGGATCAGTCGATCGGAAATCACGCTGATCGGGACCGGACAGATCGCAAGGTCAGCCTCGGTCGCGGCAATCTGGGCCTGACAAAACTCGCTGGTATAGGCAACGCGGTAATTGATCCCCGCTTCGTCAAGCGCCCGCAATGCCATCGCCCGCCAATAACATCCCGGTTCGGCCAGTGCGACCGGAAGCGGGCGTTTTTCAATCGCCATTCCGTTGCGAGCACCAAGCCAGACAAGCGGTTCACTATGGATTGGCGGTTGCGGATCAAGTTCGGGGTCATAGCTGAAAACGGCGATATCGGTGGTGCCGTCGGCAATGCGCTGGCGCAGCCTTGCGGTCGGACCAAGAAAGACATCGACCTCGACATGCGGGTGGCTGATGGCAAAACGGCGCATGATTTCGGGAATGGCGATGATCCCATTGTCGTTGGGCACGCCAAGCTGCACTTTCCCTGCAAAATCCGGAGTGCGGAAGCGTGACATGACCTCATCATTGAGCTGCAAAAGACGTCGTGCAAAACCCAATAAAACCTCGCCATCCGGGGTCAGTCGCACCCGGCGGGGTTCGCGTTCAAACAGGCTGCATCCGACAATTTCCTCAAGCTTCTTGACCTGAAGACTGATGGCAGAGGCACTGCGATTGACCCGTTCTGCCGCGCGCGAAAAGTTGCCGGTTTCACAAATCGTGACAAAGGTCCGCGCCAGATCAAGGTCAAGATTTGGCAGGTTTCCGGGCAAAGAGGACATGTGTGATTGCCAATTTATGAGTTTTTCCAATCAAAGATGTTAAATCTTCTCGTTTGTCTCATCAATAAGAAATCCTCATCATCTCGCTATCAGTGATTGGGAAAACTTGAAAAGGATGATGGCCATGGCAGCGCAAATTTCATGCGAGCCGACGGTAGCCGCCAAAACCGACGTGACCAGCAGGTCCGATGGGGTGTGGGCCAGAATGACGGGTTTTTGGGCCAAATGGCGCGTGCGTCGCGAAGCGTATCGGCGGAACCTGCGCGAGGTTGACGCTATGCTGGCGATGGAAGACTGGATGCTGCAAGACGTCTATGGTGTAGGGCATGGTGATGTGATCGCAGCCAAGCGCAGCCTTATGGCCAATCGGCACAATCCCGGTTGGCGGCTTTCACTGTTTTTACAGGATCGCATAGAGGCAAACCGGAAGGAAAAGCAAAGGTGGAAAGGGCGATAAAATTGGACATGAACGATCTGTATTGCACCACCATTCTCTCGGTGCGAGTATCGCCCAAAGTGTCGTGATCACGGCGAATAAATGCCGTTACATACGGTAAAACATGGCGGGATTTGGAATGAAGATCGCAATTCTTGACGACTATCTCGACAGCATTTTTCATTTGCCCTGTTATGAAAAGCTGGCCGGGCATGACGTAACGATCCTTCGACAGAAATATGATGATCCGGCAGAACTGGCGCGCGCGATTGGCGATGCCGAGGCGGTCGTTCTTTTTCGCGAACGCACCAGGATCACTGATGAATTGCTGGCACATTTGCCAAATGTAAAACTGATCAGCCAGCGCAGTGCTTATCCCCATATTGATGTCGATGCCTGCACGAAACGCGGCGTGTTGCTGTGTTCGAAACAGGGGGCGGGCAAGGCACCATCCTATGCGGCGGCGGAAATGACATGGGCGCTGATCATGGCATCCGCCCGCCAGATCGTGGAACAGAACGCGTCGCTTAAAGCCGGACAGTGGCAGATGGGGGTTGGCAAAACACTGCGCGGGCGAACAATCGGTATCCTCGGATATGGCAAGATTTCGCGCGTGGTCGCGGGCTATGCCAAGGCGTTCGGGATGAATGTGCTGGTCTGGGCGTCCGAGGCATCGCGCAAGGCTGCTACGGATGATGGCCTTGATGTTGCCGCGTCACGCGAGGCGTTCTTTGCAGCACCCGATATCATCACGGTGCATATGCGCCTGACCCCGGAAACCCGTGGCACGATTACGGCCGATGATCTCGCACGGATGCGACCCGCAAGCCTGTTTGTCAACACATCGCGGGCCGGGTTGGTGGTGCCGGGGGCGCTTCTGGCGGCCCTTGATGCCGGGCGTCCGGGGAAGGCGGCGGTGGATGTGCTCGATACCGAACCCCTGACCGACCCGCATGACCGGTTTGCCAACCATCCCAATGTTCTGGCAACCCCGCATGTCGGCTTCGTGACCGAGGATGAACTGGATATGCAGTTTGGCGATATTTTCGATCAGGTGGTCGCCTATGCCAATGGCGATCCGATCCATATGATCAACCCCGAAGTCTGGCATGGTCGCAAAGCCAAACCGGCATAGGGGCGGCAACAGTAAGCTCGCAATGAAAACGGCCGCCGGAAGGTCCCCGGCGGCCGTTTTCATTTATGCCTTTGCTGATTTGGCTGCTGCCGATTTGGCCGCTCTGGCTTTTGCGCCGGGCAGGCGGGCAAATATCGTGATATTGCCAAGGAAGATCATGACAAGCCCCGTCGCCCCAATCGGGGTCCAGACGTAGCCTTCAAGGAAGGTGGAAACCGTAAGGGCCACAACCGGGAAGAGCACGGTGACATAGGCCGCACGTCCAGCACCCACACGATGGACCAGCGCCAGATAGGCAATGAAGGCAACGACCGAGCCCGGAATGGCCAGATACAGAAGACCGCCGATATAGACCGGATCGGTCGGCATGACCGGCGTCTGACCGCGCAACAGGGCAAAGATGAACAGCAATACCGCACCATAGGCCATGCCACGCGCCACCGCATCGCGGTTGGGAATACCCATGGCGTTCAGTTTGACCGACACCATGTTACCCATGCTAAACACCGCCGTTCCGCCAAGGGCGAACAAAAGGCCGGTGATGGCATGCGGATTATGCGACAGGGCATAAATCTGATTGGCAAACAGACAGGCAATACCGCCAAGGCCGAATGCCGCCCCAAAGACAAAGCGAAGACCCGGCCGCTGTCCATAAAAGGCCCAGTTGCCAAGCGCATTGAAAATGGTCGAGGTGGTAAAGATCACCGCAACAATCCCCGATGCGATATAACCGGTTGCCGAATACATCAGGATAAAGTTGATGCCAAACAGCCCGCAGCCCAAAAGCACGATCCAAGGATGAGCCCGCCACGGAACCGGTCGCCATTTGCGTGACAGGATCAGAAAGCCGCACAGCACCACGGCGGCTAGCAGGAAGCGGTAGAAGATCGACATTTCAATCGGGATCGGCCCGATCTGAAGCTTGATCGCATACCAGGTAAATCCCCAGCAGGCCGTGACGATCAGAAAAAGCAGGGCGGTCATGATAACGGGGCAACTCCGGTGACGAGAGGGGCAGGGCGAAAAGCAGGATAAGGTCGATATGTGGGGCATATCATTTGGCTGTTTATAGACCGTTTGGGGGTGATCAGGCTTTCACGAACTTGCGGTGTTTTTCACAATCTTGCGCAAATCAATGCAGCCATTCGCACGACGGGCTTTGCAATATGGTGCCGCAATGCGATGATCAGACCTCAGAAACAGGACGTGCCGATGTTTGTGCCCAATGGTCGATACCAGAATTTTGAAGTCTATAATCAGCTGATCGGTGATGCCGAACTGCTGAATGCGGGCGATTTTGGCGACAGCATTTCGGCGGCACACTGGCGGCGCAACGCGGATGTCATGACCCGCTATACCGATCCCGACCATCACACCATCAGCCTCTATGTCAACGGTGGCACCGGCATTAAACGCCAGATCGGACCTGATCCGCTAACCGGTGGCGGGCCGGGGCGCTGTTGTCTGATGCCGGCACATCTGACGTCGGATTGGGTGGTGAATGGCGAGGTGGAGCTTTTCCACCTTTATATCCCGCATTCTGCATGGGAACGCGCGGTGGTCGAGGCGTTCGACATCGAACCCAACGCCGTCGAAGTCCCCGAAAAGACCTTTTTCCTTGATCCCCTGATCGAGCAGACAATCCGCCATGCCATGTTGCCGCTGGACTGGGATGCTCCGGCTGATCGTATGGCAATGTCGAGTGCGGGGCAGATGCTGATGGGGCATATGTTGCGCAGCTATTCGTCGAAACGCGATCTGGAATTCCGGGTGCGCGGCGGCCTGTCGCCGCAAATCAGACGCCGGGTGTTTGATTTTATCGAGGCCAATTTGGATCAGCCGTTGTCACTCGAACAGATTTCGGCCGAGGCGGGGCTTTCGCCCTATCACTTTGCGCGCATGTTCCGCCAGTCGGTGGGCGAGGCACCGCATAAATATGTTCTGCGCCGCCGGATCGAGGCCGCAAAGCAGATGTTGCGTGATCCGGCACGGTCGGTTGCCGATATCGCGCATGCCACCGGCTTTTCAAGCCAGGCCCATCTGACCACAAGGTTCAGTGGCTTTACCGGACTGACCCCGGCAAAATTCCGAAGCGTCGCCCGGTAACTGCGGGGCGTACATGTCTTGTGCCTGTAGACAAGAGATGGCGTCACAGAATAATTGGATTGGGCTTTATGCACCGCCCGCAAAGGGCACGGCATTTGGCCTTCCAAGCAGATACCCTTGCACATAGTCCACGCCATAACCGGTCAGGAAATCAAGTTCGCCCTGGCGTTCAATTCCTTCGGCAACGACATCGATGTCGAGCTGTTTGGCTAGGTCGATCAGCTTGCTGACGATGGCCTGTTTATATTTATCCTGATCAACATGGTCGATCAGATCCCGGTCGATTTTAATGATGTCGGGTTGCAATTGCGGCAGCATGTTCAGGGTCGAATAGCCCGATCCGACATCGTCCAGTGCAACCCGAAAACCTGAATCGCGATAGGATTTCAAAATCGCGCCAAGATGCTCGATACTCCGCACTTTTTCGGTTTCGATCACTTCAAAGATAACCTTGTTGCGATCCAACCCGCATTCCGAAACGACGTCAATCGTTGTACGCAGGCAGGAATCCGGATCGTAGATCGAGCTTGGCGTAAAGTTGATAAACAGATTGCCCGAAATGCCAGCTTCGTGCGCGTTGCGAACATTTGCCGCACGGGCCGCCCGGTCAAGCTGGAACAATAAATCGGCTGATTGAGCCGCGCCAAACAACTTATCCGGAGTGATGACATTGCCGGTTTTATCGGTCCCGCGGATCAGGCATTCGTGCGCATAGGGCTTGGTGATGTTCTCAGCCGCAAAAATCGGTTGAAAAACGGATTTCAGGCGATTGTCCCGCAGCATGTCGCCCAACCATTCGGCGCCGATCTGTGCGCGAATGGCATCAAGCGATGTGACGCGCGCAATGTCGTCAAGTTGCGGTTCCATGCTGCCAGCCATAATCAACGCCTTGGTATCGGCGATTTCCTCGGGCAGCAGGTTTTCGGAAATTGCATCAATCAGCGGGCGCAGACCCGGACGAACATAATCAAGATAAAGCGTTGCAACCGATGCGCTTTTTTCTGCCGAATGCCCAAGCTTTTTGATATTGGCGAGAATTTTACCGGTTGTATGTGCAACGGGTGGCCAAAGGTAAAGGCGGCCTTCGCTTGGCGCAATTTCCGGTATCTGATCGCACTTTTCGCAGAAGGTCAAAATCGTCTCCGCTTTTAGGTTTGCCCGCTTACCCGAAGGCCCGTCATCTTGCAAGATGATGAATTCTTTCATTAAAACATATGGGATTGGGGTTTGGCAAAAAAGGCTAAATTTCGAGCGGCGCATTTAGCTGCGGACTGGCATATCGGAAAAACCGCTTTACTCATCGGAGATGGTGAACAGGTCAACCGGTTGCTGGCGACCGCGAATGGCAAAGGAACCCAAGGCTTTAAAGGCAATTGTTCCGCCGGTGGCGGCATCGACCAGTTCTCGGGTTGCGGCACTGATCAGAATTTCGGTGCCGGTTTCCTTGTTCATGGCTTCAAGGCGCGATGCAAGATTGGCCGTATCGCCCTGAATGGTGAAATCGATCCGGTCTCCCGATCCGACAGGGCCGGCAACCACCGGCCCGGAATGAATACCGATCCGTGTTTGGACATTCATGGTGCCCGCGAATTTATGATGGCGGGTAATGTTTTGCATGGTGATGGCCGCCCGTACTGCGTTGGCAGCGTGATCAGGATCTTCGTGCAGGACATTGAACACGGCATGAAGCGCATCGCCGACATAGTTCAGAACCACACCGCGGTGATTGCGGATCGGTGCATTGACCAGATCGAAATATTCGTTCAGCAGGGCAATGACATCAGCCGGTTCCATATCCTCCGACAGGCGCGTAAAGCCGCTGATATCAGTAAACATTACCGTGGCAAAGCGAAGCTCGCCGGCCGCGCGGGGATCGCCGCTTTGTTCACGTTTCATAGCCAGTTCGACAACATCCTGACTGACATAGCGTTCGAACGCACGGCGCATTCGGTCTTTTTCCTCCAGCCCCGCAGCCATTCGATTAAATTCGAATGCCAGTCGGCTGACTTCATCGTCGCTGGTGACGGCGATACGGGTTGTGGTTTGTCCTGCGCCGATTTCACGCACGGCTTCGGTCAATTGTCCGATCGGACGGGTAAGGGTGCGGCTGATGAAAAACAGACACAAAACGGCAGCAGTTTCCGTTGCAATCACATCAAGGATCACGGCTTGCTCAACGCTTAGTCCCTGTGCTGCACGGATATCGCGAAACAGCGTAATATCAAGCAGAATGGCTACCGATGAAATCATGGTCAGGGCCAGGATCACAATAGCCAAGCGTAATCCGATGCGCCCGCGTCCGGGATGATATTCAATTCCCCAAAGATCATGTGTCTGTTTGCGAATGATTTCAGCACAGTCGGCCGAGGCGAAAAACGCATAGATCGCAAAATGTGCGGCATAAGCAAAGCTGAACCATGACGCGGCGTAGATTTTGGTTGCCAGATCAACCTCTGGCAGGTCGGCCTGATTGACGTTGAAGGTGCCAAGACCGAATGCGGCGAGGCAATAGGCAAGCCCGACCATGAAGGCCCATATTGCGGAAAGAACATGAAGCTTGCGCAGGCGCCGTAGGCCGGTACTGCGTTTGATGGGCTGCTGGTGCGCTAGTGCATTGATCATCCGCAAAATCGGTTGGAAAATCAAAATTGCCCCGGCGGTATTGAGGGCAACCAGAATAACGGCATTAATGATGGCCGCCCGCCAGATGACCGAAAAGTTGCCCGAGATGAGAACATAAGCGCCGGAAAAACACACATCGATGAAAGCCATGCCCGCCATCGACAGAATGTAACGGACAAGCATGGCGTGACCGGGCGCAATGGTGCTGTCCGATACGGGGTGCCCGACAATGGGCGAGGAGGTGTGCGCGTGCCCGGTATCCGTTGTCACGGTGTGATCCTGTTGTTTTGCACGTTTTACGCGTCGCGTTGCCGCAGGGTTCAGTCACGGTTCCGTGTGATGCGGATTATTTCGTGTCTGTCGAAGATGACCGGTAAATGTGATGGGGCTTTGTACAGAATATGGCAGCTCCGGATCGCCGTTTTCGTGTTTGGAGCGGGGGGCTAATCATTTCCAAGTTTATTACAAGTCTCGGCCTGAAGAATTGATAAGTCTATTTAAGTAATTGATTTTAATGAATTTTAACAAGTTGAGAAATCAGTTGACAAGATTGATCTCGCATATCTAAAATTTCAAACAAACTAAAATATCAATTAATGGCAAAAACGCCAATCCAACGGGAGGACTTCCATAATGAACTTTACTGTGAAAACACTTGGAATCTGTGCCGTGCTTGCTGGGGCGCTTGCCGCAGGCATGCCTGCGACGGCTGCAACGACGCTTCGCATCGGGACTGTTCTCGCACCGAATGACCCGATGGGGCAGGGGCTTGAGAAGTTCAAGCTTGATGTGGAAAAAGCCACCAATGGTGAAGTGGTTATCGAGGTTTTCCACAATTCGCAGCTTGGCGACACCACCGAGATGATCGATCAGGCCCGTGCCGGTGCCGCAATTGGAACGGTCACCGATGTTGCCCGTCTTTCAAGTTTCGTTCCGTCGCTGGCGATCATGTCGGCACCGTTCCTGTTTGATAATTACGAGCAGGCCGACAAATTTGCCCTTTCGGATGAATATATCGCCTGGGGTGACGAGCTCCGCGAGAAGTCCGGCCTCGTGATGATTGCATCGAACTGGTATCAGGGCGCGCGCCATGCCTTGACGCAGCACCCGGTTTCAAGCCCTGCTGATCTTGCCGGTGTCCGGATGCGGACAATCGGTGCGCCAGTCTGGATCGAAACCATCCGCGCGATGGGGGCCGAGCCGACCCCGATTGCCTGGGGCGAAGTTTACACTGCCTTGCAGCTTGGCACGATTGACGGTGCCGAAGCCCAGCCGACCGCAATCTGGAATGCCAAACTGTATGAAGTGATCAAGAATGTGACCAAGACCGGCCATATTCAGCTTGTTACCGCATTGGTCGTCGGTGCCGATGCATGGGACGATATTTCCCCTGAAAACCAGAAAATCGTCCGTGATCTTGCGGTCGAGGATGGCCGCTATGCATCGCAACTGACCATAGAACTTGGCGAAAAGGCCCTTGAAGATGTTGCCGCAAGCGGGGTTGAGGTCAGCGAAGTCGATCTTGCACCGTTCAAGGAAGCTGTAAAGCCGGTTTACAAGCAGCTTGATCTCGAAGCGGAAGCCGCCATCGTTAATAAAGTTCTTGGCCGCTGATTTCCCGGTGACAGTTAACGTGCCTTTCGAATGTGCGTTGTTCCGGATGCGGGGCAACGCACTTCAAACTTCAAGATGGAATGGAATACATGCTCAAGCAAATTGAGTTTGCCTGCGCCGGGATTCTGCTGGTTGCGGTCGTCATTCTTGTCGGTGTTGCGTCAATTGCCAGGGCCATGGGATCACCGATTATCTGGTCGATTGAAATGGCCCAGCTGATTTTTGTCTGGCTTTGCATGCTGGCTGCTGACATTGGCATGCAGGAAAACCGGCATTTCGGTCTTCAGATCCTGCAAGACAACATATCCCCCAAAGCACGCGATCTGGTCGAGCTGTTCAACATCGTCGTGATCATCAGCTTCCTTGCGTTTCTGCTGTATTACGCGTGGGGCAACATGATTTTGATGCATCCTCGTCTTGTCGGCGCAACGCAGATTCATGCCTCTTACATCCATGCTTCGATGGTAGTCGGTCTGATCCTTTTGATGCGGACCATGGTGTTTAAACTTGTCGAACGAATTCGAAGCAGGGGGCTGTTCTGATGCTGATACTGATTGCGGTACTGTTTACGGTTTTTCTGGTCATCGGAATGCCTGTCGCCTTTGCCCTGGCACTTGCTTCGGTGCCGGTCTTCATTCTGACCGGGGCCATGCCGCCAACCGTGGTGATCCAGAAAATGGTAACGGCAACACAAAGCTTCCCGCTTTTGGCCGTACCGTTCTTTATCCTTGCCGGCAACCTGATGAATGTGACGGGGATTACATTCCGCCTGGTCAAATTTGCCCGTCTGCTGACCGGCTGGATGGCCGGGGGGCTGGCGCAGGTTTCCATCGTTTTAAGCTTCATGATGGGCGGGATTTCAGGCTCGGCTGTTGCCGATGCCTCGATGGAGGCGCGCCTTCTGGGGCCCAGCATGATCAAGCAGGGCTATTCCAAGGCATCGACCGCTGCTGTTCTGGCCTTCGGGTCGGTTATCACCGCGACCATTCCGCCAAGCATTGGTTTGATCCTGTTCGGGTTTGTGAATGAGGTTTCGATCGGTCGTCTGTTCCTCGCGGGTATTTTGCCCGGCATTTTCCTGACGATTGTTCTGATGATCACGTCCTGGTTTGTGGCGCATAAAAACGGCTACAAACCCGATCTGCCAACGGTGCCGAGTGCAAAAGAACTTTGGTCGAGCTTTTCGGAAAGTATCTGGGCACTGGCATTTCCGGTCATTCTGATCGTCGGTTTCCGGTTCGGCCTGTTTACTGCGACCGAGGCAGGGGCTTTCCTGGTTTTCTATGCGCTTTGTGTCGGGTTTTTCGTTTATCGGGAACTGGACTGGAAAAAGCTTTACGAGGCAGTGACCGGTTCTGTTTCCGATCTTGGAATGGTGATGTTGCTGATCATTATGGCTGCCGTTCTTGGCTATGCCATGACCATCGAACGTGCACCCCAGCAGATTACCGAATTTGTCACAACGCTTACCGAAAACCCGGTTCTGATCCTGACCCTTGTTGTTGCGGTCCTTGTCATCAGTGGCATGTTCCTTGAAGGGGCGGCAAATATCCTTCTGGTTACGCCGATTGTCATGCCGGTTCTCGTCAATGCCGGATATGACTCGGTCCATATGGGGATTTTGATCGTGACGCTGATCAACTTTGGCGGTCTGACGCCGCCGGTCGGGGTCATCATGTTTACGGTTTGCGGCATTCTTGATGTCAAAACCGGTGCTTATACCCGGGCATCGATCCCGTTCTTCATTGCGATGGCGGTATTTTTCATTCTGATGGCGGCAGTGCCAAGCTTGACGTTGTTATTGCCCAACGCCTTGATGTAATTAGGGACCCAAAGGATGCAGGCATTGCGCAATTGCCGGGGAGTTGAGTGAAGATGAACACATTTATGGGCGGTTTCATGCCTGTTCAGGATGGCGGGATAAAAGCCAATGCGCATGTTCCGGCCTCGGCACTTGTGTATGAGGAAATCAGAAGCCGGATCATTTCGCTGGCACTTCCGCCTGAAACAACACTGGTTCGGGCGGAACTGGCCGAAAGCTTCAAAGTCAGTCAATCCCCGGTGCGTGAAGCCATCATGCGTCTGGAACAGGACGGGCTGGTTGCATCCTATCCCCAGTCGCGCACCATTGTGACCAAGATAGATGTTGCCCGCATTCGCGAAGAACATTTTTTGCGCGTTGCTGCGGAATGCGAAGTTGTTCGGCAATTGGCGGAAATGGGCGAAACCGGCGCGGTTGTCAAAGCCAAGGGCATTATCAAAATGCAGGAAGCACTTGCAGGCGATATCGAACAGATCGATCTGTTCAAGCAGCTTGACGAGACGTTTCATGCCGCCCTGTTTACCGGTGTGAACCAGTCCAACCTACATGTGCAGGTAACGGCGCGAAGCGGCCACCTGGCACGCGTTCGCATGCTTGATCTGCCGCGTGCAGGCAAAATGCTTTCGGTGCTTGAGGGGCACAAGGCGGTTATTGCAGCGATCCAGTCTGGTGACGGAAATCTGGCCAGTTCTGAAATGCGCAAGCACCTTTCAGGGACGATGGAACGTTTGCCGCAGATCGTCGAAGAAAACAGGGAACTGTTTTCATAAGGTTTTGGCCTTCCTCCCGGGCGACCGGTGCAATCCGGCGAGGCGTTCGTGGTAAACGCCTCGCCGGATTTTTGTTTGTCCGGATTTCGGGGGCCGAGGGGCTTTGCGGAACTGCTGCAATCGCATATCGTGTGGCTCCTGAAAAGGAACAGAAATGCAAACAAGTTTTCGCCAGTACCGGTCTGAAGCTGCCAGTCACAGCCATGATGATTTTCACCAGATCATCATTGCCGACCTTGGCATGCTTGAGCTTGAGATAGAGGGGCGTGGCGGATGTGTTTCCGGTCGCAGACTGGCCTTTGTTCCGGCGGGCGATACCCATGCCTATCGGGCGGTGGGGATGAACCGGTTCCTTGTGCTTGATGTCGATACCGAAGTCGCGGCGCAGACTGGCCTTGAAAGGCTTTGGCATCAGGCGGGGGCATCGCCCTATCTTGAAGTCGTGGCGGGATATGCGGGACATTTGACCGGTCTTTTGCAGGGGCTTGAACAAAAGCGGGTGATATCGCGGATACGGCGCATCGCCCCTGACGGGCAGGGAAACCTTCAGCCGGAAAATCTGTCATTGCTGCATATGGCGGGGATTGCGACCTGCGAAAGTGCCTTTGCCGATGATGCCTTCATTTGCCAAACCTTGCGTGAGGTGCTTGGCCATTCGGCAGCCGCGCAGGGCCGCGATACTGATTCCGGTCAGGGCATTCCGATGCGGTTGCAACGGTTGCTTGCCTGGATTGAACTGCGCCTGTCCGCACCGATTGGGATTTCTGAAATGGCAATGATTACAGCGCAATCGGAAAGCGCGCTATTTGCCACCTTCCAGCGCCATCTGGGGACAACGCCGATGCGATGGCTTGGTGAACAAAGATTGCAGCGCGCCCATGCGATGCTTGGCGATCCGAAAAATACCATGACACTTGGCAATATCGCACGAGAGGTCGGCTTCACCGATCAAAGCGCCTTTTCACGTGCCTTTTCTCGGCGGTTCGGACATGCACCGATTGCGCTTCGGCGCGGGTCGGCCACGGCAAGTGATGGTTCATCCTACCAGTCGTAATCATCGGGAATATTCGATTTCAGATCGCTTCGTCGCACCAGCTCAAGGAAGGCCATCGCCGCCGGGGAAAGGGTGCGCCCGGATCGCCAGATCAATCCAATATGTCGCAGTAATTCCGGCTTTTCCAATGGCCGGAATATCAACGGTTCCCGCCCCAAAACCGGAAGGGTCAGCGCGGGCAGGGCTGTCACGCCCAAACCTTGTGAAACGAAGGCCCCGGCCGTGGCAAGATGGGACACCTCGAACCGGGGGCGGAAGGGAATGTTGTTTTGTGCGCAGGCTGCATCAATCAATGTGCGGACACTTGTGCCCGATGCCATGGCGACAATCGGCTCGGCAATCAGTTCTTCCCATGTGTAGGGACGTTTTTCATCAAGGATGCCGCCGGGCGCACCAACCGCAATGAACCGGTCCGTCAGCAGTTTTTGAAAGGACAGATTATCGGTTGCCTGAACCACCCCTGCGGTAAAACCAAGATCGGCCTGACCCATTTCGACTTCGCGGATCACACCGTCCGAAAGAACATCGTTGATCTGCACATCAATATCGGGATGAGCGTCCATGAAACTGGAAATCAGTGGCGGGAGCAAGCCGGCCGTAACGGATGGAAGACCGGCAATTGTCAGGCGTCCGCGTCGTGCGGCAAGATAGGAATCAAATTCAGACAGCGCATTTTCGGCTGTACCAAGCATCCGTTCGGCGAGATGACGAAAAACGCTGCCCTGTTGGGTCAGGGCGACATTGCGCGTATCGCGGTCAAACAGGCGCGTGCCGGTGCGTTGTTCAAGTCGGCTGATTTGCCGGCTTAGTGCTGATCCCGAAAGGCCAAGTTTGTCTGCCGTTGCCCGAAAACTTCCGCTTTCGGACAAAAGAATGAAGGCCCGGATTTCATCCATGTCAATATTAATGCGTTTCATGCATTAATTATGTCATTTTAATCACTTCAGGCAACAAAAGTTATAGGGCAAGCTTTGGTCTGGCTGACGGAAAACAAACTGAAAAATATCCGCAGTACAAAATGCCCCACGGGGCTTAGGGAGGAATATCCTATGAAAATGATGAAGATCGTTCTTGCCGGAGCGATGGCTATTGGCCTTTCGTTTCCGGCTTTCGCCCAGCAAAAGCTGCTGATTGGTTCGACCTCGGCATCGTCAAGCCACTATGGCTACTTCGTTGCTGTGGCAAAACTGATCAATGACAATGTTGCCGATATCGAGGCATCGGTTGTTGAGACCGGTGCCACAATGGATAATTTGCGTCGTATCGAACGCAAACAGATTGACCTTGGGCTTGTGACGACAAACGTTGCCCAGCATGCCGTTGCCGGAACCAACAAGTTTGACGGCCATGCAATGGATCTGGGGCTTTTGTGGGTTTATACCGGTGCACCACAAAACGTGATCGTGCGCGATGATGCTGGTGTCGAAAATCTTGCGGGTCTTGCCGATGTCCGCTTCAATCCGGGGATCAAGGGATCGGCAACAGAAAGCACAACCGAGGCGGTTTTCAATGCTCTTGGTCTGAGCGCGGATTACGTGCGTGGGTCGACAACGGATGTTGTCGACATGATCAAGGACAACCGTGTGGCGGGTTACGTAAAATCCGGTGCCGGTGAAAAGCTTGACAGTTCAACGATTGATATCGCGACCTTTACCCCCATTCGCGTGCTTGGCCTGACGGATGATCAGAAGGCAACCCTGATTGAAAAGATGCCGGATGTTTCCGTGGTTGATGTTCCGGCTGGTGCGGCGGATGGTGTTCCTGCCTACACGACCTGGAGCTTTGGCGTAGGTGTCGGTGCCGGTCCCAATCTGTCCGAAGAAACCGCTTATCAGATCGTTAAGGCGGCGATGGAAGACAAGGAAGTACAGGGGGCCGCGATGGCCAGTGTCAAGGGCGTTGATCTTGCAAAACTGACCTTGCAATACGCGACAATTCCGTTGCATCCGGGTGCTGCGAAATGGTTCCGTGAACAGGGGATCGAAATCCCGGCACGGCTTGATCCGGCGAAGCAATAAGTCGCCTATATAAAAAGAATATCAGGGAAAATCGTCATGTTGGATCGCGTTCAAAGCGGGCTTGCACTGCTGGTTGGTGCCTTTGTTTTCTATACGGCAGCGACAGGACCATTTGAAAGTCTTATCCAGCGGGCGATTTTTCTTGCGCTGGTGGTTTGTCTGGGACTTGCCATCTATCCGTTGGGGCACGAACGGCCCTGGCGCAAACTGGGCATTTGCATCGATGTGCTGATTGCCGCGATTACCCTTTGCGCATGCAGCTATATCGTTGTGAATTACGATGAAATCATGACTTCCTTGCCGTGGGCGACGACGCTGGACATGGTTTTGACAGCAGGACTTGTTCTCGCGGTTCTGGAAGTCGGTCGCCGTGCCGTGGGTATCATTTTCCCGGCACTGGTCGTGATCGGCCTGGCTTATGCACTATTGGGCGATAACCTTCCAGGCAGCCTTGGTCATCGCGGCTTTGACATGGCCTTTGTCACCGAAACCATTTTCCTTGGCGATCTTGGTGTATGGGGCATGCTGACTGGGGTTGCGGCAACTGTTATTGCTGCCTTTGTGCTGTTCGGGGCGCTTTTGTTGCATACCGGCGGCGGCCAAAGTTTTATGGACCTAGCTATGCGGTTGGGCGGTCGACAGGCGGGCGGTGCTGCGAAAATCGCAACCATTGCCAGCGGTCTGTTCGGGATGATTTCCGGATCGGCTGTTGCCAATGTTGCCACGACTGGCAACTTTACCATTCCGATGATGCGTCGCCTTGGTTATCCGGCACCGTTTGCAGCAGCCGTCGAAGCCGTGGCGTCGACGGGCGGACAGATTGCACCGCCGATCATGGGGGCGGCGGCCTTTGTGATGGCGGAAATTCTTGGCATTTCGTATGTCGATGTGATGGTTGCTGCGGTCATTCCGGCTTTGCTGTTTTATCTTTCTGTTTTTGTCACCGTGCATATTGTTTCGGTTCGGCGCAACCTGCGCCTCGTGCCGGAAGATGAATTACCGTCATGGTCCGAAATTTTGCAATTGCGCCGTGTTTTGCCGATTGTTGCCGCCCTTTTGGGCCTTGGGATCGGGATATTCATGGGCCGGTCGGTTGCGACGTCTGCCTTTTACGGAATTGGCGGATTGCTTGTGGCATTTGTTGCCACATCCTATGGAGCCCTTTCGGTGAAAACCATGGCTCATCGCGTTCTGGCCGGGATTGCTGACGCGGGAAAAGGGATGGTGATCATTGGCGTGTTGCTTGCGGGGGCGCAAATTCTTGTTTCCATGATCAATCTGACCGGTATCGGAGTGACGCTAAGCTCGCTAATTGTCTCTTTTGCGGGGGATTCGACCGTTCTGGTGGCGATTGTCGTCGGTCTTGTCTGCATGGTGATGGGGATGGGATTGCCGACGACAGCAGCCTACGTGCTGGTGGCGGCGGTTCTTGCACCTGCGATGACTGCTGTCGGGGTTGAGCCGCTGACCGCACATTTGTTTGTGTTCTATTTTGCGACGACTTCAGTAATTACGCCGCCGGTTTGCGTTGCGGTATTTGTCGGGGCGGGAATTGCCGGGACAAACTGGCTGCCCGCGGCGATGGAGGCCGTGCGACTTGGCGCGATGACCTATGTCGTGCCCTTCATGTTGCTGATGTATCCGGGCATGACCGGCGGTGGTGGTGCATTATCGGTGCTTAATGCCCTTTTGTCCGGACTGGTTCTTGTGTTTGCGATCCCGGCTTTGTTGGGTGGGCAGCGTTTTTGGGGGCAGCTATGGCTTGATCGCGGTATGCTGGTTGTGGTCATCGTTCTCGCCCTTTGGCCCTTTGCCCTAGCCCCATTTATTGCTGCAGGTGTGCTTGCCACCGGGTTTTATTTTGGCAAAAAACAGCCTTCTGTTCCGGAGGCACCGCAATGAAAACCTTGCGGATCGGAACAGGTGCCGGTTTTGCCGGGGACAGGATAGAACCTGCGGTCGAACTGGTCAGGGACGGGGATCTCGATTACCTCGTATTTGAATGCCTGGCAGAACGCACCATCGCCCTTGCACAGCAGGCAAGAATGGGTAATCCGGATGCCGGATATGACCCGTTGCTGGAACGGCGCATGAGGGCGGTATTGCCGATTTGCCGGGAAAAGGGTGTTCGCATCATTTCCAACATGGGGGCGGCAAACCCGTATGCCGCGGCACAAAAGACCTTGGTGGTGGCGCGCGAACTTGGTCTTTCGGGGCTGCGTGTGGCGGCCGTGACCGGGGATGATGTTTTGTCCGTACTTGATCCGGAAACATTCCATATCGACGATGCAGGCTGCTTGTTGGGGGCGTTTGATCGGAAACTGGTTTCTGCCAATGCCTATCTTGGTGCCGGACCTATTGTGGAGGCACTGGCAAGCGGGGCGGATGTTATCCTGACCGGGCGTGCGGCCGATCCTGCGATGTTTCTGGCACCCCAGATTTACGAGTTCGGCTGGGAAATGGATGACTGGACGAGGCTTGGACGCGGGACGCTGGTTGGACATTTACTGGAATGCGGGGGGCAGATTACCGGCGGATACTTTGCCGATCCGGGCTTCAAGGATGTTCCGGATCTGGCTCGGCTTGGTTTTCCGTTAGCGGAAATTGATGCAAACGGTCAGGCGGTCATTACCAAGGTTAAAGGAACCGGTGGATTCGTTACTGCTGCAACCTGTAAGGAGCAGCTGCTGTACGAGGTTCACGATCCCGCCGCCTATCTTCAGCCTGATGTCATTGCCGATTTTTCCGGTGTGACAGTTTCGGAAATAGGTCCGGATCGTGTCGCGATTGCGGGCGGTGACGGCAAGCCAAGAACCGGGAAGCTTAAGGTTTCAATCGGGTATGTCGATTCCTGTATCGGTGAAGGGCAGATTTCATATGCTGGACCAGGTGCGCATGAACGCGGACATTTGGCGCTTGATATCCTGAAAGAACGCATTGGTCTTGCGGGTATCGACTGCCAGGAATTGCGAGGGGAACTTATTGGCGTTGATGCGGTGCTGGGCAGTGGTGCTGTCGACCAGTCTGGTTGTGTGCCCGAAGTGCGCGTACGTTTTGTCGGGCGTACCAACAATATTTCCGATGCCGCGCGTATTGGTGAAGAAGTCGAGAGTCTTTATCTGAACGGTCCGGCTGCGGGCGGTGGGGTGACTAAATCGGCGCGTGAAATCATTGCAATCGTTTCCGGTCTTCTGCCCGAAAAAGCGGTCAAAACCACTGTCGAGATATTGGAGGCCTGATGATGTTGTTACGCGATATCGCCCATTCCCGAACAGGTGACAAAGGCAATATTTCCAACATTTCCGTTATTGCCTATGACCCGGCACATTGGGACCGGATATTGGAAAAAGTCACCGCAGATCGCGTCAAACAGCACTTTGCCGGGCTGGTTGCGGGCGAGGTGATCCGCTATGAGTTGCCCGCTATTCAGGCGCTGAACTTTGTCATGCATGATGCCCTTGGCGGTGGCGTTACAAGGTCCCTGTCACTTGATCCGCATGGCAAATGCCTTAGTTCCCTGATGCTGACCTTGTCCGTTGAATAAGGGTAGCATTCCCTTCCTGTGACCAATAAATCCGGAGTTTGAGCAAAGACGTTTTCCCAATGGGGTGCTTTCATTCCCCCGCAATTAGTTGAACTCCGGGATGGCGTCCATGACTTTGCTTGATCAACGTACGAAGGCCACCATGATTGGGGGCATTGCGATTGTGCTTTGGTCATTGCTGGCTTTGTTCACAACAGAAGCCGGCTCCATCCCTCCTTTTCAACTGGTCAGTCTTTGTTTTTCCGTTGCGGCCATTTTCAGCTTTATCTGGATCGCGCGCGGCGGGTTGGCGGCATTTCAGGCATGGAGGCAACCGGTTGGTGCCTGGGTGCTTGGGGTTGGCGGATTGTTTGGCTATCACTTTTTCTATTTCGTAGCCTTGGCCAATGCGCCCGCGGTTGATGCCAGTCTGATTGCCTATCTGTGGCCACTTTTTATTGTCCTGTTTTCAGCACTTCTGCCCGGCGAACGATTGCGCTGGTATCACACTGCCGGTGCTGTTCTGGGACTTTGCGGGGCTGCGGTTCTGGTAACCAGAGGGCAGGGCTTTGATTTTGATCCGGCCTATGGCGTTGGCTATGGTGCGGCGATGATTTGTTCCATCCTGTGGTCGGGCTATTCGGTGCTTAACCGGCGTTATCGCAATGTTCCGGTCGAAGCCGTTTGCGGTTTTTGCGCCGGGGCGGCGGTGCTGGGGTTCATAACGCATGGCGTGACTGAAATCTGGGTCATGCCTGATACCGGGCAGTGGCTTGCGATTGTCGTACTTGGGCTTGGCCCGGTCGGGGTTGCTTTCTTTGTCTGGGATTATGGCACCAAGCATGGCGATATTCAGGTTCTGGGTGTCGCGTCTTATGGTGCACCGTTACTCAGCACGATCCTGCTGATCGGTTTTGGCAAAGCCGAAGCAAGCCCGACCGTGATCGCGGGGTGCCTTTTGATTGTTGGTGGCGCGCTTTTGGCTTCGATAAAAATGCTGCGACGGAAAACGGTTGTTGCGTGACCCAGGGCCTTGTTGGCGCTAGAACTGGATTAGCAAAGAAAATAAAAAGATCCGGAGCGCCCATAAATGACACAGCATATCCCCAAAGCCGAATTGCATCTGCATATGGAAGGCGCGTTGACGCCGGCACTGGTGCGGAAATTTGCCACCAGGAATGCAATCACCCTCCCGGACGGGATTTATGACGATCAGGATCGATATATCTGGTCGAATTTTCCTGAATTCCTGATGAGTTTTGACAAGGCGAGTGCGGCCATTCGCACTGGCAAGGATTACGCCGATCTGACCCACTGGTACCTTACAGAACAGGCCAAAGCCGGTGCACTCTATGTCGAGATTTTCTGTTCGCCGTCGCATGCGCTGGAATGCGGGATTTCATTTGAAGATCATTTGAACGGCGTTGCCGAGGGCATCGACAGAGCCGAGAAGGAAACCGGGATTATTGGCCGGATCATCATGACCTGCGTGCGCCATATCGGCCCTGAAAAGGCAGTCGGTGTGGCGACTGAGAGCGTTGCCTGCGGTCATCCCTATATTGTCGGGTTTGGCATGGGCGGGAATGAAAGCATGTTTTCGCAGGAAGCGTTTTATCCGGCCTTTAAAATTGCCGCCGACGCCGGGCTTGGCTGTACGACCCACGCAGGCGAGGTCGAAGGTCCGCAAAGTGTCTGGGACGCGATCGACAAATTGCCGGTTACCCGTATAGGACATGGCGTGCGATCCATTGAAGATCCAAAACTGGTCGAACAACTGGTGAAGCGCGGCATCGTTTTGGAAGTGTGCCCGGGTTCGAACATTTCCCTGTCGGTTTATCCCGATTACGCGTCCCATCCGTTGCGCAGGCTTTACGATGCCGGGGTCAAGGTGACGTTGGGTTCCGACGATCCGCCATTTTTCGATACAACACTGGCCGAAGAATATCAGCGGGCCAAAGACGTGTTCGGCTTCAGCGCGGAAGAGCTTCGCGGGCTGACACGTACGGCCCTTGAAGCCGCGTTTGTCGATGCGGAAACAAAAGCCAAACTGATCGCGAAACTTGACGCCAACTGATGCAAAACGCCCCGGATATCCGGGGCGTTTTTTGTTCTGTTACCAAGGCGTTTTGCCAAGAAGCTTTTCCCCAAGCGGGGTCAGTTTTGCGCGATCATAGCGCGTCTGTTCCCAATTGCGCGGGTCGCCGGGGAAGGCGTGGCCGCCGGCTGGCAGGCGTTCGGACCAGCTTTGGGTGCGCCAATCGACAAGTTCCTGTTCTTCGGGGGTTGCCGGAGCCATCGAAATATACTGCGCAATGCGTGTCTGGTTAGACCGGTTGGCACGGATGCCATGTGCAAGCAGACTGTTGAAAATCAAAAGATCACCGGCCTGCATCGGGATGCGTTTGGGTTCATACGGAATATTGGCAATGTCCGGACGGAACGGATCGCGATCCTTTGGCGCGGTGACAAGCCAGTCGGCAAAATTGGCAAACAGGTCGGGCACGCACTGGAAACCGCCCATATCATCATTGGTATCGACCAGCGATAAAACCCCCTGCACATTGATTGGCAACGGGTCTTGACTGGTGTCTGCGTCCCAGTGAATGAAGCCGTCAAAGGCACGCGCGCCAACATTGGGGGTATTAAGGTTGGCGCGATCGATCGATACCCAAAGATCAGTGCGATCCCAGATATCGACAAAGGCATCATAAACCCGCGGGGTCTGGCGGTTATCCCACATTGATTGATGGTGATAGGCTTCGACCATGCCGGAATTGTTCAATTCGGTCATGGCATGGTCGCGCATTTGCGGGCGGGACCAGCTTGCTGGATCATTCGGGTTCATTTCCTGAAATTCCCAAAGGAAATCGACGGTGGCCTTGACCTGTTCCTGCGGGACGGCATTTTTCACGACAACATAGCCATAGGTCTGCCAGTGTTTGAAATCTGCATCCGACAGCACACGCAGCGGTAGCGTTTTTTCCAGGTCGCGCAATTGCGTACCGGTGACTTCCTTGACCGAGGCATTGCCAGGTCTGTTCGCATTCGGGCCGGTTGGGGCCATTGTCGCCATGGTCGCGTTTGCCAGCATGCTCATGATTGTTTCCTCCCGCATGGTTCATGATGTTGGAACCATTCTAGGGGCCGGCAATGATTAAGCCCACTGACAGGGCGGACATAATATGATACTATTCAGCCAATTTAATCGACTATAATAGCCGTATAAGCGGGCATTTGAATGAAGCTTCTGTTCGAACATGTGAAAATTGCACCGGACCGGTCATGGCGCGGCCTGCACCGGAACCTGCGTGCGATCCCGTTCGAGTGGCATTTTCATCCGGAATATGAACTGACCCTGACGCTCGGAAGTGAGGGGCAACGGTATGTCGGAGATCATATCGGCTATTATGGTAACGATGATCTGGTGTTGTTGGGCCCGAACCTGCCCCATACATGGCATTCGGACAATGCCGTCCCGCCCGCAGCCGGGAAAATCGACATGGGGGCCTATGATCTTGATTTGCAGGCAAAGCCGGGCGAACGGCCACATCAGGCCTTTGTGTTCTGGTTTACGGCCGATTGGATCAATAATGTTTGTGCAACCATGCCGGAATTTGCGCGTTTGCGACCTGCCCTGACAGATGCGAGGCGGGGGGTGAAGTTCGATGCCCTGACCGCGCGAAAGGTTGCAGCCTTTACGCCCCGGTTTGATGCCGGCGATCCGGCCGACCGCTTATTGTTGCTGATAGAGGTATTACGGGTTTTGCTGGATGCACGGGAACGGATACCGCTGGCGTCCGAGCGGTTTGATGCAACGGTGCCCGATTATCACGAGGCAACCCGGCTTGGCCGGGTTCTGGATATTTTGCATTCGCACTATGTCGAGCAGATTGGCAGCGCCGAAATAGCCCATCAGACCGGCATGAGCGAACGGACACTGCGTCGGTTTTTCAAACGCCATACGGGATCAAGCGTTCAGGATTATCTGATGGGATTGCGGCTCGGGCGGGCGGTATCGCTGCTGCTGTCTTCGGACCTTCCGATCTATCGGGTGGCGGAGGAAGCCGGATTCCAGAACCTGTCGCATTTTAATCGGCAATTTTCCCGTCATCGTGGCATGCCGCCGAGCCGGTTTCGGCGGGACCGGTTTGAAAAGGGGATATTGCAGGCGGTATGAGGACGAACATTACCCATCAGAAACCGGGCAGGATCCAGTTGTGGTGGTGATTTGCCAGATGCTGGTCGAACGCCTGCCAGAAAAGGGCGCGGAAATGATCGCTTTCCTGAAGGATTTCGTGGCGGGATTCAGGGATTTCGACCATGGTGACGGATGGATGATCACCAAACAGTTCCTGTGTGGCGCGGTTGCTGACCACCTGATCGTTTCCTGATAGGACCATTGTAATCGGGGGCAGGGGGGCAGCCGCAAAATCATTGTCAGGCACCACGCGACGTGACAATTCCGCCTGAGCCCGGAAGCAGGCATCAAGCCAACCTGCTGATACCCCGCCAACCACCAGATCGGGATTGTCCTGCAAACAGGTGACGTTGCGTTCATAGCGCGCACGATCCGATGTCAGCAGATTGTCATCGGCAAAGGGTTGTAATGGCGAAAGCAGCTTTTGCCCCGGCAGGAACTGTTTATTGAACCCGTATCGGCAAAGGCCGGCTGACAAAAACTGTGCAGCAAGCGCAATCCAGTCCGGACCGCCAAGCCCGAAGAACGGGGCAATCATGACGGCACTGCCAAACAGGTCCGGGTTTTCAAGCAACATATGCATACCGACCAACCCACCGGTCGAATGAGTTAGAAGCAGATCACAGCTGGTATTGTGCTGATTGGCCAGATGCCGGAGCACATCATGGGTGTCTTCGACATAATGTCCGACATCGCCAACATAACCCATATGGCTTTCCGTCACTTCGCGGGTCGATCCGCCCTGACCGCGAAAATCAAATGTGACGCATCCAAGCCCACGTTCGGCAAGTTCGCGCGCAGTTTCATCATATCGTTCGATAAATTCACCGCGTCCCTGAAGGATCAGGACATGACCAAGGGCATTTTCGGGCGAGTAAAGGGCATAACGCAATGTCAGGCCGCTTTGTCCGGTAAAACGATCAATGGCAAATGTCATGTCTTCGCGAGCTTCTTATCCGGTGGTCGGAGGGCGATCAGCACTATTCATCAATTTGCGGTCTTTCCGGGGACTTCCAGTGACACTTCAATGAAATGGGTCATCTTATCAAGCATGCTAACGAAGTCCGGGTTGAAGGTGCCGCGTCGCAGGCTGCCCGGTGATGCGGATTCCGCCAGATTGAGTTCGCCGTAAACGGCATCGCTGCTGGTCTGGCATTTGCTGTTGGGGCTTTGCTCGTCGTAATGATCGCAACGACGGATGACGCCATCCATGCCGTAATGTGGATTTTCAGGGCGCATGGTAATCGCGGTATGGGCGTGGTTCAGGGTACGCCAGTCCGGATCGGCAGATTTGACAATGTCGACACCGTCGCACAGCGGATGTTCGTCAATCAGGTGTTCTTCACCCTGATACCAGATCAGGCGTTTGTTGTTGTTTGTCACCTTGCTGCAGAAGAAATTTGCGGCCAGCAAGGGATCAACTGTTCGGTCATCTGAACTGACGACCATGAAGACGGGAATATCGAACGCATCCATGGTGCCATTGCGATAGGGTTCTGTCAGGAGGTGGAATTCGGCGGCTGCATTCATTGCCATCGAGCCGTATTTGGCGGCATCGCTATTTTCACCCTGTCCAACCCAGCTTTGGACATAACGGGCATAGGGTGTCAGCCAAGCCTGATCGCTTTTGGCCGAAAAACCGGGAGATAGCAAAACCATTGCCGTCATGCGCGGATCGCGGCGGCGAGCATCAAATTCCCGTCCGACCAAGGCTGCCCCCATCGAATAGCCGATGGTGATGATGTGATCGGTACCATCGGTGAAGCCATCCATGCCGTAGCGAACCGTTTCGATCCATTCCTCGTAGGTTACGTCCAAAAGATCACCCGGCACGGTGCCATGCCCCGGAAGCAGGACGCCATGGAAGGTTGCGCAGGGGAATTTGGATTTTAGCGTATCGCGGATATCGGTCATTAGAAACGGACTGTCTGTCAGGCCGTGCACCATCAGGAACCCAACATCCCTGCCGTGTGCCGTATCGTTTCCGGCGGCATCGCAGGCAGCCTTATCCGGACCGGTGGCAAAGGGGGCTCGCATTGCGACCACCTGATCGAGGTTGTATTGACCAAATGGGGCGGCTTCCTGATCAAAGCGTTTGGATTTCAGGGCCGAGCGAAGCTGTTCGCTGGTTTTTTTGACGTAATCGTCAAACGGTTCGTTCGTCGCTGGTGCGGCGATGGCAAGACCGGATGGATCATGTTGCGGATCTTCAAAAAAGCATCCCGAAAGTGCGAGGGTCGCCGGAAGCGTAACCGCGACAAGTGTCGAACGCACAAAGCCGTTTACGGACATGGGATGCTTCCTTCCATCATTTCTGTTTGCAGGCGTGTCCGATAAACTCTAACTCAGGCTGGATTATGACGCGACTAACAAAAAAGCGGCCCGAAACGGACCGCTTTAAAGCAGGCTGGCAAATCAGGCACTTATTCCATGATTTCCCAGCTATGTGTGATTTCGGCAGCCTTTGAAAGCATGATCGAGGCCGAACAATATTTTTCGGCTGACAGTTCAACCGCACGGGCCAGTTTGGCTTCGTTGAGGTTTTCACCCTTTGCCTTGAAATGCAGATGGATTTTCGTGAACACCTTGGGATCGGTTTCAGCACGTTCGGCTTTGACATCTGTCTGAACGTCAATAACCTTCTCGCGGCCTTTCTGGAGGATATGCACGACGTCAATCGATGAACATCCTGCCAGCCCCAGAAGCAGCATTTCCATCGGGCTCGGGCCAAAGCCGGTGTCCCTGTTGCCATCCATGACCACTCCGTGGCCAGATCCACTGGTGCCGGTGAAGGTCAGATTTTCAAGCCACTTTACGCGTGCTTCCATGATCGGGTTCCTTGTCTCGAGAATTCCATGCTTCATCGTCTAGCCTGCCTGACCGGATCGTGCAAGCCGTGATCGCAACAGGCAGTTACAGGTTGAAAAACATCAAATGCAGGGGTGTAAAACTGTTATAGGAGTTTTTACCTTAACAGGAGATAATGTATGTCATTCCAGACCGTTATCGCCAAGGAGGGTAAGTCATGACGCAGGATGCCGGACGCAGCAAAAGCCGTTTCATGATGGCCATGGAACATGTTTTGCGTGAAGTGAACCATGAAGTCATCAGTCCTGCGATCCCCGATATGAGCGTCGATACGGCTTTGCCGCTGATTATCAACGTCGCCAAGCTTCGTGCCGATTATCTCAAATATGCTTTCAAGCTCAGTGCGGACCGCAAGGATAATCACCCGACGGCCGAAGAACTGGCGAAGCTTAAGCATCTGCGCGAAAGCTATCAGGAGATGCTGGCAGCAGCCCGGGAACTCGAACATTGCATCGATCGGGGATATATTGATCTGCCAGTTGGAGATAAAAAATCCTGACGGATTGGCGCTGGCCGCAAGAGCAGTCTTGCCATATACTTACGTATGCAATATGAGCCTTGTAAAAGGCCTTTCAAGGGGTCTGGATTTACAAAAGATCCAATGGTTTTGGGGCATTATAGATAACACGGGAAAGGGAGTGCGTCGCAAAGCGGCGCGTACGTGTATTGTCAATTGCTCCGGACGTCGTCGCCACAGCAGCACTGGCGCGTGACGGCATTATATTTATCGGTTCGTCCGATCTTAAAATCGTTCATGCCAACCCGGTTGCGGTTAATCTTTTTAACGCATCGAAATCGGCTTTGCGTGACGGCAGCGAAATCAAACAGTTTCTTGCATTTCTGGCGAAAAATGCTGAATTCGCCTCGGGTGATGGTGTTGGAGCCGTGCGCGAGACGCTTGGCCTGATTTCCGGTGAAACAGCCAAGGCGGACTTGCCCGCGTTTCAGACGGGCGGTAAAAAAGTCACCTGGCGCAAGGCCGAAGGTCCCGAAGGTCTGACTGCGCTGGTCTTTCGCGAAGCGGGCAAGGCCGAGGAACTTGCCAAGGCTTTGTCCGATCACAAGATTTTCATCCAGCATTTAATCGATGTTCTGCCGATCCCGGTTTACCTTAAAAATCTGGATGGTGTGATTAACCGTTGCAATGACGCGTTTGCAGAGTTGATCGGCCATGAACCCAAAAAGGTGATCGGTAGCAAACTTGCCGATGTCGCCTCTAAGCCATTGGTCACGCAGATTACCGATTATGAAGCACCACTACTGATATCCGAAGGGCATGTGCGGCACGAAATCGATTTCGAAATGGGTGGTGTTGAAAAATCAGCATTGTTTGCTGTTGCAAGTCTGAAAGGTCCAAGTGGTTCGATTGCCGGGACCATCGGTTCGCTGATTGATGTCACATCGTTGAAACGTGCACAGGCCGAAGTTGCTGCGGCGGCGCAACGTTTGACCGGATTGCTTGAAAAAGCCCCTATTGGTGTTGGCATATCCAGCCGGGATGGTGGTGAATTCCGGTTCTTCAACAAAATGTTCGGCAATCTTCTGGCACTGAACAGTGACGAGACGATGCCAACCGATACGGTCCTTCTTTCGGAACGTTACCGCGAAAAAAGCCTGCAGGATATGGATATGCTCGGCGAATTGCAGGATGTCGAGCTTCGTATTCGTCGCCCGGCGGATTCCGACGCAAGATGGCTTAAAACATCCATGGAGCCGCTCACATTCGAAGGACAGGAATCCGTTCTTTGGTGGCTAAGTGACATCACCAAGCAGAAACTCGCCGCGCGTGAATTACAGAACAAGGCGAATAACGACGAACTGACAGGTCTGGCCAACCGTGCGCGCTATATGCAGAAACTTTCGCAGTGCGAGACGGTTCTGCGAGGTACAAATACTGCGGCGTCGATCTTTCTGCTTGATCTGGATGGCTTTAAGGCGGTCAACGATACTTTGGGGCATGCGGCAGGTGACTGGGTTCTTGTCGAGACAGCGAAGCGTCTTAAACGGGTTGCACGTCGCGCCGAAGAAGTGGCCCGCTTGGGCGGGGACGAGTTCACCCTGTTCTTTATTAACAAGGGTGATGAAAATGAAATGGCCACTCTGGCTGATGAGATCATTACCGAGATTTCCAAGCCCTATGTATGGGAAGGAAATGCGTGCGATATCGGTGCATCCATCGGTTTTACCGTTTTTGATGCCGGTTATTGCGACATGAGCGAACAATTGCGCCGTGCGGACAAGGCCATGTACGAGGCCAAGGCCGCGGGCAAGGGACAGGCATGCTTTTATCGACCGGAACTTGAACCTGACCTGCATAGGGATGAGACCACCTAACGCGGATGTAGGTGATAAACTTCTGTTTGGGGTGGGGTGACTTATTCATCCCGCCTCTTTCCTTTGTTGCCCGGTCGCCGGATCAACGCCCAGCGTATCCATAAGCGGACCAAGATATCGGGCGTAGGGGTGCCAAGCACCGATGCTGCTGAGATAGATCGGTTGCCTGACCTGCAAGGTGCTGTGTGTACGAACTTGGCGTCTGTTTTCATAGAATGTCAGGCAGGCTTCATCCCACGGTAATCCCGTGAAAGAGATAAGGCGGCGGGCTTGTCCTTCAAGGTTATTGACGATGTCTTCGTAATCGACCTCGATAAAGCGATGAGCAGGTAAAATGTTTCGCCAGTGGTCCATGAATTTCAGGTAGTTGTTGTAAAATGCGCCGAGTTCCATTTGGTCGTAGCTGAAATTCTGGGCACTTCCGAAGCGTCGACTGTAACAGGAAAAACAGGTGTCCATCGCATCACGGCGGCAATGGATAATCCGGGTGTCCGGATGCATCAGCGCAATCAGACCCGCCCGAGTGAAATTGGCAGGCATCTTGTCGATAATGCGTTTGACGGGCATGCTTTTCATGCTGCCAGAATCAGCTTTGACCCTTGCCCGCGCTTCTTTGCAATAGATGGTGCCGAGTGTCTGAATAAACGCGTCGCTGAATTTAAGAACCTCGTCACGAGGCTGACCTTGTTTAACCTGATGCTCGATCAGGGCATCCTGATGATAACCAAGTGTGTCAAGTTCACCTGCTCCGTACATTTCCGGGTGAGATGCCAGAATTTGTTCGACCAGTGTCGTTCCGGATCGCGGCATGCCGACGATGAAAACATGTTGTGGCTGATCACCCTTTTCATCCGGGGTTTGCAGATCGGAAAATCGTTCTGCCGGAAAGGCCGCCTTAGTAATGCCAAGGACGTTTTCGATGGTTTGCGGGGAATATTGAATGTTGCGACGCTTGATGCGGTTGCCGTCATTCAATGCTTTCATTGCGGCATCAATTTCGCCGTGTTCCATATGATTTTTGGCCAGACCAAACAGCAATAGTTCCTTTTGTCCGTCGGGAATGCTTTCAAAGGATCGTGATCTGGTCTTGTTGATCATTACCTGCTGGGACGGATGGTCTGCCGAAACCTTATCGATCAGGGTCAGGCAATGCCATGCGCGGATATGGCCGGAATGCCGTGCAAGGACATCTTTGAATATCGCGCGGGCCGTATCGATCTGTCCCAGTTCTTTAAGGCATTCGCCTTCGCTAATGAGGGTGTCGATATAACCGTCCATATGACCGGATTCCCGGGCATATTTCCCCGCGGTGCGGAAATGACCGATAGCGGCATCAAGATCATCATGGGCGAGGCTGACCGCCCCCATTGCATTCCATGCAAGCCATTCGGACGGCGCAAGTGCAATCGCACGTTTCAGAAATGGCACTGCCTGTCGTGCCTCGTTATTCCCGGTGAGGAAAATGCCCATTTGCAGCAACAGCTTCGGATCAAGCGGTTTGCGTTTTAGAGCCTGGGTCAGAACGGTTTTTGCCTGCGCCGGATAGCCAGATGCGCTTAGAATGGCGGATAGATCGGTAAAGTAAACCGTTTGTGGATCAAAACTGTTGCATGCCATTTCAAGATCACGAATCGCATCAAGGGCATTGCCATCCTGATGATGCATCAGGGCTCTGATATGCAGGGCGTCGGGCAGGTCAGGCTTCTCTTTCAGCAAACGATAACACAGTTTGCGGGCCTTCCGGCGATGTCCATTGGTCCACTGGTTTCTGATTTCGGCGATGGCCTTGATCGTTGTTTTCGTTTGGTGACGTTCTGCTATCTGATTTGACATCAGTTCTTCCGGGCTTTTGGGCTGGTGCTGTATGTAAACACGCTTGCTGGCAGAAAAACTGGCGGCCGGGATAAAAGAAAAACGCCCGGCACATGGCCGGGCGTTTCGTGTTCGATGGTCCTTTCTGGTGAAAGGATCAGCCGCTGTAGTACATGTCGAATTCGACCGGGTGCGGCGACTGTTCGAAGCGGATAACTTCTTCCATTTTCAGAGCGATGTATGCGTCGATCAGGTCGTCGCTCATCACATCGCCTTTTTTCAGGAAGTCGCGGTCTGCGTCGAGGCTGTCAAGTGCTTCATGGAGCGAACGGCAAACGGTCGGGACTTCTTTGAGCTCTTCCGGCGGAAGGTCATAGAGGTTTTTGTCCATTGCATCGCCCGGGTGGATCTTGTTCTCGATACCGTCAAGGCCAGCCATCAGCATTGCGGTGAATGCGAGATACGGGTTGGCAAGCGGATCAGGGAAGCGAATCTCGACGCGCTTGCCCTTCGGCGAAGCGGTGTACGGGATACGGCAGGAAGCCGAACGGTTACGAGCCGAGTAAGCCAGAAGAACCGGTGCTTCGAAGCCCGGGACCAGACGCTTGTAGGAGTTGGTCGTCGGGTTGGTGAAAGCATTCAGTGCTTTGGCGTGCTTGATGATGCCGCCGATATAGTACAGGGCGGTGTCAGACAGGTCAGCATAACCGTTACCTGCGAACAGCGGCTTGCCTTCGTGCCAGATCGACTGGTGGGTATGCATGCCCGAACCGTTGTCACCGAAGACCGGCTTCGGCATGAAGGTTGCGGTTTTGCCATACTGGTGTGCAACCATGTGGATGCAGTATTTGTAGATCTGAACGGCGTCGGCATGTTCGATCAGGGTGCCGAATGCGATACCCAGTTCGTGCTGCGACGGTGCAACCTCGTGGTGGTGCTTTTCGCAACGCACGCCCATTTCGTTGATATAGTTGACCATTTCGGCACGGATGTCGTTGGCCGAGTCAACAGGCTGTACCGGGAAGTAGCCGCCCTTCGGACCCGGACGGTGGCCACGGTTGCCGCCTTCGAATTCGGTGCCGGTGTTGTAGGGGCCTTCTTCGGAGTCCAGCTGATAGCCCATGCCTTCGCCAGCGGTGGTCCAGCGAACGTCGTCAAACATGAAGAATTCCGGCTCTGCGCCGAAATATGCAGTGTCTCCGATACCAGCGGATTTCATGTATGCGAGTGCGCGTTTCGCGGTCGAACGCGGGCAACGCTCGTAACCCTGGCCAGTGGCCGGTTCGATAACGTCACAAACGATGATCAGGGTCGGCTGTGCGGTGAACGGATCAACAACTGCGGTTGACGGATCCGGCATCAGGATCATGTCGGATTCGTTGATTTCTTTCCAGCCGGCGATCGACGAACCGTCGAACATGATGCCGTCAACAAAAACGTCTTCGTCGATCGTGCAGATGTCCTGCGCGGTGTGCTGCCATTTACCTTTGGTATCGGTAAAGCGCAGATCGACAAACTGGATGCCTTTTTCTTTGATAAGCTTAAGTACAGAAGCAGCGTCAGACATGATGCAACCCTTTAAAACTCAAAATTAGTGACCGTACGATGTTCAATGTCAGGTAACAGACCGATTAGATCGCGTCGTTGCCCCGTTCACCGGTACGAATGCGGATCGCGTCCTCAAGCGAGGAAACGAAGATTTTACCGTCACCGATACGACCGGTATGAGCGGCTTGCTGGATTGCCTCAATCGCACGCTCGACAAGCGTGTCCTCAACGACGATTTCCAACTTTACCTTCGGCAGGAAGTCCACAACATATTCGGCGCCGCGATACAGCTCCGTATGGCCTTTCTGTCGGCCGAAGCCTTTGGCTTCGGTAACGGTAATCCCTTTGAGGCCAATCTCCTGAAGGGCCTCTTTGACCTCGTCAAGCTTGAATGGCTTGATGATGGCTTCAATCTTTTTCATTAAGCGCCCTCTGCTTTTTGCGAGAGTTGCGTAGAACTCGGAAAGCTCAATTGCTTTGCCGCGTCAATTGCACGGGCCGTGCCAGTTTTGGCCCGCACGATCATTCTAAGGAGTCTCTGCGCGAAAACCCAGCAAAACCCATGAAATTTTTAAGATTTTCTTGAATGCATCTGGTCGACTTTTAGGCATAATGTTCAAAATTTATGCAAATGGTCTGCGTGCGTCGTGTTCAATGTGGTTTCCATCTATCCGTGCTTGCTTGATCAGCCTGCATCATGCGACAGAAAATACAGAAAACACGGACTATGACGGTTGGGGATCGATCATATAATCTGTCTGCCAGAAATATGATCTCTGCCATCAGACATCTTAAATAAAAGGCCGGTTGCCACCGACCGGTATCGATACACAGATAAGGACGCCTCATGACTGAATTTGTCGGCAATCCTCTTTTCGCTTCGGGCGGCATCACGATTTTTGAAGTGATGAATGAACTGGCCCATAAACATAATGCCATCAATCTGGGGCAGGGTGCACCAGATACCGACGGCCCGGCAGATATCCGTCAAGCTGCCGCGCGTGCAACGATGGAAATGTCAAACCAGTATCCGCCACTTGCCGGGGTGCCAGAACTGCTTCAGGCGGTTGCCGGCCATAACAAGCGTTTTTATGGCATAGAGGTTGATCCGAAAAAAGAAGTCCTTGTTGCTGTGGGCGCGACCGAGGGGCTGGCAGATGTGATCCTTGGTCTGGTCGCACCTGGCGATGAGGTGATCCTGATCGAACCGCTTTATGACAGCTACCTTCCTATGGTGAAGCTGGCAGGGGGTATTCCCAAGCTGGTGCGTGTTACCCCGCCGCATTGGGAATTGCCGCGCGAAGAGCTTGCCGCAGCATTTTCCGAGAAAACCAAGCTGATCCTGATCAACTCGCCACAGAACCCGTGTTCAAAGGTCTATGGCGATGATGAATTGCAGTTCATTGCCGATCTTTGCATCAAGCATGACGTCATCGCGCTCTGTGACGAGGTGTATGAACATCTGGTTTTTGATGGGCGCAAACACAAACCGCTGATGACTTTCCCCGGTATGCGCGACCGCACTGTGCGGATCGGGTCGGCAGGAAAGACATTCTCGCTGACAGGATGGAAGATCGGGTACATCACGGCATGTGCCAAACTGATGGAGCCGATCAAAAAGGCACATCAGTTCCTTGTTTTCACTGTCCCGCCGGGGCTGCAGCATGGTGTTGCCTACGGGCTTAACAAGGGTGATGATTATTTTGAGGGCTTTACGGCCGAAATGCAGGCAAAGCGCGATTTCCTGATGAAAGGTTTGAAGGAAGTCGGTTTTGGTGTTCTGGACTCTCAGGGTACTTATTTCATTACCTGCGATTTCCGTCCGCTCGGATATGATTGCGACGATGTCGAGTTTTGCCAGATAATGATCAAGGAAGCCGGTGTTGTCGCGATCCCGGTTTCAGCCTTCTATCAGGGTAAAGATGGCGGGGTGCGGAACTTTGTGCGGTTCTGCTTCTGCAAGCACGAAGAAAAAATGACCGAAGCCATCGAGCGGATAAAAAAGGCTTTTGCGAAGTAGCGAAATGCCTTGGCACATTATGAAACAGGCCGACCATTGTCGGCCTGTTTGCGTTTTAGGAGGGGGTGAACAGGGATCTGCTACAGCGTGCCCTGACCTTGCAGAGGAAGACCTGCATCCCGCCAATCCTGTTTGCCTTCGTGGTAATCGCGGACATTGCTGTAACCAAGATCGGACAGGGTATCGGCTGCAAGCCCGGAATTTCGGCACGGCCCATTCGCGCAATAGACCACGATGGGGGCTGTTTTGTCGGGCAGGACCTGCGTGACTTTTTCGGCGATCAGGTCATGGGGGATGTTGATCGCACCCGGTAAATGGGCATCGACATAATATTTTGCCGGAAGTGCTTCGATCAGAGTCGGGGCGTTTGGCCCGGTAAGGGCGGTTTTCAGTTCGTCGCGGGTGATTTTAACAGCCATCTGCCGTCTCCTTTATGTGACGTAGTGTTTGATACCTTGATTATTGATGCGCTGTTTTGCGAAGTAAATTTGTGATAAACCACATATTGTGTGCACAAAAGCGAACGGTGATTTGGATGCTGGAATGGGATGATCTGCGACTGGTTCTGTCTGTGGCGCGGGCACGCAGTGTGACGCAGGCTGCGCGTCAAACCGGACTTCATCATTCAACCCTGTTTCGGCGTCTTGCAGATATCGAAGGGCGATTGGGCAATAAACTGTTCGAGCGTAATCAGGGCGACTATCAGCCAACCAATGCCGGGCAGGTGGCGATCGAGGCCGCCGAAAAGCTGGAAGGTGAATTGTCAATTTTGTCGCGCAAGCTGGCCGGGACAGATATCCGCCCGAGCGGTACAGTCAGGCTGACCACAACCGATACACTGCTTCATGCGGTTCTGGCCCCCGATCTTGCGGCGTTTGGGGTGGCTTTTCCTGAAATCACGTTGCAGGTTGTCACCGATAACCGTTTTTATGATTTGAACCGGCATGACGCCGATATTGCCATCCGCCCGGCGAACGCACCGGACGGCAGCCTTGTCGGACGCAGAATCGGTGCGATCACATCGGTGGTTTGTGGATCGGATGTTTTTGATGATTGCGAAAACGCACCCTGGATCACCTGCGATGAAAGCCTCGCGCATATCGCTGCCGCCCGATGGCGTGATAAAAACTTCGCTGATGGCCGGGTGGCTTTGCGCAGCAATTCACTTTTGAACGTTGCGCGTCTTGTTGATAGCGGCGCGGGCGTGGCTGTTTTACCGTATTTTCTGGCGCATGCTTTCGCCAATATCCGGGCACTAGGTAAACCGATCAACGGACTGGATAATGATCTGTGGGTTTTGATCCATCATGATTTGCAGGCCGTGCCGCGTATTCGGGTATTCAATGAATTCATGTTTGCAAGATTAAAGGCCAAATCAGCACTGTTTGCCGGTGGGGCATGAACAAACAGCTCGTTATCTTCTGGCGCAAATAGCATTCCTGCGGCTGAATTCTGCCTTCAGGCGGGGAACCACATAATCGACAAAGGTGCGCACACGCGGCGTGGATAGCCGTCCCTCGGGAATGACAAGATGAACCGGGATGGGCGGTTCTTCGTCATCTGGCAGTAATATTCGCAATTCGCCCCGTTCGACATGTTCGGCAATCTGATAGGAATATGCCCGCGTAACCCCTTTGCCTTCCACGGCAGAGGGCAGGGTGCCAGCAATGCCGTTGGTGATCAGGCGGGGTGTAAAACGCACGACCCGAGGAGCACGGTCGGCTGTTCTGGAGGGAAAGGACCATCCGGTTTCGCCTAACTGGGAATTGGCAATGCATTGATGGCCAGCCAAATCCACGATCTCGCGGATCGGTGGATTGTTATCCAGATAGAACGGCGAAGCACACAGCAGGCGCCGGACCTCGCCGACGCGGATGGCTATCATGCTGGAGTCATTCAGATGGGCGATACGCAATGCCACATCAATGCCTTCGTCAACAAGACTGACAATCCGGTCAAGCAACAGAAGCTTCGCCCGTACCGTCGGATGCAGGTCAAGATAATCATCAAGTATCGGGCGCAGGATGCCAGCCCCGCTGGTGATAGGGGCGGTTACGGTCAACAGACCGCGTGGTGCCTTTGTCTCGCTTTCTGCCAGAAGGTCGGCTTCTTCGATATCAATGAGGATGCGACGGCATGCAGAGGCATAGCGTTCACCCGCCTCGCTAAGACGAAGTGCACGTGTGGAACGGTGCAGTAATTGCACACCGATATGATTTTCCAGAAATGTCAAAGCCCGCGTGACTGCAGCCGGGGACCGGCCAAGCTTTCGTGCCGCCGCGGCAAGACTGCCTTCATCCAGGGCGGTGATGAAAACCTTCATTGCATCAATGCGGTCCATTGTTCGTTCCTCAAATCGAAAGACTGAATTGCATTTTTCGCTAATTCCTTCGAATGGCGCAATTAATTAAACCATTGGTAACGCTGTTGCCCAATGGGCGAATTCAAATTTCCTGAACGGAAAGTATGGTCGTGATGCCTGCATCGTTCAGTTTTTTAGGGAATGAAGTCATGAGTAACGAACGGAAAGTTGCCATTATAACCGGTGCTTCCCAGGGCATTGGCGCCGGTGTTGTCAAAACCTATCGTGAACTGGGATATGCGGTGGTTGCCAACTCACGCAATATCGCGGCTAGCGAAGATAACGAAGTCGTGACTGTTGCCGGTGATATCAGCGACCCGGTGATTGCGACAAAGATTGTTGAAACTGCGGAAGACCGTTTTGGGCGGATTGATACCCTGATCAATAACGCGGGCATTTTTATCAGCAAGCCGTTTCATGAATATTCTGCCGAAGATTTCGAGAATGTTCTGCGGGTGAATGTTGCCGGGTTCTTCCATATCACGCAGCGTGTCATTCCCCTGATGCTGCGGCAGGGGCGCGGTCATATCGTCCAGATTACAACTGGTTTGGTTCATCAGGCTCTGGCCGGTGTTCCATCCGGTTTGGCAACCCTTACAAAGGGCGGGTTGGACTCGGTAACCCGTGGGCTTGCGATTGAGTATGCCAAGCAGGGTATTCGTGTGAACGCCATTGCGCCGGGCATCATCAAAACACCGATGCATGCACCCGAACATTTCGAATTCTTCGACGGCCTTCATCCGATGGGACGAATGGGCGAGGTTGAAAACATTGCTGATGCTGTTCGCTATCTTGAACTGGCCAACTTCGTTACCGGTGAAACCCTGAATGTCGATGGTGGTCAGCACGCCGGTCGCTGGTAATTCCGATGTTAATCCTAATTGTCAAGCCGGGCCAATGCCCAAGGAGAACAAGATGCCTTATGTAAATATCAAGATCACCCGTGAGGGAACCACCAAGGGAGAAACCAGCACCACGGTCAAGGAAAAGCAGGCCCTGATAAAGGGGGTTAGCGACCTTTTGTTCGAGGTTCTGGGCAAACCGCATAACAGCACCTTCGTTGTCATCGACGAAGTCGAGACAGATAACTGGGGCGTCGGCGGTATTCCGGTTACCGAGCATCGAAAACAGGCTGCGGCAAAGGCCGGTTGAAATCGGTTTCAAGCCAAATACAAGTACAAAGGGCGCAGCCGAATAGCTGCGCCCTTTTCTTCGTCTTATTTTCGGTAGGTATCAGGAGCTGACCATTTCCCAGCTTCCGGTACGTGCAGAGCGGCTCAGAGCATCGAGGATCTGCATATTGGCGATGGCGTCCTCGATTGGATAATCGACCGGGCTTTCGCCATTAAAGATCGCCGTCGCATTCTCTCCCTGCAGGGTATAGTGGTTGCAGATCGGGAATTTGATTTCGCGTGCTTCGTCAAAACCGGGCTGTTTTTGCGTGCCGACACGTATCAGTGCCGGATTTTCAGGGATCGGGTTGAACGGCATAATGATTTCGACGCGGCCTTCGGTGCCAAGGATATGAACGCGTTGCACGGCTGCCGACTGTGTGCCGCAAACAAAGCTTGCCTGAATGCCGCTTCCGAAATCGAGCATGCCCGAAACAAGCCGGTCGGTGCCGAATTTCGGATCCTTGTCCATCAGGGAAACCACACGCACCGGTTCCTTGCCCGTGATGTAGCGCGGACCGACGATGCAGTAACAGCCGATATCAAGCAAACCGCCGCCGCCGATATCCTTTTTGTTACGCACATTGTTCGGATCAGCATTGAAATAGGTAAAGATGCTTTGCACCGTGGTGATTGTGCCGATCTGACCGCTTTCAACGAGCCGACGTGCTTCCTGCCATTGCGGATGATGACGGACCATGAAGGCCTCAAGTACATGCTTGCCGCTTTTGTCGCGCGCCGCGATCAGGCGCTTGGCATCTTCGGTGTCCAGTCCGATCGGTTTTTCGCACAGTACGTGTTTTCCTGCTTCCAGCGCCTTGATCGTCCATTCCACATGAAGATGGTTGGGCAGGGGATTATAGATTGCCTCGATTGACGGATCGGCCAACAGTTCTTCGTAGGAACCATAGGCGCGCGGAATGCGCAGGCTTTGGGCGGTTTCGCGCGTTTTTTCAAGATCACGTCCGGCAATGGCAAGAATTTCAAGTTTGTCGCTTTCCTGCATGGCCGGAATGACCTTTTCCGTACCGATCTTTGCCGTGCTGATGACGCCCCACTTCATTCCGATACTCCGTATTGTTTTCTCTTTGTGGCGCACATGACGGTTCAGGCCGGTGCGCCGTGTTAATTTCGCCCGGAATGGCGGGCGTGTTCAAGATATTGAATTGATTTAATTAGGCCACTTGCGCGATCACGCAAGATGTTCAAACGGATGGGATGCCTGTTCGGTTGGATTGGATGCAATGATATACCCGATGTTAAAACCCGCAGTCCCCCGGATTGTGCGACTTTGCGAAGTTCCGGGGAAAACAGGGCAAAAAAGTAAAAATATGCGCTTGACGTCCGGGGCTCCCGGCGATAAAAACCGCGCCACACGACGGCGGGTGTAGCTCAGGTGGTTAGAGCACCAGATTGTGGCTCTGGGGGCCGTGGGTTCAAGTCCCATCACTCGCCCCATGTGAAAAGGTCAGGCAGAAATGCCTGGCCTTTTGTCTTTCTGGCCGCTTTCCAATTCCAAAACCGGGACTGATCTGCTAGTTAGCCTTTGCGCTCGCGCCCATTCTTTTGTTCCGGTTCCGAGGAGGTCGCCCCCATGTCCGCAAATTCAGTAAATCGCATTATCCTTCGCCGTCCCGATGACTGGCATTTGCATCTGCGCGATGGCGCGATGCTTGAAGGGATCATTGGTGAAACCAGCGAACATTTCGCGCGTGCGATCATTATGCCAAACCTTGTGCCGCCGGTGGTCAAGACCGAGGATGCGATTGCTTATCGCGACCGGATTAACGCGGTCATCCCGCAGGGGCATGATTTTACGCCGCTGATGACGCTTTACCTGACCGAAGGCACCAATCCCGACGATGTCGAAGAAGGATATCGAAATGGCGTGATTACGGCGTTGAAGCTGTATCCGGCCGGGGCGACGACGAATTCGGCAAGTGGTGTACGCGATTTCGACAAGGCGATGCCTGTGCTGGAACGTATGGCAAGTCTTGGCATTCCGCTTTGCGTGCACGGCGAAGTCACCGATCCCGAGATTGATATTTTCGACCGCGAGGCGGTGTTTATCGACCGCGTTCTTGATCCGCTGCGCAAGCGTTTGCCGGAACTTCGCGTGATCATGGAACATATCACCACCGAAGACGGCGTTGAATACGTCAAAGCCAATGACAAGAACCTTGTTGCGACGATCACCACCCATCACCTGATCATCAACCGCAATGCCATTCTGGTCGGGGGTATTCATCCGCATTTCTATTGCCTGCCGGTGGCCAAGCGTGAAAAACATCGTCTGGCGCTACGCAAGGCGGCGACAAGTGGCGATGTACGATTCTTTCTGGGGACTGACTCAGCGCCGCATACCGATGATCGCAAGGAAAGCGCATGCGGTTGTGCCGGTATCTTTACCGCCAATAACACGGTCCAGCTTCTGGCGCATGTGTTCGAGCAAGAAGGAGCCTTGGACAAGCTTGAGGGCTTTGCCTCGGTCAATGGTCCGCAATTCTATGGTCTGCCGCTGAATGGCGACAAGATCACGCTGGAAAAACGCGATGCGGCGGCAACTTTCCCGGCCAGAATTGAAACCGGTGAGGGGCCCGTCACGGTGTTTGATCCGGGCTTCCCGATTTACTGGCACTATGCCGATTAGGCTTGCGCAAATCATGTTCAAAAGGGGCTTGCCAAGCAGGCCCCTTTTCTTTGGCTTCTACGATGGAAGGTCAACCCGTGATGTCAATATTGGCCGGGGCCGCGTGCAGCCCCAGGGTCATGCGATAGCTTTCTGCGGCCGCAATCGCCTGTGTTGCGATCATCGCACTGATATTACGTGAGGCACCCTGCGCAACATTGAAGTCGGCCGATGATGTTCCGGGCATGGAGGCGGCGCGCGATATGGCGGCCTGATTGGCAATCGCCGCAATCCCGTCAAGGCCCTGAAGCGGGTGAATGCTAACCTTGCCGCCCGTGGCATAAAGCCGCCCGTCGGGACCGGCGGTGTAGCTGTAACTGATCATTCCGGCATTCGCACCGGCAAGGGTCTGATGGCTTTCTTCTTCGGTCCGGACATTGGCGTCCCGTGCCTGCAATTCACGTACAATCTCGCGTTCGCGGTCGGTCAGAAGGGCCGGGTTGCTTGTTGGTGGGCGCGCACTTTCAGGTGTTTCCTCGCGCGCTTCGCGTTGTTGCTTGGCAGGACTTTGGGTGTCGGGTGCTGCTGCCCCCGGCAGGGTGCGAGGATCAAGCTGCTGAATGATGGTTACAATTGATGCTGTGCTGTTGACCGGCGCGGAAGGCGCGTTTGCCGTTATATCGGGTGGCGGTGTGACAGAGATGGCTTCGTTGATCGGACGGATCGAAACGGCGGCAGACCTTAATTGTGGCCCAGCAGAACCATTACCGGCAGAACCAGAATCTGCCGATTGGTGTCCGGCACCGAGGAGGGCTCGGGTTGCAATGACTTGTCCCAATTGCCCGCCACTGCCGGGGATAAGCTGAATTGCACCGGCCTGTGTCATGGGATCATTATATATCAACTTGTGGTTAGGTGTATATAATTGGCGGTGCTGCCATCACGGCAGTTTGATGTGACCTTGAACGGCCCGTCGACCATAGAATGCAGGATCGCGGATGGGTGGTGCCGGGGAAATGACATTTTGAAACGTTTATGGATGTCGGTCGTGACCGTGCTTTGGGCAATGTTGCCGGTGGTTGCATTCGCCGCACCGGATGCTGATCTTTGGCCGGACCGGCAGACCCATGACGATTCAAACGAAGCAGAAATTGATCATTCTCCCTGGCAAACGATTCTTGATCATCACCTGATTGTGGTTTCGTCGGGTGTCACCAAGTTCGATTATGCCGGGGCCAAATCGTCAAGCCGTACACAAATTTCAGGCTACCTTGCTGCAATGCAATCCGTTGAAATCGATGGATACAGCCGCGAACAGCAAATGGCATTCTGGATCAATCTTTATAATGCGCAAACAGTTGCGGTGGTCTTGGATCATTATCCGGTCGACAGTATTCGCGACATCAATATTTCGCCTGGCTGGTTCTCGGTGGGGCCGTGGGACAAAAAACTTCTGCTGGTCGAGGGACGGTCACTGAGTCTGAATGATGTTGAACATCGCATCCTGCGTCCGATCTGGCAGGATCCCCGCATTCATTATGCGCTTAACTGTGCGTCGATTGGCTGTCCGGCACTGATGGCAACGGCCTATGACGGCAGCCGTATAGAAGAGCAACTTGATAAGGCTGCTTTGGCGTTCATTCGGGATGAGCGCGCGGTGCGAGTGGCAGAAGATGGATCAGAGGTGGAGTTTTCATCGCTTTTTGACTGGTATCGATCCGATTTTGGCAAAAGCGATGCCGCATTTTCCGATCATCTGGCGCGCTATGCCGGATTGGAATTCGCAACATGGCTGAGCGTCCACGGGGATGACTTGCCAATCAGCGGCTATCATTATGACTGGTCATTGAACGATAGCGGTCCGTGAGTCGCGGTCATTCAGGCCTCAGGCCGCATCCGGACGCAGGCCGGTCATACGCCAGTCATGGGGGACTGCACCGCTGCTGCGAACCCGGACAGGGCGCAGTGGCAGGCGATTTTGCAGAACCTGATCAATCGTGTGACGAACGTCACTGGCAGAAATACCATCGTAGCGCATTAATGTCTGGACGATCGGATCGGCCAGCATTTCCTCAATGGTCAGTTCCTGATCCACATATTTCATTACTCGCATCCCATTCATATTATTGCGCTTACGATAAAGCGATTGAAAATCATTCGCAACAATTAAGTTGTGTCCATTGTCTTTTTTCATCTTTTCGCTGCAAAAGCGTTGTGCTGCGTCAAAGCCCGACAGGAGATTTCACGCTAGACAAGATGGGGCTTTTTCTTAGGTGGTGCCGATTGCAGGCCGCATTATGGGGCGGCTGATTTTCAGCTATTCGCTTGATTCTCGTGTTTTCTGGCTCTAACGCTGTCAGTTGGCTTTCGATGTTCGATAAAGCCCAAAAACTGTGGCAAGAATAGGCTGGGAAGATGACACGTCCGGGAATTCGTGAATTTGCGTTGCTGTTTTTGCTGGCGCTGATGTGGGGTAGTTCGTTCACCTTCATCAAGATCGGTGTGCATGCCTATTCGCCGTTGGTGGTCGCAGCGGGGCGGCTTAGCGTTGCCGCACTCGTGCTTTGGGCCTTTGCTTTTATCCGGAAAAGTGACCTCCCAAAGGGGCGGCGTGCGTGGTGGTCTACCTTCTTTGTCGCGCTGCTGGGAAATGCTATTCCCTTTTTCCTAATCAGTTATGGCGAAACGGAAATCGATGCAGGACTGGCGGCAATCCTGATGTCTGTCGTGCCGCTGACAACGGTGGCGCTGGCGCATTTCGTGACGCATGATGAAAAACTTTCGACGGGCAAGGCGCTTGGCGTGGCTCTTGGCACCATTGGCGTGATTGTTCTGGTCGGGCCGGAAACCCTGACCGGGCTTGGCGGACAGCTTGTTTTTCAGCTGGCTGTTTTGATCGCGGCGGTGTGTTACGCGATTTCATCGCTGGTTGCGCGCAATCTGCGCGATCAGCCCCGCGTCGGATCTGCGGCGGTGATTCTGACTTTTGCCGCATTGATGCTCGCACCCTTTGCGCTGTTTGTTGATCAGCCCTGGAATATGGGATGGGACGTTGATGGGGCGCTATCGATCCTGTATCTGGGGATTTTCCCGACCGGCATTGCCATGTTCCTGATTCTGTATCTGATTGCGCGTGCCGGGGCGAGCTTTGTGGTGTTTAACAATTACCTCGTGCCAGCTGTCGGTGTGATGGTCGGTTTTCTTGTGCTTCAGGAACTGCCTCAGCCCACCAGCGTGATCGCGCTTGGCGTTATTCTGGCCGGGATTGCCGTTTCGCAGATACGTTTCGGGCGAAAGACTGTCAGGGATAAGGATGTTGCCGAGATTGAATGTGACCCGGTAGCACCGATCATGACCGCACCCGATGGTAAAAAGTAGCCTTCAGGCCGGGCAATTTTGCTTAAAATACGATTATTTCGGTCGTTTGTGCCTAATGCCGGGACAGGCAGATTTGTCAATATTGTTTGTGCAGGACAAACCTGATACTTTCCGGCTCACTGGTCAGGCATATGTCCATATGTCACGCCGATTGAAGCATTTCTGATCAAGCGTTTAAGAGGTCACGGCTTTTGTCCACCAAAGAGACCAACCCAGATAGCCGCGATATTTTCCCGGTATCCATCGAACAAGAAATGCGCCGCAGCTACCTCGATTACGCGATGAGCGTGATCGTCAGCCGTGCGCTTCCAGACGTCCGTGACGGTTTGAAACCGGTTCACCGCCGCATTCTGTATGCGATGCATGAGAACGGCTTTGAATGGAACAAACCGTTCCGCAAGTCGGCCCGTGTGGTCGGGGACGTTATGGGTAAATATCACCCGCACGGCGATAGCGCGATTTACGACGCAATGGTTCGTATGGCGCAGGGGTTCTCCATGCGCTTGCCGCTGATTGACGGGCAGGGGAACTTCGGTTCGATGGACGGCGACAAGGCCGCCGCCATGCGTTACACCGAAGCCCGCATGGCCAAATCAGCCCACTTTCTGCTCGACGATATCGATAAGGAAACCATCGATTTCCGCGATAACTACGACGAAACCACCAAGGAACCATCGGTTCTGCCGGCACGCTTTCCGAACATGCTGGTCAATGGTGCGGGCGGTATCGCAGTTGGTATGGCCACCAATATTCCGCCGCACAACCTTGGCGAAGTTATTGATGGTTGCATGGCCTATGTCGATAATCCGGCCATTACCGTCGAAGGCCTGATGGAATTCGTGCATGGTCCGGATTTTCCGACTGGTGCGCTGATCCTTGGCCGTTCGGGTATTCATTCGGCCTTTAAGACCGGTCGTGGTTCTGTCGTTATGCGGGCACGTACCCATGTCGAGGAAATCCGCGCCAATCGCGAGGCCATTATCGTCACCGAAGTTCCCTATCAGGTGAACAAGGCGACGCTGATGGAAAAAATCGCGGAACTGGTTCGCGACAAAAAGATCGAAGGCATTTCCGATCTACGTGACGAGTCTGACCGTTCGGGCGTTCGCATGGTTATCGAGATCAAGCGTGATGCGGTTGCCGATGTGGTTCTGAACCAGCTGTTCCGCTTTACTGCGCTTCAGACCTCGTTTGGCGTCAATATGCTGGCGCTGAACCGTGGCAAGCCGGAATTGATGAACCTGAAAGACATCATTCAGGCATTCGTCGAGTTCCGCGAAGAGGTCATTACACGCCGGACCATTCACCTGCTGAAAAAGGCGCGTGAACGTGCCCACTTGGTTGTGGGGCTTGGCATTGCTGTTGCCAATATCGACGAAGTCATTCGTTTGATTCGTGCCGCAGCAGACCCGCAGATTGCACGTGAACAGCTGATGGAACGCAGTTGGCCGGCGGGCGATATTGTTCCGTTGATCGAGCTGATCGCCGATCCGAACCAGGTTGGTTCGGACGATGGCAATTATCGCCTGTCCGAAGCGCAGGCGCGCGCAATCCTTGAGCTGCGTCTGCATCGCCTGACCGGTCTGGAGCGTGATAAAATCGCGTCCGAATTGACCGAATTGGGTGAGAAGATCAAAGACTTCCTTGATATTCTTGGTTCGCGCGAACGCAAGATGATCATCCTGAAGGATGAACTGACGGAAATGCGCAACGAGTTTGCCAATGAACGTCGCAGTGAAATTCAGGAAGCCGAATTCGAACACGACATCGAAGACCTGATTGCCCGCGAAGAAATGGTCGTGACCGTTTCGCACAGCGGTTATATCCAGCGTGTTCCGCTGTCGACCTATCGCGCACAGCGTCGCGGTGGCAAAGGCCGTTCGGGTATGGCAACGCGCGAAGAGGATTTCGTATCCAAACTGTTCGTGGCTAACACCCACACCCCGGTTCTGTTCTTCAGTTCCGAGGGGATGGTTTACAAGATGAAAGTCTGGCGTCTGCCGCTGGGCACGCCGCAATCGCGCGGCAAGGCGCTTGTGAACCTGCTGCCGCTGTCCGAAGGCGAATATATCACAACGGTTCTGCCGCTTCCCGACGAGGAAGAATGGCCAAACCTGCATGTGATGTTTGCGACTTCGACCGGTAACGTCCGCCGTAACAGCCTTGCCGATTTCGTGAATGTGAAATCAAACGGCAAGATCGCCATGAAACTTGAAGAAGATCGTGGTGACAAACTGATTGCGGTTCAGACCTGTACCGATGATGACGATATTCTGCTGACGACCCGTCTGGGTAAATGCATTCGTTTCCGTGTTGGGGACGTTCGTGTCTTTACCGGCCGTAACTCGGTCGGTGTCCGCGGTATTCGTCTGGCCGACGAGGACGCGGTCATCGCGATGTCCGTCCTGTTTGGTAACCATGCCTCTATGGAAGAACGTGACGAGTATCTTTCGATTGCAAGCAAGCTGCGTCGCGAGGAAATCTCGGCTGATGATGCTTTGCCTTTGGAAATCCTTTCGCAGGAACGTTACGACGAACTTCTGGCGGGCGATCAGCTGATCCTTTCGGTTACCGAAAACGGTTATGGCAAACGTACGTCTGCCTATGAATACCGTGTTACGGGCCGTGGTGGTCAGGGCTTTGCCAATATCGAGATGTCGGAACGTAACGGCAATGTCGCGGCGTCCTTCGTAATTGAAGAAGGCGACGAGCTGATGATGGTCACCAATGGTGGCAAGGTCATCCGTATGCCGACACACGATATCCGCATCGCCGGTCGCAAGACACAGGGGGTTACCCTGTTCCGTACGGCCGAAGATGAACAGGTTGTTGCTGTCGAACGTCTGTCAAATCTGGGCGATAATGGTGATGAGGAGCTTGAAGGCGAAGAAGGTGCAGAAGGCATCGAAATCGCAGCAGGCGAAGATGCACCGATCGTTGCTGATGATAGCAGCGAGGCAGTGGAAACCGGTTCTGACGACATCGACGAATAAAACGGAAGATCAATGAACGAACAGTCTTCAAAAGCCTCACGTATCGGGATTTATCCGGGCACGTTTGACCCGGTAACCCAGGGGCATATGGACATTATTCGTCGCGCGACCCGCATCGTTGACAAGCTTATTGTCGGCGTTGCGGTTAATGCGGGAAAGGGCCCTATGTTTGGGGTCGAAGAACGTTGCGCACTGGTCGAAGAGGCTCTTAAGGCTGCGGGTGGCGAAGTTGCTGCCCGTACCATCGTGAAGCCGTTCGGATCGCTTCTCATGCAGTTTGCTCAGGAAAATGGGTCAAGCATCATCATTCGTGGTCTGAGGGCCGTTTCGGATTTCGAATATGAATTCCAGATGGCCGGAATGAATGCCCGTCTTGCCCCCAAGGTCGAGACGGTCTTTTTGATGGCGTCGGATAAACAGCAATTCGTGTCCTCACGCTTTGTGAAGGAAATCGCCCGTCTAGGCGGTAATGTTACCGAATTTGTGCCGGCAAACGTGCTGAAGCGACTGCACGAAAAGCTGGCCGAAGAAAAGGAATAGCGCACCCATGCGTCTTATTCGTCTCGCATCTCTTTTTATACTCGTATTAGGAATAGTGACCATGTCGAACGGTGGAATCGGCGGCGGTGCTCAGGCCCAGTCGGCCGATGCATCGCAGGATCTGGAAAATACCCTGTATCTGGATCTTGAAGCAGGTCGCGTTGTGATCAAGCTGCGCCCGGATCTGGCGCCCAAGCATGTCGAGCGTATCAAGGAACTGACCCGAGATGGTTTCTATGATGGCCTGACCTTCCATCGTGTGATCGAAGGTTTCATGGCGCAGGGCGGTGATCCCAAAGGGGACGGTACCGGCGGATCTGGCCAGAAGCTTCCGGCGGAGTTTTCAAACGAACATCACGTGCGCGGCACTGTTTCGATGGCGCGTTCTACCAATCCGAACAGTGCTGACTCGCAATTCTTCATCGTCTTTGCCGACGCGCCGCATCTTGATGGACAATATACCATCTGGGGGCAGGTCGTATCGGGCATGGAATATGTTGATGGTCTGAAGCGCGGCGCACCGTGGGCCAATGGCCGGGTTGCCGATCCGGACCATATTGTAAAAATGCAGGTCGCGGCTGACGCGCAATAAGCGTTTTGGTCCTCATAATGCAACCGAAAGCCGTCCTTGATCAGGGCGGCTTTCGCGTTTTGGGGCCAGAAAGCATAAAAACCCGGAAAATATGGAAAACAGGTGTTGACCGCAGCCGCCAGTCCCATTAAAACGCGCTTCACCAACGTTGAGGGCCCGTAGCTCAGTTGGTAGAGCAACTGACTTTTAATCAGTTGGCCACAGGTTCGAATCCTGTCGGGCTCACC
>NZ_LPVY01000014.1 GCF_001613805.1 Thalassospira lucentensis
GAGCCGTAGCCCTCTACCTTCCAGCCCGCGTCGCCGTCTTGCTGGCGCCGCACCCCGTCGGTGGAGGCGGGTTATAGGGCCCCTCGCCGGACCTGTAAACACCTTTTTTGAAGTTTTTCGGAGATTTTTGCAGATTGTTTTTTTCACCCCCGAAACGGTCCGCACAAACACTGGTCTTTCCGGGGTTTTGCATTGAAATCCCTTAATCGAAGAACATCACACACCCCTTGTGAAACGGCCGTGAAACATCGGAAAACCGATGAAAACAATCGGATCGCCGCGGGAATCCGATATGGAGTCCAATGACTTCGGTGCGAATATGAAAAGAGTTACGTTCAAATCGACACAAGATTTTCGCTTTTTTACAGAAAGCATCAGGCGTATGAGAATCGCAACGCCGATTTGATGTGTCGGCCCGGGCAGAACGGTTTCGCGTGAAACACGATCCTCCGGGTCCCATGCGCATTTGCCACCCGATATATAAAGGTCCGAACCGTGATCGAGATTCCCCATATTGTCGCCCATCGCGGCGCATCCATCGAAGCCCCTGAAAACACCATTGCCGCCTTTCGGGTGGCTGGCGCGCGCAAGGCCAAGTGGATTGAATGCGACGTGACGCTGAGTGCCGATAACCAGTGCGTACTTATTCATGACGACACGCTTGAACGCACGACCAACGGCACAGGCCCGATCCACATGCAGCCGTTAAGCGTGCTGCGCGAGCTTGATGCCGGTTCATGGTTTTCAGACATATATAAAGGCGAGCGCATCCCGACACTGAGCGATACGCTTGAAACCCTGTTCTTTATGGATATGGGGGCCAATCTGGAAATCAAGCCATCGGGCTGTGATCCTGTCCGGCTGTGTCAGGAAGTTGCCAAGGAACTCGGCCGGGCAAAGAAGCTTCCGATCCTGCTTTCAAGTTTTGACGACATTGCCGTTGCCGAAATCAGACGGCTTCTGCCCGATATGCCGTGCGGCTGGCTTCTGGAAACGCTGCCCGACAATTGGAATGACGGATATACCCGGCTTGGTGCGAGTGCGCTTCATATCGATCACAAGGCACTTGATCCGGAAAAGGCCGCGGAAATCGTTGCGGCCAATGTTCCGCTGGTCTGCTATACCGTCAATGATCCGGCCCGTGCCAAAGAACTGTTTGGCTGGGGGGTGACATCGGTCATCACCGATGATCCCGCAAAGATGATTGCCGCAATCCCGCGTCATCCCAACCCGCAGGGCCGGAACAAATAAGCCGACAGGCACGATAATAATCACGCGGCGTGCGCCACCCGCCATTGCATTGCCACCGCAATGACTGCCGCGCATAAATGATAACGAGGAAACGAAAACAATGACGATCACACCACCCGGCGCCCCACCGGGTATGCCCCCCAATCATCCGGAAGGGTTGCCGCCAAATGTTCCGCCGGTTCCCCTGTACCCGCATAATCGTGTTCGGCGTCATTTAAGCGAACTGTTCCGGTTGGCGCTACCGGTTGTGATTGCGCGGCTTGGCATGCTGATCATGTCGGTTGTCGATACGATCATTGTTGGCAATTACGACAGTGCCAGTCTGGCCTATCTGAACATTGCCCACGCACCCTTTACATCATTGATGGTTACCGGCATCGGACTTCTGACCGGGGTAATGATCCTGACATCGCATTCGGTCGGGCGAAACAATCTGCGCGAGGCCGGGCAGATATGGCGGGCTTGCATGCCCTATGCCGTTCTGATCGGCATTGCTTTCATGATCCTTACCTGGAAATCCGACTGGTTGTTTATGGTCACCGGCCAACCAGACGAGATCACCGAGCATGCCAGTACGCTGGCAATGATCCTGTCTATCGGAATGCCCGGTGCGTTGATCTACATTACTTGCAGCTTTTTCCTTGAAGGATTGCAACGGCCATTGCCGGGCATGATCATGATGATTGGTGCCAATGTCGTCAATCTGGTGCTTGATTACGGGCTGGTTTATGGCGCGTTCGGCCTTCCCGAAATGGGGGCCGAGGGTGCGGCGTGGACATCGACCGTCATCCGCTGGATCATGGCAATCAGCCTGCTGGGATATATCCTTTTGATGCGCAGCCATTCCGATTATGGCATTCGTGACGGCTTTTCGAGCTGGTGGCGTCATTCACGCGATGCCCGTCATATGGGATATGCCGCCGGAGCGAGCCAGGGCATGGAAACCAGCGCCTTTGCTGCCATGCAGCTTTTTGCCGGTCGGCTCGGGGTTGTTGCTGCGGCAAGTTACGGTATCACCATGACGATGCTGGCTTTGATGTTCATGGTGGCCCTTGGCCTGGCATCAGCAACGTCGGTTCGTGTCGGCATTGCCTATGGCAGACGTGACCGCCCCGATATGGCATTGGCCGGATGGATCGGACTTTTGACGACCATGACCGTGATGCTGCTTCTGAGCACGCCGCTATACTTCTTTCCGGGGCTGGTGGCACATCTGTTCAGTCAGGATGCCACTGTTATTGCCACGACTGCAGGTGTTCTGATCCTGATGCCGATCATTTTCCCGACCGATGGCGGGCAGAATGCCGCCATCAGCGCCCTGCGTGGCGCCGGGGATAAATGGGTCCCGACGATCCTGCATCTGGTGTCATATATATGTGTGATGATCCCGGCTGGTTATTATCTGACCTTTGTTGCCGGACTTGGCGTTGCCGGGTTGTTCTGGGGCATTGTGATTGCAAGTCTTGTCGCGGTTAGCGGCCTTGCGATCCGGTTTGCGATTGTATCGGGCCGTCCGATACGGGCCTATCAGCAATAAACAGGCACATCATTACCAAAACAAAAGGTCCGCGCGGTTATCCGGCGGACCTTTTGTTTTGGTCTTCTGGATGAATACAGCGCTACGAACGCACGGCATCGAGTTTAAGCTGCGGCATCAGCAGATCGCAAAATGGCACGACAAGTGTATCGAGTGCGGAAGCCGCGCGTGCTGCGTCGATACGGATGATATGCTGTTCGATATCGCGCTGGGTCGCAAGATCGCCCAAGGGCGAGAGTTCCGGCAGGGCTTCGACAAGGGTTGCGTAAAATGCGATGTGATCCTCGCGCGCGGTTCCCGCCGCAAGATTGCCGAGATGGTTATAAAGCGCCATCGCAAGGAACCAGCGGCAATAGGGCATCAAGCCTTGCAGGATTTCATCACGTTGCTGCGGCTGAACATATTGCTGCAAATCGGGATCAAGCCAGACCGCATTTTGCACCCCGGCAATAAACGCATTGCGAAGAGCTGGATTGGCATCATTGAAAAAAACCGCCGTCAGCCAACCAGAAAGATCATCAAGCGCAGCGCGCCGCGTGTCCGGAGTTGCCTTGCGATCAAAATCAAGGGCCGGCATCGGAGGCAGACCCGGCATCGCAAGAGTGGCCACCGCCGGATCGATCAGCGCATTGGCAAGCCAAGCCTGATGCCAGATTTGCATCGGTCTGAAATAGGGTTCCTTTTCCGATCCACCGGCTTCGATCCAGCTTTCGAGCAAATGAGCCCGTCCAAGCGATATGCCAATACGAAGCGCGTCTTCAAAGCCCATCCCGCCACGCAGAAATGGATCACCCAGCATATCTTCAAGCAAGGGCAAGGCGGCAAGCACATGATCGGAACGAAGTCCTGCGCCCACCGGCTGATAAAAACCGGATGTATCCCGATGACCGATCAGGCTACGCGCATGCCTGCCAAATGCCCCCCAGAAAGTCAGCCGAACCGGTTCGGCACGCTTGCGCCAGAGCGGGCGGGTCATGTGCCAGCTTTCGGTTTCGATCAGGGACATCGTCATCGAAGCAGCCAGCCGGGCAAGAGGTTTTGCAATGGCGTCATCAAGTTTATCCACAGAACCGACATGGGCAACAGACAGCCGCCAGCCGGGCTGTTCATGTGGATGACGATCAAGCCATAAATGGGCGAACCCGTTTGAACCACCCCGCTCAGCCGCAGGTGCAATCAGATCAAAGAACAGGGCAAGCGATGCCGGTATTTCAGGCATATCGTGATTGCCAAGCGGATCACCAACCTGCCAGGTCCGGATCATCACGTCTTCCGCATCCGGGCGATCCCGGAAGAATGGCGGCAGGAAGCCTGCATACTGATCGTTTGCGGATGTATCGGTCATGGATCGCCTCGCAGTGTCACGGCGTGCCTGGCATCACCGCATTTTCATCAGGGTATATATGCCCGTGCTGATACCTAACGAATTGCGACCGGTCAATTGGCACGGCTTTTCAATCACGCCCATCAGGCCCGCGTCAGGCCCGCATGACCAAGACTTGCTTCACGATAAACAGAAGGCGGCATTCCTACCAAACGACGGAAATCACGACTGAAATGGGCATTGTCGGTGAAGCCGCACCAAAAGCCGATCTCGCCCACGGTCAGGCTTGTACCATTCAGCAGTCGGCAAGCCTCCCGGACCCGGACGAGACGAAGCAGATCGGAAAACCGGCTGTTGGCCTGTTGCAATCGACGTTGCAAGGTTCGGCCTGATGTATCCAGCACAGTGGCGACATCATCAATCGTCCAACTGCGCCCGATATCATGTTCCAGCACCGCGCACAGCTTTTGCACGACAGGTCGACTGTTCCCGACAGTTGGGGCCGTTCCGGGCATATTGGCCATGAACGGATAGCCTGATGAGATGGCAACATAGCTTTGCCAACTGATGCGGAAGCGTAAAGCGCGTCCGGCAAAATCGAGTTTCTTGACCAGCTTCCCGTTCCGGATCACCGGAATTGCCGGGCCGTGGCTTGGCAGGATCGCACTGCTGACATTTTCCACACCAACCGCTTCGAGCAAACCAACCATGAACCCGTGCAGCAGAAGGTTTTCAACCCTTGCCGGGGGCTGCCCGCGCACAGCGCCGCGATGCAATGTCAATGATTTGCCGGTCGCCTGATAGTCCGTCCGGCTACGGGCGTGGGAATATCCTTCGAGACGATGCCAGCGATCGGCGATCAGTTCGGGTGTCGTTCCCTGACGCAGCATGGTCAGAACCGGCTGCTGTTCTTTAAGGGCAAGATGACGCCCGAGACGAACCAGCACGGCAGGACCGTTGGTTTCTTCGAGCGAAAGCAGGATGCTGCGCAGGCGCGAACTGGTGATGACGGTGCCATCGGATACCAGATCATAGCCCTTCGGCAACCAGGCAAGTTGCCGGATTAGCGCAACATGCAAACCGAACGATACGAATTCCTGCATTACCCGTCACATTTGGAAATTACTATTTGGCGCGATCATACAAACATATGACATGGCTGTCAGCTTACCGCATAAAATGTCATGAAGCTGTTACATTGATCGCTTTTGAACCCTGAGGTCATAATCTCGAATGGTTCCATTGCATTCCGTTGCACAGATCGGGATGAGTGTGCCAGTCTGTCGGTATTCTCTTTGCAACTGAAAGCCATATCGTGATCAAGGTTCTGTTTGTCTGTACCGGAAATATCTGTCGTTCACCCACCGCCGACGGCGTTTTCAGGACCATGGTCAGCAAGGCGGGGCTTGGTTCACATATCGAAGTCGATAGCTGTGGCCTGTCGGGATATCATGTTGGCGAACAGGCGGATTCAAGATCACGGGAGATGGCCGCAAGCCGTGGATATGATTTATCCCCAATAAGATCCCGCAAAATCAGTCCGGCTGATTACAGCGATTTTGACTATATTCTGGCGATGGATGACGGGCATCTAGCCGATATGCAACGGCAATCACCAGTCCAGCATCACCAGAAATTTTCACTGTTTCTTGATCATCATCCGGATCGCAAAGGCCAAAGCGTTCCTGATCCCTACTATGGCGGAACAAACGGCTTTGTTTCGGTTTTTGATATGATCGAGGAAACATCAAAAGCCCTTTTGGCCCATATTCGGGAAAAGCACGGAATCTGATTAATGGCATTACATCCGGTAACGCAGAAGATTGCCGAACTTACCGGTAGCAAGGTTGTCGCATCCCGCCCGCTTCATGGGGGTTGTGTCGCCGATGTCAGTCAGATGGAACTGCAAGATGGCCGAAAAGTGGTGGTCAAGCAGGGGGGCGAGGCCAACCTTGCGATTGAAGGGGCCATGCTGGCCTATTTCGGTTCGCATTCCCCCATCCCCTGCCCCGCAGTTTTACATGCCGATCCCACGTTGCTGATCATGGATTTCATCGAAAATGATGGCCACGTGAACGGCCAGGTCCAGCGTGATCTGGCTAATCTGCTGGCCGAACAGCATAAGGTTACACAAAAACAATTCGGGTTGTCGTTCAACACCCTGATTGGCGGCCTTGATCAGCCCAATCATCCGACAAATAGCTGGGTCGAGTTTTTTCGCGATCACCGACTGCTTTATATGGCAGATCAGGCGACCAGGTACGGGCGGTTACCCGCCCCTCTTTTTTCCCGGATCGAAACGCTTGCGGCAAAACTTGGTGATCTTCTGCCGCCAGGTGATGCCCCGTCCTTGTTGCATGGCGATTTGTGGGGCGGGAATATTCTGTGTCACAAAGGCAAAATTGCAGGACTTGTTGATCCGGCGATTTATTATGGAGACCGCGAGATTGAACTTGCCTTCGGTACATTGTTTGGTGATCTGACACCTGCATTCTTTGACCGGTATGGGGAAATTTCCCCGATCGAGCCGGGATTCTTTGAAGAACGCCGCGATCTTTACAATCTTTATCCACTTTTGGTGCATGTTCGTCTTTTTGGTGGATCCTATGTCGGGTCTGTGGATCGCATTTTGACACGTTTTGGGGTATGAGGCCTCAAACCCGTATTCAAACACAAAAAGAAACGAAGCTTATGAGAACCGGAATACTAGTTGTCGCAACAGTTTTTGCCACCGCGATCAGCATTGCTGCTGTTGCACATGAAGGTGCAAAAGGTGTCGTAAAGGAACGGATGGATGGCATGGAAGTCATCGGCAAGCAGGTCAAGATGATGGTACCGATGTTAAAGGGGGAAGTCCCCTATGACCCGGCGAAGGTCGAACTGGCTGCCATGAAAATCAGCAGCCATGCAGGGTCGGCCTTTACCGAACTGTTCCCGACCGGTAGCACCACCGCGCCATCCGAGGCGTCGCCTGAAATCTGGGAGAAATGGGACGCGTTTTCCCGACTGTCAGATGAACTTGCCATAAATGCCGACATGCTGAAAACGATTGCCGCCAAAGATGCCGCATCGGGCAGCAGAGACACCGGCCAGTTTGACGATGCATTTCGTAACGTTCTGCAAACTTGCAAATCCTGCCATCAGCAGTTCCGTGCCGACTAGGCAGACGGGAAGCCTGAATATTAGGCCGCCCCGGAAGGCGGCCTAATATTCATTAAAATCGAAAAACTTAGCGGCCGATCATCGCAAAAAACTCGCGCCGTGTGATCGGATCATCGCGAAATGCACCAAGCATCCGGCTGGTCACCATCGACACACCGGTCTTGTGAATGCCGCGCGTGCTCATGCATTGATGGTTCGCATCAATCACAACCGCAACACCAAGCGGATCAAGTTCTTCCTGAATGGTGTTGGCGACCTGCGCCGTCATTTTTTCCTGAATCTGCAAACGCTTGGCATAAACCTCGACCACGCGGGCAAGCTTGGAAATACCCACAACACGGCGGCGCGGCAGGTACGCAACATGGGCCACACCGATAATTGGCACCATGTGATGTTCACAATAGGATTCGACCCGGATATCGCGCAACACGACCATTTCGTCGTAACCGTCGGTTTCCTCGAAAGTGCGGCGCAGAATGTCCGCCGGGTCCTGTTGATAGCCTGCAAAGAACTCGCCGTAAGATCGCACGACACGGTCTGGTGTTCCGCGCAGACCTTCGCGGTCGGGATCGTCACCTGCCCAACGAAGCAGTGTACGAACGGCTTCTTCTGCTTCTTCACGCGACGGGCGTTTAGCGACGCTGGTTTCGCTGCACATATGGTTTCCTCTTTATAACTCTGTCCTGTGGGTCATGTGCTCCCGACCCTGAATTCTGTCAGTTCATTTAATTAACGGTGCGTTGGCTATGCGGACTGTCGAGCGAAAATGCCGGAATTTCAATATCAAACCGGTTTCCATCCATATCAGTCATTTCATAGGTACCAACCATAAAACCGCTTGGCGTCGCCAGTGGCGCGCCGCTTGTGTAATTGAAACTTTCGCCGCTGGCCAGAACCGGCTGTTCGCCGACCACCCCCGATCCCCGTACTTCCTGTGTCGAACCACGGGAATCGGTAATGCGCCAGTAACGGTTTAAAAGCTGTACGGTTTTAGGGCCCTGATTTTCGATGACAACCCTATAGGCCCAGACATAGCGATGACTGTCCGGGTCCGATTGTTCATCAAGGAACACCGGTTGCACGGATACTTTAATGTCGCGGGTCACGGATGAGTACATGCAAAACTCCAGGCCAATCTTTATGCGGTCCTTCTGCCAAGGGCGTTGCGCTGTTAAGGCGTTGCTCGGCTTTTATTTAGACAGTCCGGGTTCCAAGTGCCAGATGTCTGTCATCAAATTAAAATCCCCATCACATTCGATCCGCAAAAGAAAAGGCGACCCGCGCAGAGTACGGACCGCCTGATTTAGGCATTCTGCCGAATCTGCTGTGTCTTATACGCGCAATGCCGCAGTCAGATCTTCCTTGAGATCGTCGATGTCCTCAAGCCCGACCGAAAGACGCAGCATGCCCTCGGTGATCCCCATCGTGATCTTGTCTTCAGCCGGAACACGCTGATGAGTCGTGGTCCACGGGTGGGTTGCAAGACTTTTGGCATCACCAAGATTGTTCGAAATATCAATAAGCTGCAGGTTATCAAGCAACGAAAAAGCAGCCGATTTGCCGCCAGCGAGCTCAATCGCGATCAATCCACCGCCACGTCCGGACATCTGTTTCATGGCCAACTCGTGCTGCGGATGGCTTTCGAGCCCTGGATAGATAACGCGCGATACCTGCGGCTGTTCCGAAAGGAACCCGGCAAGAGCTGTTGCGTTGCGGATATGCTGATCGACACGCAGACCAAGTGTCTCGAGCCCTTTCAGGAGAACCCATGCGTTGAACGGGCTCATGCTGGGGCCAGTGTGACGCAGGAAAGTCGTCAGGTGATTATCGTGCCATTCCTTGTCATTAAACAGGATCGCACCACCCAGACAGCGCCCCTGACCATCGATATGCTTGGTCGCGGAATAGACAACAATGTCCGCGCCCAGTTCCATCGGCTTTTGCAGGATCGGCGTCGCAAATACGTTGTCGACAACCACCTTCGCCCCGGCCTTATGCGCCAGATCAGCGACAAAGGCGATATCGATGACTTCAAGGGTCGGGTTCGACGGGGTTTCGATAAAAACCGCATCAGCCGGTTTGGACAGTGCCTTTTCCCATGCAGCATGATCGGTACCGTCAACCAGTTCGGTTTCAACACCAAAACGCGGCAATAGGGTTGTCAGGATAAATTCGCAGGATCCGAAAAGTGCGCGTGATCCGACGACACGACCACCAGCCTTGGTGCAGGCAATAAGCGCATTCCAGACGGCCGACATGCCCGATGCCGTCCCACGGCAATAAGACGCGCCTTCAAGCAGCGCCAGACGTTCTTCGAACATCGCCACGGTGGGGTTGGCAAAGCGGGAATAAACAAAACGTTCCGGGCCGGTGCCATCAAAGGATGCTTCGGCCTCGGCGGCTGTATCGTAGACATAGCCGGAATTCATAAAGATGGCTTCGGAGGTTTCATTAAAACCGCTGCGCGCCGTACCGCCCCGAACAGAACGGGTGGCGGCACGCCACTTATCAGAAGCCTTTTTATCGGTCGTCATCGTATCGCTCCTATATGCCCGGTCATATTGGCATTTGCCGGACACAAAAAAACCCTGACCGGCACGATGGGTCAGGGCCGAAGCCACGGTTACCCTCTTTAGCGATTTTTTACGTGGCCGCAAGCCGGTCGACAAATCCCACGATGGACGTGACGATACGATCTGCTTTACCCGGCGTCAAGCATCGCGCTTTCGCCTGCTTTGACCAGATACCCTTTGGCTCCTCCGTGCATATGCTCTCTGAACCTTCACGCAATGTTGAAAGCAGTTCATGAGCACTCCGCGTTTTTTCCCTCTAATGTTCGACCAAGACATGTAATCCTTTGGAAACGGCTTCTGATGCGAATGCCGTAAAGATAATAGAATCAATGGCCAAGACACAAACAATGACGGCAGACCAGCATTCCCACGATACCGCCGATAAAAGTCAGGCAAAAACGACCCGAACTTCGTCGTGGCGTAAACTGTTGCCGGTTTTGATCCTGATTGCCGGGCTGGTACTGGCGTGGGCAAGTGGTGTTATCGATTATCTATCGTTTGAAACCCTGCGTGAGAATCGCGAAACCCTTCAGGCTTTCGTCGCTGAGAATCCTGTTTTGAGTGTTGTCGTCTTTATGGCGTCCTATGCCATTGCCGTTGCCCTGTCACTTCCGGTCGGGTCGTTGCTGACCATTGTTGGCGGTTTCCTTTTTGGCGCGTGGTTCGGGACGACCTATGTCGTCATCGCCGCCACCATTGGCGCAACGGTGGTTTATCTGGCAGCACGTTACGCATTTTATGATTTGATGCATGCGAAGGCGGGCAACGCCATCCGCAAAATGGAAGCCGGTTTTGCCGAGAACGCCTTCAGCTACCTGATGGTTCTGCGTCTTGTGCCTCTGTTTCCCTTCTGGCTGGTCAATCTCGTTCCGGCTTTGCTAGGCGTGAAGTTTCGTTCCTTTGTTATGGGAACTGCGATTGGCATTATTCCGGGGACATTCGTTTATGTTTCCATCGGGGATGGCCTTGGGGCCCTGTTTGATCAGGGAAAGACACCTGATCTTGGTGTTATCTTTGAACCCAGGATTTTGACCCCGATCATCGGCCTTGCCATTCTGGCACTTGTTCCGGTGATCTATAAGAAATTCCGTAACCGCAATGGCGGGACCAACACCTGATGAATGAAGTGATCAAAACCGACATCTGTGTGATCGGCGCCGGTTCCGGCGGGCTTTCCGTTGCCGCAGGGGCGGTGCAAATGGGCGCAGGAGTTGTCCTGATTGAAAAGGGCAAAATGGGTGGTGACTGCCTGAATACCGGTTGTGTCCCGTCAAAGGCCCTGCTGGCCGCAAGCCATGCCGCAAGTAACGCACGGGCGGCATCGCAGTTTGGCATCACTACCGGCCCGGTTTTGGCCAACTTCGCGTATGTCATGGATCATGTGCATTCGGTCATCGCCGATATTGCACCCCATGATTCGGTTGAACGGTTTGAAAAGCTTGGCTGTACTGTCATTCAGGCAGCAGCCCGGTTCACCGGCCTCGGGGAAGTGATCGCCGATGGCAAACGCGTGCAGGCAAAACGGTTTGTCATTGCCACCGGCTCGCGGGCTGCGGTGCCACCGATTGACGGCATTGCCGATGTTCCGTTCTTTACCAACGAAACCATCTTTGAAAACCGTACCTGCCCGGATCACCTGATCATCATTGGCGGAGGCCCGATCGGCCTTGAAATGGCACAGGCATATCGCGAACTTGGTGCAAAGGTTACCGTGATCGAAATGTTCACGATCCTTCCGAAAGACGATCCCGATCTGGTTGCCGTCATCCGCGACGAGATCGAGACGGCGGGCATAAGCCTTTATGAAAAGGTCAAAACCAAGCGGATCGAACCCCATGATGACCAGATTCGCGTCATGATCGAACGCGATGGCACAGAAATCACGATTGAAGGCAGTCACCTTCTGGTTGCCACCGGACGCAAGCCAACGGTCGACAATCTTGGGCTGGATGAAGCTGACGTCACGTACAGCCCACGCGGGATCGAGGTAGACAACCGCCTGCGCACAAGCAACCGGAAGATATTTGCCATTGGCGATGTTACTGGCGGCCTGCAATTTACCCATATGGCCGGTTATGACGCCGGTATTGTTATCCGCAATGCATTGTTCCGGTTGCCTGCCAAAATTGATCACAGCGCGGTTCCCTGGGTGACATATACCAGCCCGGAACTGGCACAAGTCGGCCTGAACGAAACGGCTGCGCGCGAAAAGTTCGGCGATGCAATCCGGGTCGTGACCTGGGACTATGCCGAAAATGACCGCGCGAGGGCCGAAGCCCGAACCAAGGGCTTTATCAAGATCGTCACGACCCCAAAGGGAAAAATCCTTGGCGCGGGCATTGTCGGCCATCAGGCCGGGGAACTGATCGGACTGTGGTCACTGGCGATATCACAGAAAATGAAGATCGGTGCCATCGCCGGAATGATTGCCCCCTATCCAACACTTGGCGAAATATCCAAACGCGTTGCCGGGGCATGGTATACGCCCAGCCTGTTTAGCGACAGAACCCGAAAGATTGTCCGTTTCCTTCTGAAGCTTGGCTAAAAGCAGCGGCACCGGAGCAAGCTTCTGAAACGCTGTACATTTTTCCCGGTCTCTGGCTAACATTCGTTATGGAACGCCCGCATCTCAAACTGCCCCCATGGGCCAAATCGCTGTCGGCACGTTTGCTGGTGCTGACTGTCGGCTTTGTCATGCTGGCAGAGATTTTCGTCTTTGCACCCTCGGTCGCGCGCTATCGGGTTGACTGGCTCAAGGCCCATCTTGATTCCGGCTATCTTGCCGCCCTGGCGCTGGAAGCGACTCCTGATCAGATGATTCCTGACGATCTGGAGAAGGAATTGCTTTCCAATGCGGGGATAGAGGCCGTTATTTTACGCCGCGATGACCGCAAGCTATTGCTTCAACGCGACGATATGCCCGCCAAAGTGGATTACGACGTCGATCTGACGACCTTTTCCATCCCGATGGCTCTGTACGATGGTCTTTCAACCCTGACTCAACCACATGACCGGATGTTACGCGTCGTCGGCATGCCCTCCATGGCGCCGGATTTCGAAATAGAAATACTGGTTCATGAGGGGGGATTGGCCCATGACATGCGCAATTTCGGCTGGCGGGTGATGGGACTGTCACTGGTGATTTCGTTTTTCACCGCCGGTCTGGTTTACTTTGCACTGAACCGGCTTCTGGTCCGGCCAATGCGGACATTGACCAGTGACATGATCCGTTTTCGCGAAAATCCGCAAGATCAGGGATCGGTCATCGTGCCGGATGACCGCGACGATGAAATTGGTATTGCAAGACACGAACTTGCCAACATGCAACATGATCTGCAGGCGATGTTAAATCAGCGCCGCCGTCTCGCAGCCCTTGGAACTGCGGCAACAAAGATCAGTCATGATCTTCGAAATGCACTGGCAACATCAATGCTGATGACCGAAAAACTGGCCCAAAGCGAGGACCAGGAAGTCCGCGCAGTTGTTCCACGCCTGTTATCGTCGATGGAGCGTGCGGTTTATATCAGTGAACAAACCCTATCCTTTGCCCGCGAGGCCCCGCCAACACTTGATATCGCGCGCTTCACACTGATCGAACTGATTGAGGAAATTCGCGATCAGATATTGCTACAAAATGGCGGCGAAAATCTTCTAACGCCAGAGAACCCTGATACGATCAAGGAACCGTGCAAGGCCAAGATCCAGATTGACCTGCCGGCCGAATTGATGATTGAAGCCGATTACGATCAGCTTTTCCGCGCTTTCAGCAACCTTATCCGCAACCCGCTGGATGCCGGTGCAACCAAAGTTACTATCAAACAGGCATCAATCGCAGCTGCGGATAATACGGACGCATTCGTAGAAATCCAGATCATTGATAACGGCCCCGGTCTGCCTGAAAAGGCGATCAAAAATCTGTTTGTTCCCTTCGCCGCCACTGGCAGAAAAGGCGGCACCGGTCTTGGTCTGGCCATTGCGCGCGAACTTATCCTTGCCCACAAGGGGGACCTTCGCCTTAGCGCCACCGGACCGGACGGTGCGATATTTTGCGTGACCTTGCCAGTCATGGCCTGAAGGCGAATGCGCAATAAATAGATTTTATCTATCGAGTTTAAATTAACATTCGATTTTACCGAAGGACCGTGATTTGGCATTCTTGGCTTAAGGCGATGCTGGACCGATATCCCGATCCCCGATCCGCTCCTGACCCAAGGTCTGGCATCGCCACCTTCCCCAGAATCATGGTCTTTCAAATTCCCGGCGCGCCGCATCGATTACCGGTCGCATAAAGCACCCTTCTGCGTGATCGTTGATCAATCCCATCGCCTGCATGAAGGCATAAACGGTGGTTGGACCGACAAATTTCCAACCGCGCTTTTTCAAATCTTTGGAAATCGCCACCGACGTATCGGACATAGATGCCGTTTGTGGTCGACCAACAGGCTGTCCCAGCGGCTCGAACCGCCAGAAATAGGCCGTAAGCGATCCTTCTGCTACCACCATTTCGCAGGCACGGTTGGCGTTATTGATGACAGCTTCGATTTTGCCGCGATGGCGAATGATACCGCTATCCTGCAATAACCGTTCAACATCAGATGTTGTGAATTTCGCGACGCGATTAAAATCGAAATCATAAAATGCCGCCCGGAAATTTTCCCGCTTGGCCAGAATGGTGCGCCAGCTGAGCCCTGACTGAAAGCCTTCCAGACAGATTTTTTCAAACAACCGTCGATCATCACCAACCGGAAAGCCCCATTCCCTATCGTGGTAAGCATCAAATTCCGGTGCTGCATCACACCATTTGCAACGTGTTTTACCGTCTGCGCTGATCGTTGTGGTCCCCATCTTCGCCCCCTTTAGTCATTCGTGAAAATGTCACGCCATCAGGAATTCCAAGCGCGCATCCGTTCTGGCAGGAGTGATTTCAATGATTTCGGCCTTAACAACCTTTTCCGCAACAAACGGGTCTGCGTTTACACGCGCCGTCAGTTCCTCATACGTTGTGTTATGGGCAAGAATTCCACCACCGAGATTTGGTTGAAGGCTTCCGACAACCAGAAACACACCATCGTCAAATCCCTGGCTGATCCATTGTTTATGGTCCTCCATGAATTGCGGTGCCTTTGCCCGGTTGTCCGAAAACGTCAGTAAAATAGTGAACATTGAGATTCTCCGAATGGCTTGCATAATGTCTTCCCGTTTCAGGTGCGGTTCGAACCAATCTGGGCATCCAGCCAATCGCACATTTGATTGACTTCCTGCCGCACGAATTTCTCATCACCAAACGCATTGGCAAGAGCCGCAACACCCTGGCTTCGGGCGAGCAAATGCATCGCCAGATCATCAGACCTTTCCGCACAGCCAAGTCGCTCGAACTGGCGACACAACCAGATGCGGAAAAGGGTAAAAAGTCCCGCAGCATCGCTTTGTGCAGCATGGCCAAGTTTTGCCAGTTCGGCAGAAAGTGTGCCGACCGGGCATCCGTAACGCCGGATTTTTTCCCCGTTGACGATCAGAATATGGATGAAGCTTCGGATACGGGCGGCCGGGTCTTCTCCTTCTGCCTCCCAATGATCGAGCATCTGTTCGGTATTTCTCAGACGCCGATTGATCACGGCATCAAGGATCTCGTCCTTGGTTTTGAAGTGATAATAGAAATTGCCGCGCGATATGCCGACCTTCCCCGCGATATCGGCAAAGGAGGTCGGCTCGAACCCCTGTTGATAAAACAGCTGATCGGCAGCCTCGACAATCCGGTCCCGCGTACCTTGTTCCACAGCCATTCCTGTTCGTCCCTATTGTGAGTACCTGAAACCCGATTAGGACAATTGACCTATTTTTATTAGGTCAATTGTCCTAAATTGTCAATTCGACAAATCACAGTGCGTTCGGCATCCCGCCAGCAGACCAGAACAGGAGGAAAATCCCACGTAAAGGAGGACGTTATAAAAGACTGGAAAATGGAAAACTCAGTCGCGCCAGAAGGCTGGGAAAAGCAGCACCAGAACGGTGAAAACTTCCAGACGCCCGATCAGCATACCGATCGACATCAGCCACTTCGCCCCGTCCGGCAACGTCGCGAAATTCCCCGACGGCCCTACAATCGGACCAAGTCCGGGGCCGACATTCGCGATAGCCGTGCCGGCACTTGAGACTGCCGTGATGAAATCAAGCCCCATTGCACCAAGGGCCGCAGCCAGAACCACAAAGCAGAACACGAACAGGAAAAAGAAGCTCAGCACCGATTCCGTGACGTCTTCGGAAAGCGGTTTGCGGTTATAGTAGGCAATGAAAACACCATGCGGGCGGAGCATGTGTGAGAGCTGGATTTTAGCGATTTCATAAAGAACCTGAAGGCGGAAGATTTTAACCCCGCAGGTCGTCGATCCGGCACAGCCCCCCACGAACATCACAAAGAAAAACACTGTCACAGCAAACGGTCCCCAAAGCCCGTAATCCGTGGTGGCGTAACCGGTGCCGGTCATCACCGATACAATGTTAAAGGACGTGTATCGAAGCGCATCCAGAAACGCGACATTATTTGTTTCCGAATGCCAGATGCTAAGCCCCAGAATGATGGAACCGGCAATTACCGCGAACCAGCGGACCTGCCCATCCACAAACAACGCAGACGCCTTCCCCCGCAAGGTTTGCAGATAAAGAATGAAGGGCAACGCACCGGCAGCCATACCCAGCGTGATAATTACATCGATAGCGGGGTTATCAAAGTGCCCGACCGACGCATCCTTGGTAGAAAAACCGCCTGTGGCAATTGTCGTCATTGCGTGCGCAATTGCATCAAATCCCGGCATACCCGCCCACCACAACAAGATGGCCCAGATAACGGTGAAACCCAGATAAAGGCTTGCGATCCCCACAGCGATCTGGGTGGCACGCGGAAATGCCTTGTCCGACTTATCGGAGTTTTCCATACGGAAAAGCTGCATCCCGCCGACACGCAGCATCGGCATGACCGCAATCGCCATAACAATAATCCCGATCCCGCCAAGCCACTGCAGCAGTGCCCGCCACAACAAAATCCCGGGCGGGGCCGTATCAAGCCCGACAATCACGGTTGAGCCCGTGGTCGAAATCCCCGACATAGCTTCAAAAAAAGCGTCGGTATAGCTCATATCGAGGTCGGAAAACGCAAATGGCAGTGCCGAAACTGCGGTCAGAACAAGCCAGCTTGCGGTTGTCAGAATAAAAGCCTGACGCGATGTGATTTTAAGATTGTCGGTCCGGTTCATCATCACCAATGCACCGCCAATGAAAAGCGATACAGCCGATGCCGCCGAAAATACCAGCCAATCCCGCTGCCCGTAATAAAGATCCACAAGAGCCGGGATAAACATCCCGACCGACAGGGTGCATAGCAGAATGCCGATAATAAAAAGGATTGGACGAAAATCGATCAATGAACAGCCCCGCACCATGTTTTACCCCCGGTCTTTGTGAACCGGGCATCACATGTGTTCGCAATTATCTCTGACATTCTGCCTTGCATAACCGAAAAACCGGTCGCGTTACATCTTCTTCCGTCAAACGAAGCGGAATTCTTGGCACATGCCCCGCCAATGTCCAGCTTTTAAACATATGGTTCCTGCGCCGATTATGATTTCATGCCTGCAATCATGCAGCTATGCGAATTGCGCCTATCAGCCTTGGCATAGCTTGTTTGCTGCCAATTCCGGGTTGGCATGACTTGCCAAGGCCGCTATATCGCTTGCAGAACAGAATTCAAAACCGAAAGATTCAGCGGAAATGTCCGAACTCGCCAAAACCTTTATTCTGACGATTACCTGCCCGGATACATTTGGGATCGTCGCCAGTGTCACCAGCTTCCTTGCCGAGGAAGGCGCGTTCGTCAACAAGCTGGAGCAGTTCGGCGATCCGCAAAGCAACCGCTTTTTCATGCGCGTGAAATTCGATGCGGGCCGCGCCTTACGCACGAAGGTCGAGTTTGCCGATAAATTCGCCAGCATTGCCGATAAATTCACAATGCAATGGGAACTTCACGACTTTCACCGGAAGCCAAAAGTGTTGCTGATGGTGTCAAAGTTTGGCCACTGCCTGAACGATCTGCTGCACCGGGTTGCTTCGAACAATGTGCATATCGAAATCCCGGCTATTGTTTCCAACCACGAAGACATGCGCGGCATCGTCGAATGGTACGGTATTCCGTATTACCATCTGCCGTTAAACAAGGAAACCAAGGCAAGTCAGGAGGCAAAACTTCTGGACATTATTGACGAGCACGACGCCGATCTGGTCGGTCTGGCGCGCTATATGCAGGTTCTGTCAACGGATCTGTGCCGTTCGCTCGAAGGACGCTGCATCAATATACACCATTCGTTCCTGCCCAGCTTCAAGGGTGCAAAACCCTATCATCAGGCACATTCACGCGGCGTAAAACTGATCGGGGCAACTGCCCATTATGTCACCGCAGACCTGGATGAGGGGCCGATCATTCATCAAGCCATCGAACATGTCGATCACACGATGACGGCCGAGGATATGGTTGAAATCGGGCGAGATATCGAATCTGTCGTTTTCTCGCGCGCGATCCAGATGCATTGCGAACATCGCGTTTTCCGTAACGGGAATAAAACGGTTGTCTTCCGCCGATAAGAGGCTGGCAAAAAATATCTGACACCAACAAACCACCCGTCGTAATGACTGGTGGTTTATTTTTTGATATGCATTACCACCTAAGAAAGTAATGAACGCAATCGACAAAATGGCCGATAGAAAACATGCGAGTTTTCGAATAAGTTATACTCAGGGACAGTAAAATTCTCTGGATAACAATAACTTGCAACAAATGACGTTGCCCTAGAGCTACCTTGGGGGCTTTCCGTGCCTGGAAAGAAAATCTATTTCGCTATCGTTTTGTGCATTTTGCTGGTTGTCGGCTTTCTGACCACGAGTTTCGTAAGTTTTTACGTCGCTCGGCAATCACTGGAACAGCAAATTGCTGAGAGCACACTACCGCTGACAAGCGACAATATCTATTCCGAGATCCAGCGTGATCTGCTGCAACCGATCTTTATTTCATCATTGATGGCACAGGATACTTTTGTCCGGGACTGGACGCTCGCCGGGGAAAATGATCCGGAACAAATCATCCGCTATCTCGGTGAAATCCAGATGCGATATGATACTGTCACGTCCTATTTCATCTCGGACAAGACCCGGAACTATTATCACCCGACCGGTGTGATCAAGCAGGTATCCGAAGATGATCCAGCCGATTTCTGGTATTTTAAGGCACGCGACGATCAAAAGCCCTATGAAATCAATGTCGATCATGACACCGCGGATCGATCACGTCTGGCGGTTTTCGTGAATTATCAGGTCCGCGACTATGACGGCAATGTCATCGGCATCACCGGTGTTGGCTTATCCGTCAATTCCGTTACCCGCCTGATCGAGACCTATCAGAAACGTTATGGCCGAACGATTTACTTCGTTGATCTGGAAGGGCAGATCACCCTGCACGGCAGCGGCTTCGGGACATCTGAAACACTGCACGACCGGGACGGAATTCGCGCCCATGCTACCCAGATTCTGACTTCTCCGGGATACTCCATTACTTACGAAGACCATGGTGAAACCTATTTCGTAAACAGTCGCCTTGTTCCGGAATTCGGCTGGTTGCTGCTGGTGGAACAGAAAGAACATATCGGTGACCAGAAGATCGAAACCACCTTCCTGATCAATATCGCTGTCTCGCTTCTGATTACCGCGATTGTCGGTATTGCGGCTTATCTGACGATCCGGAACTATCAAATCCGCCTGGAAGAACTGGCATCACGTGACAAGCTGACCGGTGCATGCAACCGGCAGGTCTTTGATCTTGTGTTTGAAGGTGTGGCCAAATCCTGCAAACGGCGTGCGGAACCTTTAGGCGTTGTTTGTATCGATCTTGACGAGTTCAAGGAAGTTAATGACACCTTTGGCCATCCTGGCGGCGACGCAACGCTTAAGGAAGTTGCCACCACCATTCGCCGTCATTCACGTGAATCCGATACTTTGTGCCGCTGGGGCGGTGACGAATTCATCCTGCTTCTGCCCGGCCTTAGTCGCCAGGAAGCAATGACGAAAGCACGGGAAATTTCCGACGCGATCCGCGAACATCCGGTACGCTTCGGGCGGGATAACATTCTGGTCACGGTTAGTGCAGGTATCACCGAATATCGAGACGGTGAAGAGTTTGAAACACTTATAACTCGTGTTGATAACGCGCTTTATACTGCCAAAAATGCCGGCCGCGACCATATTTCAGTCGCCTGACTGGCCTCGTCACACAAACGAAAACGGCCCCGAAATCGGGGCCGTTTTCATTTAAATCCGTTATATCGTTTAATCCGCGATATAGGCTTCTGCGATCTGGACCGCGTTCAACGCCGCACCTTTAAGCAACTGGTCACCGGCAACAAACAGTTCCAGACCATGATCACCAAAAATCAGGTTGGAACGGATACGGCCAACTTCGACGTCATACTGTTTCGTCGCATTGATCGGCATCGGATAAACATTGTTCGCCGGATCGTCTACCAGCTTCACACCCTTGGCATTGGCCAGCGCTTCACGTGCAGCCGCCGGGGTAACAACCTTTTCGGTCTCCACGACAATCGCTTCGGAATGGGTCCGCTCAGTCGGGATACGCACGGCCGTGCAGGATACTGGCAGGTCCGGTTCGCCAAATATCTTGCGAGTTTCCCAGGTGACTTTCATCTCCTCGCGGGTGTAACCGTTTTCCTGGAAGCTATCGATATGCGGGATGACGTTGAACGCCAGCGGATGAGCAAAAACCTCGGCAGGAACAGGTTTGCCTTCAAGACCCGCCGCCAAGCCTTCACGCAGTTCGTTCATACCTGGCTGACCGGCACCCGATGCTGCCTGATAGGTCGAAACGATGACCTTTTTCAGGCCGAATGCCTTATGCAACGGCCACAGCGCCACAGCTGCAATCGCAGTGGTGCAATTCGGGTTGGCAATCAGCTTGGCGGTCTTGGCAAGGTCACCATTGATTTCCGGCACGATCAACGGCACATCGTCATTCAGACGGAATGCCGAAGAGTTGTCGATCACCAGCGCGCCCTCGGCAATCTGCGGAGCAAATTCCTTGGCGAAATCACCGGAAACTGCAAGGAAGACAATGTCGCACTGTTTGGCTTCTTCAACCGAAAACAGTGCGATGGTCTTAGTGCCGTACTTAGTCTCCACGGTCTTGCCTGCCGAACGCTCGGACGCGAACAGGGTGAGTTCACCCACAGGGAAGTTGCGATCAAACATAACATTGATCAGCTCGACGCCAACCGCACCGGTTGCGCCGATCACACCGACATGGAGATTTTCGGCACTCATAATAATTGTCTAACCTCGTATAAAAATTGTTGTCGTTTTCGACTTACGCGATTGCCCGCGGGCCGCGCATTATAAGGATTTCTTTTGCGTTGGCAAATGTAGCTTGCTGCATCGCACGCTTGCACGGCAATCTTGGAACTCAAACGCGCCCCGAAACGAGTTGTTCCATGCATTTCCCTCGGGATTTTGCGCGAATTTTTGCCCTTTGGCAGGTTTCCGGCAAGCCGCCGCCCAGTTTAGTTAGAATCTGGGCCTTGTCGATGATAACCGCCACCCCCCAGCCATTCTACTTTAATACTCAATCGCGCCAGAACGCTGGCAATAGAAGCACCAGAAGCGTTTCAAACTCCAGCCGGCCAAGCACCATCGCAACATCAAGAATCCATTTCGCGGCATCGGGCAGCGACTGGAAATTGCCCGCAGGACCAATAATCGGGCCAAGACCCGGGCCCACATTGGCAAGTGCCGTTGCCGCCGCACTCATTGAGGTCACCAGATCAAGACCGGTCAAAGCCAGTGCGACACTGATCGCGATATAGCTGATCGTCAACAGGAAGACATAGACCGTTACCGCGTTATAGATATCAGACGTGATCTCATGTTTGTCGATCCGGCTTACAATCACCGCCGACGGACTACGAAGCCGCATGAAATGTGCTTTAAGCCCGGTAAACACCACATAAAGCCGGAACATCTTGAATCCGCCCGCGGTCGAGCCGGAACACCCGCCTATAAAGGTCGCAAAGAAGAACAGCATGATCGCGGCCGGGCCCCATTGCAGATAGTCGCCCGACGCGTAACCCGTCGTGGTAATCACCGAAACAAGGTTGAACGCTGCCATGGTCAGCGATCTGAAAAACCCATCATCGGAAATATGCATCAGACGCAGGGTCAAAAGGCCGGTGAAAACCGCAATGATCAGCAGGAAAATCCGGATTTGCTGATTATTTGCTATCGCGCGAATATCGCGTTTGCGAACCAGCACAGCATAAGCCGTAAACGGCAAAGCACCTGCGAACATGAAAATGATACCAACCCAGTGCAGCGCCAGACTGGAATCGAATTTGGCAAATGACAGATCGGACGTTGAATATCCACCGGTCGCCAAGGTCGACATGCCATGATTTATCGCATCAAACCAGGTCATGCCAAAAATCCGGTACAGAACCATACAGATGACACTAAGACCGACATAAATCACCACGATCTGCAGGCACATATCGCGAATGCGGGGGCTCAGCTTTTCTGAACGATCCGAACTTTCCATCTGGAAAAGCTGCATCCCGCCGACCCTCATCATCGGCAGCAGCGCAAGTGCTGTCACAATGATCCCGATCCCGCCCAGCCACTGCAGGATAGACCGCCACAACAGAAGTCCCGGCGGCATGTCATCAAGCCCCGAAAGAACCGTCGAGCCGGTCGTGGTCAACCCCGAAACAGTTTCAAAAACCGCATCGCAAAAGCTGATATCAAGGGACGAGAACCAAAGAGGAAGGGCACCGGTAAGACTGACTGCAACCCAGGAAAACACCGTCAGAACATAGCCCTGACGTGCATTAACACGCGGACCAATTTCCGACCGGCAGGCAAGGCAGGCCATGCCCCCAAGACCGATACTGGTCATTGACGCCTGTGCGAAGATCTTCCAGTCGGGATTACCATAATAAAGGTCGACAGCAGCCGGGATCATCATCGAAACACCGATGATAATGACCATTATGCCTACGACGAAAAAGATGGGCTGCAGTCGAAACAAGAACGATGTCCATGCCTAACTCGGGAAATCCGCTTGTACAGCCAATTGACAACGATTGCATCCTGTTATCGCAGACGTGTCGGGGCGAACGGAGTCAAAGCCGCACATTTCCCGGGATTTCAGGACATTATTTTGCCGTTGTTTTCGACTGTTCTTGCGCAAGCCATTCATGTCATTCTGTATCTTGATTGCATCACCTGTGTCCAATCACCAAACCATCGAGGTTGCTTTGAGACGCTATTTTCGTTTTATCCTTCTGCTCGCCATTCCCGTCGCATTTGCACTTGCGATCTATATGCAGGACAAAGCGGTTCATGCTGCTGACGATACCCCGTCAAATGGCGAACAAAAGGCGTTAGAGGCACAGGGCCGGGATGTTCTGGTTATTGATGGCGATACGATCATGATTGATGGTGTCGTTGCCGACATCGCCGGCATTGACGCCCCCGAACTTGGTCAGCAATGCCTGCACAATGGCAATTTTTGGGACTGCGGTATGTCATCAGCCATGCAGCTTCGCAAGTATTTCGCCATGGCTCCCTTTACCGTGCGCTGCTGGCCCGGCGATCAGGAACATTCCGGCAAAGAGGATGATTTCCCGATTGTCGAGTGCGGTATTGGTGAACGCGATGTGGCTGCTGCCATGGTCAGTGACGGTGAAGCCCTTCCGATCGAAGGATATTCCCATCGTTATGACGGTCTCTCGGAAGAAGCCGAAAATGCCGGGATCGGTATTCATGGCGGCGATATGATCCCGCCATCCGAATGGCGGGCTGGCAAACGGCTCGATGGTGAAAGCGGTCGCTGCCTTTTCGCGCCCGTTGGGAATGAGCACTATATCGGCACTCTGGACCACCGCTATGAGAACCTTATTGCGGATAAGGCAAAACTTCTGTGCAGCGACGAGCAAGCCCGCAAACAGAACCTTTCTTACGCACCGATAGAAAAATAAGCCAAACTGATCGAACGGTTTCAATGAGAAATCCGTCCTGTACCTAAACAGCGATCTGGCATCAAATTATTCTGGGAAAGCTTGGAGCGGGTGAAGGGAATCGAACCCTCGTATGCAGCTTGGGAAGCTGCCGTTCTACCATTGAACTACACCCGCGAAGCGGCGGTTTTATAGCCCGGTTTCGAGGTCGGTGCAAGCCCGTCCCCGATACCGGGTTCATTTATTTTGGTGACCTAGCCGCCCGTCGGAACCAGTCGCCAGACCGCACTGGCATGGTCATCCGACACCAGTATCGATCCATCAATATAATGCTTTACGTCCACCGGACGACCAACAACCTCCCCGTTGCTACGCAGGAAACCATCCAGGAAAGGATTGGTTGCCACAGGTTCACCATTGCGAAACTCTACCCGGACAACCTTGTAACCATCCGGGATCGTCCGGTTCCATGATCCGTGTAACGCCACAAGCGCATCACCATCATCAAAGGTCAGTCCCAACGCGGCATTGTGCGCGTTAAAGGTAAAGGCCGGAAAGGTGACTTCAGCCGGGGGAGTTTCATCGGCAAACTGCGGAGATAGCGTATCGTTTCCTGCATACCACGGATAACCGTAAAACAGCCCCTCGGCGGGTGCATGGTTTAACTCTTCGCGCGGAACATCATCGCCAAGGTTATCTCCGCCATTATCGGTAAACCACAAATCACCGGTGTCGGGATGAAAGGTCAGCCCGACCGAATTACGGATACCGCTGGCATAGATTTTCGGTGCCCCGCCACTGATCGGCATGGAAATGATCGTCCCTTCAAGCCCGCTGACCCTGCAGATATTGCACGGCGCGCCAACAGCAATGAACAGACGGCTTTGATCCGGCGAAAGTGCGACGTAACGCCAACCATGATGGCGCTTGTCAGGCAGGTTGGTAAACAGGATGCGCGGGCGCCCCAAAACACTTCCATCAAAATTTGAAAGGTCGTAGGACACAACCCGGTGCTGATCGGCTACAAACAAGGTACCGGGCTTATAGGCAATGCCATTGGCCATCTTGAAGTCATCAGCAATCAGATTGACTTCCTCACCCTTGCCATCCCCATCTGCATCACGCACGAAATAAAGATTGGGACCACGCGTTCCGACGAAAATACCCTTCAGTTCCGGGGCAACCGCGATAGAACGCGCATTATTTACCGGGGCAAACAATTCAAGCCGATAACCGCTTTCAGGCCGCAAAAGTGACATGGCTTTTTGCGTTTGCGCAGGTAGCTCTTGTGCGATGACAGGGGCCGATATGCCCGTAATCGCAAGGGCGCAGAACCCAAGCCAAAAACAGAAATGCCCGGCCCATCGGACCGTTAATGACGGTTGACGATAGCGGGCCGGGCAATTTTGATTTTGCATCGTGTCCTCCTTTGCGGTCCAACGGGCCTTGAGAAAGATACGCGCAGATCTTCAAGACCGATTAGCGAACGCGCTCGGATATCGGCGCGTTAACCGAGAGTTCCATATCCCACGGGAAATAAATCCAGGTATCCTGGGAAACTTCCGTCACAAAGCTGTCGACAATCTCGCGGCCAAGCGGCTTGGCATAGACGGTCGCGAAATGTGCCTTTGGCAGCTTTTCGCGTACGGCCTTCGCGGTTTTGCCGGTATCGACCAGATCATCAATGATCAGCATGTCCGTGCCATCACCTTCGATCCCTTTAAGCCATTCAAGATCGCCGCGCGTCTTGTCAGAGTAACTGCGAATGCAAACCGTATCAATCAGACGGATATCAAGTTCACGTGCAATAATGGCAGCCGGAACCAGCCCCCCACGGGTAATCGCGATAATGCCCTTATATGGACCTTTTTCCAGCAGACGCCACGCCAATGCACGTGCGTCGCGATGCATCTGTTCCCAGGAAACCGGGAAACCTTTGTTATAAGCGGCTTCGCTCACAAGCTTTCTCCTGCGCAAAAAACGGATCGCCAAACCGGTCCGCGCCCCTTCGCAGAATACGAGGATCACCGAACAGTCATGAAGCGTAGATCGTAAATTTAAGGCGCTTTCCTACGCCGAGTCACTGCCAAACACAAGGATCGGTTACAATGGTTACAGAAATTAGGGATTCAGACCAACCACAAGGGCAGAACCTAGTTACCTGCTGAGATGCTTTCTTTCTGCATACCGTCACGAAACAAGGCAACAACGAAAACCGGATAGGTCAAAAATGCCAACCCAAGAATTCCGAGCCAGTTGGCTGGTGCCAGGGCAAAGTAATGATATTCGATCCAGAACGCGCTAAAGACGACGATGCCCGTAACCACAACCGCATCAAGCAAAAGCAGCAATAACACAAATAGTATCCGCCGCAATTTTTGTCTGCTTTCCATATCAGTCAGGCTTGACGGAATAGTCCTAATGGTATTGACCACAGAAGAAAGCATGCGACACAAAAATTCACATAAACCGACATACTTTACCGATCTCTCCTGTTTAGGATGAACGGGCCACCACCGGCGCATTCCCCACATGACAAGAAGCCGGAAGCCAAAAACTGCGATAAGTGTCAGAAATTCGACTTTATCAATATCAAGGGTAAAATTATCAGCCAGCATCGGGTCTTTGGCACTGGTCTGATCAGAAAGATACCCCCAACCTTTCGTCAGCAGATTTTCCAATGCCATCGCATGGAGGTAAACCCCTGCAACACCGGCATCTATTGTTGGCGGCTGGATAACATCCTGAAAACCCTGCAGATTAAAGCCGTACATCACAACACGACCGGAAAACTGGCTTCGCCAGCTTCGAACCGGTTCGGGCTGACTTGAGGTTGCTTCTTCATCATAAGTTCTTGGTTGTGGTGCCTCAAACAGAACATGAGCCGACGAAATGGTATCGAAAGGGGCGCACAGAACCTCTGACCGTTCCTCAATACCCAGCACATAGCCAATATTTCTGCCAAGTTGGCGCATCTTCGACACATCCGTTTTCCTGTCAGACGGGCAACGATATGGATGGTGCAGTATTTTCACGTCATCATTTGAATCTTTGTCGCCTGTGCCCTGCGTCCACCCCTCATAGGTTGGTTGCTTCTCCGGCCAAACCAGCCACATTGGTCGTTTACGACTGTATTCGTACCATTCATCCGTAATGCCTGCCTCTTGTAACGGTCCGACACGGCCCGTTACATTTTCGCAGTTCCAGTTTTCGATATTGCGAATAACTGATTGATCAAATGCCTCGAGGTTTCGTTTTACTGATGCCAGTAAAGACTCCCGACGCAGACACAAATTTTCATAAAGCGTCAGCGCTGCAGATTTTCGATGGCTTTGGTCCGCATTACGGCTATCATCCTGATTGGGTTTTTCCGGATAAAGGCTGTATGTAATTCCCCGAACATCGGACTGGCTTTTAGCATCCCCCCATCCGGCAACAGGTGTCACATAATCGGAAAGTTCTGCCAAAACCTCGTGCCGTTCCCAGCTTTTCAGCTCCGCCGCGGTAATGAAAACGGGAATCCCCTCATCCCGATATTTTCTCAATACCCGAACCAGCCTGCTCAGGCTTTGATCAAGGACATAATTTTTTGGATAAGAGTCGGCTTTTTGCGTGCCTGTAGCACTTGATGGCGGTCCGCGACGGTCACGCAGGGTGAAATCTAGAAAGACCGCAAGCGGCTGTTCATAGAATATGCCCTCCAATACCCTTGCATGCAGACCATACGGGACCGGCCAGCTTGACTCCATATCGCGAAGTGCATCGTCATCGGCAATCACAACACCAATGGTGTCGGAATTCTCGGCGTCGTAAACAACGCTTGAGAATATGCGGTTAAACAGTGCATACGAATATTCATCGACCGGCTTTGAAAATTCCTCCGGCTCCATAAACATGAAAAAAGCAGCCCCCACGACAATCGACAGTATCCAGACGATATGTCGTCGGCTTGGCAGAAGATGCGGTTCCGCCCTGCTTTCACCTTTCGTGTTCATGGTGGATCAGTTTTCGCTCATGCCGCTGCATAAGGCGCGCTGCTGCGGGTAGCGAAGCGTACATCCCATCACCAGTTCATTTGCCCGCACCGAATTACCACTTTGCTTCACATGAGGATAAAGAAACTCGTAAGCCTCGATCGGCCAGTCGTAGTAGTCGGCAACGGCTTCGATCCTTGCCACAGCCTGCTTTGTTTGTCCTAACGAATCCTGAAGAGTTGCGCGCTTGATCTCAAACGGCAGCGGCAAATAATTCTCGCTCTCGACAAGGTCGATATTCTGAATGGCCTTTTTGGGCTCTCCCTGCTTTTCGCGAAGATTGGCAAAAGCCCAACGGACATAAGGGTGGGTTGAAGTTTCGCCACTGACGGCCATCCGGGCTTTTTGTTCAAGAACCTTATAGTCGGGGGTGACTTCTTCGTTCTGAAGGGCAGCCATGATGCTGTTTGCCACATCATACTTACCAAGCGTTTCCCGGTTTTTGCTTACCATCGCCAAAAAGGCATCGGCCTGAACCGGTTGCCGCCGCGCGGCGGCATACTCGCGCATATTATAGGCGAATATGGCCTCGGCTCGTTCTTTGGCTTCGCCATGCCGATCTGCCAAAGTTTCCTGCATAGATGTTAGCGCATTGCCAAATTCCGCAAGGAACTGATTGAACAGTGCATTGTCACTGTTCTTCCGGGTCGCGTCGAATTCTGCCTCCAATTGCTTTTCAAGCTGGTTGCGGGTGTCCTGGAACAGGTTGTCATACTGCTGTTCGTATCTGTCCAGTACCTGGAAAAAACTGTCCGCCTCGGACGGATTGTATCCGGCACGCGCCATCAGATCGACACCAAGGTGATCGGCATCGCGTTCATCTGCACGATCCCACACCGGCAACAAGAGATCACGTGTAAGGATATCGCTGCCATAAAGCTGGAATGCCTTGCGAGCCTGATTGTCGCCACCTGCTCGCGAAACGACAACGTCCATTGCAGTAACCATATAGGGACGCAATGTCCGCAACAGGGAGTCCGGACTATGCTGCAAAAGAACATGGCTATATTCATGCGCCAGAACGAATGCCAGCTGATCCTCGGATTGAAGATAGTTAAAAACCGAATGATGCAGGAAGATCATCTTTTCCGGTAGCGCCATCGCCCCAGCACTAGCATTCGCCAAAAGGTACACCTTCGTCGATGTAGCTGGCTGTGGTGCATTGGCAATTATCTTGTCGAGCACCAACTGCGCGTAGCTTTGCAGCTCTTCCAACGGAGCTATGCCTTTGGAATTTGCAAGAACTTCAAGTTTTGCCTTGCGGATTTCTTCTGCGCTAAATGATTTTTCCGGTGGGACCGAAACAGAGTCGATATATTTTCCCTCATCCGGGATCGAACTTAAAAAAGGAAGATCAATTCCCGCCTGATTGGTAACACATCCAGTCAACAGAAAAGATGCCGCAAGCAGCGAAACATATGATTTTTTCATTGTATTTCCAAAAGTGATCAGTTGTTGCAAATGACTTCGGTCCCGGCACCACGACCGAGATTTCCTGTCGCAGTTGCCTGACTGGCGTCGCATGTAATCCTGACTTTGCTGCTTTCCGCTTCGATCAATACCTGATCGCCAGCAACCCAGTAATCTTTGGAGTCGCCTTCAAAACGGATGTGATGCATGCGCCCCGCAACCGTCGATGTTCCGAAATATTGGACAATTTCCGGAAACTGATCACCCTTACGTTCACCAAGCACCGGGTCCTGCGCCCCCGGCCCGGCATACAACTCGACCTTGTATTTTGGATATTTGACTTCTGCCTTGGACAAAACAAAATCCGCGGCAGAAACAGGATTCTCTCCTGCATGTAAAAGCAGAACCGTTCCTAATAAAGCCAGATGCAAGATTACCCGCTGCAAGCTTCTTTCCCCCTCCGAAATCCCCTTGAAGTTGAGCATTCTTGCATAAACAAAACAAGAAACGGAACTACCCATAAGGCTAGCCCCAAGCTACTCTTTAGAGCCAAGCACCTGAATATCCTGTATCTTCTGATGCTCCCTTAGCCGGCCCTGCAGCAACACATCAAAATCCTGTTTCAGGTGATCAACCGGCAACGTCCAATCCCCCGGCGCTTCCTGCCGATAAATACGCATTGTCGGATACCATGGACTGTCGGTCCGCCCCACCATCCACCGCCAATCTGTCGTATAAAGCTGTAACATCCAGACCGGCACACCAAGCGCCCCGGCAAGATGGGCAGGCGCACTATCGATTGTAATGACCAGATCCATCGCCTTCATCAATGCAGCACTGTCACCGAAATCATGAATATGTTCACCCATGTCGGTAATCAGGGCATTGGCGCCAAGTCTGGCTATGTCGCCCCGCCGCTCATCGACCTGAAAACTGTAAAAACTTGCCCCTTTCTGCGCCATAAGCGGCATCAGCATTTCAAGCGGGCAGGATCGGTCACGCGGATTAAGCTTGCCTGCCCATATCAGCCCAACCTTAAGCACCGTTCCCCATGGCGGGCTTAATCGTGCCTGCTTGCCTTTCGGCGCGCTCAGATAGGGTTCGGCAGACACCCGATGCAGTTCCGCTTCGCTGATTTTCATGACATGCGGCAGGCTAAGGAGTGGGACATGCAGATCAAAGGGGGGCAATTTCGCCCCCTTTTCAACAATCGTTCCGACACCGGCAATCGTGCGCATCACCGGGATCAATTCCGATCTGCATTCAAGAATGATATGCGCGGCCCTCTTCCCTACCAATGGGACAAAACGGGCAAACTGGATCATATCGCCAAAGCCCTGCTCGGCACGCAGCAGCAGTCTTTTGCCGCGTAAATCGGCCTTTCCATCCCATTCCGGAACAGATTCAAGCGGGCGGATCGGATTATCGGCAAGCTTGCGGCGCGTTTCATATCCGGCCCAACCCGCTTCGTACTGGCCTGTTGCCAAAAGTGCCAGTGCCTTGTCCCAGTTTGCATCGACATAATCGGGATCAATGGCCAAAGCCGCATCAAAATATTTGATAGCCTGCTCGAACCGATTGGTATCGCGATAAACCAAGCCAGCATTGAACGGATGCGATTTGATCGATGCATCAAGTTCCAGCGCCTTGTCATGAGCCGCCGCCGCCTCATCGAACCGCATCATTTCACGCAGGCAGTTACCCATATTTGACCAAAGCCCCGCATTGTCGGGGCGCAGTTCCGCCGCCCTGCGATAGGCGACAAGTGCGGCATCAAGCCGTTTACTGCGCCTAAGCGCGACACCAAGGTTATTCCAGACATCGGGCTGATCAGCGTTTTGCCTGAGAACCGCACCATAAAGCGAAATTGCTTCTTCAATCCTGCCAGACTGATGGGCATCAAGTGCACGGGTGAACATTTCCGATTTGCCCGAGCGTCCGGCGATTGCGGGTGCGCCGGGGGATTGATTAGCCACTTTTTTGACTGCGTCGTTTTTTGTCTGTGGCAATTCTGGAGTTTCAGGCTTGGGAACAGCAAAGCCCGGCATACTATCCGCCGAAGCTTGTTGCGCAAGACTTTTTGCAGAACCACTGGCTATCGCTTTTTTGGTTTTTTTGGCCGCACGCGGCTTGTTCATGGTTCTGGACTTCGCCATTCGGGTCCCCCGTCCCGTAAAACTGCAATCGCCGGATCATACAATGTCAAAAAGGCAGACGACCATTCCCATATGTACTCGCCCGTTGGCCGGTTGTCATCGCCAGACGATTCGCGCCGCAAAAATCACCGGACATGCGAATAGCATTATTTTCTAAAAACAAGAACAATACCGGATGATTTTATCGCATTTAGTGAGTTTCGGACAATTTCAAACAAGTCGATTTTAATTATTTCGGTTATGTCGCGCTTTGAAGTAGCTTTTTACGAGGGACTGAAGAAAGGCGTTAAAAGACTACCCAGTCCCTGTGGTGTTACACAGGGAACCAAAACAATAAATGACCGTCGGTTTGGCAAATTTCCGGGGCCGTAATTCGGAACGCCAAAAAGACGGCACCAACCTGTTCGAGCAAGCTGCGACGCTTTGAAATGATCGCGGTCATCGATCAGGTAACGAGGGAACAAACATCATCAGGCTTCAAAGGACGGGAGACCTTAAATGGCCGAAACCAAACGATCCGGCGGCTCTGTCGGACGCAAAGTCATTCTGGTTGTGGTTGCCTTGCTGATTGTCGGCTTTGGCGCAATGATGACGATCCAGACGGTTTCGCAACGCAACGCGATGATCGAAATCATGTATAATGAGTCGGTCGAAAAAACCGAAATGCTATCGACCGCCGTGCAACCGGGCTTTATTGCCATGGACGGCAACTCGGTCGAAAAAGAATTCCGCAAGATCACTGACAAGGAAGGCTCGCAGCTGGCAACCCTGATTGCTGCCAATCCGGATGGAGAACCGATTGCGACCTACCAATCGGAAAACCTTCCCGAACACGATCTGGCTGCACTTGCCGAGCCCTATCTGGAACGGCTTGAAAACAAGGAAGTCGTCAGCTTCATCTCCGGCGACGCCGTCATTGTTGCCGCGCCAATCACCAAATATTCCAAGCGGCGGGACGAAGATCAGTATCGTGGCATGCTGCTGACTGCATGGAGCCTTGAACGCGTCAATGCCGAGGTAAAACAGGCCGTCATCATCCAGCTGGCTCTTGCCGCTGCAATTCTTGTCGTCCTGCTGGGCAGCACCTGGTTTGTCCTGCGCAATCAGATTATTACCCCACTTGTTAAAATCAATGGCGCCATGGCGGCGCTTGCGGATGGCAATCGTGACATTCACATCCCGGGCGTTCATCGCACCGATGAAATCGGCCAGATGGCCGCCTCGGTCGAAGTTTTCAAGGAAAACGCAAACCGCGTTGCACAACTGGATCGCGAACGTGAACAGGAACGCGAACGTGCCGAGGCCAAACGCCGTGAAGCCATGAATGGCCTGGCCGGACGTTTTGAACAAACCGTGATGGGTGTTGTCGACGGTGTATCCGGGGCATCAAGCGAAATGCAACAGGTCGCACAGACCATGGTTGCCGCCGTCCATCAGAACGAAGCCGGTTCACAGGCTGTTGTGGCCGCTGTCGAACAGGCCAATCACAGCGTCGAAACGGTGGCCAGTGCCGCCGAACAGCTTTCCGTTTCGATCCGTGACATCAGCGCACGCGTGAATGACACATCGAACATCACCGCCAATGCCAGCACCGAGGCCAACCGGGTCAATGAAATGGTTCAGGGGCTTGATGTTTCGGCACAGAAAGTTGGTGAAGTCGTGCAGATCATTCAGGCCATCGCGGAACAGACCAACCTTCTGGCACTGAACGCCACGATCGAGGCCGCACGCGCCGGTGATGCGGGCAAAGGCTTCGCCGTGGTCGCCAACGAGGTCAAAAACCTTGCCAATCAGACCGCACGTGCAACGGAGGATATTTCGGCCCAGATTTCAGGCATTCAGGGATCGACACAGGAAGCTGTCGGTGCGATTGACGGGATCACCAGCATCATCGCAAATCTGAACGAAATCGCATCCGAAGTTGCGGCAGCCGTTCAGGAACAGGGGCAGGCAACTTCTGAAATCTCGAACTCCGTCCAGCAGGCGGTACAGAGCACGCAGGAAGTCACCAGCCACATTCATGAAATGCAGTCTGCAGCCCGCCAGACCGGTGATGCAGCGCGTCAGGTGCTTGATGCGTCCGAAAAACTTGGTGCCCAATCAGGAACGCTGCGCAGCGAAGTCGGCAACTTTCTTGATGAAGTCCGCACCAGCTGATTGCGAACTTGCCAAAATCAAGAACGCCGCCCGGTCTGACCGAGGCGGCGTTTTTTTAGAATGTCGGGTTTAATCGCACCTAGAGCAAAGGTTCCCGATCATCGGATTCGGCATCAAGCCGCATCATGATCGTTTCATTCAGGTCCTCATATCCATGCTGGCGATAAACCGGCTGCATGTCATGCGTCGCCAGCATCCAACGTTTGACCCGCGCAATATCGGGATGACCATGCAGGGCATCAAGCATCATGGATGCAATTCCGCGACGACGGTAATCGGGATCAACAAACACATCAGCGACATAAGCAATTGCGATGAAGTCGGTCACGACACGGGCAAAGCCAACCTGCCGTCCATCACAATAGGCGCCAACCGGCACCGACATTTCAACAGACCGATCAAACTCTCCACGCGACCTCCCTCGTGACCAATAGGAATTGGCAATGAAATCATAGCAGTATTCAAGATCAAGCCGGGCGCGGTCACAACTGATTTCAATGTCACTCATGGCCGATCTCTATTTCACGAACAGGGCAACAGCCAGTGCCGCAATCGCCACCCAAAGCAATACTGATTGTTTCGAGATACCGCCGGAACTGCGTTGCCCGTTAGACCGACCGCGCATCGCGGCAACGGTATCGGGATGCAGACGCAATCCCTGATCGGTAAAGACCGCTGATGCCTGTTCGGCGGCCTCAAGAACACGGGGCAACCGGCGCAACATTGTTCCGGCCTGACGGGTGGCTTCGGCGATCTTGGCTTCCGGGCCGAGGTTTTCGCGCATCCATTCCTCGATCAACGGACGCGACAATTCCCACATATTCTCGTTCGGGCTTAAAATGCGCGAAAGCCCTTCGGCAACGATCATGGTTTTCTGAAGCATCAGAAGCTGCGGCTGGGTTTCCATCCCGAAGGTTTCGGTAATCTGGAAAAGCTGCCCCAGCAAACGCCCGACCGAAATATCCGCGAGTTCCTTGCCAAGGATCGGCTCCCCGATAGAACGGCAAGCCTGCTGAAAGTTTTCAAGCGACTGGTTGCGAGGCACATATCCAGCTTCAAAATGAACCTCGGCGACACGTCGATAATCGCGCGTCAGGAAACCCAGAAGCATTTCTGCAAGGTAAAGCCGCGTCTGACGGTCAACACGTCCCATAATCCCGAAATCAACGATGCTGACCTTGCCGGTTTCGTCGACGAACAGGTTGCCCGGATGCATGTCGGCATGGAAGAAACCGTCACGGAAAACCTGTTGGAAAAATGCGCCGGCCGCCTTGGCCAAAAGGGCGGAGCGATCAACTCCCATCCGGTCCAGCGCCTCGACATTATCGATACGCACACCCTTGACCCGTTCCATGGTCATGACATGCTCGGCCGTGCGTTCCCAGTCGATCTGCGGCACGTAATAGGTTGGATCAGACTCGAAATTATCGCGGAATTCGGAGGCCGCCGAGGCTTCAAACCGCAAATCCATTTCAAGATGCACGCTGTCTTCCAGCGTCTTGATGGTTTCAACCGGCTTCAAACGGCGCAAGCGCGGTTGGGTCAGTTCGACAATTTCCGATACCCAGTAAAACAGATCCAGATCACGCGCAAATCGGGCCTTGATATCCGGACGCAGCACCTTGACCGCAACTTCGCGCCCATCGGAGGTGGTTGCAAAATGCACCTGCGCAATGGATGCGGCGGCAACTGGCGTATCGTCAAATTCGGAAAAAAGGGTTTCAAACGGCCCGTCAAGCTGTTCGGTAATGATCCGCTTGGCAATCTTGGCCGAGAATGGTGGCAGGCGATCCTGCAGGCTTGATAAATCGGCCGCGACATCATCCCCGATCAGATCGGCACGCGTCGCCAGTGTCTGACCAAGCTTGATGAAAGCAGGTCCCAATTCTTCAAGCGCGCGGGCCAGCCGCCGCCCCGGCCGCAAATCCGACCGTCTCGAAAACGGAGCGGTCAGGCGGGCAAAAAACGCCAGAACCTTGCCACCCGGAACAAGGGCAAGCGGGAATAGCGCATCGTAGCGCGCCAAAGTCCGCGCCATTCCAAGCAAGCGAAAGCTGTTGCGAACGAACCGTATCATTCAGTCGCCACCTTTACACCCGCCAACCGGAATGGATCGCGGCAATACCACCCGAAAGATTGCGATATTTCACCCGCTCGAACCCGGCATCACGGATCATGGATGCAAAAGTTTCCTGATCGGGAAACTGGCGAATACTTTCAGCAAGATACTGATAGGCTTCACGGTTTCCAGCGATAAAGCGGCCGATTTCCGGCAAAAGCTTGAACGAGTATGTGTCGTAAAGTTTATCAAACCCCGGCACCACCACCTTGGAAAATTCAAGACACTGGAACTTTCCACCCGGTCGCAGCACACGATAGGCTTCGGAAAGGGCCTCGGTAATCCGCGTCACGTTCCGAATGCCAAAGGCAATGGTATAGGCATCAACCGAATGATCGGGCAGCGGCAATTTCTGCGCATCGCCAACGGTCCAGTTGATGTTTTTCAGCAACCCGTGATCAACCGCGCGATCCCGGCCGACATGCAACATTTCATAATTGATGTCGCATACCGTGACAGAGCCACCGCCATTTTTCAGGAAACGAAACGCGATGTCCCCGGTACCACCGGCAACGTCAAGCAGCTTCATGCCCGGACGTGGCTTCAACTCGTTGATGAACGTATCTTTCCACAGGCGATGAATACCGCCGCTCATCAGATCGTTCATCAAGTCATATTTGGACGCGACAGTATCGAAAACCTCGCGCACCATGGATGCCTTCTGGCTTTCGGGAACGTCCCGGAAACCAAAATGGGTTGTCTTTTCGCCGTTTTCGCCCCCGGCTGGGCCTGTGTGCTTGCTCATGGCCGGGAAAATAGCGCAGCAACCGCCATCTCGCCAGTGGAAAGCCACGCAAATTCGTAAATATCCTGTTGGTCCACATCACTTTCTGCTAGGACCAAATGACTTGGACGGAAGTTTGAATTGGCTACAAGACAGGACACCCCGATGAGCTGCATGGTCAAAATCTGTGGAATCAACAGCGAAGACGCCGCAATGGCCGCGATGAGTGCCGGTGCAGATGCCTTGGGTTATGTCTTTTTCCCGCCAAGCCCGCGGCACATATCGCTTAACGGCGCCACCACGCTGACCGAGCGTGTACCTGACAGCATCCTTAAAGTCGGCCTGTTTGTTGAAGCCGGTGATGAAGCCCTTGAAAACGCGATCAAGGCCGGTCGCCTTGATATGATCCAGATGCATGGCAAGGAAAGTCCGGAACGGGTTGCGGAAGTAAAAGAAAAATTCGGTTTGCGCGTTATGAAAGCCGTTTCGGTAAGCACATCCGATGATATTGATGCTGCTGCGGCAAACTTCGATGGCGTCGCCGATTTCCTGCTTTTTGATGCCAAACCGCCCAAAGACAGCAATTTGCCCGGTGGCAATGCCGTTAGTTTTGACTGGAATCTTCTTACCGGGCGCAGCTTCAAAAGCAACTGGATGCTGGCCGGTGGACTTGATCCTGACAATGTCACCGACGCGGTCCGTATTTCCGGTGCCCCGTGGGTCGATGTATCGTCTGGTGTTGAAAAAACCAAAGGCGTGAAAGACGCGCGCAAAATTGCCGATTTCATCCGCGCGGCAAAGGGTTACTAACGCCCTCCGGCTCTATAACAGCATCTTCTTTAACCATTTCTGAAGCGATACCGGCAATCATCGAACGATTGTGGGCAGTCTTTCTGGCCCCGGTAGCGTATGGGGTCAAATGGAAAGAACGCTTCGATCAAAGGTTCAGAATTTGCTGCATGGGGTTGATCGCCAATCGCGGCTGTCATTGACCATACATCTGATCCTTGCTTCCCTGATCGTGATCAATGTTGTCTGTGTCATTCTCGACACCGTTCATGAACTGGCTGAACAGTTTTTCGTCCTGTTTCTGGTCATCGAACTGATCTGCACCACCATTTTCACCATCGAATACGGCTTGCGTGTCTGGTCCGCACCCGACAACCCGAAATTTTCCGGAAAATGGGGCCGGTTACGCTATATGCTGCGACCGATGGCAATAGTTGATCTGATCGCAATCCTGCCAGTCTTCTTGCTGTTTTTCACCTCGATTGATCTCCGGTTCATCCGCATTGTCCGCCTGCTTCGGCTTTTGAAATTCACCCGTTACTCCACCGGGCTTGAGCTGATGCTAATGGTGTTTCGTCAGCAGATGGGTATCTTTGGTGCCGCAAGCGCAGCGTTGGCCTGCATGCTGGTTTTCAGTGCAGGCGCCATCTATCTTGCGGAACACGAAGCCCAACCTGACGCATTTGGCAACCTGCCCAGCGCCCTTTACTGGAGCGTCATCACCCTTGCCACCGTCGGTTATGGGGATGTCGTGCCGATCACAGCATTGGGCAAAGTCATCGCAAGTCTGATCTCACTGACGGGTATCGGCATAGTCGCGGTGCCCGCCGGTATTCTGGCATCGGCCTTTTCCAGTGAACTGCGCCGCCGCGAAGATGCATATCGCCAACAAGCCGCTCATCAGCTTTCGGGAAAACGCCTGACCGAGGCCGTGCGAAGAAGGTTGCGATCCCATCAGGACGAACTTGGCATCAGTGATGAGCAAGCCCTGTCAATCATTTCCGATATCCGCGACATTCATCACGATCACGAAGACGATCTTTTGTCCTGCCCACATTGCCACAAACCGCTGCGTTTTGAGGTTTCCGAACCGGGCGAATGATCATCTGATCAAAATGCTTGACGCCCGCCTGATCGCTGATCATAGTTTGACGCATGAAAACACACGGCATGAACCCGATCCTTATTTCCAATCGTTGGTGGTGGTCCGCATAAGCGGGCGGCCAATTATCATGCCCTGAAACAACCGGCCGCCTGATCTTCGCAGGCGGCTTTGTGTTTTCAGACCTTCTCCCTACTTGCTGAAAAGTCACATTGCTCCTGCGGCAGCGCCCCGCAAACGGAGTATTTGACGTGACCAGCCCGACTTCTGAAATCAGTAGCGAATATCGATATACCACCGATGGCGGCATCGCCGTCATTCGCCGCCAGACAGAAATCACCTATGAAAATGCCACTGAAAGCCTGATTGATGCCCTTGATCGGACCAAGGGTGTTTTGCTGTCTTCAAGCTACGAGTTTCCGGGTCGTTATTCGCGCTGGGACATGGGCTTTGCCAAACCACCGCTGGAAATTACCGGACGCGAACGCGGCTTCGCAATCCGTGCACTCAATGATCGCGGTCGGGTGCTTTTGCCCATGATTGAACATGCCCTTACAGGTCATGCCCATATCGAAGGCCTGAACAAAGGCGATGACGGGCTTTACGGCTATGTCGGCAAAGCGGCTGCATGGTTCCCCGAAGAAGAACGCAGTCAACAGCCCAGCCTGTTTTCTGTTGTCCGGGCCATTCGCGACCTGTTTGCCCACAAGGGCGAGGAGCCTCTCGGCCTATACGGTGCCTTTGGCTACGACATCGCTCTTCATTTTGAACAGATATCACTAACTCAGGACCGCAGCAGCGATCATAAAGACGTCCATATTTACCTGCCCGACCAAATGATCACGGTCGACCACGCATCCAAGGTCGCCACCCTTTTTGAATATGAATTCATTGCGCCAGATGGCCACAGCACCGTCGGGCTCGACCGCATTGCCCAAGATCACCCGCCATCACATGGTGCAAACGGCATCGTCGAAAACGACATGAAAGACGGCGAATACGCCGTCGTCGTCGATGAAACCAAGCCACGATTCGCCCGCGGAGAGCTGTTTGAAGTCGTGCCAAGCCGTGTGTTCCGGACCGAATGCAAAACGGCCCCATCGGAAATCTTCCGCCGCCTTAAACGCCGCAATCCCGCACCCTATGGTTTCCTGATCAATCTGGGGGACGGTGAACACCTGATCGGCGCATCGCCGGAAATGTATGTCCGCGTTACCGGTCAGCGTATTGAAACCTGCCCGATTTCGGGGACCATCGCGCGCGGTCGCGACGCGATTGAGGATGCGGAAAATATCCGTACCCTTCTGAATTCGGCCAAGGAAGAATCCGAACTGACAATGTGCACCGATGTTGATCGCAACGACAAGGCACGCGTCTGCAAACCCGGCAGCATCCGTATTCTTGGCCGTCGCCAGATCGAAATGTATTCCCGCCTGATCCATACGGTCGATCACGTCGAAGGCCGCCTTCGCGAAGGCTTTGATGCACTTGATGCTTTCCTGACGCATTGCTGGGCGGTTACCGTAACCGGTGCCCCCAAACGGGCCGCCATGAAGCATATTGAAACCGTCGAACGCAGTCCGCGTGCATGGTATGGCGGGGCCATTGGCGCGGTTCTCTGCAATGGCGATCTGAATACCGGCCTTACATTGCGCACCGTGCGCCTCAAACAGGGTGTCGCCGAAGTTCGCGCGGGTGCAACATTGCTGTTTGATAGTGAATCTGCTGCCGAAGAAGCCGAAACCGTCTTGAAGGCATCGGCCATGATTGATGCCGTCACCCGAGATGCCAAGGACGAAGCCGCAATTGATCCGACCATTTCGGGCGTTGGTAAACGCGTACTCCTGATCGACCATGAAGACAGCTTTGTCCAAAACCTTGCCAGCTATATCCGCGCAACCGGTGCCGAAACCCTGACCCTGCGCCCCGGTTTCCCCGATGAGGCGTTTGACGATTTCAAACCCGATCTGGTGTTCCTGTCCCCGGGACCGGGACGGCCCGATGATTACGGGCTTCGCCAAAGCATTGAGCGTGCCCTTGCCGCTGGGCTTCCGGTCTTTGGTGTTTGCCTTGGTTTACAGGGAATTGTCGAATTTTTCGGGGGATCACTTGGTCAACTCGACACACCGATGCATGGCAAACCGTCTAAGGTGAAACTGGACCCGTCTGATCCGCTGTTTGAAGGCCTGCCCGATGAAATCGTCGTCGGTCGCTATCATTCGCTATTTGCCGATCTGGCAAGCCTGCCGACTGATCTTAAAGTCACCGCGCGCAGCAATGACGGTGTGGTGATGGGTATACGCCATCAAAGCCTGCCGATCAGCGCGGTACAGTTCCATCCCGAAAGCCTGCTGACCCTGCAGGGTGATGTCGGGATGCGAATGATTGCCAACCTGCTGCGCAATCCGCTCGGAATTTTCCCTGAAAAGGCCGAAATTTCCGACGCTAATAAAGGGGATGAGCGAGATGAAACGGCGATAATGGTTGCCTGAAACGACATAGTGAACCCGATTGCCTGACCCATGCCCCCTGCCATCGACCTCCCCCTGTCGATGAAACCGGGTCAGGAAACCGCAACGGCCGCGCTCCTCCCTCGCGGCCGTTGCTTCATTTTCATGCCTTAATCGTCGTCATCCAGCGTTCCGTCTATCACGCTGTAATCCGGCGGCGGGGCTTGACGGAACTTTTCAGGATCGGCTTTGCGTTTGTCACGCGTGCGCGAAATCCAGCCGCCATAAAAGGCTTCTGGTTTTGGCTCGGTAGGCGCACCGGCACGGACCGGGCGCGGGGCAAAACGGCCAAGGCTGATCAGCCGGTCATACATGACGATATTGGCGGCGATCGCGACATTCACGCAGAAGCTCATCGGAATTTTGATGATGAAATCGCACTGATCCTGCATTTCCTGTGACAGGTTGCCACGTTCCGGACCAAGGATATAAGCCGCGCGCGACGGATGCTTGAAGCTTGGTAGTTCAATTGCATCCGGTGTCAGCTCAACACCAACCATCCGGCACCCATCAGGCAGAAACAGATGATCGTGATCGGGGAAGTGATAGTAGGGCATCTGCTCGGATGCACGTGATGTGTCGGCCACATTGGCCCGTTCATCACGGAAATCCGCATCAACAGTAAAGGCAAAGCTGGCACCAAACGCATGAGCGGAACGAAACAGCGTGCCCACGTTAAAAGGCTTGCTGGCCCCCTCGATCCCGATCCCGAAATATCCGCGCATATTGTCCTCCGTGCTGCACGCCGATGGTGCGCTCACACACACTCCAATGAAAAAACTGGCTCGGCTATACCCCTCAAAGGCGAACATGGCAAGTCAGCGGGCCGCAACTCTGCTCCAGCAGAGGAAGCAATCCGGGTCTCGTGGAACAAAAAACACCCCGGACCGTTTTATGATCAAGCAACCGGAAAAGTCGCATGCCTTCGGCATGCAGATAAAATTTCCGGACCAAACGAGCAAACACCCCGAAAGAAACAGGAGAATACCTGATGAATTGGGACCAAATCGAAGGCCGCTGGAAACAGATGCGTGGTCACGTCAAACGCGAGTGGGGCCGTCTCACCGACGATGACCTTGATCAGATTGAAGGCCAGCAGGAAAAACTTGTTGGGCTGGTTCAGGAAGCCTACGGCGTTAAACGCGAAGAGGCCGACCGGCAGGTCCGCAACTGGTTTGACCGCCTCTAGAACGTTCGCGTCCCGAAATTACCACACATTACAATGCCCGCCGGATTATTACCCTCTTGATCCTGGCGGGCTTTGTGTTTTCTATGCACACAATCAATCTCGGTACCAGATTTGGAAAATCATGCCTGTCAAATCCCCCTGTATTGGCGTTTGCGTTCTTGACCCCGCCGCTGGCTACTGCACCGGATGCTTTCGTACGGGCGACGAAATTGGTGCATGGATGGGCATGAGCGACGGCAGTAAAAAACGCGTGCTGGAAACCATCCGCAAACGTCGTCTTTCCGTCACGACCGCACCGCTCATCAAGACCGGAAATGGCAACCTGTAATCCAGCCAGACCAAACATTGCGGACGGCGACAACCAACCCCAAATAAAAGCCCTGTTCATCAAGGGGACACACCGCATGTCGGACATTGCACAGCACAACGGAAATGCCGCGGCAGAACTCCGGCGTATGACACGACGTGCCGCACATGCAGTCATGGCCACAACCGCCTGCGATCACAAACAGGTTGGCGATGGATGGCCGGTAACATCAATGGTCGTTCCTGCCGCCCATATTGATGGCAGCCCCATCCTGCTGATTTCCGATCTGGCGGATCATACCCGTCATTTGCAAAGTGATCCGCGAATGTCCCTGCTGTTTACTGACGGTAATATCGATCCCGGACAAAGCGAGAGGATCAATTCGGATAACGCCAGACTGACGATCTTTGGCCGAACAGTTGCCGATCACACACTCGAAACCCGGCAGCGCTATCTGCAATACCATCCCGATGCCGCCCAATATGCCGATTTCGCCGATTTCGGCTTTTATCATGTCACGGTCGAAGCCGTTTACTGGGTCGGCGGTTTTGGCAAACAGCGACGACTGAAAGGCGACCAGTTCATTGTCGAGGGTTGTCAGTCGCTGATCACGGGCCATGACGACGTGATCGAACATATGAATACCGACCATGCCGATGCCATAGCCGACATTGTCGAACATTTCACCGGTCAGAACAGAAATGACTCGTGGAAAATGGTGGCGATTGACTGTGATGGAATGGATTTGGAATGCAATTCTGCCGATTCCCGCCCTTTGCGCGTCGATTTCACCAAAACAATTCGCAGCCCGGGCGATGCGCGCGATATTCTGGTCGAAATGTGTAAAAAAGCGCGCGGTCAAATGACCTGATTTGGGCAACGAAGATTTAATTGTCACTTTCGAAAGGTGACTTTTCGCAAACGCAAAAACGTCTACGTTTTCCTTGGTATTGAGCCAAAGGACAGGTTGCTTTTAAGACACCTTTGTAACAATATGTCGCGACGCAACCGGCTATCCCACATGCCGATTGTGTAGAATTGACTATTAACCCCCAGACTCAATTCCCACCAGGAGAGATCCGTGCTGCAATCAGGACCCGTTGTCAGCCGTGTAGGCCTTGAAACCCATGGCCTCAAAAATCTTGGCGCCGTTCACTGGAATTTGGACGCTGCCGGCCTCTACGAACATGCAATCCGTCGTCAGGAAGGCAAAATTGCCAAGGGTGGCGCATTTGTTGCGCTGACCGGTGAACATACCGGCCGTTCCCCGCAGGACCGTTTCATCGTCGAAGAGGAAGGCACCAAGAACGACATCGACTGGGGCGACGTTAACCGCCCGGTCAGCCCGGAAGTATTCGAGCGCCTGTACCAGAAAGTGCGCGCTTACTTCCAGGGTACCGAACTGTTTGTTCAGGACTGCTATGCCGGTTCAGATCCGCGTTTCCGCCTGCCGGTTCGCGTGATCAACGAAAATGCTTGGCACAACCTGTTCGCTCGCAACATGTTCATCCAGCCCGCAAAGGAAGAATTGCGCGATTTTTCTCCGGAATTCACCGTTCTGCATGCCCCGGGCCTGCAGGCTGATCCGGAAGTCGATGGTACCCGTTCCGAAGTATTCGTCGTTGTTTCCTTCGAGCGCAAAATGGTCATTATCGGCGGCACCTGGTATGCTGGCGAAATGAAGAAATCGATCTTCTCCGTTCTTAACCATATTCTACCGGCCAAGGGCGTTATGCCGATGCATTGTTCGGCCAATATGGGCAAGGACGGCGACACGGCGATCTTCTTTGGCCTGTCGGGCACCGGTAAAACCACCCTGTCGGCCGACGCATCCCGTACGCTCATTGGTGACGATGAACATGGCTGGGGCGAAGACGGCGTCTTCAACTTCGAAGGCGGCTGTTACGCCAAGGTAATCAAGCTTTCGAAAGAAGCCGAACCGGAAATCTATGCCACAACCGAAACCTTTGGAACGGTTCTGGAAAACGTTGTGATGAACAAGCAGTCGCGCGAGCTTGACCTCGACGATGCACGTCACACCGAAAACACACGTTCCAGCTATCCGATCGAATTCATCCCGAATGCATCGGAAAACGGTCGCGGTGGTCATCCGAAAAACATCATCATGCTCACCTGCGATGCGTTTGGCGTTCTGCCGCCGATCGCCAAACTGACCTCGGCACAGGCGATGTACCACTTCCTGTCGGGTTACACCGCAAAAGTTGCCGGTACCGAAAAAGGCGTCAAGGAACCGACCGCGGCGTTTTCCGCCTGCTTTGGTGCACCGTTCATGCCGCGTCATCCGTCGGTTTATGCCAAGCTGCTTGGCGAACTGATGGAAAAACATCAGGCCAATTGCTGGCTGGTCAATACCGGCTGGTCCGGTGGTGCCTATGGTGTCGGTTCGCGCATGAAAATCGCCTATACCCGCGGCCTTCTGAACGCGGCACTCAATGGCGAACTAGAAAATGCCGACTTCGCAACCGATCCGTATTTCGGTCTGGCCTATCCGACCGCTTGCGGCGATATCCCGGCAGAAGTTCTGAACCCTCGCGACAGTTGGTCGGACAAGGCTGCCTATGACAAGGCCGCCGCAAACCTGACCAGCCTGTTCGAAAAGAACTTCACCAAGTTCGAAGAACATGTCGACAGCGATGTTCGCGATGCTGCAATCCGTAGCAATACCGAAGTCAAAGCCGCTGAATAAGGCGACAGGCAACCATCATTTCAGAAAGGCCGGTGCATGCACCGGCCTTTTTTGTTTGACTGCAATACCAGCGCGGATTGACCATGTCAGCCATATCTGTTCCGTGTATAGTTATCGCGAAATCCGGTCACAGCGGAATGGCTCAGGCGTCGTGATTAAGAAAAATGCTCGGGAAAAGATCAAACCGTGACACCTGCACTGGTCTGGCGACTGTTCCATAGTCTGGCAGCTATTCTGGTTTTACATGCTGCTCTCATCACCGGCAGTTCGCCCGTCGTAGCGGACAATACGATCCTGCAAGCACAGGCTCCGCGTCAGAATGTCACGATGATGTGCAACCCGTTTCCACCGTCAAAAATCGCCGACCGACCGGTGATGCCGGGATATGATGTCGAAATTCTTCGTGCGGCCTTTGCCGTCAGTCATATCGCTGTGAATACCCCGTTTTATCCTTGGAAGCGCGCTTATCTGTTAGCAGAACGAGGGGATGCCGACGGTTTATGTTCCTGCAGCTATGTTCCTGAACGCGAAACCGCTTTTCTGTATTCTAATGAGCTTGGTCGAGAACATATCGGCCTGTTTGCGATAAACGAAGCAGCGTTGGACGGGGTAAAAGACCTTACAGATGCCAAGCAACTCACCATCGGTGTTATTTCGGGCTACGCGCTTGAAAGTCGTGCACGCGGACTTGGACTTGACATCATTTCCGCCAATAGCGAACGTGCACTGCTGGGGCTTCTGCTCTCTCGTCGACTTGACGCAATCTATAATTTCAAGGCCCCGATGGATGATGTCATTCGTACCTATAATCAGGAATACGCACAAAACGTAAATCTGGCTTATCATGACCTAATAAACAGCCCATATTATTCGTGCATCTCGCGCAAGACTGACAATGCCGGGTTTCTGGTGGAACGCCTCAACCACGGGATTTCTGTGCTGCGCAAAAATGGCGTTTATGACGACATTCTTGAAAAATACGGAATTTCTGCCCCTGGAAAGGACGATATCGAACCAGAAAGAAGCAAGTAAGTGCGTTGCGTTTATTTGTTCCCTAACGCAGATATTCAAACAGCGACATATCAACGATTTGACCGGCCACCGAATAGGATGCCTCAAGCTGTACTGACAGGGTTTCAAGATTCACCATGGCCTCGGCCAGGTCGACTTCGGAAAGGTCGGTCACGATACCCTCGGCGGTCAGTTGGAAGTCGGTATGCATGTCAACAATCGCCTCAAGCTCATCCTGGGTCAAAGAGACCTGGGTCTGAAGATCCGCAATTCCCTCTACCGCGTCCTCAATCAAGGCCATTGCCTCGGTCAGGGCGGCTTCATCAATCGGATCGGATGATGCATAAGCTGTCAGATTCAACGCCCGCAATGCCTGCTCGAACGGTTCCTGATCGGCGGTAAGGCCATATTCGATGATGGTGCCATCCGCGACCTTGGCCGATGCAATATCACTATTGCCGGAATAATAGCTGGTATCGGCTGTACTGGGCGTTGTCATGGCCGGGTAATCAGCCACATCGACAGAAACCGGGGCCGTATTTGTGGCCGACCCGGCAAACAGGTAGCGATCTTCATATTGGGTATTAAGCAAAGATGCCATGGTGGAAAGTGCCGCCGACGCAGACTCGTTGATCCCTGCAACATCCGTGCTGCCAGTGCTAAGTGCGCCCGAGATATCGGCCAGCATGTCGCTTAACAAATCGACCATATCGTTCAGTGTCGAATAATACATTTCGACACGGCTCTGAATCTGCTCGGCCAGATCGGCGTAAGCCGACGATTCCGATATTTCAGCACTCAGCGTGCTGATCACATAGGAATTATCCGAAACGCCGGAATAGGAATCCGATTTCATTCCCGAGCTGGATTGCCTAGTCGCGTCGGCAAGTTGTGACTGAACACTTCGCATCTGGTTCAGCAGGTTCTGCTGCATGGCGGCTGTCGAAACTCTCATGTTCTTTACCCTTTACCGGACAGCTTCAAGCAAGGTGTCCATCAGCGATTGCGTGATTTCGAGGATCGCGGCAGCCGCTTCATAGGCACTTTCAAGATTGGCCATTGTCAGGGCCTCTTCGTCGGTATTGACGCCATACTGATTGGAAAAACTTTCAACCAGATCGCTATAGGACGTGCTGGCGACACTGGCTTTGGTTTCGGCACTTGAAGCCTGTTGGGCAACATCAGACAGTATTTCCGACGCGTAATCCGAAAGCGTCGTTTTGGTACTGCCAAGGTTCCCGGCCGCATCGAAACTGACATTCGTATCAAAAACATTCGCCAGCGCCTCGGCCACATCCGAGCTTCCCGACGAAATCACACTGTCGCCAACGGCCAAAGCAGCGTCATTCGATCCCGATCCGGTTGGCACCAGACTGGAATCTGCAAGCCACGCGGCATTCACCGAAATATCGTCGGCCCCGGTTCCTGTGAACATGTCGTTCAGACCGAAATAGTCGGAAAAGCCCTGCGCATCTGCCCCAACCTCGGCATCCATATTGACAATCGAAACACCGTAATCATCGTCGGAACTGGCAATCGTTAACGTGCCATCGGCATTTACCGTCGCCGTCATGTTGGCAGATGCATTGATCTGATCGACCAGATCCTGAACCGTCGTCACCGTCGTCAGATCAATATCAAGGATTTCAGTCGCGTTGCCATCCTCGTCCGTCGCCACCAACCGCACGGTACCCGTTCCCGAAAAGGCATCCGTCAATGCCGTTGTCTCGCTTGATGTCAGCTCGGTCGGGCCGGGATAGGATGTGCCGAGATTGGTGACGGCATTGATGCTGTCCATCAGGGTCACGGCCAGCGCATCAAGCTCGTCCTGAATGCCCGGCAGGGTTTCGTCGCGCAAATCGATCAGCCCACCCAGCTCACCACCGCTGATATCATCCGAGATCGACTTGCCGTTCACCGTAATGTCACCAAATACTGTATCGGCATTGACCGTACCGACGGCATTATATTCAAGTTCCTGCACTTGGCTTCCGACGACAAGCGTGCCACCGATATAGACCTGCGTCTGGTTTGACGAACTGGTGTAATAGGTCACGTCAACCAATTCGGACAGTTCCTGAATGGCAACCGCACGTGCATCTTCAAGTTCACTGGAAGCCAGTGTCGTTCCATCCGTTCCGGTCAATTGCTCGTTATAGGACTGAATTTCATTCAGAAGCGAATTGATCTGATCAATCGTATCCTCGATCGACTGATCGGCTGCCGCCCGCTGATCCTGCACACTGGCTGAAAGGCTGTTAAGCTCGCTTGCGATCTGTTCCGCGTCGGTCAGAACCAGCGACTTGGCCGACTGGCTGTCCGCACTAGCGGCAAGGGATGCAATTGATGTTTCAAGATCGGTAATCAGGGTCGATATCGCGTCATCATCGCCAACTGATCCGAAATTGCTTGAAACGATTTCAAGCGGGTCGGCAAACACGGATGCATATCCACTTTCCGACGCGGCTTCGTTGATCGCCTTGATCAGATAACTGTCAACGCTTGATCCCACCGAAGTGACCGAAACGCCCACAGCCGATCCACCGCTGACATTGCTGGCCAGACTGGTCGACTTGGTTGTGTATCCTTCGACCGACGCATTGGCGATGTTGTTCGAAGATACGGCAATCCCGGTCTGACTTGATTGCAATGCGCTGAATGCAGCAGATTGGGCAGCACGGATCGACATTTTTCTGACCTGTCAGTTGTCAAAAGTGCAGTTACATCTTCAAATTCAGAATGGCGCGTGTCGATTTGCCGTGCAGATCACCATCGCGGTCATATGAAGTTGCCTGATCACCTGCCGTTGCAGCCCAACCGGCACGAATACGTTTCAGGCAGGCATCACGCTTGGCCATAAGGCGGATATTATTGCGATCAAGCTTATTGCGAAGACTACGCACCAACTCAAAATTGATGATCTGGCCAGCAAGCGGATTTTCCGGATCAATCTGTTTCTGGGCACGCAGTTCGGACTTCAGTGCATCTTCCAGCAGAGTCTTTTCCGCCGTGATATCGGGCAAAAGGTCATACTGACCCTGTTCAAGGATCCGCCATTCGACATCGAGAAGTTCTTCGAGACGCGCAATGATCTGCGTGACGGCGTCGCTATCATTTGGAAGTGCCAAAGCCATTGCTGTCATAACCTCAATTCCCCTTGCATCACGACTTAGTTCACTGCCGAAATGAGCGTGTCATACATATCGCTGGTCGTTGAAACGACTTGTGCCGCCGCCGAATAGGCCTGCTGTGCGATGATCATTTTGGAAAACTGGCTGGTGGTATCGACCGTTGAACTTTCCAGCGAATAATCCGCAAGCGTCCCGGTCCCGCCGTCACCCGGGGTTTTCAGCACGTAGCTTCCCGATGTGTTGCTTTCCTTGTAAACGGTGTCGCTATAGGCAGTCAGACCATCCGCATTCGCAAAGTCCGCCAGTACGATCTGATAAACCGGTTCGCTTTCACCATTCTCATAGGTGACCGAAACAACCCCGTCGTCCGAGATCGATATCTCCGCGATCTCGCTGTAGTTTGAACCGTTCTGACCGACAGAATACAGCGTCATGTCGCCATCTTCCTCGTCCGAAGCAAACTGCTGCAAGCCGTCATCGTCGCCCGCCGTTCCGAGATCGGAAACAATCGTGCTGTCATTGGCACCCGTCGTCCAGCCGGTGATGGTCAATGTAGCGCTGTCCGTTACATCGGTGTTACCGGCATCCGTGATCGCCGACAGATTGCCGTCACCGTCAAAGGTAATAGTCAACGGTCCACCCGATGACGTACCGGTAACCGTTGTCCCGTCCGATGTCAGAACCGGATCAGAATAGGTCAGTTCCCATTCGTTCGCTGCGGTCTTCTCATAAGTGTAAGTCACCGTATGACTGGTTCCGAGACTATCAAAAACCTCGACATCGACGGAAAATACATCGCCAACGGCCGCATCTGCCGGAAGATTGGCGACCATCGAAACTTCAGTCGTGGCTTCGGCCGTACCGGTCAGGTCTTCAAGATTGATGGTGGTCAAAGCCGACGTACTTGTCGGGACAGTTCCACTTGCCGGATTGCCATCATCATCCAGGGCATAACCCATGAGGTAATAGCCCGAACTGTTGACCAGGTTTCCTTCGGAATCCGTATCGAAATCGCCGGCGCGCGTATAGTAGACGTCGCCATTGGCATCGGTCACGACAAAAAAACCATCACCCGAAATCGCCAGACTGGTCGCTGTATCATCTGCCTGAATCAGTCCTTGCGAGCTGATATTAGTCTGGGTCGATGTCGTCACACCGTTCGAATAGCCGGTCGTTGTCGAACCGGGGGTCGTTACCAGTGACGAGAAGGATGTCGAACTGTCCTTATAACCGACAGTCTCGCTGTTGCTGATATTGCCCGAAATCACACCAAGCGATGTTGATTGCGCATTCAGCCCCAGAACGGCGGAATTCAGTGCACTGCTTAAGCTCATGACCTTGATCCTTCACTTCAGGAAACTGTTTGCGTGCCCTGAACGCCCGAGATCGAAACATCGACCCCGTTGACATACAGCACGGCTTCATCGCCGGTCAGGTCGATTGCCGACACCACACCGGTCATCAGAGTTTCGGAATCAACGGAATTTCCATCCGCATCGGTCGCCTCGACCGAAAGGGTATAGGTGCCCGACGTCAGCGTGCTACCGCCACCAGTCGTCCCGTCCCAGGTGAAATTATTCGCCCCCTCGGCACCGGTCACTGTCGTCTCATAGACGACATTTCCATCTTCATCGGTGATTTCGATGCTGACATTCGATGCATCATCATCAAGAACGAAATACCATTCGACCTCGCCATCTTCGAGCGGCGCGGTGTCCCCGACTGCGACAATATCGGTACCAAGATAGGACTGCGCCGCACTGTTATCGATCACGCCCTGCAAGGTCAGAAGCGATTCCGAAAGATCGGACAGCAAAGCATTATTCTGTTCAGCCAGTTCGAGCTGCTCGAAGGTTGCCAGCTGCGTGGTCATCTCCGACACATCTTCGGGATCGGTCGGATCCTGATTCTGAAGTGTCGTCAGCATCAGCGTCATATAGGTTTCGTAGGTCGAGCTTTCGCTCGTACTCGACGAGGTCGATGTGCTTGACGATGACGTCGTCGAAGCCGTCAGGTTATCGTATGTCAGGCCGCTGAGGTAACTCATCACCGCCTCCATAAAGCGAACATTGATCGGGTCTATGTTCGTTTCACGCTGGACGACGGAAAAACTGGCGCAGCAAATTCATTTTTTTGAATAATAAATCCAAAAACAAAAAGGGAGTGCCCAAGCACTCCCTTGTGATCACACGCCGTTCAGTTGACGTCGATGTTATCGCGGTGGCGGCGGCGGTCCCGGACGATGCAACGCCAATTCAGCCCGATCTTTGGGCGACAAGCGGACCGCGACATTGGCCATATGATTCAGGATACGACCGATATCATCACCGATACCGTTTTTCATTCTGCCAAAGACGTCGCGAATCTCGGCGTCCGTTGCGTCGTCACGCAACAAAACCTCGCGCAGTTCCCTGAATTTTTTCAGATCGTCGCGGCGCTTCACCAAATCCTTTATCACGGGCGCGAACTCGGCATCAAAAACTGCCTGCCCGTCAGGACTGAGCTTTTCGCGCACATCGGCAAGCATACGAACACCTGGTGGTCGGTCATTATCTTGCCCCGGCATCGGTGGCGGAGCCCCCAGAAAACTGTGAAGGATCGTGCTGCCTGCGGCAATACTTCCGGCAATCGTCCCGATCAGGAACAGGTTCAGCGCAAGCGAGGCCCACAAAAACTTTCGGGTGGCATTCGGTTTGCGACGATCATCAAAAACCATCATTCCCGCCCCTTTTGCGTGTTATCGCCATTCAAACCAATTCCCATGCCTTGCGACGCCTCGTCAAAAACGTGATTTTCCAACGCCTGCACCATCGGCATTTCGGTTGCCTGGACGTCAGTGTGAATTGCCTGTTCCGACGTAAACACAACGCCGACAACAAAACCGAACATGACACACAGCACCATCCCGCAGGCTGATGCAAAGGTCGCGGAATAGCGCAGCAATGCCCGCGATGACTTGACCCGGATACCTGATTTTGCTCGTACCGGGTCTGTCGGTCCTGCCATACCGCTCACCGGATTTGGCGCTTTTTCGGATGGATATGCCCGTCGTTGTGGAGCGGGATCGTCCCCGTGCTCTGCCATTTGCGGCTCGGCACTATGTCCGGGACGTTCGTCGCTAAAGGAAAAGACATCGCTTTTGGCGTCGTGGCGCCGTGGTTCGGTTGCGATTTCTTCGGCCTCAATTGCCGCGAATATATCATCAATCGCGCGATGCTTGCCCATCGGCAACGGATCATCAGCCAGAAAATCTTCAACAGATTTCAGGGACCGGAGCAATTCTGCTGCTTCGTCATTCCGGGCAACGAAAATGTTGGCCTCATGGCGAAGCGGCTCGGGCCAGGACGATATGTCCCATCCATACTGATCCAGCAATTCTTCAAATTTCTCGATCTTCACAGCACACCGCTTTTTTCTAGGACGAACCTACCTGTTCGAACGCAACTGAAGTTAACGATCTATCCCATCGCTTTCAACTCTTCACGCAGTCGCTTGCGTGCCCTTTTTAATAATGATTCCATCGCATTGACGGAAACACCCATAATCGCGGCCGCTTCTTGGTTCGACAGCTCGCGGTCATAAAACAGATTGATGGCAATTTGTTGTTGCTCTGACAGCAGCTTGATCGCACTTCGAAGCCGTTTGAATTCCTGATGTTGTGCCAATTGTTCAACCGGTGACATCGCATCATCCGGCATGCTTTCAAGATCGCTGCCGTCCACGAATTGCGGTTTGCGTTTCAGGTCGATTACCCGGTTAACCGCAACCCGATACAGCCAGGTTTTGAAACTGGCACCCTCAGGACGCCATTTTTCCCGGTGCAGCCAGACCCGGACAAAAACATCCTGTGCCGCGTCCTCTGCATCGCCAGCGGTCAGCCCCATGCGCCGCGCGATCCCAATGATCCCACGATAGTATCGTTCAACAAGCACGCGATAGGCGCGCTTGTCGCTCCGAACCATCAGGGCCACAAGGTCCTGATCAGCAAGTTCCGACAGGGCAGCCGTCTGCTTTGCCGCCTCGGAGGCTTGCGATCCCGATGTCATTTCGCGACGGATGCCTACACTCAACTGCCCCTCACAACACCTGTTCCACGATATGACGGGTCCCGCGAACCTGTTGTGGCCCGACGGACTGCGGATTGACCGATTTGAAACTTTCCCACTGTTTTGCCAGTGCTTCGAGGTTCCGGTCCACTATTTCATAACGTTCCTCAAGCGGTGTTTTCCGCCCGTTTCGAGCCAGAAGTTTTATCATCCGTGCATAGAATGCATACAGATCACGGGATAATTCCGGTGCTGACTTCGGCGCGACAACTGCCTGCAATGCTCGCAATCGATTGACCGCAATTGCCTTTTCCTGACGTTCAAGATCGAAATGTTTTTCTTCACGGTATTGTTTGGCCGCCCGCAGATGCTGGCGCGTACGGGTGATGGCGATCACCATCATCGCAAGGGGTGACGTCGTGCGCAATGCATTGTTGTATTGTGCGCTGGCACCGGCAAAACGATAAGCCTGTTGTGCAGTCGCCTGTGAATTCTTAGTCATCTTCACCCCACAAGGCTTCAAGTTGTTCGCGCAGCAGCTGAAGCTGATACATCTTGGTTTCCAGCGCCGAGTAGCGTTCTGTCAGATCTTCGGCATAAGCCTCGGCAGCGGTTGTTACCTCGTCGATTTCATCCTCAAGATCGGATGTCTGTTCTTCGAGCCGATCGATCCGGGCGGAAATCAGGCCATCCGAACTGTTGGTATATTTGTCGAGCGCATTGACCATTTCATTGGCAAGTCCGCTGGAAATCGTGACATCGACACTTTCGGAACTGTCACCGCCGAAATACAGCTCGACACCTTCATAGACCGACCCTTGAGCCCCGATGACATTGTTGCCGCTGATGGTGAACAGACTGGAATCACCGCCGACACTGGCCGACGTGATATTGCCGTCGGCATCAACCGCAATATCGATGGTAAAGGTGCCGGTATAGGTACCATCGGCTTCTGACACCAGCAGGTTGTCCGAACCAGTATCGGTCGACAGTGAAAACAGATCGGCAACCTCGTCAAAATTCGAAACCAGCGCATCTTCAAGTGTCTCGGAATCAATAACCAGATAGTTGCTTTCATCAAAGGTGATGCCGATCGATGACAGGGACGCATATGTGTCGCTGTCATCGGTAAAGGACAGCGCGTCATAAACCGACGAAACAACAGAACTTAAAAGTGAATCGCCAAACAGGACCGCATCCTCGCTCGCTCCTTCACCGGCCTCATAGGCCTGGTTGGTGATGACGAAACTGCGCAGTTCATTATATGCGGTAACAAAAGCCTCGATCGCATCATAGACCGAGCTCGCATCCTCATCGATTTCAAGCGTGATTTCCGTGCCTGCTTCCTCGGCATACAGATAAAGCGTGACACCATCAATCACGTCATCAACCGTGTTGCTGCTGCGCGTTACCTCGACCCCATCGACAGAAAAGATCGCCTGATCGGCTGCTACCAGTTCGTTGGCATAACTACCATCGGCATTGATCAGACCCAGCGATGCTGCAATCGTGGTATCGGCTCCGTCTGTATCAAAGGTGATCTCCTGCCCGGTATCAATGGCCGATAGCACCAACATATATTCATCGTCGGATACCTGAAGCACACTGGCGCGTACACCGGTTGCACTGCTCTGGTCATTGATGGCATCCGCAATATCGTCAAGCGACATGTCACCGGATATCTCGATATCCGTCGCAGTATAATCATCCCCGGCCACAAGACTGAGGGTACCTGAAAGGCCTGCCGACGCCGACGCATCGGCATAGGTGTCGCCGCCCAATTTGTGAGCAGTCGCCATCTGTTTGATTTCAATCGTATAACTGCCAACAGCAGCCTCATCGTCTACCAGAACACCCAGCACATCAGATGCAGTGGTGTTGGCATCCGACGATGACAGATAGGCCGATTTACCGACCCAGACATCGTCGCGCAGGCTTTCAAGCTCGGCCGATGCCGTCAGCGCCTCGGCAGCATCTTCCAGCGCTTCCAGCAAGTCCTGCAGATCTTCAAACGCCGCAATTTCAAGTTCAAGCTCATCAACCTCTGCCTCGATGGTGTCGGCGACTTCCATCTTCACATTATAGGCGTCTTCAACCAGTTGGGCCGTATCAAGGTCGGTCAGCCCCGAAACATAGGACGAGGATACGTAGCTCGACGAAGTAGACGAATTGACGGTCGACATCCTGCCCTCCCTTTCATGCGACACGAAACAAAACAGGGCCACCCGGCGGCTCTAAAACCGGATGACCCCACGCCGAGTTAGCTCAGCAAACGCGAGAGCTTCTCGAGATTTTCGTTGGAAACCGACAGAGCCTGGATGGCAGAATCCATCTTCACACCAAGTTCCGTCTGTTCAGCACTCAGTTCCGCGATATCGGCATCCATATAGACGCTCATTGCGGCTTCAAGGTTTGTCTGTGCGGTTTCGATGTTGCCGGACGCATAATCAAACCGCGACATCAGCGCACCGACCGTTGCGCGGCCAGAAGAAACGGTCGTAACAGCCGCCTCGATTGCCGTCAGCTCGGTCGCTGCATTGGTCGAGGACGTCAAATCACCGGCCAGGCCAAGGCTTGCTGCGTCATAGGCCTGTGCAGACAGGTCAACGGCAATTGCAGCAACACTTGAATCGGCCGAAACGGTGAAGTTCTCGTTATAGGTGCCGTCCAGCAGTGAAGTATCGAAATAGGTCGTCGAGTTGACGATAGAATCAACCTGTGCAACCAGTTCCTGATATTCCGCGTCAAGATAGGCACGTTCCGTATCGGTCACCGAACCCGAAGATGCTTCGGATGCCAGTTCATACATACGTTCAAGAATATCGCCGATTTCCGAAAGACCGCCGTCAGCGGTTTCAAGAATGGCCGTTGCGACTTCGGCGTTATCACCAGCCTGTTCCCAGGCGGCATAGTCAACAGACATCGCAGTATAAACCGCGAGACCCGCAGCATCATCCGATGCAGAGTTGATCGACTTGCCGCTCGACATTGCCGTCAGAACAGAAGTCATCTCGTCAGTGGTCTTGTTCAGGTTCGACACTGCCAGTGTCGCCGACATATTGGTGTTAATGCTCGCCATTTTCTGGATCTCCTATATGGAAGAATGGAACTGACATACCTGCCAACCGACCAAAACGGGCCGGTATCCATATCCACGCAGACAAGCGGCAAAACTGGCGATGCATTTGGCGTTTTTTTTCCGCACTTGCCGAAACCTGCCCCAAAATGACTGTTTTCAGCGTTTCCCAAGCGAAATTATTTGCGTTTCCGACATTAAAAAAGGCCGCCGTTGTGGCGACCTTTGCAGTGACTATCGGGTTGAGTCTAATGGCGCTTGGGATCGTGAATATTGCGCCAGTAAAGCGTGATATCCTTTTCAGGTTTGCCAAAAAGATACCCTTGCGCATAGTCGAAACCGACCTTTGTCACCATTTCACGCATGGCATCGGTTTCGATCATTTCCGCCACGACCTCGACCTTCAGTTCATGACACAGATCAACCAGCGACTTCATGAACGCACGACCTTTGGATGATTTCAGGGACTGGCGGATTGATTCCCCGTCGATCTTGACATAATCGACATCGAGCGCACTCAGATACCGGAAATTCGATGCCCCGGTACCGAAATCATCCAGACAAATCTCAACCCCGAAATCCCGAAAACGTGTGATCCAGGTCGAAGCCGTATCGATGTCGGTAATTTCAGCCGTTTCGGTGATCTCGATCATCAGCTGCCCCATCGTATCGCGATTACGTTCAAAAAGAGCAATTACCGACCGGCAGAAATCGGGGTTTTCAATACTGTGCCCTGAAACGTTCACCGCAACGCGGGCATCAATACCCTCGTCCAGCTGATTGCGTATCCATTTCAGCGTCCGGCGCATCATAGCCAGATCCAACCTGTGGATCATATTGACCTGTTCGGCAAAAGTGATCAGACGATCCGTTGGAATCAGCTTGCCTTCGTCATCATAAAAACGTGCAAGAACCTCGAAATGGTGAATTTCCGCAGATGGCAATCGCACGATCGGCTGATAAACCGCATCGAATTTCAGCCGATCGACCCGCATTCCGAAATCGCGCATGGCCGAGAATGTATCATTTACCAGATTGGGGGCCTGTCCGATCAGGCGGGAGAATGTGAACCCGTGCTCCTGCCGGTCGCAGAACCGGCGGATGGAATAAAGCACCCCACGCGCCAGATCGCCCGGCGGGATCATCTCGGCGGTGAAATCGGTAACAGATGTCGAAATATCCACACCCTTGCCCGACGGATCGGCATCCCGTGCACAGTCGGCAATCCGGTTTTCAAGTTCGCCAACCGGCACGTCCGGCCTGTGTAACATGCCAAACTGGTTGCCATTCAGGCGACCCGCAGTATCCCCGGCAACGGAGTGCGCACGCAGAAACGCACCTATACTGGCCAGCATTTCATCACGTTCGATTTGCTCCATGCGTTTACACAATGGATCAAACGCATTCAGCGTCATCAGGGTAAATTTATGTTCTGCACCGGTTTCGCGTTGCGCCATCAGACGTTCGGTCACCACCCGGGAAAGACTTTCCTCGTCCATCAGGCCGGTTGCATCATCGCGCTTGATCGATCGCGCCACATCATGAGGCAATGTGTTGATCGCAACGCGCAGGGCGACAAAAAAATGATCGCCAAGATCGGGAAGGAAATAACCGCTCATGGAGACCGGGGCGCTTAGCTGTTCGTCCGGGCGAATAAACCGCACCTGGATGTTGTCCATCCGGCCACGACGGCGCGCCACATACAACATTTCCTGAACCAGCGGTCTGAATTGCGGGGCCAGCACGGACTGCAGGGTATGGCCCTCAAGATCGGCTGCCGACCGGCCAATCATTCCATCTGCCGCACCGGATGCGAACACGATCCTCAGATCGTCATCCAGTTCCAGCAGAAGATCCCCCCACACAAACGCAAGTGCTGCGAAGCGGTTTCGTTCGTTGCGCAGTTCCGTCGTGCGACTTTTGAGAAGCTTTTCCAAAGGGTCCTCTTGAGCTGCCTCGAAATCCTTGCGCCTTCCTGCCCCCAATTCAGGAAGTCACATCATCCGCAAAGACGAATTCGCCTATCATCTGCATGGCACCCTTAATAACGCCTTTACAGCACCAGCAGATTTCGAACCTGGCGAACATATTTCCGGGTGCATCATGCTCCGTAAACCGGAACATCCCCCTTGGCACCGTCACGTTCCGAACGCAGATTGATTATATCTTTGTTCGGGCGGGGCTTTTTAAACCCCAAACCCGAATTATTCGAGCCTGAAATGATTGCAAAAACCGCATGCCTACAATGATGCACTGCAAAATACATCGCCCTGCCTTTGCAAACCGGCTGTAATCCCATAAGAAAGAACAGCCGAAAGCGTAATGACCACCGTCTGAATTCTCGTCGCCACTGCACACAACCGGATTGATTCAACATGCCGCCGATCGTTTCTGCTGCCACCGCCATGCCGCGCATTGCGCCCGACAATGTCCTGATCTTTGATCTCGACAACACGCTTTATCCGTCGGCATGTGACCTGTTTTCGCAGGTATCCAATCTGATCGGCCAGTATGTGCGCGACACATTGCACCTTCCGGCGGACGAGGCCTATGTCATCCAGAAAAGCTATTTTCATCGCTATGGCACAACGCTGCGTGGTCTGATGACCGAACATAATATTGATCCCGCGGACTACCTGAACAAGGTTCACAATATTGATCTGTCAGTGGTCGATCCTGCACCGGAGCTGGCAGCAGCATTGAATGCACTGCCCTGCCGCAAGGTGATTTTCACCAATGCATCACGTGGACATGCTGAACGGGTGATGGACCGCCTTGGCATTGCCAGCCATTTTGAAACCATCTTTGACATCGTTGATGCCGACTATATCCCCAAGCCTGAACGCCAGCCCTATGATCGGCTTCTTGCGCGTGATGCGATTGATCCGGCACGCGCGATCTATTTCGAAGACATGGCCAAAAACCTGCTTCCGGCCAAGGATATGGGCATGACCACCGTCTGGGTCCACACGGACGAGGAATGGGCGCAGGCCGGAAGCGATGATCCCCGGATTGATCACCAAACCGACAATCTGGTGCATTTCTTGCGCAAACTGGCCATCAGTCCGGTATAAAACCGTTCGCGAGCGAATTTGTCATGGTTCCAAGATTGAGCTTGCCCTCATGATCGGGTAATTCTTTCGCGGGTCAGGATCAGGGAACCCCTAAGTAAACTGGCGGAGTTGACTTCACCACAGGCTTTGACCATTCTCCGCCCGACATGAAATTAAAGCTGACCGCAAGGACTTCTGAAAATGGACAGAACAGAACTTGAAGGCGTGATCAACGTCGCTTGGGAAAACCGCGACGAAATCAGCTCTGCCACACAGGGTGAAATCCGCAAGGCCGTCGACCAGACGCTTGCCGCACTTGATAGCGGTAAACTGCGTGTTGCTGAAAAAACCGATGGCAAGTGGGTTGTCAATCAGTGGGCCAAGAAGGCGGTTCTTCTGTCCTTCCGTCTCAATGACATGACCACCATTTCCGGCGGCCCCGGCGAAAACACCAACTGGTGGGACAAGGTCCCGTCGAAATTTGAAGGGTGGGGCGAGGCCGAATTCAAAAATGCCGGTTTCCGCGCCGTACCGGGCAGCATCGTGCGCCGTTCTGCCTATGTCGCACCGGGTACCGTTCTGATGCCGAGCTTTGTGAACCTTGGTGCCTATGTTGATACTGGCGTCATGGTTGATACCTGGGCAACCGTCGGCTCCTGCGCACAGATCGGTAAAAACGTTCATCTTTCGGGTGGTGCGGGTATCGGTGGCGTCCTTGAACCACTGCAGGCCGGTCCGGTCATTATCGAAGACAACGCCTTTATCGGGGCGCGTTCGGAAATCGTTGAAGGTGTGATCGTCGAAGAAGGTGCCGTGATTTCGATGGGTGTGTTCATCGGTGCATCGACCAAGATCATTGACCGCACCACCGGCGAAACCTTTGTCGGCCGTGTCCCGGCCTATTCGGTTGTGGTTCCGGGCAGCATTCCGGGCAAACCGTTGCCCGATGGCAAGCCGGGGCCAAGCCTGTATTGCGCGGTTATCATCAAACGTGTGGATGAAAAAACCCGTTCGAAAACCTCGATCAACGAATTGCTGCGTGACTGATTTCTGTCACCCGATTTGCCAATGATTTATAAGGGGCGAGGCGGAAAACCGTTTCGCTCCTTTTTTGCTCGTCAAATGTTTCCAGTGAAACATTGATAATGGGATGCAAATCCTCGTCCATCATCACGAAGCCAAGAGAATATCAAATGCCCACCGCCCTTGACCTTGCCCAGTCCCTGATCCGCTGCCCGTCCGTCACGCCTGCGGATGCCGGTGCCCTTGATGTATTGCAGGCTGCCCTTGAAGCACGCGGCTTTGACTGCAAACGCAAAGTCTTTCACGAAGACGGCTGGGATAGCATCGACAACCTTTATGCCCGACTGGGCACCAAAGGGCGCAATTTCTGTTTTGCTGGACATACTGACGTAGTTCCGGCAGGCGATGCCGCAGCATGGACAGTTGATCCATTTGGTGGCGAAATCAAGGATGGCCGTCTGTTTGGGCGCGGCGCGGTTGATATGAAAACCAATATTGCCTGTTTCGTTGAATCCGTTGATGCCTTTTTGGCAGCCCATCCCGATTTTGACGAGAGCATAAGCTTCCTGATTACCGGTGATGAAGAAGCCGATGCGGTGAACGGCACGATCAAGCTTCTCGACTGGTGTGACAAACATGGCGAGAAACTTGATGTCTGCCTTCTGGGGGAACCGACCAATCCAACTTATCTGGGCGAGATGATGAAAGTCGGTCGCCGCGGTTCCATTACCGGCTGGCTAACGATCTATGGCGCGCAGGGGCATGTTGCCTATCCGCATCTGGCCGATAATCCTGTACCACGCATGTTAAAGGTCCTTAATGCCCTTACCACGCACGAACTCGATAAAGGCACTCCGCATTTCCAGCCAAGCAATCTGGAAGTCACCACCGTCGATGCCGGAAATCCCGCGACCAACGTGGTGCCGTCGAAGGTCAGTGCCGCATTTAATATCCGTTTCAACGACCTGCATCAGGGTGTCGATCTCGAGAAATGGATCCGCGAAACCTGTGCCGCATATGCCGGTGCTCATGACCTTAAAGTCAAGATTTCCGGCGAGGCGTTTGTATCCGAGCCCGGCAAGCTTGCTGCCCTGATTTCCGATGCCTCGGAAAAGATCACGGGCCATCGACCGGATATGAGCACCACGGGCGGCACATCGGATGCCCGCTTTATCCACAAATATTGCGAAGTCGTGGAATTCGGTCTGGTCGGACAAAGCATGCACAAGGTCGACGAGCATGCCATGGTCGAAGACATTGAAAAACTGGTCGTGATTTACGCCGATATTCTTTCAGGGTACTTTGCGAAAGTCTGATAAAGGCCGGACAGATTTAAACGGATCGGGGGATCAGGGAAATGTCAGAAACACCAAAGGCAGCAACCAGTTCAATTCGGATTGCCAAAGGTGACATTGTCCCGAAAATCGTCCTACCCGACACCGCGGGACAACCGACCGACCTGACCGATCAGCTGATCGCGGGAAACACACTTGCGCTTTGGTTGCTAGATGACAAACCGACCAAGGAAACATGGCAGGAAATCGACCGGTTTCTTGATCAGGTCACGGGTTGCGAAACTCTGACTTTTCTGATCATCGGTGGCAAGAAAAGCCCTAGGAAAGCCGCGAAATCAAACGCCAAAGCAACGGAGCTTTATGACGCGGAAAACGCGGTCAAAAAGCTGTTTGGCGTTACTGGTTCCTCAATGCTTCTGATCGATCCAAATCATCGGCTGGTGTTCAATGCATCGTTTGCGGATGTTGATGACGGCATTGACGTCTGCAAGGCAATTCACGCCGCAAGTAAATCCGATGTGGTCAATCGTCAGGCGCCGGTGATGTTGCTGCACGACATTTTGGAACCTGAACTCTGCGATGCCCTGATCACCTATTGGGAGGCCGGGGAAAAACGGGCGGACGGCGTGTCCCAAGGGGCAGCAAACAGCAGCACGGCAAAATCCGATATCAAGAAACGCAACGATGTTGTCCTTTTGGATGAAATGCTGTTCGAGAAAGTCAAAACCCGTATCGTTACGCGCGTCATTCCGGAACTGTTCAAGGCCTTCCAGTTCAGAACGGCCAGCATGGAAGCCCTGCGGATCGGATGTTATGACGCAGCCGATCAGGGCCATTTTGGCCGCCATCGGGATAACCGCACTGCGTTTACAGCTCATCGGCGATTTGCCGTATCACTAAACCTGAACCCGATCACATATGAAGGCGGGCAGGTCCGTTTTCCGGAATATGGCCGCAGTCTTTATGCACCACCTGCCGGAGGTGCCGTGATCTTTTCCTGTTCGCTGCTGCATGAAGCAATGCCGGTCACCCAAGGCCGCCGGTTCGGAATTTTCACCTTCCTGACCGACGAGGCCGGCGCAATCGCGGAACAAAAAATGATCGCCCAACGCCAAGGCCAGATCGCCCCACTTGCGATGAAACGCTGATCGGCTGATCGATCGTTAGATAGGGCTTTCAGCGGATTGGCGCACAGCATTCCCCACGCTTTCTTGTGGTGATTTGAGCCGCGGCACGGTTTTTCGCACGGAGTTCAGGATCAGCTCGGCCGTTTCGTCATCAACAGCCCTGCCAAGCACCATCGCCCCAACCATCATCGACAGCATCGCGGTTGCATTGATGCGGTGTTCCTTACCGATTTCATCAAGTGGCGGACTTTCAAACCAGGCATTGGCTTCTTCGCGGGTCATCGGTGCCATGCCCCGTTCCTCAAGGGCCAGTTTCGCGGCAAGCTTGCCGCATGCCCCGCGAATAACCTTGGAAAAAGCCTTCTGTGCACGTTCGCCCGAACGGGCAACTTCGGTTGAGAGTGTTGGTAATGCACACCCCTTTCCGGGGTGATGCAGATGCTGATTGGACAGATAAAGCTCAGCGAAGGTAGTGGTCCAATCAAGTCCGAATTTTTCGGCCTTGCGCAAACGCGACAGAACCGGTTCGCCAAGAAGATCAATGCCGCTTTCGACGGTAGCGACAAACAGGTCCTCCTTGTTTTTGAAATGGGCATAAAACCCACCGCGCGTGAGCCCGGCATCAGCCATCACCTGATCAATGGTAACATTCTCATAGCCGACCGTTTTGAAAAGCTTGGCCGCCGAGCGGATGATTTTTTGTCGCGTCTTTGGCTTGTGGTCCGGACTGTAAGGCATGCTTTGGCTCCAATCTGTGTGGCTGGAAACAAGGCTCGCACATTTTTAAAATATGTTCTTGAACATATTATGTGGTCCGCAATCCTGTTGGCAAGTTTCGCGCATCAAAGCCCTGTTTTGGTTTCATGCGCGTATCACAGATGCAAAGGATTTTGCGATGTCCGAGGTGATTATTTACGGCATGCCGCGCAGCAGCCTGTCGCGCACTGTCCGGATTGCCTGTATCGAGAAAGAGATTTCGTTCGCGTTTCGCACCAAGGGCATTCAAACCCCCGGCTCATCCCCTACGCCCGAATTGCTGCGTTTCAATCCGTTTGGCAAGGTACCGGTTTTGGTACATGACAGTCTGGTACTGTACGAAACAGCCGCGATCTGCCGATATATTGACGATGCCTTTGACGGACCGCTGTTACGCCCCGTGCGTCATGACAAGGTCGCGCATATGGAACAATGGATCAGTGTCGCGCTTACGCGGCTTGATCCGCATATCCTGCGGCAATTTGTCATCCCGATGGTCTTTGCCGATGAAGAACAGCGCAACGATCCGGGCTTTGCCACACGCATGAGCCGCATTGGCGACCTGATTGCCGGCGACCTCAAGGTACTTGATCCGCATTATGCCGATGGCTGGTTGTTCGGTCCGCGCTTTACCATTCCCGATATGCTGATTATGCCGATGATCCAGTATCTGAAAGCAATGCCCGGCGGGCCGGAAATTCTGGCAGAGGTCCCGAATATCAATGCCGCTTTCAACAATTTTCAGGCACGCCATTCAGCCGCCGCAACCGACCCGTTATTACCCGACCGTATTTTGCGATCGGCATAGGAACACAGCACCGTCCTTTTTCTTTTCCCCTGTGCGCTACCTGGATCGCGCATCGGGTCTTGCAGCCGCCCCGATCAGGATGCCCCCATCCGATGACGGGGCGGCTGTTTTTCATCGGCGGATGGAATCAGGGCTTCCACGTGATCGGAACATATCCCGGCAGTGCGGCAATACGGTCAAGCCATGCTTGGATGCCCGGATAGACCGATAGATCAATATCGCCCTCTTCGGCAACGTGGGTGTAGGCGTAAAGGGATATATCAGCGATGGTCAACGCATCACCCACCAGCCAGTTATGCCCCGACAGGCGTTTTTCCATAAGATCGAGCGCCTTTTTCGCACCTGCGCGCTTCATCGGCACGAGAATATCGGCATGTTCGGGCATGCCCTTGATCCCGACCCATGACCGCAAAACGGCAATTGTCGGTTCGTGATCATATTGTTCAAAGAACAGCCATTGCATGACCTCGGTACGTTCCCACGCATCGATCGGTAAATAGGATGTTCCCTCGGCAAGGTGGAGCAAAATCGCATTGCTTTCGACCAGAACCCGACCATTGTCGAATTCCAGCGCCGGGATTTTGCCATTGGCATTGATCCGCGACAGAAATTCGGGCGTGCGGGTTTCACCCTTGGTGATGTCATGCTCGACCAGAGCAAACGGTTTGCCGAGAAGGGTTAACAGCAAACGGATTTTGTAACCATTTCCCGAAGGTAAAAAATCATGAAGGATCATTTCGATATTCCTTTGGCACTTGCAAACAGCAATGGCCGGCCAGCGCAGATAATTGGCGCTGGTCGACTGGCAAACAATCGAATAGTTTTGACCAGACAGTTCAAATTTATTGATCATTATTTCTGATCAAAGGATGTTTCATGGATTCCGATCTGCTTCGAAGTTTTGTTGCGTTTGCCGAATGCGGCAGTTTCAATCGTGCGGCAGACCGGATAGGTCGCACCCCGTCGGCCTTTTCCATGCAGATGAAACGACTGGAAGATATTGTTGGCAATACACTGTTTGAACGAGACGGCCGCAATGTTCTATTGACGGCCGATGGCATCACTTTTGTCGGGTATGCAAGGCGTATGCTGTCTCTGCAGGACGAGGCCATGGGAAAGATGCGCGGGCAGGATAGTAGCCGCCCGATCCGGATCGGATGCCCGGACGATTACACCCAGAAAATCCTGCCGGTGGTACTGCGCGCCATACGCAAGACCCATCCCGATGCCAAATTCTTTATTTCCGTCAATCCGACGATATTGCTCCACCGGATGCTTGATCAGGGTGAACTTGATGTATCCATCATCAGCCGATCAGAAAAAGGCGAAGAGGGATATTTCCTGCGCCATGAACCCGGTGTCTGGGTTTCGTCGCCGATTCACAAACAACATCTGGCGAACCCGCTGTCGCTTGTTCTGCCTGCCGAAGATTGCAAATTCCATGCTTGGGCGATTGATGCCATTTCAAAGGCGGATCGTCCTTTTACCCTGTTTGCAACGACCAGACAGGCGGCATCGTTACTGCATCTGGTGCGTGACGGACTTGGTGTAGCAGCACTTGCCGCGGCAAGTGTCACGGACGAGTTTCAGATTCTTGAAAGTCGCGACGGTTTCCCGCCATTACCCGCGGTCGGGGTAGCCCTGATGCTGTCGGATGCGTCGCATCCGCTTGTGGATCGGCAGCTTGCCGCAACGATCCAGAGTTTTGTGAGCGAATATATCAATGATGATAACTTGACCATCCGCGCAACCGGCTGATTGAATAGGGGATAGAGAAAAAAGGGTCGCCGGAGTTTCAATAAATGACGAGTTTGGCAGCAAAGGTCGATGCGCTTCTGGCGCAGGAGAAGTGGCACGAAGAACGCAAAGCGCTAAGATCAATCATTCTTGAATGTGGACTGACCGAAGATGTCAAATGGGGCAACCTTTGCTACACGTTCGAGGGTAGCAATATCCTGATGATTTACGGGATGAAGGATGATTGTGCGCTTGGATTTTTCAAGGGTGCACTGATGGATGATCCAGAGGATATCCTTGCCAAACCGGGCGAAAATTCGCAGGCCATGCGCCGCATTCATTTCGCTTCGGTTCCGGAAATCACTGCCAAAGAAAACATTCTGAAGGCCTACATAAAGGCAGCAATCGCCGTGGAGAAATCGGGACTCAAGATCGAGTTCAGCGAAAAGAACAAGCTTGAACTTCCGGCAGAGCTTCTGAAAAAATTTGCCGAAAATCCGGATCTAGGACGTGCTTTCAATGCGCTGACACCTGGTCGGCAACGGGGATACAACCTTCATTTTTCCGGTGCCAAACAATCGGCCACGCGCACATCCCGAATCGAGAAATGTATGCCGCGCATTATGGAAGGGAAAGGCCTTCAGGATCGTTAGTCATAACAAGATGACTTGACCGGACAACGGGCAAACTGTTTGGATGCGCGTCCTGCAACCACCTTAACCTTATTGGATGCCATGACCACCAAAGCGCGCCTGAATATCTGCACGACCTGCACTGCTTCCTCGGCCGAGGGAGCTACCGATCCCCGTCATGGCCGGGAACTGTTTGATAAAATGGTCGAAAGCTGTGCCAAGCAAGATATGCCATTTGATATCAGAGCCGTCGAATGCCTGACCAATTGCAAATCGGGCTGCTCAGTTGCGCTTAGCGGGCCGGGTAAATGGGGATATGTTTATGGCAATCTTGATACCGGCATGATCGATGATCTTTGCGAACTCGGCCGTCGCTATGCCGGGACAAATGACGGTATCGTACCATGGCGTGAACGACCTGAAAGTCTGCGTCGCAACGTTATCGCGCGCATTCCGCCGCTAGACTGAATATCATGAAATTCACCGCGGAAAGATCAGGGTTTGGAAAGGTTCTGATGCAATTCGCGCCAGTTCTTCGCAATATTTCCACTGGTGTGCAGAACGCGAATCAGGTCATTGAACTCGTTGACCGGGATCACCGATTTTTCTGACATCACAGAAACCAGATCATAGCTTGAATCGGGTTTTGGCCCGATGAATACCTGATCAGCGAGTTCAGGCTGCGCCTGAAAGGTTCGGGCAAGAAATCCTGCGGAAACGATACCAACATCGCCAGAACCAGACAGCAATTCTTCCAGTACCTGCTGTTCGTTGTAAAGCAACGAAACATTGAAATTGTCGCGAAGATAATCCGGGTTGGAATTGAAGCCGGAAAATCCATAATGGAAACCCAGCACGCACAGAATATTGCGCGAGGTTACCTCGTCGAACCAGCTTGGCCCGGGAATGTCCCTTCGCCTTGCGACATACAGGTCATGTTCCGTCACGATCGGATCGGAAAACACAACATTCTGATCGTCCCATTCCCAATCGGAACTTTCGAGCAGAACCATATCGAACATGCCCGCAGCCAGATCTCTGTATCGACGGCGCGAGGACGTTTCGACAAGTTGAAAAAAATAGGTTGATTGGATCGCGTTCAGAGCCGCGATCAGTTCGGGCGCAAATCCGGCTGGTTTATCGCCGTCAAAAAAATAGACAACGCCATATTCATAGCTGCCTACCCTGACATTTATCGGATCCTTTGCTTTGGCATCTGCTGAAAAGGCGATCGCCAAACATGCCGATCCCATCAGATTGCCAAACCACCGAAACACTTGCTTCATCCGAAGACTTATCCTTTCTCCCACCCGTTTATTGACCGAGATGCAACGGCATTCCAAACCATCACAGTACGGTGAATACTTCTCTATATGCGTCCTTCGCACCAGTTTTCCAGAAGGTAGCGCGCAATAGAAATGGGACGGGGAAGATTGACGCCTTTTTCCGGCAGGGCGGCAACCTCGTCGCGATGCACCCACATCGCGAATTCAATTTCCTTTTCATCAATGACGATGTCGGTCGTTTCTGCCTCGGCGATAAAGCCAAGCATCAAGGACCCGGGGAAAGGCCATGGTTGAGATGCAATATAGCGTGCACGCTTGATGCGTATCCCGACTTCTTCGAACACTTCGCGCGCAACGGCCTGTTCAAGCGTTTCTCCCGGTTCGACAAACCCGGCAAGCACGGAAACGGTACCGGGGAGGAATTGCGGGGAACGTGCCAGCAAGACATGGTCATTGTGATGGATCAGCATGATCACCGCCGGATCAGTCCGCGGAAAATGCGGGGTACCGCACTCCGGGTTACTGCATTGCAGGCGGTAACCGGCTTCCATCACCTGATTGGGATGCCCGCATACACCGCAAAACTGATGTTTCTGATGCCAGTTGAAAATGGCGCGGGCCTGGGCCGCAAGGGCGGCCTCGTCTTCGGAAAGAGCTGCCATACGGCTACGCATATCGCCAAACCCACCACCCAATCGACGAATGGCATCATCGCGATCAGAAATGATTGGCGCGATATCAATCGCGATGACGGCCTCTCCGCCATGTCGACCGATATAAATCCAATTTGCCCGTTCGATTTCAAGATCAAGATACGGCAAGGCGGGACCTCCGACGACAACAAGCTCGTGCTCGTTCATGTCTTCGGGCCACGCAAACAAAGGGTCGCCAGCATGGCAGATCAGAATTTTAACGCTTTCCTCGGCCAGCAGCAGTTCACGCCAGTTTTCCCGGGTGCGCAACCGGGCATCGCGATCCAGATCGGTTGCTTCGTAAAACAGCCTGTCCATTTCGGGGCAATTCCTTGTTTGGTGCCGCCAGAAACGGGACCGAGTCCCGGTATTCGACATGGCGGATCAACATATTCAAGTGACGGGCACCGACATTAGCGCGACCAAACCCGCCATCAAAGCCACGATCACGCGATTTATCAAAAAATCAAAGCCGGGCCTTGCGTTTTATGGTTCCTTGCGCGATATAGGGGGCGAGAGGCTGGCCGCGGACGGACCGCTCGCCAACCCGGTCAGGACCGGAAGGTAGCAGCCGTAACGAGTTTTTCCGGGTCGCGGTTCAGTCTCTCACCCTTTGCATCCCCCAAAATCACACGTTTCCGCCATGCTTTGCAGCATCCCGCCTGCCATGGAATTTTGTGTGGGAAATTTCCCACTTGGTCTTTCCCATGCGGGGACGAAGCTGCTAAAACCAAAGCACATTGAAACATGCCGGACCGGATGAATGACGGATCAGATCGACAGCACCGAAACGTCAGCACCAGAAACGCCCGAGGCTGAGGCGCCAGAGCTTGATATGGAACAGGAACCCGCCGCGGCGGCACCCGCCTCTGCGCCTGCCGCAAAGGCCGAAGAAGCGCCCAAAAGCGAATATCAGGTTCTTGCCCGTAAATACCGCCCGAAAACCTTTGACGAGCTGATCGGTCACGGGCCGATGGTCAAGACGCTGTCGAACGCGCTTGAAAGCGGTCGTCTGGCGCATGCCTTTGTTCTGACCGGGGTGCGCGGGATCGGTAAAACCACCACCGCCCGTATCATTGCGCGCGCGCTGAACTGCATCGGGCCGGATGGTAAAGGCAATGCCACCATCGAGCCATGCGGTGTTTGCGAACATTGCCGCGCGATTGCCGAAGACCGTCATGTCGACGTTCTGGAAATGGACGCCGCGTCACGTACCGGTGTTGACGATATTCGCGAACTGATCGAAGGCGTCCGTTATCGCCCGACATCGGCGCGCTACAAGATTTACATCATCGACGAAGTGCACATGCTGTCGAAAAGTGCGTTCAACGCGCTTTTGAAAACGCTGGAAGAACCGCCAGAGCATGTGAAATTCATCTTTGCGACCACCGAAATCCGCAAAATTCCGATTACGGTCCTATCGCGTTGCCAGCGTTTCGATTTGCGCCGGGTTCAGACCGACGAACTGGCCGCCCATTACAAACGCATCGCCGACCTTGAACATGCCGATATCGAGGACGAGGCGCTTGCCCTGATTGCACGCGCCGCCGACGGATCGGTTCGCGACGGCATGAGCCTTCTGGATCAGGCGATTTCGCATGGTGCAGGCAAAGTCACGACCCAGCAGGTCCGCGATATGCTGGGCCTGTCCGACAGGTCGCGGATTTTTGATCTGTTTGATCAGACGATGAAGGGCGAGATCAACGAAGCACTGGAATTGCTGGGTGCGCAATATGCGCTAGGCGGCGATCCGGCGGTGATGTTGCAGGATATGCTTGATCTGACCCATTGGCTGACACGTGTGAAGCTGTCGCCCGAGGCGGCAAATGATCCCGGCGTATCGCAGATAGAACGCGACCGCGGCAAGGAAATCGCTGCCAAGCTTGCCATGCCGCAGCTGACCCGTGCCTGGCAGATGCTGCTTAAAGGGCTGGAAGAAACACGTATCGCGCCAAGCCCGATCCAAGCCGCTGAAATGATCCTGATCCGGCTGGCTTATGCCGCCGAAATGCCGCCCCCGGGCGATCTGATCAAGAAACTGCGCAGTGATCTGAACAAATCCGGTAATGCCCCGCAAGGCGGTGGCGGCGGCAATGGTGGCGGCGGACCAGGGCCGCGCATGCAGGTGGTTAATGGCGGTGGTGCGGCAGTTGCCCATGCCCGCCCCGATCCACTGGGCGAACCCGAACAGGCCCCGCAACAGGCTTATGCCAAGCTGCCCGAAACCTTTGCCGAAGTTGCCGAATTGCTGTCGAAAGAGCGCGAGACAACCGCGCTTGCGATCCAGCTTAAAAATTATATGCATCTGGTGAAATATGAACCGGGTCGCATTGAATTCCGTCCTGCGCGGGGTGCGCGTGCGGATTTGGCAAGCCAGTTGATCAAGACCCTGAACAATCTGACCGGTCATCGCTGGATGGTCAGCGTTTCGGAACGCGAAGAAGGTGCGCCGACGCTTAAGGAACAGGAACTTGAGGACCTTGAACAGCGCAAGGCGGATGCTTCGCTTGATCCGCTGGTCAAGGCGATCCTTGATGGGTTACCCAAGGCAAAAATCGTTGCCGTCCATCTGCCACCGGGACAGGAAGAAACCGAGGGCGAGCAGGACGAAAGCGGTTCCGTTTACGATGATGCGTTTTATCTCGAAGGAGACGACGAGCTATGAAGAACCTTGCAGGGATGCTGAAACAGGCCCAGCAAATGCAGTCCAAAATGCAGGAAATGCAGGAAGGACTTGTGGCACTTGAAATCGAAGGCCAGTCCGGGGCGGGCATGGTCAAGGTCATGCTGAATGGCAAGGGCGAGATGCGCGGCCTGAAACTCGACAAAAGCATTGTCGATCCCGAGGACACCGAAGTCCTCGAAGACCTGATCGTTGCCGCCTATAACGATGCCAAGGTCAAGGTCGAAGCCGCCGTTCAGGACAAGATGAAGGACGTCACCGGCGGGCTCAACCTGCCCGAAGGTTTCAAACTTCCGTTCTGATCGGCAAAACCAATATCAAATTGCGGTCATGCCGCATAAATCAAAGGGTGGCATTGCGCCGCCCTTTGTTTTTGATACAAGCTACCAGAGACACCAATCAAAAGATCAACCGCAAGACGGGACCATCATGAACGGACGGGAAATCGAAAATCTGATCAAGCTTCTGTCACGGCTGCCAGGGCTTGGTCCGCGGTCGGCACGGCGTGCGGTTTTGCAGATGCTCAAAAAACCCGAAACCCTGATGATCCCGTTGTCCCACGCACTGGAAGAAACCGCCAATGCCATGACCAATTGTGGTGTCTGCGGCAATATTGATGTTGTCGATCCGTGCCATATTTGTGCCGACCGCAATCGCACCCGCGACGCGATTTGCGTGGTCGAGGAAGTTCAGGATCTTTGGGCGCTGGAACGTGCCGGGGCGTTCAAGGGGCAATATCATGTTCTGGGCGGGACATTGTCGCCGCTTGATGGGGTCGGGCCGGATGATTTGCGCATCGATCAACTGATCGAACGGGCACATGACGAAGCCGTAACCGAAGTAATCCTTGCCACCAATGCCACGGTCGATGGCCAGACCACCGCACATTACATTACCGAACGCCTGATCGAAACCGGGGTCAAGGTTACGCGTCTGGCGCATGGGGTCCCGGTTGGCGGCGAACTTGATTACCTTGATGACGGCACGCTGGCCGCAGCCCTTCGATCACGCAGCGCAGTTTGATCGCAAACCGTTCATGAAAACAGAAAGGCAGCATTCAATGCTGCCTCAGGATATTGATAAATATACCTTTTCGGTCACGCAGAGCATCGACCGGGAACTTTTTCCGGCTTCTTTGAAAAAAGTTCTTGATTTGTTCTTTTGATTGTGGCATAAAGATAAAGTCAACAGGACAAATGGGTCCGGAGACAAAACCCGCAAAGCGTGATTCGCTTTTGCGGGTTTTTGCGTTT
>NZ_LPVY01000015.1 GCF_001613805.1 Thalassospira lucentensis
TGTAGTCCTGGAACGATGCGCCGCCGCTCTCTGCGAGAACTTTGGTGATCGCTGCGGTCAGCGTGGTTTTACCGTGGTCAACGTGGCCAATGGTGCCGACGTTCACGTGCGGTTTTGTACGGGCAAATTTTTCTTTAGCCATTTCTAACTCCGTTTATTCTGGCTTCGCCTTAGCCGGCCGACTTGGCCTTGACTTCGTCCGCAACTGCCTGCGGGACGTCGGCGTAATGATCGAACTGCATCACGAACTGGGCACGGCCCTGGGACATGGAGCGCAGGGTATTGACGTAACCGAACATGTTCGCCAGCGGGACAAACGCGCTAACAACGCGTGCGATACCACGGGAATCCATGTCACGGACCTGACCACGGCGACTGTTAAGGTCACCGATGATGTCGCCCATGTACTCTTCCGGCGTCACAACTTCGACCTTCATGATCGGCTCAAGAAGCTTCGGACGAGCTTTCGAGAGACCTTCACGGAAGGCGGCACGAGCTGCGATTTCGAAGGCCATGACGCTCGAGTCAACGTCGTGATACGCACCGTCGGTCAGGGTGACCGAGAAGTCGGTGACCGGGAAGCCGGCAATCACACCGCTGTTAAGCGAGGTTTCAAGACCCTTGGCAACACCCGGGATGTATTCCTTCGGAACGTTACCGCCAACGACGGTATCCTTGAAGGAGAACCCGCTGCCCGGTTCACCCGGGGTGAAGGTCAACTTGATACGTGCGAACTGACCCGAACCACCCGACTGTTTCTTGTGGGTGTAATCGATGTCGACTTCCTGGGAAATCGTCTCACGATAAGCAACCTGCGGCGCGCCGACGTTTGCTTCGACCTTGAATTCACGCTTCATGCGATCGACGATGATGTCGAGGTGAAGTTCGCCCATACCGGAAATGATGGTCTGGCCGGATTCGTGGTCGGTTTTGACGCGGAACGACGGATCTTCCTGTGCAAGACGTGCAAGGGCGAGACCCATTTTCTCCTGGTCGGCTTTCGATTTCGGCTCAACAGCGATTTCGATAACCGGATCCGGGAATTCCATACGCTCAAGGATGATCGGCTTGGCCGGATCGCAAAGGGTATCACCGGTGGTGGTATCCTTCAGACCAACCAGAGCAACGATGTCGCCCGAGCAAGCGTATTTGATTTCTTCGCGGTTGTTTGAATGCATAAGCAGCATACGGCCGATACGTTCTTTTTTCTCTTTGACAGAGTTGAGAACGTAAGAACCGGCTTCAAGCATACCGGAATAGATACGTACGAACGTCAGCGAGCCAACGAACGGATCGCTCATGATCTTGAATGCAAGACCGGAGAACGGTGCTTCGTCGTTCAGCGGACGTGAGTCCGGCTCGTCTTCGGTGCCCGGCTTGATGCCGCGCACGTCTTCGATGTCGTCCGGAGCCGGCATGTAATCGATGACGGCATCAAGAAGCGGTTGAACGCCTTTGTTCTTGAACGCGGTGCCCAGAAGGACCGGAACCAGTTCGCCTTTCAGCGTACCTTTACGGATGCACTTCTTGAGAACTTCCTCGGACGGCATTTCGCCTTCGAGGTAAGCTTCCATGGCAGCTTCATCGCACTCGACAGCCTGTTCGATCAGAGCTTCACGGTACTCTTCAGCCTGGTCCTTGAGCGAGTCGCGAATGTCGCGATATTCGAATTCTGCGCCGAGGCTCTCGTCTTTCCAGACGATTTCCTGGTTTTTCACCAGGTCGACAACACCTTCGAATTCCATTTCGGAACCGATCGGCAGCTGCATGACAGCCGCGTTGGCACCGAGACGGTCTTTGATCATCTGGACACAGCGGAAGAAGTCCGCACCGGTACGGTCCATTTTGTTGACGAAGCACATGCGCGGAACGCGGTACTTGTCAGCCTGGCGCCATACGGTTTCGGTCTGCGGTTCAACACCGGAAACGGCATCGAAAACAGCGCATGCACCATCGAGAACACGAAGCGAACGTTCAACTTCAATCGTGAAGTCAACGTGGCCCGGGGTATCGATGATGTTGATGCGGTTATCTTTCCAGAAGCAGGTCGTCGCAGCAGACGTAATCGTAATGCCACGTTCCTGTTCCTGTTCCATCCAGTCCATGGTTGCGGCGCCGTCGTGGACTTCGCCGATTTTGTAGGACTTGCCGGTGTAGAATAGAATTCGCTCGGTGGTCGTCGTTTTACCAGCATCGATGTGAGCCATGATGCCGATGTTGCGATACCGAGAGATCGGAGTACGTTGTACCATAATCGACTCTTGATCTTGAGGTCTGAATTACCAGCGGTAATGAGCGAAAGCCTTGTTGGCTTCGGCCATACGATGGGTGTCTTCGCGCTTCTTGACAGCCGAGCCACGGTTGTTGGCTGCGTCCATCAGTTCACCGGCGAGACGACCGATCATGGTCGTTTCGGAACGCTTGCGAGCAGCGTCAACCAGCCAGCGAATGGCCAGTGCCTGACGGCGCTCGGAACGAACTTCAACCGGAACCTGGTAAGTAGCACCACCAACACGGCGCGAACGAACTTCGACGTTCGGCTTCACGTTGTCCATGGCTTCATGGAACTGGGCTACCGGATCGGCACCCTTGCCTTCCATAACTTCCAGTGCACCATAAACGATCTTTTCGGCGGCAGATTTCTTACCGTCGAGCATAAGGCCGTTCATGAATTTGGTCAGAACCTTATCGCCATATTTGGCGTCAGGCAAAACTTCGCGCTTTTCAGCAGCGTGACGACGTGACATCTGAGCTGCTCCTTATTTCGGGCGTTTCGCGCCGTATTTCGAACGACGCTGTTTACGGTCTTTGACACCCTGGGTATCGAGGGTACCGCGAATGATGTGGTAACGCACACCCGGCAAATCCTTTACGCGGCCGCCACGGATCATGACGACAGAGTGTTCCTGCAGGTTGTGACCTTCACCCGGAATGTAGCTGGTAACTTCGTAGCCGTTGGTCAAACGGACACGAGCAACCTTACGAAGTGCCGAGTTCGGCTTCTTCGGGGTCGTGGTGTAGACACGGGTGCATACGCCGCGTTTCTGCGGGCAGGCTTCCAGTGCCGGAACCATGTCGCGCTGGGTGCGCGGAGTCCGCGATTTGCGGATCAACTGGTTAATAGTGGGCATTAACTTTCCCTTTGTACTTTAACGGACGCCACAAGGGCGCTGCTCTATCGACGCACGACGAACGACCGCATGCCTTTGCAAATCCTGCAAACGCAAATACGGACCGCCCATTACGCAGGATCATCCTGCCCTCGACGGCCGTTAGAGTCGCACTCAAGCGACGGGGGGCAAAACCGCCCGTTGCCAAGCAATTTGGCACCGACACAGCTACACCCCCCGAGATTCGGTGGGCGCATACTAGTGACGGCCCCATTTCGCGTCAAGCAAAACCCTGTGGGCCTTCGAGTTGGCGCTTCAAACGCCGAGGCGAACCGGTGCATCGATAGATAATTCCCGGTTCGCCTCTGATTCTTTAACAAGCTTGCGCGGCGATGTTACTCGCCGGCTGGCAATGACGGGGACTCGGCATCGGCCTGCGGGCCGAAATTGTCGCCGATTTCCTCTTCTGCCTCGATCTGTACATTCTTGTCGCGTTCGGCGGCCAGTGCACGGAAACGGTTCATCACCGCACCGGTACCTGCCGGGATCAGACGACCCACGATCACGTTTTCCTTCAGACCGATCAGGGTATCGGTTTTGCCCGATACGGCTGCTTCGGTAAGAACGCGCGTGGTTTCCTGGAACGACGCGGCCGAGATGAAGGAATGCGTCTGGAGCGATGCCTTGGTGATCCCCTGAAGGACCGGTGCAGCTTCGGCCAGTTCGCCACCTTCTTTAATGGCACGTTCGTTTTCGGCATCGAAATCGACACGGTCGATGATTTCGCCAACCAGAAGCGTGGTGTCACCGGTTTTGGTAACTTCCACTTTCTGAAGCATCTGACGAACGATGACTTCGATGTGTTTGTCGTTAATCTTCACGCCCTGCAAACGGTAGACTTCCTGGATTTCGTTGACCAGGTAGTCGGCCAGTGCCGGGACGCCCATAACGCGCAGGATATCGTGCGGAACCGGCGAACCATCAAGCAGCTGATCGCCCTTCTCGACGAAGTCCCCTTCCTGAACGGCAAGATGCTTGCCTTTCGGGATCAGGTATTCGACCGGTTCGGTCAGACCGCTATCCTCAAGCGGATGAACGATCACGCGACGCTTGTTCTTGTAGTCCTTGCCGAACTCAACACGACCGGCGATGTCGGCGATGATGGCGTGGTCCTTCGGCTTGCGCGCCTCGAACAATTCAGCCACACGCGGCAGACCACCGGTGATGTCACGGGTTTTCGAGCCTTCGCGCGGAATACGTGCAAGCACGTCACCGGCGTTGACTTTCTGACCGTTCTCGACCGAGAGAATGGCATCAACCGACAGGAAGTAACGGGCTTCAAGACCGTTTTCCAGGTTGATGACCTCGCCGTTTTCGTTACGCAGCGTAACGCGCGGCTTGAGGTCGGATGCCTTCGGCATGCTCTTCCAGTCGATAACCGTTTTCGAGGCGATACCGGTCGCTTCGTCATAGACTTCGCGAATGGTTACGTTCTCGAGAAGGTCGACATAGTTCACATAACCTTCTTTCTCGGTGATGATCGGCAGGGTGTACGGATCCCACTCGGCCAGTTTCTGGCCACGCGTGATCTGGTCACCGTCATCAGCAAGCAGTTTCGCACCGTACGGGACGCGGTATTTCGCACGTTCACGGCCGGTTTTGTCGATCAGCAGGATCTCGAGGTTACGCGCCATGACGATCATGACACCGCTCGAGTTCGTAACAACCGCACGGTTCTTCAGTTTGACGGTCGCATCGAAGTTGGCTTCGACACCCGAAACTTCCGCACCACGCTGTGCCGCACCACCGATGTGGAACGTACGCATCGTAAGCTGCGTGCCCGGCTCACCGATCGACTGTGCGGCAATAACACCGACAGCTTCACCGATATTGACCGTGGTACCACGTGCCAGGTCACGACCATAGCAATGGCCGCAAACGCCTGTTTCGGCATCACAGGTCAGGACCGAACGGATACGCGCCATTTCGACGCCTGCTTTTTCGATCAGATCAAGGTGATCTTCGACAACCATTTCGTTCTTCGGAACGATGACTTCGCCGGTTGACGGATTGACAATCTCGTCAGCGGTGAAACGACCGAGGATACGATCAGACAGCGTCTCGATAACTTCGCCGGAATCGACAACCGCAGCAATGTCGAGGCCGCGTTCGGTACCGCAATCATGCTGGGTGATGATGCTGTCCTGTGCGACGTCGACGAGACGACGGGTCAGGTAACCCGAGTTCGCCGTTTTCAGTGCGGTATCGGCCAGACCTTTACGGGCACCGTGGGTGGAGTTGAAGTACTCCTGCACGGTCAGGCCTTCTTTGAAGTTCGAGATAATCGGCGTCTCGATGATCGAGCCATCCGGCTTTGCCATCAGGCCGCGCATGGCAGCCAGCTGACGCATCTGGGCGGCAGAACCACGGGCACCGGAGTGCGCCATCATGTAAACCGAGTTCACATTGTCACCTTCTGCCGTTGCCGAGATGACTTTCATCATCGCTTCGGAAACGTCATCGGTGCACTGCGACCAGGCGTCAACGACCTTGTTGTATTTCTCACCGCGAGTGATCAGACCGTCCTGATACTGCTGTTCGTATTCCTTGACCTTGTCATGGGTCGCGCCAACCAGGGTTTCCTTGGCTTCCGGAATGATCATGTCATCCTTGCCAAACGAAATACCGGCTTTGCATGCCCAGTTGAAGCCAAGACCCATCATGCGGTCAGCAAAGATAACGGTCTCTTTCTGGCCACAGTGACGATAGACGACGTCGATAACGTTCGAGACGTCTTTCTTGGTCAGCAGCTTGTTGATGGTCGCGAACGGAATGCGCGGATGACGCGGCAGCAGTTCGGACAGCAACATGCGGCCAACCGTGGTCTGAACACGGATGGTGATCGGTTCGTTGTTCTCGTCGACGGTTTTGTAACGTGCATTGATTTTCGAATGCAGGGTCACAACACCGGCATCAAGAGCCTGTTCGATTTCGGCGATATTGACGAAGGACATGCCCTCGCCCGGCTGACCGTCGCGTTCCATCGAGATGTAGTACAGACCAAGGACAATATCCTGCGACGGCACGATGATCGGTTTACCCGAAGCCGGCGAAAGGATGTTGTTGGTCGACATCATCAGGGTACGCGCTTCAAGCTGCGCTTCAAGCGACAGCGGCACGTGAACGGCCATCTGGTCACCGTCGAAGTCGGCGTTGAAAGCCGTACAGACGAGCGGATGCAGCTGGATTGCCTTACCTTCGATCAGGGTAGGCTCGAAAGCCTGGATACCAAGACGGTGAAGGGTCGGTGCACGGTTAAGCATGACCGGGTGTTCACGGATAACCTGTTCAAGGATATCCCAGACTTCGGCACGCTCTTTTTCCACCATGCGCTTTGCAGCCTTGATGGTGGTCGCCATCCCGTACAGCTCAAGCTTCGCATAGACGAACGGCTTGAACAGTTCGAGCGCCATTTTCTTCGGCAGGCCGCACTGATGCAGTTTCAGGTTCGGACCCACGGTAATAACCGAACGCCCGGAATAGTCGACGCGTTTACCCAGAAGGTTCTGACGGAAACGGCCCTGCTTGCCTTTAAGCATGTCCGACATCGATTTGAGCGGACGCTTGTTGGCACCGGTGATCGGACGACCGCGACGGCCGTTGTCAAACAGCGCATCAACCGATTCCTGAAGCATACGTTTTTCGTTACGCACGATGATATCGGGCGCACGAAGCTCGATCAGGCGCTTCAGACGGTTGTTACGGTTGATCACACGACGGTAAAGGTCGTTCAGGTCGGACGTAGCGAAACGGCCGCCATCCAGCGGAACCAGCGGACGCAGTTCTGGCGGAATGACCGGGATCACTTCAAGGATCATCCATTCCGGACGCGCACCGGACTCCTGGAAAGCTTCGATCAGCTTCAGGCGTTTGACCAGCTTCTTGCGCTTGGCTTCGGAATTGGTTTCCTTGAGGTCGATTTTCGCGGTTTCGCGTTCGTCATCAAGATCGATCGCAGCAAGCATGTCGCGGATCGCCTCGGCACCGATACCGGCACGGAAGCTGTCTTCGCCATACTCTTCCTGTGCGGTCATGTACTGATCTTCTGAAAGAAGCTCACCCATCTTGAGCGGGGTCAGACCCGGCTCGATGACCACATAGTTTTCGAAATACAGAATGCGCTCAAGATCCTTGAGCGTCATGTCCAGCAGCAGACCCAGACGGCTCGGCAGCGACTTCATGAACCAGATATGGGCAACCGGTGCCGCCAGTTCGATATGGCCCATACGCTCGCGACGTACTTTAGCCAGAGTCACTTCGACGCCGCATTTCTCACAGATAATGCCGCGATATTTCATACGCTTGTACTTGCCGCACAAGCATTCGTAATCCTTCACCGGACCAAAAATGCGCGCACAGAACAGGCCGTCGCGTTCCGGTTTAAAGGTCCGGTAGTTGATGGTCTCCGGTTTCTTGATCTCGCCGAACGACCAGGAGCGGATACGCTCCGGGCTGGCGATCTGAATCCGGATCTGATCGAAGCTCTGGGTGCCCTGCGGCTGCCCGAAGATCTTCATCAACTCGTTCATAAAGGCTCTCCCGCTATGCCCGGTCTCGCCGGGTTTCGCCAATTTTCAGGCCGAAAGATGCTTGATGGCGGACGGGATACCCGAATGGTACCCGCCCGCCAAGCTATTAAAGGTCGTCTTGCTCGAGCTCGACATTGAGACCCAGCGACCGAAGTTCTTTAACGAGAACGTTAAAGGATTCCGGAATGCCCGCCTCGAAGGTGTCTTCGCCACGAACGATCGCCTCATAGACCTTGGTACGGCCCGAAACATCGTCCGACTTGACGGTAAGCATTTCCTGGAGGGTGTAGGCAGCACCGTAAGCTTCGAGTGCCCACACTTCCATCTCCCCGAAACGCTGGCCACCGAACTGTGCCTTACCACCCAGCGGCTGCTGGGTAACAAGCGAGTACGGACCAATCGAACGGGCGTGGATCTTGTCGTCGACCAGGTGATGCAGCTTGAGCATGTAGATGTAGCCCACGGTCACCTTGCGATGGAATTTCTCACCGGTACGACCGTCATAAAGGTCGACCTGGCCAGAACCATCAAGGCCTGCTTTTTCGAGCATGCGAACCACATCAGGCTCACGCGCACCGTCAAAGACCGGGGTTGCCATCGGCACACCACGACGCAGGTTGTTACCAAGCTCGATGACATCGCCATCGCTCAGCTCTTTAATGCCGGTGACGTATTGCTCGTCCTCGTACACTTCATTGAGCTTGCCACGCAGGCTGTCCATCTCGGCACGACCATCGGCAACAGCATCGACAAGCTCGCCGATCTGTTCACCCAGACCACGCGAAGCCCAGCCAAGGTGGGTTTCAAGGATCTGGCCTACGTTCATACGCGACGGAACACCAAGCGGGTTCAGAACGATATCGACAGGCGTACCGTCTTCGAGGTGCGGCATGTCTTCCATCGGCATGATGCGCGATACGACACCCTTGTTCCCGTGACGGCCGGCCATCTTGTCGCCCGGCTGCATTTTACGCTTAACCGCGACAAAGACTTTGACCATCTTCATCACGCCCGGCGGCAGTTCGTCACCAGCCTGAAGCTTGTCGACCTTGTCGTCGAAACGAGCCTGCAGAACAGCAATCGATTCCTCGAACTGTTTCTTCAGGGCTTCGATGTCGGACATGACACTGTCATCGGCAACGGCAATCTGACGCCACAGACCACGTGCAACACCCGAAAGGGCGTCTTCGGTGATCTCGCCATTCAGACCTTTCGGTCCGTCGACCAGGGTCTGGCCAAGCAGCAGGTTTTTCAGACGACCATAGAAGTTGCGTTCCAGGATCGCACGTTCGTCATCACGGTCTTTTGCAAGACGTTCGATTTCGGAACGTTCGATTGCCAGGGCACGTTCGTCCTTGTCAACGCCACGACGCGAGAACACGCGGACTTCAACAACGGTACCGAACTGTCCCGGCGGGACACGCAGCGACGTATCACGGACGTCGGATGCTTTTTCACCGAAGATGGCGCGCAGAAGTTTTTCTTCCGGCGTCATCGGGCTTTCGCCCTTCGGCGTCACTTTACCGACAAGGATATCGCCCGGCTTGATTTCCGCGCCGATGTAAACGATGCCCGCCTCGTCGAGGTTTTTAAGGGCTTCTTCACCGACGTTCGGAATGTCACGGGTGATCTCTTCCTGACCCAGCTTGGTATCGCGGGCCATGACTTCGAATTCCTCGATATGGATCGAGGTATAAACGTCATCACGTGCGATACGCTCGGACAGAAGGATGGAATCCTCGAAGTTGTAACCGTTCCAGGGCATAAACGCGACCAGCACGTTACGGCCCAGAGCCAGTTCACCCATATCGGTACACGGACCATCCGAGATGATGTCGCCCTTCTGGACAACATCGCCCACCTTCACCAGCGGACGCTGGTTGATGCAGCTACCCTGGTTGGAACGCTGATATTTCAGCAGGGTGTAAATATCGACACCCGATTCCGATGCGGCGATATCACCGGTTGCGCGGATAACCATACGGGTCGCGTCAACGGATTCAACAACACCATCACGGCGTGCGATCAGGGTTGCACCCGAATCACGTGCCACCGGAACTTCCATACCGGTACCGACATACGGCGCTTCAGAACGGATCAGCGGAACCGCCTGACGCTGCATGTTCGAACCCATCAGTGCACGGTTCGCGTCATCGTTCTCAAGGAACGGAATGAGCGCGGATGCGACCGATACGAGCTGCTTCGGCGAGACGTCCATAAGGTCGATCTCTTCGGAGCGGGCCATATAGTGGTCACCGGCTTTACGGGTGTTGATCAGTTCGTTCTCGAAGCCGAATTCCTTGGTCAGCGGTTCGTTCGCCTGTGCAATGACATAGCGACCTTCTTCGATGGCCGAAAGATAGATGACTTCAGGGGTAACCACGCCATCGACAACCTTGCGGTACGGGCTTTCGATGAAGCCGTACTGGTTGACGCGGGCAAAGGTCGCCAGCGAGTTGATCAGACCAATGTTCGGACCTTCCGGCGTTTCGACCGGGCAGATACGACCATAGTGGGTCGGATGAACGTCACGAACTTCAAAGCCTGCACGCTCACGGGTCAAACCGCCCGGTCCAAGTGCCGAAAGACGACGCTTGTGGGTGATTTCCGAAAGCGGGTTGGTCTGGTCCATGAACTGCGACAGCTGCGAAGAGCCGAAGAATTCACGAACGGCAGCCGCAACCGGCTTCGCATTGATCAGGTCATGCGGCATGACGTTGTCGATCTCGACCGAGCTCATACGCTCGCGGATCGCACGTTCCATACGCAGCAGGCCAACACGGAACTGGTTTTCCATCAGCTCGCCGACCGAACGCAGACGACGGTTGCCAAGATGGTCAATATCGTCGATTTCGCCACGACCGTCTTTCAGGTCGATCAGAACGCGGACGACTTCCAGAATGTCTTCACGACGCAGAACACGAACCGTATCCGGGCATTCCAGATTAAGGCGCGCATTCATTTTCACACGGCCAACAGCCGAGAGGTCGTAACGCTCTGCATCAAAGAACAGGCCTTTGAACATGGCTTCCGCACCCTCGATGGTCGGCGGTTCGCCAGGGCGCATGACGCGATAGATGTCCACAAGGGCTTCTTCGCGGTTGCTGTTCTTGTCCAGTGCAATGGTGTTGCGCAGATACGCACCGACATTGTTGTGGTCGATCATCAGCAGACGAACGGTGTCGACACCCCATTCTTTCAGCTGCTCGAACACACCTTCGGTCAGTTCGTGGCCGGCTTCGGCAAGGATCTCGCCGGTTTCGCCGTCAATCTGGTCTTCTGCCATGAACCAGCCGTTAAGCTGTTCTTCCGGCACCAGGATGTGTTTGACACCCTGTTCGACAAGCTTGGCAGCGGAACGCTTGGTGATCTTGCTGCCTGCGGCGGCAACGACTTCACCGCTGTCGGCGTCAAGCAGGTCAAAGACCAGCTTCTGACCGATATAGCGATCTGCATTGAAATCGGTAACCCAACCATCCTTGGTGCGGCGGTATTCTGCCGACTCATAGTAATAGTTGAGGATTTCTTCAGGCGTCAGGCCTTCGATTTCCGACGGATCGACAGAACGGCCTTCTTCGGCACGCTGTGCACGCAGGGCCTGGGACTCTTCGTTTTCAAGAGCCATAAGCAGCGTGGTCGCCGGCAGTTTGCGGCGACGGTCGATACGGACATACAGGATGTCTTTCGCGTCGAATTCGAAATCGAGCCACGAACCACGATACGGGATCACGCGCGCAGCAAACAGGTACTTGCCCGAGCTGTGGCTCTTGCCCTTGTCGTGGTCGAAGAAGACGCCCGGCGAACGGTGCATCTGCGAGACGATAACACGCTCGGTGCCGTTCACGATAAAGGTACCGTGTTCGGTCATGAGCGGCATGTCGCCCATATACACGTCCTGTTCCTTGATATCGCGGATCGAACGTGCACCGGTATCTTCGTCAATATCCCAGACAACCAGACGCAGTGTCACGCGCAGCGGCGCGGCAAAAGTCATGCCACGCTGACGGCACTCCTCGGTATCGTATTTGGGCTGCTCCAGCTCATACGACACAAACTCGAGGGTTGCGCGCTCTGAGAAATCTTTAATCGGAAAGACGCTCTTGAACACTTCCTGGAGGCCGGCATCGTCCCGCTGCTCCTGCGGGGTACCAGTCTGCAAAAACTTGTCGTAAGAATTCTTTTGAACCTCAATCAGGTTCGGGAGCGGAGCGACTTCGCTGATCCGTCCAAAGCTCTTGCGGATGCGCTTTCGACCGGTAAAGGACTTATCCATCATCGTTCCTTTAATCGCGCCTCCCCACACCGTCGTAACTCGTTCGCCCCTGTGCCATCATGCAAAAAGCATACAGCACAACGACGCCCGAGCCCCGTACGGGGCGGGCGTTCACTTGATTATGACCGTGGATGTTATGTGACATCCAACATGAATGAGATCACTGATCCCTCGGCTGTCGACGCCGTCAAAGATAACCTCTGACCTAAACGGCCTTACGTTATGTACGATTACCTTTGGCAGCGTCAACCGTAAATTTCCTTTTCGCGTCCCGACAGACCGGACACCCATTGCCCGCACCGTAGAGACGGATAGGTCGGCGACCCGAAGGCCGCCGACCCAAACCTTGGCAAGAAGCCGTCGATTACTTGAGTTCGACGGTTGCGCCAGCTTCTTCAAGCTGCTTCTTGATCGACTCGGCTTCGTCTTTCGACGCGCCTTCTTTAACAGCTTTCGGTGCGCCTTCGACCAGGTCTTTGGCTTCTTTCAGGCCAAGACCGGTGATTGCGCGAACTTCTTTGATGACGTTGATTTTCTTGTCACCAGCAGAAGCCAGGATAACGTCGAATTCGGTTTTTTCTTCTGCAGCAGCAGCACCGGCAGCAGCGCCACCAGCAGCAGCAACAGCAACCGGAGCAGCGGCGGAAACGCCCCACTCTTCTTCGAGAAGTTTGGAAAGCTCTGCAGCTTCAAGAACGGTGAGCTTCGAAAGCTCTTCAACGAGTGCCTTAAGATCGGCCATTTGTATAAACTCCTAGGCTTGAACTTGGATAAGTTGGTAAATTGGGTTACGCGGCTTCGCCTTTTTCGGCGTATGCCTTCAGCACCTGGGCAATCTGGGCCGCCGGCTTGGAGGTCAGCGTAGCGATACGCTGTGCCGGGGTCTGGATCATACCCACCAGTTTCGCACGCAGTTCGTCCAGCGACGGCAGTTCTGCCAGAGCTTTGACGCCCTGTTCGTCCAGAATCTGTTCACCGATGGCGCCAGCAACAAGAACGAGCTTGTCATTGGCTTTTGCGAACGTTGAGGCCACTTTCGCGACCGACGCGGGATCAGCCGAATAGGCGATCGCGGTCGGGCCGGTGAAGTGGTCTGCAAGACCGGCAAATTTGGTGCCTTCCAGAGCAAGTCGCGTAAGCCGGTTTTTGGTGACCTTGAAGCCCGCACCAGCATCACGCATCTGCGCACGAAGAGCGGTGATTTCCGCAACCGTCAACCCTTTGTACTGGGTAACGATAACGCCTTCCGCACCTTCGAACACTTCGCGCATTTCTGCTACGAACTGTGTTTTATCATCGCGGTTCACTTTAAGTCTCCGACATTGCTTATTGCCCTGAACCCCATGGGGGGTTCACAGACGTGACCAGTCCTTTCGAACCGGTCTGTGACGCCCGTCCGTTTGCCAGATGTCCAAGCCTTTTGTGATGCCCCGTTAACCGGGGAAAACTAAAAACCGGAACCTCTGCCTATGCAGGAGATTAAGAACGGCAAATACCGTTCACCTGCAGTCTGGGACAGACAGGTAGAGAGGATCTTGCAACCCTCTCCGGTCCTGACCGGCCGCATGCGACCGGTCAGAATTCTTGAATTACTTCGATGCGATGTCCGCAATCGACAGTTTCACGCCAGCGCCCATGGTCGAGCTGATGGCGGCGCGCTGCAGGTATACACCTTTTGCGCCTGTCGGTTTTGCTTTGACGATCGCAGAAACGAATGCCTTGGCATTTTCAACAAGCTGTTCTTCGCTGAAGGACGCCTTGCCGATACCGGCATGGACAATGCCATTCTTCTCAGCGCGGAACTGAACCTGGCCAGCTTTGGCATCGGAAACAGCCTGGGCAACATCCATGGTCACGGTGCCGAGTTTCGGGTTCGGCATCAGGCCGCGCGGGCCGAGAACCTTACCGAGACGACCGACAACAGCCATCATGTCCGGGGTTGCAATAACGCGATCATAGTTCAGATCGCCTTTCTGCATTGCTTCCATCAGGTCTTCGGCGCCAACAGCGTCCGCACCAGCTTTCTGGGCTTCTTCTGCTTTGGCGTCTTTTGCGAAGACGGCGACGCGCATGGTTTTACCGGTACCATGCGGAAGCGAAACAACACCACGGACCATCTGGTCTGCGTGACGCGGATCAACACCAAGGTTCATCGCGATTTCAACGGTTTCGTCGAATTTCGCTTTTGCACCATCCTTGACGAGCTTGACCGCTGCGGTCAGTTCGTACTGGGTGTTACGATCGATGCCCTCATAAGCCTGGGCAAGGCGCTTACCAGTCTTGGCCATCGTCTTACTCCACAACCTCGAGGCCCATAGCACGGGCAGAACCTTCGATCATCGCCATCGCGCCTTCAACGTCAAATGCGTTGAGGTCAGCCATTTTGGCTTCCGCGATTTCCTTGACCTGTGCTTTGGTCACTTTACCGATGTAACCTTTACCGGTCGTACCGGAACCTTTCGGAATGCCTGCTGCCTTTTTCAGGAAGTAGGATGCCGGCGGGGTTTTGGTGACAAAGCTGAAGGAACGGTCGGAATAAACGGTGATGACGACCGGAATCGGCATCCCTGGTTCCATCTGCTGGGTCGCTGCGTTGAACGCCTTGCAGAATTCCATGATGTTCACGCCGCGCTGACCAAGAGCCGGGCCGACGGGCGGCGACGGGTTGGCTTTGCCGGCGGGAATCTGCAGCTTGATATAGCCGTCGATTTTCTTCGCCATTAGAGTACCTCATTACAGAAGCGCGCGGTACGGTCATGGCTGACCTCCCGCGCTTTAAAAACTGTCCGCATCACGCAAACAGAAACTTCACTTGTATCAGCTCGTCAGAGCTTTTCGACCTGGGTATATTCCAGCTCGACCGGGGTTGAACGACCGAAGATCGAAACCGACACCTTAAGGCGCGCACGTTCTTCATCAACCCCTTCGACGACACCGTTAAACGATGCAAACGGACCGTCGGAAACACGGACTTCCTCGCCAACCTCGAACGAAATGGTCGACTTCGGACGCTCGACACCTTCCTGCACCTGATGCAGGATGTGCTGGGCTTCCTTTTCGGAAATCGGCATCGGCTTGCCACGGCTGCCAAGGAAATCGGTGACCTTGGCGGTGTTCTTGACCAGATGCCAGCTCTCATCCGTCAGGTCCATATTCAGCAGCACGTAGCCGGGGAAAAACTTCCGCTCGGCATTGACCTTCGCACCGCGACGAACCTCGACAGTTTCTTCCGTCGGAACCAGGACCTCTTTGATTTCGCCCTCAAGACCTTTCTTGATGGACTGTTCGCGGATCGACTGGGCGACTTTTTTCTCAAAACCCGAATGGACGTGCAAAACGTACCAGCGATGCGCCATGACTTAACCCCCGACACCAAAGATCAACTGAACGCCCCAGGCGAGAAGCTGATCCACAACAAAAAAGAAAACAGACGCCAAAGCCACCATGACGAAAACCATGATGGTCGAAACGGTCGTTTCCTTGCGGGTCGGCCACGAAACCTTTTTAGCTTCGGTGCGAACCTGCTGTACGAATTGTGCCGGCGACGTTTTAGCCATTGTCGGGGTTACACCGCTTTCAAAAATTCAATTCCAGGACCCGGGTAAATGGCAGGAGCGGAGGGACTCGAACCCACGGCCCTCGGTTTTGGAGACCGATGCTCTACCAACTGAGCTACACTCCTACAAGGTAATCAGAAAGTTGAATTTCTTCAGGTCTTTCCGACACAGTCCTGCCCGGGCGGCAGGGTGTGCGGGCGGCTTATATCCGCCCGCACATCAAAGATCAAGCACCCAATGGTGCAAATCTTCAAAAATTATTCGATGATTTTCGCAACAACACCGGCGCCGACGGTACGACCGCCTTCACGGATTGCGAAACGCAGACCTTCGTCCATTGCGATCGGTGCAATGAGGGTCGCGGTCATCTGGA
>NZ_LPVY01000016.1 GCF_001613805.1 Thalassospira lucentensis
CCCGGCGGTGCCCGGCCTTTCGGGCCCGCCGGTGACAAGCTGATACAATCCGGCCAAGCCCGATATAAGAGACGATATGGGGCGATGCGGTCCTCCCCGTTGCCGGATTGTATTCCCTGTCCCTGCAAGGATTGCGAAAATGGCCCCGACACCGGAAAAACCGGCACATAGCGACATCCCGCCCACCCCGGATCTGGCGATAGAGCCCGATGGCACCCCCGAGCCGGTCCCGACTGTTTCCGGCCTGTTTGGCAGGGCTGTCGACAAAATCAGTTCGATCTTCGCGCTCGGCTTCCTGTTGGCGATGGGCATCCTGATTTTCGAAATTTTCATGCGTCATGTCTTCAACAGCCCGACGCTTTGGGCCCATGAAACCACGACGTTTTTATCAGCCGTCGGCTTTGTGTTTGGCGGGCTTTACTGCGCATCGCGCAACAAGCATATCCGGGTTGTCATCATCTATGACATCGCCGGTCCGCGGTTCCGGCGCGCACTTGATATCGGCATTTCAATCGTTTGCGCGATCTCGTCAGGCTTCTTTGCCTGGGCGGCATGGTTGATGGTCAAACGCGCGGCATTCAAACCGGGTGGGGATATCCATCTGGAAACCACCGGCAGCGCGTTCAATGCGCCCTATCCGGGGTTGCTCAAGATTTTCATGCTGTTCGTTCTGATCGCCCTGACGATCCAGTTTGTCATTCTGACGATCAATTATATGCGCGCAAAACCTGATTATGCAGGTGCAAATTCCGCTACGGGAACAGGCCATGACTGACCTGCGAAACATTCCGGAACACCTTAAAAGCCACATCATATTACACATGAATTTGGCCCCGTCATTCTGCCCGGCAGCATCACCGATGAACAGGTCCGCGCATGCACGGCATGGAAACAATTATATCCGGCGTAACAGGATAAATCCCGATGTTTGATTTGCAGTCCCTTGGCATTGAATATGGCACGCTTGCGATGTTCGTGCTGCTGCTTGGTTTTTTGATAACCGGCATGCCGCTGGCATTTGTGACCCTGCTGATTGCCCTGATATTCACCCTTGGCTGGTTCGGGCCGATGGCGGTGCCGCTGATCACCAGCCGGGTCTATTCGTTTGTGTCATCCTTTGTCTTTGTCTCGGTCCCGATGTTCGTGATGATGGCGGCGATCCTTGATCGATCCGGCATCGCCAGGGACCTGTTTGAAGCCATGCGCCTGTTTGGCGGGCGGCTTAAGGGCGGGGTTGCGGTCCAGACGATTTTTGTCGCCGTCATTCTGGCCGCCATGAGTGGCATCATCGGGGGCGAAATCGTGCTGCTGGGCCTGCTGGCCCTGCCGCAGATGCTCCGTCAGGGATATGACAAAAACCTTGCCATCGGGGTGGTTTGTGCCGGCGGTTCGCTGGGCACGATGGTGCCGCCGTCGATCGTTCTGATCATTTATGGCCTGACGGCGAACGTATCAATCGGCGATCTGTTTACCGCATCCTTCATTCCGGGCTTCATGTTGGCGGGTTTCTATGTCGCCTACGTGCTGTTCCGAAGCTATACGGGGGATAATATCGCCCCGCCGCCGCGCACCGAAAAAATCCCGACCGAGGAAAAAATCCGCCTGCTCAAGGGCCTGTTCCTGCCGATCCTTGTCGTGATCTGCGTTCTGGGTTCGATCTATGGCGGGATTGCATCGGTCACCGAAGCCTCCGCCGTTGGCGTTGCCGGTGTGGTTGCATCGACCATCGTTCGGCGCGAATTTTCGCTGTCGATGCTGAAAGCCGCTTCGCTTCAGACGCTGTCGACCTGCGGCATGATCGTCTGGATCGGGATTGGCGCATCGGCCCTTGTCGGGGTGTTCAACCTGATGGGCGGTATCAAGTTCGTATCGGCCCTGATCACCGGCATTTCCGATGATCCGACGATCATCATCCTGTTCATGATGCTGATCCTGTTCATTCTGGGCATGTTCCTTGACTGGGTCGGGATCGCCCTTTTGACCATGCCGATCTTTGTCCCGATCATCAAACAGCTTGGTTATGACCCGGTGTGGTTCGGGGTTCTGTTTGCGATGAACATGCAGGTCAGCTTCCTCTCCCCGCCATTCGGGCCCGCCGCGTTCTACCTCAAATCGGTGGCGCCACCGGATATAACGCTTGGCACGATCTTCAAGGCGCTGGTGCCGTTCATCTGCCTGCAAGTGCTGGCCGTGGCCCTTCTGATCATCTTCCCGGGGATTACCGGACGGTAAGTTCGCCAAAGCCGCTGGAAACAGAAACGACAAAGGGGAAGCCATAACGGCTTCCCCTTTGCGTTTGCACCACCCCGTCCTCTAGGGAGAGCTGTGGGAGACCAAATTCCCGCCAGAACGGGAATGACGGCGTGGTGCGGGTGCAGACTTTGCGCAGCAGCACTCAGCCGTTGCGATACAGATAGCTATAGGCATTGATCGCAGGCACACCGCCAAGATGGGCGTAAAGGACTTTCGACCCCTTGGGGAAATAGCCCTTTTTGACCAGATCGATCATGCCCTGCATCGATTTGCCTTCGTAAACCGGGTCGGTCATCATGCCTTCGAGACGGCCACACAGGCGGATCGCCTCGTTGGTTTCATCGGACGGCACGCCATAAGCCGGATAGGCGTAATCTTCGATCAGGGTAAGGTCGCGATCCGAAATACCGCCTTCAAGTTCAACCAGATCAGCGGTTTTCTGGGCAATCGCCAGAACCTGTGCCCGGGTCTGTTCGGGCGTGCCGGATGCATCAATGCCGACCACCTTGTCCGCACGACCATCGGCGGCAAAACCGACCACCATGCCAGCATGGGTCGAACCGGTCACCGTGCAGACCACGACATAATCGAATTTAAAGCCAAGTTCGGCTTCCTGGGCGCGGACTTCCTCGGCGAAGCCGACGAAACCAAGCCCGCCATATTTATGCACCGATGCCCCGGCCGGGATCGGGTAAGGCACCCCACCCTTGGCCTTCACATCCTCAAGGGCGGCTTCCCAGCTTTCGCGAATGCCGATATCAAAACCCTCATCGACCAGTTCGATCTCAGCCCCCATGACGCGGCTCATCAGGATGTTGCCGACCCGGTCATAAACCGCATCATTGAACGGCACCCAGCTTTCCTGCACCAGACGGCATTTCATGCCGATCTTGGCGGCGATGGCCGCGACCTGCCTTGTGTGGTTGGATTGCACACCGCCGATGGTGACAAGGGTATCAGCCTCGGATTTGATCGCATCGGGAATGATATATTCCATCTTGCGGACCTTGTTGCCGCCAAAGGCCAGCCCGGAATTGCAATCCTCGCGCTTGGCATAAAGTTCGACATCACCGCCAAGATGGGCGGAAAGACGCGGCAGGGCCTCGATCGGGGTCGGGCCAAAGGTCAGTTTGTATTTTTCAAATTTATCCAGGCGCATCGCGCACTCCCTGATTTGCAGAACGACATGGGAAACGAACCTCATGAAGGGGAAATGCTAGCGCCAAGCGCGTGAAAGGTGCGCTCGAACTTCGCACCAATTTTTCACGCGAAGCTTTCATCAGGTGTAAAAATATGCCTAGAATTTCGAAAATTTACAGAATTCCGGAAGGTTCTTTCATGACGCAGCCTGCCAGTCCCGCGAATGCCGCCCCGATAGACCGCATTGATCAAAAGATTCTGCGCCTGCTGCAAACTGACGGGCGGATGGGCAATGCCGATATCGCCAAACGGGTCAATGTCAGCCCGGCCACCTGCCACCGCCGGATGCAACGCCTGTTCGAAGAAGGATATATCACCTCCATCCGCGCCCAGATCGCCCCGGACAAGGTGGATCGCGCCGCACTGGTGATGGTTGGTGTGGTGCTGGACCGATCAACGCCAGACAGCTTCGCCGCGTTCGAAACCGCGTGCCGGAAACTGCCCTTTATCCTTGATTGCCATCTGGTGGCGGGGGATTTCGATTACTTCCTGAAAATCCGGGTCCGCGACATGGCGGACTTCAATCACCTGCATGGCGATCAGCTGATCGCGCTTCCCGGTGTCCGGCAAACGCGGACGTTTTTCGTGATGAAGGAAGTTGTCGATAATGCGCCACTGGCGTTTTGACATTTGAAAAGGCGGCACCGCAGGGATGCCGCCTTGATCGTGTCTGCCATTCACCGATTGCTGGTGCGCTTGGAACCGCAGTCTGGATTCCCGCCTTCGCGGGAATGACGGTGGGTGATGGTCGCGCGTGGTCGGTGCCTTAATCCGCGACCGGGAAGCGCATGGTGACGAATTCTTCCGCCGCAGACGGATGCACCGCGACGGTCTGGTCGAACTGGGCCTTGGTTGCGCCAAGGCGCACCGCGATGCCGATGCCCTGGATGATTTCGGCGGCGTCGGGGCCGACCATGTGGGCACCAAGGACGACGTCGGTGGTTTTATCGACGACGAGTTTCATCAGCGTTTTTTCATCCCGGCCCGAAAGGGTATGGCGCATCGGTTTGAAGGTTGATTTGTAGATTTCAACCGGTCCGCCTTTGGCGCGTGCCTCTTCCTCGCTCAGACCAACCGTGCCGACCGGGGGCTGGCTGAAGACGGCGGTCGGGATCGCGTCATAGGACATCGACCACGGTTTGCCGCCAAAGACGGTATCGGCAAAGGCCATGCCTTCCTTGATTGCGACCGGGGTCAGTTGCACATGGTCGGTCACGTCACCAACCGCATAGACGTTCGGAACGCTGGTTTGCAGGCCCTTGTTGATTTTGACCGCACCGTTATCGTTGGTTTCGATCCCGACAGCCTCAAGCCCAAGCCCCTTGGTATTGGGCGCGCGGCCGGTGGCGAACATCACGGCATCGACTTCCATGTCGCCCCCGCCCGTCAGGGTCAGCTTCAGGCTGCCATCGGACTGTTTTTCAATCGCGGTGACATTGGTGTTGAAGCGCAGATCGACACCCTTTTTGACGATTTCCTCGGCCAGATGGTTGCGGATATCGTGATCAAAACCGCGCAGAATCTGATCACCGCGATAAAGCTGTGTGACGCGCGATCCGAGCCCGGCAAAAATCCCGGCAAATTCAACCGCGATGTAACCACCGCCAACCACGACAATGCGTTTTGGCAGGTCTTCGAGGTGAAACGCCTCGTTCGAGGAAATCGCATGTTCGATGCCCGGAATGTCGGGCAGCGTCGGATGACCGCCAACCGCGATCAGGATGCGTTCGGCGGTGACTTCCTCGCCCCCCACGAGAACGGTATGGGCGTCCTTGAAGGTTGCGCGATGTTCGAACAGCTTGACGTTCGAACCGGCCAGAAGCTTGTGATAGATGCCATTCAGGCGGTCGATTTCCGCATCCTTGTTGGCGATCAGCTTTTTCCAGCTAAAGCTGGGCTCGCCCGGAAGGGTCCAGCCATAGGCTGCCGCGTCTTCGAAATCCTCGGCAAAATGTGCGCCGTAAACCAGAAGCTTTTTGGGCACACAGCCACGAATGACACATGTGCCGCCAACGCGGCTTTCCTCGGCAATCGCGACCTTTGCGCCATAGCCAGATGCAACGCGCGCGGCCCGCACCCCGCCCGATCCGGCACCGATGACAAACAGGTCAAAATCATAGTCCGACATGCGGAATTCCTTATTCTTGGTCATTTGGTAATATGGCGCCAAATGTAAGGCGGAATTCACAAGAGTCGAGGCAAAAGCCGAGAAAAATTCCGTTTTCACCGGACTGTGATATCATTGCTGGCAATCTAACGGTCCTTCCCCTTCCAAAGCAAAAGAGGTTGCCATGCATGACGGGCTTGTTCTGTTTGGAATCCTAAGCGCCCTTTTGATCGGGGCAGTCAGTCCGGGACCAAGCTTTGTGATGGTCAGCCGGATTGCGGTGACGTCATCGCGCCGTGATGGACTGGCGGCAAGCCTTGGCATGGGGGTTGGCGGGGCATTATTTGCCAGCCTTGCTGTGCTTGGCCTGACGGCGCTTTTATCGCAGGTAAGCTGGCTGTATCTGGTGTTTAAAATTGCCGGCGGGTCGTATCTGGTGTTTCTGGGCATCAAGATATGGCGCCATGCGTCAGAACCCCTGATCATGGATACGGCGGCGATGAATGCCGGACCACAGGAAATACCCCCGCGACCGGCACATAAATCATTCCGGAAATCATTCGGGCTGGCGATGCTGACCCAGATCAGCAATCCGAAAACCGCAATTGTCTATGCCAGTATTTTTGCAAGCCTTTTGCCTGCCAATCCGCCGCTTTGGATGTTGATGATCCTGCCGCCGCTGATTTTCATGATCGAGGCCGGATGGTATGCCATTGTCGCCATTGTGTTTTCGGGGCGGCATGCCAAACGTGCCTATCTTGGCGGGAAAACATGGATTGACCGCTTTGCGGGGTTGGTGCTTGGCGCGCTTGGCCTGCGGTTGATTACCGATGGATTGCGGCCATAGGATCAGCACGGTCAACCGGGTAAGGGCCTTTGCGAATTGCAACTTTGTCGCTATATGCAGAAGAATGATCGCGCAAGTAAACCTGCACGACACACAACACAGGAACAACGCCCATGAGTGACCGGATGACAGGTCAGGACGCATCGTTTGACAATGCCCCGCAATATGCAGATACGCGCGGCGGCAATACGGCTGTCGTCTGTTACGGCCTGATGATCGCGACCCTGTTTACCGCCTTTGCCACCGGTTTGATCGCGCTGATTATTGCCTATGTCGCGCGCGAGGATGATGATCACTGGACCAACAGCCATTACACATTCATCATCCGCACATTCTGGATCAGCATCCTTTATGCGATCATTCTGGGCTTTTTCACGCTGGTGATCGGCTGGGTGCCGCTTCTGGGCTGGGCGATTGTCGGCCTGATGGCGCTTTATACCACCGCGTGGTTTATCGGACGCAACGTGATCGGTCTTTTGCGCGCGCTTAACGGCAGCCCGATTGATAATCCGAAAAGCTGGTTCTTCGGATAAGATCACACTGATTTGGCGCAATCGGTTTTGCCCGATTGCGCCCGACTCCCCACCCCGTTAAAGTCGCCGTCAGGGACATAGACTTGACGCACACACGACACGGACAGGGAGTCGCATCGCCATGGGTTCGATGCAACCGGCCAAAATGCGCTGGGAAAATCTGCTTTCACCACACCGGCTTGATTTTCGGGATGGCAAGATCCGCCTACCCGATGGCGATCCGCATCCAAGCCCGGACGGCAGAAGCCCGTTCCAGATCGATGTTGACCGGATCATTTTTTCATCGTCGTTCCGGCGTCTTCAGAACAAGACACAGGTTCATCCGCTATCGGATAACGACCATGTGCATACCCGCCTGACCCACACGATCGAGGTCGGATCGGTCGGGCAATCCCTTGGCCTTATGGCGGGCGCGCATATCGTCAAGCATCTGCCAGAAGGCAGCCCGATCACCATTGCCGATATCGGATACATGGTGCAGGCCGCCTGCCTGGCCCATGATATCGGCAACCCGCCATTCGGCCATTCGGGCGAGGATGCGATCAATGAATGGTTCACCACATCGCGCCTTGCCAAGGAAGAACTGACCGGACGGCTGACCGGACCGGAGCTTGAAGATTTGCGGCATTTCGAAGGGAATGCGCAGGGGTTGCGCATCATCAGCCAGCTTGAAATGAAGCGGTTTGATGGTGGGCTTAACCTGACTTACGGCACGCTTGGCAGCTTCATCAAATATCCGCGCAGCACATCGGTCCCCGATGCGCGCCGCCGCGAATATACCGGCCTTAAGAAACCCGGATATTATCAGGCAGAGCGCGACATCGCCCATGCGATTGCCAATGTTTGCGGGCTATCGCCGCTTGACGGGTTTGACGGCGCGTGGCGGCGCCATCCGCTGGTCTATCTGGTCGAGGCGGCAGATGATATCTGCTATTCGGTGGTCGATCTTGAAGATGGCTGGGAGCTTAACTGTGTCAGTTTCGAGCAGGTCGAACGCGCCCTTGCCCCGATTGCCCGCCACCCGGAAAAATATCCGGGTGATGCCGAAAAACGCTGGGCCGATTTGCGGGCCGAACCGTGGTATGCCGAAAAATCCGAAGATGACCGGATCGGCTTTTTGCGTGGCAAGGCAATTGGCAATCTGGTGAAGGCCGCGGTTGATGCCTTTATCGAGCATGAGGACGCGTTGCTTTCGGGCACATTGGAAGGTGATCTGCTGGCCAATACGCCGCTTGGCAAGGATGCCAAAAACTGCAAGATGCTGGCGGTTGAGCGGATTTATAACGCGCCGCATGTCCTGCCGATTGAAATGGCCGGGTTCGAGGTGATCAACGGCCTGCTTGACAGCTTTGTGCGGGCCGCGATTGACATCGAAGAACATCAGAAACACGGCAAACGCCTGCCGCCGCAGGCCGACCGGATCGACAAGCTTCTGTCGGGCAAGCTTTCGGAAGCCGACGGGCTTTATGCCCGGATCATGCGGGTGATGGATTATATTTCCGGCATGACGGACCGCTATGCGGTGACGCTGTTTCGCAAACTTCAGGGCATTACGATTTAACGGAAATACCGCCTAAGGCATTGAGACAAATATCAAATTTGTCACAGAAGTTTTGCCTGGAGCTTTTGATGGGAATTTTTTCCATCATCCTTGAAAAAAGTTCTTGATTTGTTCTTTTCGTTGTGGCATAAAGATAAAGTCAACAGGACAAATGGGTCCGGAGACAAAACCCGCAAAGCGTG
>NZ_LPVY01000018.1 GCF_001613805.1 Thalassospira lucentensis
AGGTCATCCGAAGCCAGCGTCCAAGTGCCATCACCATTGTCAGTACCCGCCGACAAAGTCGCGCCTTCCGGCACGCCACTAATCGTGATGGTCAGGACTTCTGAACCGTCCATGAGGCCCGCATCAATATCCAGCGCAATAGCCGAATCTTCGTTACCCGAAGCATTCGATACTTCCAGCGTCGGGGCATCGGCAACTCCCAAGACCTCTACCGTGATCGTGCCATTACCAGATTGCGAACCGCGTGTAAGACGTATCGGGTCGGAGGTCGAGGCAGTGGAATCACCGTCAGTCGAGTGGGCAACAACAGAAAGATCGAATGATCCGCTATAGTTTTCGGGTGGAGTGATCGTCAGGCCTTCAAGGTCACCGGCTTCAAGAGTCCAGCTTCCATCACCATTATCGGTACCAGCAGACAAGCTTGCTCCGTCCGGAACACCACTGATCGTTACGGTCAGAACTTCACTATCATCGGTGAGGGATGCATCAATATCCAGAGCGATAGCTGAATCTTCGTTACCAGATGCATCAGACACATCAAGCAGTGGCCTGTCCGCAACGCCCGCAACATCGACCGTAATGACTCCAGTCGCACTTGCGATATCGGTTCCATCCGCAGATTGCGCAGTGACCGCAAGATCAAACGAACCACTATAATTGTGCGCCGGGCGTATCTTGAGCCCATCAAGGTCACCTGCCCCAAGAGTCCAGCTTCCATCACCATTGTTTGTGCCAGCCGACAGGATTGCACCATCCGGGACACCAGAAATGGTAACGGTCAATGTTTCGCTCGAATCCGATACACCGGCATCGATGTCCAGCGCAATTGTCCTGTCTTCGTATCCGCTTGCATCGGATACTTCCAGTGTCGGCGCATCGGCGACACCCGCAACATCAACCTTGATGCCGCCCGTTGTGGTCGCGACATCTCCGCCATCTGCCGACTGCGCGGTTACCGTCAAATCAAACGAACCGCTAAAATCATTCGCTGGCGTGATCGTTAGACCATTCAGATCCTCGGCAGACAGCGTCCAGGTTCCATCACCATTATCGGTTCCGGCAGACAGGGTAGCACCGTCAGGAACACCACTAATCGTCACAGTCAGAACTTCTGAGCCGTCCGTGAGACCCGTATCAATATCCAGCGCAATAGCCGAATCTTCGGAGCCACTTGCGTCAGAGAGCTCCAATGTCGGCGCATCAGCAACACCTGCGACATCAACCGTGATCGTATCCGTCGAAGTCGCAACGTCTTCACCATCCGCAGACTGCGCAGTAACTGTCAGATCAAATGATCCGCTGAAGTCATTCGCAGGCGTGATCGTCAGACCGTCAAGGTCATCCGAACCCAGCGTCCATGTACCGTCACCGTTGTCCGTGCCAGCCGACAAGGCGGCACCTTCTGGCACGCCGCTGATCGTGACACTCAGAACTTCGGAGCTATCCGTCAGGCCTGCGTCAATATCGAGCGCAATGGCCGAATCTTCGTTACCAGATGCATCCGAAACTTCCAGCCTCGGAGCATCGGCAACACCTGCAACATCAACCGTAATGCTACCTGTTGTGGTCGCAACATCGTTGCCATCCGCAGATTGCGCGGTGACCGTCAGGTCAAACGATCCGCTGAAATCATCCGCTGGTGTGATCGTCAGACCGTTCAGGTCAGCCGCCGACAAGGTCCAGCTGCCATCGCCGTTATCCGTACCTGCCGACAAGGCGGCACCTTCCGGAACGCCACTGATCGTAACGGTCAGGAGTTCAGATGCATCTGTCAGGCCTGCGTCAATATCAAGCGCAATGGCACTGTCTTCGGTGCCGGACACATTTGATACATCCAGTGTTGGCTTGTCCGCGACACCGGCGACAGCAATCGTAATGGTGTCGCTGATCGATGCCGTGTCGTTGCCGTCCTGCGATGTTACCGTGACGATCAGATCAAAGCTGCCGCTGTAATCACCACTCGGGGTGATGCTCAGGCCTTCGAGATCACTCGCATTCAATGTCCAGTTGCCATCGCCGTTATTGGTCCCAGCCGACAGGCTGGCCCCATCGGGAACACCGCTGATGGTGATGGTCATTGTTTCGCTGGTATCTGTCAGCCCCGCATCGACATCCAGACCAATCGCACTGTCTTCGCTGCCCGATGCATCCGACACGGTCAAAGTCGGTGTATCTGCAACTGCACTGACATCAACATTGATGATCTGGCTGGTCGATGCACTATCTTCGCCAGCACTTGAAGTTGCCGTAACGGCAAGATCGAATGTACCGCTGTAATCATCGGCCGGTGTAATCGTCAAACCTTCAAGGTCTACGGCCTCCAGCGTCCAACTACCGTCTCCGTTATGGGTTCCGGCAGACAGGGTGGCACCTTCGGGCACACCAGAAATGGTGATGCTCAGGATTTCGGTTGCGTCGCCAAGCGACGCATCAATATCAAGGGCAATCGCGCCGCCATCCTCGGCACCCGTGGCATCAGCGACATCCAGTGCCGGAGCCTCTGCCGCCGGGTTATAGAACGCACCATCGACATAAATTTCGAGATTCTCGATATTGCTGACCTCGACCCCGAGTGCGTCAAGCATCAGGCTGCCGCCCTCACCGCTTTCGACATGGGCTTTGAGGTCCTGCAATGCTTCAAGAACACCATCGCCTGAAAGCTGATCCGAACTCAGATAAAGCTTCAATGTATCGGTGTTTGAACCGCCATCGACAATCCCGGTTCCCTCTGCGCTCAGATCGACGGTGTAATTGATCTCGTCATTTCCGGCCTCGCCATAAAGGCTGTCATCGCCCGATCCTGTCAGCTTGTCGTTAGAACTACCGCCATAAAGCGTATCCGTGCCGTCACCCCCATCAAGGGTATCCTTGCCCGAACCACCCAGAATGGTGTCATTGCCTGCATCACCGTTCACGATATCATTGGCGTTCCCGGCTTCTATGTAATCATCACCGTCGCCACCCGAAATCGTATCTTTGCCGCCGCCACCATAAATGGTGTCGTTGCCAGCTCCGCCATAGACAATATCGTCAGAGCCTCCGGCTTCGACATAGTCATCGCCAGAACCCGCATCAATTATATCCTTGCCATTGCCGCCATAGATCGTGTCATCACCTGCGCCTGACGAAATTTTGTCATGGCCACCGGCCGCATCGATATAGTCGTTGCCATCACCGGTAATGATCGTATCGCGACCACCGGTGCCGAACACCGTATCATTCGGGTTGTCGATCACCTCGACGGTCAGGTTCTGCGAAACACTCTGGCTGTCATCGCCATCAACAGAAGTTGCGGTAACGCTCAGATCGAACGATCCGGAATAACTGTTGCCCGGTGTTATTGTCAGACCTTCAAGATCGGCTGAACTCAATGTCCATGTCCCGTCACCATTGTTGGTGCCCGCAGACAAAACCGCACCGTCCGGCACACCTGCGATTGTGACAGAAAGTGTCTCGGACGCATCCGTAAGGATCGCGTCGATATCAAGAGCGATTGCCGTACCTTCATCACCCGACGCATCAAGTACCTCAAGCAACGGCAAATCGGCAACCGCGGCAACATTGACCATGATCGTGTCGGAAACCGTCGCAATATCCACACCATCAGCAGATGTCGCGGTAATATCGATATCAAAACTGCCGCTGTAATTTTCTGGCGGTCGGATTGTAAGCCCTTCAAGCTCGGTCGAATTCAGCGTCCAGCTTCCGTCACCATTGTCGGTGCCAGCAGACAGGGTTGCCCCCTCCGGAACACCAGAGATCGTGATGGAGAGAACTTCGGAACCGTCCGTCAGACCGGCGTCGATATCCAGCGCAATAGCCGAATCTTCCAAACCACTGGCGTCAGAAATCTCCAATGTCGGAGCATCGGCAACGCCTGCAACATCAACCGTAATGCTGCCTGTTGTGGTCGCAACATCGTCACCATCCGCTGACTGCGCGGTCACCGTCAGATCAAACGATCCGCTGAAGTCATCCGCAGGCGTGAGCGTCAGACCGTTCAGATCCGCAGCAGACAATGTCCAACTGCCGTCACCATTATCGGTACCTGCAGACAAAGTTGCACCTTCCGGAACACCGGAGATGGTCACCGTCAGCACTTCGCTGGAGTCCGTCAGACCCGCGTCAATATCCAGCGCAATGGCAGAATCTTCGTTGCCAGATGCATTCGAAACTTCCAACGCCGGAGCATCGGCAACACCTGCAACATCAACCGTAATGCTGCCTGTTGTGGTAGCAACATCGTCATCATCAGCCGACTGCACCGTCACCGTCAGATCAAACGATCCGCTAAAATCATCCGCTGGTGTAATCGTCAGGCCTGCAAGCTGATCGGGACTTAGAGTCCAGCTGCCATCATCATTGTCAGTACCGGCAGACAAAGTTGCGCCTTCCGGAACACCGGAGATGGTCACCGTCAGTACTTCGCTGGAATCCGTCATACCCGCGTCGATATCAAGTGCTATGACAGAATCTTCCGAACCACTGGCATCAGAAACGTCCAATGTCGGCGCATCGGCGACACCGGTAACATCGACCGTGATTGAGCCGGTCGTGGTTGCGACATCAGAACCATCTGCCGACGTTGCGGTCACACCAAGCTCGAAGCTGCCGGAGAAATCGTCTGCTGGCGTGATCGTCAGACCTGCGAGCTGATCAGAACCAAGAGTCCAGGTGCCGTCACCGTTATCTGTTCCAGCAGACAAGGTCGCACCTTCCGGCACGTCACTAATCGTAACGGTTAGAACTTCGGAGCTATCGGTCAGGCCTACGTCTATATCCAGCTCAATGGCAGAATCTTCGTTGCCGGATGCATCCGAAACTTCCAGCGTCGACGCATCGGCGACACCGGCAACATCAACCGTAATGCTGCCTGTTGTGGTAGCAACATCGTCACCATCCGCTGACTGCACCGTCACCGTCAGATCAAACGATCCACTGAAATCATCCGCAGGTGTAATCGTCAGACCGTTCAGATCCGCAGCAGACAATGTCCAACTGCCGTCACCATTATCGGTTCCGGCAGACAAAGTCGCTCCATCCGGCACCCCGGAGATGGTTACAGTCAGAACTTCAGATGAATCTGTTAGACCAGCATCAATGTCGAGCGTGATGGCTGAATCTTCACTGCCAGATGCATTCGCAACATCAAGTGTCGGCGCATCGGCAACGCCTACAACATCAACCGTAATGCTGCCTGTTCTGGTCGCAACATCGTCACCATCCGCTGACTGCGCGGTCACCGTCAGATCAAACGACCCGCTAAAATCATTCGCTGGCGTAATCGTCAGACCATCAAGGTCATCCGAAGCCAGCGTCCAAGTGCCATCACCATTGTCAGTACCCGCCGACAAAGTCGCGCCTTCCGGCACGCCACTAATCG
>NZ_LPVY01000019.1 GCF_001613805.1 Thalassospira lucentensis
TTACACCCTGACGCGGGGTGGAGCAGCCCGGTAGCTCGTCAGGCTCATAACCTGAAGGTCGTAGGTTCAAATCCTGCCCCCGCAACCACTCTTTCCGATCCGTCGAGTTTTGAGATATAGACTCGACGGATTCGCGAAACAAGAGAAAAAGTTCGGGGACACTCCTCAAAAAGAGGAGACGGCAGTTCCGAGTTTTATTTTTTCCTGACTTTTCAAGAATTTAGACAGCAAAAAACCCGCTGTTGGCGCAGCGGGTTCTTGAGAAGGCTTAAACTGCCTCAGCTTGCAAATCTGAGAACCAGTTTAGGTAACGGGATCGCTTTGTCAAGTGCAAATGAGAAAGCAAAACTCCGCCGATACCAAGCATGACATCCCTTCATACATACGCCGACATCCGCAAGGGTGCAGCACAGTCCGCACCTGCTGGAACATCTGCCGTTGCCCGCTGGCAATGGGTGCAGAATGAGATATTTGGTCACGAGGATCTCAGTACTTCGGAGATCTGCGTTGCCGTGGTTCTGGCATCGCACGTCAATGACCGAACTCAGGACTGCTTTCCCAAAATTGAAACCATCGCCTGCGAAGCAGGGTTATCAGAGCGCAAGGTGCGACAAGCTCTTAAACGTCTTGAACAGCTTGGTCTGATCCGGCGTCTGGTACGGTGTGCCGGACGGTTGCGCAATCGCAACGCCTATCAGCTGGTCGGGCTGGGAGGCAAACCGGAATCTGGTTCCATCAAACCGGAATCTGATTCCGGTATTAAACCGGCACCGGGTGCCGGTTCCAATAAGAACACGGATAAAGATGATAACATGGATGAGAGGGAACAGGCCCATGCCACAAGCGGCACGGGGGCTGTCATCCTGCCTTCTGTCGATGATCAATGTCTGATTCTGGCAAGAGAGTGGCAGCACCTTTGTGCCGAGCCCTGGACGTTGGCCAATGCCTGTTTGCGCGTGAGTCGGGCCATTGAACGTGCCGGGTTTGATAGCGTCCGTCTCGCATTGGATGATGTTAAACGACGGGAAAAAAGGCCTTCACGTCTTGGTGTGCTGGATATTCTTGATGGGCTGGTTGCTGAATGCGCCGGGCAGGAGAAGGCGGATGCTATTCCTGATCTTTGCGATCCCTCCGACCCGCCGGAATGGCGAGAGATAAGCCGGGTTGTGGCGCAGGCCGATATTCCCGGTTGTCGCAATCCGCGTCTCTGGCTGTCGCAGATCCGCGCGGTCCTGACGGGCAGTACAATTGACTTAAAAGCCCGGAACCGCTGCGTTCAGGACATGGCGCGCCATCATTTGATGCCGGTCATTGAAACCGTTGCAGCTCGTCGGGGCTTGGGGATCGGAGATGTGTCATACGTGAGCTGATGGTGTCCTCTGATCATTTTCCTGTGCCGTTTGAAGTCCGGCTTGAGGTCTTTCGTCATCAGGCGGCGTGAATCGCCTCAGCTTATTTCACGTCAACTCGATATCCCAGTGGACAAAGTTATTAATAATGAGTTGAAGAAAGGTTTGGCTTCGATGCCGAGAAGCTCGAGAGTTTATTGGCTCAGGAAGCCTTACACGAGCGCCTGATACTCTTGCTTGTCCAAAACATCCGCCTTGTGCATAGTAGATCAGCTCAAGTATCAAAATGTACAAAATGCTAAAACGCATAAGATGGAATCTCGTTCACACTCCCAGATATCGAGCGGCGTTCACCGTGTGTACCGCCATTCTTACTGCTGTTCTCACAGGGCTATTCGTAAGTGAAATCAGCACACCAGCAGGGATTGCTTGGAAGACGTTTTATAAGACTTACGCATTTTGGCCGTTGGTCGGGATGTCTTGGATCCTCTACTGGCATGCTACCCATACAGTTGAGCAAGAAAACGATATCTCCAACTTCACAAACGAAGAGTACTGCCTGGCTTACTTAAGAAGTCAATGTCTGCCGGAGTTGGCAGAACGAGCGCGAAAGAAAATTCGTGAAGGCGATACCTCCGACTACGAGAAAGCCGTGTCTGAATTTAAGGAGACGCTTGAATGAAGTGTCTTTTGCATCCAAACGTAACCCAAAAACTCACCGAAATGCCAGGGCAGGTCACGTTTGATCTAGGAAAATTAATATCAAATATTGAGGCAAGAAATCTTGATCAATTGGTTAACGATGCGAAAGAAAATGGTTTCAGCGAATTTGATGGGGGGCTGATATTTCTAAAAAAAGGTAGTGCAGGTCTTTTCGGCATTATCGACAAAGATAAAGGCGACGACATCTTTTTGGTGATAGATGTGGCTGATCTATCTACAGCATTATCTGGGTCAAGTCCTCAGTCAGATGGGGATGGTCACCATAACGCTGAAAAATTATTTTCTAGTTGGCAGGTCGACCCTAGTCGGAACTGGCAGATTGACCCTCGCCGCAACTGGCAGATTGATCCGAGCCGCAATTGGCAGATTGATCCGAGCCGCAATTGGCAAGTAGACCCTCACCGTAATTGGCAGATTGACCCTCACCGTAACTGGCAGATTGACCCTAATAAAAACTATTCAGTCGATCCAAGACGGAACTACTTGATTGACCCTTCACGCAACACCAGTGTGCGCGGTCCATTCGTTTACAACAAAAATTTCATTAAAATTGGATTTTTAGTCCGAACTAAATCGAAAGTTTTCCTGTGGTACAATTCACAAAAGGAGATTATGGGGTTCGCGGTTGATAATTCCGGGTTAAATTTGCCTCGTTCTTTTCCTTTATTTGCATGGAGCAAACAAAGAGTTGGGCATTTTGTTCTTGTGGATGAGAGTAACGCTTTGTGGTTCGATACGTACAATAATCATGTTGGTTATGTAGTCGGAATTTGAAAAATACTTACAGGTTGACATGGAAATAGAAAAGATGGCGAGTTTATATTATTATTTATAAAATAAAAATGTTAATATTTTTGCGGGGAAAGTGTCATGAACTGACGGATTTCGCCGGATCGGCAGTTGCCACCACAAAGGAGGAAACCTATGAGACGAATTTTTTCTTCCTGTGCTGGAAAAACTATTCAGAATACTACAGCTTTGGCTTCTATCAACGCGCGTTGACGTGAAAAAGGTATCTTCCGAACAGGATGATATAGTCAGGTAACTTCTTGCGCAGCAATCACCTGATCAGGCACTCCTAGACGCCCCTTTCCGGGCAATGCGAGCTGTAACTGGTCAAGGCTGCCAGATCGAATGGGGCGGTAAAAATTGTGTTTACGTCGGATTGCATGATCCGTCGTTGTCAATTGCTTGAATCGCGCAGCGTGTAGCAGCGGGAGGGCACCATATATCCTCTGATGATGTAAACCGCTGTTGTCCACGAGGTCTTGCAATGCTTCCCCCACTTCATTGGTGTGGCTGATAGGGATTGCATCTTCGATATTTCGAGCCAGGGCAGCAAGTTGCTTTTATGCCGTGTGAAAGGGCATAAGCGAAATTCGCAAGTCAACTGGGTTTCTGGCTCAAGGCAGCTACTCCGCGTGTATTCCGTAAGATCGACCGAAGAATGTCCATGTGATGAAACGGCAGAACTCTGCCGGGTGCAATTTTGAAGCAGTTAGGAAGCAAGTCATTTGTCAGCAGCGATGATCGCCGCAAAGTCAAACGTCACTTCGCATGATCGCTTCCAGCATTCCTCGGTATCATCCCAAGCGGCATGAATGGTAAACCTGTCAAGGATTTGGCGAAGAGGGATCACCGCTTCTGGATCTCGGGACCAGACCCGTAATTTGGCAATCAGCTTGTTGTGGCGAGCGAGGATGCGGCCAATGCTTTTTGGGATAGATGTATCGGCCAGTTCCCGCTCATGTCGGGAAATCTCGAGTTTCGTGCGATGGATCTGTTCTGACTTGTCATCGAAGAATGCGCGGATTTCATGAGATCGGGCATCTGGCCCCAGAGCATCAATCACCTTGTTCAGACCAGTGCGTATAGCCTCAAGTTCTTCTCTCAGTCGTTTGATCTCGCCTTCAAGCTTGGACCGCCTCTTGATCATGTCTGAATTGTCGAAATGTGTCATGATCATATTTCGATCAAGCGTGCTGATGGCTTCAATGACGAGGGCGATAACCTCGTCATAATTAAGGCTCCGGTTCGGGCAGCCTTTCGTTTTGCACGAGTAGTGTCGGGCATAGGTTGCAACAATCGACTCACCATGCTTGCTGCAATGGCCATCATTGAGCCTGTTGCCGAGCGCCGGGGCTTGCAGATCGGAGCTGTGTCATGCGTGAGCTGATGATGTCCTCTGATCATTTTCCTGTGCCGTTTGAAGTCCGGCTTGAGGTGTTTCGTCATCAGGCGGCTGGCTTGTCCCGCATTCGACGCTGGAACGGAGCCTGTGATGTTATCGTTGCCCAGCACTGCGTGCAGGCTTGCGATCTGGCGTCCCCCGCGGCTGTCGGTTATGCCCTGATCCACGACATCGAGGAGTTTGATACCGGTGATATCATATCACCACTCCGGTCAAGAACACCATGCGTGCGCTTGGTGTCTGGCAGCGTTTTGAAAGTGAGATCGTCTTGCCGATCCGGCGACGGTTTACGCTTTTGGCCGGTCTGGAATGGCCATGGCCGGAATGCGTGATCCGGGAAATCCACGAGATTGATCTGAAGCTCAAGGCAACGGAATATCGCGATTGTGTCGACTTGTCGCTGGTTAGATTGTGCGCAAAACGTTCTGCCAAGTATGGCAAAGTACGATGCGGGTACCTCAGGTAATGATTCAGAATGTGCTTAAAGCGGCTAAGATCATTGAGGCCGCCTCTTGGACGACCTCAATTTATTAGTTGCGAAAGGAACTACAGAGTTTAGAAAACCTTGGTCTGCAAACGCAGTCCTGCATACTGCTATTCCGCATCTTACAATAGATCTGTGCTGAAAACGGATAATGTTCCCAGAGTAGTTAAATGTCTTTATCTCAAGGCGTTCTTTACATCTTGATACAACGAGACAAGTTCTCCCATACCCATGTCGAGAATGGGCTCATACATAAAGGCGTTAATGTGTATGTTTGCAGGCGTGATTAGATTGACACGACGAAGAAGCCCGATCCTGTCTGTTTGGTTGTTAAACAAGTCCTTGAATTTCTGGAACAACTCGCCAGTCTGCTTCTTTGCGATATCGTACTCTGGTTCCGTGGAGCGAATGTGTGTAACCATATATCGTTCAGCCCAAGCCCTGATTGCGATTGAAAGCGCTATTTTGTGCTCGAGATTGATGCCTTCATCTACGGTCTCGCACGCATCGGCACTAGCAAATATGTGTTCTAGAATGGGTTGATCCAAATTGACTTCGGGGAATGTGCCATGTGGCACATTTTGTTCGAACACGGTCTTGTAGTCGCGAAGAGTAAGAGTTTCAGTCTCGTCTTTGAAGTGGAGCATCCTTGTGAGTTGCAGGTAGTCCTCGTTGTCGTTTCCGGCAGCGTTTTTGGTGCCCACTGAGTATTCAATTACATTTCGCAAGAAAGGAATGTATGCGGTCAACACTGACGGTTCTGACAGTCTTCCTTGCCATTTGAGAAATGGGCTTTGGATGTCAGTCCGTGAGAACTGCTCTAGGCTAATCCCGCTATCGGATCGGAAGGCCAGCCGACACTGGTGTGCAGGGCAAATTTGTCTACTAGCGATCGTTCGCAGAAAATCAAAGTTATGCGTTAGAACTATCGCCAAGAAACTGTTGTCTTCTGACTTGGTGACATCTTCCAAAAAGTCGATGATCGCAAATTTGTTCTTGTAGTCAAACGAGTCGGAAATATCGTCAAAAACGAAAAGTGTTTTGATACGGTCTTTCCATCGCACATAAACCTCATACATGATATCCAAGATGTAGAGTGCCCGACCTTCTCCTGTGCTGAGAGCGCGAAGTAGGTCTTGTTTTTCCGATGGAGCATACAATCTTTCTTCTCCTGAATCTCGGATTAGGAAACCGATAGACGGAGCGCTGCCCTTTAGAATAGCATCTGCCTTATTCTGTACGGTAAGCTCAAATGGCAGGTACAAAAAACGACGGTTGAAGTCTTCCACCACTGAGTCCCAATCACCTCTGCTACGCTCAGCGTCAGATATGATTTGGGCTAGTTCACTTTGGCCTGCTTTATATTCTTTAATTAGGGCCTGATATTCGTCAGTAGCACGCAGAAGGTACTGTACCCAAAGATCACGCTTGAGTTCTTCAGGAGAGTGAAGCCTAGGCAAAATATGTTTGTTTTCTGTGATATAGTCTCGAAAAGCCTGCAGTTCTTTGTTCTTCAGTTTAGAGTTGAATGTATCAAACCGCTTGCCCACCTCTTCATTGCTCAGGATTCGAAGTTTTTCTTCCGTAATGCGTTCGAGAAGATTTTGGTCTGATGAAACATCTTCCATGTCGTCATTGTTTTTATCCGCAAGACTGATTTTGTGTCCTGCGCTGAAGAAGTTGTTTGCGGCAAGATTTTGTTGGATCTGGGAGATGTTGTGATACTGAAAATTTCTCCTAAGAATTGGAGATTTTTCAGTTATCTCATCGTACTTTTTTGCGAATTCTTCGACCGCTTCCGCAACATCTTCGCTGGAAAGAAACTGCTGAACTTTAGGATCATAGAGAATTTTGTAATCTGCGTTCGAAAGCTCCGAGGGTTGAGTTTCTCGTAACTCTTCCTCAATAGAAGTTAGGGCTTCGTAGTAGTCTCCACCAAACAATTCTTCGATAATCGGATCTATGTTCTCACGAGATTTCTCACCAAAACCGGAAACGTGTTTCAGAACTTTATCCAATGCCTTCTTTGCTTCACCTATTGACCGATGAATTTCTTCGTATTTTTTCCGGAGTTCGGCATTCGCGAGAAGTGTGGACACTTGATTTGAAGCAAACTTATCATCGTAAGATTTAACAACGAAAATTTCGTCTCGTTTGAGCATTTCGTCGTTCAAGGTGATTTCAAATGTGGGTTCGCGATCAGGAAAGTGAAGGTCACTGGGTTTCTTTCCCTCCGATATGTCCATCATTGTTTTGGCGAACGAAGTCTTCATAACGCCGTTAGGAGCGTAAATTGCGTAGCCCTTATGCTTAAACTCCAGCTCTGCCTCTAGCTTTCCAATTCCATAGCAATGCTGGAGGTTGATTTTTAGCTTATCGGTCACTGTGGCCCCTTGGTGTCTCAATTTCCTCAAATATTTATCGCATGCTACTCTATCGCACTATGGCAAGCAAGAAAGCCACTTGCTGCACTAGAGTAGATGCCCATTTCTTGATTAATTTCACGTTCGGTTCGCAAGCATAGCGGCACTTCATAGAATGCGAGATCGCTCGCTGACAGCAGAGAATTGCTCTGACAAAGGCTTGAATTAGTGAAAAAGACCGCGACAATTCGATGGGTTCGATATTGCGTTTTTTCAAGAAGTGTCGATGGTGTATAAGAACGTATGTCTTAAAAACATACAGGTGATGTGAAGCAAGGAAATCTCATGCTGGAAATCACATTCGAGCAGGTGACAAATGCTAGCGGGGCGGATAGCCGCAAGCTGTGGCTGGAGTTTGAAAAGCAGCTTGCCAATGATGACGGTCGCGCAGCCCAAGCCCATTTGGAGGCTGGACGACCGATATTTTACTGCGAACCTGCACATGAAGGCAGTATTGTCCGCAAATGGCCGGATGGCCGATGTGAACTGGTCTCCATCAATGATGATGGCACTGTTGAAGTTCTTCATGTCATCTGATGGCGCAGCCCGGTAGCTCGTCAGGCCGATAGCCTGGAGGTCATCGGTTCAAATCCTACCCGAGAAACCAATAATATAAATGCTTTAGCTGAAAAATTGGCTAAGGCATTTTTGCGTCTGGAAGCATTGTGGAAGCGAGCGGTTGAAGCATCATAGCAATTACCCTGTCATTACGTGTAGGTGTGCATGTTTTGGTTAGGTGCTACTATTGGTGGTGCTCAGCAATCGTAAGGTGCCGAGTGGAACCGATGGGGAGGGGTTTATGTGGGCAGACAACGAAACTAGCCGAGACTTCTTAAATTTTTCAGGCGTCTCCGAAACTGTCGCGGAAATTATAGTTCAAGCGGCTGGGCGACCGATCTCAATTGGCGTTTCTGGAGCTTGGGGAGTGGGGAAATCCTCAATGATCCAGCTTATTAGAAGTTCACTTGCAAAACGATCACAGGCCCCTGCTTCGCAAGAATTCGTTATCGTTGAATTCAATGCTTGGCTTTACCAAGGTTACGACGATGCTAGAGCGGCCTTAATGGATGTGATTGCGTCCAAATTGTCGGAAGAGGCTGAGAAAAGAACAACAGCAACCGACAGGGTTGCTGAGCTGGTTAAGCGTGTTCGCTGGTTTAGAGTTGCGAAAATCGCCGCCGGCGGAGCGGCTATGGCGTTTGGGTTACCTCCATTGGGCTTGGTTGGTGATGCTATCAATTTAGCGAAGGGAGTGGCTGCGGACGGAGTAACACAAGATGTAGTTAATGAAGCCACTCGAACGGTTACTGCGCTTCAAGCGGCTACAAATGACATGTTGGCTCCTCAGGAAGCTGTTTCCCCGCCAAAAGAAATTCAGGCTTTACGTGACAATTTTGAACAAATTCTTGAAGAGCTTGGTGTAACGCTTGTTGTTCTTATCGATGATCTTGACCGCTGTTTGCCGGATACAACGATATCAACTTTGGAAGCAATTCGATTATTTTTGTTTCTTGAGAGAACTGCATTTGTGATCGCAGCAGATACGGAAATGATTAAGCATGCGGTACGCAAACACTTTGAAGGTGTAAATGATAATGTCTTGGTAACAAATTACTTCGACAAGTTAATTCAAATCCCGATTCAAGTTCCTGCGCTCGGTGTGCAAGAAGTTCGATCTTATTTGCTTCTATTGTTTGTTGAGAATAGTAACTTGGATGCAAAAGATAAAGAAGAGATCCGAGAGGCGGTAATTCGACAGCTCAGTTTGTCATGGAAAGGCGAGCGGGTAGATCGCGCATTCTTGGAGACGTTAGGAAAAGACTTTCCTAGCGAACTAATTAGTCGCCTCGATACAGCTGAGCGGCTAGCTCCTCTGATGGCGAGAGCAAGCGGGATTTCGGGAAATCCTCGCCTTATCAAACGGTTTTTGAATGCACTATTTATCCGCATGACAATAGCAAAGGCGCAAGGTGTCGGAGTGGATGAAGCGGTGCTTGCAAAGTTACTATTATTTGAGCGTCTCGGGGACTCAAAAGCTTATGCTTCATTGATCTCCGAAGCAGGTCGAGGTGATGGAGGAAAAGTTAGCTTCCTTGCTGATTGGGAGCAGAACGCTGCTGCCGGGAAACAATTGGATCTGGAAGCTCCTTGGGACGATCCTTTCGTTGAGGAATGGCTGAGGTTGCCACCGGCTCTATCTAACCTTGATCTACGTGGTGCATTGTACGTAGGCAGGGAACATGCACCATTTGTTTCGCCGGAAGATAGATTGTCCTCAGACGCGGCAGATCTTCTCGAAGGGTTGCTAACAACGCCTGAAATGGCTTCGTCAATGAAAGACCGGCTCACAGAAATTCCTAGGGTTGATATGTCAATAATGATGGATCGATTGCTTGATAAGGCCCGTCAGGAACAATCGTGGGGCGTTCCTGGCATTCTTGAGGCTTGCTTGGCTTTATCGGAAGCAGATCCAGTTCAAGGGGGACGGTTGCTCGCGTTTCTGAAAGACCGTCCTCACGCACAGATACAGCCAGATATTGTTCCTAAACTTAGCGGAATGCCGTGGTCTAGAGATCTTTTCGATTCATGGTCTTCGTCAAATGTGAGTGGACCAGTCAAAAAGGCTATCAAACAACAGGGGAAATAATATGGGGACCTCACAATCGAACCCGGGGCCCGGAAAAGGCGTGCCTATGGTGCCGCCATGGGCAGATGATTTGCCGGATGATGAAGCTGCATCGCCTGATGATGGTGCTCAGCCAGATGATAAACCTGATGATGAATCGCAGGGCACTGAGAATAAACCGCCTGAGAAGATTGCGCCGCCCCATCGTTGGACAGGTGCAAACCGCAATTTGAAAAAATATGCGGAGGGTGGCGGAGACCAAAAAGATCTTAAACGCAGTTTACATCACTACGCAAAGACCGGATACGGTGGCTCAAAAGGGGCTGCGGCACGTATGAACGGTACTGCGAAAACTGCAGCTGCACTCGGCGGTGTGCTCTCGGGACTTGCTGCTGGAAGTACTATTACAAGCGCTGGAAGCCCACTTGATCCAAAACTACTAAGCGGACGAACTGCTAGCGAAATTATGGATGCGCTGGTGGAAACTGTTAGACCCGTTGACGGCACTCAAGATGCTGAAGCGGAGAGGGCTTCAATAAGAGATGCATTAAGCGAGCTGCTGGTAAACTACCCAGAAGCCGACCTGCTTGACTTAACAGACGATCAGAGATCATTCGCTATCGAGCGATTTACCGCCTTTGATGTTTTTCGACGGTTCGATTTAGATGTAGGGAAAACAATACGAGAGAAGGCGTCAAGTGCTTCAAGCGCTCTAAAATTGCTTAAGCAGGCTCGTGATTATGTAAAGCAAGTAGTAGCTGCATCATTTCGTAAGCTTAAAAATGACGGGCACTCGCTGACTTCAGGCAAGATCGTAAATGTAGTGAAAGACGCTTTGCAAGCGACTTATGAGGTTTTCGAGGGGGGGGAATAATGAAGTTGGTTTGTGCACCAAACGATACTGTTCCTTATGTTGAAAATGCGCTGAATGTGACACTTTATGGGCAGGCAAAGGAACCTAATTATGCTAGTGCGGGCGAGGCTGCAAAGCGAGAAATACTGAAGGCGGGGTTGGTGGCAGCCCCGAAAGCGTGGGACTTTTTGTCAATAGCGTTGTCGGTGGTGACCGCGGATGCTGCTGGATTGCGGTCAGAGAGCCCAGACGGATGGACGCGAACTTTCTCGCTACAAATTTCGGTCGGTGACCCAGAGTTTTGGAACTCAAAATCAAAAGATCTATCGAGCGCTTTGAGTTTTTTGACAACTGACCTTTGGGAGTTCAGTTTTGTGTCAGGGGGGATTCAACCCGCGCCACCACGCAAAAGTGTGCGACCAAATGAAGATGCCGTTGTGCTGCTTTCGGGCGGATTAGATAGTTTAATCGGCGCTATTGATTTGGCGAAACAGGGTCATAAACTTTACGCGGTTAGTAATGTTGTAAGGGGGGATGGGGACAACCAAGACGCTTTTGCACAAGCAATTGGAGAAGGTCTTAGTCATATCGCTCTAAACCACAATGCGACGCCACCTTGGAAGCGTGAACAATCTCAACGCGCTAGATCTATAATATTTTTAGCGTTTGGGATTCTTGTGGCAACTGCTTTGGGGAGATATCGGGACGGTGAAGAGGTGCCTCTATTCTTGTGTGAGAACGGGTTTATAGCCATAAATCCTCCATTAACAGGAACAAGAATTGGTAGTTTGAGCACAAGAACCGCTCACCCAGAGTTCCTAAATAGAATTCGGAATTTGCTGGTTGATGCAGGGGTGAAAGTGAAAATCGAAAACCCATATGAGTTTTCGACCAAGGGCGAGATGATGAGTTCTTGCAAGGACCAAAAAATGTTGGAGGCTCTCGCCTCTAGGTCAGTAAGCTGTGGTAGATACAGAGTGTTTAAATATACCCATTGTGGGCGATGTATTCCCTGCCAAATCCGTCGAGCGTCCTTTCTTAAGGCGAATTACACTGACAAAACGAACTATGTGTACGCAAACTTGGCCAGAAATGATGCTGAACATGCGAATTTTGATGATGTTAGGGCCGTGGCAATGGCGCTAGCTGAAGTCGAAAATGATGGTTTCGATAGTTGGCTAGGTGCAGCTCTCTCCTATCCAGAGATGAGAGATTTGGAAAAAGTCCAAGCTCTAATCGAGCGTGGGTTAGGTGAGCTATCTGAATTACATAAGACCTTCGGTGTGAAGTGATAGATTTTCATTGTCATCTCGACCTTTATCCAGACCCCAAAAGAGTGATTGATGAATGCGTACGTCGAGGAATACATGTTCTTTCTGTCACCACGACCCCTTCTGCGTGGCGGGGAACAGCTAAGCTTACGCAAACGTGCCCCCGCATTCAAACTGCTTTGGGATTGCATCCACAAATTGTTCAAGAACGGAAAATTGAACTCCAGTTATTTGAGAGCCTGATCGATAACGTCCGCTACATTGGCGAGATCGGGCTTGATGGAGGACCTGAGAGTAAAAAACACCACCCTGACCAGTTGCGCGTCTTTCGCAAGATACTTGATATGTGTGGCAAGGCAGGAGGACGAGTAATGTCTCTCCATAGCCGTAGGGCGGCAAACGATGTGTTGTTGGAGTTGAAAAAGTTCCCAGACGCTGGGACGCCAGTATTACATTGGTTTTCAGGTAGTAAAGCTGAACTAAAGATGGCTAGTGATTTTGGATGCTGGTTTAGCGTGGGCCCCGGTATGTTGCGAAGCGCAAAAGGAAAAGAGCTCATTAAATCTATGCCGAGATCAAGGTTGCTAACAGAGTCAGATGGCCCATTTGTTGAAATACGGGGTGCTGCAGTTTTCCCTTGGGCGGTCGAAGAAACTGTTAGTTTTTTGGGGGAAGTTTGGAAGTGTCCTGTTTCTGAAGTAAATGAGCAACTAGCTAATAATTTGAGGATAATAGGAAAGTTGGCAAATTCCGGTGATGCCCCCAACCCGTCACCGTGATAAAAGTGCTCTGAGCCCCAACGTTGGGTCCCAGAGCAACGTTGGGGCTCAGGTCAGAATGTCCATGTGATGAACCGGCAGAATTCTGCCGGGTGCAATCTTATACAGTCAGGAAGAAAGTCGCTTGTCGGCAGCGATGATCGCTGCAAAGTCAAACGTCACCTCGCATCTTCGATCCCAGCGTTCCTCGATCTCATCCCAGGTGGCGTGAATGGTCAGTCTGTTGATGATTTGCCGAAGCGGGATCACCGCTTCCGGATCGCGGGACCAGACCCGTAATTTGGCAATCAGTTTGTTGTGTCGAGCAAGAATACGGTCGATGCTTTTCGGGAGTGATGTGGCGGCCAGTTGCCGTTCACATTGGGAAATATCGAGTTTCGTGCGATGGATCTGTTCTGACTTGTCATCGAAAAATGCACGGATTTCGTGAGATCTAGCATCGGGCCCCAGAGCATCAATTACCTTGTTTAGGCCTGTGCGTATATCCCCAAGCTCTTTTCTCAGTCGCTTGATCTCGCCTTCAAGTTTGGACCGCCTCTTTACCATGTCTGCATTGTCGAAATGTGCCTTGATCATGTCCTGATCAAGCGTGCTGATTGCTTTGATCACGAACGCGCTAATCTGGTCATAATTGAGGCTCCGGTTCGGGCAGCCTTTCGATTTGCAGGAATAGTGCCGGGCATAGGTCGCAACAATCGGCTCGTCATGCTTGCCGCAATAGAGCTTGCCGCCAAAGACCGCATTCGCGCGTTTGCTTGTGATGGCTTGACTTCGCCGCCATTCCCGTGACCGATTGATCGAGATTTCACGCTTTTCCTCCTCGGTCATGACTTTCGGGGCGAGTTTGCGCTCACGCTGTCGAGCTGAACGTTGATCAAGTGAATGCTGCACGCTGGCAAACAAGTTTTCCTCGATAATGGCCAGTTCGGGGACCGGCACCGTTACCCATTCGCTTTCCGGGCGCATGATCGAGACACGTCTGCCGGTTTCCGGGTGTTTGCGATACTGCATCTTGTTGAAGGTTATCGTGCCGTTATAAAGCGTCTGACGCAGCAGACCGGTCTGGCGGACAAAAGAACCGACAAGCGTGGTTGGGGCCCATTTGCCGCCATTTGGTGCTTCAATACCGCGCCGGTTCAGATCTTCACAGATATGTTTGAGCTTCTGGCCAGAGTCATATGCGGCAAAAATCTCGCGCACGATTGCGGCTTGCTGTGGGTTGATTGTTCGTTTGCCGCGTATCGGTTCACCTGATTCATCAAGTGCGTGGACCAGATCATAGCCATAGAGTTTGCCGCCAGGTACGCCACCACGAAGAACCGCGGCAACAACACCCCGATGTGTTTTATCGGCCAGATCCCGGAGATAAAGCGCATTCAGGGTGCTTTTAAAGCCGATATGCAGCTCGTTGATCAGCCCCTCGCTGACAGTTTCGACCGGGACGCCGAGAAATATCATTTTTTTAAAGAAATTGGCTGTGTCAGCTTGATCACGGCTGATGCGGCTTAGATCTTCTGCGATGACAACATCAAACCGACCATCAAGCGCACCGATTAACAAGGCATTGATGCCGGGGCGATTTTCGATGTGCGCTCCGGACATTGCCTCGTCCCGATAGACCTTAACGACATCATATCCCTTGAAACGGCAGAATTCCTGACAGCGGTGGATCTGATCTTCGGAGCTCGTCCCCTGTTTGTCGGTCGAGTGACGGGCGTAAATTCCAGCTCTCAAGGAAGCCTCGTATTCTGGTTATATTCTTATGATGGGTGAACAAGACGGTTTAGGTAGGAAGGAGGTTAGAAAGGGCTCAATGCCGTCGTCTCTGCCAACTGACCCATTCCGGCATGAAGGTGCCGATACCTGGAGCAAGGATCTCGGCAATGGTTTCGTCATCGAAATCGGTTCTTTCGAAAAGCTGGCGGGCAACGCCTTGGAACTTGTCGTGGGTCATTCGACCTTTAACCAGCGAACGGTTTTCTTCGAGCAGGCTGATTTTGTCGCGAAGTGCTTCTATCAGTTCTTGTTGGTCTGTGCCTTGGGCTGGCGGTGTCGTCTCAGCATGATGATATGCGCCGGTTTTCCGGATGGATGGCAGGACCTCGGATGTTACCCACTTTTTGAAACGCTTTGCTTCAGGCTTTCTGCTTCGAAGGATCAGTGAATAAAGACCGCTTTCATTAATGATCAGCAAATTCTGATCACCGCCAGCCGTCCTCACAATGTGTGTACCCTTTTCATCATCATCGAGGTTTCGCAAACCGTTTTCCGCATCCCGATAGCCAAGTGCTTTACAGACATCTGTCCCTACCGCCCAGATCTGGCCATCAATTTCGATGGCACGAAAATCGACGTTATCGAAGTTAAAGGTAATGATTTCGCTCATTTCAGCCCCTTGCCTGTCGATGATGCGTATTCCGCTCTGGTTGTAGAAGAGCATCGGGATTCTTTTGATTACTCGACGGGAGGACTAATGCGCAAGGGTAAAAGCGCATCTTTTCGTAAGAATAGGTTTCTCAAAAAATGTAGTGATAACAGTGCATTGCATAAGAATGCATGAGAGTGCATAAGATTGCACGAAAATGCAAAAGATTGCATGATAGTGCATGAGATGGCACAACTTTTACCTGTCGTGGTGGGGGCAGGATAGGTTTGGTGGGCCCACCAAACAGCCCGGACGGGCTTCCTGCTTATTCGCATGGCGGTGCCATGCTCAACGAAAACAGTAGACATCGTATCAAGCTGTGTAATCGGTTTGGGGCAATTACTCACTCGCAGGTGCAATGTGTAAGGAAACAATCTTGGATGCTTCTTAGAAACTGTGTCTATTAAGAAGGTTGACGACGCCAGATTTTACAGTCTTGAAGGCTGGGATTCGTCTGCAAGCTTGGCTAATGTTGTGGGCGGGCCGCTATGACAGAAGGCGACGGATTATATATCGTGCCGCTTCATTTGTGGTTCTGTGACATTCAAGAAAATACTCGAGACTTGACTGGTATCTTTTCTCGGATTCAGAACGATTGCGTCAGTTATATTTTACAAACAAAGCAGAGTAGGATTGGTATATGACAGCAACTTATCGAGAAGTCCCTTTGGACGAGGAAATGTTGGATGCAGCCCTTGCTAGGGCAGAATCCTTACCCGTTTTTGAGGGGTCGCATCGCCAGTTGCAGGCGAACATTGTAGGAAGTATCGGTGAGGTGGTGTTCGAGAGTTTCCTTTCTCGCAATAACATCCCGTTCGAAGATCGACGTGAAAACACAGATCTAGACTACATCGTGGGTAACGGTATTACGCTGGATCTGAAGACCAAGGATCGGACAGTAAAGCCGAAAATTTTCTATGATAATTCAGTTCCGCTATATAACCACGAACACCAAAGGCCTGATTTCTATTATTTTATTTCATTGCTGCGCGATCCTTCTTTTGGAGACGAAGATATTCGTCGTTTCAAAACAGCGTTCCTAGTTGGCGGAATTGATATCGGTACCTTGGATCGTGATGGGAAGAAATGGGAAGCTGGAGAGACCGATCCGAGCAACGGTACGACTTTTTGGACTGCATGCATTAATGTCAGCATGGAGCAGCTATACTCGAATACGGAAATGCTGAAGATATTCATGGAGGGGAAGAGGTAGTTCTGCCCATAAGCTGATTAAGCGGGCAAAGCTAACAACAAGCTCACCTGAGTGATATAAGTAACTCAGGTGAGCGATAAGGGGGGCTCTGCGCGCGCCTGCTTCAGACGAGAAGATGGACCTCGGATGGTGGAAAAAGCGCGCCAAAATCGGAAGGGTTCATCTTAAAAAGATAGCCGTGATCGCGGACGCGGTTCGGGCCCTTTTGTGACATGAGGTAGTCTACAGAAATGATGCCTCCTTCAATCAGAGCGTCAAAATTTCGCACTTTTGGCTCCTTTGTATGTTCGACCTGAATGTAATGAAATTCCTCTGTTGCACCGGCACCGCGAACCTTTGCACTAACCCAAAAAGTCTGAGGGTGCTTTTCGCTTAGGCGAGCCCTAAGCTTATCCATTTCCCATGTGGTGACGTGTTTTGTTACAGAGGTAGCAGCATCACAGTGGTTCTGCTTTAGCCAGTCCTTAGCTGCATCCATTTCGAGCATGAATCCGATTGAGTTCGGACTGGTCGCATTCATTTCATGGTTTAGGCGAAGCTTGCCGTTACGCTCGTAACCATAGGTCGAAAGAAGGTTCCAAGCTGATCCGATGGGGCTGAGTTTCCAATCGGGCACTTGCGAGAAGAGTGTGATCCGGTTGGCTCTGCCTTTCCGGAGCCGTTTGGCCTTGATCTCAATTCCCTTGTAGTCAGGTGCTTTGCTTGTGTTTGCCGCAATACCGAGAAGGGTTTCGAGGGTCATTCCGATCCCGGTGTCACCTGAGCGCATCGTCGGGATGAAGCCTCGCGCAGAAACATCGCGGATCATGTCTAAGAGTTCGGCTACAACAGGGTCTGCATCGGGACGCGCACTTGCAGCAAGCGAACCAAGTGGTGTCGCCGGATTAGCTGCAGAGGCGAGAATATCAGCTCGGCTGCAATTGACGATGTAGATCGCATCATCGCGCACTATGAGTGCAAGCAGATTGAATGGGGCCGAGTACTTACCAAGACGGCCAAACCATAAACGCGGATCGCCCTTCTTTGTCACGGGACGGTAAAGAGAGGCGGTTGTTTCTTCTAGACGGTCGGCCCAAACGAAAAACGCCTTCTTCGTTACCTTGGCATCCGGCCCCTGAGCTTGTTTATCGTAATCATGAAGGCCCGTGTCGATGAAGTATTCACGGACTGTCGCTGTGGCATCCATGATGGATTTCTTCATTCCGGTATCGGTCGGAACAAGCAATCCGACATCCAGATTGAAACTGTTAAAGGTCTTTAGAGTTTCGCTTAGGCTCGTATCACTCTTCTCAAGCATCGTTACCGAGCGCCTTGTCTAATATCATTCTGAAATGGCTACCTACCTTCTCTGCGAGACCCACCGGAACGGCATTGCCAATTTGTGTGTATTTCGGCACTTCACGGTCGAAGTTTCCCTCGAGCGGATTGCCGGCGCGGCGGATGCCTCCGGTAGTGCGTTTTCCAGCGAAGCGATACCAGTCCGGAAAGAGCTGTAAGCGAGCCCATTCTCGCACCGTAAGAACGCGCGGTTGGCTATAATGAACATAGTCATCGGGTAGAGAAGTGGCTGTGATATTGGGTTCCCCATTGCCCCAGTAGGGCTTGAGAACGCGCTGGGAGAACTTCCGAGTTTTGTATTTATCAGGAATCTCGCCTTCATTCTTGAGCATGTGGTCGAATTTGTCGACAACTTCCCACTTATGCTTGCTGTATTCCTGCTCGGTTAACGTTACGCGGCGGCTCAAGTCCCATTTCGGGGGGCTGCGGAGTTCTTCTTGAATAGATGTTTGAGGTTTGTGAGGGTAATCAGTTGTTTCAAACTTTCCTGATTTGAATGTGCTTGACCTAAGAGTTTTAGCAACCTCGGGGTCGACAAGATCGCCAAGTAGGTCTGCTAAGTGAGGGAACGTACCTTTCTGGGCGGCAGGTAAAAAGCCGCAAGCGATGGCGTCTTCTGGATCGATGTCTGGTTTAAGGAAATCACATGCCTCGAGAATATCCTTGCGAATTCCGACGAGAAGCACTCTTGGTCTATATTGAGGTACCCCATAATCCTTGGCATAGACGAGTGACCAGCGAACTTCATAGCCGGGGATTTTCCTAAATTCGGCTTTCACATCGGGCCAAATAAGTTCTGAGCCGTCACGTGTCCACTTGGCGACCAATAAACCCCTGACATTCTCAAATAGGAACATTCTGGGGCGAACCCGTCGAATGATTTCTGCCATGCGACCATAAAGACGATTTGAGGGAATTTCCTTACGATCCACAGCGTAAGACCGACGTATGCCAATTCCCGAGTATCCTTGGCAAGGAGGGCCGCCAGTAAGAACATCAAGAGTGCTGCCTTGCCCGCTTTCGGAGGTGGCATTTTTGTCGAAACGAAAATCTATTTCAGGGATATTGGAAAGGTCAGATACGAGTTGGTCTAAACGACGACCTTTTAGCTCGTGTGCGTCGCGACACCTAAGTGCGGAGTTTTCTGCAAAGTCCTCACCGCCTAGCTCGTGATGGCGATTCAGCAAGTAGGTGCCCAGAGCATCCTTATCAAGTTCATTCACAAACACTGGAGTGAATTGAGCTTTTTCGAAGCCGAGAGAGAGGCCCCCGCATCCTGCGAACAGATCGATCATTGAATAGACGCGTTTTCGGTATGAGGTCTTTAACTCACCCGAAGCTTCTGGAAGCGTTGTGTCGTGCTTGATGGGATTTTCTAACATTTTTTTCTTTACTCAGTAATTCCTTGTCTGATGGGTAGCATATGTAGGTTCTCATTGTCCAGGTGAAACATAGATGTGGTCTATTTTATCGACGATTGTATGTAAAATTAATGTAAAAACAATAACTTATGGTGTGTTGTGGATTGGCGGCTATAGCTAGTTTGGTTAACAAGAAGTAATCATAAAATACATAAATCAGATTGTATGATCTCATGGGTCGATTTGAGTATAATTTGGTCTCGTAAAAAATATGGTGAGGTGAGCTGTATGAAGCGGCCGTCAATAGCTAAGAAAGAATGAGCCATTCGTGTGTGTCTGAAACACAGTAGATTCGCCAGTTGCGCAAATCGAAGGTGAAAGCGGTTCCCAATTTTTCTCTTAATACTGGAGCGTTTTGACTTGCTCTGCAGAATCAGAAATGGGAATGGAGCAATGCCCCATTCCCCGAAGATGCCCGTGCCCTAACCTAATAAATTGTTATAAACGCTTGTCTGGTCTGACCGCGCCCACGTCATCCAAAGATCTGAATGCCTTGCTGGCCGTACTCAGATAGAGATAGGTTTCGCGATATTCTTCGTTGCCTGTTTTGACCATCTCAAAATCTTCGACGAGCTTGATCAAGCGCGTCCGCAACTCCTGATGCTTGTTCATCATCATATTCTCCCTGGATTGGAACAAACCACTCCCCAAGAAATATGGCCTTGCACCTGGCCAATTGAGGCCACTTTATTTCGAGATATCTCAACAGATTGGTAATTGAACCCGGCCGGTGAAGACACCGACGCCGATACATGAGAGAAAACCGATGATCGACCCGGTTTCCTTTTTGTTTCATAATGACAATTGATGCATATTTTGCTCTCACAGCACCTGCGGAACCAACCGAATAATGTCTTCCGTTACAAAGCCAGATGTTCGCACCGCACGCAAAACGATGCGTGACGGAAGGCGTAAAACCAAGATCGCAGGACCACATCCGATTGATCTTCATGTCGGTAAAAGATTGCGTGAACTGCGCATGCTTAAGGGATTAGGGCAGTCACAAATTGCCAAACTGCTCGGTATCACTTTTCAGCAGGTTCAGAAGTATGAGCGAGGCGCCAATCGGGTCAGCGCCTCCCGGTTATACGATATCGCCGAAGCACTCGAAGTTCCGATCAGCTATTTCTATGATGACCTTCCGCCTGATCTCGTCGGAAAGTCTATCGCCCAGCGCAGCAAAACAATTACTCAATCAATCATATCGCGCGAAGATCCTATGCAGCGGCGTGAGACGCTTGAGCTTGTGCGATATTATTACGGCATCGAGGATGAAGCGTTGCGTGATCGGTTTTTCGAATTGTTAAAATCAATGTCAAACTACGCAGATCGCAAGGCCGACAAAACAACCGCAACATCTTAACGCGTTAATTTGACGGTTTGGGCTTTAGGCACGGCTTCAATCCTTATCCAATAACGCATGCCGAGATAGTGTGATATTCTACATCTCTTGGTTGCGTTTCATTGGGGGATATGAAGATGAAATGCTTAGTTGGAGCGTGCCTTCTCTCTTTATCTCTACTGCTCAATATCTCGATCAGTCACGCTGAAACATTGAGCGTTGCGTCATTCAATATTCAGTTTCTCGGTTCATTCAAGAAGCGGGACGACGTGGCATTGGCCAAAATCGTCGCCCCCTTTGACATGGTGGTGGTTCAGGAACTTGTCGCGCCCCCAGTCGCTGGCACATATCCGGATGGCTCCTCTTATAAGGCAGATATCGAAGCCAAAGAGTTCGCTGATGCTATGGCTGCAGAGGGGTTTTCGTTTGTGTTATCTCCAGAGGACACAGGAACAGGCGATCGGATTCACACAGGCGGAACAGGAACAGAGTGGTTCATCACTTTCTACAAACCTGAGCGGGTGGCTCCTGATCCAGAACTGCCGAGTGGTTTTCTGGCGGAAGATCGGAGCAATCACCCTGATTATGAGCGCGTCCCTTATGCAACCGGCTTTAAAACACCGAATGGCCCTGATTTTGTATTGATTTCGGTGCATTTGATGCCTGGTGCTCGCGACAGCGGTCGTCGCAAGCATGAGCTCGACAGCATTGCCAGCTGGATCAACGCACAAAACAGCTCTGAACAGGACTTCATTATTCTCGGGGACATGAATATCGAGGACTGCGAAGAACTTGCGTCAGCGGTTCCTGAGGGGTTTATTTCGCTGAATGATAGCTGTTTGTCGACAAACACAAATATCAACGGCCCAAAGCCCTACGATCATGTTCTATACCGCCCAGCACACTCTCCAGAGCTTCTTCCAAATTTTGCCGTCCTCAATCTAATTAATGCTACCCGGCCATACTGGGATGCTACGCTGGGGGCTTTTCCGGGAGACCCCTACGATCACAATACCTTTCGGCAATATTATTCGGATCATCACCCTGTGCTGTTCGAAATCTCTCTCGATCTAGGTGATGATGATGGCCAATAATACGCCCCTCAAGGGTAATTCTCAGTTAATCCTGACCAGAGTGGGATTATAGAGTGCACCTTCCCTCTAGAAAGATGTCGTGACTCAAATTTCAGAAATAAAAATTTAGCATTGTAGAAATATATTCTCTGTTTTCTTTGTGTGAGAGGTTGGTGTTGATTTTATCATTATTATACTTTTTTATGTATGGATAATGATTAAAAATTATTCTTTTTTGCTATAATCCAATGATGGTCGCTCTGATAAATGAGAGAATCATCTTCTGAATGGAGTGGGGCGACGTGCAATATTTATTTATGAGTTTCATTAAATAAGAATGTGAATGCCAAGTGATCGCTTTCAAATTCCTGCAATACCGCCTTGGGAACTATTAGAATCCCATCGTTATTCGACTCCAAAGGACCTCCTGTACTTTCCGTAATTAATTTCTCATCGCGAACTCGGAATACTTTAGAGTTCTCGAGATCGATTGATGGTGCAGGAAGTTGAGAGAGGATCGCAAAAAATTCCTTTGGTGTACTCCGCTTTTCAATATCTGAAATAGGAAACGTGAATGTGTCGATCTGAAGTTGAGGTGAATTTCTTACAACTAAAATTTTGAAAGGATCTGTCGGTGAAAGTTGTACATTTGTAACAATAGATGCAGGAGATTTAAAATATACGATGAGGAAAACTGCCATAGCTCCTCCAGCTCTGCATATGTTTTTGTATTTAATCTCTATAAACCCTGGGATTAATGCAGCAATTCCTGCAGCAGATAATGCCAATATAATGCGAATAATTGTATATTGAAAATCAGTTGGCTCTGGAAGAAACAATGCAACAGCCAATAAAACAGAAATAAATACAACCCCGAAGGCGAATATCGATATTTTTTCCCACAGCATTGCATTTTCTCCTAACAAGATGTTCGTGGGTAGCATATATGGCTGATTTTGAATTTTTAACACACGCAAAATCGTGCAATTTCTCTAAAGAATATGGATTCCAAACTATTTTAGAATCATGAAATCAGGCAAGTCCGCTTATATGCTTGAAGAGTTTCTTACTCGGATTTGTGGTTTCTTCCCTGATTTTTACAAAGCAAAGCGTGATCACGAATGGATCAATTTAAATCGGTTGGCAGAAGAAAGAACTTAATAGTTACGCTTGGGGAACAAACCTGAAGATTACTAAGGCTTTAAAACCTGATTTATCGGATCAACCGCGAGAAATCAGGCAGCCCTGAAAGTGAGGTAACTTTGCCTGCAATCGCAATCGCGACAGTCCCCATATCCTTGATCCGATCAACAAGCTCTGCATTGTCGAGATTCTGTTGTGTGGCTTCCTGAATGAGCTCAATGAGTTCTTCGTAGGTCTCTTCATCTGTCACATCGGGAGTAATGTTCTTGATCTCCTCCGGGTCTAGAGAGCGCAGTTCCGAGTAAATTGCTGAAAATTGACCATCAAGAGCATCACGTGCACGTTTACGCGCAGCCTTTAGACGAGCGCGCATAGCTTCAACATCATATGGCATTTGTCTTTTCCTTCAGGTTATTTCAACTCTTCTTCAATACGCGCGATTAACTTATCCATCTCGGCGACTTTTTCGTCCCAGGTCCCTTCAAAATCGCTACCTTTGTCAGTTAATTGGCTGATCTTGCGAGAAACCTCGGCAGTTTCACTCGCAATCTTGTGACGCGCATCCTCTAAACCGGCTTTTTCAAGCAGATCATCCTGCATGTCATGGACCTTCATGACAGACGCAAGATGCGCACCTATCACGGATTGTGCCGTTCGGACCTGATTGAAACTCCTCTCAACCTCTGTGCGCACTCCATTATGTTGCTGGCGAATTTTCTCGAGCAACTCGCTGCGTTTATTGTCAACATCTTCCACTGCAGCACTGACGAATTCTTCAAGAACAATAAGAACCGCGTCTGGTTGCTCCGATAAAGCGAGATTGATTTCATCGACCAACCCGAACTCTTCTACCAGTTTCCTGACATAGGCAGGCCGGTATTGAGTGTCGATAAACTGATCGACGTCCCGTTCCATGCGTTCAAACAGAGTGTCGACCAGTGCAAGATTGGCTTCCTCCAAAGTACCGAGATCACGTCCAACGGTATCGCTGAGCTCCATAGTTTCCGGTGGAATTTCGGCACAACCATTAAGAAAAACCACAATCACTAAAAATTTAAGGTGCTTCTTCATTCGTCGGTTTTCCCCAGATTTCGCCGTTCTACAGCTGGTTTTGAGCCATTGAAAACTGCGGTATCAAATTGTGCGCGAGTATCAGCGCAGGACTTCTCGCCTAAAGCTGGAACCTATTACGAAATTTATTCTAAAAATTGAATGACTTTCGATGCAATATACATCATTAAGGATATGAGCGATAGCTCATATGTCGGTCGGTCATACTTTTTTGACTCTTTTTATCCGGTCGGAACTAGAAGGTATGCAAAGATGAAGCAGAATGGGATTGTGCCTTACCCAAACTTGCTCGAGCCACCTGTCTACCGAGCAGCCTATTCAGACAGAACCGCCTGGTTAATGGCGATATTGTCGAAACTAGCCTATGTACGGTTCGAAGACGCTGCACCAGTTGATGTTGCTTTGAATGCGGCTCTATCTCTTATTACTGGTGAAAACGACGGCAAGAAACAGGACAAGGCCAAGAAGCTTTCAGTAACGTTCCGAGCTGACTTGCTTAAGGAGATACTGGCCTCGGTTGCTAACTCAGACCAACGAGCCTCCGAGCTAGAGGCTCTCAAGAAACAAATCACTGAACTTCAATTCGAACTCATCAAAACTTTCTCAGTGAGAATCCCATTTGTGGCGGACACTCAGGCTTTCGTTGTAAAATTGAAAGCAGAAGGGCGAGCACCATTTCTGGCACTTGTTTTTCGAGGCACAGAACCCAGAAAACCGGAAGACCTCAAATCTGATTTGCACGCAACTCCACTGATTTTGGGGCGCTTGGGTGGTCCGGGTGGAAGTATCTTCATTGAAGAAAGTTCAGAGAAGACAGCAGCCCAAAAGTTATGGCCTGCCGTGAAAGTTCACAACGGTTTTTGGGAAGCTTTTCGCCACATAAAAGAGGACATTGTTTCCTGTCTGGATGCTGAAGAAAACAAATCACTGCCTGTCTACATTACTGGCCATAGCTTGGGTGGTGCCCTTGCAATCGTTGCAACCTACTGCTTAACAAGCGACAAAATTGCAGCGTGCTATACTTTTGGTAGTCCCCGCGTCGGTAATCTTCAATTTGGTCAAAGCATACGCCCTCCGGTTTACAGGGTGGTCAACGCATCCGACATTGTTCCCCGTGTTCCTCCTGCTGTTCTCGTAGATTTCACGACTGTTGTGCTTCGCGCTTTACCAATAATCCCTTACACAGCAAAATTTGCAGACTTTTTGGAACGCTTCAGGGGCTACCGCCACTACGGAGACATGCGCTATATGGATAGTGCTCCTCAAAGTATAGAGTCAAATACAGGTAATGTTGTCTATCCTGCTCTAATTGTTAGCTCCAATCCGCCGCAGCTCCTGCGTTGGTTTTGGTGGGGAAAGCGCGCAATCGCTACGATGGGCCGAGCTGCTGTCGAAGATCATTCAATTGATCATTATGTGAACAAGCTCGCCTATTGGGCATATGTTCGCTCTCTCCCAAGGACAGCTAGTTCGGATTTGGCCCGTAACCACCCTGATAAATCTCTCTGATTATTGAGCAATGGACTAGAGATTGATGCATTTAGCATGTAAGGGGAAAATTCATGAAAAAGCCAAGGATTAGGCGCCCGCGACCACCAAAGCCGGTGGATCGTGTCCAGAATATAAAACCCGTCAGGCCGTTGGGAAAAAGTCGTTGGGTCAAAGCGCATTGGCGCTACGACTATAACCGTCGACAATGGGTATGGGTGTCTGGGCATTGGGCAAAATAAAGTAATAATACCGCTACTATAAAATCTTCACAGGACTTCGCCGTTTGGGTGGCTAAGTCGACAGGCGGGAGATGACTAACCGTGCTTGTTCTTCTTAAGAGTGTGAAGTGGCGCTTAATGTTAGGAGAGCTCTCGGGATACGCGAGAACGAGGTCGGTTTTTGGTTGGTTCAGATATTAAGATGTTCATCATTTCTCGATGGGCCATGACGAGAACCATAGCTAGAGGGTCTTGATAGGCCTCCATCAGCAGAAACATCTTCCAGTTTCGCAGGGCCCGAGCCGTCGGGCTGGGCTGTAAGGAGAAGACTCTCCGCGTACTGAGATAACGACGCCATAGGGCAGGTGTATTGCTATGCCGAACAAGAGGGCGAGGCTTGTAACGGCGTTTTTCTGTAACGGGATGTTTGCTTTTTGTGCGTGGTTTGGCTTGCTGAGCCTCAAACACCCCAAACCGCTCTTCAAGCTTCTTCTTGCTGCACGACCGATCCAACTGGCTGGCCTTCATCGCCTGCCCATCCGGGCTCATCAAAACCATACCATTGCCACGCAGCTTGAGACTGATGTCATATCCCGCCAGAACCTGGTGCGCTTCCTGCCAATTCTTGGCCTTCCCTAAACCTTCCAGTATTTCCTCACGATGCTTCAATACATGGCTCTGAAACGATTCCTGCCAGGTATGGGCTTCATAGTCCCTCGCTGCTGGTGAGAGTTTGTTAGGATTGCGTGCCTTTCCATCAGTCATGCCGGGATCAATGGCGAGACCGTATTCCTTCTCCATCTCGCGCGAGACCTTGGCGAGAATCTTAAAATCGCGATGCGGTGTGACGACCTTGAGGGTTTCCGGATGCACCTTGTTAAAGGCAATATGCATGTGGAAATTATCGGTGTTGATATGCGTTCCCGCCACACGCTGATGATCTTCGTATCCAAGTGCCTTGGCATATTCCGCCTCGATGGACATAAGGTCATCTTTGCTCAGTTTGTCCTGCTCGCCAGATCGAAAAGAAACGACAAGGTGATAGGTCTTGTCGGCAATATCGGGCTTTTGCCGCCGAACTGCTTCGATCTCCAGAAGGGCCAGATCAAGATCCTCGATCTTTGTGCCGGCATCGCAATTGCGGATCCAGAACTGATGCAGCTTTTCGCCTTTTTCCTCGGCAGCGGCGATATATTGGCCAAGACGGGTATAGTTATCCGGCACACCAGATTTCTTGCCGATCCGGGTGGCAATCATGATTTTCCCTGCAGGTTCTTGCCAGGCTGAAGCTGCATCCGGATATCGCCAATGGCGGCTTTGAGCTCGGTCTGGCTCGCCTCGATATCGCGGTTCAGGCTGTCGAACTTCTTAAGTAGATCTGCCGAAAGCGGCTCATCAAGCGCGAGCTTGAACAGATTGCCCAAGCGGGCCTGATCGGCATTGACCTTGAGCAGATCCCGAATGCCCTGCCATGCGGCAAAGTCGCTGGCACTGGGCAGTTTGGTATTCATCAACAACCGTTTGAGCAGTTCCGAGCGTGACAGCCGCAGCTGGTGGGCAAGCTGATCGATGCGGGCTTTCTCTTCGTCGTTGAGATAGGTTTTGATGACGTGACGTTCGGTGGCCATTTCTTTTTCCGCTATTGCCCGGAAGATACTGTGGGAGAACCATCTGGCATCATTTCGGCTCGGATACTCTTGGGAAGGGAGGCATCAAACCCACCAACCAGATTGACGATCCTGCGCGTAAAATCCGGATCGAACTTGCGATCATAGACCTCTTTAGCCTTTGCAATGAGCTCCGGCTCCCGTTTGTCGGGATTACTGTAATTGATCAGGTTCGCAAAATACCGTGGATCAAAAGTGATGGTTTTGGCGAAGACCACATTGCGATCCCCATCGCAGACTTCAAACTCGACCATCTCAATCAGGCTGCCATCTTCAGTCTTGCGGCGGTAATCAACAAAGCACCAGGTCACTTGATAAAACTGATCGCCCTTTGTGATCCGGCCTTTCTCATCAAAACGGGCATGGGGAATGCACTTGGTGATCGCCTGACGCAGTTCGTCTTGTCCTTTGATGATCTGTTGTCCAAAGATCGAGAGCCCTTTGGAACGATAGGCAAACATCCAGGGGATGTTGCGTAAGGTTGCATCATGGAAGCGGTAGCCTTCCGCCTCGATCCAGTTTTCCAGCATGGCGAGTGCAATTTTGGGCGAGATCCAGATGCCGGTCTCTTTGCGGATGATATAAATCACCCGGTCAAACTGGGTCAGGACGATACCAAGTATCTGAAGGCTAATTCCGTCTTTTCCACGTTTTTCGCTACTGCCTTTACTCTTGTTTCCCCGCACATAGGGACACCAAGTAAAATTCGCCTCTTCAAAGTAACTGAAACCTGAGATTTCCTTCTCTGAGTGGCGTCCATATGGGCGATCAGTATGAGGAAGCTCTTCATAAAGACCTATGATTTGGATCGGATTGTCGCAGGCCGGGCATACGGCATATTCATGTTGCTTGTCGCCGGTAACCTGATACCAAGGGTCAAGTTTTCTTGTATCGCGTTCAAAGGCTGTCCGCTCAATGTCTTTCTCCTCAATCGCACCAGCTTGCAATTTATAGACGTGCATTATCTGATCTCCCGGCAACTGTCTTACGGATGGAAGAGCCAATGTTATAATGGTTTATGACACTGTTCCACCATTCGGCACTCAGCTTGGGGACAGATGCCTTCTGCTCGGCAAGGTAGAGGCATTGCAGAAGGGTCGGCAGATCAAGCGAGACGGTATTCTCGCCTGCCTGCAGGGCGAAGACCAATGCCGGGCCGCATGCGCTGCAATCAAGGTCGCGAGCCTCTTCAAGCTGGCCGCGCTTTTCAAAAATGTCCTTCACATGCTGTTCGGTCATGAGGCGTTCTCCTGATAAAAGGCAAAAGAAAAGGGGGCCAGTGGCGTGCATTGCGCCACTGGCATTCGGGGATTAGACCGCCAAACTGGCAGTCTGCTGCTCGCGTCCCCGTGTTCTGGTTTTGGCTTTCGGTTTACTGAGGCCGAGCTGTTCGGTGACAAGGCGTTTCAAAGCCTCAAGACCACGTTCCCGGTGGATGTCGTTAAAGTCGGTCAGACCTTTGGCTTTTTCGTCATCACTGAGATCCGGACGCAGGATCTTCGCTCCGGTCAATTCCGAGGCCCGTTCAGCACCCTTGATCCCGGCATTGACCTGCTTGGCATGATCGTCATCGGCGGCAATCACGAGGGCGCGATCCGGATGTTTCTTGTGAAGGGCCTCAGCTACAGGTGCGAGATTGCCGGAATCAAGTGCAACGACGACCGTCAGGCCACTGGCCATATGCAGGCTTTGACCGGTGGAATAACCCTCCGAGATGATCATCGGGCCTTTGGGATCGCCCTCGATCACATGCATCAGGCCGCGCTTTTTGCCGTCCTTGAGGAACATCTTGGTGCCATCGGGATGGATGGTCTGGATGTTCTCGACAAAGCCCTTGTCATCGGCCATCGGCATGAGCAGGTTGCCGGATTGATCAATGCGCAGATCTCCTGCAGGTACCTGTTTGTTTTGCAAATAGGCGTGATTGCTCGGCGCTGGTTCAGCGTTCTGGAAAATCCCGTAAGCGCGTTTGGCCACGGCACGATATTGCGCACGCAGTTCCTGTTCCTGCGCTGCTTTGCGTGCGGCAGCTTCGGCTCTGGCCTGTTCCAGCTCCTTGGGATCGATCATCGTACCGGTCGCTACCCATTTGACTGGATCCTGCCCGGATTTGTAATTGGTAATGTTGCCTGCCGGGAGACCTTCGAGGAACCCACGATAGGAGCCGCTTTTCTGGCCCTTGCGATCTCCTTCAACCGCAACCCGGTGCCATTTGCCATCCATGGTCGGTGGCCCATCGAGAAGCAGGCCGTTTTCCTTCAGCGCCTGAGCAAATTCCTGTTCCGGGCTGATCCTGGGCTCAGGGGTTTTGGCTTTGGTTTCCTGCCAGCGTTTGAAGGGCGCAAGCTCCATATCATCGCGCGCATACCAGGCCTTGGCACGACGATCCCATTTTGCCCCGAGCGCCTTGGCCTCGTCCTTTTCACTGAACGGCACATTGAGATAGATGCGTTTGCGCTCGGTCTTGGCGTCCTGATTCGGAGCCTGTGACATCTCATCACTCATGGCATTTTCCTTCTGTCGTTCAACAGCCGGGTTTTGGGCGATGGTTTTGGTTTCTTCTTTGGTTTTCACCGGGATCAGGTTTTGACGCAGATCCGGCTCCATAATCCAGGTGCGGATGTTTTCTGCATCCCGCGCAGCCGCGAACAACGCATTGCGGTCTTCCTTGATGGCTTTCATCCATGAGCCGACATAGGCGGCGTGCCGTTCCGGATAATGGCCAAGGCCAAGCTCGGTGGTCAGCATGTAGCTGGCGATCTCGGCGCGCAGCTCTTCCTTGGCGTAAACTTCCGAGCCAAACGGCCCGAACTCTCGCGCCATGCGTGATCCATGACCGGTGGCATGGCCCAGCTCATGCAAGGCTGTGGCGTAATATTCATACTGACCTTTGAAAGCCGCCTGATGGGGCATATGGATCTCATCTGACGAAGACCGGTAAAAGGCCCGGTCATTCTGATCATGGAAGATCGGCACATTGCCCTGTTTGAGGATCTGTTCGGCCCGCTCAACCGGGCTAAAGGTCGGTTCTGGCGCGATATAGGGGGCCAGACCATCGATCTGTTCGGCATTGAATACGACCGCATGAAACACCCGGGGACGGTCAAGACGCACATCGCGGGTTTTGGCGACACCCTTGTCGTCGAGAACCGGCTTACCGTTGTCATCCAAGACCTTCTCGCGCTCGGACCATTTCCAGTATTCGATCATGGTGCCTTTTTCGCCCTTGCGGACTTGCGCGTCCTGAGCGCTCGCCTGACGGTAGGTCATCCAGCGCGGATCTGAGCGCCCGCGTATTTCAAGCCAGAGCGCATTGATGCCACGATAGTCCTTGCCGGAAACAGGATTGAACGGGGCCATGCGGACCTTTCCAGGTTCCCATGGTTTTTGCCATGGGGCGGTGCCTGCTTCGATATGGCCAAGCAGTTCCTCGACCACCTGATCGCGATAGCTTTTCTTCTTCTCAGCCATGGTTCGAATCCTCCGCGTCAGCGGTTGGATCGATGCCGTCAAAATGACTGTCGAGCGCATCATCAGCGGAAAGCGCGTCTTCGCTAAAAGCGCCCATAGCATCGGCAATGTCCGGATCGACCGGCACCGGGCCGGTGAGGCTTTCGGCATTGATCATGGAAGAAGCCAGCTCGAGATAGTTCTGGTCATTCAGCGCTGCAGAGGCCGGAATGGCCTTGGCAGGCGTGTTCGGTGTCTTCATGGTTTGGTTCCTTTGAGAGAGGCAGGTGTGTCGGAAGAGAGCGCCATCTTGGGTGGCGTCATTTGCGAACGGCGCGAAAGCTCGCGATCCAGGAAATAGAGCTTTTGATGGCCAAGGATGGGCGGCAGACCGGCGACAAAGATCAAGGCATCACCGGGGATTGGTTTTTTGCCCTCGGTATCAATGATCTGCAGGCGCATGCATTCATCAGGGGTCAGCAGCGGGCGGGAGGTTTCTGCGAGATTGTCCGAGACCGATCCGAGATCCCCCATGCGGCCAGAGTGTGATCGGCGCTTTTGCACGATGGTTGCCTTGCCGGTCATGTCCGAGAGCAGCTTGGCGGTTTCGAGCTTGTTGGGCGTGAAGGCGATGCGGATCTTGCAGTTGGCCATGATCGACTCATCTCGCCCGTAATGCTTGAAGAGCTGTTCAGTGTTCTGGACGATGATCATGGCCTTGAGGCCATAGCCCGCCATGAAGGCGAGAGACTCTTCAAATATCTCCAGCTTGCCGATGGAGGTGAACTCATCGAGCATCAGAAGCAGGCGGTGCTTGTACCCGGCGACCGTCTGGCCAGATCCAAACTCCATACGTTCGGTCATACGCCGCATGAACATATTGAGGATGATGCGCAGCAAAGGCCGCAGGCGGTCTTTGTCGGCAGGCGAAACGACAAGGAACAGCGCCATTGGCGCATCGCCACTCATCAGATCATGAAGGCGGAAGTCGCTGGTGGCGGTATTCCGCGCGATGATCGGATCGGCAAAGACGGTGAGCTGTGTCTTAGCGGTCGAATGAACCCCGGAGCGTTCCTGCGGGGCTTTGATCATCATGCTGTTGGCCCCGCGCCGAACTTCCTTGTTCACATGCGCCTTTCCATGATCAAAGGCGGCCATGTCGGCAAGAATATGCTCGAAATTATCGTCGCTTTCTTCCGCATCGCCGTCGCCGGTAATACCCGAGAGAAAGGTATTCACATCATCAAAACAGGCCGCGCGGTGCTCATCTCGCCGCACGCGATAGATGACATGGAGCAAGACGACCGAAAGCCAGCCATAGCCTTCCTGTCGCCAGTAATCCTTCATGCCCTGGCCATCGGGATCGATGATCATGGCTGCGATGTTCTGGCAGTCGGCGATGTCCTGTTCGGTATCAACACGGACTTCAGCCAGTGGGTTGAAGCGGGCCGAACCATTGGTCGCGGATGGTTCAAAACGCAAGACCCTGTGCCCAATGCTGGTAAGCCAGCCGCCGGTCTTGGCAAAGTTCTCGCCCTTGATATCAAGACAAAGAATGCTTTCGCGCCAGCTGAGCAAGGTGGGGAGAATGAGGCTCACTCCCTTACCTGTACGGGTTGGAGCCCAGACCAGGACATGCTCCGGCCCGTCATGGCGCAATTCGCGGATCCGGCCGAACCAGGATGGCCAGCCACCTACGACAACACCGTCTTTGCGAAACAGTTTTGCTTTCTTGAGATCCTTGAGCTTTGCCCAGCGGGCGGAACCGTGCAGTTCATCGCCCTTGCGGTTGCCCTTAAGGGTGCTGTTATTGGCCCGCGTTGCCAGGGCGAGCATGGCAAACATGGAGACCAGTCCGGCGATCCCGGTCCAGATGGCCGGACGGAGCATTTCATCGGGAAGGCCTGCCGGATGTTTGACGGCTTCGAAGGACCATTGCCACCAGCGCAGATCCAGCGCGTCAAACCCGACGGCGAGATGCCATTGCCAGAGAATGGCGGTGATCATGGCAATCAGGATGATCGTCAGAGACATTCGATATAGAGCTGTCATGACATATGACCTCCATATATGTCGGCGGGGTTTGGGGCGGTTCTGTAGGACAGAAAAATTGCCTGAATATCGCCTGTGGCACACATCAGGGCGCAGAACCCGGCACTTGCCTGCGCAGCGGTTTTGATCAGGGTTGAAAGGTCGGTCAGGTGGGGAAGTTCATGGGCTATGCCTGTAGAAAGTCCTCCCAGAAGCATTGCGACACATGCGATGGCCACCCGTGCACCAATGAACTCATTGAGAATGGCGGGATGCTCCTTGAGCAGGGTTTGCTGCGGTCTCGGAAGCCATGTTGCCGTCACGCGGATGACGGCATAGACTGAGATGAAAACAATGAGTGCCCATACCCCTGCAAAAAGACACATCAGGGCACAGTAGAGGGCATACAAACTGGAGATACGAAGGTGGATTTTCTTGTCGGTTTCTATTTGGTCGTGGGACTTGTTATGACTGTCGGGGTTGGCCTCATTTTTTATGGTGTGCGCAGCTACAGGATATTCGCGCACCCGGTCCGTTGGGGGATTGCACCGTGCGTAATGATCATTGGGGGTATCATCACCTTGCAAAATCTCGGTTGAGTGATTGTTCTTAGTCTGGTTCATCACACCAACTCCTTGCCATCCTTGAGTACATAGCGGTCATTACGCGGTTCCCAGATATCGGTGATCCGCCGCCAGCCATCGGCATTGCGTTTGATCTGCACGACAACATCGACCAGTTCGGCCAGAAACTCCGGCACGCGCGGCATGGTTTCGCCCGCCCAGGCGATGTTCTGATCGAACTTGCGGTGAATGGCTTGCCAGGGACTTTCGGCGTGGATGGTGCACATGAAGCCCGTGACACCGGAATTGAGTGCTGCCAGTGCGGCAAAAGCATTCTGGGTGCTGATCTCACCAAACAGGATATGATCCGGTGTGATCCGCATCAGATGATCATAGATCTCGCGCCAGCCGACCATGCCGCTGCCCGTTCCGGCTTCACGGGCTGCAATCAGGCCATTGCCATCCCAGAACTGTTCGATATGCAGCTCTGGCGTATCCTCGATGGCCAGCACACGCCGGGCCGGGTCGATGGTGGCCAGTAACATATTGAGCAGGGTGGTCTTGCCGGTGTTAGTGGCCCCGCTGATGATCATGTTGGCATCAGCGGCGACCTTCTCGATCAGATAATCACGGATCGCCGGTGTTACCCCGGCCTGTTGCCAGGACGGGGTGAAGGGATGCTTGCAGCGGATCGCGAGACTCAGATGTGATCGGACCGAGGCCCCGACGAGGATCTCGCAGCGATGATTGCCAGGCAGGATGCAGGAGAGTTTTGGGCTGTCATCGGGATTGAACTTCAGGCCGCGCTGGTTGGCGAGGCTGATGGCAATCCGTTCGATGGCAGCCAGTGTAAGAGCAGGATCCTCGATCTCGCGTTTGCCTTCCCCGCGTCGTTCGGTAACGACGCGGTGCGGGCGGTTCATGCGGATTTCGACGGTGGAGAGATCGCCATAATAGTTGGCGAGAGGCCCAAGGATCTTTTCAAACAGCGGATTGGGGGAAAGGGCGTTCATTGCAGCCACCCCCAATTCCCAAGGCAGGCGGATTTCACGCCATTTGTGTGAGAAGGGTAAGACCAGCCAGAAGAGGGAAATCCGACGCGGACATAGCCTTGGAAACTTCCGTCGGCATCTGATCCGCCAGTGTAATATTTGGCTTTGACCGGGGAATAGGCATTGTACGTCGTGCAGGTGTTAGAGGCCGTGCCGATAACCTCACCATCTTCACGAATGGTCTTGCGTGTTCCGACAGAGCTTGTACTGGTGCAGTGATAAGCGGCGTCATAAACGTGCGCATAGTTTTCAAACACACCACATGGACCACTGGATTTGTTCGAAGAAACCGGGTTTTCAAACCGTCCATGCGTTACAGCAGCCCACGTAAATTCATTGTAGCATTTGTTCCCAAGACTGAGTGGGTCAGCTTCACCAATGACGACTTTGTGCACCGAGCCGTCCGGGCGGTCATAGGATTGCACCAAGTCCCGAGCGTCAAAACGGGTGCAGCCTTCATAAAAATGCTCGCCGTTTGTTGCAGGCGCTTCGCCTGAATAGATATAGGCGGTCTGCGGTTCACCCGGCAGAACTTCACTGGTCTTGATGTTGTAGCGCCCCCTTGGGGTGCCTTCGATATAAACCGTAGTCAGGCGATAGGCGAATAGCTGGTCATCATGGTTTTGCCAGCCGGTGGTCTCGACCTGATGTGGATAGGCAATCTCGCTGTCCTGACATTCCGTGACATATTGCGGAACGCCATCCAGCAGATAATAAAACCGCTCACGACCATAACTGGTGCCAGCCGCCAGATCATGGTTCCAGAGTGAAGGATTGTCACAGCCATCAATCGTCGATTGGATGGCAATATTGGTGCTGTCGGGTTTGCATTCGGTGATGAATTGCTCAACCCCGTTGACCACGATCTGCTTGCGGCTTTGGCGGGTGACTGTGCCTGCTGCCTGATCAATGATCGGTGCGCAGACTTCCTGACCGGCAGCGTTCTTGTAAACCGTTTCGTGCGGGTACTCCGTGCCATTGTCCGAGCAGGCATTTGCCTGCCAGGTGGTGCCGTTCAGCTCATAGATATGGCGACCGGTCTGATAGGAGCGACCAGCGGCAAAATCATGCCGGATCGAACAGCCATCGATAACCGAGACGAGTGGAACAGCCGCCAGTTCCTCTGAAGGTTCGCAGCTTCTCACCTGAACTTCATTGTTGCTGGCATTGACATACACGAGGGACGCCTGCGGGACGGCCATCATTTCGTTGTAATCAAGATAGACCGAGCAGGCCGAGGTCTTCTCGGTGATGTCAAAGACCTTGTCTTCATCCTTCAGACAATCGGTGACTTCCTGACGGTTGCCGCCACCATCGGTGTAATAAAGCAGATATTGTGCGGTTGCCTGACGTGTTTCCATATCGACGGTATCGCCGCAAACTGAATAGCTGCGATCCAGCGGATAGCGATCTGCACCATCCTCACAGGCACCTGCTCTCACATTGCCGTCTTCGGTGGTTTCCACCCGGCTTTGCTGGACCGCAACAAGCTGGGCTAGGTCAACGCGAATGTTGCAGCCTTCTGTTGTGACACGCACGGTCGGTGCGCTTCTATCTTCCTCAACATCAAGGGCCGCCGGTGTGGAATAACCTGCCGCATCGGCATTCTTGGATGCGTTCGATCCGACAGTGTTGGAGGCACCGGTATCGGCTTCGGCGGTTTCGGTTTCCTTTTCTTCCTTGTCGTCCTCTTCTTCGACATCATTCAAGCGCTGCAGGGCTGCAATCAGGGCTTCCTGATTGCCTTCGATGGTGACAGGCGAGGCCGGATCAAGCTCGGGGCTGTCCATATCGAACTGCGCGACAAAATCGTTTGAATCGAGCGGTTCGGATCTGCCGTCTTTCTCAACACCGGTCAGAACCAGTTGCGCGATCAGGCTGTCTTCGTAATTGACATAGCGGGCATAGGCCTTGGCCGTTACGCCCTCGGTCAGTTTGGGCGGCGCACCGGGCACATCGACCAGACCGAGATCAATCGCCATCGGTTCGTTTTCCGAGACGGCGGTGCGGGTTTTGGCGCGGGTGACGATATTGACCTTGCGCACCATTTCCTCGATGCCGGGCTCGGCCTGAGAGGATGTTGTTTCTTGCTGTGCCAACTGAGCCAGTGCCGGGGACACCAGACAGGATGACAGGAGCAAACACCAAAGCGTTCGTTTGTTCATGCTTCTACTCCACATTTGCGATGTACCAGTCCGTTGCCGGACGGATCTGAAGGCGGGTGCCTTGCGGGATGGTGATGATGGGTTGCAGCGAGAGCGTCTCTTCAAGGACGCTGGCGCTGATTTCGCCAAAGCGGGTCGAGAGCTCTTCGGCGGCTTTTTCGGAAGCCGCCGTTGCGACTTCGCCGTCGCTGTCCTCGGATTTTGTTGAGGCCGCGGCATAGCGAACGGCGGTCGAAATGCCGGTCAGCATGAAGGCGGTGCCATAGCGCTCCCAGAAGCGGCGCTCCACGTCGCCAGTGGCCCCTTGGCGGCCCTGAATGTCGCCGATGGAGGAGGCAAGCTGGCGGATCTCGGCACGATGTCCGGCAATCAGGATCCGCTCGCAGGCAATCGAAAGGCGTGAGCTGCCCATATCCTTGGGCGGGTCGTAATTGCAGATCAGGCGCGATCCTTTGGGGATCAGGACATTGCGCCCGTGATAGCCATAAACATCGCGGGCCGACTGGACGATCACGGTGCCTGTCGCGTCACCGCCGACCTGGCTGTTGATCCCGGTTTCCAGAATGACCGTGATGTAACGATCTGCCGTAATGATCCGGCTGTTATCGACCGGTAAGGTCGATGTGCGGCGCGGCCCTTCATAATCCGCCTTGTCGTTTTCACCGACGGGTAGGTCGAGCGGATCCATGGCCGCAGGTGCGCTCATGCCGGGCAGGGCATTGTTGCGCGAAAAACCGGGCATCTCATCAGACTGCCATGCCGGAGTGCCCCAGTTTGACGACAGGGAAACGCGATGTTGCCAGGCGGCTTCCAATGCCCTGCGATAGGGATCTGGCGCGGGAGGTTCGGAGACCGGTTCAGGTTGAGGATCTGGTGCGGGTGCCGGAGCAGGTTCTTGTTCCGGTTTGGCTTCCTTGATGATGATTGGTGGCATCGCCGGGGCAGGAGCTGCGGGTGCTGGCGGCGGCGGTGCCGGAAGTGCCCAGACCGATGGATCATCAGCAGGCAAGGTTGGCGGCTCATTGATCACCGGTTCAGCGCACACGCCACCAAAGGTCAGGCCAAGAACCAGAGCGACATCGCAAAATGCACTCATGCTGCGTCCCCGGTATATTCAATGCAGAGGAAGCTTTGACCGCTTTTAAGCGTGATCAGTGGTCGGGTGCTTTCAATGATGTAGGTCTCACCCTGGACGCGGGTATTGACCAACTCATCAATGCCATCGACCACCACATAGGCCGTCGGCAGTTCGACATCCTTCCAGCGTTTGCCAAAGCGGATATAGGTGAAGTGATCATCCCGAAAGACCGTTTCCGGTCGGAGTGTTTCATCGCCCCAGAGATCATAGTCCCCCCAGCCGTGCAGGGCGTTCGGGTCGAACGGGGATTGTGCAACAAAGTCATCGGCAGGTGTGCCGGGGTTGGTGGCACTCAGTCCGACAATCGCACTGTCGATGGCAGCAGACTTATTGCTTTGCCCCGGAACAGACATCGCCGGAAGGGCCGGGTTTCCTTTGTCGTCCAAAACACCGGCAAAGCCGGGAACTGCCGGATCGCCATCAATCTGCACGGCCCCTTCAATGCGCACAATCAGATCGGGCACATTGACCGAATTGAAACTCTCGGCACGCAGATAGAACGGATAGACCGCACCGGACTTGCCATAGACAACCAGCGACGTATCGTAGCCATAGCCGCTGGGGCGGACTGCAAGACGGCGTTCACCGCGTGGTTTGACCGAGAACCCGCCATCATCCCCCAGATCGACGGCTTCGATGATCTCGCCGCGTGGCAGTTCAACAACCGTGACCATGAACTCGCGGGTGCGGACTTTATAGGTGCAGCCATCGCACAGCTCTGTGCTGTAAACCGCATCCTCGGGATCAGCCTGGTCCCAAACATCCTGAACCTGTCCGCTGGTGCGTGGGCGGCTCATCGCATTGAAGTAACCCTCATTCTGATCGCGCGCCTGATCAACCACACTATCGGGTACCGGCATGGCCGGAGAGGATTGTTGTGGGATGGTTTGCGCACTGGTAAAGGGCTGCTGTGATTGGTTCGGCATCGGTGGGCGCGCTGCGGTCTGAGCATTGGCGCGGTGATAGCCAAGAATGAGGACCGCCAAAATCAGGCTGCCCAGCACGAGATGGAAAACAAGATTGGTCAGGCGTTTCATGACGCGCCTCTTTCTCTAAGCACCATGTCGAGCACGGTGACGCCAAAGGGATTGGTGTATTTGTCGGCTTCGGAGACGTTCTGCGGGCGGGTGGCCAACGTCAGGTAAGCGCGCAAGGCTTTGCGCGAGATCTCTCTGCCGCGCCGATGATCGATCTGGATGAAATCGACCGCGTATTTATGGTCTGACGACAAGGTGGCGATGGGATCGATGGAAACGATCCGGACTTCGCGCTCGATCCCTTTCTCAAGGGCCTCGGTGATCAGGCCACTATCGATCCGCTCGCGCTTGAAGCGTTCCCAGAAGCTGGCATCAGAAAGTCTGGATGCTTCGCGCTGGCGCTCTTGTTGTGTGACTGGATCAATCTCGTTGGTGATCAGAACGAAACGCTTGGCCTGGGCTTCAAGAAAGACTTCAAAACCTTCGACCTTCTTGCTGACAGGTTCGACAACATAAGTGCGATCATCCGGGCCATAGGTCCGGACCAGGGCAATCTCGGTTTCCTTGAGCGGTACGAGATGCGCAACGGTTTGCACCAGAACGACGACGCCAGCGCCAAGCACAATGTTGGTCCCGGCAGACAGGCGCAGCATCCAGGCGAGCCTACGATGGCTGGCCTGAAAGCTGAATGGATCTGCAGCGACGGTGGTTTTATGCGTTGACGCCGCTTTGACCATCGACTTGCGACCGTTGTCGCGTTTGCCGATGCGCCCTAGCCAAGCCATGAGAAACCCTCGCCATTGAACTCGACCGGATCGCAGACGCACGGGCTGAGTTTCATTTCATCGGTGCCGGTCCCGTCTTTGGGGATCTCTCGGTCTCTTGAAACGGAGACGCAGCCCGAAAGGAGAACGACAAGGCACAGCATTGGAAGGAGACGTAATGGGATCAGGCGCATGGCTGCGATCCTTTCTGTTTGGTGGCGGTCGGGGAGGATGAAGCGCCCAAGCCAAGAAAAAGCCTGACAAGGGCAAGGACGATGGATAGGGCGATCCAGATATGAACGGCACTGCGCATCAGGCCGGCCAACTGGTCTGCATCGACTTCGCGAAGGGCCATGACAAAAACGATCAGGCTTTCCGGTGAAAACATGCCGGTCAGAACCAGTAGCCAGAGCGCAACGAGGGGAAAAACGGCGATGATCAGAACGACATCACGCAGGAATTTCTTGAGCCGGTTCATGGCTTGCCTCCCCGATCAAAGGTCGGTGTCTTGAGGCGTTCCATGACGGCATTCTTGGCCGAGACCAAGCTGTCCTTTGCCGCTCCTGCTGCTCCAACCGGATTGCGGGCGGCTCCCGCACCCAAGAGAACAGCATCAAGTGCCGCAGAAGCACCGCCCGGTGCGTATTTCTTGGCGGCATTGACAAGGGAGAGGCCGGTTGCGGTCATGCCAGCTGTAATGACGGCGGCAGCCTGATTGGTCAGTTGGGATCCGGCAATCGAGTTAGCCATGCCGGTGGCCTCAGCCATAAAGGCTGTGCCCATCCAGCCAAGAACGATGGCAACCCACAGGCCCGGATTGTCGATTGATGTGATCTCACGAACATTCTCGGTGTTTTGGATATCAAGCGACGCTGCGCCATAGAGACACAATGCCAGAGCCAGCGTTGAGCCAAACAGCACCATAAAAGCGGCGAAGACGGTTCGAACCCCCGTGATCGCCATGCCCCGTCCCCAACCGAACCCGACGGCAAGCATCAGGATTGGAGAGAGGGCGGAGAACATCATCACGCGGAAGATGCTGACCACTACCTGACTGAAATAGACAATGATCAGGATGATGTAGGGTAGGGCGAGCAGGACGCCGTAGACCCCGGCCATCAGATTGCCGAGCGAAATCGAAGCCCAGATCTCAAAGGCGATGCGAAGTACGCTCATCAAGCCTTGTTCGGCGACATAGACCAGCTGCGCCATACCACCCAGCGAAGAGGCTTCGCTAGGAATTTTGGCGCTTGCGATGCCACCTTCCATCCCGGCAGATAGCACCACCCCGGCAGCACTACCCATCGTTGATAAAGCCATCTGATAGATGGAATTTACGAGAGTGGGCCCTTGCCCGCCGAGCAGCAGACCGGCTATAGTAATGAAGGCAAATTCATGAGCGAATCCAATCAGATCGCCCTTTCCCATGATCATCTTGCCGCCATGAATAACGATCCATAGACCAACGACGGAGAGATAGATGAACCACATGGGTTCGAGCAGCACACTGCTCAGGTTCTGGGTAAAACTGTTTGCCAGATCAACATACTCCGTCACCACGTCGCATGTCAGGCAGGTGATGTCGTCGGTTCTACCGGTTGCGCTCATATCATTGGTCTTTCTTACTGGTACGCCAGTGCGTGCGCAGATATTTGCGCAGCAAAGCGATTACTTGGATTGGGGGTATGCAGTGTCTGTTTGGTCTGAACTTCAGACAGGTGCTGAGTTCGATGATGAATGGGCGAAAGTCATGCCTGCCTATGAAGCGAATAAAGCTATCGTTTCGGGTCCGCGCGGTGAGGTTCTGCAGCGCTTGGCAAAACATCCCGACGGTGATTTGATCAAGCGAGGCCACGACTTGGACCGCGTCTACCAAGTTTGGAAACACGTCTACCGGGCTGTCACCAACAAGGACAAAGCGTTTGCTTGGAACGAATGGAAACAGGCCGGATCTTGTTGGACGATGGAGCAGCGAAACGTTTTCACGCATTCGTGCCGAGATCTTCCCGATTGGCGTACCGGGAATGATGTGAAACGCGACAACACGTTTTTGGCAGCAAACTAGAGCACTCATTCTGCCGCCTCCGCATCTTCACGCTGCTGGGGTGGTAGGTATTGCAGCAACATGGTCGACTGGATTTTGACCAACTGGGCCATCAGTTGCTGCTGTTGAACCTGCTGGCGATTTGACATCGCCATCCATTTGGCAATTGCCATCAGAAGCCGCTTCATATCCGCCGCACCATTGGTGGCAGCTTCGAGTTCTTCTATAGCCTGCTGGACTTCTTCCGTGCTTTGAACAGTCAAATCGCTCTGTGCGAGCCCGGTTGTAACCGCATCTTTGGAGAGTTCTTCGCGTCTGGCTTCGACCATGGCGCGGGCTTGCTGTTGGGCCTGCCATTTGGCTTTGTTGACTGGGTGATCCGGATCCGCCCAGACACCACTACCTGAACCGGATCCGCCGTTGGTCCCTTCAAACTCACTGCCCTCCGGGAAGGTCCAGGTCGAAGGATCGTTTGGATCAAACCAAAGCGATTTGCGATAGATGCTGCGACCCTCGCAGATGCTGAAGAAGTCGAGATCATCGAGATTCATGCCCGGCATCAGACCAGACAGATCCGGTGTCAGACATTGGATGTCACGCAAGATCCGGTTAGTGAGCTTTTGCATATTGAGCACGGGCAGCGCGATCTGTCCGGCGGCCCCGATGGCATCAATCGTGCCCTGTGCCTGAGCACTGAGTTTGGTCAGCCATTCTGTGTGCTGCTTGAGCTGATCGATCTGCTTTTGCATTTTGCTCAGCTGCTCGCCCAGTTTGGCGATGGCCGACACATCAATCACCGGATAGGTGGCATAAGCGATTGCTGGTGTTGCCAGAACAATCCCGAAGGCCAGAGCCACTGAACGCAGACGCCTGTTCATGACGCACCTCCCGTACGGAGAATGACGACAAGCAAAAGGATCAGGGTCGCACTGGTGGTGATTGGACAGTTCAACATGCCAATCAGGCCGATGACGCCGATGAGACTGGTAATGGCGATAGAGGCCAAAGGTACTTTCATCATGACCGGGTGATTGGTTCGGGTTACAGATGGCTCTGCCATGCGTCCCCCCATTTGGCTTGAATGGTGGCCAGATCGTTGTTGGCATCCGGCCCGGACCGATAGAACCGCACGGCATCGCCAAGCGGTGTCAGATCGACATCGAGAATGGCGCTTTCCTCAAAGCCACTGGCCTCGTCACGTTTGATGATCAGAACACGCCGGTCATTCTTCTTGCGCGCGCGAGTGCGGCCCTGAACAAACAGCTTTTGTTCTTCATTGAGATTGAACGGCTTGAGGCTTTCTTCCGTGACCTTGGAGTTCGGGAAGAAGATCATCGTCGCGGTGTTTTCAATGATCGCTTCTGCTGCTCCGGTTTTGCCGAGCCCCGCAGGGTCCTGAAACGCCATGCCAACTGCACCGCCAAGCTTGCGGTATTCGCGATACATTTCGGCTCCGAGATCGCGGAAGCCGGGGTTGGAAAGAAGCTTGGCGGCCTCATCAATGAAGATCACAAAGCCGCCATTGCGCCCGGCAACCGATTTACTGATGGCTTCAGAGATATGACCAACCACCGGCCCGCCAAGTGCCGGATCGGCCAGTGCCTCGTTCATATTGATGCCAACCATGTGCGACTGGTTCAGAAGGCCGCCAAGGCTGTCATGTGGCGCGTTGAAGATGTGGCTTCGAAGACCTGTATTGCCCTTGTCGTCCGTCACCCATTGTGCAAAGGCGCGACGAAGCGCAGAACGACGGGCAAAGGCAAAGGGATAAATGGCATTGAGCGTGCGATGTGGTGGTTCAATCTGGAACGCCAGATCGACGGCATGATTGAGCGCATCAATGTCGCCATCTTCCAGATCAATCCCGGCAAGTGACTTGAGGATTGCGTAAACACGTTCGCGGTTCTTCGGGGTGTCGTCACCAACATCCAACGGGTTGAGCAACAGGCCGTCATAGGCTTGATAAAGACCGCCCATGGCTTCGACCATGAAGCGCGTGCCTTCCTTGGAATCAAAGATGTAGGACCGCACATTCTCAAACTTCGCAAGGCCACCCATGAGATGCATGATCAGGGTGGACTTGCCGACCCCGGACGGCGCAAAGACAAGAAAATTGCCAAGCGAGAACGGCTTGTTGACCACCTGAAACTGGAATGCGTAGGACTGGCCAGTAGGTGTTTTAAACCAGCGTACTGGTGCCGGGCCGAACTGGCTGGCCAACATGCCGGTTGCGGAATGCGGTAAAGCCCAAAGGGCAGCGATGTTCTGATCGCGCAGATCCAGCGGGGCCATAAACTGACTGCCCGGCAATCTGATCTTGCGTTTGGAAACGACAGGCAAGCGGTTAAACCAGCAAACCGGTGCTCCTTTGGTTTGCACGGCATAGCCGATGCGTTTGTTGCCAAGGATTTCTGTGATCTCGCGGATAAGGGCCGTGAGTTTTTCTTCGGTTTCTGCGCGCGGAATGATCTGAAACTGCGTGGCAAAGAGGGCTGTTTTGCCTTCGGCCAAAAGGTCGAGCAGGGTCGAGACTTCTGCCGCTGCTGCCGGATTGCCAAACCATGAGTTTGATTCACCGGCCATGCGGCGTTTATTGACCAGCATCGCCTGATCACTGCCCCAGGGATCACATATCTGGCAAATCTCGATATCACCCTGCAGGGCGAGGATCTCGCCGATCAGATGACCTGATACCGTTTCCGGCCAGAGTGTAACCGTAATGACCTTGTGGAACTGTCGGGCCGGAACATGTGTGGTGATGGTGCCGGTCACCTTGTCGCAATGAAGGTCAGATGCCGGAAGGTTCGCAGACAGGTTGTGACTGGTTGCAGGAAGGTCACGGCGATAATCGCCGCTGACCAATCCATTGAGAAACCCGGAAAGCAAACAAGGCTGGTCGTCATCAGAGCGTGCAAGCAGTTCCGGGCGATATTCCGAAAGAATGGCCGGGATCTTCTCTTCGGCATCCAGCAAGGGCTGCATGGCCTGAGCTGTTGCCATCAGATACCAGTCGATGAAGTAACTTGATTTGTATTGTCGTGCTTCTGCCGTGCCGATTTCATCAAGCACGCTATTGGGCCACTTTGCGTGAGCGGTAATCTCGCGCTGGCGTTTGACAGCAAAAAGCCGAACAGTGACCGACCTTTTGCCAAGCTCTTGCAAAAGAGATTGGCGACCGAGCAACAAGCTCTGCTGTTCGATCTCGATACGGGCGTCATAGCTGGTCCCTTGCAGGTGCCAGATACGCGAAAGAGATCCATCCTTGCCGCGAACGGTGACCTCGTCTACCGGATCGATCCCGTCGAGCTCCAACTCGTCCTGAAGCCAGTCTTGCTCGATATCGCCGAGCAATAAGCGACGACCTGCCGGAACTACCAGTCCCCCGGCCATGCCGGTCACGAGACCGGTGGTGATCACATCGGTCCAGATCATTTGCGCCCTCCCGTGGTCAGGTGGCGTTCACCCTTGCGGCTGCCCCAGAACATCGGGGTCACCAGAAGGTCGCGGTCATAGTTCGGATCGATCCGCTGATGTTTGACGAGATAGACCCATGCCCCGACAAAGCCGACGATCCCGCCCGGAATAACCAGGACAGGAAAGTCGAATACGACGGGCAGGACAAAACCCAGAACGCCAGCGAGACCGGCAACAAGCAGAAGCGGGATCGGCAAACCGATCAGCGTCATCTGGCGCTGGACCTGAATGAGAACAGCACTGGCGGCTTTCATTTGAGAACCCCCAGAAGACCCGAGGCAATGGCAGGGCCTGCAGTAACCAGAATGCCACCAATCACCATCATGATGCCGCGTTGCGGATCCAGCCTGCCGGTGAAAGCCCCCCAGCCACCATAGACGACTAGGCCAAGACCCAGTGCGATGGCAAAGATCTTGCCAAAGCCTTCGGCCAGAAGTTCGAGGAAGGAGACAACCGGATCCCACCAGTTGCCACCAGCAGTACTTTGGGCAAAGGCCGGTTCGGTCATGGCCAATGTAGCAAGCCCAGCAATGACTGCGATTTTGAGAAGGTTGCGTTTATCCATGTTCTGTTTTCCTTGTCGTCAGATCGTCAAAACGGTGAGGACGCCCAGCGTGAAGACGACGGCGACCAGATTGAGAGCGGTGAGGATGGAGATCAGCTTGACCATCTTGCGGAAGCGGTCCTGAGCCGTATCGGCAAGGCGGGCGGCTTCTTGCATGGCAGACAGACGTTCCCGCACGGCATCGGTCAGGGCTTCATTCTTGAAGTCCTCGATGGCGGCAGTGACATCGTTGGTGAAGGTTTCTGCTTGTGCCTGAATGATCCCCGACAGGGTCCGGTTGTGCTGATCAATCAGGCGACGATGCTCGTCGAGCACGACCTTGTGGATGGTGTAAATCATCAGCACCGGATCACCGTCCTCGACGGTGACCTGATGAACTTTCCACAAATGGGTGCGCAGTTCTTCGATGCTGTCCATGGTCAGGGGCGGCGGCGGAGCCTCATCAAGAACACTGGCCATTACAGCACCGCCTGTTCCATGGAGGCCCCAATGCTACGCCAGGTCATCATCAGGCGCTGGCGCGACATCAAGGGAAAGTCTGCATGGCTGCCTGCTTCATCAAAGGTCAGGCGGGCACGCATCATTTGCTCGATATCATGCCCAAAGGTTTCTTTGCGAACCTCGGGCAGACGCACCAGAGCGTGAATGCGCGACTTGTTCTTTTTATAAAGTCCGGAATGCTCGAAGCTCTCGACTTCGCCCGATGCGTTCTTGCGTTCGATCCGCCCGAAATATTCATTAAGCCAGACGACGACCGGAATATCGGGAACGCTTTGCAAAACCTGATGGAGACCCTGCATCGTGTCATTAAGCGCCTGCCCACCAGTAAGTACGGTATGGAGGCGAACTTCATGACCGGCATCGGCGAGCATTTGGAGTGCCTGTGCTTCGACCATATAGCCAAGCAGCGGCAAGAAGGTGCTGGCCCCGTTATCGATCACGACAACGCCATCTTCCGGGCCGGTCATGATCTGTTCGATCAGGGCATCGAAATAGCGCGGGTTGATCTCGTCAGGACGTTCGCCGAGGCGAATGGTTTCGACGGGGAAAGCCTTGTATCCGGCAAAGGTCTGGTTGACCGGATCGGTGTCATAGCAATGAAGCGGGGTGTCGCGTTTGAGGTAATGCTGTGCGAGCAGGCTTGCGACAAACGACTTGCCGACCCCGCCCTTGCCCTGAAGGGTAAGATTAATCAACGCCATCGGCGATAACTCCATCTGAAATGATAATTTTGATGCCCAGCACATGGGCGAGGCGGAACACGTGGGCTGCGGACAGATCCGTCCTGCCAGCCTCAAAATCTCGATAAGTGCGTTCGCACACGCCGATGCATTCACCTGCACCAGCTTGGGTGAGGTCTTGGCTCTCGCGGGCTTGCCGCAGGCGGGTGTGAAGGGTGAGGTAGTCGGATTGCCAAGAGCTCATTGGGTGTCATCCTCTTCATAGGAGACCCCGTCCCAAGTGCGATCAAATTCTATTTGCTCTTCGGCTTTGAGCGTTGGCAGTGTGCTGGTGTGGATTGAATGTGCGTTGACAACTGGCGTCTGTCTGTTCCGATTGTTGGGGCGAACAGACTGTTTTGCCGCAGTGCTTGCTGACGATTTTGAAGCATTGGAACGCAGTTGTTTAACCCGGTCATAGAAAGACCGGCGGGACATGGTGACACGTCCCGAAGTACTCAGTTCTTCGTAGATTGTTCGGATCAAAATGCCTTGCTCGATTTTAGCGAGAATTTCATCTCGCAGAGCAAGGATTTCGATCTTCGCCTGACCCCATTCCGCTGGCATTAGCGCGTTCCTTGTCGCAGGTGTTAACCACTTGACAAGGATCGGAAATGTATGGTCTCAATTCTGTATCAAAGGCGCAGACAAGGTCTGTGACTTGATTGAGAGAATTGGGTTACAATGAGTGCCCCCGCAACCAAACGATCAAACCCCGCCATTGGCGGGGTTTTGTCGTTTTAGTCTTGGGTCAGAATTAGAACCTGTGATCTTCCT
>NZ_LPVY01000020.1 GCF_001613805.1 Thalassospira lucentensis
TCCAGATGACCGCGACCCTCATTGCACCGATCGCAATGGACGAAGGTCTGCGTTTCGCAATCCGTGAAGGCGGTCGTACCGTCGGCGCGGGCGTTGTTGCCAAGATCATCGAGTAATTTTCTCTTGATCTTTGTGAAGCGGGCGGCTATGTAAGCCGCCCGCAACACTTTTGCGGCAATCGTCAACTCCAGTTGAGGGGCCGGTGTCCTTTTGAGGGCTCCGGTACATAATTACATGGATAGTCAGAACATTCGCATTCGCCTGAAGGCGTTTGACCATCGCGTGCTGGATCAGTCCACGCGCGAGATCGTCAATACGGCGAAGCGCACTGGCGCAGAGGTCCGCGGCCCGATTCCGCTGCCGACCCGCATTGAGAAATACACTGTTCTGCGGTCTCCGCACATCGATAAGAAATCGCGTGAACAGTTCGAAATCCGTACGCATAAGCGTCTTCTCGACATTGTCGACCCGACTCCCCAGACCGTTGATGCTCTGATGAAGCTCGACCTGGCTGCAGGCGTCGACGTCGAGATCAAACTTTAATCGGGAGTAAGCCGCAATGCGTAGTGGACTTATTACCCAGAAGGTTGGCATGACTCGCGTCTTCACGGACGAAGGCGTGCACCTTCCTGTCACCGTTCTGAAAGTCGATAACCTTCAGGTCGTTGCTAATCGTACCAGCGACACCGACGGTTACGTTGCTGTTCAGCTTGGCTATGGCAAAGCAAAAGTGAAAAACGTATCGAAGCCGATGCGCGGTCACTTTGCAAAAGCCAAGGTTGAGCCGAAAGCGAAACTTGCTGAATTCCGCGTTAGCGAAGATGCGCTGATCGAAGTCGGTGCCGAACTTTCGGCTGCCCACTTTGTCGAAGGCCAGTTCGTTGACGTTATCGGCACCTCCATCGGTAAAGGTTTTGCCGGTGCGATGAAGCGCCATAACTTCGGTGGTCTGCGTGCGTCGCACGGTGTGTCTGTATCGCACCGTTCGCATGGTTCCACCGGTCAGTGCCAGGATCCGGGCCGCGTCTTCAAAGGTAAGAAGATGGCTGGTCACATGGGTGCGGCTCGCGTTACCGTTCAGTCCCTGAAAATCGTCTCTACCGACGCTGACAAGGGTCTTGTTCTGGTTCACGGTGCTGTTCCGGGTCATGCTGGTGCGTATGTCCTTGTTAAGGATGCTGTGAAACGTGCTGCACCGGAAGGTCTGCCGTTCCCGGCCGCGCTTAAGGGTGCTGCTGCCCCGGCTGCTGAAGAAGCTGCCGCCGAGGATAAGGAATAAGCATCATGAAGCACGATATTCTGAAACTTGACGCGTCCAAGGCAGGTAACATCGATCTTGCAGAAGAGATCTTTGGTCTGGACGTTCGTCGTGACATCCTTCACCGCATGGTGAACTGGCAGCTGGCAAAGCGTCGCGCCGGGACCCATAAGGTCAAGGAAAAGAGCGAGATCTCTGCGACCACGAAAAAGTTCGTACGTCAGAAGGGTAGTGGCGGTGCACGTCACGGTTCCCGGAAAGCCGTACAGTTCCGTGGTGGTGGTGTAGCGCATGGTCCGCGTGTTCGCGATCATTCGCACGATCTGACCAAGAAATTCCGTAAGCTCGCGCTGAAAACCGCTCTGTCGGCCAAAGCAAAGGACGGTAAGCTTATCGTTCTGGACTCCGCGGAATTCTCGGACGCCAAAACCAAGAATCTGGTCGCAGTTTTCGCTAAGCTCGGCTGGAAATCTGCACTGATCATCGACGGTTCGCAGGTCAATGAGGGCTTTGCACGCGCTGCGCGCAACATCCCGCAGATTGATGTGCTGCCCGAGATTGGTGCTAACGTCTATGACATCCTGCGCCGTGACACCCTGGTGCTGACCAAGGGTGCGGTCGAAGCGTTGGAGGCACGTCTCAAATGACGATCATCAGCAAAGAGCGGATGTACGAAGTCATCCGCGCCCCGCATATCACTGAAAAGTCGACGCTGATTTCTGAACACAACGCAGTTGCGTTCAAAGTTGCGATCGACGCCACCAAGCCGGAGATCAAGGCTGCTGTGGAGGGTCTGTTCGGGGTGAAGGTCAAGGCGGTCAATACCTCTGTGGTAAAAGGCAAGACCAAGCGTTTTCGCGGTACTGTCGGTCGCCGGAGCGATTTCAAGAAAGCGATGGTTACCCTCGAAGAGGGTCAGTCCATCGACGTGACGACGGGAATCTAAGACATGGCTTTGAAGAAGTTTAAACCAACCTCTCCTGGTCGCCGTCAGCTGGTTCTTGTCGATCGTTCCGATCTCCACAAGGGCAAGCCGATCAAAGCGTTGACCGAAGGTCTTCGCAAGAAAGGTGGCCGTAACAACTCTGGTCGTATCACCGCCCGCCGTATTGGTGGTGGTCACAAGCGTCGTTACCGCATCATCGACTTCAAACGTACCAAGTTTGATGTCGTCGGTACGGTCGAACGTCTGGAATATGATCCGAACCGCACGGCGTTCATCGCCCTGGTTCGTTATTCCGATGACGAGTTGGCCTACATCCTCGCACCGCAGCGTCTTGCTGTCGGCGACAACGTTGTTGCTGCCGAACGCGTAGACATTAAGCCGGGTAATGCCGCACCGCTGAAGAATATTCCGGTCGGTACCATCGTCCATAACGTCGAACTGAAAGCCGGTAAAGGTGGTCAGATCGCACGTTCGGCAGGCACCTATGTGCAGCTTGTCGGCAAGGACCAGGGTTACGCCCAGCTTAAGCTGTCCTCCGGTGAGGTACGTTTGGTTCGTGGTGAATGCATGGCTACCATCGGTGCCGTGTCCAACCAGGACCAGCAGAACACAAACCTTGGTAAAGCAGGCCGCAATCGCTGGCTTGGCAAGCGTCCTTCGGTTCGTGGTGTTGCCATGAACCCGATCGATCACCCGCATGGTGGTGGTGAAGGTCGCACTTCGGGTGGTCGTCACCCGGTTACGCCGTGGGGCAAGCCTACCAAGGGCAAACGTACCCGCTCGAACAAAAAGACTGACGCGCTCATCATGCGCCGTCGTCATAAGAGCTAACGGAGGAGGCTAGACTATGGCGCGTTCCGTTTGGAAGGGTCCGTTTGTAGACGGATACCTTCTTAAGAAAGCCGAAACAGTCCGTGCTTCAGGCCGGAATGAGGTAATTAAGACCTGGTCGCGGCGCTCGACGATTTTGCCGCAATTCGTAGGCCTCACCTTTGGGGTTTACAATGGCCAGAAGTTTCTGCCGGTACTTGTGAACGAAGATATGATCGGTCATAAGTTCGGCGAGTTTTCGCCGACCCGTACCTACTATGGTCACGCGGCCGACAAGAAGGCGAAGAGGAAGTAACGATGGGTAAAAAAGCTGACATCCGTCGGCTGGCGGATAACGAGGCCGCGGCTTCGCTCCGGGCAGTACGCATTTCCCCGCGTAAGCTCAACCTCGTCGCCGAGTCGATCCGTGGTATGAAGGCAGAGGCTGCTTTGGCAGAGCTCACCTTCTCCAATAAACGCATTTCGCAGGACGTCAAAAAGCTGCTGGAATCGGCGATTGCTAACGCCGAGAACAACCACCAGCTTGATGTCGACCGTCTCTATATCAAAGAGGCGACTGTTGGTAAGGCATTCGTGATGAAACGTTGGCGGGCCCGCGCACGCGGTCGCGTTGGCAAGATCGTCAAGCCGTTCTCCAACATGCGCATCGTCGTCTGCGAACGTGAGGAGGCCGAGTAATGGGTCAGAAAGTAAATCCGATCGGTCTGCGCGTTGGCATTAACCGTACCTGGGATTCCCGCTGGTACGCCAACAAGTCCGATTTCGCTGGCCTTCTTCATGAAGATCTGGCGATCCGTAAATACATCTTCGACCGTCTGAAACAGGCGGGTGTTTCGAAGGTGATTATCGAACGTCCGGCGAAAAAAGCCCGCATTTCGATCCACTCCGCCCGTCCGGGTGTTGTGATCGGGAAAAAAGGCCAGGACATCGAGAAGCTCAAGAACGATCTGCAGAAACTGACCAAGTCGGAAGTGCAGGTTAACATCATCGAAATCCGTAAACCGGAAATCGATGCCAAGCTGGTCGCTGATAACATCGCCCAGCAGCTTGAGCGCCGTGTTTCGTTCCGTCGCGCGATGAAGCGCTCGGTTCAGAACGCAATCCGTCTCGGTGCTGGTGGCATTCGTATTAATGCTGCTGGTCGTCTTGGTGGTGCTGAAATCGCTCGTACCGAATGGTACCGTGAAGGTCGCGTTCCGCTGCATACCCTGCGTGCGGACGTTGATTATGGCACTTCGGAAGCTCACACCACCTATGGTGTTTGCGGTCTGAAGGTCTGGATCTTCAAGGGCGAAATCATGGCTCACGATCCGTTGGCTTCAGAGCGTAAAGCGCTCGAGTCGGCTGGTTCAGGTCGTAAGTAAGGAGATAGAGAGATGCTTTCTCCAAAACGTACAAAGTTCCGTAAAGCACACAAAGGTCGCCTTAAAGGTGAGGCCAAAGGTGGTACGGAACTTAATTTCGGCGCTTATGGCTTGAAAGCCTTGGAGCCGGAGCGTATAACGGCGCGTCAGATCGAAGCGGCTCGCCGCGCGATCACCCGCCACATGCGCCGTCAGGGCCGTGTGTGGATCCGTGTTTTCCCGGATCTCCCGGTATCGCAGAAGCCTGCTGAAGTCCGTCAGGGTAAAGGCAAAGGCTCGGTCGAATATTGGGCGGCACGCGTAAAACCGGGTCGGATTATGTTTGAACTTGACGGTGTTCCGCTGGATCTTGCACGTCGGGCTTTCGAGCTCGCAGCGGCAAAATTGCCGATCAAGACCAAGTTTGTCACGCGTCTTGGTGAAGGGGAGTAATTAGTGATGAAAATTGCTGATCTCCGCGCGAAAAGCGCTGATGAACTAAAACAGATGCTGCTCGACCTGCGTAAGGAATCGTTCAATATGCGTTTCCAGCAGGCTTCCGGTCAGTTCGAGAACACTGCGCAGGTCCGTAAGGTCCGCCGTGATATCGCCCGCATCAAAACCCTTCTCGGAAACGAGAAGGGTGCTACTGCGGCCTAACTGGACACGCATAGGAGTTAAGACACATGCCGAGGCGTGTATTGCAGGGGACAGTCGTTTCGACAAAAAACGACAAGACCGTGGTGGTCCGTGTGGAACGCCAGGTCATGCACCCGCTGTATAAAAAGTATGTGCGCAAGTCGAAGAAATTCCACGCGCATGATGAAGAGAACCGCTTCAAGACGGGTGACGTCGTTCGTATTCGCGAATGCCGGCCGATCTCGAAATTGAAGTCTTGGGAAGTAGTGGTCGAGGAGTGAGTCCTCAGCCCAACCATAGTCAAGGGGTAAACCCATGATCCAGATGCAGTCCAATCTGGACGTTGCCGATAATAGCGGCGCTCGCCGTGTTCAGTGCATCAAGGTGCTGGGCGGCTCGAAGCGCAAAACCGCTAATGTCGGTGATGTTATCGTGGTTTCCGTCAAGGAAGCCATTCCGCGCGGTCGTGTTAAGAAGGGTGCAGTTCACAAAGCTGTCATCGTTCGGACCGCAAAGGAAATTCGTCGTTCCGATGGTTCGGCGATCCGCTTTGACCGTAATGCTGCCGTTCTTATTAATGCGAACGGTGAGCCTATCGGTACGCGTATTTTCGGCCCGGTGACCCGTGAACTTCGTTCGCGTGGTTACATGAAGATCATTTCGCTTGCCCCGGAGGTGCTGTAATGGCTGCCAAGATTAAAAAGGGTGATCGCGTCATTGTTCTTACGGGTAAAGACAAAGGGAAAACCGGCGAAGTTATCGCCGCTTTCCCGACCGAGAACAAAGTTCTGGTTTCGGGCATCAACCTGGTGAAACGTCACCAGCGTCCGACCGGTGCTGATGCTGGCGGCATCGTCGAGAAGGAAGCGAAAATCAACGTTTCCAACGTGGCGATTGTCGACCCGAAAGAAAACAAGCCGACCCGCGTCGGTTTCAAGACCCTCGATGATGGTCGCAAGGTTCGCGTAGCGAAGCTCAGCGGCGAAGTCATCGACAACTGAGGGACGGAAAAATGACGCGCCTGCGCGAACATTACAAAGAAGTGGTGCGTGACGCACTCCAGAAGGAGTTCTCCTACGAGAACTCCATGGAGGTTCCGCGCCTCGAGAAGATCGTGATCAATATGGGTGTCGGCGACGCCACCCAGGATCGCAAGAAGCTGGAAGGTGCGGCAGCAGATCTTACTGCCATCACCGGTCAGAAGCCTATCTTCACCAAAGCGAAAAAGTCGGTAGCGGCTTTCAAGCTTCGTGAAGGCATGAACATCGGTTGTAAAGTGACCCTGCGTCGCGACCGTATGTACGAGTTCCTGGACCGTCTGGTCACTGTCGCGCTTCCGCGCGTTCGTGACTTCCGCGGCCTGAACAAAAAATCCTTCGATGGTCGTGGCAACTTTGCCATGGGCCTCAAGGAACAGTTCGTCTTTCCTGAAGTCGAGTACGACAAAGTCGACTCGGTTCGCGGGATGGACATCATCATTTGCACCACGGCAAAGTCCGACGCCGAAGCTCTCGCCCTTCTCAAGGGCTTTGATCTTCCGTTCGGAAACTAACTGGAGGTTGGCCCATGGCCAAGAAAAGCGCCGTTCAGCGCGAACTTAAACGTGAGCGCCTGGCTAAGCAGCATGCTGCCAAGCGTGCCGCCCTTAAAGCGGTCATCAGCAACCGCGAGACGTCCCCTGAGGATCGTATCGCGGCTGTGATCAAACTCGCCCAGCTGCCACGCAACTCGGCCCGTATCCGTCAGCGTATTCGCTGCCAGGTTTCCGGTCGTCCGCGCGGTGTCTATCGCAAATTCCGCCTGTCCCGTATCGCCCTTCGTGAACTTGCTTCGCGTGGTCAGATCCCGGGCATGGTGAAGTCGAGCTGGTAAGGAGGACATCACATGTCGATGACTGATCCCGTAGGCGATATGCTCACGCGTATCCGCAACGGTCAGCGCGTTGGTAAATCCAGCGTTGCTTCGCCGGCTTCAAAACTGCGTACCGGTGTGCTGGATGTTCTCCAGCGCGAAGGTTATATCCGCGGTTACAGCATTAATGAAATTCGCAAGGGCGTCAGCGAAATCAACATCGAACTCAAATATTTTGAGGGCGAAGGCGTGATTAAGCAGATCGACCGCGTCTCGACCCCTGGTCGTCGTGTCTATTCGAAGATCAAAGATCTTCCGAAAGTTTACAACGGCCTGGGCATCGCAGTCCTGTCCACTCCGAAAGGGGTTCTGTCGGATCAGGAGGCTCGCGAGCAGAATGTCGGCGGCGAAATCCTCTGCAAGGTATTCTAAGGAGGGCCAACGATGTCGCGAGTAGGAAAAAACCCGGTGGTCGTGCCTAACGGCGTTACCATCACCCTGACCGAAGAACAGATCAGTGCAAAAGGCAAGCTCGGTGAGCTTCGTCTGCCGCTGACCTCGGACGTAACTGTTTCACAGGATGACAACCAGATCACCGTGAAACCGGCCAACGATAGCAAGCGCGCACGTGCCCTTTGGGGTACCACCCGTGCCAATATCGCAAACCTCGTAACCGGGGTTTCGGACGGCTTCACCAAGAAACTGGAAATCACCGGTGTTGGTTACCGTGCGCAGGTCCAGGGCAATAAACTGGTTCTGCAGCTTGGCTTCTCTCATGACGTGGAAATGGAGATCCCCGCGGGTCTTAACGTCGTCGCAGAAAAGCCGACCCTTATCGCCATCTCTGGCGCAGATAAACAGCTCGTTGGTCAGTTCGCTGCAAATGCACGCGGCTGGCGCGGTCCGGAGCCTTACAAAGGCAAAGGTGTCCGTTACGAAGGCGAGTATATCTTGCGCAAAGAAGGCAAGAAGAAGTAAGGACTGGCACGATGAAAAACGCGAGAAACCTCTTCGAGCGCCGCAAACGCCGCGTTCGTTTTGCGATCCGCCAGAAAGCGGCCGGTCGCCCGCGCCTCAGCGTGCACCGTTCCAACGCGCATATCTATGCACAGATCATCGACGATCTGGCAGGCAAGACCCTTGCCTGCGCATCGTCGGCCGAGAAAGATCTCGGTGGCAAAGGCAGCAATGCCGAAGCAGCTGTGCTGGTCGGTAAAGCTATTGCCGAACGTGCCGTTGCCGCTGGTGTGAAAACGGTCGTATTCGATCGTGGCGGGTATTTGTTCCATGGCCGGGTGAAAGCTCTGGCCGATGCCGCCCGTGAGGGCGGTCTGGACTTCTAAGGAGCACGACCATGGCACGTAATCAGAATACACAACAGCAGCAGCAGGCGCCGAAAGCCCGTGAAGAAAACGAACTCGTCGACAAGCTGGTTGGTATCAACCGCGTCGCGAAAGTCGTTAAGGGCGGCCGTCGCTTTGCTTTCTCCGCAATGGTTGTCGTCGGTGACCAGCGCGGTCGCGTCGGATACGGCACGGGTAAAGCCCGTGAAGTTCCGGAAGCGATCCGCAAGGCTACCGAAGCAGCCAAGCGCAACATGATCCGCGTTCCGTTGCGTGAAGGCCGTACCCTTCACCACGATGTGCAGGGCCACTTTGGTGCAGGTCGGGTTATTCTCCGTTCTGCTCCGGCTGGTACCGGTATCATTGCTGGCGGTGCGATGCGCGCAGTTTTCGAAACCATGGGTGTTCAGGACGTCGTGTCCAAATGCACCGGTTCGAACAACCCGCACAACGTTATCCGTGCAACTCTTGACGCTCTGGTCAACGGCGCTTCACCGCGTCAGGTCGCTGCAAAACGCGGCCTGAAGGTTGGCGAGATCGTTGCCCGTCGCGATAGCGGTTCGGCTGCGGCCGCCGTTCTCGAAAAGGAGTAATTCGATATGGCTGCTAAGAAAAAAGCGACCGTACGCGTTACCCAGACGGGTTCGCCGATCGGACGTCCGGCTGATCAGCGCCAGACCCTTGTGGGTCTTGGCCTGAACAAACTGCACCGGACTCGTGAGCTGGAAGATACTCCGGCTGTTCGCGGTATGATCGCCAAGGTCAAGCACCTCGTCCGCGTGGACGAGGCCTGATTGGCCCCCAGATCGAAAAGGTGTTGATTAATGAAACTCAACGAACTTGCCGATAACCCGGGTGCCCGCAAGGCGCGCACCCGCGTCGGTCGCGGTATCGGTTCGGGCAAAGGCAAAACTTCTGGCGCAGGCCAGAAGGGTCAGACTTCCCGTTCCGGTGTAGCGATCAATGGCTTCGAAGGCGGGCAGATGCCAATCTACCGTCGTCTTCCGAAGCGCGGCTTTAAAAATCCGTTCCGGAAACTGTTCGGTGTTGTGAACCTTGGTACCCTTCAGACCGCCGTTGATAACGGTGTTCTTGAAGAAGGTGCGAATGTCACCATCGAAGTTCTGGTCGAAAAAGGCCTGGCCCGTCCGCAGAAAGACGGTCTGCGTCTGCTCGCCAAAGGCGAACTGAAAGCGAAACTGAACATCGAAGTTACCGGTGCTTCCAAGTCGGCTATCGAAGCCGTCGAGAAAGCTGGTGGTTCGGTCAAGGTTCTTGCTCCGGTCGTCGCAGCAGAAACCGCAGAATAAGCCTCTATGACTACGTGAGGGTCCGGTTCCCAAGATTACGGGACCGGACCCTCCAGTTTTAGCGTATTGGGAGATGAGTGCATGGCATCGGCCGCCGAGCAGCTTGCCGCGAACCTGAACTGGTCGTCTTTTTCTAAGGCAACCGAGCTTAAAAAGCGTATCTGGTTCACTTTGGGCGCGCTTATAGTTTACCGTCTGGGAACCTATATTCCTATTCCCGGCGTTGACCCGTCCATTCTTGCTGATATTTTCCAGCAGAATGCTGGTGGCGTCCTGGGCATGTTTGACATGTTTGCTGGTGGTGCGCTTGGGCGTATGACCATCTTCGCGCTGAACATCATGCCTTATATCTCTGCCTCGATCATCATTCAACTGATGACCACTGTTTCGCCAAGCCTTGAGGCTATGAAAAAAGAGGGCGAGCAGGGGCGTAAAAAGATTAATCAATATACCCGTTATCTGACCGTTCTGATCGCCACGATCCAGGCGTGGGGCATTGCCGTTGGTCTTGAAAGCATGAGCGGTTCAACCGGCTCTGCGGTTCATGATCCGGGCATGTTCTTCCGCTTTACCGCGGTCGTGACGCTTGTTGGCGGCACCATGTTCCTGATGTGGCTGGGCGAACAGATCACCCAGCGCGGTATCGGTAACGGCATTTCGCTTATCATCTTTACCGGCATTGTTGCGGGCCTTCCGGCAGCGATTGCGGGTACCCTTGAACTGGGCCGTACCGGTGCGATTTCGGCACTGGTGATCGTTGCGATCCTCGTGCTGGCTGTTGCTGTCATTGCCTTCATCGTGTTCGTCGAACGTGCGCAGCGCCGTGTTCTGATCCAGTACCCGAAACGCCAGGTCGGCATGAAGGTCATGGAAGGTCAGAGCTCGCACCTGCCGCTCAAGATCAACACGGCCGGCGTTATTCCGCCGATCTTTGCAAGCTCGCTTCTGCTGATGCCGCTTTCGGTTGCACAGTTCACTGCCGGTGCGGATGCGCCTGTGTGGCTCAGCACCGTGACAGCACTGCTTGGCCGTGGCCAGCCGCTTTATATCGGTCTGTATATCGCGCTTATCGTCTTCTTTGCCTTCTTCTACACCGCGGTTGTTTTCAACCCGGAAGATACGGCAGACAACCTGAAAAAACATGGCGGCTTCATTCCGGGCATCCGTCCGGGCAAGAATACCGCCAACTATCTGGATTTCATCCTGACCCGTCTGACGGTCATCGGTGCGGCTTATCTGGCATTTGTCTGTATCCTGCCGGAACTGCTGATCGCCGAATGGTCTGTGCCGTTCTACTTTGGTGGGACTAGCTTGCTGATCGTTGTCACGGTAACCATGGATACCGTAGCACAGATCCAGTCGCATATGCTGGCTCACCAGTATGAAGGCCTGATCAAGAAATCCAAATTGCGTGGACGCCGCCGCTAAGGCGGCGCCACCAAGACCGTCAGGGGGACGACAATGAACATTATCCTTCTTGGCCCTCCGGGTGCTGGCAAAGGGACCCAGGCAAAGCGTCTTGAAACCGGACGCGGCATGATTCAGCTTTCGACCGGTGACATGCTGCGCGCAGCGGTCGCCGCCGGTACCGAGCTGGGGCAGAAGGCAAAGGAAGTCATGGATGCGGGCAAGCTCGTCTCCGACGATCTGATGATCGGTCTGATTTCCGAACGACTTGACCAGGACGATACCAAGAACGGTTTCATTCTGGATGGTTTTCCGCGCACCACAGCCCAGGCACATGCCCTGGATGTGATGCTGGAAACCAAGGGACTGGCACTTGATTATGTGATCGAGTTGCGGGTTGACGATGCCGCCCTTGTGGCACGTATCGTTGGTCGCTACACCTGCGCGAAATGCGGGCAGGGATACCATGACGAGTTCCAGAAACCCAAGCAGGACGGTGTGTGCGACGTATGTGGCAGCACCGAATTCAAACGCCGTGCGGATGACAATGCCGAGACGGTCACATCGCGACTGGAAGCTTATCACAAGCAGACAGCACCGATCATTCCCTACTATGAGAATGCCGGTAAGCTGAAAACAGTTGACGGGATGGCCGAAATCGACGAAGTTACGCGCGAGATAGAAGCCATCCTGGGGTAATTTCCCGGGCAGGGCATTTTTTTGCTGGCGGGTTGGCAGTATTGCTGGCCCGCTTTTGCAGCGCCCCGTCCTACCGGATCTGCCGCAGGGTTTGTTAACAGGAAACAGGAGTCTCACACAGTGGCTCGTATTGCTGGCGTAAACATCCCGACCGCTAAGCGTGTCGTGATTGCGCTTACCTACATCACCGGCATTGGCCCGGCGAAAGCTAAAGAAATTTGCGCAAAGGTTGGCATCGAAGCAGCAACCCGCGTTCATCAGCTCTCTGATGACCAGGTTCTCAAGGTGCGTGAAGTCATCGACGCTGATTACACCGTCGAAGGCGACCTTCGTCGTGAAACCGCAATGAACATTAAACGTCTGATGGACCTGGGCTGCTATCGCGGTCTGCGTCATCGTCGCGGTCTCCCGGTACGCGGTCAGCGTACCCACACCAACGCCCGCACCCGCAAGGGCCCGGCTAAGCCGATCGCTGGCAAGAAGAAGTAAGGTAGGGGACAGACAATGGCAAAAGCTCCTCAGACTCGCGTGCGTCGCCGCGAGCGGAAGAACATTACGAACGGTATCGCGCACGTAAACGCGACCTTCAACAACACCATGATCACCATCACCGACGTTCAGGGTAACACCATTTCCTGGTCGACCGCTGGTGGTATGGGTTTCCGCGGTTCGCGTAAATCGACCCCGTATGCTGCACAGATTGCTGCTGAAGACGCAGGTAAAAAAGCTGCTGAACACGGCATGAAAACCCTTGAAGTTCAGGTTAAAGGCCCGGGTTCGGGACGTGAATCTGCTCTTCGTGCGCTGCAGGCGGTTGGTTTCACCATTACGTCGATCAAAGACGTAACGCCGATTCCGCACAACGGTTGCCGTCCGCGTAAACGTCGCCGCGTCTAATCGCGCCGATCTGCGGACGACCCCGCGTTTGGGCCCGGGCGACCGGGCCTCTTCGCGTTTCTCGCGGGGGCCAATTTTGTGCCCCCCTTACCATAGGCTCCAGTTGCGAAGGTGGGTCTCGTGATTCAAAAGAACTGGCAGGAACTGATTAAGCCGACCAAGCTTGATGTTACTCCGGGTACGGATGCCAGCCGCATCGGTACGATCGTGGCGGAACCGCTGGAGCGCGGTTTTGGTCAGACTCTGGGTAACGCGCTGCGTCGCATTCTGCTGTCGTCGCTCCAGGGTTCGGCGGTTACTGCGATCCAGATCGACGGTGTATTGCACGAATTTTCGTCGATCCCGGGCGTGCGTGAAGATGTCACCGACATCATCCTGAATATCAAGACCATGGGTGTGCGCATGCATGCCGAAGGTCCGAAGAAAATGGCGCTTAAAGCGACCGGTCCGGGTGCTGTCACCGCGGGTCAGATCGAAACCGGTGCCGACATCGAAATCCTTAACCCGGATCTCGAGCTGTGCCATCTTGATGATGGTGCGACGCTGAACATCGAATTCACCGTTGATAACGGTAAAGGCTATGTTGCTGCGACCTCGCATCGTTCGTCGGATGCGCCGATCGGTCTTATTCCGATTGATGCAATCTTCAGCCCTATCCGTAAAGTGGCCTACAAGGTGGAAAACACCCGTGTTGGTCAGGATACCGATTATGACAAGCTGTCGCTGACCGTTGAAACCAACGGCTCGGTCACCCCGGAAGATGCAATGGCACTTGCTGCCCGTATCCTTCAGGACCAGTTGTCGCTGTTCGTCAACTTCGACGAGCCGGAAGCGGTTGTCGAAGAGAAGAAAGAAGACGAACTGCCGTTCAACCGCAATCTGCTGCGCAAGGTCGACGAGCTCGAGCTGTCGGTCCGTTCGGCAAACTGCCTCAAGAACGACAACATCATCTATATCGGTGATCTGGTTCAGAAAACCGAAGCAGAAATGCTTCGTACGCCGAACTTCGGCCGTAAGTCGCTGAACGAAATCAAGGATGTTCTGGCTCAGATGGGTCTGCATCTTGGTATGGAAGTCGGCGGTTGGCCGCCGGAAAACATCGAAGAACTCGCTCGCAAGTTCGAAGACCCGTTCTAAGAACGGATCTTCGGCCTTCGGGTCGGTACTTTGGACTGCCGGGGCAGGCGTTCTGCCCCAACCAGAAACCCGGTTTTCGGAATTTCTGGCGGGCTGGTGCCCAAAACCGCACGTGCATGACCTGATTTAATCAGGGTGGCGGCGCGGTATCACAATCGGTTTCGTGAGCGAAGCCAAGGCAATAAGGAGAGTTCCTATGCGTCACGGTATGCAAGGCCGTAAGCTTAATCGTACGTCGTCCCATCGTAAGGCGATGTTCTCTAACATGGCGGTTTCGCTGCTCACCCACGAGCAGATCAAAACCACTCTTCCGAAGGCCAAGGATCTTCGCCCGTATGTCGAAAAACTGATTACGCTGGGCAAGCGGGGCGACCTGCATGCACGCCGTCAGGCCATTTCGATCCTGCGTGACGAGAAAGTCGTTGCCAAGCTGTTCGGCGAAATTGCTGATCGCTACAAAGAGCGTTCGGGTGGTTACACCCGCGTTCTCAAGGCTGGCTTCCGTTATGGCGATGCTGCTCCGGTTGCTGTGATCGAACTCGTTGATCGCAACCCGGAAGCAAAAGGCGCGGAAGACCGTGCTCGCCTTGAAGCAGAGGGCGAAGGCGAAGAAGCGTCTGCTGAATAAGCAACGTTTCGGCCTTTAAGATAGAAACGGGCGGTGCCAATGGTACCGCCCGTTTTCTTTTGGCATTATCGCGCATTGGAAATATTTCGAAATTCATCATATTTCCGCCAAGGTTGCGCGCAAATCCTGATCACCCTAATTTCTGTCGGGGATCTAGAACCCGACCAGACTGTTTTCCGCCCTGATCGGGGCATGTATCCCTTGATACGGCCGATTTTGTTCTATCAAGGGATAGATGCGCTGGCTTTATGAAGAAAAGAGAGAGTTCGACGTGCAGGCACGATTGATTGCGACCGTCATGACCGGGATCATGATTGTATCGGGGGCCATGTTTGGCCAGATTGGGTTGGCATCGGCACAGGATCGGCGCCTGCCCGAAAGCCAGACCGAAATAAAGATGTCCCTGTCGCCGCTGGTGAAGCAAACCGCCCCGGCCGTGGTCAATATCTATACCAAAAAGGTCGTCACCACCCAGCAACGCAGCCCGTTTTTCAACGATCCGTTCTTCCGCCAGTTCTTTGGCGACCGTTTTGGCGGGGCATTTGGCGCACCGCGCCAACGGGTTGAACGCTCGCTTGGTTCCGGGGTGATTGTCTCGTCGGATGGCACAATCGTGACCAACCACCACGTGATCGAAGGGGCCAGCGAAATTCGCGTCGTTCTGCATGACAATCGCGAATTCGATGCCGAACTGGTTGGTTCGGACGAACGCACCGACCTTGCCGTTCTGCGCCTGCGCGATGTGAAGGATGAATTGCCGGCGATTACCCTTGGCGACTCCGACGCGGTCGAAGTCGGTGATCTGGTCCTTGCCATCGGCAACCCGTTCGGGGTCGGGCAGACCGTCACCAGCGGCATTGTTTCCGCATTGGCACGTGCCGGTGTCACGGGGCAGGATTACCAATCCTTTATCCAGACCGATGCCGCGATCAACCCGGGGAATTCCGGCGGGGCGCTTGTCGATATCGATGGCAAGCTGATCGGGGTAAACTCGGCGATCTTTACCAAATCGGGCGGATCGAACGGCATTGGTTTTGCCGTTCCGGTCAATATGGTCAAGGTGGTGATGCGCGGCCTGATCAGTGGCGATTTGCGTCGCCCGTGGCTGGGAGCAGCCGGGCAGTCGGTGACCGCCGATCTGGCATCGTCGCTTGATCTGGATCGCCCGCACGGTGTTCTGATCAACGAAGTACGCCAGGGCAGCCCGGCCAATCGGGGCGGGCTGCTGCCCGGTGACGTCGTGATTGCGGTGAATGGTCTGCCGGTCGATAACCCGAACGAGCTTAAATTCCGTATCGCGACGCTGGAACTTGATCACGATGCGGAACTTTCCGTGCTGCGCAAGGGGCAGGAAGTGATGCTCCGGATGCCGCTTGAAGTCGCCCCGGAACTGCCGGCGCGCGATGAAACCGAGGTCGAGGGTCGCAATCCGTTCAGTGGATCAAAAATCGCCAATGTGAACCCCGCACTTGCCGATGAAATTGGCATCGATACGCTAAGCAACGGTGTGGTCGTCCTTGCTGTAAAACGCGACAGCCTTGCGCGGCGGGCGCGCATCCAGCCCGGCGATTATATCGTCGAGGTCAATGGGGTGCCGATTGACACGGTGGCCCGCCTGACGGAAGTTGTGAAGGCTGGCGAACGCGCCCGTGAATGGTCGATTGCGGTCAAACGCGATGGCAAGGTTCTGACCGCTGAATTCACGCTGTAACCGGCCGCCGCAACGCTTACCAAGGATCAAAGGCCCTACATGGTATCACTGTTTGAAAGTCAGGCATCCCGGCCCTTGGCCGACAGGCTGCGTCCGGCAAAGCTGGATGAAGTCGTCGGGCAGGGGCACCTGTTTGGGGATGACGGGCCGATCACGCGGATGATCAATACCGGGCGGGTGCCATCGGTGATTCTTTGGGGGCCGCCCGGTTGTGGCAAGACAACACTGGCCCGCCTGATGGCCAATGTTGCCGATATGGCGTTTGAACCGCTTTCGGCGATCTTTTCCGGGGTTGCCGACCTGCGCAAGGTGTTTGACCGGGCACGCGGGCGGCGGGCAACCGGGGCGTCGACCCTGTTATTCATCGACGAAATCCACCGTTTCAACAAGGCCCAGCAGGACAGCTTCCTGCCATTCGTTGAAGACGGCACCATTACCCTGATCGGGGCGACAACCGAAAACCCGTCGTTCGAACTGAACGCGGCATTGCTGTCACGCTGTCAGGTGCTGGTGCTTAAACGGTTGGATGATCAGGGGCTTGAAGAGCTTCTGGTGCGGGCGGAAAAGGAAATGGGGTTCGAGTTGCCCCTGTCGCCCGAGGCACGGGTCACGCTGCGTGCCATGGCCGATGGTGACGGGCGCTATTTGCTGAACCTTGCCGAAGAACTGTTTCTGTTGCCGCCCAGCGACGATGGCCCGCTTGGCGTTGCCGAACTGTCGCGCACGGTGCAAAAGCGCATGCCGCTTTATGACAAGGGCGATGACAGTCATTACAACCTGATCAGTGCCCTGCATAAATCGGTGCGCGGGTCGGACCCGGATGCGGCCCTGTACTGGTTTAACCGCATGCTAGCCGGGGGCGAGGACCCGAAATTTGTCGCACGCCGCATCACCCGCATGGCGGTCGAGGATATCGGACTTGCCGATCCGCAGGCGCAGCAGATTTGCGTGGGTGCGTGGGAGGCGTACGAACGCCTCGGAAGCCCGGAAGGTGAACTGGCGCTGGCACAGGCGGTGATCTATCTGGCGCTGGCGCCCAAATCGAATGCCGGTTATGCCGCCTATAAACGGTCATTGAAGGTCGCGCGCGATACCGGGTCGTTGATGCCGCCGGCCCATATCCTAAATGCCCCGACCAAGCTGATGAAGGATATCGGATATGGCACCGGCTATGCCTATGACCATGATCAGGAAGACGGTTTTTCCGGGCAGAATTATTTTCCCGATGGCATGCGCCGCCAGAATTTTTATGAACCGGTCGAACGCGGTTTTGAACGTGATTTGAAAAAACGGGTCGAATATTTCGACAAATTGCGCCGGGAACGTCAAAAGCAGCGCGGTGAAGACTAACCGGCAGGTGTGTTGTTCTCTTTTGGTCAACAATCTGGTGAAAAGACATCAGATAATCATCGTCATGGAAACTGTTAAAGTCAGGGCAACAGAAACAAACCCGGACTTGGAGAATTCACATGACTTCGATCCTGCATATCAATGCCTCGGTTAACGGCGAAAATTCCAATTCGCGCCAGATCGCATCCAAGCTGATCGAACGCATTGTTGCCGCAACCCCGGCTGCCAACGTTGTTGAACGTGACCTGAACGATAAATCGATCCCGGCCCTGACCGGCGAGATTGTCGGCGCGTTCTATACCCCGGCTGAAAACCGTTCCGGCGCACAGAAAGACGTGATCGCCGTTTCCGACAAACTGGTTGCCGAACTTCAGGCATCCGACGTCGTTGTCATCGGTGCGCCGATGTACAATTTCTCGGTTCCGTCGACCCTTAAGGCATGGGTTGACCTGATCGCCCGCGTCGGCGTGACTTTCAACTATACCGAAAACGGCCCGAAAGGCCTGCTTGAAGGCAAGAAAGCCTATATCGTTGTTGCCACCGGCGGCGTTCCGGTCAACAGCCCGGCGGACTTCGCGACCCCGTATCTGAAACAGGTTCTTGGTTTTGTCGGTATTTCCGATGTTGATGTTATCGATGCATCCGGTTTTGCCGTAAATGCCGAGGAAGCCATGGAACGCGCGATTGCCAATGTTGCTGCCGCACCGCTTCCGAAGGCGGCATAACGCACTGCCTGTTGCCCGCGGAAATCGATAGTCGCACCCATTCCCCCCCCGATGTGGCTTGCTGGTTTCCAGATTATGCCCGAACGAGTATCTCGTTCGGGCATTTTTGCATTTGTTAACTTGACGAATTACAACAATTAACCGGTATTTAGGGAGTCCTGCGGTAGAGCAGGTCTCACAAAATGGGAACGGGGAATTTTTGTGAAACGCTTGGCGATTGTACTTGCATGGCTTCTGTTTGTTGGCGGGCTGACTTTTGCGGTGATCCGTTTTAGCGGATTGCTCGACAGTATGCTGGTCGCAGGAGAACCGGCGGATATCAGCCTGGGCCCGGATATCGAGCTGCCAAAGTCGCCGACCTATTTCCTGATCTGTCCGCTTGAAGCATGTCCATCGACGCATCGGAATGCCCAAAGCCCGGCATTTGACGCCGCACCCGATACCGTTGCAACCGCCTTGCAGGCAACGGCGGGCGAGCTGGGCATGAAACTGGTTGAAGGCGATGGCCTGTCGCTTGAATTGCGTTTCCTTGCCCGGACACCAATATTCCGTTTTCCCGACTGGGTTGATGTTAAAGTCATCCCCAGCGAACAGGGGGGCAGCCGTGTCTTTGCCTATTCCCGGTCGGTTTATGGCAATGACGATTTCGGCCAGAATGAAAAACGTCTGAAATCATGGATGGCGGCAACCGTTGCCCTGATCGGTCAGCAGGCCGTGCCGCAAAACTGAGTGTTCCCTTTGGAGCCGGGGCGGCCTGGCGTATTGTTATGCGACCCGCCTATGATGTTTTCACACGTGACTTTTCAAAACCGAAAGACTAGGTTCCGCGCCATGCAATTTTCACCGTTGTTTATCGCATCCATCGCATTGGGCGGAGCTATCGGGGCGGTTGCCCGATATGGTGTTTCGGCCTTTATGGGGGCGATGCTTGGTCACGGTTTTCCCTGGGGGACGTTGACGGTCAATATCGTCGGGTCTTTTGTCATGGGGCTTCTGATCGAGCTTTCGGCGGTCAAGCTATCGCTCAGTCCTGAAATGCGGGCCTTTCTTGTGACGGGCTTTTTGGGGGCGTTTACAACGTTTTCTACTTTTTCGCTCGATGTCGCGACCTTATATGAACGCGGCAACCTTGGCCTTTCGGGGCTTTATGTTGCGGTTTCGGTCTGCGTTGGCATCGCAGCATTGTTCGGCGCGATCGCGCTGGTAAGGGGAGTTCTGCAATGAGTGGTGTCACTCTGCGCAAGGTTAAGAATGATGAAGCCGAAATGCGGCTTGATCGCTGGTTCAAGCGGAACTGCCCGGAATTTACCTTTGGGCAGGTTCAGAAGCTGCTGCGTGGCGGCCAGATCCGTGTGGATGGCAAACGTGCCAAGGCCAATCAGCGGCTTGAGCCCGGACAGGAAGTGCGTGTTCCACCCGCACCGGTCATGTCGGGTGGCGGACTGGGGCCGTGGGCCGAAGGCAATTACGATGCGGCCAACGCGGCACAGCATGTGAAATCAGGCCCGTCCAAGTCGGATGCGACCGAGGAAGAACTTCAGGCGCTGCGCGATTCCGTCATTTTCTATGACGAGGTGGTTCTTGCGATCAACAAGCCCGCGGGGCTTGCGGTGCAGGGCGGGACCAATACCGACCTGCATGTCGATGGCATGCTGGATGCGCTGAAACTTGATAGCAAGGAACGCCCGAAGCTTGTTCACCGTCTTGACAAGGACACCAGCGGGGTTTTGCTGCTGGCACGTTCGGCATCGGCGGCCAATGCCCTGACCAAGGCGTTCAAGGACAAAACCACGCGCAAACTGTATTGGGCGATTGTTACCGGCGCACCCGATGAACGCGAAGGCCTGATTGATGCGCCGCTTGCCAAACATGGCGGCAAGGGTGGCGAAAAGATGATGATCGACGAGAAAGAGGGCAAATCGGCCCAGACGATCTATCGTCAGCTTGCCCGTGCGGGGCGTCGGGCAGCGTGGCTTGCCCTGTCGCCACTGACCGGTCGTACCCACCAGCTTCGCGCCCATTGCCAGGCAATGGAATGCCCGATCTTGGGCGATGGTAAATATGGCGGGGCCAAAGCATTCATGGATGGTCTGTCAAACCAGATGCATCTGCATGCGCGTGCGATTGATTTTCCCCATCCGGTGACCGGCCATCGGGTCGTGATCGAGGCGCCGGTGCCCGAACATTTCAGCGCAACCATCAAGGCGCTGAATTTCGATCCGAAAACGCCGACCAAATTCCTGACCCCGGAAATCCACCGGGAAAAGGAAGTAAAGCCAAAGCCGAAGCCGTCGAGAACACGCAAAAGATAGGTGTTCGAAAAAGCTTTCCGAAACGCGAAAAGCCGACGCACTGCGTCGGCTTTTTCGTCCCTGTCAACGGCGTTGATGACAAATGGTTTGGTTACGGGCGCGCGACCATTTTACCGAAACGGTTAACAAACGCATCGTGAACCCGGCGTAAATGCTGGGCGTGAACCGTGTTTCCCGTGCGTTCGCAGATTTCGGCCTGGCTTTTGATCATGACCGCGATCCGTTTGCGGCCACGTGGTGTGTGCACCATGCTTTCGCCTTCCTCAAGGGCGGTGAGAAGGGGGATGTGTTCACACTCGGCAATCGCGAGAATTTCTTCTTCGCGCAGATCGCTGAAATCGATGCAGTCCCGAAGCGTGAGCATATTTGCCTCCGCAGTTCGCGTGCCAACCCTGTTATCGTATCCCTACCTTGGGGTGTTCGAAAGCGGGATGAAATTCACCAGTGGTTTCCATTGCTTGCCGCATAGCAAAAAATGCATCTGCGTTGCATCGGCTAGAGACTCGATATTTGGCGAAGTTTGGAATAATCTCCGGCCCGATATAAACAGAACTGGATGACTTTTGATGGCGAACGATCCGCTCAGGCTTGTGGTATTTGATTGTGACGGCACGCTGGTTGATAGCCAGCATGCGATTGCGCATTGCATGGATCATGCCTTTGCCGCACATGACCTTGATTGCCCCGGCCTTGAAAAGACACGTACCATCATCGGTCTGAGCCTGCCCGAAGCGATCCGCAAGCTTGCCACACCGGGCATGCTTGATGACGCGATTATCGAAGGCGTTACCGCGGCCTATAAGGCGGCATTCCTTGAATTGCGCCAGACCCCGGATTTTTACGAGCCGCTTTTCCCCGGCGTGCGCGAAATGCTGGCCGAACTTGACACACGCAACTGGCTTTTGGGCGTTGCGACGGGCAAGGCGCGCCGCGGGCTTGATGCGGTTCTGGCGCGCAACGCGCTTGAAAGACGGTTTGTTACCCTTCAGACCTGCGACAATCATCCATCCAAGCCCCATCCATCGATGTTGCATGCGGCGATGGATGAAACCGGTGTCGATGCGCCCAATGCGGTGATCATTGGTGATACGGCCTATGACATTGAAATGGGGCGGGCTGCCGGAATGCTGGCCATTGGCGTCAGTTGGGGCTATCACGATGTTGAAACGCTCAACAAGTCCGGGGCACATGCCGTGATTGATCATTTTGATCAGTTGCCCGGGCTGCTGGAAACCATGTGGGGAACTGGCCGCGATGCTGCCTGAAGCCGATCACAAAGACGACGATCTGAAACCGATCCGGGTCGAAATTACCGTCCCGGTCGAGCCCGAATATGCGTTCGAGGCGTTCACCAACGGCTTTGGCAACTGGTGGCCGACCGACAGCCATTCACTGGCGCGCGAAAACTGCAAATCGGTCGAGATGAATCCCGGGCTTGGTGGCAGGATCGTTGAACATGCCAAGGGTCGCGACCCTGTGGTCTGGGGGACTGTCGATATCTGGCAGGCGGGCGAGCATATTGCCTTTACCTGGCATCCCGGCTGGGAAGAAGGGGCCTATACCCGCATCAGCGTCACGTTCGAGCAGAATGCCTTTGGCCGTTGCGTGATCCGGCTCAAACACTGGGACTGGAAAAATCTGGGTGAAATCGCCCCGATGGTCCGCGACGGGTATGAAAGCGGCTGGAAATATGTTTTCGAACAGTGCTTTGCCAATTACCTGACAGCCAAGCGCCACTGATCGGCTGACCATCGCACAAAAAAGGGCGCCCGGTGTGGCGCCCTTTGTCATTCTGGTTCGGTCCGCGATTACAGAAGACCATATTCCATCAGGTCACGGCGCAGGCGGATCGGGTCACGGAACCAGTGGGTGGCAAAGCCCATTTCGCGCGCCTGCTGAATGTTCTTTTCGCTGTCATCGATAAACAGGGTTTCGCGCGGATCAAGTTTGAAACGTGCTGCCGTCAGATCGAAAATCTGTGGATCGGGCTTGGCCAGTTTTTCCTGACCTGATACCAGAATGCCTTCGAAATGGCTTAGGAAACCGAACCGTTCAATCGCATGCGGCCAGGTATCCGCCGACCAGTTGGTCAGGGCAAACAAACGCACATTGCCGCGCGATTTCAGTTCTTCCAGGATGTGAACGGTGCGGTCAATCGAGCCTTTCATCATTTCCGGCCAGCGTTCCATCCATGCCGCGATCTGATCGCTATATTCCGGATAGCGATGCTGAAGATCGGGGATTGATTTGGCAAAGCGAAGCGCACCCTTGTCATGCAGGAAATTCCAGTGCGGATGACAGATTTCGGTCAGGAAGCGTTCCATTTCGGCCGGGTCGGTGAAAATCTTGCGATACAGATGCCGGGGGTCCCAATCGACCAGAACGCCGCCCAGATCAAAAAGAACCGTTTCGATAGTACGCATGATTTCCTCGGGATGAATTGCAGCACGATTGCAGTCGGCTTGTTAAAGCAGGCAAGCGGGGCCGGGGCAAGGGGGCATTTTGATGACAATTGCCGCCATGATCATACAAGGGGTTGATCCGTAACGGATTTGGGCGCGTACTCTTTGCGATGACAGGGATTTATGACGCGCGTGTGATTTGCAAATTCTTCGCATCTTGCGAAATGATGACGCGAAGAGCATCATGCAAAATACAACCTGAAAAAACGCCTGATCGTAACAAGACAGAGGAGGCTTGAATATGTGCACGCTTGACGGATGTGGCGTAAACGACCATCTCGGCCCGCCGCCGAAGGCCACGGATGAAGATCGCCGTCTGTTCCTTAAAGGCGCGGTTGCCTTGCCACTCGCAGTCGTTCTGGCCGACCCGATTTTGGCCCATGCCGCGGGATCGATGTTGGAGCCGGTGACGATCACGACCCCTGGCGGGGAAAAAATGACCGCCGAAATCGCCATGCCAGCAACCCTTCCGGCTCCGACCGTCATTCTGATCCATGAATGGTGGGGGCTTAATGATCAGATCCGTGCGGTTGCCGCCGAATATGCCAAGCAGGGCTATATCGCGCTTGCGGTTGATCTGTATGGCAAACCGGCTGCGACCACGCCGGACGGGGCCAAGGCCCTGATGTCGGCGGTTGATCCGGCGATTGCCACCGAAAAATTGCAGGAATCCGTCAAATTCCTGAAAAATCACAAGGATTCAACCGGCAAGGTCGGAACGGTTGGCTGGTGCTTTGGCGGGGGCTGGTCGCTCAATACCGGGCTTGCCGCCGATGTCGATGCGGTTGTGGTCTATTACGGCAATGTCAAAAAGACCGCCGAACAGGTCTCGACGCTAAGCGCGCCATTGATGGGGCATTTCGGCACGCTTGATAAAAGCATCAACAAGCCGATGGTCGAAGGGTTTGAGGAATCCCTCAAGGAAGCCGGAAAAACCGATTATCAGATTTTCTGGTACGAGGCCGATCATGCCTTTGCCAATCCGACCGGCGGGCGTTACGACGCCGAGGACGCGATGCTGGCGTGGGAACGCACGATGGGCTTCTTTGATACCCATCTGTCCTAGGCGTCAATACAATCGTCTGCATATAAAAAAGGCCGGGGTTTTCCCGGCCTTTTGCGTATCTAAGCGGAGCCAGCTATTAATTCGCAGGATTGCCGCGATTGGCCCATTTGGTCGACCGGCGTTCGATGATGTTAAACAGCTCGTACATCGCAATCCCCATCACCGCGATCACCAGCAACCCGGCAAATACCAGCGGCATGTTGAATTTCGACGATGCCGACAGCATCAGGTAACCGACGCCAAGGTTCGATGCGACGGTTTCCGAAATCACCGAACCGACAAAGGCCAGCGTGATCGCGACCTTGAGCGATGCAAAGAAATAGGGCATTGCACGCGGGAAGCCGACCTTGACCAGAATATCGCGTCGCGTCGCGCCAAGGGATCGCAACACATCGCGCAATTCGGGTTCAAGGGTCGCCAGCCCGGTCGCCACATTGACCACAATCGGGAAGAACGAAATCAGGAATGCGGTAATGATCGCCGGAACCGTGCCGATGCCAAACCACATCACAAGGACCGGGACCAGGGCGACCTTCGGGACCGAGTTAAACCCGACCAGAAGCGGATTGGCCGCGTCGTAAACCGCCTTGCTCGACCCCACCAGCGCCCCCAGAATGACGCCAAACACAACCGCAATGGCAAAGCCCGCAAGCGTTGTATAAAGCGTCTGAAGCGCGTGCATCCAGATGGCGGCCCGAAATTCCCAGCCGACCATGATGCTTTCGGACGGTGTTGGCAGGACATAGACCGGGATATTGAAAATCCGCACGATCAGTTCCCACAAAACAAAAAGCCCGATTGCGCTGAGCCACGGTGTTGCTTTCGCGAAGTCTTTTTTCTTGGTCATGATGCAAAGCCTTCCGTTATGCCGCGCGCACGTCACGGATGTGACTGCGCAATTCGTAGACCAGATCGGTGAAAGGCTGCGTGAATGTCGTTTCCTGATCCCGCGGGCGGGGCAGGGTGTTTTCCCGCTGCACCAGAATCATGCCGGGGCGCTTTGACATCACATAGATCGTATCGGCCAGATAGGCCGCTTCGCGCAGATCATGCGTCACAAGGATGACGGTAAAGGGCCGCACCATCCAAAGATTTTGCAGGATGTCCCAAAGCTCTTCGCGGGTGAAGGCATCAAGCGCGCCGAACGGCTCGTCCAGCATCAGAAGATCGGGTTCATGGATCAGCGACCGGCAAAGCGATGCGCGTTGCTGCATCCCGCCCGACAATTCCCACGGATATTTGTCTTCATGCCCGGCAAGCCCGACACTGGCCAGAAGCTTTCGCGCGCGGTCTTCGTATTCGGCACGGTGCTTGCGCAGGCGGTTGCGATGCGGTTTGACGATTTCCATCGGCAGCAGCACGTTATCAAGGGTCGTGCGCCATGGCAGAAGGGTCGGGTTCTGGAATGCCATGCCAACGATTTTAAGCGGCCCGGAAACCTCCTTGTTATCGACGATAACCGTGCCTTCGCTGGGTGGCATCAGTCCCGATACCAGTTTCAGCAGCGATGACTTGCCACATCCCGAAGGACCGACAACGGCGATAAATTCGCCCTTGTTGATCTTCATGTTTGTTGTTTCCAATGCCAGATCGTCACCTTCGCTGTAACGAAGCCGGACATTGTTAAGTTCGACAAAGCTGTTCGACACGGCAGTCAGTCCCCCTGCGTATCATTATTTGTGATTTCTTATGGATCGGGGCCGGTTCGCCCGGCCCCGTTTGCGTTGTCTGACGTGCCGATTATTTCAGCATGCGGTCTTTTTCGCCGGGCATGAAGATGTCGGTGAAGATGTCCGCAACGGTTGGCTTGTTTTCAATGCCAAATGCCAGGCTGACCTGATCAATCGCCTTGTTCATGCGATCGGTCTTGATCAGGCCCATGCCTTCTTTAAGCGTCACCTCGGTCACAACGTTTTCGTCAATCGTCATCTGAAGGCGCTGCAATTCAAGGGCCGGGTCAATCAGCGGATCGGTTTCCTTAAGTGCTGCAATGGCTTCTTCGGGGTTGGCAATCGCATCACGCCATCCCTTGACGACCGCACGCAGGAACGCACGCAGTTCTTCCGGATGGTTTTCCATCATGTCGGGCGATGCGATCATCGCGTTGCCATAGAAATCCATGCCGTAATCGAAATACTTGAAAACGGTCAGGTCGTCCTTGGAAATACCCTGCGCCTGAAGGTTCAGGATCGATGTGAAATAGTGGCCGGTGATCGCATCAACGTCACCACGCACCAGCATCGGTTCGCGCAGCGGCGGGTCCATGCTTTCCCATTTGACATCGTCAAGTTTAAGCCCGGTTGCCTGTGCAAAGGCCGGGAACAGCTTGCGCGATGCATCAAATACCGGCGCGCCAAGCGTTTTGCCAATCAGGTCCTCGGGCTTGGTGATGCCGCTTTTCTTCAGCATGAAAAGCGAGAAGGGCGGGCGGTCATAGACCATGAAGATCGACTTCATCGCACGGTCGGGGTTCGATGCATTGAATTCCAGCATCGAGTTGATATCGGCAAATCCGACATCATAGGCGCCGCTGGCAACGCGCGTGATAGAACCGACCGATCCGTTGCCCGAATCAATCGTGACATCAAGGCCTTCATCGTCGAAATAGCCCTTTTTCTTGGCCAGCACATAGGGTGCTGCCGGGCCTTCGAATTTCCAGTCGAGTGTGAATTTGATCGCCATCTGCGCCATCGCGGATTGCGCACCAAGTGCAACGGCAATGCCGACGGTCGCGCCAAGTAGCCGCGCTTTAAGTCTCACCATTAATGAAGCCTCCTGTTTCGGGTCTTTTTGACGACCCATTGACCGAATGATACCCCTGATCGCACAGCAATGCCTGTGCCAAATCCCTTTTTTGTCGGTTTTCCTGATATGAAGGGACTGTTACGGGCAGAGTACGGTTGTTTAATAAATGGTCAATGGGGTAAATTGACCAAAAATTATACAGAAATTCTTGATAATCGCCTTTGAAGATAGCGGTCCCATCAAATCGCTTGCACATGGAAACGGATTTGGGCATATCGCCATCATGCTTACAAAATCGATCAACCGTTTTTATAAAAAAGCCGAAGCCGTGCGCGACGAAGATGCGCAGGGCTGGCGTATTCATCTGGACGGAAGGCCTGTAAAATCGCCGTCCAAGGCCGAATTCGTATTGCCCGCCGAACGGCTGGCGCATGAAATTGCGGCTGAATGGGATGCGCAGGGCGAAAAGGTTCTGCCGACCACGATGCCGATCATGCAACTGGCCGCAACCGCGATTGACCGGGTGCGCCCGCACCGGTTTGCGGTGATTGCGGAGCTGACCGGGTTTGGCCGGTCTGACCTGTTATGCTATCGCGCATCTTTCCCCGATGATCTTGTGCGCCAGCAGGCCGAAGCATGGCAGCCGTTACTTGACTGGGCGCATCATGAACTGGGTATTTCGCTGAAAGTGACCGAAGGCGTCATGCCGATCACGCAGGAAGACGAGGCCCTTCTGCGCATTCAGGACGAGATCGAGGCGCTTGATGATTACCATCTGACAGCGCTTCACACCCTGACGACGGTTTCGGGATCGGTCATCATCGGTCTGGCAACCCTGCGGCGCCGGATCAGTGCCGAACAGGCGTTTGAAGTTTCCCAGCTTGATGAAAACTATTCCATCGAACATTGGGGGGCGGACGCCGAAGCCGTCGCGCGCCGCGAACGCCATCGGGCCGAATTGCTGGCCGCGGGGCGGTATCTTGATCTGATCGGGCAGCGATAAACATTCGTTGCCCTGATCAATTCATCCATTTCGCGATCATTCTGTGCTGTACGGCTGCCTGTGCCGCCATCCGGTAATAGGACAGCAATTCGCGCATTGGTGATGACATCCGGTCAAAGCCGGAAATGAAGGCGACAATAATCCCGACCGATGTTTCGCCCTTGATCGCAAGATAACCACCGACGACCAGCACGCAAAGCGGGGCAAGGGCATTCAGCAGATTGATCAGGGTTTTCATCCCGAACTTGAGGATGAAAAACCACATGCGGTTGTTATAAAGGTAACTGATGCCGCGATGGATCGGGTCCAGAAGTTCCTTGTGATCGTCATCTTCGCCGGGGTGGAGTTCGCTTAGCTCGTCGCTGACTTCGCGCATTTTTTCCACGCGCTTTTCAATCAGCCGGTTGATCTGTTTTTGAATGACCGGCACCAGTGCGATTTGCGGGATCAGGGCAAGAATGCCGATCAGACCAATGATCGGCTCGACACTGACCATATAGCCGATCCCGAAAATCAGCATCCCGGCATTGACGACCGGCTGAGAAAGGCCATCGCCCACAAACCCGCCGAGTTTTTCGATTTCTGATCCGATGATCGATACCGCCCGCCCGTTTTCGCCTTCGCCATTGCCAGTGCGGTCTTCGGCGTAAAGGCGGCTGAGATGGCGGCGGTTATGACGGATCGCACTTTCACTCAGCCAGCCTTCGTAAATCCGAAGCGTGAATTTGGCCGCCGACTGCACCAGCACCACCGCCAGATAGATCGCCGCCAGTACGGTCAGAAGCGACATGTCCTGTTTGCTGATCGCATCGTCGACAAGCCTGCGTTGCAGTTCCAGCGGCACAATGCCAAGAACGGCAACCGATATGGCAATCAGGCAGACAACGATCTGGTGTCGGCCACTCATCAGCCAGATATAACGCCATAAGGATTGCGCAGGGCGATCATCGCCGGTGGATTTCGGCTCGTGCGGGCGGATGCGAAACAGCTTCATGAAAGGACCGTTCTGGTGGATATCATAAGGCCTTAACGCGCCAGAACCCGTTTGGTGCCCGCACCGTTCGAAATGCCGGTATTTCCCGACCGGCTTCTAGACTTTAGTCCAGCCCGCCCACACATATCGCAATGACGTTAGGGAAATCAGGCCTTTGCGGGCCATTTTGTTCCTGTACCAGACTGTGAAAAATAATTGGCATTCCAGTACCGAATAATGCTATTTCAATTCATCATTCAGATTGCATCACCGGCATGACCATCGTCATGAATGCATTCCGGGCGGCCCAAAATAAGGATCACGCAATATGCAGGATATTATCGCCAAGCTCGAAGCCAAACGCGCAGAGGCGGCCATGGGCGGCGGCCAGCGCCGCATCGACAATCAGCATGCCAAGGGCAAACTGACCGCGCGCGAACGGCTTGATGTGCTTCTTGACGAAGGCTCGTTCGAGGAATGGGACATGTTTGTCGAACATGATTGCGTTGATTTCGGCATGACCGAAAACCGCATTCCGGGCGATGGTGTGGTCACCGGGCATGGCACGATCAATGGCCGTCTTGTGTTTGTCTTTTCACAGGATTTCACCGTGTTCGGTGGTGCGCTTTCGGGCGCGCATGCGCGCAAGATCTGCAAGATCATGGACCAGGCGATGAAGGTCGGCGCACCGGTGATCGGGCTTAACGATTCCGGCGGTGCGCGTATTCAGGAAGGTGTCGAAAGCCTTGCCGGTTATGCCGATGTGTTCCAGCGCAATGTCGAGGCATCCGGTGTTATCCCGCAGATTTCCCTGATCATGGGGCCGTGTGCGGGCGGGGCGGTCTATAGCCCGGCCATGACCGACTTCATTTTCATGGTCAAGGACAGTTCATATATGTTCGTGACCGGCCCGGACGTGGTCAAGACCGTGACGCACGAGGAAGTCACCCACGAGGAACTTGGCGGGGCGATGACCCATACCAGCATTTCCGGTGTGGCCGATCTGGCGTTTGAAAACGATGTTGATCTGCTCTTGCAGACCCGTCGTTTCATGGATTTCCTGCCGCTATCCAATAAGGAAAAGCCGCCCGCACGCCTGTGCGAAGACCCGATCATGCGTGATGATTTCTCGCTTGATACGCTGGTTCCTGAAAATCCCAACATGCCCTATGACATGAAGGAACTGATCACAAAGGTCGTGGATGAAGGCGACTTTTATGAAATTCAGCCCGATCATGCCAAAAACATCATTATCGGTATGGCGCGCATGGATGGCCGCACGGTTGGTATCGTTGCCAATCAGCCGATGGTTCTGGCCGGTTGCCTTGATATTGCATCCTCGAAAAAGGCCGCGCGGTTTGTACGGTTCTGTGATGCCTATAACATCCCGATTGTCACCTTTGTTGATGTACCGGGCTTCATGCCGGGAACCGCACAGGAATATGGCGGCATCATCAAACACGGTGCCAAACTGCTTTATGCCTATGCCGAGGCGACGGTGCCAAAGGTCACCGTCATCACCCGCAAGGCTTATGGCGGGGCTTATGACGTGATGGCGTCCAAACATCTGCGCGGTGATGTCAACTATGCCTGGCCGACCGCCGAGATTGCGGTGATGGGGCCAAAGGGCGCGGTGGAAATCATTTTCCGGGCCGATATGAACGACCCGGCCAAGATCGAGGCCCGCACCGAAGAATACCGTGAAAAATTTGCCAACCCGTTTGTCGCGGGGCGCAAGGGCTTCATTGATGATGTCATCATGCCGCATGGCACGCGCCGCCGCGTGTGCAAGTCGCTTGCGATGCTGCGCAACAAGGACATCAAGAACCCGGCCCGCAAACACGGCAACATTCCGCTTTAACCCGCGACGTCAAATTGGGAGCAAACAATATGTTCAAGAAAATCCTGATTGCCAACCGCGGTGAAATTGCCTGCCGCGTGATCAAATCAGCCCGGAAAATGGGCATTGCCACGGTCGCGGTTTATTCCGATGCCGATAAAAATGCCCTGCATGTGCAGATGGCCGACGAAGCCGTGCATATCGGCCCGGCACCCTCCAACCAGTCCTATCTGGTGATTGATAAAATCATTGATGCCTGCAAATCCACGGGGGCCGAGGCTGTCCATCCCGGCTATGGGTTCCTTTCGGAAAATCAGGCATTTGCCAAGGCGCTTGATGCCGCCAAAATCGCCTTCATCGGCCCGCCGGTCGGCGCGATTGCCGCGATGGGCGATAAGATCACATCGAAAAAAATCGCTGCGGAAGCCGGAGTTTCCACCGTTCCGGGCTATATGGGCGTGATCAAGGACACCGACGAAGCGATCAAAATTGCCAATGATGTCGGCTATCCGGTGATGTTGAAGGCATCGGCTGGTGGTGGTGGCAAGGGCATGCGCATTGCGCGCAACGATGCCGAATGCCGCGAGGGGTTCGAGCGCGCCACGTCAGAAGCGGCAAGCTCGTTTGGTGATGATCGCGTCTTTATCGAGAAATTCGTCGAAGAACCGCGCCATATTGAAATTCAGGTGCTTTGCGATAAACATGGTCATGGCATTTACCTTGGCGAACGTGAATGTTCGATTCAGCGCCGTCATCAAAAGGTCGTCGAAGAAGCGCCGTCACCCTTTATCGACCCCGAAACCCGCAAGGCGATGGGTGAACAGGCCGTGGCACTGGCGCATGCGGTGAATTACTGCTCTGCCGGGACGGTGGAATTCATCGTTGATAAGGACAAGAACTTCTACTTCCTTGAAATGAACACAAGGCTTCAGGTCGAACATCCGGTGACCGAGCTGGTGACCGGCGAGGATCTTGTGGAATGGATGATCAAAATCGCCAATGACGAAAAGCTGACGCTCGCGCAGGATGACGTCAAGCTGACCGGCTGGGCGATGGAAACCCGCATCTATGCCGAAGATCCGTTCCGTGAATTCCTGCCGTCCACCGGGCGGTTGGTGCGGTATCAGCCACCGGCTGAAAACGCATCCGTGCGTGTCGATACCGGCGTGTTCGAAGGCGGCGAAATTTCGATGTATTACGACCCGATGGTCGCCAAGCTCGTGACTTACGGCGAAACCCGTGATGATGCGATTGCGGAAATGCGCGCCGCCCTTGATGCCTATTACATTCGTGGTATTTCGCACAATATCCCGTTTGTTGCCGCCGTGATGGCCAATAAACGGTTCCAGTCAGGCAATATCACCACCAATTTTATCGCCGAAGAATATCCCAACGGCTTTTCTGCCGATGATCTGCCCAATGATGACCCGGCGATGCTGGTGGTTGTTGCCGGATACCTCAATCAGCGGGTGGCGGAACGCAATGCGCGGGTGACCGGGCAGGTCAGTGATCATCCGTTGACCATCGCCGAAAGCTGGGTCGCGGTATCGGGCGATGATCACACCGCGTTTGATATCGAAATTGACGGTGTTAACAATGACTACATCGTCGCCATCGGGGATCGCAGTTATGGCGTTTCATCGGACTGGAAAATCGGGGATGCGCTGTTTGTCGGCGAAATTGACGGTGCGCCGGTCTGCGTGCAGATTGATGTCGAGGGTGTCGGCTATCGCCTGTCGGCCAACGGCATCCAGCGCAGCTTCAAGGTGATGCTGCCCCGCGTGGCCGAATTGCAAAAACTGATGCCGTTCAAGGCGCCGCCGGACATGTCAAACTTCCTGCTGTCCCCGATGCCGGGGCTGCTGGTCAAGGTGTCGGTTACCGAGGGCCAGACCGTCCAGCCGGGCGAGGAGCTTTGCATCCTTGAGGCCATGAAAATGGAAAACGTGCTGAAGGCCGAAAGCAAAGGCGTGGTCAAAAAAATCCATGCCGAGCAGGGCGCGAACCTTTCGGTGGATGCGATCATCATTGAGTTCGAAAAAGACGAGGCAGCCTAGGCCGGATTGTCATCTGATCGGCCATTGACTGAAACGTGATCGGCGTCGGGGGAACATTCCCCCGGCGCTTTTTGTTTCATACCTGTTCGATCGGACGGGTTTGCAACCCCTTTCGAACAGTTGCAACGCATATTAAATACAGAAAACGGGGCTTTACGGCGATTTCCGGCTGACCTATGGTCGCGGATTGAGGCCCGATGCTTTGACATGGCCATCCAATAACAAGAAACGAGGGCTTGGAATGACCTATAAACTGATTGCCTTTGATGGCGACGATACGCTTTGGCATAACGAACCGCTGTTTCGTGACGCCCATATCCGCCTGAGTGAAATGCTTTCGCATTATGGCGATGCCGATACGGTCAATGATCGGCTCTATCAGGCGGAACTGGCCAATCTTTCGATCTATGGATATGGCATCACTGGCTTTACCCTGTCGATGATCGAAACCGCGATCGAGCTTTCCGACAAGAAAATAAGTGCGGCCGAAATTCATGAACTGGCCGAAATCGGCAAATCGATGCTGCGTGCGCCGACCCGCCTTATTGAAGGGGCCGAGGATGTTTTGCGCCATTATGCCGCCCATCCGGATCGCAAGGTCGTTCTGATCACCAAGGGTGATTTGATCGCCCAGCAGCTTAAAATCGAGCGTTCCGGCCTTGAAAGCCTGTTTGCCGGGGTCGAGATCGTGTCGGAAAAGGACCCGCTGACCTATCGCAATATCTTTGGCCGCTATGGTGTGGAGCCATCCGAGGCGGTGATGATCGGCAACTCGTTAAAGTCCGACATCCTGCCCGTCCTTGCGTGCGGCGGGTCTGCGATCCACATTCCCTATGAAATCACATGGGTTCACGAAATGGTCGATCAGACGGAAATCGATAATGATTATTTCGTCACGGTCGAAAGCATCGCCGAGGTGCCCGAAAGCATCGAAAAACTTGAAGAGGACCTGCCTGCCTATGGCACGGTCGGGAGTATGGAAAATGTCTGATTGCGCCGGTTCGGAAATGTCGACCGAAGCATCCCTTGCCAATGGCCCTGCGGCAAATCTTGATCCGCAGACCAAGCTGGAACTTGAAGCCGCAGCCTTTCGCGGACTTGTGCAGCATCTTCAGGACCGCAAGGATGTGCAGAATATCGATCTGATGAACCTTGCGGGTTTCTGCCGAAACTGCCTTGCCAAATGGTATCTGGCCGCGGCACGTGAACGCAGCGTTCCGATGGATTATGATGGTGCACGCGAAGTCGTTTACGGCATGACCTATGATGAATGGAAAGACAATCATCAGGCCCCGGCAAGCGCCGAACAGAAACAGAAGTTTCAGGACACCGCCCATCTGCACGCCAATATCCCCGGCGCGAAATAAAAGTCGCGAAATAAACATCACACCAAAGGATGTTGTCATGACCACCACCGAACCCGACCCGCAAACCGGCACCGGAAACATTTCCGTGCATGCCCGGATTGAAGGCCGGGTGCAGGGCGTGTGGTATCGCGCCTGGACGGTCGAGGAAGCGCGCAAACGTGATCTGACCGGCTGGGTGCGCAACCGCGCGGATGGCACGGTCGAAGCCCTGTTTTGTGGCCCGGTGGCCGGGGTGCAATCCATGATCGCGGCCTGTCATGACGGCCCGACGCATGCCAATGTCACCCGCGTGCATGAAGAACCCGGCCTTGAAGACGGGTTCACTACTTTTGAAAAACGCCCGACTGTCTGACCACTGGCCGCCGGATTGGCGCCTTTATCCAATCGCGTTCAAAGCCTTTTTCCGCCCCGATGCAGAAAAAGGCTTTTTCTTTGGTGCGGTGCGGTGGCATGCTCTTGCAATCCTGTCCGGCTGGTCAGTCCGCTATTTTGCGTATCGGGTGTGTGCAGGCCGGATCGGGAACCAAACAGGGAGAATACAAAGATGAAATTGACGACGAAATCATTTGGCGTTGCCGTTCTTCTGGCGGGGTCGGCCTTTGGCGCGTTTGGCGCACAGGCACAGGAACCGGCACAGAATGACGGTCTGAACGCGTCGCTTTGGTATCAGACCTCGGTCGAATACAAAACCACGGCCCTTTCGGTTTATGCCGGTGCGCAGCGTCTTCTCGATGCCGCGATTGGCGATCATGACTGGACCGCGGCCCTTGAACAGGATGGCAATTATTCGGCCAAGCCGCCGGCGATCATCCTTGATGTTGATGAAACCGTGCTCGATAACTCGGCCTATCAGTCATGGGTTGTGACGGCCAATACATCTTACAGCTCCAAAACCTGGGCGGCATTTGTCGAAGATGCGATTTCAACCCCGACGCCGGGCGCGCTGGAACTGACCAAGGCCGCGGCTGACAAGGGCGTTGAAGTCTTCTATGTCACCAACCGCAAGGCTGCCGAAGAAGCCGCGACCATCAAAAACCTGCAGGAATACGGTTTCCCTTACGCCGATGCGGACCATGTGATGGTGCGCGGTGAAAAGGAAGAATGGGGTTCCGCCAAGGCCACCCGTCGTGCGGCCGTTGCGGCTGATTTCCGTGTCATCATGATGTTTGGCGATAACTTCGGTGATTTCACCGACGATATTGACGGCTCCATCGACGAACGCCTTGAAGTCATGGACAAATACGCGACCTATTGGGGTGAACGCTGGTTCATGCTGCCGAACCCGACCTATGGGTCATGGGAATCCGCGGCATTCGGCAATGACTGGAAAAAATCCCCGGAAGCCCGCCGTCAGGACAAGCTCGACGCGCTCAATAGCTGGTCCGGCCCGAAAGAATAATCTTTGGTACATCGTGATATGAAAAGGGGTACGTCATGATTGGCGTGCTCCTTTTTTTGACCGCACGGGATCAATGTGCTTGTGTTGGCTTTCACCAAGTCATGCATCCGAAAGGGGAGTGATGAACCGCACTGATGCCCCAAATGCGAAGGCCGATAATATTCCGCTTGCGGTTGGGACGATTATCCTCACGGTTCTGGCGCTGTCGCTCGGTGATGCGCTGATCAAACAATCCAGCACGTCATTCGTGATCTGGCAGATTTTTGTCATTCGCTCATTGATCGCGATACCGTTTCTGGTTGTTTATCTGGCGATCCGATCCCCGGCATCCCTGCGCCTGAGCGGTGCAGTTAAATGGATGGCGTTGCGAAGCTTCATGCTGGTTGCAATGTGGATCAGCTATTATCTGGCCTTGCCCCATCTGACCTTGTCGGTCGCGGCGGCGACCTATTATACCCTGCCGATCTTCATCACGCTGTTTTCGGCTGTCCTTATTGGAAACCCGATAAGTCGTATGGGATGGACGGCAGTTTTCATGGGATTTCTTGGCGTCTTGCTGATCCTGCGGCCGACGGCGGACAATTTCAATTTATACGCCCTGCTGCCGTTGCTTTCGGCGATGCTCTATGCACTGGCGATGATCCTTACCCGTACCAAATGCCGGGCCGAACATCCGATCATGCTTTCGCTGGCATTGAATTGTGCCTTTGTGATTGTCGGCGGGATTGCTGCGGCTGTTATCAGCACGCTGTCTGACGAGATGCGCCATGGTTTTCTGCTTGCCCGCTGGGCGGTCATGACGCCTTCTGACTGGGGCATGATGGCGATGCTTGCGGCTTCGATCCTGATTGGCAGTGTCGGGGCGGCCATTGCGTATCAGAATGGCCCATCCCAGATGATCGGGACGTTTGACTTTGCCTATGTCGGCTTTTCGGTGATCTGGGGAATTGTCTTCTTTGCCGAAAGCCCGGATGCACTATCGGTTCTTGGCATTGCGATGATTGTCGGGGCAGGGGTGATATCGCTTCGGGAATGACCGCAATGCGGCTGCTTTATCGCATCGCCCAACGAAAGGCGCGTTTGATCTCCGCTGTGCCGTTGTGATCATACCAGCGGCCATGCGCCATAATCACCCGTTCCGGTGCCCAGTCGATCATCTGATTTACCGCCTTGCGAAGACTTTCCCTGTGTCCGGCAAAGGTCATGCGCATATCGCGCGGTGCGCAGCCATCCGGGTCCATCGAGCCAAACATCCGCACCAGCCAGCGCCAGACCGGGCTTTTGATCTTGTGGGCTTCGAAATTTTCAATCAGGTCGGTCAGGATCAGGGTGTTTGATTTCGGGTGGTAAAATACCGCCTCGGACAAATAACCGCCGCGCACCATCACCTGTTCAATCTCGCCCGCCCATTCGTGTTCAACGCTGTCGGCAAGTTCGGCATCAAACGATACCGTCATGCCGACCGATTTTGCCCGTCTGACCACACCGGGCGCACAGAAACTTTGCGCCGCCGGATAGGCCGCCTGCCATTCCGGCACCCCGGCATAATGGATGGTGTTGGGCGCAATCAGACAGGCAACTTCGCCCAGTGCATCAACACTGGCCTTAAGCTCCGCCGTCAAACGGATCGGTGAATGGACAAACAGCTTTCCCGATGCCAGCCGGATGATCGTCATCCGGGTCGGAAACGGCAGTTTCATGCCCAGATACTGAAACCCGATGACCGGGCCATCCACGATCCAGATATCGTCCCCGACGGCCTTGGGAACGTTTAGCGGATCATAGGTATCAATCGAAAACATCGCGGACCTTTTTGGGATGGGGTCGCTGGGTTCGGGGTTATTTCACGATCTTGCCGGGGTTGAGCATTCCATCTGGATCAATCGCGGCTTTGATCGCGCGCAAAAGTTTCATCTTTTCCGGGCTGGCATAACGGGCCAATTCATCAAGCTTCAGCTTGCCAATGCCATGTTCGGCACTGATCGATCCGCCAAGATCGGCAACAATGTCATGGATCAGGCGGTTTAACGTTTCCCAGCAATCGAGAAACGCCTGCTTTTCCATCTCGACCGGCTGGGTGAAGTTGAAATGGATATTGCCATCGCCGACATGGCCAAACGGGCAGGGGCGAATGCCCGGAATGAAATCACCGGCTGCGGCCATGCCGCGTGTCAGCAATTCCGGCACCCTGGAAACCGGAACCGAAACATCATGCTTGATGCTGCCGCCTTCAAACCCTTGCGCCTCCGGGATGCCTTCGCGGATTGCCCAAAGATTGGCGCGCTGGGCCTCGGACTGTGCCAATGTCGCATCGCTGGCAAGGCCTGCCTCAAGGGCGCTTTCGAGAAGGTCGCTTAGAACCTCGTTCAAATCATCCTTGGGCCGTGACGAGGTCAGTTCGATCATCACATACCAGTCCGAAGGGGCGGCAAGTGGGGCGGATAGCCCCGGCAGATGGGCGACGGCCATATCATGGGCAAAGCCGCACAACAGCTCGAACGCGGCAATCGCATCACCGCTTTCACGCCGCGCAAGCGCCAGAAGATCAAGGGCGGCATCGGGGCTGGGGACGGCAACCCACGCGGTCGCGACATGGCGCGGCTTGGGAAACAGTTTCAGCGTTGCCTTGGTGATAATGCCAAGGGTGCCTTCGGAGCCGATAAACAGATCGCGCAGATCATAGCCGGTATTGTCCTTGCGCAGGGATGACAGGCCGTTCCACACGCTGCCATCGGGCAGGACGACTTCAAGCCCCAGAACCAGATCACGCGCATTGCCATAACGGATGACGTTCAATCCGCCCGCATTGGTCGCGAGGTTGCCGCCAATCTGGCAGGAGCCCTCCGACCCAAGGCTTAGGGGGAAAAGAAGGTCACGGTCGCCTGCCGCATCCTGCACGGTTTGCAGGATCGCACCGGCCTCAACCGTTGCGGTGAAATCGCGGGCATCGATTTCGATGATCCGGTTCATCCATTTCAGGTTCAGGATCACCTCGGCCGCATTTGCAACCGCCCCGCCGCATCGCCCGGTATTGCCGCCCTGGGGCACAATCGCAATGCCATGTGTTGCACAGATCGCGACACATTTGGCGACTTCGTCGGTATTGGCCGGATAAAGCACCATGTCGGCATCGCCAGCAAATTTGCCGCGGGCCTCGGCATTGTGCGTGGCCAGAATATCGGCCTCCATGCTCCAGCCTTTCGGGCCAAGGGCATCCTGAAGTTCCTTGATCGCGCTGGCGGGCAGGATGTGCATGGGGCTGTTTTCCGCTCGGCTGAGGTTTGGAAAAATTAAGGGGTCGGATGAAGGGCGCGGGGCGCGCTGGCGCGTTTCATCCGGTCATTGATCGCAAGCCCAAGACCGGTATCGGGGATCGGCGCAATCGCGATCCCGTCAAAGCGCGGCTGATCGGCTTCGTGCAGCTTGGCAAACAGGTTGGCGGCGGCTTCGCGGTCATCACCGGTTTTCGAAAGCCACAGGACCTTGTCAAACCCCTTGGTCACGCAATCCCCGAATGCCAGCAATATTTCATGGCCGTATTTCTTCTGATCTGGTGCATCGGCATTCAGCCGCACCGGAAGGCCGGGTGCATAATGGCTGGTCAGCATGCCAGGGCTTTTGGGCGCATTGTCATCTGTTTCGGCCATCACGACGTCGCATCCCAGAACTTCCGCCACCTGATCACGCGTAATCCCGCCGGGGCGCAGCATCACCACCTGATCGGTGGTAAGGTCAATCACCGTACTTTCAAGGCCAACCCCGCACGGCCCGCCATCCAAGATCATGCCAATCGCATTGCCAAGGGATGCTGCCACATGGGCCGCCGTCGTCGGGCTGATCCTGCCTGACCGGTTGGCCGAGGGCGCTGCAATCGGGCGACCGACCGCACGTAATAATGCGCGCGCCATGTCATGTGCGGGTACACGCACCGCGATGCTGGGCAATCCGGCGGTGGTCAGGTGCGAAACCGTGCTGTCATCGCGTTTGGGTAAAACAAGCGTCAGGGCACCAGGCCAGAACGCATCGGCAAGCTTATCGGCACGCGCATCAAAAACCGCATGCTGGGCGGCGGCATCGCGATCAGGAAAATGGCTGATCAGCGGGTTGAAGCTTGGCCGTTGCTTGGCGGCAAAAATGCCCGCAACCGCATCGTCATTGGTGGCATCCGCACCCAGCCCGTAAACCGTTTCGGTCGGAAACGCGACAAGCTCGCCCGCGCGCAACTTGGCCGCGGCCTGTGTCAGGGCACCTTCGGAATAGGGGCGGATCGTCAAAGCCGGGGACATCAAGCATTCCATAAAAAATATAGCCTTGTGAAATACCTAGCGACGATAGGGCTTAATGACAAGCTGGAACCGACTTTATCGCTGTTTGGATTGATCGAATGATCGTCCCGGTTTAGGGTGTCGGTCGCAGGAAGAACCCGATGATTGATCCGGGTTCGCACGTGGTGCGTGTCAAAGCCTGCATCGCTGATATCCGGCCTGCTGCAAACACCCGCCCAGGTCCTCGAAACGGTGTAATCCATCGCAAGGAGGGCCTTTTATGCCTTTGCACATGCCATCCATTCCGCCGAAAATTGCCATACCGCTGGCGCTGATTAATCTGGCGTCCTTCGTTTCACAGATAATCCAGATCGGCGTGATCGATACGCTTTTACCCCTGGCACTGACCAATGCCGGGCTGGGGGAACGGCATGGCGGCATGATGCTGTCGCTTTACTGGATTGCTGATCTGATCGGCGGGTTCTTTGTGGCGGCGGTTTTACGCAAAACCCATCCCTTCGTCCCGCTTCTGATCAGTGGCCTGTCATTCTTCATCCTGATTGTTGTGGTGATGTTTGCGCCGCAATCGGCTCTTGTCCTGCCGGCAACCCTGTTTGCCGGGGTGGGGTTGATCCTGCGGTGGGTGGTGTGTGACGGTTTGATCGTGCAACTGGCCCCGCGCGATAAAATGGGCCGGGTGGTTGGTTTTCATGAAACCCTGATGGGGCTTGGCATTGTTCTGGGACCGATCCTGATTGGCTGGTTTGGGGATAACGCATTCGTCATGTCGGGCATTGCCCTTGCGGCCGCCATCATTCCGCTTTTCTGTGCCTTTGCCATGCCCCGCATTGAAATGGCATCGACCCAAAAGGGGGCCGGGGCTGTATTCAGGCGCTGGATCGATCATTGGGATCTGGTGCTGATTGCCTTTGTCGCGGGGTTTGTCGAAATCTGCTTTTTGTCGGTCCTGCCCTTGCAATCGCAACGCGACACCGGGCTTGCCGATGCCGGGCTCTGGATGGCGGCAATATTTGTGTTTGGCGGCACGATCTGCCAGCCGCTTGTTGGCTATGTTTCCGATAAAAGCGGCCCGATCAAACTGGCATGGCTGTGCTTCGGATTGCTTCTGGCGGGGGCGGTGCCGATGGCGCTTGCAGGCTACGGCATCTTTGCCGCCGTCATTCAGTTTGCATTGGGGATCGCGGTGGCCGGGCTTTATACCGCTGCCGTCCTGATCGCGGCCAGTGGCCGGGGGCAGGGATATCAGGTCGGCGTTCTGGTGATCGTCTCGCAAAGCTATACGCTGGGGGCCATTGTCGGCCCGTCGGCGGGGACGTCGCTTCTGGTGATGATCGGAAGCTGGGCCTTGCCGATCCTTGTTCTACTGTCGGCAGGCATATCGGTACTGCTTTTGATGATGCGCCGGACCACACCGGCACCGGGAACCTAGCCCCAAACAGCGCAGAGCCGCCATCAAGATGGCGGCTCCATTTTACGCTCTAGCCCGGTGGTCGCTCCGCGGCAGTGACCCGGACCGCGTCGCCGTGATTCCGGCGGCTATTTACGTCACCTACACTTTGTGTGGCGATGGCGCGATCATCATTCAAATTGCCAAAAATGTCAAGGTTTCTGCGGTCTGGCATGCATCGTGATATGCGCCATATGCAATGCGGCCTGCCTTTGGTGCGTCGCACAAAAGACAAGCCGCTATGATCGTTCTGTTATTCGGATCGCCTACCGCTTCGCGATAGATCAGGATTGGTAGGTCACCGGCACGGATGGGCTGCGTGCGATGAAGAACGGGTTGCGGAAATCGGCCTTGCCATAGGCAAACCGAGTCCCGTCCATATTCTCGACCACGCCACCGGCAGCCACCAGAACCGCATGACCGGCCCCGATATCCCATTCCATGGTCGGGCCAAGCCGCGGATAAAGGTCCGCCACCCCTTCGGCCAGCAGGCAGAGTTTAAGCGAGCTTCCCGCCGGGCGCAGTTCCTTGACCGCAAGATCACCCAGAAACGCCTTCATCGCGTCGGGATCGCCATGCGACCGTGACCCGACAACCACAACGCCGTCTTCGGGCATGTCGCGCACGGTGATGGCGCGCGTACTGTCGTTACCATCACCACTGCCTTCAATCAGCTTCGCGCCATCCGGCCCGCCGTAATAAAGCTTTTCAATTGCCGGGGCATAAACCACGCCCAGAACCGGCGTGCCCCCGGCAATCAGGGCGATATTGACGGTAAACTCGCCGTTGCGTTTGATGAATTCCTTGGTCCCGTCGAGCGGATCAACCAGCCAGAAGAAATCGGTATCCCCGTTGACATCGGGAATGTCACCTGCGGCCGCACTTTCCTCGGACACGATTTTGACATCCGGGGTCAGGGCGCGAAGACCGGGCAGGATCACCGCCTCGGCGGCGTCGTCGGCCTCTGTTACGGGGGATGCGTCATCCTTCGACCGGATTTCGAAATCGGTGTCATAGATTTTCATCATGGCGGCACCGGCACGGCGCGCAATTTCAATCAACCCGTTTTCAAGGGCACTGGCATCGGCCGGAAGGGCAATCGTCATGGCAATCTCGTCTGGTTAATCTTTTTGCGTGCAAAGGGCATAGGGAATTTTGCCCATCACGTCCAGTAAGACCGTTCCATTATGGCGAGATCACGTTCACTTTCCTGTTCACGTTCATCATCGCCATCGCCTCTCATCAGGCCCTATGCCCGTTCACGCCGGTTGACCGATCCGAAACCGGTTGCGATAGCGGGCCGGGGGCACGTGGGCGATATCGCGAAACGCGATGCGAAATGTTTCCATCGACTGGAACCCGCATTGCTCGGCAATGTCACCCAGCGGCAAACTGGTTTCTTCAAGCAATTTCATCGCACGCAATACCCGTTCACGCCGCAGCCATTTAAGCGGCGCCATGCCGGTGCCTTCGCGGAAACGCCGTAAAAACGTTCTTTCGCTGAGTCCCGAAAAGTTGGCCATTTCGCCGATTTCAATCGGTTCGGCCAGTTTGCCGCGTGCCCAGTCCAGAACGGCTGCAATCGATTTGCCCGGTCGTTCCTGTACAGGTGCTTCGACATATTGCGCCTGTCCCCCATCACGATGGGGCGGCATCACCAACCGCCGTGCGACCACATTGGCAACCTGCGCGCCATGATCGGACCGGATCACATGCAAACAGGCATCAATCCCCGCACTGCTGCCCGCCGATGTGATGATCTGGCTGTTTTCGACATATAAAACATCATCGACAATCCCGATATCGGGATACATCGCGTGCAGCCGGTCGGTATATCGCCAATGCGTCGTCGCCCGCCCGTTTGCCAGCAACCCGCTTGCCGCCAGAACAAACACGCCCGAACAGATGCTTACCAACCGGCATCCGCGGGCATGAGCACGCCTTAACGCATCACAAAGTGCCACATCGGGCATCACATCCGCCCCGCGCCAGCCGGGGATGATCACGGTGTCGGCATGATCAATCAATTCGATCCCGGCATCGGTCGCCACCCGAAATCCGCCCATCGCGCGGATTTCCGGGTCAATTCCCGCAATCGAACAGCGATACCACGGAAAATCAAACTCCGGCCGGGACAGGGCAAATGCCTCTAGGGCGATGCCAAATTCAAATGTGCAAAGCCCGTCATAGGCCAGCACCACAACATGATGCAGGGCGTCGGTTGGTTCGATATTTGCGGCACGATGATCGAGCATGATCGGATTTGATTCCGTTAAAATGCGGTTTGGCGAAAAATTACCGAATAATGGCATTTTGGCCACTATCACAAAAAATGGCAATCGTTACGATCATCCCATTCCCCATGATGATTGAAAACGGAGCCACCCGAATGAAAAGCCTGATCAATGAAACCGCGCCCGCACCGTCGCATATCGCACGTGCCCATTTTGATGCGATGCTGCAATTTGAAACCGATTGCTGGGATACGCATGCAAGCCTGCAATCCGGGGCCGATGATTTCATCCTTGTCGATGTCCGGTCCCCCGCGCTGTATCACGGCGGCCATATCGAAGGCGCGATCAACATCCCGCACGGCAAGATGACCGAACGCCGCATGGCCGAATATCCCGCCGGTAAAACCTTTGTGGTCTATTGCGCCGGTCCGCATTGCAATGGTGCCAACAAGGCTGCCTGTCGGCTGGCCGCCCTTGGCCTGCCGGTCAAACTGATGATTGGTGGTGTGACCGGTTGGATCGACGAGGGGTTCAGCCTGACGGAGCCGGATGCCTGATTTGACGGTAACCACCGCCCGCCAATATGGGCTGACAGGATCGCTGCCTGTCGGCCCATCGTATTCTTTGCCACCGGATCGCACCAATGACGTCATCACCAGTGCCGTATGAAATCCGCACCGCCGTCCCGAATGATCTGCCCCGTCTGATTGACCTGATTGCCGATCACGCGGATTTTGAACGCCAGAAGGTCAATCGCGCCCATCTGGCCGAAAACCTGCCCCGATATCTGTTTGGCGCGGATGCCCGCCTGAGCGTGATGGTGGCGGGCAGGGGTGGGGAACTGGTCGGCTATGGTGCGGCCAGTATCGAATTCTCAACCTGGAAGGCCGCCTGCTTCCTGCATCTGGATTGTCTTTACCTTGCGCAGCAAAGCCGTGGGGCCGGGCTTGGCGCGCGGATGCTGGCCGCGTTTGAAAATCTCGCACGGCAGCAAAACCTTGGCTGGATGGAATGGCAAACGCCCGACTGGAATATTGATGCTGCCCGGTTTTATGAACGCAATGGGGCACGGGCCCTGCCAAAGCTGCGCTTTGCGAAAACGCTGTCCCACATCCCTAGCCGGTGATCGATTTCTTTAACACGGCCATCAAATCATCATGCAATGCCAAATGCCCCGGCAGGATCGGGCCATCATCGCCGGTCGGTGAAATACCGGGTTCAATCCTGTTTCGGGCAAGATCGGGCAACAGATTTTCGGTCAGTTCAACCAGGGTGATCGCGGTCGGGACATAGCCGGTTTGCGCAATCTCGTTCCATGTATCCGCATGGTCATGGCTTGCGAAAAACGGGCAATATCGGGTGCCATCATTGCCGGGGCACAACAGCCAGCCCTTGTCATAAAGCCCCCAAACACCTTCCCACGCGATCACGCTTTCAATGAAGTAACGATAACGGGCGTCGCAGGCATTGATGTTGTCTGATCCGGCAATGCTCATGGCATCGGGGTCGATTGCTGCCAGAAATTCCTGGGCGCGATGTCCTTGCCCGATATGCCGCGCGTGACAAACCGTTGGGCGCGCATGCGATCCGACCAGTGATCCGTCGAAAGCCCGGCCTTGCGTTTCAACTGCGCCACGAAATCCGCCGGATCGGGCAATTGCTCCCAGACTTGTGGCAGGAACAAGCCACGATGATTGCCATCCGACAGGATGATGCCATCTTCATGGGGTGTCAGTTTCGCGATCAGATCGGCCTCGTTTTCAAACGGAAAATCACGCGGCGGGGAGAGGACCGAAATCGATAATTCCAGATCGTCATTCAATTCATCCTGGCGAAGGGCTGGAAAGCGCGGGTCGCCAAACCCGGCCTTGAAGGCATTTTCACACAGATCCGTCGCCAGATCGCGATGCGCCATCACCGATCCGATGCAGCCGCGAAGCTGGCCTGATTTCTTCAATGTGACAAAACACGCGCCCGGTTGCAGAAGTTCGGGCGATACCGATGCCGGATCAATGCGAAGCGGCCCGCCATGCTTGATCCCGTGCCAGATCGATTGCCGCGCAAGGTCGATCATCGTCGCCCCGTGATCGGCCAGAAGCTTTTCGGTCGCACCGATGAAACCGCCGGATGATTTGTTCGTCTTTTCATCCTCGCGCATATCCGCTGACCCCGCATAAACAGCCCACGCGCCATAGCCGACCACGCGCGATTTATCGCCCGTGATATCGCCGGAATTACACATGCCAAGTGTCCTGATCCGCATGCCGCGATTGCGCGCCGATATCAGCATTCCGGCAACCGGCAACGCGCCGCACGCATCCCCGCTTGTGATGCTTTCGGCGTCAAACCGCTCGATCATCATGCGCGTTTGATCATCCATGCGCTTTGCGGTGTCGTAGTCATGAAAATGCGACAGGTCCGATGAAATCACGATCAGGGTTTCCGGTCCGCCCCAAAGGGCCTCGATTACCTCATGCACCTGCCGTGCGGCGCACCGGCTGACCAGTAACGGCACAATGCCGATATCGGCATCTTCGCCAAACAATCGCTGGATAAACGGCAATTCGATCTCAAGCCCGTGCTCTTGCGTGTGCGCCTCGTCCAGAACCTGTACCTGCGGCCATGCAAGGGCGGCCTGCAACCCGGCCAGATCACAGCGCACATCGCCAAGCGGTGTGGCAAACCCGTCCGCCTTGGCAATCGCAATCCCCTGAAACGCCATGCGATGCGCCGGACCAATGATCACGATCCGTTTGACCGTGCCCTTTAACGCCCGAACCGTGGCAAAGCCCAAACCGGCAATCGCGCCCGAAAACATCGAACCGGCATGGGGCACGATAATCGCCTTGGGGATTGGCGTATCATTCTCTGTCTGGCTCTCGACCGCCGCATGGATCAACCCGTCAATCTCGCTGCGCAACATATCGGGTGCTGCGGGATAAAACGTTCCGGCAATGGCGGGAGGACGGATAATCTTCATGATGCTTCCGATGCTGAGCTTTCTTTGAAAAACATAGCGATCACGACTGGGTTTTCAAAGAGGAAGCTAGGTCTTGGAGAAGCTGATGGCTGTTGTGCAAATTCATACGAGATTATGCCTGTACTATTTAGATGGCCTTATAATTCTTATGCTTTTTCAAACTTAGTTCTTGAGAAAATGGATAGTGCCAGACAGAAAGTCGCTTAGTCTAGATGATATTAAAGGTGGAATTTCTGTATATGATATTTATCTCATGGTAATCATGAGGGGCACAGGTCATGCAAGGCCAAACTTTTATTACTGAGTTAGATCGGATGAGATCCTTATGCGCATATCTTCAATCAAAGTTGAGAATCAACCACCTATAAATTTGTTTGAGGTCGATAATCTGTCTGACCTCGTTGTGGTCGCGGGACCGAATGGCGTAGGAAAGACCCGACTTATAACCTCTCTGCTGGCTGCGTTTCGTGGTTCCTCGACTGGTATCAAAATGACAATTGAAGCAACGTCGAAGGAAGAGGAGAAAACCTTGGGTGGAAAGTCGATCTCAACTCCTGAAGGGCAGCAGAGACTAATATCCTTACTTAAAGCAAACAAGTTTCGGCGAAACTACAAAAGTGGAGTTTTATATTTCGAGAGCGGGAGATCTATTAAAAATGTAAATGCATTGTCATTTGCTTTTGAATTTGATGATCCTTACGATGAAATAGTTTCTTGGGATTTTCCTATGCAAGGATTGGCTGGTCGATGGCAAGATACACAGCATGCTATATTTAAGAAGATACAAAGCCAAAAAACTTCAATCGCAAACCGTGCTATCGAATTAAGAAGTCAGGGGCGCGATTCGATGAATTTACAATTCTCAGATCCGCTTGACCCATTTAAAGATGCATTTTCTAAGCTTTTAGGGCCGAAGAAATTAACTCGCGCGGATCTCAGTGCGCAAAAGTTGATGTACGAAGAAAATGGTGAAGAGCGCCCAATCTCAACACTCAGTAGTGGTGAGCAAGAAGTTCTCAACGTTACCTTCGATTTTCTGCTGCGTAACCCTAATGATTGTATAATATTCTTTGATGAGCCGGAAGTGCACCTTCATCCAGAGCTTCTGATAAGAATGGTTTCTACGCTTCGTACAATCGGCCGCAACAATCAGTTTTTCTTAATCTCTCATTCGCCAGATCTAGTGAGCAGTTCACTAGAGGATAGTGTTGTGTTTCTTACACCCCGGAAGGCAGATGGCTCTAACCAAGCTATTTTAGTAAAACCGGATGATGATACCTCACAAGCGATGCATCAACTTGGTCACTCAGTTGGGGTGCTATCTCTTGGCCGAAAAATCGTGGTGGTAGAGGGGGCGAGCGCGAGCCTCGATAAGCGTACATACTCACAAATACTAGAAAATAGATATCCAGATCTGGTTTTGGTGCCGGGTGGGGGGCGACGTGTTGTCGAGAATTTTGGGCATCTAGTTACAACTGTCTTGGATAAAGCGGTTTGGGGAGTGGAGTTCTTCATGTTGACAGACCGAGATTCTGGACCTGTTAACTCTGACACCCAAAAGATAGCCCAATTGCCGCGTTACCATTTGGAAAATTACTTCCTCGATAGCGATTTATTGGCCGAGTGTTTTGAGAATATTGAAGATCACGGATCTTGGCTACGAGATGCAAAAGAAATTGAAAGGGTATTGTCGGAAATTGCTGTCTCGAATGTCGGTTATGCTGTTGCACTGAAGGTTGCGCACACCTTCCGTCAATTGTGTGGTAACGTAAGTATCATGCCGAGTGGTGCACACAAACTGGACCGAGAGAGCCTAATTCGGGCGATGGCGGGAAAGGCTGAGGAAGAAAAAGCTCGCACAGCCCGCTCATTGGAGTTGCAATTTGTTCGTGACGAAGTCGCGAAGACATTTGACGAATTTTTGGCTTCGATTTCTGATGGCACTGGGGATTGGAAGGTAAACATTCCAGGTAAGTTGATACTGAACACCTTTTGTGGTCGGGCCAATATTCAGATTGGGAGGCTGAAGAACCTTTATCTCAAGTCTGCACAAGCGCAAGGATTAGATGTATTTGCGGATGTCATAGAGATATTCGATAAGTTTTCAAGCTTTGCTGCGATTCCTTCGGTTGAGGGCGGGGACGTGGTAAGTACGTCCGAGGAAGTCGATCTAAGTCCGGCCGGATAGAAGGTGCGGGCAGTGTTTTTATGAAGAGGCATTCTACTTTTGCTCGTCACTGGCACCATCTCGATGATGGCCGCATCCAGTGCGATGTCTGCCCGCGCTTTTGCAAGCTGAAGGACGGGCAGCGGGGGCTGTGCTTTGTCCGGGCGCGCGAGGATGATCAGGTGGTTTTGACCACATGGGGCCGGTCATCGGGCTTTTGCATTGATCCGATCGAAAAAAAGCCTCTTAACCATTTCCTGCCCGGGACCCCGATCCTGTCCTTTGGTACGGCGGGCTGTAACCTGACCTGCAAGTTCTGCCAGAATTACGAGATTTCCAAGGCGCGCGAAATGGACAGGCTGGGATCGCTTGCGACGCCTGAAATGATTGCCAGAACGGCAAAGCAATATGGCTGTTCGGCAGTTGCGTTTACCTATAACGATCCGGTGATTTTTCTGGAATATGCGGTGGATGTGGCGCAGGCCTGCCGGGAGGCGGGCATTCGCACCGTCGCCGTCACGGCGGGTTATATCGGCGATAAAGCCCGCGAGGAATTCTTCCGCCATATGGATGCGGCCAATGTGGACCTTAAGGGCTTTACCGAGGACTTCTATCACAAGCTTTGTTCCGCCCATCTGGCCGATGTTCTTGAAACGCTGAAATACCTTAAACATGAAACCGGGGTGTGGTTTGAACTGACCAATCTGGTGATCCCTGGCGAGAATGACAGTGACGTGGAATTTGATGAAATGACGTCATGGGTACATGATGAACTTGGCCCCGATGTGCCGATGCATTTCACCGCCTTTCATCCCGACTGGAAAATGATGGATCATCCGCGCACCCCGCCCGCGACCCTGATCCGGGCGCGCGAGATCGCGATGAAAAACGGCATTCGGTATGCGTATGTCGGCAATGTCCATGACAAGGCCGGATCAAGCACCTTTTGTCATAACTGCGGTCACATCCTGATCGGGCGGGACTGGTATCAGTTATCGGACTGGAACCTTGATGCAAACGGGGCCTGTACTCAATGTGGTACCCATTGCGCAGGTGTGTTCCAGCCACGCCCCGGCACATGGGGGCCAAAGCGCCAGCCGGTGCGTCTGGTCGCGCCAACTGCGGGTTCGGCATCATCATCCTGATGGTGTTTTTGCTTCCATTTCGGGCAAAGCAGGCTAAATTGCCGCCAGTTTCGTTTGGACCCAAAATCACCCCATGAAAATCCGCAAAGCCAGCACCTCCGACGTTAGTGCCATTTTCGCCATCCGAAGCCGGGTGCGCGAAAACCATCTGTCCGTCGATCAACTGGCCGAACGCGGCATCACCAAGGCCGCCTTTGGCAAATGGATTGTCGATGGCTATGGCATGTGGGTGGCCGATCTGGACGGGGCCGCGGCGGGCTTTGCCATTGCCATCCCGCGCGAAGCCACATTATGGGCGCTGTTCGTTGATCCCGATTTCGAAGGTCGCGGGGTGGGCAGGGCACTTTTGCGTGTGGCCGAGGAATGGCTGTTTGCCCAAGGCTGCAACGACATATCGCTCACCACCGATGCCGATCCCAAAATCCGCGCGCATGGCTTTTACGAAAGCCACGGCTGGCACTGTACCGGCGATGCGGACAAGGGGCAGGTCGAATACATCAAATCCAACCCGACCCTGTCGCTGTTTGATTTTGGTTAGGCGACAAATCCGATCAGTCGTTTGGCGAAACGGGCGTTTCGCGCCTTAAAATCCCAAGCGCTGCATCAACCACCGGCGGCCTGCGGTCATGGGCATAAAGGCCATATTGTACCGTCACGGTATGGGGAACGCCCGCAGGTGGTTTGAACAGCCGCATTGTGGCGGGTCGGATCGCATCGGCGGGCAGCAACCCGACACCAATGCCATTTTCAACTGCAGCCTGAAGGGCCGTGATGCTTTGGCTGGTCATTGTCATGCGATGATCAATGCCCGCCGCCACCAGACTTTCGACCATGCGCCGCCGCCACGGGCAGCTTGACGGAAAGGCGACAAGGTCAAGCGCGCGGGAGAAGTCCATGTCATGATCCCTGGCGCAAACCCAGTGCATTTCGATATTCCAGACCGTTTGCGCATCTGCCGTGGTCACCGACGTTGGCACAATCATCAAATCAAGCCCGTGTTCATCCCAAAGCTGCCCCAGTCCGACGCTGCTTTGTACCGTGATATCAAGCCGGATGTCGGGATGGGCACGATGCAACCGGCCAAGGGCCGCCGGCAGGGCGGCCGTTGCGACTTCCTCGGCCAGACCGATGCGGACATTGCCGCTGATTTCTGTCTGGCGCAAGCGGGCATGGGCTTCTTCGTTAAGGGCAAGAATGCGCGTGGCATAACCCAGAAACAATTCCCCCTCTGCCGTCGGAATAACACCGCGCCCGGTCCGCTGTAACAAGGGCCGTTCCAGAAGGTTTTCAAGGCGCTTGATCTGCATGCTAAGCGCGGATTGGGTGCGCCCGGTCTGGGTTGCAACACGGCTCATGCTGCCTTGCTGGCAAACCGCGACGAAGGCGCGCAAAAGGTCAGGACTGATTTGATCAGATATCATGATATTTGAACTCTGTTATCATCACTATCAGTCTACAGTGATATCATTGATCGCGCTATATCCCTTTCATGCAAGCCATTCGGGCCCCAGCCGGGCCCGTGACATGAAGGGAATATCCCATGAAAGCCATTCGATTTCACCGGCATGGCGGGCCGGACGTCCTGCAATATGAAAACATCGAAATCCGCCAACCCGGCCCTGGCGAAATCCGGGTCCGCAATCATGCTATCGGTGTTAACTTTATCGATATCTATATGCGGACCGGTGCCTATCCCGTCCCCGAATTACCATTCATACCAGGCAAGGAAGGCGCGGGAGAGGTTGTTGCGCTGGGTGATGGCGTCGATGAATTTGCCGTGGGGGACCGGGTTGCCTATGTCGAGGCGCCCGGTGCCTATGGCGCGGAACACAATGTTCCCGCCCGCGTTGCCGTGCATCTGCCCGATGCCATTCCGTTTGAAATGGCGGCATCCATGATGCTCAAGGGGCTGACCGCACAATATCTGTTGCGCCGGACCTATCCGGTCAAACCCGGTGACACGGTCCTGATCCATGCTGCCGCTGGCGGGGTGGGGCAGATCGCCACCCAGTGGGCGAAGCATCTGGGGACGACTGTGATCGGCACGGTTGGCTCAAGGCAGAAGGCAGAACTGGCACACCTGAATGGTTGCGATCATGTGATTGACTATATGACCGAGGACCTTGTGGCGCGGGTGCAGGAGATTACCAACGGACATGGATGTGACGTTGTTTATGACGGGATTGGCAAGGCGACATTTCCCGCATCGCTCGATTGCCTGCGCCCGTTTGGTTATTTCGTCAGTTTCGGCACCGCGTCCGGTCCGATCCCGCCATTTGATATCATGACCCTGGCCGCCAAAGGATCCCTGTTTACCACCTGGCCGTTGCTGCCGACCCACATCGCAAAGCGCGAGGACCTGATTGACATGAGCCGGGACCTGTTTGACGTCATCGCCAGCGGGGCTGTGAAAATACCAGCACCAAACCGTCTGAAACTGGCCGATGCTGCTATGGCGCATCATCGTCTTGAAACGCGGCAAACCACCGGGGCGACGATCCTGTTGCCCTGAAAACGAAAAAGCGGGGTTTGATGCCCCGCTTTTGTCCTTATTTCACTGGAATGCCGCGTGTCTTTTTCTGGCTTGGTCCCAGCAATATCGGCGCATAACCGATCAGAAACGCCAGCCACCCGCCAATCCAGCATAAAGTCGCCGCCGCCAGAACCGGGATATAAGCATCCGGGAACTGACCGACCAGAAGCCGCAGCACGGTTGAAATCCACACAAGCCCGAACGCGGCATTCAGGGCAAGGCTTGCGCGCAATTCCCGCCCGGTATGGCCAAGGGCGGCCCGCCCGCCAATTGCAATGATCATGCAGGCCATCGCCCCGCCGGTAAGCCCATGCAGGGCATCACGCGCCGCAATCACATCCGGCCAGATATGGGCAATGCCAAACAAAGCCAACCCGGCCGGTACCCAGAAATAGGCGAAATGCAACATCGCCACCAACGGATCACGCAGCGTCAAATGCCCGCGCCAGCGCGCCATGCGAAACCCGTGCAGGGTGGCCGTGATCAGCAATGCCACGCCAAAGATGATGCCATCCGTATCCACCATCCCGATCACGATGGTGATGGCAAGGGCGGCAAGGCAGGCACCGTCAAAACGCGTAAACATCACCGGCATCGCGGCATCCGGCTGTTCGCGTTGCAGCCAGTTGCGCGTAAAGGCCGGAATGATCCGCCCGCCAATCAGGGCAATCAGAAGCACAATCAGCAAAATCGCACTTTGGTAAATCACCATCGGGTCAAGCGCGATCAGGCCAAGAGCACTTGCGATAAACACCCCGTCAAAGGCGGTGATCAGCCCAAGGATGCCTAAGATTTTAAGGTTGCGGTAATTTCGCCCCAGCACAAGCTCCCGCCCGGCAATCACGATAAGGGCGATGAAATAGCCAAGGCCGCCAATGATGGTCAGGGCAGGGGCCAATACCTCGCCAAAGCCAATCGCCAGCCGCGCGATAAGCCAACAGGCGGCAAGCACCATCAGCAACCCGCCCGAAACCCCCGGCCGCCCCGTCCAGTTGGCGATCGCGGTTAGCAAGAAGCCGCCAATCGCCGCCCCGCCAAAACCGAAAATCATTTCATGCCCGTGCCAAAGTGATGGCGTACCAAGCGACGGTGTCGCCACCCCATGCGCCATCCCCGCCACCCACCAGACCACGGCCACAACCGCAATCAGTCCGGCAAACAGAAACATCGGGCGAAACGCGCCGCTCCAGAATGGATGTGGTGCGGTGACAGGTTCGGAGATCGAGATCGGCGTGGTTTTGGCATTCATCATGGCACCAAGGCAAAGGTTTGAATGCGTCATAATAGTGTCCCACCATCCCGCCGCCTTGACATCGCGCAATTCGTGAAAATTGTCGGGGCGACTGTCTTCTCTTTGCAATATCGGTAAAATCCCGCAGGTTTTTGAGCAATAAGCCTTTTCTTCGCCATTTAACGCGCTAGATTAGGGAAAGCATTCCAGCATCGGCGGGCTTGCCGGTGCAGACCCCACACATGCCCGAAAACATGACAGGAGCCTTTTTTCATGAAGATCACGTTTTCTGATCTCGCCATCCCGACCTCGGGTGCTGTGATCGCCTTTGCCACCGATGGCGGCGATCTGATGCCAAGTGCCGTGGCGCTGGACGAAGCAACCGGCGGTGCACTTGCCAAGGCGATCAAGGGATCGACCTTCAAGGGGAAGGCAGGGCAAAGCCTGCAGCTTCTGGCACCGGTCAATACCGATCTTTCGCGCATCATCGTGTTCGGGATTGGCAAGGAAGCCGAGTTTGACGTGATCGCGGCCCAGAAGCTTGGTGGCAATGTCACCGTGCGCGCCCTTTCGACCGGCGAAAAAGACGTCACCGTCCTGTTTGACATGGAAGGCATGGCCTGTGATTTCGCCACCGGTGCGATGCTGCGCGATTATCGTTTCGATAAATACCGCACCACCGAAACCAAGGAAGACAAACCGGCCCTGAAATCCATCGCGATTGCCGCGCGCGATCACAAGGACGCGAAAAAACAGTTCGACAGTGCCAAAAAGGTCGTCGAAGGCGTGTTTCTGACCCGCGATCTGGTGTCGGAACCGGCCAATGTGCTGTATCCCGAAAGCTTCATGAAAGAAGTCAGCGCGCTTGAAAAGCTCGGTATCGAGATCGACGTGCTTGACGAAAAGGAAATGAAAAAGCTTGGCATGGGTGCGCTTCTGGGCGTGGCGCAGGGTTCGGCGCACAAGCCTTATATGGTTGTCATGCGCTGGAACGGCGGCAAGAAAAAGGACGCACCGGTTGCTTTTGTTGGCAAGGGCGTGACATTCGATACGGGCGGTATTTCGATCAAACCGGCTGCCGGCATGGAAGACATGAAATTCGATATGGGCGGGGCCGGTGTGGTTTCCGGCCTGATGAAGGCATTGGCTGGGCGCAAGGCCAAGGCCAACGTGATCGGCGTGATCGGCCTTGTTGAAAACATGCCATCCAGCACGGCACAGCGTCCGGGCGATGTTGTGACCTCCATGTCGGGCCAGACCATCGAAGTCATCAATACCGACGCCGAAGGCCGCCTTGTCCTGTGTGATGCGCTGACCTATGTGCAGGAAAAATACGATCCGAAACTGATCGTCGATCTGGCGACGCTTACCGGCGCGATCATTATTGCCCTTGGCCATGAAAATGCCGGGCTGTTTTCCAACAATGATGAATTGTCCGCCCAGATCACCAATGCCGGTCTTGCGGTCAATGAAACCGTCTGGCGTCTGCCGCTTTCGAAGGCCTATGACAGCCAGCTTAAATCCGACATTGCGGATATGAAAAACGTTGGTGGCCGTCCGGCTGGCTCCATCACGGCGGCCCAGTTCCTGCAACGCTTCATCACCAAGGATCGCCCGTGGGCGCATCTTGATATCGCCGCGATGGCCTGGGCGACGAAGGATAGCGAAGTCACGCCAAAGGGCGGCACCGGCTATGGTGTACGTCTGCTTGATCGCTTTGTTGCTGATAACTGTGAATCCTGATTTCACGGCGGTTTGACCAGAAAACTGCGGGGCAGGGTGACGATCACCTTGCCCCGTTTTCATGTTCGCGATAGAAATCGACCATGGCTGACATCTGGTTCTATCATCTGACCGCGTCCCCGCTGGAACGTGCATTGCCGACCCTGCTGTCCAAGACGTTGGAGCGGGAAAAACGTGCTGTCGTCATGACCGGGACCGAGGAAAGGATCGAGGCGCTCAATACCCTGCTTTGGACCTATGACGCCGCAAGCTGGATGCCCCATGGATCGAAATCTGATGGTGATCCCGAAATGCAGCCGGTCTGGCTGACATCCGATGATGAAAATCCCAACGGCGCACAATTCCTGTTCCTGACCGACCGCGCGATGAGCGGCAAAATCGCCGATTATGAACGCGTCATCATGCTGTTTGACGACCGCGATCATGAGGCGGTGGCCGAGGCACGTACCCGTTGGAAAGACTGGAAAGACGCCGGGCACAAGCTGTCTTACTGGCAGCAGACCCCGCAAGGCGCGTGGGAAAAGAAGGCCGAAAGCTGAGGGCTTCCGGCCTTTTGTTTCGTTTCCTGCTTCTGATCAGAACTGCTTGATCAGCAATATCCAGTTTTCGCCGGGATTTTCCCAACCTTCCTTGACCATCGTGCGTTTGGCGCACTGGGTATAACCATGCCGTTCATAAAGACGGATGGCGCCGGGATTGCCGTCTGATGCGATGATGCTGATCGCCTGTTTTCCGGCATTGATCGCATTGCGTTCGGCCGCCCGAATCAGTTCCGATCCGACGCCGCGATTGCGAAATGGTGGAAACACCGCCAGCACATTGATGTACCAGCTTTCAGGTGCCAGACTTTCAAGTTCAAGCAATGGCACGAACATCGCCGGAATTTCCGCCGGATCAACCGGATCAAACGTATCGGGCTGGGCATAGTCAATCAGGGCACCCATTACCTGATGTTCGCCGAAGGCAAGCGTGGTATTGCGATAGGAAAATCCGCCTTCATCGCGCCGGGCACGCCGATGCCCGACATCCCAGACGGTCTCGTCGCCTTCAATCATGTTCTGCCAGAGATAAACCGGCAGGCCTTCACCCGCGATATTGATCAGTTTGGCCATGACATCGGCGTCATTTCTACTTGCGCGCCGTAAATCCATTGGCGGTGTCGGACGGTCGGTATTCGATTGTGCCAATGGCCGCGCGGCTGGTTTAAAGCTCATATTCATTGCTCGTGTCCCGTTTCTTTGTCTTTGCGATCATCCCGCCGCCACAAGATGTGGCAGGGCATGTTCGGCCATGGCATGGACATGGCGATGATCGGTTCCGCAACAGCCGCCAATCACCGACAGGTTCGGCAGCAATTCGGCCAGATCGCAATAAAGTCGCCCCAGTTCGTCCGGGTTGCCGTCATCAAGATGTTCGCAGGCATCAAGTTCCGCGTGGCTCAGGCGTGATGCATTGGCCCGAACACCACAAATGCGGTTCTTCCAGGCGTTGTAGCCATCAAGCTTGTCGCGGAAATGGTCTGGATGGGCGCAATTGATCATGTAATAAACCGGATAGGCACCGGTTTGCGCATCGACCATTTCAATCACGTCGCCAATGCCTTCGCCGCTTGGCAGCCGGCCGTCGGTTTCAACGGTAAAGGAAATCACGCAGGGCAAATTGCCATCCTTGCAGGCCAGTGCAATTCCAATGGCTTCTTCGGGATAATTCATCGTGATTGCCGATACCATATCGACCAGTGTGCCAGTAAAGGTGCGCACCTGAACCGCGTGATAGTCGCGTGCCTGCTGTGCGGTCATGCGGTCAGTCGGGCTATACCCATCGCCACGCGGTCCGATGCAGCCACTGATCAGGCAGGGGGTTTCGGTAGTCTGATACCGGTCGCGCAGATCGGTCATCATGCGGATTGATTTGTGATTGATATCCGCCAGTTCGGCTGCACTGTAACCCATGCGCAGGCCCCAGTCGCTATTGGCGCGCCATGTCGGGCTTTCCAGAACAAAGCCGACCTTGGCCTTACGTGCAATTTCGAGGTAGCGCGCGTAATAGGCGGCAACGCGGTTGCAGCCGTCCTGCGTTTTTAAAAGGTCGAATGACGCGAAATAGGGGATATCGATCCCGTCATGGAAAATCAGGGTGGTTTCAAGCCCGCCGTCGGTAATGAATTTGGTTGGCGCGAAAGGGGGCAGGTGGGGATGGCGTGCGGTCATGACTTCAAATTTCACATTTTGGGGTTTCAAAAATTCTACCCGGACGCTATTCAATCCAGCGAAAGAGCAGGGGGCGAAGTCTCGCTTTGGTTGGGTTTTGCTTCTAGTAAGCACGCGGTGCAGTTTTTTGGAATTACTGAAAACCGTTTGAAAACAATGGAATAGGGAATTGGCGCGGCTTTCTGGCGCATTCGGGGTTATGCTGTGCGACGGAAAACTGTACCGCCGGTAGGGTAAAGTGATGAACCAGACGATTGATCAGGCTGCCGATGCGGCATCAGAACAGATCAAGGGCAAGGGGGAACGTACCCGCGACCGTATCCTCGAAATTGCTGAAAAATCGGTGCTGAACAAGGGATTTGGCGCAACCTCGATCGAAGAGCTCATCTGCGAGGCCGGCATCACCAAAAGTGGGTTTTTCTATCACTTCAAGGATAAGAACGAACTGGCGCGCGCCCTGTTGCTGCGTCATATCGAACAGGATGAAAAGATCCTTGATCAGGTGTTTTTGCGCGGGCAGGAACTGGTTGATGATCCGCTGCAGCAATTCCTTATCGGACTTAAAATCCTTGCCGAACTGGTCGAAGATCTGCCGCAGGGGCACCCGGGATGCCTGATCGCGGTTTACTGTTATCAGGAACGGCTGTTTGACAATGAAGTCCGGCTTTTGAACCGGCAGGCGGTGCTGGGCTGGCGCACACGGTTCCGCGCCATCATTGATCGGATCGTTGATGTTTATCCGCCCAACGAGCCGGTCGATCTTGATGAGCTTGCCGACATGGTTTCAACCGTGGTGGAAGGCGGCATCGTGATGTCAAAGGCGCTTGGTCGCCCGCATATGCTTGCCAATCAGATCATGCTGCTGCGCAGTTTCGTCAAACTGTTGTTTACCCGGCAACCGGTCTGATCGGATGTGGGTTCAAGGCGTGCCGGTTTTGCCGCTGCCGCCAGTACCGACGCTGCCACCAGTGCTCATGACATCCTCAAACAGGATTTCCACTAGCGCCTTGGTGACGTCATTCTGGCTCAGTTTCCCGTCCGCCATTTCATTGATCGCCGGGAAACTGTCCGCTGACAGGTCAAACAGTTTTGTCTGGATTTCCGATGCGCGCACCGGCCAGTCCGGATCGATTTGAGCCAGCCCTAGCAACATCGCACGCGCCATCTGATCGGCATTGCCGCTTTTGATCGCGTCCTGAACCTGCGGAATTTGCTTGGCCTCGGACACGGCAACGTCAAGTGTCGCCAAAAGGTCGGCCAGTGCCTTTGCCTGATCTTGAACGACACTGTCATTGTAGCTTTTTTCGATTTCTCGCAGTGGGGCCACGGCGGCCGAGGTGCCATATGATGACAGATAACTCAGACTGCCAGCCAGTTGCCAGCTCTGCCATTTTTTCCAGGTGCCAGCCTTGAGGTCACCGGTCAGGGGGGCAGCAAGTGTCCCGCCAAAGGAATGCAGTATCTGACTGACGGAATTGGCTTGCGGGAAACCGGCAACCCTTGATGCCTGTGCTGTTGCCAGATCAGCGATTTCCTTGAGTGCCTTTTGATAGTCGCTTTGGGTGGTCATCTCTGAAATCCTTTTTGGATATCCGAAGGGTCAAGCATCAACTGCCGTCCACCAATCTGTATAGCGTGGTGCGCCAAAGGCGGTCTGCCCATCATAGGGAGTGCGCAGTTCGTTGGTGCCACAATGAATTTCACCATGCGCCACATGATACTCGCTCCAGTCGTCAATGAAGACGCATGTATGCGTAACTCCGGCTGTGGCGAGCTTGGTTTTCAAATCCTGCTCAAACAGGTCATAGCCGTTTTTATCTTCGTTTGTTGCGGCAGTCATGTCATGTCCGGGGGCTTCGATCCACGGGCCAAAGGGTTTGGGCACATAGAGGCTGTTGTTGCCAACAAACATGTTGGGCATGTCTGCTGTCAGTGCGCCGGTTCGGAAACCGTTATTCTTGCCCGGAAGAACGTTGAAGCCATAGTCATCCCCCCTTACGCGCCAGCTTATCAGGTCGTTGATAAGCGTTGGGCGATATTCCCGGATTTGGTGACAGGGATAGAAAATCACAGGCACACGGATGATATCCGTATCAACAAGGTCAAAGGCATTTTTAAGCAGCCGGACATTACGTTCGATGACCTCTTCGATGCCATTCAAGTTCCAGTTCCGCAATTGCGCATAGGTGTATGCGACGTTTCCACCGGGGTTTGCCAATGGAGCATTTCCGTTACCTAATAGGTCATTGATGGTACAGGCAACGCTGGTGGCCCCAATGCGCAAGTTGGTGTAACCAAATGTGCTCGACCCCGTGTTCCACGTAGGGCGTTGCATGACCTTTGCCGCGCCATGTGCGCCCTGATTGGTTACCATCAGGTCATAGGCAGCCTTGGGGCTGGCAATCAAAAGTTTCCACTTCTTGAACGCATTTGCCCCGGCTGCATATGGCACGAACGTCAGCATTTCATCGACATGCCCAACGGACAGCCAATCGGTATCAAGCGTAATGGCTGTCTGCATGTTCTGGGCATCGAAAAAGGCCCGGCTGGTGGCATTCACACGGCTGTAAACGTTGTTGCCGTAATAGATGCGACCATAAAGATACTCGGTCGTGCCGGTATTGGTGGTTTTTTTGACCGGTGGGGTTACGCCGAGATTACCACCTGAATTGCCGTCATTGAGATGATCGTTACTGCCAGCCGCGGGATAGGTGATCCCGACATTCGCGCTAAGCAGCGTCTCATAAACCCAGTTTTGTAGTGCCCGCAGGCGGAAGGTTTTCATGAAAACCTGCTTTTCCTCGACCGTACCGTTATTTCCCGGCCATGCCGTGTAGCCTGAGACAATTGTGTCGCGCAACCATCTGTCATCACCGTTGGCAAGCGGGCTGTCGGGGTCATCTCGCCAGGTATTGATGTCCAGATAGGGTACACCAGTCGGCGTGGCATTCGCAGGGTCGGCAAGGTTGACCGTAACCCCGTCCGCAAGTGCTGCTGCACCAAGTGCTGTGCGGAAACTAGGATTTCCGGCATCAGCGACATAAAGGACTGTCGACGTTTGCAGATGATGATTACCAATCCACCGCGCCGCAACGATCCGTTCGCCATACCAGTAAGTCCGCACGGATGGTCCGGTGACTTCCGGCTGCATAACTTCAAGAACAATACGCGCATCTCCGCCAGTAAAGCGATGACCAGCAAATCTTATGGCTTCCATGCCATAGGAATTTGTCTGCCCCAGTGTCGAGGCATCGATCACTTTTTCAAAGCCGGTTTCAGGGCCGAGAATTTCTGAGCTGTTATTGGCTACGCCGTCGAAAATGCGGAAATGTTGATTGGCCGGTGCATTGCCAAAAATATTGTTCTTCAGGCTGATGCGTATTTTCCAGTTTCCCGGAATAGGCGGCGTTGCACCAACCTGGACCAGTTTGATTTGCAGATGGGCAATGTCACGGTTCCGGTCATTGTTGCCATTTACATTCTTGTCCTGATTGTCGGCAAAACCCGCGGGCAGCGTCGTACCATCACGGTTGCAGTTCACAGGAATAATGGCGCCAACGCCATTGGTGCCAAAGGTGATTGCCTGTGGTGTGATGCTGTTGAGTGATCCGGCGGCGACATCGACCGTTCCATCGCGGTTCCGATCCGTATGTAGGGTAAAATAGGCAACGGCCTGCGTAATGTCCTTGGCGATATTGTCCCCTGTCGCGCGACCTGTTTCGCGATAGGGGACAAACCCCGCACCGGAAATCTGAAGTACCCAGTCACCATCGGAAACAACAAAATTGTGATTTTGCGTTCGTGCCAGTGGGGTGAATGTGGGACTCCAGACCTGCTGACGATTATTGTTTGTCAAACTCACTCTTACGCTATCGAACGGATAGTTGCCGTCGGGCGCGCTCAGACGCAGCGAGAATTGTGCCATTTAATCCTCCTGTCCCGGGACTGTTTCTTGGGATGGGGTGTCAAGGGTGTCAGGGCTTTGTTGCTGCGCCTTGCTTGCATTTAGCAATATCGCCAGCCTGTCATCGATCGTGCCAAGAGACTTGTCCGCAATGATTTCCTGTGCCCATTGTGGGTCGCTTTTCGGATCAAAAGTTTCAGGCCCGTTAGTGAAATAGACGATGGCGTAATCGGTAATCCCGTCCGGCGTCTTTACGCCAAGCTTGATGGCCGCATCCCCGGCCGCCTTGCTGGCAATTGCCAGGCTGTCGGCGTCATATCCGGCAACCGCATCGGGGATGGTGATCGGCAGATAACCGGGCAGCGACGCGATCACATCATCAAGCGACGGTACCGGTGATGGGCTGGGGCTGGGGCCGGGGGAGGGCGTTGGCGTTGGTGTGGGTTGCGGTTTGGGACCGCAGGGCGATGTCGGCAGGGCAGAAACCGCCTGTGATTCCTGCATCATCAGTTTCGCAACCTCGTCGGCAAAGCGTTTCTCGGCCTGAAGGCGGCTGGCAGCGCTCGCATCGAATTTCTGTTTGCTCATGATGCTCAGCGTCTTGAACCGTTCGGCATCCTGTGCGCCAAATGCAGCGAGAAGATTGCCAACCTGCGGGGCGGCATCGGCAATGCGCTGCGACAATGCCTTGGCATCCTTGCCGCTGCCCGCTGCGATCAGGGTATCGCCATCGCGGGCAAGGCTCTGGTCATTGCTGATCTGCGCATTCAGGCTTTCAAGCTGCTTGGCGGTGCGAATGTCGATCTTGCTGCCGGTGATGGTGACACTGGTCGGGTATTGCGCCAGTGTTCGGGCAAGGTCGCTGATCCTGTCGGCATAGGCCATTTGTCCGGTCCCGCTTTGGTGAAGACGTCCTATGACGCGGGCAGGCGTGGTTTGTGACGGGCGGGATTAATACAAATATTCCTTGTTGATTATTTCAATCTCATGCAAGCCATGCGTAAATTGCATGCGCATCGGGATTGATGAACGGCGTTCGGTTCGCTATACATGTCATATCGAACGCGCCGATTTGCTCCTCAGCTTGCGGGCGCGATAAAAATGCGGCTAAAGCGAGAGGGCGTGCACGCTCCGACATGTACGACCGCCTCGGGAATAGCCGCGGCGGTTTTTTTATGTTCGGAAAAGGTTGGGATCCATGATCAGGCTCTCGAACGTCCAGAAGACTTACCCCGCACGGCGCGGAAGCCCGGCGCATACCGCGCTGCACGGCATCAATCTTGATATCGCAGCCGGTGAAATCGTTGGGGTTATTGGCAGGTCTGGTGCGGGAAAATCCACACTTATTCGCTGCATCAACCTGCTTGAAGTCCCGACAGCGGGCAGTGTCATTGTTGATGGCACCGATGTGACGCAACTGGCAAAACGCGATCTGCCGCTGTTTCGCCGTCAGCTTGGCATGGTGTTCCAGCATTTCAATCTGCTGTCATCGCGCACGGTTTACGACAATATCGCCCTGCCGCTTGAACTGGCCGGGGCCAGCAAGGCGGAAATTGCCGCGGCGGTTGATCCGTTGCTGCCGCTTGTCGGGCTTGAAGACAAACGTGATCGTTATCCCGCCGAACTTTCCGGTGGTCAGAAACAGCGCGTTGGCATTGCGCGCGCGCTGTCAAGCAATCCCAAGGTCGTTCTGTGTGACGAGGTCACATCCGCCCTTGATCCGGAAACCACCCGCCAGATTCTCAGCCTGCTGCGTGACATCAACAAACGCCTTGGCCTGACCATGGTGGTGATCACTCATGAAATGGCCGTGGTCAAACAGCTTTGTGACCGGGTGGCGGTGATGGATGGCGGCGTGATTGTCGAGGAAGGCAAGGTTGACGCGATTTTCGCCAATCCGACCCACGCCACGACGCAATCGCTTCTGGCCGATGAATTCCTTGATTACCCGGCGCGGCCGAATGCGGCTGCGAACGCGAATACCGGGCAGGAGGTTTAATCATGTTTGCAACACTTGCACCGATCCTGCTTCAGGCAACGCTTGAAACCTTTTCGATGGTGATTTCGGCCCTTGTGCTGGGCACGACATTCGGCTTGCCGATCGGGGTGATCCTGGCGACATCCGGGCGCGGCGAACTGTTCGAAGCCCCGCTGTTCCAGAAAATCATTGGTCCGATCGTCAATGCGACCCGGTCCGTCCCCTTCATCATTCTGGCCGTGGCGATCATTCCGTTCACCCGTCTGGTGGCGGGGACCTCCATCGGTACGGCAGCGGCGATTGTGCCCCTGACGGTGGCGGCCATTCCGTTCATCGCACGCATCATCGAAGGCGCTATCCGCGAGGTTGATGGCGGCCTTGTCGAAGCCGCCCAGGCCATGGGTGCACGCCCGTTCCAGGTGGTGACCAAGGTGCTGCTGCCCGAAGCCCTTCCCGGCATCATTCACGGCCTGACCTTAACCGCGGTAACCCTGATCGGTTATTCGGCGATGGTTGGCGCGGTCGGTGCTGGCGGGCTTGGCGATCTTGGCATTCGTTACGGTTATCAGCGTTTCCGCCCCGATGTGATGGCGGCGGTTGTCATCACCCTGATTGTGGTGGTGCAGATGGTGCAAAGCCTGGGTGACTGGCTGGCGCGCAAGGCTGATAAACGCAATATCTGATCACTGTTTTTTGTTTCTTCATCTTCTTTGAATTCCCGCAAAACACCACAGTAAACAAGGAGTTTTACCATGCGGTTTCTGCTTAAACTGACGGCTGCTGCCGTTCTGGCCGCCGCCCTGACCGGTCAGGCGCTGGCGAACGAGAAAATCAAGATCGGCGTCACCCCGGGTGCGCACGAAGAAGTCATGGAACAGGTCGTCAAGGTCGCGGCCAAAAAGGGCCTTGATATCGAAATCATCAGCTTCTCGGATTATGTCATTCCGAACCAGGCGCTTGATGATGGCGACCTGCAGGCCAACAGCTTCCAGCACAAGCCTTACCTTGATAACCAGATCAAGGATCGCGGTTATGACCTTTCGGTTGTCGGCTATAACATCCTGACCCCGATGGGCATCTATTCCGACAAGATCAAGGATCTGAGCGAGCTTAAAGATGGTGCCGAAGTCGGCATTCCGAACGATCCGACCAATGGCGGTCGTGCGCTTCTGGTGCTGCAGTCCGAAGGCCTGATCAAGGTTGATCCGGCTGCCGGTCTTTCGGTCAGCCCGCTTGATGTCATCGAAAACCCGAAAAACATCAAATTCGTCGAACTTGATGCGGCCCAGCTTCCGCGCTCGCTTGCCGATCTGGATGCCTCGGCGATCAACACCAACTACGCACTCGAAGCCGGTCTGAACCCGATCAAGGATTCAATCGCGATCGAAGGCAATGACAGCCCGTATGCCAACGTGATCGTCACCCGCACCCAGGACAAAGACGCTCCATGGGTCAAAACGCTGGTTGAGTCCTATCACGATGATTCGATCCGCGAATTCATCGAAACCAAGTATGAAGGTTCGGTCTTGCCAGTTTTCAAAATTTCTGAATAATCGCAGCGATTATTCAAAACAAGTAAAGCCCGCGCTCGGATCAGAGCGCGGGCTTTTTTGTGCGGACATATACCGATTGTCTTTCGGCTAATCCCTGCTAATGACAGCAGGAATGCACCGGTTTGTAATCCTCGTACTGATCATGCAGCTTGACCCAGTCCATGACCCCGTCCTCGTTACGGCCAAAGGGTGTCATGTCGAGGAAGGCGTGCGCCCCGATCAGGGCATCACCGGCACGGGCATAACTTGAATAGGTGTGGAAAATCTCGCCGGTTTCGGGATCGCGGACAAAGACGCTTTCGCCGTGAAGGTCTTCCATCTTGCCAGTATAGGGCGCGTAATTATAGGTCGCCTTGCCTGCCTTGACATCATCGGGGCGGAAGGACGCATCGAAATCGTAATTGAAGTCCGAACCCGCCGAGGAAACCCACGTGAAGTCCCAGCCCATGCGCTTTTTGAAATCCTGAAATTCCGCAAGCGGCGCCCGGGAAGCAGCAACCAGCGTCACGTCATGGTGTTTGAGATGCAGGTTGGCACCGTCAAAATGGTCGGCTAGGAACGAACAGCCCACACAGCCCTCTTTCCAGCCCGGTCCAAACATGAAGTGATAGACGATTAACTGATTGCGGCCGTCAAACAGATCGGCCAGCGATTTTTCACCGTCCGGCGTGTCAAAGACATACTCCTTGTCGACCCGCACCCATGGCAGGGTCCGGCGTTCCTCGCACAGGCGGTCATAGGCGCGCATATGTGCCTTTTCCCGTTCCAGATGCGCCTTGCGGGCATCAAGCCATTCCGCGCGAGAGACGATTTCGGGGCGTTTCATCATATCCTCCTTGTTGATCGGATGGCGGCGCTGATCAGAAGGCATGCAAAGACAGTCGTGCCGGGGAAGGTCGGTGGGCAATTCAAACTTGTGTCGGGACCGGTCGGGTTTCTGGCCGGTCCCGGCTTACATTCCCTTGCAGGCGTGTTTTTGCATCTCAGCGGCAGTGCCGGTTTTAAGATTGCAGTTGGCATAGACAAAATTGTCGCTACCGGCATCGGTGCGGCGTGACGCATCGGGTCTGCCGTGGTCCCAAATCGTGCGTTTAAGTGACCAGTCGACCTTTGCGGTGCCGCATTCTGTAGTCCATTCGGGGGAATTTTCCGACCCGTGGCGTTCCGCCACGACTTCGGCCCCGAACCAGTCAGCCAGACGGGCAATCCGTTTATTGTCGCTTGCCGTAACGCCCATGATCGACGCAAGATCAAGCTCGCGGAAACCAAAGGCGATCATCATCGTGCTGGCCTCTATGGCGGCGCGGTAACGCCCCCAATGGCTCGGTGACAGCTCGATCCCGAAAATTGCGCTATCTCCCGGCAGGTCCTTGCCACGCAGGCCGACACATCCCAGAAGATCGCCGGACGATTTATCAAAAATCCCGACCTGGAAATTGCGCCGCGGGCGTTCTTCCTGCCATGCCAGGAACCGATCAAACAGCGCACTGCTGCTCGCACGGGTGCGGTCATTATCCGCGGTGCCGTAAAGGGCGCGATACCGTTCATCCATCTGATAGGCGACAAAGGCCGCCCGGTCCGACGGCGCGAAATCGCGCAGGATGAAACGTTTGCTTTCAAGTCTTGGGGGGAGTTCCGGACTTCGCATTGTGACTACTCCACAGTTCCGGCGGCGCAGGCTGCCTGTTTCAGGGCCGGGTCAAGCGCAGCATCGCTTTTTGCGCCTTCCGCCCCATCATCGTTATTTGTGTCACAACGGGCATCGCGCAACGCGATCAGGGTGCCAATGGCCGACAAAACCATCAAAATTGTGCAAATAATCGAAATAACCTGTAAGCCATCCGTAAAGGCGGCGCGTGCAAGTGGCAGAATGTCAGATGATATTGACGCCGGAAGATCGGAAAGTGCATTGACGGCTCCGCCCAATGTGCTGCGGATGGCATCCGCGGCCTCATCCCCGACGCCCGCTGGCACCGCTTTGACCATCACATCGCGATAGATCGCGGTACCGACACTGCCCAATATGGCAATGCCAAGCGCGCCGCCAAGTTCTGCACTGGTTTCCGACATCGCGGCTGCCGATCCGGCCCGATCCGAAGGTGCAGATGCGACAACCATATCCGTACAGATCATCGCAACCGGCGTAATCCCAAGCGAGAAGATCGTCGCACCCGCGACAAGGACATAAAGGCTGACAACACTGCCCGGCCAGGACAGCATGCCAAAGCCGATTGCCGTCAGGATCAGGGCACCGGTCATGACCTGCCCGGGTTTGAAGCGCCCCATCAGAACGGGCGCCCCCATCGAGCCGACAATTCCGGCGACGGTGGCGGGCAGCATCGAAAGTCCGGCCTGAATGGGGGTAAGCCCGATGACCAGTTGCAAGGCTTGCGACAGGAACAGGAAATAGGCCATCCCGGCAAAGATCACTGCGGTCTGGATCACAATCGGCAAAGAGATGGTTTTCTGTTTAAGCAGATCAAGATCAAGCAGCGGATCGGCAAGCTTGCGCTGCCGGCGGATGAAAATCCATGCACCAAGCAGGCCAAACACGAGTGCGGCAAACGCATCACTGCCAAAGCCATAGGCGGCAATGACCTTGACCCCGTAAATGATCGCCAGAACCGAGCCAAGCGACAGGGCAGCACTGAACAGGTCAAGCCGGCCAAAGCTCTCTGCCTTGTGTTCGGGCAGAAGGATCGGGGCGACAATCAGTAAAAGCACCATCACCGGCACATTGAGCAGGAAAACAGCCCCCCACCAGAAATAGCTGAGAACAAGCCCGCCCAGAAGCGGCCCGGCGGCGGTGCCGACCATAAAGGTCGTCATCCATGCGGCAATGGCAAAGGAACGTTCCTTGTCATTGTGGAACATGGATCGGATCAGCGACAGGGTAGAGGGCATCAATGTTGCCCCGGCAATACCCAGCACGCCACGGGCAAAGATCAGCATTTCCGGCGTATCGGAAAAGGCCGCCAGCACGGACGCCGCGCCAAAGCAGCCACCGCCGATCATCAACAGCTTGCGCCGTCCGATCCGGTCGCCAAGGGTGCCCATGGTGATCAGCGATCCGGCAATGAAAAAGCCATAGATATCGACAATCCAGAGCAACTGGTCGCTTGTCGGATTAAGGCTTGCGGTCAGATGCGGCACGGCAAGGTGCAGAACCGTCATATCCATCGCGATCAGAAGGCAGGGCAGGGCCAGAACCAGAAGGCCAATCCATTCGCGGCGGGTGGCCTTGTTATCGATGGCCGGTGACTTGGCGGGTGACGTGGCGGGTGACGCAAGGGGGGCATCGGGACGTGTCGGGGCGCTCATGTCTCGTGTTTCCTGTATTTCTTGTGGTGGCGCAGGCCGCGATAAATTGGGGCATCGCGGTGTTTATTCTGCGGTATTCATTCGGGGCGATGTTGCGACCTTAACCGTGGTTGAGGTCAAGACGGAAATCGGGGCAAAATCATTCCGAAGTGCAACAGACTTCCAGCTTGTCGAGCGCGCTGCTCCATCCTTCCTGATGGCCATCACGCGCACGCTCGTCAAAGAACTGCGTGTGATGGAGGATCAGAATGGTGGCCGCCCCGTGATCCTCGGCCATAAAGGTCAGGGTCACGTGCGATTTGCGTTCGGGCATGGTGATCCATTGCCAACTGAATGATAGCTTTGCATCGGGTTCCACCGCGTCATAGGTGCCGCTGACATCGTGGATTTCACCCTCGGGGCCTGATTCCTTGAACCGGATGCGAAAGGTGCCGCCGGTCCGGGCGTCGATTGTGGCATCAATCATTTCGCATCCCGCAGGTCCCCACCATCTGGCGAGTTTTTCGGGTTCAATCCATGCGGCGTAAACCTTTGCCGGTGGGGCGACAATCCGGCGCCGGATCGTCAGGCTCGGTTTTTGACTTATCGTTTCAGACATACGTCTTTTCCCTAGTCCGTTATTTCGTCTTTTCCCCGTTCGGGGATGGTGTCTTCTTCTTCAAGGAACGCGGCAAGCTGATCGAGTTTATGCGACCAGAAACGCTGATAGCGGGCCAGCCATTCCATGGCGTGCTCCATCGGTTCGGCATTCAGGCGCACATTGACCGTACGTCCGGTTTTTTGCCGCGCAATCAGCCCGGCATCGGACAGAACATCCAGATGTTTCATCACCGCAGGCAATGAAACGTGAAACGGTCGCGCCAGTTCACTGACCGACAGGTTTTCTTCCGTCTCCAGCCGCGCCAGAAGCGCACGGCGGGTTGGATCGGCAAGGGCGGCAAAGATGTCGTTCAGTTCGGCTTCTTGATACTTAACCATGAGGTTAAGTATTGATCAGGCCACACCGCCCTGTCAATCAAAAGTTGATCCCGGTTGTCGCCATGCCCTGCCACGCGGTCAGAAGGGCAACACCAATAAACAGCAAACCCGCCGTCCGCCCGATGAAAATCGTTGCCACAGGATTGCCAGTAATCAGGTTGCGGCTGGTCCCGGCCGCAAGGGCCAGCGCGCCATAAACCGCAAGCTGTACGGCGGCCGTCATGATCCCCATGACAAGCGCCTGCGACCAAAGCGGCCCGTAATGCGGGCGGATGAATTGCGGATAGACCGCGAAAATGAACAGATATGCCTTGGGATTGAGCATGCAGGTGATCATGCCTTGACGAAACGCGATCCAAAGCGACGCATCCTTGGCCGCCCGGATGCGATCAACCGTGATGGCGCTGCGCAACAGCGTGATGCCGATCCAGACCATATAGGCCGCCCCGGCAAACAGCATGACATTCAAAAGCCAGGGCGCAATGGCCAGAAGGGCGCTGATGCCGATGGCACCCAGCAACGTGTGATACACCCCGCCCAGCATGATCCCGGCGGTGGCCGATAACCCGGCACGTTTGCCGCCAGTCAGGGAATTGGCAATAACGAAAAACATATCCATGCCGGGCACAATGATAATGCCCGACAGCAGAACAAAGAACAGCCAGAGATTTTCAGCATATGTCATGGGGCGCTCGTAATTTATCCGCCGAACGGCTTGATCGGCAGGGATAAACTAGCAGGGCGCTCCTGACAGGCTCATGTCAGGAAGGTGGAGAGTGCGGCAGGTTGTACCCGAATTCTTTTTATCAGTTGTCATTGGCTTCTTTGACGCGCGTGTTGCTCCAGTCCAGAGAGCGACCGTTCTTCGCTCGTAATTCCAGTCGGGGGACCGGAGAGCCTGTTTCGGTCTCGACCAGTGAAGATCGTGCCTCGCCCTTGCGATAGAGATAGTCCTCTCCCCATTGGCGCAGTGCGACAATGACAAGAAACAGATTGCTCCCTTTTTCTGTCAGGACATATTCGCGATAGGCCGAACCGTCCGACGCGGGGGCAGTTTCCAGAATGCCCCGTTCGGTCAGCACGCGGAGACGTGTTGCCAGCATGCCTTTGGCAATGCCGAGGCCGGTCTGAAATTCGGTGTAGCGTCGGGTGCCGTTGAAGGCATCGCGGATGATCAGGAGCGACCACCAGTCTCCAATGACGTCAAGTGCTCTTGCAACCGGACAAACAGCATTGTAGAGGCTAACTCGCTTCACCATCGTTCTTCCAATTTGTCGTTAAGCCTGGTTCTAAAATAGAACTAGAAATGCAAAAATACAAATGGTCTTATTATGAAACCAGATTGCGTTTCATAAACTGGATCATTTTCGACATGCATCAAGAATACAAACCTCAGGCAGAGCGCCAGACGGCTTGCGGATTGCCAAAGATCACGGCGCTGATTTTTGCAGTTGCTGCCGGACTGAGCGTCGCGAATATCTATTTCGCTCAGCCGTTACTCGATTCTATCGCACAGGACTTTGGCATTTCGCCCGCCGTGATTGGTCTGGTGATAACGCTTACACAGATTGGTTACGGCATCGGGCTGATTTTTATTGTTCCGCTTGGTGATATCGTTGATCGTCGTCGTCTGATCGTTGGTCAGGGTATTCTGTCGGCGGTGGCGCTGGTATTTGTCGCAACAGCCAGAACGGAAGCGGTTCTGTTTACCGGTATGGCGGCAATAGGATTGCTGGCGGTTGTGGTTCAGGTGCTGGTTGCCTTTGCTGCGACGATGGCGACGCCCACCGAGAGGGGCAAGGCGGTCGGCATGGTGACGAGCGGGGTGGTGACGGGTATCCTTGGTGCCCGTTTCATCGCCGGGTTGCTTGCCGATTGGGGCGGTTGGCGAGCTGTTTATATGGCTTCGGCTGTGCTCACGCTCGTCATGGTCGGCGCGCTAATGCGCGTCCTGCCACGGCAGGTTTCGCCAAGCAGTGGCGACAGTTATCTTGCCACTCTCAAGTCCGTTCCCAGCTTGTTTTTACGGGATCAGATATTACTTGTTCGTGGCATTTTCGCCCTGCTGATCTTTGCAGCGTTCAGTACCTTCTGGACAGCGCTCGTATTGCCGTTAAGTGCACCGCCGTTCTCTTATTCCCATACCCAGATCGGTCTTATTGGTCTTGTCGGAATGGCAGGGGCTTTTGCCGCTACTGGTGCGGGGCGATTTGTTGATCGTGGTTTTGGACAATGGACTACTGGATTCTCGCTTATACTTCTTCTGTTATCCTGGGGCCTTATTGCGCTTTTGCCGCTCTCGATCACGGCATTACTCATCGGGGTCGTTCTGCTTGATGTCGCGGTACAGGCGGTCCATGTCACCAATCAAAGTATAATATTTGATTTGTATCCGGCTGCACGTAGCCGTCTTGTCGGTGGCTATATGGTGTTCTATTCCACTGGCAGTGCGGGTGGTGCGATTGCTTCGACCGCTATATATGCATCTGCCGGGTGGTCTGGTGTTTCGATGCTGGGCGCAGCATTCAGCGCAAGTGCGTTGCTGGTCTGGGTCTTCACGCGCGGACGACTTTCGAAAGCGAGGCCAAATCCATAGCCCTTCTTGCCGCGGATGTTGATAAGGCATTTTTCCGGCGGAGAGGCTGTTCTATTACAGCTTTTTCCCCGGTAACCCGCTGGCCTGCGTGATCCAGTCGGCGAGTTGGGCTTCGTCGAGCTGATCATCCTCGTGGATATTGAGGTAGCGGATGCCTTCGACCTTGGAGGTAACCGGCGGCACCGGGGTCAGGGACGTGCCCTGCATGAAGGTAATCTGGACGTATTTTTTGTAGCAATACATCGCCAGAAACCAGCCGTCTTCCTTGCCATAAAGCGGCGTATTCCATTTGACGGCCTTGCGGACAGTGGGAAAGACCTGCTCGATAAGGGCATCGATGCGCCGCCCGATCGCGCTTTTCCAGTCAGGCATTGCGGCGATATAGGCCTGCACCGGTTCGTTGCCGTCACCCTTGGGGATTTGCGGGTTGGTGCTTGAAAGCAGCTTTGGCGCGCTGGCATTGCTCATGGGGGCGGACGTTTATTTCAGGTTGTTGTGGTGTGGTGGATTTATACATTCTGGCGATAGTGGCGTAAAGGGACGACGGCGGTTTTCAAATATCCGCCGCCGTCTTTTGCTCAACGCCTCAGACCTCGGCGAACATGACATTGTCCGGGGTCAGGTCGGCCTTTGCCGTGTCCTCGACAATCACGCCAAAGGTCCATGGATCGCCATTGCTGAAATCGATGTAAAGATCGCCGCCGTCGGTTTCAGTGGCGTGATCCAGCAGGCTGTCGAAATCGGTGATGCCGGACCTTGCCTGAAGATCCGCGGTGAGAAGCAGGGTATCGCCATCATTGCCGCTTTCGAAATCAACCACCCGATCCCGGCTGGAGGCTTCGGCGTCGAAGACGAAAGTATCGTTGCCGACATTGCCCTGAAGCCAGTCATTGCCGCCACCACCCGAAAGGATGTTGTCGGAGAAAACTTCATGGGCTATGGGGCCGGCATCAAGCGTGTCATGGCCGTCGCCGCCATAAAGCGAGACATCATACCATTCGCCGGTGAGCGTATCATTTCCGGCTTCGCCATGGATGTTTTCGCCAACAATGAAATCGTCGCCATCGCGGCCATAGATGGTATCGCCGCCCTTGTTACCGATCAGGCGGTTATCGTTATCATCGCCGATGATCAGGTCGCTTTGATTGCTGCCATCGACATTTTCGATACTGACGAAATGATCGCCGGTGCGCCCCGATCCGGTTTCAAGATTGATCACCGGTTGCGGACCATATTCACCATAGGGCGCATCATTGCCCCAACCGGCGATGTAGCTGATGGTGTCAGACCCTTCGCCGCCGATGAAAATGCTTGTCTGTTCCTCAGAAAAAGCAGAGCCATATGCGGCATAGAAAGTGTCATCGCCGCCGCCGCCATTCATCACATCGCCGTCGCCAGCACCAGTTTGGAAAAAGGCGTTGTTGCCGTCATCGCCGATCAGAATGTCGCCATAGCGTGAATCACGGATGTCTTCGATATTGAAATAGCGGTCGCCATCCGCATCGCCGCCCACACCAATGCCAGTGGCAAGATTGACGATGACGCCTTCCTTGGCCGAGTCATTTGAATAGGAAAATCGAATTTCATCGCGGCCGGAGCCGCCATCAATGACATCTGCCCCCGGACCGCCATCAAGTTTGTCATTGCCCGACCCGCCAAGCAGCGTGTCGTCACCGATACTTGCACGAAAATGATCATGACCGGCACCGCCATCAAGCGTATCGTCCCCCGGTCCGATCTCATAGAAGCGGTCATTGCCGCCAAGCCCGCGGATATAATCACTGCCCGCGCGCCCAAAAATATGATCGTCCTGCTCTGTTCCGACAAGCACATCTGCGCCGTCGGTCCCATAGATGAGTTCAACCATGGTCCGTCTCCCGCATTGTTTGCTTTGCCCTTGGGAAAAGCTGCGGGGAGAATTCGGCGACTTGATGGCAGCGGGGCGGGATTGACGTCAAAACAGGGGAGACGCCAGAAGGCGGCGGCTACGCCACCTTCTGTTCGTATTCTTCCTGCTTTTCCATCCAGCGGGTTTCGATCTCGGCCAGTTCGTTTTCGATCTTGCCGAGGTCTTTTTGCAAGGTGGTCAGTTTGGTGGCGTTATCGGGCTCGTAAAGCGCCGGGTCGGCCATTTCTTCCTTGATTTTGTCGCGGCGCGCGCTCAGCTTTTCCATCTGCTTTTCAAGATTTTCGATCTCGCGCTTGATGGGGGCTGCGGCCTTGCGCTTTTCGGCGGCCTGTTGACGGAGCGCCTTGCGGTTGCCTTTGTCCTCTGGCCGTGCCGGTTCGCCGTTTTCGTTGGCCTCTGCCTTGTCCGCGCGGCGTTCATCACGCGCCCGGTTCAGCAGATACTGGCGATATTCGGCGACGTCGCCGTCAAAGGCATTGACCGTACCATCGGCCACCAGAATCAGTCGATCGGCACAGGCTTCGATCAGATAGGGATCGTGGCTGATGATGATCACCGCACCTTCATAGGCGTTAAGCGCATGGTTCAGCGCATCGCGGCTGTCGATATCAAGGTGGTTGGTCGGTTCGTCAAGGATCAGCATATGCGGCGCATCAAGCGTCATCAGCGCAAACAGCAGGCGCGCCTTTTCCCCACCCGAAAGGTCCTTGACCTTGGTGTCGCCTTTCTGGCCCTCAAACGCAAAGCGTCCAAGCTGGGCGCGGACCTTGTGTTCGATCACATCGGGCATCAGGGATGCCATATGCTGATAGGGTGTTTCATCGGGGCGCAGTTCATCGGTCTGGTGCTGTGCGAAGTAACCGATGCGCAGTTTGTTTGATGAATGTTTTTCGCCCGCCATCAGTTCAAGCCGATTGGCAAGCAGCTTGGCCAGTGTCGATTTACCGTTACCGTTCGCCCCCAGAAGCGCGATGCGGTCATCCATATCGATGCGCAGGCTGATATTGCGCAAGACCGGTTTGCCTTCGGCATAGCCCACATCGCCGCCATGAATATTGATCAGGGGCGGGGGCAGTTCCTTGGGGCTCGGGAAGTCGAACGAAATGCCGCGATCTTCGACCACCGGAATGGCCGGACCCATTTTTTCCAGCATCTTGATACGGCTTTGCGCCTGCTTGGCCTTGCTGGCCTTGGCGCGGAAGCGGTCGATGAAGGATTGCAGATGCTTTTGCTGGGCGATCTGTTTTTCGTAATGCTTTGACGCCAGTTCAAGCTGTTCGCGGCGTGTCTTGGCAAATTTGTCGTAATTGCCGCCATACATCGTGACCTTGCCATCGGTCAGATGGGCAATATGTTTGACAACGCGGTTCAGAAGATCGCGGTCGTGACTGATCAGGATGATCGTGCCGGGATAATTGATCAGATAGTTTTCAAGCCAGATGGTGGCTTCAAGATCAAGGTGGTTGGTCGGCTCGTCGAGCAGCAGCAGATCAGGCCGCAGGAACAGGGTCGCCGCCAGGGCGACACGCATGCGCCAGCCACCGGAAAAATCATCACACGGGCGTTGCTGGGCTTCGGCATCAAAGCCAAGACCTGACAGGATGGATGCCGCGCGCGCCTCGGCGGTGTGGGCATCGATATCGGCAAGGCGGGTATAGATATCGCCAATCCGGTTCGGGTCGGTGACGGTTTCGGCTTCGTGCAGAAGGGCGGCGCGTTCCGTATCGGCGGCCAGAACCGTATCAAGCAGGGATCGCGAACCGGCGGGGGCTTCCTGCGATACAACGCCCATGCGGGTGCGGTTTGAAATCGATACATCGCCACCATCGGATGCGATTTCGCCCGAAATCAGTTTCAGAAGCGTGGATTTGCCGGCCCCGTTGCGTCCGATCAGGCCCAGTTTGTGCCCGTCGGGCACGGTCAGGGTCACGTGATCAAGGATCATACGGCCGCCAATGCGGTAGGTCAGATCGGTAATTTGCAGCATTTCGGGTCCGCGTTCGGGAATCGTTTGAAAATCTGTGCTTTCAATAGGGCAGGGACGGCCGTGACGCAAGGATTCTTGAAACTGTCATGAGTGGTCGATCACAGGAGGAACGGGGTAATATCGAAGCATCGCGTGGCGGCAAGGGGCGCAGTTTCACGGGATTTGGCGGCTTTCGGGGTGTGTTCAACCGTTGATGCAAGGGGTGCAGGTCTGAATTGCGCGGGCAGAACTATGTGTTGCGTTGCGATCCAAGGGCGTTTATATAGCGCCAACCTTAGGGTCTGCGGATGATAAGGAAGCCTTGTCGTCGGCTTTTTTATCTTCCGCAGTCCCTTCTTGGGGGTAACGAATTTTTACAAGTAGCTAGGTGAAACCAATGGCTATCGAACGCACTCTTTCGATCATCAAGCCGGACGCAACGCGCCGCAACCTGACTGGCAAAATCAATGCCGTCATCGAAGACGCAGGCCTTCGCATCGTCGCGCAGAAGCGTGTCGCTCTGACCCGTGCACAGGCTGAAGGCTTCTACGCTGTTCACAAAGAACGTTCGTTCTTTGGTGAACTGGTAGACTTCATGGTTTCCGGCCCGGTCGTCGTCCAGGCTCTGGAAGGCGAAAACGCCGTTGCCAAATACCGCGAAGTAATGGGTGCGACCAACCCGGCCAATGCCGAGGAAGGCACCATTCGCAAACAGTTTGCAGAATCCATCGAAGCGAACTCGGTCCATGGTTCGGACTCGCTTGAAAATGCTGCAATCGAAATTTCCTATTTCTTCGCCCAGACCGACATCGTCGGTTAAGGCTGTCGCTTCCGACATCGTCGGCTAAGCGATCAGAGATACGGTTTCCGGTTCGCCGGATAAGGAACGCCCCGCTAGATGCGGGGCGTTTTTTTATGCCTGAAATATGCCGATGATCAGATCAGGAATGCCGCCAACAGGACCAGAAGGACGACAATCGAAATAATGTTCCAGATGATGAACTTGATAAAACCGTGCCAGCCATTTTCGTGGACCTGGACCAGTTCGGCATCATAGTCGCTTCCTTGCATCGTTTCCTCCCTGACTTGTTACAGGTGTGGCGTAACCCTTTGCGGGAAACACCAAAAGCATCGTAACACATTTCAGGGGTGAATTTGGATGGTGAAAATAACGCATAAGGTTTGTTCGTGGCCAAGAAAAAAGCTGCCGGTTTCGGCAGCTTTGCATTTTTGTTCCGCGATCAGGCCGATCAGAGCAGGAAAATCGCCATCACGATCAGCAGACCGATCACTGAAAGGGTGCCCCACTTCATAAAGACGGTAAAGCCGTTATAGATATCAACGTGGGTCTTGGTCAGTTCGTAGTCGTTACCCTGCAAATTAGCCTCCTGCGTTTGGAATTACTCCAGTGTATAGACGTGAAGTTGTTGCAGCGCAAGACGCAGATTAACCGGCAATATCATCCATTTGGCTAATTATCGGCTTATTGTGGGGCGGGTGTTTTTGGCCCGCCCGGACAGCCATAGGGAAGGAACGTTCCCGAAAGGCCGCCGCTCATGACGCGCAGCGAAACCGCGTTGGCATATTGAAGCTGCGTTTCGGTTTTCGGGCAGGCATAGGCGCGGCCCCGGCATCCGCCCGAGATATAGTCTTCTTCGGCTTTGATAAAGTCGGCCCCGATATCCTCGCGCGGGATCGATTTCAGAACCTCGGCGCGGATATCGGTATACATCGCACATTTCGTTTCGCGCCAGTTTGCCGGTGCAGGCGGGGCCTCGTTCGCAAGAAGCGGGGCGGGAATGGCAATCACTGCCAGAACAAGGGCCACGATAGGCACCAGGGCAGGGTCAAGGACGGCAATCCGCATTTTCGTCTGTCTTTGTTGTTGTGGTCGGGCGCGCCATTGGCGCAGCAGATTGCGGAGGCATTATGGCTGTGGGTGCAATATCGGGTTACGGGCTGACATCTTTGACAATTCTGAAACCGACGTGATTGGTCGCAAGGCTGGTTTCGGCCTGCTGGCGGGCGGCAGGACGGTATCGCAGGCAATAGGACGGGGCGCAAAGCCACGACCCACCCTTTACCACATGCATCGGGCCAACAGAAGGATCGGCAAAGGTGGCGGCAATCGCCTTGGGCGGACCCTGCGGGTTGTCTTGCGTTCCGGCGGGGTGGAACGGTACCCACCAGTCAGACACATGTTCCCAGACATTGCCCGCCATATCAAAAAGACCATAGGCATTGGGGGCGAATGATCCGACCGGGGCGGTCCCGTGATAGCCATCATCCTTGGTATCGGTACTCGGAAATTCACCCTGCCAGGTGTTGGCTTTCCAGCCTTGCGACGGATCGTATCCTTCGCCCCAGGTATATTCGTTGCCATCCAAACCGCCGCGCGCGGCAAATTCCCATTCCGCTTCGGTCGGAAGGCGACCACCGGCCCATTTGGCATAGGCCGCCGCGTCTTCGGGGGATATCTGAACCACGGGATGGTTTTCCATGCCGTCAATCGTGCTTTCGGGGCCAAGCGGATGCCGCCAGTTTGCCCCGGCCACGTAACGCCACCATTTGCGAAAATCGCGGCTGTCGACCGGGTTTGGCGGCTGGGCAAAGACCATGGAGCCGGCCTTTAGCAGATAGGCGGGCACACCCGGATATTTTTGCGGATCAAGGTCGTTCTCGGCGGTGGTGACGTAATTTGTTTCGGCGACAAATTCGGCGAATTCGGCGTTTGTCACCTCGGTCTTTTTGATTTGGAACGCGCCGACCGTTACCTGATGGGCGGCGCGTTCTTCCTGATAATGGCGATCCGATCCCATCCTGAAGGTGCCACCGTCAAGGCGCACAAAACTGTCGTCCTTGCCGAAAAACCAGATGGCTGCCGCACCCAGTATGCACACAGCAGCCAGCGCAGAACCTGCATAGAGTCTATTCAACGGGTATGCTCCCAACGGATATGCTTTCGGACCGGCATTTCTGGCCGTTTCCGATGATTGCGGGGCGGACGGGGTTTCCCTGTCGCAGCTTACTGGCCGGGATAGACCTGTTTCCAGTCGTTTTTCATGCTGACGATTGTCCAGCCCAGTCCGGGCCCCTCGTCCAGAGCCTTGTCGAGTTTGCCAAATACCGATTTGCGATCATAGGCAACTTCGCGGTCGCCATCATCATGATGGACAATAAGGCCAAACCGTTTTCCGTCCCCGGACGTCGCCCATTGCAGCATCTGGAAATCGCCGTCCGAATTGCCAAAGGCGGCAATCGGGCGTTTGCCGATATGGCCCAGAATGCCAATAGGCTTGCCTTCCTTGTCATCGACAAAGTCGACGGCTGCCAGACGGTTTATGACCGGTTTACCGTCGACAACCTTGTATTCGGTTTTGATCGAGGAACCGACGACCCGTTCCGTCGGAATGCCGTAAACCTTTTCCGTCCAGGGGCGCATGAACTCGATACCGCCGCCCGAAACGATGAAGACCCTGAAATCGTTGCTATGAAGATAATCAACCAGTTCAAGCATCGGCTGATAGACCATATCGGTATAAAGTCTGCCGGTTTTGGGGTGCTTTGCAGTCGCGATCCAGTCGGTTGCGATTTTCGTGAATTCATCGCTGGTCATCCCGGCATGGGTGACGGCAACCAGTTCGACCACGCCCTTTTCACCGGTTGCGGCAAGCCCCTTCAGGTCCCCGGCAAGGACCGATTTATAGGGCTCCTTGTCCTTCCATTCGGGGTGATCGGGCGCCATCTGTTTGATGCGATCAAGCGCAAAGGCAAGCTGCACATACATGGGCTGCTCGCTCCAGAGCGTGCCGTCATTGTCAAACGTTGCAATCCGGTCGGTTGGGGCGACGTAGTCCGGGCCACCCTCGGTGGTTACGGCCGTCACGAAATCAACAATTGCCTGCTTTGGTGCGCCCTCATTCCACGAAGGAAGCGGATCGGATTGTGCCATCGCACCGGTAACGGACATGCAGGCGGTGACGAGGCAGACCCCGAGCACATGAAAGACTGACTTGAACCACATGGGATAAGCCCTTTCAGGAACAATTTTTCACGGAGACGTCCGCCCCGCTTTGCAACGGGGCGGACATTCGGGTTTGCGGGATCAGTTTCCGCTTGGCAGGCCGATATTGAAGCCTTCGTTCTTCAGGGCATCGCGTACATAGCTGAAGCGTTGATACTGGCTAAGCGTGATCGGGCCGGTATAGACTTCGCTTTGTGCCTTGCGCGGCGGGTACTTGATATAGGTTTTCATCAAATCCGCGACTTCCTGGTTGATCACCGGAAGATACCAGGTGCGTTCGGTGTAGTTGTTCATGAAGATGTCGTAGCGTTCCTGCGGATCTTGCAGGATGTCAAAGATCTGCGGAACCGCAGCGACATAGCTTTCCGGGCCTTTCCAGCCGAGGTTTGAATCAACGGCCAGCCCACCAGTGGCGGCACCGTTATCACCCCGCAGGTTGAAGACGGCCTTATAGTGACCGACACGGGCGGCACCCGGGGTCAGTTCGTTTTCGGTGAAATAGAACCATGCTTCACGTTCCGACTCACCGCTACCTTCCCAGACCGGGGTCATATCGTAACTGTCAAAGATGATCGGCTCGCCTTCCCGGTCTTCTTTCGGCAGTTCGATACCGGCGACGGATGCAAAGGTTGCCATCAGATCAAGGCCGCCGACAACCGCCGCACTTTTGGTGTCAGGCTCGACATGGCCGGGCCAGCGAACAATCGCCGGGACGCGGTTGCCGCCTTCACGAACGGTACCTTTGGTGCCACGGAACGGCGTATAACCCGCATCCGGGTAAACGTCCTGCCATGCGCCGTTATCGGTGGTCCAGAAGACGATGGTGTTGTCTTTCAGTCCCAGCTCGTCGAGCTTGTTGACGATGTTGCCGATGCGCGTGTCAAGTTCAACAACGGAATCCGCATATTTGGATTTCGAAATCGATTTATGTTCGAAATCGGGATGCGGCATGTTGGGTTGATGCAGCTTCATGAAGTTGACATTGATGAAGAAAGGCGTGTCGGGTTTCTTTGCCGCTTCTTCAAGGAACTCGACAGTGGCTTTTTCAACATAGCCGTCAAAATAGGGAATACCGACGACACCTTTGTCCGGGGTGTCGACATACTGGCCGTTGATTTTGAAATCTTCGGTCGGTTTTTCACCGGCCTTGCCGGAAAGTGATCCCTTGGTGACATCAATGAACATCTGGCGAAGGTCATCGGGCATGTCGGGGAACCAGGTCGGATCGGCATAGGTATAGGCATTGAGGTGGTACAGGCCGACATATTTCATCACGTCATAGCCCTGGGCATTGGGAAGGGCGTAATCCTCTTCACCCAGATGCCACTTGCCGGTGAAATAGGTATCATAGCCACCGGTTTTCAGAACCGAGGCAAGAGTCCATTCGGCTGCCGGAAGGCCGCCGCCCTGTCCCTGAAAGGCCACCGTCGTCATGCCCGAACGGTTCGGAATGCGGCCGGTCTGCATGGCTGCACGGCCCGGTGTGCAGCTTGGCTGGGCATAGAAGGATGTGAACATCATGCCTTCTTCGGCCAGTTTGTCGATATTGGGGGTCGGCATACCGCGGGCCTCGCCGCCCAGATACGGACCGGTATCGCCATAACCGGTGTCGTCCGAAACAATGAACAGGATATTCGGCTTTTGCGCATTTTGTGCGAATGCCAAGCCCGGCAAGGCAGCGCAGGCAAGTCCTGCGGCCATCAGGCCCGCTATGATTTTCGGTTGCATAGCTGTATAGCTCCCTTCAGTCCGTTAAAACGGGTGGCGGCAAAGCCTCCCTGTGCTCGTGCTCCCATTGGGAGACTTAAGGTTTCCACCTGCATTGTTCGGAAACTGTTGCCCTGATGGCGGGATTGCAGCTTCAGGAGTTCCTGGCAGTTCGATTTGCTCTTGCTGATTAAGCCGGAGCGGTTCGGCAGCATCCGACAAGGTGACGTTTCTGATACGCTTGAGAGTTATAATTAGTGAAAACCCATAATTGATTATTGGGTCGCCACAATAGCTTGGCAAGATGTAAACGATAATTTGTAGTCGATCGTTTTGTTACAGCCGATACGGGCATTTCTGCTGAAGGTGTCGACATCCGCCCAAAGAAAAAGGGGTGAACTTTCGTTCACCCCTTAAAACCATTTGCGGATCGCCCGCCACGGGCGCAGTCAGTTCGGTTCAGGCACCGGATTGATCTGCGCGAAATCGGGGGCGGAGGCATCCGCAACCGTCACAATCCCGGCATCATCGGTCGAAACCCGGCCTTCGGCGATCCAGCGGATCACCTGCGGATAGATGCGGTGTTCCTGTTTAAGGATGCGCTGTGCGAGCGTACCCGCATCATCACCGGGCAGGACCGGCACCACGGCCTGCGCAATGATCGGGCCGGAATCAACCTCGGGTACCACATAATGCACCGTGCAGCCGGAATATTTTACCCCGGCATCAAGCGCAGCCTGATGGACATGCAGGCCCTTGAAGCTCGGCAGAAGGGACGGGTGAATATTGATCAGGCGACCCTTCCAGCGGGTCACAAAGCTCTCGCTGACCAGACGCAGGTAACCTGCCAGAACCACCAGATCGGCACCGGATTCTTCAATCAGGCTGCTGACCGTGCTGTCATAGGTCTCGCGACCACCTTCAAAGCCCTTGTGCGAAATGGCTTCGGCCCGGATACCGGCACGGCGCGCACGTTCAAGCCCACCGGCATCAGGCTGGTTGGAAAACACCAGAACGATTTCGGCTGGATAATCGGACGCTTTGCAGGCATCAATGATCGCCTGAAGATTCGACCCGCCGCCCGAAACCAGAACGGCAAGCTTCAGCGGCGTTACTTTTCCCATGCAGCGGCCATGTTCTTGATGATGACCTGCGGGCCATCACCGGCACGCGGGCCGATCACACCGATCTGGCTGACGGTTTCGCCGTTTTCACGCAGCAATGCTTCGGCCTCATTGGCCTTATCGGCCGGAACCACAACGCACATGCCAATGCCGCAGTTAAAGGTACGCGCCATTTCAACCGACGGAATGCCGCCCTGTTTGGACAGCCATTTGAAAATCGGAAGGAATTCCCAAGTGCTGGCGTCAAACACCGCCGTCAGGTTTTCCGGCAAAACACGCGGGACGTTTTCGGTCAGACCACCGCCGGTAATATGCGCCAGCGCCTTGACCAGACCGGCCTTATGCGCCGCAAGGCAGCTTTTGACATAGATTTTGGTCGGTTCAAGCAGCGCCTCGCCAACATTTTTGCCCGGTGCAAACGGGGCATCGTCGGCGTAATCAAGCCCGGCAAGTTCAACAACCTTGCGCACCAGCGAATAACCGTTGGAATGAACACCGCTTGATGCCAGACCAAGGATCACGTCGCCCTCGGCAACGTTGGAACCGTCCAGCAACTCGCCACGTTCCGCCGCACCGACCGCAAAACCGGCCAGATCATATTCACCGTCCGCATACATGCCCGGCATTTCGGCGGTTTCCCCACCGATCAACGCGCATCCTGCCTGTTTGCAGCCCTCGGCAATGCCGGCAACAACATCGGTTGCCTTTTCAACGGCAAGTTTGCCGGTGGCAAAGTAATCAAGGAACAGAAGCGGTTCTGCGCCCTGAACCACAAGGTCATTGACGCTCATGGCGACAAGGTCGATGCCGACGGTATCGTGTTTGTCAGCCAGAAAGGCGACTTTAAGCTTGGTGCCAACACCGTCGGTGCAGGAAACCAGAACCGGATCATTGTAACCGGCAGCTTTCAGGTCGAACAAAGCGCCGAATCCCCCCAAACCACCGGTAACGCCGGTTCTGCTGGTTGCTTTGGCCAGCGGTTTGATTGCATCGACAAGGGCATTGCCAGCATCGATATCGACACCGGAGTCCTTATAGGTAAGGCCGTTGGAGGCGGTCATTGGGTGATCCTCGGCTTAAGCGCATGGATAAAACAAAGCGGGAAACCCCGCGTTTTTCATCAGTACGCCCTGACTTCAAATTGTCATTCGCGCGATGTTCCGGGGCCGGATGAACCTGATACCCGGGAAATACCGCCATAGTGACGCCTTTAATCAGATCGATAACCACAGAAAAAGCGTCATACTGATAAAAAACGCGGGCTTGATAATTTCCGCTGGGCCGAAAATACTCAAACGCGGGCAATATGCAATGCTCAGGTGCGCATGGGAGAGTTTTCTTTCCAGAATGCTTCACTCGTGCCACAAAGAGCATCAAACCATCGAAAAAATGGGCAAAGAGGCAAACGTGCTTACAAGACTCAAAAAATTCAGGCTGTTGGCGGGGATCGCCGGACTTTCGGCGTCCTTATCCTTTCCGGTATTTGCACAGGATATCTTTTCGGTATCGGGCGTGCATGTTGACGAAAGCGCAGAAACCGCCGCAGCCGCACGTGATCAGGCCCTTGCCATCGGGCAGCGCAAGGCCTTCGAAGAGGTTGTCGCGCGCCTGACATTGCCCGAAGACCGCGCGGGAATTGGCAGCCCCAGCCAGGCCGATATCAATAACATGGTGCGCGATTTCGGGGTGTCGAACGAGAAAACATCTTCGGTGCGCTATATCGCGGACATGACGGTGCGGTTCAAGGAAACCGAACTGCGCAACTATCTGCGTTTCCGCGATATCCCGTTTGCCGAATTGCAATCCAAGCCGGTGATCGTTGTGCCGGTCTATCATTCGGGCGGTTATACCAGCCTGTGGGATGATCCAAACCCGTGGCGCGATATCTGGAGCCGCAATTTCGCATCGGGTGGTCTGGTGCCGGTCAAGGCACCGATTGGCGATTTGCAGGATATCGGCACCGTTTCGGCCGAGCAGGCGGAAAATGGTGCGGTGGAACGCCTTAACGAACTTGCGCGGCGCTATGGTGCGAATGTTGCCGTTGTCGCCAGTGCCTCGGTTAGCGGTGAAACCGGATCGGAAACCGTTGACGTGACCGCGACGCGCTATGACACGGGCGGCGCGCCGCAGGTATTTGGCGTGACCGAAACAACCCAGTCGGGCGAAAGCCTGAACGACACGCTGATACGTGCCGCCAAGGGCGTACAGGATCAGCTTTCTGCCGGGTGGAAACGTGCCAACCTGATCAATTACGGCACCGGTGGGCAGTTGATGGTGTTCATCCCGATCACCGGGCTTGATGACTGGGCCCGGATCGAGGACCGCATTGTCGGACTGCCCGTCGTTCGTGCCAGCCGGGTTGTGGCGATGTCGCGCCGCGAAGTGCAGATTTCGGTGGACTATGTCGGTTCGATCGATCAGTTCCGGACCGCATTGGCACAGCAGAATTTAAGCCTGAGCCAGATGGGCGAACTTTGGTTTATCCAGCCAGCCGGTTCGGATCGTTTGCAAAGCCTGTCGATCGGCGGATAATTCCGCCGGTCTTTTTATCATGCAGGATGTACCGCAGATATCTGAGGGGGCGGGCATCATCAAGGCAGCATGACAGCGAAACAAGGGGGTTAAACGGACATGACCATCCGGCAGCAGGCACGTTTCTGGCTGATTTTCATTGTCGGTTTTTTCCTACTGATCTGGTTGTTTTCCAGCATCCTGTTGCCGTTTGTTGCTGGGATGGCAATTGCCTATTTCCTTGATCCGCTGGCCGACCGGTTGGAAGAACGCGGATTTAACCGGACGCTGGCAACCACGGTCATCACGGTTCTGTTTTTCCTGATTTTCATTTTCGTCCTGTTGCTGATCGTGCCGATGATCGGCAACCAGCTTGCCGGTTTCCTTGAAAGGCTGCCGGGCTATATCGATACGCTGCGCAATACCATTCTGCCTCATATCCAGCATATCGTTGACCGGGTTGCCCCGGAAACGCTGCAAAACATATCGGACTCGGCCAAGGGGCAGACGGCCAATGCCATCAAGTGGGTTGGCAATATCCTGACCAATGTGTTGTCGGGCGGATTGGCGTTGCTGAATTTCCTGAGTTTGCTGTTCATTACCCCGGTTGTGGCATTTTACCTTTTGCGCGACTGGGACAAGATCGTTGCCAAGGTCGATGGCTATCTGCCGCGCCGTTCGGCAAAGGATATCCGACAGTGCGCGCGCGAAATCGATGAAACCCTGGCGGGCTTTGTACGTGGGCAATCGACGGTCTGCATGCTGCTGGGGCTTTTCTACGCGATTGGACTAAGCCTTGTGGGGCTGGAATTCGGCTTTGTCATCGGCTTGATGACCGGGCTTGTATCCTTTGTGCCCTATGTCGGGATGATTGCCGGTTTTGCCGTCGGAATGGGGGTCGCGCTTGCACAATTCGGGGTCAGTGTCGATCTGGCGCTGGTGGCCCTTGTGTTCGGGGCGGGGCAGTTGATGGAAGGCAATTTCCTGACGCCGAAGCTGGTCGGCGACAAGGTTGGTCTGCATGCGGTCTGGGTGATGTTTGCCTTGCTGGCCGGGGGGGCGGTTTTCGGATTGCTCGGTGTGATGCTGGCCGTGCCGGTGGCCGCTGTGATCGGTGTGCTTGTGCGATATGGTTTAAGGCAGTATCTCGGGAGCCGGTTATATGATCACGGCCCGGACAATCCGGCCTATGATCCGTTAAAAGACGCCGAGAATTGAGTTCACAGTGACCCGCGCGATCAAAAAGACGACCATGGATGATACGCTGGCGGCACCCGAAAAGGGGCCGGATGGTGGATCGCCGGAATTTTCGCCACAGCAATTGCCGCTGGCGCTGGAACTGCGCCCGGCATTGGGGCGGGCCGATTTCATGGTCGCTGATTGCAATCGCGAAGCCGTTTCCTGGATCGATCACTGGCCCGATTGGCCGGTGCCCGCCCTTTGCCTTTATGGTCCGCGCGGATCGGGCAAAAGCCACCTTGCGGAAGTATGGCGGGCACGCTCGGCCGCGTTAAGCGTATCGGGGCATGACCTTGTCGGGGCGAACCCGGACGTGCTTCTGGGCGATGCCACCGGGCTTGTGATCGAGGATGCCGATCTTGGCCTCGACGAGACGGTGTGCTTCCATCTTTACAATATGCTCAAGGAACGCGGCGGGCATTTGCTGATGACCGCACAGCAACCCCCGGCGCGCTGGAAAGTCGATCTGCCGGATCTGAAATCACGGCTGGGGGCGGCACTGGTCTGCGAGATTTCCCCGCCTGATGACGACCTGATGGTCGGGCTTCTGATCAAGCTGTTTGCCGACCGGCAGATGGCACCAGGCCCGCAGATCATTGCCTATATCCTGCCGCGGATCGAACGCAGCTTTGTCGCGCTGACCGAACTGGTCGCGGCCATTGACCGGCAGGCATTGGCGCAAAAGCGCGCGGTGACATTGCCGCTGGTCCGCTCTGTGATGGATGCTCAATAAATCCCGATCCCGGGCAGACGCATTTTCGATAGGCGATGCAAGCTGTTAGGCGTTATATTGGCCCGATTGAAAATTACCGGATAGTGCATGTGACGACGCGCAAGACCAAGGTTAAACCGTCCCTTAAATCCAAGACCGATGCCCTGATCAGTGCGGGGCATGTGCTGGGCTGGCGCGAATGGATCGGATTTCCGGATTTCGACGTACCCTTCATGAAGGCCAAGGTCGATACCGGGGCGCGGACATCGTCGCTGCATGCGTTAAATCCGCGTGTCATTGATCGCGATAATCAAAAATTCGTAAAATTCATCTTGCCGCATTACCGCGGTGACGGGCATGGTCGTATTGAGTGCATGGCACCGCTGGTTGAAACGCGCGAGATTCGCAGTTCAAACGGCGAGGCCGAAGAACGCTATGTCATTTCGACCCATATTGCCGTCGGGCATCATAAAATCCGGGTCGAGATTTCACTGGCAAACCGTTCGTTGATGGGCTTTCCCATGCTGTTGGGGCGGACCGCGATGAAGGCAGGAAGATTTTTGGTTCAACCGTCGAAATCTTATCTGGCGGGGAAACCGGAACAGGTTTATACGGCGCTGAAATCCGACACTGTTTCGGAACAATGATCCGACGCTGTCGTTGAACTTTCGACACATTCAGTAACGCTCGACCACGGGAGTCCATTGCATGAAGATCGCAATGCTTGCGCGCAATCCTAATCTGTACTCCCACAAACGGCTGGTCGAGGCGGCCGAAAGTCGCGGGCACGAAATCGATGTGATCAACACGCTGCGCGTCACGATGAACATCACCTCCCTTAAACCCGAAGTCTATTACGGCGGCCAGAAACTGAGCGGCTATGACGCGGTCATTCCGCGTATCGGTGTTTCGGTTACGTTTTTCGGACTGGCGGTGTTGCGCCAGTTTGAAATGATGGGCGTTTATCCGTTAAACGAATCCGTGGCGATTGGCCGGTCGCGCGACAAGCTGCGCTCCCTGCAGATCCTGTCGCGGCGTGGTGTCGGCCTGCCGGTGACGGCCTTTGCCCATGATCCGAAAAAAACTGACGAGGTGCTTTCCATCGTTGGCGGTGCGCCGGTGGTGATCAAGCTTCTCGAAGGTACCCAGGGCATTGGCGTGGTTCTTGGCGAAACCGAAAAATCCGCCAAATCCGTGATCGAGGCCTTCCGTGGTGCCAATGTCGATATCATGGTGCAGGAATTCATCAAGGAAGCGGGCAATACCGATATTCGCTGCTTTGTGATTGGTGGCAAGGTCGTTGCCAGCATGGAACGCAAGGGGGCCGAGGGCGATTTCCGGTCCAACATTCATCGCGGCGGTTCGGCGCGGTCCGTGCGTATTACTCCGCAGGAACGCGCAACAGCAGTTGAAGCCGCCAAGGCGATGGGGCTAAATGTCTGTGGTGTCGATATTCTTCGCTCCAACCACGGTCCGGTGGTGATGGAAGTCAATTCATCACCCGGTCTGGAAGGCATCGAAGGCGCAACCGGCAAGGACATTGCCGGGATGATTATCGATTTCATGGAAAAGGATTACCGCCCCGGCAAGGTGCGGACCAAAGGCAAGGGATAAACTGTGAACGAGATCGGGAAAAAAGTATCCAAAGCCAAATCGGCAAAGGTCGCCAGAACCCCGGACTTCGAGATTGGCGGCAAAAAAGTCCCCGCCGGGACCCGCCAGATCGTTGATATTCCGATCTCGCTTTTATCCAATCACACGCCGGTTAATCTGACGGTCAATGTGGTGCATGGCAAACGGCCCGGTCCGGTTCTGTTCGTCAGTGGTGCCGTGCATGGCGATGAAATCGTCGGGGTGGAGGTCATCCGCCGCGTTCTGAAATCGCCCGCCCTTCGCGGCATGCATGGTACGTTGCTGGCGGTGCCGGTCGTCAATGCGTTCGGCTTTTTGAACCATACGCGCTATCTGCCTGACCGCCGTGATCTTAACCGGTGTTTCCCCGGTCATTCGGCGGGGTCGCTTGCCGCACAGCTTGCCCATCTTTTCCTGACCGAAATTGTCGAAAAATCCGACTTCGGCATTGATCTTCATTCGGCAGCCGTGAACCGCGTCAACCTGCCCCAGATCAGGGTCAATGACGATGATCAAGACATTATGGCCTATGCCGAGGCTTTTGGTGCGCCGATCATCCTGACCAGCCCGCTTCGCGAAGGATCGCTGCGCCAGGCCGGCAAAGAGGCCAAAGTCCCGATCCTGCTCTATGAGGCGGGCGAGGGGCTCCGGTTTGATGAAATGTCGATCCGGGCCGGGGTTTCGGGGGTTTTGCGTGTGATGCGCAAGCTTGGCATGACATCGGGCCGCTCTATCCGCGACCCGAAAGTTGCCCCCTTCAAATCATCCAGCAGCCATTGGCTGCGCGCGCCTGTCGGTGGGATTTTGCGGACGTTCAAGATCGCGGGCGAATTTGTCCACGAGGGCGACGTGGTCGCCGCCGTTTCCGACCCGTTCGGTCTTCGCGATGCCGAGGTGGTGGCGAAACATGCCGGGCTGATCATCGGGCGGACCAATCTGCCCATCGTCAATCAGGGCGATGCGCTTTTCCATGTGGCGGCGATCAAACGGTCATCGGAATTGCAGGAACGCATGGATGCCATCGAAACCCATCTGCAATCCGATCCGTTGCTTGACGAGGATGAAATCATCTGAGGCGGTGGGTTTTCCGTGATTTTTACGCATGATAGCTGCCATATCGAAGCTACTGGCGGATCACGCCCGGCAATGTTATAGCAAGGTTTATGGAACCAATTACAAATACAGAAGAACTGCGCGCGTTGTGCGAAAAGCTCCGGCAGTTCGAATATGTCACGGTCGATACCGAGTTCATGCGCGATTCGACCTATTGGCCGCAGCTTTGCCTTGTGCAGTTGGCAAGCCCCGAAGCATCCGATAATGGTGCGGCGGTTGATCCGCTGGCCGAGGGCATTGACCTTGCCCCGCTGTTCGACCTGATGCAGGACGAAAGCGTGGTCAAGGTGTTTCACGCTGCCCGTCAGGATATCGAGATTTTCGTCCATCTCAGCGGCAAGGTCCCGCACCCGGTATTCGATACCCAGGTGGCGGCGATGGTGCTTGGCTATGGCGATCAGGTCGGCTACGAGACGCTGGTCAACAAGGTGGTGCGCAAGAATATCGATAAATCGATGCGCTTTACCGACTGGTCGCACCGTCCGCTTTCGACCAAGCAGCTTAGTTATGCGCTCTCGGATGTGACTCATCTTCGCGTGATTTACGAAGCCTTCCACGAACGCCTCGAAGCCAATGGTCGGGCCTATTGGCTGGCCGAGGAAATGGAACGCCTGACCGATCCGTCGATCTATTCGATTGATCCGAAAGAAGCATGGCTTCGGCTTAAAACCCGCTCCAACAGCCCGAAATTCCTGGCGGTGGCGCGCGCGCTTGGCGAATGGCGCGAGACTGAGGCACAACGCAAGAACCTGCCGCGGAACCGCGTTCTTCGCGATGATACGCTGCTTGATATCGCCGCCCGGCAGCCATTGACCGACAAGGATCTCGACAAGACCCGCGGTGTTGGCCGCAATTTCGGCAGCAGCAAACCCGGTCAGGCGATCATCGAAGCCATCCAGGCTGCCCTTGATAGCCCGCAGGAAGACTGGCCGCAGCCAAAACTCCGCCCGGACCTTCCCGCCGGGATCGGCCCGACGGTGGAGCTGCTTAAGGTGCTACTAAAGCTCTGTTCCGAGGAAAAGGGCGTGGCCCAGCGTCTTGTGGCGTCCAGCGACGATTTGCAGAATATTGCGGCTGATGACGATGCCGACGTCCCGGCGATGCATGGCTGGCGGCGCGAATTGTTCGGGCAATATGCCCTGCAACTCAAACACGGACAGATCGGGCTCAAGCTCAAGAACGGCGAAGTGGTTTTTGTCGAGCTTGAAGCTCGGGACTAAATCCCGCGATCCAATCGAAGACATGAAAAAACGGGCCAGCTTTGGCCCGTTTTTCGTTTTTGTCCGTTTCTTGACTGCGGCGGATTATTTCAGCGCCGCTTTCAGGAAGTCGGCCGTACTTTGCGGTGCGCGGCCGACAACCTTGGCGAAGTCATCGCTGGTTTGTTCATAATCGCCATTACGCGTGCCGACATACATGCCGCTGAGCGCCTCGATCAGATGGTCGGGCAGGCCAAAGCTTGCCAGAATGCCGGTATGGACTTCGGGCGGCAGATCGACATAACGGATATCCTTGCCGGTTGCGTCGGCAATGATGGCGGCGATATCGGCAAAGCCGATCGGCGTGCCCGAAAGGTCATAGGTCTGATTGACATGATCGGACGGATTGGCAAGCACGGTGGCGGCAGCTTCGGCAAGGTCATTACGCGGAATATAGCTGACCTTGCCATTGCCGGCAGGGGCGCCAAAATCACCGGTTTCAAGCGCATGCGGAACGCCCGCCATCAGAAGATCGGTATAGAAGCTGTTGCGCAGCAAGGTGAAGGACAGGCCGCTTGCCTTGATATAGTTTTCCGTGTCGGCATGGATGGCGGCATAGGTGAACGGGCTTTCGGGGCGCGCATCGATGAAGCTGGTATAGACCAGATGTCTGACACCGGCGGCCTTGGCGGCATCAACCGCGGTCCGGTGCTGTTTGATGCGGGTTTCAACATCGGTTTCACCCGAAATGATCAGCGCGATATCAATGCCCTTGAACGCATTGGTCATCAGGGCAAGATCATCAAAATCACCATGGCGGACATCAATGCCTTCGGCGGCCATTTCCTGTGCCTTGGCAACATTGCGGACACTTGCGGCAATCTGATCGGCGGAAACGCGGTTCAGCAGATGTCTGACGACAAGGCTTCCGAGCTGGCCGGTGGCGCCGGTAACGAGGATTTTCATGGTTTCATTTCTCCGGTAATCGGTGGTGGGCATTGGCCCGTCAATGAAATGAAACTGCACCTGATTTCCCATATGATCAATTCGATCAAGGTGATAGTATTCATGCATGAACATCGATGAATTGGATCTTGATTATCGTCTGCTGCGGCTTTTCCTGACGATCTATGACGAAGGATCGGTAACCGCCGCTGCCAATCGCCTTGGCGTCGGGCAACCCACCGTCAGCCACGGGCTCGACCGGTTGCGCCAGATTGTCGGTGATCCGCTTTTTGTCCGGTCGGGGCGGGGGATTACGCCGACCGCCCATGCCGATGAAATGGCCGGGCGGGTGCGCATCCTGTTGCAGGATTTACGCAACCTTGCCCGCGTTGATGCCTTTGATCCGAATGATCCGGCGCAATCAGCCCGCTTTGTGATCGGCACCAACGATTACGAGGTGGCGGTGATCATGCCCGAACTGTTTCGCATCATCCGCGGCTATGCCGCCGATATCCGGCTTCGGATTTTGCCGATCCATGGCGATACCAACGTGATCGACCGGCTGCGCAGCGGCCAGCTTGATCTGGCGATTGGCCTGCATATGACTGAAAATGTTGGCGATGTCGCACAGCAAACCCTGTTTCGTGAACATATGGCCTGCTTTTACGATGCCGATTGCCATGACGTGCCACCCGATACGCTGGATCGGTACTGCAACGTGCCCCATGCGCGTGTGATCATCGGCAATAACGATCATTCGGCGGTGGACGATGCATTGCACGCCATCGGGCGCAAACGCCGCACGGTTTTGCAGGCATCAACCTTCGCCAGCATCGCAAGCCTCATCCGCGCAACGGACGTGATCGCATCGCTACCATCGCGGCTTGAACGCAATGTTATGGCGGGATTTGGCAGTTGCGCCTTCCCGCTTGATTTCCCCGAATACAGCTTTGCCCAGTCCTGGCATGTGCGCAACGCCGCCAGCGCCCCGCATAAATGGCTGCGGGGCGAGATTTTCAAGATTTCACGATGGCTTTAGAGGCATGCTCCGGACTCGCCTATTGCGCGGCCCACCAGTTGATGCAGTCGGACAACGCTGTATCTATGTCGTAATCGGCTGTGAAGCCGATCATTTGTGATAGGCGATTGGTATTGGCAACAAGATAGGGTGGATCATCGGCGCGATCCGGAAAGCCGCCGGGATTAAGTGCGCCACGCCCGATTTTTTCGTGCAGGCGCCGGGCGATTTCAAGCAAGCTGTGACCGTTGCCGCTCGCGATATTGATAGCGCCCATCATGTCACCTTGTATCAGGGTTGCAAAGGCGCGACCGGCATCTTTGACATGTATGAAATCGCGAACTTGCTTGCCGGAACTCATATTAGCTGTTTCACCGGCCAAAAGCTTTGTCGCGATTGAGGGAATAAAACGCGCAGGGCTTTCTCGTGGGCCAAGTAATAAAAATAGTCTCCCCCATGCGATTGAGGCTCCAGACTTGATCAGATCATCACAGTGTTTGAAAAGCCGGAGTTTTTGCTGGCCGTACAAAGTCGCCGGATGGCAGGCGGCATCTTCAGAAAGTTTCGTGCCTGCCGGGATGTTTTGCCAGTCATATTCCGCACAACTTCCAGACACGACGACACGCGATCCACCCGATTGTAAAAAAAGCTTGATCAGGTTGCTGCTCGCTTCGTACCAATCATGATTGTCTGGGGCATTCCAAAAATGCCCATGTTTTGTTTGCCACGCCAGATGCAGCAGGCCGTCGGGTTTTTCGGTGTTGACCAGTGTCTTTTGAAAGTCGACATCAAGAAGATCACCGGATCTATGTGAGACACTGATAATACCGGTGGGACTACGACCACAGGTCACAACGTTGATCCCGGCATCAATGAGTGATTTAACAGCGTGAACACCGATCAGTCCGGTTGCTCCGGTCACCAGAACTTTCATCAATCTGCCTTGAAATCGGGATAGGATGCATCACGGTCATTGATGAGCGCTGGCGCAAATGGCCATTTGATGCCAAAAGCCGGATCGTTCCATCGTACTCCATCGGCCAGATCAGTGACAAAAGGTGCACCCATCAAGTATAGCAGCTCCGCATCGTCGGTCAGGGTCAGAAAGCCATGCGCGCAGCCAGCGGGAATCAAAAAGGCATGCCGATTTTGCGCGGATAATTCGGTAGCTGTCCACTGACAAAAAGCGGGTGAATCTGGCCGCAGGTCAACCACAACGTCGTAAACGGCACCTTTGATGCACCGGACGATTTTTGGGTCGCCAACCGGGTTTTGTTGATAATGCATGCCACGCAATGTGCCAAGCTTATGATTGAACGACATATTTGCCTGAACGACTTCAAACGGATAACCTGCGTCGGCCAATTCATCACGGCAAAATGCACGGGCGAAGAAGCCCCGATCATCTTCATGCGGGTTCAGTTCTATCCGTTTTACGTCTGGTAAATCTGTCGCGATCAGGTTCATGGCAGGATTTGCACCTTGGGCACGGCAACAACAAATTGGCCGTCCCAATCGCGAACATAGGAAACTGCGGCCATGATTTCATCCTTAAGGTTCCATGGCAGGATGATGACATAATCAGGCTGTTCGGTTCTCAGCGCTTCAGGTGACCTGACCGGAATGCGGCTGCCGGGCAGCAGGGTGTTTTGCTTATGCGGATTGGCATCGACAACAAAGGCAATCTGATCGCTCATAATACCACAATAATTCAGAATCGTATTACCCTTGGCTGCGGCTCCATAGGCTGCAACTTTCTTGCCGTTGGCATTAGCCTGATTGATAAAGGCGATCAGGTCGTCGCGAATTTTTATAACTTTTTGTTCGAACCCGTCGTAGCAGTCAAGTGTGGCAATTCCCGCTGCATCTTCCTTGGCCCGAACGGCCTTAAGGCCGACGGTTTCAGGGCGTGTGCCGGATGTTTTCTGAGCCCAGACGCGTAGGCTGCCGCCATGGGTTGGCAGTTCTTCGACATCAAATACCTTAAGGCCGTTTTGTTCAAAGCAACGCTCAACTGCATAAAGCGACAGATAGGAAAAATGTTCGTGATAGATGGTGTCGAACTGGGTTTTTTCCAAAAGATTCAAAAGATGCGGGAATTCAAAGGTCGAAACCCCGCTGTCCTTAAGAACCACCGCAAAACCCGAGACGAAGTCATTGATATCGGGCACATGGGCCAAAACGTTATTTGCAGTTGTCAGGTCGGCATGGCCATATTGCACGATAATTTTTTCAGCAGTTTCCTTGCCAAAGAAGGCAACAAGGCTACGTACGCCTCTTTTCTCGGCTTCGACGGCAACATTTGCGGCCGGTTCAACACCAAGCACCGGAACGCCAGCGCCAACAAAATGTTGCAGGAGATAGCCATCGTTCGACGCGACTTCGACAACCAGTGACTGCCCACCGAGCGACAGGCGGTCTTTGGCCTGCTGGCAGTATTCGCGCGCATGTTCTACCCAGCTTGTCGAATAGCTCGAGAAATAAGCGTAATCACTGAAAATATCAGATGGGGGGACGACGTCATCCACCTGAACCAAAAAGCAATCGCTGCATACACGCGCATGTAGCGGATAGCGGTTGTCCGCCGTATTTTTGCGATCTAGGGTGACATATGAATTTGCCAATGGACTATCGCCCAGATCAACAAGCGTATGATTCAGTTCTGCGCCACAGGCGCGGCATTTCGGAGCTGTCATTTCCTATCCATCAAGTCTTCGTAGGACGCGACTTGCGCCGCTGTGATTTTGGTCATGGTTTGCCCGGCAAGCTGTGCCTTGTGCCACTGCACAATCCATTCAATGCACGATGCAAGGTCCAGTCGGGGTTGCCAGCCCAGCGCCGATTTCGCCAGGCTGGAATCAAGGGCCAGGGTACGGGCTTCTTTTTTTCCATCACCTTTGTCCTCGGTCACGCGGCCACTGTTGGATCCCCAATGGGCCAGCATCAGATCAACTACTTCGGCAACGGTGTTTGAGCTGTCCGGGCCGAAATTAAGCGTGGTTTCTTCAACACGGCGCTCGACAGCGGCCTGAAGAAACATCAGATATCCTGCAACTGGTTCAAGCACATGTTGCCACGGCCGAGTTGCATCCGGGCTTCTCAGAATTACTGGCTGGTTGGTGGCAATGGCGGTGATGATGTCGGTCATCAGGCGGTCTTCGGACCAGTCTCCACCGCCAATCACATTGCCCGCCCGCGCTGTAACAACGGGTATGTTCTTCTCCCGGAAGAAGCTTTGGCCAAAGCTACGGGTGACGATTTCCTGTGCACCCTTGGATGCACTGTAGGGATCACGTCCGCCAAGGGCATCACCTTCGCGGAAAATCACGTCGCCATGAGCCTGATCATAGCTGTCATTGTCATAGGCCTTGTCGCTGGTGACGATCAGAGCACCCAGAAGGTTTTCCGAGGCGCGTAGAGCGTCCAGCAAATGCGCCGTGCCCATGACATTTGTCGCCATGGTTTCAACCGGTTCGCGGTAGCCGCGTCGCACAAGAGGTTGGGCTGCCATATGCAGAACAAGTTGAGGGTCGATAGCTTTTACGGCATTAGCCACGGCATCGCGATCGCGAAGATCAGCAATATATTCCGAGGCATAGGGAATATTTAACAAGCCGTACAAGCCGGGTTCGGTTTCAGGTGCCAGCGAGAAACCATGTACTTCAGCGCCCATATGTTTCAACCAAGCGCCAGCCCAACCGCCCTTGAAACCTGTGTGGCCGGTAAGCAAAACACGTTTCCCATACCAGAACCGATGAAGGTTTTTACTTTGGCTGGTCATAAGGTTACCAGACCTTCCAAGGGGCCTTGCCGTTCGCCCAAAGGGTTTCGAGAAGTTGCTTCTCACGTAATGTATCCATAGGTTGCCAGAAACCATCGTGACGCCATGCAGAAAGTTGATCTGCCTCGGTCAGGCGGTGCAACGGATCTGTTTCCCATATTGTTTGATCGTTTTCAATCTCACTAATTACTGATTTCTCGCAAACAAAAAAGCCCGCATTGATACGCGCGTGGTCGCCAAGAGGCTTTTCCTGAAACGCGCTGACACGATTTCCGTCAAGCACAGTTGCGCCAAAACGACCGGGTGGGGCTACGACGGTCATTGTTGCTTTGCGGCCTTGAGCTTTGTGAAATGCGATAGAAGCCGTGATATCAACATCGCCAAGTCCGTCCCCATAGGTCAGGCAAAAGGGCTGCTCTTCATCTAAGTAATTGGCGATGCGCTTAATGCGTCCGCCAGTCATGCTGTCCTGACCGGTGTCAACAAGTGTAACTTTCCAAGGCTCGGCATTGGCATTGTGATATTCAAGCTGATTGGTGGCCATATCGATTGTAACGTCGGCATGGTGCAAGAAGTAATTCGCAAAATATTCCTTTATTATATAGCCCTTGTAGCCCAAGCAAATTACAAAATCGTTCACCCCATGGGCTGAATATATCTTCATTAAATGCCAAATTATTGGCATTCCTCCAATCTCTACCATAGGCTTTGGCTTCGATGTTGTTTCTTCGCTCAAGCGGCTGCCGTAGCCTCCTGCAAGTATGACTGCCTTCATTGACTTGGTTATCCATTTTTAGATGAATTTATGAGTATCTATCGATACTCGGACGTGAATGTATTGACTTGCGAATAGGAAACATCACAGCAAGATTTTTACTTTTCCACCCGAACTATACTGGACTTTGGATTTTTAATTAGGGTCTAATCAATGCTTTTCCCGCTAAATTTTAATTCATGAGCCAATGCAAATTTGTTGGGGGGGCATACCTCATTGTATCCGCGTGCGAAGTATATGTGTGACATGCGAAATGTTCCAATATTTTTCCCCACAGTGAGTCCTGCGCGACTGAGCCAAGTCTTTATTTGGATGCATAATCGAAAGGTAGACAGTGAGGGTTCGGCGCCAAGCAGCACGACAGCGCAACCCACTCGCGTTGTTTTGTGCAAAATACAATTATATCCCTAGCGGATGTCAGCCAGATATCTTTCACTTGGGGTTGCCCGAAATACAGTTCCGGGGAGTCCTAACATGTGCGCAACGCCGCCAGCGCCCCGCATAAATGGCTGCGGGGCGAGATTTTCAGGGTGACGCGAAAGCTGGTTTAAGGTCCTTTCGCACCGCTAATCCGGATGCCGCCAACCCATCGTTCCCCGGTATAAAACGTCATGAAATTCCGGGTGCCGGAAAGGACTTCGTTGCCGGTCTCGCAAAGCGACAGGGTGCGGTCCGGCCAGGGCGTCTGGCTCGGGTCTTCGGGATAGGTGAAAAGCGGCATTTTCGCCCGGCCCATATCAACAAGAACTTCCCAGAACATCAAATCGCCCAGAAACGGCAGCGGGTCGTAGGTCCGCATCAGGTGGCCAAAGATTTTGCCCGCCGTGATCGGGCCATGATCCCGGATGATTTGCAGCGTCAGTTTCTGCGTCAGGCCAAGACCGCTTTCGGGATCGGGCAATTCACGCAAATGGCGATCAAGGGCCGCGATCATGCAGGGGATTGGCGATTGTCCGTTATCAATGATGGCGCGCAGCGCATCGGGGTTTGAGGCACGGATCGCGCGCCAGACCGCTTGACCGAATGTCAGCATGTCATCCGAAACCGGCGCACGGGCATTGTCCCAGCACCAGATCAGCAGTTCGGGCGAAAGCTGACCAAGGCCGATGAAACGCTCAACCCCCGGCACCCGATCCACGCAAATCAGATCAAGCCGCGTTCGCGGGCGGAGCGTTGCGATGAAATCAAGCAGGAAGGCCAGTATAAGCTGATCGTAGCTGTCATGTTCAAACCACAGCACGACATGATCATAATCGCCCAATGTCGCCAGCCCGGCATACTCGCGTTGCAGACGGGAAAGCGCATCGGGAAAATCAATGCGATAGGACGATGCGATAAAACGTGAGCGCGTTTCGATAAAGTCGGGCAGGGGCACATCGGGCACCGGTCCCTGACAGAACGGATCGGAAAATTCCATGAACGGGCCAGCAAAACCGGCCAGTTCAAGGCCATGCCTGATGTCCGAGCCACAGCGCAGATGCAGGGTTTGCGGGGTATCAAGCGTTGGCAGATGCCCCGATGCAATCTGGCGCTGATGTTCGGTAATCCGGTCGATATGGGATTTCAGTTTCGGCCAGCTGGCAAAGCCGTTTTCGCGCGCGATGACAAGCTGGCTATCGGCCAGTTGCAGATCATCAATGCTTTTGCCGGGCAGGTGGGCCGCAATCCGGGTTTGGGCATCTGCCTGCTGATTACGGGCGGATTTCAGAAGTTCCTTGGCGCGCTTGCGCTGCTGCTCAAGGTTAAGGCGGCCGTCAAATATTCCGGATTTCGATGTGCGCGAAGCAGACATACGATTCCCCTGTGCTTAAGCCTGTGTCCGCCAGACAGGCAAGGAAACCGTGTGGTTCATATGTCATCTAAGACCGGGCGCAGCCCTTTCCGCGGACGGGGTGCTTCGGGAAGCAGCCCCAGCATAGCATGCCCGGTCAGGGTTGGGGAAGCTGATCGACGATGACGACCTGGCTTTCGCAATCCATCAGTTTGGCAAGTTTTGATAAACGCTGTTCGACGACTTCACCATTCAGGGCCGCGAAATCCCTGTGCATCTGAAGCATGAGGACCTTGTCCTCAAGCACAAGCGCCGTACCGGGCAGGATGCCCTCGACCCCGCCTGAAAGCGTATGGCCAAGGCGGATGGCGTGACCGTAAAGGCGACCGATATTGCGCGTATCGTCGTCAAGCAACCGGTCACTGGATTCGTCACCCTTGAAATTACCGGTATAGCGCGAGCCGATGGTATAGGCGAGGAACACCCGATCATGATGGTTCAGATCAAGATAGGGGTGATGCAGGATGCGGTTATAGCTCTGGATCGCCCGGTAATCGGGATGTTCGTTCCAGCCGACATCGCCGATGATGCAGGCAGCAAGGCGCAACCGGCCTAGATTTCCCGGTTGTTCGCGGAAGATCGGTGCCGACCAGCGATAAAGTTCCTCGCCATGCTGATGGAAACGTTCGCCGTCTTCGGCAAAGCTGAGACAGGCATCAAGCAACGGATCGCGTTCGCGCAATTCGTCGGGCAGGGCTTCATACATCCAGCCTTCGCGCAGGCCATGGCTGGAAAAGACGACTTCCTTGGCCTGCATGCGTTCAAGCAGCATGTTCATGACAAGGCCCGCATGCGGCAGGCTATCGATACGACGTTTGGAAACACCGCCAACCTTGTCAAGCGACACACGGCTTTGCTGGGATATGATATGCGTCAGTTCGGCGATTTCGGCACGTGGCATGGTCAGATTATGCACGACCGAAATCGGATAATTTTCCTGCGCGATATAAAGCTTGGCAATCGAACGCCACGAACCGCCAACCGCAATCAGCGGTTTGCCCGCACCTTCATGCAGCCAGTCGACCGTATCAAGATGGGTTTTGACCTCTGCCTCAAGCCGGGCACGGTCTGCGCCGAATACCGCATGCAGGCGCATGGCGCCCAAGGGTACGCTGACGCTTTTTTTGATCTCGCCTTCCTCAAGCAACACCAGTTCAAGCGACCCGCCACCGATATCCCCCATGATGCCGGTGGCACGACGATCACCGGAAATAATGCCAAAGGCCGAAAGACGGGCTTCTTCAAGCCCGTCAATCACCTTGACGGTCAATCCGGTTTCCGCATGCACGCGATCACAAAATGCCTGCCCGTCGCTGGCCGCACGGACGGCAGCGGTGGCAAGGATATCGACACGTGTGACCTTCATCGCACGCAACAGCCGGGCGAACCGCCGCAGGGCAGCGGTTGCCATTTCAACGCCTTCGGGGTTCAGCCGTCCGGTATTTTCCGGATCACGGCCAAGGCCGCACATCACCTTTTCGTTGAAAATCGGGGCCGGTGCGCGTGTCATGCCATCAAACACAACAAGACGCACCGAGTTCGAGCCAACATCAATGATGGCAATACGGTTGGAAACCCTTTGGTCAGTCAGCATGCGGTTGGTTGAACCTGTCTAGGTATGCACTCGTTAATCATCAAGCTGCAGCACGGGAACATTCGGATCTTCCTCGCTAAGCGCGCTGCCACGGCCTGAAAGTGACGGGTTGGTCATGAAATACTGATGAGAGGAGAATGAATTTTCGTCTGCTTCGCACCGCTCATATGACCCGTCGGGCTGCAGGTACCAAGCCTGCGCCGTATCTTTCAGATTTGCAATCATGATCTGTTCGACAATCTGGCGTTGGCAAGTGGGGTTTTCTACCGGAACCAGCGTTTCGACACGACGGTTAAGGTTGCGCGGCATCCAGTCGGCGGATGAAATAAACGCCTTGGCCTTGCGCGATGGCAGTTTCGCGCCGTTTGCAAAGACGACAATGCGCGAATGTTCAAGGAACCGACCGACGATGGATTTAACGCGAATATTTTCTGACAAGCCCGGTACACCCGGCCGCAAACAGCAAATGCCGCGCACCACCAGTTCGATATGCACCCCGGCCTGGCTGGCACGATAAAGCGCATCAATCACCACCGGATCGACAAGGCTGTTCATCTTGGCCCAGATGCCCGACGGTTTGCTCGCCTGACAATTTTCGATCTCGTGATCGATATGGGCAAGCAGGGTCGGGCGCAATGTATGCGGTGCAATGGCGATTTTCTCAAGCGAGCGCGGGGTGGCATAACCAGTCATGAAATTAAAGATACTGGCCGCGTCACGCCCCAATGCCGGATCGCACGAGAAGAACGAAATATCGGTATAGAATTTCGCGGTGATCGGGTGATAGTTGCCGGTCCCGAAATGCACATAGGTCCGAAGCCCGTGGCTTTCGCGCCGAACCACCAGCGACACCTTGGCATGCGTTTTCCAGTCAAGGAAACCATAAACCACCTGACAACCGGCACGCTCAAGATCCGCCGCCCAGCGCAGGTTGGCTTCCTCGTCAAAACGTGCCTTAAGCTCCACCATGGCCGTAACCGATTTGCCGGCTTCGGCGGCGGCAATCAGGGCCTTCACAATCGGGCTGTTTTCCGATGTGCGATAAAGGGTCTGTTTGATCGTGACAACATCGGGATCACGTGCAGCCTGCAACAGGAACTGCACAACGACGTCGAAATCTTCGAACGGGTGATGAACGACGATGTCCTTTTTGCCAATCGCGGCAAAGCAATCACCGCCAAAGTCGCGCACCCGTTCGGGATAACGCGCGCCGTATGGCGGGAACAGCAGATCATGATGCAGATCGGAATCGATCAGTTGTTTGACGTCAACAACACCCAGAAGGCCATCAACCTTGACGACTTCCTCAGGTGCGACCGAAAGTTCATCGACCACGAAATCCAGAAGGTCTTCGGGCATCTTGGCATTGACTTTAAGCCGGATGATGCTGCCGCGGCGACGGCGTTTCAGCGCGGTCTTGAAAACGCGCACCAGATCTTCGGCTTCTTCTTCAATTTCAACGTCCGAGTCACGGATGACACGAAACAGGCCATGTTCGATCATGTCGAAACCGGGGAACAGCTTATCCAGATAAAGCACAATCGCCTGTTCCAGCGGAAGGTAGCGTTCGGTGCGGCCCGGCAGGCGCAGGAAACGGCCGATCTTCGGCGGCACCGGGATCAGGCCGCGCATGTTGTGACCATCCGCCGGGTCAAAAAGCTGCATGACAATCGCAAAGCCAAGGTTCGGAATGAACGGGAAGGGATGCGATGGATCAATGGCAAGCGGTGTCAGCGTCGGGAAGATTTCGCGCATGAAATAGCCATCAAGCCATTTGCGGTCCGTCTGCGTCAGATCTTCCGGCCCGATCACGGAAATGCCGTGCTTTTCCATCTCGGTGCTAAGCTGCTGCCAGATGCGCTGCTGATCCTGCATCAACTGGTTGGCGTCGTATGTAATCGCACGAAGCTGCTCGGACGGGCTCATGCCATCCTGGCTGACCTTGGTCATGCCCGCGCGCAACTGCCCGACCAGCCCGGCAACGCGAACCATGTAAAATTCATCAAGGTTGCTGGCGGAAATCGACAGGAACCGCACACGTTCAAGCAACGGATGACGCTGATTTTGGGCCTCTTCAAGGACGCGACCGTTAAAGGCCAGCCACGAAAGTTCGCGGTTTATAAAGCGCTTGTCCGAATCAAGTGTGATTGCGCTTGATTGAATAACGGCGGCGTGGGTCACGCTATGCCTCCTGCGAAAGTGGGTTTGTGTCCTTGAAATAAGGCGACAGGTCCCGGTTGCGATTGGAGTATAGGATAACTGCTTGTCGGGGTGCAATTTTCTTAAATTTTTAAGTCAGTTTTTATGATGGCTTCACAGCGCCCTATGTGACATGCAAAAGTCTGCCTTTCGCGAGATTACCGGATACCGATTTTATGAAGACACTGCTCCTGCTCAGGCATGCAAAATCAAGCTGGACCGATCCATCCCGATCCGATCATGACCGGGAACTGAACCGGCGCGGTGAACAGGCGGCCCCGGTGATGGGGCGCTACCTGCAGGATCAGGGGCTGGTGCCCGATCTGATCTGGTGTTCGACCGCGGCACGTGCGGTGCAGACACTGACGTTGCTGGGGCGCGATTTTGCAAGCACGTCAGACGTGATCTATAACGAAGACCTCTATATGGCGAGCGAGAAGGTGTTGCTTGACAGCCTTGTCCAGACTCATGACGAAGCGCGTTGCGTGATGATGGTCGGCCATAATCCGGGGATGGAGGATTTCGCCGCACAACTGTTTGGCGATGGTGACGGCGAGGCGTTGTTGCAGATGAAGCGCAAATTTCCCACCTGCGGACTTTGCCAGTATGAATTTGACGTTGATCACTGGGCGGATGTCCGCCCCGAAACCGGGCGTCTGATCCGCTTTGTAAAGGTCAAGGATTTGCAGGGCATCGGTGCGCCGCCAACCTGAAATTCCGGCCCGCAATGCTGACCATTGCGACGGGCACTTGACGGCAGGCGTTTGGCAGCGTTTTATACCGCAGAATTTCAAGCGCCGCGTCGCGCAAACAGACAGATCACCCGATTTGATCGCCCCGAATTGACCGGGGTGGTCGGTTTGCGGTGCTTTTTTGTTTGACAGCGCGGTGCAGCCATGCACCTTTGCGCCAAATTTGCGGCCCGAAATACCAAGCATACAAAGCAACCTGGAAAGACCATGCATCCTTATCGTTCACACAATTGTAATGCGTTGCGCGCCTCTGACGCCGATGCGGAAGTGCGCCTGTCCGGCTGGATCCACCGCAAGCGCGACCACGGCAACCTTCTGTTTGTCGATTTGCGCGACCATTACGGCATCACCCAGATCGTGATCGACATTTCAAGCCCGCTTTTCGCGGTTCTTGAAAAGTCACGCGCCGAAAGTGTGATCACGGTGGATGGCAAGGTCGTCAAACGGACCGCCGAAACCGTCAACCCGAACCTGCCGACCGGCGAGATCGAGGTTTACGCGTCCAATATCGAAGTCCAGTCGTCGGCCGACGTTCTGCCGATGCCGGTATTTGGCGATGCCGAATATGGCGAGGAAATCCGCCTGCGTCACCGTTACCTTGACCTGCGTCGCGAAAGTGTTCATTCGAACATCGTTCTGCGTTCGCGTGTGATTTCGGCGATGCGTCAGAAAATGACCGCACAGGGCTTCCTTGAAATCCAGACCCCGATCCTGACGGCAAGCTCGCCGGAAGGCGCGCGTGACTTCCTGGTACCGTCGCGCATGCATCCGGGCAAGTTCTATGCCCTGCCGCAGGCCCCCCAGCAGTTCAAACAGCTTCTGATGGTTTCGGGCTTTGACCGTTACTTCCAGATCGCACCGTGCTTCCGCGATGAAGACGCCCGTGCCGACCGTTCGCCGGGCGAGTTTTATCAGCTCGACTTCGAGATGGCCTTTGCCACCCAGGACGACGTGTTTGACGCGATCGAGCCGGTTCTTCATGACATCTTTGTCGAGTTCGGCGGTGGTCGTGACGTAACGCCGCTTCCGTTCCCGCGCATTCCGTTTGATGAATCGATGGCGAAATACGGCTCGGACAAGCCCGACCTTCGCAACCCGATCATCCTGTCTGACGTGACCGAAGCCTTCCGTGGTTCGAATTTCGGCATCTTTGCCTCGAACATCGAAAAGGGTTCGGTGGTTCGCGCCATTCCGGCACCGGGGGCCGCAGGCCGCCCGCGCAGCTTCTTTGACAAGCTGAATGCCTGGGCACGCGAAGAAGGTGCGGCTGGTCTTGGTTACATCGTTTATGATGAAAACGGCGAAGCCAAAGGCCCGATTGCTAAGAACCTTGATGCCGAACGTATCGCGAAAATCAAGGAAGTCACCGGCGTTGCCAATGGCGATGCGGTCTTCTTTGCCTGTGACAAGGAACTGGCTGCTGCGAAATTTGCCGGCAAGTCGCGCGACAAGGTTTGCAATGAACTGGGTCTTCGTGAAGACGGCATGTTCAAATTCTGCTGGATCGTTGATTTCCCGATGTACGAGGAAGACGACGACGGCAAGATCGAATTCAGCCACAACCCGTTCTCGATGCCGCAAGGCGGTCTTGAGGCGCTTGAAAGCATGAACCCGCTTGATATCAAGGCATGGCAGTATGACATCGTCTGTAACGGTATCGAACTGTCGTCGGGGGCCATTCGTAACCACCGCCCGGACATCATGTATAAGGCGTTCGAGATTGCCGGTTATGGCAAGGACGTCGTTGATGACCGCTTTGGCGGCATGATCAACGCGTTCAAATTCGGCGCTCCGCCGCACGGTGGTTCGGCCCCGGGTGTTGACCGTATCGTCATGCTTCTGGCTGACGAGCCGAACATTCGCGAAGTCATTGCCTTCCCGCTGAACCAGCAGGCGCAGGATCTGATGATGAATGCCCCGGCCGAGGTCGATGACCGTCAGCTCAAGGAACTCCACCTGCGTGTGCAGCTTCCGCCGAAAATCAAAAAAGACTGATTACTGTCTTTGACGCTAAAAAACGGCCCGGAAATTTCCGGGCCGTTTTTGTTTGTCTATTGACCCTCGATACTTACGTAATCTTAACCCGTCACAATCAACATTCACCGTGGAACAATTTATATCCTGCGGGGGATGGCGTTTTGAAAAAGATACTTGTGGTGGCGGCACCGCTGGCACTGGCGGCGTGCGGTGGTCCGGTGGAACTTACGGTGGCCAAGCTGGCCGGCGATCTGATCAGCTATGTCACCACGGGCAAAAGCACCACGGATCATGCGGTCTCGGCTGTTGCCGAACGCGATTGCGCCCTGCATCGCCCGTTATTTGAAGAAGACGTCTGTCAGGATAACGTCCTGCTGGATGATGCCGTTGCCCTGGCCGAGCCGGGCGCACCATCGATCAAGCAGAAAATCCGCGACGCCGAACCCGCAATTTATGCCGTTAACGCGCCCGGCGAAGACTGGTCACAACCCAAAGCCGGTGCCCGCACATCGGCCGTGATTGTCAAAACCGATCTGCCGCCGCGCCCGGTGATACATGACGCAGTGTCGCATGACGAAGCGACCGCTGCCCCGGTCGAAATCGCAAGCGCACAGGACCAGTTCACTCCCGACTATAACCGTACCCCGCTTCGCAACGAAGGCCCCCTTGACCCGCAGGGCGAGGCCGATGCCGCCGTTGCCGGATATGTCGCCCCGCCAAAGCCGGTCGCACCGATTGCCGAAACCCAAACCGCCGCCCTGACCGATACCGGCATCATGACCGATGAGGTCAGCGTGATCGCGCCGGAATCCACTGCGCATGACAAGCTTGTTGCAGTGCCGCTTGCGGGGGACTATGTAGTATTGGCAAGCTTTGCCGATCAGTTGCGCGCGCAAAATGCCCTGTCGCTTTACAGTGAATATCAGCCGCGTCTGATCAGTGCGACGGTCAAGGGCCGCGAATATCTTCGTGTCGCGGTTGGTCCGCTTTCGCATGAGCATGCAAAAGATTTACGCCATCTTGCTGCCAAAAAGGGTGTCAAAGATCCCTGGATTGTCGAGATCGACGCCGCCGGAGAATAGATTTGCCAGTTATTACGGTTTGTCCTGAAAATCGACAGCGTTCCGTCTTCGGGGCGCTGATCTTTTGTGTTGCTCTGGCGGGATGTTCCGCGCAGGCGGGGCAATCTTTTGCCGCCGGTCCCGCCGGTTTTGATCCGGCGCATGTGCGCAAGGCATCGGACACCCAGACGGAACTGGTTCCGCATATGGCGGAATATCGTTTTTCGATGGTCTCGTCGGATGTCGGCAGCTCTGTTGTCGGCGTGCGCGGTGCGCTGGGTTACCGGTTTGAAAAGGTCTGTGATGGCTGGATCACCGAGATGCAGCATCTGATGATCCTTCAGGGGGCAGAAGGGGGCGCGATCAATTCGGCCTATTCGATGACCCAGTGGGAAAGCTTTGACGGATCGAAATATCGCTTCCGCATGCGCGATTATCTGGATGGTGTGCAGGTGGACGAGGTTGTCGGCGATGCGGTGCGCGACAAGGACAAGGTTCTTGTCACCTACGAAGTTCCGGTCGAAATCACCGAAGAACTGCCGGCCGATACCATGTTCCCGACCCAGCATTCCGTGACCCTGCTGAAACGTGCGCTTCAGGGCGACAAATTTGCCAATGATCTGGTGTTTGACGGCAGTGGCGATACGCCGACCAACCGGATTGCCGCGGTGATTTCGGGCGCGAAACAGGCGCAAAACAATGCCGAGGATGCCGATAACATCGCAAGCCAGCCCTATCACAGTCTGAACCTGGCGTATTATCCGCTGGGCGAGGCTGAAAATGGCCCCTCGACCGAGATCGCGGTTGATTTCGGGGAAAACGGTGTCGCCCATGAACTGCGAATGAATTACGGCAGCTTCCGGGTGCGCGGTGATCTTGAGAAAGTGACACGCCTGCCAGCCCCCGAATGTGGCTAGGTCTGTTTCGGCTGTTTAAGAATAACGCAAAAAAGCCTGCCGGGTTTCCGACAGGCTTTTTTGTGGGGGAAGTTCCATAAATCTTAGGCGGCGACGGCGCTGCTGTCGTCGCGGCAATACAGATCATAAAGTGTCTTGATGACGGTGACGGCTTCATCGCCTTGCAGCGAATAAAAGATCGTCTGTGCTTCGCGCCGGGTTTTTACCAGCTTGTCACGCCGCAGCCGTGCAAGATGCTGTGACAGGGCAGACTGGCTCAGCCCGACAATGCGTTCAAGTTCACCGACTGATTTCTCGCCTTCGTTCAGTTGGCAAAGAATCATAAGTCTGCTCTGATTGCTCATGGCCTTCAGAAGCGCGCTGGCTTGCTCGGCCTTTTTTTCGAGATGGTTAAGTTCCATTTGGCTCCCTTTAGCCTGGCCATATTCGGCTTTTGTCCCAACTGGGGCATCGGGTGTATCACATTCGTGGTGATAATCTCCGATGGGATATCCCCGATTTTTTCCAACCAACGAGGTCTTTGTGCCTCAAACCCATTAATGAAATTCAAGAATGGGAAGATTCCTATTCTCAAGTATAACATTAAACTGTCAAGACACTCTTTGTCTTGTGAACAGAGATTATGGCGATATTTCGTTCTGAGTCACCGAGTATACAATAGACAGTTCATGCGGTGATTTTGGACCAGTCATTCAAGTTCAAAACTTGCAGTCTTTGACTGATTTATGATGATCTAGAACAAGGCAGCGGATAACTTTGGCTGTCACGATGAAATAATAATAATCAGGATCGTGGTCAATAAGGCCAGTCAGCCTGTAAAGATTCGATATATCTGACATGCATCTATTCAGGAAGGTTTCCGGAAAACATGGCGACATTATTTGTCACTCATCACAGTTGCATCGACCATGATCCGGGACCGGGCCATCCGGAACAGCCTGATCGCCTTCGCGTGATCCAGCGGGTGCTTGAAGCCGAGGAATTCATGTTCCTGCACCGCGAAGAAGCCCCAAAGGCCGATCTTGAGCTGATCAAAAAGGTCCACGATCCGGCCTATGTCGACCGTGTCATGGCCGCCATCCCGCAAAGCGGATATGAAGCCCTTGATGGCGACACCTATGTCTCGCCCGCCTCTGGCGATGCCGCCCTGCGTGCCGCAGGTGGCGTTTGCGTCGCGATCGATGCCGTGATGGCCGGGCATGAACGCAATGCCTTTGTCGGGGTACGCCCGCCGGGCCATCATGCGGAATATGACCGGGCGATGGGGTTCTGCCTGTTTAACAATGTCGCGGTTGGTGCGCGATATGCCCGCGATGCCTATGGCATCAAACGTGTCGCGGTGATGGATTTCGATGTTCATCACGGCAACGGAACGCAGGATCTTTTCTATAACGATCCTGACCTGTTTTATTGCTCGACCCATCAATGGCCGCTTTATCCCGGCACCGGCGCCCCGGATGAACGCGGATGCGCCAACAATATCCTCAATGTCGGCCTGACCGCAGGGGCGGGGACGGCTGAAATGAAAGAGGCCTTCGAACAATCGGTTTTGCCCGGCATTGCCGCCTTCAAACCGGAACTGCTGATCATTTCGGCCGGCTTCGATGCGCACCGCAATGATCCGCTGGCGGGCCTTTCTTTTGTTGAAAGCGACTTCGTCTGGATGACCGAACAGCTCCTCGCCCTCGCGGGCGAGGTCTGCGACAACCGGGTTGTCTCGGTCCTTGAAGGCGGCTATGACCTGCCGTCCCTGGCAGGTTGCGTTGCGGCGCATGTGCGAACCCTGATGACGCGATAAATTTCCGGGAACCTCCGGCGGCCGGGAAGCAGGGCGGTTTCGCAATTGCGAAGTTCCACAGTGTTTTCCGGTGTGTTTTCCGCTGTGATTTCCGTTCTGGCCGGTTGCCCTGCCGGGATCGTCGGCGTAAACTCCGCGCCAATCAAATCAATGGAGCAGATATGTCCGAGCCAACCCCGTCCACCACGATCCCCGATGATATCGCCAAACTCAGCTTTGAAGAGGCCCTTGGCCAGCTTGAAAGCCTCGTGCGACAGCTCGAACAGGGGCAGGTGGGGCTTGATGATGCCATTGCATCCTATGAACGCGGTGCGGCGCTGAAACGTCATTGCGCCGATAAACTGCGTGCGGCCGAAGAACGCATCGAGAAAATCACGCTGGGTGCGGATGGCCGTCCGAACGCAACCCCGACCGAAATCGAATAATTCTCGCGGAGAATATGGTGAGTTACGACCTGCTTGCTGAGCTGAGTACTGCTTCTGCTGATCTTGGCGAAACGCTTGATGGCATTCTGCCGCGCCCCAATGGCCAGATCGAGCAACGCCTGTTTCAGGCGATGCGTTATTCGACCCTGGGCGAAGGCAAACGCTTGCGCCCGTTTCTGGTGTTAAGCTCCGCCGGATTGTTCCGGGTATCGCGCCAGTGCGCCTTGCGAGTCGCCGCCGCGGTTGAAATGGTGCATAGCTATTCACTGATCCATGATGATCTTCCGGCCATGGATGATGATGACCTTCGGCGTGGCAAGCCAAGCTGCCACAAGCAGTTTGACGAGGCGACCGCCATTCTGGCCGGTGACGCGCTGTTAACGCAGGCCTTCGAAGTGCTGGCCGATGAAAGCACCCATCCCGATCCGCGTGTCTGCACCGATCTTGTCCGTGCCCTTGCCCGTGCGGCCGGGCCGTACGGCATGGTCGGTGGTCAGATGATCGATCTGGCGGGCGAGGGGCAAAGCCTTGATCAGGCGCAGGTCACCCATCTGCATCTTCTCAAAACCGGGCGAATGTTTGCCTTTGCCTGCGAAGCCGGGGCAATTCTGGGCAAGGCCCCCAAAAGCATGCGCATGTCATTGCGATCCTACGCCCATGACATGGGGCTGGCCTTCCAGATCAAGGATGACCTTCTGGATGTGGAATCCAGCAGTGCGGAATTGGGCAAAACGGCCGGCAAGGATATCGATCAGGATAAATCGACCTATGTGAAGCTTCTGGGCCTTGAACAGGCCCGCGAGCAGGCCAGAATGCTCTGTGATCAGGCGATCAATCACCTGAACTGCTTTGACGGCGAAGCCGAACCGCTGCGCGAAGTCGCACGTTTTGTGATCGAACGCGGGCGTTAAGGTCCGTCACCTGTCATGAGCCAACAAGCCAGATACACAGCCGGTTTTCGTGACCGGCTGTTTGACAAGGACCCGTTCCCGCTTGCGATCTGGTATCCGTCGCACGCCGATGAACGCCCCGTGCGCCATATGGGCGTGACCTCGACCGGCGCGCGTGACGCCGATTTCGCCGATGACGGACCCTATCCGCTGGTGATGTTCTCGCATGGGTCCGAAGGGCACCGCTTCAATCAGTTCTGGCTGGCGGAATATCTCGCACGGCGCGGTTATATCGTCGCCGCCCCGCAGCATCATGGCGATAATTACCTTGATCCGTCCGATGCGCGGCAATTGACGATCATCGAACGCCGTCCACGCGAAATGCGTCTTGCCCTTGATCTGTTGCTGGATCATGACGGCATTGCTGCTCACATTGATACGGATCGTATTTATGCGCTCGGCCATTCGGCGGGCGGGGCGACGGTGCTTAAAATGGCGGGCTGGCAGTTTGATGCCGCCGCCTGGCAAAGCTATTGCGCGCTTAATGCCGATCAGGACCGCGTGATTTGCCAGCATGCGCCCGGTGATGACCTGATTGATGAGTTGCATGATCGTTATGGCGGCCCGGTTGTTTCTGCGCGCGATGACCGGATCGCGGGCGTGATTGCCGTAACCCCGGCCTTTGGCGTTGCCGCGACCGATGCGGGCTTTGCCGATGTGACGGTCCCGATGCTGTTTATCGAGGCTGAAACCGATGAAATCCTGCCTGAATCGGCCAATGCCGCCCATTTTCGCAGGCTGCTGCGCGGCCGGGCAAAATTTGTGAAGGCAAAAGGGGCCGGGCATTATTCATTCCTGCCACCCTGCACACCCTATATTGCTGAAAACTTTGGTTATTTGTGCCGGGATTTCGGGCGCGAACGCACTGATATTCACCGCACGGTCGAGCAGGTGGTGCTGAAGTTCCTCGGTGACATCAAATCAGGTGATTTTCAGGGTCGCTAATTACAGCGAAGCTGTTTATTTTACGCAGCTTGCAATAGGGCTAAGGAAACGTCACCCTGTTGGTTTGAACGCTATATAAAAAACGCCACACAAAACTGAAGATCGAGATCGGTATGAGCACGACCTCCAAGACCCCGCTTTTGGACACGATTAACACCCCGGCTGATTTGCGCAGCCTGCAACCTGCACAGATGAAGCAGGTCGCAGATGAATTGCGCGCCGAGGTGATTGATGCCGTGTCGGTCACCGGCGGGCATCTGGGGGCGGGGCTTGGCGTGGTCGAGTTGACCGTGGCCATCCATTACCTGTTTGATACGCCCGATGACCGGCTGATCTGGGATGTCGGGCATCAATGCTATCCGCATAAAATCCTGACCGGGCGGCGTGATCGTATCCGCACCCTTCGTCAGGGCGGCGGGCTTTCGGGCTTTACCAAACGCTCCGAGTCTGAATATGACCCGTTCGGTGCCGGGCACAGCTCGACCTCGATTTCGGCCGGGCTTGGCATGGCGGTTGCCAACCAGCTTTCGGACGATAAACGCAAAAACGTCATTGCCGTAATCGGTGATGGCTCCATGAGTGCCGGCATGGCCTACGAGGCGATGAACAATGCCGCCGCCGCTGATCAGCGCATGATTGTGATCTTGAATGATAACGACATGTCGATTGCCCCACCGGTGGGCTCCATGTCGGGCTATCTGTCGCGTCTGATTTCGGGCAAGGGCTATCAGGGCCTGCGCAATGCGGCCAAGGGCCTGACCAAACATCTGCCACGCCAGATCGAAGAAGCCGCCCGCAAGATCGAGGAATATACCCGCGGCATGGTGACCGGCGGGACCCTGTTTGAAGAAATGGGTTTCTTCTATGTCGGGCCGATTGATGGACATAATCTGGATCATCTTCTGCCGGTGCTTAAAAACGTGCGCGATGCGGATGTCGATGGCCCGATCCTTGTTCATGTCGTGACCCAGAAGGGCAAGGGCTATGGCCCGGCCGAAAATGCCGCCGACAAGTATCATGGTGTTGCCAAGTTCGACGTTGTCACCGGCAAACAGGCCAAGGCCACGCCCAATGCACCGTCCTACACCAAGGTTTACGGCGAAACGCTGACCAGACTTGCCGAAACCGATGACAAGATCACCGCCATCACGGCCGCCATGCCGTCGGGCACCGGGGTTAATATCTTTGCCGAACGGTTCCCGGATCGTGCCTTTGACGTCGGCATCGCCGAACAGCATGCCGTGACCTTTGCCGCCGGGATGGCGTGCGAGGGTTATAAACCGTTTTGCACGCTTTATTCGACCTTCCTGCAACGCGCCTATGATCAGGTGGTGCATGATGTGGTCATCCAGAACCTGCCGGTTCGTTTCGCCATGGACCGTGCCGGGCTTGTCGGGGCGGATGGCGCAACCCATGCCGGGGCCTATGACATTGCCTATCTTGGCTGTTTGCCAAACATCGTTCTGATGGCGGCGGCTGACGAGGCCGAACTGGTCCATATGACCACAACCGCATGGGCGATTGATGACCGCCCCAGCGCCTTCCGCTATCCAAGGGGCGAGGGTGTCGGTGTTGAAATGCCGGCCGAGGGCAAGGTTCTTGAAATCGGTAAGGGCCGTATCCTGCGCGAAGGCGGCAAGATCGCCATCCTGTCATACGGCACCCGCCTGGCAGAGGCGATGCTGGCCGCCGAAGACCTCGCTGCACGCGGCCTTCCGGCAACGGTTGCCGATGCCCGCTTTGCCAAGCCGCTGGATCATGCGCTGATCGCCGATCTGGCCCGCAACCACGAAGTCCTGATCACGATTGAAGAGGGATCTATTGGCGGCTTTGGCGCGATGGTCCTGCAACATATGGCGGGCAACGGCCTGCTGGATCATGGGCTTAAAGTCCGCACCATGGCGCTGCCCGATGCCCTGATCGATCATGACAAGCCCGATATTCAATATGCCAAGGCCGGACTTGATGCGCAAAGCATCGTCAAAACCGCCCTTGGTGCGCTGGGCCTTTCCGAAAGCAAGGCACGCGCCTGATCGTTCAGGCAAGACCCGTTAACGAAAAACGCCGCCCAAAGGGGCGGCGTTTTTGTTTGTTTGGACTGGCCCGGATCAGAAATCCGCCGTCAGCGAGATTTTGGCCGTCAACGGCGCACCCATCGTCAGATAGCCGCCATTGGCCGACGCCCAGTAATCGCTATCCGTGACGTTTTCGATATTGGCGCGGATGGTGACAGGGTATTCGTGCACCTCGGTCGTGTAACGCGCACCAAGGTCAAGACGTGTCCATGACGGGATCGAAAGCGTGTTGGTCGCATTGACATATTGCGATGCCGTGTGAACCGCCCGCGCATTGACCGTCGCACCTTTAAGGAATGGCAGGTCATATTCAATGCCAAGCTTGGCAACATAGTCGGGAATGCCAATCGGCGTGTTGCCGTCATTGGTGCCGTTCTGGGTATCGGACAGTTCCGCATCATAAACCGTGATACCGCCCAGAATACGGGTGCCGGTCACAGGTTCGCCAAAGACCTGAAACTCAACGCCACGGTTCTGCTGCTCGCCGTCCGCGGCAAAGGTGTTGCTGGCGTTCTTGTAGGCGAAGGGTTTGGAAATCTGGAACAGGGCGACGCTGCCGCCAAAGCTGCCGAAATCCGCCTTCGCCCCGATTTCATATTGCTCGGAGGTGTAAGGGGCAAGCTGCTCGCTCGGGTTGGTCAGGGTCGCGTCACTGGCCGCACTGGCGGCTGTTTCACCGGGCGACAGGGATTCCATATAGTTTGCATAAACCGATACCTGATCGGTCACATTGCCGACGATGCCGACCATCGGCGTGTATTCGTCCGCATCATAGTTGCTCGATTGCGCACCACTGGTCAGATCAAACTGCTTGGTATTGACCGACTGACGGCGAATGCCACCCGTGACGCTGACGCGGTCATCAAGGAAGCTGACGGTATCAGCCAGGAAATAGCTGGTCAGTTCGTTGATATTGCGAAGTCCCGGATCGCTCAGATTTCCTGATGGCGCTGCCAGCGCCGGATAACCTGTGGGCGTCGGCCCGTAAATATTGCCGGTAAACGCCGACGCACCGGGCGAGAACGCCCATGCCTGATGGCTTTTGTTCTGAAGGTAGGAAACCCCGGCATTCAGTTCGTGTTTGACGACGCCGGTTTCAAATTTAACGCGGGCACCGGTCAGCGCACTGTTGGTCGTATCTTCGCGAATGATGGTTGAGCCGCCATAGGTCATTGTCCCGTCGGTACCGGTAATGCGCGGGGTCGAATAAATCCCGGATTCTTCCATGTGGCGGGTGCCTGCGGCGGCATAGGCCATAAGATAGTCGTTTACATCATGTTCGACGCGGCCCTGAACAAAGCTGTCCTCAAGGTCGGCCCATGTCCCATCTGCATTGTAATTGTGGCTCGCATCCGGGGCATCGGGAATGTTCGTAAGCGTGCCGAGCAGATTTACCGATGTTCGACCGTGATCAATATTCTTTTCATTATGCCCGGCATCAACCGTGATCCGGGTATCATCACCGCGATAATCGAATGACAGGGATCCGATCTGGCTGTTGCGGTCTTCGTCATCGATGGCGGTTTCACCGTCGCTATATTTCAGATTGGCACGAATGCCGAACTGATTGTCCTTGCCAAATCGCCGTCCGAAATCGACATGCCCGCCGGTCTGGCTGTTCATTTCATAGGATGTGGTGACACTGGTGATCGGGTCATCCGTGGCGCGTTTGGGAATAAGGTTGATCCCGCCGCCAATGCCGCTGCCGCTGGGGGCCATGCCGTTGATGAATGCCGATGCGCCTTTGACGACTTCGACCCGGTCATACATCGACATATCGATTAACTGGCGCGGTGCCGTGCCATAAAGGCCGTCCAGCATCACGTCATCACCATCAAGAACGAAGCCGCGGATCATGAAGCGGTCACCCGAACCGCCATAGCTATAGGATGTCAGCACACCCGGATCGTTATCAACCACATCGGCAAGCGTATCGGCCTGCTGGTTTTTGATCACTTCGCTGGTATAGCTTGTGATGCTGACCGGGATATCCAGATTGTCCTTGTTGCCCAAAACACCGGCCCGGCCACCCGTCGCAACCTGACCACCGGCATAGACCGGCGGGGTGGGATCACCCGCCGTGGCATTGGCTTCACCCTCGACCCGGATCGGGTCAAGATTGATGGCGCCGTCATTTTCGGTCGTCGCGGTATCGCTGGTATCGTCTGATTGCGCGTTTTGCTGTGGCGATGTGTCCTGCGCATAAGCCGGTGTCGCCATGACGGCAAAAATACTCACAGAAGCCAGCAACAGCGTACTGAATGTACGGCGTTTTGCGGTCGATGAAACGTGCATGAAAGAGCCCCATAGTCAAAGGAATTGCCGCCCCCGGCGGTTTGCATATGGGGTTCATTATCACTACTGATAATCAATCTCAATATAAATGATTATTATTATCAATTGCGATATAATTGTTCAGAAACTCAACCTGACGTTCAGTCACGCACAGGTGTGATGGGGTGGGGGGATGTTAACGGGGCAAACCCGCCCGCAGGAAGCAGTAAAACCGCAGAAGGAAGGGGCAGGGAAAAGACCACGTTCGCCCAAGGCTCCCGGTCAATCGGCATAGATCATTTTATGCGTCATGCCGCCATCAATGCGGATGGTTTCGCCAGTCATGAAACCGGACTGGTCATGATCAAGCAGGAAGGCGACCATTTTTGCGATGTCATCGGGCACGCCAATGCGCCCCGCCGGATGTTGCTGCCGGTCGATGTCGCGATGTTGCGGTTCCTCGCGGGCGGATGATTTTTGCCAGTCACCAACTTCGATCCAGCCCGGCGCAATGGCATTGACCCGAACCGCCCCCGACAGGCTGACCGCCATGGCATGGGTCAATGCCACCATGCCACCCTTTGACGCGGCATAGGCTTCGGTATTGGGTTCTGACTGAAAGGCGCGGGTGGAGGCGATATTGACGATTGCGCCGCGGGTCTTGCGCAAATGCTGTGTCGCATGTTTGGCTGCCAGAAACGCCCCGCCCAGATTGACATTGATCACGCGCTGCCAGCTTTCCCAATCCAGATGTTCGAATGATCCCGAATGCGGGTCGGCAATACCGGCATTATTGACCAGCCCGTCAATGCGCCCGAACCGGTCAACGGTCTGCTGAACCGCAATCGCCACATCATGTTCATTGGCAATGTCGCCCTTGAAAAACAGGGCACGTTCCTGCTGTTCTTCGGGAAGGGCCGTGATGGCCTCGTCCCCGGCATCCGCATCCAGATCAAACAGCATGACCTTCCACCCGGTTGACAGAAGATGCTGCGTTATGCCCAGTCCCAGGCCCTGCGCTGCACCGGTGACGAAGGCGACCTTGGGATCGGGAAAACTGTTCATGTGCTGCTATGTCCGCGTTGATCTGGAAAGGAATGAATTTTGTGAACGTCTTGAAAATGGACCTGTTCCGCGAGGATGCAACAAACAAGCCGAAAATTTAATCGGCTGCCCGATCCTGCGATGGTGCCAGCCGATCAAGAAGCGCGTGGACGAACCCCTCTTGCCGCCCGTCAAGCCCGCGTGCCCTGGCGGCGTCCTGCAGGGCTTCGGTGGCTTCAAGATGCAGGCGAAAATGCCCGGGATTCTGATCAATGCGGTCTTTGCGTTGATGTTCGTCGCCAAAGACCATGGTGTGACAACGCGGCGCACTCGACGATGTAAAGGCCCGGCAGGTCAGGGGCCGAACCTCATAGATCGTGCATCTTTCATCCGCCCCCAGAAGCGGGCAGCGTGCGCGCACTTCGGATGTGGTTTTGGCCTGTTCAATGATCCGTGCGGCCTCAGCCAGACGTTCAAGCAATGCCTGTTGTTCATCAGACGGGAACGTCTTGCGGATATGGTCGGCAATCAGGCTTGTGACACCGGGTGGAACCGCGACAAACAGATGGCAGCACGCGCTGCATCCATCCCGGCAGTCACAATGGGGCTGATGGGGAAAACTGTCACGCAGGGTCCGGGATGCCGCATCGACCAGCATCATGGCCGCCTGTGCTGCGTCACTGATGGTCGGTGCCTGTTCAAGCACACGGGCCAGTTCGGCGCGGAAGCCGGGAAACATTTCCTCGTATCGGCGCGACGCTTCTGCGGTCAGCGCACCGGTTTGGGAAATATCACTCGTGATCCGGTCGATTGCGTCGTCAAGTTTCACCATGACCATGCGATTGCCTTTATCCCGATCCTGTCCGCAAAACGGGCAGGCTGATATGACAGAGCGTGGGGACCTTCATCCCATCATGCTGATTTTGGCACGCTTTTCCAAGTGCATCCTTGGAACCGATGTTCAAGACAAAACGCCCGCCAGAATTTCTGACCGTTGGCGGTTTCGTCCAATGGCGGATTTGCCAGACGGCGCGGCCAAGCCAAATCCAGCCAGGCCAACCAAGTCCACGCCACGCCCGACCAATCCCCACAACACACCGCCAAGCAATCACCCCGATCCCCCCGCCGCGCCCGATGACCGGCACCTGCCGTGATCCTCCCATGCTGCCTCCGACACGTGGTCCCGCAAACCCTTGCCGCGCTGCTCCTTCGGCGGATATCCCCCGTTCGGAGAACGCGGAAATCCAGACAGGCACCGAACTCCCGTCAAGCCGCCGCAAGCTATCGCCCTGATCTTCGCTGCCCGATGACAGACAACCTGCCGCGATCCTCCCATGCTGCCTCCGGCACGTGGTTCCGCCAACCTTTGCCGCGCTGGCTCCTTTGTCGGATATCCCCCGTTTGGCGAACACGAAATCCAAACAGTCGACGGACCCCAGCCGGTCGCACCAGTCGCCCTGGACCGCCCCCTCCAGTAGCCCATCTCCCGGCGCTGTTTGCCACCTGCTGCCCAATTCTGCCAGCCGCTGCCGATTGAAATCTCGCTGGCTACCTCGCCGCCAAGGCGGACCTCTCCCGTCCTGACCTATCGCCAACGGACCCATCACCAGCCGCTGCTTGCCAAATGATGCCCGACGCAGCCAGGGCGCTGCCGATTGCAATCTTGCAGCCGCTCCGCGAACAAGGCGCACCTCTCCTGTCATGGCTCATCATCAGCCACCGCTTGCCTGATGCTGCCCGGCGCAGCCCAGCCGCTGTCGATCACAATTTTACCGGTTGCCTTGTCAACAAGGCGCACTTCTCCCGTCTTGACCTTTGGGTGACCTTGGGGTGGGTTAGGACACGGGCGCAAAACCTCCGTAATGGCTTTTCCACCCGCCGGTCATCATCCGGCGATGTTGCCGCCGGATCGGTCTGTCTTTGTGCCGCTGCATCATCATCACTTTCATCTGGCCCCAAACGCAAAAACCCGCAAAGCGAATCACGCTTTGCGGGTATTGGTCCGGGCGCTTTTATCCCGTTGACTTTTCTTTTCTAGCATAACAAAAAGAACAAATCAAGAACTTTTTGAGAATCCGCGCAAAAAAAATCACCGGCCAGAATTTCCGACCGGTGAAGGAGTTTGGCTGTCTGCAAGACAGCAGGGAGACACGGGAAAACGAAACAGAGTGTGCAGTTATCCGTTGGCAGATTTGCCCGACGGGGTGGCAAAGGTATTGGCATAATCCTTGCGCAGCTGGGCCTTCTGGATTTTGCCCATGGTGTTGCGCGGCAATTCGTCGAGCATCCAGATGCGTTTGGGCACCTTGAATTTCGCAAGCTTGTCCTGGGTGCGTTTGATGATGGCCTCGGCATCGGGTTTGGCACCCTTGGCCGGTACGATCACCCCGGCAACCGCTTCGCCGAAATCGGGATGCGGCAGGCCAAAGATCGCGACTTCCTCGACCTCGTCATACTCGGCGATGATTTCCTCGACTTCCTTGGGATAGACGTTGAAACCACCCGAAATGATCAGGTCCTTGTCGCGCCCGACGATGGTGACATAACCGTCTGCGCCGATGGTCGCGAGATCGCCGGTGATAAAGAACCCATCCGTGCGGAATTCGGATGCGGTTTTTTCCGGCATCTGCCAGTAACCCTTGAAAACGTTGGGCCCGCGAACTTCAAGCACCCCGATTTCACCGACCGGTAGGACATTGCCGTCCTTGTCGCAAACACGCGCCTCGATCCCCGGAAGGGTCGGGCCGACCGCCCCCGGACGACGTTCGCCATCCAGCGGGTTTGACGTGTTCATGCAGGTTTCGGTCATGCCGTAACGTTCAAGGATTTTATGCCCGGTCCGCTCAAAGAACGCATCGTGGGTTTCCGCCAGAAGCGGGGCCGAACCCGACACGAACAGGCGCATGTTCGCGACCAGATCCTTGTCAAACTTCGGATGGGCCAGAAGGCGGGTATAGAAGGTCGGAACCCCCATCATAACGGTCGCATTCGGCAGGCGTTCCACCACATCATCGGCATCGAATTTCGGAAGCAGGATCACCTTGCCGCCATTGACCAGCATGATGTTGATCGCAACAAACAGGCCATGCGTATGGAACAGCGGCAGGGCATGCAAAAGCGTATCACCCGACCTGAAACCCCATGCCTTGTGCAGGGTCAGCGCGTTGGAGCCGAGGTTGCCATGCGTCAGCATCGCGCCCTTGGACCGGCCCGTCGTGCCCGATGTATACAGAATGGCGGCAATGTCATCCTTGATCACATCGGCGACGTCGCCATGCGGTTTTGCACTGGCGGCCAGATCATTAAGACTGCCATCGCCCTTGTCGCCAAGCGACAGGACCGCACCGACATTGTTCTGTGCGCCAAGGGTTTTGGCAGCATCAATATGCGCCGGGCGGCAGACAAAAACGCGCGGGGCGGCATCACCAAGGAAATAGGCGATTTCATCGCCGGTATAGGCGGTATTAAGCGGCAGGTGAATGGCGCCAAGCTGAAGGCAGGCCAGATAAAGCGCGATCACATCGGATGATTTGTCGATCTGGGCGGCAACACGGTCGCCCTTGACCACGCCATGATCGGCAAGAACCGTGGCATAACGCCCGGTACGATCCAGCAGCCAGGCAAAGCTGCGTTCGGTGCCGTCGCGTTCGATCAGAAAGGTACGCGAACGGTCCGCCGGGAAACGTTTGGTAAATTCGTTGAAAAGATTATCCGACATGGTTCTGTCCTAGTTTCCCGTAAGCTGCATGACCGATTTCGAAACGGCGATTTTGCCGTCATTCATCAGCGCTTCGTGGTTTCGTTCAATATCGTCAAGGTGATAGGCGTAATTGACCATCATCCCGCCCGCCTGACGCAGTCCCTTGGACGATGTATCGCCAAGCCAGTTCAGGCGCTCAAGCTGCGCCCCATTGCCAAGATGGAAACGTGCGGTGGGATCAAGCGGCGATTTGCCGCGCTTGCAGGTCGCAAGATAACGCGCACACAGCATCATCGCCGGCTTTTTAAGCTCGGCGACTTTTTCCGCGTCATCAATCCAGTCGTCGTCGCTCATGGCGGCAAGGACGGTGGCGGCGATATCGGCATCGTCCGATTTGCTTTTCTGACGGGTGCGCAGCCATCCCATGAAGCCCGGAATGGGCGACAGGGTGGCGAATTGTCTGAGTTTCGGGAACTCGCGTTTAAGCTCCTCGACCACCTGTTTGATCAGGAAGTTGCCAAACGAAATCCCCTTAAGGCCCGATTGGCAGTTGCTGATCGAATAGAAGATCGCGGTATTGGCTTTTTCCGGGGCGGTTTCATCGATTTCCGGGGCCAGAAGGGCCTGAACGCTATCGGCAAGCCCGTGAACCAGGGCAACTTCGACAAAGATCAGCGGATCATCGGGGATCGCCGGATGGAAAAAGGCAAAGCATTTGCGATCCGTTGCCAGACGGCGGCGCAGATCGTCCCAGCCCTTGATTTCATGAACCGCTTCATAGCGGATCAGTTTTTCAAGGATGGCCGCCGACGTATCCCAATCAATATGACGCAGTTCAAGGAAGCCGCGATTAAACCAGCTTGTCAGCAGATGCTGCATATCGGCATCAAGCGGTTCAAGGTGACGGTTTTCCTTGATCAGTCCCAGAAGCGTTTCACGCATATCGACAATCGCGCGCGTGCCGCCCGGTGCCATATTGATCCGGCGCAGAAGCTCCTGCCGGGCGGGTTCCGACGCATGGGTCAGAACCGCCAGATTGGCTTCGGACGGATCATTGGCAAAAGCCTCGCTTGCCTTCTTGACCTCGGTGCGGTTGGCACTGAAATCATTCTGCATCATTTCGAAAAAACGCAGATGATCTGCTTCGGGCAGTGTTTCCCACATGCGGACCACTTCGCGGGCAACCGCCGTTCCACGGGCTTCGCCCTTTTGTGACACAAGGTCCTTGCACATCGCTTTAAGCTGGGCAAACGGGTCCTGCGGTGTCGATAGCGGCAGGTCAAGAAGCTCCCGGCCGCGATCGGCAATGCTGGATATCCAGCTTCTGACGGAAATTCCGGACATTTTAGCGTCCCCCTATGACCGTTTCGGGAAGCCAGGTGGCGATTTGCGGGAAGAAGCACAGGATCACGATGGCAACCACCATGCAAAGCACATAGGGCATCGCACCTTTCAGGATCGTCTGCAGGCGGATATCGGGCGCAATCCCGTTGATGACATAAAGGTTCAGGCCAACCGGCGGGGTAATCAGGCCGATCTCCATGTTGATCGTCAGGATCACGGCGAACCAGTAGGGATCAAACCCGGCATTGACGATCACCGGCAGAAGGATCGGGGCCGACATCAGGATCACGGCAACCGGCGGCAGGAAGAAGCCGCTGATCAGCAGGAACACGTTGATGAAGCCCATCAGGACCCAACGGTTGACGTCAAGGGCGGAAATCCACTGTGCAATCGACTGGGTGATGAACAGCGAGGACAGCATATAGCTGAACAGACCGGCAGCCCCGATGATCAGAAGGATCATCACAGACTCTTTGGTCGTGTCGCGCATGATGTTCCAAAGCTTGCCCGGCTGCCACATGCGATAAATGATCATCGCGACAATCAGGCAGAACAGCGCACCAACACCCGCCGTTTCAGAAGGCGTTGCCACCCCGCCATACAGCGCGAACAGAACCGCACAGATAATGACGATGAAGGGCAGGACGCGCGGAAGGATTTCAAACTTTTCCTTCCAGCTATAGGTCACCGATGCCAGTGCAACCGATGCATTGCCCTGACGCCAGGTCGAAAAAAGCGACCACGCCATGAACAGTGCCGTCAGCATCAGACCGGGCAGAAGACCAGCAAGGAACAGCCGCCCGATCGATGTATCGGTGGAGATACCATAAACAATCATGGTGACACTTGGCGGGATCAGAATGCCAAGCGTACCGCCTGCTGCAATCGAACCGGCCGCAACCGAGCTCGGGAAGCCGCGTTCACGCATGGCGGGGATGCCCATTTTGCCAATCGCGGCACAGGTCGCCGGTGATGACCCCGACAGGGCGGAAAAGATCGCGCATGCCCCCAGGTTGGAAATAACCAATCCTCCCGGCACACGCGTTAACCAGCGATCCAGCACGGAGTACAGATCACCACCCGCACGGGACGATGCGACAACCGCCCCCATCAGGATGAACATCGGGATCGCGAGAACTTCGAAACTTTCGAGTTTGGAAAACAGGATTTCAGGCAGCAGCGGTAACGCACTTGCGCCATCGAAAATCCAGATAAAGCCGACACCAACCATCAGAAGCCCGATGCCGACCGGAATGCCGGAAAACAGGATCAGGGTGGTGACAATGCCAACGAGTGCTGCGAGTGAAAGCGGATCCATTGCACCAGCTCCTTAAAACGGGTTGTCTTCGATATGGAAGGCTTTCGACCGGTTGGTCAGAAGGCACAGCAGATCGGCGAATAATTGCAGGAACAGCAGGCCAAAACCGACCGGCAGCATCAGGTAGGGCTTCCAGAGTTCAGCCGCCCAGATGGTCGGGGATTTCCAGCCGCCCTGATAGGCTTCGATGACCAGTTCGATGCCGTAAAAGGCAAACAGGCCGCTAATGCCAAGGCCGCACAGCAGGGTCGCAACCGCAAGCAGCTTGCGCGCACCACGTTTCAGATACATCGGCAGCAGATCGACATTCACATGCCCGCGCAGAAGCTGGACATAAGGAAGCCCGATCAGGGTGCCGCCGATCATCAGGTAAATCACGGCCTCCGTCTGCCAGACGGTGGACGAGTTCAGGATGTAACGGATAAAGACAAGCTGGCAGATCAGCAGCATGGCGATGAAGAACATCGATGCTGCGGCAACACCGCAGGCCTTTGACAGAAAGTGGACGAAATTGATCGCATGATCGAGCGGGCCACGCGGTGCCATCGGGGCAGGGCGCGCGCCATTGCCGTTGCTGCCGGGTTTTTCGGGCAGCGGTTCGACATCGGGTGGCGGCGGGAAACTGTTATGGTTGGCCCGGGCACGCGGGGCGGGATTGCCATCGTCGGGCAGGTCAACCGGCAAGGAATTGGGAAAAACTGCGTTCGCCACGCTGGGACTCCTGAAGATCAAGGTCGTCGCAAAAAAGCGGAAAAGAAGTGGCGCCGGCATGCAGGGCATGCACCCGGCGCCACGACACCATTATTCGACAGAAAGAGCCATATCGAGCATTTCCTGACCGCCCGGGGTTTCTTCGACAAACTTGGCATAGGACGTCTGCTTGGCGAGGTCCTGCCATGCCTTGAAGTCGGCGTCGGTCAGATCGGCGATTTCAACACCGGCATCCTTGAAGACCGTGACACTGGCAGCGTCTTCTTTACGGGCTTCTTCGGAATAGAAGGCCTCGGCCTTTTTGGCAGCCGCAGCAAGGGCGTCTTTCTGGGCGTCGTTCAGACCGTCATAGGTTTTCTTCGACATCAGAACCGGCTGATACATGAACCACAGCGCGTTGGCACCCGCCGGGGTATAGCATTTCACCTGTTCGTAAATGCGATACGAAACGAAGCTGGACGAACTGGTGTTGGTGGCATCCAGAACGCCGGTCTGCATCGCCGGATAGATTTCCGAGCTTGGCATTGCGGCGATGGATGCACCGGCACCCTGAAGCATCTGTTCGAAGGATTTGCCGGCTGCACGAATTTGCAGGCCTTTGACATCATCCGGAACCCGGATGCAGCCCTTGGTCGAGGCAAAGCCACCGGCCAGCCAGCCCTTGGCAATGGTAACAACCCCGTTTTCGTTCAGAAGTTCTTCCATTTTTGCCATGAAGGGCGAGTTATTCAGACGATCGGCATGGTCATGGTTTTTCACCAGTGCCGGCATCAGGGTCAGGTTGGTTGCCGGAATACGACCACCGGCATAGGCCAGCGGATAGACGATCATGTCAAGCTGGCCGCGTTCCATCGGAGTCCACTGTTCGTTCGCCTTGAACAGCGAGCCGGACGGGAAAATCTGGATTTCCAGATCGACATTGGCGGCTTTGACTTCGTCGGCAATGATCTGCGCGACTTTGTGACGGACATCGCCGGTCGACCACTGGTGCGACAGCTTGAGCGTTTCCGCATCAGCGTTCGAGGACATACCGAAGGCGGCGATGGACAGGGTGATGGCGGCGACAGACGCCGACAGAGTACGTTTGAAAATCTTCATCTTTTCCTCCCGGATGAAGCATGCGTTTCTGGATGCATTCATGACGCGTTTGCACGTCTTTTTATTGGTGCGGATTTCGCAATATCAAAAAGCGTTACAGATTTCTGGCATCCTGTCTACGGGTTTTTGTATACCAGAAATGTGTATTGCAGTGCCACAGATGTGCGCCTGAGGATTGCAGCCATTTTCCCGGTTTTCTGCGATTGAACTTTTGCATCGCAACAGAATTTCGATGCAGGGCAGCACGGAAAAGGCTTTGCGCGGTACCATTTTCTATGTTCTGGTATACCACGATTGCAGCGTAAGGATGAGGCTTCCCATGTCACGGAACGGCAAGCTCGCCACCGACCTGGTTCAGAAACTTGAACGCGATATTGTCACCGGTGTACTTAAACCCGGCGACAAGCTGGACGAGCGCAGCCTGTCGGAACGGTTCGGCGTTTCACGCACCCCCGTGCGCGAGGCCCTGCAAACGCTGGCGGGGTCCGGACTGGTCGCGACGATGCCTCGTCGCGGGACGATTGTTGCCTCGATCACGGTGGCCGATCTGATCGAAATGTTCGAAGTCATGGCCGAACTCGAAGCCATGTGCGCGCGCCTTGCCGCACGTCGCATGCCGCGTGCGGATATCGAAAAGCTGATTGCACTTGGCAACGAATGCAGCGAGCTTCAGGAACATGCGGATGCCGATGCCTATTACGAGGCCAACGTCAATTTCCACGAAGTGATCTATTCCGGATGCCGCAACAGCTTCCTCGAACGCCAGACCAAGAATGTGCGCAACCGGCTCGCACCCTATCGGCGTTTGCAGTTGCACCGGCCGGGCCGGGTGAAAAAATCCAATGCCGAGCATTCCGAAATCCTCGAAGCGATCTCGACCGGTGATGCCGAACGGGCGGGCAAGCTGATGCACCAGCATGTCGCGGTCCAGGGCGAGGCCTTAAACGATCTTCTTGCCATCGTGCCGCGCGGCTATCTGGAACCACTGGCAAGCTAGACGCTTGCGCTGCTTTGCGTTAAAACCCGCGCATGGCAAAGAAACGTTTGGATCAGTTGCTTGTCGAACGCGGACTGGTGGAAACCCGGTCCAAGGCGCAGGCTTTCATCATGGCAGGCAATGTCTTTAGCGGCGAGCAACGGCTCGATAAGCCGGGGTTGCAATGCAAGGAGGACATTTCACTGACCCTGCGCGGGCAACCCCATCCGTGGGTGTCGCGCGGCGGGCTCAAGCTTGAAAAGGGGCTTGCCGAGTTCGGTGTTGATGTCACCGGTTTTACCGCGATTGATGTCGGCTCCTCGACCGGCGGTTTTACCGATGTCTTGCTGCAAAACGGTGCGGCCAAGGTCTTTGCCGTCGATGTCGGGCAGGGGCAGCTTGACTGGAAACTGCGCAATGACGACAGGGTTGTCGTGATGGAAAAGACCAATGCGCGTCACATCACGTCCGAACAAATTCCCGATCCCATTGATATCGTCGTCTGCGACGCCAGCTTCATCGGCCTTCGTACCGTGCTTCCGGCAAGCCTTGATCTGGTCAAACCGGGCGGTTGGCTGATTGCATTGATCAAACCGCAATTCGAAGTCGGCAAGGAACGCGTCGGGAAAAAGGGTGTGGTCCGTGAACCGGAACTGCATCAGGAAGTCTGTGATACCATTTCCGGCTGGCTGGAAAGTCTTCCGCGCTGGGAGGTGCTTGGCATCGCGACAAGCCCGATCACCGGACCCGAAGGCAATGTCGAATTTCTGATTGGTGGGCGGAAATCGGCGTAATCAATGCCGATTCCCGCCAATAGTGGTGGGTTTATTTGCCGATTGCTTTCAGGAAATGATCGATCCCGGCCTGGGCGCAATCCTGATCCTGCGGCGGGGTGCCGGAACTGACACCGATCCCGCCGACAACATCCCCGTCCACCGATACCGGCAAACCGCCAGCCACAATCGACAGGCGACCGCCACATTCGGAATCGATGCCAAATGCCACCATGCCCGGTTGGGCGGCGGCGGCATATTCGTGGGTGGCCTTGCGAGCACCTGCGGCGGTAAATGCCTTGTCCTGAGCAATCGTGGTGCTGGTGACCTTGCCGCCATCCATGCGTTCAAAGGCAATCAGCACACCGGATTCATCGGTGATGGCGATGCACATGGGAATACCGATTTCGGTGGCGCGATTGCGTGCGCCTTCGATCAGTATTTTGGCGTCATCGATCGACAGGCGTTTGATGGTCAGCATCGGGCGTCTCCGGCAGGGTGTTATTGAAACGGCTGTTTCTTGCCGGGGCATCTTATGGGCGGCGTTATCGGGCGATCAACCGCATAAAAAGTCTTTTCATATGGTGGAAGAAACCGGTGCCATGGCAGGCGCAATTGTGCCGGTCACACTGTGATTGTCTCCGTCGCTATCTGCTGGTGTTGACGGGGCGAGGGCCGCAATCGCACCAAGGGCGAGTTCCCGAACCGCAGGATTGGCCTGTTCGCGCACCAGAAGCGCGATGTCGATCTTTGGCAGTGGCGGTAAGGATGGATCATCAACAATCTGCATTCCGGCATATTCAGCCGTACAGCGCGGCATCGCCCCCAGCGCATGACCGCCATCAATTGCCGTGATGATCATGGAATTGGAGTCGCTGCTGTGGCTGATGCGAAAGGCGATGTTCTGTTGTGACAGGACTTCTGTCACGGAACGGCGGATCACGCAGCCATCATGGAACATCGACAGGCGAAGCGGACGTGCCTGATGGTCAAACCCGGCATCCGCCACCCAGACCAGCGGTTCGGATGTCACATGCAGGCTGGGTGTTTCGGGATCTGCCGTCAGGATCGCCAGATCAAGATCGCCATTGGCGACCCGTTTGCCGAGATTGCGACTGATATCCGCATGGCAGCTGATTTCTGTTTCCGGTAGGCGCAGGGCCGCAATCCGCAGGATTTCCGGCAGATAGATCGCGGCATAATCGTCGGGAAGCCCGATGCGCAGCACGGCCGGTGCCGCATCAAGAAGATCGGCCAGCATCTTGTCGTTCAGGCCTATAATCCCCTCGGCATAGGATTTGACGACAAGTCCGGTTGTGGTTGGGGTGATGGCGTTGCGGTCGCGCGTAATCAGCGGCGCGCCAACGGTATCTTCAAGCTTTTTGATCTGCTGGCTGATGGCGGGTTGCGTGCGCAAAAGGCGTTCGGCCGTGCGTGTGAAACTTTGGGTATCCAGCACGGTCAGAAACGTTCTGAGCAGATCGATATCGACATTCAGAAGAGCCATAAGCGCAATTTATCCCGACAATAAGGCGAAGCAATTTCACATCGATATAGCACCGCTGCAAGATAATCGCTATCAGCCAGGGCGCATTTTGCACAACCTGCACCTCGCTATCGTTTCGAAAGACCAGACCATGCCCCGTGCCTTACCTGACACCCTTCGCAATGCCGGAAGTACATCTGTTACTCCCTCCGCCACCACGGACATTGCGCAGCGAGAAGAAGGATTAAAGCTGATGGTTCAGTCATCATTCTGGGCTATTGCGACCCTTGTTGTGGCCGCAATTCTGATGGGGCTCGGTCCGATTTTTGTGCGTTATAGCGGTGTGTCACCCGATGCCTCGGCTTTCTGGCGTGTCGCGCTCGCAGCCCCCGTGTTGGGCGCGACCGTCTTTTTGATGCCAGCAGGATCATCAAAACCAGCCAACGAAAATGGCGTTTCCGCGCGCAAGCATGGTGACACGGGGTTGATGATCCTTGCCGGTCTTTTCTTCGCAGCCGACCTTGTTGCCTGCCATATGGCGATTGAAATGACGACGGTCGGCAATGCGATTTTGCTTAACAACCTTGCCCCGGTGATTATCGGGTTCCTTGGTCTGTTTGGCATTGCGCGCAAGCCCGGCATGATGTTCTGGTGCGGGGTACCGTTTGCCGTTATTGGCGGCTATTTCCTGTTCCGCGCCAGTGAAACCGGGGCCGGATCCATGCGCGGCGATGCCTTGGCCGTTCTGGCCGCCTTTTTCTATGCCGGTTATCTGATTGTCATCAGCCGTCTGCGCCGTAATCACAACGCGGTATCAATCATGTTCTGGAGCACCCTGACCACCATGATCGCCCTTGGCGTGATGATGCTGATCAAAGGAACTTTCGTTCTGCCGCCGCACATCACGGGCTGGCTGGCGCTGATCGGGCTGGCGATGCTGGTGCATGTTCTGGGGCAGGGAATGGTATCGGTCGGGCTTAAGCGCGTGGATGAAGCCACCGGATCGATGATCCTGCTGTTGCAGCCCTTTGTTGCCTCGATCCTAGGGGCGGTGATTTTGGGAGAGGTCCTTAATCAGTGGCATATCATGGGCAGTGCGGCGGTGGTCGTGGCCCTTTTGATCGCAACCCGGCGCCGCCGCACTTTATAGGCATTAACGGGCGATCATGAACCAAAGCGTACCGACCGGCAGCAACGTTGCCGCAATGCCCAGCATCGTCCAAAGCTTTACGCATTTGTCATAGGCCACCGGCATGGCGGCTTCGCCCGCCGCCACCGTTTGGGCGGCAATCCGCGACATATAAAGCTGCAAGGGCAAAAGCCCGACCAGCCACAGCACGGCCGCCATCGCAAACAGACTGATACCCATCGTCAGATGCGGGCTATCGGAAAGTGAAGTGCCGCCGGCATGAAACAGCCCGACACCACCAATCACCACCAGTGCCGCGCCAAAGGCGGTAAAAGCCAGATCGGTGACATTCACCAGCCGGCAGGCAAAGGCAATAACCACCGGATTTTTCGTACGATCCGCCAGGCTTTTCCAGACTGCGGTGACGATGATATTGCCCAGAAACAGCACGGCACCCAGAAGGTGAATGAATTTGACGGTGGTGTATTCCATCTTTGGCGGCCTTTGAATTGCGGATATCGGGATCAGGAATTTTCAGGGGCTGTCAGGTCTTCGGCAAGAAGCCCCAGCACAAAATCATCAAGTTCCTGATCGGCAGGCGGAACAATCATGCCGTCAATCACCAGCATGGCGATGCCGTGTGCACGGCTCCATGCCGCAAGGGCGCGGTTATAGGCGGTGGCTGCTTCGTTCAGGGTCATATCGGCACGACGATCAACTGATGTAACGGCGCGTTGCAAAACGTCAAACGCATTATCGGCCGCCTCGCGAAGTTCTGGATATTGATCGAGCGGCGGACGTTCCCGGCCAAAGATCAGGCGAAAATGCTGCGGGAAATCGACCGCGAAATGCACATAAGCCGCACCAAGCGCCATGATCCGTTCTTCGTGCTTCTGGACATTGGCCGCGACATTTTCCAGCCGTTCTGCAAAGCGTTCAAACGCATCAATCGCCACTGCCGCCAAAATGCCATCCTTACCGTCAAAATGACGATAGGGCGCTGCTTCCGACACACCGGTCATGCGCGCCAGCCGCCGCAGCGAAAGCCCGCTCGGACCTTCTTCGTTCAGGATGTTTTCGGCTTTTTGCAGCAGGACATTGCGGACGTCACCGTGGTGGTATTTTCCCATAAGCTCGTATTCCGGTTTCTTGTATTCTTGCATATGTTAATGTCGTTAACATATGCGCCTGATGCAGCAAAATGCAAGCCAAAAATGCCCGAAAAGAGATTCTTGGTGTCGGAACGGAAAAACGGTCCTGATCAGGCCAGAATAAAATCGAACCGCGCGATGTCGCCGTCAGATGCTTTTTGAACATCCATCAGCAGTGCCGGGTTAAACAGAAAGTCCCGCGCGTTGTGGGCTTCGCCGGGGAAATAAAGCTGTGTGGTCAGAACCCGGTCGTCCCCGTTTCGCACCTTGACGTGATAATGCGGGGTTCGGCTGCCATATTCGGCGGGGCGGATGGTTTCGAAAAAGTACCGGCCATCGGCATCGGTTTTCTGATAACCGCGTAACCGGAAACCGCGATTGTCATATTCGCCGTCGCGATTGGCATGCCAAAGATCGACGATTGCACCGCTGATCGGCTGGCAATCGCGGGTCAGGACAAACCCGATCAGGGTTACCGGATCACCATCTGCATCGCCACGAAAATCGGATTTTTCCGGGGGCTGGTTGCTGTAAAACGGGCCTTCGGTGCTGCTGCGGGTTGGTTCATCATCGGTGCCACAGGATAGCGTGATGTCGCGTTTTATTGGCTGGGCGCGCAAGATTGGCGCAAACATCCCCACGGAAATGCCTGAAATGCCAGCCGCGCTGGCGGCAAGCCAGCCTTGCAACAGGCTGCGGCGGGTTGGCATGGCGTGACTTTGCTCAGGTCCTGATAACGGCATGCGGTATTGCCCCTTTCATCACCATCAGGCATCTAACCGCACGTGGAATGCGGGCTGTCTGATAAAAGCGAGATAGCGGCTTTTGTCCAAAAATCAACGCCCTCATGCAATTGGTGATGAAAAGCGATTGGCGAATTCAGGCAGGCGTTGTCGGTGTTGGCTTGTCAGCTTCGACCGGTTGCGAGGCAGCAGAAGCATCGTCTCCTTGGTCTGTCGATGGTGTCGCGGGGGGCGGTTGAGTTGCTGGGGCGGTGTTGCCATTCGTGCCATCCGGTACGGCGGTGGTAGTGCCTGATATATCGGCCGCAGGCGCAGGTGCCGCGCCTTGATCTGCGGTTGGGGCAGGCGCATCTGGGGCTGGGGCTGGGGCTGGGGTAGGAGTTGGAGTTGGAATGGTTGCCGATGCCGCCTCGCTTTTCGGCGACACAGGTACTGTTGCCATATCCGGGGTGGATGCGGCGGGTTGGGGTACTGCGTTGCTCGTATCCGGTGTTTTTCCCGGTTCTGCTGGTGTTGCTGTTGCTGTTGCCGGTGCCGGTGTCGGGGCAGGATCAACCGGTTTTGCCGGTGCGGCGGGCTCGTCCGGCGTGATCGAAAGCGTTGCGGACGGCGACGGGGTCGGGGCGGCTTTATCATGATCAGGGCGGATCAGGAAGCGGTCGGACAGGGTGTCGCGCCCGACCAGAAGCGGTTGGGTAATGCCTGGTACTTCCAGCAGGCCAAGTTCAACATCACAGATAACACCGCGCAGGACCAGCTTCGTTCGGATCACGGGGGCTCGCACCGGGGTGCTGTTGGCGCTGGTTGTGATCTGCCGGAAGGTGCTTGCTGGCATGGCAAGACGCCAGGTGATCTGTCGCTGGATCAATTTGGAATTGTCATCAGGTGCGCTGTCGACAGTCAGCGAAAAGGATACTTTGACAGGCGCAGGTGTGTCCGCGTCACCGGGCGTTCCGGCACTGTTTTCCGCGTCGTTTTCGGGTTCCTCTACCGTCAGGTCGCTGACGAAAAGGCAGCTTTGCGGGGCTGCGCCAAGGATCATCGAGGGCAGGGCCGCAATTCCCCAATCGGGCAAATCGACCGGTTCATCGGCATAAAGGACGGTGCGATTGCCCAAGCCACCATCCCGCCCGGCGGGCTTTGTGGCCGATGCCGGTTTGCTGTTGGATGCAAGCATAATCAGGGCTTTGTACAATGTCGGGTTCATGCACTATTGACGGTGCACGATCCCGCTTGTGACAGACTAATGCAGGAAAATAATGCCGCCGGAATTACTTGTTGCGGTTCCAGCCATCACACTGCCCGCGATGGCGCAGCAGATGATCGGCCAGAACGATGGCAGCCATGGCTTCGCCAACCGGAACTGCGCGAATGCCAACACACGGGTCATGGCGGCCCTTGGTCACGACATCGACATCCTTGCCGAAAATATCGACGCTTTTGCGCGGTGTCAGGATCGAGCTGGTCGGTTTGACGGCAAAGCGCACGACAACATCCTGCCCGGATGAAATCCCGCCCAGAATACCGCCCGCATGGTTGGAGCCAAAGACCGGCTTGCCATCTTCGCCCATGCGCATTTCATCGGCATTTTCGATGCCGGTCAGTTCGGCGGCCTCAAAACCGTTGCCGATTTCAACACCCTTGACGGCATTGATCGTCATCATCGCCTTGGCCATGTCGGCATCAAGCTTGTCATAGACCGGATCGCCAAGCCCGACCGGAACGCCCGAACAGACAACTTCTATTACTGCACCGACCGATGATCCATCCTTGCGCAGGTCATCAAGATATTCCTCAAAAACCGGAACGGCGGCTGCATCGGGGCAGAAGAACGGGTTGTTATCAACTTCGTCCCAATTCCAGTTGTCGCGATTGATTTCCTTGGTGCCCATCTTGATCAGGGCGCCGCGGATTTTGATGTCATCGCCAAGGATTTTGCGCGCAATCGCCCCGGCCGCAACCCGCATCGCGGTTTCGCGTGCCGATGATCGTCCGCCGCCGCGATAATCACGGATGCCGTATTTTTCCCAATAGGTGTAATCGGCATGGCCCGGACGGAACTGGTTTTTGATTTCGCCGTAGTCCTTGGACCGCTGATCAACATTTTCGATCAGAAGCCCGATCGGTGTTCCGGTGGTTTTGCCTTCGAACACGCCTGACAGGATTTTGACCTGATCGGGTTCGCGGCGCTGGGTGGTAAAGCGCGACTGGCCCGGTTTGCGTTTCTCAAGAAACTGCTGGATATCTTCCTCGGTAAGGTCAAGAAGTGGTGGCACACCGTCAACGACGCAGCCAATGGCCGGGCCGTGGCTTTCGCCAAAGGTGGTGAAGCGAAACAGGGAGCCAAAACTGTTGCCAGCCATTTCCGATATCCAGAATTCAGGTGTTTGAAGACAAAACGGGCTGCCAGCGAGGCAGCCCGCAAGATCATATCATGTTCAGATCAGGCTTTCTGAACATTGATGTCAGGTGCGTCTGCCTGCTTCATGCCAACGGTGTGATAACCGCAATCGACATGATGGGTTTCCCCGGTAACACCGGTCGAAAGGTCCGAAAGGAAATACAGACCCGACCCGCCAACATCATCAAGGGTAACGTTGCGGCGCATCGGCGAATTATATTCATTCCATTTCAGGATATAGCGGAAATCGCCAATCCCCGACGCGGCAAGGGTCTTCATCGGGCCTGCCGAAATAGCATTCACACGGATGCGATCCGGACCAAGGTCATTGGCAAGATATTTCACGCTGGCTTCAAGGGCCGCCTTGGCAACGCCCATGACGTTGTAATGCGGCATCACCTTTTCCGCCCCGTAATAGGACAGGGTCAGAAGCGAACCACCATCGGTCATCAGCTTTTCCGCGCGTTGTGCAACGGCGGTAAAGGAATAGACCGAGATGTTCATTGAAAGCGCGAAGTTTTCAGGCGAGGTATCGACATAGCGACCACGAAGTTCGTTTTTATCGGAAAATCCAATAGCGTGAACCACAAAGTCCAGCTTGCCCCATTTTTCTTTCAGCGTCTCGAACACGGCATCAATGCTTGCCGCATCGGTCACGTCGCAGGGCAGGACGATATCGCTGCCAACAGACTCCGCCAATGGCCGAACACGCTTTTCAAGTGCTTCGCCCTGGAAGGTAAAAGCAACTTCGGCGCCAGCGGCAGCCACAGTGCGTGCAATACCCCAGGCGATGGATTTATCGTTCGCGACGCCCATAATCAGGCCACGCTTGCCAGCCATCAGGCCGGAAATGTTTTCGGCGGAAAAGCTCATTTTCCCTCTCGTTCCCACGATCTCTCTCTGGCAGGCATGCAGCGCGGAACAAAGCTGTGACCTACACAGGAGGCATTTGACATTGGGCGCATCCTACACAAAGCGAAGCCAAGGTCAATCTGGCCTGTTTTATCTTGTGCCGGCGCGCTATCCTGTTGATCAATTACACTATAACCGGAAATCGCGCAGGGATAAGTGTTTAATGGTTCCAATCGGGCAAATACTGAACGATCGCACCGGATTTTGGCGCTATGCGATCATGCGCTTTATCCATGATAAATCCATCCAGCGCGCAGCAGGCCTGTCTTATACAACCCTTCTTGCAATGGTGCCGTTCCTTGCCGTGGCCCTTACGGTTCTTTCGGCCTTTCCGGTCTTTGACCAGTGGAAGGACCAGATCACCGGCGTGGTCCTGAACAATTTCCTTCCCGAAACCGGCGAACAGGTAACCGATTATCTTGGCGGGTTCCTTCAAAACACCGGCCAGATGACAGCAATAGGCACGATTGTTCTGGCTTTGACAGCCGTCATGCTGCTTGGTGCGATCGAAGGTGCAATGAACGATGTCTTTCGTGTTACCACCCCGCGCAAGCTTTTGGCGAAACTGGTTGTTTTCTGGACTCTGCTGACGGTCGGGCCGATGTTGTTGGGGCTAAGCCTTTCGGTGGCATCCTATATTTTTGCCATGCGCTATATGGTCGGGGCCGATGGGCTGGGCGAACATATCGGGCAATTGACGTTTTTGGCACCTTTCCTGTTATCTTCGATTGCCTTTTCGCTTTTGTTTATCGGTATGCCGAACCGTTCGGTCGTGATCATTGACGGGATTTTGGGTGGGTTGGTAGCGGCCGGTCTGTTCGAGGCGCTAAAAAAGGGATTTGGTTTTTACGTCATTAATTTCCCGACCTATCAGACGATCTATGGCGCGGTCGCGATTGTGCCGATCTTCCTGTTATGGATGTATCTGACCTGGATTGTTGTCTTGCTGGGCGCGCAGGTCGCCGCGGCACGGTCCGAATGGCGTGCGGCGCGCGCCGCCGGACTGATCCCCGATCCGCGTGGGGCGGTGCCGGGGCAGATGGAACGCATCATCGCTGTGTTGCGGGTTCTGGAATATCTGCAACACCGTTTCCACGAGGCCTCCAAACCGCCAACCTATCGTCGGATGCTACGTGAAACCAAACTTGGCGGGCGGGATCTGAACTGGGCTCTGGCAGCACTTCGTCGTGAAAAGCTGATTGAACGATCCGAAAGCCATCGCTGGCTGCTATCGGGGGATTTGTCGCGGATTACGCTGGTGGATTTGATGACCCGACTTGGGTTGTTTCTGGATTATGACCGGTTACTTCTGGTCAATGCCGATGGTGGCTGGCCGGTTGCGATGCGCGAACGTTTGGTCGAGCTGGAAAAAACACGCAAGACCGTACTTGATGTCAATGTTGCCGAGCTTCTTGATTTACCCAAATCCGAGGACAAGGTACCCGAAACGGTGGAACCGAAGCGGGAACAGGAATCATCAGGGGAAATCGGGCCAAAAGATATGACGCAGATCGTTGATTAATCCCGGCTGTCCGGTGTTGTATCACCGGATGCGTCATCCGGACGGCTCATTTCGACCCGGATATCGCCATCACTACTGCGCAAATGCAGATCGCGTTGCGGGAACGGGATTTCGATCTCGTTTTCCTTAAAGCTGTCCCAGACGTTCAGCAAAACTTCGCTGATGATATTGCCGCGACCGTTTTGTGGGTCCGTGATCCAGAAACGGATTTCAAGATCGACCGAATTGTCGCCAAAGCCACGCAGCAACGTATTGGGGCCCGGATTGTCCAGAACGCGGGTGCATTTTGCCGCGGCCTCATTGCATAATTTGATCGCGAAATGCGGATCGCAACGATAGGCAATGCCGACCGGAACCTTCAGGCGCAGCTTGACGTCCGAGTGGCTCCAGTTTTCGACCTGATTGGTGATCAGGTCTTCGTTCGGGATCAGGAATTCGGTACCGTCACGGGTGCGAACGGCAGTGTAACGCGCGCCAAGCGACTGTATCCAGCCAAACGTATCTCCAATCGCGATCACATCCCCCGGCTTGATCGAACGATCCAGCAACAGGATTACACCGCTGATCAGGTTGGCGACAATCCGTTGCAGACCAAACCCGATGCCAACACCGATGGCACCACCAAACACCGCAAGCGCGGTCAGATCGACACCGATTGTCGATAGCGCGAACAAAACCGCAATCGACAGCAGTACGAGTTTCAGAAGCTTGGACATCAGCACCTGAACCGAGGGTGTCAGGCGATGAACCTTCTGGATGCGTTGTTCGAAAATGCGCGAGGCAAAGGATGCAACCCATAGCAGGATCGCCAGCGACAGCATCGCTTTGAGGATGCCAAATACCGATATCCGGAACTGCCCGATTTGAAGGGCAAGACTGTCCAGCAGGTCAATCGTTGGATCAAGCCAGCCGACGATGTTAAGCGCAGCCAGCCCCCAGGCGACGATCGCAATGCTTCGCGCCCAGACTGGATCATTGACAACGGCCGTGCCCAGACGAATGAAAATCCACGCATTCAGAAGGCTTGCAACGAGACGCAGGATATTATGCCGAAGCCCTGCCTGTATCGCGACGGCATCAATAAACCAGATCAGCAGAACCAGAATGATCGGAAATGCCAGGTCGGGCAAAACTGCAAGCAATCGCCGGAACCCGGCATAATGTAAAAGCGCCCGCCAGTTTTGCAAACGGGCCAGTTGATGCGAAAGCGGACGGCGCAGCAACAGGGCCGGGATCACCGCAAGCAGGCAGGCAACAATCTGCAACAGGATCGGGACAAGCAGAACATTGGTTTCCACCCATGCGGCGGCCTGTTCAAGCCAGATCACGAGCTGGTCGGGATTCCAGAATTGTTCCATGCGTGCCCTGTGTCTTCCCTGTATGACGATTGGCGAATGGAAAGTGTTTTATTTCATATGGTAACGCGAACCCGCCCCTGCGAGATAGGGTTGTGTTGTTCCTGGTTGGGATTTTCAAAGCAGCTTCCTTGACGATAGATAGCTATCTATCTAAATATTTAGGATCAAAAATCCTCCCGCAGGTGTTTCTCATGACAAATCCCCCTGACAGCAATGCATCACGTGAACAGTTCGGTATCTGGCTGGGTATGCTTGCCCGGCAATGGCGCGCCGAAGTTGATCGGCGTCTTTCACCCTTTATTTTGACCGAGGCACGCTGGATCATCCTGTTTCGCCTCAGCACGGCGGATCATGACCTGACCCAAAAGGAACTGGCGCGTGTAGCCGGAGTGCAGGGACCGACACTGGTGCGAACACTGGACTGGCTAGAAGAGAAGGGACTTATCGAACGACGCGAAGTCCCTGATGACAGGCGGGCAAAAACCGTTCATCTGACGGCAAAGGCCGAACCGGCATTGCGCCAGATCCAGGCGGTGATACAGGGTGTGCGCGCCCAGATTTTCGCCGATGTTTCCGACGAAGAACTTGAACAATGCCTTGCCGTGTTCAAAAAGATCGGCCGACAGTTCGATGCTTTTGCCGGAAGCGCACAGGACAGGGACATGATCATGGTCGGGCAGGGGAAGAAATAGGGGCCTGCTACCGGCTCCAACCTAGGACCGGTTTGATGACCGGTTTCTAAGGCTTTCATTTTCCCAGCGTTCGGTCAAAACCGCCGCCCCAAAGCCAAGCCCGCCAAAGATCGCGAGACTGATCGCGATTGCGGGTAAAAGGCTGTCTGCTGGCAGGAAAGTTGGCGATCCGTCCGGCAATGACAGCCAAACCATTGCCGCACTTCCCCACAATACGCTAACCGTCACCACTCCGATCCCTGTGAAGGCAAGCCGCAAGCGCGAAATACCCCTCATTGCGATGACCTGCTGCGTTCGACGGAGCCGTCATAATGGATCGCGACTGTTTCGTTGGTTTGATCGTCACGGGCAAGAGCGATGACATCGGCTGGTTTGCGCTGCAAAAGCGTTACGATATCGCCCGACGGAACTTCGCCGATCACGCTGTAACCCGCAACCCGCCCGATCTTGCAATCGCGCATCGGTGCCGGAGTGGTCATCATCGCCTGCTGTTCCGAAAGCGACAGGTTGCTGACCTGTGCGGCACGAACATCGAAACCTTCGGCCTCAAGGAGGCTTTGCCAATCGGCGCTGTTTTGGCAATCTGCGGTATAGGAAAGTTCAAGTGTCGGACGTGACGTGCCGACAAATGCCGTAAGTCCGATCAGGGCAACACCGGCCAGAACGGTCGCAAGTGCAATGGGTCGCATGGTTTCTGCCTTTGTCAGATGAAACTGCAAAGGCAGAATGCCTGTGAAAATCCGATCAGGTCTTGAGTCCGGTCAAATCGTCAACGGGGCACGCCGGATCAATGTATCAGCGCGCCTTATAGGGATGCTTTTCCGACCATTCGCGGACGAAATCGATCAGTTCGTCATCTCGATTTTCCGGCAGCTTGACAGTCAGATGGACATATTGATCGCCGCGTTTGTCACCCCGGGCATAGGCCGCCCCCTTGCCGCGGAGGCGCAGTTTTGTGCCGCTATTGGCATTGGCCGGCAGCTTCATGCTGACTTTGCCATTAATCGTTGGGACTTCGATAGAGCCCCCCAAAACTGCCTCGGCGAGACTGATTGCCAGATCGCAATGCAGGTCATTGCCTTCGCGGCGGAACGTTTTATCGGGATGGACATGCAGTTTGATCAGCGCATCGCCTGCTTCCCCGCCATTCATGCCTGCCATCCCCTGGCCTTTCAGGCGCAGGGTCTGGCCATCTTCGCTTCCGGCGGGAATGCGGACTTCAAGACTTTTGCCACTGGCAAGGTTAATGCGCTTGGTCGTGCCGATAATCGCCTCGGCCAGATCAAGGCTCAGTTCATAGGAAATATTGGGTCCCTTGACCTTTTCGGCCTGTCTGCGACCACCAAAGCCACCAAATCCGCCGCCACCACGGCCAGCTTTGCCGAAAATCTCGTCAAAGATATCCTCGGCATTGGCACCGGAAAATCCGAACGGATCGCCACCTGCCTGACCGCTGTAACGCGCGCCACCACCGCGACCAAACGGCCCGGTTTCACGACCGTCGGCATCAATTTCGCCCGCATCATATTTCTTGCGACGTTCGGCATCCCCCAGAAGATGATAGGCGGCCGAAACTTTTTTGAATCGCTCTTCGATCTTGGTGTCGCCGGGATTGACATCCGGATGAAGCTCGCGCGCAAGTTTGCGATAGGCTTTCTTGATTTCGTCCTGGGTGGCGTTTTTGGCAACGCCCAAAGTCTTGTAGGGATCCTGCATCGCCTGACCGGTTGGATAAAGGGAAACTCTATAGATGTATTATAAGCCTGTATCGGCTGTGGCAAGGAAGCCATTTGTTTTAATTGCTGTCCTTGACATGGCTCAGATATGAAAAAGCGGCGCTGTCCGCAAGGAACGCGCCGCTTTTTTTAAATGTCATGCCGTGAAGATCAGTTCACAACTTCCCAACTGCCATCCGGCTTGCGGCATGCGGTGCCGTAAGCTTCTTCCTGCTTGCCACCAATGGTGACGGTTTGCTGGTATTCACGGCAATATTCCTGGGTTTTGGGCTCCTGATAGGTGCGAACCGGGGTTACCGTACCCCGCGCACCTGTATCGGGATTGTTCCAGGTCGAAGTCTGGCCCGTGGGGGCACTTTCAAGTGTCCGCTGAGTGTTCTGCGCCATGATGGCACGGTCCGCATTGTCAAGCGACCGGCCTACTTCACTACCGATGAAGGCGCCGGCAAGCGTACCAAGTGCAACGCCTACAAGCTGCCCCGATCCTTTACCGAACTGGGCACCGGCAACAGCACCACCAACCGCGCCCAGAAGGGTACCTGCGGTCTGTTTCTGGCCCTGATCCTGTGCACAACCGGCAATGAATGCGGTCATCATGACGGGGATAACGATATGACGGAATTTCATATTTATTTGCCTACCTTGTCTTTCCTGTCCCAACCGATATGTTCTGTATCTACGGAACGATCTTGAGTGTGTCGTTTCACGTATATCCAAAACCCGTATCTTTCGAATTTGGTGCGGATTTTGAACTATCAAAGGAATCCTGACCCCAATGGACGAAAAAAATACGCCAAAAATTGGGCATGAAGCCCATTCGGTTCCGTTCGATCTTTTTGACGTGTGGTTTAACGAGGCGAAAAACAAGGAGAAACCGTATCCCGATGCGATGACGCTGGCGACAGCTGATGCCAACGGGCGGCCTTCGGCACGTATCGTTCTGCTAAAGGGGTTCGACGAGCGCGGCTTTGTTTTTTATACCAATTACGAAAGCCGCAAGGGCGATCAGCTTGCCGAAAACAGCTTTGCCGCACTGTGCTTTCACTGGAAGTCGCTAGAAAAATGCGTGCGTATCGAAGGGGCGGTTACGCGCGTTGACGGTGCGGAATCAGATGAATATTTCGCATCGCGTCCGCGCGGTAGCCAGCTTGGTGCGTGGGCTTCAATCCAGTCCCGCCCAATGAGCGGCCGGTTCGATCTGGAAAAACGGGTTGCTGAATTTACCGCCAGGTTCGGACTGGGAAAAGTGCCACGCCCAGACCATTGGGGCGGTTTCCGCCTGATCCCTGATCGTATCGAGTTCTGGTCCGAGGGTAAGTTTCGCCTGCATGATCGCCAGCTTTACACCCGCGATGCCGACGACAAGGGGTGGAACCTGCAGAAGCTGTTCCCCTGAGAGGTTTCGGAAACGTTGCCAGATTCCGGAAATGCAAACGCGCGGCCCCCGGGATCTGCGCGTTTCGGGTTGGAGGAAGTCTTAAGCTTCCTCGGGAGGGCAGAATACTTCCTGCAATACGCCGATGATCTTCATGATATCGGGATTGGCCAGTGAGTAGTAAATCGTTTGCGATTCCCTGCGCGTTTTCACCAGCCCGTCACGGCGTAATCTGGCAAGGTGCTGTGATAGAGCCGATTGCTTGATGCCCAGTTCACCTTCCAGTGTGCTGACCGATTTTTCGGTTGTTCCCAGTGAACAAAGAACCATAAGGCGCCATTCATTTCCCAATGTTTTCAGGAACTCTGCGGCATCGCGAGCGTTTTTGTGTAAATTGCTATAAGGCATCAGGCGCAGTATCCATTCTCGCAGTCGGTTCGGCTATTTTCTGGCGCGTTGAATTCGACAAACCGATTAATCTATTTAATCTTCGTCGTTCGGCAACGCATTGGTTTGATGTTACACTGGATTTCGTCACCAGCTAAGCAATTCGTAGCGGAAAGGCCGGTTTCGTTGATTAAAACGCGTTCTTTTATGAAAGTTTTGATCTTGAACAAGGAAAGATGCGTTTTGCGGTTGCAGACTGGCCCTGCATGACGTCTTCACGCGTTGAACTGACCGCAACAAGACATATGTGTCGAAAGACACACCAATCTCGGGAGTGAGTGCGATGGCAGTAAGAACGATTCTGGCTCCGGTGGCAGGTTCGAATATAGATCAGCGGGTACTTGATCTGGCGTTTCGAACGGCCAAAAGATTTAATGCACATCTCGAAGCATTGTTTGTCGCGGCCGAACCCCAGGATGCGATCCCGATTGTGGGTGAAGGCATGTCGGGTCTGATCATCGAAGAAATGATGCGGGCAGCCGAAAGCGAAACCCAGCGACGTGAAACCCGCGGGCGTGCAGCCTATGACGCGGCACGTGATGCCGCCGCCGTCGCGGAGGCTGCGGTTCCGATGCCTGACCTTCAGGCGACCTGCGCATGGCGGCGTGATAACGGTCGCGAGGACGAAACGGTCGCAAGACGTGGCCGTTTGTTTGATCTTGTCGTGATTGGACGCGATCCGCGCGAAGCTGCCGCGTCGCTAACCTTTGATGCCGCCCTGATGGAAACCGGTCGCCCGTTACTGGTTGCACCGGAAAAAACACCGGAAACCGTTGGTGAAAAAGTCGTGATTGCCTGGAATGGCGGGGTCGAAGCCGCGCGCGCCGTGACATCGGCCATGCCGCTTCTGCGTACGGCCAAGGAAGTCACCATCGTTAGTGTCGGCGAAGTCCCTCATGGCCGGGCTTGTGCCAAGGCATTGGCCGAACAGTTTGTCTGGCACGGAGTCGAGGCAAGGGTGTCCGAATTACCCGAACAGTCGCATGTTGCTAATGCCTTGATATCGGAGGCGGAAAAGGTTGGTGCCGATAGCATCGTTCTGGGCGCGTACAGCCATTCACGTTTCAAGGAAATGATCCTTGGCGGGGTGACGCAGGACATGCTGGCAAAATGCACCTTGCCGCTTTGGATAATGCATTGACCCAAGGGTCACTTAACCTCCTGATATCCGGATGATTATTTGTATGATCATTGGTATATGACACTAAAGGCGCAGTCTTCTGCGCCTTTTTTTGTTGCGTCTGCGAAGAAAACCGGCCACCGTTACTGAAATCTTACAAAGACGGAAGCCCGATTAACGAGGCTCTCCGCCCGATAAAAGAACAGTGGAAGAAACGTCTGGCAGGGGAATTCCCATGTTATCACTTCGCGATGTCATTGATTTCGCTTCCATGTCCGAGGATCTGGCCCGGGAACTCGCCCGCCAGAATGTCGGGTTGCCCGATCTTGGTGCGGTTGTGGCCGGTTATGGCAATGTTGCCACCGGCACTGTTAGCGCCTGCAATGCAACGCCCTGTGCGGCGAATGACGCGGATAGCGAATAACCCGCCAAATCCATGACCGGCCGATCAGAAAAGATCAATCTGGCCGTCGTCCTGCTTGGCGGTTTTGGTGCTGTCCGGCAAATCGTCGGACCATTTCAGAACATGATCGGGCACCGGGCCCAGCATGTAACGCAAGGTGTCAAACCGGTTGGCGGGATCAAGCCATCCGGCGATATGGTTCGGTCCGATCACGGCGGGCATTCTGTCATGGATATGCGCGATCGAGGGCGCGGGGGCACAGGTGATAATTACTGCCTCCGTCCCGTTTTCAAGCCCGGCAAACAGCACCGGCTGATGATCGGGCAGGGTAATACGGGTTTTGTGTTTGACCGCGCCGTCCTTGCGCCATTCAAACCAGCTTGTCGCCGGAATCAGGCAACGCCGTTCCAGCAACGGACGAAAAGTCGGCTTTTGATCAAGAGTTTCAGCGCGTGCATTGATCAATGGCGCGTTCAGTGTCGCAACGCTTAAACCCCAGCGGCGCAAGACGGGTTTTTGCTCCGGCAGGATGACAATCACCGGATCGGTCGGGCGGCGAATGCCTGAAAGTGTTTCAAAGACGGTTCTGTCCGTCTCTATTTCCAGTTCTTCCTGATCTTCAGGGACGGTTTTATTGGGAAAATCCGATGCTTCCTTGCGAATGATATCCGTAAGGTCGATGGCCAATTGCGCCTGAAACGCATTCATGTCGCTGATAAGCTGGTATTGGCTGCACATCGGATGTCCGTTCCTGAATTGACAATGATCATAGCCGTTTGACTGGTTTTGGCACAACCTTCATCCTATATAGGAACGCGTGTTGCGACAGGTGCCTGCCGCGGATAGCAATGCTATAAGAAGATTATTGCACGATATAACGCGCCATTTTGGCGCGCGGGATTTGAAAGAGCCACCCAATGAATGCCAATGCCCCGAAAACCGTTGTCCTGACCGGCGCAAGCCGCGGGATCGGCCATGTTACGGTCGGTTATTTTGCCGCGCGTGGCTGGCGGGTGATTTGCTGCTCGCGCGAGGCACCGCCGCCCAGTTGCCCGCGTGATCCGGCACAGGGTATTCATATTGCCGCCGATCTTTCCAAACCCGAAGATGTCGAATTTTTCATCAAACAGGCCAACGAAGTACTGGGCGACGATCCGCTTCATGCGTTGGTGAACAATGCAGGTGTATCGCCCAAAACGCCCTATAAAGAGCGGCTGGGCTGCCTGAATGGCGATATCGAGGCATGGCGTGATGTGTTCGAACTGAACTTCTTTACCCCGCTGACTTTGTCGCGTGGTTTTGCCGCTGCCCTGCACCGGGGCAAGGGGGCAATTTGCAACATTACCTCGATCGCGGGCCACTATGTCCATCCCTTTGCCGGATCGGCTTATTCCACGTCGAAGGCCGCCCTTTCGGGGCTGACACGTGAAATGGCGGTGGAGTTTGCCGAACTGGGTGTGCGGGTTAATGCTGTCGCCCCCGGGGAAATCAAAACGGCAATGATTTCCCCTGAATACGAGGCACTGGTGCCCCGCATCCCGATGAACCGAATGGGCACCCCCGAAGACGTGGCCGCCGCCGTGCATTATCTGGTCGGCGAAGACAGCAGCTATGTCACCGGCACGGAGATCTTTGTCACCGGCGGGCAGCATTTATACTGAGTCGAAATCCGGATCAAACGGGGGCCGCAATAGCTGTTGATGACAAGCTATCAAACGGCTGACGGTCGGGAATTTCCGGCTGTTTTCTTTTGTTCAGTGCTGCGGGGCGATGTAAAAGGCCGGGTCGTAATCAACATTTCCTGCCGGAATAGTATCGATCAGCGGTCGAGCCATGAAATACTGGTCGGGAACGCCTTCCAGTTTCAGATCGGGCAGGGGCGCAAAGCCAAAGCGGCTGTAGTAGTCCGGTTCGCCAAGGACCACGCAACCAGCTGCATCATTGATACGCAGTCTGGCGATTCCGGCCTGGATTAACTCTGATCCGATCCCCAAGCCCTGCCGGTCGGGGTTGACCGCAACCGGGCCAAGACCGAACCAGTCGCTTTCTTGGCCATCGATTTTTACCGGTGAAAAGGCAACGCAACCGACAAGTTCGTCATCTTCGATTGCCACAAGCGACAGGCTTAAACGGCCCTTGTCGCGCAATGCATCAACGATCAGATGTTCGGTTTGCTGGCTATGTGGTGCGGTTGCAAACGCATTCGCCAGCAATGCGTGGATTGCCGGAATATCGGCCTCTGTCTCATCGCGGATAAGCATGATCGGACCCGTCCCATCCTGTGACTTGGCACCCGCTACCTGCAGGTCTATCTCTCGACTATAACGGGAATTGGAATTAGGCCAACAGACTTTTCAGCCAATCGCGTTTTTGTTCCAGTCGACGTGCTTCCATGTCAAGCCATCCGGTGAACGGGGCAGCTTCGTTCGCGTGCTCTTCGCGAAGTGCCAGAACGCGATCAAGTTCCAGTTCGCAAACGTCATGCAGGATTTCGATCTGGTCGCGGCGCGTCTCATCATCCAGCAGATGCAGGAAACGCATTTTAAGTGCCATCACAAGGCGCGAAAGCTCGCCTGATGTATCGCGAAGTGTTCCCTGCATCAGTTCCTTGAACTTGTCATGTCCGGCCTTGGTCAGCGACAATTGCGCATCCGAATATGACCCGCTGTTGCAATCTTCGCGCACCAGCCCTTCAAGCTTAAGAAGCTGAAGCGAGCTTCCCATCATATCAAGCGACGGCCCCATGATATGGGCGGTAAAATGGCGCACTGAATTGGCCAGATCGGCATAGCTGATCGGTTTATCGGAAAGGGCAAGGGTGCCGAGTGCGCAAAGGCGCAGACATTCTTTGGGCAGCAAGGTTCTATCCGAATACATAAACGGTCCCTGTCATGTTGCAGACACCGAAGTTAACGCGAACGGTTCTTAATTGCAAGGTGGTAAATGGCTTCTGTCCCAACATCGTGTGATGGCAACAGCATCAATATAGGACGGGAAGTTTCGAAAGCAAACAACCGCATCACGAGAACAATCATTTCCCGATCTGCCGAAGAAGGGGCCCGCAATGAGTGGCAGACACAAAAAAGAAGGCCGTCGATAATCAACGGCCTTCAGTATTCTGTCATATGCAGTGGGATTTTAAGCTTCAGGCTGCCTTGGCAATACCAAGCTGGCCCCAAACCACCAGAAGCGAGTCGATCAGATGATCTATCAGTTCATCATTGTGAAGCGGGCCGGGGGTAAAGCGTAGCCGTTCTGTGCCGCGCGGTACGGTCGGATAGTTGATCGGCTGAACATAGATGTCGTGATCAAACAGCAACCGGTCGCTGGCTTCCTTGCACATTGCGGCATCTCCCACCATCAGCGGCACGATATGGCTTGGCGCATCCATGACCGGAAGGCCGGCCGTCCGCATGCGTTCGCGCAGCGTTTCGGCACGTTCTTTCTGGGCTTCGCGTTCTATATTGCTGTCCTTGAGGTGGCGGACCGAGGCCAGTGCTCCGGCGGCGATGCTGGGCGGGTGGGAACTGGTGAAGATAAAGCCATTCCCGAAACTGCGCACGAAATCGACGATTTCATGTTTGGCTGCGACGTAGCCACCGATCACACCAAATGCCTTGGCAAGTGTGCCCTGAACGATGTCGACACGATTCATCACGCCGTCGCGTTCGGCGACGCCGCCGCCACGCGGGCCATACATGCCGACCGCATGCACTTCGTCGAGATAGGAGATCGCGTTGTATTTTTCGCAAAGATCAAGGATTTCTGCGATTGGCGCGATATCGCCATCCATTGAATAAACGGACTCGAACGCAACGATCTTGGCCCGGTTCGGCCCCAGATCGCGAAGGATTTCTTCAAGATGTTCGACATCGTTATGTTTCCAGATCCGGCGTTCCGCTTTGGAATGACGCATGCCTTCGATCATGGAATTGTGGTTAAACGAGTCGGAAATGATCACACAATCCGGGAGTTTCGAGCCAAGGGTTGAAAGCGTCGTCCAGTTGGCAACATAGCCCGATGTCATCAAAAGGGCTGCTTCCTTGCCATGCAGATCGGCGAGCTCCTGCTCTAACGCGACATGCAGATGGTTGGAACCGGAAATATTGCGCGTGCCACCTGCACCGCCACCCTGACCGGTGATGGTGTTTTGCATGGCTTCAAGAACCTTTGGATGCTGTCCCATGCCAAGATAGTCGTTTGAACACCAGACCGTAATTTTACGCGGCGCATCACCGTTTCCCGGATGATACATGGCTTTGGGGAATTCACCGACAATGCGTTCAAGATTGGCGAATACGCGGTAACGGCCTTCAGCCTTGAGGCCGGACAACGCGTCTTTAAAGAAGGTGTTATAATTCATCTTTTGTGTCTTTCGCCTGTCTCTTTACCGCAGGTACGGGCTGTCTTTCATCCCGTTCTCTCACCCTTGGCAAAGCTCTGGTCCTGGCCGGATATGCGTACATCTCCGGATCAGCATGGTCCCGTTTGACCGGGTCTTGATAACCTCCTTATCGGACATGGCTTCCGACTTGGCATTGACCCTTGTCAAAAATTTTAAAGCGATTCCAGTTTCACTTCGATTGTCGTTTTCAGTGTCGCTGCGAACCACGCTGTCAAAGAAGGCGTCCATTCATTGTTTGTCGATCTCGCCATCACTCATGGCGTTGGGTGGTTCCCCATTCAATTCCTGTTCCCAATTTGGCGCTATTGATCGCATTTGGCAAGGTTTTGAAAGGACTTCCGACCCACAATTAAATCAATTCAAACAAGCAATAAAATCTATTAATTGCTATCAACTGAAAGTTTCTTGCTATGATGATGCCGCTGCGTCTTCATTGATGCAGCGACATCTATTTGTTTTGTAAAGGTTTTCTGTTCTGGGACGGTTCAGCCGAGGCTGTTGTGCCAGTCCCCAAGAGCAGCTTCGACCTTGTCGAACATATCATGGACCTGCTGTTCGGTAATGATCAGAGGCGGGCAAAAGGCAACGCTATCGCCAAGTGCACGTAGGATCACACCGTGGTCCATACATTTTGCAACAACCGCCTTACCGGCAGCACCGACAGGCTGCATTGGTGTTTTCAGGCATTTGTCTTGGACTAGTTCAAATGCGCCAATCAGCCCGCGTCCGCGGGTTTCGCCGATATGTTCAAATTTGTTCAGGTCCTTAAGGCGTTTCTGGAACGGCGACATAACATTGCGGACATGTTCGACAATACCGTCCTCTTCGTAGATGCGCAGCGTTTCAAGCGCAACGGCAGCCGCGACCGGATGGCCGGAATAGGTGAAGCCGTGGCCAAATGTACCGATCTCGTCGGATGCCTTTTTCGCAGCCTGATAAATCCTGTCATTGATAAACAGGGCCGAAATCGGCTGATAGGCCGATGAAAGCTGCTTGGCGACCGTGATCATGTCGGGTTTAAGCCGGAAGGTTTCAGTGGCAAACATCCGTCCGGTCCGGCCAAATCCGCATATGACCTCGTCGGCGATAAACAGGATGTCGTACCGGTCCAGAACTTCCTGCACCTTTTCGAAATAGGTGCGCGGCGGCACGATCACGCCACCAGCCCCCATGATCGGTTCGGCGATAAACGCCCCGATGGTTTCCGGGCCTTCGGCCTGAATCAGGTCTTCAAGCTGTTCGGCAAGACGGGTCGCGAAATCCTCCTCTTCCTCGCCGGGCTGGGCCTCGCGCCAGTAATGCGGGGTTTCGGTATGGATGATGCGGTCAATCGGCAGATCAAACATTTTGTGATTGCCCGGAAGCCCGGTCATTGAGGCCGCAGCCACCGTCACCCCGTGATAACCCTTCTTGCGCGAGATGATCTTTTTCTTTTCCGGTTGGCCAATCGCATTGTGATAATACCAGACCATCTTGACCGCGGAATCCGTTGCTTCTGATCCGCTATTGGCAAAGAAAACCTTGGACATAGGGACGGGTACAAGTTCCAGAAGCTTTTCGGCCAGATCAATCGCCGGGTTGGTGCTGCGCGATGCGAAGGTGTGGTAATAGGGCAGGGTTTCAAGCTGCTTTGTCGCGGCTTTCACAAGGCGATTTTCGCCAAATCCCAGCGACGCACACCAAAGACCGGCCATGCCTTCGATAAAATCGCGGCCATTGTCATCGGTCACATAAATCCCGTGACCCTTTGAAATGATATGCGGCCCGGTTTTTTCGTGAGTGGCAAGGTTGGTATAGGGATGAAGATAGCTTGCGATATCGCGGCTGGCTGCTGAATTACCTTTGGCGGTCGGGGCAGTATCGATTGTCGTGGTGGTGGCGTTGGTGTTCATGGCGAACCTCTGTTTCGTGCAGGAAAGATCCTGATGCTTTCAGGCACTTTAGTCAGCTATTTCCGGCATGGGAATCATTAGTTGGACCATGCTTTGGCGCGATCGGCAAAAACGAAACCGACAAACAAAACCGGCCGGGCAAGGGCACCGGCCGGCTTGGTAACGATGTCGTTGGTCGCAGCCTAGTGCGACATCAGAACCGGCACCGTCATGTGACGCAGAAGATGCTGTGTCACACCCCCCATCATCAATTCACGCAGGCGCGGGCGGCCATAGGCACCGCAAACGATCAGGTCGATGCTTTCATCGGCCGCACGCGACAGCAGAAGGTCGCCAACGCTGATGCCGCTGGCATTCATGTTTTCCTTGCGGACATTCACCCCGTGGCGTTCAAGCCGTGAACCGATATCGACACCGGGAACAGGAATGGAGTCACGGGCGCCCTTGTTAGGGTCGGCACAAAGAACCAGGGCCGATTTGGCATTTTCAAGAAAGGCCATGCCGTCATTCACCGCACGGACGGCTTCGCGATACGGCTTCCACGCAACCATAACGCGTTCGCCAATCGTTTCGAACCGACCGGCATAGGGGACGACCAGAACCGGGGTGCCCGCGGTCAGAATGGCCTTGTCAGGCATTTCCGAGGTTGAGGACGGATCGGCACTGTCCGGGTCATATTGGCCCAGAACCGTCAGGTCATGATGGCGGGCATACATGGCAACCGTGTCGGCAATCTCGGCTGCCGAGCATGGCGTTTCCTGCCAACTGAAGGTAACACCGGCGTCTTCGCAGGCTTTTGCGAAGTCGCGCTTGGCTTCCTTGGCGGTTTCGGCCATGGCCGCGCGCTGCTGATTGACGATTTCCTGGGAAATCTGAACTTCCATGAAACGCGGAATTTCGGCATAGGGCAGAAGAAACAGCCCGGTCAGATGGGCTTTTTGCGCCTTGGCAACTTTCAGGGCAACTGAAAGCCGTTGTGCGCAAGGGGCTGAATTGTCGATATGAACAAGGATATCCCGATACATCTGCCAGTCTCCTTTTCCGGGCAGCACCGCCTTCGATCAAGGCGGCTAGCGTGGTTATGAGAAGCAGTCTAATGCGATCAGTGGTGGCGTTCTTTGTTCTATCTCAAATTGCACTTATCGCGTGTATCTGAGTGTCGCGTGACCCTGTGGCGAGAAAATGGCCTTTGGCAAAAGGCATCATCCATCAACGGGCTTGGACATCATCGGAATGGTCTTTTCCATGGTAGGCGTACCATTCTGCGGCATCGTTGTCGGGGCAGGGGATGTTACCAGACCGGGTGTTGCTCCCGCGGTCGGGTCGCTCATTATTTGCGCACCGGCCGATGGCATTACCCCCATGTTGTCACCTGAAATGATCGAAAGGCTTTTGTGCAATTGCTGTGACAGGGTTGACCAGTTGGTCTGAAGTGTATTGCAGGCTGCCGGGTCATTTTGCTGCACACAACGTTGTGCCATGCGATCAAGGATGTCGAGCGCGATGCGTGCCTCGTCGATCTGTTGGCGCTGTATGTCGGTGATTGCGGCCTTTTGGGGATTTGGAGTCATGACGAATTTGTCATTTGCGGCATTCGCGGATGTTGCCGTGGTCGGGCCACCCCACGGAGTTACTATTTCCGCGGTGGTATCAGCGGCGGGATTGTTTTGTGCGGTGGGTTGCACGCATCCCGACAGCAGTGCCGCAGAAACAACAAGACCGGACAGGAGGCCAGCGCTTCTGATCTTCATGACTTGCTCCTTTGGCCGCAAGGCGATGTGCGCCGGGCCGTTCCCTTTACCTTACATTGCCATTTATTGTACGGCCTTGCTTTTGCTTGTGAATATATTGGACCCAGTTACGCGTGATGTCCAGAAAAGGGCGCGTGACAGCTTATTGCCCCAGGCTTGGTTGCCGAGCTGGTGATATCAAGCGGGGTTCGTTCTTAAGCGCATTTCCGAGCCATTGCAGAACCAGCTTGATGCGCTCAATGCGTTTGAGTTCTGGATGTGTAAGCACCCAAAGCCTGTTTGATGCGAATTGATGCAGAGACGTAACGCGTTCAAGATCGGGGATCGCCAGATCAGCAGGTAGGCAAGCATATCCAATTCCGGCGCGAGCAAGGCCTGCCATTGCAACAAAATCATCGCTACGATGGATGATACGGTCAGCATGGTTTTCGTCGAGCCATTTAAATACCGGATGATTTCTTAGGGCTCCGCTGGCACCGATAAACCCACCGGGCAAGCGATCTGGAAATTTCAGGGCATTGAAATTCTGCTCGGTTTTTTTTGCCATATCGTGATTTGCGTAAAGTCCCCAATCTATCTTGCGAATTTCGCGACCGACAAGATATTCGGGCGGGAGTTCCGCGACCCGTATCGCGATATCAGCGTGGCGTTCGGCCATGTTGAATTCCTGATTACTTGCCAGAAGTTCAAGGCTGATATCTGGGTAGGCCGTCTGTAAGCGAGCGAAATAATCAGGCAGAATGAAATAGGCAAAGCTTGTCGGTGCGGTAATTCGGACCGTCCCAGCAGCGGCAATATCGCGCCCGGAAACACTTAGATTGATAGCTTCGAAATTATTCAGGATTTGCCTTGCGGGGGCCAGCATCTCTTCTCCCGCATCAGTCAGACTGTACCGGCCTTTGATACGTTCGAATAGGCGTGTTCCGGTTTCTTTTTCCAATGCATGGATATGGCGAAATACCGTTGTATTGCTGACATTTAGATGTTCGGCTGCTTTTTCAAGTGACCCGGCGTCGACAACGGCAAGAAACGATTTCACATAATTCCAGTCCATTTTGATCTTTCAAATTTGCAATGGATTTCTTCAAAATCGCCTATTTATTGTAAATTTGCAAATTCATACGATGAAGCCGATAAAGCCAGACAACCAAGAGAGAGAGCAAAATGATTGGTTATACATCGATTGGGACAAACAACCTTGCCACGTCCGGGGCATTTTACGACGCCATTCTTGGTATTATGGGGGCCAAGCGGGTGATGGAGGTGGAGGATTTCATTGTCTGGGCACGTACGGAAGGAGAGGCCAATTTTTCGGTTCATCTTCCTTTTGACGGCAGGCGGGCGACCGTTGGGAATGGTGTAATGATCGCCTTGCAGGGAAAATCAAAGGACGAGGTCGATGCCGTATACAGCAAGGCGATCAGCATCGGGGCAGCATCGGAAGGGGAACCGGGTGCGCGCGGCGGTGATGATAGCGGTTTTTATGCAGCCTATTTTCGCGATCCGGATGGCAATAAAATCAACATTCATTACATGTCGTGATTTGCCTGAAACTTGGCGGTTTTTGGGGGGGGAACGGCTAAAAGGAGGTAGGGGTGGAACATCCGCATTTTAAGCTGATAGGCCACCGGCTGTGCCCGTATGTGAAACGGGTTGCAATGGTTATGGGGCACTACGCGATTGAGCATGAAAGGGAAGATATTCGTCTGGAAGACAAGCCAGTCTGGCTTGAAAAGTTCAGTTCGGAAAGGCAAGTGCCGGTCTTGCTTCTTGATCAAACGCGACCGCTAACCGAGGCTGCGGTTATTTGCGATTATCTCGACAGGATTAATGGTAGTGCGCTTTATCCGGTCGATCTGATTGAGAGTGCCGAACACAGTATCTGGATTCTACGAGCAGAGCGGATATTGTCGTTAACTGCAGATATTGTGTATCGGGCTCATAATGAACATGACTGCGATCTGACATTGCACAGGATCGGCCTGATATTAGCCATACTCAACAAGAAGCTTGAAACCGCTGGAGCCTTTCGCGAGATTGGGCTATGCATGGTCGATATGGCCTATGCGACCGCGTTTAGGGCATTTCCGGTATTGGTATCTGGGCTTAACCGGGATTTGTTTGCGGGGTTTGAACATGTTCGGGGCTGGAGCGAACGATTGTTAAAAAACGATATCGTGCGGACGGTAGTCCCCCAAACGTATCATGGGGAACTTCATCATTTTATCGCATCAAGACAAAGCTATCTGGCCAAAAGGCTATCGATGCTTCCGGTGCCACAAAAGCCAGCCTTATCTGCTTCCCAATAGCTTTGTCAGGTTACAAATAACGGACCGAAAAGCCATCAATAGTGTATGTCTACTGTTGATGGCTTTTTCTTTATGTTCTGTCTCGCGACACCATGGCGATGATGGTTTCAAACAATTCTTGCTTTGCCTGGTCGGCGGTGATTTCACCGGTTGCCGCGGCATAGGAGAGGGCCTCGGCGGCACCCAGAAAGCCCCAAAGACGCGGCATGGGGATTTTCCCCGTTGGGCTGAAAGACGACAGGATATCGCGGCATTTATCAATGAACAGAAGATGATAGTCCCGCTTGACCTGTTCGAGTTCCGGCGATCCGGCAAGCGATGCGATCACGCCCGAAATTTCGCGTCCCTGTGACAGCACACAGTCAACATAGGATGCCGCGATGACCGATGCCTTGTCGCGCAAGGTCGGGCTGCTTTGGGCCAGAGTGGCGTCCATCAATGCGGTCTGGCGCTGGTCGTAATCCTGATAAAGCGCGATCAGCAAACCAGACCGGGTGCCAAAATGATCATAGACCACCGGTTTGGTAACCCCGGCCTGCTCGGCAAGATTTCCAAGGCTAAGCCCCTCGGTTCCGCCGTCGTGGATCATCTTCCAGGCAACGTCGAGAAGTTGCCGGTTGCGATCTTCGCGGGTCATACGTTTACGGGGCTTATGCAACGGAGACTTTTTTGCACCGAGACTTGACATGGCTATATACCAAACGTAACTTACAGATAGTAACTTACTTATAGTATATAGTGATTGCCGTTGAGAGGCAATCACTTAGCAAGGAGATAAGCCATGCGCGCGCTTGTTGTTGTCGCCCATCCAAATTCCGGTTCGTTCAGTCATGCGGTCGCCAATCAAATTGGCAAAGGGATTGAGGATGCCGGGTCCGAACACAGTTTCGAGCTTGCCGATCTGTCGGAGGAGGGATTTGATCCGCGCTTCAATCAGGACGATATCGCGGCCTTCGAGATGAGGTCACCGTTTCCGGACGATGTGCTTGCCGAACAAAGGCGGATTGATGCCGCCGATACGCTGGTGCTGGTTTTTCCAATTTACTGGTGGTCGATGCCCGCAATCCTGAAAGGCTGGATCGATCGGGTGTTTTCAAATGGCTGGGCCTATGAGGATAATGACGGTGAAAAGGTGATCAAAAAGCTGAACCATCTGAAGGTTCATCTTGTCGCGATTGGTGGGGCAGGACTTGGCACGTTTGCCCGGCATGGATATTTCGGGGCCATGAAACTGCAAATCCATCAGGGCATTTTTGATTATTGCGGAGTGAAAGTCGCAACTTCGGAATTGATGTTGCTGGCCGACGGCAATGACCCTGCGGAGCACCTTAAAAAGGCACGCGAGGTTGGGGCGGCGATCCCGGCAAAGGTGACAAAGCCGGAATTGGATATGGCGGGATAAATCTCGTTAGACCGGCCATCAAAAGCAAAACGCCCGCAGATTTTCCCTGCGGGCGTCTGAATTTGGCAATGTGTTGCCGGCTTAGTCGTGCTTTCCGCCATTGGCTTTTGACCAGCCGATTGGATCAGCAAGGAAGGCCCGAACGCCTTCGATGGCTTCTTTGGGGAAGTATTCGCCTTCTTCGGCAACGGCCAGAACATCGGCCCAGGTTGCCAGGTAATGCAGTTCGATGTCGTCCTTTTTCAGTTCCTCAAGCGCGTTGGGGAACACACCATAGAAGAACACGACAAAGGCATGTTTGCATTCGGCGCCGGTTTCGCGGATGGCATTGACGAAATTGACTTTTGATGCGCCGTCGGTGGCAAGGTCTTCGACCAGAAGAACGCGCTGGCCTTCGTGGATGTCGCCCTCGATCCGTGCCTTGCGGCCAAATCCCTTTGGCTTCTTGCGGACATACTGCATCGGCAGGTCCAGGACATCGGCCAGCCAAGCGGAATAGGGGATGCCCGCGGTTTCACCACCGGCGACCGCATCAAATGCCTCGTAACCGGCCTTGTCGGAAACCTGACGGGCTGCAAGTTCCATGACCTTGCGGCGTGCGCGCGGGAAGGAAATCAGTTTGCGGCAGTCGATATAAACCGGGCTTGCCCAGCCGGATGTCAGGATATAGGCCTCTTCCGGGCGGAAATTCACAGCCCCGATATCAAGCAAAATCTTTGCGACGGTTTTGGCAGCATACGAGCAATGCGCGGTCGAAGTTCCGTTGGTCATGGCGACTATACCCTTTTTCGGATCGAATATTTGCGCACGTCTTAGCGTTTTTGAACTCAAAGCGCAAAGAAAAGCCGCTGTCCAGCTGGTCAGGATCAGGTGCCCGGTGTTGCCGGGGGCAAATTTGCGGGCAGCAGAGCCGGATGCGAATAACGCAGTGCCGATTTGAAATATCAAAACTGATATCTTAGATATCATAATTGCAGTTTCAGATACCTTTTGTTAGGCTTCGGTCATGTTTGGATAGAGGGTTTGCTTCATGATCACCGCAGGACAAATGCGCGCGGCGCGTGCGTTGCTGGGCATTGATCAGAAAACACTGGCTGAGATGGCCGGGATTTCTGTGCCAACCATCCAGCGGATGGAGTCCAGCAAGGGCAATGTGCGCGGTGTGGTCGATACGCTGGCCAAGGTGGTTGATGCACTTGACCGGGCCGGGATCGAGCTGATTGGTGATCAGGCACCGAGCATTGCGACCGGACGCGGTGTGCGCCTGAAGGAACCAGAAACACGACCTGCCCGGGATAGCGGGCAGGGCGAGGAATAAAACGCAACGAATTTTGCGACGGCGACCGCCGACTTATGCCGACGATCCCGCCGCCTTTTGCAAGGCTGCCGGAGACTATGGAAACCAGAAGCTCGAAGATCAATCCGGCATCCGAACCCGGATATGCCGACCTGTTTACACCGAAACTTGTTACCGTCCTGCGCGAAGGATACGGACTTAACGAGCTTCGCGCCGATGCGATTGCCGGTTTGACGGTGGCGATTGTCGCCCTGCCGCTATCGATGGCGATCGCAATTGCATCGGGCGTTTCTCCGGCGCAGGGGCTTTATACGGCGATTGTCGGTGGCATTCTGGTGTCGCTTCTGGGCGGCAGCCGTTTTCAGATCGGTGGGCCGGCGGGGGCGTTTATCGTTCTGGTTGCGGGCACGGTGCAGGCGCACGGGCTGGAAGGGTTGCTTATTGCAACCATTCTGTCAGGCGTGATGTTGCTTGCCATCGGGGCACTGAAGCTTGGCACCTATATCAAATTCATTCCCTATCCGGTGACGGTTGGCTTTACCGCCGGGATTGCGGTGATCATTTTCGCAAGCCAGATCAAGGATTTGCTGGGGCTGACCCTGTCGGGGGCGGAGCCGGGGCCGCTTCTGGAAAAACTTCCGGCGATCTGGGCCGCTTTGCCGGGGATTGATCTTGTGACGGTTGCACTTTCCGGGGCGACGATCCTTGTGATCATCGGCACCAAACGGGTGCGTCCGCACTGGCCGGGCATGTTGATTGCCGTCGCCGGGGCCGGGTTGGCAACGGCATTTTTCAATCTGCCGGTATCAACCATCGGCAGCGTCTTTGGTGGTATACCAGGCGATTTTCCGGCACCGGCCCTACCGGAATTCACCCTTGAGAAAGTGCAGGCGGTTTTGCCCAACGCAATTGCATTTGCACTTCTGGGCGCCATTGAATCGCTGCTATCAGCCGTGGTGGCCGATGGCATGACCGGGCGGCATCACCGGTCGAACTGCGAACTGGTGGCCCAAGGCGTGGCCAATATGGCATCGGGCCTGTTTGGTGGCATATGCGTGACCGGCACGATTGCGCGCACCGCGACCAATGTCCGTGCGGGTGCGCATGGTCCGGTTGCCGGGGTTCTGCATGCGCTGTTTTTGCTGCTGTTCATTCTGGTGGCAGCCCCGCTGGCAAGTTTCATTCCGCTGGCAAGTCTGGCCGGGGTGCTGGCGGTCGTCGCGTGGAACATGATCGAAAAGCATGCCTTTGCTACCTTGCTGCGTGCATCGCGCGGTGATGCGGCGGTGTTGCTGGCGACGTTCCTGCTGACGATTTTCCGTGACCTGCTGGAGGCCATTGTGGTCGGCTTTGCCTTGGGATCGGTCCTGTTTATCCAGCGGATGTCAAAAACGACCGCAATTGCCACCCACAGCCCGTTTGTGTCCGAAGACCGGGCGGATGGCACGACCGGCGGGGCCGGGGCATCGGGTATTTCATCGACAACCGATCCTGACATCATGATTTACCGGATTACCGGCGTGTTCTTTTTCGGGGCCGCGGCATCCATCGGATCGGTTCTGGACCGGATTGGTGATACGCATAAGGCGCTGATCATTGATTTTGCTGCCGTGCCGTTTCTTGATTCAACCGCGGCCAATACGATTGCCGGGCTGGCAAGCAAGACACGCGGACGCGGGATCGAGGTCATTCTGACCGGCACATCGCATGACCTTCGGCGGGAACTGTTTGCGCACGGCATCAAGCCGCCGCTGGTTCATTATGAAACCGATATCGAGACGGCGGTGGTGCGGCTTCGGGCGCATGGGGTGCGTGACGTCACTGCATCCTGATTTGCTGCCACGGAGACAGGGATAACCCCCCAAGCCCTTGTCAGGCATTGGCAAAGTCCGGTTTTGGGTTTATTTGGTATAGCTTTACCGAATTAAGCGGAAAGGCACTGCTATGTCGCAGGAAACCGGACTCGTCGTCGATATCAATGACGGCGGTATTGCAACCATCACCATTTCACAGCCGGAGCGCAAAAATGCGCTGACCAAGCCGATGTGGGGGGAACTTGCCCGGATTGCCGACGATCTTGGCGGGGACAGCAACCTGCGTTGCATCGTTATTCGCGGCGGCAGCGGGGCCGGATTTGGGGCCGGGGCGGATGTTCATGAATTTGTTCGCGAACGTGACGGGTTTGAAAAGGCGCGCGATTACGGAATGCTCCATGCCGAGGCCTTGCAGGCGCTTCGGGTTTGCCAGCATCCAGTGATTGCCGCGATTGACGGGCCGTGCATTGGGGCGTCGTTTGTATTGGCTGCGGCCTGCGATTTGCGGATTGCAGCCGATAATGCAAAATTCGCCGTGCCGCCGATGAAGCTTGGCGCGACGCTGGGCTATCCGGAATTGCAGATCATGCTGGATCTGCTGGGCGAAGCAGCCCTGTTTGAAATCCTGCTGGAAGGGCAGGTTTTTGACGCCGCGCGTGCGCACGAAATCGGCTTTATCGCCCGCCATGTGTCGCTTGATGAATTTGATGCGGAAGTAACGGCGACAGCGGCCCGAATTGCCGGGGGCGCACCCATCACCCAACGCCTGCACAAAAAAATGATCAACCGCCTGAAAGAAGGTGGTGCCATCGGTGCCAAGGAATTTGACGAAGGATACCGCGCCTTTGACAGTGCGGATTTCAAGGAAGGCTACACCGCCTTTCTCGAAAAGCGAAAAGCGGTGTTTGAAGGCAGATAATCGTCAGATCATAACGGCAAATCCGGTGTCAGCGGGACATCGGTGATGCCGTAATCCAGCCCCATCTTGTAAAGCTCGCTTGTGATTTGCGATCTGTGATGGGTTTGGTGATTGAAAAGCTGCATCAGGAAAAGCTGGCGAGGCAATTTGCGGGTCACACCATCCAGCCCCATCAATTCGCGAATGTCATCCTGCCAGCCATGATCGCTGGAATCGACGAATTCGGCGATTGCCGCGTCGGTTTCGATCCGCATTTTGCCAAGAGTTTCGAAATCATCGGCCATGACGGTGCGGGCATCAAACGGTTCGGCCTGTCCGGTTTTCAGAATGCCGAGGATGCGGTGATCTATATACAGCAGATGATTAAGCGTTGCGTGGATCGAGCCAAAAAACATGCCGCGGTCACGGCGGCGTTCCTCGTCACCGATCTGATCACAAAGATCGTACAGAACACCATTTTGCCAGCTGTTATATTTGGCCATGGCGCGGCCGTAATCGTTGAAATTCATCTTTGCCATCTGGTGGGGCTCCTTGTTGGCATTAACCGGTCTGTACTTAATCTGCGGCAACCGCGACGGTATCGTCGGTTTGGGCCGGGGCAGGCTGTTCGATCTGTTTTGCCTCGGCCACAAAATGAACCATGACATTGGCGAAAATGCCAAAGGCCAGCATCGATGCGGTCACGGGCAGAAGACTGCCGTCATGGACCTGCCCGATAATGGTGCCTGCCAATGCGCCGGTGGCAAACTGTATGGTCCCCATCAAGGCGGTGGCCGTCCCGCCGATATGTGGGAAATACTGCATGAAGGCTGCGGTTGCGTTTGGTGCGGTCAGCCCGATCATGCCGACAGCAACCATCACCAGCGGCACCACAGCATATAGCGACGGCTCAAACGCATTCACCGCAATGAACAATCCGATCACGGCCGCCAGTTGAAGGGCGGTGCCAATCGCAAGTATCTGATGGCATTCAAGCCGTTTCAGCAACGGATTGTTAAGCCGGTTGCAGATCACGATGACAATGACATTTGCCCCGAACAGATAGGGGAACTGGCTGGGTGACACGCCGAAATAATCAATATACATGAACGGGCTGTCGGTCAGGAAACTGAACATCACTGCACTGGCCCCGGTATGGGCCAGCATGAAACCAACTGCCTTGCGCGTACGCAGGACTTCCAGATAGGTCCACCACACCCGTCGTGCTGGTCCGGCATAGCGGGGGCGCAGTTTGGTGGTTTCGGGTAACTTGAACCACACAATCACCAGCATGATGCTGCCATATATGACCAGCAGGACGAAAATCGCCTGCCACTGGAAATAGACCAGCAGGGCCGAACCAACCGTTGGCGCGACCAACGGGGCAATCATCATGATCACCGCGATCAGGGCAAACATGCGCGCGGCATCCTTGCCATCGAACAGGTCGCGCACCGATGCGCCGACAATCACAAGGGCAAAGCCGCCGCCAATCGCCTGGATAAAGCGCATGACGTTGAGCGAAAAAGAACTGTCGACGAAAATGATGATTGCACTGGTGATGATGTAAATCACCAGCCCGACCAGTGCGACCGGACGACGGCCAACGCGATCCGAGAGTGGCCCGCCAATCAGCTGCCCCAGAGCAAAACCAATCAGGAACATGCTGATTGATACTTCGACATTATGCGTCGGCGCGCCAAAATCTGCTGCCATTGCCGGAATGGCAGGCAGGTAGGTATCAATCGCAAATGGTGCGGTCGCGATCAGGGCGGCAAGCAGGATCGCAAGGCGCTGCGTATTGATCGGGGCGCTGGCATCTGTATTCGCCATGACTTCCGTATCCGTTTCTTATGGTGGCAGGTGGGGCGTGATCCGTCCGGTTTCCAGTATCGGTCTTTACGGGCTTCCTTAATGCCAACCGGAATGACAGGAAACGGGATATATCGCCAACACCCGGACAGCGGGCGGGGCGAAAATTCCGGTCAGAGATGGCAGTGGCATCAGGAAGGCCGCACCGTTACGGGTGGCGGGGCCGGGTGGATCGCAGCCTGAAACGATTCAATTTGTGCCATTATCCACGGAAATTCTGTTTTTTCCAGCCCGGCGATTTTGACAGCCTGAATATCAGCTATGCATATAACCGTCTGACGCGGCAAAAGAATACAGGCCGCAAAAGAAAACGGCACCCGCGATGGGGTGCCGTTTGCAAGGTTTTCAGTTCTCGCCTGATCTAATAGTTCATGACCTTTTCCGGGCCCATCAGCATGGTCGGAAGCCATGTCGAAATTGCCGGTATGTATGTCACGATGATCAGGAAGACCAGCAGGATCATCAGCCAAGGCAGGGCTGCACGAACCACCTGAACCAGTGACATGCCGGTGATACCCGACGTCACGAACAGGTTAAGCCCGACCGGCGGTGTGATCAGGCCGATTTCCATGTTCACAACCATGATGATGCCCAGATGGATCGGATCGATACCAAGCTTCATCGCAATCGGGAACAGGATCGGTGCCATGATCAGAAGGATGGCCGAAGGTTCCATGAAGTTGCCCGCGATCAACAGAATGATGTTGACCACGATCAGGAAGGCCCAAGGTTCCAGACCCCAGTTGATGATGGTTTCTGCAATGGTGTGCGGAATGCGTTCGGATGTCAGCACATGGGCAAACAGCATGGCGTTGGCAATGATGAACATCAGCATGATGGTCACTTTGCCAGACTCCAGCAGCACGTGGCGGATATCCTTGTCGAACGGGATCAGCGCGATGGCCTTGCCGATTTTAGGCAGGTTGTAGCCAATGATAGCGCCCACACCCATGCCTTTTTCCGGAACCCAGGCAACACCCTTGATCGGGCCCATATCGCGATAAAACACGATAGCGACCAGCAGGGCATAGACGGATGCGACGGCTGCGGCTTCGGTCGGGGTAAAGATCCCGCCATAGATACCGCCCATGATCACAACCACCAGAAGCAGGCCACCGGATGCGGAAAACAGGCCTTCAAACCATTCCGAAGCGCTCGGACGATCCTGTTTGGGCAGCTTTTTGATCCGGGCGACAACATAGATCACCGCCATCAGCATCAGACCGGCAATCAGGCCGGGAATGACACCGGCCAGGAACATGCGGCCGACCGACACCTGGGTTGCCGCGGCATAGACCACCATCACGATGGATGGCGGGATCAGAATGCCAAGCGTACCGGCGTTACAGATCACACCGGCGGCAAAGTTGCGCGGATAACCCGATTTGATCATGCCGGCGATCACCACCGAACCAATGGCAACAACCGTAGCCGGGCTGGAACCAGAAACGGCGGCAAACAGCATACAGGCCAGGACGGACGCCATGGCAAGACCGCCATGGAACCAGCCAACCGTATCCACCGCAAAGCGGATCAGACGACGTGCCACCCCGCCGGTCGACAGGAAGGTCGAGGCAAGGATGAAGAACGGAATGGCCAGAAGGGTGTAATGTTCCATCCCGTTGAACAGTTTTTCGATCAGGGTCGCAAGCGAGTCCGATCCAAAGAACAGGATGGTGGTGATGGATGACAGGCCCAGCGCCACGCCGATCGGGGTGCCAAGCGCCATCAACGCAAACAGCGTGATGAACAGATATGCGATTGTCATTTAAGGCGTTCCCCCGCGATCATTTATCGTTGTCGCGACGGACCATGCCGTCGGCCATGGCTTCGGCTTCATCGCCCTCGCCAATGGTTTCGATCGCCTCGCGTGCCTCGTCGGCAAGCGAGAATCCGTTTTGCTGACCCGAAAGAATACGCCACAGGACCTGTCCGAGACGGAACAGCAGTAACGCACCGCCAAGCGGCAGGATCAGATAGACCACCCACATCGGGATCGGGGAATCTTCGGCCTCGATACCGATCATGTGATAGAAGGCCATACTTTCCCAGCCGCCGTAAAGAATGAGCGCGGCATAGGTCATGCAGACCAGGGCAACAAAGATACCGGTGATGCGTTGGGCGGGTTTTGCAAACAGCTGGACAAGGGCATCGACCCCGATATGGGATCCGACCTTGACGCCATAAGACATGCCGAAAAGCACAAGCCAGGCAAACAGAAATTCGGTGATTTCCATCGACCAGGTCATACCGGAATTGAAGCCGTAACGAAGAACGACATTGACGAAAGTCAGTACCGTCATGGCGGCGAGAAGGAGGGCAATAATGCCCTCCTCCAGCCGGTCAACGACCGTTTTAATCATAGCGGTAACGGTCCTCTAGGTTCGAGGAATTACTTGTTGCAGGCGGCGGCGGCTTCGATCAGATCGGCACCGATATCACCTTCGAACTGCGCCCAGACAGGCTTCATGGCTTCGCGCCATGCTTTGACATCGTCAGGAGACGGTTTGACGATTTCGGTTTCGCCCGAGTCAACGATCAGCTGGCGCTGTTCGTCGGCCAGTTTGCCCGATAGACCGTTCGAGTATTCGGTTGCTTCGTCCATGGCCTGTTTCAGACCAGCCTGGATTTCCGGATCAAGACCGTCCCACCATTTGGTCGAGGTCACGACCAGATAGTCGAGCAGACCGTGGTTGGATTCAGTGATGTAATCCTGAACTTCGAAGAACTTCTGGGAATAGATGTTCGACCAGGTGTTTTCCTGACCATCAACAACGCCGGTCTGAAGTGCCGAATAGGTTTCGGCGAATGCCATTTTCTGCGGGACGGCATCAACAGCTTCGAACTGGGCAGCAAGAACGTCCGAGCTCTGAATACGGAATTTCAGGCCAGCGGCATCAGCCGGGGTCAAAAGCGGCTTGTTGGCCGAAAGCTGTTTCAGGCCGTTGTGCCAGTAACCAAGACCGGTGAGACCCTTGTCAGCCATCGAAAGCAGAAGCTCCTGACCTTTTTCACCTTTCTGGAAGCATTCAACAGCTTCCATGTCGTTGAACAGGAACGGAAGATCGAACAGGCCGAGCTTCGAGGTCCATTTGCCGAATTTCGCAAGCGACGGTGCAGCAAGCTGAACGTCACCGCGGAGCATTGCCGGCAGAACCTTGTCGTCATCGAACAGCTGCGAGTTCGGGTAAATTTCGACTTTAACCTTGTCGCCAAGGATTTCTTCGGCACGCTTTTTGAAGAACTCAGCGCCCTGACCCTTCGGGGTGTTCGGGGCAACCACGTGAGCATATTTGACAACAACCTGTGCGGATGCTGCGCTGGTCATGCCAAGAACAGCTGCCATTGCAACGCTGGTTGCGAGAAGTTTTTTGGTAATCGGACGCATCAATAGTCTCCCTATAAGCTTTGTGCGTTTTCCCAGTAGCGCGCCAGTTATCGGCGTCGTTCAGGTCGCCGTCTGGCGCTGGGGTGCAATACTGCAATTGCCGGGCCAGTTCTGCATATCTGCCATTACGATAAGTAATATCAGCGGTTTGCGGTGTATTTCACGATGGTGCGGTGCAGCGTAAGTTCTTATTTTTGTTGTCTTTCCCGCACATCCCTCTTTCGCAATGTGCGGTCTTCCGCACAATATCTCAAGTTGAAAATGCAATTTTTTTATCGATTACGGGATTTTGGGCGCAATCAGGGTCTGCCATTGGTAGGACCAATACCAGAACTGTCTGGAAAAGCGGTTCCCGGCCGGTGGCGTTGGTAAAGCATGATCGACGCCTAAGGACACATTGCCAAGTGGTGTCAGCCGTCCGATTTATTGCGGAATTCAGCCGGGACGATGCCGTATTTGGCAAGTTTGTCATAGAAGGTTTTGCGCGGGACACCCAGCGCATTGACCGTTGCCGTTACATGGCCGCCATGCTGACGAAGTGCCTCGCAGATCACGCCTTTTTCAAAGGCTTCGACCTGTTGGGGCAGGGACAGGATATTTTCGATTGTCTGTGCGCTGTCACCGGCAAACGGATCAAGGCCCAGCACCCGGCGTTCAGCGGCATTGCGCAATTCGCGGACATTCCCCGGCCAGTCATGGGCCGTCAGGCGGGCGATTTCGGTGCCGTTTAGTGGCGCAAATTCCCGGCCAAACCTTCCTTGCGCCTCTTTCATGAAATGCTGGAACAGAAGGGGGATGTCATCCTTTCGATCGCGCAATGGCGGAATGTGCAGTTGCACGACATTCAGGCGATAATACAAATCTTCGCGGAATGCCCCGCGTGATGATGCCTCGCGCAGGTCAATCTTGGTCGCGGCAACCACACGCAAATCAATCGGTTGCAACTTGTTCGATCCCAATCGTTCCAGCGCGCGTTCCTGTAGCACACGCAGCAGCTTGACCTGCAGGGACAGCGGCATGCTTTCGATTTCATCCAGGAACATGGTGCCCTTGTCGGCAAATTCGAATTTGCCGATGCGCTTGTTTTCAGCCCCGGTAAAGGCACCTGCTTCGTGGCCGAAAAGTTCGGATTCAATCAGGTTTTCTGGCATTGCCCCGCAATTTACCGCGACAAACTGCCCGGGGCGGCCGGATGCCTCGTGCAGGGTGCGTGCAACGACTTCCTTGCCGGCACCGGTTTCACCATTGATCAGGACATGGGCATCGGTCGCGGCGATATTGCCAATCAGCGTGCGCAGCTTTTCCATGGCGGGCGTGCGCCCGATCAGGCCCGATACTTCCTTGCTGTGGCGGGCCAGTTCAGCCTTGAGCGTCCTGTTTTCAAGAACAAGCTGCCGATGGGCCATGGCCCGGCGTGCGACATCGATGAAATGGTCCGGATCGAACGGTTTTTCGATGAAATCAAACGCGCCTTCGCGCATGGCGCGCACCGCGGTGGCAACGTCGCCATGCCCGGTGACTAGGATCACTGGCATTTCCGGTTCGATTTTACGGATCTGGGACAGCAATTCCATGCCATCCATGCGTGGCATGCGGATATCGGTAATCAGGATTCCGGGCCAGCCGCGGCGAATGCGTTCCAGCGCCGAACCGGCATCGCTGTGGCATTCGACAGGGATGTCGGCAAGCTCCAGCGTTTGCTGTGCGGCTTCCCGCACATCTTCGTCGTCATCGACAAACAGAACGCAATGGGCCGAGTTGTTCAAATGCCTTCCCCTTTTAATCCGTTCCGGATCACGGGGCGATCATACGATGTACCAGCAGATCCGTTTCCATGCCTTCTGTTTCGGCGGTTTGGCCGGATGTTGTATCAGGCATCGGCGATGACGTCGAGGTTGATGTGCCGTCATGCCCGGTCATCTGTTCAACACATCGCAATTCAATTGTGAAACAGGCCCCGCCCGTCGGGCGGTTTTCCGCACGTATCGTGCCGCCAAAGCTGCGCATGATGCCATAACAGATCGAAAGCCCAAGCCCAAGCCCGTCGCCAAACGGCTTGGTGGTGAAGAAGGGATCGAACAGTTTGGGCAGGTTTTCGGGCAGGATACCGGGGCCGTTATCGGTAATCGCGACCAGAACGCGGCCATCCTTTTCTTCCAGCATAATGCTGATCTGCGGGAATTCCTCATCGCGGCAGGCATCGGCTGCGTTGCTCAGAATATTGAGGAAAACCTGTTCGAGCTGGTTTTCCTCGGCGGTCACCAGTGCGATGTTTTCAGCTGCCTGATACCGGATATCGGCCAGTCCGGCCCGCCCGGTTTCGCGCAAAAGGTCAATCGCCTTTTCCAGTGGACCGGCAAGGGCAACGGGGTGCGTGTCGTGTTTGGGGCGGCGGGCAAAAGTTTTCAGATGGTTGGTGATCCGGCCCATGCGTTCGGTCAGTTCGGAAATCCGGCCCAGATTGCGACTGGCGGTTTCATCATTGCCGCGCGCAATGAATTTCAACGCATTTTCGGCATAGCTTCGAATGGCGGTCAGGGGTTGGTTGATTTCATGCGCGATGCCTGCCGACATCTGGCCAAGGGCGGCAAGCTTGCCTGCCTGTACCAGTTCTGCCTGTGCGGTACGCAGGGCATCCTCGGTGCGGCGGCGTTCGCTGATTTCCTCGGCAAGGCGCAGGTTGGTGCTCATGAGGTCGGCGGTGCGAAGCCGTACCTGACGTTCCAGTTCGCGTTGCGACCAGTCACGAATTTCGATTTGTTCAAGCATCGCGCGGCGGCGTTGCAGCAGAACAAATATCGTTCCCATGATGATGATATGCATCGCCCCGCCAATGAAACCGGCGGTCAGGATCGACTGATCCAGAACCGCCTTGTCGGTCAGCAGGTAAATGTTCCAGCCCTGTTTGGGCAGGGGGCTTCGGATTACCAGATAGGGTTTGGCATCTTTTGGGGCTTTTTCCGTGGCTTCCGTCTCTGCATTTGTGGTGGCGGGCTGGCCTGATTGCAGGGCTTCGGGCGTTATGATCTGTGCCGGGGCAAGGGACAGGATGCCGATCCCGTCATTGCCGGGCCATTCGCCCTGGTGAACCGGCATCGGGTCCAGGGGATATTCACCGTATTTGCGCGACAGCATTAATTCCGGGCGGTCTTCCGGGGAGATGCCAATCAGATCGCGGAACCGCCATTCGGGGCGGGATGTAATGATGACAATGCCGTTTTCATCGGTCACCAGAACGTTTTCATTCCCACGCGCCCAGCGTTGCACCAGCGTTTCCAGATGGGTTTTCACCACCATTACACCTTCGAATTCCGTGCCGTTCGGGCGCACCGGATGCGATATGTAATAGCCCGGCACATTTGACGTGATGCCAAATGCAAAATAGTGACCGGTCAGTCCGGCTTCGGCCTGTTTGAAATAGGGGCGAAACGCGAAATTACGCCCGACAAAGGATGCGTCGCTGTTCCAGTTGCTGGCCGCAATTGTCGTCCCGTTACGATCCATGAAATAGATGTCGGATGCACCGCTGTCGGCGGCGAGTTTTTCCAGATAGACATTGACCTCGGCCGCGTCTGACGGGCTGGAATGCAGGGCAAGATCGATGATGCGTTTGTCACTGGCAAGCGTGATCGGAAGATATTCGTGTTCCTTGATCGCGCCCTGAAGGTTGGAACGGTAAAGTTCCAGCTTGTTGCGGCCGTCCTCGGTGATTTCGACAAGACGGGTTTCGCGCCACAGTTCCGTGGTCAGCCAGACGGTAACAGGCAGCAATATCAGCATGCCGGCCAAAACCAGCCGCGCACTTCGCTTTGCGGATATTGATGTCTTGAGCATTTCCCGTCGGACCGTTTTTCAGATTATGCCAATGTATTATGATGACATATTGGTAACAAAGCATAGCCGAAAAAGGCTGCGCGCGTCAGGTGCTTGATAAAAGTGCGGACTGTCTGTACCAATCAGAAAGTGACTGGCGCCCGCGTTGACCCAGCACTTCCTGCCTGCACGGGAAATCAATAGTCCGACAAGGATGCGACCCTGAATGACCGATGATGATGCACACCTGATCTGGGTTCTGGCCGATGATCGCGCCGGAAACGTCAATCAGGCCGTCGGCGTGGCAGAAGCACTGGCACAGCCCTTCAAGCGGATCGATATCGGTTATACCAATCTGGCGCGCCTGCCCAATGTTATCCGCCGCGCCAGCCTTTTGGGGGTGGATATCGCGTCGCGTGCGCGCCTTGTCGCGCCCTGGCCCGATCTGGTGATTGCCGCAGGGCGGCGGACCGCACCGATTGCGCGCTGGATCAAAAAGCAAAGCAACGGCCATACACGGATTTGCCAGATCATGCGTCCGGACGGAGGCGAGGGGGCGTTTGACCTGATTGCCGTTCCTGCCCATGACCGGATGGCGGCACGTGACAATGTTCTGGAAATTCCCGGCGCCCCGCACCGCGTGACCGAAACGCGCCTTCTGATCGAAGCCGATACCTGGCGCCCGCATTTCAAGGGACTGCCAAAGCCACATATCGCCCTGATCATTGGCGGCAGCACCAAGGCCACGGTTTTCACAGCCAGCATGGCGCGTGAACTGGCCGGGCGGGCGATTGAGGCCACAAAGGCGATAGATGGCAGCCTGCTTGTCACGACGAGCCGCCGCACCGGGCAGGAAAACGAGGCAATCATTGCAGAAATGCTGAGCGCATCTGGCGTGCCCTATCACCTGCATGACTGGAACGCGAAGGCGGAAAATCCGTATTTCGGCTATCTGGCGTTGGCAGATATCCTGATTGTTACGGGTGACTCGGTTTCAATGTGTTGCGAGGCCGCCGCCGCACCGGGCGGGGTTTATATCTATGCCCCTGACGGTATCGCAAACCCGCGCCATCAGCTTTTGCATCAGGCATTGTATGACGGTGATTATGCCAGGCCGTTGTTGCCAAATACCGAAATCGTACCGTTCAAACATCCGTCCCTGCAACCGGCCCGCATGGTGGCACAGCGCTGCCTTGAATTGCTGAGCGCGCCGGTTTCTTAAGCCGCTTTAATTGTTACGGAATTCGGATGCCGTTTCCGTACGGGTCGATATGATTAACCAGAAAATCGATGAAGGCCCGGATGCGCGCGGCAAGATGTTCATGCCCGGCAAAGATCGCATGGATCAGCTGTTCTTCATTCGGGTTCCAGTCCGGCAGGATTTCAACCAGCGTTCCGGCCTTGAGGTCGCCCTGGACATGGAACCGGCCAAGCCGCGCCATGCCCAGCCCCGAAAGACAAAGGCGGCGCATGGCCGAGCCACTGTCGCACTGGAAATTTCCGGTGATCGTCCGGCCAATCCGTTCTCCGGTTTCGGGGTTGATGAATGGCCATTCACTCATCGGGATCGGAAAGTTAAATCGCAGGCAGTTATGATCCACGAGATCATCCGGGTGGCGGGGCAGGCCGCGTTTGGCAATATATTCCGGTGATGCCACGATGGTGCGGCTGCTTTCGACTAGTTTGCGGGCCTTTAGTGATGAGTCGGGCAATGATCCGGACCGGATGGCGATATCGGCCCGTTCTTCAAGCAAATCAATGATCCCGTCGGTCAGGGAAAAATCCAGTTCGACCTCGGGATAGCGTTCGAGAAAGGCCGGGATCAGCGGCTGAACATACATCACGCCAAACGCGATGGAGGCATTGACGCGCAACCGGCCACGCGGGGCGGCCTTGCCGCCGCTTGCGACCGCACGTTCGGCATCGTCAATTTCATCAAGGACACGCTGGGCGCGGACCAGATACATTTCGCCTTCGGGAGTTAACTGCAATCCGCGTGTGGATCGCACCAGAAGTCGGGTCGCCAGCCGGTCTTCGATCCGTGTCACCAGCTTGCTGACAGCCGATGGTGACAGATGCAGTTTTCGCCCGGCTTCGGAAAAGCTTCTGAGTTCCGCAACCCGGATGAAGACTTCCATTTCCCCTGCGCGATTATCCAACTGAGCCTCCGGCTTTGAATTCAATTCAAAAGCATTTGTCGCGCAATCCGGATTATCGTGCAAGCATTCCATCGGCATAGTGGGCGGCAATGAAGGGGGCTGGATGCCCCACCAACCATTTGTGCCCGCAGTCGCATGGCGCGCGGGACGGAGAATTGAAATGCCGCTTGCTTTATTTGCGTTGACGATCGCGGCCTATGCGATCGGCACGACGGAGTTTGTCGTCGTCGGCCTTTTGCCGACCGTGGCAAACGATCTTTCGGTGACCCTGCCGATGGCCGGGTTGATTGTCAGTGTTTATGCCCTTGGCGTCACATTCGGTGCGCCGGTTTTAACCGCCCTGACCGGGCGGATGCATCGCAAGACCCTGATGCTGGGTTTGATGGCTTTGTTTGTGGTTGGCAACAGTGCCGCCGCCCTTAGCCCCACCTATGAAATGCTTCTGGTTGCGCGGGTGATTTCGGCCTTTGCGCATGGTGTGTTTTTCTCGATCGGGGCGACGATTGCCGCCGATCTGGTGCCGGAAAACCGCCGGGCATCGGCGATTGCAATGATGTTCATGGGGCTGACGGTTGCGATTGTAACCGGCGTGCCGCTGGGAACTTTCATCGGTCAGATGCTGGGATGGCGTGCGACTTTTTGGGGTGTTTCGCTTCTTGGCGTGATTGCCTTTGCCGGGATTGCGGCTTTGCTGCCCTCGAACCTCAGCCGGGCGGAGCCCGCACGCCTGGTTGATCAGGTCCGCGTGCTCGGCAGTGGGCGGTTGTTGATCGTGTTTGGCATGACCGCGTTTGGTTATGGCGGCACGTTCGTCACCTTTACCTATCTGTCTGCCGTGCTGCAGGACATTACGGGTTTCAGTGAATCCAGTGTCAGTCTGATCCTTGTGTTCTATGGGCTTGCGATTGCGGTTGGCAACCTTGCCGGTGGGCGTGTTGCGGATCGGAACCCGGTCCGTGCACTGACCATCCTGTTTGCCTTGCAGGCCGTCACACTTGTGATCTTTACCTTTACCGCCGTGTCGCCGGTCCTTGCGGTTATCACGCTGGCGGCCCTTGGTTTCCTGCAGTTTGCCAATGTGCCGGGGCTTCAGCTTTATGTCGTGCAACTGGCAAAGCTGCACCGTCCGGGCGGGGTGGATGTCGCATCCGCGCTGAATATCGCGGCCTTTAACCTTGGTATTGCGATCGGGGCGTGGGTTGGCGGGATTGTTGTTTCCTCGTCGCTTGGTCTGTCGGCAACGCCGTGGGTTGCGGCCCTTCTGGTCGCGTTTGCGGTTGGTCTGACCATGATCAGCGGTGTGCTTGATCGCCGGTCCGATAACGTCCTTCAGACCGCATAACCGATATCGGGGTTGCCACGTCCCGTGCACCGGATGTGGCACCCTTTGCCGGAAAGGCTTGTTTTAATGGTCTTTCTGGCGTTTTCTGATTGTTCGCCCCACAAAACCGGTTTTGATATGTCCATTTCGACTGCGCTGCCTGCTGCCGTTCCTGAACATTTCCCCCGCCAGATTGCGGTTCTGATCCTTGTTGTTGTTGCCTGTTCCTTTGCCGGGAACCATGTAGCGGCAAGGCTGGCGTTTGAAAACGGTACTGGGTTGCTTCTGGCGATCCTGTGCCGGTCGGGTGTGGCATTGGCGATCCTGATTACACTTGTGATCTGGCAACGCCAGACGATCCGGCTGCCGGCCGGGACGCGCAAATGGCAATTGCTGCTGGGGCTTCTGGTCACGATCCAAAGCCTGTGCCTGTATTCGGCGGTGGCGCGCATTCCGGTCGCACTTGCGCTTCTGACGGCCAACAGTTTCCCGATCATTCTGGCGTTGCTGACCTGGGCATTGGGCGGCGAACGGCCGACCCTGAAATCGGCAGCCCTGATGCTGTTCATCCTGTCGGGGCTTGTTTTAGCACTTGATGTGCCAGGTGTTCTGGCGATGGATGGTGATGTTGGTGCGAACTGGTGGCAGGGGATTGGTTTTGCGCTGGGGGCGGCAACGTCCTTTGCTGTCGCCCTTTGGGTGACCGATCACAAATTATCGGCATTGCGCGGATCGGTGCGCAGCATGTTCACCATGGTGATCGTGTTTGCATCGATGATCATTGCCGGTTTTGCCGAACTGGTGCCGGGCGGAATGGCATTGCCATCCGCAACACCGGGCTGGTTCGGGCTTGGTGCATTGGTACTGCTGTATGGTGGTGCCTTTTCCGTCCTGTTCATTTCGGTGCCGCGGCTGAATATGGCGCGCAATGCGCCGGTGATGAATATGGAACCGATTGCCACCCTGCTGTTTGGCTGGGTGGTGCTGGAACAGATGATCAGCCCGGCCCAGATGCTGGGCGGGTTGGTCGTGATTACCGGGATTGTCATCCTGACGGTGCGCAAATCGGCCTGAGTGCCGGAATTATCGGAACCTTCGGGTTTGGCAGCCGTTGCGAAGACAGTCGCGACATTTCCAATGAGGAATTCAGATGTTTGATGTATCTGCAAATGGTGCGGTGATTCCCGCCCTTGGCTTTGGCACGTTTCGCATGCCCGAAGCCGAAGTTCTGCGTATCGTTCCGAAGGCCATCAAAACCGGCTTTCGCCATATCGATACCGCCCAGATTTACGACAACGAAGCCGCCGTCGGGCAGGCGATCCTTGATAGCGGCGTTCCGCGCAAGGACATCTTCCTGACCACCAAGGTCTGGGTCAGCAATTACGGGCATGATGCCTTTAGCAAGTCGGTCGATGAAAGCCTTGAAAAGCTTAAAACCGATTATGTCGATCTGCTGCTTTTGCATTGGCCAAACAAGGATGTGTCGCTTGCCGATCAGATCGGTGCGCTTAACGAGGTGCACAAGGCAGGCAAGGTGCGCCATATCGGGGTTAGCAATTTCAACATTGCCCTGATGGACGAGGCCGCCGCCCTGTCGGATGCGCCGCTTGTGACCAATCAGGTCGAATATCATCCGTTCATCGATCAGACCAAGGTCATGGATGGCGCGCGCAAGCATGGCATGGCGCTGACCGCCTATTATGCGATGGCCGATGGCAAGGTGCTGGAGAATGAGCAGCTTGGCGAGATCGCCAAGTCGCATGACAGGTCAGTTGCACAGGTGGTTCTGCGCTGGCTGTTGCAGCAGAATGACGTCATCGCCCTTTCGAAAACCGCAACCGAAAGCCGGGTCGCGGAAAACTTCGATATCTTTGATTTCGAACTCAGCGGCGAGGAAATGCAGGCCATTCATGGTCTGGCCGATAAAAACGGCCGGATCGTCAGCCCAGACGGGCTGGCTCCTGATTGGGACTGATCCTGCTGTGAGGGAACAACAAGACCGGCGAAGCTGATTTACTTGGTTAAGATATTGAGAAATATATCTTTTATATCGAGGTGAATTTTCGCTGGGAACTTTTTCCGGTTTTCTGGAAAATTGTTCTTGATTTGTTCTTTTTGTTGTGGCATAAAGATAAAGTCAACAGGACAAATGGGTCCGGAGACAAAACCCGCAAAGCGTGCTTCGCTTTTGCGGGTTTTTTGCGTTTCGGGTTGCAAAAACAGGAATGAGACGATGACGGGACAGCGATCTGACGGGATGAAATGGCGGGGACGGTATCGCCAAAGGGGCATCACTGGCGCATGGAAAAGCCATTACGGCGGTGGTGCGTCCGGGCCGTAAGGCTGCGGGAAATTTACGAAAAACTGTGGTTTATCATGACGGGAGAGTTGTGCCCTTGGGGCAAGGGCGTTTGTTCGGGGCAGCGGGAACCGGGGCGAGGCGAAGTTGGTTCGGTCCAGTTTAGTCCGGGGCCAGTCCGGTCGGTGAAGCGCGACAATGCCGAGGATCAGTAGGCCCGAATTGCGTCTGCACTGGATCGGCTGGCTGAACTGGCTGGCGTGGCCTGGCGATGGACCCGATGGCGCATTCGGACATGCCGAAAGGCCGGTCATCGATGGCGGGGTTTGTGCCTGCCATGCGACAACGCCGTTGCCTTTGGGGTGAGAAGCGTTTCCGGCATCACCGAAAGCGATGGGCGGGCGGGGCAACAGGGACATGGCCGAGGTCTACCCGATTGGTGGTGTTTGGCGATGCGGCGGGGTTGGCTTGGCGGCGAGGAAATGGGGCATTCATGGACTGGCGGATAAAACGGCCGGATCGTAGGCGCCGATAGGCTGGTAAATGAATGGGATTGACTGTTCGCAAGGAGTCTATCGATAGTAAATTTAGTTTGAACCAGACCTCTTGAAGAGCTAATCAGCGGCGTCCATTTCTGCGGATGTCGCTAGTTTTCTCTCAGCAAGCATGCCCGGGAGCGTGAACAGATACATAACTAAAAGCTCAGTGAATTTATGAAGTGCCATTGCTTCATCAATAGTAAAGGGGTCCTCATCATGTGCCGCATCATTGCCTTCAATACGAATATGGTGAGCCCACTCGGCCAACTCCTTTGTAATTAGTCCATCTTTTGCAACTTTATCTATTCGATTTACTAAATTTCCTTTTGTGTCCGGAGCAATTTGCTTGATCGCGACATCAAGCGTTTTACGAAACATTGTTCCAGAAGAATTTGGGGCAATCTTGATGTTCATAATTGCCTCTGAATAATATGTTTTTACCGTTTCTGGAAGATGCTCCGGGATGGGGGGCGTATCACCTGCTGGTGCAAAGCTTAAAAGTTGAAACGCATTGGGGTATACTCCAAAGTGCTGACTAATTTCAGCATGAGACCCTGACAAACCGCGTCCTTCTAAAACCAAGAATACAGCTACAGAAGCCCGGCCACAGTGGCCACATCTCAGAAATGAGTGGATTTCTCTACGGTATGCTGGGGGGCGATACTCAGCCACAACGTGATGGCCAACATGCTTTACTTGGCAGTGCGGGCAGTCATGTGCAACTACGGCCATCTATATTCCCCATGGTAAATTAGCTATTATAGATACTCCCATGTTTCCAAGCAAATTTGAAGCAATTCTCAAACCGCCTGTGAATGCCGTCCGTGGGCGTGATCAAGATAGGTGTCAAAGGCCGCACAAACCGCACGGACAAGCGGTCGGCCGCTTTCGGTAAGGGTGATGTGTGTGCCGTTAACTTCGACAATGCCATCCTGCGTCATGGCGCGGACGCGACCGATTTCCCATGTGAAACGGTCGACTGAGGTGCCGTGATCGGCACAGATGGCGGCAACATCAACCGTCAGGTTGCACATCAGTTCATTGATGATGTCGCGCCGGATGCGGTCCTCGTCACTGACCGCAATACCCTTTTCAATGCCGCATTCGCCCGCCTCGACCGCACGTTGCCAGCGGGCAAGAGCCGGGTCGTTCTGGGCATAGCCCTGCGGCAGGGATGAAATGGCCGAGGGGCCAAAGCCGATCAATGCTTCGGCGCGGTCGGTGGTGTAACCCTGAAAATTCCGGTGCAAAAGGCCGCTTTTCTGCGCGATGGCCATGGCGTCGTCATCGCGGGCAAAATGGTCAAGGCCGATGGCGCTGTAACCGTGTGAGGTCAGCCGGGTCTGGATGGCCTCGTACTGGGCCCAGCGGGCTGCGGTATCGGGCAGGGCTTCGGTCGGGATCAGGTTCTGGTGTTTTTTCATCCATGGCACATGGGCATAGCCGAATACCGACAGGCGGTCGGGGTTGAGCGTGACCGTCTGATCAACGGTTTCGATGATGCTGTCGACCGTCTGGAACGGCAGGCCATACATCAGATCGACATTGATGCCCGAAATCCTGTGCGCCCGCAGGCGGGCAATGACATCTTCGACCAGCTCAAACGATTGCACGCGGTTGACCGCACGCTGGACAAACGGGTTGAAATCCTGAATGCCGATGCTGGCGCGGGTAAAGCCGCAATCGGCCATGGCATCGATAAATTCCGGGGTTGCGGTGCGCGGATCCATTTCAAGGGCGACTTCGGCATCGTCAAGGATATCGATGCGATCGGTCAGATCGGCCATGATCGCGCGCAGGTCTTCGGGTTTCAGTGCCGTCGGGCTGCCGCCGCCAAAATGAATGTGCGACACCTTGAAGCGATGCGCGGGGTCAAGCTTTGACAGCAGGCTTGCGATTTCAGCCCGAAGGGCGACAACAAAATTGCCGACCGGGTCATATTGTTTGGTGATTTTGGTGTTGCAGCCGCAGAACCAGCACATTTCCCGGCACCACGGAATATGCAGATAAAGCGATAAGGGTTGTGCGGGATCAAGGTCACCCAGCCAGCTTTCGAAAGCCTTGCCATTCACCGACGCACTGAAATGCGGTGCGGTCGGATAGCTGGTATAGCGCGGCAGACGCAGGTCGTATTTTTCGTAAAGGGCGAGTTGCATGACGGACATCCCGAAAATTCGTTCTGTCCGTCTTTTGCATTATTCCAAATTCATCTTCCTTGATATGCGTCAAGGAGCGGCAAAGCGGGAAATTACAGATGCTTGAAAGCTGAAATCAGATCAGCCCGCAGGATCGCCAGCCGTTCATTGCCGGTTTCCTCGTCATAAGGTTCGGCCTTGCCGACGCCCCAGATCGGGCCGGGCCATGCAGCATCATTTTTGAACCGGGCGACGACATGACAATGGAGTTGCGGGACCATGTTGCCCAGCATCGCGATATTGGTTTTATGTGCGTCGAAGCGACGTTTCAGCGTTGCCGAAACAGCGGCGCATTCATCGCCCAGCAATTTGCGTTCATCCGCGCTCAGGTCGTCATAATCGACCAGATTGGCGCGTTTGGGGACCAAAATCAGCCAGGGATAGCGGGCGTCATTCATCAGCAGGATATGGGATAGCGGCCCGTCGGTGACGAGATCGGTATCGGCGGCAAGTTGCGGATGAAGGACAAATTCGTCGGTCATGGCGGGCCTCTTTTGGGGCTTGGTGAACTATGTGATCCTTATAATCGGAACGCATCAGCTTGTCGCGCGTTCCAGCAAAGGCGGACAGAATTGTCCATCCAATTGTTCTTTTTGAATAACTTGCAAATAACCCCGTTCCTGCCTAGCTAGAGCCGGGGTCGGACAAATGCATGACAGGAGCATGACCGGCATGACGGACAGAAAACGGGTGGTAATTGTTGGCGCGGGTTTCGGGGGCATGAGTGCTGCCAAGAAACTTGCGGGCAAGGATGATGTTGATGTCATCCTGATTGACAAGCGCAATCATCATCTGTTTCAGCCGCTGCTTTATCAGGTCGCGACCGCCGACCTGTCACCGGCCGAAATCGCCTGGCCGATCCGCAGTATTTTCAGCCGCTATCCCAATGTTTCCGTTTTCATGGGCGAGGTCACCGGGCTTGATTTGCCGGGGCGGCGGATCATCGCCGGGGATCGCGACCTTTCATACGATTATCTGGTGATCGCGACCGGGGCGGTGACATCCTATTTCGGGAATGATCACTGGGCGATGGTCGCACCGGGTCTTAAAAACATTACCGAGGCGACCGATATCCGCAAGAGCCTGCTTCTGGCGTTTGAGCGCGCGGAAAACAGCGAAGATGCGGAAGAACGGCGCCGGTTGCTGAACTTTGTCGTGGTTGGCGGCGGGCCGACCGGGGTTGAGATGGCCGGGGCGATTGCCGAGCTTGCCAAACAGGCATTATCCCATGATTTCCGCCGGATCGATCCGCGTGATGCACGCATCATCCTTGCGGAAGGTGGCCCCAGATTACTGGGCGCATTCCCGGAGGATCTATCGGAATATACCCGCAAATCCCTTGAAAAAATCGGGGTCGAGGTTCGGGTCAATCAGCAGGTTTCCGACATTACCGCGATGGGTGCGCAGATTGGCGATGAATTCATTCCGAGCGCCAATGTGATCTGGGGTGCGGGGGTTCGGGTTGATCATCTGGCCGACTGGACCGGGCGGGAATGTGATCGGGGTGGCCGGGTGATGGTCAATACCGATCTGTCGGTGCCGGGTTATGAGGATGTTTTTGTCATCGGTGATGCGGCGCATGTGCCGTGGCGCGATGGCATGACGGTGCCGGGGATTGCCCCGGCGGCCAAGCAGCAGGGCAAGTATGTTGGCGGGCGTATCCTTGATCATATGGCAAGCCGTGAAACGCCGCCATTTGCCTATCGCCATGCTGGAAATCTGGCGACGATTGGGCGTCATCGGGCGGTGATTGACCTGAACGGGTTGAAGCTGCGCGGCTGGTTGGCGTGGTGGTTCTGGGGGCTTGCGCATATCTATTTCCTGATCGGTCTGCGCGCGCCCGCCCTTGTGATGGTGCAGTGGGTCTGGAGTTATCTGTTCCGCAAAAAAGGCGCGCGTCTGATCACCGGACAGATGGCGGGCGAGGTATCGGATCAGGCAAGCCCCGCCCAAAGCGCAGCATCAAGCCCGGGGCAGAAAAACGACAAGAACACCACCGGGGGAATGAGGGGCCGATCCATTCCCCGGTGATGGTGCCATCAGGCTTTTCATGCCGTCATGGCGATATCGGACACCTGCGTGTGACGTGCCTGTAGTTGCATGACGATATCGGTAACCTTTGCCTCGGCATCAGCGATGGATTTCTGGGTGCGTTCATCGCCGAATTCGTCATATTCGATGGCGGTGCTGTGCTGATCGGTGATGCCGATATATTCCAGCGGGGCGAAGACGCCGCCTTCGACATGGTTAAGATGGGCAACACGTCCACCCGGATCATATCCGAAATCGCCGCGCGAGGATAAGACCACCACCGATTTGCCACCGGTCAGCATCGGCCAGTACGGTTCGCCATCACGCGACCGGTCAAAACCGAAGGTGACGCCGACACGGACGATGTTTTCGATCCATGCCTTCATCTGGGCGGGCATGCCGAAATTATACATCGGCACCCCGGCAACAATCACATCGGCACGCAGCAGTTCGGAGAGCAGTTCGTCGCTTTCGGCCAGAACCTGATGCATCCAGTCTTCGCGCTGGGCCGGTTTGGTGAAGGCCGCATGAACCCAGTCACCGGTTACCGGGTTGGGGGGATTGGCCCCGACATCGCGATAGATGATTTCGTCATCCGGGCGGGTGGCGCGCCATTGTTCGATGAATTTGGCGGTAAGGCGGCGGGAGTGGGAGCCATGGGCGCGGGTGTCGGATCGGCCGGGGCGGGCACTGCTGTCGATATGAAGAATGGTTGTCATGGGGCACCTTTGATCGTGAGTGATGATCTTTGTTCATCTGTTTCGATTTGCGTTACCCAATATTTGACTTGGATACAGGTTTTGATCAAAATCGAATATCTCAGCCAATAGATGAATTGAGTTCATCCATATGCCCTTGCCCCCACTTGCGACCCTGCGCGCCTTTGAAGCCGCCGCCCGGCACCTTAGTTTCAAGCGGGCGGCGTCCGAACTTGCCGTAACACCGACCGCGATCAGCCATCAGGTACGATTGCTTGAAGAAACCCTTGGTGTGCGATTGTTTGACCGCAAGCCAAGGCAGGTGACACTGACCGCCGCCGGGCAGGAACTTTATCCCACATTGCGCGATGGCTTTGCCGGTTTTGCCGTTGCCATTGATCGGGTCAAGGCGCGCAAGCAGCAGCGCAGCCTGACGGTGTCGGTGCTGGCGTCGTTTGCGGCCAAATGGCTGTTGCCGCGCCTTGGCGGTTTTCAGGCAGCACATCCCGATATCCATTTGCGGCTGCATACCTCCGCCGAGGTGGTTGACCTTAATTCCGGGATGGCCGATGCCGCGGTTCGATATGGACGGGGGCCTTTTGCGGGCATGGTGGTGCAAACCCTGTTTGCCGACCGCTTTGCGCCGGTGTGCAGCCCGATGTTAAACATCCAACAGCCCAACGACCTGCGCGGGCAGACCTTTTTGCATCTGGAATGGCTGCGCCCGGACGAGGCAACGCCGACCTGGGCGCGGTGGTGCAAGCTGGCCGGGTTGGATGATGTCGATTTATCAAGCGGGCTTAGTTTCAGTGACGATACCCACGCCATTCAGGCCGCCATCGCAGGGCAGGGCGTTGTTCTGGCCAGTTCGGCAATGGTGCGTTCGGAAATCGCCGCAGGGCTTCTGGTGCAGCCATTCGGCCCGGTGATGGAAGGGCATCATTATCATCTGATCCATACCGGCAAGAGTGCCAATATCAAGGAAATCGAGGCATTCGGTGCGTGGCTTGCGGACGAAATTGCCAAAGATGGTGCCGGGTGATGAAGGTGCCCGGGATGCCGTCCTGCTTTGGCATTGACGCGGCGGCGGTGATGCGAAACCATGACGGCCCGAACCCATGCTTCGATCAGGTGTCCAATGCCCCGTTTCAGCGCCAATCTTTCATTCCTGTTTGCCGATCTGCCATTTGAAAAACGTTTCGCGGCGGCGGCAGCGGCCGGGTTTGGCGGGGTCGAATATGTCGGCGCCTATGACATGCCGATGGCAAGCGTCAAATCGCTATTGAGCGATAATGGTCTTGAACAGGTTTTGTTCAATATGCCGACCGGCGATTGGGAAAAGGGCGAACGCGGGCTTGCCTGCCGACCGGGGCGCGAGGATGCGTTTCGCGATTCCGTGGTCAGGGCGCTTGATTACGCGGCTGCGACCGGATGCAGAATGGTGCATTGCATGGCGGGATTGATGGGCAAGGGCGAGGATGCGGGCGAGCTGGCGCGGCTTTATTGCGACAATCTGCTTTATGCCGCCGATCTGGCCGAACAGGCCGGGGTCAAAATCCTGATCGAGCCGATCAATCCGATTGATATGCCGGGATATTTGTTAAACTCGGTCGAGCAGGCCGCCGTGATCCTTGATCAGCTTGATCATCCCAATCTGGCGCTGCAATTCGATATTTACCACGCGCAGATTGTTGGCGGGAATATTGCGGCCCGTCTGGACAGGCATCTGGACAAAACCGCCCATATCCAGATTGCCGGTGTGCCGGGACGGCACGAACCCGATAGCGGCGAGCTTAATTACCCGTTCCTGTTTTATATGCTCGACCGGGTCGGGTATGACGGCTGGATCGGCTGCGAATACAAGCCGCATGGCAATACCGATGCCGGTCTTGACTGGATCCGCCCGTGGATGCCGAAATCCTGATCGGGGTTATTCGATCAGAATGGCGCGGAAGTCGTTTACGTTGGTCAGGGTCGGGCCGGTGATCAGGAGATCGTCGATTTTGGCGAATGCGCTATAGGCGTCGTTATTGGCCAGATATTCCCGAAGGTCGATACCGGCTGAAATCGCCTTTTGCCAGCTTGTCGGGTCGATGATGGCACCGGCGTTATCTTCGCTGCCGTCAATGCCGTCGGTATCAATGGCAAGCGCGCTGAACCCGGCGTGATCGCGGAACTGGATCAGGAGGGAGAGCAGAAATTCGCTGTTGCGGCCACCACGGCCCCCCTTTGCGCGGACCGTGACGGTTGTTTCACCGCCCGATAGCAGCACGCAGGGTCTGGCGGCGGGTTGGCCGTGATTGGCGACCTGATGGGCGATCCCGGCATGGACGATGGCGACCTCGCGGGCTTCGCCTTCGATGGCATCGCCCAGAATGACCGGATTGATGCCAAGGTCGCGGGCGACCTTTGCTGCGGCCTCCAGGCTATCCTGCGGGCGTGACAGCATGATCACTTCATGCCCGTTAAAGCACTTGTCGCCCGGTTTGACGGTTTCATGGATGTCGTTATTCAAAAGTTCGGTCGCGGCCAGCGGGATTTCGATCCGGTAACGGCGGATGATATCAAGCGCGTCCTGCCCGGTTGTCGGATCGGCAACGGTGGGACCGGATGCGATGATTGCCGGATCGTCGCCCGGTACATCGGATACCAGATAGGTCACCATGCGGGCGGGTGCACCGGCGGCGGCCAGCCTGCCGCCCTTGATCGCGGACAGGTGTTTGCGCACACAGTTCATTTCGGAAATGGTCGCACCGCTATGAAGCAGGGCCTTGCTGATTGCCTGTTTGTCTTCGAGTGTCAGGCCCGGACCGGGCAGGGCCAGCAGGGCCGATCCGCCGCCTGAAATCATGCAGACCACCAGATCATCGGGACCAGCGGATTTGACGATATCAAGAATACGCTGGGCGGCTTTTTGCCCGGCTTCATCTGGGACCGGGTGGGAGGCTTCGACAATTTCGATTTTCTCGCACGGGACCGCATGACCATAGCGGGTGACGACCAGACCGGAAATATCGCCATCCCATGCCTTTTCAAACGCCTGCGCCATATTGGCCGATGCCTTGCCCGCACCGATGACGATGGTTTTGCCCTTGGGCTTTGTCGGCAGGTTGCGCGGAATCTGGACCGCAGGATCGGCGGCCTTAAGGGCGGCATCCATCAACTGCAAAAGCGTGTCGCGCGATGTCGTCATGTCTGGTTTCCCTGAATGGTCGTATTTTTATCGTTCTTGTAATTGTATTTGCGGCTCAGTTCGGTTTGTTCACCGCGGCCAGTTTGAAATATTCGATGACCGCCTGCAAATGTTCGGACATGGCTTTTTCCGAGGCGTCCGGATCGCGGGCGGCGATGGCTTCGACAATCGCATAATGGTGTTCCTGCACCATCCGGTCAAAGGACGGGCCGGACAGATTGTTAAAGCGGATTTCGGTCAGGGCCGCCTGCAGGACATCGTGAAGCATTTTCATGACGTGGTAATAGATGATTGATCCGCTGGCGCGGCCGATCATCATATGCAGGCGATGGTCATCATCGGCACGGTATTTTGGCGCGCGACGCGGATCGTGGGCCTGCCGGTAGGCGATGCGCAGCAGTTCGATATCCTCGTCACTGGCGTTGATGGCAGCGCGCCGCGCGGCCCAAGTTTCGAGCGTGCAGCGGATTTCCTGCAGGTCGCGCAGATTGTTAAGCGAGTCCCGTACAAGATCGGTCATCGCGGTATCCATTTCGACCCCGGTCGAAGACAGGACTTCGGTGCCGCCGCCCTGAACCGCGCGAAGGTAACCACGGGTTTTAAGCTTTTGCAGGGCGGCCCGGACCGAAACGCGGCTGACTTTCATGTCCTCGGCAAGCTGTCGTTCGCCCGGCAGACGATCACCGGGCAGGAACATGCCCGCGGTGATCATGTCGAGAAGCTTGTCGGCAACCTGATCGGCAATCCTTTTGGGCCGGTTGGCATCAACCGTGTCCGAAGACGGTACAGGTTTGACAGGCGGCATGTTCTGAACACTCCAGCAGCGACTGTACTCCAGCCGACAAACGCGTTTGGTTTTATTGGTCATACCACTTTACGGGATGTTTGGCGTTGCTGCAAAGTGTCCGTTGAACTGTTGTAAAGAGGACGTGCGGGCGACCTTGTCAGTCCAGCAATAAATTGATAGTTCAACAGGGTTCGATGTGCCGGTTCGTGCCGGTTCCGGAGCCGAAAATTTCAAGCTGCCCCAATTTCAGGAGAATTCGCGTGAGCCACCATACCGGGTCGCTGCTGGGCCATGATGATCCCGCACCGTTTGAGGTTTTGAACGAGAACGGCAAGGGGCATTCGCTTTTTGTCTGTGACCATGCTTCGCGCGAAATCCCCAAAAGCCTTGGCACGCTGGGCCTGCCGGAAGAAGAACGCAAACGCCATATCGGTTGGGATATCGGGGCGCGCAAAGTGACCGAAATTCTGGTTGAACGGTTTGATTGCCCGGCGGTTCTGGGCGGGTTTTCTCGGCTGGTGATCGATTGCAACCGGCAGCTTTGGGACCCGACCGGGATGCCCGAAATCGCCGATCAGACGGTGGTTCCGGGAAACAAAAACGTTTCCCCGACGGAGCATATGAAGCGCATACGCGAGATTTTCCTGCCCTATCACGGGGCCATCGAAGAACGGATTGCCAATTTCCATGCCCACAAAATCGTCCCGGCCCTGATCGCCATTCACAGCTTTACCCCAGTGTTCCAAGGGTTTGAACGCCCGTGGGAGATCGGCGTGCTTTGGGATCAGGATGGCCGTATTCCGATGCCGTTGCTGGCGAAACTGCGCGAACAGAATCCCGATCTGACGATTGGTGATAACGAACCCTATTCCGGGCAGCATATGGCCGATTACACCATTGATCATCACGGCGAAGCCGGTGGGTTGCCCTGTGTGTCGATTGAAATCCGCCAGGATCTGATTGATACTGATGCGGGATGTGAGAAGTGGGCCAAAATCCTTGGCGATGCCTTTGTCGACATCCTGGCCGACCCGAACCTTTATAAAATCAGGAGAGACTGATTTGGCGGTGTCCCATTCGCGCGAACCGGGCTTTTCCATCGGGATCGAGGAAGAATTCTGGCTGGTGGACCGCGAAAGTCGCGATCTGGCGACGGACCCGGCAGCGGATTTTCTGAAAGACTGCAAGGATGAACTTGGCGATCAGGTATCAAGCGAGTTCATGCGATGTCAGGTCGAAACCGGCACCAAGGTTTGCAATAGTGCGGCCGAGGCGCGTGACCAGTTAACGCATATGCGCAGCACGGTTGCCGATATTGCCGGGCGCTATGACATGGCGTTGCTGGCGGCATCGACCCATCCGTTTGCGCAATGGGACAGCCAGAAACACACCGAGGGCGAACGTTACAGCACGATTGCGCGTGACCTTCGCACGGTTGTCGACCGGCTTCTGATTTGCGGGATGCATGTGCATGTCGGGATCGAGGATGATGACCTGCGGATCGAGCTGATGGCGCAGGCGAGCTATTTTCTGCCGCATCTTCTGGCACTAACCACCAGTTCGCCGTTCTGGCGGGGACGTGATACCGGGCTTCAGACCTTCCGGCTTTCGGTGTTTGATAACCTGCCGCGTACCGGCTTGCCCGAAGTGTTCGGATCATGGGCGGAATATCGCCGCCATGTCGATATGCTGATCCAGGCCGGGGTGATCGAGGATGGCACCAAGCTTTGGTGGGATTTGCGCCCCAGTGACCGTTGGCCGACGCTTGAAATGCGGATTGCCGATGTCTGTACCGATCTGGAAGATGCGGTCTGTGTGGCGTCGATCACGCGATGTCTGATGCGGATGCTGTATCGTTTGCGGCGTAATAACCAGCGGTGGCGGATTTATTCGAATATGCTGGTGCGTGAAAACCGCTGGCGGGCGTGCCGGTATGGCAGTGATGCCGGGGATAAAACCGGGCTGATCGATTTTGGCCGGGCGGAGATTGTGCCCTATGCCGATCTGCTTGAAGAAATCATCGAACTGATCCGCCCGGATGCAGAGCATTTCGGTTGTGTCGCGGAAATCGAGCATGCGCGCACCATTATCAAACGTGGCACAAGCGCACGCCGCCAGCGCGAGATTTATACCGATGCGGTAGAAAACGGGGCCAGCCCGCGCGACGCGTTGCTTGCGGTGGCCGATCACCTGATTGCGCATACGGTGCCCGGCGAAAAATCGGCAGTTTGAAAGCCGTCTGAAATTTGCCGGGCGAACGGGTCTTGTCATGGCAAAGCGCATTGAGTATCGTCGCGCCGCATTGAAATTCAGCGCACCGGTTTCCGCTGCGCAAACATGATCGGAGAATATCAGGAATGACCGAAGTCGGTGGAATCGCAGCCGATCAGCTTGCGAGCTATGTCGAACGCATCGAACGCCTTGAAGAAGAAAAAGCCAACCTGATGGCTGATATCAAGGAAGTTTACGGTGAAGCCAAGGCGCTTGGTTATGACGTGAAAATCCTGCGCCAGATCATCCGTCTGCGCAAAATGGAAGATCACGAACGCACCGAACAGGAAGAAATCCTTGAGGTTTACAAACGTGCGCTTGGCATGAGCTGATCTGCTGTGTCAGGAGTGTCGCGCCAAGATGCAAAGCCCGCTTTCGAGCGGGCTTTTGTTTTTGTATCCTGTGGCGATGAATGACCGCAATCGCCCCCAAATCACAAGCGAAGTCACAGAAGGCGTTTGCCGTCTTTTGTATCATCATCGCATGGCTTGTCTGACCGAGCTCAGGCTTGGCAACGGGCGGAGGCTTGATGTGCTGGCGCTGGGGGAAAAGGGCGATCTTTGGGCGGTCGAGGTCAAATCATCGGTCGAGGATTTTCGCGTTGATCAGAAGTGGGAAAGCTATCTTGATTATTGCGACCGGTTTTTCTTTGCCGTGCCGATGGAATTTCCGCGCGACCTGATCCCGGTTGATGTCGGATTGATCGTTGCTGACCGGTTTGAGGCGGCCATTGTCCGCCCCGCGCCGGAGCCGGATCAGAAACTGTCAGCAGCGCGCAGAAAGAAATTACTGATTTCATTCGGAAGGACGGCAGCAGGCCGGATGACTCCGGAAGCGGATGGTGAAATCTTCGTTCTGTAAAGCATGAAAAACTAAATTAGAGAATAGTATAAATCTGCGAATGTATAAGTCTTTGCGATGTAATACTTATACGATACCCCGATAGGAAACGGATACCTTAGGGTAGTATTTCTTGTCTCATTTTTGAACTAATATCCTAACAAACATGTCACTTGGTTGCGCTAGTGGTCGCTGACTACACTCTGCCGCGCGGTCAGGTGATAGAAGAAAATATCCCTGGAAACGATCAAGATCGGTTTATGCCGCGGAAACCTGTATGACGGGGTGCATTTTTGCGCGCCTGTCGGATCGTGGGGGTACGATGGCGGGGATGGGACGTGCTGCGAGAGCGGCTGCAAGCTTTGGGCTTGTATCGGGGGATGGCATCGGGGCGCGGGGGCGTTACATCCGGTATGCCGATCCGAACTTTATCCGGTGCGGGACTGCGCATCTGCTTGTGGCTATCCAAGCCCGGCATGTCATCAGATTTTCAATAAAAACAAACAATCGGCATTTGCCGCGCACGCATTTCGCATCTGGCGAAATGGGGTCGGCGAATGATCGTTGTGTCGCCAATGAGCTGGTTAAGGGACATCGCAAAAACAAGGGTGACGCCATAGTCACCATCTTCCGGGAAGCTGTTGGGGCAGTTGCCTGATATCCTTGTAGTTACAATTGGTTAGAACGTTACAGAATGAAAACTTTCGTCAATCTGAATATCGGTACCAAGTTGGCGGTCCTGCCGCTGATCGGGGTTATCGCCATTGCCATTGTGGGCGTCATCGGGGGACGCGCGATCGTATCACTTAGCAACGGTCTGGAATTTGCCGTTTCGGAGGCCTATCCGGAGGTCCGCGATATCGGCAATATCGACCGTAATGTCACCAAGGTTCATCAGACGGTTTATCGCCTGCTGTCATGGTCGGCGGCAGGCGTTGACGAAGACCGCATGAGCAGCGTGAATGCGGAATTGCAGTCGCAGATTACGGCGGCGCGCGATGCCTTTACCCAGATGCTGGGTGATCAGAACCTGCCGGGGCCGGAACGCGAGATCGCGGAAGGTGCGGCCAAGCTTTACGAAGATTACCTTGCCAAGATCGATCAGGTTCTGGGGATGCTTGATATCGAGTATACCGGGGCGCTGAGTTTTTCATGGTCGGCACAGTCGGATTACGAAAGCCTGATGGCGACATTGGCCGAGCTTCGTGAAACGGCGGAAAATCGCATGGATGTTGCCAGTTCGGATGCGATGGCAGCCGGCATGACAGCCCAGAACCAGACAATCATTGCATCGGTTGTTGCCGTCCTTGCGATGGTGTTGATCAGTTTTGCCATCACGCGCGTGATCGGCGTGCCGGTCAAACGGTTGACCGCGACCATGCGCGAACTGGCCGATGGAAGGGCGGATATCGATGTGCCCTTTACCGGGCGGACCGATGAAATGGGCAGCATGGCAGGTGCGGTTGAAGTGTTCCGCCAGAATGCAGAAAGTTTGCAGGAAGCCGAGCGCAAACGCATAGAGGACGAAGCCAAGGCGGCCGAGGAAAAACGCCGCACCATGCAGGAACTTGCCGCCGAGATCGAAACATCGGTCAAGGGAACGGCAACCGCGGTCAGTGCCGCGATCGAGCAGATCGGGGCATCGGCCAGTGCGATGCTGACCAATGCCGAACGCACCGATCAGCAAAGCGAGAATGCCTATGATGCGTCGGGTAAATCCAGCCGCAATATGGGCGAGATTTCAGAGGCGGCCAACAGCCTTGCCGCCGCGATTTCCCAGATCAGCAACGAAATCCAGGAAAGCAGCCGACGCGCACAGGCCGCAAGCGAGCAGGCATTGGATGCGGATGCCAAAATCCGCAAGCTTGAAGAAGCCAGTGTCCGGATCGAGGATGTTGCGGCACTGATTGGCAATATTGCCGAACAGACCAACCTTCTTGCCCTTAACGCGACGATTGAATCGGCCCGTGCCGGGGACGCCGGAAAGGGCTTTGCGGTTGTGGCAAACGAGGTCAAGAACCTTGCCAGCCAGACGGCACGGTCGACCGAGGAAATCGCATCGGAAATCGCCAATGTCCGTACCGAAACCGTTCTTGCGGTCGAGGCGATCCAGACGATTGTTGCCAGTGTCAATGACGTCAACGGTATCCTTAAAGCCATCGCCGATGCCGTGCTGGAGCAGGGGACGGCCACGGGCCAGATCAGCAACAGCATTTCGGAAGCCGCCGGGTATGCCGAAACCGTATCGGGCGGGATTGGCGATGTGCGTGAAATCGCCCGTGCCACACGCGAGTCCGCGGATTCCGTCGGGCAGGCAACCGGCGAACTTGGTCGTCAGATGACCGGTCTGAGTTCTTCCGTGGACGGGCTTGTCGCCCGTTTGCGGGCGGTCTGATCCATTTTCCATTTTTCTTCCAACAGGTTCATCAAAGGGGATTACCTGATGAAAACACTTATGCGTCTTTTTGTATCTGCCATGACCGCACTTTGCCTGACCACCGGCCTTGCACAGGCCCAGGACAAGGCGGCAACCGCACAGGGGCTGGTTGATAAGGCCATCGCACTTTATGACGAAGTTGGCCAGGATCAGTCCTTTGCCACCTTCAACGACAAGGACGGCGAATATGTTTTTGACGAGTATTATGTGATTGTCGCCGACGGCGAAAAGGGCACGTTCCTGACCCATGCGATCAATCCGAAGCTGATCAATAATCCGAAAATCTGGGATCTTCAGGATGTGAACAGCAATTTCATCATTCGTGACATGGTGGAAACCGGCAAGACGAACCCGGATGGCGGTTGGTCCAACTATACCTGGACCCACCCGGAAACCAAGAAACTTGCCGAAAAGAAGACCTGGGTAAAGCCGCATGACGGCAAAATCTTTATGGTCGGTTATTACGAGTAATCGGTACCGAATCGCAAGAGATGTCAAAGGTCACCCGTCGGGTGACCTTTTTCCATTTTGTAATGTTTTTCGTTCATGGAAGTATCTATTTTCCTGTGACGGTCGTCACACAAATAGTGAAATAAAAGTTACGAAGCATTTTACTGGTATAGATATTTGGGTTTTCACACTATTCGATGGTCTATATTTGTTCCAAACTTTCATAAGTTTGATGTCGAATGGTAAATTATCTTAAATATTGAATAGGTTATAATGCTTATAGGGTCAGGACCCATTAATTTGGTTGCAATGGTCAATCAGATTTGTGCGGATACGCGAAGCAAAACCGCAGGAAGATATGTATCTTTCAAGGTTTTGCGACAAAGTAGCCCGTGCAAATCTGATTGATCCGGAGGACAGGTGCTATATTTGCGAACTCCGACGTCAAACCCCTTGTCCGGGATGCCGACCCGCACTGCGGGCTTTTCCTTGGATTTTGCAAATATAACACCTGCCATTCCAATCAAATTAATGGGTCCTGACCCTAGCTTCAGAGGCCCGCGCAAGACGGGCTGATATCTCCTGGGTGGAAGCGCTGGCAACTGCGGCGTTATTCCAACGCAGCGTTCGGGTGTTCAGTCGTTTAACGACAAATGAGTGGGAGATAGCTGTGAGAAAAATCAAGCGGGCAATCTTTTTGTCCGGCGGTGGACCTGCCGTCGGATTAAGTATCGGGGTTCTGAAACGACTTCAGCAGGAACCCGATATCACGTTCGATATCTGGTCATCTGCCTGCATCGGTGCGTGGCTTTCGGTGGCCTGGCATCAGGCGGACGAGGGACAGGAACTTGATCAGACGATCGGGTTTTTCCGCAAGATATTCCGCCCGGCAAGCGTTTATGAACGCTTTCCGATTGCATCGGCCTTTGCGCCGGATTTCTTTTCCGATTTCGCCAACCGGCTTTCCTATTTCTTTAACCCGGGCAGCTATCAGGGGCTGATCGTCCCCGAAGCCATCGGTGAGGCCGCCGAGCATGTCCGCCATTTCATGGGCAATCCGAAATACTGGACACCCCATAACCTTAACGATGTGCTGTTGAATGGTATTCTGGCGGTCAATCCGCTGTCGCGCTTCATGATCGGTGCGATGTACCAGACCAAGACCAAGGGATTGGCGAAAATCTATTCGCCCGACAGCATGTTCCTGGATCGGCTTGATTTCGACCGGTTGTATCAGCCTGATAAACCGGCCCTTTTCCATAACGCCTATAACCTGACACAGCAGCGGCTTGAACTGTTCACCAACAAGCCCGACCATTACAATCTGCCGCAGATGAATGCGCAGACGCTGTGTGCCTGTTCGGCCCTGCCGTTTATCGAGGAACCGGTTGAAATAAACGGCGATACCTATTGCGAGGGGGCGACGGTTGATACGGTCAATTTCTTTGACTTCCTGCACCATCATCCCGATGTCGAGGAAGTCTGGGTCAGCCGTATTCTGGACCTTAAGCAGGTGCGTCAGCCGGAAAACCTTTATGACGCGCTGAACAACCTGATCATGCTGTTTGCCGCATCGGCAAGCGAGGATGCGGTCAAGGCGTTCAAGCGTGAAGTCGCCGAAAGCGGGCGGAAGATCGATATCATCGAAATCCCGGTTTCACCGCATATCAATTACGACTGGACGTGGGAGAACCTTGATCGCGGGATTGACGATGGCTATCAGGCGACCGATGACATGATCGCCAGTTACCGCAACCGTCAGCTTCGCGAACATCCGGTGCGTGATTTGCGCCGTCGTGCAGCACGGGTTTTGCCCGATCTGCATTTCCCGCTGGGCGGGCCGCGACCGCGATTGGCGTAACATCAACATAAAAAAGGGGCCGCTGATCATGCGGCCCCTTTGATTTCTGGCAGAATTTGCCAAGCGGATTATTCCGCGGCTTTCAGATGTTCCGGCGGGTTGCGGAACTGTTCAAGCAGTTCGGCCTCGCGGGTTTTGACCTTGTCGATATTGCCATCCTTGATATGGCCATAACCCCGGATCTGTTCGGGCAGGGCCAGAAGGGCGTTGGCAATCCGCGCATTGTCATGGTTAAGGCCAGTGATGACCTCGGTGACCAGTGCCTCGTAATCGGCGATCAATTGACGTTCCATTTTGCGTTCATGGGTCCGGCCGAACGGATCGAGTGCCGTGCCGCGCAGGAACTTGAATTTGGCGAGAATGCCAAAGGCGTTCATCATCCACGGACCGAAGGCCTGCTTTTTCAGGTGGCCGGTTTCCGGGTCCCTGTCGGCAAGGGCCGGTGGGGCCAGATGGAACCGGATTTTGTAATCGCCGGTGAAGTTCTTGGCGAGTTTGGCCCTGAAAGCCGGATCGGTATAAAGACGGGCGACTTCATACTCGTCCTTGTAGGCGAGCAGTTTGAAGTAATATTTCGCCACCGTCCGGGCGAGATCATCACCGCCATCAAGACGTTTTTCCGTCGCCGCAACCCTGTCGACCAGTGCGACAAACCGGTTGGCATAGGATGCGTTCTGATAATCGGTCAGGAAGGCCTTGCGTTTGGCAACCATGTCGGAAAGCGTGGTGGCAATCGGATGTGCCTCCGCCTCGTTCGGGCCGATGACATCAAGCACGCGTTTCGGATCATGGGCAAACAGGCGACCCCAATAGAAGGACTGCTTGTTCATATCAATCGCGACACCGTTCAGATCAATCGCCTGCATCAGGGCTTCTTCGGTGATCGGGATCAGGCCGCGCTGCCATGCAACACCCAGCATGAACAGGTTGGTGGCAATCGAATTGCCCATCAGGCGGGTGGCGATGTCGCTGCCTTCGACGAAGTTCACCGCATCAGCACCGCAGGCGTCCGAGATGACCTTCATATGTTCGTTCGATTTCAGCTGGAAATCGGGGTTGCGGGTAAAGGCACCGGTGACGGTTTCGTGGGTGTTGATCACGGCCTGGGTAAAGTTGCGGCGCATCTTGGCAAGGCCTTCGAAGCTTGCCGCGACCAGAAGATCACAGCCCAGCACCACATTGGCTTCGCCCGCCGGAATGCGTGCGGCATGGAGTTTTTCCTGCGTATCGGCAAAGCGGATGTGGCTTACGACCGCACCGCCTTTTTGGGCCAACCCCGCCATATCAAGGCCGACAATTCCCTTGCCCTCGATATGGGCGGCCATGCCAAGCAGGGCACCGATGGTCACGACACCCGTGCCGCCAACACCCGTGATCAGAACCGACCACGGATCGGTGATATCGGGCAGGGTCGGGCGCGGCAGGCTGGCGAAGATGGCATCGCCCGCATTACCGCTTTTGGCGGCGGCTTCGGGTTTGCGCAAGGAACCACCTTCGATGGTGACGAAGCTTGGGCAGAAGCCATTCAGGCAGGAGAAATCCTTGTTGCAGGCCGACTGGTCAATGGCGCGTTTGCGGCCAAATTCGGTTTCGACCGGCACGACGGCCAGGCAGTTGGATTTTTCACCGCAATCGCCGCAGCCTTCGCAGACCAGATCGTTGATGAAGACGCGTTTGGGCGGATCGACCATCAGTTTGCGTTTGCGACGGCGGCGTTTTTCAGCCGCACAGGTCTGATCAAAGATCAGGATGGTCACACCTTCGATTTCACGCAGTTCTTTCTGGGTGTTTTCCAGTTCGTCGCGATGACGGATATCAACACCATCGGCAAAGTGCGATGCGACCGGATATTTATCGGGTTCATCGGACAGAACGACGATGCGTTTCACCCCTTCATCGGCCATCTGGCGGGTGATCTGCGGCACGGTCAGCGGACCGTCAACCGGTTGGCCCCCGGTCATGGCGACCGCATCGTTAAACAGGATTTTATAGGTGATGTTGACACCGGCCGCGACGGCGGCGCGCACCGCAAGCGACCCGGAATGGTAATAGGTGCCATCGCCAAGGTTCTGGAAAACGTGCTTTTCATTGGTGAATGGTGCCTGCCCGATCCAGGTGACGCCTTCGCCGCCCATATGGGTAAAGGTTTCGGTCGAACGGTCCATCCAGTTGACCATGTAATGGCACCCGATTCCGGCCATGGCGCGGCTGCCTTCGGGCACCTTGGTGGAGCTGTTATGCGGGCAACCCGGGCAGAACCACGGAATGCGCGCGACATCCGGGCGCGGTTCGGCGATTTCGCGTTCTTTCTGTTCCAGCCAGTCGATGCGTTCGTGGATTTTCGGGCTGTCATAGAAACGATTGATGCGCTGTGCGAGGACAACCGCGATGCGCGCCGGGGTCAGTTCATCCATCGAGGGCAGAATCCATTCGCCCTTTTCATCGAATTTGCCGATCACGGTCGGGCGGACATCTTCGCGCCAGTTATAAAGCTGTTCCTTGACCTGATTTTCCATCACCGCGCGTTTTTCCTCGACGACGATGATTTCCTCAAGGCCCATGGCAAATTCGCGCACATCGTCACGGTTGAGCGGCCAGCTCATGCCGACCTTCAGCACGCGGATGCCGATTTTGGCAGCATCGGCCTCGGATATGCCAAGGTCATCGAATGCCTGCATGACATCAAGATAGGCCTTGCCGGTCGTGATGATGCCAAGCCGTGCATTCGGGCTGTCGATGACGGTTTTGTTCAGCTTGTTGGCGCGGGCATAGGCAAGGGCGGCATAGAGTTTGTATTTCATCAGGCGGTGTTCCTGATCCTTTGGCGTGTCGGGCCAACGGATATGGAGCCCGCCTTCGGGCATGTCGAAATTATCGGGGATGACCGGCGTGATGCGATCGGGCGCGACATCGACCGCCGCCGAACTTTCAACCGTTTCGGCGATGGTTTTCATCGCGACCCAGCAACCGGAATAGCGGCTCATGGCCCAGCCATGGATCCCGAAATCAAGGATATCCTGAACCCCGGACGGGTTCAGAACCGGGATTTGCGCATCGATAAAGGCATATTCGGTCTGATGGGGCAGGGTGGATGATTTGCAGGAATGGTCATCACCGGCCAGAACCAGAACGCCGCCATGTTTTGACGTACCGGCATAGTTGGCGTGTTTGAAAACATCGCCCGACCGGTCAACGCCCGGTCCCTTGCCATACCACATGCCAAAGACGCCATCATATTTGGCGTCCTTGTACATATTGACCTGCTGGCTGCCCCAGACGACGGTGGCGGCAAGGTCTTCGTTCACACCGGCCTGAAATTCGATCTGCTGTCGGGTCAGGAATTTTTTGGCGCGCCAAAGCTGCTGATCAAGGCCGCCGAGTGGTGATCCGCGATAACCGGAAATACATCCGGCGGTATTGAGGCCTGCGCGCGCGTCAAGCTGGCGCTGCATCAGGGGCAATCGAACCAACGCCTGGATACCGGTCAAATAGACCCGGCCTTCTTCAAGCGTATATTTGTCATCAAGGCTAATTGCCGCCAATTGTGCCATGACCAGTCTCCCTCGGGATCTCTCTCTGATTGCGGGGTCGTGTGGGCCAGTTGCGCTGCTTTTATTGATATAAGTTTGCGCGCAGCGTTTTGGTATGGCCCGTAAAATTCTCTTTGCGGTCATTGGCGTTCCGGCTTTGGCGTTTGGTCGGGACGGATCGCTGTCTGACAGGATAATGGTAATGAATGCTGACCTTTTTTCAAATCAACTCGCATTGCAATGTGCAAAACGCTTGATTGCATAGGTTGACGTTGGGTCAACTTAATATTTACTTATTCCGGTACCGATTTATGCGCAATTTTATTGCGAACATGCTGCGACGCGAAATTTCGGCTGTGGCCGAGTCCGGGCTCGGCAATGGGGAAACGGGGTGTTAGTCTCGTGTCGGGTTTGGGTGCTTTAGGGGTTTGACCCTGAAAGCAGGAGCATGAAATGGATCAACGTGTATCGCTGATTACGCTTGGCGTTGCGGACCTTGACCGGTCGCGGCGGTTTTACGAAGACGGACTTGGCTGGAAAGTTACCCAGATGGTCGAGGGGCAGGTGGTTTTCTATCAGTTGTCCAACGGGCTGGCGCTTGGCCTGTTTGGCCGGGAAGATTTGATCAAGGACGGGTTGTTTGATGATGATACCGGTGCCCGTTTTGCCGGTCTGACGATTGCCTATAACACGCGTGACGAGGCCGAGGTCGATGCGGTGATGGCAGAGGCAAAGAAAGCCGGTGCCGTCATTCAGAAACCGGCGGAAAAGGTGTTCTGGGGCGGGTATTCGGGATATTTCCGCGATCCGGACGGGCATGCCTGGGAAGTGGCGTATAACCCGTTCTGGGAACTGGATGCCAAGGGTAACCTGACGATCCCGCAGCCGGATTGATTTTTGACTGCGCCACTAAAAAAGGCCCTGCTGATAATCAGCAGGGCCTTTTGTTTTAGCTGGCTTTATCCTTGCGCAGATGGGTCAGGAAATGGATCAGCCCCCCGGCCAGCAATCCCCAGAACGCCCCGGCAACCCCGAAAAAGGATAGACCGGCGGCGGTGACAAGGAAGGTTACGGCGGCGGCTTCGCGGGCGTCATCATCCTTGAACGCGGCAACCACCGATCCGGAAAACGCCCCGATCAGGGCAAGGCCCGCGACCGCTTCGATCAGGATCGAGGGGGCCAGACTGACAAAGGCGGTGACAAGACCTGCCAGCAAGCCGAACAGGATGTAAAACACCCCGCCAAAGGCCGCGGCCCAATACCGTTTTTTCGGATCGGGATGGGCGTCTTCGCCCGCACACAGGGCGGCGATGATGGCGGCAAGGTTGACGGCATGCCCGCCAAAGGGGGCGGCAAGTAACGAGAAAAAGCCGGTGGTGGCAAAAAGCGGGCCGGGCGGGGTATCGTAATTATTGGCGCGCAAAACGGCCGTGCCGGGAATGTTTTGCGATGCCATGGTGACGATAAACAAGGGCAGGGCAATGCCGACCAGACCGGCCAGTGTGAATTCCGGCATGACGAATTCGACCGGCGGCACGATGGCGCCGCCAAGGCTGCCAAGCGTATTTTCGGGAAACTCGACGCCGACCACCATCACAATGATGAAGGCCAGCAAGGCCGCAGGCACGGCAAACAGGCGGTTGATCCGCCCGACCACCAGCCAGGCAATGACAATCGGCAGGCCAAGAAGCGGATTGAAGGCAACCGCCTTGATAGGTGCCAGACACAGACCCAGCAACACACCGGCCAGCATGGCATTGGCAAGCGGGGCGGGAATGGCGGCAACCGCACGGCCAAGCGGCTTCCAGATGCCGCAAATGATGATCAGGATCGCGCAAACAATAAATGCCCCGACCGCCACGGCAAAACCGCCGTCAATCGCGCCCGATGTTGCCAGCAATGCCGCACCGGGGGTGGACCATGCGATGCTGATCGGCATGCGGGTGCGCAATGACAGATAGATCGAGCACAGACCCATCGCGACCGATAGCGCCATCAGGCCCGATGCGGCCTGATCGGGCGTTGCACCAACGGCACCAAGCCCCTGAAGGACGACGGCAAAGGAACTGGCCGATCCGACAAAGGCGGCAAGAATACCCATGAACAGGTTTTGGGGCGAGATATCGCGCAGCATGGTGGCTCCGTCAAACAGGTAAAACGGATGGATGGGAAATGCGGTGGCAGCGCAGTGAATTTAGTGGCATGGCGCGATACAGACCAGAAAAAAAGAAAGCCCCACAGGCATTTGCCGGGGGCTTCTTTGGTAGAAGGTTATTCAGGGCAGGTGACAATAGCGGTAGGGATGGTGGTCAAAGCATATCGCGCTTGGTGTGCGGATTTGCCACCTCATGGGTGCCGATCAGTTTGGCCTGATGGCGGGCAAGGATGTCTTTGGCGCGGTTTTCCTTTGTCTCGTCGGGGGTCTGTACCCAAAGCAGCAAACCACCATGATCCAGTTCGTCCTGCAATTCACCGGAATATCGTTTGCCGATCATGGCCGCGACCACACCGCCCGCCGCAGCACCAACGCCGCCTGCCCCGACAATGGCCGCGATGGTCAGGGCAATCGGGCCGCCTGCGGCAATCATGACACCGGCCGCGCCAAAGGCGGCGGCATACATGGGGGCACCGACCAGAACGCCCTCGGCATTGCCAATCGGAGTGGGCGCGGTATAGGCGAGCGGGGGCATGTCGGGATCGTTTTCGATATCCTCGACCTTGCGATAGATATGGCCCAGTTTGTCCTCGATGGTGCGTTCGGTCGCAAGCAGGCTTAGGTCGGAATGTTTGAAACCGGCTTCCTCCAGATCCTCTGCAGTTTTTTGCAGGGCGGGAAGGTCATCAAAAACGCCAACGGTTTCGTTTCGGGTCCTGAGGATGGACATTTGTGGCCTCCTTTTTATTGAAAGGCTCCCTTAAGCCACCAACGTGCCGGTGTGGTTCTTGGTTCCGAATTTTTCCCGATCCAGTGAAATGCGGCAGAAAAGACAACGGCACCCATCAAGGGTGCCGTTGGTGATCTTTATGGTGCCGGTCTTACCGTTCGGTGATCTTGAATTCGATACGACGGTTTCGGCGATAGGCGATTTCGTCGTCGCGGTTATCAAGCGGCTGATATTCGCCAAAGCCCGCAGCAACCAGCCGGTTTGGCGGAACGCCGCGTTCGATCAGGAACTTGACCACCGAAATGGCACGTGCCGCCGACAGTTCCCAGTTCGATGCGAATTTCAGGTTACGGATCGGAACTTTATCCGTGTGACCATCAACGCGCATGACCCAATCAATATCGTCGGGGATTTCGGCCGAAATGGTTTTCAGTGTATCGCCAAGCTTTGCGAGCTGTTCCTGACCTTCTTCGCCAAGATCGGCGGAGCCGGATGTGAACAGGACTTCGGACTGGAAGACAAAGCGGTCGCCCACCACGCGGATATCCTGACGGTCGCCCAGAACTTCGCGCAGGCGGCCAAAGAATTCCGAACGATAGCGCTGCAATTCGGCAACCTTGGTGGCAAGGGCGGCATTGAGGCGCTGTCCAAGATTGACGATCTGGGCCTGTTTGTCTTCGTTTTCGCGTTCGGAGACTTCAAGGGCAGCCTGGATTTTCTGAAGCTGCTGGCGCAGGGCCAGCATTTGCTGATTGAGGGCCGCGACCTGTGCCTGTGCCTCGGTGCTGAGCTTTTTCTCGTCTTCAAGTTCGGCTGCGCGCGAGGCCAGCAGGGCGGAAAGTTCGGCAATGCGGCTTTCCTGATCGGCCATCTGTTCGTCGGCTTTTTCGCGTGCGGTGCTAAGCTCGGCCTCTTTTTCCTCGAGATTGGCGAGGGCGGCCAGAAGTTTCTTTTCCATCTCGTCAGCGGACAATTCGGCGGCTGAAAGCTGGCTTGCGAGGGCGGCGGCACGGTCACGCAATTCGTCGCGCTGGTCACTGGTGTTGGAAAGCTCGGTCGTGAGCTGTGTCAGTTCGAGTTCCATGCGCTGATTGTTGGTGCGTTCGAGCGACAGCAGGTTTGTCAGTTCGTTCACCTGTGCGGTGAGGTCGTTCAATGCCTGGTCACGCCCGGAAAGGGCAGCACCCAGATAGACCTGCGCAACGACGAAAATCATCAGCAGGAAAATGATCACCATCAACAGGGTGGCCAAGGCATCAACAAAGCCAGGCCAGGTGTTGACGTCGCGATTTCGGCGGCGTGACAACCCGGTCATGCGATCAACCCTCCTCGGCGATCGCGGCGATGGTACGGGCCAGAAGCTTGATCTCGCTTCTGATTTCCTGGGTCGATTGCTGACGGCCCATTGTCAGTTCCTCGCCAACGCGCGAAAGGGTGTTGTCGAGGGACCGGATATGGGCGCGTGTATTGTCATCAATGCCGAAGCTGCCGATTTTCATGGAATCGGAAAGCTGATCAAGGACCGGTTTCAGGTGCATCTGGTTTTCCGCCAGCTTGACCATAAGCTGTTGTTCGGCCTTCATCTGATCGGTCAGGGTCGAGAGTTTGTCGGCCAGATCGATCAGGGTGTTATGCGACTTGATCTGCGAGCTTTCGGACCGCTGTATCGAGTTTTGCAACCCTTCCATATTGTCCGCCATCTGTTCGATCAGGGCCGAAAGATAGGCCGGAACCGACTGTTCCCCATCCGAAACCGGACCGCCGGAAGACAGGCGGGTGAAGCCCGAAAGCCATTCTTCAAGTTCGTTAAAGAAGCGGTTCTGTGCCTGACCGGCCTGCATGTCGATCAGTCCAAGGGCGAGCGAACCTGCAAGACCGAAGAGCGAGGACGAAAACGCCGTTCCCATGCCGCCAAGCGGCTCGGCCAAGCCTTCCTTGAGTTCGTTGAACCACAGATCAATATTCTGGCCCGAGCCGACATTGACATCCCCGATCACATTGGCGACCGAGTTGACGGTCTGAAGCAAGCCCCAGAAGGTACCGAGCAGACCAAGGAATACCAGAAGACCAACGACATAGCGCGACAGTTCGCGGCTTTCATCCAGACGGGAACGGATCGAGTCCAGAATGGTGCGCGTCGCCATGGTCGAGAGTTGCGGGCGGTCGCGGCGCTGTTCGGCCATCATGCGTGCCATCGGCAACAGCAGTTTTGGCGGAACCTGCGATGTCAGGCCGGGACGGTTGCGGCGGAAATCCTCGATCCAGGTGACTTCGGCCGAGAGGCTTGCGACCATACGGAACGTATAGATCACGCCGACGACAAACACGCCAAGGATCAAACCGTTCAGAACCGCGTTGGCCATGAACGCATCGGACAAAGTCGGAAACAGCAATGCACCGACGGCAGCGATAACGGCGATGAAAATCCCCATCCGCGTCAGATAGCTTCCCGGTTTGGTAACAGCAGGAAGGGTTGCCATGCCGTTGGCCGAATTATTGCTCATGACGGATCAATCCTAGCGTTGAACGGTTTTGATATCGACACGATCCGCCGGGCCGGAAGGAACATTGGCACCCAGCGCACGGACATCGATGCGCGTGGACCGCACACCTTTGTCGATCAGATAGGAACGGACCTGCAGGGCGCGCGAAAGCGACAGGCGGCGTGCCTTGCTGGCATTGTTGGAATCGCCTTCGGCATAGGCCTGAAGCTGGATACGCATGTTTTCATCACTGCCCATGCTTTTGACGATGCTGTCAAGCTGGCTGCGTGCGGCGTTGTTCAGCTCGAAACTACCCGAACCGAATGCCAGGCTGTATTCGCCAGCACCGGATGGTGCAGATGCAACCGGGTCCTTGGCGGCTGGTGGTACTGCGGCGGCTTCGGCGGCCGGTTCTGGAGCCGGGGCAGGCGCGACAGGCGTCTCGTTGCTGGAACGCTGTTCAAGCATTTCCTGCGGCGATGTTGTGGTATCGGGCGCCGGGCTTGGTTCCTCTGGCACGTTTGACTTGTCCGGTATAACCGGTTCAGGTGCCGGAGGAGGCGGTGCCTGTCTGGTTTCCTCGGCCGGAAGCGGCGGGGCTTTTGGGGGGGCGATTTCAGCCGGTTTTGTTTCGACTTTCGGTGCTTCGGGAGCCGGTTCGGCCTTTGGTGCCGCAGGGGGTTCGGATGCCTGGGCCATTTCGGCGGCTGGAGCCGCGGCCTGTGCCTGTGCCGGTTGCGGTGTTGGTGTCGGTTTGCTTAGCGGAACCGGTGCGCTGCCACTGCCTGTTTTTGCGGCTGCCACCGGGGCAGCCGGTTTGGCGCGCGGGGCTGCAGCCGGTTCAGGCCGGTTAAGCGTGATCACCTGATTTGCGCCATCATCATAGGACGGGCTGGTTGTGACACCGGGGACGCCGTAAAATTGCGACCGGGTCGGGATATCGTTGCTGCCGGCACCATCAATGACGACGGTTTCAAATCCGTCACCATATGTCGTGCCGCTGACATCCTGCGCAAAGCGGTCTGCGGCAAGGAATTCCGAATGCGGGCGGGTTTCGGGATAGATCAGATCGCTGCCGGCGATCGAAATATGTTCGCGCGAAACCGAGGGTGAAAGATAATTCGGTACGGTCGGTTGTCCGCCGATGCCGTCGGCAACGTCCCAGTTTACCTGTACGCTGTCGTCAACGGATACGGGGGTGTATTGCTGTGCGGATGCACCGCCACTGACAACCGCATTACCGCCCAGTGCTGCCATGAATGCCAGCACCGAAATCTTGGAATACCCCTTCATCAAATCGCAGGCCCCTTGTTACCCTGTGTTTGAACACGTTGTTTTATAACGCACAGTTTTGTGTCGATCTTTTGGCACATTGTTCTTTGTTCATTGTGCCACCCCGATCCAGCCCCCCCGATATATGGTTGGCCAGACGGCAAGTACCATAGCTTAGAGCTTGATGATGAACAACCGCTTTGACCTTTGGCAAGGGGCGGGATGCAAAAAGGGCATCCGTGCCAAAGCAGGGATGCCCTTTCAAAAAACGGTAATAAAAGCTGATACTTACTCGGTAACGGCTTTTTTGAGCGTCTTGGCCAGCACGGGCTGGATATAGTCGTTGGCGGCAACGACGCTGCCGGTGCCAAGCATGTTGGTGCCACCTTTGGCATCGCGGACATAGCCGCCTGCTTCGGTGATCATCAGAAGGCCCGCAGCGATATCCCACGCATTAAGATGGGATTCCCAGTAACCGTCAAAGCGACCGGCGGCAACATAGGCCAGATCAAGCGATGCGGCACCCATGCGGCGCACGCCGGCACAACGATCCATGACCGAATGAAGCTGTTTTTCGAACGCGGCGTGATCGCCATGTCCGATATGCGGAACACCGCATGCCAGAACGCATTCATTCAGGCGACGACGACCCGAAACACGCAGGCGACGGTTATCAAGATAGGCGCCAACGCCTTTTTCGGCCCAGAAGAATTCATCCTTGGCGACATCGTAAATGATGCCGGCAATGATTTCGTCACCCTTTTGCAGGGCCACGGAAATCGCAAAATGCGGAATGCCGTGCAGGAAATTGGTGGTGCCATCAAGCGGATCGATGATCCAGCGGTGCTCCGGATCGGAGCCCTTGATTTCGCCGCCTTCTTCCAGAAGGAAACCATAGCCCGGACGCGCACGTTCGAGTTCTTCGCGCAGGCGTTTTTCGGCACGGTGATCGGCAGCAGATACGAAATCTGCCGGGCCTTTCATCGACACCTGAAGGTTTTCGACTTCACCGAAGTCGCGTTTAAGTCCATAGGCCGCCTTTTCGACGGCCTTGAACATGACATTGATATTTGCTGAACGACGGGCGGCGCCACGCACGGCTCATCTCCCGGTGTTTGAAAGTAAAAAAGGAAGGCCCAAGGACGAATGTCCTTAGTCTTTTGCACGCTCGAGATAGGTGCATTCGGTCGTGTTCACGACAACGCGCGTACCCGATTCAATATGCGGCGGCACCAGAATGCGAACGCCATTATCAAGAACAGCCGGCTTGAAGGAAGAAGACTGGGTCTGCCCTTTGACAACCGCGTCGGCTTCGACGATCTGGCAGACAACATGTTCGGGCAGGGTAACGGCAAGCGGTTCGCCTTCGAAGGATTCGATGGTGACGACCATGCCGTCCTGAAGGAATACAGCCGGTTCACCGACGAGTTCCGCATTGACTGTGATCTGTTCGAAAGTTTCGCTGTCCATGAAGGTGATCATGTCACCATCGGCAAACAGATAGGTATATTCATTCTGTTCCAGACGAATACGTTCGACGGTTTCCGAGGCACGGAAACGTTCGTTCAGCTTGGTGCCGGTACGAATGTCTTTGAGTTCAACCTGGTTAAACGCACCGCCTTTACCCGGCTTCACAGCCTGGCATTTTACCGCACGCCACAGGGCACCTTTATGTTCGATAAGGTTACCCGGACGGATTTCGTTGCCGTTGATTTTCATGGCACCAACCGTTCTTTCAGATCACAGATTCACGATGTAAGCGGGACACCCGTCCCATTAAAGTCGGGCTTAACTACCAGTTTGGCGAATTTGCTGCAAGCAGATTGATCAGGGTTTGCGTGCATGGCAAACCGTCATTCGCGCATGGCTGGCGCCAAATCCCTGCGGTTAAAAGGGGATAAACCGGGCTGGGTTTCAGTCCGAGGCAGCGGCAATCGCGGCCTTGATCGCCTTTGCCCCGGCTTCCGGCCCGTCCGGATGGCTCCAGACTCCGCCCGTGACAGCGATGAAATCGGCACCGGCTTCGACGATCGGGCCAAGGTTATCAGCCGTGATGCCGCCAATCGCGACGCAGGGGACGGTTGTAAAGGTCGTCCAGATTTCGATGATTTCCGGGGTGACGCTGGTTTTGGCTTCTTTGGTTTGGGTCGGATAGAACGCGCCAAACGCCACGTAATCCGCCCCTTTTTCACCAAGTTCCATGGCGCGATGGCGGCTGTCATAGCAGGACACGCCGACAATGTGTTCTTCGCCCATGATGGCGCGCGCCTCGGCGTAGCTGGCGTCTTCTTCGCCGACATGAACGCCATCAACACCCGATTTTTTGGCGATATCGGGGCGGTCATTGAGGATCAGGGGAATGTCGCGGTCTGAGCACAGCGGCAGGATTGCATCAATCGCCTTGCGGATTTCATCATCGGAAACGTCTTTGAGACGAAGCTGCAGACAATCAATCGCACCGGTATCAAGCACGGATTTCAAAAGGTCCGGAAACACGGCCAGATCGATTTTTGGCGGTGTCAGAAGATAAAGGCCGGTTTGGTCGTCTGCGTTCACAATGGTCATTCCTGATCAAAAACTGCGTATCATGTAACGTTTCATCACCCTTTTGGCAATCACCCAGCCAAAAACGCCGAAAGCCGCCGATCCAGTTCCGCATCGGGCAGGTAATCGTCACCGGTTTCGTAAATCCGGTCCGGCGCGGGCAGGGCGGTGATGACCCGGCATCCCGACTTTGAGCCGAGATTTTCAAGCCGGGCTTTCAGATCATCGGGCAGATCGTCATCAAGCAATACCGCATCCAGTCCGGTTTCCATCGCGGCCAGGGCCGATGCGCGACGCCCGCGACAATCAAGGATGCCGTGAATGAGAGCATCGGGAAATTCGGTTCGTAATCTGTTGATCAGGGTGGCAAACCACTGCGCGCCAAGCGACGCACCGGCATTTTCGGGCGACAGCAGATTGATCCGCGCATGCCCTGCCACAAGACCGGCGACACGGCAGGCTGATTGGCCGCCAGCCATGCCATGAATGCGAATGAAAAGGTTTGTGGTGTCTTTCATCGGGGCAAAATATCACCGGGTCGGGATTTGCCAAACAGAAAGGGCGACCCGAAGGCCGCCCTGATCCGGATCGATAGCTTCAAGTTCCGATTAAAGGAACTTCGCCATGGCAACGGCGGTATCGGACATACGGTTCGAGAAGCCCCACTCGTTGTCGTACCAAGACAGGATACGGACGAAGTTGCCGCCGATAACCTGGGTCTGGGTGACGTCGAAGGTCGAGCTGTTCGGATTGTGGTTGAAGTCAATCGAGACCAGCGGTGCATCGCAAACGCCAAGAACACCCTTGAGCGGGCCGTTTGCGGCTTCCTTGATCGCGGCATTGATTTCATCAGCCGTGGTGTCGCGACCGGCAACGAAGGTCAGGTCAACCATCGAAACGTTCGGGGTCGGGACACGGATGGCGGTGCCATCAAGCTTGCCTTTGAGTTCCGGAAGAACCAGACCAACGGCCTTGGCCGCACCGGTCGAGGTCGGGATCATCGAAAGCGAAGCGGCACGGGCGCGGCGCAGATCCTTGTGCAGGCTGTCGACCGTGTTCTGGTCGCCGGTAAAGGCGTGAACGGTGGTCATGAAGCCCTTGGTGATGCCAACGGTCTTGTTCAGAACGTCTGCAACCGGTGCCAGGCAGTTGGTGGTGCAGGATGCGTTCGAAACGATGATGTCGGATGCGGTCAGGGTATCGCTGTTAACACCGTAAACGACGGTTTTGATGTCGCCCTTTGCCGGGGCGGAAATCAGAACGCGTTTGGCACCCGCGGTCAGGTGTTTGCCGGCACCCGCTTCGTCAAGGAAGATGCCGGTGCATTCGAATGCGATATCGACATTCAGAGCGCCCCACGGCAGGTTCGCCGGATCGCGTTCCGAGCAGACCTTGATCGCCTTGCCGTCGATGACAAGGTCGTTGCCTTCGGCTTTGACGTCATTGGCAAGAACGCCATGAACGGAATCGTATTTCAGAAGATGTGCGTTGGTGGCGACGTCACCCAGGTCGTTGATGGCCACGACTTCAACATCGGTACGGCCGCTTTCAACGATGGCACGCAGAACCAGACGGCCAATACGACCAAAACCATTAATCGCTACGCGAATAGCCATTCATCCCTCCAAAATTATGATGATTGGTACCTGGGGAGTATCAATCACGGCTTAGGGTTCAACCCCATAGAAAAAAGGCCGGATCGGCATATTACCGATCCGGCCCCTTGAATTAAACGAGTTCTTTGGCTGCCTTGACCAGCGCCTCGGCAGTGATGCCGAAATGCTCGTAAAGGACTTCGGCCGGTGCCGAGGCACCAAAGCCGTGCATGCCAATGACTTTGCCGTTGTCGCCAACGTATTTTTCCCAGCCGAACACCGACAGGGCTTCGATGGCGATGCGCGGTTTGTCGCCAAGGACTTCCTTGCGATATTCCGGCGACTGCGCGTCGAACAGTTCCCAGCTTGGCAGGGAGACGACAGCGGCATTGATGCCGTCGGCTTTGAGTTTGGCCTGTGCGTTTACGGCAATTTCGACTTCGGAGCCGGTCGCGATCAGGGTGACCTGACGATCACCGTCGCAATCGGAAATCACGTAACCGCCGCGCGCGACAAGGTTGTCTTCGCGGTATTCGGTGCGCAGGGTCGGCAGGTTCTGACGGGTCAGCGCCATGACGGTCGGGCCGGTTTCGTTGGTGATCGCCATTGCCCATGCTTCGGCGGTTTCAACCGCATCGGCCGGGCGGATGACGGTAACGTTCGGCATTGCGCGCAGGGACGCGACATGTTCGACCGGCTGATGGGTCGGGCCGTCTTCGCCAAGACCGATGGAATCATGGGTCATGACATAGACAACACGCTGGTTCATCAGGGCCGACAGACGGATTGCCGGGCGGCAATAGTCGGTGAAGACCAGGAAGGTGCCACCATAAGGCAGAACGCCGCCATGAAGTGCCAGACCATTCATGGCCGCAGCCATACCGTGTTCACGGATACCGTAATAGATATAGCCGCCATGATAGCCGCCATCAGCGGTGATCGGGGCCTGAACGCCGGTTTTGGTGTTGTTCGAGCCGGTCAGGTCGGCAGAACCGCCGATCATTTCCGGGATTGCCTTGGTCAGGACTTCAAGAACGTTCTGCGACGATTTGCGGGTTGCGACTTTCGGTAGTTCAGCGGTGATCTGCTTTTTGTAGTCGTTGAACGCGTCAATCCAGTTTTCCGGCAGTTTGCCCTCGACGCGACGTTCGAATTCGTCCTTGAGGGAGGCTTCGAGATTTTCGAAACGCGAACCCCATGCATCGAAATCGGCCTTGCCGCGTGCACCGGCACTGCGCCATGCGTCGAGAATGTCGGCCGGAATATCGAACGGCTCGGCCGTCCAGCCGAGTTTTTCACGCGCACCGGCAAGTTCGGTCGCGCCAAGCGGGGATCCATGCGTTGCCGAGGTGCCACCCTTGGTCGGGGCGCCAAAACCGATTTCGGTCTTGCAGGCGATCATCGAGGGCGTGTTGGTGGTTTTTGCCTGGGCAATGGCGGCTTCGATGGCGACCGGATCGTGGCCGTCAATCTGCTGCACGTCCCAGCCAGCGGCTTCGAAACGTTTTTTGTGATCTTCGGACGTCGACAGAGAGGTCGGGCCGTCGATTGAAATGCCGTTATCGTCAAACAGGACGATCAGTTTCGACAGTTTCAGGTGACCGGCCATCGAAATGGCTTCCTGCGAGATGCCTTCCATCAGGCAGCCGTCGCCGGCAATCACGTAAGTGAAATGATCGACAACGTCATTGCCAAAGCGCGCATTCATGATGCGTTCGCCAAGCGCGAAACCGACCGAGGTTGCAATGCCCTGACCCAGCGGGCCGGTGGTGGTTTCGATACCGGCACCATGGCCATATTCCGGGTGACCCGCGGTGCGGAAGCCCATCTGACGGAAATTCTTGATCTGATCCAGATCGAAATCTTCGTAACCCGTAAGGTGCAGAAGCGAATAAAGCAGCATCGAACCGTGACCTGCGGACAGGATGAAACGGTCGCGGTCGGGCCAGTTCGGGTGCTTGGGATCAAATTTCAGGAATTTGGTATAAAGAACAGTCGCGACGTCTGCCATGCCCATCGGCATGCCGGGATGTCCGGAGTTGGCTTTTTCGACGGCGTCGGCCGAAAGAAAGCGAATGGCATTGGCCATGCGGTTGTGTTCTGATTGCGTCGTCATTGGATGCGGTTCCTGGGGGTTTCGCGGTCGGGCGATGAAAACACTTTTAATACATGTATTCCATGTTAACGGAATTCGCGCGGAACATGCCCGCACAGGGGGCATCCGTCAACCGCTTCTGTCGAAAAACTGCGCCTGTTGTCCTGATTGCGGTTAACGAAAATGACAAACATGTCATGTGGCGATGGTGCTTGTTGACGCGTCCCGATCTTGACCCCTATGTTGCCAGTCGGTCCTGTGTTCCTTGTATCCTGTTGGTTCAGTGGACGGACCACATATCGTGCAGCATGTCATGGCGGGCTTTTCCATACGATTTTCGGGCATTGATCCCCAAGGCTGATATTTGAAGCCACGGGTTTGTTCGGGAATAAATCAGCCTTTTTCATGACAAAGTCGGTTGGCAGGGTGGCCGATCTTGTGATCAGGAACAGGTTTTGCCTGTGCTGACCGGGTAGTTTAACAAAGCTGGATATTGAATATGTCGCGTTTGCTAGAAGCGAGTAACCGACTAAAAGCGGCCATCGACAGTCTTGATGCTGCCGCGGAGTCGCGTATGGCCAAAGACATCGGAAACCAGTCCGATGCTGCCGGTGAAGTCGAAACCCTGAAAAGCCAGCTTGCTGCCTTGCGTCAGGATTATGACAAGCTCGCAACAGCAACCCAGACCGTTTCGGCCCGCCTTGATGGTGCGGTCGGGCAGTTGCGTCTGGTCCTTGATGATGATCGCGAACAAAAGCAGGCATAAATTCCATGGCACAGGTTTCAGTACGAATTAACGGGCGCAGCTATGATGTTGCCTGCGACGATGGTCAGGAAGAACGCCTGATGAACCTAGCGCAATATGTCGATGAGCGGGTTCGCGAGATTGCCGGTGCGGTTGGCCAGATTGGCGAGCAGCGCCTTCTGGTGATGACCAGTCTTCTGATTGCCGACGAGCTTGGCGACGTGCATGAAAAATTGCGCAGTCGCCAGACAATGGCGGCACCGGAGCCCGGCAGTGTCAGTGCCGCCGAAGGTGACGCGATTGCGGAAAACATGGAAAGCATGGCTGTTCGCATCGAAGCTATTGCGCAAAAGCTTTCGCAGGACTAAGTTCCGGACGCTGACTGTTTTCGATGCGCCGTTCGCGGCGATCGGGTGCAGCAGCAATTCGGGGGCTGCCCTGTTCGTCAGGTTCGCTAATTCCCGGGGCCGATGCTCATTTCTCTAGGGAGCTGTCCCTGTCGAGGCCGTGGTCTCGTTATACGGCGCCCACCTGCACACGCAGGTCACGAGGAATTACCACATGGCCAACGGCAGCGGTGGCTCCCACTTAATTCATATCCCCATCTCATTTATGTTGTGCATCAAACGGTGCGTCTGACAGGGGCATCGGTTACAGTCATGTCCGAATTTCGGGCGTGCGACGAAACAGGAAATACAATGCGTTTACTCCATCTCGGCGACGTTCTTGGCCAATCCGGCCGTACTGCAGCACTTGAAGCGTTACCGATGCTGCGGGACCGTCTTTCGGTCGATATCGCAGTGGTGAATGTCGAAAACGCGGCCCACGGTTTTGGCGTTACCGCCAAAATCTGCAAGGAATTCTATGATGCCGGTGCCGATGTCCTGACGACGGGCAATCATGTCTGGGATCAGCGCGAAATCATTGCCTATATCGACGAGGATGAAAAACTTCTGCGTCCGTGGAACTTCCCCGACGGGACGCCGGGGAAGGGCGATTATGTTTTCAAAACCCGGTCGGGCAAAAAAGTGTGCGTTGTTAACATGATGGGGCGGCTGTTCATGGACCCGCTGTCCTGCCCGTTCCAGGGGGCGAACAAACTTTTTGCCAAACATAAGCTCGGCAAGAATGTTGATGCGATCATCATCGATTTCCATGCCGAAACCACGTCGGAAAAGATGGCGTTTGGCCATCATTGCGATGGGCGGGCATCGCTTGTTCTGGGAACCCACACCCATGTTCCGACCGCGGATGCCCAGATATTGCCGGGCGGAACGGCCTATCAGACCGATGTCGGCATGTGCGGCGATTTTGATTCCGTGATCGGGATGAAAAAGGAAAATTCGGTCCGCAAATTCATCACCAAAATGCCGACCGGCCGGTTCGAACCGGCAGACGGCCCGGCAACGGTGTGCGGCATTTATGTTGAAACCGACGATGCCACCGGCCTTGCCAAACGGATCGAACCGGTTCGCATTGGCGGACGGCTTAAGGGTAGCTGGCCCAGCGCGTAACAGCCGAACATTTTCAATGATTTAAAACCCTGCCGGTATCGGTGGGGTTTTGTTTTGGGAGGATAGTTAGTGAATTTACTAACTATTTCTTGTGTATGGCGTTCGGATTTGTTACTTAGGCATATGACTAACAATAATGAACAACTCGACCAGATGTTTCACGCCCTGTCGGATGCCACGCGTCGCGGCATGGTTGACAGGCTGTGCAAGGGGCCTGCGACGGTCAGCGAGCTTGCCGAACCGCTTGATATGGCGTTGCCGACCGTGATGGGGCATTTGCGGGTGCTGGAAAACTGCGGGCTTGTCCGCAGCATGAAACGGGGCAGGGTTCGCACCTGTGAACTTGAACCCGAACAGCTGACACAGGTTGAAATCTGGATCAATCAGCGACGATCCCTTTGGGCGCGCCGGTTTGACCGATTGGGAGAATTTCTGGCGAAATCCGAACCGCCAAACGAATAGCCCGTCATGCAAAAACCGCGAAAATGGACCGGGCCAGCATAACAGCAGGAGCAGTACAATGACGTCCGCCGCCAATAAAGCAGATGACAAGATCGCACGTTCTGTCACCCATGCCATGTTCACAATCGAACGGGTTTATGACGCAAGCCCGGCCCGCGTTTTCCGGGCGTTTTCCGACGCGGAAGCCCATCATCGCTGGTTTGTTGCCGAAGAGGGATGGGACGTCATCGAATATAATCACGATTTCCGGGTCGGCGGGCGCGAAGGCGGCCGTTTCAGCCAGGACGGCAAGGTGTTTTATCATAACGACACGCTTTATCAGGATATCGTGCCCGATAACCGGATTGTCTTTGCCTACACGATGGATCAGGACGACAAACGCATTTCCGCCTCGGTCGCGACGGTGGAACTGAAACCCGAAGGGGACGGCAATACGCGCCTGAAATTCACCGAGCAGGGGGCGTTTCTGGACGGTTTCGACAAGGCGGAATTTCGCAAAGAGGGCTGGCAGGGATTGCTGGAAAGACTGGCGGTGGAAATCACGGAACATGCCTGATTTCAGGTGTCAGAACGCGAAAGAGGCCCGAGATATCGGGCCTCTTTTTTGTCGGGATACAGGTTTTGGGGTCAGGCGGCGCGACTGCGGGCCTGCTCGCGAAGGTCTTCGAGAATACCGTTGATGCGCGCACGCAGGGCCTCGACCTTGTGCGAGGCATCCTGCGCGGTGGTCAGAACTTCGCCCGACAGTTGACCGGTTTTGCCGGTTTCACTTGCCACATCATTGATCGAGGCGGAAACAGTGCGGGTGCGATCGGCTGCACTGCGGACGTTTCGCGTGATCTCGTCGGTTGCCGCACCCTGTTCCTCGACCGCGGCCGAGATGGTGGTGGCAATCTCGTTGATGTTTTCGATGATGCGACCGATATCCTCGATGGCGGTGA
>NZ_LPVY01000021.1 GCF_001613805.1 Thalassospira lucentensis
TGTAGTCCTGGAACGATGCGCCGCCGCTCTCTGCGAGAACTTTGGTGATCGCTGCGGTCAGCGTGGTTTTACCGTGGTCAACGTGGCCGATGGTGCCGACGTTCACGTGCGGTTTTGTACGCGCAAACTTTTCTTTAGCCATTACACTCAGATCCTAATCCGAACCAAAAAAAACACGTAAGAACCCACCGCACGAGCCGACGGGATCATATAAAATCTGGAGCGGGTGAAGGGAATCGAACCCTCGTCGTAAGCTTGGAAGGCTTCTGCTCTACCATTGAGCTACACCCGCATATTCTCTTTGCGAGCTCTCGCGAGGGCGAGAGAATGGTGGAGGGGGCAGGATTCGAACCTGCGTAGACTAAGTCGGCGGATTTACAGTCCGCTGCATTTGACCGCTCTGCCACCCCTCCATCAGGGTCAAAACGTTGTCGGGGTTACCCCCGGCTTCGTTCGGCGAGGGAGGGAATACGTTGCAGGGCCTGTCCTTGTCAACAGCAAAAAAAACACGAAATCGTATTTCCTTTCCTATATGTTCCCCATGCTTTCGTTCCAAAGCGAAACAAAGTGCATTCACACCCTTACCGTCCGGAGGTTTCCGCCATTATGTCGCGTCGCAACAATTCACGTTCTGCCAACCGTTCGACCGGAACGGGTCCGGGCGACAGCTTCACGCAAGACGATGATAAACGTGACGGCAATTCGCGTCGCGGACGAAAACGCGGTCGTGACGGCGGCAATGCAAGCAACGCTTCACGCCTGATTCTGTTTGGCCGTCACCCGGTTCTGAACGCGATTTACAATCCGCAACGCACGATTCACAAAATTTGGGCTTCCGAGGCCGTGCGCGATGAAATCGTTGCCGCCCTTGCCGATACCGAACGCACCGATGTCCAGCTTGACGCCGCCGGGCGCACCGATCTGGATGAAATGCTGCCACCGGGCACCGTCCATCAGGGCATGGCCATGCATTGCGCCCCCCTGCCCCAGATTTCCGTCGAAGAACTGATCGCCGACACCAGGGACGAGGAACAATGCACGGTCCTGATCCTTGATCAGGTCACCGACCCGCACAATGTCGGCGCGATTCTTCGCAGTGCCGCCGCCTTTGGCGCGGCTGCCGTCATCGTGCCCGACCGTCACGCCCCGCCTGAAACCGGCGTTCTGGCCAAATCGGCCAGTGGCGCACTTGAAACCGTGCCCTATATCCATGCAGGCAACCTCAACCACACCATCGAAAAGCTCAAAGCCGCCCACTTCTGGCTGGCGGGCATGGATGGTTACGCCGAACAGACCCTGGCCGAAGCCAAGCTGAAGGGCCGTGTCGGAATCGTCATGGGCTCCGAGGGCGACGGCCTGCGCCGCCTGACGCGCGAAAATTGCGATTTCCTCGTCAAACTGCCGATGTCGGACCGCATCGAAAGCCTCAATGTCTCGAACGCGGCCGCGGTTGCCCTTTACGAACTGTATCGGACACGCGGCTGAAAACCTTTGGCGAATCCCGTGATGCCAAACCGGCATCACGGCCCGCCAACATCCGCGACAGGACCGCGATTTTCAGGGATGCAATTTTCTGATCTTTTCCCTGTTTCAAAGTCTTGCATTCGCGAACGGCCCGGATTATGTTTCGCGCCGCTTGGCCGGCATAGCTATAATTGGTAGAGCAGCGGATTTGTAATCCGAAGGTTGGGAGTTCGAGTCTCTCTGCCGGCACCATAAGACCCGGTAAACGCAACAACGTTTACCGGGTCTTATTGCTAGATGACAGTACTTGATCGTATGTTCAATCAATGGAACATTCGTCCTCATGCCTGACTTCAGTTAAAAGCCTTCTTTTATTTCATGCGCACACCGGTGTGCTCGACCTGACAGAGACACACTCCCCCAGATGATCGACATCATACAAATATTACGCGGAATTTCTGTCCTGCTTGTATTGATGTTTCATCTGGGCGCCAGTTCGTTTGATTTCGGCTACATTGGCGTCGACATGTTTTTCGCGATATCGGGCTATCTGATGCCGCTTATTGTCGAAAAGCACACATGCTGGGAATTCATAAAGGCACGAACCTTGCGACTTTACCCTGCGATTGTTGCAGCGGTAATTGTTGTTTTGCTGTGCGGGCTCGCAATTCAGAACCCTGGCGACATCAAGAATGTCTCCATATCCGCCCTGTCTTCGTTATTTTTCTCGAGCAATTTTTATTTCTATTTAAATACTGGTTACTTTGATCTCACTGAAGGGTATCAACCGCTTCTTCATACATGGTCGCTTGGCACGGAATACATATGCTACCTGATCGTGGCGATCATGCTTGCGGCAAGCAGGCAGAATTTGCGCCCGATCTCTCTGGCGCTGGCGCTCGTTTGCGGGGCATATACCCTGTTTTTTGCAATCTTTGGCAACCTTAACTATTTCGATCCGGTTCCGCGCGCGTATGTTTTCTTCCTGTCCTTCTATATTTCGTGCTGTAAACCAGACATCTCCAAGCACCTCTCAAAAGCACTATTAATCTCCCTTAACGTTTCCTACCGCGACCGAAACGTAACTCTGTATCTCCGGAAACCGGTTGCTATCTTCCTCATCACCCTCGGTCTTCTTTTCACGGTATTCCACGACGACTTAGCCCGCAGAATCTGGCCCGGAATCCCGACTCTTTTGATCCCCGGAATCGTCACTACGCTGATTCTGACATTCAAAGACAAAAAACTGACGGACCCGATATCAAAACTTTTCAAGAAAATCGGGGATTACAGCTATTCTATTTATATTTGGCACTGGCCGATAATCATTTTGGAACTAACCTATCTCAGAAATCCAGCCATTAATTCCACCGAGGCATATCTCCTCTTTTCCCTCAGCATAATCGCAGGCTTCATCTCCTATAAGTATATTGAACGAAACAGATTTTTTGTGAAATTAACGCCAGTTGCCCTTTTATTGATCGGCTTTATTCTTGCGACCGACGGCGCATCTTTCCGGGTTCCACCCGAACTCGAACCATACGCTTCGGCCGAGAAGATGACCAATTTCGAGAATTATGATGAAGTGCTCACGATTGAAGGTATGAATATATACAAAACGAATGGTACAGATCCGACACAAAGAACGCTGATTGTTGGCGACAGCCACGGCCAACATATTTTGCCGATCTATAGCTCTGGCTTTGCGGGTGATATCTATCGCATTGATATCCAACCGAACTCCGTTGCACGAGGATATTGGTATACCTTCCAAAAAGCGCTGAAAATGCTTAAGGTACATCGCATTATTTTCGCCTACCAATGGGGCGGGAAAGACCTTCCGGCCACACGTACCTTTATCAATAAGATCAGCGCGTCCAAAATCCCTGAAAAATATCATACGACGATATTGCGAGATGTCCCGTCATTCCATGACGACCCGGTGGCGTGTCTTCTGGCCGAAAACTCAATGTTGCTGTTCAGGAAATGCGATTTTGACATCAAGGACGGAATTCCGATCTCTCAGATAAAAAACCAGATAAACGAGAATTGGGAAACCCTGTCCGATAATGCAACATCGACCATAGAGCTGATCGATACCCACAAATCCTTGTGCGACGATAAGAAATGCACAACCATGATCGGTGGCACTTTCATCATGAGAGACTACAATCATCTCAACGAGAAAATGCCCGACGCAGTCAACAAAACCCTATACAAGATGTTCTTTCAAAAGCAGTGAAAGTCAGATGCCCGATCAGCACGTGACTTTTGCAATTTTCGTTTCTGATCTAGAAACCATTTGATGATGCATAAGGATTACTTCGGATCATCAACCAAATCCATCTCCCTGAGGCAAAGAAACATAGCTATAATTGGCAGAGAAGTGGATTTGTAATTCGAAGGTTGGGAGTATAAGCCTCTCTGCCGGCACCATTAAAAGAAAACCCCGCACGCCTTTTTGGCTGCGGGGTTTTCTTTTGGCTGATGGATGATCTAGTTCGCGATCATCCGTCCACCCAGCAAAACAAACGCCGTCCCCATCACGCCCTGAATGGCGCGATAGGCGCGACGATAAACGCGCATGACGGCCTCGGTTGAAAAGAACCACGCCAGCGCTAGATGCCAACCAAATGAAAACGTCGTCGTGCCCAGCACAATCGCAAGCCCGACCCAGCCCGGTGCATCGGGCCGAAGCACAATCGACATGATCGAAAACCAGAAAAGGGCAGCCTTGGGATTGCTCATCTGCACCAGAAGTCCGCGCCGGACATAACGCCATAACGGACGATCCGCCTTCGCATCCGACACCGGCACCTCAAGCCCCTGCCCCCGGCTTTTATAGGCACTGCGAAGCGCCATGAACCCCATATAGATCAGATACCCACCGCCAATCCAGCGAAGGGCAATCGCCACTTCCTCGGACGCGGCAAGGATCGCGGTCAGGCCCAGAACCGTCATCGTTGACCAGCAGATCGTGCCCATACCGATGCCAAGCGCAATCCCCAGTCCCGCCCGGCGCGACACCGTCATCGAGGCACTGGTCACCGCCAGAAAATTCGGACCGGGCGACATCACCGCCATGGCAAAAATCGCATAGGCGGTCAGAAGATAGGGGACATATTCCATCGCGTCCTCGGATTTTATGGTGACTGGCGGCTTCGCCGTCATGCGGGATTTGCGCGATAGTGCCAGTTTTTCGGTAACACGGGAACGGGAATTCCCTGCAATCTCTCCCTGCCCCGGCACCGAAACTGCGGCACCATAGCTTCCCGCTTCCGCGGGAGTGACGGGCAGATTTGTAAAGGCCCCCAAACGTCATGCCCGCGAAGGCGGGCATCCAGTCAGCGGTACGACAAACTCAATACGATGGCATTGTCGTCTCACTGCCAGGGGACACTATCGTTTCTCGACCAGAAACCCTTCGGCCATAAGGCTGAAGGCATCAACCGCCTTGGGCAAGGCTGATTTCGGATCATCACTGTCTGCGACCCACAAGGCCGCATTGAGCGCGGCACCACAAAGAAGACGCGCAGCCGCATCGATATCAACTGGCTTCATAACGCCGTCCGCGATCAATTTCCCGACCACCTGTTTCGTTGCTTCCAGACACGCATTCTGGCTCGGCCAGTGCGACGGATCCCCCAGAAAGGCCGGACCATCCAGCAGCACGATCCTGCGCACCTCGGGATCAAGCGCCATCGCGATATAGGCCGCACCTTCGGCCAGAAGCTGTTCCCACTCGTCCCCGGCATTAGCACTGGCGGCCTGGGCGCGTGCGACCATCTCGCCATCGACCCGCGCCACCACGGCTGCAAGCAGCCCCTTTTTATCACCGAAATTGTGATAAAGCGCCCCGCGCGTCAGGCCAACCGATGCCGTCATCTCATCCATCGATGATGCGGCAAATCCCTGCGATCCGAATGCCTTGCGCCCCGCGGAAATAAGCTTTTCGCGGTTTTCTTCCATCGTTTCCTGGCGACGTCGTACAGCCATTGCATGTCTCCTTTTTGATTGCCTGACATATATCATTTCACATACGTCACGTATATAAAACTTGACATACGCCGTGTATCTGAGTTCTATATACCCATCGTATGTGAAATTGCACGCCGGATACAACTCTGTCGGCAGCATTTTCAGACACACATAAAAGGAGAAATCCAGATGGCACAGCGTAACGCCGTTTTCCCCGCAGGTCGGCATGACCTTTACGAAAATCAAACCTATTCCGCCGCGATCAAGTCGGACGATCTTCTGTTCGTCTCCGGTCAGGTCGGCAGCCGCTCTGATGGCTCACCCGAACCGGATTTCGAGGCACAGGTCCGCCTTGCATTCGCCAATCTTGAAGCAACGCTCAAAGCAGGTGGCGCCACGCTTGACGACATCGTCGACGTCACGACCTTCCACACCGATCCCGAAAATCAGTTCGGAACGATCATGAAGGTAAAGGGCGAAGTTTTCCCCGAAGCCCCCTATCCGAACTGGACGGCAATCGGCGTCAATTGGCTGGCCGGGTATGACTTTGAAATCAAGGTCATTGCCCGTATTCCGGGCTGAAGACCTGAACCGGACAAAATCCGGCATCAACATTTTCCAGACACACATACCAGACCCACACAAAGGATAAATCCACATGGCACAGCGTAACGCCGTTTTCCCCGCCAACCGGCACGCCCTTTATGCCGAACACGGCTATTCCGCGGCGATCAAATCGGGCGATCTTCTGTTCGTTTCCGGTCAGGTCGGCAGCCGCTCTGATGGTTCGCCCGAACCGGATTTCGAGGCACAGGTCCGTCTGGCATTCGCCAATCTTGAAGCAACGCTCAAGGCTGGCGACTGCACACTTGACGATATCGTCGATGTTACGACCTTCCACACCGATCCTGAAAATCAGTTCGGAACGATCATGAAGGTAAAGGCCGAAGTTTTCCCCGAAGCGCCCTATCCGAACTGGACGGCAATCGGCGTCAATTGGCTGGCCGGGTTTGACTTCGAAATCAAGGTCATCGCCCGCGTTCCGGACTGATGATCACCGGACCTGAAATGCAAAACGGCGCGCGAGAAGACCCTCGCGCGCCGTTTGACGTAATATTGGAATACGTGCTGCCCCTACCCGCGTTTCGAGGTCGCGTAGCGTTCCGATTCCTCGTAATAGGCATCAAAGCCGATGCGATTGCGCAACTGGCCCCAATCCATCAGCATATCGGTGCGTGGCTTGCCCGCTTTCATCAATTGCAGGGTTTCAACCATCGCCTTCATTGCCGCTGCCATAAGCGATAACGGATAGGCCGCGATCTGATAGCCGATATCACTCAGTTCTTCGGGTGTCAGATCGGGGGTTTCGCCGCCTTCGACAATATTGGCCATCTTCGGCCCCGGAAGGGCGGCACAAAGCTCGCGCATTTCCGCGACCGTTTTCGGGGCTTCGACAAACAGAATATCCGCCCCCAGTTCGGCAAATTTCGCGGCCCGGTCAATTGCCTCGCTCAGGCCATGCTGATGACGGGCATCGGTGCGCGCAAGGATCAGGATATCCGCCCCGGCTTCCCTTGCATCAACGGCGGCCTTGATACGGTCAAACGCCTCGTCCCGGCCAACGACCTCCTTGCCCTTGGTATGACCGCAACGCTTGGGCGCAAGCTGATCCTCGATCATCACCGCGGCACAGCCTGCCTTGGCAAAGCCGGCAACGGTGCGTTTCACATTCATCGCATTGCCATATCCGGTATCACCATCACCGATCACGGGGATGGAAACCGCGTCGGTGATGTTGCGCGCCTGATCAAGCACTTCGCCATAAGACATCAGGCCAAGATCAGGTTCGCCGATCCGCGATGCCGCGGCCGAAAAGCCCGACATGAAAGTCAGGCCAAAGCCTTCCTGTTCGATCAGCTTGGCCGAAAGCGCATCAAAGCAGCACGGCATGGTAATCAGATCGCCAGTCGCCAGAAGCGCACGGAGTTTATCGGCAGGAGTGATTTGTTTGGTCATAAGCGTCACATTTTAAAGGGGATATACAGGGCAAGATCATGCCAGACATACAGAATGGCCGCCGTCAGGAACATCAGAAGCAGGAACGGCAAAACACCGCGCGCCACTTCGCCCAATCGCGTTTTCGCCACCGACTGAATGACATAAAGGTTGAGCCCCACTGGTGGCGTGATCAGCGCGCATTCAACCATGATCACCATATAGACCCCGAACCAGATCGGATCGAAGCCAAGGGCCAGGGCCGCTGGCAACAGAACCGGCGTCATGATCAGCACCATTGAAAGTGCTTCAAACACCAGTCCCATGATCAGCAATACGACCGTCACGACGAGGATAAAGCCAAGTTCGGTATCAATTCCCTGGCTGATCATCATCGAGATATCCTGCGGGATGCGATACAGCGTGATCGCCTTGCCAAACACCTTGGCCCCGGCAATGATCAGAATGATCGCAACCGTGGTCGCCATGGTATCGAAAATCGCAAGCTTCAACGCCTTCCAGGTCAGAACCCGCATCGCTGCCGTAATCAGAAGGGCAGCGGCAAAGCCGATGGCCGCGGCCTCGGTCGGGGTGAAGGCCCCGGAATAGATCCCCGATATGATCAGCACCGCCAGAAGCACGGCAGGCAGGGCCTTTAACGTGGCGCGCTTGCGCTCATCCCAGCCGCGTTTTGGTTCGCGTTCCTGCCCGCCAAACCGGGCATAGATCATCGAATAAACGATAAACAGCAACAGCAACGCAATGCCCGGCCCGACCCCGGCAAGGAAAAGCGCAATCACGGATTCCTCGGTCACGAAGCCATAAATGATCATCGGGATCGAAGGCGGGATCAGGATGCCAAGCGTGCCGCCCGCCGCCATCAGGCCATAGACGAAACGCTTGTTATAGCCGCGCTGAACCATTTCCGGGATGGCGACCGTGCCAATCGTGGCCGCCGTTGCCACCGATGATCCCGAAATCGCGGCAAACACGCCACACGACAGGATGGTCGCCACCGCAAGCCCGCCCGGCCAATGACCGACCCAGGCACTGACCGCGGCAAACAGGTCATTGCCGACCCCGGCGCGCAGCAGGATGTTGGACATCAAAAGGAATAGCGGCACCGACAGCAGGATAAACCCATCCAGTGTCGACAGGATCGCCTGCGGTGCCATCAGCGGCGAAAACCCGCCAATGATCAGCATGCCAAGGCCAAGCCCGCCCAGCGCAAAGGCCACCGGCACACGGATCAGCAGCAAGGCGAACATTGCCGCAAGTGTCAGGATAATTGTCATTCGTGCGCCCCTTCCGGAATATCCTTGCCGCGGATCACGCCGACAATTTCAATGACGGCCTGAACAGCCAGAAGCGCAAAACCAATCACGACCGGGATTTCCGCAACCCACGCCGGAAGGTCAAGCATCGTGCCGCTGGTGCGGCCGCGCTCGAAACTTTCAAGGAAGATTTCCCAGCCCTTGAACGTCACCATGACGGAAAACACCAGAACCACCGCCATCGCGATGATTTCAAGCAAGCGGCGCATCCCCGGCTTGCAAAGCCGGGTGATCGCATCGACGGAAATATGCCGCCGTGCCGCCAATGCCCAGGGCATGCCAAGCAACGATCCCCAGATCAGGCAAAGCTGCGAAAGCTCTGCCGCCCAGATGGTGGGACGAATAAAGAAATACCGGGCCACGACCTCATAGGTCAGCATCACGCCCGCTGCGACAAACAGCAGGGCCGCGATCCAGGCCAGCAAAAGCATCAAACGATCAAACATGATAAAAATCCTGGCCGTACCGGCATGGTGGCCTCCGGTTGCGACCGCCTCCTGAAAAGAGAGACTGGTGAATAGATGAAAAGACATCACCGCAACGGCGGGGCCGTCGAAAATGCGGTGATGTCTTCTTTATTGGCAGTTCAGTCTATCGTCCGAGGGCAAGGCTTAAAGCTTGCTGGCCGCGTCAAAAACCTGCTTGCCCAGATCGCCGGTATGGTTAAGGAATTCCTCGTAAACCGGTTTAGCAACTTCACGCCATGCCGCCATTTCCTCTTCGGTCGGGGTATAGACGGTCATGCCGTTGGCTTTGGCTTCTTCGTAGGCCTCGGCTTCGATCGATGACATGCGGTCACGCACGTCTTTTTCCGCATTCATCGCCGCAGTCGAAATGATGTCGCGCTGCGCATCCGAAAGGCCGTTCCAGAAATCGGTATTGATCACCACGATGAATTCAACATCGGCATCGTTGGTGGCGGTCACCGTATCCATGACTTCCCAAAGCTGGCGGGATTTGACGCCCGACATGCCGGTCATGCCGACATCAACCGTGCCACGCTGATAGGCGATATACTGCTCGGACCCGGAAATAAGGGTCGGCGCACCGCCAGCCGCTGAAATGAAATCGCCCTGGGTTTTGGAAAACACGCGGACTTTCTGGCCTTTAAGACCTTCCGGGCCTTTGATCGGGCCACCATTCGACAGCATGATCGATCCGCCGTAAGCCTGCCACCACAGGACGGTCGCACCGGTATCGGCAATCGCCTCGTCAAGCGGACCACGCACCGGCGATCCCTTGGCAACCGCGGCACGGACTTTCTCTTCGGAATCAAGCAGGAACGGCTGATAGAACACATCGACCGCCGGCACATCACCGACATAACGGGTCAGCGATGCGACACCCATCTCAATCGCCCCGGAACCGACGGCGGCGGGAACTTCCTTGTCCTTATAAAGCTGCGCGCTGTCATAAATCTCGACCGCGATATCGCCGTTCGATTTTTCCTCGACCTCGTTCTTGAACATCAAAAGGTTCTGACCAAGGTGGCTTTTCATCGGCAGTTGCAGCGAAATCCGCAATGTCAGATCGGCTGCAATGGCACTATGGGTCATGCCGGTAAAACCAACGGCAGCCATCAGGGCCGCCGCAAGGGCAAATTTCTTCATGACGAACGTCCTCCGGGGTTTTTTATTTTATACAAAAGCTTTCAGGCGCAAAGATGCGCTCAACCCGGTTTGGCATTCAAGATGTTTTGGTCATACCACTGTCACACGCATTAACCCTTAGTGCGCTGCACAGCAGCATGAAGGTCTTCTGTTCCGGGGGAAAGCGCCCTGCCCGGCAATCACATGCTGCAATGCAAAAAGTGAATAATCGGGCTGATTATTCACTTTTTCTACGTAATCTGGCATGCCAGAAAAACGGTTTTGAATACAGAATACGGGAATCGTTCACCTGCGCGTTAATTGGCAAGCCGCTTATACATCACCGTCGTTGCGCTCAGCTTTTCGGAAAACGGATCACGGGCATAGGCCGGGATTACGCCCGCCGTTTCAAAGCCGAGCGACGCATAAAGCGGCTCGGCACTGTCGCCTGTTCTCGTATCAAGTGTCAGCAGATGACGTGCTTTCGCAAACGCCCGTTTTTCCAGTGCCTCCATCAGTTTTCGCGCAATGCCCATGCGGCGATATTGCGGATGCACCATCAGTTTGCAGACCTCGCCACGATGGACCTGATTGGGCATGGTGGCGCAATCAAGCTGCACGGTTCCGACCACCTTGCTGCCACCCAGCAGCGCCACAAACAGATCGCGCCTGCCGCCCCGCATCGCGGGCAGGACCATATCGCGCCAGAAGCCAATTGCGGCGGCGGCATCAAACGGTTCGATAAATCCGATGCTGGCCCCGTCCTGAACGCAGGCATGCAGCATCTCGCCAAACGCCTCCAGGTGGCTTTCAAGCTGATCGGCGTCAAAGCTTGCAATGGTAATCTGGTCGCTCATTTTTTTTAGGGGCCTCATATTTTCATACGATGAAAAGGTGATAGATCGCGCCTTTATCGGCGGGGGCTTCAAAGCTGCTGGGGCCTGAAAGCCGGTATCGCAGGCAATCCCCGACATTCAGCACATAGGCCTTGCCTTCCACCGTGATATGCAGTTGCCCGGCCAGCATCACCAGATGATGTTCAAGCCCCGGGCGTGGCGTTCCCTCGTATTCGATCCGTGCACCGGGATCGAGTTCGCATTCGATGACTTCCGCCATCAGCCCCTGCGCGGGTGGCGAAACCGTCCGTCGGAAAAAACCGGTTTCCAGGTCGGCCCAGGTCCGCTGCAAACCGCGATAAACAAGCGGTTTGAACTCGTCCTCGACCATCTGCATCAGGCGTGACATCGGCAGGCCATAGGCGGCACAAAGCTTGCCCAGAACATGCGCCGTCGGGCTGACCTCGCCATTTTCCAGCCGCGACAGGCTGGCCCGGCTGACATCACTGCGTGCGGCCAGCTCCTCCAGCGACCATCCCCGCTCCGCCCGCAACGCACCCAACCGCTCCGCAATCCTCCGATCCATCATCCCATCACCTCAAATTCCACTATCAGGGAATTAATCCCATATATGAGAAATCGTCAACGAGAATCGATGTGGTTGTTGGAGGAGGAGGCGTATGGAGCGGGAGTGGAGGGACGAGAGCGAGAGCGAGAACAAGGACAAAGACAAGGAAGGGGGAATACGAGGAAGGGATGAGGATGAGGGCGAGGAAGGAAGAGGGTCTGCGGGTTGGCGTGTTGGCGCAGAGGACCCCTGTTCCAGTTTGGTTTGCGATTCTTGGTGTTCGGGCTGTGGATGCGAGAGTGGATAGAGGGAAAGGCGCGTGGCGTTTGTTAGGCTTGGGTTAGGTCAAATCCGTCGCGGGTCCAGCTTTGCAGGCCGCCCTTGAGGTTCATCACCTGACAGTCGAGGTGGGGCAGAACGGCGTTGGCGGCGCCGAAAGATCGTTGTCCGACGGCACAAATGAAGACCAGATCCGTCTCTGTATCGTCGGCAAGGTCGACAAGTGCCGGAATGTCGAAATTCGAGGTCGGCATATTGATCGCCCCGCTGATATGGCCGGACTTGAATTCGTCGGGTTCGCGGACATCAATCAGGGTCACATTGCCCTGTGCGATCAGGTGATCGAGTTCACCACTTTCGACGAAAGTCACACTACCATCGGTCATTCGTTACTTCCCTTCGGGGCAGGTTTGGCGCACAGTGGACGATAGTGGACTGATATAATTTTGCAGCCTGACTGTGCAATTGCAAAACGGGTGCGGCGGATGTTTTCGTCGGTCGGCCAGGCTATTCCCGATGTCGGGGCCGGTCACTTTGAAGTGATCGTTTCGCATGCGTTTTTACCAACAATATTCGTAAGTTGGCCATTGCGGAATGAAACCGGAAGCCCCACGTCAAAGGGACAAGGTTACAGGAGCAGACCCTATCCGGGTGTATTCACCGGTAATGTCTGCCCGCAACAAAAAGTGACTTTGGGCTGCCGCGTGCCGGGGCCGCAAAATTTCCATCATCGGTTGCAAATATTGCAAGCCATTCTAAAAAGTCATCAAAGCCGTTTTCTTTGCCAATATCTGGCAGACCTTTAAACGAACCTTAAATAAAGTTCATTAGTTTATTTACTCACCGCCCGACTAAACGAGATGTTTATTTCGGGCGCAGACAGAATGAACGGCGGCTATTTTCAATGCCACCGCAGTGCAGCAAACCCGCTGCATTCTTGCAACAGGATCGGGCCCGCCGCCCCCATCAGGCCGGTTAAGCCCCAAGATCAAAAGAACACAGGAAACGACATCTGACAGAAGTGCGATAACGTTGGAAAGGAGACCGCGCCATGGCTGAAGACAAGGACATCTTCGAGCTGTATGCGGAAGGCTATGACGGAAAACGCGAAACCGAACTAACCATCCGGGACTATCTTAATCTATGTCGCGATGATCCATCGGCCTACGCATCCGCAGCCGAGCGGATGATCAAGGCAATCGGCGAACCCGAAATGATCGACACCTCGACCGATTCCCGTCTCGGCCGAATTTTCCTGAACCGCACCATCAAGCGATATCCCGCCTTCGAGGATTTCTTCGGCATGGAAGAAACCATCGAACGCATCGTCGGTTTCTTCAAATATGCTGCCCAGGGACTGGAAGAACGCAAACAGGTTCTTTATCTGCTGGGCCCGGTTGGCGGCGGCAAAAGTTCGCTTGCCGAACGGCTGAAGGAATTGATGGAGGTCGAACCGATCTATGTGCTGAAAGCCGGCGATCAGATCAGCCCGGTTTTCGAAAGCCCGCTTGGCCTGTTTAATCCGGCCAAGATGGGTGATGCGATCGAAGACAAATACGGCATTCCCAAACGCCGCCTGACCGGGCTTATGTCACCATGGGCGGTGAAACGGCTTGATGAATTTAACGGCGATCTTTCGAAATTCTCGGTCGTTAAACTGATCCCGTCGCGCCTGCGTCAGATTGCGATTGCCAAAACCGAGCCAGGCGATGAAAACAATCAGGATATTTCGTCGCTGGTCGGCAAGGTCGATATCCGCAAACTTGAATATTACAGCCAGAACGATCCGGATGCGTACAGCTATTCCGGCGGACTTAACCGCGCCAATCAGGGGCTTCTTGAGTTTGTCGAGATGTTCAAGGCCCCGATCAAGATGCTGCATCCGTTGCTGACGGCAACACAGGAAAGCAACTATATCGGCACCGAGAACCTTGGTGCGATCCCGTTCCAGGGCCTTATTCTGGCGCATTCGAACGAGGCCGAGTGGCAAACCTTCAAGGCCAATAAAAACAACGAAGCCTTTATCGACCGTATCAGCGTGATCAAGGTCCCCTATTGCCTGCGGGTGACAGAGGAAACCCAGATTTACGACAAGCTGTTGCAGGGGTCCGAACTGGAACAGGGGGCATGTGCGCCCGGTACGCTTAAGATGCTGGCACAGTTTTCGGTCCTGTCGCGTTTGCAGGAACACGAGAATTCAAACCTGTATTCCAAGATGCGGGTCTATGACGGCGAGACATTGAAGGATGTCGACCCCAAAGCCAAATCGATGCAGGAATATCGCGATACCGCCAGCGTCGATGAAGGCATGGACGGCATTTCGACACGGTTTGCCTTCAAGGTGCTTTCGGAAACGTTTAACCACGACACCCACGAGGTTGCAGCCGACCCGGTCCATCTTATGTATGTGCTGGAACAGGCAATCCGGCGGGAACAATATCCGGAGGAACGCGAGAAGGATTATATGGATTTCATCAAATCCGAACTGGCCCCGCGCTATGCGGAGTTCATCGGGGCGGAAATCCAGAAGGCCTATCTCGAAAGTTATTCCGATTACGGCCAGAACCTGTTTGACCGTTATGTCGCCTATGCCGACGCATGGATCGAGGATCAGGACTTCAAGGATCCTGATACCGGTCAGTTGCTGGATCGCAAGATCATCGATCAGGAACTGTCGAAAATCGAAAAACCGGCGGGCATCGCCAATCCGAAGGATTTCCGCAACGAGGTCGTCAAGTTTGCCCTGCGTGCACGTGCCAATAACAAGGGCAAGAACCCGGCATGGACGTCTTATGAAAAACTGCGCGAAGTCATCGAAAAACGGATGTTCAGCCAGGTCGAAGACCTGCTGCCGGTGATTTCCTTCGGGTCGAAAAAAGACAGCGACACCGAGAAGAAGCATAACGAGTTCGTCAAACGCATGATTGATCGTAACTATACCGAACGTCAGACCCGTCGTCTGGTCGAGTGGTATATGCGTGTGAACAAGGCCGGTTAAGCCCAAGCTGCGGCTTTGCCGACCCGCACCGGGCGGTTTGTCCCCTTGTCCGCCCGGTGCACCGAGTTCCCGGCCGACGGTTTTCCAACGAGCGTCGGCCGGGGTTCTCGAAACGATACGTGCGCAAGCAAGGATATGATGGCCCATGCTTTATATCGTCGACCGCCGCAAGAACCCGAAAGGCAAAAGCCTTGGCAACCGGCAGCGCTTTATGCGGCGCGCAAAGGCACAGATCAAAAAGGCGGTAGAAGACACCATTCGCACCCGCGGCATTACCGATATCAATAGCGGCGATTCCATCACCATTCCGGGAAAGACCCTGCATGAACCGGGTTTCCATCACGCACGCCGCGGCGGGGATCGCAATTATGTCCTGCCCGGCAATAAAAAGTTTGTCCCCGGCGACCGGATTGCCCGCCCGCAAAGCGGCGATGGTGGTGCCGGCGGATCACAGGCCAGCCCTGACGGCGATGGCGAGGACGAATTTCAGTTCAGTCTGACACGTGACGAGTTTCTGGATATCTTTTTCGAAGATCTGGAACTGCCCGACCTTTTGAAAAAAAGTCTGAAACAGACCACCGCCTATCGTACGGCGCGGGCCGGTTTTTCGGTCGAGGGTACGCCATCAAACCTGAGCCTTGTGCGCACCATGCGCAATTCGCTGGCGCGCCGGATCGGTTTGCGACGCCCGAAAACGGCACAGGTTCGTGATCTTGAAGACAGGATCGCCGCCCTTCAGGCCAAGGCGGAAAAACGCCCATCCGGCAAACTGACCAAGACGGATGAAGACACGCTTCACATTCTGTTGGCCGAACTTGAGGAAGCCAAGCGCCGCATGAAGGCGATCCCCTTCATCGACCCCATCGACACACGGTTCAACCAGTTCCAGCAAATCCCCGATCCAAACACCCAGGCGGTCATGTTCTGCCTGATGGATGTGTCCGGATCAATGTCCGAGCAGATGAAAGAACTGGCCAAACGGTTCTTCATGTTGCTGCATCTGTTTTTGCACCGCAGATACGAGCATGTCGATGTGGTGTTCATCCGCCATACATCGCGCGCCGCCGAAGTGGACGAGGAAACGTTTTTCTATTCGCGTGAAACCGGCGGCACCATCGTTTCAACCGCGTTAGAGGAAATGAAACGCGTGCTGAAGGATCGTTATCCGACCGATCAGTGGAACATCTATGCCGCACAGGCATCGGACGGGGATAACTATTCCAATGACGGGGCGAAATGCACGGCGTTGCTGGCCGAGGACCTTTTGCCGAAATGCCAGTATTACGCCTATATCGAAATCACCGACGAGCGCGAGGCCGAGATTTTCTCGTCCGCCGAAGGGGAAACCGCCCTTTGGAAGGCCTATGCCCCGGTTGCACGCACCAATGCGCGATTTGCCCTTAAACGGGTGACCAAGGCCGCCGATATCTTCCCGGTATTCCGGGAACTGTTTGCCAAGAACCGTGCAGAAAAACTAAGCGGGGTCAAAGGATGACCGAGAAACGCACGACCAAAGCGGACATGGAAAAAACCGCCGCATCCGATAGCGCGCCCGGACTTCTGTTTTCCGGTGCGGATTGGGATTTCAACACCCTGAAAGCCACCTATGACGCGATTGAGGATATTGCAATCAACGAGCTGAAGCTGAATGTCTATCCCAATCAGGTCGAGGTGATCACGTCCGAGCAGATGCTGGATGCCTATTCATCCATCGGCATGCCGTTGATGTATCACCACTGGTCGTTCGGCAAACGGTTCGTGCGCGACGATGTGATGTATCGCAAGGGATATCAGGGTCTTGCCTATGAGATCGTGATCAATTCCAACCCCTGCATTTCCTATGTGATGGAAGAAAACACCATCGTCATGCAGGCCTTGGTGATTGCCCATGCAGCATTTGGCCATAACCATTTTTTCAAGAACAATTACCTGTTCAAGCAATGGACCGATGCGGAAGGCATTCTCGATTATCTGCAATTTGCCAAACGCTATATCGCCAAGTGTGAGGACAGGTACGGCTTTGATGCGGTCGAACGGGTTCTGGATGCGGCACATGCCCTGATGGAACAGGGGGTAAACCGGTATTCACACCCGGAAAAACCCAATCTGGCCGAGGAACTTGAACGCGAACGCGAACGCGCGAAATACGAGGACGAGACCTATAACGATCTGTGGCGCACCCTGCCCCAGGCCGAAAAGGACGATGAAGACCTTGATGAAATGCGCCGGAAAATGCGGATGGAAGAACGCCGGGCCCAGTTTGGCCTGCCGGAAGAAAACCTGCTTTATTTCCTGGAGAAAAATGCCCCGTCCATGCAGTTGTGGGAACGCGAGATTTTGCGGATCGTGCGCAATATCGGGCAGTATTTCTATCCGCAGAAACAGACCAAGATGATGAATGAAGGCTGCGCGTGCTATGTGCATTACGCGATCATGAACAGTCTGTATGACAAGGGTCTGATTTCCGAGGGTGCGATGATGGAATTCATCGATTACCATTCGCGCGTCGTGTTTCAGGCCGAATATGATGATCCGCGCTATTCCGGGTTTAACCCCTATGCGCTTGGCTTTGCCATGATGCAGGATATTCACCGCATCTGTGTCGACCCGACCGAGGAAGACCGCAAATGGTTCCCCGATATTGCAGGCAATAATGAGCCGGTTGAAACGTTGAAAGAGGCATGGGCACATTACCGCGATGAAAGCTTCATCCTGCAATTCCTGTCCCCCAAACTGATGCGCGACATGCGGATGTTCCTGATCGAGGATCTGAGTTCCAGCCCGCATCTGGAAGTTGCCGCCATCCATGACGATAACGGATATCGCAAGGTGCGCCGCGCGTTGGCGCGTATGCATGATATTTCGGTCCGCGAACCGGACATGCAGGTGGTTGATGTTGATATTCGTGGCAACCGGCAACTTTACATCCAGCATACCGAACATGACGGCATCCGGCTTGAAAAGTCCGAAGCGGAAATGACGCTGGGCTATATCGGGCAGTTGTGGGGATATGGCGTAACGTTACAGGCCGTCGACCATGAAACCGGCGAAATCCTGCATGAAATGGACTACACCCCCGAAGACCTTGCCAACGCCTGACCGTATCTCTGCGGCAGTTTAGCCGATCCAGAATCCGATCCGTATCGTTGAAATACGGCGGAACAGGATTTGTATTTTTGCGCACCAAAGAAAACCTGAAGCTGTATCAGGCCACGAACCTATCCATCTAAAACCGTGACTTCGGCACAACCACCCCCAAAGATTGTGCTTTATCAGCAGGTACAATCGATTTATTCACGGGCCCCTTAATTAATAATGGAAATCAGTTGCATCACTTTCATGCAACTGCATATTACTTGCGGTATTAATTCGTGCCGCACCCGGTGCGGTTTCGAATTCCCGGTTCATAGCGCAAGATGGAAAATCGATCCGATGGCGTCCCGCCTGGCAGCCCGCATTGCACATGCTCTTGTTCTGCTGCTTGCCGTTTCGGTTGCGGGCTTTGCCCTGCTTCGGCTGATGCCGGGTGATTTTGCCGAAGTCCTGTTGATGGCGCAGATGGATGGCACCCTGCCCGATGCCACCCAGGTTGCGCGATTTGCCGATACGCATGGTCTGAATGATCCATTGCCGTTGCAGTATCTGCGCTGGCTGGGCGGATTGATGCAGGGCGATCTTGGTCTTTCGCTTGTGACCCGCGAACCGATTATCACCGACATTCTGTTGCGGATTGAACAATCGCTGATCCTTGCGGTCTGCGCGCTGGCGGTTGCCCTGTTGCTTGCGGTGCCGATCGGTATCGTGTGTGCGGTTTATCCCGACAGCAGAATAGATCGGATTGCGGGGATCATCAGCGTGATCGGCATGTCGATCCCGAATTTCTGGTACTCGCTGTTGCTTGCCCTGCTGTTTTCGCTTGCACTTGGCTGGTTGCCAACCGGAGGGCACGGCACATGGCAGCATACCGTTTTGCCGACCCTTGTGATTGCGACATCCATCACCGGCGTTCTGTCGCGGTTCGTGCGCAGCAGTCTTCTGGAAGAATTGTCAAAACCCTATATCCGCACCGCACGCGCCAAGGGCGGGAGACGGCGGCGCGTGGTTCTGCATCATGCCATTCCCAATATCGTGCCGGGTCTTCTGACATTTTCCGGGCTGCAATTTGCCCGGATTTTTGATGGCATGATCATTGTCGAAACGCTGTTTGCGTGGCCGGGGATCGGGCGATATCTGGTGGAATCGCTGCTTAATCGTGATTATCCGGCGATACAGGCCTGTTTCCTGCTGATTGCAGCATCCTACATTCTGGTCAATCTGATCGTCGATATCACCATATCGGTTTACGATCCCCGCACGCGCGAGATCGTCTGAATGCTGGCGCGGTCCTTTGTTCCCAAATCCGTCGCCCACGAAAAGCTGGCCACCCTTCTTGGCCGGAATGGCAATATGTATGCCGCCATTGTCGTATCGGTGATGGTGGCGATCCTGATCCTGCCGTTCTTTGCGCCGCATGATCCCTATCAGACGCAATTCCTGTTTCGGTTGCAGCCGCCAAGTCTGGATTATCCGCTGGGCACGGATGCGATGGGACGCTGCGTGTTTTCGCGATTGCTTTATGGCGCACGGCTTACCACCGCATCGGCGATTGTCGTGGTGATTGCGTCATCGCTGTTTGGCAGCCTGCTTGGCACGGTTGCGGCAATGATCGGCGGGACACCGGACCGCATCCTGATGCGGTTCTGCGAGGGCATTTCGGTTTTCCCGGCACTGGCAATCAGCATGATCATTGCCGGGGTGCTGGGGCTTGGACTTAACGCCGTTATTATTGCCCTGATTGCCATTCACTGGACCGACTATGCCCGGATCGTTCGAAATGCGGTGATTGTCGAACGGGCCAAGCCCTATGTCATGGCAGCCGAGGCACTTGGCGCACCGCATCACCGGATCGCAAGACGGCATATCCTTCCCAATATCGTCGGGCCGCTTCTGACGCTTGGCGCCTATTCCATGTCCTGGGTGATCCTGTCCTTTGCCGGGCTCAGTTTCCTTGGGCTTGGCGTTGAACCGGGCACGCCGGAATGGGGCCTGATGATTGCTGAATCCCGCAACTATCTTCGCGATTACCCGCGGCTGGTTCTGGCGCCGGGCCTGACCATTGCCGGGTTTGTCATTGCCGTAAACCTGCTTGGAGACGCGCTTGGCGATCGTTTCCGGCTCAGTCAGATCAACTATCTTCACTAGAAGGATCATTATGACGATATTCAGGAAGACCCTTTGCACTTTTGCCTTTGCAACACTGGCAATCGGTGCCATCGCAACCGCACCACAGAAAGCAGCGGCAACCGAACAGGATACGCTGGTTGTCGGCACCATGTGGGAAGCCCTTCCGCTGGCGATGCAGCCGCGCCGGTCACGCTTTTTCAATGAAAGCGAGATCCTCGATACGCTGGTCAAACTGGATTATGACCTGAATACCATTCCGGGTCTTGCGACATCGTGGGAACGCGTTTCACCGACTGTCTGGCATTTCAACCTGCGTGAAAATGTCGTCTTCCATGACGGAACAAAGCTTGATGCCGAGGCGGTCAAATTCTCGCTCGAACGGGTGATTGCGCTGCTGCCTTATGCTGCCGACCTTTTGAATATCAAGCAGATGTCGGTGGCCGAACCGCTGGTTCTGGAAATCGAGACGAACGAGCCGTTTGCCGCACTTCCCAACCAGTTGACCGACGCGATCACCGGCATTTATGCCAAGGCATCGTTCAATGATGCGGGTGAGTTCGTCAAACCGGTCGGCACCGGCCCCTGGAAGTTCGAGGAATACCGCAAACAGGACCGTACCATCGTGACGCGTTTTGATGGGTATTGGGGTGAAAAACCGGCCCTTTCGAAAGTCGAATACCGGTTCATCCCCGATCACAATTCGCGCACGCTGGCCCTTGAGGCCGGTGAGGTTGATTTTATCGACAATATGCTGCCATCCGATGTGGCACGTCTGTCACGCGATGAAAACTTCAAGGTCTATTCCAAACCGATTGCCGGGCTTTATTACGGTGCGTTCAATGCCGGGGACAAAAGCCCGCTTTCGGATGTGCGCATTCGTCAGGCGGTCAATGCGCTGGTGGATCGCGATCTGATCGTCAAGGGCGCGCTTGACGGGATTGGCGAACCGGCATGGGATTTCTTTGGACCGCAATTTGATTGGGCGCCCAAGGCCGATGAACCGTTCAAGCTTGATACCGGTCTGGCGACGTCGCTTCTGAACGACGCCGGATATGAACAGAATGACGGCAAATGGGAAAAGGATGGCGCGCCGCTGACACTTCGTATCCTCAGCTATTCCAGCCGGACCGAAATGCCCGCGATTACCGAGGCACTTGCCGCCCTTCTGAACCAGAACGGCATCGCCACCGATGTGCAGATGTATACCTGGGAAGGGATGCTTGATCTGGTCAAGCGCGGTGAATATGACATTTCGGTCGTGTTCTGGACCCCGGAAATGACCGGCCATCCGGACCTGCACCTTAAATCGCAGTTCCATTCGAAGGCCGGGCTGAATTACCAGTTCTGGAACAATGCCGATTTTAACGAGGCCGTCGATACCGGACGGACCCTTTCGCCCGGTGCGGAAAAGGACGAAACCTATCGCAGGGCGGTAAATATCCTGCATGACGATGCACCGATCATTCCGCTGGTGCACAAGGTTTCGGTCGGGGCCTCGGCCAAGGATGTTGAAGGTTATCGCATCCATCCGTCCGGCTTCTTCTATGACTTCAAGAGTGTGTCGAAAGACTGACGGTCTGTCCGTCCCCGGCATTATCGCCGGGGACGGGATTTTACGCGCTTTTCTTGCAGGAAACAGCCATGGGACTTTGCCTGTTTATCAATCCGATCAAGGGGGCCGGGGATGATTTGCCCGATGTGGGTGATCACGCGCCCAATATCGCACAGATCGATCATTACGACCTGAGCGATATCGATCTTTCACCCTATGCCGCCCTGATGTTACCCGCCCATCTTGATCAGCGTTTTTTCGGGACGCTGACGACCAAGATCGAGGGGTTCCTTGCCAGGGGCGGGACGCTTGTGTTTAACGGGCATGTCGCATGGCCGATGTTGCCGGAATTTGAGACTTTTGTTCCGCTTGAAAGCCAGTCGCTTGAAAATCTGATCATTCATCGCCTTGCCCATCATCCGGTTTTCGAGGGCGTGGATACGCAGCATCTGACATTCCGGCGCGGTGTGGCGGGGTTTTATGCCCGCGGTTACAATCCGCCACCCAAGGGCGCGATTGCCCTGCACGGGGTTGGCCCGGACCGGTTGCCGTGCGATTGGGTTTATCATCGCTCCGAGGGCGGACGCATCCTGATGCATGCAGGCAATGATTTATGGATGTATGCCGGATCAAAAGACAGCACCGCACGGATCGTGCCGCAGCTTTGCCTTTGGGCCGGTGGCGATGATCACGGACAGGAAGGCGCATCATGACCAGCAGGATTGCAGCCCTTGATGGCGGGACCTATTACCATCACAGAACGCTTTATGAGCCGCGTTATCGCGACTTTTTTGATGGTGTGATCTATACCCGTGAACTGGGCGATACGGTGCTTGAGGATTATGACACGCTGATTGTGTCATGCCGTACCGATCCGTCCGTGTTGCGGCCGCACCGTGAAAAGTTCAGGCAGTTTCTTGAAAGCGGCAGAACGCTCGTGATCATGGGATCGACCGGACCGGCGGAATGGATTTCGGGGATCGAATGGCATTTCACACCGACCAATTTCTGGTGGTGGAAGGAAGGCGGCAGCCTTGGCCTTCACGTAACCGCGCCCGATCATCCGTTATTTGATCACATCACGCTGGCCGATGCGACATGGCATCATCACGGGCATCTGATCGTGCCCGAAGGTGCGGTATCGCTAATTGATGTCGGTGATCTGGGATCGGTTCTTTATGACGACACGGTCACCACGCCGGGCCGGATGATCGTCACCACGCTGGACCCGATGTATCATCACGGCAGCCATTTCATGCCCGCGACGACACGGTTTCTTGACGGGTTCCTGCCGTGGTTAAAGGGCATGACGCCGTCCTGAGCAGTCATAGCAAAAAGCCGCCCGAACGTTTGGTTGCGGGCGGCTTTGTTTATCGGGCAGTCGGATCGGCTATTTCACCGTGGTCAGATCAACCCCGAACCATTTTTCCGAAAGGGCGCCTAGCGTTCCGTCAGCCCGCATGGCATCGACGATTTCGGTGATTTTGGCGTTGAATTCTACATCCCCCTTGTCGGTTGCGATGGCGAGCGGTTCATAGACCAGCGGCTCGCCCACCATGCGGAACGGCATGCCGTTTTCAATTGCGGCGGTTGCTGTCGGCACGTTGGACAGAACCGCATCAATGCGCACACCGTCCCCCAGACGCAGATCGTCAAAGGCCATGCCATCCGACTCATAGGTCTGGATCCGGCCCGGTGTGACTTCGTAGTCGAAGGGCGGCACGCCCTCGACATCCATCACAAGGTTATGGCGCAGGTAATCTTCATACGAACAGGCGGCACAGGCCCCGACCACCTTGCCATCCAGATCGGATGCGGACTGATAGGTTGTGTTGTCCTTATGCGTGACCAGAATTGCCGGGGTATAGTAATAGACTGCCGGGAAATCAAGGACTTCGGCGCGTGCGGTTGTCGGGGTCATGGAACCGACCGCGATATCCCACCGCCCGGCCCAGCGTCCGGCAACCTGTGCTTCCCAAGAGGGTGTCACCGGCTTGAATTCCGCGCCAAGCCGTTTGGCGATTTCACGCGCGACTTCGACATCAAAACCGGTTAGCTGATTGTTTTCATCGGTAAAGGCAACCGGCGGATAGCCATCGGCCGTCGCACCGACCAGCGTTCCGGTTTCCATCACGCGATCAAGGGTTTCGCCCGCCATCCCGTTGGCAAACGGCATAATTGCAAAGGTGACCCCGGCCAGAAGCATCCCGGTTTTGTGAAAGCCCATTTCCTAAAACTCTCTTTTTGTGTAGTTCTGACGCAGTTTTATACAATTTCATGAAAATGTCAGCGCCGATGACCACGCCCCTGCCTGAAAACGCATCCCGCCCCCGAACGAAGACCGGCCCCGGCTGGCCGCTTGGGCTGTTTTCGGGGATTTGCGGCGTGATCCTGATGGCGACCCAGCCGGGCATCTGGATCGGCATGGATAACATGATTGGCGATGTCATCGTGGCCCTCGCTATAGGCGGGTTGATCTGGCTGAATTTTCGTCTGCTGCATAATCTGCCGTTCCGGGTGCAGACCACGATCATCTGGGCGGAGCTTCTTTTGGGCTTTGCCCTGTTCTTTTACAGCTTTGATCTCAGCTTTGATTTCATCGGCTCGCGCCTGCCCTTCCTGCTGGGGCTCAGGCTTGAAGGCGAGTTCCTTCAGGGTGCGGTGCTGACGCTTTTCATCTCGCTGGTGTCGATCTTTTGCGCGACGGTGCTGGCCCTGGCGGCAGCCCTTGGGCGTTTGTCGAAGAACGGCGTGTTTTACGGGATTTCGACCTTTTACACGTCGTTCTTTCGCGGAACACCGCTGTTACTTCAAGTCATGCTGATCTATCTCGGCCTGCCGCAGGTCGGCATTGTCCTTTCGGCTGTCCCGGCCGGGATCATCGCCCTGTCGCTTTGTTACGGGGCCTATATGGCCGAGATTTTCCGGGCGGGTATCGAAGGCGTTCCCGAAGGCCAGACCGAGGCCGCCCTGTCACTCGGACTTAAACCCTATCAGGTCATGCGTCTGGTGATCCTGCCACAGGCCTTGCGGCTGGTGATCCCGCCAACCGGTAACCAGTTCATTTCGATGCTGAAAGATTCGTCCCTGGTATCCGTGATGGGCGTGTGGGAGCTGATGTATCTGGCGCGGACCCATGGCCGGTCCGAGTTCAAATATATGGAAATGCTGATTTCGGCAGCGCTGATTTACTGGGCGCTTTCGGGGATTTTCGAATTCATCCAAAGCCGGATCGAGAAAAAGCTCGGCAAGGGTGTGCGGGTCTGATCAGGCCCGCCCGTTAATATCATTGCCATTCCCCAACGTTGGTTTTGCGCCGAAATCCGCCCAAAATCCGCATTCAACTACGGATGCGGATTTTTTGTTACGAACTCGAAACTTGCTTATCGGGATCAAACAGAAAACCCTATTAGGCTCAAACAGGCATAACCGGATCACGAGGGGATTTATCGCTTGACGAATCGTTATGATATAACATAACAAATAATACCTCACCAATAGCCATTCCCCCGTTTCGAACCGGATTGATGTCATGCCAATTTCTGCCCTTCGTCGCGCCCTGCTTGCCCTGCCGTTGCTTGCCCTGCCCTATGGGGTGCAGGCAGCCGAAAATCCGTCGGTCGTTGTATCGATCAAGCCGATCCACGGCATTGCCAGCGCGATCATGGCAGGCGTTGGTGAACCGGTTCTGCTGCTTGATGGTGCCTCATCACCGCATGCCTATTCGCTGCGTCCCAGCGAAGCCCGGTCGCTTCAGGAAGCTGATCTGGTGATTTATGTGTCGCACAGTCTTGAAGGGTTTCTGAAAAAACCGCTGGCAACCCTGTCGGGCGGTGCCCATCAGCTTGAACTGGCCGATGTTGAAGGCCTGACCATCCTGGCAATGCGTGAAGGCGGCGCGTGGGAAGCCCATAGCCATGACCATGGCGGCCATGATCACGACGATCATGATCACGAAGATGAACATCATGACGAACATGATCACGATGCCCATGATCACGATGCCCACGACCATGACCATGACGGGCATGAAGATCACGCCCATGCCGAAGAACATGACCATGACCATGATCATGAGCACGAGCACGAGCACGAAGGTGAAGAAGGTCACCATCATGATGAACACGGTATTGATGCCCATCTCTGGCTTGATCCGGCCAATGGCGCATCTATCGCAAAGGCGATTGCCGCTGAACTGGGTGAAATTGATCCGGACCATGCAGGCACCTATCAGGACAATCTGAAAAAGTTCCTTGCAAGCCTTGATGCACTTGGGAATGATCTGGACAGTCAACTGGAACCGGTCCGCAGCAAGCCGTTTGTCGTTTTCCATGATGCCTATCAGTATCTGGAAGCGGGATTTGGCCTGAATGCGGTTGGTTCGATTACTGTTTCACCGGAACAGAAGCCCGGAGCAAAGCGCCTGCATGAGATCGAAGACAAAATCCGGGACAGCAATGCTGTCTGTGTCTTTGCCGAACCGCAATTCCGCCCGGCGATTGTCGAAGCCGTGGTTGCCGATACCGGCGCGCATATCGGAACGCTTGATCCGCTGGGCGCGGATATTCCGGCAGGACCGGATGCCTATCAGAACATCCTGCGCCAGAATGCTGGCGCGTTGGCGGACTGCCTGTCGCAGTCCTAAGACGTTTGTTGCCGGTATGCTTGCATCCGCCCTTTGGGTCGGATCAGGCATGCCGGCATCGGCACATCCGCATGTCTGGATCGATGCCGATGCGCAGATGATTTTTGAAGACGACAAAATCACCGCCATCCGGCTGCATTGGGTGTTTGATGACCTGTTCAGTCTGACGCTGATTGACCAGTTCGACAAAAATCATGATTTGCGGTTCTTTGATGAAGAAAACACCGATGTTCACGACAATGCGTTTGCATTGCTTTCCGAAGTTTCATGGTTGACGCATCTGCGCCGGAACGAGGAGCTTGTGACCTTTGCCGGGGCAACGGACTTCAAGGCCGATATTACCGATGACCGTCGGGTGAGTTACGATTTCACCCTGACGCTTAAAGAGCCGCTTGACCCGATAAAAGATGCCGTTGCCCTGTCGGTATATGATGCGGAATTCTATATTGATGTTGCCTTTACCCAGGTTGATCCGATCCTGTTCAAGGGCAACCGCCATCTCAAATGCCACTATGAAATGAGCGAAGATGAAAAGAACCGCATCTATTTTGATCTGGTTTCGCCAATACGCGCCGACCTTGCCTGCCAGAACGAGGTTGCGGATGCCGGTTCTGATCATGGCCTTTCTGCTGGCGATTTCGTTTCTGCCGAGCAATCAGGCCGCAGCACAAGCCAGTAACCTTCTGGGTCGCGGCACAAGCAGCGAACAGGCCCCGAATACTCCCGATCAGACGACACAAAATGACGGCGAGAGCCTGATCAGCCTGCCGGGATGGCTATCGGATATTGTCGGTCAGGTGGTGGTGATCCAGACACAGCTTAACCGGCAGATGACAGCAACATTGCGCAGTGCCAAAACTGGCGATGCGTGGTGGCCGGGCCTGACCATTATCGCGCTTTCATTCGCCTATGGCGTGTTTCATGCGGCGGGCCCCGGCCATGGCAAGATGGTCACAACCACCTATTTCCTGTCGCGTGATGCCGGATGGAAACAGGGTGTTGCCATGGGCAGCCTGATTGCCGGCATTCAGGCAGTAACGGCCATCGTTCTTGTCGGGTCGCTGACCCTGATCCTTAATCTTGGCCCGGCGGCGATTACGCAGAACGGACTGGTTCTGGAAGCCGTGTCCTATGCCCTGATTGCCGGGTTGGGCGGATTGATGTGTATCCGTATTTTGCAGGGACGCGATGATTGTTGCGATCACGGCGGGCATGACCATCACCACCATTCACATGATCACTCACATCATCATGACCATGATCACGCCATCACCAAGTCCCGCTGGCAGATGATTGCGGGCGGGATTGTGGTCGGCCTGCGTCCCTGTACCGGGTCGATACTGGTGTTGCTGTTTACGCTGGCAAATGGATTGTTCCTGATCGGGATTGCCTCGGCCTTTGCCATGGCGGCCGGTGTGGCGCTGACCATCAGCCTGATCGGGCTGGCGGCCATCGGCATTCGGACCGGCACCCAGCATCTTTTCAGTGTTTCGGAAAGCACATCGGGCTTGCTTCGCCGCGGGGTTGGCTTGGCGGGGGCCGCGTTGATTACCCTGTTTGGCCTGTTGTTATTGCTGTCTGCGGCCCGGCAGCTTGGCTGGATCTAAAAGATAACGGCCCGCAAGATTGCCTGCGGGCCGTTTAATTTAAAGGACCACCCCGGTTATTCGGCGGTCACGATTTTCATCACCAGTTTGCCATCCGGCTTGATCGGGCCGTCTTCCTTGGCACCCAGCGTATATTCGAAATAGCCGGTTTTCATACCGCCCTGTTCGGAATGGATCATCAGCATCAGCATTTCACCGGATTTGACCGGTTCCTGAAGGATGGCGGTAACGTCCATGTTCTCGCCCTTTTTCAGCGGCGCATAACCGACAACCGGGCCCGGCTTCATCGCGGAATCGGTGCGATGCACCACCAGCCAGCCATTTTCGTCAGCCATGATTTTTGATGCACTGACGGTTCCGCCCGAAACATCCTGATCCATCGCATCGACCATCGGCCCCATGGCGTTGGCAGCCGTCGGAATGGCGGCAGTCAGGGCACCGGCCATCAGCGCCCCGCCGAGAATACCGAACATCTTTTTGGTCACCAGCATTTGAAGTCTCCTTGTCTGTTGAACCGGGACAGGCTTTTGTCTGCCGTCCGCTCGTGTCGCGCTTTGTTGCGCACATCGAAGCTACGCAGACCAGACCGGCCGGGTTTCAGATCGGGAAACTTTTTTTTGAAATCAGTGTTCGACCGGGATCAGACGGCCATGAATGGCAGGCCCCGTCGGACGCCCGGTTGGCGATCCGCCTTCGGGTTCCAGACTGATGCCAAAGGTCGCATTGCGCAGCAGGGCCGGATCAAATTCCCCCAGCGACCGGATTGTTGGCACGGACGCGTTTTCAAGCAGCCCAAGCGATTTTGGTGCCGGGCCCAACTGATCGGATGCGATCCATAACTGATAGGTCTTGCCTTCGGGAAGGGTCGCGGATACCGGACGGATGATCACGGCACGGGTATCAAGATCGATGCTCATGACAAAGGCGGGCTGGGTATCGTCACGATGGAAGACGGCGACAAATTGCCGGTCCTGAACCGGGGTGGCAAAATCTGATACCAGAACGGCCACCATCAGGCTTGCCGCCAGTGCGCCGGTAGCAAATGTCCCGATCCGCCAGCGGGCGAGTTTGCGTTTAAGCAGATCGATTTCGACAATATTATCCGCCTGCACACGCGCCCCTTCTATCCGCGCACGGATACCGGGAAACAGATCGCGCGACGGTATTTCATCGCGGTAATGCGCGTTTAATGGCGACAGGCGTTTTTCCCAATCGGCAATCGCGGCCTCCAGGTCATCCTCGTGCGACCGGCGTTCATCGACAATGCGGCGCATGTCGGGATCAAGTGTTCCCAACACATATTCCGCGGCCAGCATGTCGATATCTTCCCGGTCGGTCATGATCCGAGGCATTCCCTTAATTGTTTCAGGCTGCGATGCAGCCATGTCTTGATCGTGCCGACCGGCTGGGCAAACCGTTCTGCCAGTTCGGCACGCGAAAATCCGTCAAGATAGGCCAGCCTGACCATTGTGCGGCGATCATCATCAAGCCCGCCAAGGCAGATTTCAAGCTGGCGCAGGTCATCATTGCGTTCGGCATCATCGGCAACCGACAGATCGTCATGATCGGCCAGTTGATCGATATCGAAATCATCAACCACCGCGTCATGACGTTTGTCACGACGCAGCGCATCAATCGCCCGGTTCCGCGCAATCGTTGCCATCCAGGTAATGATCGACGCACGGCCCGGTTCGAAATCACCGGCACGTTCCCAGACCCGCACATAGATTTCCTGCAGGATATCCTCGCTTTGGGCCCTGTTTTTCAAGATACGCAGGACAATGCCGAAAAGTTTCGCCGATGTCGCATGATAAAGATGTCCGAAGGCGTCCATATCGCCGTCGGCCGCACGTGCCAGAAACTGTTCCAGATCCCGGGTTGATGTCCCCATGCCATCCGCCAAATATCGCCGCCGCAACCCTGCGACGAACCAATGTACCATTTTCCGGGATATTTGATCCCGAGCCATCAATTCATACGTGCAGATTGGCAAGGTTGATCAGTTATCCGATCAGAAAAACCTGTATCCATCAGCATTTATACTGGTCAGGGATGGCGTCGGTTGCCTTGATCAGGGCATCCATCACCATCCGTACCGCGGGCGAGCGGCGAATATCGGGATGAACGACCAGCCAGACCGGTTTGCTGAGTTCATTGGTCACGTCATCGGTGACAAGTTCCAGCCTGTCATCCTCGTCCGCCAGATAACGCGGCAGAAGGCCAAGCCCGTATCCCGCAGCAACAAAGGCCAGCACGGTCTGGGTATCGTCGGATTTGACCCGCATCGGCAATTTGCGGTTAAGCTGATCCCATACCCAGCCCTGCTGATAGTCGCCAAAGCTATTGCGCCCGTCGGCACAAAATTCCCAATCCCTTTCCGGCACATTGGCGGTGTAACCGCGCACGGCGTAAACCGCATATCGTATATCGGTCAGCTTGCGCGCGATCAGCCCGCTTTGATCCGGGGTTGCCATACGCACCGCCACGTCGGCCTCCCGCCGTGCCAGATTGGCAATCACGCTGGAACCAAGGATTTCATATTCCAGATCGCGCTGGTCTTTCAGAAGTTCGGCAAGGCGCGGCGCAAACAATATGCGACCTGCCACTGGTGGCACGGCAATGCGCACCACACCGTGCGCGGTTTCATCGCCACGTGCCTGACGTTCAAAGGCAAGAACGTCTTCCTCGATCTTTGCCGCGACGGGTACAAGATTTTCACCGGCATCGGTCAGAGACCATCCCGTCCCCAGCCGATCAAACAGCCGCGCCCCGACATCCTGTTCAAGGGCCTCGATCCGTCTTGCAACGGTGGTGTGATCCTTGCCGAGCTTTCGGGCGGCACCGGAAAGCGTGCCTTCACCTGCCAGTACGACAAAATATCGCAGATCGTTCCAGTTCATGGTGGCTTATCCCGCTTGCGCAAATTTGCACAATCATAGCGCATTTTATCGGAATTACATGAGATTTATGCGCATGTCATGATCACGCCATATCAAACGAGCCCCCGAACAAGGAGATTTCGACATGGCCGTCTCCCATCATATCGAATGCGATGCCAATGTCCGGTTGAACCGCCCCTCGCGCCCCACCGTCTCGCAAATTGCGACGACTGCGATTGATGTCCTGCTGGCCGCGTACAAACGCCATCAAAGCCGCGCAGCACTTCACCGGCTGTCGGATCATCAACTGTGCGATATCGGACTGGAACGCAGCGAAAGCGGTTACACCCCGCGTGACAATTATTAAAAGATTCAAGGCGGTGCCTGATCGGGGTTCCTGACCCTTTCATTCTGGCAATCGACACGCTTTGATATGCCTCCCTCAGGCAGCAAAAGAGATCCCGCGCAGATACACAGCACGGGGTCTCTTTTTGTTTTTCACACCTGAAATTCTGCCGAAATGCTGTCGGCGGCCTTGATCAGGGCATCCATGACAAGCCGCACACCGGGGGAGCGGCGCATATCGGGATGCACCACCAGCCATGCGGTTTCGCGGCTTTCGCCCGCCGTATCGGCCCGGATCAGTTCAAGCCGTTCGTCCCCGTCCGCCAGATAGCGTGGCAACACCCCCACCCCGTGCCCGGCGGCGATGAACTGGCGCACGGATTCCGTATCATCGGCCCGGAAACGGCAGGGCAGTTCACGCCCCATAATATTGCGCACCCATTCCTTTTTGGCGGCCCCATAGGATGTATCCTCGTAGCCGCAAAATTCCCAATCCTGTTCAGGCACGCGCGCGCTATATCCCCGTGCGGCATAAAGGCCGACGCCAAGCTCGACCAGCTTGCGGGTGATCAGGCCGGGTTCGCGCGGGGTGACCATGCGCACCGCCAGATCGGCCTCGCGCCGGGCTAGATTGACGACATTGGACGCCCCGATAATTTCAAATTCCAGCCCCTTGTGCGCGGTCAGCAATTGCGCCAGACGCGGGGCAAACAAAACCCGCCCTGCCACCGGGGGAACCGATATGCGCACCACACCGTGGGCGGCTTCGTCGCCTTTGGCCTGCCTTTCAAAGCCAAGCGCCTCGGCCTCGACCCGTTCGGCCACCGGCACAAGGTTCTGCCCGGCGATGGTCAATTGCCAGCCGCGCGGGAGACGGTCAAACAGCTTGGTTCCCACCGCGTCTTCAAGCGCCTCGATCCGGCGGGCGACGGTGGTGTGTTCCTTGCGCAGCCGTCGGGCAGCCCCCGAAAGGCTGCCTTCCTCGGCAAGGATCAGGAAATAGCGCAGGTCGTTCCAGTTCATGTGCATGACCAGTTCATATGATCGGGGATCATCAGTTCCGTTTATTTTTGCACATTAAATCTGCGAAACAACCAAATTCCCGTTTTATTTTGCATATGAGAGGATCAGTTCATCGACGGAATACGGTTTTTTGGAAACCAGGAGGACACCATGACCTATCGGCCCCCGACCAAAGCACAGGACTTCGACATCCGTACCGACCCGATCGCCAACCGCGTGCCGTTTGGCCGTCTGATCGACAAGATCACCAACTATTCGGCCGACGCCCGCAAACGCAAGAACGAACGCGAAGTGATGGCGCATCTTAGCGACGATCAGCTTCGCGATGTCGGACTGCAACGCACATTTGATGGCAACCAATGGCGCGTTACGCGCATTGTCTGATGAAGATCCCCCGCCCCACCAATGAAAAAGGAGCCCGTAACGGGCTCCTTTTTTGCAGTCGTCTATCAGGGGCAATCAGCCGCGCAGTTCGGCAACCTTGTCGGAGGCTTCCTGTGCAAGGCGGGTGATGGTTGCCCAGTCACCGGCCTTGACCGCATCCTTGGGTGCCACCCATGAACCACCGACGGTAATGATGTTTGGCAGGGCCAGATAGTCGCCAAGATTTGCCAGCGACACACCACCCGTCGGGCAGAATTTGACCTGCGGCAGCGGCCCGGACAGGGCTTTGAGCATCGAAACACCGCCCTGCTGTTCGGCGGGGAAGAATTTCAACATGTCGTAACCATGTTCAAGCAGATACATGATCTCTGACGGGGTTCCGGCCCCCGGAAGCAACGGCACGCCGGTATCCTTGGCCGCCTTCAGAAGGCTTTTGGTATGGCCGGGCGACACGGCAAAGGCACAGCCGATTTTTGCCATGCGTTCCATCTGCTTGGCATTGATCACGGTGCCCGCACCGGTAATGGCATCTGGCACTTCGGCGATGATGCGTTTGATGCTTTCTTCGGCTGCGGCACTGCGCAGGGTGATTTCAAGCACCGGCAAGCCACCGGCCACCAGCGCCTTTGCAAGCGGAACGGCATCATTGGCGTCTTCGATCACCAGAACCGGTACGACCGGGGCCTTGGACAGAATTTCGCGTGACGAAAGGCTCATTGGGTATCCTCCAGTTTTCGGTCAGGCCGTCAAAATCTTGGCACAACCGATCAGGGCCGGGTATTTCGCCGTCATCAGGCGCACCGGCACATCATTCATCAAATCATGGAAACGGCCCTTGGCGATCATACGATCCTTAAGGCCGCTTTGTTTCATAAAGTCGGCAATGCGCGGACCAATGCCGCCACCGATAAATACGCCGTCGAATGCGCCAAGCGTCAGGACCAGATCACCGGCCACCCCGCCCATGAACAGACAGAACCGATCCAGCACCTTAAGGCAAAGCGGATCGTTTTTCTGCATGGCATTTTCAACGATTTCAGCGGCACTGAGCGGTGCCACGTCGATCCCGTCAATGGCGGCAAGCGCGCGATAGAGGTTTTCAAGCCCCATCCCCGACAGGATACGTTCGGCCGACACGCGGCCCAGTTCAGCCGTCAGGAACTTGACGATTTCATAATCGAGATCATCGACGGCGGGCAGTGACACATGGCCGCCTTCGCCCTGGATCGGAATCCAGTGATCGTCATGGCGCAGAAGCCCCGAAACGCCAAGCCCGGTCCCCGCCCCGATCACCGCCAATGGCAATCCCGGGCGCCCCGGACCATCAAACAGCGTGATCAGGTCTTCGTCGCCAAGATAGGGTACGGACATCGCAAGGCCGGTAAAGTCATTGACCACCACCAGACGATCAAGACCAAATTCGGCCTTGAGCGCGTCCTTGGAAAACACCCACGGGTTGTTGGTGAATTTGATGATGTCTGCGGATGCCGGGCAGGCCACGGCAACCGCAAATTCATTCAGATCCGCACAATCGGTTTTCACCATGAAATCCCGCATGGCATCGCCGATGGTCGCATAATCGCGGACCGGCAATGTCATCGGTGATTGCGGGTTTCCACTTTCGTCAATCCAGGCAAAGCGGGCGTTGGTACCGCCGATATCACCAACCAGCCGCATTATGCTACCTCGACCTCGGCTGCCCCCGGAAGCACCGCACTGGCTCCCAGTTCGGCCAGTCCGACATGTTCGCGGAAGACACCGAACAATTCACGACCGAAACCGGTCTGATGTTCGGCCTTGTTATCAAAGGTTGCGAAGTCACGCTTGGCCAGTTCGGCCTCGGTCACGTTCAGGATCAGTTCGCCGGTTTCGGCATCCAGACGCACGATATCGCCGTCTTTCACCTTGGCAATCGGACCATTCATCATGGCTTCGGGGGTGACATGGATTGCCGCCGGGACCTTGCCCGATGCGCCCGACATGCGGCCATCGGTGACAAGGGCGACCTTGTAACCAAGGTCCTGCAACACGCCAAGCGGCGGGGTCAGTTTGTGCAGTTCCGGCATGCCATTGGCCTTGGCCCCCTGGAAACGGACAACACAGACAACATCGCGATGCAGTTTACCGTCCTTGAACGCCTGCATCATTTCTTCCTGCGAGGTGAAGACCGCAGCCGGGGCTTCGATCACACGGTTTTCCGGTTTCACCGCCGATACCTTGATCACCGAACGGCCGAGGTTGCCCGACAGCATCCGAAGGCCGCCATCGGCACTGAACGCCTTTTCGGCCGGACGCAGGATTTCCTCGTCATGGCTGGTGGCCGGGGCATCACGCCACGACAATTTGCCATTGTCCAGATACGGCTCGGTGCCATAGGCCGCCATGCCGCCGGTATGGATGGTCTGAAGATCAGGATGCAGAAGACCGTTTTTCAGAAGGTCGCTGATCACAAAGCCCATGCCGCCCGCGGCGTGGAAATGGTTCACATCGGCCTGCCCGTTCGGATAAACCCGGCACAGAAGCGGGATCAGACGCGACAATTCATCGAAATCTTCCCAGCGAAGTTCGATCCCTGCGGCACGTGCCATCGCCGGAAGATGCAGGGTATGGTTGGTCGACCCACCGGTCGCAAGCAGACCGATAATGCCGTTCACGAATGCCTTTTCATCGAGAATTTTGCCAACCGGACGGTAATCATTGCCAAGTTTGGTGATCTGAAGCGCACGACGGGCGGCTTCTTCGGTCAGGGCATCACGCAGATCGGTGTTCGGATTGACGAACGCCGCACCGGGCAAATGCAGACCCATGATTTCCATCAGCATCTGGTTGGAGTTCGCCGTACCATAGAAGGTACAGGTCCCCGGGCTGTGATAGGACGCGGTTTCCGCTTCGAGCAGTTCCTTGCGGCCGACCTTGCCTTGAGCGTAAAGCTGCCGGATGCGGGCCTTTTCATTGTTGGGCAAACCGGACGGCATCGGACCGGCCGGGACAAACACCGCCGGAATATGGCCATAGGCAAGTGCGCCCATCACCAGACCCGGTACGATTTTATCGCAGACACCAAGATAAAGGGCGGCATCAAACACATCATGGGACAGCGATACCGCCGTCGACATCGCAATCACATCCCGCGAAAACAGGGACAATTCCATGCCCGGGCGGCCTTGCGTCACGCCATCGCACATGGCGGGCACGCCGCCGGCAACCTGTGCGGTTGCGCCGGCTTCGAACACGGCCTTTTTGATGCGGTCGGGATAGACACCAAGAGGCTGATGGGCGGACAGCATATCGTTATAGGATGTCACGATGCCCAGATTGGCACCTTCGTCGCCATTGATGCGTTCCTTGTCTGCCGCACTGCAGCCCGCAGACGCATGGGCAAGGTTGCCGCATGACAGGGATGAGCGATGCGGACGGTCGGACGCGGCAGCTTCGATGCGTTCCAGATATGCCTCGCGGGTCGGCTTGGAACGTTCGATGATGCGTTTGGTAATCTGTTCTAATTCACGTTTCATGGGGTTCAGCCTTTCGGGTTCTCGGCGCTCCACCACAGATCGACGGGGATGTCAGTCTGCTGCAAGATTGCGCGAACCGGCATTTCTTCGATCTCGGTGCCGTTTTTCGCGGTTTCAAAGGTCGACCATTTGGATTGTCCGGTAATATGGATGCCAATATACCGGGCATTAAGGATGGCGGGCAAAGTCATGCTGATGCGCGGGACCGGGGATACGGTCGGGCGCGCGGCGGCAACCAGTTCGCCATGGGCGGGATACAGTCCCTTTTGCAGGGCATCGGGCGCGGATGACGGGAACAGGGATGCCGTATGGCCATCATCACCCATGCCCAGATACACGATATCAAGCGGCCAGTTCAGATCGGTGCGAAGGCGGCTTGAAACCGTTGAAATCGCGTCTTCGGGATTGGCATCGCCGGTTTTCAGCGACACAAAACGCGCATGCTGGGCTTCATTGATCAGGAAATGATCGCGAACCAGCTTTTCGTTTGACTGATCGTCATCCAGCCCCACCCAGCGATCATCGCCAAGGGTGACGGTGACTTTCGACCAATCCAGTTTGACGGTCGAGAGTTTTTCAAAGAGCGGTTTGGGGAAACGGCCACCGGCCACCGCCATGCTGGCATGGCCGCGGGTCGCAATGGCGAATTCAAGGCGTTCCACGGTTTCCTTGACCATGGCCGCAAGCATGTCATCGCCGCTTTGGAAAATGCGTTCGTTTGTCATGTCTTCGTCCAGAAAATTGGGAACCGGTTCATCGTCACGCAAGGCCGCCACACCAAAAGGTGTTGCGACCCGCATGTCATCAGAATCCGGCTTCTTCGTTCCAGGTCCGGCCGTCACGCTCGATCAGCGCGATGGCCGCCGAAGGCCCCCACGTGCCCGAGGTATACCCCTTGGGCGTGATGTGATTGCTTTGCCATGCTTCCTGAATGGCATCGACCCACTGCCAGGCAATGTCCTGTTCATCGCGGCGGACGAACAGCGTGTTATTGCCATCAATCGCATCCAGCAGAAGACGCTCGTAAGCATCCGGGCTGCGACCGCCGAACGCCTCGGCAAAGGACAGGTTAAGCGCCGTCGGACGCAGGCGCACAAGACCCGGCCCCGGATTCTTGGTATTCAGAACCAGATGGATGCCGTCATCAGGCTGCAAACGCAGAACAAGGCGGTTGGCCTGATAATTGGTCATGGATTTTGCCAGCGGGAAAATCTGGTGCGGCACATCGCGGAACTGGATGACAATTTCCGAATGGCGTTTCGGCAAGCGTTTACCGGTCCGCAGATAGAACGGCACACCAGCCCAGCGCCAGTTATTCAGTTCGGCCCGGATGGCAACGAATGTTTCGGTGGTGCTGTCGATATTGGCACCTTCTTCTTCAAGATAACCCGGGACTTCCTTGCCGCCGACGGCACCATTGCGGTACTGGCCGCGCACGGTTGCGCTGTCGATATTGGAATCATTGATCGGTTTGAGCGCCTTGAGCACCTTGACCTTTTCATCACGCACCGCGTCCTGATCGAGAACATGCGGGGCTTCCATCGCGACAAGGCAGAGAAGCTGCAACATATGGTTCTGAACCATGTCGCGCATCGCACCGGCATCGTCATAATAGGACCAGCGCCCTTCGACGCCGACTTCCTCGCCAACCGTGATCTGCACGTGATCAATATGCGCGCTGTTCCACAATGGTTCGAACATCGCATTGGCAAAGCGCAGGATCAAAAGGTTCTGCACCGTTTCCTTGCCAAGATAATGGTCGATACGGAATATCTGGTGTTCTTCGAAGACTTCACCAATCTGGCCGTTGATTTCACGGCAGCTTTCAAGATCGTGGCCCAGCGGCTTTTCAAGCACAACGCGCGAATTGGGCGTTACCAGACCGGCTTTCTCAAGGTTAAAGGCCATATCGGCAAACAGCGAAGGGCTGGTCGAGAAATAATAGACGCGGTCCCGATCCGGCTGATCGGCAAGCTTTTCATGCAGGATTTTGAAGCCAGTTTCATCCCCGGCGGAAACCTGAACATAGGCGATGCGGGCTGCAAACTTTTTCCAGACCTTGGCGTCAAATTCGCCTTTGGGAATGTACTTTTTTCCGGCTTCTTCCAGCTTGGTGCGGAATTCGTCATCGGAATGTTCGCTGCGCGAGGCGCCGAAAATGCGGGTGGAATCATCGAAACGCCCGGTACGTTCCATTTCGTAAAGTGCGGGGAAAAGTTTGCGTAACGCCAAATCTCCGGTCCCACCGAAAATCACGATATCAGCGATACGATGCTTCAGCCGTTGGCGCTGCGTCGTCGTTTGTGTCATCTTGCCCTAAGCCTTCCAAGCGAACTGCTCTCACTCGTTTCCTCCCCGTCGTAAAGGTGGGATCCCGAGCCCGAAGGGCTCTGGCAAACGACCGGGCCACGGTATTTACCGTGTTGGCCGGCGCCGGGTTTTCGCCCCGTCACCGCCTATCCTGTTGCCAGCTGGGCTCTGAGCGGTTCGTTATCCACATCAAGGCGCCGTCTGGCTTGTCCGTTCTGATCGAACAGATAGCAATCTTCCACCCGGGCATGAATGCCAATGGATGATCCTGTTACAATTGCCGTGTCACCCGTGACACGGGCAACGAACAGTTCATCACCACCGGCCTGCACATAGACGAGACCCGCCTCGCCCAGATGTTCAACCACTTCGACCGTTCCTGACAGCAATGCCGTGTCCTGATCGGCAAGGCTGCAATGTTCCGGTCTGATGCCCACTGTTACACGATCTCCAGCGTCAAGACCACTGCCATCAACAGGCAGCGTCACCTCTTTACCGGAATCCAGTTTAACCGTAACAGTTTGTTGCGAAACCCCCATCACAACCGCCGGAACAAAGTTCATTTTAGGCGACCCGATGAAGCCCGCAACAAATTGATTTTGCGGATGATGATAGAGTTCAAGCGGGGTCCCGACCTGCTCGACCGAACCCGCCCGCAAAACCACGATCTTGTCAGCCATTGTCATGGCTTCGACCTGATCATGCGTCACATAAATCATCGTGGACTTCAATTTTTCATGAAGTTTTGTCAATTCGATGCGCATCTGCACGCGCAAACCGGCATCAAGGTTTGACAGCGGCTCGTCAAACAGGAAGACTTTCGGCTTGCGCACAATCGCCCGGCCAATCGCAACACGCTGACGCTGCCCGCCCGAAAGTTCCTTTGGCTTGCGGTCCAGCAATTCTTCAAGTTGCAGCACCCTGGCCGCAGCCATCACACGTTCGCGTTGTTCGTCCCTGGTTTTTTTCGCAAGATCAAGGCCGAACGCCATGTTTTCATAGACTGTCATATGCGGATAAAGCGCATAGGACTGAAACACCATGGCCACACCACGATCCTTTGGCGCCCTGTCATTGACGACCTCGCCACCAATGGAAAGTTCGCCGTCGCTGATATCTTCGAGCCCGGCAATCAGGCGCAGCAAGGTCGATTTGCCGCACCCCGAAGGGCCGACAAACACGCAAAATTCGCCATCGCGGATGTTCAGATCGACACCATGAATGGTTTCGATCGGACCGAAACGTTTTTTAACCTGCTTAAGAACCACTTCAGACATGCGGGTTCCTCCCTCGACTTGTCGATTTATATCGTTCCGAAATAAAAGCCCCAACCCGGCAGCGAAAGCTGATTGCCGGTAACCGATCCGCTGTTAAGGGCGAAATTCGCATCCGAACGCCCGGGCAAGGTCACGGTTCGGGCATCGGGTGTCGTATTGAACACGCAGATGGTCCGGACCACGCCCGCCATCCTGGCATAGGCGATGACATTGTCATCGATATCGAGCATCTCGATATCGCCATCGATGATTTCCGGATGGATTTTGCGCCACGCCAGAAGATCACGATAGAAACTGCGCAGTGAATTGGGGTCATCCATCTGTTCGGCAACCGCAAGCGCGCTGTGATCCTGTGGGACCGGAAGCCACGGCGCGTCGCTTGCCGTGAAACCGCCATGCGGAATATTGGCATTCATCCACGGCATCGGGGTCCGGCAACCATCGCGCCCCTTGAATTCCGGCCACATTTCAATCCCGTAAGGATCCTGCAGCAATTCATAGGGGACGACGGCCTCTTCAAGACCAAGTTCTTCCCCCTGATAGATGCAGGGCGTGCCACGCAATGTGGTGTAAAGGGCCGGGATCATGCGAAGGCGCGCATCGTTATCGCCGCCCTTTTCCCTGCCCCAGCGGGTCGCAACCCGGACGAAGTCATGGTTCGACACCGCCCAGCACGGCCAGCCATCACCAAGAACGTCAAACACATTGCGCAACATCCCGCGGATCAAAGGCGTTTCAAGCGGGCTTTCCAGCAGATTGATCGTATAGGCCATGTGAAGCTTGTCGCCCCCGGCGGTATATTCCGCCATGGTCGCCAGCGAATTGTCCGACCCGATTTCACCGACCGTCGTTGCCCCCGGATATTTATCGAGAACCGCGCGCAGCTTTTTAAGGAACGCGATATTTTCCGGTCGCGTTTTGTCATAGACATGCATCTGGCGGGTATAGGGGTTTTCCTTTGGCGCGCCTTCGGGCCGGTGGGTACCCGGAACCCATGGCGGGTTATCGCGCAATTCCGCGTCATGGACATAGAAATTGGCGGTATCAAGCCGGAAACCATCCACCCCGCGGCGCAGCCAGAATTCGACATCGTCAAGCAACTGGGCCTGTACATCCGGGTTATGGAAATTCAGGTCTGGCTGACTGACCAGAAAGTTGTGCATGTAATATTGCTGCCGGGTGGTATCGAACTTCCATGCCGAACCGCCAAAGATCGACAGCCAGTTATTGGGCGGCGTGCCGTCGGGCTTGGGATCAGCCCAGACATACCAGTCGGCCTTGGGATTATCGCGTGATGACCGGCTTTCCTTGAACCAGGCATGCTGATCGGAACTGTGCGACAGAACCTGATCTATGGTGACGCGCAGGCCAAGCGAATGGGCCTTTTCAACCAGATGGTCGAAATCGGCCAATGTTCCGAACATCGGATCGACATCGCGGTAATCCGCCACATCATAGCCGAAATCCTTCATGGGCGAGGTAAAGAACGGCGACAGCCAGATGCCATCGACGCCCAGATCGGCAATGTAATCGAGTTTCTGGGTAATGCCGGGCAGATCACCAATGCCATCGCCATTGGAATCAAAGAAACTGCGCGGATAGATTTGATACAGGACGCCACCGCGCCACCAGTCAGGATTTCCGGCCAAAGCCATTTAAGTCACCTTAGGTCATGTGGGACGAGAAGCCGCATCAGCCTTTGACAGCCCCGGCGGTCAGGCCGGAAACGATGCGACGCTGGAAAATCAGAACCAGAACAATCAACGGAACCGTCACGATCACCGATGCCGCCATGATATTGCCCCATGGCATTTCAAACTGGCTGGCCCCGGAAATCAGGGCGATGGCAACCGGCACGGTGCGCTGTTCATTGGTCAGGGTGAAGGTCAGGGCAAACAGGAATTCGTTCCAGGCCATGATGAAGGCCAGAAGCCCGGTGGTGACCATGGCAGGCCACATAACCGGCAGGAACACGCGCGTTATCACCGTCCACGGGCTGGCCCCGTCCATCACGGCGGCTTCTTCAAGTTCACGGGGCAGTTCGCGCATGAAGGCGGTCAGGATCCAGACCGTGAATGGCAGGGTCAGCATCATGTATGAAATCGCCAGCCCGAACATCGAATTATAAAGCCCGACGGCGCGGATCAGTTCGAACATGCCCGACAGCACCGCGACCTGCGGGAACATCGACACCGACAGGATCGTCACCAGCAACAATCCGCGCCCGGCGAATTTAACCCGCGCAAGCGCATAGGATGCCGTTACCCCCATCAAAAGCGACAGGGCCACAACCATCACACTGACAAAGATCGAATTGAAGATATTGCGACCGAACGGCTGCCCTTCGAACACCGACAGATAGTTCGAGAAACTGAAACTTTCCGGCAGGTAATTGACGTCAAACAACGCCGATCCGGTTTCGAACGCGGTCAGGATCGCATAGTAGAACGGGAAGACGGCAAAGATCACGATCGCCGCCACCAGAAGATAGAACCCTGCCTTCATCATCAGGGATTTGACATTGCGGTTCATGTTAATGTCCCCCCTCGTCAAGCCGGACCCGGCCGATCATCATGTAGGCCATGATCGAAAAGGCGATGACCAGAAACAGCAGCGTTGATGCCGCCGAGCCATATCCGACTTCCTGAAAATCGACCAGAAGCTGCCGGGCATAGACCGACATGGTCATGGTATTCGGATTGTTTGGCGTAAGAACATAAATCACGTCAAACACACGCAATGCATCAAGGGCACGGAAGATCACGGCCACCATCAGGGCCGGTTTAATCAGCGGCAGGGTTACCTTGAAAAACACCCGGACCGGATGGATGCCATCAACACGGGCGGCTTCGTAACAGTCACTTGGCAGCATCTGAAGGGCTGCCAGTGTCAAAAGCGCCATAAACGGTGTGGTTTTCCAGACATCAACCATGATCACAGCGACCATCGCCGTATCCGGATTGGCCGTCCAGGCGATCGGCGATGCAATCAGCCCCAGCGACATCAGAAGATCATTGATGATGCCGAACTGGTCATGCAGCATCCAGTTCCACATTTTGGCCGATACAATTGTCGGGATCGCCCACGGGATCAGAACCGCCGCCCGCACCAGACCGCGCCCCTTGAATTCCTGATTAAGGACAAGGGCCACGATGATCCCCAGCACCGTTTCAAGCGAAACAGAAATCACGGTGAAGTAAATCGTATTCCAGACCGCCTGCCACCATTCCGGATCGGCCAGAAGGCCGAACGTCTCGCCATCATAAACCGCATAGAAGTTTTCAAAGCCGATAAAGCCATAATTTCCAAGGTCGGACAGATTGGCATCGGTAAAGCCAAAGATGAAAGTCCGCAGCAACGGCCAACCGGCCACTGCGGCAAGAATGACCAGCATCGGTGTTAAAAACAGCCATGCCGAACGCCGTCTTGCACGCGTCAGGGACGAAGCTTGCGCCATGGGAACCGCTCTTGATCTTGAAGGGGGATGTTCGGTTATGACCGCCATCCATCAAACCGGCCTAAGCAAACCGGTACGAAAACAGGATCGGGGCAGTACCGGGCGACCCTCGTCCCCGGTACTGCGAGGTCCGTTTACCAGCCGGAACGCTTTACACGTTTCAGGTTGCGTTCAAGCCCGGCAACCGCCTGATCGACGGTTTGCGATCCCGACAAGGATGCATGTACCGCCTGCCAGAACTCGCTTGATACCTGATTGTATTTCGAACCGGTCACGGTTGACGGGCGCGGTGCCGCACTGGTGAATGTCTCGTACAGATCGCCAAAGAACGGATTGGCAGAAAGGACTTCCTCGTCCTTGTAGAGATCGGCAATGGTCGGGTTATAGGAACCCTTGATCGCACGGCGTTTCTGTTCTTCGTAGGAGGTCAGGAATTTCACAAGATCGGCTGCAAGTTCGGGATTTTCCGAATATTTCGAAACCGAGAGCTGCCAGCCACCAAGGGCTGCGGCAGAACGGCCGTCTTCACCGCCTTTGGGCAGGGCAGCAACACCGACCTTGCCCTTGACCGGGCTGTCTGCCGAATTGGCCAGCGCCCAGGCGTAGGGCCAGTTGCGCATGAAGACCGAATTGCCAGACTGGAACACACCGCGTGCTTCTTCCTCGGCATAGCCAAGAACACCTTCGGGGGAAATGGTGCCGATCCAGTTTGAAGCGGTTTCAATCGCCTTTCTGGCCTGATCGTTATTGATCGAAATATCGCCATTCGGTTCGACCACCGAACCACCATTAAACGAAACCACCCATTCCAGCGCATTGCAGGTCAGGCCTTCATAGGCACGGCCCTGAAACACATGGCCCCACATTTTGTCGTTACCGGCCTTGCGTTCGCCTTCCTGAATTTTCTGCGCTGTTTTTGTCAGCTGTTCCCAGGTTTCAGGAACAGTTTCGCCATACTTTTCCAGCAAATCCTTGCGGTAATAAAGCACGCCCGCATCCGTGTACCACGGCATGGCGACCAGCCGGTCTTCAAAGGTGTTGTTGGTGACGATGGCCTCAAAATGCTGCTTGGCTTCGTCCGCCATGTATTCGTTAAGATCAATGAAGTGGTTGCCCAGGATCCCCGGCCAGATCACATCAATCTGGAACACATCGATATCGGACGATCCGGCGGCCAGAATCTGCTGATAAAGGGCCAGTCGTTCGGTGGTGGAGTTCGGGGTGGAAATCACCGCGACTTCGTTGCCGGTCTGCTTTGCCCATGCATCGACACCTTCCTGGCAAAGCGCAAGTTCCTGTCCGACGGCACCACAGGAAATAGAAATCTTTGCGGCATTGGCCGATCCGGCCATCGCAAAAGTCGCGCCAAGAACGCCCGCCGTTGCGAGCAGTTTTTTCATCAAGGTCATATAGACCTCCCTAGGATGTTATCGGTTTTCCCATGCAGCTTTTGGCAACTGCTTTTATTCATTTTGATTAGTCTTTTTGTCCGGGTCGGGCGCCCGTACCGGAACCCCAGGTGCAATCACCGGCTGCAATCTGATTTGGTGATTGCTTCCCGGCGCGGAGCCGCCCGATTGAAAAAGGATACGCCTGATCGCACCTTTTCAAAGTGTCATATCCTTCAAAGGATGATACTATTCTGCAAATTCGCGGCAATCACGACACGAATAGTAGGACGATATGCGGATCATCCAGGAACGGATCACGAATCCACAGGGATATAGCTGGGGTTATTTTCACTATGTCTGGGATGATTTTCGCTGCAACTGGCACCAGCACCCCGAATATGAGATGACCCTGACGCTGAATGCCAAAGGATCGCGGTTGATTGGTGATCATCGGCAGGCGTTTGACGGGCTGGATTTCGCCATGGTCGGCCCCAACCTGCCCCATCTTTGGGAATGCAAACGCATTGATCCGTCCCGCCCGATCGAGGTTTATGTGCTTTGGCTGTCGCAGGAATGGGTGGAAAACCTGACGCGGGATTTTGTTGAATTTGCCGATTTTCACGAATTGTTTGCCCGTGCACGTCGCGGCCTTTCCTTTACCGATGACGCCGTCGCACGCGTTCGGGAAATCTGCCCGCACCTTGATGATGCCAAACCGCGGCGGCGCTTTATCCTGATGATCGAACTGCTTGAAGCCCTGCTTGCCGGGATCGACAAACCGCTGGCATCGGCCAATTTTGGCGGCGAAGCCGGGAAGAACAGTGAATCTATCCGGGTGGATCGCGCACTGGCTTTCATTCACGCGCATTACGCCGAACCGCTTCGGGTATCGTCGCTTGCCGATGTGGCAGGGGTCAGTGAAAGCAGTTTTTACCGGCTGTTCAAACGTTATACCGGGCGCAGTGTTGTCGAATATCTGAACGAATACCGGATTTCGCGGGCCTGTGTGCAGCTGTCGCGCACTGATCTTCCGATCTATCAGATCGCCGAAAATAACGGCTTTAGCAATCTTTCGAACTTCAACCGGCGTTTTCGCCAGTATCGTGGGAAATCGGCCAGCGACTATCGCGAGAATATTCGCATTCACGGCCAGTTCCCCGATCACCCGCCAATGCCCGATGCCCGTATCGGTGCCGTTCCGGCCCGTCCGCTGCCAAGCGAGATAGACGGTGTTCCGGACCGACGCACCGCCATTCCGGCATCCGCCGCAGAATAGTCCACCGCCATCGCACGACAGAACATCGGGAATGCGATGATGTTCCGTTTTTCATTCCCCTGCGGTTCATCACTTCGGAAGACTCGCGCAAAAGCGCTGATTTCTGCGGGTTTCATTCAACCTGATACCGGTCATGCACCGCCGATGTTCTCATTTTCCTTCGAAAGACAAGAACATCGAGACCATATAAATTTCGTTAAAAATCAATAACTTAAATATTTTATCGGCTTTTGTTCTAATTTTGTTCTTGTGAGAACAAAACAGGATCAGTATGGTTTCTTCAGACAGATTGAGGAGGACACAGCCATGATGAAGTTGCTTGAAAATCCGAACCGCCTGAACGAGCTTTGCAGCACGGTTGCCGTGGTCGGAAGCACCGGATTTTTCCTGTTCGTTATCGGACTGGGAATGGCGCAAACCCTTCGCGGTCTGATCTGATCAAAGCTCATACCTTTTACGAGACCCGGATGGACTTCCCATCCAGGGTGACGACCGGCAGGCAACCCCGCACCCATACCCTGTCCCGTCTGTCGGTCGTCCCTCATCCATCAATCCGGATTTCGTGAATTGTAACTTGCATATTACCTTCGCTATTCCGCGCTACTTGACGCTGCTGTTTCCCCGACGGCAGCGTTTTTCTTTGTTCGGCCCGCAAACGGGCCGAGTCCCTAAAAAACTAACCCTATGTATAGGTCGAAATACTTTTCCCCCGCCTTTCGGACCGCGAACTATTGTTGCAACGCAACAACTTACGCTGCATCGCAAAATTTCACTCGACAGCACCCTGAATGTTGGTTTGAATCAAGGTGAAACACGAAAGTTTGGAAATTCATCATACTTTTAGGTTATTGATTGAAACCTGAAGTATCGTAGGGTTCTGATGAATGCAGGATTTCTGTTTATCGTGATATTGCGGGATGTTAACCCGCGATGATCACCCCGTCCCGCCGGTCGCCCGCATGAGCCGGCCCGGGATTTACGAAAAACAGAAGGCCTGCCCACCGGAAATTCTTTCGGAAAAATGCAGCCGGGGACCAACACGGTCGATGCACCCCACACCGAACCTTTGCATCGCCGGGGAGTGAGAGATTAATGCTGTACCATCTCTATGAATTGCAGCACGCCACCATCAGCCCGTTGCGCATGGCAGCGGATGCGAGCAAGAAGTGGCTGCGCAATCCGGTCAACCCGCTATCCTATACCCATCAGGGCCGTGCGGCCGCCGCCGCGTTTGATGTGTTCACCCATATCACGCACCGTTATGGCAAACCGGAATTCGGCCTTGATACCACGGTCATCAATGGTGAAACCGTCGCCGTGACCGAGGAAATCGTCCATAGCGAACCGTTCTGCAATCTTTTGCATTTCAAACGCGAAACCGATCACCTTAAAAATCAGCCGGATGATCCGCGGCTTCTGATCGTGGCCCCGCTGTCGGGTCACTTTTCAACGCTGCTGCGCGGCACGGTCGAGGCATTGCTGCCGGATCATGATGTTTACATCACCGACTGGATCGATGCCCGCATGGTTCCGGTGCATCAGGGTCATTTCGACCTTGATAGCTATATCGACTATGTCATGCAGTTCCTGCGCAAGCTTGGCCCGAACACCCACCTGATGGCGGTGTGTCAGCCATCGGTTCCGGTGGTTGCGGCCGCATCGCTGATGGCCGCCGGGAACGAGCCCTGCCAGCCGGCATCGATGACCCTTATGGGCGGCCCGGTCGATACACGTGAAAACCCGACCGAGGTCAACAACTTTGCCAAGCAGCACAGCCTCGACTGGTTTGAACGCCATGTCATTACGCATGTGCCATTGCCCCATGCCGGGGTGATGCGCCGCGTTTATCCGGGCTTCATGCAGCTTGCCGGTTTCATGAGCATGAACTGGGACAAGCACGTTTCCGCCCATCACGAGATGTTCACCCATCTTGTCGAGGGGGACGGCGAAAGTGCCGATGCCAAGCGAAATTTCTATCACGAATATCTGGCCGTCATGGATATGAGTGCCGAGTTCTATCTTCAGACGCTGAAAGCCGTGTTCCACGAACATCAGTTGCCCGAAGGGACGATGCGCTGGCAGGGGGTTCCGGTTGAACCGTCGGCCATCACCAGGACCGCCCTCCTGACGGTCGAAGGCGAACGCGACGATATCACCGGTATGGGTCAGACACGCGCAGCCCATAAGCTTTGCGCCAATCTGCCCGATAATATGCGCATGCATCACATCCAGAAGGGTGTTGGCCATTACGGCGTGTTTAACGGCCGTCGCTGGCGCGAACAGATCAGTCCGCGGATCAAGGATTTCATCCGTCGCCACGATCAGCAGGGCAAGGGCCGCAAAAGCGCGCCTGACATGACCCGGATCGAAGCCGCCGAATAGGCAGCGCCCCGATCCCCGGATGAATAGAACATTCAAAAGCCGCCCTTATCCGGGGCGGCTTTTGGCTTTGACAGCTATGTGATTATGGCGGGTTATCAGGGATAGGAAAGAACCAGATTGCCATTGTTCACGCGCGCGCCGTAAACGCCCTCGTCATGATCCACACCAATTGCCGGATTGCCCAACTGGGCAACAAGATAGGCATATACAGTCGGACGGGAGGAGGTCCACGCCCCGATCACCCCGGTAATTGTTGTCTGTGCCAAGCCCTGGCAATGCACCAGCGCGGCATCAATATCGGCGTTGGTGACGAAATCGTCGACAGCAAGCGGCAAATGGATGCCGAAAACCTCGCCATTGCGAATGCCAACGATCCCGATACAGCTTGTGAAAGTCGAGAAGCGGATTTCGGCGGCACTTGCATATTCACATTCGGCGATAGCTAGCGGGTTGGCGGCCTGACTGAAAACATATGGCATTGGATTGTCCTGATTTGCGAAAGATAAAAGATAACTGACGCATCAGAGACGGGTGGTATCCGACCCTGTGACAATCCCTGAACCGACGCAATTTTACCCGCGTAAAACAGGCAGGACATCAAACCGGATCGGGGATCAGATCATGCCGGGAACGCCAGCACCCAAATTGCAAAACTTCGATACAGCCGGCATCGCAATCGTCATCGGGGCGACAGGGGGCATTGGCCGGGCCTTTGTGAAACATCTTCGCGATTGTGGCCGGTTTGATGGTGTGATTGAACTGTCGCGCGGCACCGAACCCGCCATTGATTTCACCGATCCCGACAGCATCGAAAATGCCGCTGCCTTTGTTCGCGATCAGGTATCCGCACAGAACCAATCCGTGCGTCTGATCATCGATGCCACCGGCTATCTGCATGATGAGGTATTTCAGCCGGAAAAATCATTGCGCCAGATCGATGCCGATTACATGGCGAAATCTTTTCTGATCAACGCCATAGGTCCGGCCTTGCTGATGAGGCATTTCACGCCACTCTTGCCACGTAAGGGCAAATCGGTCTTTGCCACCCTGTCGGCCAAGGTCGGCAGCATTGGCGATAACCGGATGGGCGGCTGGTACAGTTACCGGGCGGCAAAGGCCGCATTGAACCAGCTGGTAAAATGCACCGCCATCGAGCTTGGACGCAGCAAACGCAATGCGATCTGCGTCGCCCTTCATCCCGGCACGGTCGATACCGGTCTTTCGGGGCCGTTTGCCAAATCGGGGCTCAATGTACAAAGCCCCGATCAGGCAACAGCAAATATGTTGATGGTGATTGACGGATTGCAGCCATCACAAAGCGGCGGCTTCTTTGCCTATGATGGCAATGAGTTGCCGTGGTGAGATGCAATGATCAAAGAGGACGGGCCTTGAGCCACATGAACAGCGGCACACGCGACCATTGTTTGAGCATGTCACGATCGGCCTGATCGGGAGCCGGTTCACGCATGGCCGAGACACCAAACCCGGCCTCGCCCAACGCATTGATATAATACTCAAGCGGCCGCGACCATCCGGCAAAATGCATGATCAGGCCATCGCGTTCTTCGCTGCCTTCAAACCGGCGTTCCCCGAAATAACTGCCCGTCAGGACGAAGGGGGCATCAGGAGCCGTCCCGTCAAAGCGGCCACGGTCCCTGAATGGATGCACAATCGAAATCACCAATTCCCCGTCCTTACGCAAGACACGGCGAATTTCATCCAGCGTCCCCGCAAGATCATCCACATCCATCAGAACGTTATAGGCCAGCACAAGATCGAAGCTTTCATTGTCAAAGGGCACATCATTGCCCGGTGCAATATGATAGGACGATCTGCTATCGGTGGCAGCTTCACGCGCCGCCAGAACAAGGTCAGCTACCGGGTCAATACCCGTGACGTCATAGCCAAGTTCGGCCAGAAGCCGTGAACCGCGCCCTTCACCACAACCGACATCAAGTGCAATGCCGGTTCCCGGGCCGACAAAGTCAGCAAAATTTTTGCGGAATTGCCAAAAGGCATCATGCCCCGGTTTACGCGCCCAGGCGATCCAGTTTTGAGCGATATCGGACCAATGAACATGATCCTTGCGAAAACCGGACATCTGTTTCTCCTTTGGCTTCTCGGGAATCTCAGTCAAACAGGCCGTTTAACACGGCATGCTGCAACAGAATGACGGTTTTGGCGTCCCGGATGCGGCCATCCGATATCATGGCCAGTGCGTCCCTGAAGGGCACTTCAAGCACGTGGATGTCCTCGCCCTCTTCATGCAAACCACCGCCCTCGCCCGCGCGATGATCGCTTGTGACTTCGGCCACAAACAGATGCAGGCGCTCAGTGACGGAACCCGGGCTCATGAATAGATCGAAGACCTTTTGCGGTTTGCCGATCCTATACCCGGTTTCTTCTTCGACCTCGGCAATTACGGCGGATGCCGGATCACGATCGTCAAGCAACCCTGCTGGAACTTCGATCAGCATGCCGTTTTCATTGCCATTCACAAAGGATGGCAGACGAAATTGCCGTGTCAGGATCACGGTGCCAGCCGCGCGGTTATAAAGCAGGATGGCCGCCCCGTTGCCCCGGTCATAGGCTTCGCGTTGCTGGGACTGCCATTCGCCGTTGCTTCGGCGCAGATCAAAGCTGACGCGATACAGGTGATACCAGTTATCCGACAGGCATTCGATATTCTGAACGCGTATATCGTCGTTTTCCGGCAAGTTCCAACCTTTGGGAAGCTCGGTCATGTCAAAATATCCGTCAGCGGTTCAGAAAAGCAGACAGGGTCAGCAATACCGCATCGGGTTTTTCGGCATGGACCCAGTGGCCTGCGCCCTTGATGCTGGTAAAGGCGGCCTTGGGAAACAGCGATTTGATATGATCGCGATCCTTGGGGTCGACATAATGCGAATTGGCACCGGATATGAACAGCACATCGCGATCAAAACTGCCCCCCACCGTTTCGGGCCAGCCGGTAATGTCGGAAAGGTGGTTGTCCATGGCATCGATATTGACCTGCCATGACATTTTGCCGGTTTCCTTGTCGGTCGCGACATTCTGCGCCAGGAACTGACGCACGCCCTTTTCCGAAACGCCACTGACAAGTGCGTCTTCGACTTCGGCGCGCCGCGATACCGCATCGAAATCCACCGACTTCATGGCACTGATATAGCCGGTATAGTCATGATCATAGGTTACAGGCGCAATATCAACCACAACCAGATCGGCAACCAGATCCGCATCCTGTGACAGGGTCAGCACCATTGATGCCTTGCCCCCCATCGAATGTCCGATCAGGTGGACCGGGCCATTGGCAACATCCCGGATCAGCTCGGCGATGTCCGATGCCATCGCCGGATAGGTCATGTTCGTGTCCCAGTCGGACCGGCCATGATTGCGAAGATCAGCGGTGACCACATGATACTTTTCCGCCAGACGGCGCGCGATGGCGGTCCAGTTACGCGCCTGCCCGAACAGGCCGTGCAGGATCACAAGCGTGCCATTGTCACGGTTTTCTTCGCCAAAGGCATAATGGGCAAGTTTCATCAGGCACGCTCCGCAATCGGGTTATCTGGTTATTCCCTTTAATAGCGGGACCGGACGGTGGCGTGAAGCCCTGTGGTGGGGATGGGAATCAAAACACCCCCGCATGGGAGGAATGCGGGGGTGTTTCTTGGGTCATTCGACCCGGTATTCATCGCCAAGCGTTAAGCTTAGGCACCAGCCGGACGGCCACCCGGAAGGCGGTTACCGCCAAACAGGGAAGCAATTTTGCGGGCCAAAGTAACAACGGCTTTGCGGATCGCCTGAGCACGGAGTTTTTCGGCTTCGCGCTGCAGCGTGGTCAGATCGTAATCACCATAACGACGCATGGCTTTATCCTTTCCATAACAGGCGGAGCTATGTGCGCTCCGGTTTCGCGTTGATTTGTTCTGAAGCCGGTGTACGCCTGTTTATTCGATCCTACGAGACGAGTTTTTTCACCTCACCCATGCATTTGGTGCATATCCAGACACAAGTCCGTCACAATCATTTCATGCGAAAGACGCATGATTGTCTCATGACAAATAAGCCATTCAACTTGAACGAAATTTTCCCGGCACTGTTTTACACAGATCAAACACAATCCGAACAGGCCGGATCAATTAGACCTCTATCCTTTGCATATAAAGGGATTGAGGTAGATCAAACAGGGCGATTCTGATGCTTCAGACGGGGTCTTAAATGGCAATTTGCCGACAAAACGGTTTTAAATTGCAGACTCGATTCCGGGAACTGCACACCGTTCAATTTTGCATGGCTGATTAAGAAATCGGAGAACGGCAATAGTGGTGCGCATAATTGCCGCTCTGCGATCTTCGAATTATCGCACGAAAGTCAGCGAATATTCGCGGGTTCAGCCCAGGGCATAATTCAGATATTTGGGTTCAAGATATTCTTCCAGCCCCCAATGACCGCCTTCGCGGCCCTGCCCGCTTTCCTTCACACCGCCAAACGGCGCACCTTCGTGGGACGTGGTGCCATCGTTGATACCAACCACCCCGGTTTCAAGCCCATCGGCGATCCGCTGGATACGGCCGATATCACGACTGAAAAGGTAAGACGACAGACCGGCACGCACCCGGTTGGAAAGTTCGATCACCTCGGCCTCGGTTCTGAAACGATAGATCGGCGCAACCGGGGCAAACAGTTCCTCGTTAAAGCAGTCAGTATCAAGGGACACATCCGTCATCACCAGCGGTCGGATGAAATGGCCTTCTTCGGGGCGGTCAGCACCGTAATGCAGGGGCGCGCCACGTTTTTTCGCGTCATCGATCAATCGTTCAACTTTTGCGACCGCCTGACGATTGATCAGCGGGCCAATATCCGTACCGGGAATGAAGCCGTTGCCGATGGTCTGCGCATGACTTGCGGCGATGAATTTTTCGACAAAGCTTTCATAAACCTCGTCCTGCACGAAAATGCGGTTGGCACAGACGCAGGTCTGACCGCTATTGCGGAACTTGGAAATCATGGCCCCGGCCACGGCGGCATCAATATCGGCATCATCCATCACGATGAAGGGCGCATTGCCGCCCAGTTCCAGCGACAGTTTCTTGACCGTCGGCGCACATTGCACCATCAACCGTTTGCCGACCTCGGTCGAGCCGGTGAAGGACAGCATCCGCACGCGCGGATCCCCTGTCAGGGCCTCGCCAATCGGCATGGGCTGGCCGGTAACGACGTTAAACACCCCCGCCGGGAAGCCGGCCATTTCGGCAAGTTTGGCGGCGGCAAGGGCGGAAATCGGGGTATCTTCGGCCGGTTTGACAACAATTGTGCACCCCGCCGCCAGCGCCGGGGCACATTTGCGCACGACCATGGTCAGCGGGAAGTTCCATGGCGTGATCGCCGCCACCACACCCACGGGATGTTTCTGCACAACCACACGCCGGTCACGCTGGGTCGCGGGCATGGTTTGGCCATAGGCGCGCTTGGCTTCCTCGGCATACCATTCGGCATAGGCAATGGCGCCGACCACTTCGCGCAATGCCTGATCATAGGGTTTACCCTGTTCAAGCGTGATCAGGGCGGCCAGATCATCCTGATACTGTTCCAAAAGATCGCGCCAGCGTTTGAGGTAGCCGGAACGTTCCTTTGCCAGCATGCGCGACCATGCCGGAAACGCCGCATCCGCCGCATCAATCGCGCGCCGTGCCTCGGATGTCCGCATGAAGGGCACATCGCCGATCACCTTGCCGGTTGCCGGATCATACACATCAATGGCTTCGCGCGAATCAGCACGTGCCCATTCGCCATTGATAAATGCCTTATCAAGGTTCCAGTCGGCGATCAGCCTGCGGGCGCGCGATCTGCCATTGGAAATGGCGGTTTGGCTGGCATCGGGGGCGGCGTTGGACACAGCGGACATTTGGGGGCGTTTCCTTGTGCACGTCATTTACAATAATTTATTCGGTGATCACGCGGTTGTGATTCCGAATTTCGGGGCGCAATTGGGAGACTAAGCGCTCCGACAAGTCATAGGCAACAATGCTTGTGACCTTAATATAAGAAATAAAAGACCCGGGGTCGCTCGCAACACCCCGATCCGTCAGAGAGTTTCAGAGAGACAACCAACGAGAGAGCCATGAAGCATATTGTGACCGCCGGTTTGATGACCGCATCCCTTGCCCTTGGTCTGGGGGTATTTGATACTGCACAGGCCGACGAGGCGATGGATAACGAAACCGTTCAAACCCGTCAGATGCTGATGGATGGCATCGGTGGAGCGATGGGGACACTTGGCTGCTACATGAAGGGCCAGTGCGAACTGCCTGATGGCGTGATCCGCAACCTTGCCAATGGCATTGCGTTTTCCGCCACTGCCGCCCCGGCCGCGTTCGAACCCAATACAGCCGACGCATCGGTAAAAACAACCGCCAAACCGGATGTCTGGACAAACTGGGACGATTTTTCGGGCCGTTTTCCGGAAATGAAAACCGCAGCGATGAACCTTGCGGCCGCAGCCGGTGACAAGGGCGCAATGGGTGCCGCCCTTGGCGAACTTGGCAAATCCTGCAAAGGCTGCCACGACGAATACCGTTCGAAGTAACAGATCGAAGATACCGGGCACGAGCAAGCTCGGACATCCCCGAAAGGCCCTGCCCCCCCCCTGCTACCCTCCCCCGGCAGCACGACAGAAAAAGCCTTTCGGGGATTTCTTTAACCCGCGATGCCGAGCCTAAAAATAAAGGGTCATGGTAATATCCTGATCATGGTCGCCAAACCCGCGACCAAAGATATTTACCCCGCCCGGATTTTTGGCGTTGTCATCAACCCCGATCCGGAACCGGATCGAGTGATGATCCATGATTTCCAGCGTATGGATCGTTTGATCAGAAATCTTCTGCCCGTCGATCCAAGTACCCTTTTCATCGATCACCCAGGTCTTGAGCTGACCATATTGCGATCCTTCCAGCTTCCACCAACCGGGGGAATACAGGCCACGCCGATCACCGAAATCGCCGGGTGAAGTCCATATGCCGACATTGACCCCATTGATCCAGATCGAAATATCCGATGGCCATTCGGCGTTGGTTTCCGGGGTTTCCGAACTAACCTCGGCAGTGATCTCGATCCGCTTTGGCAACCGTCCGGTGACCTTGGCATTGTTGGGGAATTTGTATTCGACGTGTCCGCGCGTGAACCATAGAAGGGCCGCCTGCATCCGTTGCGGCTCCAGAAACACATTGGGCACATCAAGCACACCAATAATCCGTTCAATCGAACACATCCCACAAGGTGGCCCCACATCAAATTCGGTGAACAGGCCAATTGGCATACTCACGACAACCCGATCATCGTCCGAGCTGGTTTTATCCGCATCAAAGCGGATATAGATTTCACTGTAAGCTGCCGAACAGACTTTCTGATTGCCCTTCTTGGCCTTCATGGTCTGGGTTTCAACCAATCCGGCCTTTTCAAGCGTCTTGATATTGGTTGCAACAGTCGATTGCGGCAATCCCATCATGTCGGCGATTTCATTGACATTTTGCGGGCCGTGTTTGCGCAGAAGATACAGGATATCAATCCTGGTTTTCGATGCCAGCCCCTGAACAATGTCGGCGTCTTTCACCGGATCGACTGTCAGTAATTTTGTCTGCATGACTTTTTATTGTTCCCTTCAGCTTTTCCGATCCATCGGCCAATGCATATGCGGACTGTACATATAGCCAGGAATGGCGACGGCCAACTTATCCCTTGATCCCCGATGACAACATGATCGCCTGCGTCACGCGGCGCTGGAAAACCAGATATGCAGCAGCCACTGGCATCGCTGCCATCACGGCAACCGCCATATCACGCGCATACTGGACGCCAAACGAATCACCGACCTGCGTAATACCGACAGTAACCGTCATCATTTCTTCGGAAGTGGTAACAAGAAACGGCCACAGGAAGTTGTTCCAGGACATGATAAAGGTGATGATCGAAAGTGCTGCTGTAATCCCCCAATTCAACGGCAGATAAAGCTTGAACAGAATCTGGAATTCGCTGCAACCATCAAGTTTGGCAGCCTCGCGCAGTTCACGGGGCACAGAGTCAAAAAACTGTTTATAAACAATCACAACCACCGGAATGATCACCTGCGGCAGGATGATCCCGCCCCACGTATTGACCATGCCGAATTTATGCATCAGCACGAATTGCGATACCACGAGTGCCTGTGATGGCACCATAAAGCTTGCCAGCACCACCAGAAAAAGCACGCGACGACCGGGAAAGACCAGTTGTGACAAGGCATAACCACACATCATGCTGATCATGATGACGATGCCCGTAATCAGAACCGACGTCCCGATGGAATTGATGTACCAGCGCACAAGATTGGTATCGAATAACGCAAAGGCATAGGAAGAAATATCGAATGTCTGCGGCCAGAACGAAAGACTGCCAACGACTTCCGGTTCCGGCTTCAGCGATGTGACAATCGCCCAGTAAAGCGGGAATGCCCATGCACAGGCTGCGATCAGGGTAAAGATCAGAAGCAGGATGTTGCTTGGCGAAATGCGTCCCATCATTATTTCCCCCGCGCTTTAAGCAACTGATATTGCAGAACCGACACCGCCACGATGATGACAAACAACGCCACCGCAACCGCCGAGGCGTAACCGCCCTGATTGCGCCCGAACGCCTCGCGATAGACAAGTTGCAACAACACATAGGTCGAATTGAACGGCCCGCCTTGTGTCATCAGGTAAATCTGATCGAAAATCTTGAGCTGCAGGATCAGTTGCAGGGTCAGAACCAGCGCGGTCACCGGCCATAGCAAAGGCCACGTGATACGACGGAACTGCTGCAAACGGCTCGCGCCATCAAGCGATGCGGCTTCGTAGTAATCGTCGGGAATATTGCGCAGGGCTGAAATGAACAGCAACACATTGAACCCGTTGGTCCACCATATGGTCACGAGTGCCACCATCGGCATTGCCCATACCGGATCACGGAATACACTGATACGGCGGCCGACGACGGCTTCGATCAGGGGCTGGACGACCCCGAACTGCTGATCAAGAATCCACTGCCAGATTTGTGTCACGACCGTCACCGGCAGGATATAGGGCATGAAAAACAGCACCAGAATGCCTGCCTGTATCCAGCCTTTCAGCCGGACGACCATCATCGCAATGCCAAGCCCGATCAGAGTATTCGGCACCACCGTCAGCAACACGAAATAAAGCGTGTTATAAACCGAGGTGTAGAACAACTTGTGTTCGAACATCCGGATATAATTATCGAACCCGATCCATTCACCTTCACCGATCAAGGGCGCGTCGGTAAAGCTCATCGCGAACATTTTGTAAACCGGATAGGCAAAGACCACGAGATAGCAGATCACAAATGGCGCAATCAGCAGCAAGGCCGTTACTGTTCTGTTTCGGGATTTCAATCGCATTGATGCCGCCCCATAGCCATGAAAGTCACGCAAGGGATCACCGGCAGCGATGGCTGGCAAAGGGAGGAATGCCAGCCACCACCGTCACCGATGATCAGTTAAGTTCCAGGCCCTGGAGTTCGTCACGCACCATGTCCAGCGCATCTTCGGGGTCGAGCTGCCCGTTGAGTGCAGGAACAATGAAATTCTGCGTGGCTTCGTAAATCGGCCCGGCGACACCGGCAATCGAGATTTCAGGATCGAAAACAGCGGTTTCAGCAAGTGCGGAATAGGTCGCATTTGGTTCCATTTTCTTGAACTCGTCGCTTTCGGCAACCGCCTTGAAAGCCGGTATATGCCCGGCATCAGCCCATGAAAGGCTGTGTTCGTTCATCCAAGCGATGATCTGCAGGACCGTTTTGACCTTCTCAGCAGAAATCGGATTGGCTTCGCTGTGCGGGATGGCAAAGGCATGAGAATCTGCCCATGTCGCTTTTTGATCCATCAGAACGGGGATCTGAATGGCACCCCATTCGAAACCAAGATCGCCGTTCTTGGCCAGATCCTTCATTGTCGGGACTTCCCATACACCATTGATATGCATGGCGGCACGACCCGATGTGAACAGCGCGATGGATGCCTCGTAGGAAATCAGCTCTGGCGAATAACCCGATGCCACCCAATTGGTCATCGCATTCAGCGCCTTTAGCCCCGCATCACCGGGGAGGATTTCGCCATCTTCGATAAATGGGGCACCTTGCTGGGCAAGCAGCGTATAGAATACACGCCACATTGATCCGCCTTCATCCGTATGCAGAGACAGCGGAACCTCGACCCCGGATTCTTCAAGTTTGGCAAGGGCTGCGTTGAAGTTTTCAAGCCCGTCCAGCCCTTTTGGTTTGCCGTCTTCACCAAGCAGGCCGGCCTTATCAAGCGCGTCCTTATTGTAATAAAGAACGATGGAATGGATATCGAACGGCAGGCCATAAAGCTGATCACCAACCTTGGCTGCGTTGAAGCTTGACGGGAAATAATCATCAGGCGACAGCCCGGCGTCGGTCAGCTCATCATCACTGATCGGACGCAACTGCCCCTGCGGCACGGCCAGTGGGAAACGCGACAGGTGATAGGTCATGATATCGGGTTGCTGACCCACCGCGGTTGCGGTTTGAACCTTGGTATAGAACGGAACGCCCCATTCCAGTGTGGTTGAACTGATATTGATATCCGGATGGGTTTCGTTGAATTCCTTGATCAGTGCCTTCATACGCACGCCATCGCCGCCTTCAAGGAAATCCCACCAGGTAATCTGGGTCTGGGCGTTGGCGACGGCAGAACCGCTTATCAGGATAACGGCCGAAAGACCGGCCTTGATGAAATGTTTCACGACGTTTCCTCCTCGTTCGCCGGGTGATGAGACCCGACCTGAAATGCCCTGACAGGTTTCTTGTTATGATTGCATCCCGTTTCGGGCGATTGTAGTCCGGTGGGCGGCGGCGTTATCGCAGGCGCGCACCATCGGCATCGAACAGAAACAGGTGACGTGTCGGCAAGCGCGCCGATATGTGATCCTGTGCGATATGATTGCGATCCGACCGGCGTTCGATTGTTACGCGCACGCCACTTTCAGTCAGGCTGTGGACGTAGCTGACCCCGCCGAGTTCTTCGGTAAATTCGGTTTTAAGCGTTAGTTCCGCGGCGCGCCCATCCGCGTCTGTCACGTTACCGGTTTCGATATTTTCCGGACGGATGCCCAGCGTGACGGCAGTACCGACTTTTGGCACTGGTCCGGAAAGGGTCAGCGAAACGATACTGTTTGGGGCTTCATCCAATCGGATATCAACAGCGTCCGATGTGCCACTCTTTGATTTGGCGACAGTGCCGGTCAGGAAGTTCATTTTCGGCGAACCAATGAAACCGGCGACGAACTGGTTATCGGGATTATCGTAAAGATCAAGAGGCGATCCGATCTGCTGCACGACGCCCGATTTCAGCACCACGATCTTGTCGGCGAGCGTCATGGCTTCGACCTGATCGTGGGTGACATAAATCATCGTCGCCCCGATCTGATTGTGTAGACGGGCGATTTCCATGCGCATCTGAACGCGCAATTCGGCATCAAGGTTGGACAAAGGTTCGTCAAACAAAAAGACCTTTGGCTGACGCACAATGGCACGTCCGATGGCAACGCGCTGGCGCTGTCCGCCGGAAAGCTGCGATGGTTTGCGGTCCAGATGCTGATCAAGTTGCAGAATGCGTGCTGCTTCTTCGACCTTTGCCCGGATTTCATCCTTTGGACGACGGGCAATTTGCAGGCTGAAGGCCATATTGTCGTAAACCGTCAGATGCGGATAGAGCGCATAAGACTGAAATACCATCGATACGCCGCGCCTGGCGGCTTCCTGATGGGTGACATCCTGCCCTTCGATATTGATGACGCCGCCTGTCGTTTCTTCCAATCCGGCAATCATTCGCAACAGCGTGGATTTCCCACAGCCCGACGGACCGACAAAGACGACGAACTCGCCCTGTTCGATCGAGATATTCACATCATGGATAACTTCGACCGGCCCGAAGGCCTTTTTGATATTGCTCAGCGTCACACCGGACATTTCCGTAATCCTCCCAAGTCTGAACCCGACATGATGGCGGGCTGACCGGCACTTCCGGCCAGCCCGTAACCATCAGGCCGATGCATCAAGAGAAATTCGGATCATGTGATAGGACAGCGGCTTGAGCGTTCCGGCAAGTTTGCCGTCCTCAAGTCCGATACCGCTGCCCTTTTTCGGAGTTACAGTATCCGGTGCGTCAATCGAATTGCGGTCTTCAAGCTTGTAACCGGACAGCTCTACATGCTCGATCACCCTCGTTTTGCCAAATCCTTCAAGGGACAGATCAAGACCAAGGTCGCTGTCGAGGTGGCGATTGATCAGGAATATCGCAACAGACTTACCATCTTCGGCCTGCACAGCCGACGCATCGAGATAAGGCACGTCCTGAGATACATCACAATCGTAGCGCGGGACATCCACACTGACATTCAGCGCCGTGCCCCGCCCGTGCTTCGATGCGAACTGCAGGGGATAATAAATCGTCTGCGCCCATGCCGGGCCACCTTCACGCGTCAGGATCGGGGCAATGACGTTCACAAGCTGCGCCATGCAGGCAATCTTGACGCGGTCAGAACGGCGGATGAATACGTTCAGCAGGCTGGCAATCAGAAGTGCGTCTTCGAAATTATAGACTTCTTCAAGCAAGGCCGGTGCGACCGGCCAGTCCCATTCCTTGATCCGCTGATCATCGGTTTTGCGGTCGTGATACCAGACATTCCATTCATCAAAACAGATTTTGACATCCTTTTTGGAACGCTTCTTGGCCTTGATGTAATCAATCACGCCGCCGATGGTAACGATATAGCGGTCCAGTTCTTCGGCACGGCCGAAATAGTTCAGCGTGTCCTTTTCCTCGTTGCCGAAATATTTGTGCAGCGAGATGTAATCAACACTGTCATAGCTTTCTTCAAGCACCGTGGCTTCCCAATCGGGATAGGTTTTCATCTTGTCGTTCGACGACCCGCAAACCACGGTTTCAAGTGACTGATCGAAATATTTGAAGGCCTTGGAAACCTCGTTGGCAAGATGTCCATAGTCCCGCGCAGTCTTGTGACCGACCTGCCAAGGACCATCCATTTCATTGCCAAGGCACCAGATGCGCACATCATGCGGATCGGCATAGCCATGGGACTTGCGCAGGTCCGACCAATAAGTTCCACCGGGATGGTTGCAATATTCAAGGAAGTTGCGTGCATCTTCCAACCCGCGCGACCCGAGATTCATGGCCAGCATCATTTCTGTATTGGCAAGCTTTGCCCAATCGGCGAATTCATTGACCCCCATCTGGTTGGTTTCACGGGTACGCCACGCCAGATCAAGCCGCGTCGGGCGCTGATCGCGCGGACCGATACCATCTTCCCAGTTATAGGCCGAAACGAAATTGCCCCCCGGATAGCGTACAATCGGCACATCAAGCCCGCGCACCAGTTCCAGCGTGTCCTGACGGAATCCGTTTTTGTCGGCGGTTTCGTGGCCGGGTTCATAAATACCGGTATAAACCGCACGGCCCATATGTTCGAGAAACGAGCCGTAAACCCGCTTGTCGACAGTCGCGATTGAAAAGTCCCTGTGAATGGTTGCGCGTGCCCGCATGACTGTTTCCTCACCTGTATTTTGTTCTTTGATGAGGTCAGCCTAGGAACACAAAATTTATATATCAAGTAATTTGTTTTATATCAAAATTACTGATATATAAATTTTGGTATATATCATGTTTTTCGGTTTCAATGCCCGCGGAATTCTGACGGTCAACTCAGCAACTTACCGCAATGCAACACATTTTCCGATTTAGTATGATGATATGATAAAATATTTCACCCGCTTCTGGCAATGGTAACCATTCCCCACACCGCCAGACCACAAACCACGAGAATCGCGATCCCAAGGACCGGGGACGCAAAGCGGATTTGCATGAAACCGGTGGCGACACTTTCGGGGACTTTGCGCATGCCGGTGATCATTGCACCGATCAGGTTTTCGCGTTTGATCATCAGATAGAAGATCGCTGCCAGAACATGCAGTGCTACCGCTGCGTAAATCAGATTGATATTGGTGTGGTGAATGAAATTCATCGTGCTGGCAAAATCGGAACTGACATAGGCAACCAGCGGACCGTCAAAGAACAGGAAGGTATCCTCGCTGGTGAAAAGGCCGCTTATTGCCTGTATCGCCACGAGCAGGATCAGCACCACAACCATCCAGCCGCCCGCCGGATTATGCCCCGGATAAGTCAGGTCGCGGGCCGAGCCGTTTGGAAGTTTGCGCATATAGCCGATCACCTTGCGCGGTCCGGCAAGGAAGCTGGTAAAGCGCGCGTTCGAACTGCCGACAAATCCCCAGATGATGCGAAAAAGTACGAGTGCGAGCACGCTGTATCCTGAAATCGCATGGATATCGATCATGACTTCCTGATTGGACCACCAGGATGTCACAATCGCGATCACCAGCGCCCAGTGAAACAGGCGCACGGGAAAATCCCAAAGCCGGACGGTTTTTTGCGGTTCAATCTGATCGCTCATACGCAGGTCCCCTTTAATCTGCTTTTTGCGCGGGCAAATAATGCAAGATTGTGATGATGCCCCGATCCGGCCGAAAGTGCAGGTCAAATTCCGGTTATCACAGCAAAAAATGTGGAAAATCTGCTTGTTGAGATATTTGAAGTTTGCAAATCATTATCACAAGCAGTAACTATTATGCGGAAGCATGATGGGCTATGCCCTTGGCTCACCTTCAGGGACAGATGGGAACTCCTATGAAACTCGTTAAAATTCTGGGGATGGCTGCACTGGCATCCACCCTTGGCGCACAGGCCTATGCCGCGCCGGGCGCAAAAGACGTCCTGACCACCTATGCCGATATCGCACATGCCGGTTACGAAGACTCGGTTACCACCGCCAAGCAGCTTCAGTCTGCTGTCAACGCGCTGGTTTCTGATCCGTCGCAGGCAACTTTCGATGCAGCGAAATCCGCATGGCTGGCTTCACGTGTGCCCTATCAGCAGACCGAAGTTTACCGTTTCGGCAACGCGATTGTCGACGACTGGGAAGGCAAGGTTAACGCATGGCCGCTGGACGAAGGTCTGATAGACTATGTCGAAACCGATCTTTACGGCGAAGAAAACGAAGAAAACCCGGCCTATACCGCCAATGTCGTTGCCAATCCGAGCCTTAGCATTTCTGGTGAAACCCTTGATGCGTCGACCATCGATAGCGCGCTGATCGAAAGCCTGCATGAAATTGATGACGTTGAAAGCAACGTTGCCACCGGCTACCACGCCATTGAATTCCTTCTGTGGGGTCAGGACCTGAACGGAACCGAAGCCGGTGCCGGTGCACGCGCCTGGACCGATTATGCTGCGGGTGATGCCTGCACCAATGGCAATTGCGACCGTCGTGGCGCTTATCTTAAAGCCGCAACCGATCTTCTGGTTTCCGATCTGGAATGGATGACCGCACAGTGGGCCGATGGTGGCGAAGCACGCGCAACCGTCATGGAAGGCGACGGCGTTCCGGGTCTGACCGCGATTGTGACCGGTATGGGTTCGCTATCTTATGGTGAACTGGCGGGCGAGCGCACCAAACTTGGCCTGTTGCTGCATGATCCGGAAGAAGAGCATGACTGCTTCTCGGACAATACCCACAATTCGCACTACTATGACGCGCTGGGCATCCAGAACGTTTATCTTGGCCGCTATACCCGTGTTGACGGTTCGGTCGTCGAAGGCGCATCGCTTTCGGACATGGTTGCCGCCAAGGATGAAGGCCTTGATACCGAACTGCGCGCCAAACTGGCGGCATCGGTTCTGGCGGGTAAAGCAATGGTCAGCCGCGCACAGGCAGGCGAGCATTTCGACCAGCTGATCGCGATGGACAATGAAGACGGCAATGCCGTTGTTCAGACCTTTGTCGATGCGCTTGTCGATCAGACCAAATCGATCGAACAGATCGTTGCCGCGATTGGTGTTGACGGGATCGAGTTCGAAGGTTCGGACAGCCTTGACAATCCGACCTCGATCAATTGATCAGATACGATCCGCATTCGGGGGCATACCCCAAATGAGTCCGACGGCGGGGGAATTTTTCTCCCGCCGTTTCGCTTTTACGATTAGAAGAATTCCATGCAGCTTCCCGCCATGCGCCTTTCCCGTTTCATGATTGCAACCGCCCTTGTTTTCGGGGCAATAACACCGGCATTTGCCAACGAAACATTGCCCGCCGATGGCCTGCCGGGCGGGGCGACCACATGGCAAAAGAAAACCGGGCGAATGGCATTCACCCATCATTCGGCCAATATGACTTTTGAAAAGCGGCTTGATTTCAAGCTTGGCGAGGCCCTTTTTCAAAGGCTTTGGGTAACCGCCCCGACGCGCACCAAGGCAGCGGATGGTTTGGGACCACTGTTTAATTCGCGCGCGTGCAACGGGTGCCATATCCGCAATGGTCGCGGCCATCCGGTCGATGCAAACGATCCATCAGCCGGGGCAACATCCATGTTACTGCGCCTGTCGATCCCGCCGCAAAATGATACGGATCGGGAATTGCTGGCAGCGGGGCGTGTATCGACCCTGCCCGATCCGGTTTATGGCGGACAGTTTCAGGATTTTTCGATCCCGTCCGTCCCGGCCGAGGGCAAGGTTACAGTCCGTTATGATACCCAGACCATCGAGCTTTCCGATGGCACCATGGTCGAATTGCGTCATCCGACCTATGGCATGGCTGATCTGGCCTATGGGCCATTGCATGATGATGTAATGATTTCACCGCGCATTGCCCCGCCAATGATCGGGCTGGGATTGCTGGAAGCCATTCCAGATGAGGTCCTGCTTGCCAACGCCGATCCGCAGGATCGCGACGGGAACGGCATATCGGGCCGGGTCAACCGGGTTTGGGATATTGCAAAGGACGAGCTCGCCATCGGGCGGTTTGGCTGGAAGGCCGGAATGCCAACCCTTGATCAGCAAAACCAGAATGCATTCCAGTTCGATATCGGCCTTTCAACCCCGCTTTATCCGAACGCATACAGCGACTGCACCGAAGCCCAGAGCCTTTGTCGCGGTGCGCCGGATGGCAACGATCCCGAGTTCGATAATCTTGAGGCCCATGACCAGATTACCGACCTTGTGCTTTATTACGCGCGTAACATCGCCCCTCCCATGCGACAAAACGCATCCGATCCGGATGTCATGGCCGGGCGCGAAATTTTCAATTCAATCGGATGCGCATCCTGCCACACGCCAAGCTATCAATTGCCAGAACGTGCCGATATGCCGGAACAATCCGGGCAGGTGATCTGGCCGCATAGCGACCTTCTGCTGCATGATATGGGTGACGGGCTTGCCGATCATCGGCCCGAAGCCGAGGCCAGCGGCACGGAATGGCGCACGCCCCCCCTTTGGGGATTGGGCCGGGCGCAGGAAATCGATCCGCGTGCCGGTTACTTGCATGACGGGCGGGCGCGCAGCATTCTGGAAGCCGTATTGTGGCACGGGGGCGAGGCAAAACCCGCGCGCGACGCCGTCACATTCTTGCCATCATCGGATCGCAGCAAGTTGCTCGCGTTTCTGAAGTCTTTGTAAGTCTTGTTTTAGACGTCTTACTGTTCGGGGGATATCATGCCTTTCCTGTGTCACACTCGCAAAGCCGCCCTTTTGGGGGCAACTGCCTTGCTGACGGTGGGATTGGCACCGCCCGGTGCACGCGCCGATATCCCCGATGAAAATTACCGCCCGGTTCTTGAACATCTTCTGGGTGTGGTCATGCCGCCAAAGCTTGATGCGCTGCATGATGCAACGGACAATCTGTCTGAGGGGATTGATGATTTCTGTGCCGAACCCGATCAGGATGGCCTTGACGAGGTGCGCGAGGATTTCCACGCGGCCATGGATGTGTGGCAGGAAGTGCAGCCGTGGCGCATGGGGCCGATGGTGGCCAATGGTCGCGATCAGCATATCGAATACTGGCCCGACAAACATGGTACAGCGACAAGGCAGTTCCGCAAGCTGATGTTTGACAAGCCCGCGATCTATACCGACCGGGAAAAAATCGCCGAAACCAGTGCCGCGTTGCAGGGTTTTCCGGCGCTTGAGCAGGTCCTGTTTGATGACAAGCTGTCACCCAAGCTTCTGGACGATGACGAGGATGGCGTGTTCCTGTGCGGTTATGGTGGGGCCATTGGCGCCAATCTGGAACGCATGACGGGTGAACTGGTTGATGAATGGCCGGCATTTGCCCAGGGCATGATGGAAGCCGGTCCGGACAGCATGGATTACCCGGATGCCAAATTTGCCGCGACCGACCTTTATCGCGCGCTTCACGAAGGACTTCTGATCATTGTCAGTCAGAAACTTGGCCGTCCGCTTGGCGACGGACCAAAGGACGGCAAAGCCAGCCGGGCCGAAAGCCCGACATCCAAACGGTCCCTGCGCAATATCACCCATAACCTTACCGGGCTGTTTGCGATTTATGACGGCAAGTGGGGTGATACCGGCGAAGAAGGCAAAGGCCTGTCAGCTCTGATCGACAGCAGCCTTCTGGATCGGTCCTTCAGGCTGAACTGGCAAACCATGGTGGATGCGCTTGATAAACTGCCACCATCGATTGTCGAGCTTCTGGATCAGCCAGACGGTTATCAGAAACTCGCCGACTTTGCCGGGCAGGTCAGCTTCGTCAATACGCTGGTCGAGGGCGATGTTGGCGGCACGACGCAATTGGGCGGCGGGTTTAACGCACTTGACGGTGACTAGGCGAACGGGAGGCCGGAAAATGAAACATCAACGACGCGAGTTTTTGAAACTCATGGGTGTTGGCGGGGCCTTTACCCTGTTGCCGATCAGCATTACGCGTGCCGCCGCACCAACATCTATTGAAGACCGGGCGCATTATATTTCCGCCAGTGCCGGGGATCATGATGACTTTTATGTCAGCGCCTTTAATGCCAATGGCAAGATCCTGTTTGAACAGGCCCTGCCCGGCCGGGGTCATGACCTTGGCCTGCGCCCAAACCATGTCGATGTGGCCGCAGTTGAACGCAGGCCGGGTCTTTATGGCCTGATCCTTGATCGCCATAGTGGCGAGGTCCGCGCCAAGCTGCATTGCCCGGAAGACCGGCGGTTTTACGGACACGCGGTTTATTCCGATGACGGGCGGTTCCTTTATGTCACCGAGAATGATTTTGATCATGCCCGCGGGGTTGTTTCCGTCTGGGATGCCGAAGACGGGTATCGCCGCATTGCCGAATTTGACAGCTTTGGCACCGGACCGCACGAATTGCACCTGATGCCCGACGGCGAAAGCCTTGTCATCGCCAATGGTGGCTTGCACACCCACCCGGACTTTGATGGTCGGACCGCCCTTAATATCGACACTATGGAACCAAACCTGTCGATCATTGATCGCCATACCGGAAAACTGATCCATCAGGCGTCACTTAAAGCCGACTGGCATCAATTATCGATCCGCCATCTTGATGTCGCCCCCAACGGGACAATTGCGGCGGGCTTCCAGTATCAGGGGGAACTGACCGATCAGGTACCGCTGGTCGGGTTATGGCAGCCGGGTAGCGAAATCCGCCCGATCGAAGCCCCGGATAATGTCCAGCTGCGCATGCGGCAATATTGCGGATCGGTGCGCTTTGACGCATCGGGACAGGTATTTGGCATTTCCTGCCCACGCGGCGGGTTGATCACATTCTGGGATGTCAAAACATCGGGCTTCCTGACCCATATCGCCGCCCCGGACGGCTGCGGCCTTGCCGCGACAGATGTAGCAGGCCAGTTCGTTGGCACTAGCGGGCTTGGCAATGGGTGGCGCATGGATGCGATTCGCCGAAAACGCGTCGAATTACCCGACGATTCGCTTAAATCGCTTCATTGGGACAATCATCTGCGGCGTATTTCCGTTTAAATATCGTCGTCCAACCCAACCTGAAAGGCCGTACTGATCGTGCGGCCTTTTTGGCATTTTCGACCTGAAATCCGCAGAAAACCGCGACATTAACCAACCATTTTAGTCGGGATAGAAACAGCCCAAATCTCTCAACCAAAAATTTTATGCAAATGCGAACGATTTTCACTTGCGCAGTGATTTTTCCTGACCTATAACGGGTCTCGACACAGCCCGCGAATGCAACCCATTCGCACTTGTCCCCAAAAGGCTTGTCTCTCACCTGCGGGTCTCTCTCCCCGCAGGCCTCTCAAGGTGGAACAGCGGTGGTTATCGATGCGGGAAACGATAACCGCCGCTTTCTCTTTTCAGCACAAAGAAACCGGCATTGCTCCACGCACAGATATTGCGCGCGGACGGATAAGACATCAGACGTTATGAGATAGTTTGTCCCCGGCGGATTTCAGCGCATCGCGATATTGCGCATAGTTTTTGCGGGCATCATCCTTGGGGGCGACAATACATACCGTTGCAACACACACACCGTTCTGATCGCGGATCGGGGCGGCAAAGCAATGGGTGAAAGTGTCGACGATACTGTCGAAGGAAAAGAACCCGTCTTTTGCCGCCTGCCGGATTTCGGTGATATAGGCATCAAAATCGGTATGGCTGCCATCGGGCAGAACAAAATCGTTTGCCGGAATCAGATCGCGGATTTCATCATCGGAAAAATGGCCCAGCAACAGCCGCCCCGATGCCGTCCACGGGATCGGAGTGCGTTCCCCGACATTGGCGCTGATGCGGAACGGACGGCTGCCTTCGCGTTGCAGAGCGACAGTGTATTTGTTGCCGTCCAGCATGCAGAACTGCGATGTTTCCTTGGTGGTGGCGGTGATTTCATCTAACACGACACCAGCTTCGCGGGTCAGATCGAAATATTCGCGATAGGCCAGCCCAAGGAAATAGACACGACGCCCAAGGAACACCGATCCGTTGGCATCGGTGGCCTCAAGCATGCCATGTTCCAGCAGAACGCTGATCAGATCATAGATCGTAGAGGTCGGCGCGCCGAGCGCCTGGGCGATCTCGGCAGGCCGTTGCGAGACTTTGACAGAGCGCAAATGATCAAGAATATCAAACGCCCGATCAATGCCGCGCGCCCGTTTCCGTATTTGCCCTTCTTTCATAAGTTCCCTCTTCGCTGGCAATCAGTTCTTTGGATAGAGGTTCTTATGCCTTGCGAAAGGCAATGCAGTCGACCTCGACCTTGCAATCCACCACCATTGAAGACTGAACGCAAGCGCGCGCAGGCGGATGATCGCCGAAATATTCCTGAAAGACGCCGTTGAAGCTCCAGAAATCACGGGCATCATCAAGCCAGACGCCAATGCGCATGATATCGCTTGCGCTATATCCGGCATCCTCGACGATTTTCAGCATGTTTTCGATAGCGATACGGGACTGTTCGACAATCCCGTTTCCAACGACTTCGCCATCACGCATCGGCGTTTGTCCGGACACGTAAAGCCATCCATCGGCTTCCGTAGCCTTTGCAAAAGGCAGTGCCTTCTGACCGTTTCCTTTTGCTTCACCGACACCGTGTCTTTTGATGGTCATTCAATATCTCCTGGTCTTCAATCACATTTCAGAATTTGCAAGAAAGCCCCGCAACCGGTCTGTTTCCGGTGCGCCGAAAATCTGTTCGGGGGGACCTTCTTCGTGGATACGGCCGTGATGCATGAACACGACCTTGCTTGAAACATCGCGGGCAAAGCGCATTTCATGGGTGACAAGCAGCATGGTCATTCCGTCATCGGCAAGATCGCGGACAACGGCCAGAACTTCCTTGACCAGTTCCGGATCAAGGGCGGATGTCACTTCGTCAAACAGCATGATGCGCGGGTTCATCGCAATCGCGCGCGCAATCGCGACACGCTGCTGCTGTCCGCCAGACAACTGACCGGGGAAATGATCACGTCGTTCAATCATGCCAACCCGTTCAAGCCATTTTTCGGCGATGGCATAGGCTTCGTCCTTTGCCATTTTCTTGGTCTTGGTCAGACCCAGCATGACATTGCGAATGGCGGTCATATGCGGGAACAGGTTGAACTGCTGAAACGCCATACCGGTCATGGCGCGTTGACGCGCGATATGACGTTCGGAAAGACGGCAGCGTTCACCACCGTCGTGTCTGTAGCCGATGGCTTCGCCGTCCAGTTCGATGGAACCGCGTTCGAAATCTTCAAGCAGGTTCACACAGCGCAACAGGGTTGTCTTGCCCGAACCCGATGATCCGATCAGCGAGACGACATCACCCTTTTGCATGGTCATATCGATGCCCTTGAGGACTTCGAGATCACCAAAACTTTTGTGAAGATCGGTAATTGTCAGAATGGGGGACATGGCTGCCTCATTATGGGATCGAGATGCGGCGTTCGACAGCACGGCCGGCCTGTTCGATCAGGAAGTTCAGAATGAAATAGACGAAACCAACGAAGAGATAGAATTCGAGGCTAAGATAGGTCCGTGAAATGACCTGCTGGGTTGCCAGCAGCAATTCAACCACACCAATGATCGACAGCAGTGTCGATGCCTTGACGATTTCGGTCGCGGTATTGACCCAGGTCGGCAGTATCTGGCGCAGGGCCTGGGGCAGCAGGACATAGGCAAAGGTTTGCCCGAAAGTCAGCCCGATTGACTTGGCGGCTTCGGTTTGACCGGCCGGGATTGCCTTTAACGCACCACGGACAATTTCCCCGACATGGGACGAACAGAACATCGTCAGCGCAAGCACACCAGCCTGAAACGCGCTAAGATCCAGCCCCACAACCGAAAGAATATAAAAACAGGCAAGGATCAGAACGAAAACCGGCGTGCCACGCAGGAAGTCGATATAAAGCCGCACCCCAAACCGGGTCGGCTTATTGCCATATGTCATCGCCAGACCAACGAAAACGCCAAGGAACGTTCCAAGCAGCACGGACGCGACGGAAATCAGAACCGTATCGCCAAGCCCGGCCAGCAGGTTCATCCGGGCATTCCACAATTCGGTCAGGAAAAGAGAAAAATTCATGTGAAAGCCTTTCAGCGCGGAACCGCAAGACGTTGTTCAAGCTGGCGCAGGAACCACGCGATGACATAGCAGGCCACCACGTAAATCAGTGACGCAACCATCCATGTTTCAATCACACGGAAGCTTTCGACATTGATCTTGCGTGCATAAAACGTCAGTTCGGGAACCGCGATGGCGGCCGCAAGCGACGTGTCCTTGAACAGCGAAATGAAATTGTTCGAAAGCGACGGCAACACATTGCGCAACATCACCGGAATGATGATGTGGATTTTGATTTTTAGTTCCGTCAGACCGATGGCAAGCCCGGCTTCGCGCAGGCCCTTGGGCAAGGCCACAAGGCCCGAACGGAAAACTTCCGCCAGATAGGCACCGGCATAGATCGACAGGGTAAAAATGAAGGACGGTATCTTGTCGAGTGCAATGCCAAGCTGGGGTAATGCGAAATAACAGAACAGGATCAGGACAAGGATCGGGGTATTGCGGATCGCAGAGACATAAGCCACTGCGATCCAGCGTAAAACCCGGTGACGGGACAGCATCCCGAAAGCCGCCAGAAGTCCGATCCCGCAACCAATCGCAATCGAAACAAGGGCAAGGAACAAGCCAAGGCCAAGGCCCTGTGCCAGCAGCTCCCAATTGCGCCAGATGACGCTGAAATTGAAATCGTAGTTCAAAACGGTTCTTCCCGGATGCTGCTAGGTTATTTGTATTCGACGGGGAAGCCGATCTGCGGCACCGACAGTTCCGTGCCGAACCAGGTTTTGAAGCTGTCGGCGTAGAACGGGAATTCAACACCGGTCATACCTTCGTGCAGAACCGTGTTTACAAAGTTCAGCCAACGCTGATCGCCCGGCTTCACGCCACAGGAATAGCTTTGCGGGTTCCAGCCATATCCGGCGTCATGGTAACGGCCCGGGTTTTTGACCATGAACCAGCGCAATGCCGACTGATCAGTTGCGGCAGCATCCGCACGCCCGGAATTAAGCGCCTGATACATCAGATCCACACTGTCATACTGATCAACTTCTGCCTCTGGCAGGGCAGCGTGGACCATTTCTTCGGCGTAGACGTTCTGAAGAACGGCAACGGTAACGTCCGATCCGGCAGCTTTGAGCGCCTCGTAATCGGCGTAGTCGCCACCTTCCATCTGCAACAGACCAACGCCTTCACGGTAATAGGGGATCGTGAATTCGATCTGCTGGGCGCGTTCGGCGGTCACCGTCATGAACTGGCAGGTCAGATCGACCTTGTCGGTCACAAGGTTCGGGATGCGGGCATCGCCGGACTGCTGGACATATTCGATTTTATCGGGATCGCCAAACAGGGCCTTGGCGACAAGGCGGCCCATATCAACGTCAAAGCCCTTGAGCTTGTTATCCGAGTCAATGAAGTGCCATGGCGGGTTGGTCGAGCCGGTCCCCAAGATCAGGTGACCACGATCAAGAACCTGCTGAAGCTTGCTGGCTTCCTGTGCAATGGCCGATCCGGCAGTTGCGGTCATAAGCGCCGCGACTGCGATTGTTTTTAAGAAGGTCATGTTTGTCTCCGCTGATGAAAAGAGCCAACCGTTTTTGATGAGTCCCGGTTAATTCCGTTATACCGGAATTAGTATCGTTGTTACGGATTTAACTTGAAACCAAAATCTAGCCATGTCAATTCGCTTTTGCGAAACCCGCAGTTTTCCTTGGCTTTCGAAATGTAGTGACCCCGGCACCCGGACGATCTGATGTGAGGACTTTTATGGAAGTGATGACCTGCACATCCCGTCAGAGCAGGGCGTTTTCCGAGTATTTCTGCGCGAAACGGCGAACACGAACACGGAGAAGATCGGGAGTCGCCGCGCGCGAGGTAGCAAAAAAGAATTCGGCCGCTATCACGAGATGCAATAGCGGCCGACTTTCGATAATTTTCTGGAGTAGCTTGCGCGGCTGAGGGATCAGCGGTTGCGCAGCGCGATCAGCAGACGAAGGCTGTTAAGTGTCACCAGAACGGTTGCACCGGTATCGGCCATCACCGCCAGCCAAAGTCCCGTCAGACCGGTGATGCTGGTGACCAGAAAGACAGCCTTAAGCCCCAGTGCCAACCCGATATTTTCGCGGATCACGCGGCGCGTGGTGCGGGACAGCTTTACCAGATTAACGACATCCGACAGCCGGTCCTTGACCGCCACCGCGTCGGCAGCCTCAAGGGCAATGTCGGTGCCCCCGCCAATTGCGATGCCGACATCCGCCGATTTCAGTGCCGGGGCGTCGTTGATGCCATCACCAACCATGGCAATCGGCCCCTTCCGCGCCGGATCATTGCGCAAATCAGCCAGCACGTTCAGCTTGTCTTCGGGCAGAAGCTGCGCCCGGTATTCCATACCAAGTTCACCCGCCATGCGTTTGGCAACGCGTTCGGCATCGCCCGTCAGCATCACCGGGCTGATGCCCAAGGCGTTCAGTTTGGCAAGCGCATCCTTAGCATCCGCACGCGCGGTATCCCGCAGCGCAAGTGCGCCAATGACATCCCCATCGCGCAGGATAATAACGGCCGTGCTGCCGGCGTCTTCCTGTGCGGCAAGCCAATCGGCAACTTTGGCAGCCGGTTCAATATCAAGGCGTTTGGCCGCCCCGACGCGATAAAGCGTGCCATCAATCCGGGCTTCGACCCCGGCACCGGCGATCGTGCGCGCATCGGTGATTTCCGGCAGATCAAGTTTCTGTTCCGTTGCGGCATGAACCACTGCCTTTGCCAGCGGGTGGGAGGTCACGGTTTCAAGCGCAGCAGCAATCGCAAGCAGCCGATCTTCGTCCATATCGCCCACCGACATCATTGCCGTCAGCTTTGGCTTGCCTTCGGTCAATGTGCCGGTTTTGTCAAACGCCATGGTACGAACCGCCCCGATGGCCTCCAGCGCGGCACCGCCTTTAACCAGCAGACCAATTCTGGCCGCACGAGCCAGGGCCGACGTGACCGCCGCCGGGGTGGAGATCACCAAGGCACAGGGGCAGCCGATCAGAAGCAGGGCCAGCCCGCGATAGATCCATTCTTCCCAGCCCTGCCCGAACAGGACCGGCGGAATGACAACCGTCAGGGCGGCAAGCGCCATGATGATTGGCGTATAGATACGAGCAAATTTGGTAACGAAACGCTCGACCGGTGCCTTGTGCTTTTCGCTTTGTTCAACCAGCTCGATCACACGATCCAGCATGGTTTGCCCCGCCGCACGGATCACCTGCAGGCGGACGGGCCGATCGGTGACAATGGCGCCGGCAAAAACCTCGTCCCCCGGTTCGGACGGGACGGGAACGGATTCACCGGTCAGGTGGCTGTTGTCAATTTCGGCTGCCCCGTCGATCAGGACACCGTCGGCCGGAATACGTTCGCCTGGACGGACTTCGACAATATCATTCAGTGCAAGCGCGGACGGGGCGACCGTTTCAAACACATTACCCGATGCCGAAACCCGCCTTGCGGTTTCCGGGGCCAGTTTCATCAGCGATTTAACCCCGCTGCGTGCCCGCCCCGCAGCAACACCTTCAAGGCTTTCGCCGATGGCAAACAGCAGGACGACCATACCGGCTTCAAGACTTTCACCGATTGCAACCGCGCCAAGAACCGCGACACTCATCAACAGTTCGATGGAAAAGAATGCGCCGCTTGCCGCCAGACGGAACGCCGTTCTCATCACCGGCAATGCCGCGATGACCGAGGCAATGGACATGGCATAAGCATCGGTGACCGGAACCAGCCAGCTAACCAGCCCGCCCAGCACAAGCCAGACCGTCGCCCATGCAATTTCGTCCCCGGCTTCCGGCCAAGGGGCCAGCTTGCGCAGCAGGGATTTGTCATTGGCATCGGTATCTTGCGACGCGGCATTATCCGTCGCAGCCGGATTGGCAGAACCACAGGAACCGCCAGCGCAGCAAGCGGCTTCGGATGATTTCGCCGCCCCCGGAATTACCTTTTCCTTTGCCGGATAACCCAGTTTGGTCAGCATGGTGCCGATATCGGAACGCGTTTCGGCACTGTCGTCGCGAAGACCCAGCGTCACCATTTCGCGCATCATCGATACATCAACACATTGCACGCCATCACGTTTGGAAAGCGCGGTTTCGATTTTCGCCACACAGGACCCGCAATCCATGCCCGATACAGCCCAATGACGATGCGAAATGCCGTCGCGATGGCGGGCCAGTACATCGTCAACCGTGCCCTGTTCCCTGCCACTCAGTTCGGATTGCGCGTGCAGGCCATCGGCGGCAGCAACAAAGCTTTGCCCCGGTACGGCGTCGTTCAGAGCCGCAATCAGCGATGACTTGCAGCTTTCACAATTTCCAATGGCCGGGAATTGATCCCATTTTGCGATGACGGACATTCTGGACCTCGCCAACATTCAAATTTATATTCATGCATTGCATTCAAATAACAATTCATATGTTGTGGAGTCAAGAACATTCAAACCATGATTTGAATGTTATCACACACAATGCCCGACGCCCCGAAAAAGTTGATGAATTACGCCAGCACTGCAGCCATAGTGACCACCCGATTTAAGAACCAAGGCCAACCGCCCGATGCCCCGTATTGTCATTTGCAAAACCTGCCAGCCAGCACCCGATGCTGATCCGGCCTCAAAGGTGGATTTTGTCGATGCGGATGGTTTTGCGCGGCAATTAGGCAGGGTACTTGATCAGGCGGAATTGCCCGAAACGTTTGAAATCACGCAGGTTGACTGCATGGGATCATGCAGCGACCCGACATCGGTTGCACTTCAGGGAACCGGGCGGGCAAGTTATCTTTTTGCAGGATTATCGGCGCGTCACGACATTGACGATATCATTGCCACCTGCCGGGAATATCTGAACGCCCCGGATGGATGGATCGAAGACGCGCGCGGCTGCGGGCGTCTTCGCTTTTGCCTTAAGGCCAGAATTCCGACCCTTTGATTAAGGTGCCACCGAAACAGCCATTGTTTGACGCAGCGGCTTATCGCCGACGGCAAGCAGGCTGTGGTCATTGGCCGTCAGCGTTACCGTGACCTCGTTATCGCCCACCGGAAGCTCTGCGATATGGAACCACGGGCCATACAGACGGGCGATCTTGGTGCCGTTAACATAAACATGGGCATGGCCTTCTCCCGGGACATGCGTGCTGCTGGCATGTTCGGGGGCAAACCGGAAATTCTGCACCATTAGCTGCAGGTTCCAGCCACTGACCGGGTCCGGTATCATCGCGACATCAAGACGTGGTGCATCAGCGCCCGCAGGTAATGAAATAATGGCGTCGTGACTGGCATGTGCCGCCCCCATCTTCATTTCACCGTGTGCGGTACCATGTCCGGAAACGCCATGCGCCATCGGATCGCCGTGATCGTGCCCGTCAAGGGTGATGCCGTTACCAGCCGCCACCAGAAAACCGATCCCCCCGCCGAAAACCAGCCCGATCCCGAAAAGGGCAAGTGAACGTGACATTTTATTCCTCGTGAAAACCCTGAAAATAAATCGGGCGCGCCCGTGGCACGCCCGAAAAGGATCGTACTTTGACCGCGATCAGGCGGTCTGGGCCTGTGCGGCCCGTTGTCCTTCGCGTTGCCAGAAATATCCGGCAAACAGGCCAACCAGCACCCAGGCAGCAAGACCGACACCAAATGCACGGGCAGCAAAAAGCGCCCCGATTTCAGTCGGTACCGGCCCGGTAAAGGTATCGGGCTCCGGCGCGCCAATGACATGGGGGGCAAGCAGCAGAACTGCGGCAATCCCCCACGAAACCCAATTGCGACCAAATGCAATCAGCCAGACGGCAATTGCCGCCGTCCCGACGGTGGCAAACCACCAGACTTGCCGTGCGTAAACGTCTGCGGCTGCAACACCGGGCACTTCAGGTGCAAGGGTAAAGCCCGGTGCAAAATGAACGATAAAGAACCCGGCAATGCCCCAGATAATACCCTGACGACCAGCGACCTCGTGACCGCGGCTTTCAGCCAGCGCCATGGCTGCAACCAGAATAAGCGCATACCCGGTATAGACCAGCATGGTGAACAGGACGCTTAACCCGTCGCGGACAAGATCAATGCCGCCGACATCCTGATGTGCACTAACCGCAGCACCGCCGAAATGAACCAGCTCGCCCGTTTCATAAAGCTCTGCATGCAACAGAACCGGTTGCACAAAATAAAGCTGAAGCAGGGCCGCAATAAGACCTGCTGCAGCACCAGCGAACAATGCGCTGGTGAAAATGCGTGACATCATGGCTCAGTGACACGGAAAGCCGGTTGCATGGCGCACATCATGTGCTGCATCGTGCAACAATTCAGCCTGAACATGGCCGGTCACAAAGATGATCGCGAGGCCAAAAACGGCACAAACGATGATCGGCAGAAGAACCGATTTTTTTGAAGCGGCAAATGCCGCGGTCTGCGTGGTCATAAACTTCTCCTATGCTGTCACACCCGACAGTCGGTTCGGGTCCATGCCTGGCAGGTCTCCTGGCTTGCGGGTCATCATGCGTCGCCGACCTTCCCTGCTTTCGCAAGTGGCGTGATGGCGGGCACTTTCCGCATACAGTCGCGGGGGCGGCTTTGGCTTTGACCGCCAAAACAAACGGTCTTCCAAATTCCCTCTTCGTTTACCTGCCCCGAGCAGACAGGTAAAAACCAAGCAGTTCGTTTATGACGGTAATTCCCCGCAAGCGCAATGTGAAAACCGGACGCGACGCGGGTTCATTCGTCGAATGTGGCAATTTCACGACAACGCAAAAGACGTATTTCAGTCGTGGGTCACATGGGCAAAGACATCACGAACAACACGGGAAATATGTTCGTCATCAATCTGATAGAAGATATGACGCCCGTTTCGTTCCGATGCCAAAATGCGCTGATCGCGCAACTGACGCAGGTGATGGCTGGTCAGGGATTGCGACATGCCCGATGCCTCGGCCAGTTCGCCGACGGTTTGCGGTTTTTCCATGCAGCGCAGAACAAGCTGCAGCCGCCCGGCATCCCCCAGAAGCGCAAAGATTTTTGCCGCTGCCTCGATATCGGGTAACGACAGGTTATGACCTGTTGCACGTGATGCGTCACGCGTTACGGCTTCGCCCTGTTCGGTGGAAAGGCCAAGACGTGCCGCAGTATCGCATTCCTGACAATCGTTGCCGTTTTCAGCCCCGGCGATCACGGGACGCGCCGAGGCAATTTCGACCTTGCGGGATTTCGTTTTGCTTTGTGACATCCCCCTATTTTCCATGCCCAGCTTCACTTGGCAAGGGGACTTGATGTTTGCGTGCATGGAACTCCGCCCCACGGGGAACGTTACAGGTATGACACACCATCGAAAGTGCCAACCAGAGCAAGGAGACGCACCGATGCAAGAGCAAACAGCACTCGACATTTTCAATCTGCGCCAGTCCCGTGACAGTTGGGAACGGAATGTGGCCGGTTACTGCGCGAAAAACGACATGCAGGTCGGAAATCTGCCCAAAGAGATTACCGGCCCCTATAACGAGATGAATGAGGCATGGGAAAAGCTTAAGGCCGAAGGTGATGCGGCAAGCAACACCACTGCAGAGCAGTTACACAAGGCAACCGCAAAGCTTGAAAAGGCGTGGAACGATATGACGGGCAAGTAAGCCCGGGATTTTATGCCTTGTGGTTAAAATGCCCCAAAATCGCCTTTTCATTGCAAATCGATGACACGATTACACGCCAGATTGAACCTGTCTGGAAAAGCAAAAGGAGGCTCCCATGACAGCCCGCCCCATTCCGGAGCACGCCAAGCTCCATCAGGAATTCAAGGATTGGGAGTTCGGTCTTGCAGCACATTGCAGGGAATCCGAAAGCGGCCTTGAAAAACTTCCAAGTGAGGTTGTTCAGGCGTGGGATGACATGGATGCCGCCTGGAGCGAGATAAAAGATCATAGCGGTGATATCCCGCAAGAACCCCTGCAGCGTTTCCGTGAAGCAAAGCAACGTTTGCAGGAAGCTTGGGATGCGATGATCTCTTCCGAACGGCATTAACGACGCCGCGCTGGAAGCAGCCAGACTTTTTCGTCTCCCTCTCTTCCCTGGCGGGTTTTCCTCCCCTCCCCGCCATCCTTCTACAGCCGGGTGTTTCAACCGCCCCGGCTGTTTTTTTGTCTGGATTTTGGCCGGGCGTCGCCCGCCTGACGCGCAAATCCCGGTTACGGGCAAAAATCCGGATTGACTCATTTCGATAAAAAATTCATGTTTTATTTTAATTAATAAATTCGATTCGTTATTTAAACGTCACCCGAATGTTTCCGGATGGAACCCCGTCATGTCCGACACCCTGAAAAATGTCCGCACTGTCAGCCGCATTCTTGGCTGGGTATGCCTTATCGCTGTTGTCTTTGAAATCTGCCTCGTGCCGCTGATCTGGCATGTGGATGGCTGGATCGATACCAGCGCCAGCCAGATGACCATCAGCCTTGAAGAATTGCGCGCCCTTTCCGGCTGGCAGAAATATGCCGTGATGGCATCGATGATGCTGCCGACACTTGTTATGGCCTATGGGCTTTGGCGGTTGCGCAAGATGTTCCTGTCCTTTGCCGAAAACCATATTTTCCAGCCTGCCCCGATTGCCCATCTGAAAGCATTTTCCGTGGCCCTTATGGCGCAAACCCTGATCAAGCCGCTTTCAGGCGCACTGACATCCGTGCTGGCGACTATTACCCGCCCCGAAGGCGAAAGGATGCTGTCTATCGGGCTCAGCGATGCCGAGGCCAGCACCCTGTTTCTGGGCGGGTTGCTTTTGGTGATTGCGTGGGTATTGGGAGAAGCCACCCGGATCGAGGACGAGAACAGGAGCTTCGTCTGATGGCGATCATTGTCCGGCTTGACGTGATGCTTGCCCTGCGAAAGATGAAGTCCAAGGACCTTGCCAGCCGGATCGGGGTGAGCGAACAGAACCTGTCGCTTCTGAAATCAGGCAAGGTGCGCGGTGTGCGGTTTGAAACACTTGCCGCGATTTGCCGGGAACTTGATTGCCAACCCGGTGATCTTCTGGAATTCGTTGCCGACGACCTGTAAGCTCTTGTGATCATGACGGCCCGGTTAAAACGGGGCCGTCCTTCATAAGAAACAAGGCAGCCTGTTTAACGGCTGTTATCAGGGAAGACGTGAATGGAAAACAAGGTTGCCCTCGTAACAGGTGCCGCACGCGGCATCGGACTTGCCACCACGCATCTTTTTATTGAACTGGGCTGGCAGGTTGCGATGATTGACCGCGACAGCGCGGAACTTCGCAGCGCATGTCGCGATATCGCAAATGCCAAGGCATTTGAATATGACGTATCGATCCCAGAGCAGGTCGATCTGATGATCGACGAGGTCCTGACCGAGTTCGGACAGATCGATGCGGTTGTCAACAATGCCGGAGTTGCCGATTTCCTGCCGATCCATGAAACCGATTTCAGCGCGTGGCGCCGGATCATGGAAACCAACCTTGACGGGACCTTTCTTGTTTCGCAGGCGGCGATCCCAGCGCTCAAGCAGACCAGGGGTGCGATTGTCAATATCGGCTCGATTTCCGGGCTTCGGGCATCGACCCTTCGGGTGGCCTATGGCACATCGAAGGCGGCCGTCATTCACATGACCAAACAGCAGGCGATCGAGCTTGGCGATTTTGGTGTCCGGGCCAATTGCGTCTGCCCCGGCCCGGTCAAAACCAAGCTTGCCATGGCCGTGCATTCGCCGGAAATCATATCGGCCTATCTTGATGCCATGCCGCTTGGCCGGTATGGCAGCGAACGCGAGATCGCCGAAGTGATTGCGTTTCTGTGCTCCGACAAGGCGAGCTACGTTACCGGTCAGGTGATCGCCGCCGATGGCGGGTTTGAAACGGCTGGTGTCGGGCTCCCGGCCCTTCGCAAGGCTGCCGAAGAATAATCACTTTGAGTGCGATCACCTTTGGCTGAATGTGCAAGCTTCATTGCGCAAAAGTGTGATCGCTTTCCCTTCTTCCTGCGTATGGCAGGGAAACGCCACCACTCAAAGGTATTTCCTTGCCAATCGAACTTGCCCTTCTCGTTCTCAATGCCCTTATCTGCCTTGCGTTTCCTTGGGTTTACAACTGGTCCTATGGCAGGCAGGTCGGCGGCAAACGTCTGATGGGCAATCGCGACAACCTTCCCGAACGGCAGGGCCTGGCCGCGCGCGGCCTTCGTGCCCATCAGAACCATCTGGAAAACCTGGTGCCGTTTGCGATCATCGTTCTGGTCGCGCACGCCATCGGTATCTCAAACACTGTCACCGTAACCTGTGCGGTTGTCTTTACCATCGCACGCCTTGCTCATGCCGGGTTCTATTTTGCCGGGATCACGCGCCTTCCGGGCATCAATGGCGTGCGCTCCATTGCCTATTTTATCAGCCTGTTTGCGATGCTGATCTTTGCCGCGCAATTATTTGGGACCTAATATCGGCGCAACCTCTCGACAATCGGGAATTCGGGCGTTACGAGATAGGCGGCCAAACCGGAACGGGTGGGTCTTTATCAAGCTTTTACCCAAGGATTTGCCGTGAACACGCTGCCCCCCTGCCCGAAATGCCAGTCGCCCTATACCTACGAAGATGGCGAATTGCTGATTTGCCCGGAATGCGCCCATGAATGGTCGCAGCAAACCGCAACGGGCGGAGACGAAACCGAATACAAGGATGCCAATGGCAATATCCTTGCCGATGGCGATACGGTTTCGATCATCAAGGATCTGAAGGTCAAGGGTGCGTCACAACCACTTAAGGTCGGCACCAAGGTCAAGAATATCCGCCTTGTCGAAGGCGACCACAATATCGATTGCAAGATCGACGGATTTGGCCAGATGAAGCTTAAATCCGAATTCGTCAAAAAGATCTGATTGCCGACCTCGCCGCGCAAACCATACGCCGACGACATTGCGACCGGGTTCTGGTACAATGTCGTCGTCTGATACCGGCTTGAAACTTCCGAAGGAAACGGGGGCCACCATGCGCCACCTTGCCCTTATCGCCTCAATAGTCGCGACCCTGTCACTATCTTCCTGCCTGACCTTTAACTGGCAGCGCAGTGTTCAGCAGGTTTTATCGAATGCATGCAATTCGACAGGGGATTGCGGCTCGGATGGGCCGGGCTATTAAAACAGCCCAAAACAAAACGGCGCGCCCAATGGACGCGCCGTTTGTTGTTTCCGGTGATCGGAAAACTTATTCCCACTCAATCGTTCCCGGTGGTTTCGAGGTGTAGTCATAGGTAACGCGGTTGATACCGTTGACCTCGTTGATGATCCGGTTGGCGATGCGGCCAAGCAGTTCCGGCGGGAAGGCGAAGAAGTCGGCGGTCATGCCGTCGGTCGAAGTGACCGCGCGCAAAGCGCAGGCATAGTCATAGGTACGACCATCGCCCATCACGCCAACGGTACGGACCGGGAGCAGCACCGCGAAGGCCTGCCAGATGGCGTCATAAAGACCGGCATTGCGGATTTCTTCGAGATAGATTGCATCGGCCTTGCGCAGGATATCGAGCTTTTCGCGCGTGATCGGCTGGCCGGGGATACGAATGGCAAGGCCCGGTCCAGGGAACGGGTGACGGCCGACAAAGCTGTCGGGTAGACCCAGTTCACGACCAAGGTCACGGACTTCGTCCTTGAACAATTCACGCAGCGGTTCGACCAGTTGCATGTTCATGCGTTCCGGAAGGCCGCCGACATTGTGGTGCGATTTGATGGTGACCGACGGGCCGCCGGTGAAAGACACGCTTTCGATGACGTCCGGGTAAAGGGTCCCCTGTGCAAGGAAATCAGCACCACCGATTTTCCTAGCCTCTTCTTCGAACACTTCGATGAACAGGCGGCCAATGGTTTTGCGTTTGGTTTCCGGATCGATTTCGCCTTCGATCGCACCGATGAAGGTTTCGGAGGCATCAACATGGACCAGCGGAATGTTGTAATGGTCACGGAACAGGGTGACGACTTGGTCGGCTTCGCCCGAGCGCATGAAACCATGATCAACGAACACGCAGGTCAGCTGATCGCCAATCGCTTCGTGGATCAGAACCGCGGTGACGGAGCTGTCAACGCCCCCTGAAAGACCGCAAATGACCTTGCCATCGCCGACCTGTTTGCGGATTTTGGCAATGGCGTCGTCTTTATAGGCGTTCATCGTCCAGTCGCCAGAGCAACCGGCAACACCATGCGTGAAGTTCTTAAGCAGCTGCGCACCATGCGGGGTGTGGACCACTTCGGGGTGGAACTGCACGGCATAGAATTTCTTGTCGTCGTTGGCGATGGCAGCAAACGGTGCGCCTTCGGATTTGCCAACAACGCGGAACCCGTCAGGAAGGGCATCGACGCGGTCGCCGTGGCTCATCCAGACCTGTTCGCGTGCACCTTCGGCCCAGATGCCGGTGAACAGCGCGCAGTCTTCGATCACATCGACAAAGGCCCGACCGAATTCACGGTGATCGGACGTTGCGACCTTGCCGCCAAGCTGGTTGACCATAGTCTGCTGACCATAGCAGATGCCAAGCACCGGCACGCCAAGTTCAAAGACCTTTGCCGGGGCTGAGGGCGCCTTGTCCCAATGGACCGATGCCGGGCCACCAGACAGGATCACGGCCTTGGGCGCGTATTCGTCAAGGAAAGCATCCGAGACATTGTTGAAGGGGTGGATTTCGCTATAGACGCCGCTTTCGCGCACGCGGCGTGCAATCAGCTGGGTGACCTGCGATCCAAAATCAATAATCAGCACGCGATCTGTCATCGGGCCGTATCTCCGTCGAGTATGGGGTTGCGCCGTACATACGCCAAACCATCCGTCTCGGCAACCCGGCGCAAACGGTTACCTTGGGATGCATTCATGAAATTCTGATGCCGAATTCCGGCATTTGGGGACAATTGCGGCCTTTTCCTGCCGGAACGCCCCCGAAAAGAGCACAATTGGTCCCTTTTTCCTGCGCAATGCGTCTGTAACTTGGTTTCCAACGGAGCACGGAGATAACCGCGTCCGACAAAATTAGAAATCATGAGCAAATCAAGTTTGACCATGCAAAGGGACACAGACAAATGACACAGAACAAAGGCAGTAAAATCGCGCTTGCCGTCGCTGGCCTTCTTCTGGTCGCTGGTGCGGCAACGGCCATTGCGATGACCCAGTCCGAGAGCAATAACCCGGCGTCGCTGTTTGGCACTGAAACAGGTACCGAGAACAGCGATACCATGACCCCGGCACCTGATGCCCCGGCAGCCGAAACCGGCGAAGCGCCGAACACCGTCCTGCCGGACAACAATCAGGAAGTCCCGGGCATGAAGGGTCTTGATGGCAATGCAGGCGAAGATAGCAGCCCGCTGGAACTGATGCCGCAGGATGATGGCGGCACCACCGGTGGCGAAGCTACCCCCAAGACGGAATAAAAAACCGGCCGGGTAAACTGTGGAAGATCCAATCTTCACATAGCGTTCACGGTAAAATGCACTTGTGAAAAGAACTGGCCCTGTCCCCATTCGGGACAGGGCCATTTTTCTTGCCGCAATTTTACAGTTTGCAAGCAGACCAAGGGCGGCATCGGACATCGGGTTGTTTGCGATGACCATGGCCGCCATTGTCATTATTTCACCTTGCCTTTGGCTGTGCGTTCAAACACCGCAACAAAGAAACCGTCCGTGCCATGCTCGTTCGGCGACAGGCGAAGCCACGGCTTGTCCTTGCCACCGGGGACCGGAACGGATTTCGGGGCGTCGGGCCAGATTTCACTGATCGGGACCGGCCGGAAATCCTTGCGATCACGCATGAAGGTTTCGATCAGGCGTTCGTTTTCTTCGGGCATGATCGAACACGTCGCGTAAATCAGACGCCCGCCCTTGGTGACCTTTGCCGCACCGGCCTTCAAAATCTTGCTTTGGTTTGCCATCAGCGTGCGAATATCGCGCTGCCCAATGCGCCAGCGCAGCGCCGGGTTGCGGCGCAGGGTGCCAAGCCCCGAACAGGGAACATCAAGCAGAACACGATCAAAGAAACCGGATTTATTGCGAAGCCAGCTATCACGCTCATCGGAAATGATGCGCTGCTGGATGCAGTCCCCGGCACCGGCACGTTTGGCACGCTTGCGCGAATTATCCAGACGACCGCCATGGGTATCGCAGGCAAGGATACGGCCCTTGCCGCGCATGTCAGATGCCATGCCAAGCGTCTTGCCGCCACCGCCCGCACACATATCAAGGATATGCATGCCCGGCTTGGCATCGACCAGACGCACGCAAATCTGCGATGCTTCGTCCTGGATTTCGATCAGACCGTCCTTATAGGCCGCCGTGACCAGCATATTGACGCCAAGCGGCAACCGCAGGCCATTGGGCGCATAAGGAAGTTTTTCGATATTGTGGATGCCATCGGCCTGAAGCGATTTGATGGCGTCCTCGACCGTGCCACGCAGGCGGTTGACGCGCAGATCAAGCTTGGCGGGCTGATTATAGGCCGCCATTTCCGCCGGAAGGTTTTCGTGATGGAGCTTTAGCAGCTCGGCATAAAGCCATTTCGGCAATTCGGTTTTGACTGCGCCCGGCTGCCCGTCATGGTCAAGGGTTTTACCGGTCAGCTTGTTGATCAGATGTTTTTCCGCCGGATGCAGCGGGTTCGGGCAGAACTGTTCACCGCTGAACATGTCGGAAATGTCATCGGCACTGCGGTTATCCTGCAAAACCAGTTCGGCGATCATGCGCGCACGACCGTCCTGAAACTCGTATCCGCATTCGGCAAGCCACCAGCCCAGACGCGCCTGATGACGGATCAGGTTATAGAAACGTTCGCTGATCTCGCGACGATCGCCACCACCGATATAACGGCGATTGCCAAAATAGCCGGAAATGACGCGGTCTGCGTCGTCTCTGGTCTGGGTCCAGCCATCATAAAGTTCAATGACAGCCGCGATACGTGCACCGGGTTTCAAAACGAATGTCCAACCTGTCTGAGTGTGATGTTCCTGTCCCGATATGGGAATTGCCCGAACACCATACGATAAAAAAGGCGATGACGGCAGGATTGCCTGCCGTCACCTGAAATTTGTGCCCGCTGATATCACGGGTTGGGCCATTCGCCAACAGCGACACGCGCAAGGCAGCCCAGCCAATTGATCAGCGTGCCCCGATTAGTTACCCGGCCGATAGTTCGGGGCTTCGCGGGTGATGGTCACGTCATGGGCATGGCTTTCGCGAAGGCCCGCATTGGTGATGCGGACAAACTGAGCCCGTTCGCGGAAATCGGCAAGCGTTGCCGAACCGGTATAGCCCATCGATGCCTTAAGACCGCCAACCATCTGATGGATGATCTGACCAGCCGGGCCCTTGTAAGGAACGCGGCCTTCGATGCCTTCGGGGACGAGTTTCAGGTTATCCTGAACGTCCTGCTGGAAGTAACGGTCTGCCGACCCGCGTGCCATGGCACCGACCGAGCCCATACCGCGATAGGATTTGTACGAACGGCCCTGATAAAGAATGACCTCGCCCGGGGCTTCGTCGGTACCGGCCAGAAGCGAGCCAACCATGCAGGTGCTGGCACCCGCAGCCATTGCCTTGGCAATGTCACCCGAAAACTTGATGCCACCATCAGCGATGATCGGAACGTCAAGCTTGTGACCGATTTCCGCGCATTCAAGAATTGCCGTCAATTGCGGGACACCGACACCGGCAACAATACGAGTGGTGCAGATCGACCCCGGACCGATGCCGACCTTGACCGCATCCGCACCGGCTTCGGCCAGTGCCTTTACCGCTTCGGGGGTGGCAACGTTACCGGCGATGATCTGGGTATTGCCGATCTTTGATTTGATATATTCGACTGCCTTGATCACACCGGCCGAATGGCCGTGCGCGGTATCGATGACCAGAACGTCAACACCGGCCTCGACCAGCGCCATTGCGCGTTCAAAGCCGCTTTCGCCGACACCGGTTGCCGCAGCAACACGCAGGCGACCGCTTTCGTCCTTGCAAGCATTCGGGTGCAGTTTGGCTTTTTCGATATCCTTGACCGTGATCAGGCCGGTGCAGCGATAGGCTTCGTCAACCACCAGAAGCTTTTCAATCCGGTGCTGGTGGAGAAGTTTCTTGGCTTCTTCGGTGTCGACGTTTTCCGTCACCGTGACCAGATTTTCGTGGGTCATCAGTTCGGAAACCGGCTGCGAACGGTTGGATGCAAAACGCACATCACGGTTGGTCAGAATGCCGACCAGCTTGTTGCTGGCGCGTTCAACAACCGGAATACCGGAAATGTGGTTGATGTCCATCAGGTCCAGCGCATCGGCCAGCGTCTGATCCGGGTGGATGGTGATCGGGTTGACGACCATACCGGATTCAAATTTCTTTACGCGGCGAACTTCTTCGGCCTGCTGTGCGATATCGAGGTTCTTGTGAATGACCCCCATACCACCATGCTGCGCCATAACAATCGCCATCGGGCTTTCGGTCACCGTGTCCATTGCGGACGACAGAAGCGGAATGCGCAGGTCGATATTTTTGGTAATGCGGGTGTTGGTCTGCACCTGTGCCGGCAGCACTTCGCTGGCGGCGGGTTTGATCAAAACGTCGTCAAACGTCAGGGCTTCTGCAATGCGGGTCATATGGGGCCACCTCGTTAATCTGAGTTGGCGCGGAACTTATACACGTTATGGCCTTTATGCCAAGTTTTCTGCGCCCATAGCAGCCCTGTTATTTTATTGCTGCATTATCCGGGCAGTTCCGTTAGAAACTGGTAGATGGGACTGCTATCTGGCGCAGTCCCTTTTTCATGCCCGGATCATGCCGCTGTTTCGCAAGGCATAGCAAGCTTTTGCCGCAATCGCGAAAGCCGCCCTGCCCCTGTTTTACGCGGGCGCAGCATCCGGAACCTTCAGCACCTTGTCGATAAACCGGCGCACATCGCCATCCAGTGAATCGGCCTGCCCCAGAAGATTTGTCGCCTCGCTATGAAGCTGCAGGACGACAGAACCGGACTCGGTCGTGCCGCTGGCGACGTCGGCGAGGATCGCCGCAATGGTCTGCATCCGTCGAACCGCCTGATCGATCCGGTCACTGATGGCACCGACAACTTCGGTCTGTTCGCGGGCGGCCTCGGCAACCAGACGGGCACCACTATCAATCTCGCTGATCTTTTCATTGATCTCGCGCACCGATGAAACCGCTTCACGGGTCATGGATTGCATTTCACCGATTTCACCAATCACCTGTTCGGCGGCACGCGATGTCTGGGACGCCAGGTTTTTGACCTCGGTCGCGACCACGGCAAATCCCTTGCCTGCTTCACCCGCACGGGCGGCCTCAATCGTGGCGTTCAGCGCCAGAAGATTGGTCTGATCGGCAACATCGGTGATCAGTTCAACCACCTTGGTCACACGAAGCGCCATGTCATCAAGGCGCGTGATGTGATCATCTGCAACGCGGGCCCGGCTGACCGCTGCCTCGGCCAGTTCGGCCGAACCATTGATCTGTGCACCGATCTGACGGATGGATGCACTGAATTGTTCGGTGGCAGCCGCGATGCCGTTCAGGGCCTCAGTGCTGTCGTCGGCGGCAAGACGCATATCATTGGCCTGTTCGGCGATGCGGCTGACCTGCCGGGACAGGAAATCGGAACTGTCGCTAAGCTGTTTTGCGCTGCTTGATACCGAACCGACGACTGACTGGATATCTTCGCCAATTCGCCCCGCACTATAGGTAAAGCTTCTGGTCTTTTCAGACATGGCATCAAGGGCGGCATTGACTGTTCCGGCATAGCCGATCAGATCACCACGCAATCCCTTGGGCAGGATTTTGCGATAATAGGATCCGCGCGACGCGTGGCCCATGGCCCCTGCTGCTTCCTTGGCGAACGCCTCGGTCAGGTCAAGCAGCTGGTTCACCGCATTTTGCAAGGGCGCAAGATAACCCTGCGTTTGACGATTATTGACCCTGACACCCATTTTCCCATCGGCAGCGTCATGGACGATATCGTGCAGTTCATCAATGATCCGCTTGTGGCGGGTAATGGCAACAGTGCCAATCAAAGCCAGTACGAGAAGGCCGATAATCGCAATCACGGAAACAAGCGGTGCATGGGTTGGTGCCAACAGAAGAGTAGCGATCAGCCCAAAGGCCAGAACCAGGCCAGAAATCAAAATCCGTCGCAGATTAGAGAGTGAAAACAAACTGATCATAGTCGATGCCTGCCTGCCCCAGGAGGTTGCCAAGTTTTTGCGCACTGCGCGCCATGCCGTCCTTGCGATTGCGTTCGCGTTCTTCTTCGGCACGAAGATCGGCATAAAGCGGAATAACCTGTTCGACTGCTTCGCGGCGCGGCACCCGACGGTTTGAATGATAGCCAATGATGTTACCGTTTGGCCCGAAAGTCGGCGTGACATTGGCCAGAACCCAGTAATGATCACCATTTGCCGAGCGGTTGATCACATAGGCAAAAATCTCGCGCCCCTTGGAAATCGTGTCCCACAACAAGGCGAACACGCAGCGCGGCATATCCGGATGACGGATAATGCTGTGCGGTTGCCCCAGAATATCCTTTTCACGATATCCTGCGACCCGCAGAAAGACGTCATTTGCGTAGGTGATACGCCCCTTGGTGTCGGTCTTGCTGACGATAATTTCATTATCACCAAAATGACGTTCAACACCGGTCAGAAAAAGCTGATCCTGTTTCATGAATTGCACCCCGTTTAAGGATCAATGGTCCCACAACCGATCCTGACATAGCGAAACCCCGCCCGGGGCGCGCAGTTTTGCGTCAGTTTCATCCGGTGCGGAGACTATTTGCTAGACCAATGTATAGATTATGCCAGCGGGGTACTTCTTGACTTAGCGCAATTGGGTTCATGAATATTTCGCAGCCGATACAACCCCAACGGTACGGATATGAATTTTTGCAAATAAAAAAGCGCGCCGATCTTCTGGCGCGCTTTGCATTTTACCGTTCGGGTATTTTATTCGACCGGTGACCAGCCATCATCTTTTCGCAACTCTGCATTGGCAATGTCATCAGCGGCATTGTTCTGCCCGCGGAATCCGGTAGCGATCAGATAGGCTTCCGGGCTTTCCGGGCGCGATGCCGGCGGCTTGGCATGCTTGGAAACGCGGAAATTCTTTTTAACCCGGTTCAAAAGGTCATTTTCCGTGCCGCCCTTAAACACCTTGGCGATGAAAATGCCGCCCGGTGCAAGGACTTCCTCGGCAAACAGCAGGGCATGTTCGACCAGATCAATAATACGGATATGGTCGGTCTGGCGATGGCCGGTGGTTTCGGGCGACATATCGGAAATCACCGCATCAACCGGCCCGTCAAGGGCCTGCTTGATCATGTCAGGGGCCGCTGGATCAAGGAAATCCGCCTGCAGACAGGTCGCGCCGGGAAGCCCTTCCCATTCAAGGATATCAAGACCGACGACCTGGCCACGGCCCTGTTTCGACCCGACCATATCAACCGCAACCTGCGTCCAGCCGCCCGGTGCCGCCCCAAGGTCGACAATGCGCATGCCCGGACGTAGCAAGTCAAACTGGTTGTTGATTTCAATCAGCTTGAAGGCGGCGCGCGAACGATAGCCAAGGCGCTTGGCTTCCTGCACATAGGGATCGTTCAACTGCCGGTCGAGCCAGCGGGTCGAGGAAATCTTGCGCCCCTTCGCACTTTTGACACGAGTCCGAAGCCCGCGCCGTGCGCCGGTATCGATCGCGGCAATGGCTGAACCCTTGCGGCGGCGCGTCCCGCCTTTTCCGCTGCTATTGTCGGTCATGTTCTTTACCTGAACTGAAACGTGTTAAAGGCCAGTACGATCCGATGGCGTGATGCCGATCATGGATTGGCCGAAATATGGGACACTGTATGACGTCGCGCGTCGCACGGGTCAATAGCATGACCATCCGCGCGCATCAAATCGACCAATATTCCCTCGCGGAGGCCACGATCAGCCACTTTCAGCGTCGCCAAAGGCCAGATATCGCGAATCGCGGCAAAGATCGCCGCCCCCGCATCCATCAGTTCAGCCCGCTGATTGCCAATACAGGGATGGCCTTTGCGCTTGTCGGCTTCCATGCGCAGCAGCAATTCGGTGACGCGTTCCGCATCATCGAACCGCAGATCCGACCCGTCGACCTTGTGACGTTCATACCGTTCAAGACCAAGCGCGATACCGCAGAATGTGGTCACGGTGCCCGATGTACCAACCATCTGTACCTTGCCGTCGTCAAGAATGTCCGAGCAGCAATTGCGGCTGGCGAAATCACGAAGCCGGTCACGGATTTCGGTGCGCATCGCCTCGAACCGTTCGCGGCGCTGTTCGATGCCGGCATAACGTTCGGTCAGACACAGAACCCCGCACGGCATCGAAAGCGTTTCGATACACTGGGTCTGGCCCATATTATCGACCTTGATCCAGCAGATTTCCGTACTGCCACCACCAATGTCAAACACCACCGCATAGGGGCGTTCATCAAGCAAGGCCGAGCAGGCCTGAAGAGCGAGACGGCTTTCTTCATCCGGATTGATGATTTTAAGTTCGATACCGGTTTCTTCAAAAACCTTCTGAACAAATTCGGCACGGTTTTCAGCGGTACGGCAGGCTTCGGTCGCCACCGCCCGCAGCTTTGCACCAGGATGTTTGCGCAGTTTCTTTGAGCAGACCTTTAACGCGTCAATCGCACGATCCATCGCCGCCTGACAAAGATATCCCTTTTCGCGGACACCTTCGCCAAGGCGTACAACGCGTGAAAAGGCATCAATCACCTTGAAACCGTCATTGCACGGGCGCGCCACCAGCAAACGGCAGTTCGAACTACCCAGATCAATGGCGGCATAAAGCGGGGGATGGCTGGTCGCGGTAGTTACAGGGCGTTCTGCAACCAGACTGTCACCAGACAGGCCTGAAGATGCCGCCGCTGACGGCGCATCCATTACGGCACTTCCGACCATGGCAGCACCGCCATCAGGGCGGATGGCCCTGTGCGTGTCGCTATGGGGAGATACCTGTTTCACCTTTGTAAACCTGCCTTGCCTGTTACATGCCAATCCAATGATCACATCAAGACGACATTTATATGACGGTCTTGCGAATCATCCATATGAGTTTACCGACAATGTAGCACAAGGCAAATCCCGTATGCATTTAACACATAGGCGTGTGCGTCTGACCACATGGCGGGGAAAAAAGGTCTTGCCAAAGTGCCACCGGTTTTATAAATAGCGGCCCACGCCACACGGCGTTCAAGGCTCTGTTGGGGAATAGGTTAACGGTAGACCTACGGACTCTGACTCCGTCAGTCCTGGTTCGAATCCAGGTTCCCCAGCCAGCCTTTGCTTGCCTTGCAAGCTTTGGTGATGTACGGCCCAGCCATTTCGGACCGATCAGAAAATCACACCAAACATACCCCTGCTGGGGAATAGGTTAATGGTAGACCCGCGGACTCTGACTCCGCTAGTCCTGGTTCGAGTCCAGGTTCCCCAGCCATCTTTCTCCCCCTCCCACTCCAAGATTTTTGATTTTTCGTGTGGCAAGGCACGCTGATTGTCGCCTTTGGCACAACAGTCATTTTCCGGCATCGGCAGACAATTCCCGACCGGATGACGAGATATTTTGCCTTTAAGGGGAACCAGCCACCGCGTTTTACGTTGGTGGTCATACGATCTGTGACAAATCACAGGCAGCAAATGCACATTTGGCAACAAAGGAGCATGAGATGCTTACCGATATGTACCGATCCCGACACTCTTCCCGTCCGACAATCATCGATCGTGTTGATCCGGTAATCTGGTCCGACAAGGACCATTGCCCGATGATCTCGGCCGAGGATGAGAAATTTTACGAAAAGAACGGCTTTCTGTTTCTGAAAAATGTTTTCAGCGAAAAAGAGGTCGCGCAGCTGCGCCGTGAAGCCGATCAGGTTGAAAATTCGGATCCGACCGATGACGAGGTTGTTTCAGAGCCCGGCAGCAACGAAGTGCGCAGCGTTTTCCGCGTCCATGATAAAAGTGACGTGTTCGCGCGCCTGATATCCGATGACCGGCTGGTCGCGATTGCCGAACATTTCCTGAATGACGATGTTTACATTCATCAATCGCGGGTCAATTTCAAACCGGCTTTCAAGGGCAAGGAATTTTTCTGGCATTCGGATTTTGAAACCTGGCACACCGAAGACGGCATGCCGCGCATGCGTGCCTTTTCGATGTCAATCACATTGACCGATAACTCGGCCCATAATGGCCCACTGATGCTGATCCCGGGATCGCATAAGCAGTTCATTTCCTGCGTCGGGGAAACGCCCGACCAGAACTATAAAAGCTCGTTGAAAATACAGGAAATCGGCACTCCTGATCAGGATAACCTGTCGCAGATGGTCGACGAGAACGGGATTGTCGCGCCGGTCGGCCCGGCCGGTTCGGTTTTGATCTTCGACTGCAATACATTGCACGGGTCAGGCAACAACATTACCCCCTACCCGCGATCGAACCTGTTTTTCGTTTATAATGCGATGTCAAACCGGCTGGTTGCGCCATTTGGCGGTACGAAGCCACGCCCGAACTTTCTGGCAACGCGCAAAGATATTGTTCCGGTACGGACCGGCAGGCACAAAATACGGGCCGCCGAATAACCCGATCAGGATGACAGAAAACAGGGCGGTGATGATCCTTCCGCCCTGTTGATATCGCTGGTGGCCTTTTCGCTTATCGGTCGCATGCCCGCCTCGGTCAGGATGATATCGACCGGAATGTCATATTCGTGCGGAAAGATGTCAGCGATGCGCGTCGCTTCAAATCCGACACCGATGACAAGTGGACGAACCGCCATCGCGGCAAGTGTCCGATCAAAAAACCCGCCACCATATCCCAAACGGTAACCACGGCCATCAAACCCGACCAATGGCGCGATCATGACATGGACAGGCACGACCGCCGTTCCGACCGGTTCAGGAATTCGGGCAAAGCCGGGCGCCATTTCTGTTTGCGGTGTCCAGTCATGAAAGACCATCGACTGATCCTTGCCCGGTACGACTGGCAAGGCGGCCTTTCCACCGCGATCAATATGATCGGCAACCACAGTACGCAAGTCGACCTCGTTTTGGATCGGCCAGTAAAAACCGATTGTGGCGTTGGGGCGCACGGCAAGGATATCGGCAAGTCCCGCGCAAACGGCAGCCGATCGTTCCACGTAAATCGCCGGATCCATTTGACTTCGCCACGCCAGAAGTTGTTTGCGCACCGCCTTTCGCCACCCGGATATAGCAATATCGTCAGGCTTTTCAGGTGGGGCAGGCAAAATGATCCGGGTCATGGGGCGTAACCTGATGGCGATTTGGGAAAAAGATGCGATAGCAATCCTATCGCAAAAATGGTCCTGAAACGAATAACGCGCCGGAGACCGGCGCGTTAACGGTTGTCAGCAAAAGCTGCAATCCAAAATCAAATTACATGATGGAGAGTTCTTCTGCCGACATGCGGCCGTTACGACCTTCAATCAGCTCGAATTGAACCTTCTGACCCTCATCAAGTCCCTGCAGACCAGCGCGCTGAACAGCGGTGATGTGCACGAATGCATCCTTGCCGCCTTCGTCCGGGGTGATGAAGCCATAACCCTTGGTCGCATTGAACCACTTAACCGTTCCGGTAGCCATATCCGTAGTCGTCCTTAGTTTTGGTAATCGCATTCCCCAAGCGCGGAAAATGCTTAAGTTACGTCCCTGCATTATACCTTCAATGCCACCTGGCAGCCCTCAACCAGAAGGCAACCACGCAGCCCGAAGATACACTGCATCGTTTCAACAATTACGCGAATTTCGGCCTTCACGCAACGAATTCATGTTTGAAGTTCTTTATTCAACGCTGATGGTTAGCCGGTATTTCGCGAATATTGCTTGCTGATCAGCGGTCAACTCTTGGCACAACCAGATCGCGCCGGGAGGCCCGTTGATTTCAAACGAATTTTTAATTGTGTTCGCACCTGTAACAGCAAGCCGCGTGAAGGCAGACTGATCCCCGACAGGGGAACACCCCGGAAAGCAAGGATTCCTCTTGGTTTCAGATAGATCACACAATATTCACCGCATATGCCAGAGACAGAGGATCAGTACCAGTCACTAATCACAGCAAATTCTTCGACGAGGCGAGCACGTTCAACTTGATCAAGCCGTCGGCAAGTGCCGACAAAGCGTCTGGCCCCTCATCCGTTGCGCTAAAATCAACTGTGAACATTTTCACAATTTAATGCACATACAGGTTGTTTTTAAACATTTCCGCACACGTAAAAAAGCAAGCACCGTGCCGATTCTCCGTCAACGGCCAACACCTGACAAGATGATCAAAGTACCGGAGAATGACTTTCAACGGGTTCTGAAATCGCCCCTTCACGGCCACCGGCAGAACGGATTGTCTGGACGCGCTGGTCAAACTGGCCAAGCAGAAACCTGGCATAATCCGTATCATGGCAAAGGAGACCAAGTCTGACATGAACAATCGGAGGGATCGGAGCGGCTATCAAACCCTGTTCATCCTTGTAACGCCTATCATGGGCAATGAGCCCATCAATGCGACCTTCAAGCAGCAGTTTTTCCCCCTGCTCCAAACTGCGCATCCCATAGAATTCGATCCTGCTATCATAGGGAACCGATACCGGTGGCAAATTGGCAAGATACCCGATCAGAAGACTGTCACGAACTTCTGGATTATCTCCGCGCCGGATATAAAGGATCAGATCAAACGTGACATGCTCGTTCGCAGTGATCACCCCTTCCAAAGGGGCCGGGACACGCAGAACCACACAATCAAGCTCTTTATTGTCAAACATTTCGATCAGACGATTGTAGGGGATTCCGTCATTTAGATGGAATTCGGGCTGCTCTATCATCGCCTGAAAGAAGGGGCGTTGCGTTGTAGTCAGGGACGCCTTCCACTCCTCGGCCAACCGGATTGTAATGCCGATCTCAAGCCGGGACTTGTCAGGGTCTGCAAGACTTACCGTCGGCACAAATCCCGCAACAAAACAGGCACAGGCGAGGATGCGGGAGAATAGCGGACAGATCATTTTCAACCAAAGCACCCCAATGCGTTCATGGTTGCTTCGATATGGCGCTGTGCGTATCCCTATTCAAGAGATCGGGCCAAAGTGCAGGGTCGGGAAATCGTCACCGGACTTTCGATTTCATTTCCCCGCTGAATTACGAATCACGTGCACTCAAAACAGCGTTTCGTTGATTGCATCAGCCAGAATCTGGCGCGACTTTCCCACCCGCAAAAAGCGGATAGATGAAGTTGAGATATTCAACCAACTGAAACAAATGCCTGTAGCCGTTGGGGTTTTCGGCATCACGCCTTGATTCCATTGCGCATGTTCGATTTTGTCATGATTGAGGACGCGGTTTCTCGTGACAAGCAGATGCAATTCGGTTGAAGATAGAAATAAATGTGTGAAACGCAGCACACAGCCACAATATATACAAAAAACGAGCAAGCCGGAAAATACCGGATCTAGTGGGACACAAGCAGTTAGTAAAAAAGGTTAAGCCGAAGACCGGATCGGAAAACATAAATTGACTGCTACGACAAAGATCGCCAATCCACGCGACATTGCGCACAATGTCATGACGCTGGTCGCCGAGCTGAACCTGCAGCCTACGCCGCAGGTTTACCACGTATTTTACAGCTACCTGACCGACGAGATTCCAGAGCTAAGCCAACTTATCAAGGTATTGATCCGCAACACCCAGGAATTGGACGAAGAGACCGTTTTCCGGATTTACCACAAGTTTCTTGGCGCACATGCCATGCAGCAGCGCCTGAATCTGGGGGTTGAAGGATTGCAGGCCGCTGTTGAACGCGTCGAGGAAGCCGTACATAACGTTATTCGCGAAACAGAAGGTTTCTGCGAGCATCTGGATAATGCTTCCGACCAGCTAAACGCGGATGATGTCACGCTTGAAGTTGCCCGCGACGTAACGCGCGGACTTTCAAGTGCCACGCGGGATGCACATGGTCGCTATAGTGAATTCAACGGATGTCTTGACGAATATCATAATGAGGTTCGCCGGGTTAGAAGTGAACTGGAACTGGTACGACGGGATGCCCTGACCGATACATTGACCGGCATTGCCAACAGAAAGAATTTCGATGCCTCGCTTCGCGATGCGGTGACCACGACGATGGAAACCGGTGCACCGCTAAGCCTTTTGATGATCGACATCGATCACTTCAAAAATTTCAATGACAGTCACGGACATCGCGCAGGCGACGGCGTTTTAAAGGCTGTGGCACGCGTTCTGGTCAATTCGACAAAAGGGGCCGATACCGTTGCCCGGTATGGTGGCGAAGAATTTTCTGTCATTTTGCCGGACACAACGGCCGAAAATGCCGCCAAACTTGCCAACAAGTTGCGTGACAATGTTTCAGGTCAAAGAATTATCAACAAGAAAACCGGTAAGGATTTCGGTAAGTTAACCGTTTCAATCGGCTTGACGTCTTATAAGCTTGGCGAGAATATACTGGAGTTTGTTGACCGTGCCGATGGCGCCCTTTATCAAGCCAAACAGGAAGGCAGAAATACCTGCATTATGATACAGTGACATATCTGTCAGGTTGAAACCGGAAACGAAGCACCATTCCCGAACGACCTTGCCGGTATGAGAAGATGGACACTACCAGTCCCGGACCTGCTGCGATAAACTGAATGTCTGTGCCTTATCGTGGAACTCAGACGAAAAATCACACGCGCAGCGCCAATCCGGGCGGAGCAAATAAATGAACAAACCGACGCGCGAACGGAAACTGGATCTTGAACACAAGGTCTTTAAATCGTTCGAGGAATGCCATTTCCAAAAGTCCGACCTTTCGGACGAGGCTCTTTTTGTCCTGAAGATGGCCGAAGGATCGGTTGTATCCCTGCCCCTTAAAGCGGTGTGCAAGGAATTCGGGATTGATCCAGACTCAAATGACGGCGAGTTGATCGGCCTTGTCGACAAATCACTGGATTTCGTCAATGTTCTGCGCCCCGGCGATGATTTACCGCTGGAGGTCCTGACAGGCGAAGCATCATGGGAGGTCGACGAAGACCACCGTGCGATCGCGTATAACCGCCTGACCATGCAGCTTGTCACATGGATGTCCGGGAACGAGGAACTTATCACCGATCCCGAACAACTGATGCAGATCGCCGAAGACCCTGCTACCAAGAAAAAGATCAACCAGGCTTTTGATGAAGTCGCCGACAAGCTCAATATCGGCCGTGAAAATCGCGAGGAAGTCGTCAATCTGGTTCATCAGGTGGCCGAGGAACTTTCTTATGTCGAGACGCTGCGCGACAAATATCGCAACGTCAAAAAGATCGACCGGAAACTGCAGGAACTGCGTCGCATCTACGCCCACGAAAAAGGCGTTCTGGAAACGGTTACACAGGTTATCCGCCTGATTGACGATGCGATGAAAAAGTTCGAAAGCAGCTTTGACGAGATTGACGCCAATACCGGCGAAATCATGTCGGTGCTGCGTAACTTCACAACGCAACGGCAATATATCCGCACCAAGCGCGACGATCTTTATCGCCGCCTGCGCGCGTGGGAGCCGCTTTTTGAACGCTGGGAAACCATGGAACTGGAACGTGGGGCACCGGCTGTACGTCTGGTACGCGATACCTACCAGTTCCTTGCGCCGCGCTTCATGAAGGTCAAGGAATGGCTGATGATGACCAAGGTGCAGGACGGGATTGCCGCAGGCCAAAGCTTCAAGAATGAAGACGAACGCATGGGCGCTCTCAAAGGCAAGATGATGCAGTGGTAACAGCCATTGCTGTCCTCGCTTGCGGGCATCATAAAATGCAAAAGCGCAGCAGATGCTGCGCTTTTTGTTTTGGGTATTCCCGCCCCTATTGCTTCATGATTTTGAGCGCCACATGGCCATCAATCATTGTAATCGACTTTTTCGAGGATGCCGGCACGGGCACGCGGACATCAATGCAATAGGCAATCAGTGCTGCCGCCAGTTCGGCTCCCGCTGCCGGGACGATAATCGGATCACCATGATCGGCAATGATATTGAGCCGCGCTGCAATTTCAGGCGATTTTTCAATTTCAAGCTTTCCGATCTGACCGGGCGGCAAAGGTTTTCCGGTGCGGCGACGATATCCGACCAGCGCCTTGATGAGTTCGCTTTCCTCGAAAATGATACAGCGCAACTCGCGCATGATGGCTCTTCCTGCAAATAATTCTATACAACGATATAGGGCAGGACAATCCGACTTTAAAGAGGTTTTACAAACAAATAGCCCCTTAGCTCGAAGCCAGCCAGATCCCGACGCCGATCATCAGCGTCCCGGCGATCCGGTTAAGGACACGAACATTGCCGCTTTTTTCGAGGAAGTGGCGCAATGAGCGTCCGCCAGTTGCGTAAAGCGTCATGCAGATCAGTTCTGTCACCAGAATGATTGCCACCAGCACTGAAAGCTGCGGCGCTATAGCATGTTCAAGGCTGATAAAGGGTGGCAATAAAGCCACCATAAACGCCCAGCCCTTCGGATTGGCAATTGCCGTCACAAACCCCTGAGAAGCAAGCGCGAAAGGGGTCGCCGGGCGCGAGGCATCGACTTCAGCGCTAAATGCCATGCGGCCACGCGAACGCCACATCTGAATACCAAGCCACGCCAGATAGGCCCCGCCGACATACTTGAAGACAGCAAAGACGGCCGGATATTCCAGCATTATTGTCGCAACACCAAGGGCCGAGGCCACCACGACAATGCCAACACCGACAAGTTCGCCCATCATCATCCAGACGGTACGGCGCACGCCAATCGTCATCCCCATGGTCAGCGCAAGGGTCATGCACATCCCTGGCGTAATCGAGACAAAAAAGGCCGTCGGGATAAAGGCCCCGATCAAAGACAGGCTTACCATCGTGTATATCCGTAAGTTGGTGGCGGCACTTGATACGAAACGTTATCGGAAATTGTCTGGGGCATTTCGCATCAATCACACAACAGATAACCAAGAATTTGAACACTTCAAGCGCAATCTTTGGCATGGGAGACCTGCAATTTGCGGAACTGATCAACGTCCCTTTATCCCATGAGGCAAGGCCCCGGACGGGTCTGTGGTAATCCCATCACGCTAATTTCCACCCTTAAAAGCACATCAAAGATACAAAAATTACTTGACCTAGACGGGCGGTCCTACGAAATTGGGTGCGTCGCCAGCACAGCCTGGCACTTCGATACCATTTGATGAAGACCGATGACCGCAGACATTTGCAACATTCCTGCAATTGCCGATCGCTTCGAAGCTGATGCCTCGGGCGGTTTTGTGCGGTCTGCTCTAAACCTAATTCTCGGTCTCCTTGGTCTCGCAGCGCTCGGGTCGCTACGACTTACCCGCCCCTGAGCGTACGAAGACGGTTCGGATCACCCAAAAAGTCGATCCATTTACCGCAGCTCAGGGGAACAAGTCGCGCCACAAGGCCCGCACTCTTTCCAAATTGAAGTTTCAAATTTCGGGCAAAGACCCGCTTGATCAGGAATTACTGTAATGGCTAGTGCTAACGACAACCGCGTCATCATTTTCGACACCACCCTGCGCGACGGCGAACAGTCCCCGGGTGCGTCGATGACGCTGGACGAAAAACTGCGTGTGGCACACGCATTGGCAGAAATGAAAGTCGACATCATCGAGGCAGGCTTTGCCATCGCATCGAATGGCGATTTCCGGTCCGTCAATGAAATCGCCAAACAAATCAAAGGTCCGACCATCTGTTCCCTGGCACGTGCTGCCAAAGGTGACATCGAACGTGCCGCCGAAGCACTGGAACCGGCAGAAAACAAACGCATCCACACCTTCATTTCCACAAGCCCCCTGCATATGAAATTCAAATTGCAGATGGAGCCGGAACGCGTTCTGGAGAAGGTGATTGAGAGTGTGACGCTGGCGCGCAAATTCACCGACGATGTTGAATGGTCAGCCGAAGACGGATCGCGTACCGAGCACGACTTCCTGTGCCGTTGCGTCGAAGCCGCGATTGATGCAGGTGCCACCACCATCAACATCCCGGACACCGTCGGCTATACCACGCCAACCGAATATGCCGACCTGATGACCATGCTGTTTAACCGTGTGCCGAATATCGACAAGGCAATCCTGTCGGTTCACTGCCATAACGATCTGGGCATGGCCGTTGCAAACTCGCTGGCGGCTGTCCATGCCGGTGCCCGCCAGATCGAATGCACGATCAATGGTCTGGGCGAACGCGCAGGCAATGCGGCACTGGAAGAAATTGTGATGGCGCTGAAAACGCGCAACGATGCCTTCCCGTATGAAACCGGAATTGATTCAACCAAAATCATGAACGCGTCGCGTCTGGTTTCGGCCGTGTCGGGCTTTGTCGTCCAACCGAACAAGGCCATTGTCGGGGCCAACGCCTTTGCCCATGAAAGCGGCATCCATCAGGACGGCTTCCTGAAAAATTCCGAAACCTATGAAATCATGAAACCGGAAAGCATCGGCCTGAACAAATCAAGCCTGGTCATGGGCAAGCATTCCGGTCGTCATGCCTTCAAGGAAAAGCTCAAGGAACTGGGCTTTGCCGATCTGGGCGACAACGCAATTGAAGACGCATTTGCCCGCTTCAAGGAGCTGGCCGACAAAAAGAAAGAAGTATATGACGACGATATCGTCGCACTGGTTGATGACGGCATGCGCGATAACGAACATATCAAGTTCGTCTCGCTGGCGGTCACCTGCGGCTCCAAAGGTCCGCAGACCGCTGAGCTGGAATTGGACGTAAACGGCGAAACACGCACCGCCAAAACCACCGGTGATGGCCCGATTGATGCAACCTTCAACGCCATCAAGGCAATCTATCCGCATGACTGGAAGCTGAAACTCTATCAGGTTCATGCTGTCACCGAAGGCACGGATGCACAAGGGACCGTTACCGTCAAGCTTGATGGGGAAGACCGCACCGTGGTTGGCAACGCCTCAGACACCGACACGGTGGTTGCGTCCTGTATGGCCTATGTCACCGCGGTTAACAAACTGATCGAGAAAAGCCAGAAAACTGCACCGGATGCCATGGCATCCTGATTGCTGTCATCCGGCCTTAAGATCAAGGGGTGGCAATTTGCCACCCCTTTTTGTTTGAACAGTCCAAATACAGTCATTCCGTGATATAATGCGGCGTCAATCCGAAGAGGACAGATGATGACCCAAAACCCTGTTCTTCCATGTCATCGCCGATATGTGCCCCTGTATCTGTTTATCCTTTGCGCCGTCAACTTGGCGACGCTGGTGACACCTGCCCGTGCGGCGTCGATTGATACTGCAAAGAAAGTCGATATTCCGGCTCAGCCCTATCCACGAAGCGGATTGCGTCAGCGGCTGATAGATGCTGGCAAAAACATTCCCGCGGTCGATACCAGTCTGCAATTCGATATTCCGGGTCTCTATTACCCGCCTGCGGATACAAATGGTAAAACCGCCGCGGTGATTGTCGTTCCTGATTGTGATGATCGCTTTCCTGAAGACTGGATATCAATCCTGCATGATGCCGGGGTTGCAGTACTTCGCATATCACCCGGACTGGCCCACCCGTCACAAAGCTATTGTACGGCAGGCACGCTTGATAATCCGAAACATGGCGTAACCTATTGGGCATTTGATGCGCTCAGCGCGCTTGACTATCTGGTGGCTCAAGACGGCATAGATCCCGACCGGATTGCGATTTTCGGTTATGGATATGGGGCGGCGGCCGCCCAATTTGCGATCTATCGGCACGGTCATGCCAAACGTTTTGATCAACGGTTCGTTGCGATGGTGGGACTACGTGCCCAATGCATGTCGGAAATGGATAATTTCGTTCCGGCCCTTCTGGTGACGGTGAAGGGGGATCGGCTTAATCCACCGGCATGGTGCCAATGGCGCATGGATCGCGATCTGCGTCCGGACCGCGAACCAGTAATGTTTAAAATGCTTCAAAGCGACGAAACGCCTGAAAAACAAGCGACTCGCAAATTTCTGAAAGTAGAAACAGGACAGGACACAACAGCCCTGATTCTGGATTTCTTGCGTAAAACTGGAATAATTCTCAAGGGTGATAAACCTTGAATGAAAACGCCAACTCCATATGGCGGATCATCTTTTTGCATCTTATTTCAAGACTTCTGACGCGTCTTAATTATTCCTCAATTCCCTGAGCAGATTATTCGTGCATCGACTGGCGCGTTACGCTATCAAAGCCGGTACATTCGTATTCAAGATTTTACTATTAACCGGGGCATAGGGCAGGAATGTTTTCCAAGCTTCTTGGGGTTTTATCCTCCGACATGGCGGTGGATTTGGGCACCGCCAACACACTGGTTTACGTCAAAGGGCGTGGCATCGTCCTTAACGAACCATCCGTGGTAGCCATCACCGACGAAAAGGGCAAGAAACAGGTACTTGCCGTTGGGGAAGAAGCTAAGCAGATGCTCGGGCGTACGCCCGGTTACATTCAGGCCATTCGCCCGCTGCGCGATGGCGTGATTGCCGAATTCCACATCGCCGAAGAGATGATCAAACACTTTATCCGTAAAGTGCATGGCCGTCGCAACTTCGCCAGCCCGGAAGTCATCATTTGCGTTCCATCCGGTTCAACCGCTGTTGAACGTCGTGCCATTCAGGAAAGTGCTGAAAGTGCCGGCGCACGCAAGGTCTGGCTGATCGACGAACCGATGGCCGCCGCCATTGGTGCCGGTCTTCCGGTGACCGAGCCGACCGGCTCGATGGTTGTCGATATCGGTGGTGGCACCACCGAGGTTGCGGTTCTGTCGCTTGGCGGTATCGTTTATGCCCGTTCGGTACGTGTTGGTGGCGACAAGATGGATGAGGCGATCATCGCCTATATCCGTCGCACCCATAACCTGCTGGTTGGTGAAAGCACCGCAGAACGCATCAAAAAAGAAATCGGCTCGGCCTGTGCACCAGATGATGGTGATGGCGCAACGGTTGAAATCCGTGGCCGTGACCTGATGAATGGAGTTCCGAAGGAGCTGATCATTTCCGAACGCCAGATCGCAGAAAGCCTTGCAGAACCGGTTTCCGCCATTATCGAGGCGGTCAAGGTCGCCCTCGAACAGACCCCGCCGGAACTGGCAGCCGACATCGTCGACAAAGGTATCGTTTTGACCGGTGGCGGCGCGATGCTTGGCAATCTGGACTATGTCCTGCGCCATGCGACCGGCCTTCCGGTTTCGATTGCCGACGATCCGCTGTCCTGCGTTGCGCTGGGTACGGGACGTGCACTCGAAGAAAAGAAGATGCTGCGCAACGTGTTGCACACCGCCTACTAAGGCAAAATGGCAAAAAACATCTCACCGGGTCATGTCCTGACTGGACGCGACTCGGTGATTTCGTTAAGGTTGAATATCCCACGGGGATTTCGGGACAACTTTCTGATCTAATGCGGGGAATATAGTGGCTCAGCATGGCGGTCCGCAGCAGCGTATCTTTTCGCCGTTACGTACGGCGCTTCACCGCTTCGCCTTCATTCTTCTGATCGTTTCTGCATTCGGCCTGATGCTTCTGGGCAAGGCCGATACGGTTTTGATCGAACGGATACGTGCTGCTTCGGCAGACCTGGTTTCGCCGATCATGAATGTCGTATCCCGCCCCGCAGCCAGCATCAACGAGCTGACCGAACAAGCCACCAACCTGTTTAATCTTTACGAACAGAATGAACGCCTACGTCGCGAAAATCGCGAATTGCTGGCATGGCAGCAGGTTGCCCGCAATCTGTCGCATGAAAATGCGCGTCTGCGCGACCTTGCCGGCTATACCAGCCCGCCCCCCTTGCGCCTTGTAACCACACGCGTGATTGCCGATATGGGCGGAGCCTATGCACATAGCCTTATGGTATCTGCCGGTTCGCGCGACGGCGTATCCAAGGGACAGGCTGTGATGTCCGACGAGGGGCTTGTCGGCCGTGTCGCCGAAGCCGGGTATCAGGCGTCGCGCGTTCTGCTGATCACGGACATCAACTCGCGCGTGCCGGTGATTGTTGAAAATTCGCGAGACCGCGCATTCCTGTCGGGTGACAACACAGACCGTCCGCTACTGACCTTCCTGACGGCCGATGCCGCCGTCGCACCGGGGGATCGCATTCTGACATCCGGCCATGGCGGCGCGTTCCCGCCGGGTATTCCGGTTGGGGTCGTGTCGTCCGTTTCGGAAAATGCCGTACGTGTCGCACCATTGTTCCGCCGCCACCAACTTGAATATCTACGTGTTGCCGACTATGGCCTGCAAGGGATCCTGAGTGATCAGGCAATTCGTCGTAACGAGATGCAAAGTGACGGCGTTATCCCCAACGGCGTTGGCATTGTGCCCAATGACGGGAACGATACGGCAACAGACATGCCGACGGCAAACCCTGCACAACCTTCGGACCAACTTCCGTGAAGCCCGGTGTCTGGCACAGGCTGGATATCATTGCGCGAGGCTTGTTTCCGGCATTCAGCGTTTTCATTCTGCTGTTGCTCAATTTATTGCCGGTAAGCGTACCATTGCTGAGCACCGCGTCACCTGCCCTGCCATTAATGGCGGTCTTTTACTGGTCAGTAAACCGACCGGATCTGCTGACGGCATTAACGGCATTCTTTCTGGGGCTCTTGCAGGATTTGCTAACGGGGCTGCCGCTTGGTGTCAGTTCGCTGGTTCTGTTGCTGGTACAGACAGGATCTGCCAGTCAGGGACGCTTTTTCCATAACAAGCCATTCAGCGTGATGTGGTGGGGCTTTGCATTGGTGGCGATCCCGGCACTACTCGTGCAATGGCTTTTGAGTTCTGCTTTGATCGGGGCGTTGTTGCCGATCAAGGCAACATTGATTAGCTATGTATTGACGGCGGCACTTTTCCCGCTGGTTGCGTGGGTTTTGGCACGTGCGCAAAATACGCTCCTGCGCCATATTTAGAACTGCGCGAGCCGGTCAATATTGATAATTTGGCAATAGCTGGCGGCTATGCTGGAAAGACAGTTTTCAACAAGCACCGCACAGGATAAAACGGGCATACAAGTTTCCCGAATTCCGGCGGAGCAATCCGACCAACAGGTTTGACGACGCCTATGTGGCACCGTGACTCAGACAGATTTCGCATGTTTACCCGCCGTGCCCTTATGCTCGGCGCGGGACAGGGTGTATTGCTGACCGGTCTTGCTGCACGCATGTATTATCTGCAGGTGATGGAAAGCGACCGCTACAGGGTGCTTGCCGACGAAAACCGGATATCGCACCGCCTGCTGCCGCCACCGCGTGGTTTGATTACCGACCGGTTTGGCGCGCCTGTCGCCGTCAATCGGCAGAACTATCACATCATGATCGTTCGCGAACAGGCGCAGGATGTGCGCCGGACCTTGGAAATCCTTGACCAGATCATTGAACTGGGGCCGGATACGATTGAACGTGTTGAACGCGATGTTGCCCGCAGGCGGTCTTTTGTCCCGGTAACGGTCCGCGACAATCTGACATGGGAAGAAGTCGCCCGCGTCGGGGTCAATGCCCCGGACCTGCCCGGTCTTATCATCGACGCCGGTCGTTCCCGTGATTACCCCGAAGGACCACATCTGGCCCATACACTGGGCTATGTTGCCGCCGTTTCGGAAAAAGAACTGACCGGTGATCCGTTGCTTGAACTGCCGGGTTTCCGGATCGGTAAAAACGGTATCGAAAAGATTTATGATCTTGCCCTTCGCGGCAGTGCTGGCACCAGCCAGGTAGAAGTCAACGCATTGGGACGTGTGATCCGCGAACTTGACCGCGAGGAAGGCGACAGCGGCAGCACCGTTGTCATGACCCTTGACCTTGAATTGCAGCGTTATGCCAATCAGCGCCTCTCGCGCAAGGAAAGTGCATCCGCGGTTGTGATGGACATCCACAATGGCGAAGTGCTTGCGATGGCATCGCACCCGACATACGACCCGAATGCTTTTACCAATGGCATCTCGCACAAGCTTTGGAACAGTCTGGTCAATAACGAATATTCACCGCTGTCCAACAAGGCAATCACCGGCACCTATGCGCCGGGCTCGACATTCAAGATGTGCGTTGCCCTTGCCGGACTTGAAGCAGGTGTCGTTACCGCCAATCAGCGTTTCTTCTGCCCCGGTCATCTTGATCTTGGCAATGCGCGGTTCCATTGCTGGAAACGTGGCGGGCATGGCTGGGTCGACATGCATGACTCGATGAAGCATTCCTGCGACGTTTATTATTACGAAATTTCGCAAAAAATCGGGATCGACCGCATTGCTGCCATGGCCAACAAGCTTGGTCTTGGCGAATTGACCGGTATTGACCTTCCCAACGAACGTTCCGGCCTGATCCCGACGAAGGACTGGAAGGAAATCCAGCTTGGCAAACGCTGGCAGGGCGGGGAAACACTTATTTCATCAATCGGTCAGGGATATGTTCTGGCAACGCCACTGCAACTGGCGACCATGGTTGCGCGCATTGCATCCGGGAAGGCCGTGAAACCGCACCTAACCCGCGACCACGTCACGCCGGAAGGCATCACCAGCCGCCAGAATGAAGAGTTCCCGGAACTCCAGGTCAACCGCGCCAATCTGGCGCGCATCCGTGACGGCATGAATGGTGTAACCAATGAATTGCGCGGAACCGCGCATCGGTCACGCATCGACATCAAGGGCATGGAAATGGCCGGCAAAACCGGCACCAGCCAGGTGCGCCGCATTACAATGCGCGAACGACAGACGACCGGGGTTCTTGATAACGATGAACTGCCGTGGAAATACCGCGACCATGCGTTGTTTGTCGCCTTCGCACCGGTGGATAATCCACGCTATGCCTGCGCGGTTGTCGTCGATCACGGCGGATCGGGTTCTGGCATTGCCGCCCCGATTGCACGTGACATCCTGCTCAAGGCGCAGGAACTGAAATCCGCCCGCCCTGGTATTTCGGCGGCCAATATTGCATCGACCGCAGAATTGCTGCATCCGGCACTGCGCGACCGCGACGAAGAAGAAGGCTAGAAACATGGCATCGCGCAGATACCGTATCGGCGAAGATCCGGATTACGTGCCAATTGGCCGTCGCCTTCTGATGCTGAACTGGACGCTGGTGATGCTGATCGCGGCCCTTGCCGGGATCGGATTTGCCATGTTGTATTCTGCCGCCAACGGATCGTTCGAACCATGGGCAGAACGCCAGATGATGCGATTTGCCGTTGGTGCAGCCTTGATGATCGTCATTGCGGTTACAGATATTCGTGTCTGGCTAAAACTCGCCTATTTCTCCTATTTCGTTGCGCTGATCCTGCTGATCGGTGTCGAAATCAAGGGCGATATCGGCATGGGGGCGCAACGCTGGATCAATCTTGGCTTCTTCCAGTTACAACCTTCCGAACTGATGAAAATCTCTCTGGTGCTAGCCCTTGCGCGCTATTTCCATGGTCTGACCGTCGAGGAAACCGGGCGCATCCCGCTTCTGGTTCCGCCTTTGTTGATGGTTCTGGCTCCTGCAGCACTGGTGTTGCGCCAACCTGATCTGGGCACGGCTCTTTTGCTGATCGCGGGCGGTGGTGTGATCTTCTGGCTGGCCGGTGTAAGGGTCTGGAAATTCGCCCTGATCCTTGGTGCGGCTCTGGCGATCATTCCAATTGGCTGGCAGTTTTTACGCGACTATCAAAAAAACCGTGTTCTGACTTTCCTTAATCCTGAAAATGATCCGCTTGGTGCTGGCTATCACATCACACAGTCAAAAATCGCTCTGGGTTCTGGTGGCTTGTTTGGCAAGGGATACATGCTTGGTTCGCAGAGCCACCTGAACTTTCTTCCCGAAAAACAGACGGACTTTATCTTTACCATGCTGGGTGAAGAATTCGGTCTGGTTGGCGGGCTGGCATTGTTGCTGCTTTACACCATGGTGATCATGTATGGTTATGTGATCGCCCTGCGTTGTCGCAACCAGTTCGGTCGTCTGGTTGCCATCGGGATTACATCGACATTTTTCCTGTATGTCTTCATCAATATCGCGATGGTAATGGGTCTTATCCCGGTGGTGGGTGTGCCCCTGCCGCTCGTGTCATATGGTGGCACGGTGATGATGACCATTCTCGTCAGCTTTGGCTTGCTGATGAGCGTTTCAATTCACCGTGACATACGCATTTCCAGACAGGGTAATGACGACGGTCGGCAGTAACGCCAGTCTGTCCTCAGCTTTTTACCTGCACTGATAAATGGGACAAATCGGCAAACGTACACCGGTTCCGGCCGGTTTCCTTGGCACGATAAAGCGCCTCATCGACCAGCGAATAGAGAATATCTGCCAAATCCGAGTTTTCGCGTGACTTCAGCAAAGCCACATCGCGGGCAATCTCGGCATCCATCTTTGCAATCGCTGCCTGTGTCGGCAATGATATCACCCCGAAACTTGACGTATAATTCAAATGCTTGCCGCCAAAGGCAACCGCGTCCTGCTCAAGTGAAGCACGAAGGCGTTCGGCAAGGATCATAGCCCCTTCCTTCTCTTCCCCCGGAAGCAGAACAGCAAACTCTTCGCCACCCAGGCGGGCGGGAAGGTCAATATCGCGCAGGCTGCGTTGCAAAAGTTTCGACAGGGATGCCAGAACCGCATCGCCTGCCTGATGCCCGTATGTGTCGTTCAAAAGTTTGAACTTGTCGATATCCAGCAAAAGAATGCTCATCGGCGTGTCGCGACGTTTCCAGATCGACAGGTTTTCTTCCAGACGCGTCATGAAAACACGCCGGTTGGCAAGACCTGTCAGCGGGTCCGTCGAGGCCAATACTTCAAGTTTGCCCATAGCATCATTAAGTTCACGCGTCCGGCTATCCACCCGTGCTTCAAGGTTTACATTCGCATCAAGCAAATCGTCACGCGCACGTTGCAATTGGCCGATTTGGCCACGGATCATACCAAAAAGACCAACAGTAACCGATCCCAGCAACTGCACTTCATCGTCATGCCGGTGCATGGGGGGCATTTCAAACGGGTGCTTAACATCCGTCGGGTCCGATTTGACGATGTAATGCGCAAGCTTTATCAGCGGTCGGGAAAAAACAAAGTAACTGAGTGCTGCAAACACCACAGCCATGGCTACGGCGAACACCATGTTCGCCAGAAATGACCACGCAGAACGGGACATGAATACAGTCACAAAAACCTGCGGATTAAGTTCGACGACCATCATCCCGACCGAGCCGGAGGATGGTCCCGTATCCCCCGGCAACAGGATTTCACGTGTCTGCAAACCGCCAAACAACTGTTCGGCCCACCTCGAAACCGGAATTTCCCCCGTTGCCCGTTTGCGCTGATACAGAACCGAACCGTCCTCATTTGTGATTGTGACTTTTGAAACGGAACGCTGCACCATCATGCCGCGCACGATTGCCTCGGCAAGATCGGTGTCCCTCTTTGTCACCGCCTCGTTAGCAACGGGTACACTGCTTTCAAGAACACGTTCATTGGCCTGTCGATAAACATCGCCAATCCAGCGATAATCGCTGACAATCTGGAAGGCGGTAATGATAAGGCCAAGCAATATCGCGGCAAACAGGGAATATTTAAGCTGCCTTGCAGCCACCGAACTGCCAAGCTTCAGTGCAGACAGGTCCTGCGCTTTCTCATTTCCTGTCTTGGACACGCCTGAGCCTTTCTGTTCCAGCCATTTTATCCAGTGCAAGGCCACTGGTTTCAATCCCGTTTCGATACCGGGCTTAGCCCCTTGATCCCGAACTGATAGTCTCTTTGTTCCGGGTTGTTGACAAGACTGAACTGGGAAAAATCAATTTTGTCCCAGTCGCGTTCCCCAAGTACACGTTGGTAGACTTGCAGGTTTTCTGGCGTTACGGCCTGCATTCTGAAGAAAACTTCGGGGTTGTCCCTTAATCTTTCAACACCTTCGAGATAGTCTTTTAGCAATACCATGATCCATGCACCGGCCAGAAAATGCCCGCCATGTGTCATGGTCATTTTGCCCGCAGCAACGCTCTCAAGCCCTTCGGCCGACCAGTTCAAACCACCAACGAAAACATCCTGCCCGGGGATTTTTCCGGCTTCTTCTATCGCCTTGATCGCACCAAGGGCAATGTTATCGTTTGCCGCCCAAACCGCGTCAAGACAACCATCGGTCTCAAGCCAGTCGGCCGTGCGACGATAAGCTTCCTCGAAAGACCAGTTGGCGACAAGACGACGCTGTTCACGCAAAACCGGATATCGTTCAAGTACGGTATCAAGCCCGTCAATGCGCAGCAGGGAAGCCGGTGTAACGCTGTCACCGGTCAGTGACAGCAGACAGATATTTTCAGGCATCCGGCCCCTATTGGCATCGCGTGCCGCCGTAATCAGCGATTGGGCAATTTCAAATCCGGCACGTTCGTTATCGGGGACAAGGGTGGCGATCCATGTCGTTAATTCCGCCCCTGGCCGACCATATCGCTTCTTCTGCTCTTCTGTCAGGTCGTTCAGCAACATCAGAACCGGTATACCGCGTTCCTGCGCCTCAAGCACGATACGCGTCCCCTGCTGATGTTCGTTGACCGCGATAATATAGTCGGGGGGCGGATTCATCGCAAAAACGCGATTGGCACTTTCGGCCATCATCGCCCAGTCACGGTCGCTATCGAAAACGGTCAGTTGAAAGCCGAACTGGTCGGCTGCCGCCTGCATAGTATCGCGGACATCTTTCCAGAAACCGCGATCCCCATAGCCGGGATTGATAAAGGCAATATGCGGCTCGCCCATATCGTTTGCCCCGCTTGCCTCGGCGCGCGCAGCAACAAAAAGCAGGCACAATACGGCGAGCCAACATCCAAGCCTCAAAGATCATTCCCCCGACACTGGTCACAGGACTTTGGCGCCGTGTTAGCACGACGACCGCCCGTTTATATTCAGTGCCGCCGCAATAACCAATATTGCCGACAAGGTCAAATCAACTAAGCCCATACGTAAGGATCAGGATGCCAGCCCCGCCCCATCAAAACGCAACAGGACTTCCTGCTGAACCGCACGGAAAAGTGCCGCATAGTCAAGATTGACATAGTCGATCTGCCATTCAACAAGATTGGCAAAAAGTTCGGCATTTGGCGTATCGATGAAGATCATGGTCTCAAGACCGCGCCGCTTGGCTTCCTCTATCGCTTCCCGGGTTACATTTTCTTCCAGAAACTCGAAGATATGCGCCTGTTCATGGTGGATGGCGTGCTCCAGCGAGCCGGCCACATGAAGCTGGACATTGCGTTTCAAATCCGGGGCAATCCGACGCAAGTCGGTGCGGATGTCGGCGGAAAAGGAACTGACAAAAACGTCATTGCCGAACGCAAAATCATCCAGCATATCCACAACCCGGCCCGCATCCGCCTGCTTGATCTCGCAATAGATTTTAACCCGCCCCTTCAGGCGCCGCAGAAAGTCGTCCAGTCGTGGAACCGGTTCACCGGCGAAAGCCGGACTGAACCATGAACCGGCATCCAGACGGTCAATTTCCGCACTGGTCATTTCTGCGATCACACCGGTACCGTCAGTTGTTCGGTCCACAGTTTCGTCATGCATGACATAAAGAACATTATCCGCGGACTGATGCACATCGAACTCGATATAATCCGCCCCGGCAATAATCGCGCTTTCGGCGCTGGCAAAGGTATTTTCGGGCGCGTTGAGACTGTCACCACGGTGATAAACAAGTTGCACTGGCTTCACGGGACCCTCCATATGGCTCGGTTCGCCACAAGAAAGGTATGCCGCACGTCTGGCAACGAGCAAGCTTGAAGGGCAAATTTAACCTTACTGTTACCTTGCAAAGCGATGTTGAGATGCCATCGGACACAACAAAACATCACATCACCGCAAAAGCGTGATGCTGGTTGATCTTGGCAAACATGCGCAGGCCTATCTTATGTCGCGCAACGCCCGGGCCAGTTCATCGGTCGACATGTCTGCGCGGTTCTCTATTCCATGCTGTTTGGCAAGGTAATAAAGATCATCGCGACGCCATTTTTCATAGGCCGGTTCGAACTGTCGGTCTCGCGGTGACGTTCCTGGTGTGGTTCTAGAAAGTTTCTGATAGCTAGCCACTTTTGCCTCCTGAGGGGATGGTCTTAAGCGGAACTGGCATTGGGCTATTACAAAGCCCTTTATGACACTGCCATTACATTTGATGTGGGGCGCAATGACAGAATGTCTATGTTTTCGAATAAAATTTACTGATTTCCCCCGTAAAATCATGATCTGAAACGGGAATTTCCTACCGGGCTTGAGGCAATAAATATAATTTATCAATAAAACATCATCGGATCGTAATTTTTACTATTTCCTGTTCACGGAGTTTGTTAGCGTCATCGGCAAATCAACAATCACAATCAGGGAATATGCCAATGGCATTGCATTTTGAACGCGCAGAACTGGCTGCCCGCCGCGCAAAAACGGTTGCCAGCCTCGAAGCTGCCGGCTTGGACGGCCTGCTGATGTTTCGTCAGGAAAGCATGTTCTATCTGACAGGATATGACACGTTCGGTTATGTCTTTTTCCAGTGTCTGTATCTGGGGGCTGACGGGCGTGTGGCCCTGATTACCCGCGCGCCCGATTTGCGTCAGGCACAGCACACATCCGACATTGATGACATTCGTATCTGGGTTGATGGTCCGGATATTAACCCAGCCCTGCAACTGCGTGATATGCTGGCCGAATTTGGCTGTGGCGGCAAAAAGCTTGGTGTGGAATACGAAGCCTATGGCCTGACGGCTGCCAACGGCAAAAAGCTTGAGGCCGCCCTTGACGGTTTCTGCACGCTCACCGATGCATCCCGTCTGGTATCGGAACTGCGCGTTGTAAAAAGCCCGGCCGAACTGGACTATATCCGCACTGCCGCCAGCCTTGCCGATGATGCGTGGGATGCCGCCCTTGAAACCGTCCATGCCGGTGCCTTCGAAGGCGATATTCTTGCCGCCATGCAGGGTGCAATCTTCAAAGGCGGCGGGGATTATCCCGGCAATGAATTCATCATTGGCGCCGGGCGCGATGCCCTGCTGTGCCGTTATTTCACGGGCCGCAAGCATCTGGCGCATACTGACCAGATCACTCTGGAATGGGCAGGTGCCTATCGGCATTACCATGCCGCGATGATGCGCACCATTCCGGTAGGCAAAGCAACATCACGCCATGTTGAAATGCACAAGGTCGCAACCGATGCCATGGCCGCCTGCCGCGAGGCGCTTAAACCGGGTGATCCGATCGGCAATGTGTTTGATGCCTATGCCCGGATTTGCGATGCAGGCGGCATGAAGGCCCACCGCCTGAATGCATGCGGTTATTCAATGGGCACGACCTTTGCGCCGAACTGGATGGACTGGCCAATGTTCTATCACGGCAATCCGGTGATTGCCGAACCGGGTATGGTGTATTTCCTGCACATGATCCTGATGGATAGCGATAGCGGCATCGCCATGTGTCCGGGACATTCTGTCATTGTTACGGAAACCGGGAATGAGTCGATCTCACGCCATCAACTCGATCTGATCATACGCTAAATCACTGCAGTGACCGACCGGGAAGAAAGGCCGCGCAGATAAAGCGCGGTCTTTTTCATTTGCGAGAATCAGTCTTGCAAGGCTTTACGCATGGCATTGGCGGTGTCCTCGGCAAGACGGTCAAGTTCGGCAATCTGGTCGTGAATTGCCGTATCAAAGTCGCCGTCATAAAGTTCGAGCTTGCGTGCATTCGCAAACAGCTTTTCAGCAGCCAGATTTGCCGCCATTCCCTTGATTGTATGTGCAGCACGGCGAAGCCTTTCGCGATCACCATCTGTGATCGCGGCCATCATCTTTTCGCGTTCTTCCTGATAGGATGCCGGTAGTAGATCAATCAGGCTTGCCATCTGATCGGCACCCAATGCACTGCTCATTTCATCAAAGCGCATCTTGTCTATCAGGTTCATCTTGGTCTCTTTGGCTGAAATGTTTTCGACAACCGGCTTTGGCGCCGACTGTTCCAAGGTCGAATCAGGTATAGGATTTACAGCCTCGGCGAGATCAGGAACGCGCGTATCCAAAACAGCGGGACGGGAAACACCGCGGCTTCTGAGGAAGCGCAAAAGCACACCATAAAGCCTGCGTTCCTCAACGGGTTTGGTCATGACTTCATCCATACCCGCAGCCAGAAAATCGCGATGCCGGTCGCTGAATGCTTCGGCAGTGACACAAATGATTGGAATGCGCCCCCCCCTGGTGACACGTTCCAGTTCACGAATATGACGGGTCGCACCCTCTCCGTCCAGAACCGGCATATGGGCATCCATCAGGATCGCGTCATAGGAATTGTTCTGGAAGGCATGCACCGCCTCCCGACCATTTGGAACAATATCGACGATCAGTCCGTGACGCTGCAACAAGCCGCGGATCACATTGGCATTGATCTCGTTATCCTCGGCAACAAGAATGCGACGGCCAGAAAGCACACTGTCACCATTACCCTCGGCAATCTGGCTGCCACCCTGCGCATGCAGTTCCGATTCCCGGGCTTCGAACGGCAGCCAAAGGTCAAACCGCGTGCCCTGTCCTTCGGCACTGTTGACCGTCATAAAACCACCCATCAGTTCCGTCAGGCTGCGCGCGATCGAAAGCCCAAGCCCCGTTCCGCCATATTGACGCATCGTGGAATTATCGGCCTGACTGAAAGGGGAAAATATCTGTTCCTGTCGGTCCCGCGGGATACCGATGCCGGTATCGATAACCGCGAAATGGTATACTTCCTCATCCGAAATCAGATGTCGAACGCGTTCGGGTACAATTTCCTCGTGCGTGACTTCTAGTCTCACGGATCCCTTACGGGTGAATTTGACCGCGTTTGACAACAAGTTCCAAAGGATCTGACGAAACCGGACCTCGTCACCGATAAACATTCGCGTTGCCAAGGCCACATCATCGCAATGCAGGGAAAGGTTCTTTTCGCGCGCCATATCGGCAATCGCACGAAACAGGTCATAGGTGATATCGGATGGGTGAAACGGTCGTTTTTCCAGTTCGACGCGACCAGCCTCGATCTTGCTCATATCAAGGATATCGTTCAAAAGCGCCATTAGCGCCCGCCCCGACGAAAGGATCGCGCTGACCCGTTCCTTTTGCGCATCGTCAAGTTGGCTTTGCTGTAACAGTTGCGCCATGCCCAGAACACCATTTAACGGAGTTCTGATTTCGTGACTCATCGTGGCAAGGAATTCGCTTTTGGCAGAGCTTGCCTGAAACGACTGGCGATAATGGCTGCGCAGTTCCAGCAACATGAAAGCCAGCGCGCAACTGTAACTGATCAGGCGGGACGGAATGATAAAGCGCGCAACAATATCGGCATTTTCCGGCCCGAAGGCAAAAAACGCCAGATGATTAAAACATCCGATCAGAAGCGCGAAACAAAACAAGGCTTCGGAAAGGGTAAATCGGTAGTGGCACCGGACCAGATACCCTGCGGCACAGGCAAAAATCATTACCATGGTGGGAAACAGGATCAGGGTACTGATATTTTGCAGGGCACCGCCGACATCACTTGAAACATCGGGCAAGAGCCAAACCAGGAATGCCAGAACGGCACATCCAGCCACGATCATTCCCGGTACCAGTCCCCATACCTGATCATTACCCGGCCTGTTTTCCTGGCGGTTCGCGATATACCAACTCATAAGCACCAGCGAGAACGAGCCAAGCCGTAGAACAAGGATCAAAAGACCGTTAAAGGATCCAAGTGCCTGCTCCTGCCCCAGCAGGGCGCGACCATACACGAGATTGGGAATACCCAGAATATCGCTGAAAAGAAGCAGTCCCATCGAGGCTGCGACATACAAAATCTGTTTGCGCTTGGTGATGTCAAAAACAATCCAGCCAATGCATATCGACAACAGTGCAATAAACTCGACAACCACCAGAACAGAAATGGTAATTGCTGAAACCAGATCATCGTCAAGTGACGTGAAAAACAGAAAACCAGGGCTGATGATACAAAACGCAAGAAACGCGATACCGGTAAGGCTCAGCATCTTGGGCATATTGGCATCGACCCCGGTTCTGGTCTTTTGACCGTTGTTAGTGTGCCATCACGGCAATTGGAACAATATCCCTGCCAAGTCACGCCCGACCCGAAAGTTCGACAATAATGTCGTCGACCCATCGCAGGGTATTGTCATCCATAGATTGCATATGCCGGTATTTTGCAAATTGCTGCACAATCAGTTCAAGCCGTTCACGAAAGACCGGTGGCTGCTCCAGATCAAGCAAACGATCCGCCATCGGATCGAAAGCAGCATTCTGGAATTCAAGCGACAGACTAATCCTTGGCTCGCTGGCAAAGGCACTTGCCCGTCCCCCCCAATGATACAAATCCTGTCGCCACCCCATTACAGTCCCCGGCCCGGCTGGCAATGCCCGAACGTCTTGCAAAGCCACATCTTCCGGTTTAGCAACCGGCTGATGATAACACTTTTCGAATGAACGCGGCAATACGTACATACAGCCGTTATCAGGGTTTGCAATGCCCAGTGGCACCCAAAGCGACAGACTGATCAGCATGTCATCGCCGATTGCACTCTCCCCCTGATAATCGCGATGTGGGGGCCATCCACGCCCGTCCTCCCCGGGATTGACATGCCAGGCCCAAAAATGCGGAAGCAGCTTAACCCGATCCCCCAGGAAATGGTTCAGCAACGGGCGAAGCCGTCTAAACACCTGCCACGCCTCGTCGTAAAGATAGATCATCGCAGGCGGCAAGCCATTCGCCACCAGGTTTTCGATCCCGGCCCGCAAATCCATCAGGCTGTCAACGGGCAAAAGGCCCCTGATCAGAAAATACCCATCCTCCCAGAACCGCTCCGAATGGGCAGCACCATCGAACCCGCCCTGATCAGCCCCGATTGGTGGCACGTCCCCGATCCGGGCGTCATCGCCGGAAATCGTCAATTGCGGATTGATCGAAAGCCAGCTTGCACGTTCGCAGGCTTGAAATGCGGTTATCATGGCGGAAATCCAAAGCAGGTTTTCGCGGACGATACGAAGTCACCTGCCCCCGCGCAAGTCCGACTTGCGCGCGAACCTGTCACGCGTTACGCAGATAGCATTCTGTTTTAATGTTCTGCACAGCCATTTCCGGCCAAAGGCACATAAATGACCCTGCAATCCCCATCACATGGTGGCGCCATCGACAAGGCAGCCGAAAAATATGGTATTGCGCCGCAGGAATGGCTTGATCTGTCAACAGGCATCAATGCCACCCCATGGCCGATATCGTCTTTTGATCCCATCCATTGGCAACGCCTGCCACTGGCAAGCGAATTGACTGCATTGAAGCAGGCCGCCGCCGACTATTACGGCATTCCTGATATCAAGCATATTGTTTGCGCCCCGGGAACACAGGCATTGATCCAGACCATTCCCTTCTGGTTTGCAGATCAGGGCAAACGCGCAACAGCCCATATCATTGGCCCGACATATGCCGAACATGCCTTGGGCTGGAAACGCGCCGGGTTCAAAACAAATACCGTCATGACAACACCGGAAAACCGCAAGACCGCAATTGCAGATATTCTGGGATCACCGGGCGGCAGAAATGACATCGTCATTCTGGTTAATCCAAACAATCCCGACGGCGGTCTGATTGATCAGGTCACGCTGACCGAACTCGCCCGAATGGCGACAGAAAACGGCAAATGGCTTCTGATTGATGAGGCCTTTATGGATTGCAGTCCGAAACACAGCATCTGTCCAAAGTGCCATGAACTCGACCATCTGATTGTTTTGCGTTCGTTTGGCAAGTTTTTCGGTCTTGCAGGTCTGCGGCTGGGATGTGCCGTCATGCGTCCCGATCTGGCAGCGGATTTGACTGACCGGATAGGCCCATGGGCAATCGCGGGACCCGCACTTGCCATCGCATGCACAGCATTTGGCGACTGGGCATGGCAATCCGGTATGCGCAATCAGCTGTCTGACGATGCAAAACGCCTTGATGCCCTGATTGACGCACATTCCGATCTGGCTTTGCTAGGTGGAACGTCACTGTTCCGGCTTTATCACGGCAAAAACGCCACAGGTCTTGCCGACCATCTGGGGACACAGGGTATTCTGGTACGATTATTTGATGATGATGCGGGCCGCATCCGCTTTGGCCTGCCCGGTCCGGAAAAGGATTGGCAACGATTGGAACGGGCACTGGCAGCTTTCAGAAACTAGACTGCCTATTTCGCCTCGTTCTCTTCCCAGGCCTGCTTTTTGCGATAAATGGTCGACGGGCTGACACCAAGCGCATCCGCCGCACGCGGGATTGATCCACCGCATCGCGCAATCGCTTCTTCTATCGCCTGCTTTTCCACCAGCCAAAGCGGTTTGATTCCGGCATAACGGCTGTCCATCGGCAACCCGGCGGGTATCGATGCCATCGCGAACCGGCCATCCGCACCAATCATGGCCGGAGCCGAGGTCGTATCCATATGATGTGCCTCTGCATCGTCGCGCAGGTTGCGCGCACCGGCCAAGAAGGCCAACGCATCCGGGTCACCTTCCCAAAATCGACCGGCATCTTCCAACCCGTTTGACACAACCGGATGGGGTGGTGGTGCTTCGATGGATCCCGACCCAAAACGTTCTTCGTCCGTGCCGCTGTTAACCGGGCGGGGCACCATCGACATGGTGACTTCGGTGCCGTTATTCAGCACCACAATGTTGCGGATGATGTTCTGCAGCTGGCGGATGTTGCCCGGCCAGGCATAGCGCGCGAACAAAGCGGCCACGTCTGGGCTGAACCGTTGAAAATCGCGTCCTTCTTCACGGGTGAAGCGTTGCAGATAGAAATTGGCGATCTGCAGGATATCATCATCGCGATCACGTAATGGTGGCATGTGAAGCGGAATCACGTGAAGACGATAATACAAATCTTCGCGGAAACGTCCGGCACGTACTTCTTCAAGCGGATCGCGGTTTGTTGCGCACACAAACCTTACATCAACGCTTTCAATCGAACTGCCACCGACTTTCTGGAACGTCCCGGTCTGGATGAAGCGCAGAAGCTTGGTCTGCAGATCAAGGTCCATTTCGCAAATTTCATCAAGAAACAGCGTTCCACCAGCGGCCCTGTGGGCAGCCCCTTCGCGGTCAATTACGGCACCTGTAAACGCACCTTTGACATGACCGAAAATCTCGCTTTCCATCAAATCCTTGGGGATCGCACCACAGTTCAGGGGAATGAACGGTTCGTTGACGCGCTCGGACCGGCGATGAATTGCTTCGGCGGCAAGTTCCTTTCCGGTACCTGACTCTCCGGTAATGAAAACCGTTGCCCGGCTGGGGGCTGCGTTTTCAATGATGCGATAAATATCATGCATCGTGTCCGATCCGCCAATGATGTCAAAATACATCTCGTCGGTGATATTTTCGCTGTCCGTTTTTTTTCCGGTATCATTGACCGCGGCCCGGCCTTCAAGCGCATCACTGACCGTGACACGAAGTTTGTCGGCGGTGAAAGGCTTCAAAAGAAAGTCCCACGCCCCGTCACGCATGGCCTCGACCGCGATATTGACCGAACCATGCGCTGTGATCACAACCACCTTGCATTCCGGCGCGGCCTGATGGGCAGCACGCAGAACTTCCCGACCATCCATGTCTGGCAGAATCAGGTCAAGGACCAGAACGTCTGGCGGATCACTGCGCAGCCTTTTGATCGCATCCCGACCGTTGACGACATGCTCGACCTTGTGACCGTCCGCACGCAAATAGTCCTGATACACCCGCGCGAGCGACAAGGTGTCTTCAACAACAACAATGCGTGCCTGATCTGGCATTTTGTGGTTCGCATCCCGATCTAACCATCTATCGGCAACCATACCGATAGTGACATTACATGCACAACTGCTAACCTGTAGTCAGCTGATTCGTTATCCCATACAAATCAGCTTTTGGTTAAAAAAGGCATAGTTTCAGTAACATTGCTCGCATCCGGGAGTATCACGGCTTGAATTACACCACCGAAAAATCCGGCAACACGATCAAAGTAGAACTGAATGGCCGATTTACATTTGGGGACCATTCCAGTTTTCGCAAACTGATCGAAGAAATCCGCAGTCAGGAGGCCGAAATACAAATTCTTGACCTTTCCGGGGTCGAGTTTATCGATTCAGCCGGGCTTGGCATGCTGCTGCTTGCACGTGACGAAGGTGAAAAGTCCCGTGCCACGGTCATACTCAAAGGCGCGCAGGGACAGGTCAAACGCATGCTTGAAGTTGCGCGGTTCGACACTCTGTTCAAACTGGAAGACTGACAATGCCTGCAACCGGCGAGGTTCAGCCACGCCCATTTGTTGCCGTTGCCGAACCGCTTGACCGCGCGCGGGCGGCACAAGTGCTTGATGGTCGGCATATCTTCGGGGATGGAGCCGGTGCTCATGCGGAACTTTTCTTTGGCCGAAGCCCCGAAGATTTTCCTCACAGCAACCGATATCAGTTATGCCTGATTCCGTCCGAAACCGGCCGGGAATGGTTGGGCGCACTGGTCCGTCTTAACTGCAATTACTTTGTTGAATGCTATGACGGGCTTGATTTGGTCGACCTTGGCCCGTTGCGAACGGCCAAACGAGGCGCCAACTGGGACCTTCTGGTCTGTATGTCGACACAAAGTGCGTATCAATTGCCGATGGCACGCAAATTTGTCACGGCCCTTCGCCACCGCGGTATCATTCACGACACGATCGCACCGACGGTCGAAATGGCGGTTCAGGAAGCCTTCGCCAATTCAATGATCCACGGCAATCTGGAAATGAATACGACCGGCCATCTGTCGATGGATCGCTTCAACGAACTGGGTGAGGAAACAGCACGCCGCCTGGCATCACCGGTCTATGGCGGGCGGGTGATCATGCTGACCGCGAAAAAACGACGCAATGGCAATGTCGAAATTTCGATCAATGATCAGGGAAGCGGCTTTGTCCCACCCGATGAAACGCCAGTTCCCAAACTGCCCGGTGCGGAATCCACCTTTGGTCGTGGCCTGCCCCTGATCAGAAGCCTTTGCCACGATGTCAGCTTTGATCGCGGTGGAAGGACAATCCGGCTTACCTTTGCACCTGATACCGCCGCATCCCTGCCGTTGAACACGACTTTTGCCGCCGGACTGGAGGCGGCTGAACGTGCATCGGGTGAAGCAGACCTGCGTAACCCGCGCGATGCCACGATCCTGATTGCCGACGACACCATGATCTCGCGCGAAATCATCGCGTCCTATCTGCGATCGGATGGCTTTACCAATCTGGTTTTTGCCAAGGATGGCGAGGATGCACTGGAGCAGGCAAACAAACATAATCCCGACCTGATCATCCTTGATATTATCATGCCGAAAATGGATGGTTATGAGGTCTGCAAGGTTTTGCGCGCCGACCCTTCATTTGCCGAAACCCCGATCATCGCCCAGACAGCCCTTGAAGAAAACGAAGGTCGCACCCGTATTTTCGAAGACGGTGCAACCGACCTTATTCTGAAACCGCTGAACAAGGCGGAAATGATCGCACGCACGCGCATCCATCTTGAAAACCGCCTGCTGGTCAAACAACTGCAGGCCTATCAGGAACGCACGCAATCCGAATTGGAAATGGCGCGCGACATGCAGGAAATGCTGATACCGAAGGCGGAACAGTATCGTGGTATCGGTCTTGATTATGGCATGACCATCAGCGCCAGCTTCCAGATGTCATCCGAACTTGGCGGTGATATGTGGGGACTGGCCCCGATTGATGACGACAGGCTTGGTGTTTACATCGTTGACTTCGCCGGTCACGGTCTTGGTGCAGCGCTGAATACATTTCGCCTTCATTCCCTGATCTGGTCGGATGACCGACATGACGATGATCCCGGCGCGTATCTGGAATCCCTTAACCGCCACCTCAAGGGGCTGCTGCCGGTTGGGCAATATGCGACCATGCTGTATGGCATTATAAACCGTACTGCCGAAACATTCCGCTATGCCAGTGCGGCTTGTACGTCGCCGGTTCTTGGCAATGTCAAAACCGGCTCGACCACGTTTCTTGATGGCTCTGGCGTCCCGCTTGGCGTTATTCGCGATGCCAGATATGAAACGCGTGAAACCGCCTTTGGTATTGATAACTTCCTGCTGCTATACAGCGATGCCCTGATTGAAACCGTGCTTGATGACGGCGCGCTGCTTGAAGGTGACCGCCTGCTGCATCTGGTACAGGATATTATTTCGGAAACAGGCGGCATGCCGGATCTGGCATCCCATCTTGCCGATCAGTTCATGGATCGGGCACCGGTCAAACTGCATGACGACTTTACCGTGGTGTCATTGCAACCCAACCGGCAAACCCCGGAAAACCGTTAATTCAGGAACCACGGCTGTGGTGGGGAAAGTTCCTGTGCAGGCATATGATCCTGCAAACCCCAGACGCGTGCAGTATCAGCAGGCACCTTCCAGGTCGCAGATTTGTCTTCCTGGATGCGGCTGGTGATTACCGAGCGGATCAATGCAGCCAGTCCCTTTCGGGCACCGGCATGATCCGGATCAGCTGATAACACCGCCCCCAGTTGATTGAAGGCACGCATCCTGTCGCGGCATCCGACAAGGTCGGCGGCGACCACACGCAATTCACGGGCATCGGGCCGCAGGCTGATTGCGATTTCAAGATGTTCGAGCGCGGTTTCACGCGCCCCGTTCTGCAAATAGGTCCGGGTCAGTCCCAGGTGGGTTGCCGGATCAAGATCATCCAGCAACAGGGCCCGTCCAAACGCATCAAGAGCAAGACTGCCAAGCCCCATATCCAGCAGAACATGCCCCATTACCCGTAATCGGGCGGGTTGGTCAGGCAGCGTATCAATCAGATTGCGAAGACGGGTGCGAATTTCAGGCGCCAGATCAATGCCATCAATCGTGACCGCCGGTATCTGGGGTGAAATGTGCGTCTGGCCTGACATCTGTCCGAAGCCCTGTTCCCGTCTGAGATGGCGAATCGTAACGACTCGCCAGAATCCTTGCAATAGCCAATAAAAACAACGAGTCGTTTCAATTGCTTAGATCGGCCGCAAAATCGGTATCCGGTGCTGTCCGGCGCACGACGCGGACATATGCCACTATCTGCCATGCCGGATGACCAGAAGAATACCCTGATTGGGTTGCGGGAAGATTAACCGGGAAACCGACATCAATAGGGCAAATCCGCAGCCGATTTTGCCCTATTTGCGATCACGTATCTAATGATGGGAACGTTATGATTTTGCGTCTGCCGGTCGGGGAGCTGATGGTGGATCTGCCCGATCCAGACCTGCCACATTGGGTAACGCATCCCAATCAATCGTGGCCGATGGCCGGGCAAAGAAATATCCCTGCGCCAGATGCCCGCCAAGACGCAGAACCTCGTCACGCTGTTCGGGTGTTTCGATCCCCTCAATCACACAATCCGTGCCCAGATTATCGCACATGTCGATTACGGTTTTGACAATCCGCTGACTGCGTTCGCTGGTAACAATCGGTTCGATAAAACTGCGATCAATCTTCAGACAGTCGAATTCCAGTTCATGAACATAGCGCAGGCTGGAATACCCGATTCCGAAATCATCCAGCGCAACCTTTGCCCCGTGGCGGCGCAAATAGCGAATGCTGGCACGAGCCGACACAAAATCGCGCAGCAAAGCCGTTTCCGTCACTTCAAATGTCAGACGTCCCGGATCAATCCCAAAGAATTTGATCTGATCAATCAGCCAGTGCGCCATGTCGGGCAGAACTATATCGCGGGCCGACAGGTTAAACGACAGCGGTACATCCTGCGGCCAGGCGATCATGGATTTCAGGGCCTTCTGGAACAGGATCGTCGACAAAGTTCCGACCTGTCCGGTTTTTTCGGCCACCGGGAAAAACATTTCGGGTGAAACCCGCCCCATTTTGTCGTTATCCCACCGGGCAAGCACCTCGATCGAATGCAGTTTGCCGCTATGCAAATCAAAAACCGGTTGATAGTGGATCGACAATTCGCTTTCCAGATCGGCCTTGCGCAGGGCCTGTTCGATCTGGCTGTCATGGCGGATCAGGGTTTCGTGATGGGCGGCGAACAAAACCGGATGGCCCGGCATGTTTTTCTTGGCGTAGTAAAGCGCGAAATCGGCACGCTCGAACAGGGCGTTGGGTTTACGCGCCACCGCCGGGTAGGTCGCAAAACCAAGCGAAGCGGAAAGCTGCACCGTTCCCCCGCCAACCTCGAACGGATCATTAAGCGTTCCGCAAAGTTCCCGTCCGATACGGATCAGTTCCGCGGCATCCGTAATATCGTCAAGGATCACACCGAATTCATCCCCACCCAGTCGCGCCAACAAGACATCCGGTCCCAGAATGTCGCGTAAGCGGGCGCTGGCTTTGACCAGCACATCATCGCCAGCCGGATGGCCATGCACGTCATTGACCGGCTTGAATCCGTCCAGATCAATCATCGCAACCGCAAAACGCCCGCCGTCCTTTGCGCGTGCTACCGCTTCGTCAAGATGGGAAAAGAATGCGCGGCGGTTGGAAAGACCGGTCAATGCATCACGAAAAGCCAGTTCACGGTTCTGGTTGGAAAGCTCGATGGTTTTAGTGTGCTGCTTTTCCAGATCGATTTGCGATTCCACCAGTCCGGAAAACGCCGCGTAGTAGCTTCGGATGATCTGGACAATCATCAAGGATACCATCGCCATATTGGCCGCAATCGCGACATAGACCTCGTTCCCGGTCGACCCGAAATGCAGGATGAAAGACCCCAGAACGATGATGACGACCAAAAGAGCAGCCGGGGGAAAATGCAACAGACAGAAGATGCACCCAACCACTGTGATCGAGATGAAATAGGCGACATGCCCCTGTTGATAGGCATCACCATAACCAAACATCTTGATCGCCCAGGCAGTGAAGACGACGCTGATGACTGCGGCCAGAATGCGGATACGGCGCAAATGCAGCACCGCACTGGCAAAATCATTTGCCGTATCACGCAAGCGCATCCATGCAAGCCCGCGGATCAGACAGACAATCCCCAGAACCGCTGGAATATAAACCGTCATCCAGTCGGGTGCGGTTCCGTAATGCGTGAAAGCCAGCGCGACCGCGTTTGCAAAAAGCAGGATGTAAAGTAACGGGATTTGACGGGAAAGGGCCTTGACCTGCGCGCGAACCAGTTCGGGTTGATCTTCCCGAACGCGGAACGTCCCGACAATGCTCCGGCACAAATCCTTTAACGCCACACCGATGCGCTTTCCCCGTGGTTTTCTTACTACAGGAAAATCTTATACGAAAATCCGCGGCAAATGCAGCCCTTTCAGTGCGCCCTCAAACAATCGGATGATTTTGCCCCTGATCTCCCTGAAAACTTTTACCCATTACTGCCGGTTTTCGATTTTTTGCGCTTGGCTTTGGACGACTTTTCCGCTGCCGCACGATGCGCAGCACCAAGTGCCATATGGGCAAATTCCATCAATTGATCAGGCTCGTCCAGCCAGTCACCCGGAACCTCGAAATAAGACAGTGTCATCGGGCGACCTGATGGCACACAAAAGGGTGCCATACCTTGCGCATCGTAGGCCCCGGCAGTTTGTTCATCGCCTTTCAGATACAGCACATCGTCATCAATGATCGCAAAAACACCCCATCGCAATAAAGCCCGAATGCACCAAACATCCGGTTCGGGCGGATGTTTCCCAGTGGGGATAACAATTCGCTTACCATCTGGACAAATTCGTTATCGGCCGATGCCATTGAGGATTTCCCCCTCGACGCCTTCGGAAATCAGGTAGTCACGTAATGTCCGCCCCGGTGTCGGCCGGAAATGATCTGCGGTGATCTGCATGTTCTTGATCCGGTCTGCACGGAAAACGCGGAAGGCCTGGCGAAGTTCGCACCAGCTTGCCAACAGCCAGATGGTGCCAAAAAACAGCATCCCCAACGGCCAGACCCGCCGGTTGGTGTCATCCCCCTTGGCATCGGTGTAATCGATATTGATCAGATGCCGTTCACGGATGGCACGCCGCAAATCGGGCATCGAAATCGCAATCGGGGCCTGTGCGATTTCGGCAATCGCAATCGGCACCCCGCCAATAAGACCCCGCATTTTTTCCGGCAAGACCGCCTCGATCTTGGTCAGGGCATCGCCCGCGGCCCGCGCCATCTGCGGATCGGTCCAGCTTTGCACCATGCGTGCGGCAACCACCAGTGCCTCGATCTCGTCGGCATCAAACATCAATGGCGGCAGGTCATAACCATCGCGCAGGATATAGCCCACCCCCGCCTCGCCTTCGACCGGAACACCGGACGCGGCAAGATCGCGAATATCGCGGTAAATCGTGCGTTCGGAAACTTCCAGTTCCTCGGCAAGTTCGCGCGCCCGGCACAGTTTGCGACGGCGCAAAATCTGTACAAGACGGAAAAGTCGGTCGGCCCTTCTCATGTTCGCTCCTTTCTCAGCATGACCGAGAAATTATCATAACGCTCCTGACAGGCTCCTGTCAGGAGGTATGTGCAAACATGACAATTATCGGGAACAGGGTTTCAACATTCGTCAGGAGAAAACCAATGAAAGTCACCAGCGCCTTTCCGATTATCGTCACCGAAAAACTGACAGAAAGCCGGACTTTTTACGAAGAACTCGGCTTTGTCGCCGTCTTTGCCGGGGACTGGTATATCCACCTTGTATGGCCAGAATGCATGGAAGTCCAAATCGGTCTGATGCAGCCCGGCCATCCGACACAGCCGCCGCTATTCCATGGCCGCACCATGGGCGACGGCAGCATCTTTGGCATCAGCGTCGAGGACGCCAAAACTGCCGCCGATGAGCTACGCGCCAAGGGTTTCGAATTTGCGCTCGAACTGCGCGACGAACCATGGGGCCAGCGTCATTTCACCCTGCTTGACCCCAATGGGGTAAGGATCGATATCGCCAGTCAGGACGCCGAAATGAGTGATGAATATGCCAAGGATTTCCTGATGCCGGTCGAAGGTATCCCCGCCTGATCCCTTCGCGTCACCAATATTCGCGCTCTCCATCACCTGATTGCGGAACCAAACACATGATCCCTGACCACATCTCGCCCCCCACGTCAGATTTTAAAAAAACCAACACCTTCCATGTCATTCCCCTTGCTCCGCTGGGGGTGTCATGAGGAAAAAGGTATTTCTGCCAACCTTGATGTTCTTTTTGCTGCCGGGGTTCAATACCCCGGCACAGTCAACCGAACCAGGGCTCCCAATGAACACCGATGAAAAACAGGTTCTTGATACCGTTCTGTCAATGACACGCGCATTTGAAAACCGCGATATCGAAGGCGTTTTGGCGCATTATGACCATGATGCGGTTATTGCCTTCAAACCGGGTACTGCCACAAGCGGTGCCATGGAAATCCGCGATCAGTTCATTCAGTTCTTTGCCATCAACCCGGCCTTTGATTACGGCGGACACAAGGTATTCGTCACCGATGATACCGCCCTTCACATAGCGCCATGGACGATGCAGGGAACGGCGCCGGACGGAACGCAAATCAATGATAAAGGCCTTTCGGTTTCTGTTCTGAAACGAACGAACGGCAATGTATGGCGGATCATTATGGATGATCCCTATGGCGGGTTACTGGCACAGTAACCCCGGATTTTTACGGGATGGCGTAACCAACGACGTCATCCCGTGCTTTTGACAAAGGCATCAATCGCGTTGATCGCTTCGGCAATATTGCCTTCCTGTGTGTGACCGGACTTCTTGCGCGCGTCGAAATCATGATCACCGTCGGAGACCCAGTGAAGGGATACCGTGTCGGCCAGACCATAACCCGCCACCTCGTCCGGACTGCCAAACGGGTCGCGCGTGCCGTGACAAATCAGGGTAGGTGTTTTCATCGTCTGTAAATGCGCAGTCCGCAGGTTTTCAGGCTTCACCGGTGGATGAAACGGATAACCAATGCAGACGACACCACGCACGCCAAGGTCATCTGCGACCATACTGGCGATCCGCCCGCCCATTGATTTGCCACCGATCACAAGATTTTCAGGTGTGCCAAGCTGTTCCACAACCTGCCCAAATGTCTCGATCAGAACCGGGGCCCGATCCGGTCCGCGCTTTTTTCCATCCACCCGGCGTTTCGCCATATAGGGAAATTCAAACCGCGCCACGCGATAGCCACATGCCGCCAGACCGGCCGCCATTTCATTCATGACCGGGCTATCCATTGCCGCCCCCGCCCCATGCGCCAGCAAAATGGTCTGCTTGGCATCATCAGGCCCGTCAAAGACAAAATCGATGGTCATGACAATCGGGTATCCCTGTTCCTGTGGCTTTCAAAACATAAGCCATCGCGATTGATCGGGCCAAGTCCCAATCCCCTGCCTGCCCGCTGTTTCCCCGCTATTCATCCGAAAAACTCGCCATATCAGGATGTTTCGGTTTATCATGATCCTTCCCCAAAGCAGTGCGCCAGACTCAAACGGCGTCGCCATCCGCCCCGATCCGATACCTTGCCCCAATCAGGTGCCCCATGCCCAAAGACCAAATCCTGCTGGATCCGGCACGTACCGCCCTTGTCATGATCGACCTGCAAAACGGCATTCTGGCCCAGTCCCTGCATCCGCGAAGCAGTGATATGGTGCTTGAAAATGCCCGCAATCTGATCGCCAAATTCCGTTCGGCCAACGCCCCCATCGTTCTGGTCCGCGTTTACTGGTCTTCTGACATGGCCGATGCCCCGCACCAGATGGTTGATCTGCCATCCGTCCCGGCGAAATGCCCGCCCGAAGATTGGGGCACCCTTGTGGATGACTTGATACAACCCGGCGATATCGTCATTACCAAACATCAATGGGGCGCGTTTTACGGCACCGATCTTGATCTGCAGCTTCGCCGTCGCGGGATTGAAACCATCGTCCTTGGCGGTGTTGTCACCAATTTCGGCGTGGAATCCACTGCCCGGTCGGCGTGGGAACACGGCTATAACATCGTGATTGCCGAGGATACCACCGCCACCAAATCGGTCGAAATGCACCAGTTTTCAATCACCGAAATCCTGCCGCGCATTGCGCGTGTCCGCCAATCAGCCGAACTGACCTTTACCATCCCATAACCCTGCCGCCCCAAACAAAGGCTTTCCCGTGCCAGATAACTCGCCCCATGCGCCCCACGCACCCAAGTCCCCCAAACCCAACTCGCCCCCTGATCGGGAAAAGCTCGGCAAAATGCCGCATCTTATGCAATGGGGATTGCTGATTGGCGTTTCGCTTGTGCTATCCGTGATCCTGCATGATGCGGATATCCCGGCCGCCCTTTTGCTCGGCCCGATGATTGTCGGCATTGTCATGGGTACCAATGGTGCCACCATCGCCATGCCAAAGCCGATCTATCTTGGCGCGCAATCGGTCCTTGGCTGCATGGTTGGCGGGTCGATGACCGCCGGGATCATCACATCTTTCATGCATGACTGGCCGCTGGTTCTGGGTGTTACGGCACTGACATTGATCGCCAGCAGCTTTTTAGGCTGGATATTGTGCATCAAGCAGGTCCTGCCGGGAACGGCAGGCATCTGGGGATCATCGCCGGGTGCCGCATCCGCCATGGTCATCATGGCAGAGGCCTTTGGCGCCGACGCCAGGCTTGTGGCCTTCATGCAATATGTCCGGGTGGTGATTGTGGTTGCCGTGGCATCAAGTGTTGCCAATTTCTGGGTCGATCCGGCATTGGCGGCGGCCCATCCGCATCAATGGTTTAGCCCGTTTGATATCGGCGATTTTGGTATCACAGTGGCAATCGCCGTCATCCTGTGCATTGTCGGGGCAAAGTCACGTTTGCCATCGGGGCCGCTTCTGGTGCCGATGATCGTCGTCATGGTGTTAAGCATCACCGGTATGGTCGATATCGTCCTGCCTGAATGGTTTCTTGGCCTGACCTATGCCGTGATCGGCTGGATGATCGGGTTGAAATTCACGCCTTCGGTTTTGCGTCACGCAGCCTATGCCCTGCCGAAAATCCTGATTTCGATTTTCGTTCTGATCGGTTTTTGTGCCGGGATTTCGGTATTGCTGGTGATTTTCATGGATGTTGATCCACTGACCGCCTATCTGGCCACCAGCCCCGGCGGGCTTGACTCGGTCGCCATCATCGCGGCCAGCACCAATGTCGACCTGTCCTTTATCCTGGTGTTACAGGCAACGCGCTTTTTCATGGTGCTGCTGTTTGGTCCGCCATTGGCACGCATGGTGGCAAAGCGCACATCTAAATTCCCCGACAGGATGGTCTAACCCTCACATCGCAAGGATCTGACCGACAAAGCCCTCCACCCGGTGGCTGAGTTCCGATCCTTGTGTTTCAAGATTCCGCGCAGCATCGGAAAGTTCGCCCGCGACCTGCCCGTTATGGGAAATTGCTTCTGCAATATCGGAAACACTGGCACCCACCACACGCGCCTGTTTCAACGCATCAAGCGCATCCCCTGCAACGGTGCGACAAATTTCAACCTGCCCACCGGTTTGATCCGCGGTGATTTCAGCGCGCGCCTGCAAGTCGCCCATCGCATCGGAAATCCGGTCGATATCCCCACCAGCCTTTGAAATCGCCCCGGTGACGCCATCCATCCATTGGGCGATTTCGGCGGTTGCGGCTTCGGATTGCCCTGCCAGGGCCTTGACCTCCTTGGCGACAATGGCAAATCCTTTTCCTGCTTCGCCAACACGTGCCGCCTCGATCGAGGCATTCAGCCCCAGCAATTTGATCTGGCTGGCGATGGCCGAAATCGTCGCCAGCATCTTGCCCGCATCGGCTGCACGCGCCTGCAATTTGGCAAATTCATCGCGCATGTCACGTGCCTGCGCCCCCAATGCACGGGTGGTTTCCACATTCGTCCCCGCATCATCGCCAATCGTGGTCAACGCCGCCTGAAGCGCATCCATCTGACCAGCGACATTTTCAATCCGGGAAAGGGCGGCATCGGCCGCCTGATCAATCCCCTTGCCACATGAATCCGTCCGCCGGTTGCTTTCGCCCAGCACATCAATCGCACTGCGCATCTGGCTAACCGCGGCACCCAGCATCCCGACCGTACCCTGCACCTGGCTTTCAAAATCCGATGCCAGTTTTTCGCGCGCGGCCAGTGCCGCATCACGTTCGAGCACGCGTGCGACCTGCCCGCCAACAAAGCCAAGCAGTTCGAGCATCTCGTCATCAAGACGGGCGATATCACGGCTGAAAAATTCGATGACGGCCACCACTTTACCGGCCATTTTGACCGGCAGCGCGAAACAGCCCTGCAACCCGTTCCGGGCAGCCCCGCTGGCGCGCAGGAAGCCGTCCTTAGTAACAACGTTTTCGATGCAGACTGGTTCCCCCGTCTTTGTAACCGACCCGATCAGGCCCTGCCCGATGGTGAAAACCGTGGCCTCTGACTGCAACCGAAAATCTGCCAGATCACCCGGCGATACGCCCCGCCCGATCGACCAGATTTTGGCCGAAGACAGCGTATTGTCTTCGCGAAGCAGGTAGGCATGACCAACTGGCCAGTGGCAATAATCGCAAACCGCATCAAGAATACCGGCAATCGCCGCGTCACTTTGTCGCGCATCATCGGCAATTGTCCCAACCGTGCGCAACAGGCGAAGAATATCGCCAAGCCCGGCCTCGCGGACCTGTTTTGAACGGCTGTCTTCATCGGGGGAAACGGAACGCATGAAACCGGCAAACATTGAACTTCTCCGAGGCATGGGACATCTGAAATCGACCGTGCATAACGCCATCCGGTCGCGCGATTGTCTTGCAAGCCTCGTTGCCTGCCGATTGTTCGTGACTGCGCCTTTGCAATCACGAATATGATGCTAACGTGATTTTGCACCTGCGAAAAGAATTTTCTGTGCGCATCGGCAGAACTGCGCATCCCCAAAAAAGGCACCAGCGGCGGGCTGAATTATCCCGCCACCGGTACCTTCAAACATGTCTTTGGCAACAGGGGACTAACGCAAAACCTTGCGGAAAACACCCGATGCAACCATCACACCGAAAATCACCAGTGCCACCGCAATCGCCAGCGCAAGATTGCCTTCCTCACCAAGCAGGAACACACCGCCCAATGCGGTCAATGCCGGGGTCATCGCACCAAATGCCGAGGCACCGGTTGACCCGATATGACGCACCGCAAGCCCATAGGTCACCACCGCAACGCATCCCGCCAGCAGGCCCTGTGTGACGAGCAACAGCAGCACGTCATCCATCGGCGCATCGGGGATGTGCGTGCCCGTGAACAGGGCTACCACCGCCATGATCACAAACGACCAGAAGCCGACAAATGCCGCCGCTTCCAGCGCACCAAGGCCGCTTTGACGCATTGCGTGGGTATAGCATGCCCACATGAATGCCCCGGCCGACACAAGACCATAGCCATAAAGGATCGTGTCACCGGTCGAATGGCCGGGTTTAAGCACCGCCAACAGGACGATACCGGTAATCACCGTGGCATAACCCGCCAGCCGGCCCCAGCCCGGCCGTTCACCGAACATCACAACCGCAATCAGAACCGCCCAGACCGCCATCACACCGGGCAGCAAAATGCCCACATGGCTTGCCGGAACATATTGCAGGGCACTGGCCACGAGAAGCGTATAAAATGCGCCTGATCCCACTAGCATGATCAGGCCATTGGCAATCGAAAGCCCCTTGGGCCAGATCCCGCGTTTAAGCCAGATCGGGGCCAGCAACACAAACGGCACGACAAAGCGCAAAAGCCCGATATCGACCGCGGTAAAATCGGATGTCATGGCGTAGCGCGTGACAATCAGCCACGCCGCCCAGATCGCCACCGTCGCCAGGGCCGATGTCACACCGACCAGACGGCTTTCTGTTGCACTGTTCATGGCAACAGCAGAAGTTCGAGACATATCAGCATTCCCGCTAAAGGGTTGATTTTGCGAAAATCAGACCACGCAGCCCCAACCAAGGCAAGAATTTTGACCGTAGGTCAGCTATGCATAACCCGCCGCAAACAAAAACAGGGCAGCACGGATTGCCCACACTGCCCTGTTTCAAATCAGTAATATCGAAATCAGATGCCAAATTCGGCAAAGAAGTCATTGCCCTTGTCATCGATCACGATAAAGGCCGGAAAATCTTCGACCTCGATCTTCCAGACGGCTTCCATGCCCAGTTCCGGGTATTCAAGGACTTCGACTTTCTTGATGCAATCCTGCGCAAGGCGCGCTGCCGGACCACCGATGGAACCAAGATAGAACCCGCCGTGGTTTTTGCACGCATCCTTGACCTGTTTCGAACGGTTGCCCTTGGCAAGCATGACGAACGATCCGCCTGCGGCCTGGAACTGTTCGACATAGGCATCCATGCGTCCCGCCGTGGTCGGGCCGAACGAACCGGACGGCATGCCTTCGGGTGTTTTTGCCGGGCCCGCATAATAAACCGGATGGTTTTTCATGTAATCGGGCATGCCTTCGCCAGCATCAAGGCGTTCCTTGATCTTGGCATGCGCGATGTCACGCGCCACGATCACGGTCCCAGTGAGCGCCAGACGCGTCTTGACCGAATACCCGGAAAGCTGTTTGCGGATTTCATCCATCGGACGGTTCAGGTCAACCTTGACCACATTGTCATCAAGATGTTCGTCCGACACTTCCGGAAGATATTTTGCCGGGTTGTGTTCAAGGTCTTCGATGAAAATGCCGTCCTTGGTGATCTTGCCCAGAACCTGACGGTCGGCCGAGCACGAAACGCCGATGGCCACCGGGCAGCTTGCCCCGTGGCGCGGCAGGCGGACCACACGGACATCGTGGCAGAAATACTTGCCGCCGAACTGTGCGCCAATGCCCATTTCGCGCGTCATCTCAAGGACCTTCTGTTCCCATTCAAGATCGCGATAGGCCTGACCATGTTCGCCGCCCTCGGTCGGCAGGTTATCGTAATAACGTGCCGATGCCATTTTAACGGTCTTGAGTGCGGCCTCGGCCGACGTCCCGCCAATCACGATGGCAAGGTGATAAGGCGGGCAGGCAGACGTGCCAAGCGTTCTGATTTTCTCGTCCAAAAACTTCCGCAGGCTTTCCGGGTTCAGAAGCGCCTTGGTCTGCTGATACAGGAAGGTCTTGTTGGCCGAACCGCCACCCTTTGCCATGAACATGAATTTATATTCATTGCCCGGCGTCGCATACAGATCGATCTGGGCCGGAAGGTTCGAACCCGTGTTCTTTTCTTCGAACATATTAACCGGCGACACCTGCGAATAACGCAGGTTATGTTCCTGATAGGCGCGCCAGATACCCTTTGAAAGCGCCTCTTCATCGGCACCATTGGTGATGACCTTGCCACCGCGCTTGCCCATGACAATCGCCGTACCGGTATCCTGGCACATCGGCAAAACGCCGCCAGATGCGATATTGGCGTTTTTCAGAAGGTCCATCGCAACGAACTTGTCGTTCGGCGTTGCTTCCGGGTCATCAAGGATTTTGCGCAACTGTTCGAGATGGCCCGGGCGCAGCAAATGCGAACAATCGAAAAACGCCTGAAGCGTCAGTTTCTCAATCGCTTCGGGTTCGACTTTCAAAAACGTCTCGCCATTGACCTCAACGGTTGAAACGCCTTCGTCACCGATCTTGCGGTAAGGGGTCGTGTCCTTACCCTGCTCGAACATGGGTTTATAGACAAAATCACTCATGGGATAAGTTCTCGTCTCTCTCAAAAACAAGGTGGGTTTGTTTTAATTTGTGCCGTTCATAACGCCAAACGCGGCAAATTTCCACGATACATTAGATGAACAGACTTCCGGCAATCGGCGGGAAACCGGACCGGGCATGCGGGAAAGAAAAAAGGGCGAGCCAAATGCCCGCCCCTTTGAAACTCATTTTTTTCGAAACGCATCAAGGGCGATGACTTCGCCGGTTTGACCCTGTTCGGCGGGTTTTTTCTTGCCGCGCTTGGAAGGCTCGGTCACCAGCTGCGGGGTCGCGTCTTCATCGCCATCAACCAGATCGGCGTCAAGATCGTCATCTTCGTCGTAATCGAAATCATCATCGCCCATTTCTTCTTCGACGCTGAAAGTCAGCATGAAATTGGCAGACGGATCGACAAAGGCCAGCATGGCATCAAACGGAACAACCACGGTGGTTGGCATGCCATCGAAGCTCATGCCGACCGAAAAATGATCGTCTTCCGCTTTCAGGTCCCAGAACCGGTGCTGCAATACAACGGTGATATTATCCGGGTGCGCCTTGCGCTGTCCTTCAGGCAAAGCAACGCCGGGATGATTGGTCTGGAACGTGATGTAATAGTGATGCTCGCCGAAAAGGCCTTCTTCGGCCACGCGCGAAAGGATCTGCTTTACCACGCCGCGCAGCGCCTGATCGACCATAAGGTCGTAACGGAATTCTTCCGGTTCCTGCATCGATAATCCTGTGTCTGGCGGGTTTCCTGACGATTTCAGGATGTACCCGTCATTTATATATGGCACCTGATCGCGTCATTTGCAGATGACGCAATTGAATTGCTTCTATTCATAACGGAGACGGGGAGAAATACAAGAGCGGGGCGTTCTGTTGCTAGGTGCCCCATCCCCCACCAGACTACCGCTCCCGGCAATCGGAATTTCGCTTTGGTGCTAGTACCGCTTAGGCGGCAACAGCAACCGGAGCATTGTTGTCGTTTGCGTTTACAAACATTAGCCCGATAACGGTGGTACCATGCCGAGCGCCAACAGAGGCTTTTACTACACACGTCGATCCTATTTCGGCCCCAACATCTTCGCCTGAGTCGGACGAAGTCAGATAGATGAAAGTTGGTGGAGCCGCCGGGTACCGCCCCCGGGTCCGTAATGTCTATTCTGCCAAGTCGTGTAACGCCATAGTCGGGTTGCCCCGACAGCCCCTATATAGGTCAAATGGGTCTGCTTTCGCAAGGGAATTGGCAAAAACTTTCACCGGGTCGACCTTTAAGCCGACAAAGCAAACGAACGACGCCCTGCCATACAGCACCCAAGCCCTGATACCGTCACCGGGTGACTTGCCGCCCCATCCATTGCCAACTATGCTGCCCCAAACACGATTCCGAACAACAGGATGCGGCATGCAGCAATATCTCGATCTGATGCGTTTGGTGCGCGATACCGGCGCCCATAAGGAAGATCGCACCGGCACCGGCACGGTCTCGGTCTTTGGTCACCAGATGCGGTTTGACCTGTCAAAGGGCTTTCCGATGGTCACCACCAAAAAGCTGCATCTGAAATCGATCATCCATGAATTGCTGTGGTTTCTGGCAGGCGACACCAATGTCAAATATCTTCAGGACAATGGTGTGCGCATCTGGAACGAATGGGCCGATGAAAACGGCGAACTTGGCCCGGTTTACGGTGGTCAGTGGCGGTCATGGCGCGGGGCGAACGGCGAAACAATCGACCAGATCACCCAGTTGATCGACCAGATCAAAAACAATCCCGACAGCCGCCGCCTGATTGTTTCGGCATGGAATGTGGCCGATGTGCCGAACATGGCGCTGCCACCCTGCCACTGCCTGTTCCAGTTCTATGTCGCGAATGGCAAACTGTCCTGCCAGCTTTATCAACGCAGTGCCGATATCTTTTTGGGTGTGCCGTTCAATATCGCGTCTTATGCCCTGCTGACCATGATGATCGCACAGGTCTGCGATCTTGGCGTTGGTGATTTCGTCCACACGCTGGGCGATGCCCATCTTTACACCAACCACCTTGAACAGGTCGAATTGCAGCTGTCGCGCGAACCGCGCCCGCTTCCGGAAATGAAGATCAATCCGGCAGTCAAATCGATCTTTGATTTCAAATATGACGATTTCGAACTGACCGGCTATGACCCGCATCCGCATATCGCGGGCAAGGTAGCCGTCTGATGCCAGCGAACAATAACGACCGGATCGAACGGGTTGCCGTGGTTGCCGCCGCCAAAAACGGCGCAATTGGCAAGGATGGCTGGATGCCCTGGCACCTGCCCGAAGACCTTAAACGGTTCAAGGCGCTTACCCTTGGCAAGCCGATGATCATGGGGCGTGTGACGTTTGAAGCGATTGGCAAACCGCTTCCCAAACGCACGACCATCGTCGTGACACGGGATAAGGACTGGACGTTTGATCATGAAAATGTCCGGGTCTGTCATGATATCGAAAGCGCCATTGCACTTGCCGACCAGATTGCGGCCAAGGAAAATGTTAATGAGGTCATCATTGCGGGTGGTGCACAAATATACAAACTCGCCATGCCATACACCACACGATATGAGCTGACCGAAGTCCATGCCGAAATTGATGGCGATGCGTTTCTTGATCCCCTACCCGCCGAAAAATGGCAGGAAACCGCGCGTGCCACCGTCAACAATCCCGATGGGCCGGATTACAGCTTTGTCACGTTGAACCGCATCCGGGTGACAAGCTGACCGGGTAACTTTCTCCAACCAAACAAAACAATTCCTGTTTTCGCATTTCAATTCTAAAGTTTTTTGTCGGCAGGGCGTCAAACCGCCTGTCCGATAAAACCAAGAATGAAAGAGGACAGGTAAACATGTTTGAAGAATTCAAGAAGTTTGCCCTGCGCGGCAATGTTGTCGATCTGGCGATCGGTGTGATCATCGGGGCGGCATTCGGGCGGATTGTCACATCCCTTGTCGGGGACGTCATCATGCCGGTGATCGGTTATGTTTTTGGCGGCCTTGATTTTTCGAACTATTTCATCGCCCTGTCGGATGCGGTAACCGCAACCAATTATGCCGACGCCAAGGCACAGGGTGCAGTGATCGGCTATGGTGCCTTTATCACGATTGCGCTTAACTTCGCGATCATTGCCTGGGTGTTGTTCCTCGTCGTCAAGGCGATCAACAAGGCCAAGAAAAAAGAAGACGAAAAGGCCGGTGAAACGCCACCGCCCGCAACGCCCGAGGATGTCGCCCTCCTGCGCGAAATCCGTGACCTGCTCGCAACGCGCAAGGAATCGTAATCGCCACTTGCGGACTCGGACATCAGGGATGCGCGCAATACCGGTTGTTTCTGACTTTGTCGGTTGATATTGCGCGCTCTCACGCCTATTTTTGTTTAAGTTTCAGAACATTCATTCCAGTTACTGGAACAAGAAAGGATCATCGATGGCCCGCCCCCGCGCATTTGACGAAGAAAGCGTTCTTGATAACGCCATGAATATCTTCTGGAGCAAGGGCTTCGAGGCAACCTCCGTACAGGACCTTGTCGAGGAAACCGGGCTTAACCGTGCTTCCATGTATTCAAGCTTTGGCGACAAAAAGGCCTTGTTCCTGCGCGTTCTTGATCATTACAGCCAGAAGATCAGCACGAACCGATTTGCCAAACTGCGCGAAATGGCCGATGGCCGCGAAGCGATCATCGCGACGTTTCGCGATGCCAGTCGCGTCGGATGCGGCGAAGGCCGCCACAAGGGATGCCTGATGGTCAATTCCGGCATGGAACTGGCGCCGCATGATCCCGAAACTGCCGCGATTGCACAGGCCGCATTCAGCCGGGTCGAAGATATGTTTGCCCGTGCGCTTCGTCGCGGCATGGAACATGACACAATTGCCCGGGACAAAAACATCCGTTCGTTATCCCGGTTTCTGGCGGGCTCCATTCAGGGGGTGCATCTGATGGCGCGCCGCGGGGCGGACGAGGATACTCTGGCCGATTACGTCGATACCATCCTGTCCACCCTCGATTGATCGCCCCGATCTCGGAACAATGTCGGCCAGCTTCCAACGGGTGAATTCACATTCACCCGTTTTGCGTGTATATCCATCGCAGGTCACGCAACCATGTACGGGAAATGGCATGGACCAAGATACAAAATTCTGGGACAAGGCTGCTGCGAAATATGCCCGAAAGCCCGTCAGGAACCAGACGGCTTATGGCGAAACGCTGGACCGTACCCGTCATTACCTGACACTGGATCAAAATGTTCTTGAAATCGGGTGTGGCACCGGTTCGACAGCCCTGTTGCTTGCCCCCTCGGTCGGACATATCACCGCAACCGACCTGTCCCCCGCCATGATCACCATTGCCCAGGACAAGCTCGCCGATGGAAACCATTCGAATGTCCTCTTTCAGGCGGCCCGCCTGTCCGATGGCAGTCTTGCCGGTCAGGCATTTGATGCGGTTTTGGCATTTAATGTCCTGCATCTTGTCCGGGATATTCCCGCTGAAATCCGCACCATTCATCGCTTGCTTAAACCCGGCGGGTTCTTCATTTCAAAAACCGGCTGTATTGGCGAAGCGGGTCGTTTTCTTGCCATTCTGATTGCCGTCATGCGCAAGCTTGGCTTTGCGCCATTTGTCAATTCCCTACGCTATGGCGAGCTTGACGCCATGATTGCCTGCGAGGGCTTCGAAATCATCGAAACCGGCCTTTATCCTGCCTCCGACCATGCCCGGTTTGTGGTTGCCCGCAAACTTTGATCGCCGACCAGCCTTCATCACAGTTCGGTGATAGGACGATTTGTTGATTGTTATTCCAGAATGATCATTCCATATTTATCCTCATTCAGCCAGATAACAGTCACGAGGAACGAAATGTCCGCGATTACACCCCTGATGCCCCGCCAGAAAGTCCCGTCCCTTTCGGTCCCACTTGTTGGCGGCGGCACATGGTCGCTTGCCGATCAGACGCCGGAAAACTTCACCATGGTTGTATTCTATCGCGGTTTGCATTGCCCGATCTGCGGTAAATACCTTAAGGACCTTGATAACAAGCTGGCCGATTTCGCCAAGCGCGGCGTCAATGTGATTGTCCTGTCCTCGGACGCCGAAGACCGTGCGACCGAGGCCAAGCAGAAATGGGCGCTTGAAAATATCGATCTCGGTTATGGGCTTAGTCTTGAGAAAGCGCGCGAATGGGGCCTGTATATTTCGTCAAGTAACGGTGTGACCTCGTCCGGGGTCGAAGAACCGGCCCTGTTTTCCGAACCGGGTCTGTTTTTGGTTCGACCTGATGGCACGCTTTATTTTGGCACGGTACAGACCATGCCGTTCGCCCGCCCGGCCTTTGCCGAAATCCTTGGCGCGCTTGATTTCGTAATTGCCAAAAACTATCCGGCACGCGGCGAAATTGTTGATCATACCAATCCCTGATCACCTCAACGCCACATGAAAAACAGGCCGGTTTCAGGGAAATGAAACCGGCCTGTTTTTCATTGCGGGATGTTCAACCTCGGCGGCCCTAGCTGGCATAGCCTCAGCACCGATTGCCCCCCTTAATCCGTATCGCTATCGCCTTCCTTGCGCCGACGTGGTCGCAACACGATCCATGCCGCCACCAACGTCAGAACCGCCATGCCAAACCATGTGATGGCATACATCAGGTGATTGTTGGGGAAACTGATCCTCGTCAGGCCACCAACCGGCAGCTTGCCGGGATTATTACTGCCATCGGCATCAATGAAATATGGTGCAACATCATCCGGGTTAAGGCCGCGTTTGGCCGCCATGGCGCGCACATCGCGTGAATACCAGCGATCTTCGTCGGGCACGTTATCGCGCATAAAAGTACCGCCCGGCTCATCCATCCGCAAAAGGCCGGTAACCCGCGTATCGCCCGAAACCGTGCCCTCGGCCCGGCTATCGGGTTCGCGACGGTCTGTCGGAACAAAACCGCGATTGATCATGATGATCGTACCATCGACCCGCTCAAACGGGGTCATCACCCAGTATCCCGCACCGTAATCGGTGGCAGCATAAACGTGGCTTTCAAGATCATTGCGGTAATGGCCCAGCAGGGTGACCTTGCGGTATTCGTCGCGTTCACGGGTGACATTTTCCCAGTCGGCCCGGTCCGGTGCGGTTAACGGATCGCCATGAACTCGGGCATCAACCCGTTCAATCAGATCAAGCTTCCACGCCCGGCGTTCAACCTGCCAGATGCCAAGTGCCGAAAAACCTGAAAACAGGATCGCGGCCAGAATGCAAACCACGATACGGGTTCTGGTCGACGGTCGTGTATCGGTGGACAATTGGGTATCAGCCATTGCGTTGGACCTTCAAAACATCATCGGAACGAAAAAGGGCGCGATACCGGTAAAAGTATCGCGCCCCCTATGACATAAGCCAAGCCTAGCCGAAGCTTCGGATCATTTCATGATCCATCTGCGGCATCATGTTGGTGTTCAGGTGATACATCACCCACAGCGAACCGGCGATGGCAATCGCAACGATCACAAGGGTAAAGATCAGCGCCAGCATGTTCCAGCCGCCTTCGGACTTGGTGTTCATGTGCAGGAAGTAGACCATATGGACGACGATCTGCACGACACCAAGGCCCATGATCCAGGCCGCGGTTGCCACCTTGCTGTCCAGAACCCCGTCCATCACCAGCCAGAACGGGATGGCGGTCAGGATTACCGACAGGATGAAACCGATCAGATAGCTGTTGAAAGTGCCGTGGCTGGCACCGTCGCCATGATCGTGACCGTGATGGTCATCATGTGCATGAGAATGCGTGCTCATCCCAGAACTCCCAGCAGGTAAACAACGGAAAAGACGCCGATCCAGATCACGTCAAGGAAGTGCCAGAACAGCGATAGGCACATCAGGCGACGCTTGTTTTCCGGAACCAGTCCGCGCTTGCCAACCTGAACCATCAGGGTGACCAGCCAGATGATCCCGAACGTCACGTGCAGGCCGTGGGTCGCAACCAGCGTATAGAACGACGACAGGAAGCCACTGCGCATCGGGGTGGCACCGATATGCCACAGGTGATGGAACTCATAAAGTTCCAGCCCGACGAAGGCGATACCGAACAGGCCGGTAATCGCCAGCCACATCTGGGTTCCCTTGATGCTGCCCTTTTCCATCGCCAGCATGGCAAAGCCATAGGTGATCGAGGAAAACAGCAGCATGGAGGTGTTGATCGCAACCAGTTCCAGATCGAAAAGATCCGCCGGCGAAGGCCCGGCCGCATAATTGCGGCCGAGAACGCCATGGGTTGCAAACAGGATCGCAAAGATGAGACAGTCGCTCATCAGATAGAGCCAGAAGCCAAGCATCGTACCATTCTGCGGGTGATGCTCTTCCTTCAGGTAAAAGACCGGCGCTTCGGTCTGAGAGGCAGTTGTATTCGCCATTGTCATTCCCTTACGCCTGCTGCTTTGCCAAAAGGGCAGTACGTTCGTCTTCGGTTGCAACAACTTCGCTAGCCGGGATGTGGTAATCACGGTTGTAGTTGAAGGTGTGTGCAATCGCGGTACCGATCAGGGCGATGAAGCTGACGGCTGCAAGCCACCAGATATGCCAGATCAGCGCGAAACCAAGGACAAGCGACATACCGGCTAGGATAGCACCGGCACCGGTGTTTTTCGGCATGTGAATGTCGAGGAAACCGGAAGTCGGACGGACAAAGCCGCGCTTTTTCATATCAGCCCAGGCGTCAAGATCGTGAACGACCGGGGTAAAGGCAAAGTTGTATGCCGGGGGTGGCGACGAGGTCGACCATTCCAGCGTACGGCCATCCCACGGATCGCCCGTCTCATCACGCAATTCTTCGCGCTTGATGAAGGATACGACCAGCGACATCAGGAACGATGCAATACCGATGGCAATCAGAACCGCACCAAACGCAGCAATGATGAACCAGATTTGCAGCGAACCGTCATCGAAATGGTTCATGCGGCGGGTAACGCCCATCAGGCCAAGAACATAAAGCGGCATGAAGGCGAAATAGAACCCGACCAGCCAGAACCAGAAGGACATTTTGCCCCAGAACGGATCAAGCTTGTAACCAAATGCTTTCGGGAACCAGTAAACGATACCGGCAAACATCCCGAACACCACGCCACCGATGATGACATTGTGGAAATGCGCAATCAGGAACAGGCTGTTATGCAGCACGAAGTCGGCCGGCGGAACTGCCAGCATCACACCGGTCATGCCACCGATCACGAAGGTCAGCATAAAGCCCATCGTCCACAGCATCGGGACGTCAAAGCTGATACGGCCCTTATACATGGTGAACAGCCAGTTGAAGATCTTGGCGCCCGTCGGGATCGAGATGATCATCGTCGTGATGCCAAAGAAGGCGTTCACACTGGCCCCCGAACCCATGGTGAAGAAGTGGTGCAGCCAGACCAGATAGGACAGGATGGTAATAACGATCGTCGCATAAACCATCGAGCTGTAACCGAACAGGCGTTTCCGGCAGAAGGTCGAAACCACTTCGGAAAACACGCCAAACGCCGGCAGGATCAGGATGTAAACTTCCGGGTGACCCCAGATCCAGATCAGGTTCACATACATCATGGCGTTACCGCCAAGATCATTGGTGAAGAAGTTCATGTCGAGGTAACGGTCAAGCGACAGCAGAACCAGAACCGCGGTCAGAACCGGGAAGGCAGCAACGATCAGGATGTTGGTGCAAAGCGAGGTCCAGGTGAAGACGGGCATCTTCATCATCGACATGCCCGGTGCGCGCATCTTGACGATGGTCACAATCAGGTTGACGCCCGACAACAATGTGCCGACACCCGCAATCTGCAAGGCCCAGATATAGTAATCGACCCCGACGCCCGGACTGTAAACAATGTCTGAAAGCGGCGGATAGGCCAGCCAGCCGGTTTTGGCGAACTCGCCGACAAACAGCGAAATCATGACGGTGATCGCACCGGCCGTCGTCATCCAGAAACTGAAATTGTTCAGGAACGGGAAGGCGACGTCGCGCGCGCCGATCTGAAGCGGCACGACGAAGTTCATAAGTCCCGTCACCAGCGGCATCGCCACGAAGAAGATCATGATCACGCCGTGGGCGGTAAAGATCTGGTCATAGTGATCTGGCGGTAGGTAACCAGCAACATCGCCAAAGGCGATCGCCTGCTGGGCACGCATCATGATCGCGTCGGCAAAGCCGCGCAGCAGCATGACAAGGGCCAGAATGATATACATGATACCGATCTTTTTATGATCGATAGATGTGATCCACTCGCGCCAGAGATATCCCCAAAGCTTGAAATAGGTCAGCGCGCCGAGAACGACGATACCACCCAGAACAACCCCCGCGAATGTCACGGCCAGGATCGGCTCGTGAAACATCGGGAAGGAGTCGAGTGAAAGCCGGCCAAATATAAAATGCAAAAGGTCCGGATTTGAAAACATCGGATTACTCTTCTTTTCGATGCGGCAACGCACCGGCCAGGCCGGTGCGAGAACCGCGAAGGGCCGGTCGACTTACATCAACCGGCACTGCTTCAGAACCCTGTCGACACACCGGCAGGAACGGGACTGAACCGGTCATCTTCGACACCGTTGTCAAACAACGGGATCGAAGAAATTTCCTGGCTCAGACCACCTGACGGTGTGGTGCAAAGCGTTGCCACATAAGATTTGGTTGACGGCAAAGGCTGGCTGCCGCGTTCGCGCGGGGTATCGTATGTCAGCGACATAACGTTATAGATCCCCGCAATACCGCCGCCGCCCTTTCTGTCGATATCCATCATCTCGTTCATGCACATCTTCGATTGATCGACGCACATATTCAGGATTGCCTGATAAAGTTCCGGATCGACATTTCCGAAATAATGAACCGGTTCGGCGATGCTCGGCTTTTCAAGTTCGAGATATTCCGAACGGCCAAGACCGCGGCTATCCTCTTTCACCTTCGCAACCCAGTCATCAAAACCGGCGTCGCTCAGCCCGTGGAACTTGAAGCGCATGTGCGAGAAACCCTCGCCGCTATAGTTCGCCGAGAACCCGTCATAGACACCTTCCTCGTTGATCACGGCATGGAGCTTGGTTTCCATGCCCGCCATCGAATAGATCATCCCCGCCAGTGCCGGAATGTAGAAGGAATTCATGATGCCGGAAGAAGTGATCTTGAACTGGATCGGGGTATCAATCGGTGCGGCCAGCTCGTTGATGGTCGCAATACCCTGTTCGGGATAGATGAACAGCCATTTCCAATCGAGGGAAACGACTTCCACCACCATCGGCTTGTGATCTTTTTCAAGCGGACGTTCCGCATCGATACGATCCAGCGGGCGGTAAGGATCCAGGGTGTGCGTACTGACCCAGGTGATCGCACCCAGCGCGATAATGATCGCAAGCGGGGCAGACCAGATGACAATTTCCAGCTTGGTGGAATGGTGCCATTCAGGATCGTACTCTGCATCCTTGTTGGATTGACGGTATTTCCAGGCAAAGAACACAGTCAACGCCATCACCGGAAGGATGATGATCAGCATCAGGATCGTGGAAACAACGATAAGGTCGGCTTGCTGTGACGCAATATCACCAGACGGGTCCATCACGACCAGATTACATCCGGTCAGTAACGTGAACACAGAAGCAATTGCGACGCCGCGTGCAAGTTTTGAAAGCATGCGCTTGTACTTTGTCAGTCTCTGGAAGATGTTCTCACAAACAACCATATGCTTGCGAGCCGCATAACCAGCCCACCGGACCGGCACGCGTCGTACCCCAACCGTAGCGGCATATAGGAATTCAAATTCCAAACTTCCACGGAAGAGACACAAATTCGGCGAACTTTTTTCACAAATTCACCAGCAGAAAATTTCGCTCACTTGCTATAGCTGCGCCGCAACAATGTCAAGCAGGCCGCCAAACATAGGCTGGTGTTTATGACAATTATCAAAAAGTTGTAAACCATGCGTTGTGCAACGCAACACAATAATTGACACTGACGTTTGCAATTCACATGTCTATAATTAGACTCGATCCAATCAAGAAGGGTCCAATGAGAAGCAATGAAGTCAGATATTTAGGGAGACAGGCGTGACCCAATCCACTCATTCCTTAGCGACCTCCACCTCCTCGGGTCTGGAACGCGACGCACGCCAACACTCGGCTGGCACAGTCAACGATCCCGGTCAGATCGCGCTTGGCGTGATTATCGGCCGGTCGTCGGAATTTTTCGATTTCTTCGTTTATTGCATCGCATCGGTGCTGGTGTTCCCCCAACTTCTGTTCCCCGGCGAAAGCGCAATCGTCGGCACCATCCATTCCTTCTTTATATTCTCGCTGGCTTTCATCGCCCGCCCGATCGGCTCCCTCGTCTTCATGACGGTGGACCGCCGGTATGGCCGCGGCACGAAGCTGACCGTTGCAATGTTCCTGCTTGGCGGTTCAACTGCCGCAATGGCCTTTTTGCCAAGCTTTGACAGTGCCGGCATGTTTGCGATCTATCTGCTGTGCGCTCTTCGCTTTACGCAGGGTCTTGCACTTGGTGGTGCATGGGATGGTCTTGCTTCCCTGTTGGCGCTCAACGCGCCCGACAATCGCAAGGGCTGGTACGCAATGATGCCCCAGCTTGGCGCACCGCTTGGCTTCATTCTGGCATCCTCGCTGTTTGCCTATTTGATGCTGACCCTCTCGCCTGAAGACTTCCTTGCCTTCGGCTGGCGATATGCCTTCTTCGTTGCTTTTGCGATCAACGTGGTGGCCCTGTTTGCCCGACTGCGTCTGGTGGCAACATCGGAATTCGGAAGCCTGCTTGAAAAGAACGAACTTCAGGCCGTCCGTGTCCGCGACACCATTCGCCACAACGGTCGGACAGTGCTTCTTGGCGCGCTTGTACCGCTGGTAAGCTACGCACTGTTCCATCTGGTCACCGTCTTCGCGCTGAGCTGGGTCGTGCTTTATACCCCCGCCAATCCGGGACAGTTCCTGTTGACCCAGGGTGTTGGTGCGGTGCTTTGCGCGCTTGGCATCATCGCATCGGGCTTCATCGCAGATCAGATCGGCCGTCGTCGCCTGCTGGGTTATTCGGCAGCCATCATCGCGGCTGGCGCCCTTCTGACGCCACTTCTTTACGCTTATAACATCATCAATGAAGGCATGATCGTTCTGGGTGGCTTTGCGGTTCTGGGTCTGTGCTTTGGTCAGGCGGCCGGCACACTGGCATCGAACTTCAAACGCGAATACCGCTATACCGGTTCGGCCCTGACATCCGACCTTGCATGGTTGCTTGGTGCCGGTTTCGCCCCGTTGATCGCCCTTCTGCTCTGCGTGGCCTATGGTCCGATTGGCGTTGGGGCGTATCTGCTTTCGGGGGCGGCGGTAACGCTGCTCGTCCTGCATTTCAACAAGCAGTTCGGACAGAAAAACACCGACTGACTGATCTTTCCCGATTTGCAATCAAACACCCCCGGCAGTCACTTGCCGGGGGTGTTTTTGTTCGACGGCTTGCAATCGCGTCCGTCCAGTGGTCCAATCTCACGGCCCCAGCAACATGACAAGGACTTTGAAATGGACGCCACCATTACCTTGATCATTGTTTTCGCGATCTTCATCCCCGCCCTGATGCTGCCCGGGCCGGATTTTGTTGCCGTTGTCAGGTCATCCATGACGCGCGGGACCAAAGCCGGCCTTCAAACAACGATTGGTGTTTCCGCAGGCCTCGGGCTTTATGCAATGCTTAGCCTGCTGGGCCTATCGACCCTTCTAGTCGAATATCAATGGCTGACCTGGACCGTTCGGGTGCTCGGCGGATGTTATCTGATTTATCTTGGCATGAAGCTGATCCGCGCCCGGCCAAAGGCGGATGATTTCGCCCTCACTTCTGACGAAACCACATCAAAACAGCGCGGCAATCCGGTCCTTTTTGGCTTTCTGGTTACGATGACCAACCCAAAGGCAATCGTTCTGTTCGCCAGCGTCTTTGCCACCGCCGTCACTGCCGAAACGCCCGTCTGGCTGATGGTTTTGATGATCGGGCTTGTCATCTTAAGTGCGCTGGTCTGGTACACTATCATCAGCCTGTTCATGTCCTCTGCCCCGGTCATGAAACGCTTTACCCATGCCCAGCACTGGATCGAACGTGTCGCCGGAGTCTGTTTCATCGCGATTGGCGGACGTATTCTGGCCGACGCACGCAATCCTGTCTCGCCCTGAAAAAAGCCCCGCCTGAACCGACGGGGCTTTTAAAGCAATGATCTGCTGATCAGCTGTAATTCGACGGAAACAGCGCGCGTTTGGCAACGTCGTCCATCTCGGACTTGAAGGCATGGTCGCTACCGATCTTGCGTGCTCGTTCTACCGCTGGCCGGGCGCAGATGCCCTGATACCATTTTTTCAGGTTCGGATAGGGATCAAGCGGCGCGTCACTTTTCATGACGAATGCCGCGCGTTCTATCCAGCCCCAAAGCGACATATCGGCAATGGTGTAGCTACCCCCGACAACAAATTCGCGCCCGGCCAAATGGTCATCCATCACCCTGTAATGGCGTTCGATTTCCTTGCGATAGCGGTTCACGCCGTAATCATTGCCAGCCGGTGCTACGTGCTGAAAATGCACTGCCTGCCCGGAAAACGGTCCAAGACCCGATGCAATAAACATCAGCCAGGACAGCAATTCTCCACGATCTTCCGCCGCACCAAGGAACTTTCCGGTCTTTTCCGCCAAATAAATCAGGATGGCGTTTGAATCAAAAACCCGGGTTTCCTTGCCGCCCGCCCCGTCGGTATCGACAATCGCCGGGACCTTGCCATTCGGGTTGATCGCGCGAAACTCGGGGCTGTGCTGTTCGCCCTTTTTGGTGTCGACCGGCACGATTTCATAAGGCAGATCAGCTTCTTCAAGGAAAAGCGAAATCTTGGCCGGGTTCGGGGTCGGATGGAAATAAAAGCGGATCATCGGGGTCTCCTGATAAGGGGGGCGAAACCGTATTTTTCGCCTGCCCTTGAATTATGGAATGATCAGTTTAAATTGACGTATCAGAAACGTGTTGGCAAGGTCATAGTTTGAGATGAGCCACACATCACGAAAGTCAAAGGAGGCTTCGCCCCATGATTGATCTTTATTACTGGCCAACGCCGAACGGCCACAAAATCACGCTTTTCCTTGAAGAGGCCGGACTTGAATATAAAATCCATCCGGTCAATATCGGGGCTGGTGATCAGTTCAAACCGGAATTCCTGGCATTTTCGCCCAATAACCGCATGCCTGCGATCATTGATCAGAACCCGGCAGATGGCGGTGATCCGATCACGGTTTTTGAATCCGGTGCGATCCTGCAATATCTGGCAGAAAAAACCGGCAAGTTCCTGCCGACTGATGTGCGGCGCAAGAAAACCGTGATGGAATGGCTGTTCTGGCAGATGGGCGGACTTGGCCCGATGGCCGGTCAAAACCATCATTTCAGCGGTTATGCGCCGGAAAAAATCCCCTATGCCATCACGCGTTATGTCAACGAAACCAATCGTCTTTATGGTGTACTGAACAAGCGCCTTGAGGGTCGCACTTTTATCGCTGGTGACGATTATTCGATTGCCGATATGGCCTGCTATCCGTGGATCGTCAGCCATGAAAAACAGCAGCAGGACCTCAATGATTTCCCAAACCTGAAACGCTGGTTTGAAAACATCAAAGCCCGTCCGGCAACCATCGCGGCCTATAAAGCCGGCGAAGGTCTTCGCAAGGAAGACGGACTGAGCGAGGAAGACAAGAAAGTCCTGTTTGGTCAGACGGCAAAAACCGCCAAAAACAACTGATCCCCAGACATCAGCAATCGGCATCTCCCATCAGTCAAATGGCGGGGGATGCCAAGGATGATCGCGAATTCGACGTAATTGACTTACGGTCAAAAACACCTTTAAACTGATCCACAAATCATTGAAAACGTAAGCGTTCACGTCAGCCAACGCACTATCCGCCTGATCAGGCCGGAGGGTGCGTTTGTGACTCTCTGTCCGATGGCCCGAACAAACATTGATGGAGGGTTCATGCTTCCCCGCCTTTGTCTGCTGCTTTCCTGTCTTGTACTGATTGCGTCATGCGCAGTCCCCCCGGATTCCCCGCGCTTTGAGCCTTCCGCGGATCTTCCGCCCTTTGAGCAGGACAGTTTTGCGGACTATGTGCGCGAAAATCGCGCATGGATTGCCAAGCACCGCGCCTTCATCAGCGACGACCACGATCTTGAAATCGATATGAATGCGCCCTTTGAAATGCGCCCGGAAACCGCACCCAAACGCGGCATTCTGTTTGTGCATGGGCTTGGTTCCAGCCCGTGGTATTTCAGCGATATCGCAACAGCCATGGCAAAGGACGGATGGCTTGTCAGGTCAATCCTTTTGCCCGGCCACGGAACGAAATCCGCTGACCTAATGCTGCCGGATCTCGACGATTGGGAAAAGATCATTTCCCACCAAACAACATTGCTGAAAAACGAGGTTGGCGAAGTCTGGCTGGGCGGGTTTTCAACCGGCGGAAATCTGGTAACCAGCTATGCCGCGCATGATCCAGACGTGAACGGTCTTTTGCTGTTTTCACCGGGGTTTTATCCGTCAAACGGGTATCTGTTTCTCGCCCCGGCAATTTCATATCTGTGGGACTGGGTTGATATCGATACCGAAGATAATATTCCCAATTATCAATCCCTGCCCTCGCACGGGGCCAGCCTTTATTACCAGACCGTCAGCAAGGTTCAGGACGATCTGGCCCGCGCGGATTTTAACCGCCCGGTGCTGATCACGATGAGCCAGCATGACAGCGTCCTTGATCCCGTCGCCACACTCGATGCCTTCCAAAGTCGCTTCACCAATCCCCGGTCGCGTTTTGTCTGGTACGGCGAAACACCGCCAAACCTTGACGACCCCCGTGTGACCGCGCTTTCCAGTAATCTGCTTGATGACCGCATAAGCACCTTTTCCCACATGAACGTGCTGTTTGCGCCTGGGAACCCCTATTATGGCAGGCGTGGCAGTCACATCATGTTTGAAAACGGCCAGGAAGGCATTCCCGTGCCAGAGGACTCAGAAACATTGTGGTTCGGGGCATGGGGCCAGATAACTCCGGGCAAATTTCACGCCCGCCTGACATGGAACCCCTATTTCAACAACCTGCTTGCCGATATTCGCACGGTTACCAGCCAGCCATGATCCTTGTCCTTGTCGCCATGCCCATCCCTCATGTGGCGGCATGGCGATGACATCGTCACAGCGTTGATCCAGCATTGATCCGATCTGAGCATTTTCATTATTGCCTCATATCTCAAAACCCGATAAACGTTATGTTATAACATAACACCAAAAAGGAGCCGCCATGCAACGCCTTCCCGTTACGGTTCTGTCCGGGTTTCTTGGTGCGGGCAAAACCACCCTGCTTAATCATGTGCTGAACAATCGTGCCGGACTGAAAGTCGCCGTAATCGTCAATGATATGAGCGAGGTCAATATCGACGCCGATCTGATCCGTGATGGCGGGGCAGCACTTTCGGCCATGGATGAAAAGCTGGTCGAAATGACCAACGGCTGCATCTGCTGCACGCTACGTGACGATCTTTTGATTGAGGTCCGCCGTCTGGCCGAAGAAGGCCGGTTTGACTATCTGCTGATCGAATCAACCGGCATATCCGAACCGCTACCAGTCGCCGCAACATTCGATTTCCGCGATGAAAACGGCCAGTCGCTGGGCGATATCGCGCAACTGGACACGATGGTTACAGTGGTTGATGCCGCCCGCATGATCGCCGATTACAGCAGCACCGATTTTCTTAATGACCGGGGCGAAAGCCTTGGCAAGGAAGATGACCGCAGCATCGTCGATCTTCTGGTCGATCAGATCGAATTTGCCGATGTGATTGTGCTGAACAAACTTGACCTGATTGGTGCAGACGAACGCAAAATCGTGCTTGGCATCATTCGCGCGCTGAATGCCGATGCCAAAATCATCGAAACCGATCATGGCCGGGTTGATCCGCATGAAATCCTGAATACCGGGCTGTTTGATTTCGATCGCACGCAGGATCATCCGCTTTGGGCCAAGGAACTTTACGGCTTTGCTGACCATGTGCCCGAAACCGAAGAGTACGGCATCAAAAGCTTTACCTTCCGCACCCCCTTGCCGTTTCACCCCAAACGATTTTACGATTTCATCCATTCCGAATGGCCGGGCATCGTGCGCGCCAAGGGGCATTTCTGGATCGCCACCCGCCCGAACTGGGTTGGCGAAATCAGTCAGGCCGGGGCTGCGGTAAAGCACGAGGCCCTTGGCACATGGTGGTGCGCCGTACCGCGTGATCGCTGGCCCGACAATAATGACTGGCGCGATAAAGTTTTATCAAACTGGGATCCGACCTTTGGCGACCGTCGGCAGGAAATCGTCTTTATCGGTCTTGCAGATCAGATGAACGAAGCCGCCCTGCGCGCCCGTCTTGCAGACTGCCTGATAGACGAGGACGAGGCGATTAATGCCGGAAAATTCGAACCCGCCCGCTATAAATCCCTGCCCGATCCGTTCCCGGTCTGGGGCCGCAAAGCCGCGGCATAAAAAAGCCGCCAGCCTTTTAACAAGGCTGGCGGCTCAATGACCTTTGCGAACCAGCAACTTAGGCGCTGCGAACCTCGGCCAGGAAGGCTTCGACGGCATCGTTCAGAACCGCTGCCTGACGCCCAAGACCTTCGGCAAGGCCAAGCACCTCGTTCGAAAGTTTTTCGGCATCATCGGCGGCCGACGAAACGCCCGTGATGTTTTCCGAAACATCACGGGTGCCGTGCGCGGCCTGTTCGACATTGCGTGCGATCTCCTGGGTTGCGGCTCCCTGTTCTTCAACGGCAGCCGCAATCGTGGTTGTCGCACCGTCAAGACGGCGGATCGTTTCGGCGATCTCGGCAATGGCCGTTACCGCGTTGGATGTCGCAACCTGAATATCACCGACCTGGGATCGGATATCCTCAGTCGCACGGGCGGTCTGGTTGGCAAGGTTCTTAACCTCGTTGGCCACCACGGCAAAGCCTTTGCCCGCATCACCAGCTCGCGCCGCCTCGATGGTCGCGTTAAGCGCCAGAAGGTTGGTCTGTTCCGCAATGTCGGTAATCAGCGAAACGACCTCGCCAATCTGGTTTGCCGCCTCGGCCAGAAGTTCGATCTTCTGATGGGTGTCTTCGGATGTCCGAACCGCCCCATTGGCAATGCTTGACGATTGCGCCACCTGATTGCTGATTTCCGCGATTGAGGCACTCAATTCCTCGGCTGCGGATGCAACCGTTTCCACGTTGCTCGACATTTCATGCGAGGCTGCGGAAACCAAGGTCGATCGCTGTCCGACCTGTTTGGAGGTATCCGTCATCGCATTAGCCGATGTCTGCATATGGCCCGATGCTTCTGTCACCTGCCCGACAACGCGGCCGACCGTCGCTTGGAAACTGTCGGCAAGCTGGCGCATTGCCTCGCGCTTTTCGGCTTCGGCACGTTTTTCCTGCGCGATTTGCGCCTCGCGCATTTCTTCCATTTCGATGGTCTTCGATTTGAAGATATCCATCGCACGTGCCAGATCACCGATCTCGCTTTTCTGATCGGTGTATTTGACTTCGATCTTATGATCACCCTGCGACAGACGCAGCATGTTCTCCGAAATCGCATAAAGCGGGCGGGTAATCCCGCGGCTGATCATCAGCGACACGCCAACAACCGCACACAGAACCGCCAGTGCAACAAGCCCCATGACCAGCATGCTCTGCATGAAGACCGCGTTCACATCATCAATGTAAATACCGGTGGCAACAACCCAGCCCCACGGCTTGAACGCCTTGACGAAGGAAAGCTTCGGGCGAAGCTGGTCAGAATTCGGTACCTGATAGGTGTAATCGACAAAGCCCTGGCCGTCTTCTTTGGCCACACGGGCGAATTCGCGATAATGGTGTTTGCCAGATCCGTCGACGGAATTGCTCATATCCTTGCCAACAAGATCCTTCTTGATGTCATGAATAAGAACAACCGGTGTATAATCAAACACGAAGAAATAGTTGGTTTCATCATACCGAAGGGCCGCCACCGCTGCCTTGGCCGCATTCTGGGCCTGCTCGGTTGTCAGTTCACCGGACTGTTCCATCGCATGGAAATGCCCAATCAGGCTGATTGTCGATTCAACCAGGTTCTGTGTCTTGGCCTTGCGATCCTCAAGCATGTTGCTGCGCAGTTCGGTCAGACCGAATGCCCCAACCAGCAGGGCAGCAAGAATTGCCCCCGCGACGATGATCAGCATTCGCGTGCCGATCTTCATTGAATTCAGATTGAACATTTCCATCCCCATATACCAGTGTCGGGTCATCACCCGACATGTTGGCAACGTTTTATTCTTTTCAAGGAACCCCTTACCCTCGCCTCGACCATGAGTTGAATCAAAGCAGGCTCGGGAATAGTCAGACTATAATATTGAATATTATATTTACACATGCTTCGGCTGTGATTTTAGTCACTTAGGCAACTTAATTTGTCGCGGGTTATATGGCATAATCACAAACGGACAGGGTTGAACGCGCCGATGGAAACGGAGCCATTCTCATGACCGACCCGAATACTGCAAAAGCATCCAAAACCCACGGGAATATTATTCCCGCCCTGCATTATGACGACGCCAAAGCCGCGATCGAATTTCTGTGCCGCGCTTTCGGCTTTGAAAAACACGCGATCTATCAAAACGAGGACGGCATTGTCGAACATGCCGAACTGGTTCTGGGCAATGGTATGATCATGCTGGGTCAGGCCCGCGACAGCACTTACGGCAAACTGACCCGCCGCCCCAATGATATTGGCGGGGTAACCCAAAGCATCTATATCATCGTCCCCGATGCCGACCTTCACTATGCCCGCGCCGTTGCCGCCAGCACCGAAATCGTCATGCCACTTGAAGAACAGGATTACGGCGGCAAGGTTTATTCCGCACGTGACCCCGAAGGCCATATCTGGAGCTTCGGGACATATGATCCCTTTGGCTGATCCAAAACTGCGCCCCTTGCGAAAAATCGTTTTTCACCAATCTATTGAAAGTCAATTGGCAATCAGGGGCATCAGATGATCAACAACACCCAAACCGTCTTCCGGCCCAATCATCGCACGCGCGTTTTTGCGCTGATTGCGTTCATGGTGCTGTGTCTGATCATCTCGGCGGCAGGCGGTGCGGTAACGGCGACCAGTGTCAATGACTGGTACCCGACATTGCAAAAACCGTTCTTCAATCCGCCCAACTGGCTGTTCGGCCCGGCATGGAGCCTGATTTATTTCCTGATCGCATTTAGCGGCTGGCGCATCTGGCTAAAGCGCGGGATTGACGGGGCAAAGGGGCCGTTCGCGGTATATGCCGCACAACTCACGCTGAACCTTCTGTGGTCATTTCTGTTTTTCGGGGCACAATCGCCGCTTCTGGGGCTGATTGATATTGTGCCGTTGCTGATCCTGATCATCATCAATTGCGCGATGTTCTGGCGGATCAATCAATTGGCCGGAATGCTTTTGGTGCCCTATGCATTGTGGGTTGGTTTCGCCACCCTGCTGAACGGGGCGATTTATTTCCTGAACCCTTAATTGAAGTTCGCCGGAAATCCACCATTGCGGAATGGCGATCAGGCTCCTACGTCGGGCACATCCTAGCGTGCGTTGAACCGACCAAGGAGGCCCCGATGAGCATTGCAGCAAAGGAAGTCCACCTTTTACATTACCCGGATGGTGCTCCCACCAGAGACGACTTCACCGTAAGGGATAGCGTGTTGCCGAGGCCAGCAATCGGCGAAGTGCTGATTGAAAATATCTGGATGTCGGTCGATCCCTATATGCGCGGTCGCATGACCCGACGCAAAAGCTATATCCCGCCGTTCGAACTGAATGCCCCGCTTGAAGGCCACGCGATTGGCCGGGTCATCGAAAGCCGCGATCCACGCTTTGCCGAAGGATCGCTTGTTACCTCCATGACCGGCTGGCGCAGCCATGCGCTGCTTGAAGCTGACTATCTGCATCCCATTCCCGATATGCCCGACATCGCCCCAGAAAAATTTTTAAGCGTGCTGGGCATGCCCGGCACGACGGCCTGGGTCGGGTTAAACCGGATTGCCAATTGCAAGACAGATGATACCGTCTTTGTTTCTGCCGCCGCCGGGGCTGTCGGCTCTGCGGTTTGCCAACTGGCAAAAGCCAAGGGATGCCATGTCATCGGATCAACCGGCGATAGGGAAAAGGCAAAATGGTTGCGCACTGAATTGAAGGTTGATGCGGTAATAAATTACCGCGATACCGACGACCTTTCAGGAAACCTTGGCGAAGTCGCGCCGCAGGGTATTGATGTTTATTATGAAAATGTCGGAGGCGCACATCTTGAGGCTGCCCTTGATCATATCAATACTGGCGGGCGGATTGCCGTATGCGGCATGATTTCGCATTACAATGACAAATCCCCGCAACCCGGGCCACGCAACCTGTTCCGATTGACGACACAACGCGCAAAGATGGAAGGCTTCATCGTTAGCGACCATTGGGGCAGTTACCCCGATTTCGTCCGCGAAGGGGCCGATCTGGTGCGAAGCGGGCAACTCAAAAGCCGCGAAACCGTAATCATGGGACTGGAAAATGCCGCCAAAGCCTTTATCGATCTGTTCAAGGGCCAAAATACAGGCAAGATGTTGGTAAAGCTGGCTGATTGATTCGCAAAGAAGCCCGAAAGAACAAAGCCCCGCCACATCAAAATGTGCGGGGCTTTATCGTTGGGGGATGAAATCAATACGCCGGTACTCCAGCATCCCCTGCATCTGCGGCTTCCACCGGCTCGACATCGCCGACCGGGGCGACATTATCCATGCCCAACCGCCCGACAGACGGCAGGCGCAGGGCCGGACGATTGAAATCGATGCCAATATTAAGCCCCAGTAGGTTCAACTCGATCCCTTCTTCAAGGCCGATGGAAAAACCAAGCAACCCCAACAGATTGGCCTGCACGCCCTGCCCGCTGGGCGATAGCCCGACCGGATCGGTAATCGCACGGAAATCCTTGCCGATTGCATTGGCCGGCATATCAAGATCAAGGTCGGGCACCTTGCGCCCGATATGGGCGACAAAGGTATTGCTGTTCGGCCCCGGATAGCTGCGATACTGATCCGGATAGGGGTATGTTTCAATCGCGGCTTCGATCTGATCAATCAGGTCATCCACACCCTCGCCGCGATGATCTGCAAGAATTTGCGGTTCAGACCCGAACCACAAGCCATCGGGCAAGGCATAATTCTTGCGCACCACATTGCCACCGCCCCAGCCAACCACGTCATACCGCGTATAGCTGGTTTCACCGGCGCGTTTATAGATGATCCACGGATGAACCGCGAAATAACCGCGCCAGCCATAGGTATGGGCTGCCATCACCTGCACAATCGCAATATTGGCATTTGCCGCCGGATCAGGAGCTACACCCGATGAATGTCGCGGCGCATTACGCCATGTCTGGCGCTTTTCCGCCTTTTCGGCGGGCGGGTCCTGCGCAAGGCTGATGCCGAACGGCAGCACAAGCATTGCAAGCAGGCCCAGAATAAAATTTCTGCCTTTTCTCACCAATCAATCCTGTCAGATGTCATATTTCACTAATGTTACGATGTGATCCGACAAATAAGATCAAAAAATGGCAATTGGTTTGCGAAGCAGCATCAAAAAACTGTGAGGCCTTGCGACAATTCTGCGACATTTGGCTTTCCGCGCCTTTATGGCCACGCAGCAAAGGTGTTGTCGCGCGCCCGTTCTTCGGCCCGACGCAGGCGGCGGTAGGCGCCGGGTGCCTCGCCCATGTAACGTTTGAAAAACCGGCTGAAATAGGCCGGATCGCGAAAACCAAGTCCATAGGCAATCTGCGCCACCGCCAGCGGGCTTTGTTCCAGCCGCATGCAGGCTTCGCGAATGACACGTTCATGCACAAGTGTGAGGGGCGGCTTGCCCGTCGCCCGCATCACCGCCGACCCCAGTCGCCTTTCACTGACACCAAGGGCCGTGGCGTAATCGGCAATGTTCCAGTGTTCGCGAAAATGCAGTTCAAGCGCCTGCAAAAACCGCTGAAACGTGATCGAACCGGGGCGATGTTTGTCACGCTGTTCCATCACCCCCTCGGCCAGACGCAGAACCATGGTCAGGATGATCTGAAGATGCGCCCCGACCACCATCCCCGCCCCAAACGCGTTCTGCATAAGCTCCGCCCGGATCGCATCAAAACTGCGCGCCAGTAAAGCCAGATTGTTACTGCCCTCGGCCGGGGTAACGTTATGAACCGTATCAGCCGCAAACCGCAACGGCAGCCCCCCACCGACCAAGGGCAGCACGGATGTGCCGGTTGATGCGCCCCCGCAATGGCGCGCCACCAGATCATCAGTCACCGACAGCAGATAGCCATCCGCCCCGGCCGAAACCGAAATCGCCTGCGTTTCGCCCAGCGGCAACCACACAAGTGCCGGCGCACGGCAATCGATCATACCCTGACGCAACCGAATGCGCGCCCGCCCCGACAAAATCAAAACCGCATAACACCGATCCCGCCGCGCGGGATCATTCATCACCCAGTCCTGCACGGATAACCCATGATCAAACCGGTCCATCAGTGCCTGGGTTGTCACCGGCATCGGATCGTCAAACGACCGCACGCTGATTGGCGTGGCGCGATGATCTTCTGCCCTTTCCGGTGAAACCATGCCTTTTTGATCCTGAAATATTCCAAATGGTTATATGTAAAATAATACAATTTTTCGTCTTAAAATGTCAATTTGACTGTCTTTACATTGGAAGCGTTCCAGCGCCTACTAATATCGCGGTTCAGGAACCGTCAAAAATAACAAGACATATCGAATAATGCGTTCCCGTTATTTCGCACGCGCGAAGAAACGGGCAGGAGGATACGTCGAGGATTTACTTTGAACATCAAAGTAGATGAAAGATCTTTTGTATCTATCTTCCTGAATACGACGCCAAAGCGGGAAAACCGGAACGCTGTACCAAAGGCTCTTACAGCCCTTGGGTGATACAATGTCATGCGTTATCACCGCACAGCAGAACATAAAGAAGTCAGGAGAAACGTCGTGAACGATGCCAAACTATTGATCGACAACGAAGCCATGAATGCGACCAACAACCGGACATTCGAACGCAAAAATCCGGTCACCGGCGAGGTCGCAACCATTGCCGCCGCAGCAAGCCCCGCCGATGCCCGCAAGGCCGCCGATGCCGCCGCCGCCGCCTTCCCGGAATGGTCAAAAATGGGCCCCGGTGCACGACGCAAGATTTTGCTTAAAGCCGCCGACATCATGGAATCCAAAGGCGACGATTTTGGTCGCCTCGTACTTGAAGAAACCGGCAGCACACGCATGTGGGGTGGCTTCAACGCCCATCTGGCCGCCAATATGCTGCGCGAAGCCGGTGCGATGACAACGCAGATTCAGGGCGACCTGATACCGTCCGATACGCCTGGCCTGATGGCCATGGGCATTCGACAGCCGGTTGGCGTGGTTCTGGGCATTGCGCCATGGAATGCGCCGGTCATCCTTGGCACACGCGCGATTGCCATGCCGCTTGCCTGTGGCAACACCGTGGTGCTGAAGGCATCGGAACTGTGCCCCGCCCTGCATCGCCTGATCGGCGAATGCCTGGTCGAGGCAGGGGCCCCGGCCGGAGTCATCAATGTCGTGACCAACGCCCCCGAAGACGCCCCGGAAATCGTCGAAACCCTGATCGCTCATCCGGCAGTGCGCCGTATCAACTTTACCGGCTCAACCCGCGTTGGCCGCATCATCGCCAAACTGGGGGCCGAACACCTTAAACCGGTTCTGCTTGAACTGGGTGGCAAGGCACCCTTCCTTGTGCTGGACGACGCCGATATTGACGAGGCGGTTAATGGCGCAGCATTCGGGGCCTATATGAATCAGGGCCAGATTTGCATGTCGACCGAACGCCTGATCGTTGACAATGCGGTTGCCGATGATTTCGTTGCCAAACTGGCCGCCAAGGCCAAAACGCTGACCGCTGGCGACCCGGCAAAGGCCGAACATATTCTGGGCGGTGTCGTGAATGTCGAAGCCGTCAACCGGATCGAAGAACTGGTTGAGGATGCCGTCTCCAAGGGGGCAAAACTGGTCGCAGGTTCCGGCAAGGCGCGCGATGGCGTTCTGATGAATGCGACCCTTCTGGATCACGTCACCCCCGCGATGCGGATTTATGCCGAGGAAAGCTTTGGTCCGGTCTGTGTCGTCATCCGTGCGGGTAACGAAGACGAAGCTGTCCGCATCGCCAATGACAGCGAATATGGCCTGTCATCAGCCGTCTTTTCCACCAACATCCCGCGCGCGATGGAAGTTGCCAAACGGATCGAAAGCGGCATCTGCCACATCAACAGCCCGACCGTACAGGACGAAGCCCAGATGCCGTTTGGCGGGGTGAAAGCCAGCGGCTATGGCCGGTTCGGATCGCAGGCATCGATTGATGAATTCACCGAAATGCGCTGGATCACGATCCAAAGCGGCAAACGCCACTATCCGTTCTAAAGATATTAAGTTCCGCAGGGGGGAAGCCCGGTCTTACTCCCTCAGATGATCGATCGGGACCTGTGGCAGGCCGCCTTGCGCTTAACGGCGCAGGGCGGCCTGTATCGTTACTTCCAGCATATTGGAAAATTTCGACCGGTCCTTTTGGGTAAAGCCCGCATTGCGGCCCTGCTCCCCGGTGACTTCGCGCATATGGGCGGCGATTTCACGGCCGGCCAATGCATTGCCGATATTCGCCTCGGTAAATTCCTGGCCATTCGGGCGCAAAACACGTGCCCCGATTTCAAGCCCCCGCGATGCCAGCGGAATATCGTTGGTCACGATCACGTCGTTCTTGACGGCATTTTCGGCAATCCAGTCATCGGCCGCATCGGGTTCCGGCGGCACAATCACGATCCGGACCAACGGATTGCGCGACGGGCGAATACCGCCATTTGACACCATGATCATTTCCAGACGATGGCGTTCGGCCACACGTTCGCATTCCGCCTTCACCGGGCAGGCATCGGCATCGACAAGGATGCGCGGCCGCATGACCGCTTCATTTGAAGTATTTTCAGACATGGCGCGATAATCGTCAGGCAGATGATAAAGTCAAGCCATCAGGCGATTGTTGGCGTTTCATGTGCTGCCTTGGCATCCTTCATCATCATCAACACCACCCCGCCAACCAGCGCGAAACCGCCAGCCACCAGAACGGTTGCCTGGAAGGAATACCACGTTGCGATGAAACCGGTTGCAAGATTGGCGACAAGGCCACCGATGAACAGGGTGCTGACATAATAACTGGTTGCGACGCCGGGGCGATCAGGGGCGAAGTTTTGAACAAATGTCATGCTGATCCCCGCAAAGATGCCGTAATAAATCCCGTCAAGGGCCCCAAGCACCAGCACATCGGCAAGACTGGTCGCGTTATAGATCAACCCGAAGAAGATCGCGGCAAGCACGGCGGCCAGTATCATGCCGCCGCGCTCGCCGATCTTTCTGATCAGATGCGCGCAGTAATAAATCACCACCACCTCGACAAAGCATTTCACCGTCAGTGCAAAACCAGCCGCCGATGCAATAAGCCCAAGTTCGGTTGTGAAATAAAGCGGCATGGCGGTTACGAACACGACATTGCCCGCGCCAATAAAGAACACCGGCACACAGGCCAGAAGCAATCCAAAATTGAACGGGATTTTCTTGCCCGTCACAAGCGATCCGGGATGATGGGTTTTGAATGCCGCCGGGACGATGAACAAACATACGATGAACCACACCGCCCCAAGGGCTGCGATGCTGTAATAGGTCACCGTAAAGCCAAACGCGCCAAAGACCGATAATGACGCCGCTGGGCCAACCATCCAGCCAAGCGATGTCTGCATGCGCAGAAACCCGTTGAATTTGACAACGTCGCGCCCGGTCTGTTCGGCAAACAGGCGGCCAAATGAATACATCACCGAAAGCGCGCCAGACCCGATGCCAAGCAGGATCGACGCAAAGCAAAGATAGACCCAGTAAATCTGAAACGTCGCAAGGATCGCCATGCCACTGGCAAAGCAGACGATGCTGGTGATCAGAAGCGCCTTGATCGGCACGGCTCGATCAATCGCGCGACCAAATGCCCGGTTGGTCAGAAGGGTTACGACAACCTGAACGATTGCCACCATGCTGACCTTCCATGGCGGCTCCCCCAATCCCTCAATGACATAAAGCCCACCAAGCGGTGCCGCCGAAGACGCGGTAAACGCCCCCATCAAAAGCAGCCCCAGTACCAGAAAAGGATAGCGATCGAGAAAGGCGGTTACGCCAGATACCGGCCGAAGATTTCCATTTTCAGGATGTCCGCCATCCTGTGCCGTGCCGGTCTGATCGCGCAATTTCGTGCCCCCGCCTCATCATAAGCCCAAAGCACGTTTTAGATGATCAACCATCAACAGGAAATACCCCTAATTGCAAACCTGTGAAATTGTCACAATCCGGGCACGACACTCTTAGGCAAGCCCGCCGACAAAACTGGCAAGTTCCGCGGTTTTCGGATTGGCAAAAACCGCCTCAGGCGCACCGCTTTCATGAATACGGCCCTGATGCATGAAGACCAGTTTGTCGCAAACTTCGCGCGCAAACCGCATTTCATGGGTCACCATCACCAATGTCATGCCTTCCTCGGCAAGCTGGCGCACGACGGCCAGAACCTCGTTCACCAGTTCAGGATCAAGGGCCGATGTCACCTCGTCACACAACAATACACGTGGCTTCATGGCAAGTGCGCGCGCAATCGCCACGCGCTGTTGCTGCCCGCCTGAAAGCTGATCGGGGTAATGCATCATCTTGTCGGCAAGTCCGACCTTGGCCAGCATTTCCTCTGCCACGTCCTTGGCTTCGGCCTTTGACTGCTTTTTCACGACCTGCGGCGACAGCATGACGTTTTCAAGCGCGGTGTAGTGCGGAAATAGATTGAACTGCTGAAACACCATGCCGACATTAAGCCGCAGGGTCAGCAGATCCGTATCGCGGTCACCAACCTTCTTTCCCGCAACCATGATCGTCCCGTCGTTGATGGTCTCAAGGCCATTAATGGTGCGCAAAAGCGTGCTTTTGCCAGATCCGCTTTTCCCGATCAGGGCAATCACCTGCCCCTCCTCGATCTTAAGGTCGATACCCTTAAGGACTTCCAGCTCGCCAAAGCTTTTGTGGATAGCGTGCAGTTCAACGAGCGACATGACGAAGTTTTCCTTCCAGATGGCGGGCATAAAGCGAAAGCGGGAAACAGATCAGGAAATACATGACCGCGACACAGCCATAGACGGTAAACGGCGCATAGGTCGCGTTGGTGATCATGGTTCCGGCCTTGGTCAGTTCGACAAATCCGATGATCGAGGCAACCGCCGTCCCCTTGACCACCTGCACCGAAAAACCGACCGTCGGCGGCACCGCAATACGAAGCGCCTGCGGCAGAATGATATAGCGCATCTGCTGGCGGAAATTCATGCCAAGGCTTGCCGATGCTTCCCATTGGCCAAGCCCGATGGATTCAACGCACCCCCGCCAGATTTCGGTCAGAAACGCACTGGTAAACAGCGTTAACCCCAGCATCGCCGCGATCCAGGGCGATACATCAATCCCGATCAGCGGCAGACCGAAAAACACGATGAATAACTGCATCAAAAGCGGCGTACCCTGAAACAGTTCGACATAACCGCGCACCAATCGCATCACCCACGGATTGCCCGCGGTTCGAACCATCAAAAGCAAAAGCCCGACAATCCCGCCCAGCACAAACGCGGTAAGCGACAGCAACACCGTCCAGCGCGCGGCCAGCAGCAGGTTATAAACAATATCCCAAAGGGTAAATTCAGACATGACTGCGCCGTTCAAACAGGAAGTTGCCGAATATCTTCAAAACCCAGCGCAGCAGAACCGACATCGCCAGATAAAGTGCGGTCGCCACGAAATAGACCTCAAAAGCACGGAAATTGACGGCCTGGATATAGTTCGCCGCAAAGGTCAGTTCCTCGGCCGCGATCTGCGAACAGACTGACGAGCCCAGCATGACGATCACGATCTGGCTTGAAAGAGCCGGCCAGATTTTCTTGAGCGCCGGACGGATAATAACATAGCGGAAAATCTGCACCCGGTTCATCGCAAGACTTTGGGCGGCCTCGATCTGCCCCTTGGGGATCGCAAGGATACCCGCCCGGATGATTTCGGTCGAATAGGCCCCAAGATTGACAATCATCGCCAGAACGGCGGCCTGAAATTCACTTAGCTTCACGCCAAGCGCCGGAAGCCCGAAAAAGATAAAGAACAACTGCACCAGAAACGGCGTATTGCGGATCAGTTCCACATATATGCCGACGATCTGGCTGATGACGGGGGCACGCGATGCGCGCGCCCACGCCCCCAAAGTTCCCAGACTGACGCCAACAATGGCCCCAATGACGGTCAGTTCGGTTGTCAGCACAACCCCATCAAGCAGCAATTCCCAATGGGGAACGATTGCACCGAAATCGAATTCATAAGCCATTGAAACCAAGCAATCCGGTCAGTGGTGAAGCCATCAGGCAATCAAGTCAGGATCAGAGCTTTTCCGGCAACGGAATGCCAAGCCACTTTTCGGCAATCGCGTTCAGACGGCCATCGGCAATCGATGCCGCAATGATCTCGTTGACCTTGGCTTTGAATGCGTCCTCTTCCTTGTTCAATCCCACATAGCAAGGCGAGTTCTTGATCAGGAATTTCGGTTCCGGCTTGCGCGGCGGGTTGCGTTCGATGATTGCGGCCGCCGTGACATTGCCGGTCGCAATCAGGTCAACCTGGCCTGAAAGGAAGGCCGAAATCGTCCCGTTATTGTCTTCGTAGCGTTTGATTTCCAGATCCGCCGGGGCAATCTTGGTCAGCTCCAGATCCTCGATCGCACCACGCGTCACGCCAACCGAATGCCCTGCAAGGTCTTCGGCACCCTTGACCGCGATATCAGCCGGGCCGAAAACGCCGTTATAGAACGGTGCATACGGATCGGTGAAATCAATCACCTTTTCGCGGTCCGGGTTTTTGCCAAGACTTGAAATCACCAGATCGACCTTGCCGGTGGTCAGATACGGGATGCGGTTGCTTGATGCGACCGGCACCAGTTCAAGCTTCACGCCAAGGTCATCTGCAATGAGCGCCGCCATATCGATGTCATAACCCTTGGGCTGCATATCCGCCCCCACGGTGCCAAACGGCGGAAAGTCCTGCGGCACGGCGACCTTCAAAACACCGGCTTCCTTGATGGTATCAAGCGCGCCTGCCGATGCACCAGCCAGCGGGGCCGCAATCATGGCAATCGCGGCGATGGTTGATTTCAGAAATTTGTTCATTTGCCTCTACCCGTATGAAAGTGGATTATTCGACTTATTTTTAATCTGTATAAAATAACTGCATAAAATTTATGCTATTGTCCATGGGTAAATTTCGCACTTGCGAAAAATGGTAAGCTGATTAAAGCTAGAAACCTTAAATATATTGGATTTTCGCGTTGGAAAAATTTTGACAACACTGGTCAGACCAGTTATGGAACCTGTATGTCACGCATTGAAACCGCCCCGGAACGCGCCGCGCGCGCCATTCGCAACCTGATTAAAAGCAACGGCTTAGGCCCCGGCGACTCTTTACCGGCCCAGCGCGAACTGGCCGCTACCCTTGGCATCAGCCGCGCCAGCCTGCGCGAAGCCTTGGCAACACTCGAAGCCATGGGACTGATCCGGATTCAGGCGGGCAAGGGTGCCTATGTCGCCGACCCGCATGACGGATTGCCGCGCGATGACAATCAGAAACGCCAGGCCGCACAGGTCTATCAATTCCGCCTTGCGATCGAACCCTATGTTGCGGGTCTTGCCGCACAGGCCCGCACGCGCGATCACCTGATCGCCCTTCAACGCAGCATCGATGACATGCAAACCGCATTCGAGGCCGACGACCTGATCACCGCGGCCAATGCCGACACCGAATTTCATGAAATCCTGTTGTCCGCATCGGGTAATCCGCTATTTGCCGCCGCGATCTTCCCGACGGCGCAAACCATTCATGAAAACCAGATGCTGCCCTTTGCCAATGCCGCCGCAATCAAGGCACCGTTGCGCGAACATGAACAGATCCTGCGCTATGTACGCGACCGCAATCCATCGGGCGCACGCGATGCCATGCATTTTCATGTCCTTAGCGCCGCGACCCGGGCCAATATCGCCTTCCTGCGCCCCTAGGGTATGGCCACATAAAACGTACAGATAAAACAAAACCCCCACCCGGTTGCCCGGATGGGGGTTTCGCAAATCAGCGCCTTCGCAAACGAAGGCAAACCGAATTAGGCAGCGGTCAGATCGTCAGCCGAAACGCGACCCGAACGGGAGTCGGTGCGCAGTTCGTAGTTGATCTTGTCGCCTTCCTGCGGGTGGTTCATGCCAGCGCGTTCAACGGCGCTGATGTGCAGGAATACGTCATTTCCGCCTTCGTCCGGCTGAATGAAACCAAAGCCTTTGGTTGCGTTGAACCATTTAACGGTACCAGTTGCCATCTTTAAATCTCCTTTAGAGTGTCGATTGGCGTTACGGTGCATCCCGCGTGGATGCACCAATCAGTTTGGAAAGCTGCCTCAGGCGGTTTCGCGCCTGCTGCGGTTTCCGGAATTGTTTTCAGAACGGCGTTCGCCATTCGGGCGTGCGCCCGGGCGACCACCGACTGGCTTGCCGGGGCGCGCACGGCCGGGGCGTGCGTTGCGGGCTGCCGGCTTGCCGGAATTGCCCGGTTTACCATTTGCACTCGCACCGTTGCCGGTCGTGCGGCGCTCGTCCGAGCTGCCAAGGAATGAAAGGTTCGATGCAATACGGTTGTCACCGCCGCCCGCGCCGTTGGAAGTCACCTTCTTGGGCGTACGAACCCGGTTATCGCCATTGGCGTTACGGGTATCACGGGCATCGCGGCTATCACGACCGTCACGGCGCGCACCATCACGCCCCTGCGGACGGGCCGCTGCACGATCAGTACGCTCGTTATTGCGATCATTGCGTTCGTTGCGATCCGCACCACCTTTGATACCGCCCTTGTACCGGCCGGAATTTTCCGAACCATTGGCTGCATCACGCGTGGTTTCCTCGGTGCGACGACGATCATTGTTCCGGTCATTGCGATCATTACGACCACGAGCCTCATTGCGCCCCTGACCATTACGACCACCAGCACCCGGACGACCACCACCATTGCGACCACGTCCGCTACCGTTGCCATTGCTGGCGCGACGGTCCGGATTGGCATCACGTTCGGCTTTCGAAATCGCGTCCTGCTCGGCGGCTGCCTTGGCATCGCGACGATCAATGACCGGGATCGACTGACGGGTGGTTTTTTCGATATCACGCAAAAGACCGCGTTCTTCCTCATCACAGAAGGCAATCGCCGAACCGCTAGCACCACCGCGGGCGGTACGACCGATACGGTGCACATAGCTTTCCGGGACGTTCGGAAGTTCGAAATTCACAACATGGGTCACACCATCGACATCAATGCCGCGTGCGGCAATGTCGGTTGCGACCAGAACGCCGATCTGACCATCTTTAAACGCATTCAGTGCACGCTCACGCTGATTCTGGCTTTTATTGCCATGAATCGCGGCAGCACTGATTTTGCAGCTTTCAAGATGACGCGCCACACGATCCGCCCCGCGCTTGGTGCGGGTGAAAACGAGGGTACGTTTGAAAAGCGGGTTATCAAGCAATTCCGCCAGAAGCTGACGCTTGCGGTTTTTCTCGATCATATAGACCGACTGCTCGACACGTTCCTGGGTCGTGGCAACCGGGGTCACCGAAACCTTGACCGGATCGGAAAGCATATCACCGGCAAGCTGACCGATCTGGGTCGGCATGGTGGCCGAGAAGAACAGGTTCTGACGATCACGCGGCAACATCTTGATGATGCGCTTGATCGGCGGCAGGAAGCCAAGATCAAGCATGTGATCGGCTTCGTCGAGCACGACGACATCGACATTGTTCAGCTTGAGCTTGCCTGCATCAATGTGATCAAGCAAACGGCCCGGCGTTGCGACAAGAACGTCGACACCCGGCGTAATCGCCTTGATCTGCGGGCCATGTGCGACACCGCCAACAACAACGGCAACCGTGGTGTTCATGAAGCGGCCATAGGCACGGAAGCTGTCGCCAATCTGGGCAGCCAGTTCGCGCGTCGGCGCAAGCACAAGCACACGGCACGATTTCGCCGGAGTGCGGGTTTCGTTTTTGGAAAGACGGTCCAGAATCGGCAGTGCAAAAGCAGCAGTCTTGCCAGTGCCGGTCTGTGCTATCCCCAGAAGGTCTTTACCTTCGAGGAGAGATGGGATGGCCTGTGCCTGGATCGGCGTGGGCACATCATACCCTTCATGCTTGAGAGCGCGAAGGACGGGCTCGGCCAGGCCGAGATCCGAAAATTGGGTCAAATAAAAGTATCTCTTGGTATTGCGGCAGCAAAGGGAAGGGAATCGGCCCTTGAATGTATTACGTCAGCTCTGCGCCTTGCATATTCTTTCGGAAAAGCCCGCGTAGTAGGGCCCTTCAATGCGGTTTTCCGGTAGATCACTCAACAGGCGAGGCCAATAAAGTCCCCTCTACGCTTCTGGAGCGATCAGATAACAAGGGCACCATGCGCAGAGTTTTCATCACTTGTCAAATGGGTTGTTTCAAATGATCCATGCGTAAAAGGCAAACAAGCCCGGCAATTAAGCGCGCCGGGCTTGTTTTTATTTTTAATCGCTGCGGACTTAATTGGCCGCACAAGGGCTCCCTGCCCCACAGGGGTTATATGCCCCGCAAGGATTTGCCGCTGCACACGGGTTGGTTGCAGCACACGGGTTCATATAGTCGCTGCGAGGATTTACCGGCGCACAAGGTGCGGGGGCGTATCCGGCGCCACAGGGCGAAGCCGCGCACGGGTTCGCTGCCCCGCATGGATTGTAGGCACCGCACGGGCTGGCAGCACACGGATTGGCCGAACAGGGACTTGCAGCACAGGGGTTGGCACCGCACGGCGCTGCTGCGCAAGGGTTATATCCGGCGCAAGGATTGGCAGCGCAAGGGTTCGATCCGCAAGGGTTCCCCGCACATGGATAGCCTCCCACCGCCGGTTTATTTGCCGGGTTGCTGATTGCGGGTGGATTGGCGGGAGCATTGGTGTGATTGAAATGATCAAACGCTACCGCGCCGCTGGCCGCGAGGAAAACCGCGCCAAACAGGATTGTATTTTTTTCGCTCATGACTTTTTAAATCCGTCCATGCCAAATACCGGGCGAAGCGCAATCCCGATCCAGCTACCGGCAAAGGCGGCAACAAACCAGAGCCAGCCATGCACGCTGCCCGATGCAATGCCGCTAAAGAACGCACCGATATTGCAGCCAAATGCCAGACGCGCCCCATAGCCCATCAATATTCCACCAATCGCTGCCGCCAGAAGAGATGCAAACGGTACCTTGACCTTGGGCGCGAATTTGCCCGCAAGGCTTGCCGCCAATGCCGCCCCGATCACGATCCCGAAATTCATCACCGACGTATTATCCGCCAGTACCGAGTTTGAAAGCGCCTTGGCCGGACCGGCCCAGTTCCAGAATTCCCAGGTTTCGACGGGAATGCCAATGCCTTGGGCGATCTTCGCACCCCAAAGACCAAACCCGAACGTGATAGACCACGGATGCCCCGCGCTCAAAAGCGTTGCGACGTTAAGCCCCGCCAGAAGCACACCGGTCCCGACCATCGGCCATGGACCATGCAGCAACCGGGCAAAGCCCGCACGCGGTGCGGTCGGTGCGGTTTCAATCGAACCATGGGCACGCTTTTCAACCCAGACCGTGATCAGCGCAATCAATGCCAGACCGGCAAAGGTCACGCCCAAACCGCCCCAGACACCGAACTCGGTACCAAGGCTCATGGCCGGAAGGGATGGCAGTTCAAGCCACATTGGCAAATGCGCCGTACCAATCACCGCCCCGATGATAAAGAATGCAAGCGTCAGCAACATGCGCGCGCTGCCACCGCCAACCGTAAACAGCGTGCCCGATCCGCATCCACCGCCAAGCTGCATGCCAAGGCCAAACATGAATGCACCGACCAGCACCGAAACACCAACCGGCGCCACTGCCCCCACAATCGGGGTGCCAAGAGGTGCGCCAATGGCAAGCAACGGAATAAATGCCGCCGCCGCAACGCCGATCATCAAAAGCTGGGCCCGCATCGCACGGCCGCGCTTTTCAACCGAAAACCGCCGCCAGCCGCCGGTAAAACCGAATGACGCATGATAAAGGGCAATGCCCAGCAACCCGCCAAGGCCATAAAGCACGGCCTGATGGATATCGACGGCCTGCGCAATCAGCACCGCGACAATCACAAACAGGATGGCCGTGACGGCTGCGGGCCCTTTGTCAAAACTAAAGCCCGAAGCACGGACATTAAGGGTCGTTTCAGACATGGTGGTGACGCTCTATCTGACAGAAAACCTGAAAACGAACGGAACCGGGAGGCCCCGGTTCCGTCAAAACATGATGTATTATAGGGGCGCTATGCCGTATTTCCGAATTATTCCGGAATGACCACTTCGCGCGACGGATCAGCCGCCCATTCGGTCATTGAGCCGTCATACATGCGGGTGTTTTTGTTGCCCATCACTTCCGAAAGGCCAAACCACGCAACCGATGCCCAATGGCCGGTATTGCAATAGGTGATTTCTGCGCCGTCCTTGGCAACACCGGCATTTTCCACCAGCCCTTCGATCACATCGGATGCGACAAACGCACCCTGCTGATCATTATAAAACTCGGACTGCGAAATATTGACCGCCCCCGGAATAGCACCGGCACGGGCGACAACACCGCTCTTGCTTTCGCCCTTATATTGCGAAACCGGGCGTGCATCGACCAGCGCAACACCATTTTCACGCGCCTTGGCAACATCATCGGCCGTCGCCAGAAGCTCCGGGCGGAAATTGGCATTGAAGGCCACAGTCTGCGGTGCTACCGCCTCGTTTGAGACCGGCTTGCCCGCGGCTTCCCATGCACGCTGCCCGCCATCAAGGATGGTCACGGCATCATGACCCAGCACCTTGAAGGTCCAGTAGACACGCGTGGCCGAACCGAAATCCGAGCTGTTCTGACCGGCCGGGACGACAACAACCTGTTTGTCATTATCAATGCCAAGGCTCCCGATCCGGGCCGATATCACATCAACCGGCGGCAACTGGCCGACAACATCGCCAACCTTGGCGCGCCAGCCGAACTTGCCATAAGGCGCGAAAACCGCACCCGGGATATGCCCGGCATCATAGGGGCTGCCTTCTTTGGTCAACGAGCGGATATCGACAACCACCAATGACGGGTTTTCCAGATTATCGGAAAGCCATGCGGCATCGACCAGCGGCTTTTCCGTCAGGCGCTCGGCCTGTGCTGCCGCGCCGCCAAAGACAATCGCCACTGCCGCAACGGCAGAAAGAATAAGAGAACGCATGGGGCCTGTCTCCGATTTGGTGAATTAGAAATCTGTGAAACTTATATAATCACCACGTATACAATGTCAATTAATCTAATATAACAGTTATTTTTTGTTATATATTGAAACACCGTTAATTGAGCAGCCCTTTTGCCTTTAAACGCTAAGGTCTCAGCCCGTTCAGATACCGCGCATATTCGCGCGCAAATGCATCGTGGGTTTCGCTGTTGCGCAATGCAGGCGGGCGGGTCAGAAAGCCATGCAAGGTGGCGATGATGAATTCCGCCACCGAGGACGGTTCGATGTCGGTGCGGATGGTTTTATTGAACTGCCCATGGCCCAGATGAAGCGCCAGCCCCCGCCGCCAATACCGGTAAACCCCATCAATCCGCTTGCGCAGATTTTCATCAAGTTCCGCCGCCCCCGACGCCAGCCGCGCCAGCGGACAGCCACCTTCAAGCAGTTTCGGGGCATCCTTGGTACCAAGGCTATCGACCTGCCCCATCATGACCGGCAGAATGTCTTCCTCGCCATCCAGCGGTTTTAGCCAGACATCATCAATATATTGCGGCAGGCATTCCTCGATCACGGCATAGGCGAGCTTTGCCTTGCCGGGAAAGTGATGATAAAGCGCGCCCTTGGTCGTGCCGGTACGGTCCAGAATCCGGTTGATCGATGCCCCGGCAAACCCTGCCATGCGGATTTCATAGAATGCGGCATCAAGGATCAGCTTGCGGGTTGCCTGCGGATTGCGGGGCTGACGCGTTGTCAGCGCGTTTTGGCCATGTTCGGCAATGGCATTTTCAATCGCACCTTCATCGACCGGGTCATCCGGATGGGAAATCCGGGCCAGTGCGGACGTAATGCTAAAGGGCGGTTTGCTCATGATTTTTATATCTTGTGCCATGTTTGATAAGGCTGCCCAAGGTTCCCCTGTTTTTGCCCCAACGTCAATACGAGAGCACATTGCACCCAACGTGACCCTGCACACAGGATGCCCGCGCGCCAGATGATCCAGCCCCTTGCAATTCCAAGCAAACCAGTCTCTATTACGGGATTGCGGGGCCTTAATACGGTTCCCATATCCGGCCGGAAACGGCATGGAAACGCGTATCAAGACCAGGCCAAACGCCACCCTGACACGATTATGGTGGCATGCGATGACAGGATCGCATTCGATCGGAAAGCAGATGCATATTCATTCCATCGCCTTTGTCGCTGCCGACACCAAAATTGCCCAGGACGCGATGTATCGCCTGAAACATCGCTACGGCCATGTTTCGCCGGACACCGCCGATGTCATTGTAGCGCTTGGCGGCGATGGTTTCATGCTTGAAACCCTGCATCGTTATATGGGCCGCAAGGTGCCGATCTATGGCATGAACCGGGGCACGGTCGGATTTCTGATGAATGAATTCCGTGAAATGGACCTGCCCGAACGCATTGCCGAGGCCCAGACCGTCGAACTGCACCCGCTGCAGATGGAAGCCCACACCATGCAGGGCGAAAGCATGTGTGCGCTTGCGATCAACGAAGTATCGCTTCTGCGCGAAACGCGACAGGCTGCCAAACTTCGCATCAAGATCGACGGGGTTGAACGGCTGGCCGAACTGGTCTGCGACGGCGCACTGGTCTGCACACCAGCTGGAAGTACGGCCTATAACCTGTCCGCACACGGTCCGATCCTGCCGATGGGAAGCGGCCTTATGGCCCTGACCCCGATCAGTCCGTTCCGCCCGCGTCGCTGGCGCGGGGCACTTCTGCCGCACGGGGCCGAAGTTGTTTTTGATGTACAGGACCCGCAAAAACGTCCGGTTTCCGCCGTGGCCGACTATACCGAGGTTCGCGATGTCTCGCGCGTGATCATCCGCGAAGACAGCAACATGAAAATCAAATTGCTGTTCGATCCCGAACACAATCTGGAAGAACGCATTCTTAAGGAACAGTTCGTCGAATGAGTGCCGCCAACACCACCGCCATGCCGTCTGCGGCAACCCTTGACTGGCTCGCCAAACTGATCAGCCATCCAAGTGTCAGCCTGACCCCGAACCTTGCCCTGATCGAACAGGCGCAAGGCTATCTTGAGGACCTCGGCTATCTGTGCGCGGTCGTATTTGACGAAACCAAAAGCAAGGCGAACCTTTACGCCACCATCGGCCCCGCGGTTGATGGCGGCGTGATCCTGTCAGGCCATAGCGACGTGGTTCCGGTCGAAGGCCAGAACTGGACATCCGATCCCTTCACCACCGATATCCGCGGCGACAGGCTTTATGGCCGCGGCGCATGTGACATGAAGGGCTTTCTGGCCTGTCTGCTGGCCAAGGCGGAAACCTTCAAAAATGCCGATTTGCGCGTGCCGATCCATCTGGCTTTCACCTATGACGAGGAAGTCGGCTGCCTTGGTGTGCCCAGCCTGGTCGAAGCGATCAATGCCCTGCCCCACAAACCCGCCATGTGCATTGTGGGCGAGCCGACCAACATGCAGGTCATCACCCAGCATAAAGGCAAATATTCCGCCCGCGCGCATTTCACCGGCCGGTCGGGTCATTCGTCCCTTCCGGGCGAAGGGGTCAATGCAGTTGAATTTGCATCGGAATTTGTCGTCTTCCTGCGCCGCCTTGGCCAAAAATTCCGCAATGAAGGCCCGCATGATGACGAGTTTGTTCCCAACCATACGACCTTCCATAGCGGCGTGATTCATGGCGGCACACAGCTCAACATCATCCCGCAGAATTGCTATGTCGATTTCGAATTCCGCAATCTGCCCAATCATGACCGTAACGAGCTTAAGGACCTGATTTTCGATTATCTCGACAATACCCTGATCCCGCAAATGCGCGAAACCTATGACGATGTCGGGGTTGAAATCGAAGTCGTGTCCGACATGCCTGGCCTCGCCACCGGCGATGACGAGGAAGTCACCAGACTGGTCATGGAACTGACAGGTGCCAACACCACCGGCAAGGTCAGCTTTGGCACCGAAGCCGGCGTTTTCTCAGCAATGGGCGACATCCCCACCGTCGTCTGCGGTCCCGGCAGCATCGAACAGGCCCACAAACCCGACGAGTTCATCGAACTCGACCAGCTCGCGCGCTGCGAAAAGTTTCTGGATAAGCTTTTGGCGGTGCTGGTGCGGAAATAACAAATCATCCGCCAAACAGATGCAAAAGCCCCCACCTCGGGGGCTTTTTTATTGGCAAATTTTCAAGCACTTGACCAAAGAATAATCCATACCGCGCGCAAGCGACTTGACGCCAACGCCGTCAGCAGACAAAACAAAGGGCCGGTGCAATGCACCAGCCCTTCTTACGCACGCGCAACGGCGGGGTCGGGGGACTGCGCAGACAAGTCTGCAACCGTCGCGAGCGCGCCGACAAAGCCGGTCTGTTAAATCAGACCGGCTTTGCTTTTTGATTTATTCGGCCGGATGTTCGTGGGCCGCCTTGACGTCACCTCGTTTCGAACGGTTCTTGGCAAAGGCACCAACAATCAGCACGAAGAACAGCGGCACGAAGAAGATCGCAAGGATCGTTGCCGCAATCATGCCGCCCATAACCCCGGTACCCACCGCAACACGCGCCCCCGCACCGGCACCGGTACTGATCGCAAGCGGCAGAACACCAAGCGTAAAGGCCATCGAAGTCATGATGATCGGACGCAGACGCTGACGCGCGGCCTCGATCGTGGCTTCAAGCAGCCCCATCCCCTGATCATAAAGTTCGCGTGCGAACTCGACGATCAGAATGGCGTTCTTGGCCGAAAGCCCGATGGTGGTCAGGATCGCGACCTGGAAGTAAACGTCATCGGGAAGCCCGCGCAGCAAAGCTGCAATCACGGCACCCAAAACGCCCAGTGGCACGACCATCATCACCGAAACCGGAATGGCCCAGCTTTCATACAGCGCCGCAAGGCACAGGAAGACCACGATCATCGACAGGGCATAAAGGGCCGGGCCCTGTTCGCCTGCCTCGCGTTCTTCATAGGAAAGCCCCTGCCATTCAAGGCCGATGCCGCCCGGAAGCTTGGCAACGATTTCTTCCATTGCCTTCATCGCATCACCCGATGCAACGCCCGGTGCCGCCTGCCCCTGGATATTGACAGACGAAAGACCGTTAAAGCGTTCCAGACGTGGTGACCCATATGTCCATTGCGTGGTCGAGAAGGCGGAAATCGGTACCATCTCGTCATGGCTGTTGCGGACATACCAGTGATCAAGGTCTTCGGGCATCATGCGGTATTTCGCATCTGCCTGCATATAGACGCGCTTCACACGGCCTTTTTCGATGAAGTCGTTGACATAGCTCGACCCCCAGGCGGTTGCAAGCGTGCGGTTGATATCGGCAATATCAACACCCAGCGCGCTTGCCTTTTCCTGATCAATATTGATGTCGAACTGCGGCATGTCATTCAGGCCGTTCGGGCGAACACCCACAAGGCGCGGGTCCTGTGCCGCCATGCCAAGCAACTGGTTGCGTGCCGCCATCAGGGCATCATGCCCCGAGCCGCCACGATCAACCAACTGCATGTCAAAACCGTTCGCCGTACCGAGCTCGATAATCGCCGGCGGGGCAAATGCAAAGACCATGGCCTCGCGGATCTGGGCAAAGGCACCATAGGCCCGCCCGATCACCGCCGCAACCGACTGGCCCGGTTCGTTACGTTCCGACCAGTCTTTCAGGTTGACGAAGGCAATACCCGCATTCTGGCCACTACCGGCAAACGAGAAGCCAGCCACGGTAAAGATACCGTTCACCACTTCCTTCTCGTCTTCCATGAAGTGCTTCTCAAGCTTCTTGAGAACCTCGACCGTCCGCTCCTGCGAGGCACCGGCTGGCAGCTGAACCATCGAGAACATGATCCCCTGATCCTCGTCCGGCAGGAACGAGCCCGGCAGACGCACAAACAGGAAGGCCAGACAGCCGACAAGAATGCCATACACGAACAGATAGCGCCATTTGCGGTTCACAACATGGCCGACACTGCCCTGATAGAAGTTGTTGGTCTTGTCGAACCCGCGGTTGAACCAGCCAAAGAAACCTTTCTTGGCATGCGGATCACCCTTGGACGGTTTAAGCATGGTCGCACAAAGTGCCGGTGTCAGGACAATCGCCACAATCACCGAAAGCACCATCGCCGAAACGATCGTGATCGAGAACTGGCGATAAATCGCCCCGGTCGACCCGGCAAAGAAGGCCATCGGCACGAACACCGCCGACAGAACCAGCGCAATACCAACAAGTGCGCCGGTAATCTGGCTCATGGATTTGCGCGTCGCTTCACGCGGCGGCAAACCGTCTTCATGCATCACACGTTCAACGTTTTCGACCACCACGATGGCGTCATCAACCAGAAGGCCGATGGCCAGCACCATGCCAAACATGGTCAGCGTGTTGATAGAATAACCGAACGCCGCCAGCACCCCGAAGGTACCCAGCAAAACCACCGGCACCGCAATCGTCGGGATCAGGGTCGCGCGCCAGTTTTGCAGGAACACGAACATCACCACGAAAACAAGCACGATGGCTTCAAAAAGGGTGTGAACCACTTCCTCGATCGAAACCTTGACGAATGGGGTCGTGTCATAGGGATAAACCACTTCCATCCCCTGCGGGAAGAAGGGCTTGAGTTCCTCGACGCGCGCCTTGACCGCCTCGGCGGTATCAAGCGCATTGGCCCCGGTCGCAAGGTTGATACCGATACCGGTTGCGGCCTGCGCATTATAACGCGCAATCACGTCATAGCTTTCGCCGCCGATCTCGATACGGGCGATATCGCCCAGACGGATTTGCGATCCGTCCGTGTTCACGCGCAGCAGAATATTGGCAAACTCGTCAACCGTCTGCAGCTTGCTTTGGGCGGTAATCGTCGCATTGATCTGCTGCCCCGGCACCGAAGGCGCACCACCGATCTGACCGGCGGTGACTTCGGTATTCTGGGCTTCAATCGCGGCACTGACATCGGAAACCGTCAGGTTATAGGAAATCAGCTTGTTCGGGTCGAGCCAGATACGCATCGCGTGCTGGGCACCGAACACCTGAACCGAACCGACACCATTCACACGCGCAATCGGGTCTTCGATGGTCGAAACCACGAAATCCGAAAGGTCTTCGGCATTCATCGAACCATCAGCCGACACAAAGCCCAGAACCATCAGGAACGAACCGCTCGATTTCGAAACCGTGATGCCCTGCTGCTGAACTTCGCTTGGCAGGCGCGACATGGCGGCCTGCAACTTGTTCTGCACCTGGACCTGCGCGATATCGGGATCAGCTTCGGGTTCGAAGGTCAGCGTGATGGATGCACTACCCGTCGCACTACTGTTCGACGACATGTAGCGCAGGTAATCCAGCCCGTTCATTTCCTGCTCGATGACCTGCGTCACCGTGTTTTCCACGGTTTCCGCCGAAGCCCCCGGATAGGTCGCCTCGATCTGCACCGATGGCGGTGCAATCGACGGATATTGTTCGATCGGCAGCTGCAGAATGGACAGCCCCCCCGCCAGCATGATCACCAGGGCCACAACCCAGGCGAAGACGGGGCGATCAATAAAAAACTTTGCCATTAGAAATCGTCCTTAATCTTCAGCTTACTGGGCTGAACCTTGGGCGGCATTCGCGGTCTCGACAGGCTGTCCCGTCACCGGTGCACCCGGTGCAATACGCTGAATGCCATCGACGATCAGCTGTTCGCCGTCCTCGACACCATCCGTCACCAGCCAGTTCTCGCCTTGCGACTGTTCGATCTGGATATCCTTGGAAACAACCTTGCCATCCCCGATGGTATAGACATAGGCCGAGCCATCCGGGCGGCGCATAACCGCCTTCTGGGGGATAAGGAAGGCCCCTTCAAGCTTGCCCTGACGCACCTGTCCGCGCACGAACATACCCGGCAGCAGCACACCATCCGGGTTCGGGAATACCGCGCGCAGGCGGATCGTCCCGGTGGTTTCGTTCACCGTTACGTCGGAAAACTGCAACGTCCCGGTATGCGGATATTCAACACCGGTCGCATCAATGATCAGGGAAACCTCGATCTTGCCGTCTTCAACACCCTGGATGCGGCCGTTCTGGATCGCCTGCTTGATCTTCATCAACCGGCCACCGGCCTGCGTCACATCGACATAGATCGGATCAAGCTGCGTGATCGTGGTCAGCGCATCCGTCTGGTTGGTCGTCACAAGCGCACCTTCGGTCACATCCGATGCACTGATCTGGCCCGAAATCGGGGCGGTTACGGTGGTGTATTCGACATTGATACGTGCCTGGTCGACCTGTGCACGTGCGGCGGCAACTGCTGCTTTCGCCTGCGCTTCTGCGGCAATCGCGTCGTCAAAGGTCTGCTCGGAAACCGCCTGGGTTTTCACAAGGCTTTCGTAACGCTTGCGGGTTTTGGTCGTCTGATCAAGGGTCGCACGCTGCCGGGCAAGTTCCGCCTGTGCCGCATCAAGTTCCGCCATATAGACGGCCTGATCAATCATATAAAGCTGCTGACCGGCTTCAACAAACGCGCCTTCGGTAAAGTTGCGTTCCTTGATGATACCATCGACCTGCGGGCGCACGGCAGCCTTGCGGAAGGCAACGGTACGACCCGGCATTTCCTCGATCAGACCGACGGTCTGCGCTTCAAGCGTCACGGTACCAACCGGCGTTGCCTGTGGCTGCTGCTGTGCGCTGGCATCCGACTGTTGCGCTTCTTTCTGCTCGTCACAGGCCGCAACCATCAATGCAAGCACAGCAACGCCTGCAAGTTTCAAACAAGATCGCATCGACAAAATGATTTTCCTTCTCACAGTCCTGTAAGCAGCGCTGCCCTGTCGGGGGAATATCAGGCAGCTTTGCCATTGAATTATTAAATACTGTACGGTACAGTACACATTGTGCGCTGCACGATCAAGAGCCAAAAACAACGTCGATAGCAAAGATCGAAAAACCATGAGCGAAACGTCAGAAACCCAAGGAAAACAATCCAGTCGCGGCTTCGCACGGCGACGCGCGATGATGGATGCTGCATGGCAGCTTCTGTTGGAAAAAGGTTTCTCTGGCGTTACGCTAAATGACGTAATTTCTCGATCCGGTGGCTCACGTACAACTCTTTACGAGGCATTTGGCGGAAAGGATGGGCTGCTGACAGCCGTCATGACAGAACGGTGCATGGAATTTTCCGCGGAATTGCATATTTCGCTGGAATCCAATCTCCCTCCTCGTGACGCTTTGACGGACTTCGCCTTTAAACTATCGACCAAGATACTAACCGAGGAAGCCGTTCGCTTCACGCAGATTCTGTTCTCCGAAGGACAGCATTTCATACCAATGGTTGAGAAGTTCCTTGAAGTCGGCCCCGAAAGCACCCGAAAACGCCTTGCAAACTACCTGAAACGCCAGAACGACCTTGGTAATCTTGTCATCGACGATCCCGATCATTACGCCGAAATCTTCGATGCGATGATTGTTGGCGACTGGCAGAATCAGGTCATGAAAATGATCTCTCCACCCAAACTCAGCGAGGAAGAGATCACAATAAGGGTCAAACGCGCCGTCGATGTCTTCCTGTGTGGCGTGACCGTCGAAAGCAAGCGCGACAAAATCGGCTGCGCCATCGACTGATCCCGGCGGATATGCAAATCGCAGATCACCCGGCCAAGCTGATGTGATACACTTCACACTTGGGCCATTCAGGGCAACCTGAAGGCAGCCTGCAACAATCCCTGCCCCATCTTCACCAAATTTGCGCTAAACAATGGAACGGTTCAAACCATTACCCTTGGGGGCCCCGATCATGCCTGCACGCCGTATTGTCATCGGCATTGGTGTTTCACTGATTTCCCTTTGCGCAACCAGCGCAACCGCCTTTGCACTTGAAACGCAAAAGGCCCGCGAAATCATGGATGCGATCCTGATGCAAAACGGCATTTCCGCCACCGAAATGTCGGCGGAAAACAGCAACGGTGCCGTCATCTTCACCTATGACGACGTCCGCCTTGATCTCAGCGGTTATAGCTCGGCGCGTGAACTGGTCCTTGATGATGTCCGGGTCACGATGAACGACACCGATATCGCCAATCAGGTCGATATCGGCGTAACACTTCCCGAACGCGGCAAAATGCTGGCCGAAGCCACCAGTGACCAGCGCGAACTGACCATGCGCAAGGCACTTGGCAGCCTGCGCTGGGACCATGTTAACGGTGTGCCGGTCAACTTCACCGGTTCGGCGGATTTCCTGATCGGTGATGAACCGGTGACGCGCAAACATTGGCTGATGAATGGCCTTGTCATTCGCTGGATGCCCGAAGAAGCTCGCATTTCCTGGCAGGCCGCCGAATGGACCGGCCCGAACCGGGAAAAACGTGGCTCGGTCAAATCCACAAGCTTCCTGCTTTATCCCGGCGAAAACGATGAAACCCATCTTGATTACGCCCATGACGGCCTTTGGCTGCCAAGCCTTCTGCAACCGCGCACCGTGCGCATCAAAAGCAGCAGCACCGGTCTGCCCTGGTCCGAAGCCCGGCCGATCCTGCAAAAGGGCTTTAACGACATGATGACCGGCCTTGCTCCGCGCGCTGCCCGCCGCCAGATCGCCAATGATCTGTGGCAAAAGGCCGCCGATAATGGTGCCCCGGTCAAGATTGACGAAATCTATGTCGAAGGCCGCGGCCTCGAGGCACTCGGCAAGGGCGAGTTCATCGCCCAAAAGGCCGCGCGTTACGGCTTTTCCGGTCAGCTTGACGTTGATCTGATCGGGCGCGAACGCCTTCAGGACCTGATCGGCACCCCGCAAAGCCCGACTTTGCTGGGCGCGCTGGTACCCTTTGCCGTCGATGGCCTTGCTGCCGGTGAACCGGGCACACAGGGCACAACGAATTACGACGTGGAACTGCTGCGTGATGGCCGGATTGTCGTCAACGGCATCACCGTATTCAGCGGCACAAGTGGCAGCTGACAGTTTGGGGCGAACGGAAACCCAGATGCCAATCACCTGCAACCGGGTCGTTATTTACACAAAAAAAATCGATGAAATGATCCGCTTCTATGGCGATCTTTTTGTCTATCGCGCGATCCGTCACGAGGGCGACCGCATTGTCGAACTGCGCCCGGCAACAGATGGGCTGATCCTGATGCTCCATCCTGCGGGCAAGGGACAGAAAGAAGGCCAGTCCCTCATCAAACTGGTCTTTGACGTCAAGAATGTCGACGCCTTCCGCAAACAACTGGTTGCCCACGGCGTTGATGTCGGACCGATCCATCAGGCGGATGGCTATCAGTTCGCCAATATGAAAGACCCGTCCGGAAATTCGGTTTCGATTTCCAGCCGGGCCTTTGCAGTCGGTTCCTGACCGGGCTTAGATACCCTGCCCGCCGGAAACCTCGATCCGCTGGGCATTGACCCACCGATTGTTTTCTGACAGCAGGCTGGCGATCATTGGCCCGATATCATCAGGCACGCCCACCCGGCCAAGTGCCGTCATTTCGGCAAATACCTTGTTCAGATCCGGGGTATCGCGCACCGCACCGCCAAGGAAGTCGGTTTCAATCGCGCCCGGGGCGACCGTATTGACCGCAATGCCGCGTGCCCCAAATTCCTTGGCCATATAAAGGCTCAGCACCTCGACCGCGCCCTTGACCGCCGAATAGGCGGAAAATCCGGGGAATGCCCCCTTGGTCAGCCCCGAAGACAGGTTCACGATCCGCCCGCCATCGGCAATCAGCGGCAACAAAGCCTGCGTTAGGAAGAAAACCCCTTTGAAATGCACATCAACCAGCTTGTCGAACTGTGCCTCGGTGGTTTCGGCAATCGATGCCATGTCGCCATGACCGGCATTATTGACAAGATGGTCAAACGTTTCCCGGCCCCAGACGTCGCGCAATCCGGTGCGCAGATTTTCGGCAAAACCGGCAAAGCTGGAAATGTCAGCAACATCAAGCTTCAGGGCCAATGCCTTCCGGCCCATTGCCTTAATCTCCGAAACCACTGCATCGGCATCATCAGAACGGCTGTGATAGGTCACGATTACATCCCCGCCGTGGCGGGCAATGGCAAGGGCGGTATTGCGGCCAAGGCCGCGGCTGGAACCGGTTACAATTGAAATCTTGGTCATCGGACAACTCCTTGGTTTGGTGATGTTGGTTCACGCTGTTTGGTGTTGTCCGTTATACTGCTGCCCCCTCCCGCCCGTCGTTGCCGGAACCTCGGTATACTTAGCCTAATCCTCCAAACCATATTTACGACGATATCAATCGGGATTAGGATCACGGCATGACAAACGCGCTTCTCACCTCGGTCCGGTCATGGCTTGATACCCGCGCCATCGACAGCGGACTGGCCCAGACACCCATTCCCGGCCTGACGACCATCCGGTCCGTCACGCCAAGCGGGCTGGATTATGCCATCTCCCGCCCGCTGGTTTGCCTGATCCTTCAGGGCAGCAAACAGGTTGCCCTTGGCAATCGGACCTTCACCCTGCGCCCGGGTGATACCCTTCTGATCACGGCGGATGTCCCGACCGTAAGCCAGATCACCGATGCCAGTTCCGATGCGCCCTATATGTCGCTGGTGCTTGATCTTGATCCATCGGTCATTGCCGACCTGTCATTGCAGATGGGCACCCCGCCGCAAAGCGATGATGCCGCCGTCATTGTCGCCCCCACCGATGCCGAGGTCGCCGATACCGCCCTTCGCCTGATGCGTCTGCTTGATCGTCCCGATGCCGTTCCGATGCTCCATCAATCCCTGATCCGCGAATTGCATTACTGGCTTCTGACCAGCCCGCATGGCACTGCCATCCGCCAACTTGGCTGGCCCGACAGCCATACCCAGCGCGTGGCACGCGCGGTCGCCATCCTGCGCGAAGAATTCAGCAAACCTCTGCCGGTGGACCGTCTTGCCGCAACTGCGGGCATGAGCCCGTCCTCGTTTTACCAGCATTTCAAAACCGTAACCTCGCTGTCCCCGCGGCAGTTTCAAAAACAGCTCCGCCTGATCGAGGCTCGCCGCCTGATCATGGCCGAAGGCATGACCGCAAGCAGTGCCGCCTATGATGTCGGCTATGAAAGCGTGTCGCAGTTCACACGCGAATATCGCCGCATGTTTGGCATGCCGCCGGCCACCGACCGCGATATGGCGCGAGAACAATCGCCTGCATCCCGGGCCGCCGAATAACAACATCACCTTTCCCTGATAATTCTACAGTGCTGCGCGTGACATCCTGTTGACGGGCCGTGACGAACTTCGCATGATCCGTTGGCAGGGTCGGTCTGCCACATACCGGCCTGATAAATCAGGGAGCTTCGTAAAAAATGAAAATCTTCAAATCCGGTCCGCTTTCCGGTCTTCTGATTGCTGGCGCGATGCTGGGGGCCATCGGCACCGCATCTGCCGAACCGATCAGGGTCGGCATTGCCAATTTCGGTGAACATCCGCAGCTGAACGCCGCCATCGCCGGTTTCAAGGAAGGCATGGCAAGCGGCGGCTTTGCCGAGGGAACCGATGTTGTCTATTCCGAAAGCCACACCAATTTTGATGCGTCTCTGGTGCCCCAGATGATCGCCAAATTGCAGGCCGAAAATCCCAAACTGATCTTTACCGTTACCACCCCGGTTTCCCAGATCGCCAAAAAAGCCTTGGCCGGATCGGGCATTCCGATCGTGTTTTCCGCCGTGACCGACCCGGTCGCCGCCAAGCTGGTCCCGTCTTGGGAAGCCGGTGATGAAGGCATGACCGGTGCATCGGACTTGCAGGATATCGACGCGGTTCTGGAATTCACCAAACTGCTGTTGCCGAATGCCAAACGTCTTGCCCTGCCCTATAACCCGGGCGAAGCCAATGACGTCGCCCTGCTTGAAAAGGTCCAGGAACTGGCCCCGGCGCACTTCCTTGAAGTCGTTCCGGTCGGCATTGATAACGTCAATGATATCCAGCAGCGCATCACGTCGGTCGCTGGCAAGGCCGATGTCATCTATACCCCGGCATCAAACCTGATCCAGCCGGCGATTGCCGCGGTTTCGGCGGCTGCGCGCCAGATCGGCGTTCCGATTGTCAATTCCGATAGCTCGGCCGTTGCCAATGGCACCGTGCCTGCCAGCTTCTCGGTCGATTATGCGCAGGTCGGTTTAAGTGCCGGCATCATTGCGGCGGAAATCCTCAATGGCAAGGACGCGGCATCCATCGCACCGTCCAAACCATCCTATGTCAATCACGAGCCACTGATTTCGAAAAAAGCCGCCGATGCCTTTGGCATCACCATTCCCGAGGCACTCGCCAATTGCGGCTGCGTCGTCGAATAATCTGATCCGGCCTCACATGACATTTGGCGCCCCGCATTCCGGTATCACCGGGGGGCGCCAATGTTGCTTTACGGAGGATACGGATGCTTGAAATCCGGTCTGCACGAAAAACCTTTTACAAAGGCCAGCCCGACGAAAAAGTCGCGCTTGATGATCTTTCGCTGACACTTCAAACCGGCGAATTCGGTGTTGTCATCGGCTCCAACGGGGCGGGCAAAAGCACGATGCTAAACGCCGTTTCCGGCGCGATGCCCCTTGATCGCGGCCAGATCCTGATCAATGGCGATGATGTCACCAACACGCCCGTGCATAAACGCGCCATGCGCATTGCCCGTGTGTTTCAGGATCCGATGCTGGGTACTGCTGCCAGCATGACGGTTGCCGAAAACATGCTTCTGGCCGAACTGCGCAGCAAAAGCCGCACCTTTGCCCGTGGGCTTAATGCCAAACGTCTTGCTGATTACAAGGAACGCCTGTCAATCCTGGGTCTTGGCCTTGAAAACCGGCTTGATACCCGCGTTGAACTGCTATCTGGCGGGCAACGTCAATCGCTGTCGCTCATCATGGCGGTCGGCGGATCGCCCGATCTGCTGCTGCTTGATGAACATACCGCCGCCCTTGATCCGCGCACTGCCGATCTTGTCATGGGGGCAACCGTGCGCGCGGTTGATGCGCTTAAACTCACCACCCTGATGGTCACCCATAACATGCAGCACGCGGTTGATTACGGCCACCGCGTCATCATGCTGGACGCGGGCAAGGTCAAACTGGAAATCGGCGGCGAAGAAAAGGCCGATGTCACGGTGGCAAAGCTGATCGATCATTTCTCGGTCAAATCCGATGCCATGTTGCTGGGGGCCTGATTGATGATGGAATTCCTTTCTTCGACCTTCACAAGCTATGTGGCACTCGTACCCGTGACATTGGCCCAAAGCCTTATTCTGGCTTTCGTCGTCATGGGGATCATGATCCCGTTTCGCACCCTGCATTTCCCCGACCTCACCAGCGAAGGCGCCTATCCGCTGGGCGGCTGTGTTGCCGGGGTTCTGATTGCCGCCGGAATCAATCCGGCCCTGGCGATCATCGCCGCCCTTCTGTGCGGTTTTGCTGCTGGTTGCTGTACCGCGCTCATCCATCTGCGGTTCCGCATCCACACGCTTCTGGCCGGGATCCTGATGATGACGATGCTTTACAGCATCAATCTGCGCATCATGGGCAAATCGAACCTGTCGATCTTTGGCACCGGTTCGGTCTTTGACTGGGCACCCTTCGTCACGCCCGGCTTCCCGGCGGCCAAGATCATCATTGCCGGGATCATCGGGGCGGCGGTGTTTGTGGCGCTCAACTGGTTTTTCAAAACCGAAAAGGGCACGGCCATGCGCGCTGTCGGCGCCAACCCGGCCATGGCAGAGGCCCAAGGCATTTCCGTCTGGGTTTCGACCATCGGCGGTGTTGGCCTTGCCAGCGCCTTTTCGGCCACCAGCGGCGCGCTTATGGTCCAGTCACAGGGCTTTGCCGATGTGAATATGGGCCTTGGCATCCTGATCAATGGCTTGGCCGCACTCATGATCGGCGAGGCGATTGTTGGCAAACACAGCGTCTTCCGACAGCTCCTCGCCCCGTTTGTCGGTGCGATCATCTATTATCAGCTGGTGTCGCTGTGCCTGGCCGCCGGGATGCCTCCGCCCGACCTGAAACTGGCAACCGGGCTTTTCGTGCTCGCCATGCTGGCCCTGCCCAGCCTCAAACGCGGTCGCGGCGGTGCCCCGGCCCGCGAAAAGTTCCGCGAATAAAAAACAAAGGGCGGGGTCACATGATCCCGCCCTTTTCGCTTCTGGTATAATAATGCGCGCATCATTCCGGATGCTGCGATCATTTCGACTTACAAGCGCAAACCGGCCAGCACCTCATTTATCATCTGCTTAAGATCAGAACGTGCAACACCATCACGAGCCTGCACCGACATTCCCTGCATGACGGTGGCTAAATAAAACGCCTTGGCATCCGCCGTTTTCTTGTCGAGCCAACGGTTTAGCGTTTCTGCAATACGTGATTGCATCTGACTTCGTCGCATGGATAAAGACGCCGCAATATCCGCGTGATCGGCCCCATATTCGAGCATTCCCGTAGAAATCATGCAGCCTGCTTCACGTGCGGGATCTGTAATCACCTCCACCGCCCGGTGCAGCAATCCACTGATCGCATCCTCAAGTGTCGCCGCTTCGGTCAGTCCATCAAGCGCACCGGGCAATCCATCATAAAGCTCTAGAGCCTCGCGGAATAATCCGGCCTTGCTGCCAAACGCACTGTATAAACTGGGCGGCGCAATACCGATTGCCCGTGTCAGATCATTAATCGAAACGGCTTCATATCCATGACGCCAAAAAAGGTGCATGGCAGTTTTGACCGCTTCATCGCGATCAAAACTGCGGGGGCCTTTCCGTCTGGATACTGGTTGTTTGTTCATGGTTGTCACTAAATACAAGACACCCCAAAAAGGCAAGGAATTGACGGGCAATCACAGTGTGTCTGCCGCTTCAACAGAACAAAGCGGCAGACACACAGAAGATTCGCTATACGGCATCAACCAAAATCTTTGCCAAATGATCAGGCATATCGATCATGACATCATGCCCGCACGGCACTTTATGCGTCACAAAACCGGAATCTGTCTTTGCCTTTTCGTAAGCACCGCCAAACGGCGAAATATCCTTCCATCCCTCGGCATAGACGAATGTTTTTTTCGCAACCCTTTGATAATCGCCACCAAGTTTTATGCGCTCGCTGAATGTCGCAAGCGGCTGCGCGGTGCATTTGCTGTCCACATAGGCCTGATCGGCCTCGTTCACCCGAAAGATCGAAGACGGTATAGGCGGGATTGTATAGCCGCCATTATTGGCGGCACTGTTCAAATGAGCTTGCACGGCACCCGGCGCATCAAGGTCAAATAACGACTGTCCATCAGCCGGCATGAAAGCATCCAGATAAACAATCGAGCGGATCGCTTTTAGCCGTTTATCCGCGACACCGGCAATCACCATTCCACCATAGGAATGCCCGCACAACACGGCATCATCAATGTCTTCAACATCAATCAGACGAACAATATCCTCGATATGGGTCGAAAGATTGATCGATCCGGAAAATTGATGCGCATTCTCGGCCATACCGCTTAATGAAGGCGTCCAAACTTGATGCCCCGCCTTGCGCAAAAGCGCGGCAACTCGGCCATAACACCACCCCCCATGAAACGCACCATGCACCAGAATGAACTTTGATGCCCCCTTGCCGACAAGTCCTTCAGAGGCATCCGCAGCTTTTGCGGGTGCAGCAACCGCTGATGCCATTCCCAGCATGCCCATCATACCGGCACTCTTGATCAGGTCGCGCCTGTTCATCGCCATTTTGCTTTCCATCCTTTGTTTGCAAGGCCATTCACGCCCGCAGTAAAAATGACAATTTGTAGCGATCACTAAACATAACTTGACTTCCTGACGCAAGAGATTATTTGTATCGATCACTACAAATAATCATCAGAACGTGCATTGGCGCACCCAAGAACCGAATGCTTCGCAGGATACACAATGGATTTACTCACCGATAAAACGGCATCCATGTCTTTTTTCCCCGGCTTTCGACGGCTGGATGTTACGGTTGATGATGTTCGGTTTGCTGGCGTAATTGGCGGAAATGGCGCGCCATTGCTGCTATTGCACGGCTATCCTCAGACCCATATCGCATGGCGAAAAATCGCTCATGATCTTGCGCGCTCATGGACACTTATCATTCCTGATTTGCCAGGATATGGCGCAAGTCAGATCGGCACCACAAAACCACGCTGGACAAAACAACGTGTGGCCCGGTCCCTGACGGCCTTGATGCAACATCTTGGATATCAGAAGTTTGCGGTTGTCGGGCATGACCGCGGGGCACGTGCAGGATTTCGTCTTGCTCTGGATTACCCGGATTTGGTGACGGCCTTCTCGTCCCTTGCGGTTGTTCCGGTGCTTGACGCAATGTCTGCTGTTGATCACCAATTCGCCGCCAGGAATTTCCATTGGTTTTTCCTGTCACAACCAGCAGGTTTACCTGAAAAACTTCTGGCAGCAGCACCCGATGCCTTCATCGAACACAGCTTGGCCACAATGGCCAACGGCCTTGACAATATCGAGCCACAGGCACTTGCCATCTATCGCGAAGCCTTTCGCAATCCCAAAGTACGTCACGCCATTTGCGAGGACTACCGGGCAGCAATGAACGAAGATACGGACCTTGACCGGATCGACAGAACAAGCGGCAAAAAGCTCTTATGCCCGGTCCAGGTCCTATGGCCAACGAGTGATCCCCGAAACACGGCCAAGCCCCAAATCGAAATATGGTCGCAGTGGGCTAACGACGTCACGGGAATGACGATCCACGCAGGACATTTATTACCTGAAGAATCCCCACAGGCAGTCATTGCCGCCCTGCGCAGCTTCCTGCCGATCCGCGTCTAAAGACACTGAAAACGTGATAAAACCGCCTAAGAGACATAAGTTCCTTACGGTCCATATCGCCAAAGCCGCAACTCTTTAAAGCGACAATGACGGTTGCTGCAAAAACAGTACGATATCCATCACTTCTGCAACCTGCCCCTCCGGCCCGGTCATCCTGCGCGTCACATTCCCGGCCTTGTGCAAAATCCACTCACCGGGTTTAAGCTCAAGCCCGTCCAGCTCTTCCTGAAGGGTCGGGAATTGGTGTTCACCATTTCCCTTGCGCCACGGCGGGGCCGATGCGTGCGCGATACACAGGAAATATCCGCCCGGCACCAGCTTTGCCATCGCACGCCGAAGGATGTCGGCCCGCGCAAGGGCTACCGGCGACTGAAAATAGGATGCGGTGACAAGGTCATATTCCCCGTCCGGCATCTCGCGTTCCAGATCGCAGGCGACAAACCGCACCCGCCCCGCAAGATCACTCCCCACCAGACGCTCCTGCGCCCGCGCAATCGCGGTTTGCGAAATATCCGCCCCCGTCACATCCCAGCCCCGCCCGGCCAGCCAAAGCGCATCATCCCCATGCGAACAGCCGATATCCAATGCCCGCCCCGGCGTCAGGTCGGCCACATACCGCACCAGCAACTCCCCCGGATTACCCGAATAGTCGGTCTTTTTTGTCCGATAATGATCTTCCCAGAATTCAACCGGGTTTTCCGGCCGTTCGGTCGCGTTTTGCATCGGAAATGCTCCTTCATCACAAGCCACATCGAATCATGTAACTTATGATGTATCGTAAAAGCCATTCCCGTCAAGCCCACCAAACAAGACAGCCGAAAACAAAACAGCCCGGCGGAATAGTCACCACCGGGCTGTAGATGAACGTGCGGGCCAGAACGCAGAACGCGCCTAGCTCAGATATTTATTGAACCACGCAATCGTGCGATCCCAGGCAAGCTTGGCCTGCTCCTCGTCATAGCGGGGGGTGGAATCATTATGGAACCCGTGATTGGCGCCTGGATAGATATAGGCCTCATAAACCTTGTTATGCTCCTTTAATGCCGCCTCGTAAGCAGGCCACCCTTCATTGATCCGCTCGTCCAGTTCACCATAATGCAACAGCAACGGCGCCTGAATGCGCGGCACATCAGCCACGTCCGCCTGACGGCCGTAAAACGGCACCGCAGCACCAAGTTCCGGATAGGCCACCGCCGCCGCATTCGAAACACCCCCGCCATAACAAAAACCGGTTATGCCGGTTTTACCCGTCGTCGCCTCATGCGCGGTCAGGAATTCGATGGCGGCAAAGAAATCATTCATAAGCTTGGTCGGGTCGACCTGACGCTGCAATTCGCGCCCCTTGTCATCATTGCCAGGGTATCCGCCAACCGATGTCAGCCCATCCGGGGCAAGGGCAATAAAGCCGGCCTTGGCCACCCTTCGCGCAACGTCTTCAATATAGGGGTTAAGCCCGCGATTTTCGTGCACCACCACCACGCCGGGCACCTTGCCCGTCAGATTTGCGGGCTTCACCAGATAGCCCCGCACCTCGCCATGGCCGTTGGGCGACGGATACATGATATATTCGGCGACAATATCGGGATCGGTAAACTCGACCTGTGTCGCAAGCGCATAATCCGGACTAAGCGACGCCAAAACCGACATTGCGGTGACCCCGCCGACAGTATATTTCGCGGCCCGGTCAAGAAATTCGCGGCGCGAAATGATCCCATGCGCATAGAAATCATAAAGTTCAAGCAGTTCCGGCGAGAAATCTTTGGCAGTCAAACGGTTCATCGTAAGCTCCCTGTTTCGGATGGGCCGGGGCGGAAATCATGATGCTGGCGGCAAGATTGCGAAAAGTTTTCTGCAATCACGCGGATCGGGCAAATCACAAATCCGCTACAGGTGAACCAGTTCACCTCATGGCCCGTCACCGTGTCGCCCATCACCGTGTGGTGCAGCTTAACCCGCCATCAACCACAAGCTCGATCCCCGTGACATATTTCGCCCCGTCCGATGCCAGATACAAAACCGCCTCTGCCACATCCCACGCATCGCCCATATGCCCCATCGGCACCTGTGCATTGCGGGTTTCAAGAATGCGGTTGATCTCGGCCCCGTCATAAAGCCGTGCCAGCGATGCCTCGACCAGTGGCGTATGAATAAGCCCCGGCACCACCGCATTGACCCGCACATGATGCGGCGCATATTCCACCGCAAGCGATTTGGTGAATTGCGCAACGGCCGCCTTGGCTGCGGCATAGGCCGGATAATCAATCCCCATCTGCCGCGCCCCGCTGACCGATCCGATATTGATCACCGATCCGCTTTTGCGTTTGCGCATCGCGGGCATCACCGCCTGGCAGCTATGGAAAAACCCGGTGACATTGGTCTTAAACGCGCTGTGCCAGTCTTCAACGTCAAGCCGTTCAAGCCCGCCGCCAATCACCATCCCGACATTATTGACCAGTACATCAATCTCGCCCAGCGACCCGCGTGCCGTCGAAACCGCAATATCAACCTGATCGCGTTTGGTGATATCGGCGGTCAAGGCAATGACCTCGCCGCCTTCTTCCTCGATCAGCGATGCGGTTTCATCTGCGGCGATCTTGTTGATATCAACCACCGCCACCTTCGCCCCGGCCCGGGCCAGCAGCACGGACGTCGCCTTGCCATTTCCCCATCCCGGCGCACAGCAGCCACCACCAAATACCAGAACCGTTTTACCCAAAAGACGCTGATCCATGATGTCCTCCCGGAACGTTGCGGAATTCTACCAAAGGTTTCCGTTTTCCGATAGAGACACCAACCAGCAACCCCGCCATGCAAAACGGCCGTATCACGGGGATACGGCCGCCTGCATCTTTACGGATCGGAAATCTTACCAGCTATATTTCAGCGTCGCCAGAACCGTGCGGCCCTCGCCATAGAAACGGCTGCCGAACGTGTTGGACGCGACATATTCCCGGTCAAACAGGTTGGTCGCATTGACCGCAAGGCTGACATTGTCCGTCACCATGTAATTCACCATGGCATCAACCACCGTATGCGATCCCAGCAGATCGGTATTGGCATCGTTGTTATAGCGTGACCCGACAAAACGGACACCACCACCAAGGGTCAGGTCACCAAACACCCCATGTTCCGGAATGGTGTAATCCAGCCACGCCGATGCATTATGTTCAGGAACGTTTGACGGACGATTGCCGACATTGCCCGCAACAACATCGTCTTTGATTTCGGCATCAAGATAGGTATAGGCCAGCGTCAGATTGGTCCGCTCATCAAGCGACATCTTGCCTTCAAGCTCCAACCCGCGTGAATTGATCTCGCCGATCTGCTGATAGGTCGACGTGGTGGAATTCCACTGCGAAACGTTTTCCTGTGTCAGGTCAAACAGGGCCGCGGTAAACATCGCATCAATCGCAGTCGGCTGATATTTGACGCCAACCTCATATTGCGTGCCTTCCTGTGGCGCGGTCCCGTCCGGGCGGGAAGCCGCACTGCCGTAAACCGGCTGGAAGGATTCCGAATAGTTCCCGTAAACCGAAACCTCGTCCGTCGCCTTGTAGGTCAGGCCAACGCGCGAGGTGAATTTATGGTCATCGCGTTCCTCGGTTACCCCGCTGCTAAGTGTATCGGTATCGCTTTGGACATAATCGAAACGCCCACCCACGGTCGCGATCCAGTCATCGGCAATCGTAAGCTGTTCCTGCGCATAAAGCCCATAAGCCGCCTGCGTGATTTCCGTGTCCGAGTTACTGGTAAAGTTGATGCACGAAAGCCCGCAATAAGACGGGTTGTAAGGATCAATCGGCGATGCCGTTCCGTCGTAGCGTTGTTCGCGGTTCTGATCGCGGTTGTAGTCAAACCCCACCAACGTCTTGCTGTCGAACGTTTCATTCAGTGCAGTGTCGTACTGCATCTGGTTGTCGATGGCAAAACGGTCAAGCTCGCCATAAATCGCAAAAGCCCAACGGTCACCAAGCGGCGTGGTATCGTGCAGGTAAACCGTCTCGTAATCCAGATCGACATGGGTGTAACGCGCGTTCTGGCGGAATTGCAGCTTGTCGGTAATCTGGTGCGAGAACTCATACCCGATATTGGTTTCTTCGGTATCGAAAGTGTTGAAATCCGGTTCACCGAAAAACGCATTGCGGCTGGTTTCAATCCCGGCCGGGAAGCCATAACCCAGACTGCTTTCGCGGTTGCTGTAACTGGTCAGGATCGTCAGTTCCGTTCCCGCCTTCGGCTTATAGGTAAAGGCCGGCGCAATATACACACGGTCATCCTGCGAATAATCCTGTTCGCGCTCCGCATCCTGCCAAAGCCCGGTCAGGCGATAGGTCCAGTTGCTGTCTTCCGCGACCGGGCCGGTCACATCCCCGCCACCGCGCACATGGTTTTCGCCAAGGGTCGTGAAAACCTCGCCACCGGCTTCGTCCTGCGGGCGTTTGGTAATCAGATTGACCAAGCCCCCCGGCCCGTTCATGCCAAACAGGCTTGATGTCGATCCTTTCAGGATATCGACCTGCTGAAGGCCATAGGGTTCCTGACGGGCGGTTGTGAAGTTATAGGTCCGTGACGACAATCCATCGCGATAGGTCGAAAGCGACGAATAAAAACCGCGGATACGGATATAGTCATACCGCACATCCGATCCATATTCGCCCGCCTGCACGCCTGCACTATAGGCGACCGCCTGCTGAATATCCTGCACATTGCGGGTTTCCAGTTCCTTCTGCGTCACCACGGAAACGGCGGCGGAATCATCCAGAATCGGCGTGTCGGTTTTCGATGCCGTGCGCGACCGGCTGGCAACAACGCTATCGCGTGTCGGCCCCATCGGGCCATAGACCCCCTCTGCATTGCCCTCAATTCGGATCGGATCAAGAACCTCGCCTTCTGCCGCCGCCGCACCGGTTGCGATCTGCTCGACCACCACGGTGCCGTCATCGGAAATGTTATAGGTCAGGCCACTTCCGGCAAACAGCCGGTCCAGCGCCTGCTGCGATGTCATGCTGCCGCTGACCGCTGGCGCATCAACCCCGCGCACAAGTGCGCCATCAACCGTGATCTGAAGACCGGACTGCTGCCCGAACAGGGCCAGCGCGCTGGTCATGGATTGCGCCGGAATCTCAAATGCATGTGACGCGGCAAGGACCCCCGCCCCGCTTTGCGCCACCTGTGCCTGCGCCATCGCCGGTGCCGCGACCAATACCGGCACCAATGCGCTTGTCACCAAAAGCGCGCTTGCAAAAACCGTCTGTCTGCTGCGGCTCCGCATACCCGCCTTACCCCCTGTGGTCATTCCATGGATCTCCGTTCTGCGTCATATACATGATCACAAATGAGAATAAAAACGCTTCTCATTTGCGCTTAAAACACAAAACGTGCCTCGGGGATTTTTTTTCAAAAAAACTTCGGAAAATTTTTCAGATTTTTGTCAAACGGCCTGTTTCAGGCCGTTCTCAGGATGCCGACACCAGCAAAACCCACGGCGTCACCTGCCGCACCACCGCATTTTGCGCCCGTGCAATCCCGCGAAGGGCCGCCAGCGGATCGGCAAGGTTATAGACCCCCGTAACCGGCCGGGTCGCCAGCGCATCATCGGTGATGATGATCCGGCCCGGATAATAGCGCCGCAGCCCGTCAATCACGGTACCCAGCGGCTGATCCTGAGCAATCAACTGGTTCTGCCGCCACGCGGCAACCTGACCTGCAGGCAATTGGCCACGCGCCACCGCCCCCTGCCATGTCACGCTGGCACTTTGCCCGGCTTCCAGCAACTCTGCGACCGGCGGGGTGATCTGATCAAACCCGACCCGCACCAGACCATGCTCGACCGCAACATCCGTGCCCGCCTCATTGCGCCGCACGTCAAACCCGGTACCAAGCACCGTCACGCCAACCTCGTCGGCAAAAACCGTAAAGGGCCGTTCGGCATCCGGGGTGACCTCAAAAAACGCCTCGCCACCCAAAAGGTCGATATGGCGCTCGCCCGCCTCGTAACGCACCCGGATCGCACTTTCGGGTGCCATCGTCACCGTGCTGGCATCGGCAAGGGTGATGGTGCGCATCTCGGCGGTATCGGTCACATAATCGGCCTGCCAGCCGGTGACGGCACGGGTAACGATCCCCGGCCCGATTACTGCTGCAAAAAGCGATGCGGCAATGGCAAGCCCGCCAACAAGCCACATCTTTCGCCGCCCGAAAGCCGGGCGCACGACATTGTCTTTGCGCGATGATGATGAAACGAACGATCCTTCACCGCCCGTTCGCATCTCACGAACGAAGGGCTGCCAGCGATCAGCATGCTCAGGCGCGCCTGTCGCCATCACATCCGCCGTCCGGCGCGTGGCATTCCATGCCTGCATATGTGCGGGGTCACGTTCGCACCATTCCGCAAATGCGCGCAGAATATCCTGATCGTCCGGCTCTTCCTGCAACAGGATCAGCCAGTCGGTCGCCTCCCGTGAGGCCTGCGGCGGGATCGCATCTGTGTTCGCTGCCATTCTCGTCTCTATTCCCGGTCGGTATCGCAGATTGCGGGTGCGCACCGGCCTGCCCCGAAAAGAACCAAAGCTAAAGTTCCTACAACTACTAAACGCATTTGCGGAACTTTTTTCTATAAATATTGTGAACCCGGCTCATGCCTGATCCAGCCGCTGTTTGCAATGCTCGATCCCGTCCGCCACCAGCTTGTGCGCCAGCGGCACGGAAATATCGAGGAAGGCGGCAATTTCCTTAAGCTTCGCGCCACCAAACCGATGCATCTCGCATGCAATGCGGGTGCGTTCGGGCAATTCGTCCATCGCCGCCATCACGATCGCATATTCATCCTTGTAAAGGGCGACGGTTTCCGGGTCCGGGGCAATATCGGCCGATATCCGGGCCACCTCGTCAAAATCCCCGGCACTGGTCACGCGGTTTTCCCGCGCCAGCCTGCGTTTGCTATCCAGCGCCAGGTTGCGCACGATCCGGTAAAGATATCCCGTCGCATCCTCGATCAGCCGCCGATCCGATGCCGCGTCAAACCGCAACCAGGCTTCCTGCACCAGGTCTTCGGCCTGCACGCGATTACCCGTGATGCTGCTGGCATAATTCACCAGCGCCGGGCGATGCGACATGAAAAGAACAAGGGCGTTGGGGTTCGCGGACAAAGCCGTATTTCCTCGGGACGGCACAAACAACGATGCTTCACTAGCAGATATTAAGACTGATTATCAATATCTTTCGCAACATCCCGCCTGCACATTCGAAAAACTTCATTTACCAAATGGCGCTATACTCCCGCCAAAGACGAAAGAGGGAACCACCATGATACGCAAACGAAGCCTTGTCATCCTGATCACCGGGGTCGCCGCCGCGGCCTTCCTGCTGATCAGCAACCAGCTTGCCCATCGCGACGAGGAACAGGGCGATATCACTCGTGGCAAGGCGATTGCCGAACAGACCTGCCTGCGCTGTCATATGGAATTTGCCGGTGATCCCTATCCCGACCCGGCGATCACCACCGCCCCGCCACTGGCAAGCTTCGGTCAGCGCTGGCCGATTGAAAACCTCGAAGAGGCCCTTGCCGAAGGCATCACCGTGTCGCACGATCAACTGACCATGCCGGAATTCACCTTCACCCCTGAAACCATCGCCGATCTTCTCGCCTATCTTGACGATCTTTCCCAAAGGGCCGATGCCAGACCGGCAAACTGATCCGGGCGCGTGGCGGCCATGCCCCGCCGACGGATGGTCTTTTTATCAAAAAAACCTGCCAATTATCCACTTTGCGCAAGCCCTTATCCACATTGCGCAGAATAAAGTCCACGCTCTCAGATAGCGGGTTGTGCCCTTTGCGAAAGTCGCCCAAAGGAATGGGAACCTCTTATTTCTCATGACCAAAGGCGTGCTGTTACATGGATCCGCATCAACCATCCCGGCGGGCACGTCAATTCTCGTGCTGGCGCGGTATCTTTGCGCACACCCGATACGGTCTTGTCCCCCTGATCCTGTTATCCACCGCGCCAATCGGATCGGCACAGGCCGCAACGTTCAATGTCACCAACACCGCCGACAGCGGTGCCGGTTCCCTGCGGCAGGCGATTTTTGATGCCAACGCTGCGGGTGGCACCAACACCATCGATGTCCAAAATGGTCTGGGCACCATCACGCTGACCAGCGGCGACCTGAACGCGTTAAACAGCAACATCACGCTGAACGGCAATGGCAATACGCTGAGTGGCAATAACGCGTTTCGCGGCCTGCTTGTGTATTCCGGCACCGTGGCAATCAACGACTTGACCATCGAGAATGCGGTTGCATCTGGTGGCGATGCAGGCCAGGCCGCAGGCGGCGGTGCCGGACTTGGTGGGGCCCTGTTCGTCAAGGACGGCGCCAATGTCACCATCAGCAACCTTGTCGCGCAAAACAACGCCGCAACCGGCGGTGATGGCGGTGCACAAACCGCAAGTGGGGTCACCGGCGGCGGCGGCGGCATGGGGGGCGATGGCGGCACGGTTGTCAGTGGCACTAACGGCGGCGGCGGCGGCCTTGGCAGCGGGGCAACCGGTGGATCAAATAGTGGCAATGGCGGTGACGGGATCGCCCAGGGCGAAGGTGCCGGTGGGGATGGCGCCAATTTAGGTGGCGGTGGCGGTACGGGTGGCAACAATGGCGGCGGCGGCGGTTCCGGCGACCAGTCGGTCGGCGGCGGCGGTGTCAACGGCATTGATGGCACGTTTACCGACGACCCCGATGGCGGCTTTGGCGGCGGCGGCGGCAAAGCCGGTAATGGCGGTTTTGGCGGCGGGGGTGGCGCATTCCGGGGCGATGGCGGTTTTGGCGGCGGCGGCGGCGGTGGCGGCCTTGGCAGCGTCGCCGATGTCGGTCAGGGCGGATTTGGCGCGGGCAACGGTGTCTCAAGCGGTACCATCTCTCAGGCGGCCGGGGGTGGTGGCCTTGGTGCCGGGGGTGCCATCTTTGTCATGGATGGCGCAACCCTGACCATCGCCGGAACCCTGACCGTCAATAACAACACTGTCACCGGCGGAAACGGCGGAACCGGTGCGGCGGGCACGGCCGAGGACGGCTCTGCCTTTGGCGATGGTGTTTTCCTGCAAGGCAGCGGCACCCTGACCTTCAATCCTGATACCGGCAACACACAAACCCTTGCCAATACCATCACCGATCAGGCCGGATCGGGCGGCACCGGCAGCTGGGCACTGACCAAAAACGGCGCAGGCACCCTGACACTCAGTGCCGCCAACAGCTATTCCGGCGCAACAAATCTTTCGGCGGGCACATTATCCCTGTCAGGATCGGGAACACTCGGAAATGCCGCAGGTGCGCTGAACCTGACCGGCGGCACGCTCGATCTCGGCACGACGACACAGACCCGCACCGGCACCATCACACTCAATGGTGCAACCGTGTCAAATGGCACATTGTCATCATCGGGCACCTTCGATACCCAGTCAGGCACCATCAGCGCCGTTCTGGCCGGGACCGGGGCGCTTGCCAAAACCGGAACCGGCACCGTCACGCTCAGCGGGGCCAACACCTATACCGGCACAACGGACCTTTCGGCGGGAACATTAACCCTGTCAGGATCGGGAACACTCGGGGATGCCGCAGGCGCACTTAACCTCACCGGTGGAACGCTTGATCTCGGCACGACAACACAGACCCGCACCGGCACCATCACACTCAATGGCGCAACCGTGTCAAACGGCACATTGTCATCATCGGGCACTTTCGCGACCCAGTCGGGCACGATCAGCGCCGTTCTGGCCGGAACCGGGGCGCTTGCCAAAACCGGCACCGGCACCGTCACACTCAGCGGGGCCAACACCTATTCCGGCACCACGACTGTCTCGGGTGGCACATTGTCGGTTAACGGCTCTGCCACGTCGTCGGCCTTCACGGTCCAGAACGGCGGTACCCTTGGCGGCACCGGCACCGTAGGGGCGACGACCTTACAGTCGGGCGGCGTTCACGCGCCGGGCAATTCCATCGGCACCCAGACCGTCAATGGCGCCTATGTCCTCAATGCCGGTTCAATCCTCGAGATCGAGGTGGATAGTGCTGGCAATTCCGACAAGGTCATCGTGACCGGCACGGTCGATATCACCGGCTCGACACTGCGGGTCAAAGGCGTATCGGGGAACAATTTCTCCGGTCAAACCACCTATAATTACGTGATCATCGAAAATGATGGCGTTGATGCGATTACCGGCGATTTTGCAACGATTGACAATCAGCTTGCCTTTTATGACGCCGCCCGTTCCACCGTCGGCGGCACCGGCAATGATGTCTCCCTGACACTGACCCGCAACGCCAGTGGCTTTACCGACATTGCCACAACCCCCAATCAAAAAGCCGTCGCAGGCCAGGTCGGCAACCTTTCGGGCACGGACGGCACCACCATCAGCAACGCGATTCTCGGCCTGACGAATGCCGGGGCACAGCACGCCTTTCAACAGCTCTCAGGCGATATCTTTGCCGCGGGCCCCACCATGAATGACCGCATCACCCATCAGGCCACCGGCCAGATCGGGGCACGCCTTGCCGATCTAAATCGCAACCGCGGCGTTACCGGAACCACCAGTGGCTCCCTCGTTGCCGCCAGCACCCTGTCCCCCGCCGAGCTTACCGGCTTTGCCCGTTCCGGCCCGATGGCAAGTGACAGTGAGATATATGCCAGTGATGCAAACATGCTCTCGCTGGGGGCTGAAAATGCACCACAGGTGACGTCCGCCATCTGGCTTCAGGCCATCGGCGCAACCGGCCGGATTGATGGTGATGGCAATGCCGACACCACCGATTACCAATGGACCGGCATGGTTGGCGGCTTTGACACACAGCTTTCCGATACCACCATTCTGGGGGTCTATTTCGGTTATGCCGACGCCAGGAACCGTCAGGCTGGCCGGGATGCCACCCTCGATAGTCGCAATTTCATGGCCGGGCTTTATGGCACGCGTGACCTTGGCGATGATTTGCGGCTTTCCGGGCAGGCCGGATGGACCCGAACGGCAAATGACAGCCGCCGTAATCTTGTTTTTGGCGGCATTGATCGTACCGCCACGGCGGATTACACCGACAATGCGCTCAATGCCAATCTTGAACTGGCAAGGGGATTTGACGTTGCCCATAACTGGCGGGTTGTGCCCTATGGCGCGCTGGGCGTGCTCTGGAACGATCATGACGCCTTTACCGAAACCGGGGCCGGATCGGCCAATCTGTCACGTGCATCTGACAGCACCCTGACCGGAACCGCAAGCCTCGGGCTAAGGATGGCGGGCATGTTTGAAACCGGCAATGGCAAAACCCTGATCCCGCAATTCCGGCTTGGCTGGGACCATCACCTTGGCCCGACAGCCAACAGCACCACATTGGCCTTTACCGGCACATCCTCCTTCACGGTCGCAGGCAGCGAAACCGACCGCGATACACTGGTCGGCAATCTCGGCATGACCCTTGCCGATGACGATGGCTGGAGCTTCTATGCAGATTACCAGCCCTCGATCTCCAAAAGCCGCCGCGAACATGCCGCCAGTGCCGGGTTCAGAATGAAATTCTGATCCCGGTCGGCCATACCTGAAGTTGACCTGAAGGGCTTATAACTGACTTCTTGCGATCCACTCGCAAACGTGTAACCATCTGAAAAAAATCAGGTTGGGTAACACAAGCCATGCTATTGGACGCGTCGCATTCCGGCACGCAGGTTTTAGCGCGCCCGTCTTTCGAAATTTCCGACCTGCCATTGTCGCCCGATTGCCTGAACATTCAGGATGCCCGGTGCGACGAATGGGTTTTCCAAACGGCACAGATGCTGCTGGCGGAACCCTGTGATCAGGCAATTACCGGCATTCTCGAACTGACCGGACTTGCCGCCGGGGCGGACCGGGCATGGATGTTCGAATATGACGCAACGCTTTTGCGCTTTCGCAACACCCACGAATGGAGCCGCGAAACCGTTACCTCGCATGTCACCGATCTGCAGGACACCCCCGTTACCATGATCGCCTGGCTGCAACAGTTCCTGTCCGCCAATCAGGCCATCATGATCAACAATGTCAGCACCCTGCCGCGTCCCGCCCGCGATCTTCAGGCCGAAATGCTGCGCCAACATGATAAAAGCGTCCTTTGCATCCCGGTCTTTTTCGAAGGCCGCCTGCGCGCCTGTATCGGTTTTGATGCCACCCGCACACATACGCATTGGGATGGCGCAGTCACATCACAGCTTTACCGTTGCGCGAACCTGATTGCGCTTGCGCGCTATGGCAACAACACCCCCGCTCAACAAAACAGACAACCGGTTGCCCGCCTGTCGGCTGATCCGTTGATCTATATCCGCACCTTTGGTCGGGTCCGGGGTGTCACAATGGCAGAAGTCGTCTGTTTGCGGTCGGCACGGGATTATACCACCCTATTTCTCTCGGACGGGTCGTCCATGACGGATCTGCGCCCGCTTTCGGTCTGGGCGGGAATGCTGCCACCGGGCCATTTTCACCGCATCCACCGCACCACGGTTGTCAATCTGCATCATGTCGCGGAACTCAATCGCCATGCCGGCAGCAGCGGCGACCGATGGGAGGTCAGCCTGCGTATTCTTGATGAAACCCAAAGTGTCTCTCGCCCCTACCGCCAGGAACTGCGCAGCAAGCTCGGCGTCTGAATCGCATATAGGGCTTTCAGCCACGCCCCATCCAGTCCCGCCGCCAAATACCCTATCTGATTGATTTTGATGTGCCGTTTTGTCGGTTCGTCGAAACTGCATGTTCGTTGGTCTCTTTCCGGTTGCGTATCTTTTCCCCGCTGCCTAAAGCCGAACACGGGACAGTCGGGAAACAACCCGGAAACAAAACTGCCCGACTTGGGGACCATCTGGGACTAACGGGCAGATAACCATGCAAAATCCACTATCGATGCGCCACCTTCGTGCTGCGCTGCGCGATATCACTGTGCTTTGCGGACTTTCGCTTGCCGGGGGACTAATCGCCCTTGCCGCACCACAGATTGCCTTTGCACAGATCCACGTTCCCGATGGCGACAGCCAGACTGCCACGGGCATCGTTGTCATCAACGGTGGGACGATCGATAGTGGCGGCACTTACACCAATAACGCCACACTTGAGAATAGCGGTGGTAGCACCCTGACCAATAACGGCACACTGATCAACAATACCCAGTTTACCAATAACGGCACGCTGACCAATAACGGCACGTTCACCAATAACGGCACACTGATCAATAACAACGACTTCAACGTTGACAGCGCGCTGAACAGCACCGGCACACTGACCAACAACAATTTCATGACGATCAGGGCCACGCTGACCAATAACGGCACCTTTAATAACCCCGGCATCACCTCGGTCAATGGCGGGCAGCTCATCGGTAATATCTTCAATACCGGCACCTTCACCATCACATCCACCAGTTCCGGTACTTATTCTGGCGTCATGTCGGGCAATGGGCAGTTCAACAAGAACGGCAACCATACGCAAATCCTGACCGGCGATTCATCTGGCTTTACCGGCAACAACTATGTCGGACAGGGAATCCTGCAGATCGGCAATGGCGGCACCACCGGGGCCCTTGGCGGGAACTTCAACGTCACCAGCCTCGGAACACTTATCTTCAATCGCAGCGATAACCAGACCTATGCCAGTGTCATTTCCGGCGCTGGCAATGTCATCAAAGTGGCGGCAGGAACACTGACCCTGTCAGGGACCAACACCTATACCGGTACCACCACCGTCTGGGGCGGCACCTTGCTGGTCAATGGCGCGGCCAGTTCCTCGGCTTTCACAATCCGGAGCGGCGCCACCCTTGGCGGGACCGGTCCTGTTGGGGCGACCACTCTGCAATCAGGCGGTATTCACGCCCCGGGCAATTCGATTGGAACCCAGACCGTCAATGGCAACTATACCCTTAACAGTGGCTCGATCCTCGCGATCGAAGTCAATGCCGCAGGCGATGCCGATCAGGTGATCGTCAACGGGGCGGTTGATCTTGGCGGCGCGACGCTTCGCATTCTTGGCCTGCCCGATAATGATATGTCCGGTCAGGACAATTATACCCACATCATCATCGCCAATGACGGGGTGGATGCAGTTGTCGGTACTTTCAACAGCATCAATAACCAGCTTGCCTTTTATGATGCCTCTGTTGCCTATAGTGGCGGCACCGGCAACGATGTAACCCTTAGCCTCACACGCAACGACACCGATTTTACCGATCATGCCGTCACCGGCAACCAGTCGGCGGTCGCCGCTGTCATCGATGATCTTCCGGGGGCTGATGGTGCCACCATCCGTGCCGCCCTTCAGGGGCTGACCACCGCCGAAGTCCAGCGCGCCTACGAACAGCTTTCCGGCGACGTTCACGCCAGCACCACCGCCATCAACGGCCAGATCGCCCGACAGGCGGGCGGGCAGATCGGCGGTCGTCTGGCCGCCCTTAACAGCAACAGCAGCACGGCCGGAACCCTCGTCGCCGCAGGCACACTTTCGCCCGCCGCACTGGCGGGGTTTGCTTCCGCCGGCCCGGCGGCGTCCGACCATATCGCAACCGATGCGGACACACCCCTTCTGGCCCTTGGCAATGACGGCATATCCCAGACCGGTTCTGCCATCTGGCTTCAGGCGATTGGCGGCAAAGGCCGGGTTGATGGCGATGAAAATATCGATACCACCGATTACAAATGGGCCGGCATGATCGGCGGCTATGACACCCGCCTGTCGGAAACCACCACCATTGGCATCTATTTCGGCTATGCCGATGGCAACAGTCGCCAAAGTGGCCGTGATGCCACCCTTGATTCCGCCAATCTAATGGCCGGGATCTATGGCATGCACGATCTCGGCGATGACTGGCGCCTGTCCGGGCAGGCCGGATGGACCCGCATTGGCATCGACAGCAGCCGCAACCTTGATTTCGGCAGCATCGACCGCACCGCCACGGCGGACTACACCGACAATGCGCTTAATGCCGATCTCGAACTGGCAAAGGGCTTTGCGATTGCCCCGAACTGGCGGGCGGAACCTTATGGCGGGCTTGGCGTGACCTGGAACCGCTATGGCAGCTTTTCCGAAACCGGGGCAGATTCTGCCAATATCTCGCGCGCGGCCGATGACGACCTTTCAGGCACCGCAAGCCTTGGCGTGCGCTTTGCCGGCATGATCGATACCGGCGATGGCAAAACCCTGATCCCGCAATTCCGTCTGGGATGGGATCATCATATCGGCCCGGTTTCCAACAGCACCACGCTCGCCTTTGCCGGAACCCCGTCCTTCACCGTCTCGGGCAGCGAAACCGACCGCGACCGGTTGGTCGGCAATCTCGGCTTTGCCCTTGCCGATGACGACGGCTGGACCCTTTACGCCGATTACCAGCCCTCGATCTCGGAAAACAGCCACGAACATGCCTTCGGTGCCGGGTTCAGGATGAAGTTCTGAGCCCCACCGCACCCGAAGTATTCACACCGGACCCGCCGCAGGATGGACTCCCGCCTTCGCGGGAATCCAGCCCTTCGTGCCACATCCTCAAAACCGCCCACCGAACTCGCAGCACCGTAATCTCTCACCCTCGCGGGAGTAACGGATAATGTGTCCTGCCGCCCTTACCTCCACCAGCACCTCCGCCACAATACCGACCTCACGCTCATGTGATCTCACGTGATTAAATCGCACACGATTTAATATTGCACGATCATAAATTCACAGCTACAAGCATCTCATCGAAACAACGTTTGGCCGGTCATCGGCGAAACCGGGAAAAGGGAAGATGAAAATGCTGAATGTGAAAAACCTGCTCAAGGCGACTGCCTTTGCCTTCGGTCTGATGGCCGCGCAATCTCCGGCCTTTGCCGCTGACACGGCGGCCGCGAATGCCGCCAATACCAAACCGACCATCCTTCTGGTCCACGGCGCCTTTGCCGCCTCTGATAGCTGGGATGGTGTCGCGCCGATCCTGCAGGACGAAGGATATCGCGTCATAAGCGTCGCCAACCCGCTGCGCAGTGTTTCGGGCGATGCCGCCTATACCCGGTCACTTATCGACAGCATTCCGGGTGAGGTCGTTCTGGTCGGTCATTCCTATGGCGGGCCGGTCATCAGCAACGCCGCAACCGGTGCAGCCAATGTCAAGGCACTGGTCTATGTCGCTTCTTTCGCCCCGGAAAAGGGTGAAACCATTGCCGAACTGGCCGGAAAATTCCCCGGCGGCACCCTGGGCGAGGCCCTGGCGGCCCCGGTTCCACTCGGCAACGGTGTGAATGACCTTTATATCGATCCGGCAAAATTCCACGCGCAATTTGCCGCCGACGTTCCGGCTGAAAAAGCCCGCCTGATGGCGACTGCCCAACGCCCGGTCACCGACTTTGCGCTGAACGAACCGTCTGGCGATATCGCATGGAAGGATGTGCCGTCCTACCACATCTATGGCACGGCCGATAAAAACATCCCGCCCGCCGCAATGGAATTCATGGCGAAACGCGCCAATTCACAGGAAACCGTCGTGATTGATGGCGCCTCCCACGTCGTCATGGTGTCCCACCCCAAGGAAGTTGCCGACCTGATCTTGAAGGCCGCCAACGCCAACTGATCCTTAACGCCTGCCTCCCTCAACATCTGCCCAACTTCACGCGCCGCATCCCCCATGCGGCGCGTTTTTTTTATTTCCCGGGATATCGGAAAACCGGACATCCCCCTGCAAAGTCCTTTTGCCCCACCCATATACAATGGAACACACGGTTGAATTGCGGCAACGACAGAACACCGCAACCAATCACCCGGTGCCGCCGGGAAAAGGACACGGATGACATTCTTTCGCAAAGTCTGGCTGACAGCGGCCTTTTTGCTGCTGGCTCAAACACAGATACAGGCACGCGCAAGCGAAACCACCGAAACGCTGGTGATCGTCACCAACGATTATCCGCCCTATACCCATGCCACGGCGCGCGAAAGCTTCCTGCCTGATCTGTTTCGCGCCATCGGCAAAGAAATGAATGTCCGTTTCGAATTTCATTTCAGACCTTGGAAGCGCGGCGAACAGGATGTTGAAAATCTCGAAGCATGGGGCACATTGCCCTATCGCTGGTCCGAAGAACGCGACCGGAAATTCAATTTCTCCGACCCACTCTATATCGAGGATTCCCCGTTTTTCGCCTATAACGCACAGGGTGCGAAACCCGCCATCCGATATGAAACTCTGGCCGACCTGCATTCCTACCGCCTGGGCGGGATACAGGGATATTATTATCAGCCATGGTTTGAGGAAGCCGGGCTAAACGTCGAATATGCCCTGACCGAAGAACAGAATTTCAAAATGCTGCAACTGGGCCGGATTGACCTGTTTTCCACCGCGCGCTCGGTCGGCTGGCATGTAATCCGAAGCCTCTTCCCACCCGAAGAAGTTGAAAAATTCTATACCCTCGAAAAACCGCTGCTTCCGGGCGCTGGCCTGTTTCTGATGACCTCAAAGGACTATCCGAACGGCACCGAACTGCTTGAACGCTTTAACGCTGCCCTCGCCAAGGTCAAACAGAACGGCACATTCGAAAGCCTGATGAACCGCCATGAATTGTCGGTCAATTACTGACCCGGCCTGCAAAAAGGGCCGCAGCACTTTGCCACGGCCCCTGATAATGCTGATTTAGCGGCTTCATTACCCCTGCTTGCGCACGGCTTCCGCACTGGCAACCACATCTTCAAGGTAGGTCCGCCACGACGGATCAACGCTGATGCCGAAAATATCGGTCAATGTCTGCTCGACATCGCCGACTGACAGGTGATGCACCTCTTCCTCGCCCGTCCGCAACCGAATGGTCAGGCGATTGTTCAGCAGCGTGAACCTTGCATGCGGGGCGCTTCGCGCCACCATCAGAACCTTGGCAAAGCCGCTTTCGGGATGGGTGCTGGCGTAAAAGTTCATCACCTCGTAATCGATATCCTCGACCGGGACGATATCGACCTCATGCACCGGCTTCCACACCCCGTCGCGTTCAAGCTCCGTCAGGTAACGGCCATGACGTTCCCGCACCCGGAAGGTATCATGCGGGGTGACCTGCGGCACCGAAACGCCCAGCAAAAGCGGCGCGGTCGGCACACAGCCGCCCAGCCCGACATCAACAAGCCACGCCTCGCCATCCAGCGTGACGCGCATCGCCATGTGGCAGCGCGGCCGCGGGCCATCGCCCTCGTTATAGCCCCACAATACCCGCCCGGCGAGGCTTTCGACCTCAAAACCAAGGCTGCGCAACACGCGGCGGAAAAGGCCGTTCTGCTCGAAACAATAACCACCGCGTCCTTCAAGAATGATCTTGCGGTCAATATCCTCTGGCGCAAGGCTCACCCCCTTGCGACACAGCACATTGATCGCCTCGAACGGGATATGGGCGGGATGCAGCGCATGCAGATCGCGCAAAACCTCAAGCGTCGCCTCGCGCGGGCCGTCATAGCCGATCCGGGCGAAATAGGCGTCCAGATCAACCTGCGGCTCAGGCAGCGGAAAGGGCTTCGCCCAGCTTGCGTCAATCGCGTTCTGCACGCTGGAAGTGATCGCGGCATCATCGAATTTGGGGGCACTTATCGGCAGATGCGTATTCATCGGGGGCTCCGTGTCTTGTCCGTTTGGGGCGTGATGTAATCAGGACTTCCGTTTCTGGAGCAGGACCATAGAACCTCAAGCTAAGTTCAGGTCAATAGACTATTTCAACATTTTTTCATCGAATGTTCTGCGGTTCTGCGCGCCAATGAACGCATATATATGCGACATTGCGGCATTCGAAAGGCCGCAAAGGCAATTTTCCACCTTTTATACGCAACAACCAAAGCGTCGCGCGACAAACCCGCCCGCTCTGTGCTATCGAAATGGGTATATGGTTTAACATGCGCGAACGGCCATCCCCGGAAACCGGATTTCCGGTATCGCCTTTCGACGGTTCCCGAACAGACAGGAAGATGACATGCGTACTGTTTATGTGAACGGCGACTATCTGCCGGAAAATGAAGCCAAGGTTTCGATCTTTGACCGTTCCTTCCTGTTTGCCGACGGCGTGTATGAAGTCACCTCGGTACTCGATGGCAAGCTGATCGATTTTAACGGTCACATGACCCGTCTGGCGCGTTCGCTCTCGGAACTGGGCTTCACCTACAAGGCCGATATCGACGAACTGCTTGAAATCCACCGCGAACTGGTCAAACGCAACGACATCACCGAAGGCCTGGTTTACCTGCAAATCTCGCGCGGGTCGGCCGGTGACCGTGATTTCGCGATCAAGGATGACACCCCGGCAACCGTCGTTCTGTTCACGCAGTCCAAATCCCTGATCAAATCGCCGCTGGCCGAACGCGGCCAGAAAATCCTGACCTATCCGGATGTCCGCTGGCGCCGGTCCGACATCAAAACCGTGCAGCTTCTTTATGCGTCGCTTCTTAAAACCGAAGCCGCCGCCAAGGGGGCTGATGATGCGTGGATGGTGCTCGATGGCTATGTCACCGAAGGCTCGTCAAACAACGCCTATATCGTGACGCAGGATAACGTCATCGTCACCCGCCAGCTTTCCAACGATATCCTGCATGGCATCACGCGCAAGGCCGTCCTGAAATGTGCCGAAGAATTGCAGCTCAAGGTCGAAGAACGCCTGTTCACGGTCGATGAAGTCTATGCCGCGAAGGAAGCCTTCTCGACCTCGGCCTCGGCCTTTGTCTGCCCGGTCGCCGAAGTCGATGGCAAGAAAATCGGCGATGGCACACCGGGCCCGATCGCCAAGCGGCTGCGCGAAATCTATATCGACGCCAACCGCGCCACCGCGATCTGACCCATCGGCATCTCGCGTCCCAAACGCAAAACGCCGCCTTTACCGGGCGGCGTTTTTTTGTTTGTCTGAAACAACCCAAGCCCCAACACAGAACCAGCGGCCCCATGGACTCCCGCTTTCGCGGGAGTGACGATAAAGTTGCGCATAGCCCCCCCTAAACCGTCATTCCCGCGCAGGCGGGAATCCAGTCCTTCGTGCCACATCCTCAAAACCACCCATCGAACCCGCAGCCCCACCGACCGCTTTCTTTGCTGGCCTCAACCGGCACTTTGCCCTAAAGCTCAGAAAACAGATGGTGATTGCGATAACCCACCATCACACAGGGAAAGCGCCACGAACCATGAATGCACAACAGCCCCAGCACAACCTGACCGGCATCATTCTGATGTGTGCCGGTGTCGCCCTGCTGTGTGTCAATGATGCCCTGGCCAAGGGATTGATGGATCATTATTCACCGATCCAGATCATCTTTCTGCGCAATTCGATTGCCCTGCCCTTTGCCGCCCTGCTGGCCATAAAAATGGTCGGGCTTGGCGGCCTGCGGTCCAATCGCATTGGCGTGCATTTCATGCGCACCGTCATCTGGATCACCGCGACCATCATGTTCTTCACCAGCATCCATCTGATGGGACTGGCGGAGGCCACCGCCCTTGCCTTTGTCGCCCCGCTTTTCATCACCGCGATTTCATCGGTGCTGATTGCCCGGGTCGGCTGGCGGCGCTGGGTGGCCGTGATGGTCGGTTTTTTGGGTGTTCTGGTGATCGTGCGCCCCGGTGCGGCAACGTTTGAGCCCGTCTCGCTTTTGCCGGTGGCGACCGCCTTTACCTATGCGCTTCTGATGCTAAGTGCGCGCCTGCTTGATCCCCGCGAAAGCATGTGGACGCTTCTGTTTTACCTCAGCTTCACCAGCACCCTGCTCAGTGCCTGTGCCGTCTGGTATTTCTGGACCCCGATCCGAGCCGAGGATATCGGGCTTTTCATCGCCATCGCCTTTGTCGGCACCAGCGGCATGACCCTGATCACCCAGGCCTTCCGGGTGGCGGATGCTCCAACCGTCGCCCCGTTTGATTACACCGCCCTTGTCTGGGCCACCGGACTTGGCTGGTTTTTCTGGGGCGAAACGCCCGATCTTCTGACCTTTGTCGGTGCGGCGATTATTACCGGAAGCGGCATTTTCATCATCTTCCGCGAAAAGCGCGTGGCCGAAAGCTGATGCTCCCCCAAACCGTCATTCCCGCGAACGCGGGAATCCAGTCCTCCGTGCCGCATCCTCAAACGCCGCCAAAGGACAAAGGGCCTAATCCACCGGTCTCACCCCATAAGTCGCCATCGCCCCGGCCCGCATGTCGGCTTCGTTAACATCGGCCCTGAACCGATAGCTCGGCGCAACAATCTCGCGCGCCTGATCAATTGCCACATCAATCACCATGCCGACCTTAAACGCATCGCCCGCCATGCCCTGCAGGATCACATGCCGCTCGGCAAAACCGTCATCACCGTTCTTCAGAAGCACCGCCCGCCCGTAAAGCTGCCAGCCCTTCTGCGAAAACACGTCAACGAAACTGACACAGACACGCGGGTCATGGCGGATATTCTTCACCGATTGTGGGGATGCGATATTGGCAATGATGATCCGGTCCTCGCCATAACAGGCAAAGATTTCCTTCGGACTGACCGACGGCCCGTCTTCGGAAACGCTCGCCAGCCAGCACAAAACCGCCCGCCCGGCATAATCGCGAATGTCATCTGTCAGAAGCATGGTTTTTCCGGTTTGTTGACGCCCCAATACTCTGCCACCGCAATCCCGAAACCACAAAAACAAAACCCGCCTTCCAACGGGAAAGGCGGGTGCAAACGGAATTACAGCAAATCAGTAATTCGCCTTAAAAGGCGGCTCTCGCCCGTCCCTTGCGGCAAGCTCGGCAATATTGCGCAACAGATTACGCTTGCTTTGGGTGCGCCGACGACCGGAATTTGGCTGCACGTCACCATTGCCAGACAGGCCCAATTCGGCCCGTTTCTGGCTGATGCGTGCTGCCAATTCTTCAATCGTGATTTCGCGCATTCACGTGTTTTTCCAGAAAATTCAAATCGAAATCGCCTGAAGTTTCCTCGACGATACGTTTATCAAGATAAGGTTTATCAAGCTCAAACGCAAGCTGGTACAGGCGTACAGCCTGATCAAGCATATCTGAAGCATAGTGCGGCGGGCTGTTGTATTGACCCATGCGATCTGCAATCAAATCTTCGATGCAAATCACCGAAACGCTATGGTCCGCATCCAGCCGAAGCAGATAGACACGATCATAGCTCCCGCGCCCATCCATGAGGTTACTATCAACAACCTCGACACCGACTTTCAGCTTCGGGTGCTGAAACCCGCGGGAAAATGATCCCGGCCCGACACTGCGCTCAAAGCCGACAGCCTCAAGGGCATCCTCGAACACCTGCTGCCAGGCTGTTACGATATCAAGATCACCGGAAACAAGCTCGCCAAGTGTCGCCAGTTCAACAGCCGCACCACCGACAAGCACGGGCCGATTATGACCATGTCGCTCCACGACATCTGACGCCTCGGACAGCAGTCGCAATGCTTCGACTAATTCGGGCCTGTAAAAGGCGTTTACCAACAAAAATCCCCAACCGCATAGGTAATGCTGCGCCCGGTCGCGTTCAGCAGGGCATCAAGCTTGCCTTTCTCGGGCAATGTTCCGCGCGGTGCGCCAAGTTCCTCGGCATGGATGCCGCCGGTCACGAGTGCGACATCAAGCCCGGCATTGTTTGATCCGGCAACATCGGTCGAAAGGCTGTCGCCGACGACCAGAAGCTTCGCATCCGGGCCCTTGTCAAACAGTTGCAGGCAGAAATCATAGGCACTCGCCAGCGGCTTGCCTTCCCAGCGGACATTGCCGCCAAGCACCTCGTAACGCGCGGCAATCGCACCGGCACAGATGATGCGATCCCCGCCGCGGATCACTTCGCGGTCCGGGTTCGGGCACAGCATCGGAAGGTCGCGCGCCTTGGCAGCATGCAGCAGATCCTCATAAACCGAAACCGCGTCATAATCGTCATTCGGCCCCGTCACCAGAAGCCAGTCGGCATCTTCAACCGTCTTGACCATCTCGACATCCTGGCCTTCAAACATCGACATATCGCGCACCGGGCCGACACTCATGACCTTGCGGCCAAGCTTCGCATACCAAGGATCGGTCCGTGCGAGAAGCTGGCTATAGGCGATCTCGCCCGATGCCACCGCCGGGCCATAAAGGTCGCGCGCGATACCCATATCTTCCATGCGTGCGACCACGACGCTGGACCGGCGCGGCGCGTTCGACAGAAGGGCCACCGGCACACCGGCCTTTTTAAGCGCCTCCATCGCCAGGATGGAACTTGGATAGGGCGTGACCCCGTCATGCACCACGCCCCAAAGATCAAGGATCACCGCATCGTACTGTTCGATCACTTCCGACAGGCCGTTGATCATCTGATAGCTGGTGCCAACCGTCATTCACGCATTCCACTTCATGTTAAAATCGTCGTCATCCTCGCGGCGGGCTTGACGGGAAAGCCCAAAGCCATCCCACCCAAACCGTCACTCCCGCGCACGCGGGAGTCCAGATTGCCACAGGTAAATCCTATTCCGTCGGTCCGTTTTGGGGCCCGGACTTTGGCTCGGCCTTTGGTGCCGCCTTCGGCGCAGCCTTGCTTTTCGCCGCCGCTGGCTTGGATGCAGGCTTCTTGGCAGCAGTCTTCGCCGCTGGCTTCTTAGCTGCCGTTTTAGCCGCCGGAGCCACCTTCGCCACCTCGGCCTTGGCGGGTTCCGCCTTCGCCGTCACCGCCGCCTTGGCCGCGCGCGCCTCATCCACCGGGGCGCTGCGCCCGGAAATCTCCGGATAGGCCGCCCCAACCGCATCGGCAACACTGGCAAAACCGTCCTTACGCAACCGCCGTGCAAGGTCTTCCTTGATATCGGTCACAAGCTCCAGCCCGTGATAGACAAGGGCGGAATAAAGCTGCACCAGCGACGCCCCATTAAGGATCTTCTCATAGGCATCCTTGCCCGATGCAATCCCCCCCACCCCGATCAACGGAATTTTGCCTTCGGTCAGGCGGTAAAAATCGGCCAGAACCTTGGTCGAGGGCTCCATAAGCGGCGGGCCGGAAAGACCACCCTTTTCATCCTGATCATAGGAATTAAGCCCGACCGGCCGGTCAATCGTGGTGTTCGAAACAATCATGCCATCAAGCTTGAGCTTCAACACCACCGCAGCAATATCGGCCTTGTCTTCCTCCGTCAGGTCCGGCGCGACCTTCAGCAGCACCGGCACACCCTTGGCATGGCTATCGCGTGCCGAAAGGACCGATGTCAGAAGCGCCTCAAGCGGCGCACGTCCCTGCAATGCCCGCAGACCCGGCGTATTGGGCGAGGACACATTGACCACCAGATAATCGGCATAGGGACCAAGGGCCGCAACACCCTTCACATAATCCGCCGCCGCGTCCTCGGAATATTTGTTTTTGCCAAGATTGGCACCCAGAATGCCCTTGCGTGCGCGCTTGCGCAGGCGCTCGGCAACAACGGCGGCACCCTCGTTATTAAAGCCCATGCGGTTGATCACCGCCCGGTCGGAATAAAGCCGGAAAAGCCGGGGCTTGGGATTACCCGGTTGCGGTTCGGGGGTGACCGATCCGATTTCGACAAAGCCGAACCCGTGCGAAAGCGCCTGATTGGGGACCTCGGCATTTTTGTCAAACCCCGCGGCAAGCCCGACCGGATTGGCAAATTTGCGCCCGAAAACCTCGGTCTCAAGGATCGGCGTGGCATCCAGCGCATCATCATCGCGCGGCACCAGATTGTTTTTCAGCGCGCAAATCGCAAGACCATGCGCGGTCTCCGCATCAATCCAGCGCACAACCGGCAAAACCAGTGACTTGTACCACCCCACGCGACCTGCTCCGTGCTTGTAAATACCTGCCTTGTTCTTACGCTGTGAGGGAGGATGGGGCAAGGATCAATGGCGTTAAAGCCACCTGTCACGCCCGCATCCACCGTCAAATGTCAGCTATATCTTACTTTTAAGGGGAAAATGCCGAAACCGACGTTTTTGTCAGTTATTTCTGACATTTGCGGCTTTCCTGTCAGGCAAGAAAACCCGTGACACCTTCGTCGCCCAAGGCGGCGGTTGGGGCATGGGCTCCTAAACCCGCTCCTCCATCCGCGCATCAAACGCCACCCGCGCCTTTTCCACCTCGTCGTAATGATCGCGCGTCCACGTATAAAGCGCCTTGAACGGCTCCACCAGCGACCGGCCAAGATCGGTGATTTCATATTCGACCGCGACCGGCGATGTCGCGATCACGTGGCGGGCGACAATGCCATTGCGTTCAAGCTTGCGCAGCGTCTGCGTCAACGCCTTCTGCGTAATCCCCTCAAGCCCGCGCTTGATCGCGTTAAACCGCAAGGGTCCGTGGGCCAGCACCGCCAGGATCATCATCGACCATTTATCGGCAATCTGGTCCAGAAGCTCCCGGCTCGGACAGTTCGAGCGGAACATCTCGATCGAACATTCTTTCATTACCATGGCATTTCCACCTCATTTCCTCCGGCTTGGGGCCATCCAGGTTTCCTCAAGTATACCTGGTAACTTCAAGGTGCCTGATTGACAGTAGGTATACACCGTATATCTAGTAGCCACCATACACCCAATTCCAATCGGAGGATAGCCGATGTCAGATACCAATGTTCTTTTTCAACCCTTCAAGCTGAAAACCCTGGAGCTTTCCAACCGCATCGTCATGGCGCCGATGACGCGCTCGCACGCGGTTGACGGCATCCCCGGCCCGGTCAATGCCGATTATTATCGCAAGCGCGCCGAAGGCGGTGTCGGCCTGATCCTGTCCGAGGGCACAGTGATCAACCGCCCGTCATCGCGCAACGATCCGGGCATTCCGTTCTTCCACGGCGCCGATGCGCTTTCCGGCTGGAAGGCCGTGGCGGATGCCGTACATGGTGCCGGTGGCAAGATGGGTCCGCAGCTTTGGCATACCGGATCGGTCAAAAGCTTCCAGACCGAATGGGTGCCCGATACCCCGGTCGAAAGCCCGTCGGGCCTTGTCGCGCCGAACGAGCCGCGCGGCAATACCATGTCTGATGCCGATATCGCCGACACCATCGCCGCCTTCGCCCAGGCCGCCCTTGATGCCAAAAATGCCGGTTTTGATACCTTTGAAATTCACGGCGCGCATGGTTACCTGATTGATCAGTTCTTCTGGTCGGGCACCAACCTGCGTACTGACCGCTTTGGCGGCAAAACCATCCGCGAACGCGCGACCTTTGCGCGCGAAGTCGTCGCCGCCATGCGTGCCGCCGTTGGCCCGGATTTCCCGATCATCCTGCGTGTCAGCCAATGGAAACAGCAGGATTTCGCGGCCCGTCTGGCAACAACCCCCGATGAAATGACCGACTGGCTTGGCCCGCTGGTCGATGCCGGGGTGGATATCATCCATGCGTCCCAACGCCGTTTCTGGGAACCGGAATTCCCCGAACTGGACGGCGAAAACGGCCTGAACTTTGCCGGCTGGGCGAAAAAACTGACCGGGGCGGCGACGATTTCGGTCGGCTCTGTCGGGCTTTCCGGTGATTTCATGACCGCGTTTGCCGGCGAAGGTTCGGCCACCGCAGGGCTTGATGAACTGGTCAGCCGCATGGAACGCGACGAATTCGACCTGATCGCGGTCGGCCGTGCGCTGATCACCGATGCCGCCTGGACCGCCAAGGTGCGCGACAACAAAACCGACGCCCTGCTGGGCTTTGATCCGGCAACGCTCGGCGAACTGGTCTGATCGATAGGGTTTGATTGCAGAAACGGCTTCCGGCCCATCTCCGTCATTCCCGCGCAGGCGGGAATCCAGTCCCTTGACTCAACGGGGGGTGGTTTCCGGGGCGGCCTGTTCCTCGACGCAAAAGGGCGGTGCCATCCCGGCATCGCCCTTTCTTTATGCCCGCCTGAAAACTATCTGAAGGAAAGCCACCGACAAAAAAAGGAGGCCCCAGATGAAACCCCCAATGGATGCCTCCGAAATCACCCGGCTGCAAAGCCGCCTCGCCGCCCGCGATCCCGGTGAATTTCACTTTCCGGAAATTTACGGCCCCGGCTGGGATACGCTTTATATCGGGGACAAGGTCAGCATCGGCCGCCATTTTCTGCAAGCCGTGCGGGCCGGATATTTCCCCACTGTCGAGGATACCGGCAAAAAGCGCGGCGGCGGGCGGGTCTATCGTCGGCTGTAACTATCCTCTGCTCATATAGTCGGGGCGCAGATCCTCCGGCAGGATGTGAACTTCGTTATCATCAAGTTTCAGGTCATCAACGCGTGCAACATGCTCGACCGAAAGCTGATCATAAAGATGCGGGAACAGCGTGCCACCGCGCGTCGGTTCCCATTTAAGCTTGTCCGCGACCGCCTCGACCGGCACATGCAAAAGCCGCAATCCCCCGCGTTTCGGGTAATGCAGCGCAAGCGTCGCCGCCAGCGTATCGATGGTGGAAAAATGGATGAAGCCATCCGCAATATCGTGCGGTGCCCCGGCATAATGCCCGGTCGCCAGCGCCTCGGCCCATTCGTCCGAACCCAATACGCGGTAAATCATGGTATGTGATGTGTTTGTCATCCGGGGAATGTAGGGCGCGTCCCCGCTTTGCGCAATATGGCATCAATCGCGCGCTGTGAACTATATCAGAACTGCCATAAACCCGCCGACCGCCGCCACCGTGATGATGATCGCCGACAGCATCAAAGCCCCGTCACGCACAAGGATCGCAAGCCCGAAGGCGGCAATCGCGCTCATCGGTGCGATCCCGGCAAAAGGTATCATTTCAAAAAACGGCACCACAGCCGAAAGCAGCAGGCAGATCACCGCCGCCACCCGCACCGCATGCCGCCCGGTCAGGGCCGGCAACCGCCCGTAAAACCAGCGATCAAGCTTCCCCGCCACCGGTTCGATCCGGCGCATCGCCTCGGCGACGCTGGCCCCGTCAAACGACCGGCGACCCAGGATACCCGGCAACCACAAATGCGACCGCCCGAGAACGATCTGAATGGCAAAAAGTGCGACAATCACCGCCAAAACCGCTGGCACCATCGGAATACCCGATAGGGGCGTCAACCCGATCAGGCCCGGCACAAACAGGAACGGCCCATAACTCCGCCGCCCCAGCACGGCCACCATATCCTCGACCGAAACCGCGCGCCGCCCCGCTGCCCGATCCCGGATCCGCGCCACAATCCCGCCCACGGAACCCGGCCCTGTGTCCGTCATGCCAACCCTCGCTGCCTGTTTGCAAAATCACGTTGTCCCTGCAACGCGGGGTCGGCGGGTTTGTTTCAGGGTGTACTGCCTGCCTCGGGATTGTTGTGATCCATGCGGCGTATCGTGGTAACTTATTGGCTGATCCGATCGCAGTTAAGACACCCCAAAAGGACCGCAGCCATACATATCCCCAAAGATTTCATCTTTTTGATCGGCCCCGGCGGCGTTGGAAAAACAAAGACGGCCAAACAGCTTGCGCCGCGGCTTGGATATGACTGCATTGACCTCGATGATTACTTTTGCGAACAGGTTGAAAATATTCGCGTTTTCATCGCGAACTATGGATATCGGGAATATGTGATTGCGAACGCGCGCTGCTTTCGCGAAATCGTCCAGAATTGCCAACGCGACACCGTCATTTCACTGTCGTCCGGCTTCCTCATCATCGAAGAAGCCGCAGAAGTGGTTGAGGCAAATCGCGAAGCTGTAGAGCGCCTAGGAACAACGGTTCTGCTCACCCCCTCGCACGACAGTCAAAAGGCAGCAGACATTGTGGCAAAGCGTCAATCTGAACGCGGGCTTGGCCTGAACGAACATCAAGAACGCCAGAAATTTCTGGCACGCATGCGGGTTTACGAGAGATTTGCGCAGCATATCGAGATTTCCAGCGACGATCCGGCGGATATCGCAGACCGGATCGTGCGGAAAATTGTCCCGCAATCTGCCGTCGATGGCATCCGCACGGGACTAAAACAGATTATCGAGGGTCAGGGGCAGGATGCGGGGAGCTTCTTTAAGGAGCTTGGGGCTCCGCATAAATGAAGCAATACTGGGTCGCCATGTAGCCCACAGAGGCCGCCCTGCCTCCATCATGCCACGCTTCGCAGCCTGTTTGCGCAATGATGCAGCCCTTGCAACGCCGGGTGAGTTTCTTTCAGAGAGAAAAATACCTTTACTGCCTGAAAAGAATAAATCACACACCCCAAATAAATAATCAGATAACCTAGTAAATTTACTTATATATTTTATTATTACTTAAAATATCCACTCCGCACCCAATGAAGTCTTTGTCGTGAGTAATCAAGACAAGCCCGTTTTTCTGACACATAAATGATATCATTTCGTCGTTCATGTCTGATTTATTGGAATGAATTCGATCACAGAATTTAACAATATTATCAATAGAAACAATATCACACAAAAGGCTAGATATCATTAGTATTTCATTTATCTGCCCATCAACTTCTTGAGCATTATCAATGTAGTCATTAGTATTCCTATAATCTTTGAATTTTAAAGCACTGTTATTAGTTGAATTATAAAGAGAAAAAACCAACCTCAAATAAGTATTTACAAATTCAGATATAACAGTTGGACTAACAAAAATTTCACCGCGATTTTTTAGTATATTATCTTGAACAGAAACATAAAATTTGTACTTTGGGTCTCTAACATCCAAGAACGGGCCATACAAATATATTAAAACATTAGTATCAAAAAAATACCTCCCATCTAAAGAAACACCTCCTAAATCTTCAACGCTGCAATATCCCATGAGATACTACCCCTCATAATGGCTCATTATCTCTCCAATTTCATCTTTATTTTCATAAAACCTCTTCCCTCTATTAATCGACCTAACAATAGTACCACCAAACCCTTCTGGAACATCTACTATTTTCAATTTTCTTTTAATCATATCTTCCGGGAATTCATTATACAATTGGCCTATAACCGCATTCGTGAAAGCAGTTATTATTTGAGAGGCCCCCACGAAAGAAAGTTCTACATTATCCCCTCTTTCGAAAGCCGTCGCCACCAACTCATGCACCTTATTGCCATCCTCCGTATCAACGAAGTTCGGGTCATTTGTTAAATCTAATATCTTGATCTTTTGTAACGCCATCATCCTCAACTCCTACAAAAAGTCGTTCGGATCTAATTCTTCAGAGAGCATGTAATCACGACGGTCTGCTGTATTTATTTTTATGTTAACCATCGTTCCCGGGAAAGGCTTTGGCAACTGCCTACGAGTTATTTCGTGTCCATTTTGACACCAATATCCATCATGAGAAGTGATAGTTAAGCTACCATTGTTATGCATAATAAATTCACGAACAATCTTCAGTCCCAAGCCGCCGGGAATATCCCCAGCTCGCGTGGTGTTTTCGTCCTCCATTGCCCACCCAATTGCCTGACTAGCTTCGATATCACGCCCTAAGAACTGCGATACATTGTGTCGAAAGCCCTGCCCCATATCAACAACAGCAAATTCAAGAGCTTGCCTAACCTTTGGGGAAGCTTGACCACAGGCAAAAACACCCAAAGCACTTTTCGAGTGAAGCCCACAATTGTTATATATTTCGTTTATTCCCTGCAAAAAGGTACGCCTCAACAAATCCGTCATGTTGGGAATTCCTTTTCCTTTCAGGTTGTCCTCGACAAATCCCGCGAACTTCTTTGACTCGTTAAGAGTGAATCTTGTGAAAGGAATAGAAGTACCTTGCCGATCAACTAGCTTGGGTTGCAGGAAACCATTTCTCTGCAAGACCCGGCGAACGGGGTCATTCAGCCTCACAAAGTCGACGATATTTCCACGACTTTGCAACAAAGCAACTACACCTCCGAGAGCCGCAGCCATATTGCCATCTATTCTGCTAGCGATAGAGCAATCGATTTTCACATGACTGTTCTCCACCCCTGCCACCGAGGCGGCAAATGCAGCAAGGGAAACGACTCCCTCAACTGAACAGTTAACATCCTGCAACAGCGGTTGCGCAACAGCCCCTCTAGCATTCATGCAAACAGCACCGTAATCAGAATCAACCTACCATTGAGCAACAACAGCATTTTTCCGATAGAATCGAAGTTTCACGCCAGATTTAAGGATCACCTGAAGCTTTCAGATAAACAACATCCCATCACTAAATACGATTGCATGCAACGGGCAAAATGCTCAACACGATCACGCTGACCAACAAATATTGCCTCAAGAAGATAGCTTTATTAAGGCACACCTTTCCAAACACCTTGCGCTATATCCGTGAAGAAGTATCGCAAAAAGCTAACATGTCATCATCCTCCACTCTTATTCGGACTCCGCTTAACCACATAGCCCCTCACGCAAACCCAAGGGCAATGCCTTATATTGGGCATATATTGACTTACGTCGCGATAACCACCGGCATCAGAATACCGAAAGTCAAGACTCCCCCTCCACCATAAAACCCGCTGCCTTCCGCGCCACCCATGCCACATCCTGACTCAGTTCAAGCCCGCTTTCCTCAAGACCAACAACCGGGAACCAGCGCGCTTCCAGTGCATCATCCCCCGCAACCGGCTCCCCACCATTCCAGCGGCACAGCATCGCGATCAGGATGAAATGGCGTTTTACCTGCCCGTCCGCATCGCGATCAAAGGCATCAAGTGCCGTCAAAACACCAACGGCTTCCGCCGAAATGCCGGTTTCCTCGTGAAGTTCGCGTAATGCGGCCTGTGCAAGGGTTTCCCCGGCATCAATCTTGCCGCCGGGATATCCCCACATGCCCTGATCGGGCGGATTGGCGCGGCGCACCAGCAAAACCTGCTGATCGCGCACGACAACCGCAATTGTCGCCGCAATCGGCCGTGATGGTGATGATGGAGACGATAAAGGCTTATCAGGCATGGCGGCCTCGTCTGCAGCGACCGGCAAGGGAAAGACCAAGGCGGTCCCGTCCCTTCGCTGGCATGATCCGGATCAGGTTCAAAGGGTCGGTGCATTGTCGATCATATCAGCCACACCATCCGAAACAACCCGATACAACCCACCCCCACCATCGCAAACAGGCCACCACCCCGTCACGCGCCACCCTCCCCGATCTTCTTATCCGCACTCCGCTTCACCACACTGACCCCCAAAACGCCCAGCGCAATGCCCCAGATCGGGCTGGTATTGACCAGTGCCGCAATAATCGCCGGGGCCTGAAGCGGGGTCAGGATGATGGCGGCGGCAATCGATCCCATCGTCATGATCCAGGTCAGTGCGACGGCATAGCCAAAGCTCGGTCGCCAGCGGCGCACAAACGCATCCTCGCTTTGCACCTCGGCCCGGATGGTGCGGTTGATGGTTGTCAAAATCCCCCGGTCCCGCGAAAGCTCGATTTCCGCCATGCGTTCGGAATGGCGGTTGGCCTCGGCAATTTGCGCCGGGGTGACATCCCCCTTTGTCACCGCATCGCCAACCTGTTTAAGCCCCTCGGCCGCGGTTTTCGCGACCGGATGATCAATGGTGTCAAGCCCCGCGCCGACCGCCTTCATCAAAAGCGGCAGGCCGATCTGCGCCAGTAATGCTGGTATCACGTGATACCTCCTTCCTTTTAAAAATGCCGGTTTCGCCAGTTTCCTTACCCCGCCAACACAACCCTGAATAAATTGACGCGAAAATAAAAAACCAATAGATTTATTTATGAATTCTAATGTTCGCGTTTGAATGCAGGGGATATCAGGGGGCCGTCATGAAAAGATTTCTTGCCGCAATGCTATTGTTTCTGGGGATAAATCAGGCCAATGCGCAGCAGCTCCCGCCGCCGATCGACCTTGGTATCGTCAATATCCCGCAAGAGACACCGGTCTGGTGCTGGGTCGCCGTGGTCGAACAGATCGCGCATTGGAAAAACCAGACCCATCCCAATACATCCCCGTATCAGTGCGAGCTTGTTTCTGTCGCAAACGGCATGTCGCAACCGACCTGCTGCAATTCAGCGCTCGTGATGTCCAACCCGATGCTGGCACAGCAATGCATCCGCACCGGACACGATCCCGAAATCATGCAATTGCTGAGCATGGTCAGCAACAATGTCGCCGGTTATGGCATGCCCGCCCATCCGATGGTGCTTTACAACACCCTGGCATCGGGGCGTCCGATTATCCTGAAACTGCAAAACACCCCCTTTTCCGGGCATGTCGTGGTGCTGCGCGGGATGGCATGGGTGCAAACCCCGATGGGGCCGACAGCAGTGCTTTATATCAATGATCCGCTGTCCTATTTCACCCAGCCCGTCCCGTTCCAGAACATCGCCCATATGTGGTCCGGGGCCTTTATCGCCAATTGAGGTGGGGCTTTGCAGCCCGCCATGATGGCAATAACGACCATCGGGTTAGTTAATCCCGCGATAAAACAGATGCCCGCCAATCTCGGCCACCGGCACCTGCCCCCGCGCCCAATAGGGATCAACCGCATGGGTGTGATAATGCGTCGCCCCCATCGTCATGTCGGCAATTTCCCCGGCCATTGCCCGTGTCGCCACCCGTTTGCACAGCCGGTATGCCGGGTCGCGCACACTGAGCTTAAGCAACTTCGCCCGGTTCGGATCGCCCGCGTTCCAGCACGAAAACTGCCCCGGTTTCAGGCATACCTGCGACACCGTATTGCCCCACCAATACCGCCCGCGCGCTTTGGCAAATGCCACCCGGTTCAGGATCACGCAGGCCACCGCCTCGATCCCGCTCAATCCCTCGCCGCGCGCCTCGCCATAAAGGGTCCGCGCCAGAACATCACCGACCGGCAAAATGTGCGGGTCGGTGATCGCATCCATCGTCAGAACATCATTCATCGCTGTTTCCTTATCCTGTTTTCCGCCCGGCCTCATGCCGCCGGTACATTGTGGTCAAGCTTCGCCTCGATCCGCAGCAGATGCGCGGTCAGGCGTTTTTCAATATCCTTGAGGTACGGGATCGAAACGTAGTTTCGTGCCACATCCAGCTTGAAATCCGCCAGCCCGTCGCGAAGTTCGATCATCTCCGCATCGTGACTGGCGCGCAGGCTTTCAAGCCGGTCGGAAAACTCGCCGCGCATCCGCCAGGTCAGCCAGAAAAGCCCCGCCACCGCCGGGATTTCCACCGCCGTAATCCACCAGATCAGATCAACCGGTCCGCTCATCACATCCTCCTGCCCCTTTGCATAAATCGCGCATGAAAAAGGCCCGCATCGCTGTCACGCCATACGGGCCGGTCGTTGTTGTCTCGTTACTGCCGGATCTGGCTCAGGCCCCGTCATTCCCGCGCAGGCGGGAATCCAGTCCTTCGCGCTGCATCCTCAAAACCCTCTTTCCCCGCCGAACTTCACCCGTTATGCTGCCGCCAGACAGGAGACACCCGCCATGAGCACCAGTAAAAAAGCCGACAGATAAGCCGCAGCAACCCCTTTGGTTTTTGTTGTTGCGGCGTTCTTTCAGAACCAGTTGGCTCTGGGAGCGCTGCCCGATCCCTTTTTCAAGGAAACGGCTTGATGCGCTCTGATATCTTGTCTTGGCGGTATTCGCTTACCGCCACTGTTCTTCTGTTATCTCCGTTCGATCTTCTGGCATCGCTTGGCATGGATATGTATCTGCCTGTGGTGCCACGCATGGCGGGCATTCTTGGCTCCAGCCCGCTTCTGATCCAACTGACCCTGACTTTCTATCTGGTCCTGATCGGGGCCGGGCAGCTTGTCTTTGGTCCGCTATCGGACCGTTTTGGTCGTCGACCGGTATTGCTGGGCGGCGCGATGGCCTATGTCATGGCATCGGTTGGCCTTGCCCTTGCCACACGCGGCGATGTGTTTCTGGCCCTGCGTCTTGTACAGGCGGCCGGGGCTTCGGCCTGTCTGGTCGCGACCTTTGCCACCGTGCGCGATATCTATGCCGGACGCGATGAAAGCAACGTCATCTATGGCCTGCTGGGATCCATGCTCGCGATGGTTCCGGCCATCGGACCATTGCTCGGCGCTCTTGTCGAAATATGGTTGGGCTGGCGGGCGATATTCGCGCTCCTCGGCCTTACCATGGCGTTTGCGGTCATTACCGCCTTTTTCCTGTGGCCCGAAACCCGGCAACGAACCGAAACCGGCCTTCGCTGGCGTGATCTTCTTGCCCCGCTTGGCCGGGTTCATTTCTGGCAATACACCCTGTCCTACGGGGCCGGAATGGGCAGCTTCTTTGTCTATTTCTCGGTCGCACCCTGGCTTTTGATGGGGCGGCATGGCCTGTCACAAACCCTGTTCAGCCTCCTCTTTGCCTCGGTCGCGATTGCCATGATGGCAACCGCCCGTCTGGTCGGGCGGCTGGTGCCGCGTTTTGGCATCGCGCGGATCATGGCGACAGGCATGTTCTGCTTGATGACCGGGGCCGGAATACTTGCCCTGACCGAAAGCCTCATACCCCGATCGATCATGGGCTTCATCGCGCCGATGTGGCTGATCGGGGTCGGTATTTCGATGGCGGTATCCGTCGCCCCCAATGGCGCGCTTCGCGGTTTCGATCACATCGCAGGCACGGTCACGGCGGTTTATTTCTGTCTTGGCGGTCTGTTGCTTGGCGGGTTTGGCACCCTTGCAGTCACCCTGCTGCCCCGACAAAGTGCCTGGCCGATTGTTGCCTTTTGCGGTTTGGTACCGATCATCGTTCTGATGATCGCCCGATTTAACCGCAACCGGTTCTGATCACAGATTGACAAAAAAGACCCGCAAACCGAAAGGCTTGCGGGTCAGTCAAGGAGGTCACTCGTCGAAACTCAAAAGGCGCAATGTCATCCGAATTCAGGGTTCGGGGTTCAGGTCTCAGGCTCAGGTCTCACCGGCACCACCCCGGCCACAATCGGCCGGCGGGCATCCCGACACAGGCCGCACCATGCGCGCTCGAATGCGCTCCTGAAGCCGTCGCGCAGCGATCTTGCCGCGCTACCGGTTCAGGCATGGGGCCCGTTCAGTTTCACTTCCAGTTCCTGCCAGGCCTCGCCCGATGCCACAAGGCAGCTTGCCCCGTTGGGCGAGGTAAACAGGATGGTCCAGGTTTTGCCATCGGGGGCTTTTAGCACCTCGATCACGCCGCCATTGGCGGTCACACCGACCGCAACCGGTTCCTCGGCATATTTGGCACTCAGACTGTCAAGCACCTTGGTCCGGTCTCCGCAGACAGGGGATGCGGCATTGGCTGGCATGGCAAGCAGGGTGGCGACCGCAATCGCACCAACTGTCACGGCGATGAGTTTTGGAATGCTCCTCATGGTCAGGCCCTCCTTCAAGGGATCACAGACGGCGCGCTCCGGTTGAAATCAGGAGCAACTTGTAAACCAGTCTATAAATTGACCAACGCCGCAGAGCGGAAATAGGTCCGGCCCAATCGCACCGGCAGGCAAATCATTTCGTCAAATATACGCCTTTGGTATAGATAAATTTCCGTAAAACTATTCCTTCATATAGTTAACGTAAGCATGAAAGTTGAATTTTCCATGAATATCGCGCTTTTGTGATCGACGATGTGCATAAGCATTTGTGAATTCACGGAATATTTTACGGTTCAAACGTCTTTTGCGCCGCAAATGCTGCCCCTGATGGCCGCCAGTCGCCCTCCGACCGGGCTTTTTCCACCCGCGGCAGGCGCACCGGCTCATGAATAAGGCACCCCGCAACCGCATCAAGCCCGTCATCATGCTGCCCCGTTTTGCCCCGGCGGCGTCCCCGGCCCTCGCCCGGACGCCATTCGCGCATTTCACGGATGAACGGCGTCTGCCAGATACGCGCATGCGCATGCAAAAGCCCGGCACTCAACGCCGCGCCAAATGCATCCTCGATCCTGGCGTCCTTGTTTTGCGCCTCGTGATGTTCGACCACACTTGCCGCCCAGTCGGCCTGCTTTAAGGCCCGCCGCAGGATGTTGGGCAAAAACCGCCCGACCCCGTTGGTCTCCACCCGGACGGATGGCAAATGATGCGCCTTGATGAACGCCGCCGCCCCGGCACAAATCTGGCTGGCCTCATCGGCTTCGTGCAGGCGTGTGGCATCAAATGTCAGCCACGCCATATCATGCAGCCAGTATTCGCCCTGATCACAGACATAAACGCACGCAATCACCGCGCCATCACCCCCCTTTGCGCCCTCATTTGCGCCACCAGGTACACCCCCGCTTTTGCCAAAACTCGGATCAAAATGGCACGCGCCCGCCATCATCTGCCGATCCCCGATGGACAGGCGAAGCGCGCCATTGGCCTGCGCGATCACCGCATCATCGCCATAACGGCGCAACCGCGCGGGGTCGAGCATCCCGTCACTGGGGGCGACCATCTCCAGCATCATCTGGCTGGCAAATTTGCGCTCCCCGGTATGGGTTCGGATGTCCTCGATCTTGAGGATCGGAAACCGTTCCGGCCAGCTCGATTGCCCCTGCTCGTCCAAAATCGGCAGGCAGAACCGCTCAAACCCCGCCAGAAACGGGGCGGATTCTCCGGTTTCGGCCCGGATTTCGTCGGCATAGATCGAATAATAGCTATGCGGGGTGCCGACATAAATCTGCGTGCCATCGGGCGACAGGACATAGGCAATCTCGCCCAGTTTTTCGCGCAGTTCGGCACGTTTATGGGCGCTATCGCTGTTTTTGGGCACCTCGACATCATCGCAGATCACCACATCGGCCCGCGACCCGGTGATATTGCCGCCAATACCGGCCGCCTGCATCGACGGATCACGCAACACGCCCGGTCGTTCAACCGTAAAACGCTGCGTGCCCCAATCGACCCGCTTTTCGGGCAACAGCCCCGCCAGCAACGGATGGCGCTCGATCACGCGTTTGACATTGCGCACCATCTTTTTCGCCAGTCCCAGATCGGCTGCCAGAACCAGAATGCGCAAATCCGCATCGCGATACAAAAGCCACGCGCAAAACAGCCCGACCAGTGTGGACTTGCCCGAATTGCGAAACGCCATCAGCAAAAGCTGCCCCTTCCCGGATTTCCAGCACGCCTCAAGCCACGCCGCCATATCGCGATGATGCCCCGGCAACCCCAGCCCCATCATCGCATTCCAGATCCAGACAAACTCGCCAAACCCGGCACATCTCGCCCGCCCCCGATCAATCACCTGCGCCATGCCCGATCCCCCTCATCGCTCAACCCGCTGCACCATGGACTCCCGCCTTCGCGGGAGTGACGAATGTTTAGAAAGCCCATCCCCAAAGCCGTCTTTCCCGCGCACGCGGGAATCCAGACCTTGCGGGCCACGTCCTCTACCCCAACCACCGAACCCTCCGCACCATGGACTCCCGCTTTCGCGGGAGTGACGAATGTGTAGAACGCCCATCCCCAAAGCCGTCATTCCCGCGCACGCGGGAATCCAGTCTTTCGTGCCGCATTCTCAAACCCGGCAACCAGAACCACCCTTCAGCATCACCAAAAGCTCCGCCATCCGGCCAAATCCTGCTATCCTTCCACGATGAAACAGCCCTGCGTCTATATCCTCGCCAGCAACCGCAACGGCACGCTTTACATCGGCGTCACCGCCGATCTGCGCGCCCGCATCTGGCAACATCGCACAGCCACGGATAAGGGCTTCACCCAACGTTACGATGTCGGGCAACTCGTGCATTTTGAACTGCATGACAGCATGGAAAACGCCATCCTGCGCGAAAAGCGCCTTAAAAAATGGCGCCGCGCCTGGAAGCTCGACCTGATCGAAAAACACAATCCCGACTGGAACGACCTGTTCGACAGCCTGAACGCATAAAGGCCATCCGGCCTCTGTCCCGTTATACCTGCCGCACCATGGACTCCCGCTTTCGCGGGAGTGACGAACGGGTGGAAACCGTATCTCAATAAACCGTCATTCCCGCGAACGCGGGAATCCAGTCCTTCGTGCCACAGCCTCAAAACCTTCCACCGGACCCGCAAGCCCGATGGACTCCCGCCTGCGCGGGAGTGACGAACAGGTGGAAACCGTATCTCAATAAACCGTCATTCCCGCGAAGGCGGGAATCCAGTCCTTCGTGCCACAGCCTCAAAACCTCCAGCCGAACCTGCAAGCCCGATGGACTCCCGCCTGTGCGGGAGTGACGGCAGAGTAGAAATGCCCTGCGGATAAAACCGGCGGCCTCCGCCCTACCTTTCCACCTTCACCGCGCCAAACCGCAACCCGTCCACCAGAAGCTCCACCATGCTGCGCGTATGCGCAGCCCCCGCTTCATCGCCAACACCTGCGACCGAAAGGTTGCCAATCGCGCGCAAAAGGTCATAGGCGGCAATATCGCGCCGCACCTCGCCCGCTGCCGCGGCTGCCTCCAGAAGCGACATCAGAACCGGCTCGAACTTCGCGCGAAAATAATCGGGCAGCGCATCAAACGCCGGATCGCCGGAATGCAATGCCGCCGCCAGCCCCTTTTTGGTCGCGATAAAATCGGTATAGCGGTTAAGCCAGCGCACCAGCGCCTCGCCCGGCGGATAATCCGCCGCAAGCGTTTCCGCCGTCGCCGCACAGGCATCAACCTCCCGCCTGAAAACCGCCGCCACAAGGTCGGACCTTGTCGGAAAACGGCGATACAACGTCCCCACACCAACCCCGGCCCTGGTTGCAATTTCACGCACCGGCGCATCGACGCCCGCGGTCGCAAAAACCGCCTTGGCCGCCTCCAGCACCGCATCCTCGTTACGCTTGGCATCGGCGCGCACGCGCCGCTTCGGTGCCTCGCCTTCAAGGTCATGTTTTGTCGGGTCGTCTGTCACTCAAATCTTCCCTGTTGCCGCCGGTCCGAAGACCCCGCACGCAATTGCCCTTGATATGCGGAACAACGTTCCGTATATACAATTCATCAAGTGGAACAAAGTTCCGTTTATTATCGGATCAACGTTCCGTTTTTCTATATAGGCGAAGCCCCCGACCTTCGCCAAGCAAAACAAGGCACCAAGTCATGAACAATCTGCTTACCGATGCCCGCCATATCCCGACCGGCCCGTCCTTTCCGACCCTGCGCATCAATCCGGTCACCCTCCCGGCCCCGGATCGCGGGTTGCCGCTTGAACTGCGCATCACCGCGCCGCTCACCCCGCCCTCGAATGATCGCGACCTTCCGATCCTTCTGCTGTCGCACGGTCATGGGCCGTCGCTTTATATCCCGTCCAAGGATGGTTACGCGCCGCTTGCGAATTTCTATGCCGCGCACGGCTTTGTCGTGATCCAGCCGACCCATGGAAATTCCAAGGTCGCGGGCCTTCCGGCCGATGCACCGGGTGCGCCGTTTTTCTGGCGCTCACGCGTGCAGGATATGAAGCTCATCCTTGATCAGCTTGACGCGATAGAGGACCAGTTTCCCGCCATCGCCGGGCGGCTGGACCGTTCCAAAATCGCTGCCATCGGCCATTCGCTGGGCGGGCAGACCGTCGGCATGCTGCTTGGTGCGCGTCTGACCGATATCAACGACCCGGCCGCACAGAATGTCGATCTGATCGAACCGCGCATCACGGTCGGCGTCCTTCTGGCCGCCCCCGGCAAGGGCGGGGATAGCCTCAGCGACTTTGCGCGCGCAAACTACACGTCGCTCAACCCCGATTTCAGCCACCTGACGACAAAAACCCTCGTCGTTGCGGGCGATGCCGATGACAACCCGCACCTGACGACCCGCGGCCCCGCCTGGCACACCGACCCGTTCCACCACAGCCCCGGTGCCGATGCCCTGCTGACCCTCATTGGCGGCAAACACGGCCTTGGCGGCATTGCCGGTTATGATGCGAAGGAAACCGACGACGAAGACCCCGACCGCCTCGCCATCACCCAACGCATGACGCTGGCCTATCTCAAATCTGCGCTTGATCCCGCTAATACCTCGTGGGCGGACGCCGCCAAAGCCCTTGCCGATCACGCCCCGTCACATGCCCATGTCACACTCAAATAACGTCTGATACCGGCTGGCTGCATCACGAAACGGTGCAGCCACCGCGCCCGCCGCCTCATGGACTCCCGCCTTCGCGGGAGTGACGAGGGAGGGAAATGTCACCTCAACTTCCGTCATTCCCGCGAACGCGGGAATCCAGTCAGCCTTTCCACAACCTCAAAACCATCCGGCTTTACAAAACCGGCCCCTAGAAAACCCGCCCCTAAATCACCCGCCAAGTCTCCCCACTGGCAAGGTTACGAACATAATCGACCGCCTCCCCGTTCCAGTGATAGGAAAAATGATCGCCCTGCACGGGGATCGGCACCACATCGGGCCAGAACGCCGCGATGCAATACCCACCGTCAAACCGCACGCTCGGCCAATAAATCCCGTCCGATCCCGCTGCCCGTCGCTCCGCCCCAAATTTCTGCGATGCCGAATAATCATCGGGATCAAGCAGATCCGCCCGATCGCTTACGTCATCAAACACATGATCAATCCGCCCGACCAGCTCGCGAAACTGCGATGTCCAGCCCGGCTCCTCATCGGTCGCCCGCATCATGCGCGCATGGTGATGCACGGTTTCGGCAATCGCCACCGCCCGGCCATCCCCCGCATAATAAAGCCCGTATGTGCCATCGGAAAACCGGCCGGGGCGATAGGGTGAACAATGGACAAACGGCGCCATCACATAACTCGCCCCCGGCCCCGATACCCGGCGTTCGACCGGCACCTTGGCCAGATTACCGATGCTGTCGCGAATGCGCGGGTTCATCTTGGCTTCCGCCGATGCCAGGGCCTCCCAATCGGCGGGATCGGCGATGTCTTCAAACAGGTCAATCGGCGGATAGATCGACCGGATGATCCGCACGCATTGCGGCCACGCAACATGCCTGCTCCTGCTCACCAGCCACCACGCTCCGCATCAAGGTAACTTCGGATATCCGCAATATCCATGATCTCGCCGCGCAACATGATCTCCAGCGCAGATTGCCCGCCAAACGCCGCATTGGGCTTGCGGATCCATGCATAACCCCGTGCCGGTTCGCGAAACAGATATCGCAACCCTTTGTGAATCCCGATCAGCATCGCCATGCGCGTGCGCAAATCACGATCAATCCGCCCGATATCCTTCTTCTTCCACCGCGCCCATGTGCGCGCCGGCATATCGCCCAGCAAAACCCGCGCTTCCTGATCGCTCAGGTCCCAGACACCAAACAGACTAACCGTGGCCCGCGCCAGCGCCGCCGCCTCATCCTCGGTAATCACCGCCCGATCCGGCCGCGCACCGACCGGCTCCACAATCGCGAATTCCATATCGCACCTCCATTTGGCATCAATATAGCATTTTTATGCCAAATGGCAAATGACCGGATAACAAAACCAGCAACCGAGCCCGCAGCCCCATGGACTCCCGCCTACGCGGGAGTGACGAAAGGATGGAAAGGCCTTACCTCCCCCAAAACCGTCATTCCCGCGCACGCGGGAATCCAGTCAGCCGTGCCGCGTACGCCGCACGTCACGTCATGTCGATAAAACCGAAAAATTTCGACACGTTAATGACTTATGTCGATGCGACCGACATATATAAAAGCACTTAGAAGGTTGGATTCTTGAACCACTCGCTCAAATCATGGGAACGCACTGGAAAACTCGGGGCAAAACCATCAACATCTAGCTTGTTCTTTTTTAGCTTAGATGAACGGCCATTCTCTTTGATCTCGTAAAACTCGACCTTGCGGGAACGCCTCTTCATAGCCTGAATGAATGAAAACTTGACCCCATCATCACACCTTAACCCAAAGATGATTTCATCAAGTTCAAGAATATTCTCAGCCAAACCGCGGTCCCCGATGACCCGCCACTCTTTTTCATATTTCCATTCAGATGCTTTCCAAAAACGAACCGCGCGGTCAACACGCTGCTTTGCCTCATCATTTCCTGCCAGCATCGCAGCAATATCGCGGACGACCACTACCCTGTTCTTATCGTAAGCAACCTTCGAAACTTTAGAAATGGCAGCTTCCGGAACAGAATATCCCAAACATATCCCTTTGTGCTGATCGCCATAATGGCTCCACATCAAAGGACAGTCAGATTTCTCTGCCAGACAAAAGACCCCATCAGAATATGTCTTCAAAAGTTCTTCTCGAATATCGTGCTTAAGCATACTGATTTGATCACGCTCCCTATGCTTCGACCTTTCTTCCGACATGAGGCAAATTCGCCCGATAATCTTCTCAGCTTCATGAAGACTAAGTTTCTCGATATGCTCTTTTGCTGTGCCGATTTTGATCTTCAAAGATCGAGCGGCAGCCTCCATTTCAGCTGTTACCCTCGCGGTAACAAGATCCCGGAGGAGTTCCTCAAGTTCGCAAACTTTTAAATCGCTTCGAAGAATTGGGCGAGCATCCAAAGGGTCATTAAATTGTGATGGGTCTGCAAAGAACAGCTGATCAGACACAAGCGCCTGAACTGTCAAATCACTGAATGCTCGGTATTTGTAAAGGCGGTCCGGTATTTCGATATTCGGCTTCAAAACCAATCTCCCGCTACAATTCGCCCTCTAAAAGTAGGGAATTCTGATTTACTTGGGTATCAATCTTTTTACCCCGCCAACGCCCCCCGTGCCTCGGCAATCAGCTTCCTGATCTCCGCCTCTTCCATCGCAGGCGACTTTGCCTTCTCATTCTCCGCCGCATCCGGGCCGGACGCCCAGCGCAGCAGCTTGATCAATCCTTCAAGATGCGAAAGCCCCGCCTTGCACGCCGTTTGATGGGCGGCAAAGCTTTTGGCATCCATTTTAAGGGCTGCCGCCTGCGCCATCCGGCGATAGGCATTGCGCGCCCGGTTGATATCGCCGGGCAGGCTTTGCAAAAACTCCGCCCGCACCGTCTCAAGTTCCTCCATCCTGTCCTCCGTTCCCGATTTGGCTTCCATGGGGTTAGTTTCCCGAATTTTCCGAAAGGGCAATCAGGCGTTCATCCCCCAACCGTTCCGGCCAGTAAGAAATCCCGCGCAAATGCCCGTTTAACGCCCCGCTTTGCCCGGCATAACTCCCCAGCCGGATCGTGTTGAGACTGCGCGGCATGGCAAAGCCACCGGGCGATTTCAAAACCGCCCCGTCCTTGGCGACCGCCACCCCATCATCCGCCCACGCCAGCACGATCCGCGTGCGCGCGCCCGGCACAAGCCCGCCATAAAGCGACTGGCTCAGGATCGGCACGCCCCCCTTGCGCAATGAAATCCGCAACTGATCCGCCGCACTGTCATAGCCAAGATCAAGATGATCATCGTTAAGGCTCCCCGAATGCATCTGCACGATCCGCCAGATACCATCCCAGGCCGCTGGCAATTCCAGATCAAAAACAAACGTCCCCCGCCCGGTTGCGCCCCGGAACCAGTCGCCCGGCTCCAGCATCACATCATCCATCGCCCGTGCCGCCGGGATGCCCTTACTGATCAGATCGCTGGTCGAAACCGGCCCGGCCTCAAGCTGCGCATTCCAGATCAGGATCGATGCCGGATTACCCGAAATCGCGGTGCTGATTTTCGGATAGCGGCTGGTGCCCGATGCGGCCTCGCCAAAGCCCACCCGTTGCCAGCTTTCATCAAGGCTCACCGCATGGTTTGACGCCCCGTTCACCCCGCCCAGCGTAATATCGGCCACGCCCGATACCGCCCGCGCCCATATGCCAAAGCTGTAAACCTCCCCCGCGATCAGGTCATCGACCCGCTGATAAAGCCCCGCCGTGTTGCCCGGAAGGTCAAGCCGTGTGGCCGTAATACTCCCATCCGGGGCCGCAACCCCGGACGTCGCCAAGCTCACCCCCGCGTCCTTCTCCCAAAGTGGATTGGAAAACGCGGCGGAATAGCGCAACAGATTGCTCGCTGCCCCCTCGATCAAAAGCCCCCGCGCCCGGCCCAACCCGTCATGATCATGGCCGGGAATATCTGCCCCAATCGTGGCCAAAACCCCGTCCGGTCCGCGCACAATCTTCGGGCTCGCCCGCGTCACGCGCAGACAGCTTTCCAATGGCGCATATCGCATGCCCATTTTGCATTCTCCGTCCCTGAATAAATGAAATATCGTTTGGATCACAGAGCCCGCCGCCCGATGGACTCCCGCCTGCACGGGAGTGACGAACAGGCGGAAAGGCCTGTTCCCAATAACCCGTCATTCCCGCGAACGCGGGAATCCAGTCAGCCGTGCCGCAGCCTCAAAACCTACCCGCCAATCCGATACAGATGAAACCAGCTCATCACCGCCCCCGCCGCAATCTGGCGCGTCACACTGTCCGAATGCCGCACACGCAGCCGAAGCGCATTATCGCTCGCAATCCCGATCCGGGCGATGCCGCTGACCCGCACACTCTGCGTCGCATTGCTCCCCGCCCCGGCAATGTCGGACGCCTGCAAATGCGTGCTCCATCCCGATGCCCCCTGCCGCTCGACATAGGCACTGACCGCCACCGCCTCCGCCCCAATGGCAAAATTCACCCCGGCATCGACATGGTAAAAACCGGGCGGAAGGCTCCCGACCCCATGCAGGGCGGCGTCATAAAGCCCGTGGCTGTCCTCCGCCACCTGATCCCATTCGACAATGAAATAACCACCCGCCGGAATATCCTGAGCATTTGTGCGCAAAAGCTTCACCACCGGCCCGCCCTCGCGGATTGATGCGGCAAACCACCGCGTCCCATCACAAATCAGATCAACGCAATCCCCCCGGATCGGCAGGGCATGAACACTGCGCGCCGCCGCCCCATCCAGCGGCGCAATCTGATCCCCACTGGCCGCACTGACATCGACCATCGTGCCATCGCCATTGACCACTCGGTATCGCACCCCGTTGCGCGCGGCACTCACCCCCGGAAGGCTCAACCGCCCGCCATTCGATAACCGCACCAGCGCCCCCGTCTCGCGGATATCCATGATCCGGTCACCTGGCGCATCAATCACCGGCATCCGGCGTTCATCCTGCCAAAGCGTTACGTTTTGTGCCCGCAGATCAAGGTCAAACGCCGCCCCCGCCATCTGCTTCTGAAACCCTGCAAGCGCGGTTTCCGCCCGCGTTCCTGCGGCCTCGGCCCGGTTCGCCGCATCCTGCGCCATCGCACCATGCTGCCCCGCCGCTGCAATTTCGCCTGCCTCCGGCCCGTTCGCCAGCCCGTCGCCCTGATCGTTCCACACCAGGGCCCGACCGGGCGCAATACGGGGCAACGCCAGATCGCCCTTGTCCTGATCGGCGGGATCAAGCCGCAAACTACCCACCATCGCCCGGTCAATATCGCCAAGGGCCGCCGTCAGATAATCCAGATCCCGATCCACCGCATCCCCGCGGGGCGATGCCGAGCTGCCATAGGCACTCAACCGCCGTAACCGCAAATGCCGACTGATCGAAATCGCGGCCCCCACCTTTGGCGCGACCTCAAAAATCACCGCGCCGCCGGGCGCTTCTTCGGCGTCATTTAACGCCACATGAAACCCGGTGGTGACCGGCTTTCCATCAACGCGCACCGCCACATCATCACCGCCAAAAACCGCAAACTGAAACGGAAAAACCGTACGTTCCCCGTTGCCCGCAAACCCGACACTCGCCCCGCCAGTCCCCTTAAATACCGCGCCCATCTTATCCCCCTGTGGAAACCTCACGCCTCACCACCCGTCCCGCCGGGCAAACCACGCATTCAATCGGGCGACCGTGTCATCCTGCCCGGACCGCAAAAGCGATGTTTCACGATAGCTTGCCTGCCGGTTAACCTCCGCCCGTCTGCGCGCCGCCGCATCCGCATCGGCCTGCGTTTCCGACAACGCCTGTTTTTCCAAACCGGCCAGAACCGCACTGGCCGATCCCGCCGCCCCGCTTTGAAGCCCCGCCGCCCCTTGGCGTGCGCGAAGCCGTGCCTGACGGATCCGCAATTCCTCGGCCCGTTCGCGCGCACGCTCCGTCTCGCTGGCATTGATGCTGGCAATATCGGCCTGTCGGTTGGCTTCGGTCTGGGCCGCGCGGCTTTTCTGATCCGCCCGGTTTGATGAAATCTGCTGCCCGGTTTGCAGGGCAGAAAGTGCTATTGGTGCATAGGATGCAAACGCGCCCATCAGTCATTCACCCCCAATTCGCTGGCGACCCCCAGCAATAAAAAAGGCCGGGGAAAATCCCCGGCGATCCGCCATAATCCATTATTGTCCCGCCCGGCACTGCCACGCCGCCAGCCAAGCGCGCGTAAACTGACATCACCGCTATAAGCCGCGTCCTCGCTCCGTCCTCTACCCAGCGCCACATCGCGCAATCCCCGCCCGGTATCAACGCGCAACTGTTCGGTCTGCTGCACCCGAAACGTCACCGACACAAGCCGCAACGCATTACCGCCATGTGCCTGCGTGCCATCCGACCCGGCGGGTGGCAGGGCGGCAATTTCATGGGTAAACGGCAATCCGGCCACAACCGTTGAAACCGCATCAGCCAAACTGATCGTGCCGCCCGACACCGTAATATCGCGATAAAGCCGCCCATCGGCCCACACGGCCAGCGTGACATTTTCCAGATCATCCAGCCCGCCCCAATGGCGGCGCGGTTCCTCGCCTTCGGTCAATTCTGCGGCGATCGAAAGATCAAGCCCGCAACCCTCATCAAACCGGCCAAGGTAAAATTTCCCGTTCCGCTCAAGGCAAAGGTAAACCTGCCCGCCCGCCACCGCGACGGCGCGAAATGCCGCACCCTCAACGCTTTGCGCCGACCAGGCGGTAATCGCCTCGCTGCGATAAAGGGTCAATGTGCCAAGGCTGCCATCGCCCATCACCACATGTAAAAGCCTGTGATCGGCATCAAATGCCTGATCAACCGGGCCCTGCACCAGATGGCGCGATAAAAGCGCCAAATCCGCTGCCCCATAGGCCTGCTCGACATCGGTAAACAGAAATTCACGCAATTCCCGGCCGCTGCGCGCGGCAAAGATCGTCGCGCCGTCAACATTGACCAGCGGCACCGTGCGATCCGCCCGGCTGCCAATCCGGGTCTGGCGCGTGACCTGGATATTGGCTGGCGTCAACGGGTCCCCCGTTACCATCCATTCCGACCCGCTGGTGAAAACCTGCAAATGGCGGCCTGCGAAAATGCCGGTAATCGCATTGACCTGATCGGCCAGCAGGGCAAATTCAATCGCCTCGTCATCCAGTCCCTCGCCCAGATCGAAATTGAACAGATCCCCCGATTTCGACATCCACAACCGGTTGGGCAAATCCCGCGACCCGCCAATCACCATCCGGTCCTGATGAAACGTCACGCTGCGCGGCCAGCCGCGAACCGGCGAAAACACCTGTTCCTCAAAATCCTGTGTCGTGCTGGCATTCGGAAGCACCTCTTTCAAGGTAATGCTTGCCAGTGTCGCACTCGAAACCCCGGCAATCTGCCCCTCGATCCCCTGAATGCGCCAGCGCGTGCCAACATGCCCGGCCTCAAAAAGCGCCGAACTGGCCGTGATGCTGACCGTACCACTGGTCCCTGATGGCGTGATCGAAACCGCCGGATCACCGAATTTATAGTATGGCTGAAACCGCTTCACCGCCGTTTCGCGCCACGCCCAGTTGGTCAGCTCCCACGTCCCCGCCCCGTCGTCTGATCCTTTGCGGGTCAGGCGCATCGGCTCGACCTCCGGATGGGTGACAAGCAGCGTATCGGCACTTTGCGTCCAGTTCAGAAGCGCATGGTGGATAATTCCAAACGGCGTTTCAAACCCGACAATCGCCACCCCATCGCGATAAACCGTGCCCTGATAATCCCCAAACACCAGCAGATAGGTCTGCTCGGTATTGAACTCGAACGGGATCAACCGCACCGGGCCGGACACCGCATCAATCAACGCGATACCGGGCCGTCTGCGCACCCCGCCGCTCGGTTCAATGAACACATTGCGCAACCGCGCCGCCCCATTGCCATAGGCATTAAGGTCTGATCGCCCCCACAATTCCGGCGCCAGTTCACCGGTCGAAAATGTCGTCTTTTCCAGTACCCTGCGCGCCATAACCATCACCTCCGGTCAATCCCAAAACCCCTATCCCCGCGCCCCGATCAGGGTAAAATCCCCAATCGTCCGCGGGGTTGATTGCTGCGCATCGGCCAGCCTCGCGCTGCGAAACTGGTCTTCGGCGCGTTTAAACAGATATTCCGCCCGCGACGTACTTTCGGTCAGCGGTACACAAAACTCCGCCGCAAGGCGTGTGATCAGCGCCAGATCAAAAAACGCGGGAAATGCCCCCTCCGCCATTCGCCCGACATAGCGTAAGTACGCCCGATCCGCCCCGCACCTCACCGCCCCCTGCACCAGCTCAAATTCCGGCACCGCCCCGCCATCCGTCTCAAGCGACAGCAACCGGATAAAATCACCCGGCAGGACAAACATCCCGTCACCCGAACCGGTCGCATCCTCACTTTCCGTCCGCGCCAGCCACGCGCCGCGTGCGGCAAACCGCCACGGATACGCCGCCAGCATCCCGTCCCGAAGGACCGGATAAAGCATCCCCGCCACCTCGGCCTCGGCGGTGTCATCCTCAAACGAAACAATCGGTGCTGCCCCGATCATCACCAATGCGCGCGCACAAAGTGCGATGTCGCTCAGTGCCATATCGCGTTCCCTTCAATTCCCGGTTGCCGATATCGTTGAAATATTGTCAAAATCCGTATCAACCGACCGTGACAGGGCCGGGCAATTTGAATGGAGCACCAATGTCCCGGTTCCCGTATATCGCATCACTTGTTTTCGCGGGCACTTTGGGCCTGTCTGAACTGGCCCCGGCCTTGGCATCCATTCCGGCACCTGCTGCGGAAATCGCCCAGAACACCGATGACGATCCCCTGATCCGGGAATACTGGCGCAAGTCCTACGCAGGCGATGCCGAGGCCCAGCGCATACTGGGCGCCATACTGTCCTACGACTATGCCGAGGACGGCCACATTGACGATGATGAACACTTCACCATCACCCGCCTGCTTGAATGCGCTGCCCTGCAGGGCGACCAGCCCGCCATTGATCAGCTGCAAAACATCAACGCCAATTTCAATATCAGCGAAACCGGCGAATGCTATTACACCGGGGCCGGTTACACCGCCGACCAGAAGCAAAACGCACCAGACACTTCCGACACCGCAAACAGCTACGATGGCGATGAAGACGCCCTGCGTGCCCGCGCCATGAATGGCGATCCCGCCGCACAGTTCGCTCTGGCCGAATATCTCGAAGGACAATTCCTTTTCTTTGATGCCTTCGAAGAAGCCGAAGGCTGGTACAATTGCGCTGCCAAACAGGGTTACGCCCCGGCCATCGCGGTTCTGGCCGACGGCGATGCGATTACGACCTACCCGGCATCAGAACCCTGCCCCTTCACCAACCGGACCATGGATGCCAACGGCACGATAACCGAACGCTTTACATCCTCCAGATCCATCGTGATCGAACCGGCTCCTGCTGCTCCTGCTCCTGTTTCAGCCCCGGCCACCGCATCCGAACCGCTCTTTGCCGACGCGCTGGCCGCCTATCATGGCGATGGCGTGCCGCAGGATTTCACCCGTGCGATGGAACTGGCCCGCAAGGCGGCGGATCATAACCATGCCGGCGCGATCAACCTGATTGGCATCATGTATCTCAATGGATCGGGCGTTGCCCCCGACGCCACCGAAGCCGCCTATCACTATCGACGCGCCGCCGATCTGGGCGATGTGTCTGCCATGGTCAATCTGGCCGATTGCTATCTGCATGGCATCGGGGTCGATGTCAGCATCCCCCGCGCACGCGAATGGTATGAAAAAGCCGCCTCCGACGGCGACGCCTATGCCCAATACAACCTCTCCGCCATCTACCAGTCCGGTGCCGAGGGGATTGAACCCGATCCGGTGCTGGCCCGGAAGTGGATGAAGCTCGCCGCTGAAAACGGCGATCCCGATGCCCCTTACTATTACGGCCATTTCCTCGAATACGGCATCGGCGGCCCCGAAGACCCGGCAGGCGCAATTGCCTGGTATCAGAAGGCCGTCGAACTTGACGATACCAACGGTTTTGCCGCCATGGGCCGGATGCATTATTACGGCGAATACACCACCGAAGACCTCGAACTTGCCTGGTACTATCTTTCCATCGCGGCTGCGCGCGATCATGTCGAAGCCAAAACCTGGATCGAAGTCGCTGCACCCTCCGTTACCTACGAACAACGCGCCCGCGCCGCCGCCCAGGTCACCAGATATCTGGCGGAAAAAGGGGCGCAGTAAAACCATCGGACGGCAGGCTTAGCGCCGGTTTTAAGGATGCGGCACGATAGACTCCCGCTTTCGCGGGAGTGACGGGGAAAGGAGCTTTTCCCTGCCGTCATTCCCGCGCAGGCGGGAATCCAGTCCTTCGTGCAACAGGTAAAAGCGGGGCCCGGAAACCCGGACCCCGCCCATCATTCATCCGTCAGATATCAGGCCGAAGCCGCCACCGGATAAAACGCCTTGATCGCATAGGTCACCGCAACGTTGCGCGGACGGGTTTCGGCACCACCTGATACCCCAGTCGCACCTTCACCATTCCCGGCAAGATATCCAAACGAGCCACTGACAGAATTCACTCCTGTTGCGATATTAGTATGTGAATGTGATTTGAACTCATCTTCCTGCAACGAAGCGAATACACGCCCTGCATCCACGCCGCGCCCGGCATCAAAACCGCGAATGAACTCGCCGCGAAGGTCAGGAATGTTGAAAGTCGTGGTGCCGTCACCTGCACCCCATACGGTGCCGAGTGCCGCAAACAGATCGGCATAGTCGGTGCGCGAAACAGCAGCACCATCACAGACCAGATAGCCGTCCGGAACGGTCAGGGTGGCAAAGGCATGGATGGACGCAATCGGTACCTGAATGCCGGCAATCTGGGCCGGATCGAATTCGGTGCAGATCGTAATCTTGTTACAGTTACACATGTGAAGTCCTTTCATTCAGATCAAAAGAAACCCCGGCAACCTGCGCTACCGGGGCAATAGAAAAGTGCGTTATTCGAAAGGCGAAACCCGATCAGGCAACCGGATAAAACGCCTTGATCGCATAGGTCATGGCGATGTTACGCGGACGAGTTTCCACTCCTCCAAACTCGCCAGTCTCCCCTGCGGCAAAAGTGCCCGAACCGGCAAGAGCCAGACGATAAGGATGTGTATCACCGTAGGTGTTTATGACACCGGTTTGCCCATTATTTGAATGAGAATGGGCTTTCGTTTCATCATCCTGATATGACGCGAACACACGATCCGCATCCACACCACGCCCGGCATCAAAACCACGAACAAACTCGCCGCGAAGATCGGGCAGGTTAAAGGTGGCAATCTGATCCCCATGACCCCAGACGGTACCAATCACGGCATAAAGATCAGCATAGTCGGTCCGCGAAACCGCCGAACCGTCACAGACCAGCCAGCCTTCCGGCGGGGTCGGCATGGCAAAGGCGGTGACAGAGCCGATTTCGGCACCGGAACCGCCGCCATTGCCGCCGTTACCGCCCGAACCACCATTGGCAATCAGGGTATTGATCGCCTGCAAAAGCTGGGTGTCATCCTGACGATCCGGCGCGATATTGGCCGCCAGAACAACATTCAGAACTTCGCTGGCAACCGGTGTATTACACTGCATGGATATTCTCCGTTTTGGATAAAAGAAAACCCGGCAGCGGAATGCTGCCGGGTCGAAGGAATTGAGTAAAATCAGACCTTGATGATGTAGTTCAGCACCACGAAAGGCTGCATGTTGTTGTGGGGCTGATCGCCGCCGGTCGCATTGAGGAAACCGTCCACTGTCGCGTGCGGAGGGCTCCCTGCAAGACCATTTCGACTACCTGCACCAGCAACATCATTTCGAACATTCTGCGTGTGATTATGGCTCGGCATCTCATCAACCGTAAGCTGATGGGTTTCTGCCCCGGCCATAGCACCGAGCACACGATCGCTCAGATCAACACCCTGACCGGCACCAATCGCGGTACGCCCCCGCAGATCAGGAAGCTTGAAGCTGCCCGGCGCTTCGCCTTCGCCATAAACCGTACCGATCACGGCAAACAGATCGGCATGCTCGCTTGCGAGAAGTTCGGTGCCATCGCACAGCATGAAGCCCTCCGGTGCCGTCGCACCGGCAAACGGCAGTACCGTGCCAAGCGGTGTCGCACCACCGCCACCACCATTGCCGCCACCCGAAATCAGCGTATTGATCGCCTGCAAAAGCTGCGTTTTGTCATCACAATCCGGCCAGATACCTGCCGCCTGGATAACGTTAAGAACTTCGCATTCGACTGGTTTGGAACCCTGCATGGGCATTCTCCTTTGTTGGACATAAAATGTTGGACATAAAAAAACCGCTCCTGCCGGGGCAGAAACGGGTCGAGGAAAAACGTAAAAATCTGTTGGTAAAACCGCCAAAACCTGGCCGGGCGGCCCGGATCAGTCCGTATTCGAACTGCCAATCGCCGTCATATCGCGGACATCAACACCCAAAGCCCCCGAACTCGCCACGACGAACAATCCGCCTGACATGGTGGCATCGCGGTTGGTATTGGCGATGATGATGTCACCAACCCGCAGCATGTCGCGTGCATCGGCAAAGTAACCCGCCGTATCGACATCGGCGGCGAAATCCGGGGTGATGTAATGCCAAAGCGTAAAGCCGTTGGCATAGGCCAGAACACTCAGGTTTCTGGCTTTAAAACCTTCTGCCATTTTGGTCTCCGTTATCTGTATGGAAAATCGTCAGAAGCCGCGGCTTACTCTTTGGCCCGGATGCAGCTCACCCCGGCATCATCAACAAGCACCGCCCCCTGGCTCATGGAATTGTTGACGAAATGTGCCGCATGGTCGCCGTGCCAGGTAATGTCGGACTGCACATCCGCCCCAATCGCATGGCCAATGGCGGTTCTGTGATACCAGAAGCATGACCGGATGCCTTCCGCCACCGGAAGCCCGGAATGCGGCATCCACAGCGTACCAAGCCAGCGTTTGGCCTGCGTCCCCTTCCATGGAAGGTCATCATCGCCGACATAATCGGCATTGGAAAATTCCGGGATCTGCAGCAATTCGGACCACTGTTTCCAGCCGACAATCGCATAACGCTGGCCGTCATCGGGCACATCGCGGTTGCCCATGCCTTCAAAGGCTGCCATCACCTTGCCAAGGGTCAGGCCGGTCTCATTGTGATCAATAAGGTCCTCGCTGCTTGCCAGTGCATTGATGATCAGATCATCGGTCTTGCGACCCAGCGCATAGGCACCGGCATTGGCCAGAACCATCTTTTCATCGTGATTGGTCTTAAGCTCGTCCAGCGCATCGACCCAGTCACCGGCATAATAATCGCGAAGGTCACAGCGCACCGCCTCATGTTCGGCATTCATCACCGGCACCTTGCCATGGCGTGCCTTGGTGGTGGCCTTGCCCTTGCCAACTTTCTGGAAAACCGTGCTGGCCCCCTTCACACTGTTTTTGACCCGCACCGTATTGCGAAGCTTCGATCCCATCCGCTGATAGGCCTGATGCACATCGGCCTGGAAATGATCGACAAAGCTTTTATCGATTGTCACGCTCATTGGTTTTGTATCCTTCTGCCCTAAAACAATTTTCCGACCACCGTGGCGATGAAACAGCCCGACAGCGCTGCAAATCAGGCAATTCCGCCTTATTTGCACCCCGAACCGGTCATCTTGCGGTCATGGTTGAGTGGTTTGGTGTTGTCGTTCGGAACCTCGCCTGCTCGGCCGGTTTCGAACACCTGTCCGGTTTGGCCGGACCTGTTGCAAAATTGATGATCTGGAGTTTGCGTTGCGCGCAAAACTGTTTGCCACCATCGCCCTGATCGGGATTGGGGCAGCGGGTTATACCCTGCTGCCCTATACCCCTGTTCCCGGCTATTTCAACGATTTCACCAGCCGGGTTTCGGCCCTTGCCGGGTTTGGCGCGGAAAATATCCGCAACCGGGTTCTCCCCGATCTCGAAGCCGAACTGTCCAACGCCGATCTGGCAATTGGCGCACCGGTTTTCGTGCGCGTCTTCAATGCAGATCGCGATATCGAAGTCTGGCTCAAGGCAAACAACCGTTACCGCCTGTTTACCCGCTATAATTTCTGTGATGCCGATGCCATTACCCACGCCAGTGACGGCGATGGAAACTCCACCGGTGCCGATAGTGCCACCATCGGCAATGCTGCCGATCTTGGCGTTTACCATGTCACGCGCGACGACCTTGCCCCCAACAGCCCGTATCACCTTGAAATCGCCCTGACACCGTTAACATCGGGTACACCCGAGGATATCGAGCAACAGGCCCAAACCGCCCAACCCGCCCTTCGCGGCAATTGCGAGGGCACGGGCGGCATCGCCCTTGAAAACGGCGATATCGAGCCGGTCTATATGCTGATCGACACAGCCCTTCGCGCCGGTCAGGCACAGGTACCGGTCCACGTCTTTGAAAAACGCCAGAACATGGATGATGCCGTGACCCTTACCGAAGACGCCTTCGCCAGCGTCCCGGCCCCCGGGCTTTATGACGTTTACGCAGCGTTCGAGCGCACCCGCATCCCCCCCGAAGTCCAGAAAACCGATGGCCGCTATCAGGTGAACTAGGAAATGCCATGCAGGCGGTCAAAACCTGCCTGCACCTCGGCCACCATCGCCGGATCACGGTCGCGCCAGTATCGCGGATCATTCATTTTCGCCCGAATATCATGGCGCAGGTCACCCGTCGCATCGCTTGGCCGTCCGGCACTCAATCCCGGCTCCGTCCCGCCACTCATCAACCGATGAATGCTGCGCACCCCATCTGCCGTTTGACACAGAACCTCAAACGCCGCCTCGGGCAGGTTCTCGCGCCCCCATTTCTCAATCCGGGGGGCCAATCGCTTCCAGTTCTCCACCCCGCCAAACTCGGCCGCCAGGGCGGCCCGATCCGCGGCACGTTTGCCTGCGACCTCGACCTCGCCAACTAACGGCCCGATCACCTCGGCCGCCAGATCATAAACAAGCTGCGCCTGCGCCCCGCTAAATCCCGCTTCATGCAACCGCGCATTCACCGCCGGATCAACCGCCCCCAACACGTCATCAACGGTAATCTCATATCCCTCAGGCGTTTCGGGAATGCTCGCCGGATCAATGGCCGTGATGGCTTCATCGACATCAACCTCACCTTCCGGCAAGGCACCGACATCCAAAACCCCGCCCCCTGCCAAATCTTCCAACACCTCAGTTACACCGCCTGCCACATCGGCCGGACGCAACAGATTATCTTCCGCCCCCTGCCCGGCTTCTGACCGCGTCAGGTTCTGCTCAATGGTCATGATACACTCTCCCCTCTCCGCGCAGCCGCTTCGCTGCCGGATTACTGTTCATAAAAATACGATTTTTCCTGATTAACGCTGCGCGGGGCGGCAAGGTCTGGACGGTCAGGCAAATGACGCCGTCACTCCCTCGCGCCGCACACTCCCCATCGTCGATGCGGCACCAAGTCTGGATGCCCGCGTTCGCGGGCATGACGGTTGAAGGCAAAGGTCACTCCACTCTCCCCGTCACTCCCGCGAACGCGGGAGTCCATCGTGCCGCATGCTCCTCAACAAAATTGATCTCCGCCAAGGCACAGGCCTGTCATCCCTTATTATCCGCCGCGCCTCCGTTTACGCTGCCCCTTGCAAGCCGCGCCATCTGCAAAACAAGCGCCCGCTGCCCTTCACGCATCCAGATCGCACGATCCGGGCTTTGCGGGCCAAACGCGGTTCGAAGGATGCTGCGTTCAAGCTCCGCCAGAACCTTCTGCCCCGCGCTCGTGCCAAAACATTGCCGCCAATGCACCCGATCCACCTCTTCGGTTTCGTCGTCGGCGGCCAAGCCGTCAAACCAGTCCCAGCCACTCATACCGCATCCTCCATAACGCCCGCCTCAAGTGATGGCTCGACCGGCGGCGAAACCGGCATCATCGGCCTGAGCAAATGGTCCGGCACCCCGAACTGATCGGCAAGCCAGCGGACCATGTGCGGCATATCGACTTCGCCCAGCGCCTCCGGCCCCAGCGTCGCAATCCTTGATAACCAATCCATCGCCTGCCCGGCCTGCACCCGTTTGGGCAACTGCGCCAGCGGCGCGCTATGGCGCAACTGCACGACATCACCGTCAAGCGGCATGTCGGGCAACTCGCCGCGCCGCACCAGAATATGGATCGCCCGGCGAATAAGCGGATAAAGCAGTTCCGCCTGTAACCGCCCATAAGTCGCCCCCAGCAACCGGGCATTTTCCGATGCCCGTTCGAGAACCTCGGTCGCGGTCATGCCGGGCTGGTCACTTTGCCCCAGCCGATCAGCCAGAAGGCACCGTCGGATACGATCACGCAAATCCGACAGCACCAGATCGGAAACATCAAACCGCCCCGGCGCATCAAGTGGCGTTAACCCCGCCGAGCCCACCGCCTTCGGGATGATGCTTCCCGGTACAAGCCGGATCGCCGCCGGGTTCAGAACCCCGTCATCATCGGCCTGCCAGATGCCGGTCACCGCGATGGATGCGTTTTTAAGCACCAGCTCCACCACCTTGTTCGCCGTCTTGATATCCGGCAGCGCCTTCATCACCGGCGACCTGCCATAAACCTCGCCCGGTGCCTTCATCCAGCGAAACGCGATATAGGGCGACACGTCAAACCGGTCCCGATGGATCACCCCATCTTCGCCGGCCAGACCACCCGAAACCCGCCCCCCATCCTCAAAAAACACGCAAAGCTGATAACCGCCAAACGCCCCCGGATCGGGCAGAACCGCCTCGACCACCGCGTATCGTTTCGGGCTCTGCCCCTCATCCCGATCCCTATCGGGCAACCGCGCGTCTGGCCATTGCCTTGCAATCTCGTCCCGGCTCAGCGACAGCTTGCGAAACACCGCATCCATTCTGCCGTCACTGCGTTCCTCGAACGCCAGTTCACGCAGCGGCACCGCGCCAAACCGAAACGCCGACGGGCTTAGGAAATCATCCGCTTCAAGTCGAAGGCAGGCCGTCCCCGCCGTCACCAGATCAAGAAACGCCTGATGCATCTCGACCGCAAAATTGGACCGGTCAAAATGCCCCTGCAAAATGCTCGCGGCCCGTGCCAGCCGCGCGGTCAGAATGTCCCGATCCGCATCCGCTACATTGCCGCCCGGCTCAAACGTGAACCAGCCGCCCATCGGCGGGGTGATTTCCGCCATCAGGCTGGCCGCAAGCTGCTCGACCGCATCCGGGGCCGTGGCATCAAACACCCGATCAAACTTCTTTTCCCCACCAGACACCCCGCCGGATGCTCCCGGCTGCTCGCTCGCCCCGTTGCGTTGCGGCAGGGCGAATTCATAACATTCCTGCCAATGGCGCATCCAACCGCGCTTCTGCCCCATCGCCGCCCGAAACCGGGCCCGCAAATCGGCAATCGCAATCGTCACGGTTTTGGTTCCGGCATTGCTGCGTGCCCCGGCTCTCGCCCCCGCACCCGCACCAGCACCAAGACGGCCCACCGGCTCCTTCGCCATCCGGCCAAGTCCCGCCGCCGTCTGGTCTGCTCTCGACAGGCGGACATCCTCCGGCCTGGCTTCGGCCTTGTCCGTTCCCGTCCGGCCAGTCCCCCCAACCCGGCCAGCTCCAACCAGACCATCACCACGCCGCGTCTCCGCGCCGTTGCCCGCCGCCCCATCGGTGACGGCCCGATCAGACGTCGGACGCTTTGCCGCCACACCCGTCTTCCGCGCCGGGCGGACCGGGTGCGCTTTGCGGTTCTGCCGTTCTGTCATCGCCTAGTCCCCCAAAAGATTTTTGCCGCCCGCCGCACGGTCGATCCGGTCCGAAAGCAACCCGCGAAACCCCGTACCGATCAGACCGGCCCGGCCATAGCGTCGCCGCTCCAGTGCCTCGGACCGCGCCCGTCGTGCCGCTTCTGCCGCACTTTCCACGTCATCGACGGACGGCGGATTTGCGGACGGACTGGTGGCAATTGGCGGTGGCGCTGCTGGTTTTGGTGTCGAAAACAGACTGCCCATGATGCCCCTTTGCCTCCCTCTGCCTCATCCCATAGACGGGACCTGAAAAACCAAATGCCCCAAACCGGAGCCCTAAAACAAAAAAGCCCCAAGCCGGGGCTGAAAACAAAAACGCCCGCAACGCGGTGAAGCGATGCGGGCGCAATTGTGGTGTTGACTTCTCCCTTATGGCACAAGAAAAAGAACAAATCAAGAACATTTTTCAGAAAAAAACACTCTCCCACCATAAGCCTTTGTTTCCGCACGTTTTATCGCGCAAAAAAGTTGATGCGGCGTCACGATCCAGAACCCGGAAATGCCCAGCAACCGTTTGACGAACTCGACACAGGTAAACGCGCCCAATCGCACCCGCCTTGGCACTTCCGCCGGATAACTGACCCAGATGCAGTCAAATCCGCGCGCCCGGTAATGGGCTTCGGGGTCGAACAGAACCGAATAATGCCAGACATCGCACGCGATCCTGTGGCTTTGCGGATCAAGGCAGATCCACTCCCCGGCACGTCCGCCCGACATCAGCACGAAACAATGCCGGAAACCGGGTTTCAGCCACCGCAAAAGCCGCTTTTCAGGCGCATCGGCAAACACCACAAGCACATCGCGCATGACGGGTTCGGTTGGCGGATTTGCACCCGCATATGCGGGCTGTTTCGCCGCCGCCAAAGCAGATGTGATCGCCTCTCGGGTCAAAGTCTGCATGGCGGCAATTCCCCCGTCATTTTGATCATTTTCTCGGGATGGTGAAAGGCATCCTCGGCCCCCGGAAGGACAATATCACGCGCAATCAGCACATCCTCCAAGGCCGCCATCGCATCGCACCAAAGATCATATTTCGGCTTTTCACGCCCATCGCGCGGATCGGGCGTGCGTTCCACCAGCCCGTAATATTCGATCACCTGCAAATGCCGGTCATCCAGCACATTTTCACGCCGTAACCGCATGACCGCGTTATAAATATCATCCGGGTCGCACGGGCGCACAACGTCGCTGGCATCCGCCACCACACGCGCCCCTTCGATCCGTGACGCCTGGCACCGCACAAACCAGAACCACGCCTGCATGGCGCTGGAAAACGGGGTCGTCACGCGGTCCGCTATCGGCTTGGGAAAAAGTCTCTGTTCACTCATTTCGCCCTCCTGCTGATCTGCCTGTCTCGCATCAACACCCCGAAAAAGCGTGCAAATCTCCCCTTTTGCGCATCATCGACTGCGCAAAACCGCCAATTGCCGGATATGTAAAGATTGCCAACGTGATACGTGCAAAACCCGGCTTATATGCCGTTTTCCGCCATTCTGACCGCATCAAAGCTATTTCCGGATGCACTTCCGGTGTTGATCCACAAGCTATAATCCCTTTTTGTTCTCATTGTAAAGGATTAATTTCCTATTACCCGAACAGCCGCAAAAATGCTCGACTTGGCGGTCACCGGATGAATAATGGCCTTACCGATATCCACAACCAGACGAGAGACTCCCATGAGCTGGGCCAGCATCAAAATGACGGAACAGGAAGCAATGGGAGTATCGACCGATTTTGTCGATGCGTTTGAAAAGCTGTTCATTGCCGCCAAAAAACCGCGTGACGCCGCCCTTTTCTGCTCGCGCGAACTGGGGCCGGATGATGCGTTTTTCCTCTCCCCCGGCGCGCAGAAAATTGCGACCTCCCTGCTCGCCCTTCGCCCGGCCACGAAATGCAAGGCACCGTCGAAAAAGGATGTGATCCTGCTGGCGGGCCATGATGACGGGATTGCACTTCTGCGCTAATCCCGCGCCCTTCCTGCCCCGTTTCATCACAAAACCGCTTCTGATCTGTCTTCATGGATGCCTGACCGGGGATGCCCGACCGGGCAGTTTTCCATCACCGGCCATGCGGTCCACTGCATGCCGATCCACTGACAGTCAGGAGTCTCCCATGGCAAATCCCCCGTCCCCGCGTTACGAGCTTTACAAGGACAAGAAAGGCGAATGGCGCTGGACCTATATCGCGCGCAACGGCCTTAAAATCGCGATGAGCAGCGAGGGCTACAAAGCCAAAGCCGACTGCATCCACAGCATCGATCTGCTGAAATCATCGAAAGACGTTCCGGTGCATGACGCCACGGCTTAAGCCCCTCTGCGAAACACAAAACCCCGGCATCCATTGCCGGGGTCGATACCCTTTTCAGGTGCTTCGCGATTTTGGTTCGACTTTCGTGCATGAAAGGAATTTGTTCCTTTTCGGTCGCCCTTTCATCCTGCTAGGATGACGCATGATCCGGCAAGAACAGATATGGGGCGCGCTTGACAAGATCGCCGAAGATAACGGGCTGTCCCCCTCCGGACTGGCCCGTTTGGCGCAGCTTGACCCCACCACATTCAACCGGTCCAAACGCACGACAAATCAGGGAAAGCCACGCTGGCCCTCAACCGAAAGCATTTCAAAGGTGCTGTCGGTCGCCAATGTTACCTTTCAGGAATTCGCCCAGCTTGTCGATGGCAACGGGGCCGGGCGCGTGCCGGTCATCGGCTTTGCCCAGGCCGGAAATCGCGGCTTTTTTGATGATGCCGGTTATCCGGTCGGCGGCGCATGGGAAGACATCACCTTTCCCGCCCTGCACGATCCGACCGCCTATGGCCTTCGGATTGCAGGCGATTCCATGGCCCCGGTCTTTCGCGATGGCGATCTGATTGTCGTCTCCCCGGCATCAAATATCCGCCCGCAGGATCGCGTGGTTCTGAAAACCACATCGGGCGAAGTCATGGCCAAGGAACTGGTCCGCCGCGGGGCGATGGGGGTTGAACTCAAATCGCTCAACCCGGCTTATGAAGACCGCTATGTCGAGGCCCGCGACATCGACTGGATCGCGCGCGTCCTTTGGGTCAGCCAGTAAAAGCACCCCACCCTTTGCAATCTCCTCAAATGGGGATGGTGCATCGGGGAATTTGCGTGATAATCGATCTGAAACAATGCGGTTGGGATATTCCTTTTTGCGTATGATTTCCCATCTGAAGCAATAGCGCCCCAACCCCGGGAAGGATCGAATTTGCGTCTGGGCCCTGTTCATATCATCCGCTTTGCGGCGATCACGCTAACCTATTTCGTTTTCGGTTATGCCGGGTTGCAGTTTCCCTTTTACGGCAGCAGCGTCACCCTGATCTGGGCCCCATCCGGGATTGCGTTGGGCGCCCTGGTTGCGTGGGGATGGCGGTATTTTCCGGCGGTATTTCTCGGCGCACTTCTTGTCAATCTGACAACATCCGCGCCGCCGGAAACGGCCATTCTGATCGCGACCGGCAATACTCTGGCCGCGACCCTTTCATCGCTTCTGATCGTCAGATTTTGCAGCAAGACACCCCTTCTGTCCGCGCGCGGCATATTTGGCCTGATTGCCATCGGCGGGATCGGCGGCCCGGCACTTGCCGCCCTTTGTGGCACGCTCAGCCTCAGCCTGACGGTAATCGGAAATTTCGATCAGTTCACCACCATCTGGCACGGCTGGTGGCTTGGCGATCTGGTGGGGGCACTGGTGATCGGGCCGCTGGTCCTGCGCCTGATCCATCAGAAATGGCGCGCAAACGGCTTGGCCTATTATGCCGAACTTGCCTTTGTCTGCGTCGCAACTATCATTGTTTCATCTGCCGTGCAAACCACGCCGCTGATCGCCAAGCCAGAATATCTGTTCATCTTTGTCTCCCTGCCCTTTGTCTTGTGGGGGGCCATCCGGTTCGGGCTGCTTGGCGCGGCACTGGTCAATGCCCTTGTCGTGATTGATATCGTGGTTTTTGCCGCAATGGGCGAAAGCACGTTTCTCAACATCAATATGAATGTCGGGCTGGCAAACCTTTACAGCTATGTCATCGTGGTCACCATCGGCACCCTGTTGCTGGGTGCGGGGATCGAAAAAATCAACATCGTCACCTCGCGCACCCGCGACGGCAGGATTTCAAACGATATTCACCGGCTGCGCCGCAATCTTGCGCTGATTGTCGGTCTGCTGGGGTTTTCAATATCCGGGCTGGCGGCGTGGTACACGTTCGGTCAGATCAACGAGGCCACCGATGCCCAGACCGAACAATATCGCCGCGCGTTCGAAGCATCCCTTCGCGAGGAACTCGGCCGTGCCACCGACAGCCTGATTGCGGTTCGCACCCTGTTTGACGTGCATGGTGACGTGTCATTCCACACATTTAACGCCATGATCGGCCCGTGGGTGGAACGGCGCGCGGGTGTCGGGGCGCTGGAATGGGTACCCTATATCGAAGGCCGCGCCCGTGCCCTGATCGAGGAAAACGCATCGCTGCGCGGGGTTGAAAATTTTGAAATCCGCAGTCTGGTCGATGGCCAAATGCAACCGGCACCGGAACGCGATGCCTATTTCCCGGTTTTCTATATCTTTCCGCGATCCGGCAATGAAAACGTGATCGGCTTTGACCTTTCAAGCGAGGAAATCCGCAATCGTGCCCTGCAAACCGCCATCCGTACCGGCAACATTACCCTGACCGAGCCGGTCAAACTGGTTCAGTCCGCCTCGTCCGAGGTCACAGCCCTTGCCTTTCTGAATGTCCCGAACCGGCGCAATCCCGGCGCGGCACCGCTTGGTCTTGCCGTGGGTGTGCTGCGCCTGACAAACATGATCACGCGCGCGGCACGCATTGCGCGCCTGCCATCGGATTTTGAAATCCATCTGGCCGATCTGGATGCACCCGCAGGTCATCAACTGATCTATTCCAACCGCAGACCCGACTACGCGATGAGCCACATCGCGGACGAAATCACGGCAGGCTACAACCCCAAAGTATCGACCTTTACCTTTGGTTTCCGTGACTGGACGATTGTCCTGCACGGCCCCGGGGCACGCCTGAACGGGCTTTTATACTGGCAGCCCTGGGCGATCTTTGTGTTCGGTGCGACCATCAGCATCCTTTTGATGGTTTATCTGCGCTCGTTGACCCGGACGGAAAGGCGGATTGTCGATCTGGTCTATCAGCGTACCCTGGAACTTGAAAATGCCCGGCAGGAAGCCGAAAACGCGATGAATCAGGCGCAGCAGGCCGACCGTGCAAAATCCGAATTCATCGCCCATATGAGCCACGAATTCAGATCGCCAATGACCTCGATCCTGGGCTACGCCCAACTCGCCCGCGACGGGATCGACAAACACGAACCCTCCGAAACCGTCCGCAATTACCTCTCCACGATCAACGGTGCCGGGCGGCATGTTCTGTCTCTGATCGGGGATGTTCTTGATCTGTCAAAGATCGAGGCGGGCAAACTTGTCCTTGAAGAAGTCCCGACCGACATCCACGCGATATGCGAGGAAGTCGTTTCCATGATGATGGTTCCGGCACGCAATCAGGATAACCGCCTGCATCTTGAAATCCCGGCCGATATGCCGCGATGGGTAACCGGCGACCCGGTCCGCATCAAGCAGGTGCTGACCAATTTCGTTTCCAACGCGATCAAGTTCAGCCGGTCTGGCGATATCCATGTCATCGCAACCCCGCAGGAAATTGCCAACGGTCGCATGGCATTCCGCATTGCTGTGCGCGACGAGGGGATCGGCATCCCCGCCGACAAATTACGCTCGATCTTCGAGGCCTTCACACAGGTCGACACATCGACAACGCGCCGCTTTGGCGGTACCGGTCTTGGCCTTGCCATCTGTCAGAAAATGATCCTTGCGATGGGCGGCACGATTGATGTCAAAAGCACCGAGGGCAGGGGCAGCACCTTCTGGTTTGACCTGAACCTGCCGCTGACGGATGCGCCAAAACTCGGCAGCGACGCCGAAGACGACAGTCAGCTCGGCCTTGCCGATCCGGACAAGCCGCGCGTATTGGGGCGCAAACTTCTTCTGGTCGAAGATATCCAGATCAACCGCATTCTCGCCCAGAAACTGCTTGAACAGCAGGGCCATGAAATCAGTGTTGCCACCAACGGGCAGGAAGCCCTCAACCTGTTGCAGGAACAGGATTTCGACGCGGTTCTGATGGATGTGCATATGCCGGTCATGGACGGGATCGAAGCCACCCGCCAGATCCGCAAATTTGCCGACCCGGTCAAGGCAACCATCCCGGTTCTGGCCCTGACCGCCGACACGTCAAACGACAATCTGGCCGAATTTCGCGAGGCGGGCATGGATGCCCATTGCACCAAGCCGCTGGATATCAAGGCCATCAACCATGAACTCGCACGCCTTGATTACCGCATGCTGTCTGAACGCAAACAGCAACTGACCGGCACAGGGGGCTAAACCCCGGCACCGGTCATCATGCATTCAATATTGCTTAATCAGGTGTAATCAGCCCCGATACGAAATCCCGATCATATCCGCCAGATGTTTGGCAACATTGGGCCCGGCGGCCAATATCGGCCCGCCATTTTCAAGCACATCGGGCAGATCAAGAAAATCATTGCACCAGCCGCCCGCCTCACGCATCAGGACAATCCCGGCCATGCAATCCCACGGATTGATATGCGGCTCGTAATAACCGATCAGACGCCCGGCACTGGCATAGGCCATCATCAACGCGCATGATCCGTTGCGGATGAACATGCCTTCCTCGTCCAGCAACTGGCCGATCACCGGCACGATCGAGCTACTGGGCAGGCGATGTGACATGCCGATCCCCATCACGCCATCGCTGACCCGTTTGGCATTGCTGGCCTTGACCGGTTCGCCATTCACACGCGCTCCGTCGCCGATGACCGCACTGAAAAGCTCGTCATTGCACGGATGATAAATCAGGCCAATGACGGCTTCCTTGCCGATCATAAGAGCGACTGAAATGCACCATGTCGGCATCTGATTGACGAAACACGCCGTGCCATCGATCGGGTCAATCACCCAAAGGCAGTCATTGTCACCCTTCTCGATGCCCATTTCCTCACCAAGGAACCCATCCTCGGGAAAGGCATCACCGATCCGGTCGCGAATGATTGCCTCGACGTTTTTGTCCGCAATGCTCACCATATCAAGCGCGTTGGTTTTGGTTTCAATCGCAAGATCGGCAGCGTCGCCTTCATAATATTCCATGGCGCGTTTACCCGCCTCGCGGATCACGTCGCGCGCATGTTCAAACCGTGCCTCGATATCAATTCCCGAGAATGCTTTTTCCACTTTGTCCCTGCCTGAAACAGTTTTGTTGTTGATCGATTATTCTGCCGAAACGACGGCCATGCCGCGTTCAGAAAAGCCGATGGCAACCTCTTCGCCCGCGATGATCGGTGTATCGATCCGGTGATCGATCACAAACAGCTCGCCAATCGGGGTTGCCACGGAATACTGCATCTGACTACCAAGATAGGCTGCATGCGTAATGTGACCTTTTAGCGACGTTTCAATGACATGCGCATCACCCGCAATCGCCGCCAATCCGGTCAGTTGCACCGCATCGGGCCGCACGGCAACCCGGACCGGTCCCTTTGCCTGCCCGCGATGACGCAAATTGCATTGCGCACCCCCGATATCGACGCGGGCGTGATTGCCATCGATATTGACGATCTCGCCATCGACCAGATTGGCATCACCGATAAAGTCGGCGATAAATTCCGATTGCGGCTGTTCATATAATTCGCGTGGCGTGCCCTGCTGCGCGATCACCGCCCGGTTCATCACAATGATCCGGTCCGACACCGCCAATGCTTCTTCCTGATCGTGCGTCACATAAACCGCCGTCAGGCCAAGTTTCTGCTGCAAATCGCGGATTTCGGTCCGCACATGACGGCGAAGCTTGGCATCAAGGTTTGATAACGGCTCATCAAGCAACAGAACTTCGGGTTCCAGCACCAGCGCACGCGCCACCGCAACCCTTTGCTGCTGCCCGCCCGAAAGCTCGGATGGCAGGCGACTGCCGTAACCGCCCAAACCGACAAGATTCAAACCTTCCTCGGCCTTTTCCCGGGCCTCGACCTTGGCAACGCCGGTGACACTCAGCCCATAGGCAACATTTTCGGCCACCGTCATATGCGGAAACAGCGCATAGGACTGAAACACCATGCTGACATCACGGTCCGTCGCCGGAAGCTGTGTGACGTCCTTGCCCCCAATCAGGATACGGCCATTTGTCGCATGTTCAAGCCCGGCAATCATCCGAAGGGTCGTGGTCTTTCCACAGCCGCTTGGCCCCAGAAGGGTGACAAGCTCGCCCGGATTGATGGTGAAAGACACATTGTCGATCGCGGTAACTGCCCCGTGACCATAGGTCTTGGTGACATTGTCGAATACGACCGAACCCGCACGCGTTTTCAGTTTCATGAATGCTTCTCTCTCAGATTTCCTGTCGCTGACTTGTCCGGTGTTGCCTCAACCCGGTCCTCGCGGCGCAAACGCCGTTGCCCGATCAGGCCGTTCACAACAAGGATCGCGGTCAGCATGACAAGGATCAGGACACTGCAATAGGCAATCGCAACGCCGTATCGCCCGTTTTCCACAAGCCCGATGATATAGGATGTCGCCATATTGTGGTCCGCACTGACCAAGAAGATCACCGCACTGACCGACGTGATCGCACGCACAAAGCTGTAAACCAGTGCCGCAACAATCGCCGGGCGCAGAAGCGGCAGGATCACACGACGGAACGTGGTAAAGCTGTTGGCCCCAAGCGTCAGGGATGCTTCATCAAGGCTTTTGTCAAGCTGGCTCATGGCGGCAATCCCGCCGCGCACCCCGACCGGCATATTGCGGAAGATAAAGCAGATCACAAGGATCACACCCGTTCCGGTCAATTCGAACGGCGGCACGTTAAACGCCAGAATATAACTGACACCAATCACAGTGCCGGGGATGGCAAAGCTTAACATCGTGCCAAATTCAAACGCACTTTTGCCCCGGAAGTTCTGCCGCACCAACAGATAGGCCGTCGTCAGCCCGACCGCTGCGGTCAGGGGTGCCGCAATCGCCGAGATGTTTAACGTGGTCCAGAAACTGTCCCATGCCGCGCCGGCCCAAACGATGCCATGCTCGCTCCAGCCGACACCGAACGCATCGCCGTAATTATCGAACGTCAGGCTGTTATCAAAGCCCCAGCGTTTGACAAAACTACCATAGAAAATCATGCCATACAGCACGACCGTAAAGATCGCCCACGGAATGGCGGTGAAATAGCACGCCAGCCGCATACCGGGATTAAGCCCGACATGCGCCCCGTTATCGGCCTTGCCCGACACCGTGGCATAGGATTTCTTGCCCAGCCAGAAACGCTGTGCGGCAAAGGCCGAAAGTGTGAAGAACAGCAAGATCATCGCCAGAACGGCAGCACGCCCGGCATCGTTCTGTGCACCGACAATGGCAAAGAATATCTCGGTCGACAGCACTTCGTAATTGCCGCCCAGGACCATCGGGTTGCCGAAATCGGCCATGCTTTCAATGAAAGCCAGCAAAAAGGCATTGGCCAAACCGGGCCGCATCAGTGGCAGCGACACATTAACGAATGTCTGCCAACGCCCGGCCCGCAGGGTTTGCGATGCTTCTTCCATCGACGGGCTGACACCTTCAACCACACCGATCAGCACCAGAAAAGAAATCGGGGTGAAGGACAGGGTCTGTGCCAGCCAGATTCCAGGGAGGCCATAAAGCCAGCGCCCTGCCTCCACCCCGAGCAGATCAGCAAAGAACTGCGTAACAGCCCCCGACCTGCCAAAAAGAAGGATCAATGCCAGACCAATCACGAATGGCGGGGTAATGATCGGCAGTACCGTCAAAACCCGAAGCGGCTTTTTGAACCGGAACCCGGTCCGCGTCACGACAAGCGCAAATGAAAGCCCCAGCAAAGTGGTTGAAACAGCGGTCAGAACCGCCAGAAACGCCGTATTCCACGCAACCCCGCAAACACCCCCGGCAAGGCAGCCCAGCCCCCAGATGCTGTCGTCAAAGAAATTGCGGATAAAGGCCACACCTGAAAGGTTGCCATCAATATCGACAAACGATCCGATGAAAATGCGCGCAACCGGAAAGAATACAAACAACCCGACAAGCGCAATAACCGTCCCGATGGCGGATGTGACAAACACATCGCCCCGCATCGCCCCCGCCGCGGCAAGACCGGTGCAAAGCATTACAAGCAGGCAGGCCGCGGTAAACATCGCGCCATAGCCAAGGCCATATTGCCGGACATCAAGCGGGCCGAATATCGCATCAAGCCAGCCAAATCCCCAGCCGGAAATACCGACAAAAAAGCCCTGCCCGACCAGATAGACCAAGCCACCCAGCCCGCATGAAATCAGGATACGGGCATAATGCGGATGATCGCGCCCGGCGCGCGCCAGTGCGAGTGGTGCCAGCAGAAATGCCGCAATCGGCAACAGCCAGAATTTTTGATGGAAGGTCGCTTGCAGGATCGCAGGCGAATAATCGCCATACATCGGATAGCCGTCATACAGCCATTCCAGGGTCCAGAACCCGTATTCCTGCTGATACCAGGGTAAAATTGCAAAACCGATCCAGCCGATCACCAGCCAGAACCAAAGCATCCGGTTCACCGAAACTCTCCTGCACGCCGAATTGGGAAGTCTGGCCCTGTCCGTCCGATGGTCACACCGGACGGACAGAACCGTTAAGGCAGATCGCGCTTATTGCGGCGCGGTTTTGACTTCTTCGTCCCAACGCGACAGAAGATGACGGCGGGTTTCCGCATCCCCGTATTTCGCGAAGTCATAGTCGATCAGCTTCAATTCGGTCAGGCGCGGTGCGCCATCGGGAATTTTGGATTCTTTGTTGGACGGCACCTGATAGCTGTGCGCGTCTTCGGCAATCGACTGGGTTTTCGGTGACAATGCGAATTCGGCCCAGATTTTCGCATTTTCAAGGTTACGTGCACCTTTGATGATGCTCATGGAGCCCACTTCATAACCGGTCCCCTCGCACGGCGACACCACCGTCAGGTTCGCCCCCTGTTTGATCTGGGCGACCATGTCATGCATGAAGGTAATACCGATTGTGGTTTCCCCAACCGCAGCCGCCTTGATCGGGGCGGAACCCGATTTGGTGTACTGGTTGACGTTCTTGTGGATTTCCTTCAGCAGATCAAACGCTTTTTCCTCGCCAAACAGCTGCACCAGTGTGGCAAGCGCGGTATAGGACGTCCCCGAAGAATTCGGGTTGGCGACCTGAATTTCACCCTTATAGGCCGGGTTTTTCAGATCTTCCCAGCATTTCGGTGCCGGCAGGCCCTTTTTTGCCAGAAGATCGTTGTTATATCCGATGCCAAGCGCCCCGGCATAAACGCCAACCGTGCGATAATCGGCATTCTTGGCCTGACGCACTGCCCAGTCGTTCAAATCGCCCAGTTGCGGGGATTCATAAACCTCGGTCAGGCCTTCGGCAGCGGCCTGAAGATGCGGGTCGCCCGTCCCGCCCCACCAGATATCAAGCTTCGGATTGGCAGCCTCGGCACGTACCTGTGCATAAGCCTCGCCCGAACTTTTGCGAACCATCGATACATCGATGTCATGTTCCAGTTCGAACGCGGTTTCCATCATCTCGCACCATTCATTATCGGCCGAGCAGATGACATTAAGCCGACCCGCCGCATTGGCCGAACCGGTGGTCGCAACCGCCATCAGGCCTGAAATCGCGACAGTGGCAAAAAGAGAATTTCTGATCGTCATTTGGGTTTCCTCCCGGTTTGCATTTCGTTGAATGCACACGTGTGCATTACCATTGCGCAAATCACGTGCTGGAATGATTTAATCATAAATTCCAAAAAATGACAGAAAAATTCCATTTAAGGAGAAAAAGCGCTCCCTAAAACCCATTAATGGGCTGATTTAATTATTTATTTTATCAACCCGGAAAATGATCCACACAAATTCACACGCTGCCCAACACAATGGTTCCAGCCCGAAATCAATGGCACACGTGTGCGCATGATCCGCAGAAACACCGCGAGTCAGCCGTTTTGGATAAAAATCGAGGAAAAACTGGCCGGAAAACTACGATAAAGATCGGCTCAGGCCGTCCGGCGGCGTGTCATTTCAACCGGCAGGATCAGCCGTTGATCGGTCAGGGCATCGCCCCGGATGCGTTGGCGCAACCGATCCACCGTCATTTCGGCGAGCTTCGTGGCACTTTGGCACACAGTGGTCAATTGATAGGCCCCCTGCCGGGCTGCGGCGATATCATCAAACCCGACCACGGCAATATCTTCGGGCACCCGCAGGCCAAGTTCAAACCGGGCTGCATCCAGAAGGCCCAAAGCAATATGGTCCTTGGCACAGAAAATTGCGTTCGGCGCGGTTTCGGGTGTTGCCAGGAATTTAAGCGCGGCGTTAAAGCCACCGTCATAATCGGCACTGTCGCAGACCAGTGGGGTAAAGCTGATATCCCCATTCGCCAAGCGCGGCGCGATGCGCGACACAAAGGTTTCCCCGCGAACATTACCACTGAATGTGCCGCCTTTGACATTCAGGAACCCGAACCGGGTTTTCCCGGTTTCAAGCAACAGGTCAGCGGCCATTTCGCCGCCACGCACATTATCGCAATTGATAACATCCGCGCCCTCAAGCCGCCCGGCGCGATTGACCAGAACGACCGGCACATTGCGTTTCAGGAAATGCACGCCCACCTCGGGCGGCGGGCTTCCGGATGTCACAACCACACCGGCCACCTGATATTGCAACAGATGCATCATCGATGTGCCCATCTGGGCCGGGTCGGACACATCAATCACCAGCGGACGATAACCGGACTGCTGAATGGCGAGTATCAGTTTATCAAGAAATTCAACGCGGAACGGATCGGAAAGCCCCGATGTCACCAACCCGATCAGATCGCTTTTGCGCGTATTCATCGACCGGGCAATTTTATTGACGTGATAGCCAAGCCGGTTGGCGGTTTCCTGCACGCGCTTGCGGGTCGCATCCGATATCCGCCGGTCGCCCGACAAACAGCGCGAAACGGTGGATCTTGAAACACCGGCCTCGCGCGCAACATCGGCCGAGGTCACAATATGCTGCATATCACGGCCGGGTTCCGCCCCGTCTGTGTTTGCGCGATTGTGTTTTGCCTCGCTCATCCCCGACATTTCCCTCGTCATACCGGGCCAAAATGTTTTTACACCCTGATTTCACGGGCCCCGTTACGGCAAAACACATAGCACAGCCCCTCTGATCCGCCAACGCACACGTGTGCATGATGCGGGATATTTCACAGAACTGTCATTTATCGCAACTTCCTTAAAAACGGCATCAAACCGGCATTTCCCCTGTCAGTTTTCTTTGACCATGATCACGCAAAGACCCTATTCTGGATGCCTTGCATCGCCTCGCGACATGCAAATGCCACCCGAAATTCGATCAGGAGCAAGAAGAATGGGTCACGCCACCACCGCAGACACCAAAGCCGTCACGACATGGACCTGGTACAAAGGCGAATGGCACGCAGGCAATCCGATGATTATCGGTCCGCAGACCCACGGCATGTGGATGGCCTCCACGGTCTTTGACGGTGCGCGCCGCATTAATGGCAAGATGCCCGATCTTGTGCCCCATTGCGCCCGTGTGCTGCGCTCGGCTGAACTGATGGGTCTTGCCCCGAAAATCACCACCGATGAAATCGTCGCCCTTGTCCGCGAAGGCGTTCAGAAATTCGATCCGTCGCTCGCCCTCTATATCAAACCAATTGTCTATGGCGGCGAAGGCTTCCTTGCCCCGACACCCGAAAGCGCGCAATTTGTGCTGTGCATTTCGGTATCCGACCTGCCCGACGCGATCAAAACCGGCTTTACCGCCCGCAAATCAAGCTTCCGCCGCCCCTCACCCGAAAGTGCTCCGACCGAGGCCAAGGCATCCTGCCTTTATCCCAATGTCGGCCGCGCGGTTTCCGAGGCCACAAAGGACGGTTTCGATACCGGCGTAATGCTGGACCCGATCGGCAATGTCGCGGAATTTTCATACGCCAACCTGTTCTACGCCAAGGATGGCAAGGTGTTTACACCCGTGATCAACGGCACGTTCCTGAACGGCCTGACCCGCCAGCGCGTGATAAAGCTTCTGCGCGAAGACGGGGTCGAGGTTACCGAAAAAACCGTGACCTACACCGAACTTGAAAATGCCGACGAAATCTTTGGCACCGGCAATTATTACAAGGTCGCACCTTGCGTCAAACTCGACGACCGCAACCTGCAACCCGGCCCGATTACCAAACGCGCACAGGAACTTTACTGGGCGTTTGCTGAAAACAGCTAATCGAACGGACATGATCAATAACGCGGCCGGAAAGGTGACAGCCCTCCGGCCGCTTTGCTTTTGACAAACTTTGCCAAAAAATGGGATAATCACGCCAATGGAGGATAACATGGCGACGATGAATGTATCCCTGCCCGAGCTCATGAAAGAATGGGTCGAAGCACAGGCGGACACAGGCAAATACAGCAATGCCAGCGACTACGTCCGCGATCTGATCCGCCGCGATCAGGAGCGGGCCGAAAAACGTGCGCTGATGCAAAAAATGATTCGCGAAGGAATTGAAAGCGGTATCGTCGAAAACTTCAGCATGGATGCCCTTCAAGCCGATCTTGACGCAACAGATGCCTGACTACCGCGTCAGTCGGGCCGCACAAACCGACATTGTCGAAATCGGCCGCTATACCCAGCGCGAATGGGGTATCCCACAACGCCGAAAATACCTTGATGGTATGGATCGGCATATGCAAATGCTGGCCAATCACCCGCTGCTTGGCACTGAGCACACGGAATTTGATCCGCCTGTGCGCATTCATCCATATGACCGGCATTTGATTGTTTATGTTCAGGAGCAGGACGGCATCCTGATCGTACGCATCCTGCATGCCAGCATGGATGTCACTTCGCGACTCTAACAGAAACGGGCCGGTATAAACCCGGCCCGTTCCCTATCCAAATCCACCAACCTCGGCCTACTGTGCAGCAGGCATCACCGGTACACTGCTGCCCGCGACATAGGGGTATTTGCCAAAGATCGCGGCGACGGCGTTGCGCACGCCCAGATCGGGATTATTGCGAAACTCGCTATCGATGCGCCCGATAGCCGTGCCCTCCCAGATCATCTGGTCTGTCCGGCGATCCACCATATCGACCGTAATCGTTCCTTCGGTATAATTGTCAACATATCCCGGTTCGACATAACCCGGCCAGCCAACATACATCCCGCTGCGATAGCCGTAATATCCCCCGTAATAGACCGGCGGCGATGTCCGCGTTTTTTCCTCGGTCTTGAGATGATAGTTGATCAGAATATCGGGTGTATTGATATCAACACTGTATCCCCGCGCCTCTAACGCGGCGCTGACAGCATCCTCGATCCGCTGACCATGCAGGGTGGCGTATTTTTCGTCCGACTTTCCGGCTGACTCATAAAAGGCAAAGGTCCGGTAACGCGAAAAATCGGCCGCCGGATCGGCATCGGTATAGACGCGCGGGCCTGTCGCGCAAGCCGACAGCAGCATCGCCATTGCACCCGCCATCATGATCTTGACCATATTCATGCGGTCATCCTTTCGATGTTTGCCCGTTGATATTGACTATCATTTACCGGCATTCTACCGATGAAACCGGTGAATGGAAATTCCTGATTTCGTTTGAAATTCAATTCCATCATTCTGGCAACCAGATGGCAGACCGGCATGTTTAACGATTAAACCCGGATCGTAACAGCAGGCCAAGGTTACGCGGATTTTCTCCGACACGCCGCCAGGCATAGGCCCACCAGTCTTCTCCGAACGGGGCATAAAGCCGCAACCGGTAACCACGCGAAACAAGATCACGTTGCAACGGCTGATTGACACCGTAAAGCATTTCAAATTCAAATGCATCGCGTGGCCAGCCACGTGCGTCGGCAAGGCTGGCAATTTTATCCAGCAGCTCGCGATGATGTGAGCCGAAAACCGGGAAAAATCCTGTCTCACGCGCCCGGTCGGACAACATCATATCTGCCAGCTTCAGGTAATTGGCATCAATGTCGGGTCGTCGGGTAAAAGCCACACTGGCAGGCGGGGCCATCGCCCCCTTGACCAGACGCACCATCGCGCCCTGATCAATCTTCCGCCTCAGATCACCTTCGGTCCGAAACAGCCGTGCCTGCAAGGTCTGGGCAACCGGAAGACCCAAATCACGCAATTGATCATGCAACGCCAACGTATCATCGATCATGTCGAAATCTTCCATGTCGATCATAAGGCGACGGCAACGTTCGTCATTTCGCCCGGCCGCGATTTCACCAATCATCCCGGCCAGTTTTTGCGCATTGTTCCGCAACAAAGCCGGGTCCTGCATATAACCAAGCTGCGACGGATCAACCGAAACATGGACATCAAGCCCAACCTCGTTCAACTTCGGGACCAGATCGGCAAGCTGGGTAACCGTGCGCGTGACCTGCACCGGGTCTGTGACATATTCGCCCAGATAAAAACTGGAAATCCGGATACCCTGCCCGTCCAGTTCTCGTGCTCGTGCCACATGATCGGCTCCATCGGAACCACTCACAAATTGCGCCGCCAGCCCGGTTTTCCGCCCAACTGCCTCGCCCATACGTCTTAGTGCGGGGCTGCATGCCACCGAAATCATCGCCTTTTGCCAGAAACCCATCGTCAACTCCACCTTGGTCAGATGCAAAAGCATCACCATCCGGGATATGCCATTAAACTTATTGAACGAAATGACACCGGATCAAACAAAAAGCGACCCGCCAGATGACGGGTCGCTTGGTATTTCACGGCAGTCTTTAAACCCGAACGCTTAAGCGCCCAGTTCTTCACCGGCAATCGCACGGTCGATCAGCTGGATGCTTTCATCAATACCGTAAAGCGCGATGAACGAGCCCATACGCGGCCCCTGTTCCTGCCCCAGCAGGATTTCATAAAGCGCCTTGAACCAGTCACGCAGGTTTTCATAATTGTGGTTTTTACCCACCTCGAATACCTGCGTCTGGATGTCACCACCATCGGTGTCGGCATCAAGGGTTTTGAGCACATCGCGAAGCTCGGTCAGGGCTGCCTTTTCGGCATCCGTCGCGGCACGGTATTTTTTTGTCGGTTTGACGAAGTCGTTGTAATAGTTGATCGCGTAGCCGACCAGCTTGTCGAGATAGGGCGCGTTTTCCGGCGTTGCGCCCTTGGCATAACGCGAAATGAATGCCCAAAGCAGTTCCGGGTCGCTGGTATTACAAACCGAAACAAGATTCAGCAAGATACCGAATGACAACAGAATATCACGTTCCGGTGCCTTGCCTTCATGGATGTGCCATGCCGGGTTCTGCAAAAGCTTTTCCGGGTCGGTTTCGGTTTTCAGCTTGTCGGCAAAGGTCAGATATTCATCAACCGTCTTCGGGATGACATCGAAATACAGGCGCTTTGCTGTTTTCGGCTTCTGGAACATGAACAGCGAAAGACTGTCTTCCGGCGCATATTTCAGCCAGTCTTCCATCGAAATGCCGTTGCCCTTGGATTTGGAGATTTTCTGCGCGTTCTCGTCAAGGAACAGCTCGTAATTGAAGCCTTCCGGCGGGATACCGCCAAGCGCCTTGACGATCTTGTTACCAAGTTCGACCGACGGAATAAGGTCCTTGCCCGCCATTTCGTAATCAACGCCAAGCGCATACCACCGCATCGCCCAGTCCGGCTTCCACTGCAATTTGCAACGCCCGCCCGTGACCGGGGTTTCGACCAGCTTGCCGGTTTCGGGATGTTCATAAACGATGGTCCCGGCTTCAACGTTAAGCTCGGTCACCTTGGCCATCAGGACCTTGTTGGTACCTTCTTCGACCGGCATGAACGGGCTGTATGTCGCGCGACGCTCTTCGCCAAGGGTCGGCAGCATGATTTTCTGGATCGCATCATACCGCTCCAGAAGACGCAGAAGGGCCGCATCGAACATGCCCGAACGATAGCATTCGGTCGAAGATTTGAATTCGTAATCAAAGCCAAAGCTGTCAAGGAAATCGCAAAGACGCGCATTGTTATGATGCGCAAAGCTCTCATGCGTACCGAACGGGTCCGGCACGCTGGTCAGCGCCTTGCCAAGATGCTGCGCGACCATGTCCCTGTTCGGGATATTATCGGGTACCTTGCGAAGGCCATCCATATCATCAGAGAAGCAGAACAGCTTGGTCGGGATATCGGACATGGTTTCGAACGCGCGACGCACATAGGTCGTGCGCGCAACTTCGCCAAAGGTCCCGATATGCGGCAGGCCCGACGGACCATAACCGGTTTCAAACAGCACATAACCCTTCTCAGGCTTCTTCTGTTTATACCGCTCAACCAGCTTGCGGGCTTCCTGAAAAGCCCAGACGTTGCTGTTTAGTGCGGCATCACGAAGATCGGCTGTCATTTTTGAAACCTTGTTTGTCAGTTGTATCGTTGAACTATCTGGAAATCCGGCCACGCATGAAATCACCCGGATTTCGCGCGTGCGCGAAGCTATCCCCGCAGGCCCGCAAGATCAAGCCCGGATCGGGCATGACCGGGCTGCAACGCGCAATTTCACAGGTAAAGCGCCTTGTTCATTCCTACTCTGGCAGAGAGTACTGGCGATGAGATGCGCAAAATTCGCTTATCAGATCAGCAACATACCCCAAAAATGCGAAAAGATATAAACCTACACCGACGAGTGGTTGAAAACCACGTAACGAACGCAGATATGGACATATGAACAAACTATCCGTGCACTCAGAAAACAATAACAGATCCGGGAGTGGGTCATCGAAACTGGCGACAATCAGGTGGACATACCACCAGTTCAGGCGATTTATCGCCATGCACGGGAGAAACGCTGATTGGCTGAGACGTCAGACATAGGAAATTTGTCGACACCGCACGCCGATGGCTCGGGTAGTACGGCGACGGCACAACATACCGCCTTCGAGGAGGATCACCGTTTCCGGCGCGTTGTAGAATATGCGCCGAACGCGATGATATTGGTTGATGCCACCGGGCTTATCGAGATGGTCAATGCCGAAACCGAAAAGGTGTTCGGCTATGCGCGCGACGAATTACTCGGTCAGCCGGTCGATGTGCTTGTTCCTGACAGGTTCCGCCATCATCACGCAGGCCTTCGTAACAGCTTCATCGCCGCCCCCGGACCGCGTCCAATGGGGCCGGGGCGGGATCTTTATGCCCTGCGCAAGGATGGCAGCGAGTTTCCCGTCGAAATCGGCCTGAACCCTATTGCCGAAGGCGACCGCGTGCAGGTTCTGGCTGCCATTGTCGATATTTCTGATCGTAAAAGCCGTCAGGAACGGCTTGAAAAATCCCTGCAGGAAAAGGAAATCCTGCTTTCGGAAGTTCATCACCGGGTCAAAAACAACCTGCAAATCGTCCATAGCCTGCTTGATATGCAGACCGCAAACGTCAAGGACGATCTGGCACGTGAAATCCTGCGCGATAGCTGCAACCGCGTCCGGTCAATGGCCCAGATTCACCAGACCCTTTATCAAAGCGAGGATGTCTCGCGCGTCGATTTCAACTATTTCTGCGATGCACTGATCAATTCGCTGCTGGTGACCTTCAATACCGATCCCGACCGCATCAATTTCGAACGCGATCTGGGTTCGGTGTCACTTCCGATCGGAACGGCAGTTCCCTGTGGCCTGATCACCAACGAACTGATCACCAATGCGCTCAAACATGCATTCCCCGGTAACCGGATGGGTAAAATAAGCCTGTTTGCAACCGAAATCGCCCCCAACCAGATAGAACTCAGCCTGACCGATGACGGTGTCGGATTCCCGGAAAATTTCTGTATCGACAGCAGCAACGGGCTTGGCCTGCAACTGGTGGAATTGCTGACCGATCAGCTTGGCGGGACTCTCGAGGTTCATACCGGCAGTCCTACCCGTATCACTATTCGCTTCACGATAAAGGATTGAGGATCGCCATGCGCAAACCGATCCATGTCATGATTGTTGAAGACGAACGGATCGTCGCACTGCATCTGCGCCAACAGCTTGCGCGGCTGGGCTATGACAGGACATCGGTCCATAGCGCCGGGATCAATGCCCTTAAGGCGATTGAAACCGATGCGCCCGACATCATCCTGATGGATATCCGCATTGACGGCGATCTCGACGGCATCGAAACCGCGGCGGGTATTCCTGAACATCTGATGATCCCGATCATATATCTGTCCGCCTATTCAGAAGACACCACACTGGAACGTGCGCGAAAAACCCGTCCCTACGGCTTTTTGCTAAAACCGTTTTCCGAACGCGAACTGCACGCAACCATCCAAATGGCTCTTGAACGCCGTGAAGTCGAACTGGCCCTTCGCGAAAGTCAGGAACGGCTGTCACTTGCCATGCATGCTGCCCAGATGAGCTGCTGGGAAGTTGATGTTTCCACCCGCAAAATGCACAGCACCGGTCTTGGAAAATTCATCCCCGGCGAGACACATGATGCCGAAACCATCACCGAAAGCTGGGATGGTTTCCTTGAACGTGTCTCATCCGAAGACCGGGACATGGTCCGCAAGGCATTTGAGTACGCCGTCCTGAATGGCGAATTTTACGACATCGTATTTCGCGGCCAATCCCACGATAACAGCCATCAATGCTGGTTCCGGGCGCGCGGTAAATCCTATATCAATGACCGCAAGGGCACCCAGCGCATCATCGGTGTGATGCAGGACATCACCGATCAGCGCATCACCAATGACAAACTCCGTCAGGCAATGACGGTTTTCGAAACGACCCAGGATGGTATCCTGATCCTTGATCCGGACCTGAACATCACCAGTGCCAATCGTGCCTACTGCCAGATCACCGGTGCCGATCCCCTGACTGTGACCGGCACCCCTCCCTATATGATCGTGCCCGAACAGTTTCCGCCTGCCTTCTATCAGGAACTGTTCCATACGCTGCGCACACGCCGCCACTGGCACCGCGAGATTGATACGCGCGATATGTCGGGCAACCCGATTTCAATCGTGATGCAGATCATCGCGGTCGAGGATGATGACGGGGTTCTGACCCATTTCGTCGCCATGATTTCCGACCGTACTGCTATCCGGCAGGCAGAGCAGGAGCTGCATTATCTGGCCCAATATGACGGGCTTACCGGCCTTCCCAACCGGTTGCTGGCAACTGACCGCCTGAACCGTGCGATTGAACGCTGTGAGCGGACCGGGGCGGTTGTCGCCTGTCTGTTCCTTGATCTCGATGATTTCAAGAACATCAACGACACGCTGGGCCATGCCGCCGGGGACCAGGTCCTGCTGATTGTTTCAACCCGCATCAAGGCACTGACTGATCGCACCGATACGATCGCACGCCTTGGCGGGGACGAATTCCTGATCGTGCGCGAAAACATGCATAGCCAGGCTGCCGCGGGCAACCTTGCCAGCCAGATCATTCATGAATTGCAAAAGCCGTTCTACATCGTCGGTCACGAACTGACACTGTCCGCCAGTATCGGCATTGCCCTTTATCCCGAAAATGCCCATTCGCCGCAGGATCTTATTCGGCTGGCCGATACCGCCATGTATGCCGCCAAGGATCAGGGGCGCCGTACCTATGCGTTTTACAAATCGGAAATGACCGAAAGTGCCACGCATTATATGACCCGCAGCCTCGAACTCAGACGCGGCCTTGAAAAGGGCGAATTGAGCCTTTACTACCAGCCGCAGGTCGATGCCCATACTGGTGAAATGACCGGGGCTGAAGCTCTGATCCGATGGAACCATCCGGAAAACGGCCTGCTGGGCCCGGCCGAAATTATCCCGGTCGCCGAACAAAGCGGACTGATTGTCGAAATCGGCCAATGGGTTGTCGAAGAAGCCTGTGCACAGGCAAGCCGCTGGCAGAATGAAGGCCAAGATCCGATCCGCATCGCGATCAATGTTTCGGTTCGTCAGATGCGCTCGCCGGGCTTTGCCAAAGCGGTACAAAGTGTTCTGACCGATACCGGACTTGATCCGAAATGGCTGGAAATCGAAGTCACCGAAAGCATGATCCAGGACGAAGACATCATGATTGATACGCTCCATGAATTGCGTGCAGTCGGTGTTTCGGTCGCGATCGACGATTTTGGTACCGGCTATTCCTGCCTGCGATCCATCAAAAGCCTGCCAATTGAACGCATCAAAATTGACCGCGCCTTTATTAACGGTATTCCACAAAATACCGATGATGCCGCCCTGGCCGAGGCCATGATCGCCATGGCACGCACCCTTGGGCTTAAAGTTACCGCCGAAGGGGTCGAAACCGCCGCACAGCGGGACTTCCTTCGCGCCCAGGGTTGCTCCGAATTGCAGGGCTTCCTGTTCAGCAAACCTGTACCCGCCGAACAACTTTTCGCAGTTACACACCACAACGCGAAAATTTCATAAAACAATCGCGCATTTAAAAGCCATCAAATCAGATAATTCCCCCTTACCGAAAGTATAGGTTGCGTGGTACCATCCCTTATCAAAAGCTGCCAAGTCCTTGAATAAGGCAGCACAGGGACGGACCACCAGGATTACTTCAGAGGTATAGGTTTATCTGAGGGGACCTTTAAATGCGATTTTCCAACCTGTCTCTAGGCGCCAAGCTGACCTGCGTAAGCGCACTTGCCATCGCCTTCTGCCTGATCGTCGGCATCTTCCTGCAAACGGCTCAAACCAGCAAAACAACCGAAGAACTTACCGTGGGCGAAGCCCGTGCTGTCGGACAGTTCCACGCCGAGCAGGCCAGCCGCGTGCTCAATGGCGGCATGCTGGTTGCCAAAAACCTTGCCGGTGCATTTCGTGCACTCCGTGAACAGGGCGGCGCAGATCGCAAGGCCTATAACGAAATCCTCAATCGCACGCTGATCGACAACCCGTCACTTGCCGGGGCGTGGTCGGGATTTGAACCCGATGCCCTTGATGGCAAGGATGCCGATTACAAGGGCGAAGGCGAACCGTTTGGCGACGGCACCGGAAAATACGTCACCTATTATTATAACTTCGGTGGCGGCATCACCCCCTACCACCTGACCGGGCTCGATAATCCAGAGGTCAATGAATATTACACCGAACCCAAACGCACCAATAAGCCCTACCTGACCGATGCCATCACCTATGACATTCAGGGCCGCGATGTGGTTCTGACATCATTTGTCTATCCGGTGCAGGACAGCGGCGGAAAGTTCCTTGGCGTGATGGGCGTCGATCTTGAATTGAATGCACTTTCCGAACGGTTTGCCCAACTCGCCCCCTTTGGTACGGGTACCGTCAATCTTGTCTCCGCCCAGGGCACATGGGTTGCACATGAAAATCCCGATATTCGGGGAACCAAACTGGATGCTGCCAAAACTACCGATGCCGCTATCCTCGATGCGATGAAATCGGGCCAGTCGCGCCAGATTGATGACGGCGAAATCATGCACCTGATCGTGCCGGTCGCCATCGAGGGATATCCCAATCAGTGGGGTGTGGTTGTCAACGTGCCGCTCGAAACCGTTTTTGCCCCGGCTGACAGCCTGCGCAATGCAACGCTGATCGGTGGTGTGGTTCTGCTGATTGTGGTGATTGCGGTGATCCTGCTATCGACCAACGCCATGGTTGCCCGTCCGATGACCCGTGTTGCGGGTGTGATTGCCGATCTGGAAAAGGGCAATTTCAATGTCACGGTCCCCTATCATGACCGTTCCGACGAGATCGGTGCAATTGCCAAGGCGCTGGAAGCTTTCAAGGAGGCATCGGCAGGCATGCAGCAGGCCGAACGTGATAAACGCGAAGCCGAACACCGCGCCAGCGAGGAACGAAACCGCACCCGCCTTCAGATGGCTGAAGAGTTCGAAAAATCGGTTGGCTCCATCGTTGTAAAAGTTACCGATAGCGCGGGCGACATGGAAAAGGTATCCCGCCAGATGCGCCGTGCGGCCGATGAAAGTTCCGAGCAGGCAACCGTGGTTGCCGCTGCCGCCGACGAGGCCAGTGCCAATGTCCAGACCGTCGCCTCGGCGAGCGAGGAACTTTCCGCTTCCATTCAGGAAATCAGTTCGCAGGTCGCACGATCATCGGAAATTGCCAACAATGCGGTTGATGAAGCATCGCGTGCCAACGCCATGGTTACCGGCTTGGCCGAGGCCGCTGATCGCATCGGTCAGGTTGTGAGCCTGATCAATGATATCGCGTCCCAGACCAACCTTCTGGCGCTGAACGCGACCATCGAGGCCGCGCGTGCGGGCGAAGCCGGCAAAGGTTTTGCCGTCGTCGCAAGCGAGGTCAAAAACCTTGCCAACCAGACCGCCAAAGCGACCGAGGATATCGCCCAGCAAATCGGATCGATCCAGTCTGAAACCCACAATACCGTGGGCGCGATTGAAAAAATCACTGAAACGATTTCCAATATCAATGAAATCACCAGTGCCATCGCGGCCGCAGTCGAACAGCAGGGTGCCGCAACCGCCGAAATTTCGGGCAATGTGCAACAGGCGGCAGCGGGCACGAACGAGGTATCATCCTCTATCGGGATTGTGCGCAACACGTCCCAACAAACCGGAGATGCCGCATCCAATGTTCAGGCCGGGGCAACCGAACTTGCCGCACAGGCCCGCAATCTCGACACCCAGGTCAAAAACTTCCTTGACCGGTTGCGCCATATCTAAAGCGTCGGTCCGGATAGTGGACCCTTGCTCCGAAAACCGCTACGTGATTTCAGTCGTTTCGGAATGTCTCGGTTTTAGAGGCACAAGACTTCGACTGAAGTCACCACCGCGGGCTTCAAATGCCTGCACATCGCCTGTCAGAAATTTCACGGGCTTCCTCGCTGCCGCGACTGTGATTTGCCGGGTTAAGGTGCCTGAATATGGCTCGCCTCAACATTGCAAAACCCTGGCGAACAACTTTTACCCGCTCAATTCTTGCCTGTTCGCGAATTTGGTGAAGGGATTCCTGATCCGCACCAAAGGCAGAAACCGGATGGCGAGAGACATCCTTGATACGATTGTTAGAAAATTTGCATGACATCTTGTCTTCTCCTTCGCCTTTCGATGCCATAAATCTAACATTTCAGAAGTATCCATGCTTGCCAGAAAAGCTGCGCTTCTGTTAGTTTTTCTATCATGATAAAGTCAAACGATATTGCGTGGCTGCCGCTGAATTCCCTTCGGGCTTTCGCCGCAGTTCACGAAACCGGCTCTGTCGGGGCGGCTGCGGAAATGCTGAGCGTGACTCATGGTGCCGTCAGCCAGCATCTGCGCGGTCTTGAAGACCGATTGCAACGTAAATTGTTTACCCGGTCGGGTAACCGCTTGGTCATGTTGCCCGAAGCCGCCGATCTGGCCGAAAATCTGCTTCGGAATTTCAGGGCAATTGCCGGTGACATCGAACAATATCGGCGCGATGAAAATATCCTCAACATCACGGTGACACCGCATTTCGCCCAATACTGGCTTCTGCCGCGCCTTGGCGAGTTTCTAAAACGTCACCCGGAAATCGACCTGCGTATCAATGCCGATGCGGCCATACATGATCTTGAACACGGAGATTTCGATGCCGCGGTCCGGCATGGCGATGGCAACTGGCCCGGACTTAACAGCGAACGGCTTCTTGAAAGCAGGGATGTCGTCGTCGCGGCCCCTTCGCTTCTTGAATCTGTTTCTGTTCAAACGCCCCGGGACCTGGTCGGGCTGCCATGGATACTTGACGAGGACAGGGACATCGAAATGTCGCATTGGTTCGATGATCATGGCGTTGCCCATCAGGCGCATACAAGGATCACCCGACTGCCCAGCGCGCTGACACTCGTCGCGGCACTAGACGGGCATGGCGTCGCGTGGCTCCCGCATGTATACGCCGCACCATATCTGACCAGTGGGCGTCTGATACAATTGCTTGGCGATGACACATGGTCCGAACAGAATACGCGCCACTATTATCTGTGCTGGGCAAACAGCAAAAACAGCCCGGCTTTCAGGACATTCCGGCAGTGGCTCCGGCAGCAGCTTGCCCGCTAGGTCAAGACAACAAGGCAAGCTTTACGATCAGTTATCTGTCTGGTTACGCATTTTTTCGGCTTCGGCATAGAACTTCTTTTCCCACTTGTTGTGGTTATCAAGCCCTTCCTTGATGAAAGGCGTGAAAATCGCAAGGTTCATCAGGCACCAGTTCACCAGCCGGGCGGGAAATTTCATCGGCTTGACGAAATCGACAAACAGTACAACCCGCGTCTGATCCGTATGGTTCCATGCCTCATGCTCATAGGAATCATCAAAAATCAGCACTTTGCCCTCTTCCCAGTGGCATGTCCGGTTGCCCACCCGAATGCCAAGCTTATCTGGTTGATCCGGAACGATCAGGCCAAGATGCATCCGCAACACACCGTTATAGGGGCCGCGATGCGGCGGCAGGTGTTTTCCCGGTTCGAATATTGAAAACATTACTGTCGTCAGGCCGGGGATCTTGTTCATGATCCGCCAGGTTTCGGGGCAAGCCCGGATGTTTTGCGCGGACTTCAAACCAAACCCCAACAGGAAGAAGGTTTTCCAATCCGCATCGCTGGAGATTTCTTTGACATCCGTCGAAATGTCATGGAACGACGGCAACTCGTCCTTGCGCCGCAGAATTTGGTCAAGCTCCTCGCGGATGGCAGGCCATTCTTTTTCGATTTCCGCAGCCCAGGGAAAGGTTGCATTGTCATAAACTGCCGGATTGCCGAACTTTGCATATTTCCGGTTCAACCGTTCTGCGCGGGAAACAATCCCCATGAAAAACCGGGTGATGCGACTGGGACGATCCATCGGACGGATACCGTCCGTCCCGAAACGATGTTCGGACTCCTGACCAGCAGCATGCGGGATGCTCGTGTCGTAATTATGCAATTTTGCCCTCTTTGTTATACAATAGACTGAACATTCGAAGGAATTGCCGGAAATGACAGACAATCATGGCAATATATTGCCATCCTGATTGTCGGCAAAGCTCTTACCCGGGACAAAACGTGTTCGTACCCTTTCGGTTCCAGAAATCGGCGCAGAATCGGAATGCTTTTTATCCATTCCGCTCCTTGTTCGGCGCTCCGCCACGCCGTATCTATCCCGAAACCGGCAAAATGACATCTGAAAAAATTCTAATCTGTCCATGAAGACAAAGCGTTGGTTTTGCGACTTTGTCTCATGTCAATAATCAGACTTTTTCAGCTTGTATTTCTCCCGGACATACTCTTGTAATCAAAAATAGAATTAGCACATGCTACTAAACTGCATGAGTGTGTTCACGTTGTAATAATCCCCGAATAGTTATGGCTTCAAGGGTCGCCTCATCATGTTCAGAAATTTTCGCATCACTCATCGCCTGGCCGGACTGGCGACCATACTTCTGGCGTTCAGTTGCCTGATCGGATCCGTCGGGATTTACAAGATGACGGTGATAGGCAACGAACTTGAACAGGTTGCCGCCCGCGATCTACCCCTGACCCTGATGCTTGAAAAAATCACGCAGCATCAGCTCGAACAAGCCATTCTGATGGAAAAAACGCTGCGCTATCGCAATGTCGATGCCCATGCCGCCACCGAAACCGAGGCCGAGGCCGACCTCCGCCATCATTTTGAAGAACTGGCAAAACAGACCGATAGCGAGCTCGCAACGGCCCATCAGATGGTCAACAGCTATCTGGCAGATACAATCAGCGACGAGGCCCGAACAGAATTTTCCGGTGTCGAAGCCGCCCTTGCCCGTATCGAAACCGATCACCGCACTTACGAAACACAGGTAAACGATATCTTCAAAGCACTCGATAATGGCGCAAGCCCGTCGGATGTTGCTGACGCCGTGATCACCACCGAAGGGTTGCAAAACGATCTTGATGCCGCGATTGAAAATCTTGTCGCCGAAGTCGCGGCCTATACCGCCGCCTCCATGAACACCGCCCTTGCAGATGAACGGATGGGCAAGACACTGATTACCGCTTTGTCCGGTATTGTCTTGCTGTCGGGCATTGTACTGGCCTGGCTTCTGGGCCGCTCCATCACCCTGCCCTTGCGTCGCCTGACAAATGCGCTTGCCGATCTGGCAAAGGGCAAGCTTGATACGCCGGTTCCGGCTTCCAAATTCCGCGACGAAGTCGGTGACATGGCTGATGCAATGCGGGTCTTTCAGGCCGACATGATGAAGGCCCGCACGCTTGAAGCCGAACAGGTAGCCCGGCGGGAACGTGATGAGAAACGACGCGCTGAAACCGACCGTCTGGTAAAGGAATTCTGCGAAACCCTTGTCGAAACCTTTGCCGATATCGTCAAAAGTGCCAAGGATGTTCTGGCACGTGCCGAAATGATGCAAACCCAAAGCGGACAGGCAGGATCACTTGCCGGTGCGGTCGCCACCGAAGCCGAAGAATCATCGGCAAGTGCTCAGTCACTAAGTGCCGCGACCGAGGAAATGGTCGCCGCCATCGACGAAATATCATCCCAGATCACGCAATTTTCGGGCATTGCGAAAAATGCGGTTGAGCATTCTGCCACCTCACAGGCGGAAATGCGAAACTTGCAGGAAGTCGCAGATGAAGTCGGCCAGGTCGTTCAGTTGATTACCAAGATCGCAGATCAAACCAACCTTCTGGCGCTTAACGCCACCATCGAAGCGGCCCGTGCTGGTGATGCGGGCAAGGGCTTTGCCGTGGTTGCAGGCGAAGTCAAAAGCCTTGCCAATCAGACGGCCAAGGCCACCGATGAAATCACCCGCAAGATCGAACGTATTCAAAGCGTATCGCGCAATTCCACCGAAGCCATCAACAATATCGGCACGGTCATCGGCAGCATCGATAACTACGTGACCGCCATCGTCGGTGCGGTCGAGGAACAAAATGCCACAACGCGGGAAATTGCACGAAATGTCGATTTCGTGTCCGAAAGTGCCAAGCGTGTTTCGGAAAATGTCACCACCATTCAGTCCAGCGTGACGAACGTCGGCAGCAGCGCGGTTACGGTGCATGACAATGCCGATCACACCGCCCATCAGGCCGATTTCCTGAACGGCAAAATCGGCGAGTTCATCACCGCCATGAAACGTGCCCAGAATGACGAACCGGACACGGGCATCCGATATGCGGCCGACAAACCGGTAATGCTGCGCGCTGCCGAATAATCCCGAACACAGTCGTCCAGTCCGCATCCTAGACAGGCCGGAAATATCCGGCCTGTTTTCATGCAGCCCTTGCATCCGACCGCCAATCGGGCAAAGCTTTGTTCCATCATAACACTATAAAGGACCACACTCATGCTGCCGATCCCCGTCACCGTCTGCCTGACCGGCATCTTTGCCCTGATGTTGATTGCGCTCAGCCTGAATGTTTCCCTGCGGCGGCGCGATCTTAAACTTTCGCTTGGCGATGGCGGGGACAAGGTTCTGCTGCGCCGGATCCGGGCTCATGGCAACTTTGCCGAAAACGCCCCGTTCTGCATTCTGGTTGTCCTGGCACTCGAGGCTGTTCTGGCAACATCGGGCATCATCTGGCTGATTGCGGCGGCCTTCGTGATTGCCCGCCTTCTTCACGCATGGGGAACACTGACCGGAACCCTTGCCCTGATTGCGCCCGCGATGGTGATCCAGCATGTCGTGCTGGGTTGTGCGGCGATCTGGCTTCTGTTCCAAAGCATCTAGCAGCGGCCCTCTCGCACGAAAGCAACCCGTGATTTAATTATCAGTCAAAAAACAACACGTATCGCATTTACCTCCCCATATGAGGATATGGCGGCTAACGGAAATAACTATACTTCCGCTTAGTCAATTCACTTCGGTTTTACCGGTCTGCACCGGAAGCCAGTATGGGAAGGGTAAATCTCATGATCTCCGCTATTCGGAAATTACGGATTTCGCACCGCCTGTTCAGCCTCGTCGGCTTTTTGATCCTGTCGACCGTCTTGGTGGGCGGATTTGGCGTCTATACCATGACGAAAATAGGCCACGAACTGGAAGAAGTTGCTGATCGCGACCTGCCGCTAAATGCGCTTCTGGAGAAAATTACCCAACACCAGCTCGAACAGGCCATCCTGATGGAACGCGCCCTGCGCATCGGCAATGTCAACGCCCATGCGGAAACCGAAATCTTTGACACCGTCCGTCACCATTTCGAGGAAATCGCAGCCCAGACCGATGTCGAAATTGCCGCCGCTCGCGCCATGGTCGATGAATTTCTGAAAACCTCGCTGTCTGAAGAAACAAGGCTGGAATTTGATCTTGTTTCCGGCGCGCTTGAGCGGATCGAAACGGAACATCGCGTGTATGAAGATCATGTCGAAAGCATCTTTGACAGCGTCGCTAAAGGTGACATCAACAGCGCCAGCCTGATCGAGGCCGTGATCCGCACCGAAGCGGAACAGGAAAACCTCAATACCGAGATTGAAAACCTGCTCAATCGGATTTCTAGTTTTACCCAAACCTCTATGAATATGGCCCTTGCAGACGAACGCAACGGCAAGATGATGATTGCCATTCTGTCCAGTCTGGCGACATTGCTCGGCATCCTGATGGCGGTACTTCTGGGCCGCAGCATTTCGATCCCGATGAAGCGGCTGACCTTCGCACTTAGCGAACTTGCCGATGGCAAGCTAGACACCCCCGTCCCCAATAGCCGGTTTGAGGATGAGGTTGCCGAGATTTCCGTTGCAATGAAGGTTTTCCAGAAAAACATGATCCGTGCCCGTGAGCTTGAAGAAGCTCATAAGCGGATCGAGGAAAAACAAAAGCAACGTCAGGCCGAACGCAACCATCTGGTCAGTGTTTTTGGGTCCTCGATCGGTGCGGTCTTTGCCCGTATCCTTGGCAGTTCCGAAGAAATGGTCGAGCGCGCCAACACTGTAAATGCCAACTCGGGCGATACCAACAATCTCGCAACATCTGTGGCGACCGAGGCCGAAGAATCATCTGGCAACGCGCAGGCATTGAGTGCCGCGACCGAGGAAATGGTGGCCGCCATCGGCGAAATTTCATCGCAAATTACTCAGTTTTCTGATGTTGCCCGCAATGCCGTCACCTATTCGGAAACCTCGAAAAACGAAATGCGCAGCTTGCAGACCGTTGCTGATGAAATCGGCCAGGTGGTGCAGTTGATCACCCAGATCGCCGAACAGACCAACCTTCTGGCGCTGAACGCCACCATCGAAGCCGCCCGTGCCGGTGATGCCGGCAAAGGTTTTGCTGTGGTCGCAGGCGAAGTTAAATCGCTGGCCAACCAGACGGCAAAGGCGACCGAGGAAATTTCGGATCGCGTCGCCCGCATTCAGCAGGTTTCCAACAGCTCGGCCGAGGCAATTTCAAATGTCTCCGAAATCGTCGACAGCATCGACCAGTATGTATCGGCCATTGTCGGCGCGATCGAGGAACAGAACGCCACCACGCAGGAAATCTCGCGCAGTGTCGATTTCGTTTCCGAAAGCGCACGTCGCGTTGCCAGCAACATCACCGGCATTCGCGGTCGCGTCGAAGACGTCAAAACCGATGCCGAGGAAGTTAATAACGCGGCCAACACTACCGCTGCCGAGGCCGCCCTGCTCAGCCGCGAGGTCGAGATATTCCTGAGCGCCATGCAAAGCAATGATGTCGATGACGACACTTATGAAAGCCATGCAATTTCGGTTGCCGCCCGGACCGATGGGGATCATGGCAACTGGCAGGGCAATGCAACGGAAATTTCTTGTGCCCATCTGGTGGTGCGCCCGGCCATTGCCGTGACACCGGGCGAAATCGTCGATCTGCGCCTGCAAAACGTCCCCGATGCGCTTCGCGCCCGCCTTGCCCGCCAGGAAGACGATTGCAGCATCCTGCAATTGCCGCTTGATACCAATCATCTGGCAAAAATGCGCCAGCATGTTCGGAAACTGGTTGCCTGAACGTCTGTCTTTGCCTCCCTGCTGTTAAAACAGCAAACTTGGCGCGATGTCCGGTTGGATGTCGCGCCCTTTCTTTATCCGGACTATATTGACGGGATAGAAAACCAGACATTCCGGTCGGAAACATGAACCAATTGCCCCAAACCGCTGCCATCAACACCAAAAGGCCCCCGCCCGGACTGGCTGTAGAATTGGCTGCCAAATTCGCCGCCTATCCCCGCAAAGCAGGCGCGGCGTTGATGGAGGTCCGGGGATGGATTTTCGAACTGGCGGCGAATGATCCCTCAATCGGCAGGATCACCGAAACCCTGAAATGGGGCGAACCCGCATGGTTGACGCCGTCCCGGTCGGGCTCCACCATTCGCGCTGATTGGAAAGCAAAGTCGCCCGGTCAGATCGCCATCTATGTCAATTGCCAGACGGACTTGATTGACCGGGTGCGCAGTCATTTTGAAGGTATTTTGCAATGCGAGGGCAACCGGGCAATCATCCTGCCGCTGGATCGCCCCCTGCCCGAAGGACCGGTTAAGACCGTGCTGGGTTGGGCACTGACCTATCACCACGACAAACGCAAACGCTAGGGTCAGCGCACAACATGCGGATTGCTTCCACTATTTCCGCGATGCGTTTGCTTCAAGCGTATCGCGTAGCTGGCCGAGATCATCGATCAGGCGTTTGACAGTTGAAAGATCAAGTTCAGCCGCTTCGCCAATGCAGCGTGGCACATCAAGCGCCTTTTGGCGCAGTGCCTTGCCCGCCGCGGTCAGGGTGATGCGCACCGAACGTTCATCCTTGGGATCGCGGGTCCGTTTGACAAGCCCCGCCGCCTCAAGACGTTTTAACAACGGTGTCAGCGTACTGGATTCCAGAAACAGCTTTTCACCGATGCTGCGCACCGGCTGGTCATCCTGCTCCCACAGGGTCACCATCACCAGATATTGCGGATAGGTAAGCTCAAGCGCGTCAAGCAGCGGCTTATAGATACGGTTGAAGGCGTGGCTGGCGGCATAGACCGAAAAGCACAGGAAGTTTTCAAGCCTGAGCGCGTTGCTATCATGATCGTCCATGGTGGCGTCCTCCTTTGTCCGGCCCGGGCTGTCGGATGGCGCTCCGATTGTCTGCTTTGCGGCTTAACGTAAGGGCCGTTTTGAGATCAAACCCACATTAATATATCGCACACGACTTAATTACAAGCGATTTAATTGCATGGCTCGTATTCTCAAATTTATATCGCGCACGATTAAATCGTTCGCTATAACAAAATCATCGAAACGGAAAACGCCGCACAGCGGCTCTAAACAGACAGCTTAAAGGAACAAGATCATGAATACATTCAAAACGACTGTTGCCTCCGCTGCGATTGCTCTGGCAACCACCCTGACCGCCACGACCGCTTTGGCCGATCCGGTTCTCGAAAACAACACTCAGAATTTCATCAATGTCCTGAACGCTTCGGGTGGCGCACCGATCTACACGCTCAGCCCGACTGACGCCCGCAACGTTCTGGCCGGCGCACAGGCAGGTCCGATTGCAAAACGCGCCGCCGACGTCACCGATACCGTCTTCCCAGTCGGCCCGACGGGTGAAACCCGGGTCCGGATCGTCCGCCCCGAAGGCAACACCGACCGCCTGCCGGTTGTCGTATACTTCCACGGTGGTGGCTGGGTGCTGGGCGATAAGGAAACCCATGATCGCCTGATCCGCGAAATCGCCGTACAGGCAAATGCCGCCGTCGTCTTTGTTGATTATGAACGTTCACCCGAAGCCAAATATCCGATCGCAATCGAACAGGATTATGCTGTCACCAAATATGTCGCCGATCACAGCGAACAGCTTAACGTCGACCCGACCCGTCTGGCGATTGCCGGGGACAGTGTTGGTGGCAACATGACCGCGATTGTTTCCCTGCTGGCTGAACAGCGCAAAGGACCGGAAATCATCGCTCAGGTACTGTTCTACCCGGTGACCGATGCGAATTTTGAAAACGGATCCTATACCGAATTTGCCAATGGCCCATGGTTGACCAAGGCGGCAATGGAATGGTTCTGGAACCAGTACCTGCCGGATGGAACCGACCGTACCGATCCGAAAGTAACGCCGATCCACGCCCCGCAGGATTTGCTGGCCGGACAGGCACCCGCACTGATCATCACCGATGAAAATGACGTGCTGCGTGACGAGGGCGAAGCGTATGCCCGCAAGCTCAGTCAGGCCGGGGTGGATGTTACCACGGTTCGCTATAACGGTACGATCCATGATTTCGTCATGCTCAATGCCGTTGCCGATACCCCGGCTGCCAAGGCCGCAACCGCCCAGGCCAGCCAGTTCCTGAAGAACGCCTTCTACGGCGAATGATCTGAACTTTCTGCAACTTCTTTCGGGGGCGCGGTTGCGCCCCCACCCACCCGGCGACATATCACTTGGGGCACAACCGAACCAACGCCCTGATCAGCCGGTTTATCGAAACCTTCGAACCATCACGTTCAAACAAAGGAAGAAAACCATGTCTGTAGATGTCAAATATCGCGCAACAGCAAGTGCAACCGGTGGCCGTGACGGCCGTGCGAAAACAGAAGACGGCAGCCTCGATGTCAAACTGACCACGCCAAAAGAACTCGGCGGTGCAGGTGGCGAAGGCAACAACCCCGAACAGCTTTTCGCAATGGGTTACTCAGCCTGCTTCATCGGCGCGATGAAATTCGTATCCTCCCAGGGCGGCCCGAAAGTTCCGTCTGATGTCTCAGTCAAGGCTGTTGTCGGCATCGGCCCGCGTGCGGCTGGTGGTTTTGGCCTTGCAGTTGACCTGCATGTTTCGCTGCCGGGCCTTGATAAGGCCGACGCGGAAAAGCTGGTCGAAGAAGCTCACAAAATATGCCCTTACTCCAACTCGGTCCGCGGCAATGTCGACGTAACCTCGCACATCGTCTGATCGAAAACCTCCCCCTCTTCGGCAGGGACCTCCCCCGATCCGCAACTGCCGAAGCCAAGCCCGGTGCTCTCCCTGCACCGGGCTTTTATTTTTTTAAAGGCATTTAACTGTTGCCCGATCCGGCCCCTGCCCCGATGATCCTGATCAATCAAACTGCCATATAAATCAGACAGGAAACATCCATGTCCCAGCAACTTACCGTTCTCGCCATCGCACGCGCCAAGCCGGGCAAGGAAGCCGAACTTGGCAAACGTCTTCTCGCACTTGTCGAACCGTCACGTGCCGAAGAAGGCTGCATCAGCTACGATATCCACCAGTCCAACGACGATCCGGCGATCTGGATGGCGTATGAAAACTGGCGTTCTGACGAAGATCTGGCGCTGCATTTCGACACACCTTATCTGCGCGCATTTGCCGAGGGCGGCGAAGAAGTTCTTGCCGAGCCGGTAAATATTCAGAAATTCACCATCAAATCCTGATCATTCTCCTCCAATCCCCGACGGAATGCAGACCTTGCTTTTTGCGTTGCTGCTCTCGGCCTTTACCTCCGCTACCATCCTGCCCGGCACGTCCGAGGCAGCGCTGGCGGCCCTTGTCGCATCGGGCGATTATGCCGTCTGGCTTTTGGTCGTGGTGGCAACGCTTGGCAATGTCATGGGATCATGCGTCAATTGGGGACTCGGGCTTTATATCGATCATTTCAGGGATCGCCGCTGGTTCCCGGTATCACCCGGTGCGCTTGATCGCGCGTCACACTGGTTTGGCAAATACGGGCTTTGGTCGCTCCTGCTTGCATGGCTGCCAATCATTGGCGATCCGCTGACACTGTTTGCCGGTATCATGCGGGTGCGCTTTGTGCCCTTTATCGTGCTGGTGACAATTGGCAAAGCCGCACGCTATGCGATGATTGCCGGTGGGGCGGGTTGGATCGTTAGCCTGCTTGGACACACATAATATTCACCAAAATAAATCCACAATAAAAATCGAAACGCGCAAATTTTCAAAAACACAACAGCCACATCAATTATATAAAAATATAGTTCATTTGCTAATATTATTCCCATGTGATTTAGTTTTGTGAAATAAAAACGAGCAATTGTTTATAAATTTCACAAAATCAATGGGAGTATATTATGAACATGGAAATTCCAGTCTGGGTAAAACCCGCAATCTGGGGCGGTGTCATCGGTGCGGTTGCCATCACAATTATCGGCTTTAGCGCAAGCTGGGTCGTTTCGGGTAGTGCTGCAACCGAAATGGCCAACAATCAAAGCAAGGATGCGGTCATCACCGCTCTTGCACCGATCTGTGTGGCACAGTTCAAAACCCAGACACCAAACAACCAGACCATGCAGCTCGCCGCCCTTAAAGAGGAAAGCTCTTACAAGCGTGATGATTTCGTTGTTGAAGGCGGCTGGGCCACCATGCCCGGTAACGATGCCCCGACCAAGGAAATCGCCGACGCCTGTGCGGAACAGCTGATGAAGCTGACATAAACCAAGCGGATCACCTCCCCCGAGGTAATTGATCCGTCCAAGGCGGCATTCGGGCCAACTCCCGGATGCCGTTTCTTTAAGGAAGATTACAACAGGCAGGGCAATATCGTTCAATAAACCGGCAAGCCCGCGGCGCATTCTGGGATCAATCAAAAACACCAGAGGAACGCCGCCCGATGCTTGCCGCCGCCCCAAGCCTTTATCTTTCAATGGCTGCCTTCGCGCTTGCCGCCTCCATCACGCCCGGCCCGGTCAATATCCTGATCCTGAGTTCCGGCGTGCATTACGGTTTCCGTCCCAGCCTGCGCCTTGTATTCGGGGCCACCAGCGGCTTTTGCCTGTTGCTGCTTTTGATCGGGTTGGGACTACATGAATTGCTGGTGATTTTCCCGAACCTGACGACAATCATCCAATGGGCCGGGGTCGCCTTTTTGCTGTTCATGGCCTTCAAACTTGCCACCGCATCGGGGACGCTTGGCAAAACCCGTGCGGACAAGGGGCCATCAATGATCACCGGGGCATTGCTGCAATGGGTTAATCCCAAGGCATGGCTGGCGGCGGTTGCCGGAATGGGGGCCTATGCCGCCAATGGCGCACCGGAACTGGTATGGGAATTCACCGTGCTTTATTTCGCGGTATGCTTTGCCTCGGTCACATGCTGGGCTTATGCCGGGGCGTTTCTGGGACGATTTTTAAATGATGCCGCCCATATCCGGCTGTTTAACCGGATCATGGCTGCCCTGTTGATCGCAAGTGCGGCTTATCTGATCGTCAACTGATGGCATCAGGCAACATGCGCCATCGCATATTGGCGAGGAGTGGTCGCCATCAGGCGTTTGAAAACCCGTTGAAAATGCGCCTGATCGGCAAAGCCGCAATCAAGGGCAACGTCAACTATCCGCTCCCCACGCTTTAGGGCATGGCGCGCCTTCTGGACCCGGCAATTAATCAGATAGGCATAGGGCGTCATGCCATGTGTCTTTTTGAACGCGCGCACCAGATAGGATCGCGAAACCCCGATCACAGCGGCAAGGTCATCCAGATTGACGTCTTCGGCGCAATAGGCCCGGATATAGTCCGCAACCCGGTCCATTTTGTTTTTATCCGTTGCACCGGTATCCCTGCGCAATATACCGCGCCGGTCCAGCACCACATGCAGATCGGCAAAGAAGGAAACCATCGTGCTTTCCTTGACCAACCGATCACAATCAGGATTGATCAATGTATCGGCAAGGTTTTGCAAACCGGAATACAGCACCGGATTATGGCTGATGGTGTCGGAAAACATCGCAAACCGCCCGGCTGCATCGGCATCGATTTCGACTTGCAAATCCAGAAGCCACGCCGGATCAACAAACAACATATCATAGCACCATCCACCACCCGGCACCGGGTTACAGCCATGAACATCCTCGGGATTGAGAACAACAACCGATCCCTTGCCGGTTTCATGGGTCTTCCCCCGGTTCCAATAGGTACTGCGCCCACCCTTGACGATGCCCATTGAAAACGTGTCGTGGCTGTGGCGTTCATAACAAACAGCCCGCCCGTCATCGACCCGGCGCAGCTCGACAAACGGCAAACCGGCATCACGCCAGAAACACTGGTTCTCTGATTTTGCCTTGCCCATTGAAACGCCCGCACCATCTTTGGGAATGAAAACGCGAAAATCCGAAGATAGGTTAATTTCCCCGGTGGCACCAGTGGCCGGACCTGATTATAGTCCCCCAAATGTTCGATGATCGTTCTGATCCCACGCCAAAATTCATGCCGCCCGACGCACCTGTCATGGTCGTCGGATTGCGGCACGCTGTTTTCCTGTCACCCGATGGCGAGGTCGAGGAACTACCACATGGCGCGGCCGCCAAACGCGCGCGATCCCAACGTCCAATCCTTGTGCATACCCCGGCATCGGCACGGCGGATGAAATCCGATCCGTTTCCGGCCCATGACCTTTTGGAACTGTTTGCCTTTGTCCGCCCGGCGCAGTTTTGCGTCCCTACCCCACGCGGGCTTGCCATGGCGACCGGGCAGCGGGCGTCTGATGATCTGATCGGACAGGCCGAAGCCTTGGCCGAGGCGATGAAACGATTGTTGCAGGAACTTGCCACCCTGCCGCGTGAAAAACGTGCACGTGCACTTTCCATCGCATGGCCAATGGCGCGCGGACACTGGATGTGGGGGGTACCGGTTCTGGCCGCCCTTGGTGCGGATGGTGACGGGCCACATAAATTTGCCGTCTATGAAGGGCTTAAAGTCTGGAAGAAAATGGGCGAATGGGCCGAACATGCCCCACCGCCGCCGCCCGGCAATATTCCGGTCGATCCCAAGGATGCCCGTGAACGGCTGAAAAAGCTTCTGGGCGAAGGGGCCGAGGAACGCCCCCAACAGGCTGATTATGCATCCGCCGTCTGTTCGGCCTTCGCGCCCCGAACCGCCGAAGGCACGCCCAATATTGTTCTGGCCGAGGCAGGGACCGGGACGGGCAAGACGCTGGGTTATGTTGCCCCGGCCTCGATCTGGGCGCAAAAGAATGACGGGGCGGTATGGATTTCAACCTATACCCGCAACCTGCAACGTCAGATCGATCAGGAACTGAATCGTCTTTATGACGATCCCAAGGACAAACGCCTGAAGGCGGTTGTCCGAAAGGGTCGCGAAAATTACCTGTGCCTTCTGAATTTCGAAGAAGCCCAGAGACCCTTGGCGCAACAACCCCATCAGGCGATCCCGCTGGGGCTGATGGCGCGCTGGGCATCGCAAACGCGCGATGGCGACATGGTTGGCGGTGATTTCCCGGCATGGCTGACGGAACTGATCGGCAACCGTTTTACCGGTGCATTGGCCGATCAGCGCGGCGAATGCATTTATGCCGCCTGCCCGCATTATTCGCGCTGTTTTGTTGAAAAAACCGTGCGCCGTGCACGATCCGCAGAAATCGTTGTCGCCAACCATGCATTGGTGATGGTTCAGGCCGCCCTTGGCGGGCTTGACGATGCATCGATGCCGACACGTTATGTCTTTGACGAGGGGCATCACCTTTTTGACGCCGCCGACAAAGCCTTTTCCGCCCACCTCACCGGGCAGGAAGGGGCGGAGCTACGTCGCTGGTTACTGGGGGCCGAAAACAAGGGCCAGTCGCGTGCCCGTGGTCTTAAGCAACGGCTTGAAACCCTGATCATGGATCGGGACGAACTCCGCGATGCCGTCAATGCCGTGATTGTTGCAGCCCAATGCCTGCCCGAACAGGGCTGGCTGATGCGCATTCATGACGGGGCCGAACATGCCAAGGGCCCGGCGGAATTGTTCCTTGCCCATGTGCGGGCACAGGTCATGGCACGTGCCGCCGAAGGCGACCGGGGTTATTCGATTGAAACCGATTGCAAACCGGCCATTGACCCGGTTCTGGCCAGTGCGGCCGATCTTGATCGTGCGCTGGCCGCCCTTGAAAAACCGGCCAAGGCCCTGATCAAGATCATCGCCCATATGCTGGATGAAAAGGCAGACGAGCTTGAAAGTGCCGAACGCCAGCGTCTTGATGCCGCGATCCGTTCCCTTGAACGGCGTGCGATCATGCAGGTGGCGGCGTGGCGCGGCATGCTTGAAAGCCTTGTCGATGCCACCCCACCGGAATTTGTCGACTGGTTTGCCATTGAACGGCAGTTTGGCCGCGATTTCGATGTTGGCATGCACCGCCATCATATCGACCCCACACTGCCCCTGACCGCGGCCTTGGCGCCCTCAGCCCATGGGCTTGTGATCACATCGGCCACGCTCCGTGACGGCACGGGCGATGAAATGTTTGACTGGGGTGTCGCCGAAGATCGCACCGGGGCATCGCACATGCCGATGCCTGCGATCCGGGCGGCGATGAAGAGCCCTTATGACTACGCCAAACAGACCAAGGTTTTCATCATCAATGACCTTGGGCGCGATAACCCCGACCATGTGGCAGCCGCCTATCGCGAACTGTTTCTCGCGTCCGGTGGCGGTGCACTAGGCCTGTTTACCGCGATCAACCGTTTGCGCGCGGTTTACGAACGCCTGACCGGGCCGCTAGATGATGCCGGGTTGCAACTTCTGGCGCAGCATATTGACGGCATGGATGTATCCACCCTGATTGATATTTTCCGGGTTGAACGCGATGCCTGTCTATTGGGTACCGATGCGGTACGCGACGGGGTCGATGTGCCGGGGGATAGCCTCCGCCTTATCGTCTTTGATCGCGTGCCATGGCCCCGCCCCGATATCCTGCACCGGGCTCGCAAGGCCGCATTTCATGGGGCACGCTATGACGACATGCTGACCCGTCTGCGAATGAAGCAGGCCTTTGGTCGCCTTGTTCGCCGCGCGGAAGACCGTGGGGTATTTGTGCTGCTTGATAACCGGATGCCGTCGCGATTGCTGGGTGCCTTCCCCGAAGACGTCAATGTCCAACGGGTCGGCATGCGCGAAGCGATTGAACAGACGCGCACATTTTTGCGCCCCGGTCAGGATTGAGTACCGGGGACACCTTACAGGTCTTTCCCCCACTCTTTCGCCCACAATCCCAAAGGCACCAGCATTTCATAAAGTTCCCGTCCTCGCGGCGTAACGCGATATCCCGTGGCATCGTGATCAACAAGACAGGCAGCGCGCAGCTCGGCGATCCGCGTATTGAGCGTTGTGGGCGACAGGTTATCACATTTTTCCTGAAGTTCGCGGAAGGTACAGGGACCCTGTTCGGACAGGGTCCAGACAATTCCCATCGCCCAACGCCGCCCCAAAAGATCGAATAGTGCCATGATCGGCGCGCCGCTTTGCGAACCGCGAACGGGTTTTCCGGGGGCAGGTATTTTCATCCTTCGGTCCCTCTTACGCGCTACACAAATGGTAGCATTTGCCGAATTGGCCTTTTATTGCTATGAATATTGTAGCACTCGCCCTACAGGAAGGAAACCGATATGGCCGAAACGGATTTTGAAATCCTTGATCCGCGGTTTAAAACGCTGGTGAAAACCAGTGCGGTGATCGAAAAACTCTGGTCAGGTGGCCGCTGGACCGAAGGCCCCGCCTATTTCCCTGCGCTTAAATCGCTGGTGTTTTCCGATATACCGAATGACCGTCTGATGCGGTTTGACGAGACTACAGGTCAGACTGGCATTCTGATGGGCGGGCGTGATCGTTATGTAAATGGTAATACCGTCGACCGGCAGGGTCGGCTGATCAGTTGCGAACATGGCGGGCGGTGCATTACACGTACCGAACATGATGGTCGCTTGACCGTTCTGGCCGACCGTTATGAGGGCAAACGGTTCAACAGCCCCAATGACCTTGTCGCCAAATCTGATGGCTCGATCTGGTTTACCGATCCGGCATATGGCATTGATTCCGATTATGAGGGCTTTCGCGCCGAACCCGAAATCGATGGTTGCCACGTCTACCGGATTGACGGCGTGACAGGCAAAATCACCCGCGTTGCCGATGACTTCAAACGCCCCAACGGATTGGCATTCTCACCCGATGAAAGCAAACTTTACATCGCCGATACCGGTGCCACCCATTTCGAAAGCGGCGAACGCCACATAAGGGTTTTCGATGTCCGCGATGACAACAGCCTTGCAGGTGGCGAAGTTTTTGCCCAATGCAGCAACGGGCTGTTTGACGGCTTCCGGTTGGACAATGCCGGACGGCTTTGGTGCAGCGCCACCGATGGTGTGCATTGCCTGTCCGATACCGGTGATCTGATCGGCAAGGTTCTTGTGCCTGAACGGGTATCGAATGTCTGTTTTGGCGGCCCGAAAAACAATCGCCTGTTCATCACCGCGACCGGATCGCTTTATTCCATCCTGCTGCCGACCACAGGCCTTCGGACATTTTAAGGCAATGGGCACAGCGCGTTTGACCAACGCGACCTTTCACCCCATATCCGAAGGGCGAGATGAGCCGACACATAAGAGGATAAACCGATGTCCCGTCCACCCCTGAAGGAAGCGATAGAACATTGCCGGGCCAAGGTTATGGCGGCCTCGGGTGTGGTTGGCGTGGCGGCCGGTGTGTCGCGCATCCATCCCGACCGCCAATGCATTCATGTTTATGTATCCTGTCCCGGCTGGCCAGACGGCGTTCCCAATGATGTTGACGGCTACGACGTAGAGTTGATCCCAAGCAAGGGTTTTACAGCCTTCTGAGTGCCATAAACCCCTGCCATGCTGAATAAAACCGGCGATGAAAGCCGGAATAATCCGGGGCAAGCCGTGATAACAGCAATAGGGAATTCCAACCATGACACGGGCCAATTTTGCGCAATATCGGGACTTCATCCGTCAAACCAACCAGTTCGATCCGCTGCTGGAACGCGGCGAGATAAACGGTTATTCGCTGGGTCGGAAAACCGTCAAGGGCACTGATACGGGCGAGCTTGCCATCGTCATTTTCGTGAACCGGAAAATCGCGGCAAGCCAGCTTGCACTGTCGCACCGCATCCCCAATCTGGTACAGCACCCCGCCAGTAGCGGTGGCACGGTCGATTTCATTACCGATGTGCAGGAAGCAAGCTTCTCGCGCCGCCCGTTAACCGCGCGCGAACGTCCGGCCACCAGCGGCATCAGCATTGGGCATGCCGATATCACCGCCGGAACCCTGGGCGGACTGATGCGTGACCGGCGTAGCGGGGCGGTCGTCATCCTGTCGAACAATCATGTTCTGGCCAATTCGAACGATGCGCGGCCGGGCGATGCCATCCTGCAACCGGGCATCGCCGATGGTGGCCATGATCCGAATGATGTGATTGCCGGTCTGGCCCGGTTTGTACCGATCGATTTTCGCGACAATGCCGAAAACCGTATGGATGCGGCGATTGCCGCACCGCTTGAACCCGCGACCGAATATGTCCGCTGGCACACGCAGAATATCGGGCCGGAAACACCGGGAAAAACCCGCAATCTTGGCGATGGCGACCTTGGCACGGCAGTTCATAAAACCGGGCGCACCACCGGCCATACCAAGGGATCGATACAGGGTCTTTATGCCACCGTTCAGGTCAATTACGGCGAAGCCGGAAACGCGGTTTTCGTCGATCAGGTGATCATTTCCCAACCGCTGGGTCAGGGTGATTTTTCACGCGGTGGTGATTCCGGTTCGCTGGTTTATGACGATGACAATGTCTGCGTCGGGTTGCTGTTTGCCGGATCGGAAAGTACCGCGCGCGATCCGGGCACAACCATCATCACCCCGATTGAGGTCGTGATGAAGGAACTTGACCTTGAATTGATCGCGCCCGGCGCCTTTCCGCATGATCCATGACCGACGGGCTTTAGCGGACGGAAACCTTGCCCATCGCCATCGACACCATCAGGTAACTGAAACCCGATGACAGCAGATTGATACCCAGCAAAAGCCCTATGGCCCATGTGGCCGAACTTGGCAGCTCGGCGAATATCAGGATACCGGCAAGTACGGCAATCCCGCCAGAGAACAGCATCCATTTCCAACCGGGAAACTGGCTGAGCCGAAACGCCATGACGAGCTCGAGAATCCCCTGCAGGATAAAGGCGATCGCCAGCAAAACCGTCAGGGTCACAATCCCGGTCAGCGGGAAGAACGCAAGCCACCCGCCAACAAGCCCGAACAAAACACCCTGAACGATGTCGATCCAGCGTCGTGTCGGGGTATCGGCATTCCATGCACCGTAAAAGTGCCCGACAGCCCCAATGATAAACAACCAGCCGATCACGGTTTTAAAGGCAATTGTGGTCGCAAACGGAAAGGCAACGGCAAGGATACCGAGCACCAGCAAAACCAGTCCGACGATGCGCAACCGTTTGCGCCCCTTTCCCAGAAGTCCGCGCATTTCCGGCGTGCCGTCATTCACGATAAGTGTCATTACCCTGTTCCTTTGCTTCAAAGACGCCAGTTGCAACTATAGCCTGTACTCGCCCTCATCCCCTACCAAATCTGCATTGATGTTACGCACAAGTGCAAGGCGCAAAGCATTGAGGATCGCAATAACATCAATACCTTCCTGCAGAATTGCCCCTGTCACCGGGCTGATGAGGCCAAAGGCGGCAAAGCCCATGGCAATGATCGATAACACCATACCGCCAATCACGCTTTGCAATAAAATACGGCGCATGGCGGTACTGATATGAAACAGTTCATCGACGGTTTGCAGCGAACTTTCGGGGATCACGGCACCTGCGGCCTCGGCGGTAACCGAACTGTGCTTGCCAAAGGCGATGCCAACGGTTGCCGCCGCCAATGCCGGGGCATCATTGATGCCATCCCCCATGAAAAGCGTCGGTGCGCTTGCCGCCTCGCGGCGTACGATGGCAACCTTTTGTTCCGGGCTTTGCGATGCAAGGCTTTCTTGAATACCCAGCAATTGCGAAAGATGGCTGACCTCGCTTTCGCGGTCCCCAGATAACAGCATGATCTTTTTGAAATGGTGGATCGGCGCCAGATGGCCGACAAAATGTTTGCCGTCCGAACGCGGACTGTCGCGGAAACGAAAGGTCGCACGATAAGCCCCGTCTATCATGATCGCACATTCCAGCCCGCTGACACTGGGCGGCAGGATATCGACCATCGCCGGATCGCCTGCAATCAGCTTTTTACGATGAGTCACCGCAATTTCGTGGCCATCAACTACACCGGTCAAACCCTGGCCCGGTTTTTCCGAAACCCGCACCACATCACCCAGTGTAAGCATTCGCGCATCCGCCGCCGCCAGAACCGCCATCGCCAATGGATGTTTGGAATACCGTTCCAGACTGGCAGCAAGCCGCAGAACATCGTTGGCCGAGTTCCCCGCAGCCGGCAGGATTTCGACCAGTTCCGGACGCCCGTAAGTCAGGGTGCCGGTCTTATCGAAGATTGCGGTTCTGCAGGTTGGCAACCGTTCCAGAACCGTCGGATCGCGGATCACGATCCCGCGCCTTGCCGCCATGGAAATCGCGCTCATGATCGTGATCGGAATGGCAATTAAAAGCGGACAGGGTGTTGCCACGACAAGAACCGCCAGAAACCGCACAGCATCGCCGCTTAGATACCAGGCAGCAAACGCCACCAGCAGCGCGAAGGGCGCGAACCATGCACCGATCTGGTCGCCCAGCCGCCGGATTTTCGGGCGTTTTTGTTCGGCTTCCTGCATCACCTGCATGATCTGGGCATAGCGCGACTCACGTGCACGCCGTTCGGCCCGGACCACCAGCACCGCATCACCATTGATCGCCCCCGAAAGCACCGATGCCCCGGGTGCCTTGCTGACAACATAAGGTTCCCCGGTCAGATAGCTTTCATCCATGCTGCCATGACCATCCACAACCACCCCGTCCACCGGGACGGTATCATGGGGAAAAATGGCAATCAGGTCGCCGATGGCAATATCATCAAGTCCGATATCGGTGATGTTTTCACCATCTTTGCGATGCGCGATTGTCGGCATGCGATCCGCCAGCGCGTTCAGCGCCGATGACGCCTTTCGCATGGCAAAGGCTTCCAGAACCTGACCACCGCTTAGCATCAGGATAATTAGCGACGCCGCCAGATATTCGCCCAGAATAACACCGGTGATAAAGGCAATGACGGCCAGAAAATCCGCCCCGAAATCGCGTTGCAGCACCTTCTGGGCAATTTCAAAAAGCAAAACCCCGCCGCCCAAGGCCAAAAGAATAAATAACGGCCAATCCGTTGCCGCAACCCCGAAAACCGGTGCCATTCCTATCGGCATCAGGGCAAAATGCGCAACAATCCCGGTCACGGTTAACGCCAGCACCGCGCGGTTGACACGCTCAGCCGACCACAAAGGCTTTGTGTGCAATCGCATACCGCCGGGCTGATCGGCTTGCATATCGGTTTCTCCCCGAATGGCCAAAGCAGGATGAACAGCCTAATCCGAAACGGGGTTTTCGCCGAAAACTATTTGCCAACAGCATCATGGGGGACGCGATAGCCATAATCGCGATCAAGCCGTGTAAACCGGGGACGGAATTTCCTTGGCTTTCCGAACGTTGGATCAAGACGACCTTTCCCCGTATCCAAGGCAAACCAACGGATTTCAATTATTACAGGAACGATTATAAAAAATCGGTGATAAGTGGTTCACACCAACAAGTTTTGACACCCCGTCTTCAAGGGATTATTGAGGGCGTGTATCTTTCCGGAATGGATTGAAAGCCGTGATCAAAACCTGCCAGACATATTCGGCACTCAGACGCAGCCTGTCGGTTGCTGTCGCGTGCTTTTTGCTGGCGAATGCCCTGATGTTCGGCTTTATGCATGCGCCGGTCGCGCTTGCCAATACACCGGCCGTTGCCGCAGGCAACGCCGATCAGAACTTTATTCCGCTGATCATCTGTACAGCCAATGGCATCAAGACGATATCCGTCCCTGCCGCTGCTACAGAAGAAAGCGGATCATCCCCCCATTCCAGTGCCTATGAAGGTTTCCAGTGCGCGATCTGCGGCCTTGGCAATCATGCGGTCGGCCTGCCCGTCGAACCGGAATTGCCCCTGATCCATCGCGTGCGGATGTCCAATACGGTCACCGCCCTTCATATCACGGCACGCCTGCATGACTTCTGCCCGATTGCGGCATCACCACGTGCCCCGCCCTTTCCCGTCTGACGGTCTCCCGGCCTGATGGATGATGTCTGTTGCCATTCTTGGCATCGGACCACCCAGCACGGCCAATTTCAGATTGTTTAAGTTCCGGGTAGGGATTGGCCGGCCTATGCGCCTGTATTCCAACAGACCCGCGACCGAATTGGGGATATCGTGATGCCAAATGCATCGGCACATGCCAAAAATGCGCCCAAAGGGACAAGCAGCCTCTATCGCGCTGTCTGGCGCTGGCATTTCTATGCCGGACTTTTTGTCCTGCCTTTTATGATTCTGCTGGCCGTCACTGGTGCGGCCTATCTTTTCCGTGACGAAATCGATGACTGGATTTATTCCGACCTGAAATTCGTCAATGTTCTGGATGTACCGCCGCTTCCGATCAGCACACAGGTTGATGCCGTGCGCTATTTCGTTGGCGACAAACCGGTCAAAATCATCACGCCGGCCTCGCCGGACCGCAGCACCGAAATCGTCATTGCCACATCGGGCGGTGATCGTCGGTCGGTTTATGTCGATCCCTATACAGGATTGGTTCAGGGGTCGATGCCTGATCGCGGCACAATCATGTGGCTGGTGCGCCGCATCCACAGCCTGGCCGAATTCGGCACCATTGCCAATTACCTGATCGAAATTGCCGCGGGCTGGAGCATCCTGCTGGTCGCAACCGGCACATACCTTTGGTGGCCGCGCAGCGATCAGACAGGCGGCGTGCTGACCGTGCGCGATACGCCTGCACGCAGGCGCTGGTGGCGCGATGCCCATGCGGTAACCGGTATTTTTGTTGGCTTCTTTATCGTGTTTCTAGCCGCGACCGGCATGTTCTGGTCGGTGTTCTGGGGCAAATATGCCAACGAATTCGCCAACGGCACACCCAGTGGCTATCCATCGGGTGTGCGCGTCGATGTACCGCTTTCGACCGTGCCGATGATTGACGCATTTGGCGAAACCGGCTGGACTACCGAAAACGCCCCGATCCCGATGTCGGTTGACGGCATCGCAAATGCCGGGGGTGTCAAACCAACGCCCATCGGCATTGATGCAGCCGTGACAAAGTTCGAGGAACTTGGCATTGCGCCGGGCTATGCGATTTCACTGCCAGGTGGCGAAACCGGTGTTTACAGTGCATCAATCTATCCCGATGACCTGTCCAAACAGCGTGTCATTCATCTGGACCAGTATTCAGGTCGACCGCTGATCAATATGGGATATCAGGATTACGGCATCTTTGGCCGGATCATGGAATGGTCGATCAATGTCCATCTTGGTCAGGAATACGGGGTGATCAACCAAATTGTTCTGATGATTGTCTGTGCCGCGATTGTCTTTATGGCCGTTTCGGGCGGGGTTATGTGGTGGAAACGCCGCCCTGCCGGATCGCTTGGCGTACCACCCTTGCCACGAAGAACAAAAAGTCTGGTCGGAGTCACAGCAATCCTTGCGATTGGCGGCATCATTTACCCGGTTGTCGGTGTATCCATGCTGGTGATCTGGTTGCTGGACTGGTTGTTTGTTGCCCGGCCCGCCCGCGCATTACGCGCGGCCTGATTGTTAGACAAAGCAAACCGGCCATCCGGCCGGACAAAAGATCTGGTGTCGATACGCGGCACCCCGCAAGATGCCGCGTATCTCCCTTGTGCCATCGGGAGTTCCCCCATGAACAACGAAGACGCCTTGAAACATCTTGAGAAACTTGCTGAAAACCCGGCCCTTGATATGGGGGCCAATACAGCCATCGGACATCACGAAGGGGACAGCGAATATATTTATCGCATCCTGTCGGGCCTTGTGATGCAGTGTCACTATGCCGAAGATGGCGAACGTCAGGTCTGCCGCGTGTTTCGTCCCGGCGACCTCATCGGACTTGAGACCGTTGTCGAACCGGGTCTGTCACTGATCAGCGAAACCCTGACACCAACGGTGCTAATGCGCATTCCGGTTGCGCGTGTTCGCATGGCCCAGACAAACAATCCCGAACTGCAACAGGCGATCCTGCGTCTGCTCGCGCGTGAGGTTGTCGATGGCTATAACTGGAAGGTCAATCTGGGGACCGGGTCGGCGATGCGCCGGATTTGCCGGTTCCTGCTCTGGAGTGCCAAGGATGATCACTGCCCTCTACCGACACGCGACAAGCTGGGCAGCATCATCGCCACAACCACCGAAACCGCAAGCCGCATGATTGCCGATCTACGTCGTCAGGGTGTCCTGCGCAAAAGCCGGTCACGCCCGTTAACGGTGGTGATCGACCGGGATCGCGTGCGCCAGAAGGCCGGTGATTTCTGGGATCACCGCGCCGCGTGATAACGGACGAAACCTGTTGAAAACCGGGAATGCGGTCGCCTGCATGATCAGTGCGGCCGCGAGTTCCCGCCAAAGGACACATCAAACGGCATGGTCACGTTCGATTTCAACAGCACTTCAAAATCGCTGGCCGGGATCGGCTTGCTGAAATAGAAGCCCTGCACCTCGTCGACCCCTTCGGAAACGATGCGTTCAAGTTGCATTTCCGTCTCGATCCCCTCGACATTGACCGCCATGCCAAACGACCGCGCCAGGAAGACCACCGCGCGCACGATTGCCGCATTGCCATCGCGACTGTCCAAATCAATGATAAACGACCTGTCGATCTTGATCTTGTCGACCGGGAACCGTTTCAGATAGGCCAGCGATGAATAACCGGTCCCGAAATCATCAATCGCAATCCGGATCCCCTGATTGCGCAGAATGCCCAGTGTGATCGCCGCTTCGCGCGGGTTATCCATCACCGCACTTTCGGTGACTTCGAACTGCAACTGAGTCGGGTTCAGACGCGACCGTTCCAGAACATCGCCGACACTTTCAATCAGATCCTCGTGCCGCGCCAGTTCCAGCGGCGAAAGATTGACCGAAATCGTCAGTTCGCCATAACCGGCATCGACCCATTGCCGGGTCTGTTTGCAGGCCTGATTGAGCACCCAGCGCCCGACATCGGCAATGATTCCCATGCGTTCGGCCACGGGAATGAAATCGACCGGACTCACCTGCCCGCGGGACGGATGGAACCAGCGTACCAGTGCCTCCATCCCGATGATCTTGTGGTTCGCGATATCAATGATCGGCTGATAGAACAGCTCCAGCTCGTCATTTTCAATCGCGTGGCTAAGGTCGCGTTCCAGCGCCTTGCGTTCCTGCACTTCGACCTGCAAACGCGGCTCGAAGAAATGATACCGGTTGCGCCCTTCGGCCTTGGAGCAATACAGCGCCAGATCGACATTCCGAAACAGGTCTTTTTCATCGCGCCCGTCCTGCGGGAACATGCAAATCCCGACCGATGTCGATGCCTGCACCTCGTTCCCGTCCAGCATGAAGCGTTCAGACACCCGTTCAATCAGGCGCTGCGCAACAAGGGTCACTTCCTCGACCGTGCCCGGATCATGGATCAGGACGGCAAATTCATCCCCGCCAAGGCGTGCGACAACATCCTCGTTACGCAGGCAGACACGCATGCGCTCCCCCACCCCCTGCAAGAGTAGGTCGCCGATGGGATGCCCAAGCGTATCATTGATGTCCTTGAAGTTATCCAGATCAAACAGCATCAGCACAAAACTGCGCTTTTCATGCTTGCCGCGCTTGACCGCGGCAGCAAGACGTTCCTGAAACAGGGTTCGGTTGGGAAGTCCGGTCAATCCGTCATGATGAGCCAGGAACTGGATGCGGGCTTCGCTGCGTTTTCGATCCGTGATATCCGTGATCGATCCTTCGATCAGAACCGGAACACCCTTGTCATCGCGGACCAGCCGGGCATTTTCCTCGACCCAGATGATCTTGCCGTCCCGGCGGCGCATTTCGGCTTCAAAACCCTGAACCGCGCCATCACGCAACAGTTTACCCGTCAAACGTAACCGATTGGTCGGGTTCAGGTAACATTGCGAAAACCCGCTTTGTGACACAAGCAATTCATCGGCACTGTCATACCCAAGGATCGACACAAATGCCGGATTAGCCGACAGGATATCGCCAAGCGGGCGGCTTTGATAAAGACCTTCGGCGGAATTTTCGAAAATACCGCGATATTTTTCCTCGGCCCGGCGAAGAGCACGTTCGACCGACAGTTTTTCGGTCACATCCTGCCCGATGCAGATCACACCCGATACGTCGCCATCTTCACCAAAATGCGCACGCGCATTCCATTGCAACAGGCGCACCTCGCCGTCGCGACGACGGAATGAAATGACTTCGTCCTTGATGATCTCTCCGGAAATCAGGCGCTTGATCGCCTGACGCACCTGATCGCGTTCCCCCGGAAGCAACAGAAAATCAAAGAAATTCTGCCCCGCTGCTTCCATCCAGGAATAGCCGAATGTCCATTCGCATTCGCGGTTATATTCCAGAATGCGTCCTTCGCTATCAAGGAACAGGATCACGCTACCCGCAGTTTGCACCAACGCACGATAACGTTCCTGTCGACGGCGTAGATCATATTCCGCCTGACGGCTTTTGGTGATGTCGGTAACAGTAACGCTATACCCCAGAAGCGATCCGCCCTCGCCGCGGATTTCTGTCGCGTTGATCCGCACCCAAAGCTGACTGCCATCCTGACGGCGCATTTCCACATCGCGCGCCTGAATGCCGTTGCCCGATACAAGATCGCGGCGCAAATCGCGCAAATCCTCGGATCGGGCATAGAACTTTTCGGGATTGGTCAGATAGGCCTGACGGAGTTCACGGACATTGTCATAGCCAAACAATGTTGCGGCTTCTTCGTTCACACTGGTCAGGGTGCCATCAGCCGCCAGATCGATAATACCATGCACGGCATGTTCAAGTGCCCGGCGATAGCTTTCCTCGCGCGTGCGTTCCTGCCCGAACAGCGCAATCGCATCCTGCGTCGGCAAAGGCATGCGCTGCCACTGGTAAATCCGCTGCCCGTAATGGACCGTTCGAACCTCATCCCAGTCGCCGTTATCCTCCCCTTCTTCGAACAGGGCACGTTGTCCGGTTGGCTTGGTCAGCGACAATGCACCGGGCAGCCCCATTTCAAGGGCAGCCTGTTCTGCTGCCTTGTTCGAGAATCGCAAACCGCCATCGCGTTCGACCACAAGAACCGGTTGCGGGGAAATCAGAACCCCGGTGCCTGTCGTTGCGTCGGCATCCTGCAAGGCGATGATGCGAACATAAACCTGTTCGGAAAATGAAAGCTGCCAGGCAAAAAACTGAACATCGCGACCGTCGATATGGTCAACGCGCGAAAAATAGCCGACGGCATTAAGGGCTTCGGCACTGATTTCACGAATGTTTCGGGCAATTTCGGGATGGGTATCGATTTTTTGCCAGGTATCATCGGCAAGGTCAGGCGAGATCGTCTGTACCCACGGCGCATTGACAAGAAGGCTCTCGCCGATGGGATCATAAACCCCCGACGGTACACGAAGATGCCCAATCAACGCCGCAAGAGTTCCCGCAGCATTGCTTGAAATGATAACTCCCATACCCGGCTTATTCGTCATTTTTGTTATCGCTGCGAGACCATAACTATTACCCCATGCGCTGCAAAGGCCTATTTTATTCCCAAGAGAGAATGCGATGCGTTCCTGACGCTAACATGTTGTAATTTTTTAAGCATCCCCTTCGGTTCACAGCCTCTACGCATGAATGCGTAGCAAGCCCCCCCTGTGTCCCGACGACCAAAGGATGCCTCATACTTCACTACGCAATCATTAAAATCGTGAGGATTTAAACGGTTAACTGTTGCCGGGGATCAAATACCGTCTTAGGTTCTATGTCCATCGGAGTTGTCACACGCCATCAGCCGGTGCGTCGACGTTCGGCGGGAATATCCGTTAACGGTCAGTCACCCGGAAAAGGAGTAATCATCGTGATCTCGCATCAGGACGCCTTGATTTACACAATGGTTATGGTTTCGGCCTCGGATAACGATATTACCGACGCAGAACTGTCCGCAATGGGGCGTCGGGTTCGTTACCTTCCGATTTTTGCCGGCTTTGACAATGACGGTGTCACCGCAGTTGCACGTGACTGTGCCAAGTTACTTGCCGAAGAAGACGGGCTCGACAGCACGCTGGATATGATCCGCGAAGCCCTGCCGCGCAAATTGCGCGAAACAGCCTATGTCTTTGCCTGTGAAATTGTCCTGTCTGACAGCGAAATCAGTCAGGAAGAACTTCGCATTCTCGAATTGATACGTCACCGCCTTGATATCGACCGCCTTGTAGGTGCAGCCATTGAACGCGCGATGGCCGCGCGTTATGTCCGCCCTGGCGAATTCTAGGCCCGTGAAGATAAAAGCGAAGACAGCACAGAACGACCACATAATTTCCATTCCGACGACATAGCGTCGGCCGATAGTGACGGAACTCGAATGAAACGCGCATAACATCAGGCAAGTGCCTTGAATTGCTGCTTTCTTTGTCAGACCGCCATGTTATGGCCGCACCTGCATTTTTACTGCCGCCCGCCCGGTTCCACGAACCGGGATGTTTTTGATTGCCTGATCGCTTTGACCGTCACATTGAAGGCCCACGCGTTGGCCAAAACGAAGGAACACCGTTATGACCGCACTTGCCGGGGAAAATATCGCATTCATCGGTTTGGGACTGATGGGCCGCCCGATGGCGCTCAATCTTGAAAAGGCTGGCGCGATCCTGACCGTCAATACGCGAAATCCCGAAACGCTCAATGCCTTTGACGATCTGGGCGTTGCAACCGCCCCGACCCCCGCCGATGCCGCCGCCGATGCCGACATCGTCATCATCTGTGTCGCCAATACCGAGGCGCTTGAGAATGTCCTGCTTGGCGAAGACGGCGTTATTGATGGTATGGAAGAAGGCACCATCGTTGTCGATATGGGCACAACCGCCATCGATGCAACGCGGCGTTTTGCCGATGCCGTCGAAGAAGCAGGCGGCCACTGGATCGATGCCCCGGTATCGGGCGGCACACACGGCGCGGAAAACGGTACACTCACCATCATGGTTGGAGCCGAGGAAGAAGACTTCCAACGTGTCCAGCGTGTCTTTGGCGTTCTTGGATCACGCGTCACCCATGTCGGGGAAATCGGATCAGGCCAGATCGCAAAAGCCGCCAACCAGATGATTGTCGGCATCACCATCGGTGCCATTGCCGAAGCCTTTTCCATGGCGGACGAGGCCGGGGTCGATCTGCACAAATTGCGATCCGCCCTGACCGGCGGCTTTGCGGATTCTGCCATCCTGCAAAAGCACGGCGAACGCATGATCGAACGTAATTTCGAACCAGGCGGCAAGGTCGTCACCCAGCGCAAGGATCTGTATCAGGCGCTTGAATTTTCCGAAGGCGAGCTTGGCCTTGAATTGCCCTTCTCGCGCCTCGCACTCGAACTTTACGAAGAACTGATCGAAATGGGCGGGGGCGATCTTGACCATTCCGCCCTGATCAAGATTTATGAAGAAGAATAACGCCGAAACGCAGGGTCGCACAAAGCGCCCCTGCTTTTTGCAAACCGCGCTTCACCTTATCCTGACAGATGCGATCCCACCCGATAAAGATAAAGCATATCGCTCCCCGACTGCATCGGGACCTCGCCAAATGCCTGCCAGCCGGGAATGACAAAGGCGCGCGATATTACGATCCCGCCGGGCACCATACGCTGATTTAGTACATCGCCGACATCAGCCATCACGCGCGGGTCAAGGAAGCACACAACAACATCCCCCGGGTCCTGATCACGCTTTCTAAAATCCGCACGCACCAAAGAGAGGTTTTCAAGCTGGGCGAGCCGTGCACGAATGCGGCTGACAGTATAGGGCAAAGGCGATAGTTCGATACCTGTCACGGTAATGTCAGGCCGTGCTCGCGCGATGCTGATTGCCAAATCTCCCCACCCCGATCCGAAATCCGTCACCCGGCAGGGTTCCTTGGGCAGATAGGATATGATTTCCGTTCGTGCCTTGCGACCACTTGGCATCGGCACCGCACGCAGCCGGATCGCATAAATCAGGATCAAGGCAATAACGACGCCCAGAATGACAAGGATGGATAATTCGCTCACAGGTCGGCTAACCAATCTTGGCAATGTATGTTACGGTCCATTCCCTACTCCTGCCACAGGGACTGAAGCCCGGCAAGTTTTCCACCCGCAGTCAGAGCAAATACGCCAACATGAGCCAGCAAGACCCCGATACCCGCATCAACGAACTCGAAATCCATATTGCCCATCTCGAAAGCGCGATGCATGACATGTCCGACATGATCAAATCGCAGTGGGACCGGATTGATCTGCTGGAACGGCGCAACAAATTGATGGCCGAAGATATTAAACGGCTTGTTGATTTCCTGCGTACATCACCAGAAGATGATGCACCGCCGCCTCATTACTAAGGCGGCATAGTCCGGCCCTGCGAAACTGCGAGATGCCTGTGAACAATCCCTATCTCGACATCCCGGTTTTTAACGATTTCGCCAAGGTTCTTGATCCGTCAATCTATCACGAACTGCCAGATGACTGGTGGGTCGGCACATCCGATATTGCCGGATCGACCAAAGCCGTCGCAGCTGGCCGGTTCAAGGATGTCAACATGGTCGGGGCCTCGGTAATTTGCGCGGTAAGCAATGCGCTTGGCCATTCCGATTATCCCTTTATTTTTGGCGGCGATGGTGCCGGTTTTGCCTGCCCGCCCGATCATATTGATGCCGTGCGCGATGCCCTTGCAGCCACCGCGACATGGGCGAACGAAGCCCTTGGTTTTGATCTGAGGGTTGCCCTGATACGGATTGCCGAAATCCGGGCAACCGGGCGCAATGTAAGGGTGGCACGTTACGCGGTTTCACCGCCGGTTTCCTATGCGATGTTTTCCGGGCGCGGCATGAAATGGGCCGAAGACCGGATGAAACAGGGGAACAATCTCGTTGCCCCGGCCCCCGCAGGAACCCAGCCAAACCTTAGCGGCCTGTCATGTCGCTGGTCACCGATCAAGGCGACCAAGGATAGCGAAATCCTGTCGATCATCGTTCTGCCCGGCGAAGACCGACCTCTATTTGATATCTGTGCTGCCAAGCTGTTTGACATCCTTGATAGCAGCCCGCGAAAAAGCAGCCCGATCCCCGCTGCCGGACCCGCATTCAAATTCCCGCCATCGGGTCTGCGGCTTGAAGCGCTGGCAACGCGCGCACCAGGCGGATCGCTTTTCAAGGCATGGGCACAGGCGCTGTATATTTCCCTGATCGCGCTGATCCTGTTTAAAACCGGGAAATCCGTCGGCGGCTTTGATCCGGTGCGCTATCGCGACTATACGGCACTGAATACCGATTTTCGCAAATTCGGTGATGGACTGTGGATGACGGTCAATTGCACACCCGATCAGTCACGCGATATTGAAGACCTTCTGCTCGAAGCCGAACAGCACGGCGACATTCACTTCGGCGTGCATCACCAGAAAACCGCCCTGATGACCTGCATCGTACCATCCGTCACCAACGATGCGCATTTTCATTTTCTTGATGGCGGCGAAGGCGGCTATACCGCGGCAGCAACAGCATGCAAAACCAAAATGCAGAAAATGGCCGATGCCTTGAAACAGGCCAGACATGCATCAAATATATCGCCAGATCCAGCATGATGCTTTTCTTGCATCGTGAGTATAATTGCGCGATCCTTGTCGCTTCCAGCATCAAGGATGGATCGTTATGGATACCCGCGAACTTCAGGCATTGATTGCCGTGGCCGATGAAAAATCCTTTCATGGGGCGGCAGCCCACCTTGGCCTGACGCAGCCCGCCATCACGCGCCGCATCCAGCGCCTTGAAGAACGCATTGGCACACAGCTTTTTGACCGGTCATTGAAACCATTGCAACCGACCCCTGCCGGGCATCGTGCATTGGCCGAAGCCCGTGATCTTTTGCGCCGCCTTAACGGTTTCACCGAAAGCATCACCGGCAACAATGCCGTGACGGGCCCCTTCCGCCTTGGCGTCAGCCACGGGGCAGCGCCTCTGCTGGCGGCACGTGAACTGCGCGACCTGCACACACGTTTTCCTGACATGTCGCTTACGATCAAAAGCGGCTGGTCAAGCGAGCTGTTGCCGCTGATGCGGCGGGGTGAAATTGATGCCATGCTGTCGCTGGATGGTCCACATGGCACAATCGGTGGGACCGATGTCCGAGATATTCCGGCAAGTCTGCGCGCGCAAAAGCTTCTTGATGACCAAATCGTTGCCATCGGACCACGATCGGCCAAACACCACCCGAAAAACATTGCCGAACTGGCCGAACATCCAATGGTTCTGATGCCGGATGGCTGTACTTTCCGGGCACTTGGCAATGCGTGGGCGCGTCAGAACGGGGTGCAGTTCAAATCCGTGCTCGAAGTTTCCGCCCTTGAATTGCAGATCGAAATGGTTGCCGCCGGTGCGGGATACGGCATCATGGCACGGCGGTTCTGCATGCACAGTCCGGCGGCAAACCGCATTCGCATCCTTGATATTCCCGGCATGAACTGGGATATGGGGATCATGCTGATCCGCCGTCAGGCCAATACCGATCTTGATGATATCATTGATACCGTTGGCAAAATTGTCGTCGAAGCCGGAGCGATATCCGATCCGCTGCCAGATAATAATGCGCAAATGTTATCAACATAATAATCCGAATGAATTGGACGCATTGCGCCATCGCGTTCAAAATCGGAACAATTATTGAAATCCGCTCCGGAGTAGCCCGATGAGCCCCACTCTTCGCACCGCCAGATGGTTTCCCTGGCTTGTTCTTGTCGCTGGCTGTCTTGTCCTGGCAGTCAATCTTGGAATCCGACCGTCGCTTGGCCTGTTTATCCCCGATATGCTGACGGCCACCGGTTGGAGTGCTTCCACCTTTGGTCTGGCCTTTGCCATTCAGAACCTGATGTGGGGTGTTGCCGCCCCGATTGCCGGTGCCCTTGCCGATCGCTATGGCACAACCCGCACCCTGATCGGCGGGGCACTGTTTTATGCGCTGGGTCTGTATCTGATGGGGACTTCGACCTCCCCACTTGAACTGCATCTGACATCAGGCTTCCTGATCGGGGCGGGTGTCGGTGCGACCAGCTTCCCGGTCATTCTGGCCGCCATCAGCCGTACCTTCCCACCCAACAAACGCAGCTTCGCCCTTGGCCTGGCATCTGCCGGGGGCTCGGTCGGCCAGTTTATCATGGCCCCGACAACCCAGTTTCTGAATGACAGTGTCGGCTATGTGTCTGCCCTTGCAATCCTTGCCGTCATGTCAATGATCATCGTCCCGTTTGCCTTTGCACTTACGGGCAAGGCCGAGGCCCACGGCCCCAATTCGGGGGGTGTTGATCTTGGCCCGACCGGGTTGGTCGCGGCCTTTCACGAGGCGCGCAAACATCGCGGTTTTCTGCTTTTGAATGCCGGCTTCTTTGTCTGCGGCTTTCATATCGCTGTGATCGCAACCCACCTTCCGACCTTTACCCAGCTTTGCGGATTGCCCGGTTCGGTCGCGGCACAGGGACTTGCTATTGTCGGCCTGTTTAACATTGTCGGCACCCTGACGGCTGGTTGGGCGGGCGGCAAATGGCGCAAGAAATGGGGCCTGTCGTTTATTTACGGCATGCGCGCATTGGTCATTCTGATCTTTATGATTGCACCCAAAACGGCTGAGACCATCTGGCTGTTCTCGGCGGTGATGGGGGCCTTGTGGCTGTCAACCGTGCCGCTCACTAGCGGCATCATCGTGCAGGTTTTCGGCCCGCGCTATATGGCAACGCTGTTTGGCATTGTCATGCTGTCCCACCAGATCGGTGCGTTCTTTGGCGCGTGGATGGGTGGGGTCATCTTTGATCTGACCGGCAGTTTCGATGGCGTCTGGATCGCTTCCATCGCGCTTGGCATCTTTGCCGCCCTCGTGCATATGCCGATTGACGACAAAGCCCTTCGGGTTGAAGCCAACGCCTGACCAGTGACGATCTCAGAAAACAAAAACCGTGACACAGACAGTCTGCGTCACGGTTTTCTCATATTAAACCATCGTCACAATGATCTTGCCGCGCACCCGGCCCGATGCTTGCCGGGTAAAGGCATCGCCGAACTGATCGATTGGCACGGTCCGGTCGATCAGGACCTTCACTTTATTCTCGTGTATCGCTGAAACAACCCGCGCCAACCGTTCCCCGTCAGACATATGAAACACAAACTGCGCATTGACATTGTGCGCATGTGCCAATGCCTCGTCCGGCGGGGCAACAAGCGATAGCAACCTGCCGCCGCTTCGCAGAACTCCAAACGATTTTTGCTGTGTTTCGCCGCCAATGCTGTCGATCACCAGATCGATGTCCGAAAGCATTTCAGCAAAATCGGCATGACGATAATCAATCACCTGATCTGCGCCCAATGTCCGCGCAATGTCGATCCCGTCCCCGGATGCGGTTGCAATCACGCGCGCGCCGGCCGCACGGGCAAACTGGATGGCAAAGCTGCCCACCCCGCCTGCCCCGGCATGGATCAGAACGGTCTGCCCGACACCAAGATCGCCCATCTCGAACAGCACCTGCCACGCTGTTCCCGCCGCCGTCGGAATGCCTGCGGCCACTTCAAGCGGCATGTCTTCAGGTAGCTTCACAAGGTAATTTGCCGGAACACAGGCGAACCCGGCAAAGGCACCACCTGCGACCGGATCAAGCCGGGCAATAACCTTGTCACCTTTCTGCCAGCCGATCACATTTGCGCCGACGTCCTCGATCATCCCGGAAATATCTGATCCCATCGTGTATCGGAATTCCAGCGGGAAATAGCCCTGCAACACGCCGCTTTGCAATTTGACATCCAGCGGATTAAGAGCTGCTGCTCCCACCCGGACCAGCACGTCCTCCGGGCCGATTTCCGGTGTGGCAATATCGCGGATGACAGGTGCCGTATTGTAATCATCAAGTCTGACGGCTTTCATTGCGAGGCCTCCTGATCAGTGATTGGCCATGCGCCCACCTGATACAACCAGCCAAGCCAGTCTTCCAGATGCCACGTATGGGTCACTTTGCCGTTTTCGACATAATGGAATTCGTGGATCGGCATGCGAAATGCCCTGCCTGTCGGCGCAATCCCGAACCATTCGCCTGAATGCGTGCCGGTGATTTCGGCGCGCACGGCAACCCGGCCCGGTCCGCCAATCATTTCGTGGACGATGATTTTCACGTCTGGAAAGGCAGCCTGAAACGCCCTGATCAGCGGCTTCATGCCGTCGCGTCCCGGTTCCTGCCCGGGGGCCAGCGGGATATCCTGCCAGTCGCTGCAAACCGCCTCATCCAAAAGGTCGGCACCTTTGCTGAAAGCCCGGTACAGTGCTTCGATGGCGTTGCGATCCGGGTCTGATACCCCGGTAATCGCGGGCGTATTAATTTGATCCGTCATTTTCATTTCCCATTCAGGATTGCTGGATATGGGGAAATGCTACCGACCCTCTCGACATACTTGAAATCAATATAAAATATGTGACAACATCCATCTCATGGATTTACATGGCATCGACCTCAATCTTCTGGTGGCCTTCGACGCGCTGATGAAAGAACGCAGCGTCACGCGTGCGGGCATACGTATTGGCCGTACTCAGCCAGCCATGAGTGCCGCACTATCGCGGCTGCGCGGATTGCTTAATGATGAACTTTTCATCCGAAGCCCGGGCGGGTTACAACCAACCCCACGCGCCCTTGATCTTGCCGAACCACTCGGTCATGCGCTCGCCGAAATTCAGCGCACGCTTGATTTCACCCAGACATTCGATCCGACGACCTCAACCGCGACCTTTTCCGTCGCACTTTCGGATCACCCGACCTTTAGGGTCCTGCCGGTACTCCTTGATGCCCTACGTCAAAAGGCACCGGGCATCACGCTGCGGATCGGTAACTTCACCGCGCGGGATGACGCCATTACCCTGCTTGACGCGGGGGAAGCCGACCTAACGATTGGCGTCTCCCCCACGGCAAGCGGGCGCATACTGACCCGACCACTGTTTTCGGAAGACTTCGTTTGCGTTCTGCGCCGTGACCACCCAGCAACCAAGGCACCGCTGGATCTTCCGGCTTTCCTTTCGCTATCGCATTTGCTGGTATCACCGGAAAATGACCGCTTTGGTCTGGTGGATGCGGCACTGGCAAAAATGGGCCATAAACGCCGCCTTGCCGTGACCCTGCCAACGATGTACGCCGCCCCGCTTGTGATTGCACGCTCCGACCTGATCGCAACCCTGATGGCTGGCGTCATTCCAGCGTCTGGCCAGGACGATGCTCTTGCCATTCGATCGCTTCCCTTCGATCTTGATCCGATCGGCTTCACCATGTCTTGGCATCGCCGCAATGATGTCCATCCCGCACAACGCTGGCTGCGCGATTTTGTCGCGGGCCTGCCGCTTGATGGATAACAAGACGCCCGGCATCTGCTACACCGCCGACCCAAATCGCCTCTTTCCCGCGGCGCAGCGTTAAGCTAAAACCCGCTGATGGACAGACCGATTTACATGACCCCCGAAGGGCTCGCAGCCCTTCGCTCAGAACTTGATCACCTGTGGAAGAAGGAACGGCCCGAAACCGTTGCCGTGGTTTCATGGGCGGCAGGCAATGGTGACCGGTCGGAAAATGGTGACTACATCTATGGCAAGAAACGCCTGCGCGAAATTGATCGCCGGGTGCGCTATCTTCGCAAACGGATCGAGGACGCGGTTGTTGTCGATCCGCACGAACAACCCGACCACAGCCGGGTCTTCTTTGGTGCCACGGTCACCTATGTGAATGCGCGGGACGAAGAAGTCACCATCCGCATCGTTGGCGAGGACGAGGCCGAAAGCCTCAAAGGCAAAATAAGCTGGATTTCCCCCGTCGCGCGCGCCCTGATGAAAGCCGGTGTCGGTGATGTGGTGACGCTACGCACGCCAGCGGGCGAGGACGAGCTTGAAGTCCTCGAAATCAGCTATCCGAAAAGCTAAACACGTTCGTAAATTGTCGCTGTATCAGCCACACGCGACCGTCACGCATTGCTTTTCCAACACGCCCAACAGCCAACATTCTCCAAATTGCACCAGCCACTAACGGAGCCCCAAATGTCTAATGGATGGAATGAATCTGCTGATGCATGGATTGCGGATAACTCCGGCGATGGGGATTTCAGCCGCCAACATGTCCTCGACCGCCCAATGCTTGAGCGCATTAACAAACAAAAATTTGCCACTGCACTGGACATCGGCTGCGGTGAAGGACGTTTTTGTCGCATGCTTTCCAACCTAGGTATCGCCGCCACCGGCATTGATCCCACAGAACGCCTGATCGAACATGCCCGATCCTGTGACCCAAACGGCGCATACTATGTTCACTATGCTGAAAAGCTCGATCTCCCCGATGGAGCATTCGATCTTGTAATCAGTTATCTTAGCATGATCGATATTACGGATATTGATGCTGCTGTTTCTGAAATGGTGCGTGTTTTACGTCCTGGTGGCACCTTACTCATTGCCAATCTGAACAGTTTCAGCACAGCCGCAACGCCGACAACTTGGGTAAAAGGTGACAATGGATCCGAACATTTCTGCCTTGATCGCTATATGGAAGAGCGTCCGGAATGGGTTCAATGGCGCGGCATTCGTATCAAAAACTGGCATAGACCCTTTAGCCGCTATATGAAAATTCTGTTATCTCACAATCTTGTACTGCGCCATTTTGACGAACCATTGCCCGGCTCTGAACATGGCGGTATGTACGAACGATACTACCGGGCCCCTTATTTCCACATCATGGAATGGGAAAAGCCGTAACCGGATGTCATCCCCCGGTCAGGGCGATTTCATATCCGTCCGGATCACGGACAAAGAACTGATGCGTGCCGTCCTCAAGCTCCGTCACCGGCTCTGGCTTGAACCCGGCATCGTTTATCGTGTCAAACATGCCGTCGACATCATTGCATTCCAGATACCAGACCAGCCCGGCAAAGGATGGTCGCATCCGGCGCTCTTCATGCGAAACACCGCCATGCGCGGCCAGCATCAAACGGATTCTGGTATCCCCGTCACCTGCCTCCAGCATCGCCCAGACCGGTTGCTCATCCAGATCGGACAAGGTACGCGCCACCACCTCAAACCCCAGCAAACGGTAAAAATCGATGCTGCGGTTGATCTCGGCAACGTTTAAAAGCGGTGTGGCGGCTGTGATCATCATGATCCTGTTAAACGCAAAATCGAGGCACGATTATGCCCGCCTGCGTCAAATGCGTATAGCCCTGCCACGCGACCTGGTCTTATCCTTACATCCGGCTTTTGACCCGCCGGGTCGGTTCGGCCTGCAACGGATCGTCGGGCCAGTAATGTTTGGGATAACGTCCCTTCATCTCGGCCTTGACCTGCGCATAGGAGCCTTTCCAGAACCCGACCAGATCAGACGTTACCTGAAGCGGCCTTTGTGCTGGCGACAGCAGATGCAACGTCACCGCCACCTTGCCCCCGGCGATTTTGGGGGTTCCGGTCACGCCAAACATTTCCTGCAACCGGACCGGAAGTGCCGGTGTTTCAGCACTATAATCAATGCGGATGTGTGATCCGGTCGGCACGGTCCAGTGGGTCGGTGCCAGACGATCAAGCTCTTGGCGCCTGTTCCAGTCAATGCCCGATACCAATGCCTCGGCCATATTGACCTGTTTAAGCTGGCTGCGTTTATTGATCCCGCCAAGATATGGCATCAGCCAATCCTCAAGCGATGCCAAAAGCGCATCATCGCTCATGTCGGGCCAGTTTTCCGGATCGACCCGATGCAGGAACGCGATCCGTTCGCGCAGTCCCTCGGCCGCCTTGTCCCAAGGCAAACAATGCAGGCCAAGACGACGAATGCCTTCGATCATCGCGGTCGCAATCGCATCCGATCCGGCCTCGTCACGGGTGGTCTTTTCATCAAGCACCAGCGCCCCGATCCGCCGTTGCCATCGTGCCTGCACTGCATCGCTTTGCACTTCCCAGAAGACCTCTGTTCCTTCGGAAATCTGATCGGCAAAATGGGTTTCAAGATTTGCGCGCGACAAAGGTGCGGCAAGGTAAATCCGTGCTTCGCGCGCCTGCCCGTCAAGCTCCGCCACCGCGATATAGGGTTCGTTCGCCAATGCATCGTCATTGGCCAGTATCCCGCCACGCCCGCCCGACAGGCGATACCGCGCATCCGTACCCTTGCGTCGTTCGCCAATCCGGTCGGGATAGGCAAATGCCAGAAGCAACCCGACCTGATCCGCATGATCTACAGGGCCGACCTCAATGTTGCCTGCGTCGGACGCCACTTCTTTCTTTGCGACCTCACCCAGTCGCCCTGCAAGCTGTCTTGCGGCTTCCGTGATCATTTTTGGGGCCTTGCGGGCCAGAATCGCCTCGACCCGAAGCCTTAAATCCACCCCACGCCCGCGCATGAAATCCCGATCCGACAAAAGTGCTGCCAGCGCACAGGCAACCTCGCCCAGTCCAAGGCGCGCGCCACGCAACATCATATGTGCCAACCGCGGATGCACTGGCAATCCGGCCATCGCAGTTCCCATTGGCGTGATCCGGTTAGCATCGTCAATCGCCTCAAGCCGCCGTAACACATCACGTGCCTGTTCGATCTTTGCCCCGTCGGGCTGATCCAGCCACGGCAGGCTTGCCGGATCAGACACGCCCCAGCGGGCGAGCTCCAGCGTCAGTGGCGCCAGATCGGCATCGGCAATTTCCGGCGTGGTAAAAGGCGGACGGGCGCGATGTTCGGCTTCTGCCCACAGGCGATAGCACACGCCTGGCTCCAATCGTCCGGCACGACCGCGACGTTGTTCGGCACTGGCCTGCGATGATTTGACCGTCACCAGCCGCGTCATGCCCGATGCCGGGTCAAATCTTGGCAAACGCTGCAATCCGCAATCGACCACCACCCGAATGCCATCAATCGTTAATGACGTTTCGGCAATCGCAGTCGCCAGCACCACCTTGCGCATGCCATCGGGTGCTGGCTCAATCGCAATATCCTGTGCCCTGGTTTCCATCGCGCCATAAAGCGGCGCAATGATCACCGATGGATCAAGCCCGTCTTTCAACGCCGCCTCAACCCGCGTGATTTCCCCCTGCCCGGGCAGGAAGGCCAGGATCGACCCGCTTTCGTCGCGAAGTGCCAACCGGATCGCCGCCGTCATTTCCCGATCAATCCACGCATCGGGGCGGATCGGGATATATTTTGTTTCAACCGGAAAAGCGCGGCCTTCGCTGGTGATCACCGGGCAACCGCCCATCAGGGCCGCAATCGGATCGCCATCAAGGGTTGCCGACATTACGACAATGCGCAAATCATCGCGAAGGGCGGCCTGCGTTTCCATCGCTAATGCCAATCCCAGATCGGCATCAAGCGACCGTTCGTGAAATTCATCAAAAATCACGCAGCCAATGCCTGACAGTTCCGGGTCATCCTGGATCATGCGCACCAGAATACCCTCGGTCACGACCTCGATCCGGGTTCTGGCGGAAACCTTGCTGTCAAATCGCACGCGATAGCCGACTGTCTCGCCGACGCCCTCGCCCATCAACTGGGCCATCCGGCGCGCTGCCGCCCGCGCGGCAAGCCGCCGAGGTTCGAGCATCACGATCTTCTGATCATTCCGCCATGCACTTTCCAGCAACGCCAAGGGAACCTTGGTCGTTTTCCCAGCCCCCGGCGGGGCCTGCAAAACCGCATTGGTACCGGTTTCCAGCACGGCACAAAGGTCGGGCAGAACAGCATCAATCGGAAGGACGGGAAAGGCTTTGGGCATGAACGGCTTTCTGATTTCTGGTTTGGGGCCGGTATCTGCCCCGGTTATTTCCCAAAATGCGCAAACGGGCAAGGTTACGTGTCGCTGGCAATCGCCTCAATCCGCCCCGCCTTCAGGATAATTCCCCGCTCCCCGCCAATCCGTTGCAGGGTTTTAAGCCCCCGAGTCAGGCGATAAAGCGCTTCCATATCCCCGCTTACCCGCATTTTCTGCGCTTCAATCCGGGTCACTTTAAACAGTTCGCGAAATGCATCCTCGGAAAGCGCAAGAAGGGCTTCCTCCTTCTCCAGCCGGGCCGGATCCGGATGTTCGAAAACCAAGGGTTGGCCAGGGTTGAGTGCTTCTGTCATCGTGGTCTTTTCTATCACAATCGACAATGCCCAGACCATCCATGCCTGCGTCCAGCGCATGTAATTACGCCGATCCACACCAAACCGCCAGCGCCCGGCATAAAAAACTCCGCGCTTGGCATCAAACAATGCATCACAGACCCAATCTGCAATTTTCTGTGCTGCTGTCAGTTCACCAAACCGGCAAAGTGTCGCTATGGCTTGTGCCACCGCATGACAATCCACATAACCTTCCCGCCCGGCAAAGCTGCGCGGATGGCCATTCGCATCAAAGCATTCCGCGCGATAAAACGCATATCCGCGCATGATAGCGTCATCCAACCCGACCATCCCGGATGCGCGGAACCGATCAAGAAGATCAAGGATGTATCCGGTATGAAAGCCATCAACAAAACGATGATGCACCCGCGTGCCATATTCCCAGGCCCCATCGGGCCGCTGTGAGGTCAAAACCCGCGCAACCGACTTCTGGCTCATCTCATTATCAGGATCAATCCGATGCAATGCCCACGCTGACCAAAGGCTGGCATTGTGGATTTCGGCATTCCCTTGGTCGACATAGGCAAAATATCCCTCTCGCCAAAGCCCACGCATAAACCCCGCCGCACGTTGCATCACCGGATCGGTTGAGGACATACCCCGCTCCATTAGCGCATCAACCGCAAAGCTCGTGACAATCGCATTGGACGCACCGCGCGCCACATAAAAGGCGCGCGCCTGCCACGCAAACGGATATCCCCAACCACCATCCTCGTTTTGCATCTGGTAAAGCCTGCCCGCCACATTGCAAAGCCGCACGCCGTCGGCGGTACCCAGAAGCAACGCCAATGTTTTCGGGTTTTGCAATGCGGGAATCATCGCGATGTGGCGCAGTGCCCGTGGCCCACGCTTTATCGCCTGCAACCACACCAGCCGCGCCATACGAAACCGCCCCAAACCACTTACCCGGAACAATCGGCTTTCAAGCCCGTCAAACGGATCGGCCCCGGTAAAATCGGCGGCAACAATCGCAACCATCACCCGATCGCGCACGGCGATCAGATCATCGATTTTCAACTATGCCCTCCCGCATCGCGATCCCGGCGGCCATCCCGCAACAGATCAGGTAATGCCCGTATGAAAGCGTATTATCCGTCACCATGGTTACAGCTACCGATGCCAGAATACAGACAGCCACCCGTGAACCCCGCACAAGCCATATCAGCATCCCCCAGCCCATCACCCAAAGAATTATACCGATCAATCCCGTCTCGAAAAGGATGCGGAAATGGTCGTTATGCAGCGCGCCAAAAGCCGCTGCAGATGGCAACCGCTGCAAAACTGCCTCTACACTTCCCGCGCCAAAACCAAGCCACTGCTGAACGGTGTCAGCCTGTAACCAATCATCCCAAAACATCTGCCAGAACGCCAATCTCCCGCTGCCATGGGTCATCAGGAGACGCGGCAGCCAGATAGCTGCCATCACCAAAGCGCCGAGCAAAACCGGTATCCCCAAAAGCCAGGTCATCGCATGCGAAAGCCGCACACGCCCAAGTAGAACAATCACAAGTGCCAGAACCGCAATCCGCGTCTGACTCAACAAGACGGCGATGCCGCTGATCGCACCGATGACACCACGTGCAGGCCGCGCCATCACACAGGCCAGCACAAACAACCCCAGAAACAAAAACGGGTGATTAAGCCGCCATCCCTCGTGCGTTGCCTGAAAAACACTGGCAACCGGCAGATAAACCGCAAGTGCGGGTACAATGACGCGCAAACACTCCCGCCCGAGACAAATCCCGCAAACCAGCCCCAGCGGCAGAATCAAAATATTGCCGATCAGCCGCAGCTTCTCGTCACTATCACCATTGCCAGCCCCGACAATTGCGATCAACCCACACAGCAAAAGGCAGGCGACCAATCCATCGCCCGTCAATCGGGCCCGGAAAACCAAAGGAAATACCCAAATACCCCAGAATCCGATCAAAACAAGCTTCGCCGCCATCCCACCAAACCCGGTCAGCCAAAGGGATATCAGCATTGCGAAGGTACCCGGCAAGATGACGGATATAGAAACACCCTTTAATGGCGCGGCCCTGCCCGATTTCAGGTTTAGCTCGGCCATAAACATCTCCACCCGAAACTGGCCCCGCCACACCACAGGACAAACCCGAAAAACTCCGCTATCGTGATCAGCTTGAAATCATGGATATTTTCGGAACGCTGATGCAGCGACTGGTGCCATTTTGCCTGACATCCCAGATCGTTCTGGCCCCGATCATGCTGGGCAGTGCACGACCTTGGGCGATAGCGGTTCTGACCATCCTGACCGGCATCGGGTTGCTGGCGGCGGGATGGTTCGGCCACGCGAAACTGACCCGCCCGATCAAACAGGTTGGCATTGCCGGGGCTCTCCTGTCTGTATGGCTGGCCGTGCAGGCCGCACCGATTTGGCCAACGCAGCCTGCCCCGTTCAACACATCGCACCTTGCCCTTTACCCAACCGCCTTCCTGCCAATGATCGGCAGTGTTTTGTGGCTGGTCGGTGTCTATGCGATGGCCGCCGGATGCGCGCAAATGCAAGGTAATCAATTCACCCGCATAATCGCATGGGCCGTGATAATTGCGGCAATTCTGCAAGTCGCACTTGCCTGTCTTGCCGATATCTTCTCGTTTGAAAGCACCTATTGGTTTGCCAAGCAGGCCCATCTTGGTGACTGGACCGGAAGCTTTGCCAATCGCAACGCCTTTGGCGGCCTGATGACGATTGCGGCGATCTGCGCCCTTTACCTTTTCTGCGCCAACGTCACGGCCACAATCGGAAGCCGGATTGATCACGCGGCTGGCTGGATCGCACTTGTGCTGATTTTCACATCCGCCCTGTTCGCCAGCCATTCGCGAAGTGCGGTTCTCACACTGGCGATTGCCCTCATCACCTTTGCAATCATGCTTCGCCCAAAAGCAGACCGCCTGCTGCCACGCATCACCTATCCCGTTCTTGTCGTAGCCTGCGTTACAACCGCCCTGATCGTCATCGCCATGCTCATTCCCGATCTTGGCAATCGCTTTGCCGAACTGGCCCGCCCCGATCTGATCCAGCGCGATGAGGCATGGCACACTGCCATCATCGCCATATCCCATCGCCCATTTACCGGCTTTGGCCCGAACGCGATTGCGCTGGTGATGGATCATTTCGCAACCCTTGACCTTAACCGCAAAGCCGCATGGTTCAGCAGCCATAATTTATGGCTGGATGCCGCCCTCATCTTTGGCATTCCCGCAACGCTAGCGATGGCTGGTTTTATCCTGTATCGGCTGACACGCACTTTCCGAGCAGCCGAAAACCGTCTGGATCGAACGCTTATGATCAGCCTTGCGGCTCTGGTCGGTATCATGTCCAGCATCGGCTGGGTCGCGTCGATGCCTGCACTCATTCTGCCCTTCCTGTCCCTTCTGGCCGTACTTGAAGCAAGGCCGAAATTACAAAGCCGCGCAGCATCACAATATCGTAACGATCCCCGGCAATCCGTGCGGCCCGATCCAGTTCTTCGCCAATCGCCTGCGGATTAAAATCTTGTTGCTGCGCCCGTGCCAAAGCCCGAAGCGACATCAAAACCGGATCAAACGGCGCATCCAAAAGCTCCGCACTCGTCAATATCTCTAAAGCCATCCAGTCGCCTGATTTAAAAGCCGCCGTTACCGCGTGCTGCTTTGCGTAATCGGCAAATCCATCCCCATCACGCAAAGCGGCCTCGATATCCGGCACATTCCGCAATGCCGCCATCTCCGCCCCAAGGCGACCCAAACCGATCCCGATCAAAACCAGCCCGGCAAATATAGGGGTTCGGCGAAAACGCATCAGGCGTCCTCCGCCCTGTCGGCATTGTCCCGACCATACGCCGGTCTGCCCCGTGTGGCAGCCAGGACAAGGCCATCGGGCACCAACCCGGCGGCGTTCAACTGACTGATCGCATCGCGCACATCACGGCGTTTGCTGTAACCACGGCGCAGCACCAGCAACCGTGCATCCGCCGCCCCCATCAGCAGTATCGCATCGGCCACCGATAAAACCGGCGGAGTATCAATCACGATCCGGTCATAACGACCGCGCAGATGATCCAGAACATCCCGTAATCCATTCTGAAGCAAGCCGGTCGCAAAACTTCCCGGTACGGACGCCCGCGCACCGATATAGTCAAAGGATTCGTGATCTTCCCCGCTTTGAATAGCGTCCTCCAACGTCCCGTCACCGGCCAGAGCCGCCGTCAAATCCGACACGTTGCCGACACGCGCAAATCCCGCTGGGTGGCGCAGATCGCCATCAAGCAGAATAGTCTTCATCCCCGCAGTCGCAAAGCTTGTCGCAAGATCACGCGCCAGTCTGCTTTTGCCCTCGCCCGGCACAGCCGACCCGATGCAACTGACATGGGCGCGGCCCGCATGCACGCGCGTTTTGGCAAGGATATTGATCAAAACCGCCAGATGGCCAACCGCTTCCTCCATCGAAACCGCACTGGCAAAGGGGTCATCAACTTGGGGAGTCCGAGCATAAAGCGGAATACCAAACCGGTCTTCCAAATTCCCGTCATCATGGATCGCCTGATCGAAATAGTGTCTTAGCATCCCCGCAACAACAGCGGCAAAAAGCGCGACCAGAACTGCCGCCATCCACAAATCGCGCCTAGTCGGAAACTCCGCCGTTTCAGGCAGGCTTGCGGCCTGCATCACCGTCACATCACTTTGAAATGCAGCCAATGCGATACGAAGTTCCTGCTCCGTTGTGCCAAGCTTGTCGGCTTCGCTGCGCATCAGTTCCACCGCGCGCAAAAGGGCGGCCTGCCCCTGTGCCTTTTCATGGCGGACAGTCAATTTTTCCTGCCAGTCATCACGCTGGCTTCTGATCACATCATATTGTTTTTGCGCATCTCGCAGATCAAGCGCGATCTTCTCTGCCGCCACCAACACGGCGTCGCGCAGATGCCGCTGCACGGTTTCAAGTTCGCGATGAACAGCAATCATCGCCGGATGCTTGGGACCGTATCGCTGATCCAATGCCGCATGATTTCGACGCACCTCGTCATATTGCCCAGAAAGCCTTCGAACCGTTTCATTATTGGCAATCGGTGGCAGGGCCAGAAGGGCATCAATCGACTGCGCATTCTTACGCGCATCTGCCATCAGGCGTGCCCGTTCCAGATCACGCCGCGCAACCTCCAGCATGCCATTCAATTGATAAATCCGGTCCAGCATCAAACGGCTTTCATCGGGTTCGATAAAGCCTGCCTGCTGCTGCCACGCCGAAAGATCGGTTTCGGCCTGCGCCAGCTTTGCGTTCGCGGCCAAAAGCTGTTCGGACGTTTCCATCAACCTCGCGCGAAGTCCCTGTTTGCGTGCACTTTCGCGCTGCCAAAGGTAACTGTCGATAACAGCATTCAGGATTTTCTGGCTTTGCGCCGCATCATGATCGGTCACACTAACCTTGATCACGGACGCATTGCCAATGCGCACCACCTCGATCCGTGATCGCAGGGCACCAAGTACGCGGTTATCGCCTGCTTCATTTCCTTCACTTCCGTCAATCGCGGGCACGATCTGAACGCCCTCACCGCGCAGGACCGAAAGTGCGATTGCCAGTACTTCATTCCCGCGAAGCTCCGCCATTGCGGTTTCCAGATGCTGCGCGACCCCGCCCCCGTCTATCGGGGTATCTTCGCGATCGATCACAAAGGCAATTTCGGCCACCGAACGATAGGTTGGCATCAGTCGGGGAATAAGAGCCGCGGCCACCATCAACACCGCAACAAAAACCAGCATCACAATCCCGCGGCGCTGCCACAGCACCGCGAACAGATCGATCAACGTCAAGTCTGTATCCTTGTCGGTTTGCAGTTGATCCGAATGCCTCATCGCGGGCTGACCGACGGCTGTTCAATCCAGTCCGACTGATCGGTATCTGCCCTTTCTTCCGTAAGGCTCGTGTTCCAGCTTTGCGCCGCCGCCGGGTCCCATTGCCTGTAATACATGCTGAAACGAATTGGCAAAAAGGGCTGAGGTGGCTTTGATATCGATCCGGGACTGGTATTGTCGGTTGTCTCTGAAGCAACGGCTTGCGCACGATATCCCGCATCAAAAAACCGCCTTGAGATTTCAGGCATCGTTCCTGCTGCCATCGCGTCACGCATCATGGGTTCGGGATACATTGCCACCACCCGAAGCACTGCCTTCATAACGATCAATTCCATCAGAAAACTGCCTGTCCCGCCGGACATGAGCATCTGCGTCAATGCCAGAACCCGATCCAGAACCAGCAAGACCATCCTGAAATCCTCTGGCCCCAGATTGCCTTCGCTTGTCACCACATCCCGCCCCAACAATCTTGCAATCAGGGCATCGACCGTATCGTCAATTTCCACAGTGTCGTTTTCGGATAGCTGATCGGTCAGGAATTGCATGATCTGGCTTGCATTTGCCTCGGCCGCTTCGATTTCAGGTGGGGGTAAAACCACCTGTCCGCTGGCATCGGCGGGTGTCAACACAAGCCAGATCGCAAATCCGACAATCACGACCCAACCTGCGGCGCGGTAAAATCGTCCAGCCCATGCCCGCAAGATTGCCGGAATGATACCACCGGCAAACCGCCAAAGCCCGCGGCCATACCGTGGCCCCATCGTGCGCGGTGCCATGGCAATGCGCCATGCAAATTCCAGCCCGCATCGCTGCATCATCGCCGGTGCCCGCCTGATATCACCGGCCAGCACATCAAAAGCCCCCCCAACCCCCATGATAAAACGGCATCCCGTTTTCGGCCCGTAATTCACCACAAACGCATCCTTGCGCGGACTGGGAAGGGCAACAAACACCACGTCCGCACCGCTGGCCCGAACCTTTTCGGCCAGTTTGGCATCATCGGGGTCGTAACCGTGATGGACCCCGGCAATGATCAGTTCGGGAAAATCGCGGCGAAGGCGTGCTTGCACGCGATGCAGAACATCATCACGGGCGCCTAGCAAAAAGACCGAATGTCCCGCCGCCTCAAACCTTGGCAAAAGGCTTTCCATCAAATCAATGCCGGTCACCCGTTCGGGCACCGCAAGGCCCAGCAATCGGCCCGACCAGACAATCCCCATCCCATCCGCCGACAGGCAATCGGCCTGCGCCAAAACACGCCAAAGACCGCCATCCCGACACGCTTGTGCGAATTTGACCGCATTTAACGACAAATGGCGGAAACAGCCTTCTTGATGGATATTGGAACAGATGTGATCGGCCAATGACGCCTGCCTGCGCAGATCAAGCATCAGGCCGAAAAAGTCCCCTCGGTCGCTGGTCATCCCCGCCGCTCTCTCCCCAATGTCCCTTTATGTGATGGCTGCAATTGTTCGCACCCCGACAACCATCTGACAAAGCATTGAAATTCAAAGTAACTTATGATTGTTTTGTCATCAAGACAAACACCAAAGAGTGATGGCGCGTGAAGGTCATTCTGCTTACGAATATCGTTCCGCCCTACCGGCAACGCGCCTATGGCATGTTGGCCCGCCTTGTTCATGCCTGCAACCCGGCCCGCAATCCAGATGGCGACTTCCACGTCACCTGCACCCACCGTCACGAACCGCAACGCGCATGGCCGATGCTGACCGGCGATTTCGCCCAATCAATCCTACCCGGCATCAAAATCCCGCTTGGTGAAAACCGGACGATCCCGATTAATTTCGGTCTAATCCGCGCCCTTGACGCCGCCCGGCCTGATGTCCTGATCCTTGCCGGTTTCGGACTGGCACACTGGCAGGCACATCTTTATGCCCGCCGACACAATATTCCGACCATTTTACAGTTCGATGGTTGGGCCGGATCGGACGCCACCTATCAAAACCGTCTTCGCGATTGCATCCGGAAAACGATGATGGCGCATGCCAAAATCTGCATTGCCACAGGGGAAAATGGCCAAGACTGGTTTGTCGAATCCGGCAAGGTCAGAAACAATATCCTGATCGCCCCGATCCCGCCTTCCTTCAAGGCTCCCAATCATCTTCCCAGCTTTGATGACCGCCCCGTCGATCTTTTATGGTGCGGAAGGCCGACATTATCCAAGGGCTTCGAAACCTTCCTTGAAATTGCAGCCGGGCTACACCGCCAAGGCCACGCAAAGCGTATACAAATCGTCGGGGCCTGCGACCAGAACGACCTTGCAAACCGGCTTGCGGGACTAGGTCTGAGCAAGGCCACCTACCATATGCCAGAAATCCCCCCGGCGAAATTGCCCGGCATCTATCAGCAGGCCAAACTCTGCCTCCTGCCCAGCCGCAATGATGCCTATGGCGTCACCGTGATCGAGGCCATTGCATGCGGCACAGTCGCCCTCGCAAGCAACCGGGTCGGCTGCGTTCCCGATATTCTCGGCACCGCCGAAATTCTGCCTTGTAACATCGTGCCCGCATGGATGACGGCCTGCGCGCGATTGCTAAGTGATCGCGCCGCATGGCAGAAAACCCAAGCCCGGCAGCATTCCCGCATCGCCAACAACACCCCCGCCCATCACGCCGAAACCATCTTGCGGGCTTGCAAGATGGCAACCAGCGCGGAGGTGCCTGATGCATAACCGCGTTTTGGTCAGTAATGCCCCGGTCTGGATGATTGGCCGCAATGACCAGCTCCGCATTCTCGCCGCCCATCTAGCACACCATAACCGGCTGGTCCGCTGGGACAGTTTCTGGCGTCATGACGGTAGCGGTTTTCTCACCCCGCCGGCCCGGCGGGTGGAACCACATCTTTCCACTGTTCCCGGCCGACACCTCTTGCCCGATATTCTGGGAAAGCTCGCACAAAAGCTTCATCTTCCCGCGCGAAACCTCTATTCTGATCTGCCTCTGTCATGGCTGGCGCGTCTCCATATGCCCGATGCCCGTATCCTCCACGGTCAGGGAAATTACAGCCTTCCCGCCATGCGAGCTGCCCGTGCGCATGGCATGACGATCATTTTGGATGTCACCGGCCAGCTTGCCCCGGTCCGCTATCGCCAGCTCGCCGACGAATATCACCATCACGGTTTGCGTTATCGCGAGATATCAAACTTCCTTGCCCGCCGCCGCATCGCAGAAGCCCGATTTGCCGATGGCGTTTTTGCACCCTCCAACGTGGTTGCCGCCGGACTTGAAGAATGCGGCATTGATCCGGCACACATTCATCTGGTGCCCTTTGCGTCCGGCCTGTGTTCTCAATTGGTCAAAGTCGAACGAACGACACAAAATCCCAGCATCACCCGCCTTCTCTATATCGGCAATATCTCGATTGCCAAGGGCATCCGAATTTTGATCGAAGCCTTCCGTGCGCTGCGCACCCGTCATGGGCCTTCCATCACGCTTGATCTGATCGGTGCGGCACAGCCCTGTGCGTTCGCCTATCTTTCCAAACTGCCGCAGGGTTGCGTCTGGCACGGTGCAATGCCACAGGCGAAGCTTGCCGAGCACTTGCTCTCCGACGATATATTCGTCTTCCCCAGCCTGTCCGAAGGCAGTAGTCTTGCCGTGCTTGAAGCCATGGCGGCTGGCTGTGCCGTGATCACGACCCCAGATGCCGGAATCCCAATTACCCATCAAAAAAATGGGCTCCTGATCCAGCCCCGCGATAGCAACGCTCTGATTGACGCCATCCAGGCCCTGCATGCCGCCCCGGCACGTGTTCAGGCACTTGGCGTCGCCGCCCGCGACCTGATCGCAACCAATATCACCATGGATTACGGCACTCGATCCGAAGCCGCCTATGAAAGGGTTCTTGCCCACCATGCATAGGTTCCGCACGTATATTTATCCGCTCTGGATGCTCTCAGCCAATCTGATCACACGCCTTGGCGGTATGATCATTCTGCTTTTGATCGGCCATCATTTCGCCCCCGATCAGTTAGGGGCCTATTTCGCGGCCGTTGCCACCATCGGCCTTGCCGTAACCATCGCGCAGGCCGGATGCGGCCTGCTTCTGATCCGGCTCTATCAGGCAAACCAGCGCCGCGCCGCCTTCGCCCTTTGCGCGCTTCGCCTCACACTTGCTATCGCGGCAACCGCGTTTGCCGTCATCATGACAGACATCCCCCCATCGCCGATCCTTCTGATGCCCATGGTCGCGGCTCTTGCCCCGGACTGGATCATCACGGCACGCGGTCAGCTTTCCAAAATCGCCCTGATCGCCGTTCTAGGACAAATCGCCGGGATCACCGTCGCTTTCGTTGCCATCGTCACCCAAAGCAATCTGGCCCTCTTTGCCATCGCACCAGCAATCTCACTGGCAAGCCTGATCGCTGGAGCCTTGCTTGCCCTTCGCAGTCATGCCACTCACCCAACTGCCATAACCAAAATCACCCACAGCCAGATGATCAATCTGATCGGCTTCACGCTGCTGGCTGGCGCACTCCCCAATCTTGATTTCGTGCTGCTCGACCAAACCCTGCCCGACGCAGCGCACGCCAATCTGATGCTGGCCCAACGCATCTTCCTGATCACGGCGGCGATCATCGCCAGCATTTCGGCGGCATTATTTGCCAAAAAGCAGGCCGGGCTGCTCCGCGATATCTGGCTGATCGCACCACCACTTGCCATGACTGCAATACTTCTGATGCTGCCCGAAACGCTTGCCCTGCTTTTTTACGGCACTGTCAATGTCGACCTCGTCGCCTTGTTGCGCACAGGGGCCTTCTGGCCCGTGCTGCTTGCGATGGTCTCGCGTCAAATCCTGATATCGCAGGAAACCGAAAACCAGTTCTTCCCCGGCTGGATTTGCCTTGCTCTTATGGTTGTCTCAGGCGTGCTTCCTCCGGCTTCCCCTCATGAAACCGATGCTGTGATCATTATGCAGCTTCGCCTGAGCCTTTGCCTGCTCCTGATCGCGATATGTCACCGCAATCCCATTTTGCGGAACAAACCGGCATGAAGAAATTGCAGGCCGAAATCATCAATAACCGCCTCATCACCGGCCAGTATGGTGATATCCGTTTTGGACCATGGGGTTTTGAATGCTCTGATCGGCACTCTTTCGTCACACTCAGCGATCAATGCCGCAACACACGCCAGATTGGCGATCACTGGCAACTGGCCGAAGGCGACTGGGCGCTTGATTACCAGACAAGCCGGATTGATCCCGTAACGCTTCGCATCCGGGCAACACTCTCCGCTCGCCGCGATGGGCTGTTACAGGATGCCGTCATCCGGCTGATCTTTGACAAACCCACCATTCAATCCGGCGAAATTGCCGGTCGCAAATATCACCACACCGACAGTGACAGATACCGCCTGCATCCCGTCCGCACCGTCCGACTGATGGGAACCGATGGCACAATCATTTCCGTCACGCTTGATCGTTATGACGGGGCCGGTCGCTTTACGCCTTACATTTATCTGCGTGATCGCGGCGATCACTGGATCATTCACGCCCGCCTGCTGCCAATCGGTCCGGTTGATCACGTCTGGTTGCGCTGGGCCAACCGATTGTTCACCCTGTCCGCCCCGGATTGGCTGGCGCATCTGGTCTGGAATTTTCCGGGTGGCAAAGCTGCTTTCTGGCGCTTGCGCGAACGACTTGGCCGACGCTGTCCCGAAATACAGGCAGTCCCGCTTAACAGGCTGAAATCAAGTCAGTCCCTGATGCTGGAGGTCACATGTCGCTTCGCTTAGGCCAATCGGATTTGCACGAACGCTGCCTTCGCCTTGCCCGGCTGATCGCGGATCAACTGGCCGATCAGCAATGCGAAAATGGCGATTTCCCCCAGCACAGCTTTTACGCCAAGGCCTATGCCGTCGCCCTTTGGCAAAACCTTGGTGACGATCACTACACGCCACAAATTAGGGCGGCCGTCAATGCGCTGAAAACCGAAATTCAGGACCACCGTTATCATCGCGAATTCATCGAATACGCACTGGAAAACTGCCCGGACATAAACGCCGAAACCTGTAATGCCATCTTGCGAAACTCCCCATACCAATCGCCCAGTGTCGCAAACTGGCACATCCTTGCAATGCGTATCCGCCAATCCGGTTCATGGCGGGATAAACTGCGTGCAAAACTGGACTGGCTTTATACTCGTACCCGCTTCTGGCGCGCACCGGTCTTCATGGACCGCCCCGGCTGTTTTTCCGCGCAATATCATGCCTTCTGCGCCGCCTTGCTGACCGATAGCCCTATGCCAGCCCAACGCAAAATCGCGGCGAAGGCCACTGATCTGATTGCCCGACTTTGCGCAACAACAGGCATCCCCAACCTTGTCGGGCGCGGTGCCGGACAGAGCTTTGGCGCAACGACCGCCCTTTATGCCCTGCTCAAACACGGCTATCGCGCTGAGGCCGAAGCCATCCTGTTTCGCCTTGAACAGACCTTGCTGCAAACCGAAACATTGTCGCTCAACCTGCTTGCCCCCAATCCTTTACCAGATGATCCCGGCCCGGATAATCCACAAACACCGGGCTGGTACAGCTATAACCGGCATTACGATTATCTGGCTTTTACCGGCTTCTGGCTGCTGCGCGCAGCAATCGATAGTTCGCCCGAACATGCGCCAACAATTCGCGCCAATGCCGATTTCCTGCTGATCCACGACACCGATCATTATCACGCCCGCATGTGCCTGCGCGGAAAGTCGTCCTATCATATCACGACCGCGCCGGTGCTGATCACAAACGGTCATGTGTTCCTGCCTCCCACCGGCGGCGAAGAGGACTTTTCAAGCCTTTATGGCCCGGCATCACTGCCACTTCCGGCCTTTGCCGGTCAACAGGCGTGGAGCACCTTCACATCCGGCACGATAAGCGATAGCACCGCAAAGATCACATTCAGGCTGGCAGGTCGCCGGGGCCAGCGCGACATCACATTCAACGAGAACGAAATTGTCATCCATGATCAGGTCGATACAGACAGCCGATCCAACCTGCATCTGTTCCGCCTGCTGGTCCCCGCCGGTTTGGCCTTCGAAAAACCCGGCGAAAACCGGATTGATTTCCCCGATTTGAACCTCCACCTGATCGCGGACCATCCGCTCCATATCACCGATGATAGCCTGTTTGCCGTAACCGGCCCGGTCAGAACGATCTTTGTCCCGAACCAAGGCACCGCAACACTTCGCATCGTCTGGAGACCCTCATGACCAAGGATGATGCGATCACCATGATCACCACGGTTCGGGATGGCGATGCCTTTCTGGAACGCTATTTTGCCAATCTTTACAAAATTCTCCGCCCGCAGGATGTTGCCATCCTTGTCGATGATGGTTCGGTAAACCCGGTCATCCTTCCCGGCCAAGCAACAAGAGTCAAACTGATTTGCTGCCCCCCGATTGGCAGGGGAGCCGCCCTTAATCTTGCCATTTCCAATGCGACAACCCACCTGATTGCCATTCAGGATATCGATGATGTGTCTCACCCGGATCGCCTGTCGATACAGGCCGCCTTTCTCATGGATCGTCCAAACGCCCTTGCCTTCGCCACAGGACAGGAAACAGCCACACCAAACGCCCGCAACCCGTGGCAACAAATCCCGGCCACACGGCTTTATCGCAGCAACCCGCTGCATCACTCGTCATTGGCGTTTCATCGCGATATCTGGGAAATGGCCAGTGGCTATGACCCGGTACTGCCGTGCTGCATCGATCTTGATTTTTATCTACGCGTCGCAAGCCTGCCCATGACCTCCATCTGGCAGTTTCGCCGACAATTGATTACGCGAAACACTAATCCCGAGACACGCCATTTTGCCTCCATCCCCGACCCGGTCTATCAAGAAACTTTACGCATTGTTCTGGCCCGACATCGCCGGGCTATCGCGCCACCACATTGGATGCGCATTTTCGATCTGAAACGTTTGTCGGGGATTGGCCGATGACGAAACCACCGCGGATCATTGCCTTGGTGCAACTGCCCCCGCCGATGCACGGGGCGGCAACCATGAATGAACGGGCTTTGGTCGCGCTTCGCAAAATCTGTGATGTGACAGTGCTTGAAATGCGCTTTGCCAAAAATCCCCGCGATATTGCCAGGATGAGATTGGGCAAACTGGTTATGGCTCTGGGACTTTGGCTAAAACTATTGCTCGCACTCCGGCGAAAACCCGATGCACTTTATGTCTGCTTCGCCCCAACTGGGGGCGCGTTTTATCGCGATTGTCTTTATGTGATGACGGCCAAAATCCTTGGCATCGCAACCATACTGCATCTGCATGGCCGTGGATTGCAAACCGGGCGCAGCCAATGGTTAATCGCATTTTTGCAACGCCATGCCTTTGCCGGGCAAACCGCCATTATTCTAGGCAAGGCGTTGCGCAATGAAATTGATGGCCTTCAATGCCGATCAAAAATCATCGCCAATTGCCTGCCCGATACGGCCTTCATGATCGATCACGACCCGATCAGCACCATAACGCCGCGTATGCTTTATCTATCAAACCTTTTTCGCAGCAAAGGTATCGATGATGTGCTGGCGGCCTGTGCAATCCTCAAACAGCGTAATATCGATTTCGCGCTTGATATCGCAGGCGCCGAAGGCGACCTCTCAACCTGCGAACTTGCACAATTGATCCGTAATTTGAACCTTTCGGATCACTGCCACTATCATGGTCCGGTCGATGCGGATATCCGCACCGAACTTCTATCCAACGCCAACCTTTTTCTGTTTCCGTCACGCTCCCCGAACGAAGCACAACCTCTTGTCGTGCTCGAAGCCATGGCCGCAGGAGTTCCCGTCATCAGCTCCGCAATCGGAACTTTGGTTGATATCGTTCGCGATGGCGAAACCGGCCGCATCTGCCAGCCCGGCAATCCGGAAATGCTGGCAAATATTGTTTCAGATGCCCTGATCCAACCAACCAAATCCCACGAAATGGCGCGGGCTGCAAAGGCCTTTTGCAACCAGAACTTCCGGACAGATCGGTTTGAGAAGGAACTTCAACAACTGATCAAGGAAATCATTTCTTGATCTCTTTAACCACGCCGGCCCAAATATCCAGCAAGCCTTAATCGTGAAAGATACCGTCATGACCCGCGATGAATTCAACACATTTTGCAAATCTCTGCCGGTCACAACCCATGTTGTGCAATGGGGCGGTGCGGATGTCTGGAAGGTCGGCGGCAAGGTCTTTGCGATTGGCGGCTGGACCAAGGGTCATACGCTTGGCATTACCTTCAAGGTATCCGACATCGCCTACGAGGTTTTAAAGGAACAACCAGGTTTGCGCCCTGCTCCGTATCTTGCCTCGCGCGGGATGAAATGGATCCAGCATTATGACGCACCGGGACTTGATGATGCGAGCCTGCGTGACCATTTGGCAGCATCCCACAAAATCGTCTCGCGCGGCCTGACCAAAAAGATGTAGCGCGAGCTTAATCTGTATCAGGAATAAACGGCGCGGCTTTTACAACCGCCAAAGGTCGATGCCTGCGGGCACGTCATCACGCGGCAGAATGGCGCGCACATCGACAACGAAGCCGGTACCATCCTTCAAAAGCCCCTCTACTAGTGGCCACCCCTTGGCAACATATTCCCGGTGTGACACCGCCAGCACGACGGCATCCGCCGGTTTCAGGTCGGCATCACCACACAATTTCAGACCATCGAATTCATGCAGAACTTCCTCGGCATCGGCATGATGATCATGGACCTGAACATTTATCCCGGCATCTTCGAGCGAGCGGATGATATCGATCACGCGCGTATTTCGAATGTCGGGCACGTTTTCCTTAAAGGTCAGGCCAAGCACCGTCACAGTAGGGTTCTTGGTCGCTCCTTCGCGCAACAACGCCCGAATGACCTTATTGGCGACAACCTCGCCCATGCCGTCATTCACCCGACGACCGGCCAGAACCACCTGCGGGTAATAACCAAGTTCCTCTGATTTGTGGGTCAGGTAATAGGGATCAACCCCGATGCAATGCCCGCCGACAAGGCCGGGTGTAAAGCGCAGGAAGTTCCATTTGGTGCCCGCGGCATCCAGAACATCACGGGTATCGATACCCGCCCGATCAAAGATCAGCGACAGTTCGTTCATCAGCGCAATGTTCAGATCGCGCTGGGTATTTTCAATCACCTTAGCGGCCTCCGCGGCCTTGATCGTCGGTGCCTTGTGGATCCCAGCCTTGACGACAGATCCATAAACCGCCGCAACGATTTCAAGCGTTTCAGGCGTCTGCCCCGACACAACCTTGGTTATGGTGGTAAAGCGATGTTCGCGGTCTCCAGGATTGATGCGTTCAGGCGAATAACCCACCGTGAAATCGATCCCTGCCTTCAACCCCGAAAGCTGCTCCAGGATCGGCACGCATTCTTCCTCGGTCGCGCCCGGATAAACCGTGCTTTCATAAACAACGATGTCGCCCTTCTTAAGGATTGCACCAACGGTTTTCGATGCAGATCGCAACGGTGACAGGTCCGGGCGGTTTGATTTGTCAATTGGGGTCGGCACAGTCACAATATGGAAATCGGCCTGACGCAAATCGTCCGGGTTATCGCTAAGAAGCAAATCGGCCGCTGCAAGCTCGTGATCATCAACCTCGCCGGTCGCGTCATGCCCGGCCTTAAGCTGGGCAATACGCGCCTTGTTGATATCAAACGCCACGACACGACCGGCTTCGGTCCCAAACGCCACCGCCACCGGCAATCCGACATAACCCAAACCAATAACTGAAATCTTGCGCCCGTGGCTCATTGCTTAACCCTTGAATTTGAATTCTGTCTGACTTCTAGCCAGCACGTGCACAACCGTCAATAATCCCAGTCAAAGACAAACAGGGTATTCGCTTAAGAACGCCCTGTTTGTGTGAAACCTGTCGCGATGAGCTTAACCCTTGACCACAATATTGATCAGTTTCGGGGTCGGCTTGGCGATATAGATCACCTTGACGATCTGCATGCCTTCAAGATGGCGGGCGACATTTTCATCGGCCTTTGCCATTGTTTCGACCGTTGCCTGATCGGTATCGGCCGCCACCATGATCGAACCGCGCTTTTTGCCATTAACCTGAACCGGGACTTCAAATTCGTCGTCCTTAGCCTTTTCGGCGTCAAATGCCGGCCAGTCAAACTTGATCACCGATTTTTTGGAACCAAATTCGGCCTCTGCCATACGGCTCATAAGCTCTTCGCCCAGATGCGGCGCAAAGGGTGCGACCATCAGGGCAAGCGCACGAACATGATCGTCATGCACCGCATTCTGGCGGGTCATGGCGTTGGTCAGTTCGATCAGTGCCGCAATCGCGGTATTCAGCCGCAGTTCGGCGATGTCGTTGGTCACCTTGGCGATGGTTTTATGCAAAAGCGTCTCGATCTTGCCATCGACGTCGCTGGTGCGTTCCATCTGGGTTGCGACCTTCCAGACGTTGGAGAGGAAACGCATCATGCCAACAATCGCATCGGACTGCCACGGCTTGGAACTGTCGAGCGGCCCCATATACATCTCGTAAGTCCGGAAGGTATCAATCGTATATTGATCGCAAATTTCTTCCGGCGGGATGCCGTTTTTATACCGCTTGCCCATTTTGCCAGGAACGGTAATCAGTGCTTCGTTCGTTTTAGCATTGAACGGCTGCTTTTTACCGTCAACATCGCGCATTTCAACATCATGGATGTCGACATAAACGCCGCGCGCGTCAGTATAGGCATCGGCCGTGATCATGCCCTGATTGAACAGCTTCTGGAACGGTTCGGGTGTCGCGACATAGCCAAGGTCAAATAGGACCTTGTGCCAGAAGCGTGAATATAGAAGATGCAGCACCGCATGTTCCGCGCCGCCAACATAAAGGTCGACAGCACCCGGCTTGGCATTGCCATTGTCATCGGTAGTATTGGCCCAATAGGCCGCCGCCGCATCCGATGCAAAAGCCTGATCGTTTTGTGCGTCGAAATAACGCAGATAATACCAGCACGACCCGGCCCAGTTCGGCATCGAGTTGGCATCACGACGGAACGAACGTACTTCGTAATCTGCACCGGCATGGCTGTGGGTCGAACCAACAGCCGCATCCACCGGCAGGACCGAACCATCGGCAAGCACGATCCCGGTGACTTCCATCCATTCCTTGGCACGTGCCAGCGGCGGCTCAGGCTCGGAATTCGGGTCTTCGTTTGATTGCGGTTTGAAATCGGTCATTTCCGGCAGAACCACGGGCAGGGCAGCTTCGGCCACGCCATGCACCTGTCCGGTTTCCTGATCAAACAGCACCGGGAACGGTTCACCCCAATAACGCTGGCGCGAAAACAGCCAGTCGCGCAGTTTGTACTGAACCCGACCGCGGCCGATGTTTCTGGCTTCCAGCCACTCAATGATTTTTGCCTTGGCATCCGGGGTCGAGAGCCCGTTCAGGCTAACCTCGTCATTGGCAGAATTGATTGTATCGCCGATATCGGTCTGCGCGACTTTGAAATCACCAGGGGCGGTTTCGTAACGCGCCAGCAGGGCCGCATCGTCAAGATCGACCGCATCAGCCGGAGCATTGGCTCGAAGCCAGCTTTCCGACGGCTTGGTGGTGGCAACAATCGGCAGGCCGAATTTATGGGCAAATTCGAAATCGCGCTGATCGCCCGCCGGGACCGCCATGATCGCGCCGGTGCCATAGCCCATCAGGACATAATCGGCAATCCACACCGGAATCTGCTGACCATTGGCCGGATTGGTGGCATAGGCCCCGATAAACACACCTGTCTTCTCACGGTTGGCTTCATCCTTGGACGATACCGGACCAGCCAGTTTGACCTCGGCACGATAGGCCGCAACCGCGTCCTTCTGATCGGCCGTCGTCAGCGCATCAACCAGAGGATGTTCTGGAGCCAGCACCATATAGGTCGCGCCAAAAATCGTATCGGGGCGCGTGGTATAGACCGCGATCTTATCCTTGCCGCCATCGGCCAATGCCACCGGGAAATTGACCCGCGCACCGACGGAACGACCGATCCAGCCTTTCTGCATCTCGACAACGCCGTTGGGCCAGTCCAGTCCTTCAAGGTCAGCAACCAGACGATCGGCATAATCGGTAATGCGCAACATCCACTGTTTCAGCGGGCGCTTGTAAACCGGGTAATCACCGCGTTCGGACTTGCCTTCGTTGGTGACTTCCTCGTTCGACAGGACCGTACCCAGCATCGGGCACCAGTTGACCGGAACCTCATCGACATAGGCCAGACGCCCGCGATCAATCGCACGGTCCACTTCCTTGCCTTCTGCCTTCGTACCTTCGCCAATGACGGATTTTGGCTGCGGCACGCCGTCCTCATCCAACAACCATTCCCCGCTTTCAAGCAGCCCGCGAAGCTCGGCAATCGGGCGGGCACGGCCCGTGATGGTCTGCCCCTGCGGGCCTTTCCATTCGACGGTCGGGTCATAGAAGCTGTTGAAAAGCTGAAGGAAAATCCATTGCGTCCATTTGTAATAATCGACATCGGTCGAGGCAAAGCGACGATGCGGATCATGGCCAAGGCCGATCACCTGCAACTGGCGCAGCATGTTTTCGATATTGGCTTCGGTCGTGATGCGCGGATGCTGTCCGGTCTGGATGGCGAACTGCTCGGCCGGCAGGCCAAAGGCATCAAAGCCCATGGAATGCAGCACGTTGAAACCGCGCATCCGTTCGAACCGTGCCTTGACGTCGGTCGCGATATAACCCAGCGGATGGCCGATATGAAGACCAACCCCGCTTGGATAGGGGAACATATCAAGGATGACTTTTTTCTTTTTGGCGGCGTCGAAATCGGCATCGCCCGGATTGGGGGTACGATAGATATCGTTTTCCCGCCAGTAATCCTGCCAGCGCTTTTCAAATTCGCGCGCACTTTCCTGATAGTTCGCCACCGTCAAACAGCTCCTAAACTCAAAATACCGGATGCGGAGAAAACCTCGACGCGTTCCGGGCAAGAAATTCTTGCAACATAACTCGCATAAACCCTGTTCAATAATCGGGCTTGGCCCCTGTTGCAATATCAGAGTGCAGGATAACCGCCACAACCGGCCCCGATGCAAGTCCGAAAAGCCGCGTATCGCGCATGACGGGTTTGCACATCGCCCGACCGAACCTATATAACTGTCTATGGCCTTTTCGCCCCGATTGTGCGATATTAACCGTGCGTAAAGACTTCCGGCGCGCGATCCGTACCAAGCAGGTGCCCGCGCAGGCCATCAGGAAATCACCGTGTATCAAGCCCGATCAAGGATTTGTACACATATAACCCGCGTCCAGGGAGGACGGCATGGATATCACCATCGGCGGACTGACATCGCAGGCAGCAAACGGCTCCAGCCGCAGCGCGCAGTCTTACCTGCCCGGTAATGACGACTCGAAATCCGGGTCGAACAATTCTATTGCCTCCTCTTTTGCCAGTGCGACCTCGGTTTCGCTCTCTTCACAGTCAGCCAATCTTCTGTCGGCCGATCAGATCGTTTCGGCAATCAATGAAAGCCTGTCTTCGACCGGCCTTTCGATCCAGGGTGTCGATCCGTCCGATTACACCCCCGAAGCGGTGGCTGATCGTATCCTTGCCCGTGTCGGCGATCTGATCGCCGCCAATGCCGGAAGCGAGGAAGAAGCCCGCGAGATTTTCGATCAGGCCAGCGAAGGCATTGCCAAGGGACTTGAACAGGCACGTGAATTCCTTGAAGGGCTTGGCGCGCTTAATGACACGATCAATGGCAATATCAACGAAACCGAAGATCGTCTGAACGAGGGGCTGAAATCCATCGAAGCCCGCCTGACCGAACTGTTTGAAAACAGCACGGCCAAGGAAGCAGCCGATACAACGCCGGAACGTGATGAACAGGTCCTTCAGTCGCAGGTCACGCAGACCGCGCAGGCAAGCCAGGCCTATGCCGAAGCCGGCAGCAATACGCAGCGTAACGCCCCGCGTTACGGCACGTCCGCCATCTGATCCTCGCGGTCATAAGCTTATCCCTCCAAACCGGCAGGCATCCCCTGCCGGTTTTGTTTTGCGCCCTCACATCCCCGCCGGTCCCGGCCCGTCATCACCGCCAACGCGAAAAAGCTTTCTCCCCGCATCCTGTATCTTGTTAAACGCGTCCTCGGCCATGAAGCCCGACACGAACGCCATGAAGGTCACGAGGAACGCACTGATTTCGATATTGCCCGATCCGTCCGGCCCGCCCTGGGTCACCATCAGCATCCCGGCCTCGGTAAACAGGAAAATCGCAATCGCGGCAGCAATCCCCTCGCCGGTCATCACCATCAGGCGGCCCGCCGCAGCAAAACCGGTTTCGGGCGCCTGTTCTGCCGGAACCGGTGCCATATCGCCTCCGGCCATCTCAATATCCGCCTCGCCGCCCTCTCCCACCCGGCGATAGCGACGGGTGAAGCTGACGACGGAGCCAAGGCCGCCCGCCGCCACCGTCACCAGCAGTGTCAGGACAATCCCCGGCATCTGAAGCAGAAGCGACAGCACCCCGCCCAGCGGCTGCTGAAACAGGGCGACCAGCGACCGTCGCCCGCCATCATCCGTCGCATCCTCGTCGGCCCAAAGGGCGGCATGTTCTTCGCGCAGGTCGGAAAGCTCCGCCATCAGGCTGGCGCGCAGCCGGTCGGCTTGCGCCTGTTCGGCGGTGATATTGGCCCAGGCCACCTGGGCGCGCGCCGCTTTCTCGCCAAAGCTCATCACCGCATTGCGGATCGCATCGATCCGGCTTTGGATATCGGTTGCAAAGGCCTCGCTCACGCCGGGCGCAAGCTTCATATGCGACAGGGCAGTGTCAAGATTGGCGATCACTTCCTTGCCCTCGTCGGTACGCGCCGTGTCGGGCGAGGGTCGCCCCGCCTCGGCACTGAAATCGCTTTGCGCCAGAAAGGCAAAGGCCTGATTAAGGGCGGCGAGGTAATCGGTACGAAATTCCGGGTCAAACCGGTCTGGCTGCGCTACCATCACCGCGCCTAGCCCAGCATAAAGATCAAACGCGGCCCGCCACGCGGCAATCGCATCCTGCCGCAGCGCCAATCCGTGCCGGGCCGCATTCAGCGACGCAGCGTCCAGCATCCTGATTTCGGTGCGCATGGCATGGATATCGCCCTTAAGCTGTGCCTCGTGATAACCCTGAAACACCAGCCGCTCCAGATCGCCAGGCGAGCTTAGCTCAAGCTCGCGGCTTAAAAGCTCGCGCTGGATATCGGCGGTAAATCCGGCAAACAGGGTCACGACAAACCCTACATACAAAACCACCACCAACCCGGTCAGCATGACAGAGCCCAAAATCGCCGCCCCGCGAACATATAAAACCCGGCCAAACAGAACACGCCGGATCAGATCGCCCAATCCTTTTGCGCCTACGCCGCTGCCAGATGCACCAGATAACGGTGGCCGTGCCGGAGCCCCCGAAGATTGCCGGTCATTCTCCTCTGCCATGGTCTGCGTCTTGCTCTCCGTCCGGTTATGCCTTGATCACGGCGGCCCGCGCCGCCTCAAACCTGACGCTCCCAGACCCGCCCTTGTGACAGCGGCCCCTTTGTCATGCGCTTCCCGTCGCCCCATCAATCCCGCCCCGGCACACCCGCAAAGTCCGGAGCCCATACCGCCCCACAAAATAGCCTCAAACCCCGTCAATACTCCGGTCGCAATTCAACCAAAAAACCAAAGATTTACGGAACAAAGCCCGACCTCACCAGTTTTACAAAGACAGTTTTTCAAAGAACGGCCAAGCCGGCACCATGCCGCCCACGGGCCCGCCCGCAACAGCAGAGGATTTCCCATGTTCCATCGCGAAAACATCTGCCGCCCGAAATCAAATGTCGCTGCCATTCCCACCGCCACAAACGTCAACAATGCCCACCGCATGGCACTGGCGACCGCCGCCACGGCAGCACTTCTAGCCCTTGGTGCAGCGATGGCACTTGTGCCCGGCCATGCCAGGGCGGGCGAGGAAGCCCAATCAAGCTTTATCAATGCAAGTGGTGCGGAAATCGGAACACTGACCGTCAATGGCGTGCCGGATGCCGCGATCCTGAAGATCGAACTTCGCGAACTTCCGCCCGGGCAGTGGGTGGCGTTTCATATCCATGAAAACGGGGAATGCGATGCGCAGGGCGACTTTAAATCCGCTGGCGGCCATTTCAACCCGACGAACAAATCCCACGGCCATGAATTCGCCGATGGCCCGCATGCGGGCGACATAATGAACCAGTATGTCAATGACAAGGGCGAACTTTACGCCCAGATCCTCAATAACGCCGTGCGCTTTGACGGCACCGGCGAAACCGACATCCACGGCAAAGCCGTCATCATCCATGCCGGGGCGGACGACTATAAATCCCAGCCCTCAGGCGATGCCGGGGATCGGATTGCTTGTGCGGTGATTGAATGACAGATTGTCATTCCCTTTGGGAGCCCCTTTTATAGAGTTAGGCGTCACCGAATCTTTCAGAAGAAGTTAGATATCTATAATTACTTGACCCAAAAGTATGAAACTAAAAAAGGACTAAATGACAACAAATCAGTAGCTTAATAAGGGCTCAAATAGATGATGGGCCAAGTGCCTAACAACGGGCGCAACAACACCGTCACCCGTAAGATGGTAGGCCTCGTTATAGTTCTCAGGGAGCTTATAAGTATCATCAAGCCCCATCAAACGTGCAGTCTCTCTCGTCGAAATGAGCCGAGATCGGATATTTTGACCATCTACGATCAGCAAAGTTTGCCGACTAGAGCCTCCGCGAGGTGTACGTAAACATCCCGCAACGTCACTAAACTGGACTTCAGCCCTCTGAACTTTATTTCCATCTGCATCTTTACGCATTCGCCGGTAAACCCCCCCTACCATCCTTCGCTCAGAGCGCTGTGCTGCTGTCACCTTAGCCAAATTGACGGGTGTCATTAACTCTAGCAATCGTGCGGTCTCCGCTTCTGAGTGCCAGACAACGCCTGTTGGGCGATCTTCAATTATGTCTGCGAATGTTACATTTCTGTGTGGAGGAGTTGGCACATTCCACCAAACGAAACTATCTCTACAATTAGGATCTAATTGATTAACGGCCTGTCTCAGACGTTTAGTATGGAATGGCTCGATAGGTTCAGGTGAGACAAGAGCTTCATTCAAACCAATATCGTTTTTTACCCCAATCATGAACAATCGCTTTCGTGACTGAGGCACAAACAGTGAAGCATCGACGACCACAGCGCCGAAGCAATAACCCGACTTTTTATATGAGCGGCAGATTGCCCTAAAATCCTCTCCATCATGGGAAGACAGGGTTCCCAGCACATTCTCCAAAACAATAATTTTAGGCGAACGTTCTTCCAAGATCAGTTGTTCTATAACTTTCCAGAATGGATAGAATGTACCCGAATGCTCACCTTTAAGACCAGCACCACCACCTGCTAAAGACAAATCTTGGCATGGAAAGGATGCCCAAACCAAGTCTATTTCACCAATAATATCTGTAGATGATACCTCTTTCACATCTTTGTCTGTAATCTCGGCATTGCCCCAATTAAGTTGGTAGGATGCCACTTTCTTTTTATCTTTGTCATTTGCAAACAAACATGCCCAATCTGGACCTAGGCCAGACCTAGCCATGCCCCCACCAGCGAAAAATTCGGCAAACGTACTCATCAATGACCCCATAATCTGTGCAAAAGGTTACACAGAAACAAGCAACAACACGGAGATTCTCCGTATTGTTGCTTTTAAAAGATTTTAGAATTTATTTCGATACCAAGGAAACCACAACAAAACCTTAGCGTGAGAACAACTAAAAGTTGCCCCAATCTTACTTTGCCGTTTTCCTTGCAAATACGCATGGTTCAATGTTGCCGGGTGCGATCAGAATAGGCCACCAAAACGGTGTCCCACCCCACCCTTTGTCAACATCTCCTTGTTGCTGCAACATAACAAGAACACATTTTTTACTGCCAGGATCGACAACCCTATTGCGAAGTGCAGGACCAAGAATAGACAGCCCTGATTTGTCACCCGATTTTTCCCGTCCTAATTTACGACCTGTTTCTGCTAGTAGAAAAAGCTCATCTGACTGACCGGCTACGTCAGAAAAATAGTCTATTAGGCCTTTCATAGCGTCCCATTCAAATTCAGAAATGGGAAATTTCATAGTTTTTTGACACAAATCGATAATTTCGAACGCACTGTCTCTATTAAGCGCAACCAAATCATGAGAATCACGCCATTCGTCACGGATTAGATCATTTAACCGCTTTTGCAAATTTACCATCTTCTGACCAGTTTGAACGTTGAAACCAGTTGGAAGAAGAATACCGTTAGGACGAATTGCAACAACATCGCTTAATTGTATTTTATTCGGCGCACAGGGACGTACCTTTCGGTCTGCATCTGTTTGAATGAAAACAACTCCACAATCGTGGGCTCCAGTTTCAAACGCCTCTCGTAAGGCATTTTCAAACTCATTAATCGTATACAATCTATTATATACATCGTCCGAAGTATAGAACCGGGTAACAGCTAAGTCTGACCGCTTTCTCGCTCCATACATCCGTGAATGTTGCAGAACCGTATCGGCCTGCATCATTCTTGGGTTCCTTCCATAATAGAAGGAGATCAAATTAGGAATGGTAATACCCCTATCCAGAATATTACCTCCAACATATATGTTAAAAGGTGTCCGAAGCTTGAGTTCTGCCTTTTCATCCAGAAGATTCATAACATCTTTATCAGAATTAACAGTCTCCTTTACAAAGGAGTCGCTCAATATCGCCTCTATAAACTGAGTGAAAGAAACATCCTCACTTGGCATTCTACCTTTGTCCGCACCAACAGATGCGTACAAATCATCGTATGCCTCTCTGAACAAAGGCTTTAAGCTCGCAGGATCACTTTCAGCTTTTTCGATTAGGCTATTAAATATCCAATCGATAACTTGTTCCTGCCATGAATGAGCGGACTTTTGAGTATCATTGTGAATGATCATGGCGTATTTTTGCCGCTTCTCGCCCATTTCACTTTGCTGCCAACGCCGGACACAGACAGCAACAACGAACGTCACGATTGCTCGCCTTAATCCTGCTGTGTTTGGACTCTCAAAGACTTTATCAGGGTGTATTCTTCTTTTATCGGCCTTCCGAAGCGCGTCCTGCTCATTCGCATCAACATCGACAATTAGGTAATGACGAGGATCGTCTTCCAAATGACCACCGAAGTAATCGTCACCGCCGATGTAACCACTGTGAATTGGCAGCAACTCCGTGAATGCCGGTTTCTTTGGCTTAAAAACGAAGTTATTCGAATTTATGTTTTCGTAACCTTCGGGCTGCAGATATAGTGAGTACGGGGTTGCAGTTACTTGTAAAAAGGCGACTCCTTTATCTGTCATCCTTCTAATTTCATCCATCTGATCTGCAATCTTTCCTTGCTCAATATCACCCTTACCTTGTTTACGGACAAATCTAACGCTTGCCAAATCGGCCTCGTCATCGACGAGAAGAACTTTCCTCCCATGTAAAGCCTCATGGTTTTCCATGAAACTTATCAATCTCTCTAAATTCTTTGTTTGTTTCTTTGCAACGACTACAACTTTTCTACCTAGTTCACTTTTCGTTAGCCGCCCCGGAAGCTTCATTATATCTAAAACCAGAAGCTCATCTTCATCAATGAACTCATCAAAATCAGAACTCAGCCGTGCAACCGTTTGTGCAGATAGAGTTTTGGTTCCTTTTGTAAGAACGATTGCGATATCGAAACCACGATCAAAAGCTCTTGCGATAACGCCAACAAAGCCTCTAGTCTTTCCCGACTGAATTTTCCCCAAAAGCATTCCAGGTCTATCGCCAGAAGTCGAAACTTTCTCTAACTGATTTACTACCCTTTCAATACATTCAGCCAGACTATCGTCATCTTTTCTTTTATCTCTTAAACGCGCGTAGAACCCTTGCATAAAGCCCTCGTAATTTAATTAATTAGATACTTGAAACAAAGTAGAACAAAACACACCAAAATATAAAACAAAAAAATCCCCTTCGGCATAAGCTATACAAGAGTAAAAATTCCACCCTTAAAGATAGTATTCAACAAATGAAATCGACAAACACTTGGCACCACCTCTCCTCAGACTGGCTGAATTGGGCAGATCAACTCGCCCCCGCGGCACAAAAGATCAATCGACATCTGGTCGAAGCACTCGATCTGCCAGCTTTGGCGCAGGCCGCTGGCGGGAAAGACCTGATTGTGCTTGATCTGGCGTCTGGGGTTGGGGAACCGGCCTTCGGGATTGCGAGGATGCTGGCTAGCGAAGATGATCCCGCCCTGCACGGCCAAGTGATCGCATCGGACATCGTGCCGGGCATGTGTTCCGGTTTGGCGGAACGCGCCGGGGCCGAGGGGATTGGCAATCTGTCGGTGGTTGCGGCTAATATGGAAAAGCTGCCCTTTGGGGCGGGGACGATGGATGCGATTTCGTGCCGGTTTGGTGTGATGTTTTGCCATGATCCCGATGCCGCCCTTGGCGAAGCCAACCAGATGTTGCGTACCGGTGGCCGGGCGGCTTTCATGTTGTGGGCACCGCTGGTCGATAATCCGTTATTTGCCGCCATGGACGGGGTTCTGGGCAATATGCTGGGGACCGGGTTTGACGATGCGGGGCTTGATCTGTTTGGCTTTGCCGATCCCGCGTCGGCGACTTCGCTCATGGCACGGGCCGGGTTTGGCGATGTCACAATCACCACCCATAGTCCCGCCGGGCGCATCCCGGAACGCGCGGCATTCTGGAAGCCGCAGATGGAAATGCTGTTTGGGCCGCAATTGCGCAAAGCGTCGGATGCGGAACGCGGGGCGATTGATGCCGCAATGTTCGAAGCGCTCCGTCCTTATGTGACGGACGGGTATTTTCAGGTTCCGATTTGTTTTCATGTACTTGCCGGGGTGAAGGGGTAAGCCCCTACGCAAAACGGCGTTTTTCCCTTGATTTCCGTGATCCTTCGTGTCAAACCGCGCGCCTTGGAAGGGATGTTTCCTTCCCCTGTCGTAGCACCAGGTTAAAAACACGAAAGACATGACATATGAAGACGATTGTCGTCTGTTCTGGCGGGCTGGATTCCGTCACGCTGGCCCATAAGGTTGCGGCCGAGCATAAACTGCATTCCCTGATTTCGTTCGATTATGGCCAACGCCATAAAAAGGAACTTGATTACGCGGCGCGTGCCGCACGCGATCTTGGCGTCAAACATCACATTGTTGATCTGACACCGGTTGGCGCACTCCTGACCGGGTCGTCACTGACATCTGATGATATCGATGTGCCCGACGGCCATTATGCCGAAGAAACCATGCGCATCACCGTTGTGCCCAACCGCAATGCCATCATGCTTGCGGTTGCGTTCGGGGCTGCGGCGTCGGCCGGGGCGGATGCAGTAGCAGCGGCCGTTCATGGCGGGGATCATTTCATCTATCCCGATTGCCGTCCCGATTTCATCAAATCGTTCCAGACGATGCAGAACCACGCCCTTGAGGGTGTGCGCGACGTGTCGCTTTATACCCCGTTCCTCCGCGGATCAAAGGCCGATATCGCCGCCGAAGCCGCGCGTCTTGGCGTGCCGATTGATCGCACATGGTCGTGCTACAAGGGGGGTGAAACCCATTGCGGGCGATGCGGCACCTGTGTCGAGCGGCGTGAGGCGCTTGAACTTGCCCGTGTGCCCGATCCGACGGTTTATGTCGATCGCGATTACTGGAAACAGGCAAGGGCGGAGCATATGGCGCGCAGCCTTGGAACAGAGGCGGAAGTGCAACCTTCCGGGGACTAAAAGCCGCTGGACCAAGCATGGTGGGGCACGATGGATGCCCGCTTTCGCGGGCATGACGAAGGTAAGGTAATCCCCCCAAAACCGTCACTCCCGCGCAGGCGGGAGCCCAGTCTTTCGCACCGCAGACTCACAGACACAACCCGGCCGCAAGCCCTCCGTCGTATCGCGGGCACGGGCGCGCCGTATCGAAAGCCATTATGATGTTTACCATCACCAAACAATTCGCCTTTTCCGCCAGCCATCAATTGGCCGGGCTTGATGCCGATCACCCGTGCGCGCGCCTGCACGGGCATAATTACATTGTCGAAGTCGAGCTTCGCGGTGCGGAGCTTGATGCGCGGGGGTTCGTGCGCGATTACCGTGAACTCGGCCCGCTCAAGAAAATGATCGATGATGAATTCGATCACCGACACCTGAACGAGGTCCTTGGCCACGATCACGCCACCGCCGAACGGCTTGCCCTTTTCTTTTACGAATGGGCGCATGACCGCTGGCCCGAAGTCAGCGCGGTACGGGTTTCCGAAACCCCGAAAACCTGGGCGGAATACCGGCCATGAGCGGGACGGAACTTGCGCCAGAGCTTGGAGCGGAGCTGGCATCCGATAAAATCCGCATATCGGAAATTTTCGGGCCGACCGTGCAGGGCGAAGGGGCGCTGATCGGCATGCCGACGGTGTTTGTCCGCACCGGGGGATGCGATTTTCGCTGTTCATGGTGCGATACGCTTTATGCCGTCGATCCGGCCTTTCGCGCCGACTGGAAACCGCATACGGCGGCCGAGGTCATGGATCGCGTCCGCACCCTTTCGGGTGGCAAGCCGATCCTTGTGACCCTTTCGGGTGGCAACCCGGCGATCCAGCCGTTAGGCGGGTTGATTGCGCTTGGCAAACGCGATAGCTTTACCTTTGCCATCGAAACCCAGGGCAGCATCGCTCGTGACTGGTTTGCCGATCTTGATTACCTGACGCTAAGCCCCAAACCACCAAGCAGCAGTACCGATTTTGACCCGCGCGCCCTTGCCGCCTGCATTAATGCTGCGCGCGCCAACGGCGTGCTTGACGGTCCGGCGATCACGCTTAAATTCCCGGTCCGCGATGATGCCGATCTGATGTTTGCCGACCATGTCCGCAAACTGCACCCCGATATCCCGGTCTGCCTGCAACCGGTCAATACCACACCTGCCGAGCCACACCCGGACGGGGCGAATGGCGTTGATATTGCGGGACTGACGGAACGCTATCGCTGGCTGGTGGATCAGGTATCAGAACGCGGCTGGTTTAACATCCGTGTCCTGCCGCAATGGCACGTCCATGTCTGGGGCAACCTGCGCGGGGTGTGATTTGCAGCTGTCGCTTTATGCAATAGGGCGGGCACATTGCTCTCCTATGGATGTGAACCCGCCAGATCACTAACTGAATGCCTGCCGCATTTTTTCTTATTTCGTCCCCCATATCCCGCCAAACAGCCCCCCATTTGCGAAATTGCGGGGCACTCACCATATTTAAGAGAGAAAGCCGGTTTGACTTCTCGCGCAGGACGCACATAAAGACCGGCAATCATGCTGTTTTGGGGCGAGCAGGAGCGGATTAGATCCGCTCGTTACACGGTCGCGCGAAACTGCCGGAAGCTTGGCCTTTGGTCCATTCCGGAAGCCCGAAGGAGCCATGATCATGACGATCACCCGCACCACGCATCGCAGTGTTACCTTCTATCACCCGTTTCGTCTGACCGGGCATGACCGGCTATTTCCACCCGGCATTTACGAGGTCGAAACCACTGAGGAACTTGATGCGATGGCCGCCACCCGGTCCTACAAAAAGATCGAATGCCGCATGCCGGTTCTGGTCGAAGGCAGCCGCGACATGGAGGAAGAAATCCTGATTGTCGATCCCGCCGCCCTTGATGCGGCACTGGTTCTTGATGCCGATCCGCTGCGCGAGGAAGAACGCGAAGCCCTTCTTGGCAGGCCGGGCACCCCCGCCAAACCACCGATTGCCAATGGTGGCGCCAGCCAGCATTAGGGCAAATACACCAGCGGCGTGATCCAGCCCTGTTCCTGCATGACTTTTACCCCCTCCAGCAGCGGCCCGGCGATCAGGAACCAGCAGCCATCGCGAATGGTGCGCAGGAAAACGGGTGGCTGACAGACCAGCGGGCTTTCATCGCGCCATCGGAAAGTTGCCGGGCGAAATCGTGGCACCGTAATCAGGTAACGGTAATATCGCGGGCCGAAACTCTGCTTTAACACCGCCTCCTCGCGCAGGGTCACCTCGCGCAGGACAATCCAGCAGACAATGGCAAACAGTCCGGCAATCACAATGCTGCCGCTTTGCGCCCCTGCGCCGAATGCACCGATGATCGAAAACAGATAAAGCGGATTGCGGCATAGGGAATAGGGACCGGTCATCACAAGTTCGGTCTTTTTGCGCCCGCCGATATAAAGTACGCACCAGCCACGCCCAACGATGCAGATCATGATGGCGATAATCCCGGTGGCCTCGATCACATCATGGATGTTTGTTGTGCGTTGCCAGCTTGCCTGTGCGAGCATCACCAAAAGAAGCATCATCAGACCGCCGATCCGCAAGGTTCCCTTGCGGATACGCTGCACATTCCGAAGACCATCATCATGGCGCTCGGCGGCGTTTATGACGTTGCCGTCTCGAACGACCGTGTTTCGGTCATTGTTTTCGCAGGGTTTGCTACTGGCATTATGGCTGGGCTTGAAATGGTTTTTTGGTTGGATCATGTCGGCAGGTTCCTGTTTTGAAATCCTGCCAACCCTGCTCTATTGCGCTGCGTCCGACGTCCGGCCCTGCCCATCCGGCCCGTCCGGTGTCACTCCGGACGCTTGCGATTCTGCGACGGCCCGCGCGTTCGCCCGCACCGCACTTGGCGTATCCCCGGTCAGCTTTTTGAACGCCAGATTAAAGGTCGACTTCGAATTGAAACCGACACTAAGCGCCACATCCAGGATGGTGCGGTCCGGCTCGGCAATCAGTACTGCACGGGCTTCCTCGATCCTCGCACCATTGACATAATCAAAGAAATTCTGCCCGATATGATGGTTCAAAACATAGGATAACTGATTGGGTGAAACCCCGATGGCACGGGCAAGCTTCGGAAGGGAAACCAGCGGGTCCAGCAGCAGATCTCCGCGCTTGCGAATCTCATCAAGCCGCCTTCGCGCCAATGCCACACCGTCATCGTCAAGCAACGGCCGTGTAATCGGTTCCACCTCGGAACCCGGCAGAGAAGGCGCAGCAGGAACCGCCGCAGAAACAGCATTGCTTTCCGAGCCGTGTACTGGTTCGGTCAGGTCCTCTTCATCCACCTCACCGTCGCCCGGCCAATCGGGCATGACAAACAAAACCGGCTGGGTCGCAATCTCATAGCTAAGCGCGAACAGCAGTAGCAAAAATGCCACCCCGGTTCCCGACATCGCCAGGTCTTCAACATAGAAAAATGCCGCAATCTTACCCATAAGGGCCGTCAGGAAGATCAGGCTCACACCACCGAGAATGACCGCCATCCAGCGGCGCATCGCGTTGCGATCCGCTCCGAGCTGTTCCTGTGCCTGACGAAAATACCGATGTGCCACCTTCCAGATCAGCAAAACATAAGTCCCCGCCTGCGCGAAAATCGCAAACCAGCAAAAACTGCTGATGGCGGCAGGAACAGTAAAACTATGTTGGAAATTATCAGAAATGGGCATGCCATTGGTGATCGACCATGCCATGAGGTTCAGAACCACACCTGCCAACACAAAATGTACCCAAGGCTGACGTGACGGGACGCCCGAAACTTCGCGGAAGTAAAGATAAACAGCCGGGGCAATCAGGAAATTTGCCGGAATGAATATCATTTCGACAACCTGATAGCTCTGCGGGGAAAAGAATACCTCGGCGACATCTTCGAACAGGTTGAACGCCACGGACGTCAGGAAAAGCATCATCCAGCGATTGGCGCGAAACGCGCGCGCGCCCTCGGAACGCAACAGCAGGCAAAGGAATGCTGCCTGCGCGATGCCAGCTACAGCCACAATCAGATCAAGATAGTCATATATGTCGTTCATGAACCTGTCTTATCCCGTTTGATCGGAGCCCGGCATTGCCCCCTTGCCGGGATGAAGAATTATCGTCCTATATCGTTTCAATATGCACAAACAAACACAATCGGCGTCCGACAATGCACAGCCGGACGCCCGAACAGGCGAAATCAGACAGTTTGCTTCTTGGACCAGTATGGCTACCCCAAAACGGATGATTAAACATTCGTCAGTTTTGTAACAAACCACCTGCATCGATCGTCATGAAACTACAACGCGTATTAAATTGACTATATCAGTTCGATATACTAAGAATCGATATATATCGAACTGATATAGTCATTCCAGCATCTTCCCCCGCCGGAATGGCAATCGGATCGAGATGCATAACAGGATGGATACCGGACAGAATATGGATGTACGCACTTTGTGCCTTGGCGCCCTGATGGGTGGTGAAGCAACCGGATACGAGATTCGCAAAATGTTTGAAGATGGTACTTTCAGCCATTTTCAGATCGCGTCTCTTGGTTCGATCTATCCGGCCCTGACCAAGCTGACGCAGGACGGCATGGTAACCTTTGTCGAACGCGAACAGGAAAATCGTCCCGACAAAAAGGTTTACCAGCTGACCAGTGAAGGCCGCCGGACATTCCTGCGGACACTTTTGCAGACCCGTCCGGGCGAGGATCGTTACCGGTCCGACATCCTGTTCATGCTGACCTTTGCCGAGGAATTGCCGATCGAGCTCACTGAGGCCCTGATCGATGAATTCGCCGCCCGTCACGAAATGATGAAAATCGATATTGATCCGGACAATCCGCGAAAGGATGAATGTCCGCTCGCCCATGGTCGCGATGAAGACGGCCAACCAACCCCCGGGTGCCGCTTTGTTGCCGGACTTGGACAAGCGATGTGCGAAGCGACCCTTAACTTCATCCGCCAGAACAAGGCAGGACTGATCGAGGAATTGCGAACTCGCAAAGACAAGAAAGCCTGACCTGTCGATAAGAATAAAAACAATACCAGAAACAACAACAACAAGAACCGCAAGGTCACTCTGAACGCGCCACCGTATCAAGTGCCACACGCATTCCGTTTGGGCATATCTGAGGGAATTGAACCATGAATGCTTCACGCCTTGTCGCCATCGTACTTGCACTTGGGGCTGTACTTTGGGTTGGATCGGGATTACTGGCCGGGGACGAACCGGCCGAGACGGCGGAAACTTCCGCATCCGGCATGGACGAAAATGCCGCCCCGATTCCGACGGAATCACCATCAGCCGGGCACGCCCCACGTGCCGCCGTCCGCGTCAGAACCAGCGAAGCCGTCGAACATGTCGATATGCTGCGTATTTCGGGACGCACCGAAGCCGTTGTGTCGGTTGAAATCCGTGCCCAGATCGATGCAACCGTCGAACAGATCGGCGCGGTCAAGGGACAACGGGTGAAGAAAGGAGACCTGCTGGTCAAGCTGGCGGTTGAAGACCGTTTGGCCCGTGTTGAAAAGGCGCGCGCCCTTGTGGCCCAGCGCGAACTTGAAAACAGTGCAGCCAAAAGCCTTGCAGAAAAGAATTACCGTTCGAAAACCGGCGTTGCGGAAACCAAGGCGCTTCTGGAAGAGGCGCGCGCGGATTTGAAACTCGCACAGATCGAACTGACCCATACCGAAATCCATGCCCCGTTCGACGGTGTCGTCGAAGACCGCCCGGCGGAAATCGGTGATCTTCTGTCGATTGGCGATCCGGTCGCGACCCTGATCCAGGCGGACCCGATGCTGGTAGTTGCCCATGTTCCCGAACATTCGATTGGCGATATCCAGAACGGACAGCTCGCAAATATCACGCTGTTTGATGGTCGCGAGGCCGATGGCGTTGTGCGGTATGTTTCCCGCGTTTCAGACAATTCAACCCGGACCTATCGGGTCGAGGTCGAAATCGAGAACACCGATCTGAGCATCCCTGACGGCATGACCTCGGAATTGCAAATCCCGATTGGCACCAAGATGGCCCATCGTGTTGTCCCGTCGGTTTTGACACTCAATGACGAAGGCCAGGTCGGCGTGCGCGGAATTGTCGATGAGGACAAGGTTGCGTTTTATCCGGTGCAGCTTCAGGGCGGGAACCGTGACGGTATCTGGATCGGCGGATTGCCAGAAAAGATCGACCTGATCGTTGTCGGCCATGACTGGGTCAAGGAGGGTGCGACTGTCGATGTCAGCCGCCTTGAGGCAGACAATGGGTCCGAAGGGATGCAGGACATGGCAGCAGCCCCCAAGGAAACGGTCGCGCGATAAGCGTGGCATTGAGGAACCGGAGACAGAAGAATGTCCCTCATTGATATTGCGCTTGACCGTTCGCGCACCGTTATCCTGACCCTGATCCTGCTTTTGGTGACCGGTTGGGTGGGGTACAACGCGATCCCCAAAGAAGCCGACCCGGATGTGCAGATTCCGGTCCTTTATGTGTCGATGCATCATGACGGTATTTCGCCCGAAGATGCCGAACGGCTTTTGCTGCGTCCAATGGAACAGGAACTTCGCACCATCGAGGGTGTGAAAGAAATGACGTCGCAATCCTATCAGGATGGCGCATCGGTCACGCTTGAATTCTATTCAGATGTCGATATTGACGACGCGCTTGCCGATGTGCGTGAACGGGTCGACATTGCCAAATCCGAACTGCCCGACGAAACCGACGACCCCGAAGTTCACGAGGTCAACCTGTCGCTGTTCCCGGTTCTGGTCGTGACACTTGCCGGTGAAGTGCCCGAACGCACCCTGTTGCGTCTGGCGCGCGATCTGAAAGATGACATCGAAGGCATCCCTGCGGTCCTTGAAGCCAACCTTGCCGGTGACCGCGAGGAACTGGTCGAATTTGTCATCGACCCGATGAAGGTCGAGGCCTATCGCCTGAACGGTGTCGATATCGTTTCGCTGGTCCGCAATTCCAACGCACTGGTGGCGGCAGGTGCCATCGATACGGGATCGGGCCGTTTCAACATCAAGGTTCCCGGCCTGTTTGAAACGGTCAATGATATCCTTGATATGCCGCTGGTCGTCGACGGGGATTCCGTCATCCGGTTCCGCGATATCGGCGAAGTCCGCAGGACTTTCAAGGATGCCGAAAGCTTTGCCCGTCTGAACGGCCAGTCGGCCATCGCAATCGAGGTTTCCAAACGTGTTGGCGAAAACATCATTGATGTGATTGACAACATCAAATCGGTCACCGCCGACGCCGCCCAATCCTTCCCGCCCAACGTCACCGTCAGCTATTCGCAGGATAAATCATCAGATATCCGCACCATGCTGACCGACCTTCAGAACAGTGTGATCCTTGCGATCCTGCTGGTGATGGTGGTGGTGATCTGGTCGCTGGGCTGGCGGTCGGGACTTTTGGTAGGGCTTGCCATTCCGGGGTCGTTCCTGACGGCTATCCTGATCCTTTGGGCTCTGGGCATGACGGTCAATATCGTCGTTCTGTTCAGTCTGATCCTTGCGGTCGGGATGCTGGTGGATGGTGCAATTGTTGTAACCGAATATGCTGATCGCAAGATGCTGGACGGGTTGCCGCGCAAGCAGGCCTATCCGTTGGCGGCCAAACGCATGGCGATGCCTATCATTGCATCCACAGCAACAACGCTTGCGGCCTTCCTGCCGCTGGCATTCTGGCCCGATATCGTCGGCGAGTTCATGAAATTCCTGCCGATCACGGTTCTGTTTACCCTGTCGGCATCGCTGGTTATGGCCCTGATCTTTGTGCCGACGGTGGGCGCATGGTTTGGCAAGCCCGGTTCGGCATCAAGCGAGGCACTGGACGCGGTTGCCGCAGGCCGGATGGATCGTTTGCGCGACCTTAAGGGCGGAACAGGTTTTTATGTCCGGCTGCTTAAAGGTTCATTGCGGTTGCATTGGCTGGTTGTGCCGATGGCATTTGTCATCCTGATCGGTGTGTGGGCGGCATTTGGGGTATTTGGTCGCGGGGTGGAGTTTTTCCCCGCGGTCGAGCCCGAAGTCGCCGCCGTTCAGGTACGTGCACGCGGCAATATGTCCTACTATGAACAGGATACGTTGCTCAAAGAAGTCGAGGACCGCATTCTGGGCCTTGATGCCAAGCACGAAGGCGAACACTGGTTTGATACGGTCTATGCCCGCTCGGGCCGCAGTGCAAGCAGCGGCGGCAACGATACCCCCGAAGACGTGATCGGTGTCATCCAGCTTGAATATGCCGACTGGCAATCGCGCCCGAAAGCGACCGAGATCGAACATCGCATCCTTGAAGAAACGGCCGATCTCGCCGGATTACAGATCGAAATTCGCGCCGCCGAAGCAGGCCCGCCACAAGGCAAGGATGTCCAGATCCAGTTGCGCTCGCTTTATCCCGACGCGCTGGATGAAACCGCAACCATGCTGATGACCGGATTGCAGGAAATGGGCGGTCTTTACAATTTCGAAGACGGCAAATCGCCCCCGGGCATTGACTGGGAATATACTGTCGACCGTGCACAGGCCTTGAAATTTGGGGCGGATATCACCCAGATCGGCAATGTGATCAAACTGGTAACCAACGGGATCAATTTTTCGACCTATCGTCCGGATGATTCGACCGAGGAAATTGACATTGTCGGGCGTTATCCGGCTGAACACAGATCGCTTGAAGAACTGCAAAGTCTTCAGATCGTGACCGACAAGGGTCTGGTACCACTGGCGAATTTCGTCAAACGCACGGCAAAGCCCAAAACCGGCACATTGTCACGCGTTGACAGCCGCCGTGCCCTGACGGTGAAGGCCGACGTTGCCGAAGGCATTCTGGTCGACACCAAGGTCCAGGAGGTCAAGGAATGGATGAAAACCCTTGATATCGATCCACGGGTTTCGGTCGAATTCAAGGGGCAGGACGAAGAACAGCAAAAATCTGCAGACTTCCTGAAAAACGCTTTTTCGGTCGCTCTGTTCATCATGTTCGTCATTCTTGTAACCCAGTTCAACAGCATATCCAGTTCGCTTCTCATCATGATCGCGATTGTGATGTCAACGGCTGGTGTGTTCCTTGGCTTGATGATCACCGGACAGGCGTTTTCAATTGTCATGAACGGGATCGGGGTCGTGGCACTAGCCGGCATTGTGGTAAACAACAACATCGTTCTGATCGATACGTTTGACCGGCTCAAACACAGTGCCGACAGTATCGAAACCGCCATCCTGCAAACCGGGGCACAGCGTTTGCGTCCTGTGATGCTGACCACTGTTACCACGATCCTTGGTCTGGTACCGATGGTGTTGCAGATCAATATCGACTTTGCCGAACGTTCGATGTCGATTGGTGCGCCCTCTACTCAATGGTGGGTCCAGCTTTCGACATCCATCGCGTTTGGCCTGGCATTTGCCACCGTCCTGACCCTGGTCTTTACCCCCTGTGCGCTGATGATGCGTCACAAGGCGGGGATCGGCTGGCGGAAACTGAAAGTACGAATAGCAGAAAAATTTGGCCGGGATGGTACACCGCAATCGGCCGATCACGGGGCGTAAAACCCGGCGACCTCTGGCATAACAGAAAAAACCGCGCGACATTCCCCCCCGACCCCGCCGCGCGGTTTGACCGGCCCCCAGCCACGCATTGGGGGCCGGTCACTTTTTGGGGGAACAGACAGGGAAGATCATAAGCCACAACAAGGCGGAATGTATCAGTTCGAAGGAACACCTTCGGGCAGGGATTGCGCCCATATCTTTTGATAAACACCGCTTTTCTTCAACTCACCCAAAGCATTTTCCAATCGGGTAACGATGTTCGGATCGGTTGACCGGCTGGCGGCAAGATAAAGCTCGCTGGAAAGTTCGGGTATTTCGGCTGAGACCTGTAAAAGATCGACATTGTATTGAAGGCTTCCAGCCCGATAAGGCAGCGAAAGCGCATCCCCCGCCACCAGATCAACCCGACCGGCATAAAGAAGCCGGAGGGTCGCCTCGGCCGAAGGGACGAAATCAACGTCAAAACCCTGATTTTGCAGGAACTCGGCCTTGACGTCCTTAAGCTGACCGGCAATCCGGAAGGTTTTCAAGGCGTCCCAGTTGGTTCCCACCGGCACGTCGCTACCGCGTAGTGAAAATAGTCGCACATGATACGGAGAAACCGTACCAACCCATCGAAACAGGCCTTCCCGATCGGAACGACGGGCGATACAGAAAATCAGGGTATCGGGCTGGGCCTGTGCTGCGGCAAAGGCGCGTGCCCAAGGTTGCGCAGTAATCCGGCATTCTATATTCGCGTCATTGCAGATCTGGCTTACAACATCGACTGCAGGGCCAGAGACATAATTGCTGTCTTCGCTAACAACCACATAGGGTGGGAACGGCGTTGTCACGATATCGACAGTTTGCGCATGAGCGGGGCTTTGCTTCCATGCCGAAAGCCCGCACAAGACAAACACCATCGCCACAAGACGAGCGGCCGGAACGGATAAAATGGCAACGAGCCATGGCGGACGTCTGTCAAAGGTCATTACCGCCTCATAGCAATGAAAGCCGTCTTGTTTTTCGTTATCCCCGTCAGCAGCATCGTAGCGAGGAACATACGGATCACCAAACAGCAATTCCGCTCAGATTCCCTTATCGAAAATTCTAATGGTCTTATTGCACATGAGGTAGTGCAATTTCTGTTTCAAGACCAAACCTAGTGATAGGGGAAATCCTTCGTTCGGATAGCAGAGCCTACATAATTTGCTAATAAATTCGGCGCTATCCTGATCACAAAACAATAACGATCCTTGTATATTCGGGAACAAAACATGGGATTGCGGATGATGCGTTGGCGCCAATATCGCGCCGTATCCGGTCTGATCGGACTTGTCGCCCTGCCCTTCATGGCAGCGGTCGCTAACGCTGATGCCCCGGGCATCCTGACCTGGGCTGTCCCGCCTTTCGCTCCAGCCTTCATTTCCGAAGATGGAAAACTTACCGGTTATGCCTCCGATACCCAGAACTGGTTTGCCGCGCGGCTTGACGATTATCAGCACGAAATCATGGAAGTTCCTCTGGCGCGGCTTCTGGCGGAAATGCGCAACGGGGCGGCCGATGACCATCCCGGTCATATCCGTTGCAGTACGACCCTGATCCCGACCGACGAACGGCGCGAATATATCAGCTTTGCCAAGACCATTCTGCTGCATCTGCCGATTTCCGTCGTCATCCGCGCGGAGGACGAGGCAAATTTCAAACCCTTCCTTGACGAAGAAGGACATATCCAGCTTGGCCAATTGATGGCGAACGGGGATATGACCACCGCCCTTCGGATCGGGCGATCTTACGGGACACTGATTGACAATTATGTCGAAAGATATCGCAACGCCCCGCAAATCATGCCGGTGGCCGATGATAGCAAGCTTTTGAAACTTCTTGAACTGGGCCGGATCGACTGGACATTCTATTTCCCGTCCGAAGCGGAATTTTACCGGCGGGAAATCGCACCCAACCAGATGATCAAATCATTGCCGATCCGTGGCAATACCAACCTGCTTGAAGCGACCATCGGCTGTGCGAAAACACCGGCTGGCCAACAGGCGATTTCCCGGATCAACCAGATTGTCGATACCAATCCCGACATGCCATGGACCAACTTTTATGCTGCCTGGCTTTCCCCTCAGGATCGCGAATGGTTTGTGGCGGCACGGGCGCATTATATCGACCCCAAACAGTTCGAGGCACTTCTGACGCCAAGAAAATAAACCACGTCCCAATGTCTCCCCAAACAACACCCTATCCTAAAGTGACTAAGCCTGCCCGGGTGTTGCGGGCCGTTTTCCAAACCTATCCGCTTTCTGATATCCAACATGCAAGCCCCTTTGCCTCGGTTAAATCGGACTGCAACACGATTTTCCATTGTATGACTATTGATCTATGCTGATGACCCACCACTTTTGGATAAGCATGGATGAAAACACGGACCCGCGCATATTGGCGACCGGGTATATTGGTATGTGCAGTCGCTATTTCAGTTCCCTCATAATTGCCGGAATTTCGGCAATGCTGGTTTCGCAAATACCTGCGGCAATAGCGCAGGAAACTTTGCCGCTGCTTGTTACCCCCGTGACCCCATCAACAGCGAAAACCAGAACGGATATTGTCTGGGCCGTAGACGCCATCACGCCGGGCTTCATAAAGGTCGAGGGTCGGTTGAACGGCTATGGTGCGCAAATGCTGGACTGGTTTATCGCGCGTATGCCCGAATATAACCATCTGGTGCAGATCCTGCCGCGGCGCAGTGCCTATGATGCCATGCGCGCGGCGGGAGAAAGCGGTAAAACCATCTGTATCCCCGGAACCCAACATACCCCGGAACGCGCAAAAGATTTCGCCATGAGTGGCACCGTCGCACCATTGCTGCCGCTTTCGGTTGTCGTTCTAAGCAGCGCCCGCCACTCCTTCCGACCATACATGCTGGCAAACGGAACGATCGATCTGGCCGCGCTGCTTGGCGATACATCGCGCTATACAGCACTGGCAAAGGCCCGGTCTTATGGACCGGAAGTTGACAGCATTCTGGCAACTGCGATTAATGCGCCAAATGTTTTGCGCACTGATAACCAGTCAAGCTTTCCGATGATGCTGGAAATAGGTCGCATTGACTGGATGCTGGCCTATCCGGTTGAAATCGAGTTCCATCGCCGTCAGGCAAAGGATGCATCCGACACATTGTCGTTGCCCATTCAGGGGCTACCCCGTCTGATGAATATCAGCGTGGCCTGCAGTCGGTCGGAAAACGGTATCGGGGCTGTCAGCGAGATCAACGCCATCCTTGCCAGCCATCCCGCTATGCCGTGGCTTGAATATTATATCGATTATCTTGGCCACGAGGACCGCGCCCGTTTCCTTGACGCCCTGAAAGAATTCAGACAGTCACGAGATCTTCCCGTCGGACAATAACATCGCCCCCAAATGAAACAGGCACCGCCAAAACGGTGCCTGCCAAAGAATTTCGGTCGAATAGGATCAATTCTGATGAACCCGGTTCAGCCCTTCTTCGGGATCGTCATCGGGTTCGCCGTCATCGTCTTCTTCCTCGGCACGAACTTCGTCCTGCTGATGTTCGACCCCCATGCGGCGATACGAACGATATGACAGCGGGAAGGTCGCAAAATAGACCGCGGCAATCACCGAAAGCGTCAGCCACGGCGAGGACACCAGAAACGCGACGGAAGCGCCGAATGCCAGCATCAGCGGCAGAACCCATGCGCGCGGAACCTTGACCTTCTTGAATGAATAGGTCGGCATCCGCGACACCATCAGACCGGCAATCAACACACCGTAAGGTGCAACGATGTAGGGGCTGTCAAACACACCACGCCCGAACTGGAAAGTCAGCACAATCGGCCACATCGCAAGCGCCGCTGCCGCCGGGGCAGGAACCCCGGTAAAGAAACGATAGGCCCAAGTCGGCAATTCCGGTTCGCCCAGCATCTGGGTATTGAACCGCGCCAGACGCAGCGCCATGCACACCGCAAACAGCAGCGACAAGGCCCAGCCGATCGGGCCGAATTCATGCAGCGACCAGAAATAAAGCATCATCGCCGGGGCGACCCCAAAGCAGACAAAATCCGAAAGACTGTCAAGCTCGGCACCAAAGCGGCTGGATGCGTTCAGCATCCGCGCCAGACGGCCATCAAGGCCATCGATGATCCCGGCGATCAGGATGGCGGCAACCGCAGCTTCCCATCGATCCTGCATCGCAAAGCGGATCGATGTCAAACCAGCACACATCCCCATCAGGGTCGCCACATTCGGCGCCAGACGGCTTAGTGACAATGCCTTGAACCGCCGGGGGCGGCTCTGTCGGATGCCGCCTGCCATTAGCGGATCTCCCCGACTGCGGCTTCTGCCCCCTTGGCCGCAATATCGGCAAGGATGGTTTCACCGGCAATCGTGGTCTGACCAACGATGACTTTGGGTTCGACACCTTCGGGAAGGTACACGTCAACACGCGATCCGAAACGGATCAGGCCGAAGCGTTCGCCAGCTTTCAGCTGCGAACCACGACCGACATCACAAAGGATACGACGCGCCACAAGACCCGCAATCTGGACAACGCCAAATTCGCGGCCTTCCTTGTCACGCACCAGAAGAATCTGGCGTTCGTTGTTTTCCGATGCCTTGTCGAGTTCCGCATTGACGAATTTTCCGGGCACATAGGCCTCGCCAACGACTTCGCCATTGACCGGACAACGGTTCACATGAACGTTGAACACATTCATGAAGATCGAAACACGCGTACGCGGCGTTTTATCGTCCAATTCGAGTTCCTTGGGCAGTGGTGCCTTGGAAATCATGCAAACACGGCCATCCGCCGGCGAAATGACGAGGTTCTCGTCAACCGGGGTGATACGGTCCGGATCGCGGAAGAAATAGGCACACCAGAGTGTCAGGATCACACCGATCCAGCCCAGCGGTTCGGCAATCAGAAACAGAACCACGGTGATCGCCGCGAAAATCGCCACGAATTTCCAGCCTTCGGGATTGATCGGCACAAGAACGGATTTCAAAGTCTTTATTCCCTGGTTGCCATGGGTACGGGCATAACAATTCCGGCAATGATTACCGGTCGGCCGCGTTACTACCATCTAGTGATGACAAAGGGCAACGCAACCTGCAAATAAAAAGGGGCAAAACACCATTATCACGTGTTTTGCCCCCGGAAAAGAAATGCAGTTACTGCTGTGCGGTCCCATTTTCCGGAAGCGCAAAAATCTGCCCCGGATAAATCAGGTCCGGATCACGGATCTGTTTGCGATTCTGGTTGTAAATCACCCAGTATTGCAGGCCATCGCCATAGGTCCGGCGCGCAATCCGCCACAGGCTGTTACCCGGCTGCACAACATAACGCGACCCCGGTTCCAGAATCTGATCTGGGCGGGCACGTTCAAACGGCAATTCGACGCGTGCGGTCACCTTGTCAGACGGATCAAGCTGATCGGCGCGTAACTGATACTGGCCCGGCTCGATCGGCTCACCAATTGTCAGAGCCCAGTTGCCATCTTCCCCGGTCGTTGCACTGCCGACAAATTTGTTATCAAGATAAACACGGACGCTGGTGTCATCATCGGCCTTGCCAGACATGGCAACACGACCTTCTTCGTCATAATCGACAACATCAATCGACAGGCGTGGCATGGCGGCTGCAGGTTGTTCGGCGGTCGCGGCAGGCATTTCCGATCCCTGCGGCATGGCTTCGGCCAGTTCGCGGGCGGTTTCCTTGCTCATATCTTCGGGAGCCGGTCCCTGCAGGACGGTGGCAGCGCCGCCTTCCTTGGGCACGCGCATGGCAATGATCGGCTGTTCTGCCGCATCATCGTTTTTGGCGGCATCATCACCCGATGTCTGATCGGCAGTTGCGGTGTCACCGGCAGCCGGTTTTTCCGGGATCAGAACCACGACATTATCATCGCCCTTGTGAATTTCACCGGTGCTGTCTTCGGATTCAAGTGACAGTTCCCGATCACCGCTTGCCAGCGGTTTCTCAGGCAAAACCACCCATTCACCGCGTTCATCGGCGGTTGCCTGTCCGATAACTTCGTCACCCTCGCGGATGCGCACGGTGCTATTCGGGGCAGCGCGGCCAGCAATCACGGCATTGCCATCCGGGCCGATGCGCACGACGTCAAAGCTCGGCGTACGAACTTCGGGTGCGGCGTCGGTTTGTTCCGGCGCGGCCTGCTGCGTGTTTCCGGCATCCGGTGTCACGGCGGGCGGAGCTGTTGTTCGTGCCGGCGTATCGGTTTCGTCTACCGACTGTGTCAGCATGTAATTCAACGAGATCGCGGCAACAATCAGCAAAACGCCAATGATGACGAGGATATAAGGTCTTTTCACCGGTAATATCCTTGAACGGTGGTTATGATTATTACGGGTGGCGTCGAAACCTTGTAACTGGCAGTCATTAAGTCCCCCAAACGCCCCACCCGACGCGTTAATTCGAAACTTGTACTACTTTCGGCACACAGTTTCCATAACGTAACAAACCGAGATTACAGTGCAACAGTTAGGCAAAGATGAATAGAATCAGCGCTTTTGGTCAAGCCTTGTCCCGCATTCCTTAAGGAATTGACTGCATTGTCGCCCCGATATAGGCCACAAGTGCCGCCACCAACACCGGCAATGCCAGAACCGATACCCGCACCAGCATCGCCAGAACCGCACCGCCCGGCCCGGCATTCGCACCGATATCGGCTGGCAAAAGTGCTGCAATCCGCGCTGCACCCGATCCGGCAAACACCACCAGAACCAGAACCGCCATGGCAAATGCTGACGCCGGTGCTGCCAGCATCACACCCGATGCACTTGCCATCAGCGCGGTACTGATCGCCAGCCACAACGCGGCACGATATTGCGGGGCGGCCTTTTCGGAAACCAGCGCCACCATAAGGGCGATCGAAAGACCAGCCTGAAAAACCACCTGATCGCGCAGGCCGAACTGGGCGGCGATAATCCCCTGCCCGACCGCAAGCGCCACAAAGGTCGCAACCGGTGCCGGTCGTGCGACATCCTCGTCGCTTGTGACATTGGATTTTGTCGATGTTTTGGCGGCTTTTGCAGATTTGCCGTTCTTTTTACCCCTGCCCTTGGCCGCGCCCGGATCTTCGTCCTCGTCAAAATTCGGGCGTGTGACCCACAGGAAGGACGCCCCGATCAGGATATAGGCACCCCATACCAGCGTCACCAACCCGCCTGGATGATACAGAAGCCCGGTAACAGGAGCCGCCAGCACCAGCCAACCGCCCAGCAACATCAGAATGGCCGCAACAATCGCGCAAGGCCGCGCACGCAGATGTGCAAAATCAAGGATTGCGCCACAAACCCCGCCCAGCACCAGCATAAGAAGTGCGGCACCCACACCGCCACGCGCGGTTTCCGGCAAACCGATGGCCGCCGGAACAGCCACCGCCACCGCCGGGATGACAGCGGCCAGCACCATACGCCGGGCCATTGCCCGCTCAAGCCCCAACCAAAGGGCGAGCATCAAAACCGTTGCGATAACACCGGACACCAGAATGGCGAGCCAAAAGGGGCTGTCGACAAACACGTTGGGCGATCCTGCCTTGTTGTTGTTTCGTTTTCAAACCTGCGAGGGAACGGCATTGAGCACGCAGGCGCTGATATCCATCCCACAATCAGGTTCAGAACCTGTTAACCATCGGCGAAAAATTCGCCCCGGCTTATCGCGCCCGATCATGCCGATTGCCAAGGCAAAAATGCGGCAGGGTTCACATGGTATCAATACGGGCTGTCACAGGATCTTCGCAAAGGAAACTATTGACCCGACAATGGCGCAATAGGCTATGCTTGCCCCCTAGACGGGCCACATCGCCGGTCGGTACGGCGCGTTGCATACGTCGTGACCGGGCGAAAGTTACCTGCGAGATAACAACAAAGAGGCAGGTTGCCATGACAAGAGTAAAATCGATCTGTGTTTTTTGCGGCGCTTCGAACGGCAAAAACCCCGAGCACATGGAAAACGCGATTGCATTTGGCAAAATGATGGCCGAACGCGGTATTGCGCTGGTTTACGGCGGCGGGCGCATCGGCCTCATGGGGGCGGTTGCCGACGCGGTGATGAAAAACGGCGGCAAGGTCATCGGCATCATCCCCGCTCATCTTGACGATATCGAGGTCGGCCATAAGGGCCTGACCGAACTGATCGTCTGCAAATCGATGTATGAGCGCAAGGTCGAGATGTTCAAGCGTTCGGACGCCTTTGTCACGCTTGCTGGCGGCCTTGGCAGCCTTGACGAAGCGTTCGAGGCACTGACCCTTCGCCAGCTTGGCATCCATGACAAGCCGCTGGTATTCCTCAATGCGCTGGGATACTGGGACAAATGCCTTGATATGATTGATGGCATCATCGAGGACGGCTTTGCGCGTGAGAGCAACCGCAACCTGTTTACGGTTGCCGGAACCCTTGATCAGGTCTTCGAACAGCTTGAAGCCGAACCCGCCCCGAAATTCGACCCGCGCGAAAAGCTTCTCTAAGCCCGCTTTTCCGGCCAATCCATCAAATCCGCAAGATATCGCGTCTTGCGGATTTTTCTTTGTCAAATTCAAATCAACATACTGATATCACGTTTATTTTAGAACTTTGATATATATCAGCGTCGCTGCATATACCTCCTGCTTTACTTCCCGAACCACCATCATTTGGGAGAGAGCAAATGAAATCATATCGTGGTTTAGTGGGCAGCCTTGTTTCGGTTACTGCCATGCTGGGGATCGTCGGGAACGTTCTTGCAGCAGAAACGCCATCGCCTGCCGATCTGCGCGAAGCCGCCCTTGAACATTTCGAAGTCATTCCGTCAATGGTGCCGGCCGTTTCGGGCAATGCCGTTACCCGGGAAAAAGTCGAACTGGGCAAGATGCTGTTTTTTGATCCGCGCCTGTCATCCAGTGCGCTGATTTCGTGTAATACCTGCCATAACCTGGGCATGGGCGGGGATGACAACCTTGAAACATCCATCGGCCACGGCTGGCAGAAAGGACCCCGTAACGCCCCAACGGTGCTGAATGCCGTGTTCAACGAAGCGCAGTTCTGGGATGGCCGCGCCGAGGATCTCAAAGCACAGGCTAAAGGCCCGGTTCAGGCCGGGGTCGAAATGGCCAGCACCCCCGAACGTGTTGTCGAAGTGCTGAAAAGCATGGGCGATTACGTACAGAAATTCGCCCACGCCTTCCCGGGTGAAGCAGATCCGGTAACGTTTGATAACATGGCCAGAGCAATCGAGGCGTTTGAAGCAACCCTGATTACCCCGGCATCACGGTTTGACCAGTTCCTGGAAGGCAACGATGCCATCCTGACCAAAACAGAAATGGCCGGGCTTGAACTGTTCATCGATACCGGTTGTGCATCATGTCATAACGGGGTGAATGTCGGCGGGACCGGGTATTATCCGTTCGGCGTTGTTGAACAGCCGGGTGCCGAAATCCTGCCACCCGATGACAAGGGCCGTTTTGCCGTCACCCAGACCGCGACGGATGACTATGTGTTCCGCGCCGGGCCGCTTCGTAATATCGCGCTGACGGCTCCCTATTTCCATTCTGGCAAGGTCTGGAATCTGGAACAGGCCGTCGCGATCATGAGTTCCAGCCAGCTTGGTGCCGAACTTGATGACAGTCAGATCAAGGCGATTACCGCCTTCCTCATGACCCTGACCGGGGAAGCACCGCGCGTGGAATACCCAATCCTGCCGGTCAGCAGTAAAACCACACCCAAACCGGCCGCAATGGTCGCAAACTGATCCCACAGGGGTGTGGAAAAGCAGAAAATACCTGCAAAGATGCGAACCCCGACACGCCCTTTGCGAACCTGCCGCCCGACACAACCCGGGCGGCATTTCTTTTGCCTATTTCAGTTCCATTCCCTCACCGCCAGAGGCGCGTGCACCTGATAACTGCATCACCCGGCGTTTATAAATATCAGCAACCCAATTGGTCGCCTGCTTGATACCTTCGGCCGCCCGCAGATCGCGATGAACAATCAGCCAGATATCGGAATCCAGCGTCTCAATCGGGCGCGAAACCCGGGCCAATGCAGGATCGTGGTCCCCGAGGAAGCACGGCAAAATCCCCGCCCCGATCCCGGTGCGCAACGCATTTTGCAGCATCGCGGTATTGCCCGCGCGAAACAGCGGCTTGTTACCGTCAATATGGGCCAGCAACCAGCGCTGGCTTTCATAAAGGTCAAATTCCTCGGAAAAACAGATCCACGGCGCATCAGAAAACACCCGATCCGGTCCCATGCCACGCATATCATACGCCAATCTCTCGGTCGCATAGATCGCACAGGAAATCGTCCCAAGCCGCTTGGTGATAAAATCCCCGGTCAGGGGCAAACCATGCCGGACGGCAAAATCCGCCTCGCGCTTGGTCAGCAACTGCGTATCGTCGGATTGCCGGATTTCAAGGTAAAGACCGTCGGGCTTGCTATTGATCTGGCCAGCAAGAAACAGTGCCGACCACGCACTGGCGGTCAGGCGGACCTGCCGGTCTCGAATGCCCGATATCGCGTCACCCTGCCGGTGAAAGGCAAAGGCGGCTTCTTCCATCGCCTCGGCGCGCGGGCGCAAATCGCGCCCGGCCTCTGTCATGCGCAATCCTTCGGGTAGGCGATCAAACAGCACGACACCGACAACGTCTTCAAGAGCGGATAAATGTCGCCCCAATGTCGGCTGGCTGACGCCAAGCTCCTGCGAGGCCGCCCTAAGACTGCCGGTACGCGCAAGCGCCAGAAACACGCGAATATGATCCCAATCGGGTTTTTTGGTCGTCATCGGGGCCTCGGCTGATGGTGGGGCGCGATACAGGATTGAATAACGGATCATCAAACAACCCTATCGTTATTCATTATTGGATCACTACCCGCACCGCAAGTCACGGTTGCACGGGTACCTCCATAAAACCGCAAGCACCTGTAAAGTATGACTATTCGGAATCTTTGGACTTGGGCAGATGTTCGAAAATGCTGCCCGGTCCGGTCCATTTACCATCGGGTTCAGTCGGCCAGCGTTGATCGACATCGGAAGCAAGATCGGCCAGCGTGACCGATGCGAACCGTTCAAGCAGAAGTTGCTCGGCCGCGTCAAACGAACTGCCAAGGGCAGCATTCACCGCCTGCTCGACCAGACATTCGGGATGTTCGACCGCAACCCCCATGGCAAAGATCGACGGATTGCCAAGCGCGTTATGGATATCAAGAAACGTGATTTCCGATAGCGGGCGAATGATCACCCATCCGCCGCCATGCCCCTTTTCGGACCGCACATAACCGGCATCGCGCAGCCCTGCCATCGTTCGGCGAACCACCACCGGATTGGTGTCAAGCATCCGGGCAATCATATCGGATGTCATCGCGCCGCCAAACCGGTCCATGTGGATCAGGACATGCAACATGCGGGAAAGGCGGCTGTCACGGCGCATCAACGGTTTCCTTGGGGCTGGCATTCATCATATCCCAGACTATCGGGCTTTGGCGCATATTCGCAACACCAAAAGTTTCAAGATGCTTGACTCCAGAAAGTTACGATACTTATAAAGTTACATGATTGATTTTGAGATATCACAGGAGTTCCGATCATGTCTGACGCCATCCCCACCCCGTCCGCAACCCAACCGGTTTCGATGCCTGATTCCGAAAAACTTTATGACGTGATCATCATTGGTGCCGGTTTTTCTGGCCTGTCCGCCGCGATGCAACTGGCGCGCGCCCGAAAGCAGATATGCATCATTGATGCAGGACTACCGCGCAACCGGTTTGCCGCGGCCTCACACGGATTTTTCGGTCTTGATGGCAAAAGCCCGGATGAAATTTCGCGACTTGCGATTGGCCAGATCAGGGCCTACCCCACCGTCAGCATTGTGCACGGTATGGCAAAAGCGGCGAACCGACTGGAACCGGATGCCGCCGGAACCGGGAACGAAGACAACAACCGTTTCAAAGTGTCGCTTGATGACGGCCGCCGCTTTCAGGCGCGTCGCCTGATCCTTGCCACCGGGGTCGTCGATACCCTGCCCGATATCCCCGGCCTGATGCCGCGCTGGGGCAAAACGGTGCTGCATTGTCCCTATTGCCATGGCTATGAAGTGCGCGACCGCGCTCTGGGCGTGCTGGCAACCGGGCCGATGTCCAACCATCAGGCCATGATGATCCCCGACTGGGGTCCCACGACCTTTTTCACGCAGGGGAAATACGAACCGGAACCCGAAATCCGTGCCCAGATGGATGCGCGCGGGATCACGATTGAACAAAGCCCGATTGTCGAACTGATCGGCGCAGCCCCCGACCTTGAGGCCGTTAAACTGGCTGACGGGCGCAGCATGCCCATTCAGGCCCTGTTTGCCGGACCCACCGTTTCCATGACCAACCCACTTGCCGAAATGCTCGGCTGCGCGTTCGAAGAAGGCTTTGCCGGACCGTTTATCAAAGTCGATGCATCACAGGAAACCAGTATCCCTGGCGTCTTTGCCGCAGGGGATGCCGCCACCGCACGGCATAATGCGACGCTGGCATCCGCAGCCGGTGTTCTGGCCGGGGTGGGTGCGCATCAGTCGCTGATTTTTAGCTGATCATACGGCCTGGTGTCACGGGTTAACAGCCGCCGCCTGTGGAAGTCCGCATGGCTGGCGGCAGCCTGCCCCGCGATACAAATATGAATAGCACCCCTTAAATATCGGGCATGGCTATTCATTCCTGAATCCAAGAGACTGTCATTGTTCATAACTTTTAAAGTTTTTTCATATGCCGGTTCTGATCCTGCTTGTCAGCACGACTTTCGTCTGGGCGATGCTTCTGGTGTGCAACCGGATCGCATTGACGGCGTTTGATGTCGATGTCTATGCCATGACGTGCTGGCAACTCGTCTTTGGCGGGCTGGCGCTGGTGTTGCTTGCCCCCGGTCGGACCATTCCGTGGCGACAATTCACGTTGCGGATCAACTGGGCCTATGGAATTTTGCGTGTCCTGACCGGGGTCAGCTGGACCGCGGCACTGGTTTATATCAGCGCGCCTGAAAGCGGAATCTTATCGCAAACCGGCATGCCGATGGCAGCCCTTGCCGCAGCCTTCATCCTTGGCCGCGCACCGGGCAAATCGGAATGGTTCGGCCATGCAATCCTGCTTACCGGGGCTGGCTTCCTTGCCTGGCATCTGCCCGACGGCTTTGCCAATCCGGCGGTGTGGCTGATGCTGGCATCCGAGGTTACGGCGATTTCATCATCGGTTCTGGCGGAAAAACACCCCGATAACCAGATCAGGGATGCATGGTCGCATTTGCGCTTTACCGGGGTTTTGCTGCTGATTACCGCCTCGGTGTTTCTGATCTTCCCACCGCTGATCGGCGCCATCAGCCCGGTTCCGATCCCCTACACCTCGCTTGACGGGTTCTTCGGGATCGAGACCATATTGGCCGGTCTGATCCTTGGAACGCTGTTGCGCGGCCCTGCCATGGTCCTGACATTGCGGTCGATCAAGACAGCCGGGATGGAGAAATACATCCTGGCGACAAGTATCCTGCCCTTTATCCTGTTGGGGCTCGAAATGCTTGCCGCACGGTTTGACCTGACACCGGCGCCGACACATGACAGTGTTTTCTGGATTTCGGCCCTTCTGGTGATGCTGGGTATCATGCAGATCACCTATTCGAAACGCCGCCATGCCAAGCGGCTCAAGACATCTGGCACAACCGATCCGGCCCCGGCCTGAGACAGATAGATGACCGAACAAGACGCGTCCCCTCGCGCCACCAATGCAGGGTCGCCCACGCCCCCAACGAGCCCCCTCTCGTAAGGGCATATCCCAAACGGCCAGCCTCCCAAAAAATTGGCCGTTCGACCCTGTTTCCATCCGGTTAGTCTCCCTTCCGGATGGACCGAAACGCCCGGTTTCCCCGACCGGGCGTTTTCTGTTTCAGGATGCGGCGTTATTCCCGATAAAATTGCCAAACCATCGCATCTGAAACTTGAAATTGATACGTGCACAAATTCGCCTAAACTGCCTGCACCCCGAAAAGGGGCAAGAGGGACAACAAGCGCCTGAAAACGGGCCGCAAAACGCGCGGGGATTATCCATGACAAGCCTGCAACAGCCAGACAATTACGAAACACTCAAAGCCAAGATCAGTACGGCTGCCATTGTCGGTCACACCACCGACAGCACCGCGAAAATCTGGGTTCGGGCATACAGGGACGGCCTATGGACACTGATCGTAAGTGCCCAGAAGCTGCCCGAGGATGCCTATGACCTGTCGGGCAAAAGCCTTGCTGCAATGAAGGATGAAAACACTGATATCGTCTTCATGACCGAACGCAATTTCACCCATCAGACCGACCTGACCATGACATTCGAGGTCAGCGGCCTTAAACCCGATACGCGCTATTACTATTATCTGGCGTCTGACAAGCTTGGTCTTGATCGCTGCATCGAGATGGGTGGCGATCACGCATACTGGTTCAGGACCCTTGCCAAAAACCCGCAATCCCTGCAATTCGGGTTTTATTCCTGCCACGACCCGTTCAGCGTCAAACCCAACAGCGAAGGCGCATGGGATAAGTTTTATGACGTGCTGAACGAACGAAGGGCCGATTTCGTGATTGGCGGCGGCGATCAGGTTTATTGCGACACCAACCATAAATCGCAAATCCAGGATGTCTGGGTGTGGCTTAAGAATAACAAAAACGCGTTGCTCGCGACCTATCGCAAGCCTGACGGAAGCCTCAAGGAACCCGCCATCATCGACTATTTCACCAAACTTTACCGCACCTATTACCGGATTTACTGGCAGTTCGAACATCTGCGATATGTCTATCGCCGGTTCCCGCAATACATGATCTGGGACGATCACGAGATCATGGATGGCTGGGGGTCGTTAACTGCCAAGGAACGCAAGGCCAAGATTTGCAATTTCTTTCAGGATGACGACGAAGACGCCAATTACGAACTTGTGATGCTGATGTTCAAGGCCGCAGCACAGGCTTATCTGGAATATCAGCACGCCCACAATCCTGACAGCAAGATCATCAATGGCGATCCCGATGCCAGTGAATGGGATTATCATTTCGATCAGGGAGCCTATGGCTTTTACATGCTTGATGTGCGCGGCCATCATGATTGTGAATTGCCTGACGGGCAGCGATTGCTTGGCGCGGAACAGTTCAGGCGTTTCAAAAAGTGGATCAATTCAGCCTCAATCAAAAAGAAAAAGGCGATCTTTATCTGTTCACCTGTTCCTGTCGTTCATTGGACGGAAAGTGCGGTCAACACCCTCGACTTTGGTGGCCAGAAGGATGATTTCATGGATGAATGGGGCCATGAAACCAACCATAAGGAACGCAATGCGATGCTTGAATTGCTTCTGGCCCGATCGGCTGAAAGCAACATCCCGATCGTGATCCTGAGCGGCGACGTCCACTGCGCCAGCGCGTTTCAGATCACCCATTGCACCACCTATCCCAAGGCGCGGTTGTTCAATGTGACCTCAAGTGCGATTTCGCGCAAACCGGCACCGGGCATTGCCACGGCTGCCATGCAGAAATCAGCCGCGATTGACGGGTTTGACGGTGGGCGATTTGAACAGATGTTCCGCTTTGCCGGTGACAACAATTTCGCCATCATCAATGCCGACTGTCGCGACAACGATTTCAAACTGAGCGCGACCCTTTACTGGGCCGAACCCGGATCGGAAAGTGTCACGCAACAAGTGATCAAGCTGGTCAGTTAAAGAAGCCGGTCCCCGTTGGAACGGGGACCGGCCAGGCCGCACTCAAGCTTTCGCTTGCGGGGTCGGGGGAACATGTGCGGCCTTTTCTGTCTGATCGCGCTGTATCCTGTTTTTAGTGTGCGTCGGCGGATGGTTTGCCCGATCTTGCCGGGCGCGCCAGTGGCAAAAGCAGCAAAGCCAGAATGAAGATGCCCGCCATGGCAAGCTGCACATCATTAAATGAAATCATGCTGGCCTCGCGGGTAACGATATTGACGATGGATTTCATGGCACTTGCCTGCGGATCGGGCAGCCCCATGGCGCTGTATCGTGCTGTCATCGTCGCCAGATAATTCTGGAAACCGGTGCTGGCCGTGTTGATATGCTCGGCCAGATGCGCGAAATGCAGGTCAGTCCGTTTATCGAGCATCGTGTTGATCGCAGCCAAACCAATCGCCCCGCCAAGGTTACGCATCAGGTTATAAAGGCCGCTGGCGTTTTTGATCTTTTCCGGTGGCAAGGTGCCTAGTGCCAGATTGGTGATCGGCAGCATGCAGAACATCAGGGCAAAGCCACGCACAGCCTGCGGCAGGATCAGTTCGTGAAACGATACCTGACTGTTCTGAAAACCGTTCAGGGCAACCCCCACCGCAAACAGCGCCAGGCCAAAGCCAAGAACGACGCGTGCGGGCAGTTTCGCCGTCAGTTTCCCGGCAATCGGGGCCGATATGAACTGGCAAATGCCGGTTACCGCCATGATGGTGCCGATTTCCAGACTGTCATAGCCGCGCACACGGCTTAGCAGCAGTGGCAGGATATAGACGCTGCCATAAAGCCCGATGCCCAGTGTGAAGCTGAAGATGCAGCCCATGGCAAAGTTGCGATCCCTGAACGAACGCAGATCGACAATCGGATGATCATAGGTAAACATGCGCCGGAAGAAATAGAGCCCCGAAATCATGCAGATAATAGCGCCATAAACAATGGCGCGTTCATCAAACCAGTCATCTTTCGGCCCTTCGTCCAGAACATATTCCAGACTGCCGAGGAATGCCGCCATCGCAAGCAATCCGCGCAGATCAAAGCCCCTTAGCAGCGAACGGTCGCCACGATCCACGTCCAGCATGACGGCCACGACAAGCGCAATCAGCATCCCCGGCAAAACGTTGATCAGAAACAGCCAATGCCACGAAAACGACTGCGTCAGATACCCGCCAAGCGTCGGCCCAACGGTCGGCGCCATGGTGGCAATCAGACCAATCATGACCGAGGCGGTATTACGTTTATCCGCCGGGAAAATGATATAGGTCGTGGCAAAGACGGTCGGGATCATCGCCCCGCCAAGGAACCCCTGCGCGGCACGAAACCAAATCATGCTTTCGATCGACCAGGCAAAGGCAGAGGCGATGCTGAAAATCGTAAAGCCGATGGCGGATGCGACAAATAGCCAGCGTGTCGAGATCAGGCGTGACAGGAAACCCGAAAGCGGGATCATTACGACTTCGGCAATCAGATAACTGGTCTGAACCCAGCCGATTTCATCCGGACTTGCCGAAAGACCGGCCTGAATATTTTCTAGCGAGCTTGCGACGATCTGGATATCAAGAATCGCCAGAAACATGCCGACCACCATCGCGACCCAACCGATAAACTTGGTGGTATCGACATGCTGCACCGGATCATCGGGCCCGGCTATGGAACCGGGGCTGGTGGCGGCACTGCTCATTTCAGTTACGCTCCGACAGTTCCGGTGCCGGTGTTACGACACTCGCAAGGCCGGTACCCGAGGCATGTTCTGCCCCATCGTCATCGCGGACATCGACATTGACAACAACCGACAGACCGGGACGCAGGGCCTTGGCAAGGTCGCTGTTATCAAGGGCGATACGCACCGGGACGCGCTGGGTGATTTTGGTGAAGTTGCCGGTGGCATTTTCAGGCGGCAGCAAACTGAACTGCGCGCCGGTGGCCGGGGCAAAGCTTTCAACCCGGCCGGTGATATCGGCATCAGGAAAGGCATCAACTTCAACATTGACCTTCTGGCCCGGTGCCATATGGCCGATCTGGGTTTCCTTGAAGTTTGCCACAACATAAACGCCGGGCAACGGTACAAGCACCAGCAACTGTTCACCCGGCTGGACCAGTGCGCCGGTCTGAACCGACCGGTTGCCGATCACGCCATCAAAGGGGGCATAGATACGGGTATCATCAAGAGCCTGCTGGGCGATATCGCGCGATGCTTCGGCCTGCGACACAGCACGTTCGGCTTCGACCTTCTGGGCACGCAGAACACCGATCCTGCCCTGCTCGACTGCAAGGGTCGCATTGGCGGCGGCAACCTGTGCCTGTGCAGTCTGACGGTCGGCCTTGGCGTAATCGAATTTCTGGCGGCTGGCCGCACCCTTTTTCACCAGATCCTCGTAACGCGCGTAATCCTCGGAGGTGCGATCAAGTTCGACTTTGGCGATGCGCAGGTTGGCTTTAGCCTGATCGATGGCCGCCATCTGCAGGGTGATCTGTTCGTCCATGGTCTGAACCGCGGCACGGCGCGCCTCAAGTGCTGCCTCTGCCTGTTTCAGTTCGGCACGATAATCTTCGTCCTTGATGGACAACATCAGTTCGCCCTTGCGGACGGGCTGGTTTTCCGCAACCCGAAGATCGCCGACATAGCCCGAAACCTTGGGCGAAATCGCGACTTCATCGGCCTGCAGATAGGCATTGTCGGTGGATTCGTGGAACTGACCTTCGGTCACCCAATAGAACCCGTAATAACCGCCGCCACCGATAATCGCCGCAGCGATCAGGGGCAGTATGACTTTTTTCACACTCATCGTCCGTTTGATCCTTTTGGTATTGATCAGTACCATTTGATCCCTTATGGTACCAATCAGTACCAAACGTCAAGTGCAGAATTGGAACAGTTGCTTGTCCGAGATGCGAAATATCGACCCAAGAACCCTGAAACGCCGCGAAGCGCTTATCGATGCGGCCCGTGAACTTTTCTGTGAGCACGGCCTTTCGGGCACGACACTTGAAATGATCACGGCCGAGGCAGGCGGGTCCCGCCGGACAATTTACGAGCTGTTTGGCAATAAGGACGGCGTTTTCGAAGCGGTGATTCGCGATTGCACGGGACGTGTGGTTGCGGTCATGGCCGATCTGGAATTGTCGCAGATGCCGTTGCGCGCCGCCCTGATCCGTTTTGGCGAAACACTGATGACACTTCTGACGACACCGGAAACCATCCGCTATATGCGGTTGTTTCTGTCCGAAGTTCCGCGTTTCCCGCATCTGGGCAAGGTGTTTTATGAAAGCGGCCTGATGACCGGACGCCGGATCATCACATCCTATTTCGAACGCCAGATGGAAGAAGGCAATTTCCCGAAGAGCGACCCAAAACAGGCGGCCGTGTTTTTCACAAGCCTGCTTAAGGCCGATTACGATTTCCGGCAGATGACCTATGTCGGCTGGGAACCGCATGCAAAGGATTTGCATAGCCATGTGATTGCCGCGGTCGATATGTTCCTACGCGGATATGGCATTGATCCGGCAACCGTCGACCAGAAAGCCCCGGTGCAGGCATAAGCCTGCCGCACCAGAGGTTCCCTGGCTCAGAACATGATCAGCAGACGATAGGCAATCGGTCCCATCATCGTGATCACCCCGATCCAGACAAGGGCAAGCCCCCATCCCCGGTCGCGGAAGCTGTATCCAACGCCCAAAAGGCAAAAGCCGACAATACACAACGCGATGATGATATTGGTTTCATAAGGCAGGTTCATGGTATCCCCCATGCGCTTCCGGTTTGGCAATGCCGGAGTCTTCCCCCTTGAACCCGACAAATGCGAGTTTGACCCATTCCATAACCGCTTTCTTTGATCAGGATCATGCCGCCTTACATGACATACCCCTTGCCCGTGTTTTGCATATTAATTCAGGCAATGGTGTAAATATCGGACAAACCAGCGTTTTTCCGGGCCATCTCGCAACCGGTCAAAGTGCAAAAACCCGCCAGTTTCCGCCTTGCGCGAAAGTCTTAACAACGATGTTGCGCCGCCCTCTTTGATTTTCTGATTTCATCCTGTATGTTGCGGGCTCCCGACGCGGCCAGGGCGCTCCCTCGCGCGCCGGATGACATGTCAAATGGCAGCCGCGCTGTATCCTGGCCGCGGCCAGAAAGGGAGTATTCCATGAGCAAGATTCAAGTGAAGAATCCCGTCGTCGAGCTCGACGGCGACGAAATGACCCGGATCATCTGGGATTTCATTAAAACCAAGCTGATCCTGCCGTATCTCGAGATTGATCTTAAATATTACGATCTGTCGGTTCAGAAACGTGACGAGACCAACGACCAGATCACCATTGATGCGGCAAATGCCATCAAGGAACATCGCGTTGGCGTAAAATGCGCGACCATCACCCCGGACGAGCAGCGCGTCGAGGAATTCGGCCTGAAGAAAATGTGGAAGTCGCCGAACGGCACCATCCGCAACATCATCGGCGGTACCGTTTTCCGCCAGCCGATCATCTGCTCGAACGTTCCACGTCTGGTTCCGGGTTGGACGCAGCCGATCGTTATCGGTCGTCATGCCTTTGGTGACCAGTACCGCGCGACCGACTTCAAGGTTCCTGGTGCAGGCAAACTGACCATCAAGTTCCAGCCGGCAGACGGCGGCGAGCCGATCGAACACGAAGTCTTTGACTTCCCGTCTTCGGGCGTTGCCATGTCGATGTACAACCTTGATGAAAGCATCATCGGGTTTGCACGCGCCTGCATGAACTATGGCCTTGCTCTTGGCTGGCCGGTTTACCTGTCGACCAAGAACACGATCATGAAAGCCTATGACGGCCGCTTCAAGGATCTGTTCGAGGAAGTCTTCCAGAACGAATTTGCAGATAAGTTCAAAGCAGCCGGCATCACTTATGAACACCGCCTGATCGACGACATGGTTGCATGCGCGATGAAGTGGAATGGTGGTTTCGTCTGGGCTTGTAAGAACTATGACGGCGACGTTCAGTCCGACACCGTCGCACAGGGCTTTGGCTCGCTCGGTCTGATGACCTCGGTTCTGATGACGCCGGATGGGCAGACCGTTGAAGCAGAGGCAGCACACGGCACCGTCACCCGCCACTATCGCCAGCACCAGCAGGGCAAAGAAACCTCGACCAACCCGATTGCGTCGATCTTTGCCTGGACGCAGGGCCTGAAATACCGTGGCGAGTTCGATGATACGCCGGAAGTCGTGAAATTTGCCGAAACCCTTGAAAAAGTCTGCGTCGACACCGTCGAAGCCGGCTTCATGACCAAGGATCTGGCACTGCTGATCGGTCCGAACCAGAAATGGCTGACCACCACGCAGTTCCTCGACAAACTTGACGAAGGCTTGAAAGTTGCCATGGGCTGATTGCCCGGCATTTTGCCAGAATGATGAAACCCCGCCGGTGCAAACTGGCGGGGTTTTGTTTTGCCTGCAACCGCGTGGAAAACACACGCTTTTGATGCCTCAATACTGCGCGCGGCTTAGCAACACGGCCAGTTCGCCGCTTTCGTCCAGTTCCTTGAGGGCTGTGTTGAAATCCTGCATGATTCTGCCTGCCCTGGGATGGTTCAGGCCGACCACGAAATGCAATGGCATGGTCGACAGCGGCTCGTCGATATGCCCGAAATGATCCAGTTCCAACCCGGCGGCCCGCATGGAATCGCGTGCTTCCGAGCGCGGGGCCACGACGATATCGACCCGCCCGGCTCCCAGAAGTTTGAAACAGGTGCGCATATCGGGCGGTGCATGGCGGGTTGCCCGCCCGGTTGCCAGCATCTGGCTTGTCCTGCCCAGTTCGGCATACCCCAGCGGCAGGCAAAGTGCCGCACCATTCAAATCATCGATGGTTTCAAAATTCTGGCGAGATTTCGCATACCAGCCAAACGCCGACAGGCTGGCAACCGGTTCGGAGAACAAGACCGAGCGCGCCCGGAACGGGGTATAAGCATAAGGGAAAGTGCCTTCAACCTCGCCCCTTACCGTCATGTCATAGCCCTGACGCCAGGACCGCCAGATAATTTCAGCATGATCATATCCGGCAATCTCGAATGCGCGGCGGACAATCTCGGTCATGATACCGCCATCGGGCAGATCACGACCGGTAAAGGGGGCAAAGTAATCCCCGGTCACGATCCGGACATGATCGGCTTTTGCCTGCGTCGCCATCATCAGCGACGCGGTCAACACCAGCATCATGACCCATTGTTTTTTCATTCCCGACCCACTCCGCAGAGCATTACTGCCCCCTGCATCTTATAGGTTAGGGGCGCAGGTATTTCTTTCAAGCCACGTAAGCTATTGAAATGCCCATGCCACAGTATCGACGGATGTTCGCAAAAGAAAAACCCCGCCAAAAGTTTGACGGGGTTTTGAGAATTTCATGAAGATATTTTTCAGGAAACAGCCGCCGCACGGACAAAACGGCCACGCTGGTAATCGTCAAAGGCCTGCATCAGTTCCTGTTTGCTGCTCATGACGAACGGGCCATAGCGAACAACTGGTTCGTGCAACGGACGGGCCGCGATCAAAAGCATCCGGCCGCCTTCGGGACCGCCTTTAAGCGTGATGCTATCACCATCTTCCAGCACGGCCAGATGATGTGTGGTGACAGCCTGATCGGCGACAATTGCGTCCCCGATAAAGACATAAACCATCGCGGCATGGCCTTTGGGCACCGGCAGGGTTACCTCGCGACCAGCCGCCAGTTTGGCATCGATAAAGACCGGCTTGGTAGCAATGCCATTAACCGGGCCGGTTTTACCCATGAATTCACCCGCAACAAGCCGCAGATCAACACCGTCTTCGGGGCTGAGTTCGGCGACGTCGCTACCTTCGATATTCTGGTAACGCGGGGTGACCATTTTATCCTTGGCCGGAAGATTGATCCAAAGCTGGAAACCCTGCAAAAGACCGTTTTCCTGCTCCGGACTTTCGGAATGCAAAATCCCGCTGCCTGCGGTCATCCATTGCACACCACCCGAACGCAGGACACCTTCATTGCCCATGTTGTCCTTGTGGCGCATGGCACCTTCGACCATGTAGGTCACGGTTTCAAAGCCACGATGCGGATGCTCGGGGAAACCGGCAATATATTCGTCGGCATTATCGGTCGAAATTGAATCGAGCATCAAAAACGGATCAAGCATATCGAGCTGCGGCGATCCAACCGATCGTTTAAGCGACACACCTGCCCCATCGGATGTATCCATCGCGCGAAGTACGCGGGCAACGCCACGCGGGGTTTTACCCTGTTCAGACATCGGGTCCTCCTGTCAGCAACCGGAAATGCGTTCGGCTGCGATCCGTGAAACTTCCATATCCCTCAATCTGGCAGAAAACTGTCGCGAAACAATAATCAATCAGGCATCTGATTGTTTCCGTATTCACCCCAATCTGGTCAACAAAAAGGCCACGCAGACCTATCTGCGCGGCCTTTCATCAATACTGTAATCTGTCAAACGGCCAGCTTGGCGGCCAGCTCGGCGACGTGTTTTCCCTGGAATTTGGCGATATCAAGCTCATTCTGCGATGGCTGACGCGAACCGTCGGCACCGGCCAGTGTTGTTGCTCCATAGGGCGAACCGCCGGTGATTTCGTCCATATTGGTCAATCCCGCACAGCTGTATGGTACGCCAACGATGACCATGCCATGATGCAGAAGCGTGGTATGGGTCGACGTGATGGTGGTTTCCTGACCGCCGTGCTGGGTTCCGGTCGAGGCAAAGACCGAACCGATCTTGCCGATCAATGCGCCCTTGGCCCAAAGGCCGCCGGTCTGATCAAGGAAGTTGCGCATCTGGGCCGACATATTGCCAAAGCGTGTCGGCACGCCAAAGATGATCGCATCATATTCTGGAAGATCCGAAACCGCAGCAACCGGCGCAACCTGATCGAGCTTCGCACCCGCAGCCTTGGCGACATCTTCGGGCATGATTTCGGGCACACGTTTGACATCGACATGTGTACCCGCCACACCACGCGCACCTTCGGCCACCGCGTTCGCCATGGTTTCGATATGCCCGTACATTGAATAATAAAGAACCAGAACCTTGGCCAATTTTGCCTCCTTGATTAAAAAAACTGTCGCCTCCAGCATGCGACAATTGCCGCCCTACGAAAACGATCACATTGGAAACAGTCTATTTCGCCCCGTCTGTCCGGGTCAGAACGCATACTGCCCCGAAACTGTTCCGGGGCAGCGGTATTTGATCCTTCCGGTCAGTCCTGTTGCGGTCTTGCCGCCAGATATTCGACAACCTGATCGGGGAAGTCGGTAAAGATGCCATCAATCCCCGCATCGTCAAAAATCGCCTTAAGCGCGATATCCATGTCCCCCGCCCATTTAGGCAACTGATCCGCGCGCAGGGTATAGGGATGGACTTTCAACTGCGCGCGCTGGGCTGCGATCAGGGTTGGCGTCATGATCGCCTTGCCATCCGCACTAAGACCTTCGATGACTTGCGGCAGCCACGGGCCGATACCATCGACGACGCTTGCCATTTCCGCGACACCGTCATCGGTTTTCAGATAATCGTAATCCGTGCCTTCGGGCGCACCCCATTTGTTTTCACCCAGCAACTGAACCAGCTTGCCCTGATATTTCAGATCATTCCGAATACGCTTGGTTTCAGCCCAGTCAAAGCACTGGACAAAGGAATTGGATTCCGGAGTGCCATATCCCCAATGTTCCATGATCTTGATGACCGCAGCGGTCACATCCTGCCCTTCGACCTTGTGCCAGGCCGGGTCCTTGATTTCCGGATAGATGCCAACATCGCGCCCGGTTGATTTGTTAAGCCCCCGGATCATGGCGATTTCTTCTTCCAGTGTGGGAATTTTAAAAATCGCATATTCGCCGGGGAAGCGATCCGGATATATCTGCTCGCCGGTATCGGCTTTGAACCGTTCGGTAACATTCAGGCTTTTGAGTTCTTCAAGCGTGAAGTCGATGGCGTAGTACCGGCCATCTTCACGTTTGCGGTCGGGGAATTTCTTGGCAACGTCGGTCGTGGTATCGATATGGATGTCATGCAGGACAACCGGCACACCGTCCTTGGACATCACCACGTCCTGCTCGATGAAATCCGCCCCCATGCCATAGGCAAGCGCCTTTGCCGGAAGGGTATGTTCGGGCAGGTAGCCCGATGCCCCACGATGGGCGATCACAACCCGTTCAAGGGTACTGTCCTGTGCTATTGCCGGTGTAATCGACAAAGGCAGAATGGCAAGTGCCGTTCCCAGAATGGCCGCACGGGCAGATTTCATCAGCATCCCATAACTCCTTATTTCCGCATAAGTTTTGCCCAGCATAGTGACGAAACGATGCGGCAGGAACAAGGCAGAAGGCGATAGCGCAAAGTTTCTTGAAACTGTTACGCCTGATCGCCTTCCATGGATTGCTTTGAAACGGGTTGTTCAGCCCAAAAGCTCGCCCGCGATTTCGGCCAGAAAATCGGGCAGCACATGATAGGCGTATGGTGCATAAAGCCGTTCATGACGTTGATGATATTCCCTGCCCCACGGGCCGATATTGACCACCGGATAGGTCAGGGCATTGTCAACCGGACGATCCACCAGTTCAGCTATCGGGGTGCTGGCAGCGATGATTTCGGTATCGCCTGCATCGGTTGCATGGCCGAAAAAGCTCATATCCGATATACCCATGAAATAACCACGGTCACAAATTTGCGTTTCGTGACGGCCCTCTATCGTAGTGCGGGCCCGGCCAATCGCATCCAAAAACTCCCGATCCATATCCTTTGCCATATCGACATGCACGGCCGGGTAATGCAGACCGGCCATTCCGGTTATCACCGCGGGGCCGCGCAAATGCGCCTCGGCCAGCATGGCACGCACCAGAACGCGAGTGCGGTTCAGGGGATTGTTATCCTGTGCCGTTTCAAGGTCGACCGCCTCAATCCGGTCAAGCGCATCGCTGCCCCCGGATGCAAACGCCATGTCACGCAATTGGGCAACCGTTACCATGCGCAAGGGCGGCAAAGCTGCCGGGGCGGCTTGCCTGTTGGCTTTGGCATAACGGGCAGCATTACCTGTGAACCGTTCAAGCGCTCGGTTTCCGGCATCCTCTACAATGTTGGTGAAGTCGCCCATCAGTTCAGCACAGCTTTTCCCCATCACCAGCCAGTTAAACGCCATCCAGACATGCTCAGGCGTGGTGACTTCGTAAATGTCGCGGACATCGCGGGCCTCAAGACAGACCGGGGGTGGTGCGGTTTCACGCATACCACGATCACACAGTTCGCTGTTGGCTTCGATCGCCTGCATGATTTCCGATGCGATGGCATGGGCTGAAATGCCGTCAAACGGATAACCGACATGGGTTGGCAAACCGGCAACAAGGGCAAAGGGCAAAAGCTTTCCGACCGAGCCATGGAAAATTGCGCGCCCGATCTCGCCATTGCCGGTATCGCTGCTCGCATCCAGATTGACCCCACCGATAATGTCTAGGCTCCAGCGTGCGATCAGGTCCGGCAACGCGTTACGCAGGCTGCGCATACCGCATGAATTGCGTTCTTCATCAGGGGTCAGGAACAGGACGACATTGCCTTGCCGATCTGGTTGCTGGCTGAAATGTTCCAGAAACGCGATGCCCGCCGCGTCACCGCTTTTCATATCAAGCAACCCGCGCCCCGGGATGAAATCGCCGGTCTGAAAATCGCGAAGGGCAAGTGCCTCGGCATCGCTAAGATTTTCCCGGCTCGAAAGATCGTCAATCAGGGCCTCACACAGTGCATCAGGCTCAAAAGCCAGATGTTTCAGGTCGTGATAATTTTCAATCGAAACCACATCAAAATGCCCGGCCATTGCCATTGTCTTGCGCCCGGTTCCCCGCACAAGTGCGACAACGCTTTTGGCCATACGGCTGCCACCCGCGACAAGGTGGCTGTCGATCACCGCGATATTGTCGGGATTGTCCTGAAAATAGGGAATTTCGCGCAGGATATCGACGATCAAGCCGGTGATATCGGCTTCCCCGGCACTGCCGGTGACACTGCCAAAACGGGTCAGACGGTCGGCGATTTCAGTGGTGCGGGCATAAGGGGCCCATCGATCTTCCGGCATGGTCATTTATTTGCTCCCTGATGATTTGGCAGCAGGATAAGCTTTGCCGAAATCAGTTAAAATCCCAGTTTGATACAATTTTCGATTGGAAATTGATGTTTTCATCAGGATAATTGACGAAATCGTCAAATCAGGATGAAATCATGGATGATCTTGACCGTCGCCTTCTTGCCGAACTGCGCGTCAATGCACGTGCTTCCGTCCCGAAACTGGCACAACTTCTGGGGGTGGCAGCCGGGACGGTTAAAACCCGTATGGACCGCCTGATCGATCAGGGCGTGATTGCCGGATTTACCGTGCGCCTGCGCGACGATGCCGCCGATGGCACCATCCGGGGCGTGATGATGATCGAGCTATCGGGCAAGAATGTGAAAACGCTGGTCGCGAGCCTGCGGAAAAATCTTGGCTTTGCCGCCCTTCACACCACCAATGGCGAATGGGACCTGATCGCGGAAATTCAGGTCCCTGCCCTTTCGGATTTTCATCAGGTGGTCACGACCGTACGCGCCATGGAAGGCATCGCCAAAACCGAAAGCTATCTGTTTCTCGGGCCTGCCTGAAATGTCAGACGGGCTACGGGCATTTAGCGGTTTAGCGCACCAGTCATACGGTCAAGCCCCTCAAGGGTTAGCGGATACATACGGCCTTCCATCAACTTGTACATAATCTGGATCGAGCCATGATACTGCCACCAGTTTTCCGCCTGCGGATTGATCCAGGCGGCATGTTCGAAATGATCAAGCAACCGCTGCATCCAGACCGCCCCGGCTTCCTGATTCCAGTGTTCGACCGAACCACCGGGATAGGTGATTTCATAGGGGCTCATGGTGGCATCACCGACAATCACCAGCTTGTAATCCGCACCATAGGTCCGGATCACATCCCATGTTGAAACCTGATCGGTACGGCGGCGCGCGTTGTCCTTCCACAGCCCTTCATAGGGGCAATTGTGGAAGTAATAATATTCAAGATGCTTGAATTCGGTTTTGACCGCGGAAAACAGTTCCTCGCAGACCTTGATATGGTCATCCATCGACCCGCCGATATCAAACAGCATCAGAACCTTGACCGCGTTATGGCGTTCGGGCCGCATCTGCACATCAAGCCATCCCTGACGGGCGGTTGATGTAATGGTGCCGGGCAGATCAAGTTCATCGGCGGCCCCGGTCCGGGCCCATTTGCGCAAACGCCGCAAAGCCACCTTGATATTGCGTGTGCCGATTTCGACACTGTCATCAAGGTTCTTGAACTCGCGTTTATCCCAAACCTTGACCGCACGGCGATGGCGGGATTTGTCCTGCCCGATCCGCACCCCTTCGGGGTTATAGCCATAGGCCCCAAAGGGCGATGTCCCGGCAGTACCAATCCATTTATTGCCGCCCTGATGGCGGCCTTTCTGTTCCTCAAGCCGCTGTTTGAGGGTTTCCATCAGCTTTTCCCAACCGCCCAGCGCCTCGATCTCGGCCTTTTCCTCGTCGGTCAGGAATTTTTCGGCAAGCTTGTGCAGCCATTCTTCGGGGATATCGGCCTCGGCAACTTCATCCATGCCGTCCATCAGATCAATCACGCCCTTGAAATGGGCACCAAAGACCTGATCGAACCGGTCAAGATGGCGTTCATCCTTCACCAGTGCTGCGCGTGCCAGATAATAGAAATCCTCGACCGCATAGTTCGCAAGGCCCTTTTCGACAGCCTCGAGCAGCGTCAGATATTCCCGTAAACTGACCGGAACGCGGGCCTCTTTCAGCTTAAAGAAAAAGCCGGTGAACATGATGCTCTAACGCCCTTCGCGCCGCGCCATGAAGGCCAACCGTTCGAACAGGTGAACATCCTGCTCGTTTTTCAAAAGCGCCCCATGCAGTGGCGGCACGGCAGTTTTGGCATCCTTGGCCCGCAATGCTTCGGGCGGCAAGTCCTCGGCCATCAGAAGTTTAAGCCAATCAAGCAGTTCGGAGGTAGACGGTTTTTTCTTAAGCCCACCAACTTCGCGCATGTCGTAAAACAGGTTCAATGCCTCCGACACCAGACGTTTCTGGATATCGGGGAAATGGACCGCAACGATTTCGGCCATGGTTTCGGCATCGGGGAAGCGGATGTAATGGAAGAAACACCGGCGCAGGAACGCGTCGGGCAGTTCCTTTTCATTGTTCGATGTGATGATCACGATCGGGCGGTTGGCAGCCTTGATGGTTTCCTGTGTTTCGTAAACAAAGAATTCCATCCGATCGAGTTCCTGAAGCAAGTCGTTGGGAAACTCGATATCGGCCTTGTCGATTTCATCGATCAAAAGGACCGGTGCGCTTTCATCCTCGAACGCTTCCCAAAGCTTGCCCTTGACAATGTAATTGGCGATATCGTGCACACGCGCATCACCCAACTGACTGTCACGCAGGCGCGAAACCGCGTCATATTCATACAGCCCCTGCTGCGCACGCGTGGTTGATTTGATCGACCAGGTAATCAGTTTCTTGCCAAGCGATTTTGCAATTTCCTCGGCCAGAACGGTCTTACCGGTTCCTGGTTCGCCCTTGACCAGAAGCGGCCGCTGCAAGGTGATTGCGGCATTGACTGCCACCATCAGATCCTCGGTCGCGACGTAATTTTCCGTACCCTGAAATTTCATTTTGCCCTGCAACATAAGTTGACGTTTACGTTAACCTAGGATGTTGCCGCTCGCAGGGCAAGGGACGAGTTCACGAGCCGCCCGGTTCAACGAGCTTGTGCCGTTACAGCCAATAGCTTACCATCATTGAAAATCATAAAAATTCCAAACTGTTATAAAGTTCTGGTGCCCGGGGGAGTTACAAAGCTGCTCGATTGCGATTTTGCAGTGCGTCAGGGGGAAGCTTGTGTGACATATCTTGAGAATCATCAGGTTTTATCATCACGTGATCTGAACGAGACACGTGCCCTTTTGGCTGATCTGAATTCCATTGATTCACTGGACCTGATCGAACGACCTGCATTTTTCGATGTCGCGGTTCGGGTGACTGCCTTGGGCGATTTGCAGGTTTTGCATTCGTCCTTTGGCGATTGCCGCATCCAGCTTCGGACACCAGAAAGCGATAATGATGCACTGTTCATGATCATCCCGACCGAAGGCGGCGGCACGGTCCAGCATCAGGGGCGGGATTACACGATTTCGACCAGACGCGGACTGATCCGCGACATGCGCATGCCCCTTTTCGCGGACGAAGACCGGTTTGCCTGCTTTGGCGTCCGGTTGCCAAAAGATATTCTCTCCAAACATTGCCGGATGCTTTTGGGCAATGATGGCTCAGCCACGGATCCAGGCTTTGAAATCAGCCTTGATCTGGCCTCCGCACCGGGTCGGCATGTATGCAATACCCTGAATTACATCGCACAGGCCCTTGATGGTCCTCTGCTCAATTCCGACAATTCCATTGTTCTGAGCGGTCTTCAGGATTTGCTTTTGACAAATATCCTGATGATGCTTCCGAATTCTTGTTCGGAACTTCTGCATTGGCAAACGAAATCCAACGCGGTTCCGCACTATGTGAAACGGGCACGCGATTACATCCACGCCCACGCCCATACACCGATCACACTTGAAACTCTGGTACAGCATGCGGATTGCGGTTATCGGACGTTACAAACGGCATTTAATGCCGCCTATGGCATATCGCCGATGGCGTATCTAAAATCGGTGCGCCTAAGCCATGCCTATAAAGACCTTCTTGACAGCGAGGATGGGGCAAGCGTTGCCGAAATCGCGATGAAATGGGGCTTTGCCCATGCCGGACGCTTTTCGCAAAGCTATGCAAGGCAGTTCGGTGTTCTACCGTCTGAAACCCTGCGCAAGCGACACTAATTTGTGATCTCCGCCTGCCGTCCCGGGCAGGTTTGACTTTCTGCAGATCGGGGATGGAAATGATTGCCCCACCGCCTATAATCCCATCGAAATTCGATAAATTTGATGTTCCGGGCAACAGAATGACACCAAGGTTGGGAGAATTTGCATGACCACTATGTCCTTTGCGGATATGGGGCTTGCCGCGCTTAAACGCCGCCAATATGACGCTGCGATCAATATGTTGCGCCAGGCACTTGGCGAGGATGAGGATAATCTTGAAGCGCGGTTCGGGTTGGCCCGCGCCCTTCATGAAAGAGGTTCACTAACCGAAGCACTTGGTGAATACCGTACTGTGCTGCAATCTGATGGAGGCCACGAAGAATGCGTGCATCACATTGCACGCGCGCTGCTTGAAAACGGGGATGCCCGTTCGGCACTTAACCATGTCGATATCGTTTTGCGTCATCATCCGACCGATCCCGATTTGCTGATTTTACGCGGACAGGCCCTTCTGGAACTTGAGCAGCCCGAATATGCGTTAAGCGCCTTTCAGAACGCCGCCCATCACCAGCCGGGCAATTCCAATATCCACCGGCTGATCGCAACAGCACATCGCGCCAATGACGATATCGAAAGCGAACGCCGCGCGATCGAGCAGCTTTTGCGGATTGATCCGGCATCGATGGTCGCATCAAATGATCTGGGTGTGATCAATCTGCGCGAAGGGCATCTGATTGCAGCCTTTGAAGCGTTCGAACTGATCCTGAGCCATGATCCCGAAAATGCCGAAGCCGCCCTTAACCGCGCTATCACGCTGACCGTAATGGGCGGTATGGATGACAAGGCGATCTGGGACCGGGTCATGGAAATCAGTGCCGATCTGGACGGAATCGAAGAAACCCGTGTGCTTGCCGACGATCTTGCAAAACTGCCGGGCAAGAACCGCAAAGACAGCAAAAAGGCGGCCGAGCTGATTGCACGCGCCGCCCATGCACCGATTGATATCTGAAAGACAAGACGTCGGGTAACTTAAACCGCCGGCACATCTGCCTCTGCCGTCGTTTGACGAATGCGCAGCCATCCCAGAATGCCGATCACGCATAGCATTGCGGCGATAAAGCCAAGGAAGAAGGGCGCGTAACTGGCGATACCGGCCAGAACCCCACCGATCAGCACGGCGGCGGCTTCGGCGAGAACATGGGCAGAACGGTAAACGCCAAGCGCCTGCCCCTGTTCATGTGATCCGGCTGCGTTGGAAATAAACAGGCTGGTCGTCACCTCGCACCAGGCAATACCGAATGCCGCCAGACACATCGGCACAAATATCCACACCAGCCCATCGGGGATCAGGAACGTGATCAGGCCGATCCCCAAAAACAGATGACCAAGGGTCCCCACACCGATCAGGCCGCAAATCTTCTGCGCACGATCAACCGTCAATCCGGCAAGGATCAGCGGGATCGAAATGATTGCCGAACACATGCCAAGGAAACTGCTGGTGACGTCGTAATTCTGTACCAGATAGACCCCGAAAAAGGCAAAGAAGATATAAACCGCGATATAGCTGAAGAACGAAATCACATAACCCGGCAAAAGGTCGGGGTCCTTGATCGTCGCCCAGACCGTGCGGGTAGCGGGTGGCGTCATACCCTTTGGCGTGCCGCGACGGCGCGCATATTCAGGAATGCGCAGGATTACGAATACCACCAGCAGGTTAAAGGCATACATACCTGCGGCAAAATAGAACGGCCAGGAAACGTTAAAGGACGGATGAATGGTCGGGTCGGAGAAAAAGCCGCCCATCAGCGGGCCGATGATCCAGCCGACATTGATCGCGACCGTGATCAGACCAAAATTGCGCACCTTGGTTTCCGGACGGCTGATATCCGATGCAATCGATTGGGCAATCGCCATATTGCCCTCGCACAGGCCCGACACAAAACGTCCAATCAAAACCAACGGCAAATTTGCAGTCGCCACCCCATAGGCGGTCACCAGATAGCCAAGGGCCGCACCGGTCAGCGACGCCATCAGAACTGGACGGCGGCCAAGCTTGTCCGATACCCGCCCCAGCCACGGTGCACCGATAAACTGCCCGATGGGATAAAGCGCCATGGCGACACCCAAAAGCATCGTGCGGTATTCTGTGGGCACCGAGGGATCAAGAAAACCCAGTTCGGGTTTCAGAAACATCGGGCTGAAAACAGGATAAGGCAGGCTGAACCCGGCAAAACCGAACAGCACGGTCAAAAAGACCGCGGACATGGTTTTGGTTTCCTGGGACATGGGGCGAATACTCCGTGGGGCATTTTGGTGGTGGTGGTTAATTGATAGCGTCGCCAGTGGCTATTTCAGATCGGCATAGCGGGCGGCAAGGTCGCGCACGATCTGGCGAGCGTCATCGACATACCATCCCGCCCCGGCCAAAAGATCGGCCAGACTGTCGCAGAAGATGTCAATCGCATTGCTGCGCAATTCAGTGCCATAATGGCGGTCGGTTATTTCTGAAAGGGCCAGGGCATTCATGCCAAATGAAAGCCCCCAACTGCCAAGATTGAGGTTGCGGGTCTGTGCGATCACATCGCCCGATACCCCCAGTTCATTGGCAGCATCGGACAGGAAGCTTTGGAACATTTCGGTGATACGTCCGATCCCGGCGAGCTGGCTTTGATGGTGCGACGGGGTTGCGCGCTGCCAGATCGAAGGGGCCAGAGCGAGATATTCGGCCTCAAACCATTGCGGGTGATCAATGGAAAAGCGGATATCAAGCAGGCTTGCGACAATGAACTTTTCCATCGCACTGCCGTCATGAGCATGGGCATAATCGAAAAACCCGGCGCGTTTTTGCCCCGCCAGAATCGCAAGCCCAAGCAGCAAGTCCTCCTTGCTGGCGAAATGGGCATAAAGTGTGCCAACCGAAATATCGCAGGCGCGGGCCAGATCAGACATCTTCAGTTCGAAAAACCCGTATTCCGCAATCAGCTCGCCCGCGCGTTCAAGGATCAGTTCCTCGCGCTGCTGACGTTTTTCAATGCGGTTTGGCCGCTGTCTCAGCGGTTGCTTTTCCGGGTCGTTCAGGGTTGCCATATCCCTGCCTTTCAATAAATGACGTAAAATCGAATTTGGTTCATTTTTTAACACCAAACAATCGCGAATTTTGCATGGGTGGCATTCATCCGAACACTCAACGGATGCACCCAAACGCAGAAAACAGGGAACCGGCTTTAACCTCATACGTTTAACACTGGATCGCTGTCCCGGTTTCGGCTTTGCCAACGGGCGGCATTTGTCGCCACGCAAAGCACACGGCAAGAACAGGACCGCAGTAAATGTTTCACCGATTTATCCGGATATGGGAATTTCTTGGTCACAGCTTGTGGTTTATTCCGCTGCTTTATGCAATTGGCGGTGCCACTGTTGCCTTGCTGGCAATTCGCCTCCCGGGCGAGGAGATGATTGCCAGCCTACCGGATTTCTGGCCGCGTTTCGGAACGGTTCAAACGGTACAGGACCTGACATCGACCCTTCTTGCCACCCTTGTGACCATGACCACCTTTGCCCTGTCCGTAACCATGGTGGTTCTGACACTTGCCGCCGGATCACTGGGCCCACGCACCATTCGCAATTTCATGGGCGATCCCAAAACACAAAATGCACTGGGCAGTTTTGTCGGATCCATTCTGTTTCTGATCACTGCCCTTGTCATCATGGGGGGCCAGGGCAAGGAGGATCAGGTCCCGCAAATTGCCGCCATAACCGGGATTATCCTTTTTGTCGTAAGCCTGTTTGTCCTGATTCTGTTTGTGCATCATCTGGGTCGATCCATTGTAGCGGATCAAGTCATCCAGAAAGTCGGCGGAAATCTGGAAGAAACGATTGCATCGTCGCTGGAAACGCTTTCAAAACCAATCGACCATGCAGCAGAAGCCGGATGCACCCTGCCTGATGCGGGAACAATCAACCCTGACAGAGCCATCAAGGCCGCAAAATCTGGTTATGTGCAGGGCATCGACTATGAAGGTTTGCTGGAGGTTGCGACCAAGGCAGACATTCATATCGCCCTGACAATCCATGCCGGACAGCATGTGATTGCCGAAGACATTATCGGAGAAATCAGCATAAATGCCGCCAATGCAACAGACGACATCGACGAATACCGGAATTTCATTACCGAACAGATACTGATTGGCAATCAGCGCACCGCGATGCTTGATATCGAGTTCGCCCTGCGCCAACTCGTCGAGGTCGCCCTGCGCGCATTGTCACCGGGCATCAATGACCCGTTTACCGCAATTGCGGTGATTTATCGTCTGGGCCGGGCCATGCCACAGGCGATGAATTTTCATTCCCCGTTGGGCCTTTGGCGAGACGAGCAAGGACAGGAACGGATATGTGCCCATCTTTCGGATTTCGGCGAGATGCTGGACGCGGCATTTAACCAGATCCGACAATCGGCAAGCACCAAGCCCTATGTGTTGTTGCCAATGGCAGAAGTTCTTGAAAGTCTGATCGGACAGGCCAAAACAGCCAAACAGCAGGACACCCTGCGCGATCATGCGCGCCTTATCGGACGGACGGCCGCGCGAAACATCGCCGAGGCGGCTGATCGCAGGGCGGTTGAACGTGCCGTCAACCGTGTCCTGCGACAGCAACAGGCCAAAGACGATTATTCAGCGGCCTGAACACGTGAATGGCGGGTCAGGTTATTTGCGATGCGCGTCACCGTGCCGCCACTGATCAGAACCAGCGAAAAGGCAATAGGCCAGGCAATGACAAATGCCCGCCCCCAGCGCAGCAGAAATTCGGGGTCGATACCAGTATTGATCAGTGTCACCAGCCCGGTCATCAGGGTCGACAGCCAGATCGACATCAGACCGGAAAATACAAAACGATAAAAACGTGCCGGAAGCATGTGAGGCTCCTTTGATTTGGTTCCCGTTTACGGTGGGCATGGAGCGGACAATGCGATAATCTCATTTTTGGGAATAGTGGATATTTTCGGGATTTGAGTTTCCACATATGGAACATGCGCAACTGGACGATTTCGCCCTTTTCATTCGCATAGCCGAACTTGGTAGCCTCCGGCAGGCATCGATTGCCCTGGAGGTTCCGATGGCGACACTTAGCCGACGCCTGCAAAAGCTGGAGGAAAAGCTGGGCTGCAAACTGCTGCTACGCGGCAGCGGACGGTTCGCCCTGACTGATGCCGGGCATACCTATTTCGACCAGTTACGCCCTCTGGTCACCGAAATGAACAGAACGCTTGAAAGTATCGACACACGCCATAACGAGCCTGCCGGGATTTTGAAGATCGCCTTGCCTGTCAATCTCGCCCGAAGCTGGCTCGCCCCGTTTTTCAGCACTTTTCTTCGTAAACATCCCCATATCGATCTGCGGCTGACCCTGTCCAATCGTGTATTGCCGCTTGGCGAATTCAATTTTGATGTCGCCATCCGCGTCGGCAAGCAAACCCAGCAATCTCTCGTCCTGCGCAAGCTGTGTGACACCTATCTGGTTGCCTGTGCCGCCCCGGAATATCTGGCGAAATTCGGCACACCGACATCGCCCGAAGAACTGCGTTATCATGCGATGATTGTCGCAAGTCCGCTTCGAACCTGGCGGTTGACCCACCGCAAAACAGGACGCAACGAGGTATTTAGCGTTGATGGCCGGTTTGACGTCGACGAGATCGAACTGGCATCACTTATGATAGAAGAAGGCCACGGCATCGGCCTTGTACCACACAGCATTATCAGCAATAGGCTGCGGGCTGGACGACTTGTAGCGCTTCTGCCCGACTGGGAAACCGAACAGCGCGATATCTTTGCTGTTTGGCCCGAAACCGATTTCATGCCCAAACGCCAACGTGTTTTCATAGATGAACTGGTGGCCTTTGCCACGCAAAACCCGGCAGACCGATAACCGGAAACCATCAACGCATGACCGGCGGTGGCATGCGTCGTTCAACCGACTTCGATTTCACGATAGATGTGTTGGTTTCCGCTTTGTCGACAATGCGATCCAGCAATGTATCAAGCTCCCCCATCGAGCGGACATAAAGCCGCGCAATATAACAATCATCGCCCGTGACCTTGTCGCATTCCCCGAATTCTGGAATTTCTTCGATCATCTGCTGAACGATATGCAATTTGCCCGGCAGCGGACGAATGCGTACGATCGCCTGCAGCGGATAGCCAAGTGCTTCGGGATTTACATCAATGGTAAAGCCCCGAATAACGCCGCGTTCCTCCAGACGCCGGACCCGTTCCGCCACGCCGGGGGATGATAGCCCGACACGGGCTGCCAGTTCCTTTTGCGAGATACGCGAATCACCAATCAGGATTTTCAGTATCTTCTGGTCGATTTCATCGATCACTTTACTTTTCCTATAAATATTCGACATAAACTTTATATAGTTAAGTAAAGAGCCGACATTTTCAATCTCAAACCATGGAACAAAGCCGAAAAAAGGCGCAAATTTCATCCATAAAATCAGTTTAACGGAGCATTCCGATGGATGAAAAACTGCGCGGCACGGTCGAAATGACCGCGGCCATGACGATCCTGGGCACAATTGGCTGGTTCGTTGTGATGTCGGGGCAATCCGCTCTTGATGTTGTTTTCTGGCGGTGCGTATTCGGGGCTGGGGCCCTGCTTGTCGTTTGCGCTGGCATGGGGTTTTTACGCGGACTTTTGAACCTGCGGATATTGGGTTGGGCCGCGCTTGGTGGTGTTGCCATCGTGATAAACTGGTTCCTGTTATTCCAGTCCTATTCGATGGCATCGATTTCCATTTCAACAGCCGTTTACAATACCCAGCCCTTCATGCTGGTGATGTTCGGTGCATTGCTGTTTGGTGAAAAACTGACAGCCAATAAATTTGCATGGCTTGCGATTGCATTTGGCGGTCTGCTCCTGATCATATCGGGCAAGCCCGATGGCGGCTTTACCGGCACCAATTATGCAGGCGGCATCGCGATGGCATTGGTCGCAGCCTTTTTCTGGGCGGTGGCTGCCATCATTACCAAAAAGCTGAAAGGTACCCCGCCGCATCTGATCGCGCTCATCCAGGTTTGTGTCGGTATTCTGCTGCTCGCTCCCTTTGCCAATCTTGATAACCTGCCCGATACGCCATCGAGCTGGGGCGCGCTCGTCATGGTTGGCGTGGTTCATACCGGGATCATGTATGTGTTGATGTATGGCGCGGTTCAGAAACTACCTACCCATTTGCAAGGGTCGCTGTCCTTCATCTATCCAGTCGTCGCCATTCTTGTCGATCTGATTGCGTTTGGCTATCGCCCGGATACCGCCCAGATCATCGGGGTAGTGGCGATTGTGATTGCCGCAACCGGCATGAATCTTGGCTGGCAGCTCTGGCGTAGTGGAAAACGCAACCCGGCAAGAAATGCCGCTATCCAGAAATGATCATACGACAGTTAAATCCAACGGCACATAGATGAACGGGTGGTCTGATTATTGCTTGCAACTTTTCAGGGTAAAACTTTTGGAAAACACTGCATGACCAGCATTAATCCGTCCCAGTTCAATGTTGCATCGTTTCAAAAGCTGGGGATCAACGTTGCGAACAAACAGGTCCCCGAAGAAACCATCGCCTTCATGCGCCAACGGCAGGGAGACGATGCCAGCTCAGGCAAAGCCGCACCACTATCGGATACTTTGCCTTTTGACCCGCTTGCGGCAAATGCAGGTGCCAAGTCACGAACCGAAACCCAACTGATCGGCCAGCAGGATGAAGCCTCCAAATCCACGCTGCCAACATCGGCAGAGGAGCTTCTGACAGTAAACGAAGATGAAGAAATGACGGACGAGGAAAAGCAGCAGAAACTTGCACAACTCAATAAGCATATACTGCAAGGCTGAAACTCATCACAGCGCCAGTAAAAAGGGCCCCTTGTGGGGCCCTTTTTTAATTCGCACTGCAACTGCTCAGCCAGCAACCGTCGCCTCAATCGCGGCAAGTGCCGCGTCGGCCTGATCGGCGTCGGGGCCACCGCCCTGTGCCATATCCGGGCGACCACCGCCGCCTTTACCGCCGAGCTTTTCGACACCGACACGGACCAGATCGACCGCGCTGAATTTACCGGCGAGGTCTTCGGTCAGGCCGACAACGATTGATGCCTTGCCGCCATCGGTCGAGATAAGGGCAACAATCCCCGATCCCATCTGATCGCGCAATTCATCAACCATGCCCTTGAGTTCCTTGGCCGGGATACCGTCCAGAACACGCAGGGCCAGTTTGACACCATTGACTTCCTTGAACGCGTCAACACCCGATGCCCCGCCCGAACCGGCTGTTGCCAGTTTCTTGCGCAGGTCGGAAACTTCGCGTTCAAGCTTCCGGCGTTCATCCTGCAAGGCTTTGACACGTGCCGGAACATCTTCGGGAACGGCTTTGAGATCGGCCGAAATGGTTTGCAGAAGCTGATCGCGGGCCGCCATATAGCTTGCGGCATCCGAACCGGTCAGGGCTTCGATACGGCGGACACCGCTTGAAACCGCACCTTCGGATACGATCTTGAACATACCGATATCGCCGGTCCGTTTGACATGCGTACCACCGCAAAGTTCAAGCGAATAGGCATGTTCGTTTGCTTCGGGCAGGCCCATCGAAACAACGCGGACTTCATCACCGTATTTTTCGCCAAACAGCGCCATCGCCCCCAGTTCAATCGCCTCGTCCGGGGTCATCAGACGGGTGGTGACTTCACTGTTTTCGCGGATCAGACGGTTGACGTCGAATTCGATTATAGCGGCTTCTTCGGCGGTGATCGGTTTGGGGTGCGATACGTCGAAACGCAGACGATCCTTGGCAACCAGCGATCCTTTCTGGGTGACGTGATCACCCAGATGCTTGCGCATGACCGCATGCAGAAGATGGGTCGCCGAATGGTTCGCACGCAAGGACGAACGGCGGGTATGATCGACGCGGAATTCGGCGGCATCGCCAACCGAAACATCACCTTCGACAACCTTGCCCAGATGCACATGAAGCGCACCGAGTTTCTTCTGGGTGTCGGTGATTTCAATCACGGCACCCTTCTCGGTTTTGATCATGCCGGCATCGCCCTGCTGACCACCGGATTCCCCGAAGAACGGGGTCTGGTTGGCAACGATGGCAACCTCATCGCCCTTGGTTGCGGTTTTGGTTTCCGCACCATCCTTGATCAGGGCCGTGACAACGCCCTCGGCATTTTCGGTTTCATAGCCCAGGAATTCGGTCGCGCCATCTCGGTCATTGATGTCAAACCAGACTTCCTCGGTTGCAGCTTCGCCCGAACCCGACCATGCGGCACGGGCCTTGGCTTTCTGTTCTTCCATAGCCGAGGTAAAACCGCTTTCATCGATGCCAATCTTGCGCGGTTTAAGCGCATCAGCCGTCAGATCAAGCGGGAAGCCGTAAGTATCATAAAGCTTAAACGCCACATCGCCCGAAAGGGTCGCGCCCTCGGCCATGCCATCGGTCGCGTCATCAAGCATCTTGAGACCGCGATCAAGCATGGTTTTAAAGCCCTGTTCTTCAAGCTTCAGGGTTTCTTCGATCAATGCCTGGGCACGGACCAGTTCCGGGAAGGCACCGCCCATTTTGCGCACCAGTGCCGGGACCAGTTTATACATCACGGGGTCTTGCGTGCCGATCATGTGCAGATGGCGCATGGCGCGACGCATGATACGACGCAGAACGTTACCACGGCCCGCATTGGACGGCAGAACACCATCCGCAATCAGGAAGCTGGTCGAACGCAGATGGTCGGCAACCACGCGGTGCGACACATTATGCGGACCATCGGGATCGGTGCTGGTGGCATCCGCCGATGCTTCGATCAGCGCGCGCATCAGGTCGATGTCATAGTTATCGTGCTTGCCCTGAAGGACGGCGGCAATACGTTCAAGGCCCATGCCGGTATCAATCGACGGCTTTGGCAGATTGACGCGTTCGCCATTCGCCATCTGCTCGTACTGCATGAAGACGAGGTTCCAGATTTCGATGAAACGGTCGCCGTCTTCGTCGGCGCTGCCCGGAGGACCGCCCCAGATTTTGTCGCCATGGTCAAAGAAGATTTCCGAACAAGGACCGCAAGGACCAGTATCGCCCATCGACCAGAAGTTATCCGAGGTCGGAATACGAATGATACGGTCATCAGTAAGACCGGCGATCTTTTTCCAAAGACCATGGGCCTCGTCATCGGTGTGATAGACGGTGACCAGCAGCTTGTCTGCCGGGAGGCCGTATTCCCTGGTGATCAGATTCCAGGCGAATTCAATCGCGTTTTCCTTGAAATAATCGCCAAACGAAAAGTTGCCGAGCATTTCAAAGAAGGTGTGGTGACGGGCGGTATGACCGACATTTTCAAGATCGTTATGCTTGCCACCGGCACGCACGCATTTCTGCGAGGTGGTCGCGCGTGAATAATCGCGCTGTTCCTGACCGGTAAAAACGTTCTTGAACTGGACCATCCCTGCGTTGGTGAACATCAGGGTCGGGTCATTACGCGGTACCAGCGGGCTGGAAGACACGACCTCGTGGCCGTTCTTGCGGAAGAATTCCAGAAACGTGGTGCGGATATCGTTAACGGTCTGCATCTCTCTCCAACCCGGAAAACGCGGAACAATCGCTGCCGCAAACCTACGGCGCGACTGCCCTATTTAGCGGCTCGGCTCTGTGCTGTCCAGTCGGGGAAAGGCTTTGCGGTGTTTAAGTGACGATTTCTGCATCCGGCACCGCACCGGAACACCACAACGGCATGATCGGATATGCCTGCCTAATCAAGAACCGGGCGCATGAAACTGCGCTCGTAACTGATGATGCTGCGGTTACGTTTTTCAAGTTCGAGTGTAGCAACACACTCGTGATCATTCGCCATGCGGTTTCGGTAATCCTCGTATGCCGCAAGGCTTGGGAAGCTGAATAGGGCATATGCAATGTTGCTGGCCCCCTCATGGGGCAGGAAATAGCCGTGATGCGTCCCGCCCATCCGGTTGACGATGGGAATCCAGCGACGGGCATAATCCTCGAATTCAGGGATTTTATGCATGTCGACAATATATTTAAGATAACAGGTGATCACGGCGGGAGCTTTCGTAAATTCCGAAACGCGTGATGGTTATTTGTCGACGCCTTCCTGAATCTGTTCGCCAAGTTTTTCAACATCGCGGCCAAATCCGGCGGCGGTTTCACACGCGGCAAGCGACATGCCAAAGCCCGCAATCAGGGCCAGTGCCAGAATACGTTTCACAAAAATAGTCATCGTTTGAATGCTCCTGCCTTTAACGACATGTTGATTTTGAAGGCGGCCGCGGCCTGCTTCTGACGCAAGGCATATGGCTTCCGAAATCGGTTGCTATCTTGTCGGGGTCACGTCCGGCTGGCAACTCTTTCCTGCATCGACGATTTAAAAGTCACGCAGAAAAACGGGCGTGTCGCAGCACGCCCGTTTCCGTTTGCTCGTGTTATTGTCTATACCGCGATCAGATCGGTGGACGACGACCACGCAGTGCGTTGACCAGAAGCGAAACAACGAACAGTACGAGGAAGACGAAGAACAGGATCTTCGCGATCCCGACAAATGTACCTGCCAAGCCGCCAAAACCAAGGACGGCGGCGACAAGCGCCAGAATAAGACAAAAGACTGCCCAACCCAACATGATGTTATCTCCTTTTCGGTTTTGGCCGCTTGCGGGTGATGGAGTTGATCCCAAAATCCCGTCAGCGAACGAAAATCCGCGATGATGCCTTACTCGCTGGCTTCATCCTGAATGGCTTCACCAGCATTTTCCATATCCTGGCCAAAACCCTCGGCGGTTTCACAAGCGGCAAGGCCAAGGCCCATGCCGGAAATCATCGCAACGGCGAAAATCTTTTTCCAAAAGTCGGACATTTCGGTTTCTCCTGTTTGCTCGACGTGATTTTGTTCACACCATCCATAACGGAGCCGAAAAGACAAAGTTCCGTACCCTGCTGCCAAGTTGCTGATCTGACGCAATTAAGGCAGATCAAACACCTGTGTTTTTGCGCGCTGCAGCCAATCGTGATCATTTTGGGGCAAGCGGAAAAGAGGACGCTTTGGTCCTTTTTTTCCGCAACCGCATCTATATTTCCCTGGTCAGGAACCGGTCAAATTCAGGAATGCCGCAATCGCCGAAACAATCTTTTGATGAATCTGGGCACGATCCGTACCGGGAGGATCAGAGCAGATTGGCTCGCTGCCCTCTTCTTTGAGTATCTCGGCGGCCCCCGGCATACATTCACCAAGAAATGTCAAATGATATGCTGGTGCAAACGTTGCTGAAGATGCGTTTTTGATCCGCGCGACCAGATTACTACCGGTCGGGCCAAAATCAGCGGCCACCCATTTGTTTTCTTCGCCAAGGCCGATAAAGAGCATGGCAGAGGTTACCTCTGCCAGACTACTTTGTGTCGCAGCAAACCCCATACCTGGCTCTATTGCAACAGAGCGAACAATCCGGTCGTCACGGCTTGAAGCTGCGAAATCATCGGGAAGATGATCAGGATCAACACCTCCTTTGCGCAAAAAATCGCAATCCTGGGCAGCACTGCCGAATTTGTCACAATATTGCGCATAAAGCGTTTGATCGAACCTTACCCCTGCAAGGTTTAAGACCGTCGTGCCGCCCAGCGAAAACCCAATCGCTGAAATATTCTGGCGATTGATGTAAGGGGCAAAAGCAGGATTGGAGAGGACCTGATCAAGGGTGGCACTGATATCCGCGGCACGTTCACCAATCATCGGAGTACGCCGGGGTGACGAATCCCCCGATGTAGTACCGGGATGGTTGACGGCAACAACAACCGCCCCGCGCAAAGCCAGTTGCGAGGACAACCAGCCAAGGCCATCCATGTTGCCGCCCGAGCCATGGGAAAGAATGACCAACGGATGTTGCCCCGGTGCAATTGCCGCACCGATATACGCATCAGTTCCTTTCCAGATAATATTGCTGCCGACCGGCGCACGATAGATAAAGGTATCTGCCGGATACCAGACCGAGGCCGCGATTGGCATGGAACGATGGGCTGCGCGCACATCAAAACGGTCATATCCGGCATAATCGGTTTGCGGTTCCGCCAAGACAGGCGATGTCTTCAGGCCCGCGGCCAGAAAGAAGGCGACAGCAAGATATATCGGTTTCATCATCAGGATCCTTGTCCTAAGTTAAGCGTGCCAGAACGTTTTTGCCCAAAATAGGATTTCCTGCGTCCTCAAACGGGTTTGTGAACGTCCCAAAACCGGTTTTGATACCTTTTGTCGGGAATTTACCGTCTGATGCTTGTCCTTCCCGTCCCTATTATTGTTGCCCTGGTTTTGGGGTTTCTATTTGTCCGCGCGGTTGTGGGAGAAAGAACCCCCAGGATGCTTATGGCACTGCTGCTGGCCTCTGCCGGGCAAAGCATTCTGGTCGGGCTTGTTCAGTATTATGGCTTTACCAACCTGCGATGGCTTCAACCCATCACCGCATCCGTTATCCCGGCAATGGCATGGCTGGCCTTTCTTGAATCAAGTCTTCGCGCACGCCTGCAAATACGGGATTGGGTACATTTCTCGGTACCAGCGATCATTGCCTTATGCGTGTTTGTTTTACCGGCCATCATTGACGTTGTCCTTTGCAGCCTTTTTGTCGGATACGGAGCGGCAATTCTGGTGATGCTTCATCGTCAGGGCGGGGATTTTGCCCATATGCGTCTGACCTCGGGCCATATCCCGGCACTGGTGTGGCGCTTCATCGCCTTCGCCCTGATCGCGTCAGCCCTCAGCGACATGCTGATCATCGTAGCCAAGATTGATGGAAACGATCAGATTGTCGGCCTGATCCTGAGCATCACATCATCCCTGGCACTCTTGACCATCGGCTTTCTGTCTCTGTCGCCCGACATTGCAATTGATGTTGATGTGGATGTCCAATCAGGGGATCAAAATCAGCCTTCCGATCACGTGCCGGCAACACCCAGCAACCCGGAACATCGGACCATAATGGCCCGGCTTGAAGATTTGCAGATACGCGAACAGCTTTATCTTGACCCGGATCTGACGCTTGCACGCATATCCCGACGTATGGGCGTGCCGCTGAAACAGATTTCGACCGCGATCAACGCCACGACCGGTGAAAATGTCTCGCGCTTTATCAACAAGTACCGGATTGAACATGCTTGCCGTGAGCTGGACAAGGGTGAGACGGTGACAGCCACCATGCTAACAAGCGGCTTTAACACCAAGTCGAACTTCAATCGGGAATTCTTAAGGATAACCGGCAAAACGCCCAGCCAATGGCAACAGGAAACACAGCAACCCTGACGCCGCTTCGCGCCATATCGCGAAATCCTTGCCTGCCTGCGTTACACACGCAGCCAACAAAACGGATCAGACACAAAAACGGGCGCTCAAAGCGCCCGTTTGATTATTCAGTCTGCTTTTAATTACACGTCGTCATCGTTTGACGGTTCATCTTCGCTCATGCTGGTCATTGCCTCGGCGATCAGGCCGGCACTTTCGCGGATGCTGCGTTCGATTTCGGCGGTCATTTCCGGATTTTCACGCAGGAAAGTTTTGGCATTCTCGCGGCCCTGACCGATACGGGTCGAGTTATACGAGAACCATGAACCGGATTTTTCAACGATCCCGGCCTTGACGCCAAGATCAAGGATTTCACCCATCTTGGAAACGCCTTCACCATACATGATGTCAAACTCGACCTGCTTGAACGGCGGCGCCATCTTGTTTTTGACAACCTTCACACGGGTCTGGTTGCCAACGACCTCGTCACGGTCCTTGATCTGACCGATACGGCGGATATCAAGACGAACCGACGCATAGAATTTAAGCGCGTTGCCACCCGTGGTGGTTTCCGGGCTGCCAAACATCACACCGATCTTCATACGGATCTGGTTGATGAAAATGACCATACAGTTCGAACGCGAGACCGAGCTGGTCAGTTTACGCAAGGCCTGGCTCATCAGACGGGCTTGCAAACCAACGTGGGTGTCACCCATTTCGCCTTCAAGTTCGGCACGCGGCACAAGGGCAGCAACCGAATCGACGACCAGAACATCAATCGCACCGGAACGCACCAGCGTATCGGCGATTTCAAGCGCCTGTTCACCGGCATCGGGCTGCGAAATCAGAAGTTCGTCGGTATTCACACCAAGCTTGCGGGCGTAACCCGGGTCAAGCGCGTGTTCGGCATCGACAAAGGCGCAGGTCCCGCCAAGTTTCTGTGCCTCGGCAATGGTGTGCAGGGCCAGTGTGGTTTTACCCGAACTTTCCGGACCGTAAATTTCGACGATGCGGCCACGCGGCAGACCGCCAATCCCCAACCCGATATCAAGGCCAAGTGATCCGGTCGAAATGGCTGAAATATCCACCGCACTATCGCGCTGGCCGAGCTTCATGATCGAGCCCTTGCCAAATGCGCGTTCGATCTGCCCAAGGGCGGCTTCGAGTGCCTTCTGCTTATCCATCGTATCTTTATCCACCAAATGCAGCGCGGTCTGAATCATTTTCCGAACTCTCTTATTCCACAGGGCCGGGTAGGATGCAACGCAGGCGGTTCCCCGGTCCTAAATGCGGAACGCCACCGCTAGGTGCCCCGCCGGATAACTGGCATCACGCCAACCATTTTCCGGCAAACGCATTGAGAACATAATGCGAACACTCTCATAAAAAAATGGATGTTGCAAGTTTGTTCTCATTTCAGCGATAGAGAATTCATACACAGCGAACAGGAACGATCACGACACCCGCGCAGCACCTCAGAAAACAATTCAGCCGAAATCCTGTTTCAGGTGGTTATTTTCAGGTGTTCGTGACGATGGGCGTGACCATGATCGTCATCGCCATGGTGATGGGCTTCGACATGCAGTTCGCCCGGAACGGAATAAAGCTGCCCATGGCGAACCCCCGGCTGCGCCAGAACCTGATCGGCAAATCTGCGGATATCGGCAAGCTTGCCGCGCAGGGTAACACTTTCAAGGCAGGTATCATGATCGATGTGGAAATGCACGGTCGAGACCGTCAGGTCATGATGTTCGTGCTGCGCACTCATCAAGCGTGACGCCAGCATGCGTTCTTCATGATCATACACGTAATTCAGAACCGCAATGCCAACGCCGCCAGTGTCTTCGTCAAGCTTGGTGTTCTGAAGCTTTTCCCGAATCAGGTCACGAAAACCTTCGGAACGGTTGGTATAGCCGCGATGTTCAAGGAAGGCATCAAATGCCTCCATCAAATCGTCTTCGATCGATACGGTCACGCGGGTCATACGAATTCCCTTTCAGAATCATCAGCTTGACTCGTATGAACAATTTTGAAAAGTTCACACAGCCTTTCAACTCCCTTAATCTCCCAAAGGATAGCAGATGTTTCAATCAAAGTTCACAACCCCGCTTGCAATTGCCGCGCTGGGGTGCCTGATTGGTTATGGTGCAACGGCCCACGAATTCATCGCCAGCAGCAAAACCGACCCCGCAAATGACAAAAACACTGCTGTATTCATCCTCGATTCGACCCATGTTTTCGGCTCCGCCGAAGAAGCCGAAGCCACAAAGCATGTAGCCGCACAATTAATCACTCCCTCGGCCGCCACCGATCTTGATGTTAGCGAAAATCCTGATGCCCCCAATCTGACCGGTACCTTTACCCTTTCCGACGAACCGGCATGGATTGTCGGACATCGCCTTCCGGTGATCTGGTCACAGACACCCGATGGCTGGAAAGAAGGCGGGTCGGATGTGAACCCGGATGCCGTTGCATCCTCGCGCTTTGAAAAGTTTTCCAAAAACCTGACCGGCGGTGACGGAAATGCAGCGTTTGTTTCAACACCACTCGGCCACACGCTTGAGATCGTGCCCCTAAGCGATCTGCGCGCGACAGGCATCGGGGATGATATCGATGTTCAGGTCCTGCTGAACGGGCAGCCCTATTCGACCAGCGTTCTGGCAACCTATGCCGGATTTACCGAAACACCGTCTTCCTATGCTTATTATACCGAAACCATGAGCGACGATCGCGGCAGCGGCATTGCCAAAATCCGCATCAGTGCGCCGGGTCTATGGATGGTCCGTGTTGCCGCTGATCTTCCCGATGTCGAGGAAGGTGTGGGCGTGCACAATCTGCGTGCCACGATGACCTTTGACATTGCGCAATAACATTCCGTCATGATGGCATTTATTCGTCCCAGACTTCTGGCTTTGGCCCTGCTGTTGGCGGGGCCCTTGCCTGCGTTTGCCCACGGTGCCGGATGGCAAATCGACCAAAGCCAGTCCGCCACCGTCTATCAGTTCGGATATACCGATGGCACGGCAATGATGTTTGCCGAAGTCACGATAACCGGTCCGGATGGCAAGGTTTGGCAAAAGGGCCGGACGGATCGTGAAGGTCGTTTTGCCCTTGCAACGCCATCCCAGCCACGTGACGGGCAAACCGGTTCGCATTGGAAAATCCTGGTGTCGGACGGCATGGGGCATCAGGTCACCCTGACCCATTCGTCAGATATGACAGATACGCCAAACACAATAGACGCATCACCAACACCCGAACAGTCAACGCCGGGCCTTGGCGGCACAGGAGCCTTGCTTGATCTTCCGCTATGGGCAGCAATCCTGTTCGGGATCAGCCTGATTGCCAATCTGGCATTCATCCCGATCTGGTTCAGACAGCGGCAAAAACAACGATCAATGCAGGAATAAAAGGGCAACCCCGCCAAAGGCCATGCAGGTCCCGATGATGGCCTGCGGGCCGACCGGGCGGCGCAAAATCAGACCTTCGTAAACAATCAGCAGAACCGGCGGCAACGCCATCAGGGTCGAGGCAATGCCAACATTGGCATTCTGAACCGCCACCATCGAAAGCCATACCCCCAAAGCAGGACCGATAAAGGCACCAAGAAATAGCCAACGCCCGACATCCGGCGCGCTGCACGCCACAATCGTGCGTCGGGCACGCCCCATGGCAATCGCAATTCCCCACATGATCACAACCGCGACAAAAGTTCTGATCCATGTTGCCGACAGTGCGGAATAGCCGCCGATCAGTGCATATTTCGCCGTCACCAGATTGGCAACCTGTCCAATGGCGCCGCCAAGTCCAAACAGAATACCGACCAGATAATTGCGTCCCTCCAACCCGACAGGGCGCCCCTTTTTCATCATGATGACCAAAAGGATGCCACCAATGCCAAGCGCAATACCCGACATTTCCTGAGGGCTGAGGACTTCGTCAAACAGAACCCAACCCAACACCGCCCCCATGATCGGCACGGTCGACATCATCAGCATCGATAGCCGCGCCCCCAGGGTCACAAAAGCCTGAAACAGCATGGCATCTCCGATCACAAGCCCTAGAACCGAAGACAGCGACAACCAGCCAAGCTGTTCCCATGTCACAGCATTTGGCCATGGCTGCCCTTCAAGCAGCCAGTGCAGCAATGTCAGACAGGTGATCGAGCAGGCAAGACGCCCGCGATTGACTGTCTGCGCACCGACCTTACCACCAATGTTGGAGAAAATCATGCTCGACGTCGCCCAGGCCATAGCGGCAGTAAAGGCGGCGGCTTCACCGAAGAACGGGATCATGCGGGGCTCTTGCTTGGACGTTGTTGTTTTTTGGCTGCCGGATTGTGGCGCAACCGGACCGGGAACATAAACCCGCTTTGCCGCATTTTGGCAATCTGAATTTCCTCCCGCAGATAACGGCCAGGACAACATGGATTAAGCGATTAAATGAACCTTCAGCATTCGTCCCTACCCTTCGAACTTTACCCATCCACAAGGATCGCGTTTTGCAACGTACCAGCCTGATTTTTCTTCTTGGCGTAATGTTCGCCCCCTTCAATGCCACGGCGGAAACCAAAACGGTTTGTACCCTGATTTCGGATACCAAAACCGGCAAGACCATTGTTGAGGAAGGCGAATGTAAAACCCGCGCAACGTCGGCCTCGACCTTCAAGATCGCCATCAGTCTGATGGGATTTGATAGTGGCATCCTGACCGATGCCCATCATCCCGTATGGTCGTTCAAGGAAGGCTATCCAGACTGGCGCACCGCATGGCGCGAGGATACGGATCCGCAATACTGGATCGAACAATCCGTCGTCTGGTATTCGCAACAGATCAATATCAGACTGGGAGAGGCAAGGTTTCGCAACTATGTCACATCCTTTGATTACGGAAATGCCGATGTATCCGGGGATGCCGGAAAACAGAACGGCCTGACGCGATCATGGCTAAGCTCGTCCTTGCAAATCTCGCCTGCCGAACAGGTCGAATTCATTTCAAAAATGATCCGGAGCGAGTTGCCCATCGGCAAACAGGCCCGCGAAATGGCAATGGGGCTGTTTGACATGGGTGTTCAGGCAAATGGCTGGCATGTATTTGGCAAAACCGGTGCTGGCCTGTCGCAAAATGCCGATGGCCGCACGATCAAGGGGCAACCGTGGGGCTGGTTTGTGGGTTGGGCAACCAGCGGCGAGCAAACCATCACATTTGCCAGACTGACCCATGACAGCACACGCCCGGCAAAATCGCCCGGTTTTGCTGCACGCGATACGTTCCTCGCAGAATATTTTGCAACAGACGGTGCCTTTTGACCGGGTAAATCCTTCTGTATCTTGCCAATTTCGGATCGCGGCCTATGTTGGACCGATTGCATAAAACAGGACAGACTGCATGAGCCGGAAAAACGACACCAATGCGGAAAGCAAACCCTTCAAGGGCATCCGCCGCCATCTGCATGACGGCGAGGTGGTCATCATGGATTTGCCGATTTCACCGGTTTCGATCCTTGTCCCCGGTTTCATCAAGATCATCTGGATTGCGCTTCTGATTTACGCATCCTATCACTGGCGAGCAATTTACGATTTCCTGATGCCGCAGGCACGCGCCCTTCTGACCGGTCCCGAAGCCTTTGCCGCGCTGGATCGCGTTTGGGAAGAATATGAATTCGTGTTTTCAATTGCCCTGTTCGGGGTGATCATTGCGCTGATTTCGATTGTCTGGAAACTTTTGAAACGTGCCCTTGGCGTTTCAACGCGCGCTGCACGCGACAGCATTCTTTTGCCGCTTACGGCCATTCGCGATCTGTTTTTCTTTGAACGTGTCATAACCAATAACCGGATCGTCACACGCAGTGGCGTTCTGCGAAAAGATCAGGATGATCGCGGGTTTGAGTCCATCAAAAGCACCCAGATCAGCAAAAGTGTAATCGGCAATATCTTTGATTATGGTGATCTGCATATTACCGACCGGCTGGGGCACAGCTTTACGCTGCGTCAGGTGACAGGTCCGGAAACCGTCGCAAAGGAACTTTCCGATTTCTTTGGCCGTGTCCGCCCCGATAATCGTAACGGCGAGCCGATTGATATCACGCATCGCGCCCGTGAAGAAGCGATTGAACACAACAAAAACAAGCCGCTGGCACGTCCGGAAGGGGAAGTGTTTTAACTTTTCACAATCAGGGAACATGACGGCACCCGATGCGTCATAAAGGGCAGGTAAAGCCGCCCCGGTGCAAATGCGGCCAGATCCGAACAAAAGACGTTTTGATGCTGCCTGCAATTGCAACCCTTCCGCTTTGGTCCATTATCGGACTGTTTTCAATCTGTGCTGTGGTGATCGGCTTCGCCGGAACTCGGTTGGCAACGATTGCTCTCAAGCTCGCCGAACGGACCGGCATGGGACAAATCATAGCCGGTGCGGTTTTTGTCGGCATGTCGACCAGCCTGCCCGGAAGTGTGCTTTCGGTAACGACGGCGTGGCAAGGACACACCGATCTTGCCATCGGTAATGCGCTGGGTGGCATTGCTGCCCAGACGACCTTTCTGGCAATCGCCGATTTTCTGTATCGCAAGGGTAATCTGGAACATGCCGCGGCCAGCGCAACCGGCTTGGCGCAGGCAACCCTGCTGGTCAGCATGCTTGCCCTGCCGCTTCTGGCCTATGCTGGTCCAGACTGGACAATATTGCATATCCATCCGGTATCGATCCTGTTGTTCATTCTGTATGGCTTTGGCCTGTCACTGCTCGCCGAAATCAGGCATCAGCCAATGTGGCGACCGCGCAAAACCGACCTGACCAACGAGGATGCCAAGGAAGATGACGCAGATTATCATCCCGAAAGCACGCTTCGTCTGTGGGCAGAGTTTCTGGCCTTTGCCGCGATAACAGCCGTCGCCGGTTACACTATTGGCGAAAGCGGACTGGCCATCGTCGATAAAACCGGCATTAGCGAGACAGCAGTTGGCACCTTCCTGACCGCGATTGCGACATCGCTGCCCGAACTTGTTTCGGCAATTGCAGCTGTCCGCATGGGAGCGGTCAATCTGGCAGTTGGGGATATTATCGGTGGCAATGCGTTTGATGTTCTGTTTCTGGCCGCATCGGACTTCGCCTATCGCGATGGATCGATTTACGCCGCATTCAGTCCGCAGCACCTGTTTACCATCGCCCTTGTCATCCTGATGACAGGCATCCTTCTGTTGGGGATGCTCAACCGCGAACGCAGGGGGCTTGCCAATATCGGTTGGGAAAGCGTTTCAATCCTGTGCCTTTATGGCATGTCGATATTTTATCTTTCGGGATAGGCCGCAGATAACACCGGGCAAGTCCCCCTACTTTTGGCGCCACTCAATAATCATTTTCAAAAACAATGACGTGCCTTCATCAAAGGCAGGAAGCAAATCAGCATGGTCGACGGCAAGCCAGCTGTAGACCGAAAGGCTCGTAACGGGAATTGCCTGGAATCCGTCCGGGGTGCCACCAGTGACCGACAACGAATAGCTATCCAGCAGCATTGCGTCCAATCGCCCGTACTGCAGCATCTTCTGCATCATTTCGGGCCCGCGCGGAACACGCACGACTTTGGGATGATCAGCCAATAGTACATCAGACCAGTCGGAACCAAGCCAGACACCAACACTCTCATCTGTCAGATCGCTTATCCTCGATATCTTTCCGGACCGCACCACCAGCATTCCGTCAACCAGTCCAACGCGGACATTTCCCCTTATGATCGGGCGGTCAACGCCTTGTTGAAATCCTTCAAGTTCGGCGAACGCACCATCAATTTCACCATGCGATAAGGCTTGTCCAACCCGTGCGAGCGGCATACGTATCGGTTTGACGCATACACCCGCCTTTTGCATGGCATCGCGATAAGGTTCGATCCCATCCCCGGTCATCCGGACTTCGGGCATGGCAATAATCAGGCACTTTTCAGTGGCACCGGCTAATGTCGAATGGCTCAGGATCGAAATCAAAATGGTCAGGCCGGATGCACCTGACCTGAACTTTCCGCAAAACGTCATCACCACTTTCCCAAAGCACCCCGGGACGCCAACGGCGTCCAAATCAAACAGACCGGGCACCCAACAATAAGGGCCCGGCCTGTTATCATGATACTTACTTCAAATTCAGGGCATGGGGGAATTCAAGATTTCGAAAACAAGCACACATCCCATTGGTTTCACCGTGCGGCGATCAGATGTTCGACCAGCGGCTTGTCTTCTCCCTGATGCAGTTTGTTGACCTGTTCCTGAAGGACGCGATCGGTGCCGGTTACCCGCTTGTGATGGCGCAGATGTTCTATCCATGAGCCTTCAGACCAGACCTCGGTAAACAGATCAGCCTGCTTGCTGTCCTGATACAGGTTCCAATGATAGGCACCATGACGCTGGCGCGCCTTGCGCATGGCTTTCATCAGATCACCAAAAGTCTCACGATCCGTATCGGCAATGCGATAGGAAATCCGGATCATGACAGGGCCGCGATCATGTTCGACATCCTCACCGATTATCGGTTCGGGCCAATGCATCGATGGTGCGAGATCAAGGTTCGCCCCCTGATTAAGGGCAAACCGCATGGTGGCAAACATCAGAACAATCGCCCCGGCCGCCGCACATAATAGCGCCGTTTCAATCGAAAACTGGTCGGCAACCCAACCCCAAAGGATACTGCCACCCGACATCGCACCGAAAAACAGCGTCAGAAAGACGGACAAACCACGCGCCCGAACCCAATCAGGCAATGCCGTCTGTGCGGAAACATTGAAGGATGACAGAACGGCAATCCACGATGCCCCGGCAATAAAGGATGCGATCACCGCAACAACCGGCTGCTGGATCAGGGCAAAGGCAACAAGAACCGACGCCGTGCCAACCGTTCCGGCCATGACGGTTTTATCAGCCCCCAGACGCGCCTTGATCCGGGGTAAAACAACGGCCCCGATAACCGCCCCGGCACCGACACTGGCAAGCAGGATGCCATAAAGCTGCGGGCCGCCTGACAACACTTCACGCGCAATAAGCGGCAGCATCGCCCAATAGGCACTTGCAAAGACAAAGAACGCCACCGCGCGCACCAGCGTCGCAATGACCGGCGGGCTGTTAAATACATAACGAAGCCCCGCGCGCATCGCCCCGAAAACCTTTTCACGCGGCATAATCTGTTCGGGCTTTGCCGGTTTCCAGAAGAACAACACAACCAGAATGCCGACAAAGCTGATCGCGTTAAGTGCAAAAGGTGCAACCAGCCCGGCAGACACAATCAGGAAGCCGGCCAATGCCGGACCGATTGCACGACTGACATTGATCCCCATCGAATTCAGCGCGATAGCAGGTGCCAAACGCGATTTATCAACCAGCGACGGGACAATTGCCTGCCAGGCAGGTGCCATAAGTGCCGCGCAGGTTCCCATCATGAAGGTAAAGGCAATCAGGATCGACGGCGTTACCAGTTGCAGATAAACAAGTGATGACAAAGCCGCCGCCAATCCCGCCATCACGAGGTTGACCGCAAGCAGCAACTTGCGACGATCCATCAGATCCGCCAGAGCACCGGCAAATATCGCGAACAGAAACACCGGCAAGGTGGTTGCCGCCTGTACCAGTGCGACGACGAAGGGGGATGGCGAAAGTTCCGTCATCAACCAACCCGCACCAACGTCGTGCATCCATGTTCCGATATTTGAAACAACGGTTGCGATCCAGAGGAAGGCAAAAGCACGATGGCGGAAAGGCGACCACGGGCCCGCTGCGGTTCCGGGGGTGTTTTCTGATTTTTGCGTATTCATCTTAAGCTTCCCCTATTGCACGGTCAGGATGTGATCGGTAATCACAAACCCAGCCGTCATCGCTACCACCAAAAGTGCGCCGACAATTTTCGGAGGAGCCGGCAAAGGCAAATCAAGCCAGCGACATCCGCCACCAATCGCAAGTCCCAGTCCAATCCCGGTCAGAAGTTGCCACATGGTCCTACTCTCCAGCCTTGGGCACGTGTCCAATCGGACCAGCGCAATTTTTACGATTGTCGCAGCGACGATGCGGGAACCAGCGATCCACCGCCAGATAGCCAATCGTCATGGCAAGTACCAGAAGCGCACCTGTCATGGCAGGCGGGGCAGGAACCGGGATATCGATCACCCGGCAACCGATGCCAATCAGGATCGCCAGCAAAAGCCCAAATACGATTTTCATGGTTTTCAATCCGTTGCGGCATCCGGCCCATCGAAGCCCTGCCTGTTTGTCTTTCAGTGAACCGGGCGGGTAACGTGACCCGCCCGGCCCATAACGGCGCTAGACTGCAAAGCAGGAACAACCCAGCGCGCCCCAGAACGATTTAGCATCCGCAACCGGCACAGGATTATTCCAGGCAATCCCGTGATCATGTCCGTGGACACCGCAACCATGATTACATGCGTCATGGCATGCGCGCTCCGCGTGATGAGCATGGGATTCCGGGCGCTGTCCGGGGCTTTGTTGATGCAAAACCGGACTCCACGACGGAGATGCTGGCGGGATTTCCGGCGACAGGGACTGATACCCTCCTTCGCCGTAAACCACTTCTCCGCCAACCATGGTCATGACCGAGTTAATCCGGCGGATTTCTTCGGGCGGGACGCTTAGATAGTCAGCGGAAAGGATGGCCAGATCGGCATATTGTCCAGGTGCCAGCGTACCTTTGACATCCGCCTCGCCCGAGAACCATGCCGACCCTTTTGTCCACAGCATGAGCGCAGTTTCACGATCAAGAACGTTGTCATTGTCGTAAAGCGACATACCGCCAACCGTCTTGCCGGTAGTAAGCCAGTAAAGACCGACCCACGGGTCATAGGATGCAACGCGGGTCGCATCCGTTCCCGCCCCGACCGGAAGACCATATTCCAGCATTTTGGAGACAGGCGGGGTCGCCATGGCGGCATCCTTGCCGTAACGGTCGACAAAATATTCGCCCTGGAATGCCATGCGATGCTGGATCGCGATCCCGCCGCCCAGTGCCTTGATCCGTTCGATATTGCGTTCGGAAACGGTCTCGGCATGATCAATGATAAACCGCGTCTTGAACGGCTGTTTGCCATTCACCCGTTCGAACACACCAAGGAAACGGTCGATGGTTTCGTCATAGGTCGCATGAATGCGGAACGGCCATTCGCGTTCAGCCAGCAATTCGACGATGGGTTCGAGTTCGCTTTCCATGACCGGCGCCAGATCGGGGCGCGGTTCAAGGAAGTTTTCAAAATCTGCTGCCGACCAGGCAAGGTTTTCACCGGCGCCGTTCATCCGCAACATATCATCGCCAGCACCCGGTTCGGTCATTCCGACCCAGCGTTCATAATCGCTAAGCTCGTTCCCGGCGTTTTGCGCAAACAGGTTATAGGCGATGCGGACGGTCATCTGCCCGTCATCATGCAGACGGCGAATGACATCGTAATCTTCAGGATAATTCTGTCCGCCGCCGCCAGCATCAATGACGCTGGTGATGCCAAGCCGGTTCATTTCGCGCATATAGTGACGGGTGGAATTGATCTGATCCTCAATCGGAAGCTTGGGACCCTTGGCCAGCGTGGAGTAAAGGATCAGCGCGGATGGCTTGGCGACCAGGAGTCCGGTCGGATTACCCTTGGCATCCTTTTCAATCACGCCACCGGGCGGGTTTGGCGTGTTCTTATCAAAACCAAGAACCTTGATTGCGGCCTGGTTCAATAAAGCACGCCCATAAAGGTGCAGGATAAAGACCGGCGTATCTGGTGCGGCAGCATTGATTTCATCAAGGGTTGGCATCCGGCGTTCGGCAAACTGGAATTCCGACCAGCCACCGACAACGCGCACCCATTGCGGGGCTGGCGTGACAGCCGCCTGCGCTTTAAGCATGCGTAGCGCGTCGGCAACGGACGGTACGTTTTCCCAGCGCAATTCCATGTTGAAGTTAAGACCACCGCGAATAAGGTGGGTATGGCTGTCATTCAGCCCCGGAATAATCCGGCGTCCCGCGCCGTTGATCATTTTGGTTTTGCGATCGGCCAGTTTGCGTATCCCGGCTTCGTCACCGACCGCAAGAACCTTGCCATCGGCAATTGCGATGGCTTCGGCTTCCGGGGTCTTTGGGTCGAGTGTCGTGACCTTGGCGTTGTAAATGATGGTGTCGGCGGTGTCTTTCATTTGCTGGCTCCTGATCCCTGTAATCGGCAAAGTCGACAAGGCGGCCGTGGCGGCAACACCTTTCACGAAAGTCCGGCGTTTCATTGATTTGATCCCTGCAAAAAAGGCAGCCTGAGACAAGCGATTGACCGGTCCACTGCCAAAAAGAAAAGGCACGACGGAGATCCCCTTTCCGTCGTGCCCTCACATCAGGAAGCAGCCTGCGGTGCGAGGCGCGGACCGTGTTCGACACGTTCCGGTGCCTTGTGAACCATGGTGTAGGCATAATCGACGCCCATGCCATATGCGCCGGAATGTTCTTTCACGAGTGCCATTACATCGTTGTAGGTTTCACGGTGTGCCCAGTCGCGCTGCCATTCCAGCAGAACCTGCTGCCAGGTGACCGGTACGACACCGGCCTGAACCATACGATCCATCGCATAATTATGCGCATCGACCGACGTACCGCCGGATGCATCGGCGACCATATAGATTTCATAACCGCCTTCAAGCATTGCACAGAACGCGAAGGAGTTGTTACAGACTTCGGTCCACAAGCCGGAAACGATCACTTTTTTGCGGCCGTTTGCCGCCAGTGCATCGCGTACTTTCTGATCGTCCCAGGAATTCATTGAGGTACGTTCAAGAAGCGGATTTTCAGGAAATACTGCCAGAAGTTCCGGATAGGTATGGCCCGAGAAGCTTTCGGTTTCGACGGTCGTGATCGTAGTCGGGATGTTGAAAATCTTGGCAGCCTTCGCCAGACCAACGGTGTTGTTTTTCAGAACCTGGCGGTCAATCGACTGAACACCGAATGCCATTTGCGGCTGGTGATCAATGAAGATGATCTGCGAATTTTTCGGAGTAAGAAGTTCGAGCTTTGACATGATAATTCTCCTGTTAATGACGTAAGTCTTGCCTGTTGATCCCCACCCGTTTTCATCTGTGCTCGGGTGATGAGGAGATAATGACATCTTTTAAAAATGGAACAATTCTGTTATTTTGAGACAAATTATCCCAAATTTGAGACAAATTAACGATGGATCGTTTTGCTGAACTGCGCGCTTTTGTCGCAGTGGTTGAGAATTCCGGCTTTACCGCAGCGGCACGGGCATCACGCCTGCCCCGGTCTACGGTAAGCCGATTGGTCATGGGTCTTGAAGAAAGGTTGAATACGCAGCTTCTTCAGCGATCGACACGAAGTGTCGCAACCACCAGCACGGGTCAGGTTTATTATGAACGTGCCCGGCAGGTGCTTGATGATCTTGACGAGATTGACCTTGCCGTTACGACAACGTCTTCGACACCGTCAGGACATTTGCGCATTAGTGCGCCCCTGCCCTTTCAGGGCATCAACTTCGCCCAAACCGTGGCGAATTTTGTAAAAGTCTATCCGGATATGACGGTTTCAATGGATTTGGAAACCCGACTGGTCGACCCGGTATCGGAAGGCTATGACCTGATCGTGCGAATCGCCCGCCCGGATGAAGAAACCAATCTTGTTGATCACCGCATTGCGACGCTGAAATATGTCACCTGTGCGGCGCCGATGTATGTTCGAAAATACGGAATGCCACAAACCCCAGCCGATCTGCGCAATCACAAGCTGATTGTCTACGCAAACCGCAATCGCATGCGGAACTGGGTCTATCAGACAGCCAATGGCCGGGTCGAAATCAAAGCAGAATCTGCGATGAAGACCAACAATATGGAAGCATTGATGGTCTGGGTCGAAAACGGTCTGGGCATATCCGTGCTTCCGGAATATGCCCTTCGCGATGCTTTCAAATACAAAAGATTGGTCAAGCTGCTTGAGGATTACGAACTGCCGAAGCTTTGCCTGCAGGTCATCTATCCGCCGACCCGGCATCTGTCATCAAAAGTACGCCTGTTCACCGATATGGTCGCCGAGGAATACTCAGCTGTTCACTTCTGAGACCAAAAGACTGTGTAAACAAGCCAACGGAATATCGATTACAGGACTTCCTTGACCTTGGTCGCAAGATCCTTGAGCGAAAAGGGTTTGGGTAGGAAGTGAACACCGTTTTCTTCGTCAAGTTCGTCACGATAGGTATCTTCGGCATAGCCCGAAATAAAGATGACCCGCAAATCCGGACGCTTTTCGCGCAGCATCCGGATCAATGTCGGGCCATCGATCCCCGGCATCACCACATCGGAAATGACCAGATCGATGGTCTTGTCGGTTTTGGCCAGAACCTCAAGCGCGTTATCGCCATTATTGGCTTCAAGCACGTCATAACCCTTGCCGCGAAGTGCGCGGGCGCCGAATGTCCGCACTGCATCCTCGTCCTCGACCAGAAGGATCGCACCGGTGCCGGTCAGATCGCGTGACGGGGCTTCTTCGGCCACCGCACGGGTTTCGGCCAGTTCTTCCTCGGTTGCTTCGTAGCGCGGCAGATAGATCGTAAAGGTCGTGCCAACACCGGGTTCCGACTGAACGGCCACAAAACCACCGGTCTGTTTGACGATCCCGTAAACGGTCGAAAGACCAAGCCCCGTTCCTTCACCGCGCTGTTTGGTCGAGAAGAAGGGTTCGAAAATACGCGTCAGGTTATCCTTGGGAATACCGATACCAGTATCGGAAACCTCGATCCGGATGTAATCCCCCGGCGGGATCAGTTCGGTGCCGGTATTACGCGCCTCGTCGACAATCTCGGTACCGGTCTGAACCGTCAATGTCCCACCATTGGCCGCCATGGCATCGCGCGCATTGACGACAAGGTTGATAATCACCTGGTCAAGCTGCCCCGGGTCAACCTTTACCAACCCGATATCGCGCCCGTGACTGACCTTCAGATCAATCTTTTCACCAATCAGGCGACGCAGCAGGTTCGACATTTCTGCCAGTGCATCGGTAATATTGATGATTTTCGGCTGCAATGTCTGACGGCGCGAAAACGCCAAAAGCTGCCGGACGAGATTGGCAGCACGATTGGCATTCTGTTTGATCTGCATGATGTCGGCGAAGCTGGGGTCACCCGGCCCATGCCGCGACAGCAACAGATCGCAGAAACCGATCATCGCAGTCAGCAGATTATTGAAATCATGCGCAACCCCGCCCGCAAGCTGGCCGACGGCCTGCATTTTCTGCGACTGGGCAAATTGTTCCTCAAGGTTCTTTTGTTCGGTCGTATCAAGGAAGTTCAGCAGAAGCGCACCTGCTTCGCCCGAGCGTCCGGCCACACGCTGCAGGTAAATCTGTGCGGCCACCCCGCGCGAACCCTGCAGACGGGCCTCGATCTGACCGCCCTTGCCCATACCCATGACAGCCTTGGACAGATAGCGCGCGACCTCGTCACGATCCTCGGGAACGATCAGTTCAAGAATGGATCGACCGATCACCCGTTCATGACGCTGCCCCGCCGTCTCGATAAAGGCGCGGTTGGCGTCGGTGACGGTACCGGACATATCAGCCAGAACAATCGAAAGCGGGCTGTCATCAAAGAACCAGCGCACCCGCCGTTCTGTTTCCGCAAGCGCATGTTCCCATTCATGAGCCGGCATCGGATCAGGGAAGACCACCGCCTGGCTTCGGATCGGGCCGGTGCCGGGTGCATTGATCGAATGGGTGACAAAGCATTTGATGGGCTCGCCCCCCTTGACCTTGAGCTTTACCTCGCCATTCATGCCATCGCCGACAATAAGATCAGCCAGTTCCAGCGTGCCGCTGGCAAAATCTTCGGGTTCACCGCCAAGCCAGCTTGCCAGACGCCGGTTCAGGTAAAGAATGCGGCCTTCTTCATCCAGACCGCAGACACCGACAGGCAGACGTTCAATCATCTGGTCGGCCTGTTCGCTTCCGGCACCATCAGCCATCCGCGAGGCCACTCCGCCGACGGTCATTTCATCATCCGAACCGGTAACAAACGTACCAAAAGCAGCAGACTGTTCTGCAATAACAAGTGAACGACCCGGTTCTGGCATGGCGGAGGGATCAATACCGTCAACAGTCCAAAGCATCTGACCCGCACGGGCATTTGCCGCCGTCACTGAAATGCGAAGACAGGCCGTTCCGGCTTCGTAGGTTTCTTCAGCAATGTGTTCTGACGATGCGTCGTCGTTACCGGTATCATTCCCGATTGCGTCACTGTCCGCAGGCTCGGCAGGAGCCGCAAGCGCCAGTTGCTCGGGCTTTTTGGACTGGGAAAAATCGACATAAATCTCACCGGCCTCGCCGCGCATTGCACGCGTACGCAAATCGGCCAGTTCGGAACTGCCGACATCCAGATAGCTCAGGCGTGCCTCAAGTGCGGCAAGCATGTCTTCGCCCGGTTCGATACCGAGTTTGCGGGGAAAGGCAGGATTGGCATAAAGCGTGCGGCCATAGGCATCGATCAGAGCAACACCAATATCGGAATGCGCCAGACCATTCAGTAATGGTGCCAGACCACGATCTCCGGCAGATCGCCAGCGTGCAGACAGTGACAGGGCGGCCACCGCAACGATCGCCACCCCCGTTACCATGGACCCGATGATCCACATAATACGCACATCAAGGCCAGCCTTTGCCATGACCTGCAACAGGACATAAACAAAAGCGACAAATGCGACACTTACAGCAAGGATAATTCCCCGAAACAGCACGCGACCGCCTTTAACGCCAATAACTTACAATATTGCTCTATACTTTTAGCTGCTATTGGGCTGACTGGCTACCGGCAAGTTTTACATTAGTCGGAAGACATAATGTACTCTGCCCGGACCCCAGGCCTAGCGCATGATCGCAGCCGCAATTTCCTGCCCCAAATCGGCAATCGCAGCATTGCGTTCATCCATTGATGCAGATGTTTGGGTTATATAGATCGCAACAATCACCGGCTTTTGTTCCGGCGGCCAGATCACTGCCACAATCGCACGCGATCCGAACCCGCCTGCCCCTGTTCGGTCCGCAATCTTCCAGTCGTCGGGTAAACCGGCCCGCAGCAACGGACCACTGACCTGATTACCCGTTAGCCAGTCTTCAAGAAGCTGCCGGGAATCTGCAGACAGGGCATCGCCAAGCAATAGATAGGCAAGCGAAGCGCGCATGGCATCGGGGGTTGTGGTATCGCGCGGATCGCCCGGTTTTGCGGTATTCAGATCGGGTTCGATCCGGTCAAGTCGGGTCACATCATCGTCAATATCACGCAAATAGGCGGTAAGTTCATCCGGCCCGCCCAAAGCATCAAGGATCAGGTTGGCTGCTGTATTATCACTCAGATGCAGGGTCGCTTCGCACAATTCCCCGATCGTCATCCCGCTATCAACGTGCTTTTCGGTTGTCGGTGAATAAGTCACCAGATCTTCGACGCCGTAGATAATCCGGCGATCAAGCGTTTCTGTTCCAAGGTCGACCTTGTGGAGTATCGCCGCACAGGCAAGAAGTTTGAACGTGCTTGTCAGCGGGAAACGTTCATCTGCACGATATTGCCATTCCCGGCCGTTTTCCACATTCAGAATACTGACGCCAACCCGCGCATCAAGCCGGGTTTCAACCGCGTGAATGGCATCCGTCAGGCGATCATTAGCCGATGCAGCCATCGGCATCCCGAACGGCACCTGCAACGATAGAACGGTAGCAGTTACCAGAACGGCTTTTTTAAACGCAGACATATTTTGCAGACTTCCCGGAAACAAAAACAAACAGATAACGAGGCAGGCTGCTTGTTACCGGGATTAACGGCCGAATTTTGGCGCAATAATGTCGAAAGGTCGAACTTGCGAGTGGCCATCTGGGCCTGCACTCAGCCCAGCTTCTTGCCGCGCTGGCGGAAAACGAACGAGATAATTTCGGCAACCGCCTTGTAATGTTCGGGCGGGATTTCCTGATCGACTTCCACTGTTGCAAACAGGGCACGCGCAACTGGTGGATTTTCCATAATGGTGACGTTGTTTTCTTCAGCCACTTCACGGATTTTAAGCGCGATATTGTCCTGCCCCTTGGCGACACACATCGGGGCCTCCATTACACCGACATCATATTTCAGCGCCACCGCATAGTGCGTCGGGTTGGTGATCACGACGTCGGCACTGGGCACATTTTGCATCATGCGCTGCTGGGCGCGCTGCATCCTGATCTGGCGGACCTTGGCCTTGATTTCCGGGCTGCCCTCGGTCTGTTTGTATTCGTCCTTGATCTCCTGCTTGGACATTTTCATCTGCTTGGTGAATTCATAGCGCTGATAGGCAAAATCGAGCCCCGCAATCACGGCCGTCAGCGAAATGGCAGCGATCATCAGAATAATGATCATATCGTAAAGCCGTTCCAGCGCCATTTCGATCGGCATCTGAGGATAAAGCTCAACATCCATCAGTTCGGGAACAATCACAAACCCCAAGACTGCACCGACCAGAACAATCTTGAAAACGTTTTTGACGAACTCGACCATGTTCTTCATCGAGAACAGGTTCTTCGCCCCATTCAGAGGGTTAAGTTTATCCGGTTTGGGAGAAATACGCTCAACGGCGATGACCAGGCCGTTTTGCAGCAAATGCCCGGCAGCAGCAAAAAACATCAAAAGAACAAAAGGAATGCCCAACACATAAAGCATTCCCAACAGCACATCCTTCATAAGCACCGGCAGGCCTGCCTGGCTGACATCATACATATGCGGATGTTCGATAAATCCAACCGCAAGATCCCGGACGGACTGCGCCATACCGGGCGCCATCATGGTCATCACCAGACCACCACCAAATAGCAACATGAAGTTACCGACTTCCTTGGAAACCGGTACCTGCCCTTTCTTTCGGGCGTCCTCAAGCTTTTTACTTGTGGGGTCTTCTGTCTTTTGGCTGTCGTCTTCGTCGGCCATTCCCATACCATTCCGGATTGCCCGGCATTATGCCGAAAGGTTGGCGGTCCCTAGGGGTTGACGAAACTTTCCAACCCGTTCTCGTAATATTCCAAAAATACCATCATCATGGTCGGCAATGCCAGTGCCAGAAGCACAAAAGCCAACCCGATCTGAACCGGCATGGCGACAAAGAACACCGGCAACTGGGGCATCAGCTTGTTCAAAATACCCAACGCCACCTGCAGCACGATCGCAACGATCAGGAACGGAGCCGAGATTTTCATCGCGATGACAAAACTCTCATTGATCGCACGTGCGAAAAATTCGCTCATATCACCAACCGGCAAGGCGCCACCCGGCGGAAACAGGGAATAGCTTTCAAACACGGCCTGTATCATCAGATGATCAAGGCCGGTTACAAAAATCAAAACCATGCCGATCTGCGTAATGAAGTTGCCTGTTACCGCACTTTGCGCCCCCGACAGCGCATCACCGCTGAAGGCGTTTGCCATCGAAGAACTATAGGCAATAATCGAACCGGCCGTTTGCAAACCCGCCATCATGACCTGCCCAAACAAACCAAAAAATGCTCCGATGGTCAGTTCATAGGCCAGATGTACAAAAAGCGTCGGCGCATCAGCAGGCTGTTCGGGGATCAACGGACCCGCCAGCGGTGAAATCACCACTGCCACCCAAAAAGCAAAAACCAGCCGAACCCTTGCGGGTACAACCCTTGCCCCGATTCCAGGCATAAAGGCAAAGGCCGCCCCGACCCTGGCAAAGCTCATCAGGACCACATAGACATTAAGTGTCAGAAGATCATCGAGATTCATCTTCTTTCAGGATGTCCTGTTATTGGGTTTGTTTCGCTAATTCGGCAGGCCAATAAAGTGATCGACCATTCGTCCCATGAATTCGGTCATTTCCGTCATCATGAACGGCAAAAGCACCAGCAGCGCGATAAAAATCACGAGGATTTTGGGTACAAAAGTCAGGGTCATTTCCTGGATTTGGGTCAAAGCCTGAAACAGCGCGATAACCAAACCAACCCCCAATGCAATCAGCATCAAGGGTGTACTGACCTTCAGAAGAGTCCATACGGCATCATAGGCCACGTCCATGATTTCCGCTTGATCCATCTGGTCTTCCTGCCTCGTCTTCCGTCACGTTACATCATTCATACAGGATAAGACCGGTGATGGGCCATGATTTCCTGCAATTTCAATTCGGTCGCCGCAAAAACAAAAAACCGCACGAATATCGTGCGGCTTGTCCAAAACATCCATCTGACAATTCAATCAACCGTCAGATCGGCATGCTCAATACACTCTGATAGGCTTCAACGGCCTTGTCACGAACACTGACCACAGTACGAAGCGTGACTTCGGCGGCCGAAACAGCGGTCACCACTTCATGTAGTTCTGCGTCACCAACGATGGCCTTCTGGGTCATCTGTTCGCTGTTCACCATGGTTGCACGGGCATCAATTGCCGCCCCCTTCACCATGTCGGCAAAACTTTCCCCCGGGTTGACGGTCTGACCGTTACCGCCAACACGCTCGGCCACGCTCGCGGTTTTACCGCTTGCAGCGTTACGGTAGGCAGAAATGGCATCGTTGAAACTGGCAACCATCGGTTCGTATCCTTAAAGCGGCGTTCGCAGACCTGATATTTTGTGACTTACTGCAGAATATCAAGGGTCTTTAGCAGCATGCTGCGCGAAGACTGTATCACATTGAGGTTGGCTTCATAACTTCTCTGTGCTTCGCGCAAATCCATCATTTCGACCAGCGTTTCAACATTCGGGGTCTGAACATAACCCTGATCATTGGCGGCCGGATGGCTCGGTTCGTATTTCATACCAAAATCGGACTTGTCCGTCATGACTTTATTGACCTTGACCAGCTCGACGCCGATTTCGCGATCCATCACATTCTTGAAAGTCAGCAGCTTGCGGCGATACGGGTCCTGCCCCTGTGCGGTCGGAAGGCTGTCTGCGTTGGCAACGTTTTCAGCCGCGATACGAAGTCGGGTACCCTGTGCACGCATGCCGGCAGCGGAAATTTTAAAAGCTTTGTAAAGTTCCATGATCGCTTATTCCTTCAACGCTGCTTATGCGCGGCCCAAAGCCGAAATCATCATTGACTTATGCTTGGCATAAAGTCGGGTCATGGTCTGATAATCGACCTGGTTTTCGTTCATCTTGACCATCTGCTCTTCAAGGATGACTGCGTTTTTGCCGGGCGCGACCTCATAGTTCTTGCGCACTTCCTCGTCCTTGAAGTTCTGCGGTTTGTGCAGGCCCTGACTGTGACCCGGTGCGGTTGCCTGCATCGCCAGAATGAACTGGCGGTCGCGACCGATGGTCTTCGGGTCGAATTCTTTAAGGTCGTTGGCGCGGTAATTCGGCGTATCGGAGTTGGCAATATTCTGCGCGATGACTTCCTGACGCTGCGTCAGCCAATCCATCTTTTCTTTCAGATTGGCGAACATGCCAAGTTTGCCGATATCCATTGCCTGCTCCTGTTATCGCGACCCCAGTATTGGGCGGGCCGGTAAAGTCGAAGTTAACGCCGTGCCCGGATCGGGCCCCAGATCTCGCGAAAGGTGATTTTTGCCGCCCGGCTCGATCCTGAAAACTACGTTGCATGAGGCGTGCCAAAAGCCGGAAAAGCGTTAAATTACAATGCCGGGCCGGGTTACTATCGGTGGCACTGGACCGCGACGGACAAAGCGGGCATATTGTGTCGCGTCTGGCGAATTTCTTTCGCCATCTATCGAAACCGGGACATTTCATGCTCTATCTCACACGAAAAGTTGGCGACTCCGTTGTTATTGACGACAACATCGAAGTTACCGTCGTTGAGGTTCGCGGCAAAACCGTGAAGCTGGGCTTCACCTTTCCCGAAGATGTGCAGGTCCTGCGGCGCGAACTTTATGATCGCATTCAGGAAGAAAACCGTTCGGCTGCGGCCAGTGCGGATCTTGTGCGTCAGTTGGGGCAGGTGGCCAATGCGGTTGCCGACAATATGAAAAACAGTCCTGACGCCGACAAAGACGACGGTAAAGACTGATTTTTCGGTCGCGCAATCACCGGCATGGGCCGAGGATGCAAGACCACCGACATACGACAGGCAATCTCGTCATCCTCCTGGCAGGTAGCCGGGATATTGACCCCATCTGTCGGATTTGCATGTGCCGGCCCCTACCTGCTCCGTTACAGCATCATCAACATTCTGACCGGTTGCAGGTGACGGCAACGATTTGTTGACCATCTTCTGGCTATGGTCGAGGCTTGTGAAGGGCGATAGAGCCGCACAAAACGCGGGAACTTGACGAGATGGGCAAGAATGACCGGTAACCGACCCAAGGTCGACATCACCGATCCGCGCGAAATCCGCACGGAAAATCTTGCCGCGCCCGGTTCCAACGACCAAAAAGCCGTGGCGTTAAGCTATGCCCATGGCAGGGATAACGCGCCGATATTAAGCGCGAAGGGCGAAGGCAGTGTTGCGGAACAGATATTGCAACTCGCTTTTGCCAACGGGATCAAAGTCCGCAAAGACAGCGATCTTGCAGAAATTCTGATGGCTGTGGACGTCGATAGCGAGATACCGCTCGAAGCGTTCGCTGCCGTCGCCGAGATTCTGAACTATATATACCGTATCAACCGGATTTACGGTGATCCGGCGAAGAAACGACCGACAACGTCGAATATCGACCAAGTGTCGGCAAACAGTTTTGCAGATCGCAACCGGGAAGATCCAAATGAGCCCTGAACAATTCAAACCCGATCAGTTCAAAAAAGATCTCAAGCGTGTTTTATCCCTGATCACGGCCAGTCAGCGATTTGTCGATGACGGCAAAGTGGTCGAGCTGAATACACTGGAAACCAAAATTTCCGATCTGTGTGTGCAGGCACGTGCCATGAATGGTGAACAGCGCCGCGAGGTCGCACCACTTCTGGCGGCTCTGACCGACGATCTGGCACGTCTCGAAACCACGATGCACAAGGAATATTCCGAACTGCAACGCCAGTTGCGCGGTCTTAGCAATAACGCACAGGCAACCAATGCCTATGCGCATGCAGCCCGGACCACCCGCTGAGCAAGTTCCGTCACACCGTTTTGCGGCGCAACGCCGGATCGCGAAATCGGATGGTGGCTTGCCTGTATCGCCTGTGCACGGTAAACAGAACGGGGTCCGGATCATAAAACCGGGCAACATCACAGGTCCGTCGCGGGGAAGGTAACCTGATGGAATTTAGCGCTTATTTCCGGTTTGTGGCTGCCCTTGTCTTTGTCTTGGGCATGATCGGGGTTTTAGCGCTGGTTGCACGGCGTTTTATTCCCGGCGCGCGAAACATCAATCGCCGCAATAAGGAACGCCGACTTTCAATCGTCGAAGTCGTTCCGGTTGATACCAAACGTCGACTGGTTCTTTTCAAACGTGACGATACGGAACATCTGGTTTTGTTGGGCCCTGCCGGCGATTGCGTGATAGAGCGCAATATCGGCACACATTTTTCCGAAGTACTTGGTAACGATATGCGCATTCACGGCGATGATGGCCTCTCCGAAGAAACACCGCTTTCGACCACCGGGAAACAACCCGCATGAGCATCGCGCCCGCTTCACATTCCCGACAAGAACAGGTCAGGCATAAACAAACCGCGCACAATGGTAACGTGCCGCGCTGGTTGGTACTATCGGCTGTGTGGTCGCTGGTACCACTGATCGCTATCGGATTTGGCGGCGACACTGTCCATGCCCAAACATTCAATTTCGATCTTGGCGAAGGACCCGGCGTGACTTCATCGGGTCGGATGATCCAGCTTATTGGCCTGATCACGGTACTGAGCCTTGCCCCTGCCATCCTGATGATGGTTACGTCCTTTACCCGGATTGTTGTGGTACTCAGCCTGCTGCGCACCGCCCTTGGCATTCAGCAATCACCGCCCAACCAGGTCATGGTCAGTCTGGCGCTGTTTCTGACATTGTTCATTATGATGCCAACGATGGAACGCGTTTGGGACGAAGGCCTGCAGCCGATGATCAACGGTGATATCGACGAATTCGAAGGCATGGAAAGATCCGTCAGACCGGTTCATGATTTCATGATGACGCAGGTGCGCGACCGCGATCTTGAGCTGTTCGTTAATCTTGCCAATGTCGAGGTAACCGGCCCGGAAACCATCCCGCTGCGCGCACTGATCCCAGCCTTCATGATCAGCGAATTGCGCCGTGCGTTTGAAATCGGCTTTCTGCTGTTTATCCCGTTCCTGATCATCGACATGGTGGTTGCCAGTATCCTGATGTCAATGGGTATGATGATGTTGCCACCGGTGATCATCTCGTTGCCATTCAAACTGATTTTCTTTGTGATGGTCGATGGATGGTATCTGATATCCGGATCGCTGGTAGAGAGTTTCGGCGGTTAGCGACCTTTAGCGCAAACTCCAAAAATAAAAGCCGCCTTGCATAAGCAGGCGGCTTTTCTGATTATCACGGCTTTCAGGTCAGACTGGCCTTCTACCCGTCTTGAAAACATTCTTTTCAAGCGGCTTCAGGCCAAAGCCGCCACGACGTGGTGCAGGATTATCCGCAACATAACGATCGGCCTGCTGGCGTTCACGGTCATTCATACGTGCCCGCACAGCTTCCATTTCTCGGTATGCCTGGCTTCCCGCCGACGGCGCTGACATCCTGAGCCAGTAATAGGCCATGATATTGTCCTGATCGACCCCGCTACCAATCGCGTAAAGCCGTCCCAGGGCAGCCTGTCCATTGGCTGATCCCTTACGCGCCGCCCGTTCATACCAGCTTGCTGAACGGACCATATCAACCGGCACGCCAAGGCCATGTTCATACATCACACCAATCAGGTGATATCCGCCCGGATGGCTGAGTTCGGCCAAATCCATCGCAAGATCGAGTGCCGCAGCATAATCGGGTTCGCGATGCGCAACACCAAAGATCAGAATTTGCGTCATCTGGTATTTGGCAGAAATATCGCCCTGATCACACGCATTCATCAACATTGTCCAGCCGCGGTTAAACAGCTTCAAATCGGATGAATGGCAGAAATACATTGCCAGATTGGCCTGGGCATAGGTATCGCCCTCGTTCGCTGCCATTTCAAACCAGCTGATGCTTTCGGCAATATTGCGTTCTGCCCCCAAGCCAACACCAAGGGCATAGCCAAGAGCAGATGCCGCTTCGACACTGCCGGCACGGGCCGCGCGCAGATTATATTCAAACGATTTTGACGGATCGCGTTTTACACCGCGCCCTTCAAGGTAAAGATAGGCAAGTACACTGGCAGCAGAGGGATCATTCGCTTCGCTCGCGCGGCGCAGATATTCCACCGCCATCTCGTCGCTCTGATCCACGCCCCATCCATTGAGGTAACACACCCCAAGGTTATAAAGGGCTGCGATTGATCCGTTTTCAGATGCCTGCTCAAACCATTCGGCCGCAGTTTCCGGGTTTTCCGGCACCCCCAGCCCCTTGGCATATAGATAGCCGAGATTGTTGGCCGAAATACCTTCGCCGCCGAGTGCCTCTTCGCGGAACCAGTAGGCTGCCTCGCGGTACCACTGATCACCTTCGCCCTGATCCTCGGCAACACCGATCCCCTTGGAACGCATGAAGCCATAGCAGATGGCAGCAAAGGCTCGGCTTTGACGGTGAATCTGGTCAAGTATCTTGCGCGTGGCGCCCTCATCCCGCGGCATGCCAACGCCACGAAAATGCCTGAGCGCAAGCGAAAGCTGCGCGAAGATATCACGCTCAACCTTCGCCTCATCGTAATAGACCATTTTAAGTGCACGATCCATCACAGCACTGCTTCCACCAATAGAAAAAGACTGAATTTTCACACCTTAAAGGCGCACCAATCCAATCAAAACATAAATATGACTGTTAGTTTATAGCACTAAGCTGCGACTTTTCCAACTGATCACGATAATTGCCCAAAAATCCCTGGAAACTCTCGACCTCGTCAACCTTGCTTGCAAGGGTCCGGTAGTCGATCAAACCTTGAGACGGACTCGACGTGATCAGACTAAATGCTTCGGCATAAGGGCTTTGCGCCATGACAATGCCATAGCGGCGTTTGAGCATATTAAGCGTTCGTTCCTGCCCGCCCATCGCAAGATTAACTGCCCAGTTCAGGACATAGCGAGCACGTTCGTCGCCAAAATTCTCGATCATATTGCCCTGATCTTCACCAACGAGACGCTGGAAGGTTTCGGCCGCCGAGAGATAATCACGGGTGTCCCGGTAATATTCCACACGCAGCAATTCCGCATCCTTCGAAAGATCGCCTTCAAGGGATGCCATGGCTTCGGGACCGCGATCAGTATCAAGCAAGGCACGTGCGCGCAGATGCCGGCGTTGCGTTTCCAGCTCGTCAGACATGCCAGCCACCTCGCTGTTATCAAGCACGCGAATGGTTTCTTCGGGCTTACTGTCAAGCAGATACACCAGCGCCAGTCTGGCCCCGACACGCGCCTTTTCCGTGCCGTTCAGGCGGAAATCAACCTGATGTTCCAAAAGGGTTTCAGCCCGGTCAAACAATTCAACATCCACCATACGGTCGGCCAGCCGACGGATCAGTTCATCACCCTTTTCACCCGCCGGTGTCAGTTCGCGGAACTCGTCATACAGTGCAACCGCCTTGATAGCTGAAATATTGTTGATCTCGTCACCAAGATAAATCGATTCGAACGTGTCATGCATCATGTCGGTAACTTCTGTCGCCGATGGACTATTGGGGAAGAAAATTGCCGCCTGACGCAAGGTATTCAACCCTTCGCGATATTGCTTGTTTTTGATCTGCAATTCGCCCAAACGGCGCAACAGCGCCATTTCGAAGCCATCCCCGCGCCACGCAAAGCGCAGCTTTTCCAGTTGCTCGATGGCGTCATCAAGGGTCAAACGTTCAAGACGCATCAAAAGTTCGGTGCGATCAAAAATGGCATGCGCGCGTGCCTTGCGATTGTCGCCTTCGGCAACCTCGTCCCAGGTAGCGACGGCCTGCTCGAACTCGCCGGCTTCTTCTTCAAAGATGCCTTTCAGATATTCGACATCCTTTATCTTGTTTTCACCAAGCCCCTTGGCCACAAGCATTTTTTCGATCAGGTCCATGCCTGCTTCGGGATTGCCGACGATCAGAGCCTGTTCCGCAGCAAGTGGCCCCAGTCGCGACAGCAGTTCCGGCGGATAATTATCAAGAATATGCACGCTTTCAAGAAGGTCCCGCGCACCATCGTTCGGTCGACCGCGTGCGGCCGATGTGACCGCTCGCCACAATTGCATTTCGGGAATGGCGGGAAGGCGATCGTCCTCCAGCAGACGAGCTGCCTCATCATATTCTCGATCAAGGAATTTGATCGCCGCCTTGAGGGCGCGGAATTGCAGTTTCTGTGCGATCAGCGGGTCGTCATCTTCCATGGTCGAAGCAACCGCATCGGCTTCGGGGCCCAACCCGTTGGCCATGTAATATTGCGCGAGTTCAAGGCGGGCCTTGTTGCGGTGTTCGTCACCGCTTTGCGCCAGTTCCCGACGCAATTGATGGATCGCCTTGTTGTAATTATCAAGACCACCGCGACGCCAGTCATCAAGCTCGAAAATCAGACCTTCGCGGCCCTCTCCCGCACGGGCACGCACACCGGTCGCAGAAGCCAGTAGACGGGCACCTTCCGGCGAAATGTTCAAACCATCCGCCGCCGTCACCACAACAGCCTGACCATCATCGCGATTGGTAACTTGGACGGTTTCGTTGACCGGAGCAACAACCACCCCTTGGACGGACGGCAGAACTTCGAAATCGGGATAGCGCAATGCTGTCTCGATACCGTAACCCATCTCGCGGGTTGGCACGACACGCAGCGAATCACCGACTTCCGGATCTTCGATTGGAATTGTCGGGCTGATATTGATCAGCGGCACGACAAGACGGGCACGTGTTTGATTATCCAGTTCGATGGACGGGCCTAACCGTTCTATCGGCTGCATGGTTCCTTGCTGAAGGGTGACGTTCCAGTCGCCGTTTTCAGAAGGTGTGGTGTAAAGCCCAATCCCTTCCGGGATGGTCATGCGCAACACCGTCGCATAGGGGCTGTCGATCTGCTCTATAACCCCGACGATTTGGGCTGCATCCTGACGCACGGCATCAAGATCAAGATTTGCCCGCACATCAAACACCATCCACAGGAAACCGGCACGCGACCAAATTGCGGCTCCACCCGGCTGCCCGAACGGGAAGCCAAGTGTAAGTCTCGTCGGGTCCTGTGTCACCGTGACTTCCAAAGTCCCGATGCTTTCGCGCGCCGGTGCAACGGCCTCTGGTGAAACCGGGGTACCGGCCTGCTCCGAAAGTCCGCGTGCAATCGGGTCATCCGTTGGTGCGGTCGGCGAAGGTACCGATGCGCTTTCTGAAGCCGCGCCGGAACTCGGTGAACCAACGGATGATGGTGCATCGGATGCAGTTTGGCTTGGTGATGGTGGTGCCGCAGGTGCCACCGGGGCAGATGGCGTCGGGGAGGCAGACCGGGTCGCCGTCGTTGTTCCGGGGCCTCCCGTATCGGCGGGATCACCCTGAACGCCCATCAAATCAACGACGACTTTGTTGCCGGACCTGAAATGCCTTAACGCGCGCGGCGGATTGGTCTCGATACCAACAGATAAGGGATCTGTTGCACTTTGGCGAAGCGTGACCCCTTCGGGTAAACGGCGTGTCACGCCAGTCGCATCAATACGGGCAGGACTGGTAAAGGCCAGTGTCTGGTTACCCTGATCACCATTTAACGCGTAGTCGGTACGATTGGGCCAATCAAAGACCAGTCGATAAAATGTTGGATGCCGCCCGACCCGGACTTCAAGGTCAGGTGTGGCGGCAGCCGGTGTGACCGCAGCCTCTGGTGCCGATGACGTGTTTGGTCGGGCTTGCGGCGTGGGCAACGGTTCGGATGCAACTTCGGCCGGGGGATTGGGTGCCGGACGGGGTGGTGTCGGTTCCGACGATGCAGGCTGTACGGGGGCTGGGGATGGTTTATCCAGAATATCAAGAACCACATTGTTCCCGACATTGAAAACCCTGGCTTCAAAATCGTCACGCAGAACAAAAGCAACAGTACGTCCGTCAGGATCAAAAAAACCGTCACTCACATAGTCGGAAACGGGTCCGAGAACCCCACGCATTGAGGCAACAAGCGGTTGGTCAAAACGCACAACAAGTTGGTCACCGATGATTTCAGCGGTGTAATTGACGGGCTTGTTCCATTGCAGAACGATACGTCCATAGCCACTATGTGCGCCCGAGCGGATGATCACCGGATCTGCCGCTTGGGCGAGTGCGGGGCGCGTTACCATGACCGGCAATACTGCCAGACCGGCTACCACAATAACGGCAGCCAGCAGGAGACGCGCTACGACCAAAAGCATTCTTACGAACCTCCGATCCCGCTTCCGCTATGGGGTTCAATCACAATGTCGACCCGACGAGCCATTGTAAAACGTGCTTGCTCGTCTGCCATAATCGGAAGCTGGTCGTATCTTGATGCCGCAAATCCGTAAATATTTATGTAATCCGTGTAACCGGATCTTTTAAGTTCGTTGGCAACGGCAGCAGCACGGGCAAGGGAAAGTTCCCAGTTGGAGGCATAAAGGCCCCGCCCGCTGACCGGTCGGGGATCAGTATGCCCCTGAACGCCAATCCGGTTTCCGATATTCCTCAGGACACCACCTAGAACAAACAAAGCCTGACGGGCCTTATCCGTCATATCGGAACTACCACTGATGAACAGGATATCGCCCGGCAAAGAAATGACAAGTTTGTCAGCATCACGACTAAGTGTGGCGTCACCCAGAACATCGTTGTCATCAATCGCGTCATCAATCACGGCGCTGAGGTAATCAAGGTTCATCGCAGGTTTGCGATAGACCCGCGGAATGTTCAGTTGCGCGGTTGGTTCATCACTCTCTTCGACCGGGGATGGCTTGATTGATTGCGACAAAGAGTCGACGACCTCGTCCCAACGGTCAATTTTGACCTTGGACATGGCGAACAACATCACAAAGAATGTCAGCAACAGCGAAATCAGATCCGCAAGGCTTAGCATCCAAGGCGGCGGCCCTTTCGGACTATCATTACGCTTCATCTCGTCCATCAGCCATTCCCCCCCGTTTGCGGGGCCAACGGAATGGGCGCATTAATTCCCGGTCGATTGCCCCCCGGAAGCGGGATCAGCATTTTGCCACTATTTCCATTCCCCGTGCCACTTGATGCCGGTGCAGGTATCGCGCCGTTATCCGTGCTATCCGATTGCGCCGGTGTCGTGATCGGAACAGGTGGCTCTTTCGGGCCGAAATCCCAGAAAAAGCGGAAGGTGACGATGAACGGATCAGCCCCGGGATCAATACCGACATAAAGATTGTTTTCAGGTGCACCGCGATCAATCAGGTCCCGGGCAAACGCCCCTGCGCGACCGATCTGAAGATTGTTTTCAATCTCGACGGTCCCCTTTGACCCGACTTCGCTGCCCATCACCATTTCCATCTCATAAGACGCATAACCGCTTTCATCGGCCAGCACTTCTGCAAGCTGGTCCATGAATTCGTTCTGACGTTCTCGGATCAAAATGGAATTTGGATCAAACAGCTGTTCGACATGCATGATGACTTCCATCAGCGTGCCCGGCTGGATGACCTGAACACGAACAACCTTGATTGCAGTCTGGAACAGGGAACCCAGTTTGTCCTGGGTATCTTCGGCCGCAACAACCGGTCCCTCGATTGAGGTGACGGTTTGCAGGCTGGTGGTCGGTGGCAGAATGGCGGCGAAGGCAGAAGAGAGGCTTTCCTGAACTTCGCGGGTTTTGACTTCCTCGAAGGTCGAAATGGTATTAAGCAGAATAAAGAAAGCCAGCAGCAGCAGATAGAGAGCGAGGAACAGCGCAACCGCCCCGTTTGTAGGCGGGCTTGGGGGTCTTGGTCCGTCGTCCTCTATTTCCGCCATAACCGTCCCATTTAGCTAAACATCGCGTCGATGTCAGCCTGCGAGACACCTTTACCGTCGAGCTGCGGCCCGTTCAGCAAGGCCGCTTCGCCTTCGGGTTCCTTCTTCTTCCGGGGATTGGACGCGGCGTATTTGGCAATCTCGTCACCAAATGCCTTGACCAGTCCTTCGACCCGTTCCTCAATAGATTTCAGGGCCTTGATCACCTTGGTGGTACGTTGACCTGTGATATCCTGGAAGTTACAGGCTTCGTAAACACGCATCGTTGCACTGGTAACGATTTCCGCCTGCTCGGGGGGGAGAGTTGCCGCGAACTCCTCAAGCGTATCCATCGCATCAAGGATTTCATGCGTTGCCCCGGCTGTCGCATCGACAATCGCGTCGAGCTCGTCCGTGGCATTGGGGATATATTCCGCCTTGATATCGTCCGGCCGCAAAGATGCGATTTCGGATTTCATCTTGCGAATGATGCCCGAAAGTTCATCCAGTTCACCAAACAGGCGTTTCTGGTCATCCGATGGCTTGTCACCTTCCGACACAAAGCGGGAAAGCTGATCCATCAGATCGGACAATTGTTCGACCTTAAGCTCGTCACCATCAAGGCGCGCCTTCAGGTCCAGCAACAATTGCCGCAGTTCGTCTTTGGACGTTTTGGACATCATGGTATCGCGGGACTAATGCCCCGCGCCCCTAATCAGAACTCACCGATAACGGTGGTGAGTTTGCCCTTCAACGTCTCTGCGTTGAACGGCTTGACGATATAATTCGAAACGCCGGCTTTTTTTGCCATGACAACGTTTTCGGTTTTCGCCTCAGCGGTGATCATGATGAAGGGCAGATCCTTCAGCTTTGTATCAGCGCGAACTTCCTTCAGAAGCTGAAGACCGGTCATCGGCTCCATATTCCAGTCGGAAATCACAAGGCTGAACGGCTTTTCGCGCAGTTTGCGCAACGCCATGCTGCCATCCGTCGCTTCTTCGATATTGGTAAAGTTCAGCTGCCGCAGGAGATTGCGGATGATACGCAACATGGTTTTGTAGTCATCCACAATCAGGATCGGCATATTCGGATCGACGGCCATTCACCACTCCATCATGCTATCAAATCTCTCACCCTTACCCCTGTATTCCCTGTGCATAAGGGTAAGGCCCCTATAATCGTGATGTACCTATTTAACAATGGTTAATCAAGGCTTTTCACAATTCCCTAATAACGTCCATCATGTTGATGATGCTTGAATAATCCCCCGGCTGACAGCCTTTGATACAGACGGGATTTTACCCGAAGCTGCATATTAGGTATTATTGAAGCGGCAACATGTTGATATCCTGCTTGTAGGCCAGTTCTGTTGTCAGGGCACGGGCGCGGTCTGCGGACATTTCAGCAAGAACAGCGGCAGTATTTGCCTCGCGCATGCCAAGTGCGACCTGCAACAGTATATCCATATCAAGATCGTTCCAGATGCGAGCGGCATCCTTTGGTTTCATTTTTTCATAAACGCTGATCAGCTTGGTGATCCGTTCGTTTTCCTGCTCTTCCTTCGTCTCGACCAGACCTTCGATGGCCGTTTTCAGCGATTTCATTTCCTCGATCTTGGCATCAATCCGGGCTTCGGCGGCTGCCAGCAGGCTCTCGCGTTCATCAAGGCGCTGCTCTTTGCGATCTAGCTCTGAACGCCGGACGGACAGGTTCTGCAAAAGATCGATCTCTTCCTGGGTAAACAGGGTCGGGTCCCCGCCAAGCATCGGCGGAGTATCACCCGCATCTTCAGGCAGACCGGAAGCATCGTCGCCTTCCATCATCCCCAGAGGATCGTCCAGTCCGGGGCCCGGAGTCCCTTCCGTGGTCGCCGGGTCGGTTGCTGGTGCCGGCTGCTCCTGGGCCTGCGCACGCGCAACTTGCATCACACTGACACCGGAAGCATCAGTGGCATCATTGCCTTTCGGTTCATCCGAAAACAGTCCGACGATTTTGACCGTCAAAACGATAAAACCGACTACGACCACCAACGGCAGGATACGCACAGCAGACATTCATTCACCCGGTAGACGGAACGCTTTCGCGTCCACATTGAATTTCAAATCATATACTAACAGGTAGGTACCAAATTTGTCGAAAAAAGACGCCAATCCTGTTTTTCAGCAAACATAACGATCTTATCCGTTTCTCGACACAGATGCGCCCTTACCGAACAGAACGCAACGCTGCAAGAAGTTCGCGTTCGGCTTCCGACCGCCCCGCATCCTCATCCTGCCCGTAAGGATCGGTCTCAGTTTCCGGTACGGATGATCCGCCAGAACGCGCACCTGAACCATATCTGTCACCTGACGGTTCGGCTGGCGAAGACGCTGTCGGCCCCGTGCCGCGTTCGACATCACGCATCAGACGGGCGGCAAGTTCTTCGGCACGGGTTTCGACACCCTGCCGGTCGTCAACCATATCACTGCGTTCATGTCCGGCGGAATTTCCTGCCCCGGCAAACTTTGCCCCGCCGCCGCCACGCCGGGTTGCATTGGCATCGCTTGCCGCCTTTTCCAGCCGGTTGGCAATGCTTTCTCCACGGTCGACCATGAAAGAAAGATCTTCGTTCAGCGCATTTGCCTTTTCAATATCCTCGCGCAGTTTTTCACCGGATTGCTCTGCCATTTCCTTTAATGCGCGGATCGATATTTCGGCACGTTCGTTGGCAGCGTTGAAAGCCGTCAAAAAATTCTGCATTTCCTCACGATTACGGCGGAAGGCCGCCAAACGACGGCTGAGGATCATGGCATATATGATTGTTGCCACAAGCAGGACAATCATTACCAGATCAAGATAGATGGCATAGTCCATCAACTGTCTTCCTCATTATGCCGCGCCCGGTCACGTACCTGGATCGCGATCCTGTCCCCTTTGCGCCCCATCATCCCCTTGAACAGGGGCACATCGCCGCACCGTACCTCGACAGGCGACGTCGGGCTGGTATTAAGAACCAAACGGTTGCCAACTTCCAGATTAATCACATCACCCAGCGACATGATCTGTTCATCAAGTACGGCAAGAAGGTTGACGTGGGTTTGCCACAACTCGTTCGCCAGGTGGTTTTCCCAAATCGAGTCACGACCGAACTTTTCCCCCATGAACATCTGAAGCAGCAGTTCACGAACCGGCTCCAGTGTTGCATATGGGATCAGCAGCTCCAGACGACCACCACGATCTTCCATATCAATGCGCAGCTTCGCCACGATGGCGGCGTTGGCATGTCGTGCAATGGTCGCAAAACGCGGGTTGGTTTCAAGGCGTTCGAACCGGAACGTCACCGGGCTCAGCGGATCAAACGCAGCCGACAGATCCCCAAGAACCACATGAATCATGCGCTCAACAAGGTTGCGTTCAATCGTGGTATAGGGACGGCCTTCGATACGCATTGCTGCGGTCCCGCGACGCCCGCCAAGCAACACGTCCACGATGGAATAAATCAGCGCAGAATCGACCGTCAGCAGCCCATAGTTATCCCATTCCTCGGCCTTGAAAACACCCAGCATCGCGGGCAACGGGATCGAGTTCAGATAGTCCCCGAAGCGTAGCGACAGGATGTTATCGAGCGACACTTCGACGTTATCCGATGTAAAGTTACGCAACGAAGTTGACATCATGCGGACCAGCCGGTCGAAAACAACTTCGAGCATCGGCAGACGTTCATAGGCGACCATTGATGAGTTGATGATCGCCTGAATACCTGACTGGTCGCCTGAGCCTGATCCGTCATCAAAGCCCAGAAGACTGTCAATTTCGTCCTGGTTCAGAACACGCGCGGATCCGGGGCCGACATCTTCGTCTTCGCCACCGCCATCTTCGTCACCAAGCATGGATTCCCATTCGGCGGCCATATCCTCGCCGCCGTCATCTCCATCCTCGTCACCACCGGCCATGGCTTCCCATTCGGCGGCGAGTGCATCATCATCATCTTCATCTGCCATCGGCGATTTGTCCCTGGCTCTTTGGCCCGTTGCCTTCTTGATGGTAGCTCTGGCATTGTCGCCGGCACCCTATTGTACCAGCATTTCCTTGAACAGAACGTCGTTAATTTTTGCCGGCTTGGCGGCGGCACTAACCCGGATCAGCAATTCCTCGCGCAGGCGGAACATCCCCTCGGATCCGGCCAGGTCTTCCGGGCGCAACTCGCGAAGATAAACCTGAAAGTTGTCGACAATACGCGGCATCATTTGTTCGATCTGCGGCAACATGGCCTGATCGGCCACTTCCAGACTGACACGTATTTTAAGATAGCTTTGCTTGCCACCACCGGCATTGAGGTTCACCAGAATTTCAGGAAGATCAACAAAGCCAACATTTTCCGGAACTCCCGGTGCTTCCTCAATTGCGCTTTCCGAAATGACTTCCTCGGTCTGCGTGCCTCCACCACCGGTAAGCATATCAATCACCGGCTGCAAAAGCCCGGTAAAATACGCAGCCGCAGCACCACCCAAAAGCAATAATACCAGCAAGATAACAACAACGAGCAGCTTTTTACTGCGCCCGCCGCCACCATCCATTTCTATTTCGTCGACATCATCACCCATCGGCCTGCACTATCCCGTCTTCACACCCGTTACAATGTCCAGCAAACACTATGCCGGAATGATGAGGCATAACGCCTCGACGTTAAAATTCCGTTTCCCGCATCCAACAGAATAGCGGGCATAGTTATCAATCTAATATACGGACCTAGGGTTGCCACCCCTTCAGGGGACCAACCCGACCTGATAGCACGGCAAGTTCTTCCAAAAAGCCCAACCTTTCCGCAGGGCAACAAATGCCGACCCCAAATTATTTACATAATTTCAACATGTTATATCAACTGGCACACCTTTCGCAAATAGCTTGCCCAGATCACTGACCCGATTTGGGAAACTGAGAATATGGAAAACGTTACCTACATCGCTTTGTCGCGCCAAAAGACGCTTCGCAGCATGATGAACAACATCTCCCAGAACCTGGCGAACATGAACACGACCGGGTACAAGGAAGAGAAAATGATGTTCACGGACTGGATCGCGAAGAACAAGGATGCGCCGTTCCGGGGCGAGCGTGAAATCTCGCTTGTCCAGGATATCGCGCAATTCCGCGATACACGCGTGGGTAACATTGAAAATACCGAACGGCCGCTGGACGTCGCATTGAGCCAGCCAGATATGTTCTTTGCCGTCCAGACACCAAGCGGAACCCAATATACCCGGAATGGCAATTTCAGCCTCGATCCGGGCGGTCAGCTGATTACCAATGAAGGGTACCCCGTCCTGAGTGATGCCGGTCAACCGATCTTCTTTAACGAAGCCGACAATCTGATCGAAATCAAAGGTGACGGCAGCATCTCGACCGATATCGGCCAGATTGGCAAGCTGCAGGTCGTTACTTTCGACAACGTTCAGGAAATGAATGTAACCGGCAGCTCGCTTTACAGCGTCGTCAAGGACAATCCGAATGATCCCGATGGCGCCCAGCCGGTTGACAATCCCGGCGTAGTTCAGGGTGCTCTGGAAAAATCCAACGTCAATCCGATCAGTTCGATGACCCAGATGATTGATGTGTTGCGCACCTATCAGTCAGTGACGCGGTCGCTCGAGAGCGAGAACGAGCGTCAACGCAACATGATCAGCAAACTGGGCGATGTTCGCGCCTGATTAACCGGGCACCTCGCCCCGAAATAAAGAATTCAAATGCGCCATCGGCGCAGACCCAGGAGACAGAAGATGCGGTCACTTGATATTGGAGCCCTTGGCATGCAGGCACAGTCCACCAACGTGGATGTGACCTCGCACAACATCGCCAACATGACCACAACCGGCTACAAACGCCAGCGCGCCGAATTTCAGGATCTGCTCTATCAGGACCTGCGTCGCGCCGGGTCTCCATCGTCGGATACCGGTACAATTGTACCCGTTGGCATCCAGGTTGGTCTCGGCGTAAAAACTGCCGCAATTGGCCGCTATATGGGACAAGGCACACTGACACTCACCGAAAACGAACTTGATGTTGCCATTCAGGGCCGCGGCTATTTGCAGATTGATTTGCCAAGCGGTGAAACGGCCTATACCCGGGATGGTACACTGAAACTCGACGCCGATGGCCAGCTCGTCACCAAAGACGGCTTTGCCGTGCAGCCCGGCATCACTGTGCCGGACAATGCAACCTCTGTCACAATCAATACATCTGGCGAAGTATTTGCAGAAATCGATGGTCAGGTTGCACTTCAGAACCTAGGTCAGATCCAGCTTGCCACCTTCATCAATCCGGCAGGTCTTGATGCTTTGGGTGACAACCTGTTCCTTGAAACCGAGGCTTCCGGTAACCCGGCAACCGGTGTTCCCGGCGGGGTTGGCTTTGGCACCCTCCAACAGGGTTATCTGGAATCGTCAAACGTCAACGTGGTTCAGGAAATCACCAACCTGATCAAGGCACAGCGCGCTTACGAAATGAACTCGAAATCGATTTCGACCACCGACGAAATGATGAGCGCGGTCAGTAACCTGCGTTAATTCGGTTCGTCTCAGGGATAACAGGACTGTTCGGACAGAAATTGCGCGGGTTACCGAAAAACCGGTTGCCCGCAAACTGCATTTACGCGATTTACACAGTTCCGTGCTATGGTCGTCGCATGAAAATACAGCAAATATTCCCTATCCTTGCATTGCTGCTCCCGGTGTTGCTTAGCAATCCCGGACAGCCGCACGCACAATCATCATCTGGCACACGGGAAATGGATGTAAATATCCTGTTGCGTCCGGATGCGATCGTTGAGGGGCAATATGTAACCCTGGGGGATATTTTCAGCGGCATCGACCTTGAACAAAGCGACATTCCTGTCGCCCACTCTCCGCAACCGGGACGTCAAACCGTTCTTGATTATCGCTGGCTTTATGGAATTGCCCAACGGCACAAGGTGCAATGGCGCCCGCGCACAGCAGCCGACCAGATCGTGATCACACGTGCCAGCCAGACAATCTCGATAGACGAGATTGCCGATGCCATCAAAGATGCCCTCGTTGATCACGGTATAAAGCCCCCCTTTAATGTTGACCTCTCGGGCGAAACATTTCAAATCCACCTGCCTGTTGACGTCCCGGCCGCAGTCGAAATTACCGGATTGGATGTCAATCAGCGAACCAACCGGTTTATCGCGAATGTCACAACCGGTTCGCAAACCGCACAGCGCCGTACCTACCGTATGAGCGGCAGATATTTCCCGCTGGCCCAGATACCGGTTGTTGTGGAACCAATCCGGCGGGGCGCTGTCGTTCGCCCCGATCAGGTTGAATACAGGAATATCCGGACTGAACGTCTTCCCGCCGGTACCATCAGTGACATTGATGATGTCGTCGGCAAGGAAGCATTACGCCCGGTCAAACCCGACGAACCCCTGATGTTTCGCGATTTTTCCAACCCGATCCTGGTCAGGCGCGGGGCACTGGTCACAATCCGGCTGGTGACAGAAAATATGTCCCTGACGGCGCGGGGCAAGGCCTTGGAAGATGGTGCAAAAGGATCAGTCATTCGCGTCATGAACATGACCAGCAACAAAACCATTCAGGTGGAAGTTGTTGCCGAGAATGAGGTTCGCGCCCTGCCCGCAATGTCGCAGTAACGAGATAATTACCAACCAATCCCAATCAAATTCAAAGACTTGCACACCCGGCAAGCTTTGCCCTAATCACCCAAGAAATCTGGCATGAGGATTGCGTAATTACCGACAGGAATCCCAGGAGGAATAAATGCCCGGTAATCATTTCCAGATTTCGATGCGCCGTCTGGTGCTCGTAACCAGTTTGGTTGGTGCAACAGCGCTGCTTTCCGGCTGCAATGCCATGAAGCGTCTTTCCGAAGTTGGCGAAGCACCAAAACTGTCGGCAATCGATAACCCGACCCAATCCGAGACCTACCGACCGGTGAGCCTGCCAATGCCGGCCCCGCAGGTCGCGGAAAGCAACCCGAACTCGCTTTGGCGGTCCGGTGCGCGCTCATTCTTCAAGGATCAGCGCGCCAACCAGGTCGGTGACATCCTGACAGTTGTCGTAGACATGCAGGATAGTGCCGCCTTGGCCAACACAACCGCACGGTCGCGCACCAATAGCGAGGACCTTGCAGTACCGAACCTTTTCGGCCTCGAGTCTGAATTCACCAAAGTATTGCCGGAAACGATCAACCCGTCGTCAATGTTTGATATGGACAGCGCGACATCCAACAGGGGCAGTGGCACGCTTGACCGTAACGAAGCAATTGATCTGCGTGTAGCAGCCATCGTTATTCAGGTTCTTCCGAACGGCAACTATGTCATTCATGGCCGTCAGGAAATCCGGGTGAACAGCGAAGTTCGCGAAGTTCAGATCGCGGGCGTTATCCGCGCAGCCGACATCAGCTCAGCTAACGAAGTCGAATATGACAAAATCGCCGAAGCACGTATTTCTTACGGTGGGCGCGGTACGATTTCCGATGTTCAACAGCCGCGCTACGGCAGCGAAATCATGGATGTCATCCTGCCCTTCTGACCAAACCTGATCGCCTGCATTTTCCTGGGTTTCCGCAGGCAGTCACCATCAATCAAAACCGGCCTTCCCGAAGGCCGGTTTTATTGTTCCCAGACATGCCGAAAAGAAAAAAGGTCCGGCTGCGCATCGCAACCGGACCTTTGATTTTGGTTATCCCTAACCAGTATTCCCCCACAGAGCCTTGGCTTTTGCCTTTTGGCCGGATCTACGCAAGCGCGACCCTTGTTTGTTCCCGACGCGATCAGTCGTCGCGGCGAGTGCGCTCCATCCGTTCGTGGCGTTCCTGGGCTTCAATGCTCAGGGTCGCAATCGGACGAGCTTCAAGTCTTTTAAGGCTGATCGGCTCGTCGGTTTCTTCGCAGTAACCATATGATCCGTCTTCAATTCGACGCAAAGCAGCATCAATTTTTGAAATCAGCTTACGCGCCCTGTCACGAGTGCGGAGTTCCAAGGCCCGATCTGTTTCGGCCGAAGCACGGTCGGTCAGATCCGGTTCCTGAAGTCCCCCGCCATCCTGCAGGCTCGCTAATGTTTCCGAAGATTCTTGCAGCAGTTCAGCCCGCCAGGCCAAAAGCTTCTGCCGGAAATATTCCCGCTGGCGCGGGTTCATAAACTCTTCGTCCTCAGCAGGACGATAGTCTGGTGGTAGCGTGATAGTCATGTACGCCCTCTATACAGGACTCATCGAACGCGCGGCAATATAGAGGGCGCGCGCAATGGGTGCAAGCTGATTGAACAAATAAATCTGAATTAGTGAGAAAGCCTTCGAAACCTTGGGTTTCACGACCAAAATCATTCTCGAAACCGCTGATTTCAAGCTAATCCCGAAACCTCAAGCTTTGCCAGTTCCACCTGCGCACGCAGATCAATCTCGTCCAGCACAGAAGAAAGAGCAGGATCGGAAATGTTTTCGCGTTGTTGATCCAGCAGCCCGACAAGCTGGCGCAACCGGTTGGCAGGCAGAGCCCCGCTCAGCAGCGCGTCACGCACTCCCTCAAGCTGCTCAAGCAGGCTTTCAGCCCTTAGAACCGCGTGTTTTTTCGGGGAGTCAAGCGCATCACCACTTTGCTGCAAAGCCAGCAGGGCATCAAGCGCACTGACAGTGCCCGCACTATGCACACCACCGGCTCCGCTTGCTCCGCCGCTGGAATCGAGGGAGCGAATGGCATCGGCAAAACCACCAGCACCGCCACCGCCAGATGTTTTCTTGCGTGACGTGCTGTTTGTACCTGTTGCCTTGGATCCGCTGACCTTCATTTTTAACTTCCGCCTGCTATGTGGTAAGCTTTCCCGGGTCGAACCTGCAGCCTTGATAATGTCAATCTACACTGCAAAGCTCGTAGGCCCGATCCGGATAGCCTTTTGGCAGTGAACCGGGCCGGATCGAGTCTCCCCCAAAGCGCAGCCTGGCGCAACGGGAAAAAAATGCCGGGTCGTCATGCTTCTATCGCCGTGCAGCTCTTCTGCGCATCAAACAAGCACCGATTTTCCGGCAACTTGCGCAATCCACGATCCAAAGCGACCGCTTTCTGTCATCTGGCACGGTTTTCGCAGAAGTGGTTTCCGAATTGTATCGGATGGCTCCCATCCCCGGAAGCGGAACAAAGAATATGATCACAGGTCTTGGCAAATATGTAGTGAAGGCAGCAGTACTTGGCATTCTTGGCATGGTTGCCCTGATGCAGGTTGCTCCGGCGAATGCCCAGTCGCGTATCAAGGATATCGCGGACTTCGAAGGCGTTCGTGACAACATGCTGGTCGGTTACGGCCTTGTTGTCGGCCTGAACGGCACAGGTGACGACCTTGGCGATGCCGACTTCACCCGCCAAAGCCTTGTGGCCATGCTTGAACGCCTTGGTATCAATGTACGCAGTCAGATCGACGACATTGATTCAGAAAATATCGCGGCAGTAATGGTCACCGCCACCCTGCCCCCCTTCTCTCGTCAGGGTTCGCGCCTTGATGTTTCCATCAGTGCAATCGGCACCGCCGAAAGTCTTCAGGGCGGAACGCTTCTTGTCACCCCAATGGTGGGCGCCGATGGCGAAGTGTACGCTGTTGCCCAAGGCAATCTTGCAGTTGGTGGATTTTCTGCCGGCGGCAATGCGCAGACTGTGGTCAAGGGAGTTCCGACATCAGCACGCATCGCCAATGGCGGTATCGTTGAGCGCGAAATCGACTTCAACCTGAATTCCATGCAGAACATGTCCGTTGTTCTTCGCAACCCAGATTTCACAACGGCCAGCCGCATCGCCGAAGCCGTTAATGCCTATCTTGGTGAAGTCGCAGCCCGTCCAAGCGACCCGGGCACCGTTCGCATCAACATTCCGGAACGCTACAATCAGGATGTTGTGGCTCTTTTGACCGACATCGAGCAGCTTCGCGTCGAACCGGATCAGATCGCACGCGTCGTCATTGACGAAAACACCGGCACGATCGTGATGGGCGAAAATGTACGCATCAACCGCGTTGCAATAGCACAGGGCAATCTGACCATCCGTGTCACCGAGACCCCGCAGGTATCGCAACCTTCCCCGTTCTCCCAAACCGGCACGACCGAAACTGTCGACCGGACCAATATCGAAGTGGATGAAGGCGAGGATAACCAGCTTGGCGTGCTTGAAAGTGGCGTCAGCCTGCAGGAACTGGTCAACGGCCTGAACAGTCTTGGTGTTGGCCCGCGCGACATGATCACCATCCTTCAGGCGATCAAAACGTCCGGCGCCCTCCAGGCCGAAATCGAGGTGATGTGATGATGATCGACAGCACCAGCGCCCTGATGGCGCAAGCCCAGGCCTCCGCCCAGTATGGCGCACAGAATAACGTAACCAGCCGTGCCAGCCAGTTGACGGATGGTCACATCAAAACCGAAGCACAGGCCCGTAAAGCCGGTGAAGAATTTGAGTCCATGTTTCTTGGCCAGATGCTTAGCCACATGTTTGCCGGGATCGAAACCAACGAAATGTTTGGTGGCGGTCACGGCGAGACCATGATGCGCTCCCTGCTGGTTGACGAATACGCCAAAGAAATGACCCGCGCAGGTGGCATCGGAATTGCAGATGCCGTTACACGCGAAATTCTCAAGGTGCAGGAAGGATAATGACCATGACCACCGAACAGATGGTTATCGAGCTTAAAAGCGTCACATATGACCTTATTTCCCTGCTGGAGCGTGAAACCCAGGGGCTGCGCAAGCTCGAAATTGCCGAGTATGAGCAATTCGTGTCGGAAAAATCTGCCCTGTCGATGCAGTACGAACAGCTTGTCGTCAAATTGCGTGCACGCGGGTCAGAGCTCCGCCAGTTGCCCGAGGACGACAAGGCTGAGCTTCGAGACCTGCAAGCCGAATTTCAGCAGGCCGCCCGCCGCAACATGACCGCCCTCCAGGCAGCCAAGGCCACCAACGAACGCATGGTCAATGCCATCGTTCGTGCGGTGAACGATAAGGCCAAGGAAGACTGCACGACCTATAACCGTTCTGGCCAGACCGGCAAGGCATCCCTTGGTGGCTACGGCCGCCCGACCAGCAAACCCGGCACGTCTTACAGCGTTAACGAAACGCTCTAGGGGTAAAGGCGAAGATCATGTCACTGACCCAGGCACTTAACAGCGCAATTTCCGGCCTCAATACCGCACAGGCCCGCATTTCCATCACCTCTTCGAATATCTCGAACGTGAATACCCCCGGCTATTCGAAGAAGATCGCTGGCCAGGAAACTCTGGTGCTCGACGGGGTTGGTGCAGGTACGCAAATTGGCGATATTTATCGCAACGTCAATGATGGTCTCGTGCGTGAAATGCGCAATGAATTGGGTAAAGCTGGCCGCGAAGAAGTACGTTTCGAGTTTTTTCAACGCGTTCAGACTCTCTTTGGCACCCCCCAATCTGATGCTGCGATCAGTCAGCGCATAAGCGATCTCGCTGATGCCTTCGAACAAATGGGTAACAGCCCCGAGCAAAATTCTCCTAAAGTCGAAGTAATCGAGAGCGCACTGCAAGTAATGGATTCTTTCAAGAATCTATCACGCCAGGTTCAAGACATGCGCGATGACATCGACGATCAGATCACTGAGCAAGTAGCATCTGCAAACACTCTTCTCAGCGAGATCGCTGAACTCAATACGAATATTATTCGACTGAAAAATCTTGATCAGCCAACGACAGAGTTGCTTGATCAACGTGATCAGCGTGTTAACGACCTGTCAAAAATCATGAATGTGACCACGTATACCCGAAGCGATGGTGCGATGGTTCTTTTCACCGCAAATGGCAACCGCACTTTGCTAGACCGTTCCCCTGCCACACTTGCATTTAATCAGACTTCTGGTTTTGAACCGGGCACAGGTGGGTCGGGCGTTACTCTCGATGGAGAGGATATCACCGATATTCTCCAAACAGGGACTTTGAAAGGTCTTTTTGAGATGCGGGACACGGAGCTGCCACAACTCAACGATCAAATCGTCGAGCTTGCAGGAGAATTGCGCGATGCCATAAATGCAGAACACAACAAAGGGACGGCCTATCCGCCCCCTGCAAACTTATCTGGAAATCGCATAATCAACGGCTCTGATCCAATTACAGCTAACGGCACATTCCGTATCGCCGCCTTGAATGCTGCTGGCGAACTTGTAGCCACAGATAGCTGGTCTGATATTGCTTTACCAACAACCCCCGCTACAGTTCAGGGGATTGTAGATGCAATTAACGCTTCGGATGCAGGCTCGTATCTTTCTGCATCAATTATTGACGACAAACTTGTAATCGAAGGTACTGATGGCAATCGCGTTTCAATCAACGAAATGACAGGCTCTATCACCACCAGTGATGGGCGAAGTCAAGGCATGTCGCATTACTTTGGGTTAAACGATTTTATTGCTACAGTAAAACGCTCGGACACTTTGACATCTTCCGCCCAAAGTAGCGCTACGTCAGCACTCGGAGTCACAGCGAGTTCCATGGTGATTAGTGCTGGTAGCGGTGTATTGACGCCCCCCGGCATAACGGTCAATTATACAGCAACAGATAGCCTGACTGATGTTCGTGATGCGATACGGACGGCTTTGCAAGGCGCAGGCATGACTGCCGCCGACGCCGCCGAAACAGCATATCTGGTTGAAGATGGCGACCGGTTTCGGCTTGTCATAAGCTACACCGCGAACATGAGCATTACCGACTCCGGCAGCATGGCCAGTACAATCGGCATGACCGAAGATATGCCAACACTTGCTGGAAACATGACAGTCGCTAATAATATTCAGAATGATCCTGCACGCATTGTTCGAGGACAGCTCAATGCTGATGTGTATGAATCATCTTCTGCGATTGGCGATCCTGCTACCGATATTCCAAATCTCGGTCCACTTGTTCCGCCCCCACTGAATTACACCCTTACAATTTCAGGCGATTTTACAAGTGTGAATATCAATTATGACAGTAACTCCTCGTTAGAGGACATCGTGAACGCGATCAACAATAGTGCAACTTTGACCGACAATAACATCACAGCCGAGGTTGTGTTTGATAGCAATTTTGGTGGCTATAAACTACGTGTAACAGACTCTGATGGCGACGCTTTCTTCTTCCAGGATAGCGGAGGCAATGCAGCAGATAGCTTAAGCACAGTTCTTGGGCTTGGCATCAATTATGGCGTTCACGAGGGTGATAATAGTGCAGCGTTGGCGCTTAGCAACACTTTCTCGCGAACCGACATTGGGTTCGAAGCTGCGGGAGGACTATCTCCCGAAAGAACATCGCTGATTGACTTTGCAGCGGGTATTGTTGCAACCGCAGCAACAAAAGCATCAGTCGCGGAGAACAACAGTTCTTTCCAAACAAACCTAGTTACAGATCTATCGACCAGGATTCAGAATGAGGCAGGAGTGAACCTTGATGAAGAAATGTCAGATCTTATAATTTTCCAACGTGCTTACAGCGCGTCAGCACGTGTAATTTCGACCGTTGATGAACTGTTTGATGCTTTGCTGAATGCAGTTTAAAGTGACGCAGAACACGGAGACGAAAAAATGGTAACCCGCGTTGCTACATATACCAGCCACTCGCTGCTCTCAAACCTAGCGTTGCAAAACGCAGCAAAGGTGACCGATTTGCAGACCCAAGCCTCAAGCGGTCAAAAGTCGCGTGAATATGCAGGTATATCCGATAGCACGCAACGACTTCTGAACCTTGAGTCCGAATACGGAAAAACGAGCCAATATCTTAGCAACGCAACACAAGCAAAATTGCGCCTGGAAAACATGGAAGCTTCCGTCGACACCATGAGTGATCTGACAGTGAAGATGAGATCACTGTTGATTCAGGCACAAAACAACAATCTTGCTGGTGACATCAATCTGGCAAACGAAGCCAATCAAGCTCTGGCTCAAGTTGAGTCACTTCTGAACACTCAACTTGACGGCAGATCGCTGTTTTCAGGTGGACGCACTAACCAAAATGCAGTTGATATTGCGTCCATGGAAATCCCAGACACTTATTATTCGACGAACAGTGCAATGACAGGTACGGCGACCCTAGCGTCATTGGGCGTCACTGCGAATGGTGATTTGAACGTAAACGGGAACACTGTCAACTACCAGACAACCGATACAGTTAATGATCTAATTGCCGCAATTAACGGCTTCCCTCCCGCTAACGCGTCACTGCGTTCAGACCCAGGGACGGGCACAATCAGGCTCGTAGTTGAAGATCTTTCTGGCGGAACACTCGCGTTTGCTGAAGGAGGTCTATCTACAGGAAATCTTTTCAACGTCCTTGCTCCTCTCAATGCCCCAAATCCACGCGCAGACGTTTCGTATTACAAAGGCGACCAACAGCAGTTAACCGCTAGAATAGATGACGATTACTCTATTGAATATGGCGTAAGAGCTGATGCTCCTGCTTTTGAAAAACTGATCCGCAGCCTCAAAATTATGTCCACCACGCAGGACTCAACCTCTTTAAACATTGCTTTGGGCTTAATTAACGAAGCCACGGACGAGCTTCCAAACATTCAAGCAAAAATTGGCGTTGATATTTCTACGATTGAACGCAAAGAGACCCAGCATAAGGATTTTGCCGTTTTTGCCGCCAATGCGATTTCGAACATTGAAACAGTTGACGTACCCCTGACATTGGCAGAACTTTCCCAGTATGAAACAGCACTTCAGGCGAGCTTTATGTCAATTTCACGCTCTTCAGAGTTGTCACTTGTCAACTTCCTGCGCTAACAGGCTCGTGAATTTAGAATATTTTTATCAAGACAACGTTACATCGGTTTAATTACTGATAGAGCCTTTCGGGGAAATAATATGACTGAGAGCGAAAACGCGCAAGAAAACCAACCGGAAAACGTAATAGTTGAAACGCGGTTTGGAGATATAGAGTTCGCTTGGGACAAGGCAATCTACATGCCCATCGGTCTGTTGGGTTTTGCAGAGCATCATGTATTTGGACTAGCCAATATACCCGGGCAAACCGACGTTCAGTTCAAACTTTACCAAAGTTTAACTGATGCACACATGTCCTTTATTATTTCACCTTACGACCTTAGAAGTGGGGTGTATTCTGACCACGACTTGGAAGTCGCCTCCAAAGGTGTGGCCGTCCCAATAGAGCATATGACAATTCTTTTGGTTGTAACCATTCGATCAAACGGGGAAGGTGGCGTCAAAATGTCCGTAAATCTACAAGCTCCAATAATTGTTGATACTGAGCGTCAAGTAGCGTGGCAATACATAATGAGAAATGATAAATATCCAGTACAACAAGATATTTAACGCGCCCCAGACATCAAAGAATTTGAATACACAAAGATATAAAACATCACATCCAGAAAAAACATTTGTCTGCAAAACTTAGTTGCTTGGCAAAACTGGATAAGCGTTAAACTTTGACGGGGAATGCTGGGGTGGCTAACAGGTCGGAACGCAGAAAAAATAACCGAATTATGAAGAAAACCCCGCTTTCTGAGAAGCAGCATCTTCTTGACGGTAAAACTCCCGAATCACCACTCCCCCACGAATTGCAAAATGCACTTAAACTAGCGACAACACATCACGGGGCAGGTCGTCTGCAAGATGCAGCAGCCATATACCACCAAATCCTGACCGAAGTACCAAATCAGCCCATCGCCCTACACTTATTGGGAATGGTCTTCCACCAAACTGGCAACAACTCAAAAGCTATTGAACTTTTGGAAACAGCCGTCAATGTTGCTCCGCATTATGCGCAAGCATACAACAACCTTGGTGTGGTATTTAATGCCGAGGGACGTACTGGAGACGCCATTTCCTGCTACCGCAAAGCGATTAAGAACAATCCCCAATATGCAGAAGCCCATAAAAACCTTGGCGCAATCCTTGCCACAATCGAAAATTTCAATGACGCACTGGACTGCTATCGCCAAGCAGTAATGCTCAACCCAAACAATGTTGAAGCTCATAAGGCAATTGGCGACATTCTGATCAATCAACAAAGACCAAACGTCGCAATTGAAAGCTATTTGAAAGCACTGGCTCTGAAACCATTTGATGCCGACCTTCAGACCGACACAGGAATCGCGCTGCAGTATCTATCTCGCTGGCATGAAGCGCTAACTTATCATAGCCGCGCCATTAGCATGGCTCCGGGAGCAAACAGGCACTGGACTGCATTTGGCGACTGCGTAAAAAACATGTCATTCTCAGGCACGAATGAAAGCCTCGAAACCGCTCTGTTGGAATTAATGAATCGCCGCGACAATCGCCCGGCGTCAATTATGTTTCCAATAATTAGCGCGTTGCTTCATCGTAAAGATTTCTCTGAAATAATTAACAAGCTTGGCGGAGGAATCTCAGACGACACTAAAGCCTGTTTAGAAGCAGCTGAAATACTATCGAAATTGCCTCTATTTCTAAGCCTGCTCGAACTTGTACCTGTTGCTGACCTTCGCATTGAGCGCATGTTAACCAATATACGTAGCAACCTGTTGATCTACGCAGCAGCAGGAAATGAACTGTCAAAGTTGCAAGGCTTTCTAAATTCTCTAGCCCTTCAATGCTACGCCAACGAATATGCCTACGCGGTGAGCCCGGAAGAGGAATATCTCCTCAGGCAAATGACCGACTTTTCTCAAAAGGCAACTCAGGCTGAAAAAACAATACCTCCTTACTTGCTGAGCTTGATTGGTTGTTATCTGCCTCTCCACCAGTTTGACTGGGCAAAGCCTGCCATAGAAAAGATAGACCCGGAAGAAATTGCCGATGTTATTAAACGCCAAATTACAGACCCAGAACAAGAATTTATCTTACGAAAGGCAATTCACGCCCTAACTGGCGTGCAAGATGCCACGTCCCGTGCTGTACAGGCACAATATGAGGAAAACCCTTACCCTCGCTGGATCAGAGCAGGGGTTTTCACTGACTCTCGAACGATCAAAGATGTACTAACTTCGGCACCTTTGAACTTTAATTTGGGCAATTACTCGTCACCTGAAATTCCAGAAATCCTGATAGCAGGCTGTGGAACCGGTCAACACGCGTTACAAACCGCAACCAGATTCAAAAATGCAAAAGTAATCGCCGTTGATCTCAGCCGCAGCAGCCTTTCCTATGCCTGGCGTAAAACGCAAGAGATGGGAATTGAAAACATTCAGTATCTGCAAGGGGATATTCTCAAACTGGATCTGCTTGATAGGCAGTTCGACATTATTGAGTGTGGCGGTGTACTTCATCATATGGCTGATCCCTTAGAAGGCTGGACCGTATTGAACAGACTGCTCAAACCAGGTGGACTGATGAAGATCGGACTTTACAGTGAAATTGGACGCCCTGATGTAATAGCTGCGAGAAGCTTTATTCAAAAGCACGGTTACACAACTTCGGCCGATGACATGCGCAGATGCAGGCAAGAAATCATTTCAGCCGCAGAAACAGGAGATCAGGCACTGATTCAACTTTGCATGAGAGCCGACTTCTATAGTTTGAGCCCATGCAGAGATCTGATATTTCACATTCAAGAACATCGCTTCACCATCCCTCAGATTGAGGACGCTTTAAAGAAGTTGAATCTAAAATTCATCGATTTCGAAACTCAAAGCCCCCAAACACTCACACGTTTCCGGAATGAGAATGCAGGCTGCCCAGAGTCTCTGATATTAAAGCGCTGGAACGACTACGAAGCGCGTTTTCCTGAAACATTTCGGGGCATGTACCAATTTTGGTGCCAAAAACCAGACAGCAACAACCAGAGATAACGCACTATTTTTAATACTCAATCAGTCATATTGGCATACCTTTTGCTCAAGAGTTTGGTAGTATTAGCCCGCCAGGGAACCACTTTTCTAATCTGGAAGACTCAAGTGGGATCTTGGAGAGGCTCCCTGGCATTTCCAGCACAGGCGCGGAATGCCGACACGAGCAACTGATGCAGGAAGTATGACATGGCTCTAAATATTATCTCCAATTACGCGGCAAACGTTGCCCACCGTAACCTGGCCGTCTCAGATGAAATGGCCACCCGCTCTCTCTCAAAACTGTCTTCTGGTACACGCGTCGTCTCCGCGCGGGATGATGCCGCGTCAATGGCAATTGGCGCACGCTTGAATTCCCAAGTTCAGGCGCTGAAAACAGCCACAGTCAACGTTGGCCAAGCGAACTCGATGCTCCAAATCGCCGACGGTGGCCTAGCCACAATAGATGATATTCTGACCCGTATGAAAACCTTGGCGGTTCAGGCAGCTTCCGACAACCTTTCCACAACGGAACGCGGCTTTCTCAATGACGAGTTCCAGTCACTAGACGCCGAGATAAACCGAGTATCATCTTCAACAACCTTCAACGGTGTCGCACTGCTTGCTGGACAAACGAGTTTTGGCGTAGATCCGGCAGCGGTTGGCGCAAACATTGAGGCTGCAGATGGCTTTGCTGCAATTTCAATTGCGAACGATGCCAACTTCACAGCCAACGACACCATCAGCATTACGTTCGATAACGCCACCAATATTATGACGTTAACGAATACCAATGCTGCAAACTTTGCCCAGTCAATAGACCTCGACGATATAGGCGTCACCGCATTGACTGGCGCAGAAACAGCAAATGTTGAATTCGGCGCACTAGGGATTACGCTTACTCTAAACTCGGCGTTTGCATTTGGTACCGATATCACCGCCAACAACACCTTTGACGTACTAGCGGTAAACGGTCCAACCTCCCTTACCTTCCAAATCGGCGCAGGCAATCAGGCAGCGGTCGACCGCCTGACCTTCAATCTTACATCTGTAAGTTCAGCCGCCCTCGGCGTTGCGGCGATCGATATTAGTACACTTGCGGGCGCACAAGCAGGTATTGACGCAGTTGACACTGCCATTGACAGCCTGCAGACAGCTCGCTCCAATGTTGGCGTTGGCCAAAACCGATTAGACTTTGCAGCTCAGAATTTGGCTTCATCCCAAGAAAACAACGAAGCTGCACGCTCGACACTTCTTGACCTTGACGTCGCATCCGAAATGACCAGCTTCACCTCCAAGCAGATCCTTGTTCAATCTGGCGTGGCAATGCTGGCGCAAGCCAACCAGATGCCGCAGAACTTGCTAAGACTACTTCAAGGATAGAATTCCAAGTACATCATGAAAGTTTGGGTAGCGAACACAATCAGTTCGCTACCCATTTTTAGTCTGGCCCTTAAATCCGCTCGCCGTTCCGATTCCAAAATGGAAGGTCCGAATCCTGCTATCGGAACCAATTAATCGCACAGAAGTTGAAAATATTCGCCTCAAAAAACTCCGCCTCATAAACTAAATGCATGTTTTTAAACAATTTAATTTTCTGCAAATTTCGCTAGACAGAAAAACCATACGTATGTATATTTTTACTTAGTGAAAACCGCCTTTCTAATTCAGGATGAATGCGAAAGGCAAAGCTGGCGATATTGCCAGATCGTGAATGGCAGGATGCCATTCTGAGCTATCCAAGTAGGAGATTACATCATGGCTCTTAATATCATTTCCAACTACGCCGCTAACGTTGCTCACCGTAACCTGAGCAATTCGGATGAGATGGCGACCCGTTCCCTTGCAAAACTGTCGTCCGGTACTCGCGTTGTTTCTGCACGTGATGATGCCGCCTCGATGGCAATCGGTGCACGTTTGAACTCTCAGGTTCAGGCACTTAAAACTGCGACGGTGAACGTTGGCCAGGCCAATTCCATGCTTCAAATTGCAGATGGCGGCCTTGGTACAATCAACGACGTTCTGACCCGCATGAAGACTTTGGCAGTTCAAGCTGCTTCGGACAACTTGTCCACCACTGAACGTGGGTTCCTGAACGACGAATTCCAGTCACTTGATGCCGAGATTGATCGCGTTGCGTCTTCGACCACTTTCAACGGTATCGGACTTCTCTCTGGACAGACCACCTTTGGCGTTGACCCGGCAGCGGTTGGCACCAACATCGAAGCCGCAGATGGCTTCGCATCAATCAAGATAGCAAATGACGCTGGCTTGACGGCCAACGACACTATCAGCATCACGTTTGACAACGCCACCAACACGATGACGTTGACGAACACCAACGCTGCGAACTTCTCGCAGTCAGTTGACCTTGATGATCTCGGTATTACCGCGTTGACCGGTGCGGAAACCGCGGACGTTGAATTCGGCGCATTGGGTATTACTCTTACTCTGAACTCGGCGTTTGCTTTCGGCACGGACATCACCGCCAACAACACTTTTGATGCTCTGGCAACTGCCGGCCCGACCTCCTTGACATTCCAGATTGGCTCGGGCAACTCGGCCGCAGTTGACCGTCTTTCCTTCAGCCTGACTTCTGTAAGTTCGGCTGCTCTTGGTGTCGCGGCACTTGATGTCAGCACCTTGGCAGGTGCACAGGCTGCAATTGCAGGTATTGACACTGCAATTGATACCTTGCAGACCGCACGTTCCAACGTTGGTGTAGGTCAGAACCGTCTTGACTTCGCAGCTCAGAACTTGGCATCTTCGCAGGAAAACAACGAAGCGGCTCGTTCTACGCTGATGGACCTTGACGTTGCTGCCGAGATGACCAGCTTCACCTCGAAGCAGATTCTGGTTCAGTCGGGCGTAGCAATGCTCGCTCAGGCAAACCAGATGCCGCAGAACTTGCTGCGTCTCCTGCAGTAATCCGGATATCCGAGGAAGGATGGGAGTTAGCCTCCCATCCTTCATCCGGATTATCCTTTGCCGCAAAAGCGGCATAGGAGGGTCAGATGGAAATTGTAAGCGCATATCAAAGTCAAAAGGCAACCGGACTTACAACAAGTTCCGCATCGTCTACGTCAAGCAATGCCGCTGGCTCACAAATTTCTGTAAAATCTTCATCCAAAAGCGACAGCAGCGCAGACCAAGCTGATGCAGGTCACAGACTTCAAGCAGCACTTGCAAAACTTGACATTCCTGAACTCGCGGACAGTAATGCCCGTATTGAACTGAACTTCAATCAGGAAACAGGTCGCGTTATAGCTAAAGTTACTGATCGTTCAAATGGTGAAGTTCTTCGTGAGATTCCGTCAAAAGAGTTGCAGCACTTATTCTCTCAAATCCGAGAATATCTAGGCAGTATTGTTGACGAAGAAGTTTAATCAAGCGATTGGGCTTTCCGGACAAGGCATGCTTCTTGCGTAATGATTTCCAGTCACGGCAAGCAGTGAAATATTTGCCTACCGACGTGCCCAGGGAGCTAGACAAATGAGCGGCGTGAACCTTAACAATATCTATGTCGGAGATAATGGCAGGATTCAACTTTCGGGTGGATCTTCAAACATTGACTTCGTCGATGTTGTCGACAAGATGATTGCGGCACGCCGCATTCCGGCCGTTACACTTGAAGACCGTATCGAGAAAAACGACGAGAAACTTGCAGCGCTTCGCGAGATGCAAGACCTCGTAACAGCCATGAAAGACTCTCTGTCGAAACTCTACGGTGCAACAAGCTTCGATAAATCCAAAGACATATTTGAATCGAAACAGGTCTACGCCACATCTTCAAACGGTGGCGGATCCGCATCTTCAGCAGCGGAGCTCGTCGGAGTTACGGCGACAAATGCAGCCGCAGCTGGTAGCTACAGTCTCGAAATTGATCAAATCGCATCCAAACATAAAGTTGCCGGGAATGTGATTGCAGCTAACCCAGCTGACGATGCAACGGGTGTGATCGGAACCGGACAATTTACTATCGGCGGAGGAATCGGCAGCGCACAAATTACCGTCTCAGCCGGTGATTCGTTGCAGGACATCCGAGACCAAATAAATGCTCTTAAGGGAAACACAGGGATTCAAGCTTCACTAGTCAAGGTAGCAGATGGCCAAACGTCGCTGATCCTGACTTCGACCAAAGAGGGTGCAGCAAACAGAATGACGTTGTCTGATGACAGTGGATCAGTATTGCAAAACCTCGGAATTCTCAGTGATGCGACAACCATTAATGTGACAAATGAAGTGGATATTGGTAACGACGCGCAATTCAAATTGGACGGAGTTACAATTACACGAAGCTCAAACGAGGTGACAGACCTCGTCGATGGTCTCACCTTCAGTCTGTTTGCTGCAGAACCTGGGACTACGATCGCACTGGAAGTCGAACAGGATCTAAACCAAGCAAAAGAAGCAATTGTAGGTTTTGTTGATGCATATAACGCTCTGCAAACCTTCATCAACGAAAAGACCTATGTTGATTCAGCCACGAGCAAGGCATCCGAAGATGCGATACTGCTTGGTAACTCTGCAGTTAAAAGCGTCGAGTCCGCATTACGTCAACTCATTGGCACACCAGCTAACGGCGTCACTGATATAGCGAACAAAACTGACTATTCGTTGCTTGCTGAAATCGGGATCAATTTTCTTCCGAATGCTGAAGTCTCAGACCCTAAACTGCTTAACACTCTGAAAATTGATGATGCAAAATTGAATCAGGCACTTCTGACCGAGCCGGACGAAGTGATGGAATTGTTCAATTTCCGAGGGGGCAGCGACAATCCCAATGTGTCGATGACAAACTTCACCAACAATACTAAAGCAGGTGAGTACGTATTCGATATTCAGGCATCTGGCGGAACAATTACCAGTGTAACATATTCTATAACCGGTGATGCAAGCGCACAGAATGTTGCAGCAACCGTAAGCGGTAACTATATCACTACTGAAAACGGCCTCAAACTGTTCTACAGTGGCTCAGGCAACACGAATGAAACTGCGACTGTGAACACAAGTGTTGGTGTTGGCGCACAGTTTTTCTTTGAACTGAATAAAGCTCTCGATACCGACACAGGTACATTGACGCAAGAAATCTCGACGCTAGAGCAGCAAAATACAGCCTATCAGGATAAAGTTGATCGAATTGACGAGCGTCTGGTCGGCCAGCGGGAAACTCTTATGGACAAGTTCATTGCCATGGAAACAGCTTTGGCTAGAATGAAGAACATACAGAGTTCTCTCGATGAATTGATGGCAGCAGGCAAAGAGGATAGTTAACTTTTTCTTGCTAAGCATGCACACTGGTGGGACGTATTTTATACCAAGGAGTGTAGCATGAACGAGCATGCAGCACGTGCATATGGCAACCAGCAGGTAAACACGGCTTCACCGGCTAAAATGGTTTTCATGCTCTATGAGAAAACCATTTCCTGCCTGCAGGAAGCAATTTACGCAGTCGAAAAGCGTGATATTCAGGCACGATGTAATGCTAATTGCAAAGCCCAAGAAATTATTGCGCATCTGGCAAATACTTTGGATATGAAACAGGGTGGCCAGATTGCTGCAAATCTTGAGAGCATTTACAGTTTTTCTTTGATCCGATTGATGGATGTCGACCGACATAACAATGCCGAGGCGGCGAGAGAGGTTATCGACTTGCTAAGCCCGCTGCGGGACTCTTGGGCCAGACTGTCTGAAAAAAGCGAGAGCGAATTGCGCCAGGCAATACAAGTTGCTCAAGATACTCAGAATAGTTCGACATACAAATCACCTCCGTCAGATACCAATGGTTCCTTCGAAACCGACGACAAGCCTACGAAACCTGGGGTATCTATATCTGCCTGATGGTTCTAGCTTAACAATCCCCCCCGCAGCAGCGGGGGTTTTTCTTGGCCGTTGGTTAAATAGAGTGTTTCTCCATTAGTTACTCGGCAAAAAATACCCTTAAACTAAACCGACTAACTAAACATCTGATTCCCTGCATGAATCCGGAACACTCAAAACTGGCCCGCCTTTTGCAAATGTTCTGACACTGTTTTGAGAAGGACCATGTCATGAACAGCTCTGCGATTATCAGATCGGCATCACCTACCATATCCATCCCGGGCCAGACCGCGTCTGTCAGCAGCGATGTGTCCTTTGGCGACGTGATGGATCAGGTCACAGACAACTGGGCAGAACGCAATTCCCAAATCCGTCATGACGCGGCAAAAACTGCCCAGACACAAATCCGTCATGACGAGGATGCAAAGCGCAGCGACACAGCAAATTCGTCATCGCGCGACAATTACAGCAAGCCCGATAGCCCGCGGAACGAGACACGCACCGATCACGATGACCATTATGATCACCGGGATGCCGCAGACAAGCATGACGATGCGTATGACACAAAAGACAGTGCTGACGTGGCAGATAGCGATCCGGCAATGGATGACCGGAACGAACGTGATATGACATCCCCGAATGATCATTCCGAATCTGCCCAAAGTCCGGAAGAAGAAGTCACCTCCGGTGAACAAATTGCAGTGAAAGATGATACCGCAGTAGAAACACCACAAGGTGATAAAGCCGCTGATCCTGATTTGGCAGCTATCCCCGTTATAAATCCGGCGGCTCAGCAAGCCAATCCGAACTTGGCAACTCAAACTGGCGCGGTCGTAGCCTCGGCAGCACAGGCTGCTACTCAGCCTGGTTCTGCTACGCCCGCACAGAATACCGACGGAACAACCGACGGCCTGATGAGTTCTACGGCCCTCTCCCAACCGGCGGCAGGTGCAGCAGCGAAGTCGGCATTGAACGGCGTTGATGGCAGCACCGAAGGTGTCGGAGATAACGACAGTTTCCTCTCGAAGATCGTTGACTCCATGAGTGGTGAACGCACCGTTAAATCGGTTAGCGAAACCGCACAGGGTACGACCGGTAACAATACTGCGAATGCCAATTCAGGTACCGGCAACCAAACCTCGGCGAATGCAAACCCGACAGCCACAACCAATCAGGCAGCACAGCAGGCCATGGCCGGCGCGGCCAATCTGCAAAACATGCAGCCAGGTGCCCAACCTCAAACTGCAACCACCGGCAAGGCAACGTCCATCGTTAGTGCAACCGGGACGACCGATGGCACTGTGCAGGCTGGTAATGGCCAGCTTGCAGGCAACAACACCCTGACCCAGGGCAATGCCGCTGGTCAGACAGCACATACAGCACGCCATGCCCCCGCCCAACAGGTGCAGCAGCAGGTCGCGGTGCATATCCGCAATGCCGCCAGCGAGGGTGTGGACAAAATTTCTGTTCAACTGCGCCCTGAACATCTTGGCCGGGTCGATGTGAAACTGGAAATCAGCCATGACGGTCGCGTTCAGGGAGTTATCCAGGCAGATACCCGTGAAACTCTCGATATGCTGCGACAGGATTCACGTGCTTTGCAGCAGGCCCTCAAAGATGCAGGTCTGAATGCGGATAGCCAAAGCTTTACCTTCGAACATCGGAACGAAGGTGGCCAAAGCCAAGAAGGCAACGGCCAATCCCGTATGGCAAACAATTCTGGCAGCACGCCTGACGAAGGTGACGTCATGAGCGGTGCCGAACTCGCAGAACATGTCGCGATTGGCTACGGGATCAATCCCAACGGCCTCGTTGATATCCGGATTTAGGAAAGGTAGAGGAACAGGATTGTGACCGTTTCATCAACTACCAATATTGGCGTGGCTGGAAACAATACGAATGCTGCCTCCAGCAGCTCCGCCAGCCAGCTGGCCCAGAACTTCGACACATTCCTGACGCTGTTGACCACCCAGCTCAAGAATCAGGATCCGACCTCGCCGATGGAAAGTGACAAATTCACTGACCAGCTGAGCCAGTTCGCCCAGGTCGAACAAGGGATTCAGAGCAACAAGAACCTTGAAAACCTGCTTGCGATGCAAAGCCAGCAGCGTCAGCTTTCCGCCCTGTCATATGTTGGGGCAGAGATCGAAGCGGTTGGCGACACCAACTGGCTCGAAGATGGTGGCGAGCTCAAATACAAATACAACATCTCGCCGGAAGTTCCGCGCCTGCAATTGCAGGTCCAGGATCAAAGCGGCAAGACGGTTTATTCCGAAGATCTCACCGACGTTTCCGGTCTCCAGAACTTTACCTGGGACGGCAAGAACAATAGTGGCGTCGCACAGGCCGAGGGAGCCTACACCCTTGTGCTTAAACCGATGGCTGCCAACGGTGATACCTTCAAGGACGAAAAAGGCAAACCCGCCTCGATGGCGATTGGCATCATTGGCAATGTCGACAGTGTCGATATTGGTGATGACGATATTTATCTGCGTATCGGTGACGTTTCTGTGCCGTTTGGAACCCTGACTAACGTCAAGCTTGGCGCGAACAGCACGGATACCGGAACCGAGACCGGTGAGAATAATGGCGACAATAATAATCCCGGAACTGACGAACAGGACGAAGCAGCCTGAAGGCTCTCATCCGGATTTTGATCAACACCCTGTAAGTGCAGGAGAATAAAAATGAGCCTTTTTGGTGCAATGATTTCCGGTGTATCCGGCCTTAATGCCCAGTCGCAAAACCTGGGCGTCATTTCGGATAACATCTCGAACCTCAACACGATCGGTTATAAGGGTACAATTGGGCGTTTCTCGACGCTTGTTACTGAATCCGCAACCGACACCCGATACACCCCCGGGGGTGTGCGGTTCCATCCGACTGCCCTGATCAGCAAACAGGGCCTGTTGCAGGCAACCTCGTCCAACACAGCGGCAGCAATTTCCGGCGACGGCTTCTTCATCGTGCGCGATACCGCCGCACCTGGAACCAATGACGAATTGTTCTTTACCCGTGCTGGCGATTTCAAGCCGGATGATGACGGCTTCCTGCGCAACACGGCAGGTTACTACGTTCAGGGCTGGGCAACTGACCGTGACGGTCAGCTGTTGAACCGGAACGGTGTTGTTACCTCTTCGAACAGCTCGGCTGTTACTGATCTGCAGGTTCTTGATATCAACTCGATCCTGACTGCAGCCGCGTCGACGACCACTATCGAATTCGGTGCAAACCTGAACTCGGATGAAACAGCTTTAACGGGCGGAAGCAATGTTTCGACAACCCTTGGCGTTGACGGTACAGCTGCCCTTGCAGGTCAGGCTGGTATCGCAGCGGGTGATTCTTTCGACATCACCTATAACGGTACCACCACTACAATCACGATCAACGCTGGTGAAACGCTTGCCGATATCGCAGCTGAAATCAGTGCCGTTACCGGTGTGACTGCAACTGCAACCTCGACCGGCACCAACGACACCCTGACCATCACCGGTTCGTTCGCTGATCAGGATGTTGTAATTACCAACAACAACAACACCCCGCTGACCGCACTTGGCTTCACCGGACCTTTCCCGGCGACGTTGACCGCTACCTATAACAGTGGTGACCTAGCGTCCGGAGCGACAGCCGAAAACAACTCAATGCCTGTCACGATCTATGACTCACTGGGTTCGGCCCATACCGTCAACCTTCAGGTCCTGAAACTTGGTCAGAACCGCTGGGCATTTGAACTTATCGGGACCACCGGCACCGGTGAACTTGATGCGGCAACACATCCGGATGGTTTGATTCAGTCCGGCATCATGACCTTTGACGGTTCTGGCAACCTTCAGACCTTTACCGATAATGCGGGTACCAGCCTTGTCGATCAGGACATCTCGGCAACCTGGACCAACGGTTCGGCAAACTCCGCCTTTACCCTTGATTTTGGTACACTGGGCCTTGGCAACGGTATCACCCAGTTTGCTGCCGGTTCCGATGCCAACGGTAACCTTGTCGAATACACCACCCACTTCATCAACCAGAACGGTGCCCAGGCTGGCACCATGGTGAACTATGCCTTCACCGAAGAAGGCTTCCTTCAGGTTGAATTCGCCAACGGGGTAAAACGTCCGGTCTACAAACTGGCTATTGCAACCTTCGAAGCCCCTGATGAAATGGAAAACCATACCGGTAACGTTTATCGCCAAACCCGTGAATCGGGTGACTATCTGCTGCGTGAACCGGGCCTGAATGGTGCAGGTAACGTTGTCGCATCCGCTCTTGAAGGGTCGAACGTCGATCTTGGTGAGGAATTCACCAACATGATCATCACCCAGCGCGCCTATTCAGCGAACACCAAGACGATCACCACGACTGACGAAATGCTCGACGAGCTGATCCGTATCAAACGGTAACTGATTGATACCATCGGGGCGGCTTTGCTGCCCCGATGGACTGCATATTTACAGGGACTCGCCCGGCTTTTTCAGCCGGGCTTCTTTTTGGGGCACGAAATACCTACATAATGGGCAGCATATTGATCTCGCCAAAGATGCAAATGATTCAAATCACTGGCGAATTTTGGACACATTACTGGGCAATAATTGCCGGTCGTTAACCTGTTCTTCAATATGCGCTTCTATTCGTTGATGATACCGGTAGCTATTGTGCGGACATCTGCCGGTGTTGGGGACAGTGGTAACAATCGATCCGGAGCAGTCGAACGTGGGCGGTTTATTGCAAACGCTTAAAGGTCTTGGACCGACACGCCTGATGGCCATTAGTGGCGTCGGGGTGTTGCTGCTTGTGTTTTTTGCATTCCTTATTCTGCGTGTCTCGGCACCGAATATGGAATTGCTTTATCGCGATCTTAATCCTGCGGACGCCAGCCAGATCGTCAACCGGCTAGAAGAACAGCAGGTTTCGTACCAGCTTTTGAATAACGGCACCGAAATTCTGGTCCCGGCCGATCAGGTCAATCGCATGCGCCTGTCGATGGCCGAAAGCGGTTTGCCGACGGGTGGTTCCGTCGGCTATGAAGTTTTCGACAATGGCAGCGGCCTTGGCGCGACCAGCTTTGAGCAGAACATCAACCATGTCCGCGCCCTTGAGGGCGAGTTGGCACGTACCATCACGGCCATACAGTCCGTGCAGCAGGCGCGTGTTCATCTTGTGTTGCCCAAACGCCAGATGTTCTCGCGTGAAACACAGGAAGCAAGCGCATCCATCGCCGTTAAAATGGCTGGCGGAGAATTGAAACCCGAACAGGTCATTGCCATCCAGCATCTTGTTGCAGCGGCGGTGCCCCAACTGACCCCAAGCAAGGTTTCGATCATTGATGAACGCGGTCGCCTTCTGGCTCGCGGTCAGGGCGAAGAGCAATCATCAACCTTCCTGACCCAGACCGCCGATGAAATGCGCATCCGCAACGAAACGCGCCTGCGCAATACGATCGAAGATCTTCTGTCGCGTTCCCTTGGTTATGGCGAAGTCCGTGCCGAAGTTTCGGTTGAAATGGATTTCAACAAGGTCACAACGGCGGATGAACGGTTTAACCCGGACGAACGGGTTGTACGCTCCAGCCAGACGATCGACGAAAATTCCACCAACAGCGAAACCGAGGGTACCGACCCGGTAACGCTGCAAAACAATCTGCCTGACGCCAACTTTGACGCCGGACAGGGAGCAGGCACCAGCAGCCAGGAAACCCGGTCCGAGGAAACCGTCAACTACGAGATTTCCAAAACCACCACGACAAAGGTCAAGGAAATTGGCGAAATTTCCCGTGTGACCGTTGCGGTTCTGGTTGATGGTACCTATACGACAGATGAAAACGGTGAACGGCTTTATCAGGAACGTTCCCCAGAAGACCTGGAGAAGATCGCAGCCCTTGTCCGCAGTGCAATCGGCTATGACCCGGCACGCAGCGATCAGGTCGAAGTGATCAATATGAGATTTGCCGACACGGCAGACCTGTTCCCGGATGAAGATGTCGAAACGTTCCTTGGTCTCGACAAAGCCGAAATCTTCCGTATCGCCGAGATGCTGGTCCTTGCCATCGTTGCGATCCTGGTCATCCTTCTGGTGGTTCGCCCGCTTCTGACCCGTGCCTTCGAAACACTGCCAAGTGCCGCCGATATGGCACAGCGTCAGCTGCTGGCCGAGGACATGACGGCAGAAGGCACCCCTGCCCTGACAGGACCATCACCGGTTCCGATGGCACCGGGCATGGAAGATGGCGAAGAACTGATCAACCTGTCGCAGGTCGAAGGTCGTGTGAAAGCCTCCTCGGTCAAGAAGATCGGCGAGATTGTCGAGAAGCATCCGGAAGAGGCTCTGTCGATCATTCGCAACTGGCTTTATCAGGAAACCTGATTTGCCTGACGGTCCAATCATGGGCAGGGTGGCGTAAAGCCACCGGCCCGCTTGTCGCCCAAACCAAACCAGCGGTTCGATATGACGGCCATTGAAAAATTCAAATTCTCGCTCAGTTTCGATGATGCCGATAACGTCATTCGTTCGTCCGGTTCGGATGATGAACATTATTCTCTGGGCAAAAAGAAAAAGAAAAAAGAGGAAGAGGCCCCGCCCCCTCCTCCGGCAATTTACACCGAACAACAAGCCGCCCAGATGATAGCCGAAGCTGAGGCCGCGGCCCGCGAAGTCGCCGATGCCGAAGGTTTTGCCCGTGGCCTTGAACAGGGACATGCTGAAATTCGATCATCCCTTGAACAGGCGATGGCAGATACTTCGGCACGTCTTGCCGAGACCCTTGCCCGGATTGACGAGCAGCAAAAACGCGCCAACGCCCGCATCAACGAGGACGCCATTCATGTTGCTATCGGCGTGATGCGCAAAATTGCGCCGGCCTGGTCGAAACAGTTTGAACTGATCGAAATCGAAAGCATCGTACGTCAATGTCTGGCAAACCTGTTTGACGCGCCCAAGGTGATTGTGCAGGTCCATCCCGATATCAGCCATATGGTTTCGGAAAGTGTTGAAAAAATCGCGCAGTCGCGGGGGTTCTCGGGCAAGGTCGGTGTGGTTGGCGAACCCGATATCGATCTTGGTGATTGCCATGTTTCATGGGGCGACGGAACAGCGGTTCGCGATACCAAACGCATATGGGCCGAGATCAACGATATCGTGGAGCGCGCCCTTCAAGGCCATGGCGAGGAGTATGAGCTCGACGGCAGCGATATGGGCGATCCTGTCATACAAGACACCAGTCTGGCCGACCTGCCGCCCAAACAGCCCCCGGCAAGGTCCGAGGTACCGACTTCCGATCCGGAACCGGCACCTGGAAACCGGCTTGACGCCGAGGGAACAGGATCACACGACACGACTGTATCGACCGGTCAGACCGAAGAAGGTCATGGCACAGAACGGGTTAATATGCCAACATCCCCCCAGGATGATGCGTCGCACATAGAAATCGGGATCAACGATAAAGATGATCAGCTACAACAGGATGGGGACCCGTTGCAGCCGGATCACAAACCCGATGTCGAAAACGAAACAAAAGTCGATGTGACGCAGGAAGCTCAAGGACCAGGAGACGAAAATGGCCGATGATGACGATCTTGAACTCTCGGAACTCGACAATGACGATATCGAGCTAGAGGGCGAAGGCACCGAACTTCTGGCCGCCGCCGAGATCGGCAGCGATGCCATGAAGACTTCCAAGGATCTCGAAGCGGTTTATGATATTCCCGTTCAGGTTTCGGCAGTCCTTGGAAAAGCAACCATGCAGGTGAGCCAGTTGCTAAAACTGGGGCGTGGTGCCGTCGTAGAGCTTGACCGCAAGGTTGGGGAAGCTATTGATATTTATGTAAACAACCGTCTGGTCGCACGCGGCGAAGTGGTGGTTGTCGAAGACCGTCTGGGGGTAACCATGACGGAAATCATCAAGTCCGAGAAAAACTAGTCTTTTGAGAGGATGAGCGGGTATGGCGGACGGGGGGACTAAAACGTCGTTTGATATCGCGACGGTTGCGGGGTTGGCTATCGGCTTCGCACTTGTGATTGCGGCGATCGTATTGGGGGGATCGCCCGGGGCATTTATCGATATTCCATCCGTTCTGATCGTGATCGGCGGGACGGCTGCGATTACCGCTGTCTGTTTTGCTTTGGGCGAATTTCTTGGCGCTGGCAAAGTCCTGATGCGCACGATTTTTCACAGATCGCGCAACCCGGCCGATGCCGCCCTGCAGATTTTGCAACTGGCTGAAATTGCGCGTAAAGGCGGGGTTCTGTCGCTTCAGGGCCATCTTGATAGCCTGCAAAGCGAAGAATATCTCTGGAAGGGTCTGTCACTTGTTGTCGACGGCACGCCCCCCGAAGAAGTCGAAGCCATCATGCGCAAGGACATGAACGCCACCATCGGACGCCACCAGAAAGGTGCGAACATCATGAAAAAGGCTGGCGATATCGCGCCGGCCATGGGCCTGATCGGGACGCTGATCGGTCTGGTGCAGATGCTCGGCAACCTTGATGACCCGTCTTCGATCGGCCCGTCCATGGCAGTTGCGCTTCTGACGACTTTCTATGGTGCGGTTCTGGCAAACATGGTGTTTATGCCGCTTGCAGCCAAACTCGAACGCAACTCGGGCGAAGAAGAACTTTTGAATTCGGTCTATATGGTGGGGGCCGTCTCCATCGGGCGACAGGAAAACCCCCGTCGTCTGGAAATGCTGATCAACTCCATCCTGCCCCCGTCAAAACGGGTCAGCTATTTCGATTGATCGGTGAAAGCCGCCAATTGAAATTGCCATTGGGAACGAAGCGGAAAGAGATGAGACTATGCAGGTATTGATCGTTGGTGGACTGGGCGGTCAGATCGGCGCAGCCAGCAAGATCGCGATGGCACGCGGCGCAACAGTCCAGTTGGCCGAAAGTGTCACGACATCGCTGAATATCCTGCGCGCAGGCAACCGTATTGATCTGGTCATGGCCGACATCACCCTTGATGTCGCCGCCCTGATCGAGGCAATGCACCGTGAACGCATCAATGTTCCGGTGGTGGCCTGCGGTATCGGAAATGACGTCAATGGTGCGGTCAATGCGATCAAGGCCGGTGCACAGGAATTCATCCCGCTGCCACCCGAAGCCGATCTGATTGCCGCCATCCTCGAAGCCGTTACCGAAGAAAGCCATGCCCTGATCCATCGCGATGCCCGCATGGCTGAAACCCTGCGTCTTGCCGAACAGGTCGCCAAAAGCAGTGCATCCATCCTGATCACGGGTGAAAGCGGAACCGGTAAGGAAATCATCTCGCGCTTCGTACATCGGAAATCCAACCGCGCAGATAAACCGTTCGTTGCGGTCAACTGTGCTGCCATTCCCGATAACCTTCTGGAATCCGAACTGTTTGGTCATGAAAAAGGTGCCTTTACCGGCGCACAGGCCCGGCGTATCGGCAAGTTCGAAGAAGCCAATAACGGTACCCTTTTGCTTGATGAAATCAGCGAAATGGATGTTCGCCTGCAGGCAAAACTGCTGCGCGCCATTCAGGAAAAGGAAATCGACCGTTTGGGCGGTAAAAGCCCGGTCAAGGTCGATGTCCGTATTCTGGCAACCTCGAACCGCAATCTTGAGGCCGAAGTCAATGCCGGCAATTTCCGCGAGGATTTGTATTTCCGACTGAACGTCGTCAATCTTGATATTCCCTCGCTGCGCGAGCGGCCCGACGATATTCCGGTTCTGGCGGAATTCTTTGTGAAAAAATATTCCGAAGCCAATGATGTGCCGATTCGACCGATCAGCCCGCTGGCAATCGCACGTTTGCGCAGCCACCATTGGCGCGGCAACGTTCGAGAACTGGAAAACACCATGCATCGCGCGGTCTTGATCGCCGGCCCAACCGAAATCGGCCCCGAGGCCATCATGCTTTCCGGCGCGGGTAGCAGCGAACCGGGCTGGCAATCAGCTCCGGCACCCGAAGCAGCGCCCGCGCAGACATCGGCACCTGCCCCGGCACAACCGGCACCAAGTGCCCCGTCACGCGCAAGTTCGGCCTATGCAAATGCCCACGCAGCTTATGGTGGTGCCGCCTATCGTCCGGTTCCGCCTGCACCGCAGCCTCATCATCACGATGATTACGCATCGCCCTGCCCGGCTGAACCTGTCGATCATGATGCCGGTTCCACAGATCAAACCTACGGAGACTCTTCGGTAACCGCGGCACTGGTCGGTCGAACTGTTGCCGATGTCGAACGCGATCTGATTATTGATACGCTGAAACATTGCTTTGGCAACCGCACCCATGCGGCCAACATTCTGGGCATTTCGATCCGCACGCTACGCAACAAGCTGCGTCAATATACCGATGAAGGTCTTGCCGTGCCGCAACCCGGCAATGGCCAGGACTGAATATTACAAAACGACCGGTGCACCCCATATCAGAACTAAGGGATGCATTCCCGGGATCGAACAACATAGGGTAACCAACAGGCAACATGGCCGACGGTCGAGACATCACACCGGCAGGATCTGACGGATCGGAAGGATCGGGCGGCGCAGGCGGCCTGAACATGGCCGGTATCCAGTCGCGCGTCCGCTCGGCCTTGAGACGTGGCGACATCGCCATGGCGCTTGGCTTCATCCTGATCCTTGTGGTCATGATGTTCCCGATGCCGCCCTGGCTGCTAGACTTCCTGCTCGCCCTGTCGATCAGCTTCTCAGTGCTGATCCTGATGACGTCGCTATTCATCCAGAAGCCGCTTGAATTCAACTCTTTCCCGATGATCCTGCTGGTCGCTACGTCGCTTCGACTGGCGCTAAACATTGCAACCACGCGTCTAATTCTGGGCCACGGACACGAAGGCACCCATGCTGCCGGTGCCGTGATCGAGGCGTTCGGCAGCTTCCTGATCTCGGGCAATTTCGTGATCGGGATTATTGTTTTTGCCATCCTTGTGATCATCAACTTTGTGGTTATCACCAAGGGTTCCGGTCGTATCGCCGAGGTCGCGGCTCGTTTCACCCTTGATGCCATGCCCGGCAAACAGATGGCAATTGACGCCGATCTGTCATCGGGGCTGATCAACGAAGCGCAGGCAAAGGCACGCCGTAAGGAACTGGAAGACGAAAGCTCTTTCTTCGGTTCCATGGATGGTGCATCCAAATTTGTCCGCGGCGATGCGGTCGCCGGTATCCTGATCACCTTCATCAACGTGATCGGTGGTATAATCATCGGTACCGCCCAGATGGGCCTGTCACTGGCCGAGGCCACCGAAACCTATACCATCCTGACTGTTGGTGACGGTCTGGTATCCCAGATTCCCGCCCTGATCGTGTCGACGGCTGCGGGCCTTCTGGTCACCAAGGGTGGCCTTGACGGCGCAACCGAAAAGGCCGTTTTCGGACAGGTCAGCAATTACCCCGCCGCCCTTGGTGTTGCGGCCGCGATGATGGCGGGCATGTCGCTTTTGCCCGGCATTCCGATGATCTGGTTCCTTGGTCTGGCGATCGTGCTGGGATATCTGGCATGGCATCTTGGCAAAAAGCAGAAAGAAGCTGCTGCCAACGCCCAGATGGAAGAAGCCCAGACCGCAGCCGACGCCGCAGGCCCGCCGCCCGAAGAACCGATCGCCAATGCGCTTCGCATGGATTATGTGCGGCTTGAACTGGGATACGGCCTGCTGTCACTGATCAGTACCGAACGCGGCCAGAAACTGACAGATCAGATCAAGGCCCTGCGTCGGCAGCTTGCCACTGATATGGGCTTTGTCATGCCCAGCGTGCGCATTCAGGACAATATGCAGCTGCCCGCCAATACCTATGTGCTGCGCGTCAAGGAGATAGAGGCCGGCCGTGGTGACCTTCGCCCCAATATGCTGCTGGTCATGGACCCGCGCGGCGAGGAAATCACCCTTGCCGGTGAAAAGACCATGGAACCGACCTTCAACCTGCCGGCCATGTGGATCGAACAGGGCATGAAGGAAGAGGCCATGTTCCGCGGCTATACCGTTGTGGACCCGCAAACCGTGATCACCACCCACATTACCGAGGTGATCAAGGACCATATGCCCGAACTGCTGTCCTATGCCGAAACACAGAAGCTTCTGGACGAACTCGACGACGACCAGAAAAAGCTGGTCGAGGATATCGTCCCGGGTCAGGTTTCCGTTGGCGGGGTTCAGCGCGTTCTGCAAAACCTTCTGACCGAACGCATATCGATCCGCGATCTGCCGACCATCCTCGAAGGGATTGCGGAATCAACCGCCTTTACCCGCAATCCGACCTTCATGACCGAACATGTGCGGTCCCGTCTGGCGCGCCAATTGTCGGATGTGAATACCAACCATGATGGCGTCATACCGCTTGTGACCCTGTCACCGCAGTGGGAGCAGATCTTTGCCGAAAGTCTGGTTGGTTCTGGCGAGGAAAAACAACTGTCGATCCCGCCAAGCCAACTTCAGGAATTCATCAACAAAGTGCGTACCACGTTCGAGCGGCTAGGCATGATGGGCGAAAGTCCGGTTCTGCTGACAAGCCCGGGTATTCGTCCCTATGTCCGGTCCATTGTCGAACGGTTCCGGCCAACCACGGTTGTGATGTCCCAGAACGAAATCCATCCCAAGGCTCAACTTAAAACCATGGGGCAAATATGATGATCCGTTGCGAGGGGACAGCATATGCGCCTTAAGACCTTCAGCGCCCCGACCATGACCGAGGCGATGGCACTGGTCAAAGAGCATATGGGATCGGACGCCATTATCGTGTCGACACAGGATATCCCGGGCACGGGTGTTCGCCTTACCGCGGCCCTTGACCGCGACCCCGATCTTGATTTCGATATTGTCGATGCGGGCCCGCCGGGCCATCAGGAACTGCTTGATCACGCCGAAAAGGCCCTGCTGCGCCATAATCTGCCTGAACGGCTGCGACTGCGTTTGACCGATCTTATGGGCCGTGAAAGCGGTGCCACCAATGCCCAGCAGCTTCTGGCATCCGCCCTTGACGAGATTTTCGATTTTTCACCACTACCGGAAAAAAACACGCCGCGCGCTCTTGCCTTTGTCGGGCCTCCCGGTTGTGGCAAAACATTGGCCGTTGCCAAAACCGCTGCACGTGCCGTGATGAAAAAACGCAAGGTTGCGGTACTGACCACCGATTACAAACGCGCGGGTGGTGTCGCACAGCTTGAGGCCTTCACGCGTATTCTGAACATCAATCTGTCACTGGTCAGAACCCCCGAAGAATTCAAATCGCAATTTTCCCGCATGCGGGATGCCGATATGGTTCTTGTCGACACGGCAAGCTGCAATCCCTATGTCGATGCCGACATAAAGGCTTTGGGCGATTTCATGACTGCCGTTCCCAGCGAACCCGTACTGGTCAATCCCGCAGGGGTCGACGCCGATGAATGCGCCGATATCGCCAGTGCCTTTGCCGATTGCGGTGTTTCGCGCATGGTGATTTCCAGACTGGATGTTGCATCGCGCCTTGGCGGCGCGCTATACGGTGCGGATTCAGGAAATCTTTCCCTTTGCAATGTCAGTATGACCGCACAGGTTGCAGACGGACTGACCGCGATCAGCCCCGTCGCTCTGGCCAAACTTCTGATACCGTCCCATCGCGCCGAGAACGCGAAACCGAGTTTCTCCGAGGTCGTGAAATGACTGCCAAGTCTGATGAAGTATCCAAAACTGCTCCGCGTGCCAAAGGCCGCAACGTCCTTGCCATTGCATCAGGCAAGGGGGGCGTGGGCAAGACCTGGTTTGCCATTACCCTGACCCATTCGCTGGTGCGCGAAGGCAAAAAGGCCCTTTTGTTTGACGGTGACCTTGGCCTTGCCAACATTGATATCCAGCTTGGCCTGATGCCCAAACATGATCTGGGCGGCGTGATTTCCGGCCGGATCGGCTTGCGCGAAGCTGTAACTCCGTTCCCTGATGGCGGCTTTGATATCATTGCGGGGCGCAGCGGATCGGGCAGTCTTGCCAATCTGCCGGTCACCCGCCTTCAGGCCCTTTCCGACGATCTGATCCAGACCGGCAAAAGCTATGACAAGGTGCTGATTGATCTCGGCGCAGGCGTTGATCAGGGCGTGCGCCAGATGACCAGCCTTGCCAACACGGTCATTGTCATTACCAACGGTGACCCGACATCGCTGACCGATGCCTATGCCTTTATCAAGGTCACCCATATGGCCCGCCCCAAAACCGATATCCGTGTGGTGGTGAATATGGCCAAGGACCGCAAGGAAGGCGAGGCGATCTATAACAAACTTCTCAAAGCCTGCGAAGGTTTCCTGAAGATCAGCCCGCCGCTTTTGGGCGTTGTACGTGCTGATCCGCGTGTTTCGGAATGCATTCGTTCGCAAACCCCGCTTCTGATGCGTCATCCCAATTGCGATGCCGCCCAAGACATGGAAGCGATCACGCAAAAACTGCTGGAGGGCTGATGCCATGACACTCCCGCCTCAGGCCATAACACCCGGTACCGCAGTCGGCGGTCAGGGTGGTTCGGCGGCAGGTGGGACAGGCACGCCACCGGCACAGGTCAGTGCCGCACAACAGGTCGCCAATGCCATTGCAAAACTGCCGGTCGAAAGCCTGCTTCAGGCGTCGGTCCAGTCACGTTCGGGCAATGAATTGACTCTTCTGACCAGTCTGGGTCAGGTGAACATAAAGCTGCCGACACCACTTCCAGCCAATCTTGGTGACTTCCTGTGGGTTCGTATCATGCCCCAGGCGCAGCAGGGAGCCGATCCAGCAGCATCCCTTCGTCTTCAGGTTCTGCCGCAAACACTGACACCGGGGGCAACTGGAACTGGCAGCGGCTTACCAACTGCGGGCATCAACAGCAATCCGCTGATCCCCGGTCAAACCTTTGGCGCCATCACAACAAGCAGCCTGACGCTGCCCAATGGCAACCAGTTGCCTGCTGGAAGCCAGACACAGGTTATCTTTGTCGGACAAGGTGCCGTCAGCGCCGGGAAAGCCGCCCAGATTGCAAATATGACTTCCGCGGGAACAACCGGCCCCCCCCCGACGATTGCTACCGGTGGTACTTTGACAGGGCCTTCGACAGCGGGTCTTGCCGGTCAGGTCGTTGCAGGCGGGTCTGGGGGCACGGCCCCGACACCGTTGGTTCTGACAGGGACGGTTCTGCCCCCTGACAGCGCCGAAGCCCGCATGTTACCAAATGGCTTTACTGCCCTTCGCACATCTGCTGGTGTCGTAGGAATCAGATTGCCGGTTCCAGCGCCCGTTGGTGCAACCCTTTCATTCAGCATTGATGCCAGCACCACGACCGGACGCAGCCCACAAATCCCCCAAATGACCGAGGCGGAATTTATTGCACGCGGCCAGAATGCTGCCTTGTCGCGTGACTGGAGCAGCCTGCAGCAGGCCGTTACGGCACTGGCACAACATGATCCCGGTGCGGCAGCAGCCCTGTTAAACAGCATCCCGCAGGCCGGACCGAAACTGACCACCACCATGATGTTCTTTTTTGCTGCCATGACCGGCCCCGGCGGCACCGCACGCGGCTGGATGGGGGACCGTGCCAGCAACAGCCTGTCATCAATTGACGGCCGCGGCAGTGAGATCCTTAAAAAGCTTGAAGGTGATTTTGCCACCCTGCGCGGTATGGCCGCCGATGAACGCCCCGATGGCTGGCGTGTGATGCCGATGCCGTTTCAGATGGGTGAACGGATCGAACAGGTGCGCCTTGCGTGGCGACATGGCGACGGTGAAAACGAAAAGGGCGAAAAGGAAGAACCCGGTACGCGTTTCCTGCTTGATCTGTCTTTTAGCGAGGTGGGCCACACCCAGCTTGACGGTCTGGTCAAAGGCGAAGACAGCAAGTTCGATTTGATCGTGCGCACTGAAAATCCGCTGCAATCGGATAATCGTGACGACATCCGCGGTATCTTCCGCGAGGCATTGCAGATTTCCGGCTATAAGGGCCACCTGATTTTTCAGGATGGTAGCCGCTTCGTCGAAATCGCCCCACCGGCCAACGAACCCAAGCCGGGTTCCCATCACGGGATCGAAGCATAAGCTTTTCGGCTATGCCGGGATATGTCCTTGAAATGAAGCCTTTTCGTTCCTGCCGGGCAGGAGTAATCTTGAATATTCATCTGAATAATCACAGGTCGCGCCGATGCTGGAAATATTTGAACGTCGAAACCTGTTGCTGACCGAACATAATCCGGGGGCGCAGCTTGACTATGTCGTGACGTTACAAAGCGAGCTGACCGGATGCGAAACCGTTTTTCCCGCACGCATGACGCTGCGTTATGTTCCTGACCGGCTGATCCTCAGACCGGATTGTCTGGCGGCATACTTTGCCGAAATCGCCCGTATTCCGTTCGACAATTTCGAAACAGCCGCCGTGCTTCTGATGGAAGATTTCAACAATGAGATCATTCCGCGCTGGATCAATTTGCGCCTTGATAAACAAAAGGCCGACAATGCCAGCGTCCAGCACCACGAAGCCGCACTCGAAGACCGCCAGCCGAAATGGCATAATCCGCGCCTGCTCGACCGGCTGGAACGCTACTGATCAGCGGAAAGGTGTTCCGTGCACCCATTGGGTCAGGGAATAACGCAAACCGGCGGTGGTCGGTGCCACGCGGTGCAAAACGAAACTCGGGAAAAAGATCGCGGTACCGCGTTCCATCGGCGCGTCAAAAACATGCCCGGCCGGGTTCAGTTGCAACAAGCCGCCTTCATACTGATCAGGTTCGGAAAGCTGGATGACCATGGTCAGTTTGCGACGACGGGCAATGTCGGACGCGCCAATGTCACTGTGCCAGTCATAATGTCCGCGCTGATCCCCGGCATAGCAGGCGATCTGTGCGTCTTCGGCAAACTCCGACAGAGAAAAATCAAACACATTGCGGTTGACGTCCGCGACCATGTCGATAATGCGCCGCATCACGACCGGTTCCTGCGTTTCGTTAAACCAAGTGATCTGTGAGCGGCGGATATGACTTGCCGATTGTCCCTGAACAAGGCCGCCGTCATCAAGCTCGGTCGAAAATCCGTCAATCAACCGGTCGCAGGTTGCGGTATCGAGCGCATCCGGAACGATTGCATACATTTCTTCTGGAAACATTCACGACATTCTCCGATGCCGCATGGGCCTTTTGATTTTGTATCCCGGACCCAAGACAATTCTTTGCGGTTCGTTTCTCTTAGGACCAAACGCCCGGATTGACCAGCGTGAAAATCATGCAGAAACCGCCTGCATGCTATACCGGATTCACGATCCTACCACCCGCCGCAGCCCCGTCCTCAGGATCATGGGTGACCATAAGGGTCGGCAGCCCCCGCAAATGTGCCTGATCAAAAACAAAGGTTCTGATCTGGTCGCGCAATTCGGTATCGAGCTTTGAAAAAGGTTCATCAAGCAAAAGCGCATCGGGTTCGGACAGCAGCACCCGCATCAAGGCCACGCGTGCACGTTGGCCCCCGGATAATGTCGCAGGATCACGGTCGGCAAAGCCACCAAGCCCGGCACTTTCAAGTGCTTCATCAATCCGCTGCCTGCGTTCGTCGCGCCCGCGGATGGTCGACGGCAGGGCAAATGCCAGATTACCCCCAACCGATAAATGCGGAAAAAGAAGGTCATCCTGAAACAGGATACCGACATGACGATCCTGTGGTGCCAAACCATCCAGCGACATTCCGTTCAACACGACCTGCCCGCCAACCTCAAACCCGGCGGCACGGCCCGATGGCAATGTTCCACAAATATGCGCAAGCAGGCTGGACTTCCCCGAACCGCTTGGCCCCATAAGCGTCACGATCTCGCCCGGTTTGATCACGATATCAATATCAACCAGCCCCCGCCCGTTCAGGCGAATGGAAACCCGGCGCAATTCAAGTCCGCTGGATGTGGTGCTATCGGGGTTGAGGATTCTGCTCATATGCCAACTATCCCCTGTTATGGTCGGCCATGCCGCGCCGCTGACGGAACACAACAGCCGGGATCAGAAGAGCCAGGGCAAAACCGGCAAAAGGCAGGATCATCTGCAAAAGCCCGTAAATCCCGATCATCCTCCGGTCTCCGCCCGACGCCAGTGCAACCGCCTCGGTCGTTACCGTGGCAAACCGCCCCGCTCCGATCAAAAGGGTTGGCAGATATTGCCCGACACTGACCGCAAGACCGACCGCACAAGCCGTCAGAACCGGACGGGTCAGCAAAGGCAACCGGACCCGCCAGAACACCCGTGCCGGTGATGCTCCAAGGCAAAGGGCCGTTTGTCCATAACGCGGATCAAGGGCGCGAAACGGATCGGCAAGTGATAGAAAAACATAGGGCAACACAAAAATTAAGTGAACGATCACGACGGAAATCAACGTACGTTCCAGCCCGATACCAGTGAAAAACACCTGAAGCCCGAACATGAAGCTGATCTGCGGCATCAAAAGCGGCAGATAAATCAATAACATCGCCCCCTGCCCCGGTTTTTGGAACCGGCGAGTTTCGTTTTCAAGACATCCAAGAACAAGTGCAATCGCAACCATCACCGACAAGACTGCAATCACAAGTGTCGTCCATAGTATCGCACCCAGCATGTCGTATTCCCGCATCCAGAGACGCAGACTGAAACTGCGCGGCAGGAATTCCGGAAACGACCAGTATCCGGCAAAGCTCCAGACCAGAAGACTTGCCAGCCCAAGGAACACGGCCCCTGCCGAGAGGATAGCCGCACCCGCAGCAAAACGGCGAAGGGTTCCATCCCGTCGTCCGCGCATCCCGCCTTCGGCCCAGAAACGCCCCCAAAATCCGGCCAGCTTTTCCCCTACCCGCCAGATCACAATCGCCATAAGCACAAGGATCAACTGCAACATCGCCCCGGCAGAGGCCAGAAAACGATGCGACAGGTCCGGGTCGGACAACCAGCCCAGAATACGTACCGCCAGCGGGGCCGGTGTCGTTGGGCCAAGGATCATCGCGACATCAACGACCGAGGTTGAATAAGCCAGCACCGCCAATACCGGCAAACGGATTTGCGGATAGATCCGCGGCAATACGGCTTTCAGCCAACCCACCACCCGGCCATAGCCAAACGTCAGGACCACCTGACGGGTCCGGTCTGCATCTGCCTGCGGCAAGGCGGCAAGTGTCATCAACAACAGAAACGGAATTTCCTTGGCAACCAGCCCGGCAATAAGGGCAATTCCCATCGGGTCATGCAAGGTCACGATATCAGGCGGTCGATCCCATCCGGCAAACGGTGCCACCGCCCGGACAATCCAGCCGCTTGGTGCAATCAGAAATGCCAAACCAAAAGCCGCAGCAGCATGTGGCACGGACAAGATTGGTGACAATAACCGCTGCATCACCGCAAAAATCCGCGTGCCCTGCCACGCCGCACAAAACAGCATGACAAGTGAAAATGAGATCAGGGTGGCGACAAGTCCGTTCACAAGCGATAGCCGCACAGAAATCGCCAATCCAGGCTGACGTAACAAATCACGCCAAGGATCAATCGATATTCCGTCACCACCAAGCGCCGGAAGATACCCGAATGCGGGCAACATCGTCCCGATCAGCCCGGCGCAAACCGGACCGATCATCAGAATAAGGGTGAAAGCCGGAAAAAACCGCAGCATGTATGTCTATTGGGCCACGCCATAACGTTTCTGCCATTCGGTTTCAACCAGTTCCATCCAGCTTGGATGCGGTTCCGGCAAAACCGTCCCACGTTCGGACGGCGACAGCGACGCGATGCCGAGATCAAGATCGGCAAAGGCCTTTTGCATATCCGCAGGAAGTTTATCCATCGCCAGCACCGTATCTGCCCCCCAATATTGCGGATCCTGTTTACGCAACTGGGCTTCGGGCGACATCAGAAAATCGGCCAGCACAACCGCCCCTGCCTTGGCCGACGCGTTATAGGGAATGGCAACGAAGTTGGTATTGCCAAGCGTGCCGTTGTCAAACACATAGGACCGGACTGTATCGGGCAGCTCCATAGCTTCGATCGCAGATGATACTTCGCCGGAACTGAACGAAAACGCGATATCGATCTCGTTATCGGCCATCATCGTGCGCAATGACGCGCCGTTTTGCGGGTAGGCTTGTCCATTGCGCCACAATAGCGGCTGCAAATCTTCAAGATATCCCCAAAGTGGTGCCAATACCTTTTCGGCATCTACCTGATTTGCAGGCTGTTGCAGAACTTTGGGGTCTTCAACCAGTTCGGTCAGGATTTGTTTCAGGAAGGTCGAACCCATATAGTTTGGCGGCTGAGGATAGGTAAAGCGCCCCGGATGTTTAACCAACCATTCCAGAAGTTCCTGTGCTGATCTGGGCACGCTATCAAGGCGCGCGGTGTCGTAATAGAAACTGACCTGCGCCATGCCCCACGGCGCTTCAAGACCCATGGTCGGTATCGTGAAATCATTGATGACGGTTGGCTTGCCTTCGACATCGACATAGGCAAAATTCGGCGTCTGTTCCGCCCATGGACCGAACAAAAGATCATTGCGCTTCATGGCGGCGAAGTTTTCACCGTTCAGCCAGATCATATCGACCGCCCCGCCATCATCAACGCCAGCCGTCTTTTCCGAAAGCACCTTTGCCACCGCATCGGCGGTGTCGGAAAGTTTTACCTGTACGACATTTACGCCATAACGTTCCTGCACCTGCGCACCAGCCCATGCGATGTAATCATTGATACGCGGCTCCCCACCCCAGGCATGCCAGTAAACCGTTTGGCCGCGCGCCTGATCCAGAACCGATTGCCAGTTGCCGATATCGGGTGCCGGGTCGGCCTTGGCAGGGATGGCAACCGCTGCTGTCGCGAGACCGGCGACAATGCTCAGACCGGCAAGAAAAACGCGCATCTTGGAAATCCTTGTTACTGGATGAGGCACAAATGACAGCCGATTGAAACAATCGGGCGTCATCCGCGTTACCTGTTTGTTTTTGTTGCCATCATTTTTCCAATCTTGGCAGACTAAAATCAATTCACGCTTGCGTTAGATGGCTGGTGATTACACCTTATCGGTGCTGCGGAAATCGCGGTCAGGAACACAGAAACGGGAACAGATCATGTTTGAATGGGTCACGGATCCGCATATGTGGATGGGGCTTGCCACCCTGACCGCTCTCGAAATCGTGCTGGGCATCGATAATATTGTTTTCCTGTCGGTGATCGTATCCAAACTCCCGCAAAATCAGCAGAAATCGGCACGCCGTATCGGCCTGATCGGGGCGATGGGCATGCGGCTTGTGCTTCTGGCCTGTATCGCATGGGTGATGGAACTGACTGCCCCGATGTTTTCCGCCTTTGGGCAGGAAGTCAGTGGCCGGGATCTTATTCTGATTGTCGGCGGGTTGTTCCTGATTGCCAAGGCGTCCAAGGAAATTCATCACACAATCGACGAACCCGAAGAACACGGGCCGGGCAAAATCATGTCGGGCTTTGCGATGACCATAGCCCAGATCATGCTGCTTGATATCATCTTCTCGCTCGACAGTGTGATTACCGCCGTCGGACTGGTCGATCATATCTCGATCATGATGATCGCGGTTGTTCTGTCGGTTCTCGTCATGCTGGCTGCGGCCAAAACCATTGGAGATTTTGTTGAGAAACACCCATCGGTCAAAATGCTGGCACTGGCCTTCCTGATCCTGGTCGGATTTGTCCTGCTACTGGACGGTGTCGAAATCCATGTCCCCAAAGGTTACATCTATTTCGCGATGGCATTCAGCCTTGGGGTAGAAACCCTAAACCTGATCAATCAGAAGCGTAAACGCAAAGCCAAAGAGCTCGGAGCCACCAAATGAAACAGGTCGTACCTCCTTCGTGCCTGCAAAATGCATTCGACAAACATGGTCTTGACCATATCAAGGTGCTGGAATTTCCCGATGGCACAAGATCAGCTGCGGATGCCGCATCGGCAATCGGCTGCGATGTCAGTGATATCGGAAAATCGCTGGTGTTCATGACCGAACGCCACAAACCAATCCTGATCATCATGAACGGTGCCGATCAGGTCGATGAAAAACGCGTTGCCGGTCTGATTGGTGGCCTTTCCATCCGCAAGGCGACGGCAGACGATGTCCGCACCTCGACCGGCTATGCCATTGGCGGCGTGCCGCCCTTTGGCCATGTCGGACCAGTTGAAACCCTGATTGATGAAAAACTGCTGTCGAAAAAAACGATCTGGCTGGCGGCAGGAACACCCAAGACGGTCTTTGCCATGACCCCGGACGAACTCCGCCGGGTAACCGGCGTTGAAACAGGTGTTTCGATCTCGGCCTGACCCAACTTAAATCAGGCCATCATCACGGGTGGCGGAACGTGCACCGATTTCATCAAGTTCGGCCTGTTCCTTGCGGTCTTCTTCCGCACGCTCCGCCTCGACGCGGTTACGTTCGGCAATTTCGGCGGTTTTCACGGCCTTGAACGCATCGGCGACCTCGTCACGGAACGCGTCAATTTTGGCTTCCTGATCGGATATCCGTTTGACCAGTGCCGCGCGCTCGGCAATGACGGCACTGGCAAAAGGTCCATAGGCGAAACCGGCAAGTTCGGGGTTTTCGGCCGCCACCTTCTGCTCTTCGAGCACCGCTTTTTCCAGTGCATCCTTTTCCGCCAGAAGATTATTTAGCACACCCTGCATCTCGCCAAGTTCACGGCGTTTGTCATCCAGCGCCCATTTGCGCATACGTATCAGGGTTTTGAAATCCTTGGCCATCGCTCTCAGTTATCCGAAATATCGCTGGCACCGCATTTCAGCATGATCATGATCTCATTGCTGATCACGCCGAAGCGCACGCTTCGCTGCATTCAGATCATTCCCCGCATTTGTGGCGGTTGAACGGCTGTTAACCTGGGGCCGAAGACGATTGCGTTCCATGACGGTTGCGCCTTGCGGATTGGCTGCCGGTTGACCAGCCCCATCAGGGGCTTCCTGCTGAGCAGGTGCCAGATCAAGACGACGTGCCAATTCAGCGTAACCGTCGGCCAAACGGGTGCATTCGGTTTTGCGCTGCTTCAGGAATTCCTCGATCAGCGGAAAGTAATGTATTGCTTCGTCCACCTTCGGGTCCGTCCCCAGACGATAGGCCCCCAGACGGATCAGTTCGGCCATGTCCTCGTATGTCGCCAGCAACTGGCGGGCACGCGACACGATCTGGTTTTCATGCTCGTTATTGCAGCCGGGCATGGTACGCGAAACACTGCGCAAAATATTGATGGCCGGATATCGTCCCTGTTCGGCAATTGCGCGGTCCAGCACAACGTGCCCGTCAAGAATACCGCGCACCGCATCGGAAATCGGTTCGTTATGGTCATCGCCATCGACCAGCACGGTAAAGAGGCCAGTGACCGATCCCTGCCCCGGCCCGCCCGGGCCAGCACGTTCCAACAGTCGTGGCAATTCGGCAAATACCGTCGGGGTATAGCCCTTTGACGCGGGTGGCTCACCTACCGAAAGGCTGATTTCACGCTGGGCCATGGCAAAACGGGTTACAGAATCCATCATGCACAGGACATCGCGCCCGGTATCGCGGAAAAACTCCGACAGTGCCATCGTCATATAGGCTGCCTGACGACGCATCAGCGGCGGTTCGTCCGATGTGGCAACGACGACGACGGAACGGCGTAAACCTTCTTCGCCCAGATCGTCTTCGATGAATTCGCGTGCCTCGCGGCCACGTTCGCCAATCAGACCGACGACCGATACATCGGATGTCGTGTGGCGGGTCATCATCGACAGCAAGCTGGATTTACCCACACCTGACCCGGCGAAAATCCCCATACGTTGCCCCCGGCAACAGGTCAGGAAGGTGTTCATCGCACGCACACCGAGATCGATCTTTCCGGCAACACGCTGGCGCGAATGGGCGGATGGCGGAGCATTGCGGATCGGATAGGGTGTTGGACCTTCGGTCAGTGGCCCCTTGCCGTCGACCGGTTGCCCGAACGCGTTGACCACACGCCCAAGCCAGCTTTCATCGGGATAGACCTGTGGCTGGGTGTCGGCCAGTTCGACCTCGCAACCGATACCGATGCCGTCAAGCATCCCGAACGGCATCAAAAGAGCGCGCTCATTGCGGAAACCGACAACCTCGCAAATGACGGCCTCGCCATCCCGGCGTTTGACCTTGCAACGATCCCCAACCGATAGTGCGCCTTCGACCCCGCCAATCTCGACCAGCAGCCCCAAAACAGCAGTAACCCGCCCGACAATCCTGTAATCGGGAATGCGGCGAAGTTCGGCGATGATGTTTCGGCCAATCTGAAACACGTTTGCACTTTTCTGTCTGACGGGTGTCGATACGTGATGCGATCCGGAATTTTATCGTCACCATCCTGTCAAAGGGTGGCAAATTCGTCCGCGTCGCACCAGATATAAGTGTCATGAACGGTATTAAAAACCCGTATATGCCAAATTGGCATTAAAAATCCGGTATCGGCATGCATGGTCGTTAACGGCGCAAACCGTTGGGAAACTTCACATTCCGGAACCGAGTCGCCTTTATCGGCGAAAAAAATTAACAAGATGCGACTCGCCTGCTTGCCACGAGTCGCAAAGCAACGTATCGTTAACGGAATGGAATAAAATTTCCACACGGCAATCGTTGGGGCGCTTGTCGGAATAAGCCGGATCAACACGGAATTTTTGCGGAACACGGTAACGGAGCGGAACATGCGGGTGCTGCTTGTCGAAGACGACAATGCCACTGCTGACAGCATCGAGTTGATGTTGAAATCAGAAGGCATGGTTGTCGATACCACGGATCTTGGGGAGGATGGCCTCGAGATCGGTAAACTTTATGATTACGATATTATTCTTCTGGACCTCATGCTGCCGGATATCGACGGTTATGAAGTTCTCAGACGGTTGCGCGACGCACGCGTTGAAACCCCGGTGCTTATCCTGTCGGGGTTGACCGAAACCGAAGACAAGGTCAAAGGACTTGGTTTCGGTGCGGATGACTATCTGACCAAGCCATTTGACAAGGTCGAATTGCTGGCACGTATTCAGGCGATCGTTCGCCGGTCGCGCGGCCATGCCCAATCGATGATTGCCACCGGCAGGCTCAATGTGAACCTTGATGCACGCACCGTTGATGTTGACGGGTCGCCGCTGCATCTGACCGGCAAGGAATATGGCATCCTTGAATTGCTGTCGCTGCGCAAGGGCACGACATTGACCAAGGAAATGTTCCTGAACCATCTCTATGGCGGGATGGACGAGCCGGAACTCAAGATCATCGACGTTTTCGTGTGCAAACTGCGCAAGAAAATCCAGTCAGCCACCAAGGGTGACAACTACATCCATACGGTCTGGGGTCGGGGCTATGTCCTGCGCGACCCGGACGTCAACAGTAGCGCAGCCGCCTGATCGCAACGCATCTGCCGTCGCGTTCCGCTGTGCCCAAAGTCAAAAACGCCCCGATGCTTCATCGGGGCGTTTTGCTTTGTACTTTATGGCTTACCGAGAAGTACCGGTTTTCTATTTCTTGTCTTCGGGTTTACCGAAACGCGAACGATCAAACGTGGTCGACGGGCGCGTTGTACCGGTCCCCGTACTGCCTGTTCCGCTGGATGGTCGTGCAGGCGGTGTGCTTCCCGTCGAACCGGTCGTTCCCAATGGACGACGATACGTTGATCCGGCTGTGCCGGCGGAACCGGTGCTGCTGGTCCCGGTCGAAGATGGGCGCGAATATGTGCTGCCTGCAGTACCGGTTGTTCCTGTTGTCAACGGTCGGGTCGCTGTCCTGGTTGAAGCGGTGCCCGTGGTGGTTGCCGGGCGCGCGGCGGTTCCGGTCGAAAGCCCCGGACGCGGCTGCGTTGCGGTTCCGGCACCGGCAGTCGTACCACCCGCTGCATTCTGCATATGCTTTGGTTTCGGAAAGGCAAAGCCCCCCGTCGCCGCACCCGCCCCGGCCGTCGCAGCAGCGCCGCCTGCCTGAATTTTTTCCAGCGCAGAAACGTCCACATCCGGGGCTCCCGGGCGGTTAAGCTGATAAATGCCGCGCTGACGGGCCAGCGGTTTGAATTTGTCGGAAATGCCCAGAACCGTCTCCGCCCCGCCAAGGAACAGGAAACCGTCATCGGGCATCAATGCGGAAATGCGCGCCAGTACATCGGTCTTGGTCGGTTGATCAAAATAAATCAGCACGTTGCGGCAATAGACGATGTCAAACTGCCCCAAAGGACGGAAATCATCGAGCAGGTTGAATTCCTTGTATTGAACCTTGGACCGGATTTCCTGCGAGATTTGCCACTGGTCCTCTTTCTTCTGGAAATACTTGACCAGAAGCTGGATCGGAAGGCCCCTTTGGACTTCGAACTGGGAATAAAGACCCGCACGAGCCTTGGTCAGGATTTCGCGCGAAATATCTGTCCCGATAATTTCAACCCGCCAGCCTGAAAGCTGGGTTTTAAATTCATCAAGGATCATCGCCAGCGAATAAGGTTCCTGCCCCGAGGACGCAGCAGCACACCAGATCCGCAGATGGCGTTTGGAAGCACGTTCCTTGATCATGTGCGGCAGAACGACATGGCGAAACTGGTCGAACGGCTTGGTATCGCGGAAGAAGAAGCTTTCATTGGTCGTCATCGCATCGACGACTTCCTCGACAAGCACACGGTCACCACCGCGCAACGCCGCGATCAGTTCAGTCAGGTCCTTGAGCCCGCGCTTACGCGCAATCGGCATCAGCCGGCTTTCGAGCAGATACGTCTTGTCCTGGCTAAGAACGAGCCCGGATTTTGACTTTATCAGTCTGCTAACGAAATCGAAGTCTTCCGGCCTCATCATCTCGGCTTAACGACCCCCTGCAAATTTTTTGATATAGGCCGCGATGCCACCCACGGGGAGAACCGCTGAACAAATGCCTGCATGCGCTGCTGCACCCGGCATTCCCCACACAACGCTTGTCTGCTCGTCCTGCGCCACAACCATTCCCCCGGCACCCACAACAGCACGCCCGCCCAACATACCATCCTGCCCCATACCTGTAAGGATAGCCGTCAGTATATTACCACCATAGCTTTCAACAAGGCTGCGCAGCATCGGGTCAACCGACGGGCGACAGAAATTTTCAGGCGGGTTCTGGTTCAGAACAATTTTCCTGCTGTTACCGCGGCCCTCTACCACCATGTGGTAATCCCCGGGGGCAAGGTAAACCTGCCCACCCTGAATTGGCATGCCGGTCTGACCTTCCTGGCATTTAAGCCCCGTCAGACGCGTGATGTGTTCTGCAAGGATTGTGGTAAAGGTCGCAGGCATATGCTGGGTGATGAAAATCGGTTGCCGCACACCGGCAAGCCCGCGTAGCACTTCAAACAAAGCCTGCGGACCACCAGTCGAACTGCCGATCGCAATCACTTCGACATTGATGCGTTTTTCCGGGAGAAGACTGATCTGCCCCGTTGTCATCGCGCGTCTTGCTGGTGCCGGTGCCGCGGCACCGGCAGGTGCCTTGGCACGCGCAGCAGCCGCAGCTGCTGGACTGCGTGCGGCCGGAGCAGCGCGCTGGGGAGCCGGTTTAACCGGTGCATTGCGTGCGGTTGCGCCGCCGGAAACAATGGTACTGCCCGGACGAGATGGCTTGATACCAGCATTAACGGCCTTGGTATCGCCTGCAGCAATGGCTGCCTCACGGATCAGCCGACCCGGATCACGCGGCTGCGTCGCGGCTGCAGACGGGGCAGCATCACGCGTCAAAGCCGCTGCACCGGCAGCCTTGGCTTCGGGACTTGCTGGAGCCGGTTGCGGATGTTGCGGCGGCTGATGCTGTGGTTGGGGCATCGGGCGGGTCGACATCGGTCCGTGACGACCAGGCTGATGCGTCGGTCGCGGGCGCAGTTCGGCGGTGAAACGCTTTCTCTGTACCCGTCCCGGTTTATGCAAAGTCTGATGTTCAACCGAAAGCTCGGCCCGGAACGGCGCAGGGGCATCAGTCCCATCCGGCTTTGCATTGCCATGATCATCTTCATCACTGGCTGGTAGAACATCGTGTTCCGGCGCGGCATCCGGGTTTTCGGGAACCGGCACGACATTCTCGGCCTGATCCTCGTAACGGACCTGCTCGGCGCCAAGCATCTTGCGACGCTGTTCGGCCCATGCCTTGACCTTGTCCAGCAGCTCGGCCCGGAAGCCTTCGCCAACATTAAGGTCCTTGGCCGATGAGGGCTTGGGAATGTAGTCCACCGCACCAAGCGTCATCGCCTGGAAACTGATATCGGCATTCCGCTTGGTCAGGGTTGATGCCATGATCACCCGGACCGTCGGATCAATTTCAAGAAGTTTGGGTAATGCCGTCAGACCATCCATGACTGGCATTTCGATATCAAGAACAACAGCCTCGATCCCGATTTCCTTGCGCATAACCACAAGGGCATCCTCGCCATTGGCGACGGAACCGACGACCTCGATATCGTCGTCTTCCTGCAACATACGGGTTACCAGACCACGCACGATTGCGGAATCGTCAACAATCAGGACTTTATAGGGTGGATGGATTGGCGTGTCTTCCACGTACCGACGTTCCCGTTAGAGCAACCGGACCAAAACCAAGGCAAATGCACAGCGACGCTGACAGGAACCTTAAATCAGACCCACCTGCTCAAATTTTGCCTGGATGATCTCGCTGTCGAACGGCTTCATAATATACTCGTTCGCACCGGCCGTAATGGCCTCCTGAATGTGCTCGAGATCGTTTTCTGTGGTGCAGAACACGACGACGGGCTCATCGCCACCAGGTGCTGCGCGCAGTTCCCGCAGGAAATCAATCCCGCTTTTCACCGGCATGTTCCAATCAAGCAACACCGCGTCTGGCATGGCTTCAAGGCATCGATCAATTGCCTCCTGCCCATCCACAGCCTCAATGACCGCAAATCCCATTTCTTCAAGGATACGGCGTGCCACCATTCTGATGACTTTCGAATCATCGACGACGAGACAACTCTTCATCGACTTCCTTCTCGCAAATTAGATCGTTAAGCCAATACCGGCATTGTACCGGATGCATTTTGCACCCGGCACATACTATCATACCTAGCCCGCCTGTTTTACCGAAACGGTAAAATCAAGCAGACGGGTTACGTCCAGAATGACAAGAAGCTTCTTGTCGAGGCGGAAAATGCCATCGGAAAATTCGCGCCAGCGCGGATCAAGCGTCGCCGGATTCTGTTCGAATGCCTTTTGCGGAACGCTCAGAACCTCGCCAACCTGATCGACCATCAGGCTGTAAAGTTCGCCACCCTGATCGACCACAATGCTCATGCCCGGTACATCATCTTCTCGTTCACGAAGACCAAGGCGTTTGCGAACATCGATTGCCGTCACGATACGACCGCGCAGATTCAGCGACCCTGCCACTTCTGGCGGGGCCAGCGGAATGCGGGTGATACGCTGCGGACCAAGAACATCCTGAACCGTCAGAACCGGAATACCGAACAACTGCTTGCCGATATAGGCGGTAACGAAATCCTTCGTTGCCCCGCCAAGGTCAAGGGCCGTACTCTGTTCTTTGCTCGGGACGAGTGCCTTTTTATCGCTCATTGGACTTTTCCCCGATTTACACTGCGCTCAGCGTCTGGATCAGCGTCGATACCAGCGCATCTCGATCGAATTTCGCGACATAGTCGCTAAAGCCAACCTGACGACCCCGTTCGAAGTCTTCCTCGCTGGTGTGCGAAGACAGCGCGATGATCGGGGTATCGCCCCAATGTTCATCATTCTGCAGGCTTTCGGCAAATTCGAAACCGTTCATGCCCGGCATTTCGATGTCACTGATGATCGCGTCGAAAATTTCCCCGCGATTTTTAAGATCAAGCGCCTGTTCGGCATTCTCGACCGCAATGACACGGAAACCGGACACCGACAACATCGGCGTAAGAAGGTTGCGGAAGAACGGGCTGTCATCGATCAGAAGAACACGCTTCTTCTCGCCGCCAGTATCCTCGTGGCCGAACCAGTCCGAGAACGCCAGTTCCAGATAGTAACCGGCATCAATCAGATCGGTTGCCTTGCCATCAATCACCGCCGAACCGACCAGACCATCCTGATCGGCTGTCAGTTCAACGTTCAGGACGTCATCGACAATGTCGACGATCTCGTCCACCACAAGCCCCATGGTCCGTTCGCGATCCTGGAATACCAGGGTCGGCTGACGACCTTCGCTCTTCATCTGATAGGAACCATCGATAAAGACCAGCGGCATCAGCTTGCCACGATACTGCACCAGCGGGCGACCGTTCGAGTATTCGATATTTTCGACATCGATTTCCTCGAGACGCGCGACAAGTGCAAGCGGCACTGCACGAATTTCGGACCCGCCAGCCCGGAAGACCAGCATGGAAGTCGTTTCGCGATCACCGGTATCAGAACGCGCCTTGCTTTCGACACCCTGCGAACCGCCAACGGTAATTTCGCCGGTCCGGGTAGCAATGCCGTTCGGGTCAAGGATCATGATCACGCTGCCGTCGCCAAGGATGGTGTTCCCCGAGAACAGCGACAGATCGCGCAGGATCGGTGCAACCGGCTTGACCACGATTTCCTCGGTGTCGAACACGCGGTCAACGATGATACCAAAGGAATAGGTACCCACCTGCGTGACGACGATGAAGGCTTCTTCATCCACGTCATCGACCGTCGTTTCACCATCATCAAGGCCAAGAATTTTCTTGAGAGTGACAAGTGGCAGCAGACGGTTGCGCAAGCGCAGGACCGGAGTATCGTGAATACGTTCGATCGAATGATCGGAATTGCTTGAAGCACGAACCAGCTCCAGAACGCTGATCTGCGGAATGGCAAAGCGTTCGCCGCCACTTTCAACGATCAGTGCCGAAACGATGGCAAGGGTCAGCGGAATCTTGATGATGAAGGTCGACCCGCGGCCTTCGACCGATTTCAGTTCGACCGTACCACCAATCTTTTCAATGTTGGTACGAACAACGTCCATACCGACGCCACGTCCGGAAACCGAAGTCACCTTTTCGGCGGTCGAGAAACCGGCCTTGAAAATGAACTGGTGAATCTGCGAGTCCGCCATACCGTCAAGATCGCTTTCGCTTGCGAGACCGTTGGCAATCGCCTTGGCCTTGATCCGTTCGATATTAAGCCCGCGACCATCATCGGAAATCTCGATGATGATGTGACCACCTTCGTGATAGGCGTTCAGCGTGACAGTACCGGTTTCCGGCTTGCCTGCTTCCCGGCGCCCCGGAATATCTTCCAGACCGTGGTCGGCAGAGTTGCGCACCATGTGGGTCAGCGGATCCTTGATGAGTTCAAGCACCTGACGGTCAAGTTCCGTATCGGCACCGATCATCTGCAGATCGATTTTCTTGTTCATCTCGAGCGCAAGGTCACGAACAATACGCGGCAGCTTCGCCCAGGCATTGCCGATCGGCTGCATTCGGGTCTTCATCACACCTTCCTGAAGGTCGGTGGTGATGTGCGACAGACGCTGCAAAGGAACGGTAAATTCGCTGTCATCCTTGCCACGAACCATCTGCAGAAGCTGGTTACGGGTCAGGACAAGCTCGGAAACCAGTGTCATCAGGTTTTCAAGCAATTCAACGTTGACGCGGATCGTCTGGGCTGCAACGGAACTTTCCTTGGCCTCGCCACGTGGCGCTTCGGCCTTTGGTCCCTCGGATGCTGCGGCCTTTGCCGGTGCAACGGCCTGCGACTTCGCCGCTGCTGGCGGGGCTGCCGCCGGTGCGGGTTTTTCGGGCTCTGGCTCCGGTTCCTGAATATCGGGATCAACTTCGGTCGCATCGAAAATCGCCTGCAACCGTTCGTCGTCAGTCATCGGCACTTCTTCAGCGGGTGCTTCCTCGACCGGGGCGGCTGCTGCCGGTGCGGCGCTGCCTCCCATGATCGTGCCGGTATCGGCAAAATGGTTAAGCCGCGCGATCAGATCGGCATCGTTACCGTCCGGTTCTGTTTCGTTCTGCTCAAGCTCGCTCAGCAGATATTTGATGGTGTCGATGGACTCAAGAACGAGCGTCACCGCATCCGGCGTTACGACCAGTTCACCGTCGCGAATTTTGCCGAGCACGTTTTCACCGGCATGCGCAACAGCTTCCAGTCGTGGCAAACCAAGGAACCCGCAAGTCCCTTTAATAGTGTGCACCAGGCGGAAAATATTCGACAGAATATCCGGATCATTCGGATTTTGCTCCAGTTTCACCAGTTCGACGTCAAGCGTCGACAGGCTTTCCGAAGTCTCTGTCAGGAATTCACTTAAAAGATCGTCCATATACCCCCTCCACATCTCCGACAGTCAGACGCTGCCGGAACAGGAACGCCCATCCCTACGACCAGTGCGCGAAACACACGTTCAATCCGTTACTTACGTAGAACCTAGCACACGGTATTACCAGACCCGCAGGTCTTTTTTTTATTCATAGATCAATGCAACATTTCCGTCCTCTTGCAAGACTGAAAGCGCACCACCAGTCCGATGCGCAAGATTTCGCAGGAAAAAGCCATGTACGGTCCGGGGATCAAGCTGTTCCGGCGCCACTTCATTTTTCATGACATTTTCCACATCCGGGCGAAACGCTGCACGTTTTCCGGTTGCATTGACCGAAATCCGCCCCCCGGATTCGCATGTAACAACGACATGCCCACCAAACGGCAAAGCTTCGCGGGCCAACATCACCATATTGAGCACAAGCCTTCCATGAGCTGGATCAATTCCAATTCCAGTTTGATCCCACAGGAGGGTCACCTTGCCTTCGGCCTCGAAACTCTGGGCAACCGCATCACGCATCGATTTTGTATCAACACTGTTGCCCGCGCGACCGAATGCCAGCCGGAACAATTGTAAACGACGCGCGGCCTCAAGCCCGCTTTTGCGCATCAGCGCAAGCGCCTCGTCATCGGCAACACCAGCTTCTCCCATCAGTTCGGCACCGGCATTCACAGCCCCAACCGGCCCGACTAGGTCGTGGCAAATGCGCGAGCTGATCAGCTCGATCAGGATCAGTTCCACTGCTCTGTCCTGTTCCATATAACGGGTATCTCCAAGAATTCTGTTCAACAGGCCACACCGCTTCCCCAAAGCTATGTGCGGTTTGCATAGTACCTTCCGGTGATATTCGGGACGAACCGGACCGGGCAACTGCAATCCGCGCCCAGATTGCAGCCAGATGTGTTAAAACCTTCTTTAGCCCCCGGATTTTTGCCGCATTTGCAAACCGGCAAATTTTACCCGGTTCCAAAATATGTGACTGCCATCATTGCACAGCATTTGTTCCCGGCGTATTGCCTGACTATATTAAAGATACCAACATCAGACAAAAGAGCATGATCATGGATTTCCTGCTGACCCCTGGCACCATTGTCCGCCATCCCGGTCAACCCGATTGGGGCCTCGGGCGTATTCAGGCAGTCGACGGCGACAGAATCGCGGTGAATTTCGAAGAAGCCGGGCGCCAGATCATCCGTCCGCGCCATGTCGTGCTTGAAATTGTCGAGGCCGCAGTCGGCTACGAATAGGTTCACCATCATGCTTGCGCATGGCATGGAACTTGCTGAAACGAAAATGTTAAACATTTCGGCGTATTAAACGAAATTTGATACGCAAGGTCGCATGCATCAGGCTACCGGGCGAAGCCACCCCGGGCGCACTGGCTTCAAGGATAACAGGGTCGGAACGGGAAATGATTGCAATCGTCAAACCACCGCGGGACAGCTTCAAACAACGTCACTACACCGCTGCATTCTCTGTGCTCGAACAATTTGCCGCCAGCCTCATGGAACAAGCCAAGGCCCACGGTGGAACCGTTAGCACTGATCAGATTTCAAGCGCGCTTGAAACCCTGCGCGGACAGGACAAGCTGTTTGATGCGGCATGGATGACACTTGAAACCGATGTCGATACCGTCAAGGCCCGTCAGAATGCGGCTGTGCGCCACGATCCACTGGGCCGCCTTCTGGTCAGTCGCTTTGCCCATCAGCTTGAAGGCCGCGAAGCAGGCGATCTTGAACATGGCGCACTGTCACGCGAAATCCTGCAGCCTTTCTTCAAGGTCATCCGCATGATGGTCGGCATGGATATGCTTCAGGAAATCGACGGCGAAATCCAGACCATCATCGACCAGCATGCCGACGAGGATGACGAACTTCGTGATCCAACTGATTACTGGGATCATCTGGCAGAAGAACCACAAGTCGCCAACCGGCTTAATCTGGTATTTGCGCGCATGGCGCTGCATTTCAAGGATTACGAACGCCGTAAACAGTGGATGATCCAGCTTATTAACGACAATCTGCCGCATGGCGATCATGCCTGGGTCTTTACCGAAGAGCACTGTGCACGTCTGCTGCGCTCGCTGTTTCGGGATGTTCGCGCTGCCCTGTCCAAGCCGGAGCGTTCAGCCGAACTGGTGGCCAAGCTTGGCAGCGAGAATGTCGAAACCCTGCGCAATGTCATGGCAGCCCTTGATCGCGATATCGCAGCCCTGCATATCCGCGAAGCCGATAACTGGAAATAGGCAACTAGTCATTCCCCGACAACCAAAAAACCGCGGTGGATATTCCCCGCGGTTTTTTTGTCCTATCTGACGGAAAGGTGATGATTTCATCGCAAATCGGGGTGGCCAAATCGATCCCCTCTGTGCAAAAGTCGAACTTGCGAACTACATAGCGTTTCCGGACCCGCAAAACAGAAACAAGCGCCATCGCCATGACCAGACCGCTGATCGACAAATATGGCCGTCACGTATCCTACCTACGGGTATCGGTGACAGACCGTTGTGACTTCCGCTGCACCTATTGCATGGCCGAAAGCATGATCTTTCTGCCAAAATCCGAAGTCCTGACACTTGAGGAACTCGATCAGCTCTGTTCGGCCTTCATCGCACGCGGAGTGCGCAAATTGCGCCTGACCGGTGGCGAACCGCTGGTGCGCCGTGGCATCATGGACCTGATCAGGGATTTGTCGCGCCATCTTAAATCCAGCGCGCTTGACGAACTGACCATGACGACGAATGGCAGCCAGCTTGCCACCTATGCCGATGATCTGGCGCGCCTTGGTGTCAAACGGCTCAACATCTCGCTTGATAGCCTTGATCATCAGAAATTCGCCGAAATCACCCGCCGCGGCCGCCTTGAACAGGTGTTAAGCGGGCTTGAAGCCGCCAAACAGGCGGGGATCAAGATCAAGATCAACACGGTCGCCCTTCGCAATTTTAACGAAGACGAAATTTCCCGTCTTGTCGCCTGGTGTGGCAAGGAAGGCTTTGATCTGTGCCTGATTGAAACCATGCCGCTTGGCGATATCGACGGGGATCGCACCGATCAGTATCTGCCACTGACCGCAGTTCGTGAACGGCTGGAACAGGAATATACTCTGGTGCCCAGCAACCATGTCACCCCCGGCCCGGCACGCTATGTCACGGTGGCGGAAACCGGAGGGCGTCTTGGTTTCATCACGCCGCTTACCCATAATTTCTGCGAAGGCTGCAACCGCGTGCGCGTGACCTGCACCGGCACACTTTACATGTGCCTTGGGCAGGAAGACCACGTTGATCTGCGCGCAGCCCTGCGTTCGGGCGAGGCCGAAGCCCTTGACCGGCTGCTTGACGAAGCCATGCTGCTTAAACCCAAGGGGCATGATTTCGTCATCGACCGCAAAGGTCAGAAACCGGCAGTCGGCCGTCATATGAGCATGACCGGCGGCTGATCCGGACATCACTCCATTCCAGTCACAGGCATAAAATGAAAATTCTGATTGTCGGCGGCGGTATCGCCGGTTTGTCTGCGGCCATTGCCCTGCAAGGCGACGGGCACGACATCACGATTGTCGAAACCCATGATGGCTGGAAACCGGCCGGGGCCGGGTTGCACCTGCCCGGGAATGCGATGGCGGCCCTTGGTGCACTTGGCATTGATCAGGATGTTGCGGCCAAATCCTGCGCCTTTCCGCGACTGGACTATTTCGATCATCGTGACGGGAAACTGTTTTCGCTTGAAACAGAACAGCTCGGCTGGCCAACATTTCAGGCCCTGACGCGCAGCGACTTTCACGAAATCCTGTGCACCAAACTGACAACACCAACCATCCGGTTTGGTCTTTCCGTATCCGCCATTCACCATGAACCCTATCAGGCGCAGGTAAGTTTTACCGACGGCGCAAGCAGCAGCTTTGATCTTGTGATCGGTGCGGATGGCATCAATTCAGCCGTTCGGCGTCTGGCTTTTGGCGCGGAACATATGCCGCAGCCAACCGGTTATATCTGCTGGCGCTGGATCACGGATTATCCCTTTGGCCTGACCGCGCCCAAATTCATTATCGGTCACGGGCAGGTCATTCTGGTAATGCCGGTGGGTGGCAACAGGTTTTACATTTATGCCAGCACCTATGACCCGGGCGAAAGAATACGCGACCTGCCGGCAGGCGAACTCGCCGCGCATTTTGCCCGGTTTGAGGGCCCGGTACGAGAGATGCTAGGCGCAATTGGCACGGACACCATTATTCACGAAGGCCGTCTTCAGCAAATGGTCATGCCCGAATGGGTTACGGGCCGTGTGATCCTGATCGGGGATGCGGCACATGGAACGCTTCCGACCATGGCACAGGGGGCAACCCAGTCGATCAAGGATGGCTTGGCACTGGCGGATGCTCTTCGCACACAACCCGATATCAAAACTGCCCTTGCCAGTTGGCAGGCAACGCGCCTGCCCGAAGCACATTGGGTGCAGCAACAATCCCTGCAACGCATGGGTTTTGCCAAAATCCGTGGCAAGGCAGGTGTCTGGTTGCGCAATACCCTGATGAGCAAGATTGGCCCAAAGATTGTTGCGTCGGGTTTCCGCCCCCTTATTGACGGCACGGCGGGCACGCAGAAGGATTAAGCCGATACACTGGCTTCAACCATTGCCGCCATCCCGGCGGCATGGCTTTCCGCCACCAGCAAATGCGCCGGGCAGCTTATGCAGTCTGAACTGCCAAAACCCGCGATTGGCGCATTGATGCCCTTCACAGCCGCCAATGCCATACGCAAATCGCATTCGCATCCGCCGGGCACCACCAATGCCGCAACCACCCGCCCGATGCCGATGGTCAATTCATCGACATGCCAGTGCGGCTTTTTATCCAACCGGCAATGACGTTTGACACGGGCCGCAATGCCTCCCGGCCCGTTGGCCGAACCGCAATAAAAATAAGTTCCCTGACGCAGGATCGCTCCCGCGAAGCGTTTGTTCCGTAAAGCCAGATCAGCAGAAAGCTCGATCAAGAGAATGTAGGCTCCGGCAACTTTGGGAAGCTGCCGGAGGGTTTCGGGATTTATGTCCACAAGAAGCTCAGTCACTGTCACAGCAGCAAATCAACCGAAAGACCGGGGCCGCGCGTACCATTGGCAAGTACGGGTTCGCAATCCTCGTTGATCCGCGAAGCAATGCGTTGTCGCAGGGCGCTGAAACGTTCCGATGTCACGACATCAACCGGTCGATCCAGATGGACTTCGATCCGGTAGACACCGCCGACCGGGGTTTTGGTGACACCGCGAATTTGCCCGCACACCGCGTGCCCCAGATAGGACCCGGCAAACCGTTTGCCGATACCAAGATCGGCGATCCGAACCGGTTCGCGTTTGCGCGTCATTGCAATCGCAGTGTTCCAGTCACGAAAACCGTGGCTTTGCGCCAGAAGTTCAAGGCTGCCGGCGTGGGAAACCGTCAGGTTACGGCTGGCAAGTGCGTTGCGCAGGCGTTTTGCCTGTGCCTTGAGCATACCGGCGGAATCAACCGATCCAATTTTCGCGAAATCGGCTGATGTCTGCTCCGGTTTTGCGGACAGGTTTTCAGAAGTTTGGCTCATTTTCGTCTCCTGACAGGAGGCCGGGTGTCCGCATTGCTGGTCCGGCGTCAAAGAAAACGGGGAACCGATAAAATCGTCTGCATCACTTTACCATGGGCAGATGCCCGGCGGACGGCCGGTGTGAGCAACCGCGATTTTCCTAGCGCAATCTGCCGCGAAACACAAGCATCGCCGCATCTTTGACCTTGTGAAGCACTTCGCGGCTTGCAGAAATTGACAGCCCCCACAGGGACAACATATACCAGAATTAACAAATATCGCCGGGCACCCGGATGGATGCGCAAAACAGGGCGCAAGGGTGTCCGACCAATTATAAGGAATTAACGCCATGGCCATGGAAGCCCACGAAATCGAAACGATGATCAAGGAAGCCCTTCCCGATGCGCAGGTCCGCATCGAGGACCTGCGCGGCGATGGCGACCATTATGCTGCAATCGTTGTATCCGAGTCCTTCCGCGGCAAAACCCGCGTGATGCAGCACCAGATGATCTATTCCGCACTCAAGGGCAAAATGGGCGGCGAACTGCACGCCCTTGCACTGCAGACATCTGCGCCGGAATAAATTCCGGCTGAAAATGACCGCTTGCGAACGCCACCCCTGATCGCATCCGGCCAGAAGCATGACGGGCGCCGATGACATTCGGCGTCCCAAATGTTCGACCTTCCCGCGACTTCCGGTCGGCCCTGCCGACTAACAATTGTTTTGCCAGTACCGGCACATGCCATTTGTGCCCCACAAAATGACCATGGTTCAATAACGATGACATCATCCCAAAAACCGGCTTTGATCGGTGCCGGACCACTGGCCGGGCTTGGTGCCTTTGTCATCTGGGGCTTTCTGGGCTTCTATTTCAAAATCATCGATTTCGCGAGCCCGTTTGAAATTCTCGCCCATCGCATTCTATGGTCCGCGATCCTGACATTAACGCTGGTTTTTGTTCTGAAACGTCGCGCCCGGTTGTGGGAACTGCTGTCATCCAGGCGCACCATGGGGCTTTTGTTTCTGAGCAGCCTGCTGATTGCCGGGAACTGGGTAATTTATATCTGGTCGGTTCATATCGGGCATGCGCTTGAGGCCAGCCTTGGCTATTATATAATGCCGCTGATCATGCTGATCCTTGGCCGCATCTTCTTTGGCGAAAAACTCAATCGCATACAGATCGTCTCCGTACTGGTCTGCTTTGCCGGAGTTCTGAATCTTCTGGTGTTTTTCGGCTCCCTGCCATGGATCGCGCTTAGCCTGTCTTTGCTGTTCGGCTTTTACGGGGTGATCCGCAAATTTGTCCCGGCTGACCCGATTGCCGGGCTTTTTATCGAATGTCTGCTGCTATCCCCAATGGCATTTGGCTATCTGGTCTGGCTCGGCATGTCGGGCAATATGGCCTTCGGCAATCTGGGAATCGGCAATGATATTTTGCTGATATCGCTTGGCGCGGTAACGACAATTCCGCTGGTGCTGTTTGCCTTTGCTGCCCGGAACATGAAGTTTTCCGCTCTTGGGCTGATGCAATATCTCAACCCGACGATCCAGTTCTTCGTCGCGGTGTTGCTGCTTGGCGAAACCTTTACCAAGGCACATATGATAACCTATGCGCTGGTCTGGGTCGGACTTGGCATTTTTACATGGGATAATCTGCGGACCGCACGGCAATTGCGCCGCAAGAGTTGACAGAACCGCCCCTTCCAGCCATATCTTCGGCCATAAAACCATAACCTGAAATATCGCGGCAGAGAGATCGCCGCCTTTGCAGCCAAGGACAACCAACATGACCGACAATCCGGTTTTTGATCGCATCCAGAAAGACATCAACGATAACGACGTCGTTCTGTTCATGAAGGGCACCTCGATGTTCCCGCAATGCGGTTTCTCGGCCGCCGTCGTGCAGGTCCTTGCCGAACTCGGCGCGCCGTTCAAGGACATCAACGTTCTGGTCGACCCGGCAATCCGCCAGGGCATCAAGGACTTCTCGAACTGGCCGACCATTCCGCAGCTTTACGTCAAAGGCGAATTCGTTGGCGGTTGCGACATCGTTCGTGAAATGTATGCCTCGGGCGAACTGGCCCAGCACCTGAAAGACAAGGGCGTTGCTGTCGCTGCCTGAAAAGGCGGATGACACAGACCCGATCCGGCCTGACAGCCGAAGATATGAAACGCGCCGTGCGGATGCCCGGCGCGTTTTTTATTGCCCTGCTGCGATTTCCATCACCTCAAGCCCTGCGTGCATATGGGCTGACGTCGTAAAACTATTCCTTGAAGGCCCTGTTTGCCTGTACCATCTTCCAGATGGGAATTCGTTTTTACGAACAGGACGTTGGGCGGGACATTATGAAAATCACAACAAAAATCCTGATGTGCCTCGGGCTCTGGCTGCTGGTGGCCGGCACTGTGTCAGCTATCGCAGACAGGGCACATGCACAGGCTGCCTTGGCTACAATGGCCGCCCAAAACGAAGTACAGACCACGGAAACAACCGATCCGTCCGATGATGCCTTGTCCGAGACGGCTGAAACGACCTTCAGCTATTACGACTTTCTTGATGCCGGGGTTGCACGAACCCGCGAACAGATCGCAGATACCTTTACCGGTCTTGAAACCTTTCCCGATGAAATGGCACGAACCGGTGATTTCCTGGCATCGGACATCGGCCGCAGGGGACTGATGCGCCTTGCGCTGTTTACCGTGATCTTTGTCGGTGTCGGATTGATCGTCGAATTCCTGTATCGCCGCGCTGCGGCCCCGCTTTGCAGCTATCTTGAAGCACAGCACCCCACCAGGTTTTTCGACCGGCTGCGTCAAATGGCGCTTTTATCCGTCCTGTCGCTGCTGTCTTTGACGGTCTTTGCCATCGGCTCGATCGGTGCCTTCATGATCTTTGACTGGCCCCCCCTGATGAAGGGAGCACTCCTGTCACTGCTCGCCGCGTTCTTTGTCCTGCGTCTCGTCATGATCGTGCTGCAATTCCTGTTTGCGCCACAGGCCGAAGGCCTTCGGATGATCAATGTGGATCCACAGACTGCAGCAACACTGACGCGCACCATCACCATCGCAAGTGGCGTTTCGTTATCTGCCTTTGCGCTGGCGGGGGTTTTTCGGCAATCACCGGCAATGGTACATGGCGACATCATCCTTTTTGATATCGCGGTCGTGATCAGTGTCCTGGCCTTTTGCCTCGCAACGGTTTCGCTGGCACGTTATTTCGCCACTCACCAGCTCACGGGCGCAGTTGAAAAGATTGCCCTGCCCGTATCGCTTGCCCGTTTATGGCCCGTCATTGTCTGCGCCTATCTGATTGCACTCGGCGCGACGACCATTCTGGCGGCAGACCGCTTCATGAAGTGCCTGCTGGCGATTGGCATTGCCTGCCTGTTTGATGCTATTTTCCGCAACATCATCGAAAGCCAGCATCGCAAAAAAGCCCGACTGGCCGAAGCCGAAGCAGATGCGATCAATGCCCGTGCCGAAGCCGCCGCGGTGGAGGCCGAGGAAGAATTCAAACCAGTTCAGCCGGACCTTCCGGTCTTTACCCCAGTTCTGAAACGTGGTGTGCGGTTACTCGCCATCGTCTTTGTCCTTGCCAGCTTCTGGCGCATCTGGGGATTTGATCGCCTTGCGCTGGCCGAGGATGCCGGGATCATTGCGCGTGCGCTTGATGCCTCGACCGAGATCATCATGATCCTGCTGATTGCCGACCTGGTCTGGTCCCTGATCAAGGCATTCCTTGACGAACGCATGAGCCAAAGCGGTGCTGGAGATGGACATGGCGACGGCGAAGGTGGCGGTACCGGGTTATCGAGGATTGAAACCCTTTTGCCGCTTCTGAAAAACTTCGCGCTTACCGTCATCGTCATCATGGTGGTGATGGTGACATTGTCAGCACTTGGCGTTGATATCGGCCCGTTGATCGCCGGTGCCGGGGTTGTTGGCCTTGCCATCGGCTTTGGCAGCCAGGCACTGGTACGTGATGTGGTCGCTGGGGTTTTCTTCCTGCTTGATGATGCCTTCCGGCTTGGTGAATATATCGAGGTCGATAACCTGCGCGGGCGGGTCGAAAATATCTCAATCCGGTCAATGCAACTGCGCCATCACCGTGGCCCCCTCCAAACCGTGCCCTTTGGCGAAATCAAATCGATTGTGAACCACAGCCGCGACTGGGTGATCGTCAAACTTGAATTCCGCGTACCGTTCGAAACCGACGTCAACAAGATCAAGAAACTGGTCAAAAAGCTGTCTGCCGAACTGCTGGAAGATCCGCTGATCGGTGACAGCTTTATCGAACCGCTGAAATCGCAGGGCGTCCGTCGGATGGAAGAATTCAACATGGTGATCGGGCTTAAATATACCTCCAAGCCCGGTGAACAATTCACCATCCGCAAAACCGTCTATCAAAGCGTTCTGGCGATGTTCAAGGAAAACGGCATCCACATGGCATCCCGCAATGTGAAGGTCGATGTGCCCGACGACGCGACACCGGAACAGAAAAAAGAAGCGATTGCCGCAGCCGCACAGCAGGCATCCGAACAGATCGCCCCGCCAAAGGGCTAACCCGTCGCACGATCCGAAATCAAAAGCCCCGCACAGCAAACCGTGCGGGGCTTTTTGATGAGGGCTGACAAAGCAAAACGCCCGCTGTTTCCAGCGGGCGTTCTGTGTTCGTCTTCGCGAAATCCGATAAGGATTAACGCGAGTAGAATTCGACGACCAGGTTCGGCTGCATCTGAACCGGGTACGGGATTTCTGCGAATTTCGGAACGCGAACGAAAGTGCCTTTGAAGGCCTTCGCATCAACGTCGAGATATTCCGGAACGTCGCGTTCGTTCAGGTTGGCAGCTTCCATAACCATCGGGATTTCGCGCGAAGCCTGCTTGACTTCAACAACGTCGCCTTCTTTAACAAGGTAAGAAGGAATGGTGACTTTCTTGCCGTTGACAAGAATGTGGCCGTGGTTAACGAACTGACGTGCTGCGAACACGGTCGGAACGAATTTCATACGGTAGATAACGGCATCAAGACGGGTCTCGAGAATACCGACCAGCGTTTCGGAAGTATCGCCCGGACGACGCGATGCTTCTTTGTAGTAACGCAGGAACTGTTTTTCGGAGATGGAGCCGTAGTAGCCTTTAAGCTGCTGTTTGGCGAACAGCTGGGTGCCGTAATCGGTCGGCTTTTTACGGCGGGTCGCGCCGTGCATGCCCGGTGCATATTCGCGCTTGTTCAGCGGCGATTTTGCACGGCCCCAGAGGTTCACGCCAAGGCGGCGGTCAATCTTATGCTTTGCAGCAATACGTTTCGACATTTTGTAACTCTCTTTTTTAAGATCACTTTATTGTCCCGATAGTTTCCTGTTTCGGTTACCCCAAACAGGAACGGGGACGAAAACACCCGTTTCGCCCCACTTTCTCGGAAGTGAGGCGCAATATAGAGATCAAGACCGCAGAGTCAAACGAAAAGAATCACCCAAACACCAGCTTTGCCGCCATGTCCGCGAGCGTCACGCTTTGAATTTGCCGCCCCGCATAGCAACGATCATGCCGCGAAGTGTCTGAACTTCCTGATGGGTCAGGTTGGCGCGGTTGAAAATATTGCGGATATTGCGTGCCATATTCGGGCGTTTTGCCTCCACCCGGAAGAAGCCGGAATTGTCCAGTTCCGCCTCAAGATGTTCGAACAGACGGTCAAGTTCGTCCCGGGTGGCCGGAAAGGTATCGTTCATCATCATCTGGTAGTCGGGCACATCAACACCGGCCTGCCACCATTCATACCCGATCAGCAACACCGCCTGCGCCAGATTAAGCGACGTGAAACCGGGGTTAAGCGGTACGGTTACAACCGCATCGGCCATCGAAATATGTTCGTTGCGCACACCGGTGCGTTCCGGACCGAACAGCACCCCGACCTTTTCCCCCCGCGAGACATTGGCACGCATTTCAGGCGCCAGCCCCTTTGGGGTAAAGACCGGCTTGATCGCGTCGCGCGTCCGCGCGGTCGTCACATAAACCCGGTTCAGATCCGCCAGCGCATCTTCTTCGCGCTCGAACACCTTGGTATTGTCGATGACAATATCAGCCCCTGATGCATTGGCCGTCGCCCGTTCATTGGGCCAGCCATCACGTGGCCGCACCAGACGCAGGTCAACCAACCCGCAATTAAGCATGGCGCGCGCCGCCTTGCCGATATTATCGCCAAGCTGCGGTTCAATCAGGATGATGACAGGCGGATTGGCGATACCGCCGGTTTCGGGTCTTGCGCCATCCGGCATAGCCGCGTTTGCGACGTCGCTCATCGCTTGAATTCTCCGGTCTTTGCATGGGGTGAAGTGCGGGCATGCCCGTCAATATTGGCGTTTCTTTACCAAAAGCCAATGCACGATACCAGCACACATTACACACACGAATAATGCATACATTTTGAACATTTTTATTTTTATGGTGATTTTTTAATCATAAATTGTGCGGTGCATATATGCATTTCGCACGAGGGGCAGCGCCACCAACACCAGTATTATCCTTTATTTCCATATCATTACCGTCATCCGAAGATACATTTCAGGTGACTGGCATATACATTGCTTCTGTTTGATTGTGCAGCGCGCCTAGGGTTCCGGTTCCGAAAGGGATGCTGGTCCGAGAGGCGCAAGCCGGTCGACGTTTCATAGACCGGTGACACGGCGGGCCAAAATCCCGGGAGACAACTGCACAGGTTTGTCGCGCGCAAGCCTTCTCCCGGTTTGTGTGCAAGAGCCTTTCTTGAATTGACTGATCCGAAGTGATCCGCAAAACAAGCAGGAGCGCACACATGTTAAAGACGTTTTTTAAAACACTTTCGTTTGCCGCCGTCCTTTCTGCCTCTCTGGCTTCCCTGCCCGCCCACGCCGAAGAAAAATCCGAATTCAAAGTCTGCTGGTCGATCTATGTCGGCTGGATGCCGTGGGGCTATCTGCAAGACAGCGGCATCATGAAAAAATGGGCCGACAAATACGACATCTCGGTCGATATCGTGCAGATCAACGATTACGTTGAATCGATCAATCAATATACCGCTGGCGAATATGACGGCTGCTCCATGACAAATATGGACGCGCTTTCGATCCCGGCCGGTGGCGGGGTTGATACCACCGCCCTGATTGTTGGCGATTATTCCAACGGAAATGACGGTATCATCCTGAAAGACGCAACCGACCTTGCCGCGATCAAGGGGCAGAATGTCAATCTGGTCGAACTTTCCGTTTCCCATTATCTGCTGGCACGCGCCCTTGAAAAAGTCGGGCTGTCCGAACAGGACGTCACCGTCGTCAATACATCCGATGCCGACATGATCGCGACCTATGCCACCGATGATGTAACATCGGTCGTGACGTGGAACCCGCTTCTATCGGAAATCGCCGCCAACGATAATGCAACGCTTGTCTTTGACAGTGCGGGAATTCCCGGCGAAATCATCGATATCATGATGGTCAACACCGAAACCCTTGCCGACAACCCCGCATTTGGCAAGGCACTGGTCGGTGCATGGTATGAACTGATGGGCATTATGGCATCCGACACGGACGAAGGCATTGCCGCACGCACTGCAATGGCCGAAGCATCTGGAACCGACCTTGCCGGATATGACGCCCAGCTTGCCAGCACGGCGATGTTCTTTACCCCGGACAAGGCCGTTGAATTCACAAAATCGGCCGAGCTTCCCGAAACCATAAAATTTGTCGCCGAATTCCTGTTCGACAAGGGTATCCTTGGCGAAGGCGCACCAAGCCCGGAATTTGTCGGCGTCAGCTTCCCGGATGGCAGCATCTATGGCGACAGCGCCAATGTGAAACTGAAATTCGACACGACCTATATGGAAATGGCCGCCAAGGGCGAACTTTGAGCGCAGCGTGTTCGCGTCACCACGCGCTTTGCTGATTAATGCTGTTTAACTCTGTCGGCCATCCGGCCCGGTAACATTCATTGCACCGGTTGCTTCGGGTTCGGATGGCCGACCTTTGTGAACTTTGCCCCGTTTTGACACCTATACCGTTTTTGCAATTGCACGGTGACGGCCATGCGTATCATCAACCGCACTCTTTCAAGACGCGCGGCCATATTGCTGGGTTCGACCCCGTTTGCGCTTTTGATCGGGGCCTATGCCATCGCAAGCCATCTGCGACGGATCGATAATCCGGCGGACAAACTGCTGCCGTCACTAAGCAGCATGGGGGATGCGATCTGGCGCATGGGGTTCGAGGCCGACAAACGGTCGGGCGATTATCTGCTGTGGCTTGATACGGTCGATAGCCTGTCGCGCCTTACGGTTGGTATCTTCATTTCCACCCTGCTTGCCATCGGGCTTGGCATTTCCATCGGCTTCATTCCGCATATCAGGCGCGGGCTGGCACCGTTTGTCGCCACCCTGTCACTGATCCCACCGATTACCATTCTGCCGATCCTGTTCATCATTTTCGGATTGGGCGAAACATCCAAGGTGATGCTGATTACGATCGGCACCGCCCCCGTCATGATCCGCTGCGTGTCGCAGGCGGTGATGGAAATCCCGCGCGAACTGATCATCAAGGCAGAAACGCTGGGCGCATCAACATGGCAAATGATCACCCGTGTAGTACTGCCGCAAGTCATGCCCAAACTGATCACCGCCATCCGGCTTGGCCTTGTCCCGGCATGGATATTCCTGATTTCGGCCGAGGCCATCGCATCCACGAGCGGCCTTGGCTATCGCATTTTTCTGGTACGGCGTTACCTCGCGATGGATGTGATCCTGCCTTATGTCACGTGGATCACGCTTCTGGCCTTCATCCTTGACCGGTTGCTGTTGATGGCATCGCGCAGGGCTTTTCCGTGGAACCACCTTTCGGGGGATAGTCTGTGATGCGCGACCCGAAATTCATGATCCGCAACCTGAGCAAGTCTTACGGTGAATATCCGGTGCTTGAGCGCATCAATCTGGATATCGAAGCCGGGGCGTTCTGCACGCTGGTCGGGGCATCGGGCTGTGGCAAATCGACCTTTTTGCGTATGCTGCTGTCCCAGGAACTGCCAAGTGGCGGTAATATCCTGATGGATGGCGTCCCATTGCCGCAACAACCGACACCGGATCGCGGCATCGTATTTCAGCGTTATTCGGTTTTTCCGCATCTGACCGTTGCCGAAAACCTGACGATCGGGGCCGAATTTGCCGCGCGCAAATTGACCGGCCGCCTGTTTGGCCGTGCGCGCAAAAAGGCCCGCGACGACGTTGCCGACCTGCTTGAAACCATCGGCCTGTCGCCAGCGGCCAACAAATATCCCAGCCAGCTTTCGGGCGGCATGCAGCAACGCCTTGCCATTGCACAGGCCCTGACGATGAAGCCCGGCGTGCTGTTACTCGACGAGCCGTTTGGCGCGCTTGATCCGGGTATTCGCAATGACATGCATGAATTGCTGCTGGGCCTTTGGAAGGCGCACGACATGACAATCTTCATGGTCACGCACGACATCCACGAGGCGTTCAAGCTCGGCACAAGGATGCTGGTGTTTGACAAGCTGCGCGACGATCCGGTCACACCCGAAGCCTATGGTGCGACCATCACATATGACCTGCCGATTGATCTGTCTGCGGCACCGCCTCCCGGTGCCAATGGCGAAACCAATGAAACCGACGGCATGAATTTCTCGGCCGCCCTGATAGCGACCATGCCCGTTCCCTGATCTCGAACCCGAAAGCCAACCCCACAAAGACTGACGCAACCCGAAGGAAACAACCATGCGCGATTTCTTTGCCCCCCAAAATGTCCGCCGACATCGCGTGGCCGGAACATTGCCCGCCCCCACTGCAACCCGCCACCACCACCCGAATTTCGACAAGCTGCAGTTGCGCGGCTGGAAATCGGCGGAAAAAGAAGCCCTGCTGCCATCAGCCGCTTGGGAAAAGGAAAAGCAGTGGGCGCTTCGCATGGGTCTGACCGGGTCCGATTGTCTGACTGATAAATCAATCCCGACCTTTGCCCGGGGCGAACTGCCCCACTATGCCGGGATCAACACGTTTCTGAAGGCACCCTATATCGAAGACGTTACCAAGGTCGGCGCCTATGATGCAGCCGTGATCGGTATCCCGTTTGACGGTGGCACGACATACCGGCCCGGCACGCGTTTCGGCCCGCAGGGGGTTCGCAAAATATCCGCCCTTTACACGCCCTATAACTATGAAATGGGGGTTGATCTTCGCGAACAGATGACGCTGTGCGATGTGGGCGATGTTTTCACCATCCCGGCCAATATCGAAAAGACCTTTGATCAGATCACGCGCGCGGTCAGCCACGTCGCATCCAGCGGCGCACTTCCGATCATGATCGGCGGCGATCATTCCATTGGTTTTCCGTGTGTGCGCGGCATTGCGCAATGCACATCCAAACGCATCGGCATCGTCCATTTCGACCGCCATATCGACATTCAGGAAAAGGACCTTGATGAACGCATGCACACCACGCCGTGGTTCCATGCCACCGATCTGGTCAATGTTCCGGCGGTGAACCTTGTGCAGGTCGGCATTGGTGGCTGGCAGGTCCCGCGCGAAGGGGTCGAAGTTGCGCGCAAACGCAATACCAACATCTTCACCATGCGCGATGTCGAGGAACTCGGACTGGCCGAAACCGCGGCGCGCGCGCTTGAAATGGCATGGAAGGATGCGGATGCTGTCTATATCTCGTTTGATATCGACAGTGTCGATTGCGGGTTCGTTCCGGGCACCGGCTGGCCGGAACCTGGCGGCTTCCTGCCGCGCGAGGCACTGGAACTTGTATCGCTCGTCGCCGCCGAAGGCATTTGCGGGCTTGAGGTCGTTGAGGTTTCCCCGCCCTATGACTGTTCGGACATTACCGCCCTGCTGGCAACGCGCGTGATTGTCGATGTGCTGGGCACACTGGTGTCGCACGGCAAAATGGGATCGCATCGCGGCATCATCGACAAACCGGTAAGCATCCCCGCCGGCTCGGATGTGGAGTAACCCGATGCCCCATGATCATCCCCACACCCACACGCATCATCAACATGGTCACGACCACCATCATCATGATGTCGGGCACAACCACTCACACGGACCGGGGCATAATCACACCCCGGACCACGATCACCTGCATTCGCATGTCCACGGCCAAAGCGACGCCGACCATGCCGAAGAATTACAGGTCCTGTCCTCAAGCTTCGTCGAAGGCTTCCGCAAGGCCGATGACAAGGCAAGCTACCTTCGCCTTGCCGACATCCCGTTTCAAAAGACCGGCAAGGACGGCCTGACCATGCATCTGGTCGATGCCAAAATCACCACGCACTGGCAAATCGGCACCGCCTGCCCGGCCTTTGCCACCCGCGAACTGGCCTATCTGCCGTTTCCCGGCAGCATGATCGAGGAACGCGAAACCATGACATTCACCTATGTCTCGATGACCGAACGCGCCGATATCGATTTGCTAAGCTTCATAGCCGAACGCTTCGGGCATACGCACACTTATGACCACCTGCATCACCATCACAGCTAAAACAAAAAGGGCGCGGATCAAACCGCGCCCTTTTGCAATTTTATCGCCTAAACCAAGAGTCACGCGTGCTGGCTTCGAACCCCGGACTTGAACAGCTTATAGGTGATCGAGTCCCGAAGCGCGTTATAGGACGCCTCGATAATGTTGGTTGAAACACCAACTGTTGACCAACTATTGCCCTCGGCATCGCGGCTTTCGATCATGACGCGGGTCACGGCACGCGTACCATCACCACGTGTTATGATGCGGACCTTATAGTCGATCAGTTCGATCTGCTGCACGGCTTCGACATATTCCGGCACGGTCAGAAGCACCTTGCGCAATGCCGCATCAAGCGCGTTGACCGGACCATTACCCTCGGCCACGGACATGAACTGTCCATCGCCGACCACGACCTTGACGGTCGCTTCGGACATCGTAATGACCTGTTCATCCTGCTCGTCCACCCAGCGGCGTTCATCAATCACGCGGAACGATGTCACACGGAAATAACGGTCAAGCTCGCCCAGTGCCTTGCGCGCCAAAAGTTCGAAACTGGCTTCGGCACCGTCATAGGCATAACCATCAAATTCGCGCTGCTTGACCGCTTCGACAAGCTTGCCGACCGCATCGGATTTCGGATCGACCTCGACCCCGATTTCGCGGAACCGGGCCAGAATATTTGAACGCCCCGCCTGATCTGACACAAGAATATGACGCTGGTTTCCGACAAGCTCCGGCTCGATATGCTCGTAACAGGCCGGATTCTTCTCCACGGCGGACACATGCAATCCACCCTTATGCGCGAATGCACTGTCACCGACATAGGCCGCCTGACGGGTTGGCTCGCGGTTAAGCCGTTCATCAAGGATGTGCGAAATCCGACGCAGATGGGATAGCTGTTCATGCGAAATGCCAACGTCATAGCCCATCTTCAGCATCAATGTCGGGATGATTGAAATCAAGTTGGCATTGCCGCACCGCTCACCCAGACCATTCAACGTACCCTGCACCTGCCGTGCCCCGGCGCGGACCGCCGCCAAAGAGTTCGCCACCGCATTCTCGGTATCGTTATGGCAGTGAATGCCGACATTTCCACCCGGAACATGGGAACAAACATCGGTGACAATGTCGAAAATCTCATCGGGCAGAGTGCCACCATTGGTATCGCACAGGACAACCCAGCGCGCACCGGCCTCGTAGGCCGCCTTGATTGCTGCAAGAGCATAGTCTCGGTTGGCCTTGTAGCCATCAAAGAAATGCTCCGCATCGAACATGACTTCGGAAACCTGGCTTTTGAGATGTGCGATGGATTCCGAAATCATCGCAATGTTCTCCGAAAGCTCGATCCCGAGCGCCTCGGTCACCTGAAAATCCCAGCTTTTACCGACCATGCAAACAATCGGCGCGCTTTGTGCAAGCGTCGTCAATCCCGGATCGTTTGATGCCGAACGCCCCGCGCGCCGCGTCATACCAAATGCCGTCAGTTTCGAATTTTTAAGTTTCGGTGGATTGGCAAAGAATGCGTCATCTGTGGGGTTTGCACCTGGCCAGCCGCCTTCAATATAGTCAATCGACAGCTCGTCCAGTGCCTTGGCAATTGCGGTTTTGTCCGCTGCCGAAAAATCCACGCCCTGGGTCTGCTGCCCGTCGCGCAAGGTACTGTCGTATAAATAGACGCGCTTGTCTGACATATTCATTCCAAAACTGATCGATCTTCTCTTGTTCCGGCATGTGCCGGACGGTCTGGCAAATTGCCGCAAAACCGTCATTTACGCAACCGCATTACAAGACATGCCAATTATGCGCTGCTTTTTGCCCAAAATCGCCTAATTGCCCACCTTTAGGATAGCAAACCTGTCCCCCTGAATGGTTGTAAAGGCATGGTAGTAATGATTAACTCTACCATACATTGTGAAGTGACTGGGAATACACCCCCATTTCTTCGGGCTTCGCATGGATAGGGACACCAAGATGGCATTGAAAGCCGCCGAAGATTTTGACGTTATGCTGCTTGCGGGTCTGACTTGGCACCGTGCTGGCAAAAACAGTTGGACGGCGTCCGACCGTTTCGCCGCTTACACGATCTTTCTCGAACCTGATGACCGCTGGTACGGTCAATGGGAACGTGACGGCGAAAAAACGGCGGCAGACTGGTCCTGTCCTACCCTTGAAACCTTTGCCGAATATATGGTCGACAACGCCCGTCGCCAGAATATCGACGGCATGGATTGAAATTCGCCTCCCCTGTTGGCCGCGCTGCCATCAGAAGCGTCCCACGTGCACACCCCGAAACTCGGATTAGATGATTAATCTACCTCCCCCCGCCGAGTTGTTGCACATATGACGGCCTGTCTCCCCCGGACAGGCCGTTTCTTTTAAGCCCGCGCATTTCTGTCCTTGCGTTTGGCTTCATACCGCTTATGTGTGACCCATCCAGATATTCATAAGACAAGGCACAATTCATGAGCAACGGCATCCCGATGCAGATCGATATCGTCTCCGACGTTGTCTGCCCCTGGTGCATCATCGGCTACAAAAACCTTGAACAGGCGATTGAGCGTCTGGACGGTCAGGTCGACATCAAACTGCGCTGGCACCCGTTCGAACTGAACCCGGATATGGGTCCCGAAGGCCAGAACCTGTCGGAACATATCAAGGAAAAATACGGCCTGACCCCGGATCAAAGTGCGGAAAATCGCGACCGTATTTCGATGATGGGTGAAAATGTCGGCTTTGACATCCGCTTTAGCTCGGACAGCCGCATCTACAATACCTTTGATGCGCACCGGATGCTTTATTGGGCGGGCAAGGAAGGCAAACAGACCGAACTGAAACTGGCCCTGTTCCGCGCCTATTTCCAGGAAGGCGAAAATCCCGGCGATCACGGCGTGATCAAACGCGCCGCCGAGGAGGTTGGTCTGTCACCGGAAAAGGCAGACGAAATTCTTGGCAGCGACATGTTCGCCAAGGAAGTCCGCGCCGAAGAGGAAGAATTCCGCAATGCCGGTATTTCATCGGTTCCGACCTATGTCGTGAACGGCAAATACGCCATTTCCGGCGGCCATCCGCCCGAAGTTTTCGAACAGGCATTGTCCGAAATCGCCCGTCAGGTCGAGGTTGCCGACGACGAAGTCATTTTTGAAGACTGATACCGTCATCGGATATGATCATCCAAAGCCCCGGTTGCCTTTCGCACCGGGGCTTTTGCATTCTCGACAGAACTACAACCGGGGCGTACAGTTTTCATGCCGCCACCACGGCATGTTTGCCACCATGTTTGACAAAGGATCGCCCCATGATCGACTTTGCCGATATCGCCCCCTATTTGCCGGGGATATTTCTTGCCTATGCCGCCCTTCTTATGGGCTTGATCAGCCCAGGCCCTGCCTTGCTGGGTCTGATGGGTGTCTCGCTTGAACGCGGGCGCCGTGCCGGTCATTGCTTTGCCATCGGGATCGGAACAGGTTCGCTTTGCATTGGCATTCTGACCCTGACGGGTCTGTCCGCCCTTCTGGCAAGCTGGGCCGATGCCATGACCATCATTCGCATTGCCGGCGGGATTTATCTTTTATGGCTGGCTTTCAAGGCATTTCGTTCTGCTTTCCGACCCGCCCAACCGGCTGGCGATGCCATTCCGCGCGACAATAAAACCATCTCGCCGGTCGGGTATTTCAGTCGTGGGCTGAGCCTTCACCTGACAAATCCCAAGGCAATCCTGACATGGATTGCCATCATCTCCATCGGCTTTGCCGATGGCACGCCACTTTGGGTAGGATGGGTGATCGTGATTGGCTGTGGCACGATTTCAACACTTGTGCATTTCGCCTATGCCACCGCCTTTTCGACCGCACCGGCGATTTCGCTGTATCGTCGCGCGGCGCGCTGGATCAATGGTTTGCTGGGTGTGTTCTTTGCCGCGGTTGGTATTCGCCTGCTTGCCGGGCGTTAAATCGCGCGACACGAACTCTAGTCATCCCCGCCGGTATCAAGCAATGACCGGCGGGTGACTCCGCTTTTCTGATCCATCCAGCCGCCAAGCACCGTCAACCAGACAGCAATCAGGGGCAGCAGCGCGATATTCTGGTCCATCACCCATAATGTCCCGCTGGACAGTACACACCACACCAACGGCACAGGCAACAGGACCCAGCGCCACGACCCGCGCGCCAGCAGGATAAAGCCAAGCGTCCCGATTACCGTCGGATCGGCGGCACTGCCAAACAGTTCCGCCTGTATCAGGTCGCGCCCTTCGATCAGACCGACAAAGGGATAGACGAAAATCGCAATCACGGTCATCACCACCCCGGCAATGCTGGAAAAATCACCGCGCCAGCCAAATCGCAACGGCATCCGGCGCGCGGCAAACATCACCATCAACAATGCCTCTGTGATAAATGCCGGAATGAAATAAGGGATTATCCAGTTGATCGGCTGGTAATAATACCAAAGGAAGCCCGCAGTCACCCAGCCCCAGATCATCGCCAACAGTACAAGCGCCACCCGGTTGCCGCGATTGCCGTGCCGGACGGAAAGGCCAAAGGTGATGATCCCTGCTACCAATGCGGCGGTAACCGCAAGCCACCATGTGGTATTCAGCGTTTCAAACAGCCGGTAATAAACGCGCGGCGAAAATAGCAGAAAATCTGCCAGACTGTAGCTCCACCACTCGCTCATCACAGAACCCCGATCACGGCAGCAATACGTTGGCGCATGTCGTCATCGGGCATTGGGCCGGTGGCCGCCTGCATGTTTTCCATGGCGTGCATCGGCTGTGTCGTTGCCGGGATCGGACAGGTCACCGCCGGATGGGAAATCAGATACTTCAGGATCAACTGCGCCCAGCTTCGTACTTCGATCTCGGCGGCAAATTCCGGCAGTTTTTCACCTTCAAGCCGATCAATCAGATGGCCGCCCTGAAACGGTCGGTTGACGATCACGGCAATCCCGCGTTCCAAGGCCAGCGGCAGCAGGTAACCCTCGACCTTGCGATCCACCGGGTTATAGGTGACCTGTACGAAATCAAGCGGCGTGTTTTTCATCACCGCGATCAGATCATCGGTACGCCTGCCATGCGACGTCGTCACGCCGACATAACGCAGTCGTCCGGCATCCTTCATATCGAACAGAAGCGGCAGATTGTCGTTGATCCCCACCAGATTATGGACCTGCAACAGGTCAAACTTTTCGATGTTCCAGTAATCGGATGTTTCGGCGATCTGTTCTGCACCGTCATCCGATGTCCAGACCTTGTCGGTTGAAAATACCCGATCACGCGCTCCCAGTTTATCAAGCCCGTAACCAATCACATCCTGGGACGATCCATACATCGGCGAACTGTCGATCATACGTCCGCCTCCGTCAAAAAAGGCCTGCATGACATTGGCGCATTGGTCACGCAAAACCGGATCATTACCGACATTAAACGTGATCCAGCTACCCAGACCAACCGCCGGGATCATTTCACCCGTTGACGGGATCGGCTTTTTGATCACATCAAGCACCGCACGATTATCAAGCGTTTGCGCCCAAAGCGGCTTGATCGCGCCAAAGCCCGCTGTTGCGCCAATTGCCGTCGCACCGCGCAGGAAATTCCGTCGACCCAGTAAAAACATCGCAATCCCAACATTGTCGTTTCGAACCGGTCACAGGATAGAAGGTGGTCAGAATGTCATGTCTGCGCAACTGCAAGCTGTTGCACAAACTGGCAAAAAATTTACGCTTGACCTAAAGTACACTCCAGCAGCTAGCCTTTTGAAAGTTCCCCAAGCTGAAAGGTGACCGACATGATGATTGGTGAAGTCTCGGCCAAAAGCGGTTTGCCCATTCACACGCTGCGCTATTACGAAAAAATCGGTCTTGTGCCCAAACCATCTCGCGATGCGGGCGGTCGACGGTACTATGACCCGGAAATTCTCGATTGGCTGACTTTCATAAGCCGGCTTAAGGATCTTGGCATGCCAATCCGCGACCGGGTCCGGTTTGCCCGTCTGCGCAGCGAAGGCGAACAAACAGTTGGCGAACGGCGCGAACTTCTTGAAATCTATCGGACCGGGTTGGCCCAGAAAATCGCCGAACTGACCGAAACCCTCGAAGTGCTCGATTACAAAATCGCCAATTACGACGAAATCGGTCGCAAGAAAACGGCCTGACCCCAAAAATACCTTACAGGAGCCCCTTATGGCTGAACATAAAAGCGCGCTCGATGCCGGGCGCGATGTTGTCGCACGTCTGAACCCGCCGCTTGAAGGCGCCTTGGCCGAAAAATACGATACCCTGGTGCCCGGATTTGCCGAAAGTCTTGTTGAATGGGCCTATGGCCGTCATTACGCGCGGCCCAACCTTGATCTGAAAACCCGTCAGCTTTGCACGATTTCCGCCCTGACGGTTCTGGGCGGGCAAACCGCACCGCAGCTTAAGGTCAATATCAAACATTCTCTTGCTGCCGGGGCAACGCGCGAAGAAATCATCGAAGCGATCTGGCAGATGGCGGTTTATGGCGGTCTTCCTGCCGCGATCAACGGCCTGAATGCCGCACAGGAACTGTTTGACGAACTGGACGCCACCGCCACTTAAAGAAAAAAGGCACCGCAGGTCTCCCGGCGGTGCCTTTTCCAATTCAAATGCGACGGATCAAACGCGCTTCCAGCTCGTACCGTCCTTGAAGTCTTCAAGCAGGATACCACGCGCCAAAAGATCGTTTCTGATCTGATCGGCGGTGGCAAAGTCGCGGTTTTTCTTCGCTTCGGCACGCTGCTGGATCAGACTGTTAATCTCGGCAGCTTCGTCTTCATTGGCAGAACCGGTGAACCAGGCTTCCGGATCATTTTCCAGAATCCCCAGCAACTTTGCCGCCGCCAGAACACGGCCCTTGGCTTCGGCCTTATCGTATTTCTTTGTCGCCTTGTTAAGTTCGGTCACCAGTTCATGGAATTCCGAAATCGCAAGCGGCGTATTAAGATCATCACACAGCGCGTTCAGAACCGATTCCGGCACCGGGGTGTTTTCCGGTTCGATATCGGTGGTCTGACGAAGGGCGGTATAGAACCGGTCCAGCGCCTCTTTGGCCTGACGCAGGTTTTCTTCGGTCCAGTTGATCGGCTGATGATAGTGGGTTCCCAGCATCGCCAGACGGATCGCCTCGCCCGGCCAGCTTTCGAGCAATTCATGCACGGTGACAAAGTTGCCAAGCGACTTGGACATCTTTTCACCTTCGACCATCAGATGGCCGTTATGCATCCAGTATTTGGCGTAACTAGAACCCTTGTTCGCGCAGCAGCTTTGCGCGATTTCGTTTTCATGATGCGGGAAAACCAGATCCGATCCGCCGCCATGAATGTCGAAATTCGCGCCCAGATAGCGCGTCGACATGGCAGAGCATTCAATATGCCAGCCCGGACGTCCGCGGCCCCATGGGCTTTCCCAGCCCGGCGTCTCGTCATCGGATGGTTTCCAAAGCACAAAGTCCGCCGGGTCCTTTTTATAGGGGGCGACTTCAACCCGGGCACCGGCGATCATTTCCTTGCGGTCGCGACGCGACAGTTTGCCGTATTCTTCATACTGGCCAACGGAAAACAGCACGTGCCCCTCGGCGGCATAGGCAAAGCCCTGTTCGATCAGGCTTTCGCACATCGCGATCATTTCGGCGATATGTTCGGTCGCGCGCGGTTCGATATCGGGCTTGGCGGCATTAAGCGCGCCCATATCATCCAGATAGGCCTGATGGGTGCGTTTGGTGATTTCCGAAATCGGCTCGCCACTTTGGCGGGCACGTTCGTTGATCTTGTCATCAACGTCGGTCACGTTGCGCACATAGGTCACGTTTGGATAGATATGGCGCAATACACGCACCAGCGTATCAAACACCACAACAGGCCGAGCATTACCGACATGGGCATAGTCGTAAACCGTCGGGCCGCAGACATAAAGCCGGACATGGTTGGCATCGATCGGCTCGAACACCTGCTTTTCGCGGCTTAAGGTGTCATAGATACGCAATGTGGTCTTGGTCATGTTTTCGGTCCATATGGCTTGTGTTTTCGGGTTTGCGGGTATTTCCGGCGGTCAAAGCTGTTTGCTTTAGACCGCCTTTCCACAAAGCCGCTCACACGCCTTTTCACGTCCGATCAGAACCAGCATCGCCGACATTTCCGGGCCATGTTCACGCCCCGTCAACGCCTTGCGAAGCGGCATGAAAAGATCCTTGCCCTTGCGGCCGGTCGCATCCTTGATCGCACCGGTCCATGCTTTCCAGCTGGTTGTGTCAAGGGCGCCTTCGGGCAGCATATCGGCCGCTTGTTTTAAAAATTCCGCATCGGCATCGTCGATCTGCGGGATGACCTGCTTGGTGATGACATCCCACCATTCAACCGCTTCTGCCACGCGCCAGCAATTACCGCGCACCGCATTCCAGAATTCTTCAGGCGCGCCGCCCAGGCCAAGGGCCTCAAGCTTTGGCTTTGCCGTTTCAAACGACATGTCATGAATGACTTTTTCGTTCAGGCTGGCAAGTTCCGCCGGATCGAATTTCGGGGTCGAACGGCCATAATGCGACAGATCGAATTTCCCAAGCACTTCGGTAAGCGTCGCAGGTTCGATCTTGTCCGATGCACCAAGCCCGGTCAGAAGCCCGACAAGTGATGCGACCTCGAACCCGTCATTGCGCAATTCACGCAGCGAAAGGCTGCCCAGACGTTTCGACAGCTGCGAACCACCCGGCCCTGCCAGAAGCGGCATATGGGCAAATTCAAGCGCACCGGGCTTACCACCCATCGCCATATAAAGCAGGATCTGCGACACCGTATTGGTCACATGGTCCTCGCCGCGGATAATATGGGTAACACCCATTTCAAGGTCATCAACCACGGAGCCAAGCATATACAGCAGCGATCCGTCTTCGCGGATCAGAACCGGATCGGACACATGTTCGGTATCAAACGTGCAAATCCCGCGCGTCAGGTCATCCCATTCAACCACGCCATCGGTCAGAAGGAAGCGCCAATGCGGTTTGCGCCCTTCCGCCTCAAGATGGGCGATTTCATCATCCGAAAGCGTCAATGCCTTGCGGTCATAGATGAAGGGCTGGTGACGCTGGCGGGCGGCCTTGCGTTTCCAGTTCAGTTCGCCTTCGGTTTCATAGCACGGATAAAGCATGTTGCGCGATTTCAGGTCGTCAATCGCCGCGTCATATTTGTCCTGACGCAGGCTTTGACGTTCTTCGCGGTCCCAGTCGATACCAAGCCATTTCAGGTCTTCACGGATCGCATCGACATATTCGTCTTTGGAACGGACCGGATCGGTATCGTCAAAACGCAGGATGAACTCGCCGCCATGTTTACGGGCATAAAGCCAGTTCATCATGGCAACGCGGGCATTACCGACGTGAAGAAGCCCGGTCGGGCTGGGTGCAAATCGCAGGACAGGTTTTGTCATTTCAAACTTTTTTTTCAGGTCACTAAATTCGTGAAACCGTTGGTAATCGGATAGCGGCGGTCGCGGCCAAAGGCACGCGGAGTAATCTTGACCCCGGGTGGTGCCTGTCGGCGTTTATATTCCGCCCGATCCAGCAACCGCCAGACCCGGCGCACCGTGGCCTCGTCATGGCCGCTTTCGACAATCTCGGAAACAGACCGTTCGCCTTCAATCATCTGATGAAGGATATCATCAAGAACGTCATAAGGCGGCAGGCTATCTTCGTCTTTCTGATCCGGGCGCAGTTCGGCCGATGGCGGCTTGGTAATGATCCGTTCCGGGATCACAATGCCGTCCGGACCAAGCGCGCTCGCCGGATGATGGGCATTACGCCAATGGCAAAGCGCAAACACAGTCGTTTTGTAAAGGTCCTTCAAAACCGAATAGCCACCGCACATGTCACCATACAGCGTGGCGTAGCCGACCGACATTTCCGACTTGTTACCCGTCGTCAGAACCATATGGCCGAACTTGTTTGAAAGCCCCATCAGGATGATCCCGCGTGAACGGGCCTGAATGTTTTCTTCGGTAATGTCCGGATCACGGCCTTCGAATGCCGGGCCAAGCATCTGTTCGAATGCACCCATGGCAGGCCCGATATTGATGCTTTCAATGCCGGTTTTCAACATCCCGGCACATTGTTCGGCATCCTCAAGGCTTTCGCGTGACGTATAGGGAGACGGCATCATCACCAGCCGCACCCGATCCGCCCCCAGCGCATCAACAGCAATGGCCGCCGAAAGCGCGCTATCAATCCCCCCCGACATCCCAATCACAACACCAGGGAACCGGTTTTTGTTCACATAATCCCGAAGCCCCAGAACCAGTGTCTGGTAAATTGCATCAAGCCCGCTTGGATAATCGGCCTTTGGTGCATTTGCATCGCACCACCACCCGCCGTCTTCACCGCGCGACCATGTGCTGGTGACGACATCCTCGGCAAAGCCCGGCAGGGCCACGGCCAAGGAACCGTCACCGTTAAGGCCAAACGAACCGCCGTCAAACACCAGTTCGTCCTGGCCACCAACCTCGTTGCAGTAAATCATCGGAACGCCGGATTCACGTACCCGGTCCGCAATCAGGTTACGACGCAGATCACCCTTGTCGGCCTCGAACGGTGATCCGTTCGGCACCAGGAAAATTTCCGCTCCGCGATCTTTCAGATGGGCGATAACCTTTGGCGTCCAGACGTCCTCGCAGATCGGCACACCAAGTTTCACCCCGCGGAAGGACACGACATCGGGCATCGGTCCGGCGCTAAAGACGCGCTTTTCATCAAACACGCCATAATTCGGCAGGTCGTTTTTCGCCCGAACCGTTTCGATCTTGCCCTGATCGATCAGAAGAACCGCGTTAAAGCGTTCCCCGTCAATGTCCCACGGTGTCGTTAACAACAGGGCCGGGCCGTTTTTGAGGGCCTTGGTGCGTTCGCAGATATCATCGACCGCATGGCGCAGATGGCGCATGAAGGCAGGCTTCATTACCAGATCCTCGGGCGGATAGCCCGACAGAACCAGTTCGGAATAAAGGACAATATCCGCGCCCTGAACAGCCGCAGTTTCCCAGGCAGCCACAACTTTCTCGGCATTCCCGGCAACGTCGCCGACAATGGGGTTAAGCTGGGCAATTGCGATGGCAAGCATATTTGTCATGATGTTGGAATAGGAGGCGTCCGGTTTGGTGTCAATTGCCGAATGCGCGATAGCAGCACTGCATCGGCAACAATGCCGTATTTTTGCACTGTCATCGCAACTTCATTCACCGTCACTTGATAATCGCTTGCAATACGTTCTCAAAGTGGCTTTATTGCGCCAGCCGAAAAATCGGCACCAAAAACAATAATTTGAGACGAGCAAACCAATGACGAAAAACCAAAACACGGCGGCAGAATTGCCGGTCGTGACAATATCCCATATTCCGGGCCGTGAAATCAGCGAAAATCTAGGCATCGTATTTGGCAGTTCGGTTCGCAGCCGAAGCTTCCTGTTTGATATTTTTGCCTTTTTCAAAAACCTGTTTGGCGGCGAAGTGCGTTCTTATACCCGCCTTCTAGAACAGGCTCAGACCGAGGCCATCGAACGCCTGATCAGACAGGCCGGTGTGATGGATGCCGATGCGGTTGTTGATGTGCATTTTTCCACATCGCAGGTCGCATACAAGGCGGCTGAAATCTTTGCCTATGGCACGGCTGTTCGCCTGAAATAATCCCCGGAGTCTTCTCCAATGCAGGAACTATTTGTTCCGGGGATCATGCTAATGATCCTGATCGGGATCGCCTTTGTGACAGGCCGTCTGGCTGAAGCCGCCCACGAACGCGCCCTGCGCCGTGACGAGCAGCTTTTGCCAAATCAGCACCTGAGCACCGAGGACCATGTCCCCGAAGACATCGTTCTGCGTTACAGCAGAATGGTCACCGGCAAGGTTGTGATCGGCGAAGACCGCTTCCGCAATCTGCTTGCGCGTCTGCGCATTTTCGTTGGCGGCCGATTGGGGGCACACGAAGCCACCATCACGCGTGCCAAACGCGAAGCCATGCTGCGCATGCGGACCGACGCCAAGGGCGCATCCCACATTACCGGCATCCGCATGACCACCGCCCAGCTTGGCCGCGGCATGGTTGAAATGATGGTTTCGGGCACGGCCCTTTATACCGACAAACGCCCCAGCGGCGGATTTCCGTCCGCCCTGCCTGATGATGGCATCAATATCAGCCATAAAAACCTGCTGGTTGAATTTACATCGGCAAGTGCGGCGTTTCTGTTTATCTGCTGGGGCATTTACGCTGCCAGCGGCTTTGCTGTCGAATGGGCAACCCGCCAGATTTCGATCGAGGATGAAATCGCCATCTGGTCCGATCTTGAAGGCGACTACATCACCGAACGCCGCAGCGATGATCAACGCAGCCTGCCGGAACGCTATATCCTTGATCTGATCAACTCGATCCCGAAATCAGCCCTTGGCCCGGCTGCGGCCTATGATTTCGAAGTTGTCATCATCCCCGATGACACGCCAAATGCCGCCGCCCTGCCCGGCGGGCTGATCCTTGTGCATACCGGCATGCTTGAACTGGTCGATACCGAAAACGAACTGTTATCCATCCTTGGTCATGAAATCGGCCATTATAATGGCCGTGATCATCTTGAAGGGCTAGGGCGGCAGGCGGTTGGCGTTGCCCTGTCGGCGATGATGTTCCAGGTCGATGCGGTTCTGACCACCTGGATCGCCGGTTGGCCGAAAATGCTGGCCGATCTGGATTATTCCCGATCCCAGGAACTTGATGCCGATAAATGGGGGCTCGATATCGTCATGGCGAAATATGGCCATGCCACCGATGTCGCAACCACCTTTGCCAAGCTTGCAATGATGCAGGAGGATGAGAGCATGCTTGATTATCTCGGCACGCACCCTCATCCAATGGATCGCGTGCGACGCCTTAATAAAATGGTCGCGGACCGCAATCTGCCGCTTGGTGAACCGATACCGCTACAGACAGCTTTCGAACGCTATGTCGATGCCCTCGAAGGGCAATCAACAATCTACGACGAATACGAAGCTCCGGAAGGATCAGAATAATGCGTCTCTTTTTATCCCCGTTCCGCTTTCTTAGCGTCAGCGGCAAACCCAATATCGAATTCTGGTTCACCCAGTGCATCATTCTGGCATCAACGGTTCTTGGTGTGTATCTGGCAAGCTTTGCAGGCTTCCGGATTGCGGTTGATTTCGACCGCTATCAAAGTCTGTCGGATGTCAGCTATCTGGAAAAATCGCTTGAGGCCGAGTTTGTCGACAATATCGAGCGTGTAGAACAATGGATCGCGGAATATCCCGAAGCCCCGATGAAATGGCACGCCCGCGAACTGACGCCAGAAGCGACGCATCGGCTTGACGATATGGTCTGGTCGACGATGCGTTATTCACCGCGTACGTTCGAGGTCCATCCGGAAATCATTACTGGCGTGCGTCGTTTCTATACCGGTATCGAAGCCCAGATGACCAGTCTGTTCCAGCAACAGTCGGCCAACGGCTATTCCCGTCGCGCCATTGAAAACATGAAACAGCAGGTCGCGGCTGCACGCACCGATATCCTGCCAAAACTGCGTGGTGAAATCGAAACGCTTGATGCGGAACTGGCCGATATGATGGATTGATCGAGCAATCCGACAATGCGAAGGCCGGGAAACATAAAACACCCGGCCTTTTTTATGCGGAATTTTTACAGCGCCAGTGCAGCGTCAATTTCATCCTGGCTCATGGTTTTGGCCGACCCATGGATGATGCCACTTGCGACATCCATGAAACGCTGCAGGGACAATGTCACCGTACTGGCAGTTTCGCGTAAAAGGTCTTCATTACCCTCGGCAATCAGCGCATCAAGCTGCTCGTTAGCGCGAAACACGATGGCGTTCATATGCTCGATGGTTTCCTCGAATGGGCGGCGGAAACGAGCCGGCACATGCTCATAGGCCTCAATCGCCAGTTCCTTGTCGGAAAAGGCACTGTCACGGAAATGGTCCTGATAGCTTTTCGGCGCCCATTCCTTGCAGTCCTCAATCATGTCCGGCATGTCCGGAACCATTTCCAGAAGCATCACGATTTCATTGAAATGGTTCAGGTAATCGGTCGCAAGCAGCGTGGTCGAGGAAATGTTGGTTCCCTCCACTTTTTTCTGCCATGCGGCGAAATCCGCCTCATCCACCATGTTTCGTGCGACCCCTTCCCCAAAAGTCCCGCGATATCGTTCCGCGACCCTCTATACTTAAGGATGTTCTGCCTCGAGGTGTAGAGGGAAAATGCGGTTTGTGTACTAGAATCAATTAAGAGCACACCGTCAAAAGGGCTAAGCATACTGTTCACCCTGGATTTTCTCTCCAAGAGCAAATCAAACAAATCTCAAAAACCGGCAAGAAAAATTCTTTTCAAAAAAACGAAGTCACCAAACTTGCATCAAAAGTTTTGCGAATCTTCCCCTATTTCTATATTGGAAAACTCTTGTGACTTTTTGATAGTCAGCAGCAGCAGATCTGCTATCAACAACAATATGACAGGGGAACAACACAGGTGCAAAAGGGGAAAAATAAAGTGCGCGTGGAACCGGAGATTTCCGTCATTGTCCCAATATACAATGAGGAGGAAAGCATACAACTGCTCTGTGAAAAACTTTTTCCCGTTTTGGATAATCTGAATAAGTCATTTGAAATCGTATGCATCAATGATGGCAGTTCAGATAACTCTATGTCACTGTTGCAAAAACAGGCACAGACGCGCAGCGAACTCAAAATCGTAAATTTCAGAAGAAATTACGGACAGACTGCAGCTATGATGGCTGGCATCGACCATGCAAGCGGTGAAATTATTATCCCAATTGATGCTGACCTGCAAAATGACCCCAACGATATTCCCCGCCTACTCTGCAAAATAGAGGAAGGCTTCGATGTTGTTTCCGGGTGGCGCAAAGATCGACAAGATGCGGCCATTCGAAGAAACTTGGTTAGCCGAATAGCAAATCGCATGATCTCTAAAATTTCCGGAGTTCATCTGCATGACTATGGTTGCACGCTGAAGGCGTATAAAAAAGATGTTGTCAAAGGCATCAGACTATATGGGGAAATGCACAGATTCATTCCCGTTTATGCCACATGGATGGGGGCTAGGGTTTGTGAAATCCCTGTAACACATCATCAACGTCAGTTTGGTAAATCAAAGTACGGACTAGAACGTATTGCTAAGGTCCTGCTTGACCTGTTGGTCGTCAAGTTCTTGGATCGTCATTTTGTAAAACCAATTTATGTTTTTGGTGGCATAGGCCTAGTATCTCTTTGCTTATCTTTTTTTAGCGCAATCTGGATGATCTGGCTGAAGCTTTTTGAAAACACATCAATGATAGAAACTCCTTTGCCACTGCTTGTCACGATGACACTTTTGGTTGGCATCATGTGCATTCTATTGGGACTCTTAGCAGAGATGATCGTGAGAACCTACTTTGAGTCCCAAGATAGGAGAGCTTACCTAGTTCGCGACACAGTAAACCTCGAGAGCGAATAAATGTGCGGAATTACTGGGTTCATTGGCCGTGGGGATCATGCCGACATACTTGCAATGACAACCGCATTGGCACACAGAGGTCCAGATGGCGAAGGCTTTCACGTCGACGAAAGCAAACATGTTTATCTGGGTCACCGTCGATTAGCCGTTAGAGATATTGACGGTGGAGCTCAACCAATGTGGGACACAACGGGCTCAACTGGCATTGTTTACAACGGCGAAATATATAATTGCGACGAACTTCGAAGTGAACTCGAAGATGCAGGTTTCGTATTTCTGTCTTCGCACTCCGATACAGAGGTGCTCTTACACGGATACAGACATTGGGGACTTGAACTCGCCAAACGTCTGAATGGTATGTTTGCTTTTGCAATTATTGATAAAGATAGGCAGCAACTATATCTTGCCAGAGATAGATTTGGAGAAAAGCCCCTATTTTATACTCCAAATCCAGACTTCTTTGCATTTTCAAGTGAATTGAAGAGTCTGTCAAAACATTCGCGGCTAAGGCCAACCGTGTCAGACCGAGGTATGCAAAAACTGTTTGCATACGGTTATATTCCAGCCCCCAATACTCTATTAGATAACGTATTCAAACTCATTCCAGGTCACTATATGACCGTGAATATGGCGTCTCTTGAATTCTCTGTCGTAAAATACTGGGAATTCTCTTTATCTCCGAACAACGATTTGACTTCTGCTGATGACGACATACTAGCAGAACAATTAAGAGCATTGATTTTACGCTCCGTTGACCGACGCCTCGTCAGCGATGTTCCCCTAGGGATATTTCTAAGCGGCGGACTGGACTCAAGTGCTATTTTAAGCACTGCTGCAAAACTGAAAAGCCCAAATGAAATTTCGTCGTTCACTATTGGGTTTAACGAGAGGTCTTATGACGAGTCAGAATACGCCGGGAAGGTTGCCGAATTTATAGGATCAGAGCATCATTTGAAACTCCTCAGCATGAATGACGCTCAGAACTTGATCCCTCAAATATTAAGTCAACTCGATGAGCCGATCTGCGACGCCTCGTTGATGCCGACATACATGTTAAGCAAGTTCACCAAAGAGCATGTGACGGTCGCCCTATCGGGGGACGGAGGAGACGAACTTTTCGCAGGATACGATCCTTTTGTGGCCCTTAAGCCTGCACACCTATACAGCAAGTACATCCCCGGTCTTGCTCATAAACTTTTTAAATCTCTAGCAAATGCACTTCCAAAATCCGGGCGCAATATGAGCCTTGATTTCAAGTTGCGGCGGACCCTGTCGGGCTTGTCTTATCCTGAGTCCATTTGGGCCCCTGTTTGGATGGCTCCATTGCCTCCTGATCAGATCGCAAGCTTCTTCGAGACACCACTTCCCCTTGAGGAGCTCTACAGCGAAGCTATGGAAATCTGGGACAGTTCTCCTGCCGCCGATAGGGTTGATCGGCTTTTGAACTTTTTTACAATCTTATATTTGCAGAACAATATTTTAACGAAAGTTGATCGCGCCTCAATGATGTGTTCACTCGAAACACGCGCTATATTTTTGGACAATGATCTGGTGGATTTCTGCTGTAACCTGCCGTCACACTTCAAACTACGAAACGGGAAAAGGAAATTTTTGCTGAAAAAAGCAATGGAGCCACTTCTTCCTCACGAGATTATTTATCGCAAGAAGAAAGGCTTTGGAATTCCACTGGCAGACTGGTTGAAAAACACCCCAGAAGTCAGCACTGCAATTGGTATCGCGGGAATAGACAATTCTTTTGCTCGAAAACAATGGCATGATCATAAAAACGGTAAAAGTGATAACCGTTTTTTCATATGGACATGGCTATCGCTTCAATATGCAGCTCATCGCTCTGCCAGCTAAGGTCGCGAGTTAAAGAATTTAGCACTGAGAGAGTGGTATGAAAGCTGGACATTGTTAGTTTTCTGAACTGAGAGAGTATATCGCGCCCCATCTTTATACACACACTCAAGAATGTACCATGTGTATCGTTTTGTCTGGGGCGCTATATTGAAAAGCTATGAACTACAATGACTTCAATATCTAAATTTGTCGGCGTTGGTGCACTCACGACGCTTGTATCGTACTCAACCTATCTGCTTGCTTTGCAAATTCTAGCACCGATGTTGGCGTACATTTGCGCATTAATCGCTTCATTCATTATTCAAGTAGGAATGATGGCGCCTTTTGTATTCAAAGCCAAGCTTACCATCAGAAATGCGGCTACCGCGGCTCTCATTTACGCCGGTTATTCTACGATTTTTGCCGTATTAATGTGGTTCGCGTTAAAACTTGATGTTCCTCCGGTCTTGGCACCTTTTATTGTAATTATCATCGCCTCACCACTTCATTTCCTGGCGGGAAAAAAATGGATACATAATCCAGCAGATGACATCAGGATGTAAGTTCTTGGCGCCCCTTTCTACCGACCAAATTCTGCAGGCAAAAGGCCCCGACAACGATCGAAAATGGCAAAACTGGTGCAAGGTATCGCGGTTCAATATGAACCAAGGCATGCGAGGCCATAACGCCAAAATAAACTGACCAAAGCGAGCAACATACCAACACCTCACCTTTATTGGATTTCTTGCCAAGGCATAACCGCACAAACCAAACAACAGGAACAATGACGAAGGCGAGCGTAACAACAATTGCAATGAAACGCTCCACACTTTCCAAGGTGAATAGAGAAAATGCTCCTAGCCCATCAAAGACCCTCGATTTAAGCACGTTATAGTCGCCCCATGGGCGTTCACCTTTTATCCAGAAGCCAGTCTCCCGCAAGGAGGCTAAAGGACGAAAAGTAAGGAGTACAAATCTTTCGCGAAGATGACCAATCGTCATTCTGAGCATCGATAGCGGATATTCTGCCCATGTTTGAAAGTATTTTTCCTTAGAAATCATCGCTAATTCAGGCGCTTCATAGCCTTGAGAAAAAAGGCTCTTCTGTATGGCGAGCACTTCTGAAAAATCAAATTCAACAAAATTTTCGCGTGCAGTAACATCTATCACTTTCTGACCGGAGAATATTCTCTCGTCATTCCGAGCTGCGTCAGCAAGACCTTGAAGATAAACGGTTTGTCCACCCGTTGTTATAAATCTGGATCCAGTGCGCGTTTCGTTCCAGTGAATATATATTTGTGAAATAATCAGTAGGGGAGCAAAGAAAACAGTACCAGCAAGACAGGACCTGAAATGACGCGACTTTGTCAAAATTACTCTTATTACCAACGGAATAACAAAGAGAGAGGAAAGCACAAGGACTCCCTCTCTAAACAAAAACGATATTGATAATAGAGTCCCAAATAAAAATGATTGGAAAAATTTAATTGGCTCTCCACGGAGACTGCTAATAGCATTAGCGCTCAAAATAATTACAAAGATGCTGGCAACAACACTATCTGTCAAAATCATGTTATCAAGTGTCAAAGAATATGAAAACCCAGCAGAAAGCATACAAAAAACGCCAATGAGTGGTCGCAATTTCAGTTCGTGAATCAATCTGGAAAGATACACTAGCGACACAGCTGTGAGCGCAATTTGACACAGCACAACAGTCCACATCCAAAAATTCGGCGACAGAACTTTGAGAAAACCAATAAAAAGAGGATAACCCATCATTCTGAAAACGGTGATAGGCATCGCACCAGTCAAAAGGCCTGCATCATTCCACCAGCTTGAATCCTCAAATATCATATCGCCGTAGCTCATATATCCGCCGCTGTCTGGAGCAATTCCAGGGCCCCAATAGAGCAATACGGCAACTTTTAACGCCACAACAGCTAGAAGAGTTGAAAGGTAGATATTCCTATCATCGAGAGAGGAATTCCGGACTGAAGAAATGGGGCCTAACTTCACGGGATCAGTAACCTTTCTCGATTTCCTTACCACAACAAAAACGGGCACCCACAAGTTGAGCGCCCGTAAAAATATCAAGCTTTCATATCAAATCAAGCCGAGGCAGCAAGCTGTTCCGCACGAACGCTGTCACGTTCTTTTTTGATCATTTCGGCCATCAGGAACGCAAGCTCAAGCGCCTGTCCGCCATTCAGGCGCGGATCGCAATGGGTGTGGTAACGATCCGAGAGGCTATCGACGGTCACTTCACGTGCGCCGCCAATGCATTCGGTCACATCCGTGCCGGTCATTTCAAAATGAACACCACCGGCATGGGTACCTTCGGCCTTGTGCACGTCAAAGAACGATTTGACTTCCGACAGGATCGCATCGAACGGACGAGTTTTATACCCGTTCGCCGCCTTGATCGTGTTGCCATGCATCGGATCGCAGGACCAGACAACCTTGCGGCCCTCTGCCTTGACCCGCTTCACCAGACGGGGCAGGTGATCCTCGACCTTGCCTGCGCCCATACGCGCGATCAGGGTAAGGCGACCGGCTTCGTTTTTCGGGTTCAGGGCATCGATCAGACGGATCAGGTCGTCTTCTTCGGTGGTCGGTCCGCATTTCATGCCGATCGGGTTGTTCACACCGCGCATGAATTCCACATGCGCCCCGTCAAGCTGACGGGTACGGTCGCCAATCCACAACATATGCGCCGAACAGTCATACCAGTCGCCGGTCAGGCTGTCCTGACGGGTCAGGGCCTGCTCGTAACCCAGCAAAAGCGCCTCGTGCGAGGTATAGAAATCCGTCTCGCGCATCTGCGGTGCGGTTTCGGCGGTAATGCCGCAGGCCTGCATGAAGGCAACGGCCTCATCAATCTGGGTCGTCATCTTGCGATATCGTTCACCCGCGGGGCTGTTATCGACAAATGACAGGTTCCAGCGATGAATTTTGCTCAGATCGGCAAAACCACCCTGCGCGAAAGCACGCAGCAGGTTCAGGGTCGATGCCGACTGATTATAGGCGCGAATCTGACGCTGCGGGTCCGGAACACGGGCCTCGGACGTAAACTCGATGCCGTTGATATTGTCACCGCGATAGCTCGGCAGTTCGACACCATCGATGGTTTCCGTATCCGACGAACGCGGCTTGGCGAACTGCCCCGCCATGCGGCCAACCTTGACCACCGGGCATGCCGCGCCATAGGTCAGAACAACCGCCATCTGCAACATGACCTTAAAGGTATCGCGGATGTTGTTCGGGTGAAATTCCTTAAAGCTTTCGGCGCAGTCCCCGCCCTGCAGCAGGAATGCGTTGCCTTCGGCAACTTCGCCAAGCTTTTCTTTCAACGCGCGCGCTTCGCCAGCAAATACCAAAGGAGGATAGCTGCCGAGCTCTTGCTCTACGGCCTTGAGGGCCTGTGCATCCGGATAAGTCGGCATCTGCTTCACAGGCAGGTTGCGCCAGCTATCAATGCTCCAGCTCTTGCTCATTTGCTTCCTCTCAATCCGGCATGTTCATCATGCCGTTACTATACCATATAATCAGCGTCACAGCGGATTTCCGCCCATTCAACCGGCGCTGTCAACCGGGCCAAACTTGATACGGGTTTTGCAACCGCATTTCCACCCCTTCCGTGCAATTCGCAAAGAAAAACCCGCAAATTTTTGCCAATCGCCGCAAATAACACGCAAAGTTCCACCCCAAATTACCAATTGCAGATGGATTTGGGGAGTTGCCCGTTCCCGCAAGGACGATGAAAATCCTTCGAATCCAGACATCCCGTCAAACGACACAGCAAGCACGCCCAATACTTTAAGGATAAATAGTCATCAGCATTCAATTGCGCGATCCCCCATATCGCGGCACACTGCGCGCGCCACACCTCATTGCGGAAGCCCCATGTCCATTGAAACAATCGCGATTATTGCCTGCGCCTATTTTGTGGCCGCCTTTGTAAAAGGCGCAACCGGCCTGGGGTTTTCGACATCCGCCCTGCCGATCCTGGCCCTTGGACTTGGGCTCAAGGCCGGGATGCCGCTTGTGATCATTCCGTCGCTTGTCAGCAATTCGATCATCATGGCCCAGGCCGGGCATTTCCGCGAAACCGTCAACCGGTTCTGGCCGATGTTTGCGGCAACCATCCCGGGGCTTTTGATTGGTCTTGCCGTGCTTGGCATGGTTGACAGCGTACTGGCCGGTGCGGTGCTCGGGCTGGTTTTAATGAATTACGGGGCCATCACGCTGTTTCGTCATGGCAAACCTTTATCGGATAAAGTCGCGCACTATCTGGCACCGGTTTCCGGTTTTGCCACGGGGCTGGTGAATGGCATTACCGGTTCCCAGGTCATGCCCGTCCTACCCTTTTTGCTGTCATTGCGGCTTGATCCCAAACGCTTTATCCAAGCCATCAATATCTCGTTTAGCCTTTCAAGCATCGTGATGGCATTTGGCCTGACACGGATGGGGTTGATGACGCTTGAAACGGTCTGGATATCCTTGGCCGGGCTGGTTCCGGTTTACGCTGGCACCAAACTTGGCAGTGCGGTGCGCAACCGAATGGATGCCGAAACCTTCCGCAAGGTGGTTCTGGTCATGCTGATTATTTTCGGGGCGATATTGATCGGCAAATTCGCGCTGTCTCCGTCGTAAAACTTTAGCACGCTGGTGCAATGCGCCTGCCTTTGCTATCCAGTCGTGATGAAAACCGTCACCCGCCCCGCATTTGCCGAAACCGAAGAAAAGAAATCGCGCTTTCTGGCCGAACTGGTCCCTTATGATCATCTCGCGACAAGGCTTGCAGAATTGCGCGTCGCCCACCCCAAGGCCAATCACCATGTCACGGCCTATCGGTATCTGAATGACGAAAACCAGTTGATCGAGCATGGCAAGGATGACGGGGAGCCATCGTGCACATCCGGTGTTCCGTGCCTCAAGGTTCTTCAGGGGCGCGACCTGATTAATGTCGCGGTGATCGTCACCCGTTATTTTGGCGGTGTAAAACTTGGCACCGGCGGGTTGGTGCGGGCTTATAGCGGTGCTGCCAATGCGGTTTGCAGCGTTGCCGACGTCATCGATTATGTCCCGCAGGGTGAAGCAGACCTGTTTGCCGGTTTTTCCGATGCCGGAACGCTGGAGCAGGCCTGCGCACAGGATGGCATCACCGTTCTGGACCGACAGTTCGATGCCGAAGGCACATGCATGCGAATTTCGGGACCAAAGGAACTCGTGGCCGAGCTTGCCGGGCGTTTCCCGATCCATCGGGATTAGCAACTGGCGCGATCAGAACAGGCTATCAGGCCCGCCGTGCGGTGCTTTGACGTTCCTGCAACTGGAAACCAAGATCGACAACGCAGTTTTCCGGACCTTCCCCGTCCAATCTTGCGCTGATCATATCAACTGCCGTCTTGCCGATCCCGTAGCGGTTTGTCCGGATGCTGGTCAGTGACGGACAGGCCGCCGCCATCATTTCAAGATCGTTGAAACCGATGATGCCGAGGTCTTCGGGCACGCGCAGCCCGGCATGCTGGCAGCCGAACAGAACACCCAGCGCCATGTCATCGTTGTTGCAGAAAACCGCTTCTATATCGGGCCTTTTTTCGCGTAACGCCCCGATCAGCTCCGCGCCCAGCGACGTGCTTGATGATCGGGTTGTTGTCATGAAAAGTTCCGAGTCATACCGCCCCGATGAACGCAATGCTTCGGCAAAACCTTCCATACGGCGCCGCGACCGCGGATCCATCCGTGCGCCGATGAAACCGATCCTGCGATAGCCGCGCTGCAACAGGTGATATCCGGCCGCCCGCCCGCCTTCGAAATGCGAAAAGCCAACCATCATATCAATGGGGTCCGGATCGACTTCCATGATCTGGACCACCGGGCAATCTGCCTTTTCAAGCAAGGCGCGCGCTGCTTTGGTCTGATCGCCACCGGCAACGATCAGGGCAGCCGGACGCTGGCTCAGGAATATACGGATCAGGCGTTCTTCCTCGGCGGCGACATAGCGCGAATTGCCAAGCTGTACCTGAAGCGGTCCCTGTTCGAGCTCGTCATAAATCGCGCGCAGGGTATCGGCAAACACGTTGTTGGTCAGCGACGGCACGATCACGCCAACAATGTTCGAACGCGAAGATGCCAGCGCACTGGCATGGGAATGGGGAACGTAATCAAGCTTGCGAACCGCGGCATCAATACGTTCACGCAATGCTTCGGAAACCTTGGCCGGATCACGCAAGGCCCGTGAAACGGTGATCGTGCTGACACCGGCCCTGTCGGCTACATCAGCGATGGTCGGCCGTCCGGCCCCTCTGCGTTTTCTCATGTTTCCCTTCTCATACCTTCTTCCTCATATCCGCGATCCGCAGGTTTCACAATATCTGTTGACTCGATGTTAGCGCTATCATTATGTTAGCGCTAACAAACAATGACGGGCAAGACCCGCATAAAGAAAAGTCGAAAATGAAGTGGCGGGAGGAACAGCCATCAAAGCCGAATTTCTCATCGTGATGGGTGTCAGCGGATCGGGCAAAACCGAGGTCGCGCAACGCCTTGCCAACGCCTGCAATGGTGTGTGGCTTGACGCAGACGATTATCATCCTCCGCAAAATGTCGAAAACATGCGTAACGGCATGCCGCTAAATGACGAGATGCGCTGGCCTTGGCTGGCGTCGCTCAGTGCGGCGGCCAAACAGGCCGCACTTGGAATTGATACCGGTTCCGTCACGCCGAAAATCTTTATCGCCTGCTCGGCACTGAAACGGCGTTATCGCGATTTTCTGCGGGACCATATGGAACCTGCAACATTCGTTTTTCTGGACGGTTCGCGCGAAGTGATCCGGTCCCGGCTGGATCGCCGGGTCGGCCATTTCATGCCGCCCGGATTGCTTGACAGTCAGTTGGCCGATCTCGAACCGCTGGGGCCGGACGAGATCAGCGTGACTGTTTCCATCGACGCCCCGATTGAAGCCGTGGTTTCGGCCATTGCTGCGCGTCTTGCAGCAGGCGAAATCGACAGTCCATCCACCAAAACGCATAAGACCGCCGGAAAACCGGTAACCCAGGGAGAAGACAAATGACCCTATCGTTCAAGACACTCGCCGGAACCGCACTTGCCGCCAGCCTGATGATGGCATCGCCGCTGGCCGCAAATGCACAGGAATTCACCCTTAAAGTCCAGTCAAGCGATGCGGCCGGTGTGCCGAACTTCGTCATCGAACAGGAATGGGCCGCACGCGTTGGCAAAATGTCGGGCGGACGTATTGCTGTTGAAATGCTTCCGGTCAACTCGGTCGTCGAACATGCCGAAACCCAGGACGCGATTGCCGCAGGCATCATCGATGGTCACATCACCGACACCAGCTATTTCACCGGCAAGGACCCGGCATTCGGCCTGATCGCCAACCCGGTTGGCGCATGGTCGGCACCGTCCGAAATGCTGCGTTTCGTCGAATATGGCGGCGGCAAGGAACTGATGAATGAAATGCTTGAACCCTATGGTCTGCATTTCATCGGGGCTGTAACCCCGGGTCTGGAAGCATTCGTTTCGTCCAAGCCACTTGACGGTGTTGCCGATCTTAAAGGCCTTAAAATGCGCGCCCCCGAAGGCATGGTGCAGGAAGTCTTTGCCGCGGCCGGTGCGTCGCCGGTGAACATTCCGCAGTCCGAAGTTTTCACATCCCTTGATAAAAAAGTGATTGATGCCGCGGATGCGACCGTATTCTCGACCAACCAGGCAATGGGCCTGCACGATGTTGCCAAACATCCGGTCTATCCGGGCTTCCATTCCATGCCGATGCTTGAAGTTTCGGTCAACAAGGCGAAATGGGATTCAATGCCCGAAGACCTTCAGACCATCCTTGAGGTTTCGGTCCGCGATATGGCGCGCGACATGGACGCACAGCTTGCGATGAAAGACATGGAAGCCGTTGCCAAGGCACGTGCCGAGGGCGGTGTGACCATCCACAACTGGTCGGCCGAGGAGCGCAACAAATTCCGTAAAATCGCCACCAGCCAGTGGGAAAAAGTCGCCGGTCGTTCGGAAAATGCCCAGAAGGTTTATGATACACTGATCAAGTATCTGACCGCGCAAGGCATGATCTGATTGTGACCGCACGGTCATAGGATCACGGCAAAATAAACCCTGTCACCGGCGGTGCCCGGCCTTTCGGGCCCGCCGGTGACAAGCTGATACAATCCGGCCAAGCCCGATATAAGAGACGATATGGGGCGATG
>NZ_LPVY01000022.1 GCF_001613805.1 Thalassospira lucentensis
ATCCCATCCCGAACTCAGAAGTGAAACCTGCCTGCGCCGATGGTACTTTGTCTTAAGGCACGGGAGAGTAGGTCACCGCCGGGCCTTCTAAACACAGCAAAACATATTCCCTGTTCAACGATTTCATGAAACCCCTGACCTTAAATGGTCGGGGGTTTTGTCGTTTCACGCATCCGTGATGAAATGTCGGAAAACTCTCACACTGACTTGATGTTTCGTGTGCCGAAGTTGCAATGACGGTGATCCGTTCGCCTGTTACCAAAAGACATCGCCAGACAGGCGATCAGGTTTCACGCAACAAGGATGACATCATGAAAAACGCATTGGTTCTGGGCGCGGCACTTTCGGCGGCGGTTTCGCTTGCGGCGGTTGGTCAGGCGCAGGCACAGGGTGCCAAGGAAAAATGTTTCGGTGTTTCACTTGCCGGGCAGAATGATTGTGCAGCGGGGCCGGGCACCACATGTGCCGGCACATCGAAAGTTGATTATCAGGGCAATGCCTGGAAGCTGGTTCCGGCCGGGACATGCGAGGATATGAGCTTTACGACGGCGGATGGCCGTGAAGTCATGGGTAGCCTTGAGGCGCTTGAGCGCGATCTTCCGAAATCCTGATGTGATGATGCCGACCGGTCTGGGCGGTCGGCACATTCTTTTTTCCGGGAGGTTTGCGATGATTGGTAACCCGCATGGCACCAGATTGCCCGACCGGGCCGGTGTCGGTTTCAAGGGCGCGCATGCCGATGATGTGATCGGCAAGCCAAAACAGGTCGGCTGGTTTGAAATCCATCCGGAAAATTACATGGTGGCCGGTGGGCCGCGCCTTGCGGTGCTTGAGGCATTGCGCGCCGATTATCCGATATCGATGCATGGGGTTGGATTGTCACTTGGCGGCGGGGAAAGGCTTGATCCCCATCATCTGGCCGATCTCAAGCGGCTGGTGGACCGGTTTGAGCCTGCGATGCTGTCGGAACATATTGCATGGTCAAGTCATGACGGGCTTTATATGGCCGACCTTTTGCCAACACCGATGACGCAAAAGTCGCTTGATCAACTGGTCGAGGCGATTGACGAGGTGCAGACGGCAACGGGACGGAAAATCCTGATTGAAAATCCGACGTCCTATCTGGCGCTGCCGCAAAATTCGATCCCCGAAATTGATTTTATTACCGAAGTCGCACGGCGTTCGGGCTGCGGGCTTCTGATTGATGTAAACAACATTTACATTTCGGCCTGTAATCTGGGTTTTGATGCCAGCGATTATGTTGATGCGATCCCCGGTGATCTGATCGGGGAAATCCATTTGGCCGGGCATGAGGCGGATGCCAATAGCAATGAGAAGGTTTTGATCGATACCCATTCGCGCCCGGTGGCCGATCCGGTTTGGGATCTGTTTGATCGCCTGATTGCGCGCATCGGGGCGCGGCCGACCCTGATTGAATGGGATAATGATGTGCCCGACTGGGCGACACTTCGGGCCGAGGCGGCGCTTGCGGACTTGCACCTTGAGGGGCGTCCTCAGCAGTTTTCGGGTGCCGATCCCGTGCGGGCGGCGTCATGAGTGACGCAGGGGCCTTCAGGGCGGAATTTTCCCGCGCTCTGATGGCGGTAGACCCGTCGGCGCAGCCTGTGGGCCTTGACCCGGCGATGGCGGGACGGTTTGCGATTTATCGCAACAATGTGCATCGCGGGCTTGGCGATGCGTTGATCGCGGCCTATCCGGTGGTGGCGAAGCTGGTGGGCGAGGATTTCTTTCGGGCGATGGCGCAGGCGTTTTTCCGGGCCGAGAAGGCACGCACCGGATCGCTTGCGCTTTATGGTGCCGGTTTTGCCGAATTTATCGATGGTTTCGATGCGGCGGCGTCGGTGCCGTATCTTTCCGACATTGCCCGGCTGGAACGGGCGCGGCTTGAGGTGCTGCATGAAGCCGATGAGGTGGTGCTGGATGCCAATTCACTTGCGGCTTTTGGCGATGATCTGGCGGCCTGCCGGTTTGTAGCGCATAGCGCCTGCCGGTTGGTGAACTCGTCCTTTCCGATCCATGCGATCTGGTTGCGGCAGCAGGCGGATCAGGACGGCAAAGAAGCAGCACCCGTCGTGCAGCAGGCGGAAAATATCCTGATTACCCGGCCCGGTATGACGGTGCGCCAGATCGTACTGGATGATGGGGGCGCGGTATTTGCCCGATGCCTTCTGGACGGCATGACGGTTGCCGAGGGTTATGACGCGGCAATCGAGTGTGATCCGCAATTTGATGTGACATCCGCGTTCGCCCAACTGATAGCGGTCGGTGCGTTTGCCGGTTTGAGGGAGTGAAAAATGCAAACAGCGATCAAAAGAATGACCGACCTGCATGCCAGCCTGTTTGGTGGTCTGGAAGCGCGGACCGATGGCTGGTTCATCGGGCTTTCGGCACGGTTGTGGTTTGCCGCGATTTTGCTGCCCTATTATTTCAATAGCGCGATGACCAAGCTGGCGGGGGATAGTTTCCCCAGTGCAGGGGCGTTTGCGCAGATCGTGCCGTCGATTGCCGATCAATATCTGTATGACACGGCGGCCATTCCGTTTTTCCCGTGGCATATCATCGTGATTGCCGGGACCTTGGCGGAATTTGTTTTGCCGGTTCTGATCGTTCTGGGCCTGTTTGCGCGCCTCGGTGCGCTTGGCATGATCGGGTTTGTGGCGGTGCAAACCGTGGTGGATGTCACAGCCCATGGTGCGGCGGCGGGCGCGCTTTTTGACGGCTTGCCCGATCAGTTGATTGATCAGCGGATGTTGTGGGTTTTTGTGTTGCTGATGCTGGTGATCAAGGGGGCGGGTAAATTTTCGCTTGATCATGTTCTGGGGCGGCGTGCGCGCGACGGATGAGATTATTTGGCGATCATGAGTGCGCGATGGTCGCTTTCGGCGCGGAGCGTTGCCAGATATTCCTGACTGACGTCATGGACCGACATGATGTGGGCGTAAAGCAGTTCTTCGGCGGCCTTGTGATCGCCGCGCAGGATGGCATCGACGATGCCCTGATGTTCCTCGTGCGAGGAGGCGAGGCGCGGCAGGCTGTTGAATTGTACCCGGCGAAACGGGGCGACCCGCCGACGCACGGCCTGGGTGACTTCGACCAGAACGTCATTGTGCGTTCCGACATAGATCGCATTGTGAAATTCACGGTTCTGGCTTTCGTAAGCCGGGCTGTCGCCCGCGCGCATCGCATGGGCCAGTTCGTGATGGAGTTCTTCGAGCGCGTGGCGCTCACCACTTGTCATGCGTTTGGCGGCAAGTCGCCCGCAGGTGCCTTCGAGTTCGGCCATGCTTTCAAACATCGCGGTCAATCGTTCCGGCGTTGCAAGCGAGACATAAACCCCGCGATTGGGGATTTTTTCGGCAAGTTCGGTCGCGGTCAGCAATTGCAGGGCTTCGCGGACCGGGGTGCGTGACACGCCAAAGCGTTTTGCAAGCTGGGTTTCTTCGAGCCGGGCACCAGGAACAAGCACGCCGGTAACAATATCGTCTTCGAGGGACTGGCAGAGTTTTTGCGCAATGCCGACCGGTTCGGGCGAAGGTTGCTGGGCCTGCTGCAGATGGATCATGTGCCGTTTCGACCCTTTGATCTTGTTGTCGGTTAATGTTCCGGGGCTCTTTCGGGGCACCCTATACAACCGATGTATACATGATATTTCCCGTAAAATCCAAGCGCAACTGTCGCGTGCGGGATTCCGTCCCCGGCGATCATATGTAATATGTTTAATTAATATGCATATATGCAGTGCAACAATTATATATGATTAAAAAATGAACAGTAAAATCGGGTATGTTGAGGCCGTAAATCAGTTAAGTTATTGAAATTCAACAAATGGCACGTCGGTTGCACGGTGTATACACAATGCGGACCAAGATCCGTTCGATGATATTATCCGCGTATTGCGCTTTCTCTATCAGGGAGACACCGATGACCAACCTTAAAAGACGCGACTTTCTGACGAAGTCGGCATTTGGCACGGCAGCCGCCGGGGCGGCTGTTTTTGCCACGCCGCATATCGCGCGTGCCCAGGAGAGCTTCAACTGGAAAATGACCAATGCCTATGGTCCGGGTTCACCGTTCTACGTGACCGGCCCGGGCAGCCCCGAGGATTTCTGCAAACGTGTTACGGAAATGTCGAGCGGGCGTCTGAACATCCAGCATTTTGCCGCGGGTGAACTGATCCCGGCACTTGAGGGCTTTGATGCCGTTCAGGCCGGTACGGTCGAAATGAATGCCGCCAATGCCTATTTCTGGGCGGGCAAGATTTTTGCCGCACAGTATTTCACCACTGTTCCGTTTGGCCTGAACTTCCAGGGTGTGAATGCGTGGCTGTATCATGGCGGCGGGCTTGAACTTTGGCATGAGCTGTATCAGCCCTATGGCCTGATTGCGTTCCCGATGGGCAATACCGGCGTTCAGATGACCGGCTGGTTCCGCGAGCCGATTGAAAGCCTTGATGATTTCAATGGCCTGAAAATGCGTATTCCGGGCCTTGCCGGCAAGGTCTATCAGCAGATCGGGGTCGAGGTGAAACTGCTTCCGGGGGGCGAGATTTTCCCGGCCCTTGAACGTGGCGTGATTGATGCCGCCGAGTTTGTCGGCCCGTATCAGGACCGTCGTCTGGGGCTTCAGAAGGCAGCCAAATATTACTACACCACCGGCTGGCATGAGCCATCCAACGTGACCGAGCTTCTGATCAATCAGAAAGCATGGGAAAGCCTTCCGGCCGATCTTCAGGCGATTGTCAAAAACGCCGCACAGGCGTGCAACCTTGACAGTCATTCCTGGTGCGAGGCCAACAATGCCGCGGCCCTTCGTGATCTGGTCGAGAATGAGGGCGTTATCGCCCAGACCCTTCCCGATGATGTCGTCAACAAGCTTAAAGGCATCACCAAAGAGACGCTGGAAGCAGAAGCGGCCAAGGATCCGCTGACCAAAAAGGTCCATGACGCATTCATGGCGTTCCGCGATACCCACCGTGAATGGGCGGCGGTGAGTGAAAAGCCCTATCACGGTATCATTTCATCCAAAGACGGGATGAGCTGATATGAATTCGACCCGTACTGAATCGCTGGCAGAACCGCTTCCCGACCGTGTGTTGGGATATATCGTCGATTTTGCCGGATGGGCGGCCGCGTTAAGCGGTCTTGCGCTTGTTCTGGTGGTCGGCGGCAATGTGTTGCTGCGCTATGTGTTCAATACCGGCAGTGTCGCCATGCAGGAACTTGAATGGCATCTGGTATCGCCGATTGCCCTTTTGGGGATGGCATATGGCATGCGGCATGGCGGCCATGTACGGGTCGATTTTCTTTATGACCGGCTAAGTGATCGGGCACGCGCGATGATTGATCTGTTTTCGGCGGTGCTGATGGTCATTCTTGGGGCTGCGATCATCTGGTTTGCCATTCCCTATGTGAACCAGTCGATCATGATGGGCGAAGGATCACCCGATCCGGGGGGATTGCCTTATCGTTTCCTGCTTAAGGCGTTTATCCCGGTCGGGTTCGGGTTGCTTTTCGTGCAGGCAATTGCGCAGGCCCTCATCAATTTCCGGCAGGTGACCGGGGCGACCCGGACCGCCGATGATACTGATGATGCCGGATATGCCACCCATAAAACCGCCACCGAAGTGCCTGGGGAATAATCGAACATGACTGGTAATGAATGGCTGGCCATCGGCATGGTCGGCGGCTTTTTCGGCTTCCTTGTTCTTGGGGTGCCGGTGGCGATATCGCTTGCGATTTCGGGTTTTGCCTTTGGCATTCTGGGATTTGGTACCGGGCTTTTTAACCTGCTGCCCGCGCGCATTTACGGGGTTGTGACCAACTATACACTTCTGGCCCTGCCGCTTTTCATCTTCATGGGGGTGATGCTTGAAAAGTCGAAACTGGCCGAAGAACTGATTGATGTGATCGGCCATGCCATGGGCCGCCTTCGCGGCGGCATGGGGCTTGCGATCGTGATTGTCGGGGTTCTGATGGGGGCGTCTTCGGGTGTGGTCGGGGCGACGGTGGTGACGGTCGGGTTGCTATCGCTTCAGCCGCTGATCAATCGCGGTTATAACAAGGGGGTGGCGTGCGGTGTGATTTGCGCATCGGGCACGCTTGGGCAGATCATCCCGCCAAGCCTTGTTCTGATCCTGCTTGCCGATATCCTTGGTGAGTCCGTTGGGACGCTGTTTGCCGCCGCGATGGTGCCGGGGTTGATCCTTGCCGGGATGCTCGCCCTTTATCTTGTGCTTCTGGGTATTTTCAAACCCGACATGGTGCCCGCGATCCCGCAGGATGAGCGCGATGCACTCGCCACCCGTGACCTTATGCTCAAGATCGCCAAGGTCGTGCTGCCGCCGCTGGCACTTGTTTTTGCGGTTCTGGGTTCCATCGTTGGCGGGATTGCCGCCCCGACAGAAGCCGCATCGATGGGCGCACTTGGTGCGCTGCTTCTGGCGCTGTTTACCGGGCGGCTTAATTTCGGGGTGATGCGCGATGTGTTGCGCGATACCCTGATCACCAGTGCGATGGTGTTTTTCATCCTGATCTGTGCGCAGCCCTTTGGCCTTGCCTTCCGCGGACTTGGCGGCGAGGGACTGGTGCATGCCATGTTTGAATGGGTGCCGGGTGGCGACATGGGTAACCTTCTGTTCATGATGGCGGTGATCTTTGTTCTTGGGTTCTTTCTTGAATGGATCGAGATTTCCTATATCGCGCTGCCGATGTTTTTGCCGGTGTTCATGAATAGCGGCATCGACATGGCGTGGCTTGCGATCCTTGTGGCGATGAACCTGCAGACCAGCTTCCTGACACCGCCCTTTGGCTGGGCCTTGTTCTTCCTGAAAGGGGTGGCGCCAAAATCGGTATCGACCATGGATATCTATCGCGGGGTCATTCCGTTTATCGGTATTCAGGCGCTGGCCCTTGTGCTGCTGTTTATCTTCCCAGGGCTGACAAGCTGGCTACCGGATCTTATCGGCTGGTAGCAACAGATAGGTCCTGATCCGAAATATCAGGCGATTTGTCCACGATGTGAAAATCGCCTGATACCCGGATCGTTTTCACGATAGATTTCAAAGAACAACAGGGCATGCCGGACGCACGGCATGCCAAAGATTTTTGCGCCATCAGGAGGCCCCGAAATGCTTAGAACCAGAACAAGCCTTGGCGGGATGGTCACAGCCCCGCATCATCTGGCTGCCCAGGCCGGGCGCGATGTTTTGCGCGATGGCGGCAACGCGGTCGAGGCGATGATTGCGGCGGCCGCCACCATTGCGGTTGTCTATCCGCATATGAATGCGATTGGCGGGGATGGGTTCTGGCTGATTGCCGAACCGGGCAAGGACCCGGTGGCGATCCGGGCATGCGGCGGGGCGGCAGGCTTGGCAAGCCCGGAATTTTACCGTGACCTTGGCCATGACAAAATCCCGGCGCGCGGGCCGCTGGCGGCATTGACCGTGGGTGGGGCGATTGGCGGCTGGATGGAGGCCGCAAAAATCGCCCAGAGACTGGGCGGGACATTGCCCATCGCGCGCCTTGTGGCCGATGCGGTGCATCATGCGCGCACCGGTGTGCCGATTACGAAATCGCAGCATGAACTGACGCGTGACAAGCTGCCGGAACTTCTGGGTGCGCCGGGGTATGTTGCGGCCTATGCCGCAAATGGCGTGCCCGAAATTGGTGATGTGTTGAAACAGCCGGCCCTTGGCGCAACGCTGGAACGGCTTGGCGCCGTCGGGCTTGATGATTTTTACCGGGGTGATATTGCGCGCGCCAATGCCAAGGGGCTTGAGGCGGCGGGAAGCCCGCTTCGGCTATCGGATTTTGAAGCCTATCACGCCAAAACCATGACGCCGCTTTCGGTGAAGCTATCAAGCGGCACCGTTTTCAATATGGTGCCACCAACGCAGGGGGCTGCGTCACTTATGATTCTTGGCCTGTTTGACCGGCTGGGTGTGAAAACGGGCGAGGGATTTGATCATATCCACGGCGTGATCGAGGCGACCAAACGCGCCTTTATCAAACGTGATGCCCATATCGGTGATCCGGGCCGGATGGATATTGATCCGATGTCGCTTCTGAGTGATGCGATGCTGGATGCCGAGGCGGCGAAAATCGATATGAAAACTGCATTGCCCTGGCCGCACATCGCCAAGCCCGGCGATACGATCTGGATGGGGGCGACGGATAAAAACGGCACGGTCGTCAGCTACATCCAGAGCATTTTCTGGGAATTCGGATCGGGCGTTGTCGTGCCCGAAACCGGGGTCCTGTGGCAGAACCGCGGGGCGAGCTTTACACTGCATGACGGTCCCAACCAGCTCGGCCCCGGCCGGTTGCCGTTCCACACACTCAACCCGGCGATGGCACGGCTGAACAACGGTGATGTCCTTACATACGGCACCATGGGGGGCGAGGGGCAGCCGCAAACCCAGGCGGCGGTGTTTACCCGCAATGTCCTGTTCGGACAGGATTTGCAGGCCGCAGTCACGGCACCGCGCTGGCTGCTGGGCCGGACATGGGGGGCGGAAACAACGACCCTGAAACTTGAAAACCGGTTTGATCCGGCCCTGATCACGCAGCTTGAAAAAGCCGGTCATGCGGTCGAAGTCGTCGGTGATTTCGAAGACATGATGGGCCATGCGGGGGGCATTTTGCTGCGCGCCAATGGCGTGATGGAAGGGGCGACCGACCCGCGGGCGGATGGGGTGGTTGCGGGGCTTTGATCATATCACTCAGGCCCTAACAAACCGGTAGGCACTGCCGCGGCGTTCGGCGTGGCCGACGCCGGGATAGGTCCCGTGATAGCCGAGCATCCTGATTTCTTCCAAGGCGGCGCGATCAAGCAGCATCTGCCGGTTGGCAAGGGCCTGTTCCGGGACTGTGTCAAAGCCGAAATGCCAAGCGGGATGGGCAAAAAAGATGATCTCGTTTGTGCAGGCATCCCTCCCCATCATTTGCAGGACGGCAAGTCGTTTGGTGTTACTGGCATCGGGGGGAATGCCGCGCGGATCATGCTGGTTCACCTGTTTTGGCAAGGTTGGCATAACGCGGTGCGGGTTGGGCGAGGGACAGGAACGGGGCAATTGCATGGCGGGCCGTTTCCATGGCATCCCACATCGCCGGATCGGCAAGGGACGGGATGGTGATCAATTCACCCTGATCAAAGCCGGCAAGGGCGGCATCGACCATGTCACCGGCATCCATCATCATTTCCGGCGGGATCACGTTGATATCGAGCCCGGCACGTTCGAAAAGTTCGGTGCGGGTAAAGCCCGGAAGAACCGCCTGCATCTGCACCCCGCGCGGGCCGATTTCAGCGGCAAGGGACTGGGTCAGTGACAGGACGAATGCCTTGCTGGCGCAGTAGGATGCATTGAAACGTTCGGGCATCAGCGGCACGACCGATGCGATATTGATAATGGCGCCGCGACCGCGATCTACAAAATTGTGGGCGGCGGCAAGTGTCAGCCGGTGCAGGATATCGACATTCAGAAACACCAGTTGGCGCAGGCTGTCCGGGTCGGAAGCCAGAACATTTGCATTCGGGCCAATACCGGCCGAATTGACAACCAGTGTCAGGTCGTCGCCGGTCGCGAGCCGGGCTGCGACATTTTCAAGATCGTCATGATTGGTCAAATCCGCCGGAAGGGCCGTGACCGCGACACCGTATTGCGTGGAAAGATCGGTGGCAAGCTGTTCAAGGCGTCCGGCATTGCGTGCAACAAGCACAAGGTTATAGCCGCGTTTGGCAAGTCGGTCGGCATAAACGGCACCAATGCCCGACGAGGCACCGGTAACAAGTGCGGTTCCCTTTGACATGGCGGGCTCCTGCTTCCTGAGGTTTGAAACGATTAATGCGAATTGTCCTTGAAAGGGCGAAGGCAGATCGGGCCGTTTCCGGGGGATGGATTGGCGGGGGCATCAATCCAGCCCCGGAAAGCGGTTCTGTTCTGCGTAACGGTTCAGGCAATCATCGAAAACGGATGTCAGGCCCGAATGAAATCGAGAACATCCTGATTGAAACGTTCGGTATGGGTTTGCGAAAGGCCGTGATCGGCACCTTCGTAAATTTTCAGAACCGATCCCTTGACGATTTTCGAGCTTTCAAGCGCGGATGCGACAATCGGAACGATCTGGTCATCATCGCCATGCACGATCAGGGTGGGTTTATCGATCTTGCGAAGGTCTTCGGTGTAATCGACTTCGGAAAATTCGCGGATGCAGTCAAGCTGGCCCTTGATGCCGCCCATCATGCCCTGTGCCCAGAAACTTTCGCGCACACCTTCGGAAATTTTCGCGCCTTCGCGGTTATAGCCATAGAACGGAATGGTCACATCGCGGAAGAATTGCGACCGGTCTTCAAGCGTGCCCTTGCGAATGCCGTCAAACACGTCCATTGGCAAGCCGTTGGGGTTTTTATCGGTTTTCAGCATCAGGGGCGGAACCGCGCCGACCAGAACGACCTTTGCAACGCGTTTGGTGCCATGACGACCCAGATAGTGCGCCACTTCGCCGCCGCCGGTCGAATGGCCGATCATGATCAGGTCCTTCAGGTCCAGATAGTCGATCAGTTCGGCCAGATCATCGGCATACTGGTCCATATTGTTGCCATCCCAAGTCTGGGTGGAACGGCCGTGGCTGCGGCGGTCATGGGCGATTACGCGATATCCCTGCTGGCCAAAAAACACCATCTGGGCATCCCATGCATCGGCCGATAGCGGCCAGCCATGAGAAAACAGGATCGGCTGACCCTTGCCCCAGTCCTTGTAGAAAATTTCGGTGCCATCCTTGGTTTTGATAAACGACATGCTCTGTACTCCTGATTTTGTCGGGTTCGGATTGGTTGCGGCAAAGGACATTTTGGGAAGTTCGTTGGCCACGACGGCCGACCCGCCCGCCAAAAGAAGATTTCGCCGTGATATTTCCATCGAAAACGCATTTGACTGTTCGTTTTGCCAATCCACCCGGGCCGACAATGGTCAGCAGCCTGGAGACGGGCAGCCGTTTTGTCGGGTTTTCATCCCGTTGATTGCGAACAGAAGCCGGCGACAAAGGCCTTGGCATGGCCATAGGATGGCGGGGCGGGGTTGCATCGGATGTCGGCGTAGTGATGTTATCGGCGGGTGAATTGTTGCCTTGATTGCTGGCTGACGATCCTGTGCCGTGTTGCAGCGTTGCAATGAGGATGTATCCGCGTCCGGGAATATTGCTGATGAAGCCCGATGCCTGTTTAGTGGCTTCCATTGCCCTGCTGCCAACAGGCACGGCTTTGCCATCGCGCAAAAGAGCACGTCGGGCAGGCAAGAACGTGAAGGGGCCGAATGAAAGCTCTTCTTCCACGCAACGATCACCCTGCGGACATTCCGCGAGGTGTGCCTCCAGATGGGTTTCTCAAATGGAATGACTATAAGGTATCACAAAAGTTGTTTTACACCAGCGCGTTATTGCGCTGCGTCATACAACTTTCGATGATATTTTGATGACCATGAGCCGGAGGCAGCAGCTGTCTTTGTTAGGAGAATTCCCACTCGATCACGTGCTTATATGTCTCGCCCGGATTGAGCCACGGGCTTGGGAAGTCCGGGCGGTTGGGGCTGTCGGGGAAGGTTTGGGGTTCAAGGGCGATGCCGCTGGATTTGTGGAGGCTTTTGCCGTCGGGCATTTTCATCGCATCGGTGAAATGCTGCGATAGGTAGAATTGCAATCCGGCCTCGGTCGAGAACAGTTTCATCGTCCGGCCGCTATCGGGATCGGACAGGGTTGCGATCTGTTTAAGCGGTCCGCGCGCGCCATTGAGGCAGAAATTGTGATCAAAGCCCTGATCGGCATTCAGAAGGTTCTGTGCGATCACGGCGGGGTTTCGGAAATCATAGCTGGTTCCGGCAACGTCGCGGCGCCCGGCAAGCGGGATCAGGCGATCATCAATCGGAAGATAGGCATCGGCATTGATTTGCAGGATATGCAGGGCCGCGCATTTATCAAACCGCCCTGTCAGGTTCCAATAGGCGTGGCTGGTCATATTGACCGGGCAGGTCTGATCGCAGGTTGCCGTGATTTCAAGGCGCAGGCGATTTTCAGCGACAATCGAATAGGTCGCGGTGGCCGAGAAATTCCCCGGATATCCCTGATCGCCATCAGGGCTTTCGAGGTGGAACGCGATTTTGTGATCAGAGTTTTGCGTAACCGACCAGTCGTGTCGATCAAAGCCGGTGATGCCGCCATGCAGGTGTGTGGGGCCTTCATTGGCGGCCAGTGTCACCCGGTCACCATTCGGGGCGATATAGGCCGAATTGGCGATGCGGTTGGCATAGCGCCCGCAGACCGCGCCGATATAGCTGTCATGGGTGGCGTAGGCATCATCATCGGGCAGGCCGACAGTGATATTGGTTTCCGTGCCGTCGTCATTACGCAGCCAAAGCGCCCGGATACGCGCCCCATAGGGGGATAGCAGGATTCGCATTTTTGCGGTCCTGATTTGCAGGGTTCCTGCCGGTGCCGGGTTCATCGGGATTGCTGTCGGGTTTTTCGACATGTCGCCTCATTTTATCTGCAAATAGCTGTTTTATTTAGACTTTGCGGTTTTTTCATCCGCTGTCAACCACGCTTTCTACGCGAAAGTGGGGAGGCGCATTTAGGCCGTTGAGTTCCTTCAAATCATATTGTATTACTATATGGCTTTTAGCAATAAAACAGCCTTTAGGGAGGAAATAATGAAAAGTCTCAAGCAGCTTGCAGTTTCGACGGCAGCACTCGGTGTTGCACTTGGTCTGTCCTTTGCGGCACAGGCCGAAATGATGATCGGCTTTTCGCAGATCGGGTCGGAAAGCGGCTGGCGTACGTCCGAGACGGAATCAATCAAGGCCGAAGCGGAAAAGCGCGGCATTGATCTGAAATTCTCGGATGCGCAGCAGAAACAGGAAAACCAGATCAAGGCAGTCCGTTCCTTCATCGCCCAGGGCGTTGATGGCATTCTGCTGGCACCGGTTGTTGAAACCGGCTGGGATCAGGTGCTTCAGGAAGCCAAGGATGCCGGTATTCCCGTCGTTCTGGTCGACCGTGGGGTTGCGGCCGATGAAAGCCTGTATCTGACCAAGGTTGCATCCGACTTCGTGGTGGAAGGCGCGCTTGCAGCCGCATGGCTTGCAGCGGAAACCAACGGCGTTTGTGATGTTGTCGAGCTGCAGGGCACTGTTGGCTCGTCGGCTGCCAATGACCGCAAGGAAGGTTTTGAGTCCGTTGTCGGCAACTTCCCGGGCATCAGCATCATCCGTTCCCAGTCGGGTGATTTCACCCGTTCGGGCGGCAAGGAAGTCATGGAAAGCTTCCTGAAAGCCGAAGATGGCGGCAAGAACATCTGTGCGGTTTATGCGCATAACGATGACATGGCGCTCGGTGCGGTGCAGGCGATCAAGGAAGCCGGTCTGAACCCGGGGGATGACATCCTGATCGTATCGATCGATGCGGTTCCTGATATCTTCAAGGCGATGGCCGATGGCGATACCAATGCCACCATCGAGCTGAACCCGCATCTGGGCGCACCGGCCTTTGACGCGATCAAGGCATCCATGGATGGCCAGGAAGTGCCGAAATGGATCAAGGCCAATGGTCCGCTTTATCTGCCTGATACCGCTGCCGAAGAATACAAAATGCGCAGCAAGTAAGGCCGTTGTCCGCAACCGTGCGCCTTACCGTGCGGTTGGGGTGACGCAACTGGCGTGATGTCTGAACGCATCCCCGTCTGATGGCGGGGGTGCGTTTGGACGCATCCGGGCATGAATTTCGTGCCGTGTATGATGTGTCAAAGCCAGTGAACATAAAGGGAGAGGGGCTATCCATGTCTGAGAAGACGCAATCCGTGCTGTCAGTACGCGGGGCGGGAAAGTTTTTTCCCGGCGTCAAAGCCTTGCAGGATGTCGATTTCGATTTGCAATCCGGTGAAATTCACGCGCTTCTGGGTGAAAACGGTGCCGGGAAATCGACCCTGATCAAGGTGATTACCGGGGTTCATCCGCGCGATGCCGGTACGGTCCTGCTTGACGGGCAGGAAATCCATCCAAACCATCCGGGCGACGCACAGGCGCTTGGCATTTCGACGGTTTATCAGGAAGTGAACCTGGTTCCCACGCTGTCGGTTGCCGAAAACCTGATGCTGGAACGCCAGACTTTGAAATTCGGGTTTATTTCGTGGAAGAAAACCGAAAGCGACGCCAAGGCTGCACTTGAAACGCTGGGGCTTGATATTGATGTCAACCGGCCGCTGGGTTCCTATTCGGTGGCGATCCAGCAATTGGTCGCGATTGCACGTGCGGTGGCACTGGATGCGCGGGTTCTGATCCTTGACGAACCAACCGCAAGCCTTGATGCCGAGGAAATCCGCACCCTGTTTCGCATCATGAACGAACTGCGTGCCAAGGGGCTTGGCATTGTGTTTGTCACCCATTTCCTGGATCAGGTTTACGCGATCACGGACCGCATCACGGTTTTGCGCAACGGGCGGCTTGTTGGCACGTTTGTGACCAAAGAACTGGCGCAGATTGACCTTATCAATCACATGCTGGGCCGGGAACTGGCCGAAGTCAGTTCGCATCGCCATCAGGATGAAAGCAATTTCACCGGCAAGGGCCGCCAGATCCAGATCAAGAATCTGGGCAAGAAGCGCGTGCTGGAGCCCGTGACGCTTGACCTTTCGGGCGGCGAGATTGTCGGTCTGGCCGGGCTTCTGGGGTCGGGCCGGACGGAGCTTTCGGAGCTTATTTTCGGGGCGAAAAAGGCCGATAGCGGTCTTGTGTTCCTTGACGGCGAGCCAGTGATGCTGCGATCCCCCCGCCATGCGATCCGGTCGGGTTTCGGGCTTTGCCCCGAGGACCGCAAACAGGATGGTATTGTGGCGGAGCTTAGCGTGCGTGAAAATATCATGCTGGCCCTTCAGGGGCGGCGGGGCTGGCTGCGCCCGATTGCACGCGCCGAGCAGCAGAAAACCGCCGATGAGATGATCAAGGCGCTGGGGATTGCGACACCGGACAGCGAAAAGCCTGTCGGGCAACTGAGCGGTGGCAATCAGCAGAAGGTCATTCTGGCGCGCTGGCTGGTGTCCAAGCCGATTTTCCTTATTCTTGACGAGCCGACACGCGGCATTGATGTGGGCGCGCATGCCGATATCATCAAGCTGATCAAGGAGCTTTGTGACGAGGGGCTGGCCCTGCTGGTGGCGTCATCCGAGCTTGAGGAAATCGTTGCCTTTGCCGACCGGGTGGCGGTGATGCGCGACCGCCAAAAGGTTTCCGAACTGACGGGTGCCGAAATCACGCAGGACAGGATCATCGAGGCGATTGCACGATGACCAGCTTGCAGGACAAAAAGAAATTACGGGAAAGCAGCGCCATGTCTGCATCTTCTTTGCTGAGCCGGCAATGGTTTGGCCCGGTGGCGGCCCTTGTGCTGATCATTCTGGGTATCGGGATCATATCGCCGGACTTTTTTGATATTCGCATTGTTGACGGGCATCTTTACGGGTCGCTTGTTGATGTGGTGCATCGCGGCGCATCGACAGCCCTTGTGGCGGTCGGCATGGCGGTGGTCATCGGCACGCGGGGCATTGATCTTTCGGTCGGATCGGTGATTGCGATTTCGGCCGCGGTGATGGCGGTTCTGATCCGTGATACCGATCTGCATCCGGCGGTCATCATCCTGGCCGCCCTTGGCGCCGGGGTGCTGTGCGGGCTGTGGAACGGGATGCTGGTGGCCTATCTTGATATCCAGCCGATCATCGCGACCCTGATCCTGATGGTGGCCGGGCGCGGGATTGCGCAGATGATCACTGATGGGCAGATCGTGACCTTCCACGGGGCGTTTTTCGAAGGGATTGGCAGCGGTTATCTGCTGGGCATTCCGTGGCGGGTGATCATTGCTGCGGTGGTGATTGGGGCGCTTTACGGCGTGATGCGCAAAACAGCCCTTGGCCTGTTTGTTGAATCGGTTGGCGGCAATGCACGCGCCAGCCGACTTGCGGGTATTGATGCGCGCGGGATCAAGCTTCTGGCCTATGCGATTTCGGGGCTGTGTGCGGCTTTTGCCGGGATCATTATTGCGGCTGATATCCGCGGCGCGGATGCCAATAATGCCGGGCTGTGGCTTGAACTGGATGCCATTCTGGCGGTGGTGATCGGGGGCGCGTCGCTGATGGGCGGGCGGTTCTTTATCGGCATGACGGTGATCGGGGTTCTGATCATTCAGTCGCTGACCACGGGCATTTTGCTGTCGGGTTTGCCGTCGCAATATACCCTGATCGTCAAGGCGGCGGTGGTGATGGTGGTTCTGCTGGTGCAGGCGCCGAAATCCCGCGAACTGGCGGGCAAGGCGTGGGAAAAGATCGGCAGCCGGAAGGTGCGGGGGAATTCCGATGAAAATTAATGAACGTTATTACCCGTTGCTCGCCACTTTGGCGGTGCTGGCCCTGCTTTACGGTTACGGGATTGCCGAACATCGGGCGTTTTCCGATACCTATGTTCTGGGTGCGCTTCTGACCGATAATGCGTTTCTGATCATTACCGCGGTCGGCATGACATTTGTCATCCTGTCGGGCGGGATTGATCTTTCGGTCGGCTCGATGATTGCCTTTGTCGGCGTATTGATGGCCGAGCTTGTCACCGGGTTTGGTATGCATCCGTTGGTGGCGGTGGTGATTTCGATTGCGGTGGGGACGCTTTTCGGGGCCTTCATGGGGGTGATTATCGCCAAATTCGATATCCAGCCCTTTATCATCACCCTGGCGGGGATGTTTTTCCTGCGCGGGATGTGTTTCCTGATCAACCTTGATTCCGTGCCGATTGATCATCCGTTTGTCGCCGATTTCAGCGGATTTAAAATCCCGCTGCCCGGTCGTGGCTGGATCAGTGCGGCGGCGTTGCTGATGCTGATTACGGTGATTGCCGGGGTGGTGATCGCGCATTACACCCGGTTCGGGCGCAATGTCTATGCCATTGGCGGGGACCGTCAATCGGCGGAATTGCTGGGCATTCCGGTGCAGGGCACGATCATCCGGGTTTATACTTTGTCGGGCTTTTTCAGTGCCTTGGCCGGGGTTGTTTTCGCGTTTTATACCGCATCGGCCTATCCGTTGGCAGCCGTCGGGGTGGAGCTTGACGCGATTGCGGCGGTGGTGATTGGCGGAACGCTTCTGACCGGGGGCATGGGCTTTGTGGTTGGGACCTTCTTTGGCGGGATCATCATGGGGGTGATCCAGACCCTGATCGCGTTTGACGGGTCGCTCAATAGCTGGTGGACCAAGATCATGATCGGGGCGCTTTTGTTTGGCTTTATCGTGCTGCAACGCCTGATTACACGGTCATTTTCGGGGATGCGGGCCGGGGCGGGGTAAGCTATCGGGGGCTGAAACCGGTCATATCATCCGGTCATATCATGGCGTTAAATTCGGGCCGGGGCGGCAGGGCTGCTTCGGCCCGAAGTGTTTTCAGGGGCGTTCATTCCGGCGGTCAGAACGCGGCTTTGCGATCCGGTTTTTTTATGAAGTTATTTTTCATAATCGATCCGATTTTTCATTTTTGGTGAATAATGGAGCGGGAAGCGGCGTGGCGAAGATCGTGACCATGCATTTCGGGCACGAAAAACCGGCTTTTATTTGTGTGAGGAATACGGGTTTTGGCCGTTATGAGACGAAAAACGGCTTTTTATTTGTATGAGGAATACAAAAGGGGCCGTCCTGATGACAGCCCCGTTTTTGTCTTTTGCTGCTGTATGGGTGCGATGACATCGCCGGGTCCGTCAGGCGACATCAAAGCAGTATCAGAGACCGATCACATCCCAGTCATGTTCGCTTTTCATGCCGAGCTGCTGGCGGAGTTGCAGCATGGTGCGGCTGAGAAGGTTGCGCATGGCTTCGCGGGCGTCGCCGGGTTCGCGGTGCGCGATGGCGCGATACACCGCGAAATGGTCAGGCAGGGATTTGACATGCGCCTTTGGCCCGCCCGACGACAGGCGGAACGAGCCGATCAGCGCGGTTTCAATCAGCATGCCGAACGATTTCATGAAATCATTGCCCGACGCATCCAAAATCGCCTGATGGAAAACAAGGTCGGTGATATAGACGGCCTCGGTGCCGAGTTCGGCATTTTCCATGCCGGTATAGGCGGCCTCGATCGTGGCGAGCTGTTCCTCGGTCGCGCGTTCGGCGGCCATGGCGGCGGTGTTGGGCTCGATGATCATGCGGGTTTCAAACAGGCCATAGAGAAACGCCGGATCGGGATCGGGGAAATGCCAGGACAGAACATCAGGGTCCAGAAGGTTCCAGCTTGTGCGCGGTTTGACGCGCGTGCCGGTTTTCGGACGGCTTTCGATCAGCCCCTTGGCCGAGAGGATCTTGATCGCCTCGCGCAGGGCCGTGCGCGAGACATCAAGCGATTCACTCAAGGCCGCCTCGGTCGGGAGGACATCGCCCGGTGCCAGTTTGCCCGAAACGATCCGTGATCCCAGATCATGGGCAACGATGCTGTGCAGGCTGCGTTTGGCATAGGTTCGTGACATGGACGATGGCATTCAAATTCCTCCGGTGCGGTCTTTTGATATCTGTGGAAAGCGGTGGCTGGGTCGGTGACCGCACTCTGACATTATTCATATAATATGAATTTATTTTAAGGGCAACTTCCGTGCGCCCGATAATGCCTTGTGCTGCAACGCATATATTTATTTCGGTGGCTGTGCGCCGTGTGCGATTGCACCCTATCGGAGGTGTCATTTTTATAGACCACTTATCACCAAATAAGAAGCAGTGAGTTTGGCATCGTCCCGGACCCGGATGTTGCCGGTTTGCGGCTTGACAGCAAGCCACATCCTGATAATTAATGTTATTGTATGAAGAATAAAAGAACAAGACTGTCAGGAGGAAGCACCCCATCGCACGGCAACGGGTATTGTAAACGGAGATCATAATCCGGCCCGAAAGATGCGCGATGGTGGATTTTCGCAAAATTTGCGGGCAGGCGGGCGAGATGTTTTGCAGTTACCCGATCACCTGACGTGATGTGATGTGATGCGATGCGATGCCCCTTACGTACCCCTTATCGGGTGCATCCTGCCAGTTTGAACCCTGATCCCCGATCATGGCGTGCCGGAGGGAACCGGTACCCGGATCAGGGATCGGCACACCAAGACCAGATGACGGGAGAGCCGACGATCATGTCCGATCGCATGCCAACGAACTATACCAGCCTTGCCGATAAATCGGTTTTCATTACCGGCGGTGCCACGGGCATTGGCGAGGCGCTTGTAACCGCCTTTGTCGAGCAGGGCGCGAAAGTCGCCTTTGTCGACATTGCCGAGGAAGCAGGCCATGCGCTTGTTGAAAAGCTGGGCAAGGATGCCAAGAACAAGCCGCTTTTCATCACATGCGACATTACCGATATCAAGGCGCTTCAGGATGCGGTAGCAACGGCTGCCAAGGCCAATGGCCCGATCACGGCGTTGCTTAACAATGCCGCCAACGATACCCGCCATAAATGGCAGGACGTGACGCCGGAATACTGGGATGAGCGCCAGGCGATCAATATCCGCCCGTCGTTTTTTGCCATTCAGGCGGTCGCCCCGATGATGCAGAAGGCCGGTGGTGGTGCGATTGTCAATTTCGGGTCGGTAAGCTGGATGATGGGGCAGGGCGGCATGCCGGGCTATACCACGGCAAAGGCCGCAACCCATGGCCTGACGCGCGGCATGGCACGCGACCTTGGCAAGGATGGCATCCGGGTCAATACGCTGGTGCCCGGCTGGGTCATGACGCAGCGCCAGCTTGACCTTTGGGTCGACGAAGCCGCCGAGCGCGAGATTGACGAGCGCCAGTGCCTTAAAAACAGGGTGATGCCGAGCGATATCGCGCGCATGGCGCTTTTCCTGACCTCGGACGAAAGCCGCATGGTCACGGCACAGAACTTTATCGTTGATGGCGGCTGGGTCTGATCGCGGTCTGATCGGCCGGAAAATACCCCCGATTTTACGAACAGAGACATTATCAGGACAGATTTCATGAGACTGGTTCAATACAAGGATACCGCCGGCGCGCAGCATGTGGCCGTGGTCGAGGATGCCAAAACCCTGATCCCGCTTAAGGCGGTTGCCTCCACGCGCGAGCTTGCCAGCATCGCGATTTCGCAAGGGGTCACGATGATCGAGGCGGCAAAGGCCCGCCTGGGCGACACCAACGTTGATTATGACGAGGTCGCCAAATCCGGCCGGTTGCTCCCGCCGATCACCCATGCCGATCCGGCGCATTTCCTTGTCACCGGAACGGGTTTGACCCACCTTGGCTCTGCGTCGGCCCGGGCCAACATGCACAAGGCCGATAACAAGGCGGCGGATGAAACAGATTCCATGAAGATGTTTCGCATGGGGGTCGAGGGCGGCAAGCCGAAAGCGGGCGAACAGGGCGTGCAGCCGGAATGGTTTTACAAGGGTGATGGCTCGGTCGTGGCCAATCCGGGTGCGGATATCCCAAGCCCGTCCTTTGCCCTTGATGGCAGCGAAGAGCCCGAAATTGCCGCGATTTACGTGATTGACCCCGAAGGCAATCCGGTGCGCATCGGCTTTGCGATTGGCAACGAGTTTTCCGACCATGTGATGGAACGCCAGAATTACCTTTATCTGGCGCATTCGAAACTGCGTGCCTGCGCGATGGGGCCGGAACTGCTTCTGGGTGATCTGCCAAGCCATGTTGAAGGCACGTCGCGGCTTTATCGCGATGGCAAGGTCATCTGGGAAAAACCGTTTCTGAGTGGCGAGGACAATATGTCTCACTCTCTCGCCAATCTTGAATATCATCACTTCAAATATGATCTGTTCTGCCGCCCGGGCGATGTGCATGCGCATTTCTTTGGCACGGCGACGCTTTCCTTTGCCGATGGCATCAAAACGCAGGATGGCGACGAATTCGAGATCGAGGCCGCCCCGTTTGGCCGCGCGCTTCGCAACCGGCTTAAAACACAGGCGGAACGCAAGGTGACGATCAGGTCGATCTGATTGATCGGATCGATCTGATGCCCAAGGGATATCAGGGTTTTACCAAGGGGCCACGATAAAAGCCCCGTCTCCCTCCAGAGCACTTCGTGCCCCGGCTCAAGTTATTGGGCCGGGGTTTTGTTTTTGGGCGAGTGATCATCACCTTACCGGACAAATTTCGTCAAGCCGCTTCCAAGTTGGATCTACCCTTAAATGAGCGGATGCCTGGGCGATCTCATCTAAGGCTTCACGAAGATTGTATGGGGCTGTCGACATTGAGGTTGGATAAATTCGGTCAAAAATGCGTAAGACCACGTCAGGCCATTGAGACGCGATTGAGGGAGATTCAGAGATAATGCTGTGAGTGAACATATCTCCTCTCTCTGCTGGAACAAGAAAAGGTATGATTGTTTCTGCAATGTCTGGGAAGTGATTGCCAGACTTTGAGACTAACATAAGCAGCTGACTAGAAGTCTTTCGGGACTGATACTCTCGTTCCAAAGGCCAATATCTCTTAAAGAAGACCTTTCCGAATGTTGGCCAGCAATCGTGATCCTCAACAATTCGCCATAGCTGCCAAAGAGCATGAGCTCGAGATTCATCGTCGAAATTCCTGATGGCCGTTCGTATCTCATAATCTTGAAGGTACTTTTTTCTATGTCCGTAAAAATAAGCATAAGCAACAACAATACATGCAAGACTTCTCCTGAAATCTCCCTCATCTTCCCATTCTACCTGGGACCAAAGAACCTTTATCATTTCTGATTTTATTGACCAAAATGCATCGCCAACAGTTAATTTTCTTTGGTTTACCAACCCTCGCCAAGCGGCTTCCGCGTTTTCATGTTCGACTGCAAATACTGGGACAAGGTGTTCCTTCGCCCAATCCGGGAACCAATGAAACAGATAATTGTACCTAAGGGCGATCATGGCTGCGGCATTTGCCGATCCATCACCAATTGCGTTCAGGCTAAGAGCCAGTCGGTTAAGTATGGCCGTGAAATCGTTGGTTGCGTGATTGAGTGACCAGCTTTCAATAGTTTGGAAAATCGCTTCCACCAGATGACCGATTGGTGAGTTTAAGGCGTGGTTTATGGTTTTACGGGAGGTTCGAACGATACGTCCTGCACGTCTGGTCTCTCCGATAGCGCTTTTTGTCGCCTGTAGGCCATAGCTGTTCAATTGGAAGAATACGTGGTCCCAAATCTCCCAAAAGATTTTTTGTTCGTTTTTCAGTGTTTTAGGGAGTTGCCTTTGGATCCAACTTGTTAAGGTATACCTACATTCATAAACGACCTCTTCCGGGAGGGTAGGGATTGTTTTTGCAATAAATTTTATGTCTTCGGTTGATGCGGCTTCAGGGAAATGGGAAAATAGCTGTTGCCAGAAATGCTTTCTATGTTCGCCTTTTTCTAGCTCAGAAAGTAGTTCTGTTGTTATCTTTATAGGATCTGCTTTAATTAACCCGATGAATGGCTTGTTCTCCTTTAAAAAAACGGAGTGGTCGCTTTCACGGCGCAAAATTTCCTCGAAAAGTTCAGTCCCTCCAAGTTTTTCCAGACCGTCGGCTGAGGTGTCAGTCGAAACGAAGCCGCCTTTAACTCCTCCGCTGGAAAACTCATCTTCAAGATATTCATCTTTCCAATGTTCAGATGCTTTGATTTGATTCAGTCGGGTTTTTCCAGAGCTCGTTAACCCTGCAGACGTTTCGTCGATTTTGGAGAAAATTCGTCCGAGCCAATATATCTTACGCTCTTCGAAACTCTTTTGATCTTCCCATTCATATTTATCTGTAAATGCCCATATCCGGTTTTCAATTTTCAAACGATCTTTCTCGCAAAAACCTGAAAGGCGAATGTTTAGCATTTCCAGTAATTCTGGGGTTGTGTAGCTGTCCCAAAATACTTCATTTGATATGGTATCAAGCTGTTCAGCAACTTTAGATGTCGGGATGATGTTATCGAACCGCCAGACAAAAAGTTTCAATCTGTCAAAGACATTTGGTTCAGAAGCTGGCCATTTATTTACGATTTTTGATAGTTCTTGAGCATCAATATGCACTAGTCGTTCAATTAGATCAGCTGCTAGCAAAATTAACTTGCCGAAAGTGTCGATGTGTGAGGAAAAGCCGTTTTTATTTGATGTAAGCGGTGGAAAGTCAAAGTGGCGGAATTCGACTGCTGAATATTCGATCATTTTTAATAAATCGACAGCCTTCTTCAAGGATTTTGTTAGAGCCTCAAGAGTTTGTGATATCCAAGAATCTGGAACAGACAGTTCCATGTATGTCAGGTGGGGAAAATGAACTTCGAAAGCAGGTATGATACTTTCGATCTCATTGAAGCTATTTATAGGAACATCTGGAGTTCGGTAGGTTTTAGGTAATAATTCAGGCCGTGTTATTTCACTAAGCTGATCAATTATCGAAATGTTCCATCCTTTGGTATCAATTTTGTTCTTTAATTTAAACCATTCATAGTCGCTGTTAGTCGATTTATTTTTGTGAAAATAAAAAAACAACGGCCAGAATTTCTCAAGCTTAGTGAGGGGGCTGTCCGGCGCTTCAAAGCTTTTAGAGGCGATGCAATTCAGAATTATAGGATGAAGGGTCGTTTGCTTTAGTAACCACCAAATCGTTTCAGGTTGATCGATTACTTTGGTTATCCAGTGGCACAGCGCAGTTGTCCGGGAATTAACGCGCCAAAGTTCAGAATAGTTGAGATTAGATAAACGTTCGGAAAGTTTTGACGTTTCGTGAGTTGGTAGGATGCTCACATAGTCATCGCCGATAAGAAAGTTATTCTGATCGCTGCTACGCTCCAGTTCAGCTCGTGAAGGGTCGCGATCAGTGCCGTAATCATCAAGTAAGTCTATTGTGGCTTCAGTTTCGGGAAAGTAGCTTTTGGGCTTAAAGAATCTTACGTTTCTGTCAAAAACACAAATCCATTCCGCATGTGGTAGTGGATTAAATGCAGCAAACTTTTCGGCACCTTTTTGATCTGAAATGAAAGAAGCGACTTGTCCACGTTGGAATGGTAGCAAGCTGCGAGGAGAACTCTGAGCTATATTGTGAATATAGTTTTCCCAGTAGTCCGGTGTCGCAGCAAGTTTTGACCATTCTTCAATGGTTTTCCAAAGGTCGCTGTGATCAGGATAAGGGATCGCATTGACACCCAGAGAGGACCATTTCCGTTTTACCTCACCCTCTGAACCGCAGTCGAAGGCGTACACATTTGTATGAATGTTTTCTGTTTCAGAATTCAAGCCTTCGAGAAGATATCTGACCAGTGTGTCATCGCCTGAATAGCCAATCAGGATAATGGTTCTTGTTCGAAGAATATTGGACAGAAAACGTGCCGCCCAACCATGTGACAAATAAGCCTTTCCGAAATCCTGAGAGCTAATAACGAGATTATATTTTGTGGGATTTTTGCGATTTGGTTTCTGCCAGCGGCCATGAAGATAAATAATGCCAGAAGCGTCTCTATCCATTTGTAAGTCTGGCAGAAATGGTGCGGTATAGTGTTTTAGGCCTTCTTGGGCGCGTTCAAATAATCGGTCAAAATTCGTTGTGACCACTAGCGGTTCGCCGAGCGGTGTTTTCGATAGTTTTAGAAGATTTCGGTGGTTTTCTAATTTTGGGCTGCGAGGTACTTTTAATGAGTTTAAAATATGATAATCCACTTGGTCGCTGGGATAGTGTTGCCGCAGCCAAGAAAATACTCTGTCATATTCACCCCGTTCGATCATGTTCTTTACAATATCATGATCGGTTGCGTGGAGCTTTTGCGCCACGTTTTCAGTGAGGCATTTAAATCCGGGGAGTTCCGCCGGAACAGATATGCCTGCGCCGCAGAAAAAGATTACCTGTCCATTCCGTTGCGCGGCAATTAATTCGTGCGGGATGTCCGGCCCGTTTTCAGTGAAGCGCATCAGATACCTCAAATAATTCAACCGGAGCCTGCGAGATTAGGCTTCGTCAATGGTGGTTCTTGAACGATACGGTAAACCGAATAATTGCCAGTGGACAGGTCTTTAGCGACTTAGTCGTCAACACGCGATCGGTTGGTTGGCACTTGATCGGATCGCCTTTTACGAGAGTGCGCTTTGCGAGATGGATTCCCGCTTTCGCGGGAATGACGGGGTGGGGTGGCTTGGGTTGGTTCGGCATGGCTTGGCTTGGCATGGTGTCGGGATGGTTTGGCGGTTCTGGGTGACTTGCGGGGCGGTTGGGTGCAAGCTGTGTGTTCGGCCTTGGGCTTTGCTTTGGGCTCCGTTCTGTGTTCCGCTTTTGGCGACACAGCGTGGCGGTTCGGGGGACTAGCCGGATGGCCGTGCGCGCGCCAGTCTGCATCATCGCCATCGGGCCGTCGCACCGGCAGGGCCGATAAAATCGCCATACCCGTCCAAAGACCCGCAAAAGGATGACGCCCATGAGTTGGAACCCCGCACTTGAACCCGGCTGCCCCGATATTGTCGATAGTGATGCCATCGAGACCCTGATCATTCCGCGGTCCCGCGATCTGGGCGGGTTTGAGGTCCGGCGTGCCTTGCCCGCGCCAAAGCGCCAGATGGTCGGGCCGTTCATCTTTTTTGATCAGGCGGGACCGGCCGAATTCCTGACCGGGCAGGGCGTTGATGTCCGGCCGCATCCCCATATTGGGCTGGGTACGGTGACCTATCTGTTTCGCGGTGATTTCCATCATCGCGACAGCACCGGGGCCGATCAGATCATCAAGCCAGGCGAGCTTAACTGGATGGTGGCCGGGCGGGGTGTTTCGCATTCCGAACGGACATCGGCCACGGCGCGAAGCGGCCCCAACAGCCTGTTTGGCATACAGACGTGGCTGGCCCTTCCCGAAGCACAGGAAGATATCGCCCCGACATTCGCCCATCACGGCAGGGGCACCTTGCCGGTGATCGAGGAAGATGGCGTTTCGGTACGCCTGATCCTTGGCAATGCCTATGGCGAGGTCGCCCCGGCGACGATGTTTTCCGAAACCTTCTATGCCGATGTGAAGCTTGACGCCGGGCGGATGTTGCCGATGCCCGATGATCACGAGGATCGCGGGATTTATATCGTCGAGGGTTCGATTTCGGTCGCGGGACAGGATTTTGACGCCGGGCAGATGATGGTGTTCCGCCCCGGTGACAGGATTACGGTGATTGCCGGGGAACAGGGTGCGCGGCTGATGATCCTTGGCGGGGCGACATTTTCGGGCCCGCGTTATATCTGGTGGAATTTCGTGGCCTCGTCCAGGGAACGGCTGGAGGAAGCCAAGGCCGACTGGCGGGCGGAAAACTGGGGCAAGGGGCGGTTTGATCTGCCGGTTGATGACCGGGATGAATTTATCCCGCTGCCAGAGTGAATTGCCAGAGTGAATTAGCCGAGTGAATTGGCATAAAGAAACCCCGGCAGTGGTGACACTGCCGGGGTGCACTGGGCCCGCCTGATCAGGCATCAGGGTGGGGGTGGGGCGATGCCTCGGTCCTGACCTCAGGCCTGTTCGGTTGCGGGAACAGGGCTGGTCCGCAGACCCAGTGTAACGATGATCGATGCGCCCACCAGCAACATACCGGCGATGGTAAAGACGCCAAGTGCGCCGCTGGCGTCAAACAGAAGGCCGCCAACGCCAGAGCCCGTCGCAATCGCAAGCTGGAAAGCTGCGACGAAAAGGCCGCCGCCGCTTTCGGCTTCGTCCGGGACGGTGCGCGTGATCCAGGTGGACCATGCGACCGGAACGCCACCAAAGGCCATGCCCCAGATCGCGACAAGAACGGTGGTCGGGACAATCGCACCCTGAATGGTGACCATGCCGATCCCGGCAAGCCCCATGATCATCGGCATCAGGGCAATCGTCATGCGTAGCGAGCGTGCAACCAGCGCGCCGCCGACATAGGTGCCGATGAAATTGGCAAGACCAAAGCCCAGCAGAATGCCCGAAACGCCCGCCGTGGCAACGCCGGTGATGTTTTCAAGGAATGGCCGGACATAGGTGAACAGGGCGAAATGGCCGGTGATGATCAGGACGAGCGAAAACAGGCCGAATTTCATGCGCGGGCGGCTGATGACCTCGACCAATGTACGCAGCGTTGCACGGCCCCGCGGCGGCATTTTCGGCAAAGTCAGGAACTGCACGACAAGGGCGAGCACACCGAGCAGGGAAGCCAGCAGGAACACATCGCGCCAGCCAATCACATCGCCAAGATAGCTTCCGAGCGGGGCGGCAAAGATGGTGGCGGCCGAAACACCGCTAAACAGGATGGAGAGCGCACGCGGAATGCTTTTTTCCGGCACAAGGCGCATAACGGTGGCGGCCGACATGGTCCAGAAACCGCCAAGTGCGATCCCCAGCAGAACACGACCGGCCAGCAGCACCGCGAAACTTGGCGCGGTGGCGACCATGATGTTCGAGATGGTCAGAAGGATCGAAAAGCCCAGCAGGACATAACGGCGGTCAATGCTGCGGGTTACGGTCGCGGTCAGAAGGCTTGTGATCAGGGCGAGAACGGCGGTGGTTGACATTGCCTGACCCGCCAGACCTTCGGTAATCTGCAGGTCATCGGCCATCGGGGTTAGAAGGCTTACGGGCAGGAATTCGGCCGTGACCAGCCCGAAAACCCCCAATGTCATGGAAATAACCGCCCACCAGGCCGGCGCGCCTTGCGCAGCAGCAGCCGTGGGCTTATTTACTGTCTCAGTCATCGAATGTCCTCTCGGATAGAGTGTTTGTGCATTGCAAACAGAATAGAGTGGACTCGCCGGACGGGCTATGCCAGTTTCTCCTTGATTATTGATCAATCGTCCGAAAAAACACCGGAACGGATGACATGCAGATGCTTTCCAGTGACCTGATCAGCGAGCTTTTGCTCGGCATGCGGCTTGACGGGCTGCATTACAACCGCATCCAGATTTCCCCGCCCTTTGGCGTGCGATTTGGCGATGATCCGACGCGCGCACAGTTTCATTTCATCGCGCGCGGGCGGGTTTACCTGCGCACCGATAGCGGGGTTGTCCATACGCTTGAGGCCGGTGATGCGGTGCTTTTGCCGCGCGGGGGCATTCATGCGCTGCTGTCTGATCCGTCCATCCCGTGCCTTGACGTGACCGATTACAGTGTCACGACGATCTGCCGCCGGGTGGATGATATTCATGCCTGCAAGGCGGAGCTGTGCCGCAGCACCGATACGCTGATTTTCAGCGGCTGCATGGAATTTGACCTTGGCGGGATGCATCCGCTGGTCAGCATGATGCCCGAGGTGATGCAGGTCGGCACCCTGATTGATCGAAACCCCGAACTTTTACCGGTGCTGGAAGCCATGGCGCGCGAAGTTTCGACCGAGCGCGCCGGTTTTGCCGGGATTCTGACGCGGCTTGCCGATGTGGTATCGGCATCGATCGTGCGTGATTGGGTCGAATGCGGTTGCGGTGATGCGCAAGGTTGGGTCGAGGCATTGCGCGACCCGCGCATGGGGCGTGTGATTGCCGCCATCCATCGCGATCCGGGTCGTAACTGGACCGTCGAGGCGATGGCATCGGAAATGGGCAGTTCGCGGTCGGTCTTTGCCGAACGGTTCCTTGAGGTCACCGGGGTGACGCCGCTTCGCTATGTCACGGAACTTCGCATGCGCCTTGCCAGCCAGTGGATCACCCGTGATCGTATGTCGATTGATGTGGTGGCGGAGCGGCTTGGCTATGGCTCGCAGGCGGCATTCAGCCGGGCCTTCAAACGCACAACCGGCAAATCGCCGGGCACCATGCGGGCGGCATAGCCAGCCGCGCGGTTTCCCGTCAGTACGAGTTGCGTACGACGGCGACCAGATAGCGGCAGTTTTCAGGGCTTTTATTTTCAAATATGCAATCTTGCGGCGGGCCGAGTTCAAGGCTATCGCCGGTGTCGAGGTGATGCACCCTGTCGCCTTTGTGAAACAGCAATGTTCCCTCAAGCACCCAGATCGCCTGCTGAATGAAGGTATATGCGGAGGCGGGCATGGTGACCTGTTTGCCGGCGGGCAGGGTGACTTCGACAAGTTCGAGCGGGATTTTCTGCCCCGATAGCACCTGACGGCGGACATAACCGGTTTCGGGATCCGACCATAATGGCTGCTTTGCGTGTTTCCGTACGCCATGATGGACGGGGCTTGCCGACGAGAGCAATGCCGAAACCGTAAGCGACAGGGCCCCGGAAAGCCGGCCGAGAACCGTTGCCGTCGGGCTGGCTTCGCCGCGTTCGATTTTGCTGATCATGGCCTTGGAGACGCCGGATTTATCGGCGAACTGGGCCAGTGACCAGCCGCGGATTTCGCGTTCGCGCTTAAGCCGGGCAGCAAGGGTGGCGGTGGTTTCGTCTTCTATAATGATCATGATGGTGTTTATTTTCCGTAAAATCGATATTGACTGTCTACTATAATGGATTATCGTCGACAAGAGATTATCGGTATGAAAAGACGGAGACGATGATGCTTGTGCGCGGTGCGACGGAACGGGACCTTCCGGAAATTCTTGAAATTTATAATCAGGTTCTTCGCGACAGTACGGCGATTTATGACGATGTGCCATCCAGCCTTGAGGAGCGACGCGAATGGTTTGAGGGGCGCAATCAGCAGGGCTTCCCGGTGCTTGTCGCGGAAGACGATGGCAAGGTTCTGGGCTTTGCGTCCTATGGCCCGTGGCGGGCGCGCTGGGGATATCGCTTTACGGTCGAGCATTCCGTGCATGTGCATGTCGATCATCGTGGCACGGGAATTGGCAGGGCGCTGTTGACGACGCTGATCCCGATGGCCAAAGAGGCCGGTATGCATGTGATGATTGGCGGCATTGATGCGGAAAACGTCAATTCCATTCGATTTCATGAGCGGTTTGGTTTTGTCGAGGTCGGCCGCGCCAAGCAGGTTGCGCGCAAGTTTGACCGGTGGCTTGATCTTGTGACGATGCAGCTTTTTTTAAACGAGCCGGATGCTCGCGCGTAAATGACGCAGAAGATTCCTGTTGCCGTCAGGATAGCGACAGCAGGGCCATGGCGAGGGATGCGATCAGCAGGGCGGCAAACAGGATGTTGATGATCCGCCCCAGACGCGGATCGGATAGCAGGCGCGCAAAGCCTGCCCCGAAAATCAGCCACAGGCTATTGACCAGCACGATCACCAGCGTCAGCGCCGCGATTTTAAGGGTGTTATCAAGCCATAGGGAATGTGGTGTGATGGCATGGGCGGCATAGACAGCGCCGATGGCGGCGAAGGCCTTGGGATTGGCGATTGCCAGCATCACGCCGCCGCGGAAATCGGGGGCTTTGGCTTTAGGGCTGGCTTGGGTCTGATGGGCTGGTTTGCTGGCTGGCCTGATCGGGGCGGTGGCGATTTTCCACGCCAGATATAGGATATAGATTGCGGCAATTGCCGTCAGGACCTGACCGGCAATTGGATGGGCGAGAAGGGCGGTCGCAATGCCGGTGGCGACCAGCAGCAAAACGGCCGTGGTGCCGATGATGATCCCGCCGAGATAGCCAAGGCTTGGCCGAATGCCAAAGGCCGAACCACTTGCGGCCAGGCTTATGGTCGCGGGGCCGGGGCTTCCCATCAGCGGCAGGGCGGCAAGCCAAAGCAGCAGCAGATTTTCAATCACCATAGTTGCGTGCCTTTCCGGTTTTCGGACCATCGCCGGAAATGTCGCATGGTTTGCCGGATGTCGTCTTGAACGATTGTGACGATCAGAAATGCCCGTAAAGGGCGCGCGTGCCGTTTTCGCCGGCGTCGCGCAAGGCATTAAGCAGCGTATCGCGTTTCTGTTCGATCAGGGTCGGGGAGGCACCGAATATTGAAATGGCCGAAACCATGCGGCCATGCTGGGTCAGGATCGGGACGGCGAGGGCGTAAATGTCGCTTTCGCGTTCGCCGTTATTTGTTGAAAAACCCTGTTCGCGGATGGTGCGCAGTTCGGATTTAAGGGCGGCCAGATCGGTGATGGTGCGTTCGGTCATGCCGGTCAGGCGGATGCTATCGAAATAGCGGTCCTGCTGATCCGGGCCCATGAAAGCCAGCCACAATTTGCCATGGGCGGTGCAAAAGGCATCCAGGCGCGACCCGATGCGGATATCGACATAAAGCGAACGATCCGGCAGGGCCTTGGCGATGCAGACGGCCATGTCGCGGTCAAATTCGGTGGCCATGCAGGCCTCTCCCACCTTGCGGGCCAGATCGTCCAGCACCGGCTGGATCAGATTGGGCAGGCTGCCATCGCGCAGCACACGATCCCCCAGATCGGCAAAGACATAACCCAGCCGGAAGACCCCGCGCGCAACCATGCGAAGCGCGCCTGCCTGTTCCAGCGTATGCAGGAACCGGTGGGCGGTGATGGTGTTGATGCCAAGGGCCGCCGCCGTGTCGCTGGCGGTCAGCTCGGTTCGTCCCTCGGCAAAGAGTTCAAGAATGCGAAACGCCTTGAGCACCGATCCGTTAAGCTGGCTTGGCATCCTGTTTCCTTTGGTCTGGTGGTTTTGTGCTGCACGCGCATGATTTTGCATCGCGGTGCCTTGACGCATGCCCGATTTCGATAATAAACTATATTATAAATTAAATTTCAAATATAGAAATATGGCAGGAACGTCAAATGAAAAGTGACAAGGCGCAAATCACGCTCACCGCAGGCGGGGCCGTTCTGGCGCGGATGAAGGCGATCGGGGTGGATTATATCTTTGCCAATTCCGGCACCGATTTTCCGCCGATCATCGAAGGCTTGGCCGAAGCCAATGCCAAGGATATCGAGCTTCCCCACGCGCTTGTCATGCCGCACGAAAATGCCGCGATGGGTATGGCGCATGGCTATTACCTTGCGACCGGCAAAACCCAGGCGGTGATGGCGCATACCAATGTCGGGCTGGCCAATTGCGCGATTGGCGCGATCAATGCCGCGACGGAGCATGTGCCGGTGATCCTGATGTCAGGCAGAACGCCTGTGATGGAACAGGGGCGGCTTGGCGCGCGCACGGTTCCCATTGGCTGGGGCCAGGAAATGCGCGATCAGGCCGCGATGGTGCGCGAGGCATCGAAATGGGAATATGAACTTAAATTCCCCGAACAGGTGCCCGATGTGGTTGATCGGGCCTATGCGATTGCATCGTCCGTGCCCAAGGGGCCGGTTTATGTGTCCCTGCCGCGCGAGGTTTTGTGCGAACCCTGCCCGGGGGATGCGATTGACGCGCCGCTTCGCATGCAGCCGGTCCGGGTGATGCCGCCCAAGGAAAGCCTTGAGGATGCGGCGCGCATCCTTGCCAATGCGAAAAATCCGGTGATCATCGCGCAGCGTGGCACGGGCACGCACGAAGCCTTTGATCGCCTGTCGTCACTGGTCGATCAGTGGGGCATTCCGGTGGTGCAATATTGGGCGATCCAGCTTGCCCTTGGCACCGGTCATCCGATGATGGCGGGGATGGACCCGGCACCGTGGCTCAAAGATGCCGATGCGGTTCTGGTGATTGATTGCCTTGCCCCGTGGTCGCCCGATATTCATACGCTCCGCCCCGATTGCAAGGTGATCCAGATCGGGCAGAACCCGCTTTATTCCCGTTTTCCGGGGCGCAATTTTGCCGCCGACCTCTCGCTGAGTGGGGAAACCGGCGATGTGATCATGGCGCTGGCTGATGTGCTGGATCGTCATCATGGCGATCATCGCGAAACCTGCGCGGACCGGCGTGAAAAGGTCGCGGCGATCAATGCGGGGACACGCAAAAAGGCGCTGGCGGCGGCAGATGCCGGATCGGTTGATCCGATGAGCAAGGCCTTTGTTTCGCGGTGTCTTTCGGAGGCGATTGCCGGGCGGTCGGCGACGGTGTTTTCCGAGCTTGGTTGCCCGCTGGAGCCGCTTTCGCTTTCGGAGCATAGTAGCTGGTATCAGGAGCCACATTCCGGCGGGCTTGGCTGGTCCTTCCCGGCGTCGATGGGTTATCAGTTGGCGGATAAAAGCAAGCTTGTGATCGCCACCATGGGCGACGGATCGTATATGTTTGCCAACCCGACGGCGTGCCACCAGATCGCCGAGGCGCTGGAGCTTCCGATCCTGATCCTTGTTCTGAACAACAATGAATGGGGGGCGGTGCGCCAGTCGGTGACGGGCATGTATCCCGATGGCTATGCCGCAAAAACCAATCAAATGCCCCTGACCGGGCTTAAACCGAGCCCCGATTTCACCAAGGTCGCGGAAGCCAGCCGGGCCTGGACAGCCAAGGCCGAACGGGCGGCCGATTTGCCGGAAATCCTGCGCCGTGCGATTGCCCATATCGATACCAACCGCACCCATGCGCTGGTCGAGGTGACGATTGCGCCGTAAGGGTGAGCGATACTGAACCGTTGATGAAAACCGGGTGTCATGGTGATGATGCCCGGTTTTTTTATGATTTAAGCGTGTTGCCGGATTATGATCGCCGGATTGTGCAACATCAAAACGGCGGGCGTTCGCGGGACATGAAGAAACCGACGGAAAATCATTCGGATCAAGGCGGGGCGGCTGTGGATGTCCATGACGGGGTGAAGCTGCTTGATAGTGGTGTGAATTTTGTCGGCGAGCAGGTTTCCTATCCGCCGGGCAAGGCACGCATCAAATCGGTGCTGGCGACGATGGCGCCGGGGCAGAAAACCGGCTGGCACAAGCATGGCGTGCCGACCTATGGCTATATCCTTGAAGGGCAGATCACGGTTGATTACGGCGACGGGGGAAAAACCACCTATCGCGCCGGGGAAGGCGTGCTTGAGGCGATGGATTACTGGCATGAAGGGATCAATGACGGTGATGTTCCCGCACGTGTCGTTGTCGTCTTCATGGGGGCCGAGGGCGCGGAAAACGTGATCTACAAGCCCGAAGACCCATCCGGCGACGACTGATTTTGCAAGGTGGTCGCAAGGTGATCGTGGATGCGGTGGGGCCGATTACCGGGGTGTGTCTTTTAGCTGGTCAAAAATCCACTGTGCAACCGGGCCAAGCGGCCTGTCCTGACGGTGGGCGACGACAATATCGAGGGTCGGCATGTGATCCAGTCCGTCCCAGCTTTCGGGATCGAGCAGGGCGAGGGTTCCGTTGCGGATATGGTCCGCGACCATATGTTCGGGCATGCCGCCCCAGCCAATCCCGCGTAAAATCATAGCAAGTTTGGTTTCAAGGTCATTGACCTTCCAGTAATTCAGGGCCTGAACGGCATGATTGCGTTGCAGGGTCGGGGTATCGCGCGCCGATGTGATGATCTGGGTGTGGGCGTGCATCGCATCGATATGGATTTTTCCCGGAAACCAGGCGAGCGGATGGTCCGGTCGTGCCACGGCGCACATTCTGACCTGCCCGCAGGCGGCCCGGGCATAGTCGGAGCCAAAGGGAATGAATTCCGGCAAAATCGCAAGATCGGACGCGCCGTTATCAAGGACTTCGGTTGTCTGGATCGTGACCGTCGACAGGCTTACGCGGACTGTCGGGAATTTCCGGGCGAGAACCGCAAGGACATCCATCAGCGGGGCGTTTGATGCAAACTGGCTGATTGTAATCGTGATCGAAGCTTCGAGCCCGTCAGCGATGCCTTTGGCGTGTTGGCGGTAGCTGGAAATATCCGCCATGACCTTGCGCGCGTGGGGCAGCAGGGAATGTGCCGCCTTGGTCAGGGTCGGGCGATAGGCCGTCCGGTCAAACAGTTCCAGATTGGTCTGTTCTTCGAGTTTCTGGATCGTGTAGGTGACCGACGATTGTGTCCGGTTCAGATGCCGCGCGGTGGCGGCGAAGCTTCCGAGGTCGGCAATGGTGACGAAGACCCGCAATTGATCAAGAGTGATGCCGGACATGAAGCTTCAACTTTTTTGAATGAGATGATCATAAATATAGAATTTTTTTTATGGTCTGGCACTCGTAAATTTTGTGCAGGAGCGAAATAGGGGAGGGGCACAAGGAGTGTAAGATCGTGCTGGGCGTTGATCCCCATGAATTTTTAGTGCCGTTGATACGGCAGTCCGTTTTGATGATGCACCTGTTTGCGTTCGCATTTGCGTTTGTTCTGGTGGCGCGGGCAGACATTGCGATGCTGCGTGGTCAGTATCAGGAAGGCAGGTATGACCTCGGCAGGGATGCCGTTTACACGGCTTGGCTGTTGGGGCTGCTTTGGGTGTCCGGGGTCGCATTGATCGGGCTTGGTATCGGGTTTGATGTTGCTGCCATCACCGCGAACGGCAAGGTATTTGCCAAGGTTACGGTCGTCACTATCCTGACGATCAATGGCATTTTCCTTCACCTTTATGCTTTTCCGGTATTTGCCGACAAACAGGGAAAAGCGTCATCGGTCAGGCTTTTGATATGTACGATCCTTGGTGCGGTAAGTTCCGTGTCGTGGTTTTGTGCATCTGCGTTCGGGGCCGCGCGCGTGGTTGCGCCGTGGCTGGGTTACCAGCACTTCATGCTGTTTTATGGCATCAGTCTGGCGGCCGGGCTATTCGTTGCGATTTTGTTCGTAAGGCCGGTGTTGCGGCGTCAGCTTGAACGTCGGTCATCGGTTGTGCCGTCTGCCGGCTTTGTTGCAGGGGCGGTTGCCGAATAGCCGGAAACAGTCGGGATGCTCTCTGTTGGATGCGGAATATAAGGATTTCAATCACTACCCGGCCATGTGCCGGGTAGGTTTTCCTGCGACGTAATTGGCCGCCTTTGGGGCGGTATAAGCTTCTGAAGGGTTTGATTGCCTGCTTTGTTAGCACTTTGAAATCGTTGCTTGCATCATAGGCAAAATCATTATTTGATTAAGGTGAATTCCTGATTTGCCTGCCCAAAGGAGCCAGCATGGATCGCGTTATTGGAACCTCGGGGCGTATTGCGTTCGCAAGTGCAATGCGCAATCTGCTTGCGGATGTGTATCCGGAACATGATCACGCCGATCTGGTGCGCCGGGTGTTTGAAGTGCTGGACCTGCCGCTTGAGGGTGACGGGGCGGAGCCGTGCGAGGAATATCTGCGCAAATGGGATCAGCGCGATGCGTTTCTGATCACCTATGGCGACAGCATTTCGCGCGGTGGGCATCATGGTTTGCAAAGTCTTGGCGATTTTTATCGCACGTGGCTGAAGGATTGGCTGACGGGCATTCATATCCTGCCGTTTCACCCCTTTACATCCGATGATGGGTTTTCGGTAAGCGATTTCAGTAGCTTGCGACCGGAACTTGGCACATGGGATGATGTGAAGGCATTGTCCAAAGATGCCACCGTGATGGCCGATCTGGTGGCGAACCATATTTCGGCGTCCCACATCTGGTTTCAGCAGTTCCTTGCTGGCGACAAGCCCGGTGTCGATTACATCAAAACCGCCAGTCCCGATGATGATCTTTCCGATGTGGTGCGCCCGCGCAGCCATCCGTTGCTGAGCAAGGTCACGACATCGGACGGGGAAAAGCATGTCTGGTGCACGTTCAGTTATGATCAGGTTGATCTGGATTACGGCAACCCGGATGTGTTTTTTGAAATCCTGAAGATCGTTCTGGAATATCTTAAACACGGGGTGCGGGTGGTGCGGCTGGATGCCATCGGCTTTATCTGGAAGGTGGCCGGGACCAGTTCGATCAACCTGGATCAGACGCACAAGATCATCAAGGCATTGCGGCTTGCCACGACGGCGGTGCATCCGGATGTGCTGTTTATTACCGAAACCAATCTGCCGCTGCTTGAAAACCTGTCCTATTTCGGCAATCAGGACGAGGCGCATCTGATTTACAATTTCAGCCTGCCGCCGGTGATCATTCATGCGCTGTTATCGGGGCGGAGTGATTGCATTCGCAAATGCATCATGTCGATGCCACCAGCGCCGGCGGGCTGCACATTTTTCAATTTCACCGCCAGCCATGATGGCATTGGCCTGCGCCCGGCCGAAAACCTGATCCCGGATGCGGAGATCGATGCCATGACCGACCATGCGCGCAAGATGGGCGGGCAGGTCAGTTACCGGTCGCTTAAAGGCGGCGGGCAGAAGGCCTATGAGCTGAATGTCACGCTGTTTAGCATGCTGGCCGAGAACTTTGCCGGGGATCGTACCTATGGGCTTGAGCGGTTTGTGATGAGCCAGGCGATTGCCATGTCGCTTGAGGGGGTTCCGGCGATTTATGTGCAGTCGATCTTTGCCACCGAAAACGATCAGGCGGGATATGAGGAAACCGGCATTCCGCGCAGACTAAACCGCAAAATCTGGCAGCTTGAGGAGGCGGAGGAACGGTTATCCGAAGAAGGCATCGCCAAGCGGGCATTTGGCCAGTTGCGCGCATTGATGTCGATCCGCATGGGGCAGCCGGCATTCCATCCCAATGCAACGCAATATACGCTTAATCTTGGGTCGGAATTGCTGGGCGTGTGGCGGCAAAGCCATCTGAATGATCAGAGCATTTTCTGTGTGTTCAACCTGACCGATCAGGTGCAGGACCTTGATCTTTCGAAGATCAACCTGATCATGACGGAGGGCTGGACCGATCTTCTGTCCCAGCAGGTGATCGAGGATTTCAACGGTATCCTTGCGCTGGCACCCTATCAGATCGTGTGGATTTCAAATATCGACGGACGCAATCGCATTGATAGCCGGTTGCTGCAACGCTATCGTGATGCGATGCCGGTCTGAGGAAGGCTTTCGGCCCGGTTGCTACGTTGTAATACTTAAAATCAGAAAAGCCTGATGTTTGCGCCTTGCATTGGGTCGTGATGCTTTCCTATGATTGATACAGAGTGAATGGACGTGTCGGGGAGCGTGTTGCGTGATGGCCTATGCGCAGGAAATTCGGCTGGATGACTTGCCGGACGATGTGGACGGGCATGTTTCGCAATTGCTTGCGCTTTGGCAGGATGCCTGTCGAGACGGGGATATTCCCGATCGGGGTGAATTAAGCTGCGAGGTTCTGTCGGCGTGGCGCGATGATATCGGCATTTATGAATATCAGCCTGATCGCAACGATTTCCTGATCCGTATTGATGCGCCGAACATGATTGCGGCCAGTGGCGAGAATTATCAGGGGTCAACCCCGCGTCAGATTGATCTGGATTTCGGAACGGCGGTCTATCCGACCCTGTGCGAGGTGGTCAGAACCGGGCAGGCGCAAATTCACATGATCGGGGTTGAGCGCATAGAGTGGGAAAACTGGCTGCGGTTGATGTTGCCGGTGCGAACCCGGTGCCGGAAGGGTGCGCCGGTCATTCAGGTTCTGGTAGTGCATTTTCTTTATAAGGTGTGATACGGGCCGATTTTTCGGCCGGGACTTGTTATTTTACCTTGTATTCCCAATTTTACTAATATTGGGAGAGGCAGAAGGTCACACCGCAGAATGGCCGAGACGACAGATTTCGAACTTGATGAATTACCCGAAAATATCGGACCGCATGTCACCGATCTGGTCAGGGTCTGGTATGAGGCGCGCGCAGAGGATCCGGAGCAGATTGTCCCATCGCGCGACATTCTGACCGCAGAGCGATTGCGCCCGTGGATCGACGATATCACCATCTATGAATATATGCCGTTAAAGGAAGATTTCGTTGTGCGGATTGATGCGCCGTCGATTGTGGCGTTGAACGGCGAAAGCTTTCAGCGTGCCAGCCCACGCGAGATCGATATGAAATACGGGTCCTGCCTGACGGCGGCATTGTTCAATACCATGATGTGCGGGCAGCCGACATTTTACCATGTTACCCTTGCCGTGCGCGCCGATCAGCATTGGCTGCGCGTTCTTCTGCCGGTGCGCACGCGGAACCGGGATGGCTATCCTGTCGACCAGATACTTGGCATCCGGTTCGACTATGAATACCAGTATGATATCTGACCTTTGCCGGTGTTGATGGCGATCAATCATGCCATACGGCGATGTTCTTTCAGAAGGTCGATAAAGGCGCGCAAGGCCGCAGGGACGTGGCGATGCCCCGGATAATAAAGATGCAGGCCGGGGAAGGGTGGTGTCCAGTCTTCGAGGCAGGTGACGAGATGCCCGGTTTTGAGATGTTCGGCCACAGAATGTTCAATGACGTAACCCAGCATTTTTCCGGCAAGGACGGCCTCGGTGATCAGTTTTGAACTGCCGATGGTCAGCGGACCGTTGACGTCAATGCGCATCTGCTCACCCCGGCGTTCAAATTCCCATCGATAGATGCTGCCACCGGGCAATCGCAGCCTTGCACAGGCATGACTGGCGAGATCGGTCGGGGTTCTTGGCGCCGGATGGGATTTGAAATAGTCGGGTGTGCCAACAACGACAAAACGCTGTTCCGGCCCGACGGGGATGGCGATCATATCCTGGGGGACGTTTTCAAGCAGCCGGATACCGGCATCAAAGCCGTCGGCGACGATATCGATCAGCCGTCCTTCGGTGACGATGTCTATTTTAACGTCGGGATAGCGGGCGAGAAAATCATTGATGATCGGCATCAGGGTCAGGGTTGCGGCGTCTTCGGATGTGTTGATGCGCAGTGTGCCAATCGGCTTGTCACGATAAAGATTAGCGGTTTCCATGGCCGCCGAAATATCTTGAAGGGCGGGGGTGATGCGATCAAGAAAGGCGGTTCCGGCATCGGTCAGCGCAACGCTTCGGGTCGTGCGGTTAAACAGCCGCACACCAATGCGGGTTTCGAGCATCGAAATCGCATGGCTGAGCGCCGAGGGCGAAATCCCCAGTTCCTGAGCCGCGACCCGGAAGTTGCGATGCGCGGCGACGGCGGTAACGCCATGAAGTTCCAGAAGGCTTGCGCGGTACATTGTGCGAAATCCTGCATTAGTTCATGCAATAATATCGCAATTATCAGAATAATAAAGACTGTCTACCTTTGGCCTATCGAATTGCCAAAGGAGAAAGCAATGCCAAAGACGGTTTTGATTACCGGGACGTCATCAGGGGTCGGGTATGCATCCGTCGACCTGTTTGCCGAAGCAGGTTGGAACGTGATTGCGACCCTACGTGATCCGGACAAGGTGCCGGATTTCCGTCATGCCGATCAGGTGATGGTATTGCGGCTGGATGTCGAGGACATTTCATCAATCACGGCGGCGGTGGATGCGGGCATCGCGCGGTTTGGGCGCATTGATGCATTGGTCAACAATGCCGGTTTTGGCCAGTATGGTTTGTTCGAGGCCCTTGATCGTGACCGGATACAGCGCCAGTTTGATGTGAACGTGTTTGGCGTGATGGATGTAACACGTGCCATCTTGCCGCATTTCCGGGCGAAAGGTGGCGGGGTGATCGTGAATGTCAGTTCCGGTGCGGGGATTTTCGGATTGCCGATGATTTCGGCATATTGTGCGAGCAAGTTCGCGCTTGATGGCTTTACCGAAGCGCTATCCTATGAACTGGCATCCCAGAATATCATCGCCAAGCTGGTCATTCCGCATGGCGGGATTGATCAGACCCGTTTCCACGAGAGGTCTGCGGCAGACTTCGTTTCGGATGACCGGCTGAAAGACTATGATGCGTTTCTTGCCAGAACCCGTGCGATGTTCGGGAGAATGGCCGGTGGCCGATTGATGAGTGCAGGTTATGTTGCGGGGGGTGTCGTGCAGGCCGTAACCGATGACAGCCGCCAGCTACGGTATTTTGTTGGTGACGATGCGCGCGGTTTCATCAAGGCGCGCCAGCATAACAGCGACGAAGATTACATGGCCCATATGCGCGGTTTCTTTGAGGTCGACATGCAGGGTTAAGGGACCATGGGCAAAGAAAAAGGGCAGCCTGGCGGCTGCCCTTTTGGTTTTTGGCGCATCAGTTTTTGCCAATTCCGGCATCGTTCAGGTCGTCTTCGACAGCAGCCGATAGCTGTTCGAAGATATCGTCCATGGCACTTTCAACGCGTTGCCAGCTTGGGATGAAGGGGCTTTCGAGCGGGTTATCAAGGTAATGCTGACCGGCACTCATGATGACTTCGGCCAGGACCTCGACACATTTTTCTTCTTCGTCGCGATTGATTTTAAGGCCGTTAAACAGCGCATCGGCCCGGTATTGTTCGATCAGGTCAAGGGCGGTGCGATAATAGGTGGCCTTGAGCGTGCGGAAGGTTTCATGCGAGAAAACCGTGCCCTGGGTTGCGAGTTTGCGGAACAGGGATTTCGCGATGTCGCTTGCCATGCGTGACAGGCCGTCATCCTTTTCGGCGGGGTCAAATTCGCGGTGTTTGTGATCATAGATATCGGCGATATCGACCTGCGCCAGACGGTGGACCGTATGGTTGCGATACATTTCCGAGAGCATTGAAATTTCAAGCCCCCAGTCGGACGCAACCCGCAGGCCATAGGCAACGTCGGTGCGGATGGCCATTTCCCCCGAAAGCGAATAGCGGAAGCAATCAAGGTAATTGAGAAATTCGGTTTTGCCGACGACCTGTTTAAGCGCACGGATCAGCGGGGTGACAAACAGGCGGCAGACCCGGCCCTTGAGCGTGCCATTGGCAACGCGGGCATAGTATCCCTTGGCGAAGGCGAAATTGAATGCCGGGTTGGCAATCGGATACATCAGGCGGGCGGGCAGATCGGGCTTGTAGGTTGCGATGTCGCAATCATGAATGCCGATGACCGAGCTTCGGCCCGATGCCAGTGTATAGCCAAGGCAATACCAGACATTGCGACCCTTGCCCGGTTCATAGCGGGCCAGATCATATTCGGCCAAACGATCATGGACGCTGCGCAGGCGCGGGCCATCGTTCCACAGGATCCGGACATGTTGCGGCAGGTCCTTGAAAAATTCTCGGGCATAGGCGTATTGCGTGGCATCGGCCCGGTCCAGCCCGACGACGATCTGATCGATATAGGTGGCCTGTTTCAATCCTTCGAGGATCGTGGTCATGGCCGGGGTTTCAAGTTCGGAATAAAGGCAGGGCAGGATCAGGGTTTGCCGACGCTGGCGGGCGAAGGCGGTCATTTCATAAGCGAGTTCTTCGGGGTTGCGGTCGATGATGCGGTGCAGGGTCGTGATCGGCCCGCCCTGATGAAAATCAGCCATGAAGTACCTCGCTTTTGTTATTGGTATTGGTCAATTGATCGAGAAGGGCGTTGACGCCCGCGTTCCAGCCCGAAGGGCCGGGTTCCGGGGCGATGATCAGTTTCTGATCCTTTATCAATGCGGTTGTTACCGAAGCATGTTTTTGCGGTATCTGGATCGGGAAGTCGGCCGCGGCCAGCATGGTTGCGTCATTGGCGGAATCCCCCAGGGCGATTGTGCGCGGCGTTAAACCCGTTGAAGACAGAACGCCGTTTTGGCCCAATAGTTCCACCATGCGCGCCATTGCAGCCCCCTTGTCGGTCGGGCCGCAAAGGGTGTGGAAACGCCCGCCCTTGACCAGTTTCAGGCCGAATGTTTCGGCAATGGTCCGGGCGGTGGCGACATCGGCATCATCGGGTTGCCAGATCAGCGGGTCGGAACAGAAACGATCCCCGGCGCGCGCGGCATCATCAATCGCAAGCCCGGTGGCATCAGCGATGATGTCGGGCGATGAGGTGCGGAAGCTTTGTACCGGAACCGCAACGGCCGCCCGGATCGCACCACGGGCGGCATCGATGGTTTCGGTGGCAGGGCCGGGTTGTTCGGTCTGATCACCAAGGCGGATGACGCCGCCATTTTCGCCGATCAATCCATCAAACAGATGATCCTTGGCATTGATATGGGAAAGTTCGGCCAGGGTTTTTGACGAGATTGCGATAAGGGGAATGCCAAGCTTTTTTACGCGGGCAATCGCCGGGGCCGCCGGGGCCCAGGAATAGGTGTCATGATCAAGCAGGGTGCCGTCAAGATCGGTGAAGATTACGTAGTGACTGTGTTCTGTCATCGTCCCGTTTGGTCGGTTTCAGAAGGCTTTTGACGGGGCCGGTGCAGTGACCGGAAGTTACCTTAGCATACAGGTCGGGGCAGGGCGACAGCCGAAAGATTAAATTTTATGCGATGTTTCATGTTGATGAAATTAAATGCATTTTAATTCGACGCTATAAAAACTGTGATTTCTATCGTTTAATGTCAGGCACGGCGTATCAACATAAACAAATGCCGAAAAACAATAAAATCGACTTATCGGGGTGAGGCGGCATTCAATGCCGTAACCATGCAGGAGCAGGGCGTGGGGAAAAGACAGACGGGCGTTATCGTGCCACGGTGGCTGGTGATGCTGTTGCAGATCGTTTGGGGGACGGTCTGGGGCATTTCCGGGGCTGTTGCGCAGGAAGGGAACGCAGGCCCGGAAAGATCACAGCCAAAACCGGAAGTGCTGTTTGCGGTTGGCGAATGGCCCCCGATGATCACGGAAAACGTACCGGGTTTTGGCATCCATACAGAGCGCGTAACCGAAGCATTCGAGGCAATCGGATATCGCGTGCGGTATGTCTTTGTGCCGTGGCGACGGGCCTATGAGCAAACCATCGCCGGGGAATATGCCGGGACATTCAGCTGGATCTGGACCGACGAGCGCGCCGCAGAGGCGTTTTATCCGCGCTATCCGATCGCAAATGCACAGCAGAAAGGCTTTTATCGCAAGGATAGGTTCCCCGCCGGGCTTGATATCGACGAAATCGCCGATCTTGGTCCGCTTGGGCTGCGTCCGGTCGGGGTTGCCAGTTACTGGTATGAAGTCGAATTTCGCCGTCAGGGGATTCCGGTTGATATCGTGACGACATCGGAGGCCGCGTGGCGGTTTCTGGATGCCGGGCGGGCCGACATCTATATCGAGGAAGAAGAAGTCGGCCTGTTGGATATGGCGCGCGTACTGGGCGAGGATGCGTTGACGCGCTATGAGATGACCGACCCGGTGCAGTCGGACAAGATGTTCATCCTGTTTTCCCGCAAAAATCCGCAAGGGGCCGTGTTGCGCGATGCATTCGACGGGTTCCTTGATACCCCGGAAGGTCAGGCCATGTGCCGGGGATGGGGGTTGTGCGAACAGACTGCACAAGCCATGCCGGGGACAGGTGGCATCATTAACAGTCACGGCGCTGCATCGTTGGCAACCGATCAGGTAGGCGGTTTTTTGACCGCCTTTTGATGATCCTTTGACCATCAGCGCCCCGATCAAAACCATCGGGATATGTTGCAATAACCATTGCGATATAGATGTTCGATTTGTCCCATCCTTTTCCCGGTTTATCCATTCTTCCCGTGTGAAATCAGGCGTATTCTTTCCTTGTTGGAACGGTTCTTGTTCCAGAAAACCAACAAGAATAGTCGAGTGAGGATTACGTCATGCATGTCCCTGTCGCCATTATCGGCTGCGGTCCTTCGGGGTTGCTGCTTTCGCATTTGCTGCATGTGCAGGGAATTGACAGTGTGATCCTTGAACGCAAGGACCGCGCCTATGTCGAGGGGCGCATCCGGGCCGGTGTTCTTGAAATGGGGACGGTCGGCCTGATGGAGCGGGTCGGCGTTGATGCCCGCATGAAGCGCGAGGGCATCATTCATGGCGGGATCTATATCAGCGTCAATGGCAAGCGCCAGCATGTGAATATCGAAGAACTGACCGGTGGCGCGACCGTGATGATTTACGGCCAGACCGAGGTGACCAAGGATCTGATACAGGCGCGCCTTGATCATGGCGGCGAGATCGTGTTCGAGGCGGAGGATGTCAGCCTGCATGATATCGAAACGGCAAAGCCGCGTGTTCGATATGTCAAGGATGGCAATCCGGTTGAGCTGACATGCGATTATATTGCGGCCTGTGACGGCTTCCACGGGGTCGGGCGGCAGACGATGCCGTCATCGAAACTCAAGACTTACGAGAAGGTTTATCCGTTTGGCTGGCTGGGTGTTCTGGCGAAGGCGAAGCCGGTGGCCGACGAGCTTATTTATGCCAGCCACGACCGGGGATTTGCGCTTTGTTCGATGCGATCCGAAAGTGTTGTGCGCCATTATGTGCAGGTACCGAGCAGCGAGAAGATTGAAGACTGGTCCGATGACCGGTTCTGGAACGAGCTTCGCCTGCGGCTTGGCGAGGCCGATGCGGAGCTGGTCAATGAGGGCGAGGTGTTTGAAAAAAGCATCGCACCGCTTCGAAGCTTTGTTGCCGAGCCGCTAAGCCACGGGCGTCTGTTCCTGGCGGGCGATGCGGGGCATATCGTGCCGCCGACCGGGGCCAAGGGGCTTAACCTTGCGGCGAGTGACGTGCATTACCTGTCAGAAGCCTTGATCGGGAAATTCAAGCAGAACCGGGATGATTTGCTTGAAACCTATTCCGATACAGCACTTGCGCGCGTGTGGAAGGCGGAGCGGTTTAGCTGGTGGATGACATCGATGCTGCACACATTCGATGACCATCACGATTTTGACGGCCGCATCCGCAAGGCCGAGCTGGAATATATCCTGTCATCCAAGGCAGGTTTGACGACGCTTGCAGAAAACTATGTCGGTTTGCCTTACTGATTATCTTGCTGGCCGGCATGGTTCGGAGCCCCACGCTCCGTAATCCGCCCAGATTTCTGCAAGGGATGAACGGCCCGTTCCCACGACGGGCCGTTCTGTTTTTTAAAGGTGGGGCAAAGCCTGCGCCCTGTCTTGCCGGGCCTGCCCCGAAATGATCATAATCTTTTGGGGAACCATGAGGGTGCCTGTGCCGTTAAAGGGGTGTTGAAAACGAATATCCCAATGAAGACAGGAGCACGAAATGGCTGCCAATACTGAAACTGCCGCCAACAATGCCAAACTGCAGGCTGATGTTGATGCCCTGCGCAAGGATCTTTCGGAGGTTACCAAGACGCTCAAGGCGATGGGTAACGAAAGCGCAAGAACCAAGGCACAGGCCGCAGCCGAACGTGTCCGTGAAGTATCGGGCCAGGCACGTGACCAGTTTGACCATGCGCGCGAAGTCGCGGTGGATCAGGTGCGTGAGCGCCCGTTGACAACGGTTGCCCTGACATTTGGTGTCGGCATGCTGGTCGGCCGTCTGTTGCAGAAATGATCGACCAACTGACCGACGCAATCGGTGAGATGGCAAGAGCCGCGGCAATCAAGCTTGCGGCTTTTGCCGCGATCGGCCTGATCGTTCTGACCGGTATCGGATTTTTGCTGGCGGCGGCCTATGTCGGGCTTGCCGCGAAGTTCGGGGCGATTGCGGCTGCAACCGGCATTGGTGCGGGTTTGATCGCCCTTGGCCTTGTCGCACTTGCGGTCATGATGCAGCGTGATCCGAGCGATGCGGTGGCAAAGCAGAGTGGTTCTGCAAAAGCACCGGCACGCAGCGAGGATGCGATGCTGTTTGATATGCTGATCCATGCGGCATCTGCCGGTTATGCCACCGGGCAGGGTGACCCGAAACGCATGCAGGCGGGGCTGGACAAGCTGGCGCGGGATTTATCCGATCTTGGCGCGTTTGATTTTCCCAATGCGGCGGGCAATGACGATGCGGATCGTCCAGCACCAGAAACGGATACAAAAATGGCGGGATAACCATATGGTTCCCGCCATTTTCATTTCAGATTTCCGAAACCTTATTCGCCGTGGAAATGCACCGTGCCGATAAAGGGCAGGTTGCGGTTGGCTTGGGCGTAATCAATGCCATAGCCGACGACAAATTCATCGGGAATGTCAAAGCCGCAATAATGGATCGGAATTTCGACTTCGCGGCGCGACGGCTTGTTCAGAAGGGTGCAGATTTCAAGCCGGTTCGGATCGCGGGTTTTAAGCAAACGGACCACTTCCGAAAGCGTATAGCCGGTATCGATGATGTCTTCGACCAGCAGCACGTCCTTGCCGCGGATCTGCCCATCAAGATCCTTGATGATGCGGACATTGCGCGAGCTTTCGGTGGAATCGCCGTAGCTTGAGGCGACCATGAAATCGACTTCGACCGGAACGGTCAGTTTGCGGGCCAGATCGGCGATGAAAACGAACGATCCGCGCAGCAGACCGACAACGATCAGTTTTTCGGTATCCTTGAAGTTTTCATTGATCCTGGCGGCAAGCGCATCGATCTGTGTGGCAATTTCGTCCGCCGTTATCAGCGGCTTGACATCATAATCGGCCATCAATCTCGGTCCTGAAGCGTTATGGGATGATTTCCCGCTTGCTATCACAAGCCGCCCCCCATGACCAGCCCGTGAATGGTAACAGAAGTATAATCCCGTAAAATTCATACCCTGTTACGCGCCCTGATTGTGCAACAGGGCGCATAACTATACGACGGCTTTTTCATCAGATGGAAACAGGCAGGCGGCGACCGGTCAGGCGGCTTTGAATATCACCGGTTCATCGCCTTCGTGCCACTGGTCATATCTGACCATCGCGGTTTCAAACCAGCGGGAATTCAGGAAATCATCAAGCCAGCGTTGCAGATGGACAAAGGGTGCGGCGTCAAACGCGTCCCTGTCGGTATTGGCGAACTGGCGGACGAAGGGCGCAATCGCAAAATCGGCCAGGGCCGGTCGGGTGCCAAACAGATATTTGCCAACCGCCAGACGGCCATCAAGCCGGTTAAGGATTTTTTCCGCATCACGGCGATGTTCGGCCGGATCGGCATCCTCGTAGCGGTTGAAATATTTATAGCGGTCGAGATGATGTTTGAACGGGCCGTCATTTTGCGAAATCAGGGCCAGCATGTCTTCGAGCGTGCCGCTTTCGGGTTCGAGCCATTTTTCCGGATCATTTTCCGCCAGCGCCCAGACCATGATTTCAAGGCTTTCATCGATCACGCTGCCATCGGGCAGGATCAGCACGGGCACGGTGGCCTTGGGCGATGCATCGATCATGGATTGGGGTTTGTCGCGCAGGACAACTTCGCGCAGTTCAACATCCATCCCGCTTGCCAGCAGGGCCATGCGGGCGCGCATCGCATAGGGGCAGCGACGGAAACTGTATAAAACCGGACATGCTGTTTGCTTGCTCATATTACCCGATTAGCCTTTGGCGCACCGCTTTGCAACCGCTTATCGGGCACAAATTCCATTGTCATGCGTTAGACATTCACCCACAACCTTCCCATGTTCTGGAAAGGGAAAGACGGATATTCATTTCGTGGCAGGGGCAAAACGGGATCGCCCGAAAGCGTTAAGGCAAAAAACTTGGGTCAAACGCCCCTTTTTTGCGCAAGCGGGGTTGATTTCATGGCACAGTTTGTGAAAGGACAATGCCCGTCATTTATTTCGCAAGACCCGTTGGGGGACGTGCTGGCGCGCATGCCGCGCCGTTTGCCCCGGACGTGGTCAGAAGACCAAAGCCGACCTGACAGAAGCAAGGGACCAGTTACATGACACCGACCGAAATCGCGCGCGTTACCGATTATCTGCGCCGTACTTTTGATAATCCGAAAATTGCCGTCGATGCGCCCAAGCGCAAAGGCCACCCGATTGAAATGCGCGTTGGCGACGAATTTGTCGGTGTTGTGCATCGTGACGAGGACGAAGGTGAAGTCAGCTATTCGCTGAATATCGTGATCCTTGAAGAAGACCTGCCGCCGGCCCCCTAAGACCGGTTGCCACAAGGTTCTAAAAAACGCCCCGTGCCAGTAATGGCCGGGGCGTTTTTGTTTGGGCATCGCACGGTTTGAAACAAAATGCCCGCTGATACGTTCGTTAACGGGGCCGCCAAGGCCCGCGTGCAGCCTGCACATTTCGCCACCGTTAGACGAGGTATCGATGATCGCATGGATAGAGCAGCACGGCACAATGCTTCAGATACTGATCAGCTTTGCGACATTGCTGGTCTGGATTTTCTATGCCCAACTGCTTTTTCAAAGCTATCGCCGGGCCAGACGCCCCAAAATCGTGATCAACCAGTTGCTTGATCATGCGCAAACCGCGCGGTTCCTGATCAGCAATATGAGCCAGGAAGCCATCCATATCGAAACGGTTTTGCTGTGCATTGATAACGGCAATGACCGTGTCTGTCAGGTTATCACCGATGCCGAACCCGGCGAGGGATATGATGCCCGGAACGAGGACGGGGCGCATGACGGGATGGATGAAAGCCGTGCGCTTTCCGAACGGCTTGACGATGTTACGCTGCAGGGGCCGTTGCCGCCGGGGAAATGTATCGAACTTGGTTCGGTCAATCGTCTGCTGGCCCGGGTGCGCCGCCAGATCGCAAGAACATCGGACGATAACGAACAGAAATTCCCGGAAAAGGATCGCGATTGCCGGATCGAGATCATCGTGATCGGTGTTTACAGTTCCGAAAAGGGTGTGATCGGGGCCAGCCGAACCTTTGTCTATGACCGGGAATTCCGGTTGCGTCCCGAAGAAATCAAAACCACACAGCATACCGGCTTTTTCGCGCGGCGCGAGATGGGCAGACTGCATTCGCAATATATCTGAGCCGGGAAAAACCAAGAGTATCCCGGCCAGCCATTTCATCATATCGCCACGGATTGATCACAATCGTTGGACATATCAGGGGTGATCGCAATCAGTTACGGAATATCATGACACGAACCGACGATCCGCTTCCCGAAGACGGGGCAAGGCTTTCATCGATCTTTGATGCCCTGTTAAATGATGATCAGGTTGTGCCGCCCGCAAATGGCGCGGCGCAGGGTGTTGATCCCGATATCAGTCCTGATATCAGCCTGGGCGCGCTGTTTGATGCGATGGGTGAGAAAAGCCAGGGGGCGTTGATTGTCCTGTTTGCGCTGATTGCCTGTGTGCCGGTACCGGGGCCGAACGCGATCCTGACCATTCCGCTGGCGTTTCTGGCGCTGCAACTGGTGATCGGGCGCAAGAAACTTTATCTGCCCGACTGGATGCGCCGCCGCAGGATTGGCCGCCGTCGCCTGAGCGGGCTTTACCGGCATATGCGGCCACGGCTGATCTGGCTTGAAAACCGGATGTCGGACCGCTGGCAGTTCTTTGTCCCGGCGCAGCGCATGCCGGTGATCGGGCTGATCTGTCTTGTCATTGCCTTCATCATTGCCATTCCGATCCCGGTTCCCGGTGCGAATAGCATCCCGGCACTTTGCCTTGTCGTTGTCGGGCTTGGGCTTGTGCTGTCAGACGGGGTGGCGATTGCCGCCGGGATTCTGGTTGGCGGGGTGGCGGCAACCGGGATTGCGGGCCTGACATGGTATAGCGTGACGGCACTGGCGGCGTGATCGCTTGCAAACAAAAACGGCTGTGAAATCAATCGCAGCCGTTTTGTTTTAACGGTTATCGCCGGGCCACGATCAGGCGGCCTGCGCATCCTCGGCCTTGATGACCTTGTGGTTGTCTTCGTTCAGGCCAAGTTTCCAGTAGCTTGAGATATAAAGATCATCCTTGCCAAGCCCCCGATCATTGCGGAAATGATCGCGCAGCATTTTCATCGCGGTAAATTCACATGCGGCCCAGACCGACGGGCGGCCATCGGCCCAGGGCAGTTTTTTCACGACATCGGGCAGGGCATTGGCATTTTCGCCCGGATGCGGGTTGATCACCCATTCGATGGTGACGTTTTCGGGCTTTTGCAAATCCTGCATGTCGGCCTCGGACGCGATTTCGATCACGGCGTAACCGCGCGCATCGGATGACAGCGTTTCCAGATTGACCGAAATGGCGGGCAGGGCCGTCATATCGCCGACAATCAGGAACCAGTCGGCGGTCGGATCAACCAGCTTTTTCGGGCCGGGGCCCCCGATGGTGATCAGATCGCCGGGTTTGCAATTGACCGCCCAGTTCGAGGCCGGGCCGCCGTGATCGTTATCATCGGAACCATCGCCATGCATGACGAAATCGATATCGATCTCGCGGCCCTGATCGGTGATGCGGTCATGGCGCACGGTATAGGTCCGGCGCAGAACGCGGTCCTTTTCATCGCCGTCAATCGGGAAGATCAGTTTGACATAGGCGCTTTCCTGATCGTCGGGGAAGGATGCGATGCCGTCACCGCCCAGGGTCACGCGCAGCATGTTGGGCGTGACATAGGTTTTGCGGATCACGGTCAGATCGCGGGGTGCTGGTCTGTTCATTCCAAGCTCCTGTAGGGATTATCTGTTTTCAGATTCCAGATTGTCGGCCATCAGGCTGGCAATTTCGTTGAAATCCGTGATTTGTTTCTGGCTTAAACCGGTGGCCATGCGCGTGCGGATTTTGGCTTCTACGGCACGATATTCTTCCATCAGCGCATCGCCCTTTGGCGTCAAATGCAGGGTCTGGCTTCGCCCGTCTTCGGGATGGGGGCGGCGTTCGATCAATCCGTTTTCTTCGAGTTCCTTGATAAGCCGCGTGATGCGGCCCTTGTCCTGCCCGGTGCGGGTGGCGATTTGCTGTGCCGTGACGCCGGGGCTTTTGATGATCCATTTCAGCGTGCGCATCTGCGAGATTGGCAAGGGCATATCGGCATCCTGCAAACCTTCACGCATCGCACGCTTGAAGGCATGGACCAGCCGGTGAAGGGTTTCGCCGGGGACATGCGCATTTGCGGGGTTGGTTTCTGGCGTTTCCATTGGCTTACTCATCGATATGTTTCTGTCTTGCCGGTGCGCAAGGTGTTGCGGGGTTTGTCATGACTGCTTGGCGACGGCATCCGCACCATGCGGGGCGATGATGCCGGTGCGGATGGCATATTTGCGGCCCTCGCAAATGGCGGCCGAGATCAGGGCAAAGCCCGCCGCAACCCCCATGATCGCGGTCAGATCAAACGCGCCACCCGTGCCGATCAGGATGGCGGCAAGGGCGGCCCCAACCGATTGCCCGGTCAGACGGGCGGTGGCCAGCATGCCGCCGGCACCGCCGCTTCGATCCCGTGGGGCGCTTGTCATCATCAGGCGGTTGTTGGGTGACTGGAACAGGCCAAAGCCAACGCCGCAGATCATCAGACAGGCAATGATCGCAAGGGCGGTATGGGGACTTCCGGCCGGGATCAGGGTGACGGCAAACAGGCCGATGGCAAAAATCCCCATGCCGATGCCGGTCAGATGGATCGGTGAATATCGATCAGCCAGCCGCCCGGCGATGGGGGCGATGATGGCGGTGGCGACGGGCCATGGCGTCATCAGAAGGCCGGTATCAACCGCGCTATAATGCAGCACGTCATGGAAATAGAACGGGAGTGCGACAAAGGCGATGAATTGCGCGCAAAAGCCCGCAATTGATGACCCGATGGAGCAGGCAAAGACCGGACGGGCCAGCAGATCAAGCGGCAGCATCGGCCGTTCGCGCGAAAATTGCCGACGCACAAGGAAGAAACCGGCGGTGATTGCTATCACGAACTGGCCGGCGATCAGCGTCGGGTGGCTTTGGGTGCCGACATTGCCAAGGGCCGAAATCAGCCCGCCGAATGCCAGCACGTTCAGAAACGCGCTTATATAGTCAAACCGGGTGCGGGTCGGTTTGGTATAGGGCAGGGCGAATGTGCCGAGGCCGATTGCCACGATTGATATCGGGATATTGATCAGAAACAGCCAGTGCCATGTCGTCACCGCCAGAATGGCCGAGGCGATGGTCGGCCCGGCCGCGGCCGAGATCGACACCACCATGGCAATCAAACCGATGGCGCGGCCAAGCTTTGCCTGCGGGACGCTGTGGCGCATAAGGGCTGCATTGATGCTCATCAGGGCCGCACCCCCCAGACCCTGCAATACGCGGGCAAATGTCAGGAATTCGATATTGGGGGAATAGGCACACAGGGCGGACGCGATGCCGAAAATCACCATCCCGGCCAGATAGACCTTGCGAAAGCCAATCGCCTCGCCAAGGGCGGATAGCGGCAGCAGGGCGACGACAACCGCCAACTGATAGGCGGTGATGACCCAGATGGCGTGCGCCGGGCTGACATTCTGATCCTGCGCGATGGCGGGCAGGGCGACATTCATGATCGACCCGTCAAGCACGGCCATCATGACGGTTAGCAACACGGCGATCATGGCGAAGGATCGCTGGGGCTGCGGCAATCCGTCGGCGTGGATGGTTTTTGATATCTTCATGTGGGGCAACATTCCGAAAACAAAGCGTGCGGTGGCAAAGTGGCGGCGCGAGGAGCGGGCAAACGGGGCAAAATGCCACCCGATATCGCGGTTGCGGGCACGGCTATATGGTTGACTTTATCAACCAATATGAAATCTGGTTGATTTTGTCAACTTGTTTTCTGGGGCTGTCCTTAGGAGTAGTATTCGAAGGTATATTAGAGGTGTATCATTCGGGATGAATAAGGGAGGACAGATTGATGAAAATGATGGTGGTTCTGGGGATCAGTGCGCTGTTTGCGATGGGGACCGCGCCGGTGCCGACATATGCCGCACAGGGTTCAATCGCGTTTGATCCGGCGGTTGAACATGGCGGCGGCTGCCGCAAAAGCTCCCCGCCGGGGCAGTGTTGCCATATGGATAACAGGGTGGGGTCGGTGCATTGTCATTGAGTGTTGCTTTAAAGTAGGGCCAAAATTACACCATTTTTCTTGAATTGATAAATTGATAATCTCTGTTAAAAAGTAATCGGGACAGTATTTTTGAACAAGGTTTAAGGTGCGAGTCGCATCTGCTGTTAAAGTACCACTTTCTTAGGTGTTCGGTACTGTCCCAACCGCTCAATTTCCATGGGGATACTGATATTAAATACGATTTAACGTCGGTTTCTCAAAGAAATCAGTTGGAGAGGTTTATTGGTGTTAAGTCTGATTTGTTAGACTTAGTGCTGGATTTTGATTCTGAAAGTAGCAATTCATTTTCTGAGCAGAACAGCCGAATTTATATGCTGTCCATGCCGCTATTTATTTGCCACAAAATACCTAAGAAGAATCCAAATCGAGGAGAAAGGGTCGTCTGGGAAGCCTTGATGGATTTAAGGGACGTTTACAAAAGCTTTTCGCGAAAGCTTGATATTTTTTTCCAGAAACAGATTGAAACTTATCCACATTCTTGTTCTTACGGGTATTTGGGAGGCCGAAATACACGTGGAAATGCCGAGAAACATGTTGGGAAAAAGTACTTATTGAATGCCGATCTGTGCAATTTTTTTGATAGTATCAGTGCGGATAAAGTAAGACTTTTATTTGTTTCTTGTGGGGTTGACGAAAAAATTTCTCAAATTCTCTCTCGATTTCTCACTATTTCATCTCGTTTACCAATGGGGTTGTCTACCAGTCCTGTCATAGCCAACGTGCTTGCGCACAAAATGGATTGTGAATTGTCGGATCTGGCGGAAAAGTTCAATTGTCAGTATTCAAGATATGTTGATGATTTAACATTCTCTAGTGATGAGATTTTGCCGGAGATAAGTCATATCGAAGAAATAGTTGCTAGGCATAATTTTAGTTTGGCACACGAGAAGATAAAGTTCTCCAAATCTGGTCAAGCTCATTACGTAACTGGGTTAAGTGTTTCAGATACGGAGGCCCCGCATGTTCCAAGAAAGATAAAGAAAGACCTTCGAAAATCACTATACTACATGGATAAATTTGGAATTTATGATCATTTTGGTCGTTTAGGAATTCATGAGCACGAGAATGTTCAAAGAGAAGTAAACCGAATTGATGGGCTTGTGCATTATGTGAGCTATCATGAGCCTAGAAAATCTTTCGAAATTAATGCTATATGGCAAAAAATTCTCCGAGATAGTGGTTTTCGACCATATTTTTCAGCGCATAAGCAAGAATACGAAGTGTTCAACATTATCATTGATGAAGCTGAATTTTCACACAATGGAACTAATTACTTAGCGCTTGCCGCATCGGTGACGAATAAACAACGTGAAATTGACAATTCAATTTTCGAGATTTTAGATAATTTTCTATCAAATCCATGGTCTGATGGTAAAGTTGACTTAATTAAAGAGCGTGGTCTTCATTATGTAGATTGCACCGAGGACTTAAAGAAGGAATTTATTCAGTGCCTTCAGATACTTCCTTTTAATGGGTATATATCTATTAACGCAGTTGGCGAGAGTAATTATCGAGATAGATATATTGAAAATTTTAAGAATATTATCATGAGAAATTATTATAAAATAGATAGGTCAATTGTTTTTGTATCAATAGAGAGAAATAGCAAAATAAGTAATGACGATATTTATGGTGTTGTTGATTATGTTAATAGTTATCATTTAAATGATAAACGAGTTATTCTTCCTAAGGGAAATGTTTCGTTTGTTGGGAAAGAGTGCTTGGGGGTTTCTGTTCCAGATTTTTTGCTTGGATGTTTTGCTGGATATATAAAGGATAACCAGACTGTGAGCGGAGGTGCTAAATCACGTAAATTCCTCCAATTCGAAATGTTGCGTGACAAAATTAAGGTTGTATCCGATTTGACGACCAACCAGCATTTCACTCGAAGGAACCCATTCTCCAAATCTAAGCTAAAAATTTAATTTAGCTTAGAATACGAAACACCCGCTCAACAAATACCCCCCCGTCGGCGCTTCCCAATCGACCATCTCGCCCACGCAATAGGTGCCGGGGCGTTTTTTGAGTTGGAAGGTGTCGTCGAGTTCTTCCCATGCGACACCGCCCGCAGTACTGATGGCTTCGTCAATCGGGCGGGGTTTGGTGATTCTAAGCGGCAGGGCCTTGATCGCGGTTGCCAGTTTGGCGGGGTCGTTCAGGGTTTCGCGCGGGGTGGTTTCGAAAATCAGGGCTGTTTTGGTGGCGTCCAGACCGAGCGTTTTGCGCAGGTGATTGCCAAGCGAGTTTTTGCTACGTGGTTTGGCAAGGCGCGCTGTGACATCGGCCAGGTCGCGGTCGGGCGTCAGGTCGAGCGTGACGGTAGCATCGCCGGTTTCAAGCCATTGATCGCGAAGGGCTGCCGAGATGGCATAGACGGCACTGCCTTCGATCCCGGTTCTGGAAATCACGAATTCGCCGCGCACGGTTTGTGGGCCGGATTTGGTTTTAACCGTCAGCGTCACGGCCTTGACCGGGGAGCCCGCGCATTTATCGATCAGATGGTCGGTCCAGGCGACGTCAAAGCCGCAATTGGCCGGTTTGAACGGATTGCATCTGATCCCGGCGGATTTAAGGATTTCCATCCATTTGCCATCCGATCCCAGCCGTTTCCAGCTTCCGCCGCCCAATGCCAGAACGGTGATATCGGCCGTGGCGGTCACTTCGCCGTCCGGGGTTTTGAAAACGGCATTTTCGGTTTCATCCCAGCCGGTCCAGTAATGGCGGTAATGGATTTTGCAGCCCAAACCATCCAGACGACGCAGCCATGCGCGCAAAAGCGGGCTTGCCTTCATCGCGGTCGGAAAGACGCGGCCAGAGGAGCCGACAAAGGTTTCGATACCAAGCCCCGCACACCAGTCGCGGATTTCGTTGGGGCCGAATTTGCGTAAGTGCGGTTCGAGCCGTGCGCGCGAGGTGCCATAGCGCGACAGAAAGGTTTCGAGGTCTTCGGCATGGGTGATGTTGAGCCCCGATTTCCCCGCCATCAGGAATTTGCGCCCGGCACTTGGCATGCCCTCATAGATCGTGACCGCATGACCGGACCCGGCGAGGCGTTCGGCCGCCATCAGCCCCGCCGGACCCGCACCAATGATCATCGCGGTTTTGCCGTTTGGTTTTGGGGTTGGGGTGTCCGGGTTTGATGACATGCGGGGCCTTTGTGCGCAGGGTTATGTCTCGCGGTTTTATCCGGTTTGGCAGGGGATGGCAATTTGCGGGATTGTTCGCAGACTGGGGGCGGCGTGGGAGCGGGTGGCACGATGGACTCCCGCGTTCGCGGGAGTGACGGTAGAGGGGCGAGGCGACGGTAGAGGGACGCGGGAAAGATGGGAGAGTGTGGTACGGCAATGGCGGGAGACCCGCGCAAATTCGACCTTGGCGGAAATAGGGTTCGCTGTGACTTGCGCATTAAGGGTGAAAACGACCCTTTTGGCGGAAAAATGCGGCAAAGATTGGCAATTTGTCGATAAATCGGCTAACAAAATTCCGAAGGTTATAATGCATTCAAAAAAATGATCCTGTGGAGGAAACATGCTTTCGATTAGGGGAATGGCGGGCGCGGCACGGCTGGCGCGTGGATCGGTTGCGGCATTGGCGATGGGGGCGAGTGCCCTTGTGGCGTTTGGCGCACAGGCCAATGAGAAGGTCGATATTGCGGCATTGGCGTTTGTTTCAAGCGCGCCGTTATTTATTGCCAAGGAAAAGGGTTACCTTGCCGACGAGGGCCTTGATGCCGAGATTTCGATCTTTCAGGCGGCCCAGCCGGTGGCGGTTGCGATTGCATCGGGCGATGCCGATTTTGGCGTGACGGCGTTTACGGGCGGGTTCTTTAACCTTGCGGCCAAGGGGGCGCTTAAGGTTATTGGTGCGCAGTTGCATGAAGATCCGGGTTATGACGGATCGGCCATTCTGGCGTCCAATGCGGCGTTTGAGGCCGGTCTGACATCGGTTGATAAATTGCCCGGTCATAGTTTTGCCCTGTCGCAGGTAGGATCAAGTTTCCATTACATGATCGGCAATGTGGCCGAGAAGGCCGGGTTTGACCCGGAAAGTGTTTCGCTTAAACCGTTGCAGTCCGTACCCAACATGATCGGTGCGCTTAAAAGCGGGCAGGTCGATAGCATGATCATCGTGCCGCATATCGCAAAGCCGCTGGCCAATGCCGGGGCGGCGCATATTATCGGCTGGGTGAAGGATTACGTGCCTTATCAGGTGGGTGGTCTGTTTACATCGACCGAGAATGTCGAAGAAAACCGCGAGATGGTCGAAAAGTTCGTTCGCGCCTATCAAAAGGGTGTCGCGGATTATCGTGCAGCCCTTTTGGCGACCGATGCGGATGGCAAGCTTGTTGAAAGCGACACCACGCAGGAGATTTTGGAGATCGTGCATAAATATGTCTATGCCAACGATCCGGCGGACAAGGCTTATCCGAAAATCCGCAATGGCGCGATGTTCATCACCGAAGAAGCCAGACTTGACGTTGCCGATGTGAAGGCGCAGGTCAAATGGTATCAGGATCGCGGCTTTGTTTCCGCCGATGCCGATCCGGCGAAATTCATCGATACCAGCTTCATCCCGGCATTGACCGAGTAAGGCGATATTTCTCCGACCGGGCCATCTTCTGGCCCGGTCGTTTCATTTGTAGATTTCAGATAAACGGATTGTGCCATGCGGCTGCAAATCAAGGGCATTTGCCATTCATATGATCAGGTCGAGGCGCTGCGCGATATCGATTTCGGGATCGAACCGGGCGAGGTCGTGGCATTGATCGGGCCGTCGGGCTGCGGCAAATCGACATTATTGTCGATCATTGGCGGGTTGCTGGCCCCGACACGCGGCGAGATTCTGATTTGCGACAAGGCGACGCCGGAAGGATGCCTTAACCCGCTGACTTATGTGTTTCAGGATTTCGCGCTTTTGCCGTGGCGGACGGTGGCGGGCAATATCAGCCTTGTGCTGGAAGACCACGGATTATCCAAGGCGGACCGCGATGCGCGGGTGGCGGAGGTGCTGGAGCAGACCAATCTTTGGGATTTCCGCGATGCTTACCCAAAGCAGCTTTCGGGCGGGATGAAGCAGCGGGTCGGGATTGCGCGTGCATTGGCGGTGCGCCCGGCGGTTTTGCTGATGGACGAGCCGTTATCAGCCCTTGACGCGCAGACGCGGATTTTGCTGCTGGATGAATTTGCCGCCCTGTTTGCGCGGACCGGCATGACGGCGGTTTATGTGACGCATAACCTGAACGAGGCCGTGCGGCTGGCCAACCGGGTGGTGGCATTGCGCCGTCGCCCCGGCACGATCAAGGAAATCCATACAATCGATATTCCGATAGCAGAGCGGCGCGAAGGCATGCCGGAGCTGATCGCGCATGAGAGCGCGCTTTGGAACCTGATCCGGGATGAGGCGATTGCGGCTGATAAGGAGCTTGAAAATGTCGCATGATATCAGCGAAGTCCGGGCAGAACCACAAAGTGCAGCGTCGCCGGCAAGTCAGGTGCGGTTTCGTGCCACGGGCTTTAACCCGAAGGCCAATCCGGTTGCGGCGTGGGGATTTTTTGTGACCGTGATTGCGCTTTGGCAATTGGGATCAAGTACCGGGGTGATCAGCGAACTTGCGATGCCAAGCCCGGTTGCGGTGGCCAAGGCGCTTTGGCAATTGATCGTCACGGGTGATCTTTGGCTGCATCTTGGCGCGTCGTTGCAGCGGCTTGTCGGTGGCTGGATCATGGGGACGGTGGCCGGGCTTTTTGTCGGTTTTCTGGTGGGGATGTTTAGCTGGGCGCGCTCGCCCGGTGTGGCGTTTGTATCGGCACTTTTCCCGATCCCGAAAATTGCGCTTCTGCCGCTTTTCATCATCTGGTTTGGGATTGGTGAACCATCGAAATTTGCCACCATTGCCTTTGGCGTGTTTTTCCCGACCGTGATCAATACATTCGGCGGGGTTGATAACGTGCAGCGCAACCTGATCCGCATGGGGCAAAGCTTTGATCTGCCGATGTGGTCGGTGATCCGCAAGATCATCCTGCCCGGTGCGTTGCCGACCATCCTGTCGGGGTTCCGTATTTCATCGTCGATCGCGATTATCCTTCTGATCGCGGCCGAAATGATCGGGGCGCAATACGGCATCGGGGCGCTTATTTTAGCAGCCGGGAACCTGTATCAGACCGATCAGTTGATTGCCGGTGTGGTGGTTCTGTCGCTTCTGGGGCTTTGTGTTTCGTGGCTTCTGGGGCGGCTGGATCGCTGGTTGCTGGCGTGGCGATAAGCCGTTCCTGACCCATGATATCAAAGGCCGGTTCGGACATGCGGACCGGCCTTTTTGTTATATGGCCTGATGTTGAAAACGACTTTTATGGAACCTTGATCGGGTGGGGGACGTTCCGGGGACAGTCGCAACAGAAAGGCAGGTTAATATGCATAAAAACCAATGGATACTTGTTGCCGACGGCGGTCGCGCCCATGTGGTGGCCGTCACGTTTGATGCCGAAGGGCGGCATCTGGAAACGGTCACGGAAATGCAGGCCGATAACAGGTCGAGCCGGGAAATCGCCAGTGACAAACCGGGACGCGGTTTTAACAATCCCGGCGGCAACCAGCAGCGCCACGCCATGCCACCATCGACCGACCCGCATGAACATGCGCAGATGGAATTTGTCGATGATGTCGTCAATTACCTGACCGACAAACGCAAGCATGGCAAGTTCGACAATCTGATCGTGATTGCCCCGCCCAAGGTGATGGGTGAGGTGCGCAACAAAATGCCCAAACCCTTGGCCGAGGCGCTTGACGGGGAAATCGTCAAGGACCTGACCAAGATACCGCTTGATGACTTGCCCAAGCATCTGAGCGGGACGGGTGGCTGGCTTTAACCCGTAATCCTTAAACGGTATATCAAGGCCGGGATGTTATCGATGGTCCTGTCGGAACTGCATCGGTGACATCGCGGCCTTTTTGGCGAAAAAGCGCGAAAAATATCCGGCATCGCGAAAACCCAGTTCATCGGCGATCTGCTGAACCGCGATGTCGGTATAGATCAGGGTGCGTTTGGCCTCCAGGATCAGGCGGTGATGGACGACTTCGATGGCGGTCATGCCATAGATGTTCTTGGCAATGCGGTTTAGCTGTGTCGTGGTGATGCCGATTTCACGCGCGTAAAATTCCAGCGGTTTGTGCTGTTTGTAGAAGGTTTCGATCAGCGACTGGAATTTGCGGAACTTGGCAGTTTTCTGTTCCTTGCGGCTAAGTCGCGCCGGATCCCCCGACGGGGCATCGCGTCCGATGCCGAGCAACAGCAACCCCAATATGTTACGCAGCGCATATAACCGCCCGGTATTATGTCCGTAATATTCTGCGACCAGTTGGCGGATCAGGAAATCGGTGGGGCCTGGCTGATCGGCGGTTCCCGATCCGTCGACACAAAGCGGCCGGTCAAGGCGCGCAAGCAGTTTGGGGGCAGGGGAAAGGATTTCCTGCAAATGGTAATCGGTCAGTGAAATAACCCAGCCATCGATATCGGGACTGAAGCGAAAGCCGTGAACGGTGCCGGGCGGCATGGTGAGGATCTGCCCGACCTGCATGGTGAATTGCCGGTCGTCAAATTCGATCCCGGCATGGCCGCGTGTGATGTAAAGCAGCTGAAACAGATTGGCGTGACGGTGCGGCTGAATGTGCAGGTCATGCAGTTTGGATCGCGACGGGATGCTTTCGAGATGGAAGAATTCCGGTTCGGAAATGGCAACCTGTTCGGCGGTTCCGGGCGCGGTTTCGCCGGTTTCACCGTAAAGCTTGTAGACCGGAATGCTGTTGCGGGTTGCGACCATGATCATGTTTTGCTGTTTGCTTTGCGACAGTCTAGCGGTTTTCGGGTTTGACCAAAAGAAAAGCCCGCCAGATCGGGCGGGCTTTTCGGAAGCTTATGATGCGCGTTGCTAACCGCCGAGCAATGTCGGCACAAACAGTGTCAGCACCGGCACAAAGATCAGCAGCAGAATGCGCAGGATTTCTGCGGCAAAGAAGGGCATGACACCGCGGAAGGTCTGGCTCATGGGGACGCCATCGGCAAGGGCGTTGATGATGAACACGTTCAATCCCACCGGTGGCGTTATCAATCCGAGCTCCACGACAATCAGGGCCAGAATACCGAACCAGATTTTCAGGTCCTCGGCCCCCATGCCGTATGCTGCGGATGCCGCCGTTGCCCAGTCCCCGCCATTGATATCGACCAGGGCCGGCCAGAAGAACGGGATGACCACCACGATCATCGACAGGCTTTCCATGAAGCAACCCAGAACGATCAGGGCGAGCAGCATCAGAACCATGATCAACCACGGATCAAGGCCGCTGGTCGCGGCGGCTTCGGCCATATAGGCCGGAAGGTTGGCACGGCTGAAGAAACCCTTGAGGATTTCGGCACCCAGCAGGATGAAGAAGATCATCGAGGTGGTGACAGCCGTATCGCGCAGCGACTGTTTCAGGCCGGAAAATGTCAGGCCACCCTTGCCACGCAGGCGCATATACGCGCCGTAAACCAGAATGGCAAACACACCCACACCAGCGGCCGGGGTCGGGGTGAACAGACCGGCCCCAAGACCGAGAATGATCGAGCCGAAAATCACCATGACCGGGATCAGGCGCAGCAATGCTTCGCGGCGTTCGGCCGGTTCCATCGGTTCGGGGATGGGGGCGAGACTTGGATTCAGGCGGACCTGAATGGCAATCACCCCCATAAAGAACGCAACCGCGATCAGGCCGGGAATGATGGCCGCCTGGAACATCTGGATGATGGATGCCTCGACCGTGACGGCATAGATCACAAGTGCGACGGACGGCGGGATCAGAATGCCAAGCGTGCCGCCCGCCGCCAGCGTACCGGTGGCAAGGCGCGGCGAATAATTCAGACGGCGCAATTCGGGCAGGGCGACCTTGCCCATGGTGGATGCGGTGGCAAGCGATGATCCGCAAACCGCACCAAACCCGGCGCAGGCCCCGATGGCAGCCATGGCAACACCACCCCGGAAACGACCCAGAATGGCGTTTACGCCCTGAAACAGATCGCGTGACAGGTTGGCCTGACTGGCGAGATAGCCCATCAGGACAAACAGCGGCACGACCGACAGTTCATAGTTCGAGACAATCCCGTAAAACAGGGATTTGAACTGTTGCAGATAGGGTTCAAAGCGCAGGAACGGGAAGAACAGGCTGAGCACATAGTTGCCGCCAATTCCGACACCGATCATGGCAAGGCCGACAGGAACACGCAGTGCGAGAATAAAGAACAGCACGACGAGACCGCCAAGGCCGATTAATTCGCGTTCAGACATTGGCCGGGGCCTCGCTTTCGAAAATCTGGCTTGCGGCAATCAGCGCCCACAGGAACATCGATACGATGCCCGGCACATAGAACGGCCAGATCGGCCAACCCAGAATTGCCGACAGGGTATTGTCGCTGCGCACTTCGATCAGGCCGTGGATCATCATATAGCCAAGGAACAGGGCCAGAAGCGTCATCAGGACGCCCGAGATGATATCCACGCCGCGCGCGAACCATTGGGGAAACATTTTGATAAAGACATCGACGGCGACATGGCCGTAGCGGGTCTGGCAATAGGGGAAGAACATCAGGGCTGCCGAGCTGACAATCATACTGACGAAGTCTTCATAGCCGATAATTGCCGGGAAATTGGCACCAAACAGGCGCGCAATTTTGTCCAGGCCGAATGCGGTAACGTTCACGATCGTGACCACGGCAATCAGCAGGGCCAAAAAACCGCCAGCCACGGCAAACCAGGATGCGGCCTTATTCAGCACGTGTTTCATGTGTCATACAATCTTGCGGGAATGAGGGGTCACGTAAATATATGATACGTGACCCCGTCAGATTTGCCAGTAACTTGAAAAGATTACTGTTTGGTATTGGCGAGAACGGCGGCTTTGGCCTTTTCGACCAGTGCGGCACCGTCGATGCCGTTCGATTTTGCTTCTTCGATCCAGCGATCAACAACCGATGCGGATGCATCGTCGAAGGTTGCTTTTTCTTCAGGCGTCAGTTCAACAACCTGACCCTTGCCATCGTTGATCATTTTCTTGCCGACTTCTTCGACATTGTTGAAAACGTCACCGATCTGGGCGGCAAAATCGCGACCGGAGTTACGGTCGATGATTTCTTTGAGATCGTCCGGCAGGCTGTCGTAACGATCCTTGTTCATGGCGAACAGGAAGACCGAGGTGCCAAAGCGGGAATTAACGCCCTGGCCTTCGACCGAGTAGGAAACCAGTTCAGCCAGTTTAAGCGGCGGGACGACTTCGAACGGCACAAGGCCGCCGTCAACCACGCCAAGCGACATTGCCTGCGGCAGGGCCGGGACCGGCATGCCAACCGGTTCTGCGCCCCAGGATTCAATCACCCAGGAACCGGTACGGGTCGGCGTACGCAGTTTGAGGCCTTTGACATCGGCAACGGTGCGGACTTCTTTTTCGGTCAGGTGGATGGCCTGACCGGCATGGACGTGAACGGCCAGCGGATGAATGTCTTTAAGGTCCGGTGCCATGTCTTCCATCATGTCCCAGATCGCGAGGTTGGTCGCGCGTGCATCCCCCAGATGGACACCCGGAAGTTCGAAAACTTCGGTGTGCGGGAAGACGCCCGGGGTGTAACCCGGCAGGGTCCAGACAATGTCGGCCACACCGTCACGGACCTGACGATACAGTTCCGGCGGGTTGCCGCCCAGCGACATGGACGGGAAGATTTCAAACTTGATACGGCCGTTTGATTCTTCTTCGATCTTTTTCGCCCACGGTTCCATCATCTGGGCCTGGGCCGGTGCTTTCGGGCCCAGGAAGTGATGGATCGTCAGGGTTACTTCCTGTGCATGTGCGCCGAACGACACCATGGTCGCGACGGCGGCACCTGCCAGCAATTTTGTAATGTGTTTCATTCTTCCTCCTTTTAACGTCCCCTGGCGTAGCCAAACGCCATCAAACGTCTCAGCCATGATGCGTTTTTTTTATCTGCGAAGTTTTCCAGAAGTTTTTTCTTGTTGTTTTTATTGTTCTTTTTGTTCGGATGGTTGCCGTTTATGCACAGCTGCCATGCCAATTTGTAATCAATCTAATCGTCCCCGCATGGTTATGTATAATGATATTGGCGCACATTTTCATAACCAAATGATTATGTATCGTGTCGGGAATGGGTCGAATGATGCCGGGTGGCTTCTTCGCGGACGGCATTGATCAGCATTTCGACCGGCGGGGATACCGGACTGTCGATGCGGGTGGTCAGGCCCACCGGGCCAAAGGTATCGCTGGTATCGATCGGCAGTTCGACAAGATGGCCTTCGGCAATGTCGGATGCCACAGCCCCGTTCGAGATGATCCAGATCGCATCGGTTTCGCGGGTAAAGGCACGCCCAAAGGATGTTGAAACGGTTTCGATCCGGTCGGGCAGGGCACCAATGCCATGCGCGATCAGCATTTTATCGACGGTCGGGTGAATGATCGCCTGTTTGGGCGGCACCAGAACGGTAAATTCGCGGATGCGCGTGATGTCGGGGTTTTTATCGGCCAGCAACGGATGGCCCGGACGTGCGACCAGCGAGATATGTTCCGAATATAAATGTATGAAGGACAGACCCGACATCTGATCGGGTTCGGCCAGGCGGCCGACCACCAGATCAAGTTCGCCGACGCGCAATTGCCCCATCAGCATCACGTTCGGGCCAGCGACGACCTTGACCGTTGTGTCGGGGCTTAGCGCCTTGAACCGGCGGATGGCGTTTGGCATGACACTGGCGGCGACGGTTGGCAGAACACCAAGATTGATCGAAAGCCCGCCCTGCATGCGGACCTGGCTGATGCTGTCGACACCCTGACGCAGGGCGGTGACGCTGGCCCCGGCATAACGCAGGAACACCTTGCCGAAATCGGTCAGTGTGACGCCGCGTTTGGAGCGGTCGAACAGACGGGCATCAAGATGTTCTTCGAGCTCGCGGATGGTTTTGGAAACGGCCGGCTGGGTGATGGATAATGTGTCGGCGGCCTTGACGACGCTGCGCTGGCGCGCGACCTCCAGAAAGCAGGTCAGATGGCGGAATTTAATGCGTTGATCAAGCATGCGTACCATTCCAGAGATCAAATCTTGCAAGTTTATATAATTGTATAGTTATGCAATTAACGCAAATCCTCATTTTACATAACCAAAACTGCCTGCCAGATTATGGGTAACAAGTCAGGGTGGAAATAACATGAGTTTACAAGTCGCCCCGATCAACGGGACACATATCCATTATTGCCAGACCGGCCCGAAAGACGGCCCGGCCTTGGTGTTTTCAAATTCGCTGGGTACGGATCTTCGTATCTGGAACGATGTTGTTGCGGCCTTTGCCGACCGGTTCAACGTCATAACCTATGACAAGCGCGGACATGGTTTATCGGGCATTGGCGGGGCGGATTATAATATCGACCTGCATGCCAATGACCTGATCGGGCTTCTGGATTATCTGGGCGTCAAGGACGTCATTATTTGCGGTTTGTCGGTCGGTGGACTGATTGCGCAGAAGGTCACGGAACTGGTGCCCGCCCGCGTTCGCGGCCTGATCCTGTGTGATACCGCGCCGAAACTTGGCGATGCGGATGGCTGGAACATGCGCATCAATGCCATCAGGGAAGGTGGTATCGAGGTTCTTGGCGATGCCATCATCGAACGCTGGTTATCGCCGACATATCGCCGTGAACGGCCGGTTGAAACCGCGATGTATCGCGACATGCTGGTGCGCACCACGGTCGAAGGTTATGTCGGAACGTGCGTTGCCCTTCGCGATGGGGATCTGCGCGATGCCGCGACCCGGATTTCGGTGCCGGTCCTTTGCATTTGCGGATCGGACGATCTGGCGACACCGCCCGATGTGGTGCGCGAGATGGCCGGGATGATCCCCGGTGCCCAATTCGAACTTATAAACGGGGTCGGGCATTTGCCGTGCCTTGAAACCCCTGAATTGCTTTCCCGGTTGATCGACCGATTTATCAAGGAGAAGAACCTTGTCTGAGAACCGGTATGAAGTCGGTATGAAAACCCGCCGTTCCGTTCTGGGCGATGCCCATGTGGATCGCGCATCGGCGAATGTCACGGAAATCGATGCCGGTTTTCAGCGTTACATCACCGAGAATGTCTGGAATGGTGTCTGGACCAGCGATGCGTTCACCAAACGCGAACGCAGTATTGTGACCATCGCGCTTCTGGCCGGGCTTGGCCATGAAGAAGAACTGGCGATGCATATCCGTGCAACGCTCAATACCGGTGCCACACGCGAAGATATCCGTGAAGTTCTGATGCATGTTGCGGTCTATGCCGGTGTTCCCACCGCCAATACGGCATTCCGCATTGCCAAACAAACCTATGCCGAGATCGATGCGGCCGCCAAGGGAGAGTAAACGCCATGTCCACCTTTAAACCGCGCGACTGGGGTTCCCACGCCCCCTTTATCGCACCCGGTTACAAGTCCACCATCCTGCGCGGCCCGACGCAGGCACCACTTGCGATCAAATCAGGATTGAGCGAGGGCACCGGCCCGCGTTTTGCCCCGGCATCGGTGCGCAAGCTTGACTTCGATCTGACCAAGAACGGCATCACCAATGGTGAACCGCTGGGCGAACGTATTGTGGTGCATGGCAAGGTCATGGATACCGATGGCCGCCCGCAGCCCGAAATTCTTGTTGAAGTCTGGCAGGCCAATGCGGCGGGGCGTTATGTGCACAAGGTGGATCAGCATGACGCGCCGCTTGACCCGAATTTCCGCGGGTCGGGGCGGTGCATGACGGACGCCAATGGCAATTATGTTTTCTATACGATCAAGCCGGGTGCCTATCCGTGGGGCAACCATTTCAATGCATGGCGTCCGAACCATATCCATCTGTCGCTGTTCGGGCCGGGCTTTGCCACGCGGCTTGTGACCCAGATGTATTTCCCGGGTGATCCGTTGCTGGAGCTTGATCCGATTTTCCTTGAAACCCAGGATGCGAGCGCCCGCGAACGCCTGATTTCCAAATTTTCAATCGAGAAAACCGAGGAAGGCTTTGCCCTTGGTTATCAGTTCGACATCGTCCTTCGCGGACGCAATGCCACCCCGATGGAGGACTAGGTCATGTCTTATGGTGAAACCCCTTCGCAGACGGTTGGCCCTTATTTCGCCTATGGCCTGACGGCCGGGCAGTATGGTTATGATTTTACCGATATTGCAGACGCCACGATTGCCGGACCGGATGCCGAAGGCGAACATATCCGCATCACCGGTCGTGTTCTTGATGGCAATGGTGATGTCGTCAATGACGCGATGATCGAAATCTGGCAGGCCGATGCCAACGGTGCCTATACCGAAAATCCGGTTGATGTTGCATCATCGGGTTTCCGGGGCCTTGGCCGTTGTGGCACCGGCACGGACGCGCAGAACCGCTTTTATTTTGACACGGTCAAACCGGGTGTTGTTGCCGATGGCACGGCCCCGTTTGTCAATGTCATCGTGTTCATGCGCGGCATGCTGGTTCATGCCTTTACCCGTTTCTATTTCGATGACGAGGCGGCATTGAACGCCAAGGATGACATCCTGCAATCGGTTCCCGCCGATCGCCGTGACACGCTGATTGCCAAGCGTGTCGAAACCCGTACTGGGGTTGAATACCGGATCGACATTCATATGCAGGGGGACGCGGAAACCGTGTTCTTCGACGTGTAAGTCGCTTCGGTCTGGATGGCTGTGTTCGCTGCTTTGGGGAAAGCCGGTGGTCACAGCCATCCAAATCATTCCAACGCATCCGGCTGAGATATGCCGCGTTTTATTGTTCTGGTTACCACAGGAGTTTTACCGTGGTTGCACGTTTCATGTCGCTTAAAGAGGCTGTCGCATCCTGCATCAAGGATGGCGATACCGTCTCGATGGAAGGTTTCACGCATCTGATCCCGCATGCCGCCGGGCACGAGGTCATTCGTCAGGGGATCAGGGATCTGACCCTGATCCGGATGACGCCCGATATGATCTATGATCAGCTTATCGGGGCTGGTTGTGCAAGGAAACTGGTGTTTTCGTGGGGCGGGAACCCCGGTGTCGGGTCGCTGCACCGGTTGCGCGATGCGGTTCAGGAAGGCTGGCCGCACAAGCTTGAGATCGAGGAACACAGCCACGCGGCAATGGCCAATGCCTATGACGCGGGGGCGGCGGGGCTGCCCTGTGCGGTGTTCAAGGGATATCGCGGGGCGGAATTGCCGCGCGTGAACAAGAATATCAAATTCATCGAATGCCCGTTTACCGGTGAAAGCCTGGCCGCTGTTCCGGCCATTCGCCCGGATGTGGCGGTTGTCCATGCCCAGAAAGCCAACAAAAAGGGCGATGTCCTGTTTGAAGGTATTGTCGGGGTTCAGAAAGAAGCTGTTCTGGCCGCCAAGAAGTCGATCATTACGGTCGAGGAGATCGTCGATAACTTTGACGATGTTCCCTACAACGCCGTGATGCTGCCGAATTGGGCGGTGACCGCGATTGTCGAGGTGCCGGGTGGTGCACATCCGTCTTATGCCCAGGGCTATTACAAGCGCGACAACGCGTTTTACAAGGCGTGGGACAAGATCGCCAATGATCGCGACAGTTTCACCGCATGGATCGATGAGCATGTCATGAAGGGCGGCCCCGAAGATTTCGCCGCCAAGCGCGACGCGAACAAAGGGTAAGCGGAGGAAAGATCATGGTTGACTATACCCCTACCGAAATGATGACGGTTTCTGCCTCGCGCGCACTCAAGAATGACGATGTGTGCTTTGTCGGCATCGGCATGCCGTCGGCAGCGTGCAACCTTGCACGTTTGACCCATGCGCCGGAACTGACCCTTATTTATGAAAGCGGCACGATTGGCACGAAGCCCGATGTGTTGCCACTGTCCATCGGCGATGGTGAGCTTTGCGAAACGGCGGTCAATACCGTGCCGGTGCCGGAAATGTTCCGTTACTGGTTGCAGGGCGGCAAGATTTCCGTCGGCTTCCTTGGTGCGGCACAGCTTGATAAATATGGCAACATCAACACCACCGTGATCGGCGATTATGACGATCCCAAAGTCCGCCTGCCGGGCGGTGGCGGGGCGCCGGAAATCGCGACGAGCTGTGGCGAGGTGTTTCTGGTGATGAAACAGAGCAAGCGCGGCTTTGTTGAAAAGATCGATTTCGTGACCTCGCTTGGTCATGGCAAGGGCGGTGATGACCGCGCATCTTATGGTGTTGATACCAAAGGTCCGTCGCGTTTGATTACCGATCTTTGCATCATGGAACCGCATCCGGTTGGCAAGCATTTCATCGTGACATCGATCCATCCGGGCGTGACGCGCGAAGATATTATCGAAAACACCGGCTGGGCTGTTGAATTTGCGGATGAAGTCGCCGAAACTCCGGTGCCCGACGCGCACGAGCTTCAGGTCCTGCGTGACTTGCATGCCCGCACCGCCAAGGCCCATGAAGGCCAGCAGTAAGGACTTTGAATATGGCTGATGCTTATATCTGCGATTTTATCCGCACCCCGATTGGCCGTTTTGGCGGCAGTCTTTCGTCGGTCCGTGCGGACGACCTTGGTGCCATTCCGCTGAAGGCGTTAATCGAACGCAACCCGAATATCGATTTCGGCGATGTCGATGACGTGATTTTCGGATGTGCCAACCAGGCCGGTGAAGACAATCGCAACGTGGCGCGCATGTCGTCGCTTCTGGCCGGGTTGCCGGAAAATGTTACCGGCACGACGGTCAACCGTCTGTGCGGATCGGGCATGGATGCGATCATCATGGCCGCACGCGCGATCAAATCGGGCGAGGCTGATCTGATGATTGCCGGCGGTGTTGAAAGTATGTCGCGTGCGCCGTTTGTGATGCCAAAGGCGGAAACCGCCTTTTCGCGCAATGCGGAAATCTATGATACCACGATTGGCTGGCGTTTCATCAATCCGGTGATGAAAAAGCAGTACGGCGTTGATTCCATGCCGGAAACCGGTGAAAACGTGGCCGAGGATTTCAAGATCAGCCGTGCCGATCAGGATGCCTTTGCCGCCCGGTCGCAGGACAAGGCGGTGGCCGCACAGGAAAACGGCAATCTGGCCGCGGAAATCACGCCGGTCACCATTCCGCAGCGCAAGGCCGACCCGATCATCGTTGACAAGGATGAACATCCGCGTCCTGGCACGACAGCCGAAAAGCTGGGCAAACTGCCGACCCCGTTCCGCGAAGGTGGTTCGGTGACGGCGGGTAACGCATCGGGTGTGAATGACGGTGCGGCGGCATTGATCATTGCATCGGAGGCGGCGGTCAAGAAATACGGCCTGAAACCGATTGCCAAGGTGCTTGGCGGTGCGACGGCGGGGGTCCCGCCACGCATCATGGGCTTTGGCCCGGCACCGGCCAGCAAGAAGCTTCTGGCGCGTCTTGGCCTTACCACCGATCAGCTTGACGTGATCGAATTGAACGAGGCGTTTGCCTCGCAGGGGCTGGCGACATTGCGCGATCTTGGCATTGCCGATGATGATGCGCGTGTGAACCCGAATGGCGGGGCGATTGCCCTTGGTCATCCGCTTGGCATGTCGGGCGCACGTATCACCGGGACGGCTGCGATGCAGCTGAAACGTACCGGTGGTAAATATGCGCTGGCGACGATGTGCATTGGCGTCGGACAGGGTATTGCCATTGTGCTTGAAGCGGTCTGATTGATCGTTTGATTTCAAAAGGGCCCCTGTGCCGTTGAAGAACGGGCAGGGGCTTCTTTTTGTGTTGTTGACCGAACGCAGTCGCGGCGCGACACTAACGACCTGAAATAACACCTGTTTAAACGGTGGACCAAACCAGATGACAATTTCGCCCTTTGATTCCGCGATGCTTGGCAATCTGTTTGCCGATGCGGAAATTGCCGCCCTGTTTACCGATGATGCGCAGATCGCATCGATGGTGCTGTTTGAGGCGGCATTGGCATCGGCCGAGGCACGCGCAGGCGTGATCCCGGAAGCAAGTGCGAACCGTATTGCCGATGTGTGCCGCGAATTTCGCCCCGATCCCGCGACATTGGCGGCGGGAACGGCAAGTGCCGGTGTGCCGGTGCCGGCATTGGTCAAGGCGCTTAAGGCCGAGATTGGCGGGGATGATGCGCGTTATGTTCATTTTGGCGCGACCAGTCAGGATGTGGTTGATACCGGGCTTGTGTTGCGGCTTCGTGATGCGGTGGGGATTATTCGCCGTCGGACGCGCAAGCTGATCAAGGCATTGATTGCACAGGCCGAAACCCACCGGGCGACGGTCATGATCGGACGCACCCGTTCCCAGCAGGCCGTGCCGACCACATTCGGGCTTAAGGCCGCCGGATGGCTGGCACCATTGGTGCGGATTGATCATCGGATTGATACGTTATGTTCCGATCTGTTCCGGTTAAGTTTTGGCGGGGCGGCAGGGACACTGGCATCCATCGGGGACAAGGCGATTGAGGTTGAACGCAATCTGGCCGATGAACTGGAACTGCCGCCGACCGATATGCCGTGGCACAGCCAGCGCGATGTTCTGGTCGATTTTGCCGCACAGTTAACCGCACTTAGCGGTGCGCTTGGCAAGATGGGGCAGGATTTGGTGTTGCTGGCGCAATCCGAAATTGCCGAAGTCCAGCCGGGCAAGGGCGGTGGATCATCGACCATGCCGCATAAATCCAACCCGGTTCAGGCCGAGATGCTGATCACGCTGGCGCGGTTCAATGCCGGGCAGCTTGGCACATTTGCGCAAAGCCAGATCCATGAACATGAACGATCCGGGGCAAGCTGGTTGCTGGAATGGCTGACATTGCCGCAGATGATCATGGCGACAGGGGCCGGATTGGCGCAGGCGGTTGATATGGTGCCGAGTCTTAAGGTCAATACTGACCGGATGGCGGCCAATCTGGAACTGTCACGCGGTGCGATGCTGGCGGAAGCCGCGACCTTTGCCCTTGCCGAGCATCTGGGGCGTGACGGGGCGGACAAGCTGGTAAAAGATGCGCTTTCGCGATCTGCGGCCAATCAAAGCAATCTGTTTGATGAGTTGCCGAAACTGACCGATGTCGGGATCGACTGGGCCAAGCTGCGCGATCCGGCGCATTATATCGGGCAGGCCGATGCCTTTGTCGAGCGAGTGGTGACAACCGCCCGTCGGGCGATCAAGGACAGTTGACATGAAAAGGCGGTCGGGAAATGACCGTCTTTTGATTTTGCACACGATCAGGTCACGGGCCGCAGGCGTTTTTCGACGGCATAGTTATGGATCGGGACACCGGCGACTTCAAAATCCCGGCGTTCAAGCACGTGAAAGCCGTGTTTTAACAGGAAGCCTTTGGCAAGTTCGCTGGCTTCGGAATAAAGCTTTGCGATGTTGCGATCACGTGCCGCTTTTTCGAGGGCGTCATACAGTGTCGTGACCGCACTGGTCCCGGCAAGTTCGGGCAGGGCATACAAGAAATGGATGTGTCCGTCGGCTTCGAGATCGCAAAAGGCGACGGGCTGGTCGTTTGCATCCGCCGCGATCAGGCGCAGCCGACCATCCTCCATCAGTTCGGCAAACCGTTCTGCGGTTGGAGCAAGGGTTGCCCAGATGCCGACCTGATCGGGGTTATAGGCACGCGATCCCAGTTCCATAACGGAACGGGTATAAATTTCGGTCAGCACCGATGCATCGGTTGCGCGATACTGGCGGATGGTGATCACGTTTGTGAACCCCATGCCGCGTCAAAGAACCGGACTTCAAGTTCGGTTGCCTTGCGGAAACAGGAAAGACAGTTTGCGCGGGCAGCGTCATCCAGTGTCGGCCCGGTTTTATCGAGCTGATCATTGAGGAAGGCGACGACGCTTTCGAAATAGGTCCCGATATGCAGATCAAGCCATTCGGCGTACCAGAACTCTTTGGGGTGGCTTTCGATTTCATTGTGAACCCGGTCCGCCCAGCCAAGATATGTGCCTTCGGCCACTGCCAGAACCGCCAGCATACTGGCGTAGTTGTTGCTTTCCATGGCGGTGCGCATCAGGTCCTTGAAGTCGCTCGTGACATCCCAATCCGGCATTTCGCAGCGTTCCTGTTCGGTTACGCCAAGCGCATCAAGTGACCGTTCGAAATAGGTGTTTTCCGGTCCGGTCAGAAGGGCCAGGAACTGGCAGGCCGGAATCCTGTCGGCAAGGGTCGGGGCACGCGATACGGCACCAGCCAGAAGAGCGACAAACCGGTCGATAAAACGGTGATCCTGAATCAGATAGTTTTTAAGGTTGCGGTCAGGGACCGCAGCCTTGCCCCAGGCATCGGTGAAGGGATGATGGGTGACCTTGTGCCAGTCATCGGCAACACATGCCTTTAGCCATTGGGAAAAAGTGCCGCCCGGATTTTGATCGTGCCAGATCGGCCAATCGGCAACGGGTGCGAATTTATCGGTCATGGCGGGGCCCTTTTCCTGCAAATCAAACAAGGGCGTAGCACGCGTTTTCACGGCCTGCAACCGGATCATGTGCCGCATTCCTTGCGATAGATCAGTTTTAACACAAATAAATGATAAAATTACATTTGTTAATTATAATATTATATATTATCAGGGTGATATTGATCCCGTGGTTTTCAGAAACAGGAGTTCCCGATGAAATCCAATGTCGGAAAAATTGATCGCGCCTTGCGTGTTATTCTTGGCGTGGTTCTGATTGCGCTGCCGTTTGTTGTTGCGACGGAGACCGGTCCGTTTGCAGCACTTGGCGGATTTGGCTGGGTGGCGATGATTGCCGGTGCAATCATGATCCTGACCGGTGGGATGCGGTTTTGCCCGCTGTATCGCATTCTGGGTATCCGGACATGCCCGATTGATACAAAATCCGCCAGATAATCGACTTTTATGACGTCGGGGAGTTGTCAGCCGACGGATATAGTGGCATCCGTAATCCTGGTATTCCGCTTTTACGTTCCAAGCGCATAAGCGGTCCTTGTGACCCAGGAAAACGGACCCGCAACGATGAAACGCCTGAATGATGAACTGACCGTCTCGCCGCAGATGTCCCTTGATGCTGTTAATGATATCGCCGGGGCCGGTTTCAAGACCATTGTCTGTAATCGCCCGGACAATGAGGACCCCGGTCAGCCATCATTCGCCGAAGTCGAGGCAAAGGCAAAAAGCCTTGGTCTTGCCGCCGTGTTTCTTCCGGTTGCAAGCGGCAATGTTTCGGATGCCGATGCCGATGCCTTTGCCAAGGTTCTGAGCGAAGCTGAAAAACCGGTCTTCGCGTATTGCCGTAGTGGCACGCGCTGCACGATCCTTTGGTCGCTTGCCAGTGCTGGCAATTTGCCGGTTGAAGACATTGTCAAAACGGCTGCGGGGGCGGGATATGACATGTCGCCTTTGGCACCCCGGATTGCCGCGCGCAGCTAACCTGCCGAAAATGCACTTCCGGTTTCATCCGTTTCATGGCGAAATGGGTGAAACCGCCTTGATCCATGGGATCGGCAAGTATTGATGCTTCGGGTGCCTTTTGACCAAACTTGACCTTCGTATCGCAACGGATGGGGACCTTGATGCCCTGTGCGAGATCGAAAACAGTTCATTTGATATTGACCGTTTGTCACGCCGCGCTTTCAAGCGTTTCCTTGGCAGCGAAACGGCGCGCCTTTGTGTTGCCGAACGCGATGGCGCGGTTATCGGCTATGCCCTGGTGATTTTCCGATCCAACGTCGCGATGGCACGGCTTTATTCCATGGCGGTTCTGGAGACGCATCGCGGGCAGGGGATCGGCCGGGCACTTCTGACCCGGGCCGAGGAACTCAGCCTTGATTTCGGGGCCCCGATCCTGCGGCTTGAAGTCAATCCGGATAACGAAACGGCGATTGGATTGTTCAAGGCGGCGGGATATCGCGAATTTGCCCTTTATCCCGACTATTATCCCGATCATTCCGACGCGCTGCGTATGGAACGTGTTCTGGTGCCGCAATCCCTGCGTCGGCCATCGCCGATCCATTTTTATCACCAGACCATGCCATTCACCTGTGGCCCGGCGGCGTTGATGATGGCGATGAACGCGCTTGATCCCAATGTCGAAATGGATCGCAATCAGGAAATTGCGCTTTGGCGTGAGGCAACGACCGTTTTCATGACATCGGGGCATGGCGGGTGCGGGCCGCTTGGCCTTGGACTGGCGGCGCACAAACGCGGTTTTGATGTCGAGGTTTTAAGCAGCCGTGACGGGCCGCTTTTTGTTGATACGGTACGTAAACCCAAGAACCGCGAAGTCGTGGAACTGGTGCATTATGATTTCGCCCGTCAGGCACGCGAGGCCGGTATTCCGGTAACCAGCGGGCCGTTCAGCATTGCAGAAATCGAGGAACGGTCAAAACAGGGCAAGATCGCGCTTGTCCTGATCAGCCAGTATCGTATTTACGGCGATAAAATCCCGCACTGGGTTGTGGTTTCGGGATTTGATGACCGGTATGTCTATGTCACCGATCCGGATATTGGCGAGGATCACGAACCATTCAGCGGCAGCGATTGCGTATCGACACCGATCCTGCGCAACGAGTTTGACCTTATGGTTCGTTATGGCCGCGACAAGCTTCAGGCGGCGGTATTTATTGAAAAAAGGGCCGGATAAACCGGCCCTTTTTCATTTCGATTGGAATGCATTACGGACGTGCGATCTTGCCCAGGAGGTGGGCGATGATCCGGCGATACAGGTCCATGCCGAGCACGACATCCTCGACCCCGCCGTCGATGTTGGGGTTGTCGTTGACTTCGATCACCATCGGGCCGTGCGGGGTTTCCTTCATATCCACACCATAAAGACCATCGCCCATCAGGCGGGCCGCAGCCAAGGCTGTGGAAACGATATCAGCCGGGGCATCTTCGACGGCGACGGTTTCAAAGCCGCCTTCCTCGAACGATTTGCCGTCATCTTCGTGTTTGACGATCTGCCAGTGGCCCGGCGCCATGAAATAGCGGCTGGCAAAGAGTGGCTCGCCCCCAAGAACGCCAATGCGCCAGTCAAAGGTGGTTTCGACATATTCCTGAATGACGAGAAGTTCGGAATTCTTGAACATCTCGGTCGCGACTTCGGCCAGATGTTCGGGGGATTTCACCTTGCGCACCCCGCGCGAGAAGCAGCCATCAGGTACCTTAAGCACCGAGGGGAAGCTGAATTGCTGGCCGATTTCGGCAATGCGGCGTTTATCGAAAATCATGCTGCGCGGGGCCGGAATACGGTGCGTACGCAGCAATTCGGCAAGGTAAACCTTGTTCGTGCAGCGCAGGATTGAGTCCGGATCGTCAATCACCGGAATGCCTTCCTTGCGCGCCCGTTTGGCAAAGCGATAGGTGTGATGATCAAGGGCGGTGGTTTCGCGGATCAGCAGCGCATCAAATTCCGACAGGTGATGGAAATCCTTGGCCGTGATCAGTTCGGCCTTGGCGCCAAGGTCGGATGCGGCCTGAATGAACAGGGCCAATGCATCGCTATCGGAGGGCGGCAGGACCGCATCGGGATCATGCAGGATCGCTACCAGCGCGCTTGGCGGGTTGCCACCAGCCGCCGGTTTGCGTACGCGACCGCGCAGATAGGCACGGATGGCACTTTCGAATGCGGGCAGGTCTTCAGCACCCAGTTGGCTTAGTGCCGGGGCTTCGATTTCGCGCAGGATTTTCTTGTCCGACGGGTTCAGATGCAGACGCAGGATCGGACAGCGGAACTGGTCAAAGGCGCGCTGGGCAATATCACGGAAGCGTTTATCGACGGTGCGGCCAAAGAATACGTCGATCTTGGTCGGGTGATCGCCAGGTTTGGCCAGTGCCTCGACGATTTGCGGGCTCATTTCCGCGCGCGCGGTTTTTTGCAGCCGTTTCCAGTTCAGATCCAGAAGGACATCGGCTTCGGGGATTACGCGTTCGCTGCGTGCGGCGGCCAGAAGGCTGCAATAATAACCCCGCGACAGATATTCATAGGACTGGCACAGGTTGATGACACGGCGGTTTCGTACCCCGTGATCAAGCGCAAGATATTCGCGCACCCGCATGATGCGTGCACCGGGCACCTGAAACGGCAGGTCTTTCAAACGGTCGACAAGGATCAGCGGCGCACCGGTTGCGACGGCTGGCGACCGTTCAGTCGGGATGTCATACAGATCATGTTGCAGACGAATGCCATCGGCACCGTCTTCGTAATAGCCGGGCAGGTCGGCAATCTGCTGATATCCGTGGCGGTCATAAAGATTGCGGGCATTGCTGTTTTCAACGCGCACTTCAAGGCGGATACGGATACATCCGGCATCCATCGCAAGGTTTTCAAGACCGGCCAGAAGTTGTGTGCCCAGACCCTTGCCGCGCCAGTTATCGGAAATCGCCAGCGAATAAATGCGCGCGGTCGTCGTGTTGGCGCGCAGCAAAAGCAGGCCATAGCCGACAATGTCGGGTTTGCCGCTTTCGCCGGCATCGGCGACCAGAAGACGGGCGGATGCCTGACGCAGGAAGCGCGAAAAGCCGGACCGCGAAATCGCGTCGCTTGTGAAGCTGCCGCTTTCAAGGGCGCAAAGACCATCCAGATCAGAACGGGTGGCGTTGCGGATGATGACGGGCAGGGACGGGGTTGAAGTCACGTTTGGAGTCAATGGGTGGCCTCCGGCTTTTGGGTGGCAACAGCAAACAGATTGCTTTCAACTTCGAGTAAGCGGAACAGTTTTTTCTGACAAGTGCGATTACCGATCACAGCCATGCCATTTTTTCATGCTGTTTGATCGTTGGTGCATTCGACCTGCGTATAGAATGAAAATATGGTAGACGCTTGGCAAGTGCCTTAAAACAATAAACGGATCGGCCTGTGCGATGAATGCGGCCGGACGTTACATAAGTCTATCGGGACCGAGTGAAGATATTGGGGACGTCGTTGGTGAATACGGATAAACGCTACAACCGCAAATCCAGATTGCGCGGCATTGGTGTTGTGTCTGTTTTGCTGATGGGAACGGCGCTTTCGGCCTGTTCGGGAGATAATGTTTTATCCGAATTTGGTTTCGGACAGGACAGCGACAGTGCCGCACAGGACGCCTTGGGTGCGAAAATCCCCTATGAAGTCCAGATCGAAGGTATCGACCCGCAGGAAGAAAAACTGTTAGCTGCGTTACGCGATGTCAGCACGTCGATCCGGCTGCAATCCCGCCCGACGCCATCGCTTGCCGGGCTTGAACGCCGTGCCGAGGATGATGTGGAACGGTTTGAAACCGTTTTGCGGTCATTCGGGTTCTATGACGGACAGGTATCGTTCAATATCCGCAAAGCCGAACCCGATGATCAGAATACACCGGACGGTGAAAATGGCGGGGAGAGCGATGACATTGTCAGTGCGGCAAGCGAACCGGCAGCCGGCGCACCGGAAGGTGGGGAACAACCCGATCCGGTTGATCTGGTTTATCAGATTGATGTCAATCAGCCCTATCTTCTGTCGGAAGTGAAACTGGTTATTGTCCGCCCGGATCATACGACGCGCCGCGAAGCCACGGATGAGGAACTGGAACGTACCAATCTGCATCTTGGGCAGCGTGCCGCCGCCGACCCGATCATTCTGGCCGAGCAATATGCGGTTGATTTCATGCGAGATCGCGGTTTCCCGCTGGTGGAAGCGGGAAAGCGCAAGGTCATTGCCAATACGGCGGAAAAAACCATTTCCGTGACGTACGAGCTGGTCACCGGGCCGGAAGCCAATTTTGGCAAGGTCAGTGTCAAAGGAGCCGAGACCGTTGATGAGGATTTCATCGCCGGTTATCGCAGCTGGAAACCGGGGCAGAAATATTCCCCAGAAGAAGTCCGGACAACGCGCCGTGATCTGGCGCAATCGAACCTGTTTGACAGCGTGATTGTCAAGCCGGTCGGGCCGGTCGCCAAAAATGGTGAAATCCCCGTCGAGATCGAAGTGCGCGAACGCAAGCATCGTACAATCGGCGGCGGGGTTGATTTTTCAACCGCCGACGGGCCGGGGGCGAATGCGTTCTGGGAAAACCGCAATCTGTTCGGGGCGGGTGAACGGCTCAGACTTGGTATCGAAGGATCGGGACAAAGCCAGGGGCTTGAGGCAACATTCCGCAAGCCGCAATTCCTGCAACGCAGGCAGGCGCTTGTGGCCGATGGATCGGCCAAGAATTACAGCACGGATGCCTATGACGGTGAACTTGTCGAAACCTTTGTCGGGGTTGAACGCAAGATTGGTGATTACTGGTCTGTCACGCTGGGCCCGACGGCGGAATATTCCGATCTGACCGGGGCTGATTCGCCCAACGAGCAATTCTATCTTGGTGGGTTGCGGGGTATTTTGCGGCGTGACAGCACGGATAACCCGCTTGATCCGACCGAAGGCAACCGGCTTGAATTCAACGTGTCGCCCTATACCAGTCTGAGCGGTCCGAGCGCACAATTCACATCCGTTTCATTGAACGGATCGCAATATTTCGCCTTTGACGAAGAAGGCGATTATGTCCTTGCGGGGCGGGGGCGTGCCGGGATGATTATCGGTGAAGATCGTTCGGATCTTCCAGCCAACAAACGGTTCTATTCCGGTGGCGGCGGATCGGTTCGCGGTTACGAATATCAGAAAGTCGGGCCACTTGACGAGGATGGCGATCCGCTTGGCGGGCGTTCGGTGCTTGAGGCCGGGCTGGAATTCCGGGCACGGGTTACGGAAAGCTTTGGCATCGTGCCATTTATCGAAGGCGGTAATGTTTTTGAGGCGAGCGACCCCGAAGACCTTGATCTGCTTTGGGCGGCGGGGCTTGGTTTCCGTTATTACACGGCTGTCGGCCCCTTGCGCTTTGACTTCGCCGTGCCGCTTGATAAGCGTGACAATGTTGATGACGATTTCCAGATTTATCTTAGCCTTGGACAAGCATTTTGACGTTGCCTGACGATCCCAAACCATCCGGAACCACCAAACGCGGAAAGGTTGCCAAATGGGCGCGACGTGGCGCGATTGCGTTTGCGTGCCTGTTGCTGCTGATGATCGCGATTGTCGGCATTGCGGGAACCGGGCCGGTATTGCGTGCGATAACGCCGTGGTTGAACACCACGGTGGCAGAGGCGATAGAGGGCGATTTCGAACTGGGCCGGATCGAGGGCAGCCTTTGGACGGGGCTTTCGCTTGACCGGCTGTCGATGTCGATGCCGTCAAATGGCCTGGCCGTGGATGTCAGTCAGTTCGGGTTTGACTGGTCCCCGCTGGCCCTTTTGGGTGGGACGCTTCGTATTGATCGGATTGAAAGTGCCGCGATTGATGTCGTTCTGCCCGATATGTCGGGATCGGAAGACGCGGTCGAGGAAGAAGAAACCGCGTCGGGCGGTTTTGCGCCGCCGCTTGCCATTGAACTTGGCAAGCTGGCGCTTGGCAATGTGCGTATTTCCGACCCGGCCAGTGGCAAAAGCTTTGAATATGGTCTAAGCGCCAGTGCGGCAATTCGCGAAAACCTTGAAGCGGCCTTGTCGCTTGATCTGCAACCGCTTGATGACAGCATCGACCATTTGAAGGCTGATATTGATTTTGATGGCGATGAGCAGAGGTTGAAAGCTGACATTGACGGCAAGCTTGATCGTGCAGGGCTGGTGATGACCCTTGCCGGGCTGGCACCCGAAGATGCGCCAAATGTCACGATCAGCCTTAAGGGCGATGGCCCGGCGACAGGCTGGAAAGGGCGGATCGAACTTGCGGCAAGTGATCTGATGACGCTTGGTGGTGATCTGGGGCTCCGGTTGGAGGAAAGCCGGATCGGGTTTGACCTTGATGGTGTTCTGGCAACGCAGGGCGACCTTGCCGGGCAGCTTCCGGAACCGTTGCGGGGCGATGTCGATTTGGGGATTGGCGGGCAGTTTGATGCGGATGCCAGTATTCTGTCGATCACGCGCGGTGATATCGCGAAATCCGGATTTGCGACGATTGCAGCCACGACGGAAATCAATTTTGATGACAGCACGGTTCTGGCCGATTTGCGCGGTGATATCGATCCGGCGGTATCGGGCCTGATCGAGGATGCTGTGACATGGGGCGGGCTTGATTTGACCGCGCATGCCGAAGGGCCGCTTGAATTGCCCGATGTGACCGTAATGCTGCGCGGGGATCAGGTTGCGACACCGTTATCAACCATCGGAACATTGGCACTTGATGCCGATCTGCGCGGGGATGAAGACGGGTTTTCTGTTCAAAGCCGGATCGATGTTTCGGGCAATGAATGGCAGGATGCCGATCTTAGCGCGATGCTGGGCACTACGCAGCAGGTTGCCCTTGATGCGGAAATTGCACCGGATTTCAGCAAGTTTGCCCTTGGCAAAATCAATATCACGACGCCGGGTATTTCGGTTAACGGCAAGACCGATATCAATGACGTGATGGCGGTGACGGATGGCGAATTGATTGCCGATATCCGTGACCTTGCGATTTTTGCACCGATTTCGGGCCTTGATCTGGTCGGGACGGGACAGGTCGCGATAAGCGATCTTGCATGGTCGGTTGAGCAGGGTGGTACGGCTAGTATTGCAATCAAGGCCGATCAGACCGGGTTTGGTATTGCCGATCTTGACCGTATTGTCGGTCTGAGTCCCACCATTGATGGCAAGCTTGCGGTCAGTGATGCATTTGATCTGTCGATCACACTTGATCAGATTGCCACCGCGATGGTTTCTGGCCCGGCGCAAATCGATATTTCAAATGAATTCAGCAATTTGTCAGTCAAATCTGATCTTTCGGTTCAGCCTGGTGTGGTGCCGCCCGATATTGGTGTTTCCATCGCCCCGGCGACGCTTGCGATCAATCTTGACGGGGATATCGCGGCACCGGCGGGAACGATCAAGCTTGCGACACCATCGGTTCTGGCGGGTGGGCAGAAGTTTGAAAAGCTTGATCTTGAGACGGAATTGCGCTGGTCCGATCAGGCGGTATTGTCGCTGATCAACAAGGCCGGGTTTGGTTTGATGGGGCGCAATTACGATCTGGCGGCAGATGTGGTTTTGCCCGCAGATGGTTTGCGGGTGGATAATATTGCCCTGACGGGTGAACGGCTTGAACTTGTCGGTAGCTTGATGTTGCCAGATTATGCCGTGCCGATGCGTGGCAAGCTTTCGGTGCGTAAACTGGATGCGGTGATGCTGTCTGATTTCGGGGCGCCGGTGACGAATGGTGCGTTAATGGCGGATGTGGCGTTTGTACCGAAATCGGGTCAGCAACAGATTGATGTGAATGCGAATATCAAAGGCATTCGGCTTGCCGCCGAAGAAGGTGCGGAGCAACCTGCGATCGAGGATGTCGTTCTGGCGGGATCGATCCTGAACGCGTTTGAAAAGCCCGGCTTTGATTTGGCCCTGAACGGGCGTGATATTCGTTTTGTGCCGCTTGCCATTGATCAGTTGCAGACCGAGGTTAGCGGCGATCTTTCGGCTATCGGGATTGCGATGAATGCAAACGGGCAGCTTCGCGATACCATTTCGGTCAAGCTTGATAGCGATATGGAACTTGGTCTTTCAGACGGGATCAATGTTCGTGCCGATCAGCTTGATATCAGTATCGGTAGCCAGAACATCGCCCTTCGTGAGCCACTGCTATTTACCCAGACCGAAAACGGACAGCAGAAACTTGACGCGGCATTGAATGTCGGTGCCGGGCAGGTAACGGCTAAACTTGACCATTGGCCAAAGCGCAATTTTGCCGCCAATGCGCAAATTGCGGAGCTTGTGCTGGGGCCGTGGGGGGAGATGTTCGGGTTAAGCGGGCTGGATGGTACAATGAATGTGACCGCCGATATATCCGAAGCGTCCGGGCAATTGCCGATTGCGACCGTCAAGGGCGGAATTGAAAACATTACGACGGCGGCTGTAAAGGATATGGCGCCGTTTGGGATGGTGCTTGATCTGGCGTTGCAGGACGGTCAGTTTGACGGCAATGCCACCCTTGGCAATGAAGAGGCACAGATTGTCGAGGCGCGTGGTACCGTGCCTTTGGGTGTTTCCATCCTCAAACAGGATTTCACACTGGACCCCGATGCGCCGATTGATGCACAGGTCAAGGTGGACGGCGAAATTGCACAATTCTGGCCTTATGTCCCGGCACCTGATCATGTGATGTCCGGGCATCTCAAACTGGATGTGGTTGCCAAGGGAACGCTTGATGCGCTTGACTGGAATGGCGATATCGCCCTGTCTGACGGGGCATATGAGCATCTGGAATATGGCACGCTGTTGAAGCAGATCACGATCAATGGTGACTTTGATCAGAACGGTTTGCGGGTGCCGGAAATTACGGCAACGGATGGCGGGAATGGCCGGATCAGTGGCTCGGCCGAGGTGACACTGGATGACGATCCGGTGGTCAGTTACAAGGCGGAGCTTAAGATTGATAACGCAGCCCTGTCGCGCAAGGATGAGCTGCAATTCTGGGCGGATGTGAACACATCTGTCACCGGGACCGAAAAAACCGCCGATATCAAAAGCAATGTAACGCTTCGCCGTGGTGAAGTGGACCTGACACTTGCGCTGCCTGCGTCGGTTTCGACCCTTGATGTCGAGAATATCGAGGACGCCAAGCAGCGCGAGGAAGAAGAGGAAAAGAAAAAAGCGGCATCGGGTTTTGTCGGCAATCTGGATGTGACGGTTGATATTCCGGGGCGTTTGTTTGTGCGCGGGCGGGGGCTTGATTCCGAATGGGGTGGCAAGCTTGATATCAGCGGGACAACCGCAGAGCCGATCATTGTCGGGCAATTGCAGGCGCTTCGCGGGCAGCTGGATATCATTGGCAAGACATTCGTGATCAAGGATTCCAAGATCACGTTTTCGGGTGCAACACCGCCCGATCCATTGTTGGACATTGAAGGGGTCTATACCACCGACGACCTGACGGTGACGGCCGGGTTCCAGGGACCGGCAAGCGATCCGGAACTGGTTCTGACATCCAACCCATCCCTGCCGGAGGACGAAATCCTGTCGCAGGTGCTGTTTGGCAAATCGCAGGGAAGCCTGAGTGCGATTGAGGCGGTCCAGCTTGCCAGTGCGGTGAACGAGCTTTCGGGCGGGGGCGGCGGACTTGATATCGTCGGTTCGGTGCGTCGCTTTATCGGGGCGGATGTTTTGCAGGTGGGCGGTGGCGAAGACGGCCCGAACGTCAAGGTGGGTAAATACCTGACGGACGGGGTCTATGTCGGCACCAAGACCGGCACGACCCCGGGGTCAAGCGGTGTCGAGGTCGAGATTGAATTGACGCCAAATATCAGCGTGACCAGCGAAACCACCGAAATCGACAGCAAAGCCGGTGTTCAGTTCCGGCTGGATTACTGATCAAGTTTGATATCGCTGATATCAACAAGCGCGCCGCGCCGTGAAATCACGCGACCAGCGACCTTTTGCGCAACGGCAATGGCGGCAGGCACATCGCGCCCGGCATTGCGGGCGGCAAGGTATGATCCGTTAAAGGAATCCCCGGCCGAGGTCGTATCGATGATATCGGTGACCTTGGGCGGCGTTACGGTGCCGCTTTCGCCGTCCCTGATCGAATAAAAGGTCGGTTCACCACCGCATTTGACAACAACCTCGTCCGCGCCCAGCGAATGCCAGCGTTTGGCGGTGGCAGAAGGCGTTGCATCGCCAAACAGCGCGCTGTCGTCGTCAAATGTCGGCAGGACGGTGTGGCAATGAGGCGCAATCGCCAGATAGGTTGCCACTGCATCGTCCTGATCGGCCCAAAGGCGCGGCCGATGATTGGTGTCAAAGCAGACTTTGCCGCCCTGTTTGGCAAAATCCCTGGCAATGCTGATCAGGGTCTGGCGATCCTTTTCAGACAGGATTGCCAGTGTGATACCCGAAAGATACAGGCAATCGAACCCGCCAAGCGCATCGCGCAACACGGTATCGTGGCCGCCCTGAAGCATCTGTTTGGCGGCGGCATTATTGCGCCAGTAGGAAAAGCTGCGTTCACCGGTTTCATCGGTCTGGATGGCATAAAGACCGGGCAGGGCGCCATCAATCCGGCGGACCAGTGTCGTGTCGATATTATCGTTCTGCCAGGCGGCAATCATCGCGTCGCTATAGGGATCCGTACCCAGTGCCGTGATGTAGGAAACATCGGTATCAGGCGTTGCAAGCAGGCGGCTGGTGCGTGCCATATAGGTCGCACCATTAAGCGTATCACCGGCAAAGCCGAGATTGGCTGCGCCAAAAATGCTGCCGGGGGATGTTCCGGCAAGCTCGATCATGCATTCGCCGATAAAGGCAGTACGGGTCATTGGGGCCTCGATGGGGATGGTGGCGTAATTAGTCGCCGATAGGCTGGCGGCCGGTCGGCGGATTGAGAGTCAGCAAAGATGACCTGATCCGGCGAAGTTTTTCAAGTGTTCGGTCCGGCGTGCGCCGGGCAACCGCGGTGGCAATGATATCGATGGTTGCCAGAAAAACATGCCGGGTGGCCGTTGGCTTATAAATATCAGGGTTTTCAGGCATATCAATGCCAATCACAAGGTCGCTTTCGGCGGCAAGCGGACTTTGCGGGTGGGTCATGGAGATGACCTTTGCGCCATATTGGCGGGCAATGGCGGCACTGTGGATCAGTTCGGTCGGTCGGCCGCTGGTGGAGATGGCAAAAAGAACATCCTCCTCGCCAAAGGTCGATGCCAGCATGCGCTGAAGGTAGCCATCACTTTGGGCCTGTGCGGGAATGCCAAGGCGGAAAAACCGGTTGGCGGCATCAAAGGCAACCGTCGTGGAGCCGCCGCCGACCCCCATAAAGGCGATCTGGCGGGCATTGGCCAGAATATCGGCGGCCCTGTCGATTTCGGTGCTTGAAAGCTGTTCGCGCAGCAAGCGCAGATTATCGACGATCACGCCCAGCACGTGATTGGAAAGCACGTCGGCGGCAGTTGTATCGTCGGCAAGGTCCTCGGGCGCCAGATATTGCATGCTGACCGCAAGGTTCTGTGCCAGCCGTATTTTAAAATCGCGAAATCCGTCACAGCCAAGGGTCCGGCAAAACCGGATCACGGTCGGTTCGCTGACGCCAACGTTTTGCGCAAGATCGGAAAGGGCGATGGTGGTGACGTCCTGCAGGTGATCCTGAACGTAGTCGGCAACCCGCTGTTCACGTGCGGGAAAGGTACCGGCCTTTCGACGCAGGAGGCTGATGATATCGACAGTAGGTTGCATGCGAGCGTTCCGATCATTCTCGAATATGAGGTGCTGTTGTCGGCACCCCGCTGATAAATATCACTTTTTGGTTTGCTGGCGATAGCTTCGATCTTGGTCCCCAGATTATCCATCCTGCCGGATTTAACCGTAAAGCGGGTAGGGCGTTGATTGCCGAATTGTTTGATCGCCGTTGTTGTCTTCCGGTGGTTTTGGGTGGGTAGCCCAAACAATATAGGTAAAAATGTAGTTTAACTACCTATAATGTCATTGTTCGCGGATCATTCGTGGTGATATTTGCAATTATGACTCAAAAATATGTAGACAAGCTACAAAAATATCCTCAGGATGTAGAAAAATTACATAAAACATTCATCAGCGGAGAGATTAAGTAAGATGGCGCTGCGCCGTGTTGAAACCACAGCCGCAATGATCAGCCGGTCGCTAAACTGGGTGGTCGAACGTGTGATTGCCGTCCTGATGCTGGCCCTTGTGCTGGATGTCTGGCTGGGCGTAATTGATCGTTACATTTTCCACTGGCAACTGCCCTGGCCCGAAGAACTTGCGCGCTACCTGATGATCTGGGCGGCACTTTTGGCGGTGTCGGCCGGGATTGCCCGGCGCGAACATATCGGCATCGGGATGTTTATCCTTAACACGCCGATGCCCGTGCAGCGCACGGTTCTGTTCTGTGTCGATCTGATTGCGCTATGTGCATTTCTGTATCTGGCGATTTACGGCTTTGATTTTGCCGCGGGCGGTATGCGCCGTCAGGCGATGATCTTTGGCATGACGCTGGCACTGCCTTATGCCGCGGTGCCGGTTGCATCCCTTCTTGCTGCCATTCAGTTATTGCTGGTCGCGCTTCGCGATCAGGGCCGCTTCGTTCCCATTGATCTCGCGGAGGGCGCAGAATGATCGTCGGTATTACTTTTGTCGTTCTGATGGTTCTGGGCATGCCGATCGGCTTTGCGCTGGGCGTTGCCGGGGTTATTGGCCTTTATGACATGGGCGGGGGCATGTTCCTTGTTCAGGGGCCCAGCAAGGTCTTTAACGGTCTGAACGTATTTCCGTTTCTTGCCATGCCGTTCTTTATTCTGGCTGGCGAGATCATGAACCATATCGGGATTACCAGCCGCCTTGTGCTGTTTGCGCAGGCGCTGGTTGGGCATTTTCGTGGTGGGTTGGCGCACACCAATATGCTGGCATCGGTTTTCTTTGCCGGACTGACCGGGGCGGCGACCGCCGATGCGGCGGCCTTTGGCAAAACACTGGTGCCGGCCATGGTGGAACGGGGTTATCGCCGGGATTATGCCTGTGCGGTGACCGCGGCCGGGTCAATCATCGGCCCGACCATTCCACCGTCGGGATTGATGGTTGTTTATGGATCGCTGATGGGGGTTTCCATCGGTGGGCTGTTTGCCGCCGGTATCCTGCCGGGCTTGATGATCTGTCTGATCTGCATGACGGTGATTGCGGTGACCGCACGGTCCAAGAACCTGCCGAAAAATGAACGTCGTGCGAACCTTTTGGAAATCTGGAAGATTTTCAAATCATCGATCACGGCCCTGATCATGCCATTGATCATTCTGGGCGGTATTCTGGGCGGTATTGTTACCCCGACCGAGGCGGCATCGGTCGCCGTCGCCTATGCGCTGTTTATCGGTATCTTTATTTACCGTGCGCTGACATTTGCCGACTTCTTCAAGATGCTGATCCGCACCGCGCGCGTTACGGGGGTGATTTTCATCATCATTGCCTTTGCGTCGATCCTTGGCTGGTGGCTGAGCTTCAATCGCATTCCACAGGAAGTCGCGAGCCTTGTTCTGGGGCTGTCGTCTGATCCCTATATGGTCATTTTCATGATCGTTGCCCTGTTGCTGATGATCGGGATGGTCATGGATATCAATGCAATCCTGATCATTCTGGCCCCGGTTCTGGTGCCGCTGACGGTCCAGATCGGGATGGACCCGATCCATGCCGGGATCATCTTTGTCCTTGCGCTTAACATTTCCCTGATGACGCCGCCCGTGGGTGCGTGCCTGTTCGTGCTGTCGTCAGTCACAGGTGAAAAGCTTGAAAAAATTGCCGCCCAGCTTTGGCCGTTCCTTTTGGCGGAACTGGGTGTGCTGTTCCTGTTTGCCTTCTGGTCCGATCTTGCACTCGCGATCCCGCGATTGCTTGGTTTCAGGTAACCGGCGGCAATGAAACGCCCCGGTCAGGTCCGGACCGGGGCACCGAAAGGTGACAAGCGGACAGAAATAAAAGGCCTTAATCAAGGAGAGGTAGAATGAAAACGATGAAACGTTTGGGGGCATTTGCCCTTGCGACGGCCATGCTGGCCAGCACGACGTCATTGGCCTATGCAGAGCCAAAGGTTCTGAAATTTGCCCATGACAACAAAATGGACCCGTTTGAAAACCCGGCGCATGCCTGCACCGCTGTTTTCGCCAACATTGTCGAAGCCGACACCAATGGCGAGATCAAGGTTGAGGTTTATCCGTCCAACCAGCTTGGTTCGGCCGCCGAGCATGTGCAGATGGTCCGCGATGGTCTTATTCAGGCGACCCTGACCTCGACCGGGGCGATTGCATCCTATTATCCGCGTATCGATGTTCTGAACCTCGCATTCGCGTTCGACAGCAACGCATCGACCTATGACGTGTTTGATGGTCCGTTCGGTCAGAAACTGGCAAGCGACATCGAAAACACCCTTGGCGATGTCAAGGTTCTTGGTTTCCCGGATACCGGTGGGTTCTTTGCCGTGACCAACTCCAAGCATCCGATTGCGACGCTGGACGATTTCAAGGGCATTCGTGTTCGCACCATGTCGCTGCCGTCGCATCAGAAAATCATGCAGGCACTGGGTGCAGAAGCCTATCCGATGGCGTGGGGCGAAGTTTATGCCGGTCTTCAGACGGGCGTGATCGATGGCCAGATGAACCCGGTTCCGACCGTGACCTTTGCCAAATTCAACGAAGTGCAGGGTTATCTTACCCTGACCAATCACCTGTTCTCGCCTTACACCTTCATGCTGTCGAAAGCATTCTGGGATGATCTGACTGCCGACCAACAGAAAATCATCCGTTATGCTGCGCAGTCCTGCGTTGTTGCCAGCCGTGGTGTATCGCGCGTGATCGAGGCATCTGATCGTGGTCTTGCCGGTTTGACCGACAAAATGGAAATCACGGCACTGAGCGCGGAAGAGCGTCAGAAGCTTAAAGATGTGACCCAGCCGGTCGTGGTCAAACACGTTCAGGAATCCCTGGGCACGGAAGGCGTTGAACTTCTCGAACTGTTCCAGACGGAAGTCGATAAAGCCAACGCCCACCGCTACATGGAATAATCCATGCGCGTGCGGGTGGTGCTTCACCCGCACGCTTTTTTCTTTTGCACATAAAATATGATGATTACAAAGAACAAAAAGGATGGGGTCATGAGGATTTTTTGCGCCTCTATTGCGACCGAAACCAACACATTCTCGCCGTTGCGCACCGATTTTTCCGATTTCAAGGAAAGCTTCTATGCACCGCCCGGACAGCATCCGGTGACCCCGACACTGTGCAGTGCCGTCTTTACCGAGGCGCGTGTGCGGGCGGCAAAGGAAGGCTGGGATCTGATCGAAGGGACTGCCACCTGGGCGGAGCCGGGAGGATTGGTCAATCGGGAAACCTATGAACAGTTGCGTGACGAGGTTCTGGGCCAGTTGCGTGCAGCGATGCCGGTTGATGCGGTTATTCTGGGCCTGCATGGGGCGATGGTGGCGCAAGGATATCTGGATTGCGAAGGTGATCTGATTTCGCGTATCCGCGCAATCGTTGGCCCCGACGTAATTATCGGTACCAGTTTTGATCCGCACAGTCATCTGACGGAGCTGCGTGTTTCCAACGCCGATATCATCGTTGCGTTCAAGGAATTTCCTCATACCGATTTCGTTGAAACCGGTCGTGCGGTTGTTGATCTTGTATTGCGCACGCTGCGCGGCGATATCAAGCCGATCAAGGCGGTATTTGACTGCCATATGATCGAAGTTTTGCCGACATCGCGGGAGCCGATGCGATCCTATATTGATCGCGCCAAAGCCCTTGAAGGAACGGATGGAGTCCTGTCGGTATCTTTCATTCACGGCTTTATGGCTGGTGATGTGCCCGATCTTGGTGCAAAGGTGATTGTGACCACCGACAATGATCCGGACAAGGCACATGATATTGCCCAGCTTTTGGGGCAGGAGCTTTTCGGGTTCCGCGGGGTGACCAGACCCAGTTTCCTGACGCCTGATGCTGCTCTTGATCAGGCATTGGCAAGCGATGCCAAACCCATCGTTTTGACCGATGTCTGGGATAATCCGGGTGGCGGTGTTCCGGGTGACAGCACGATTTTGTTGCGTGCGGCGATGGAACGCGGGCTTCGTGATTTTGCGGTTGGCACCATCTGGGACCCGATGGCGGTCCGGATTTGCATTTCGGCCGGTGAGGGGGCGACATTACCGTTACGCTTTGGCGGGAAAACCGGTGCACATGCCGGGGCACCGATTGATGCCGAAGTGCGTGTCAAAAAGATCCGCCGTGAGTCATGGCAGTATTTCGGTGACAGCATCGTGCCGCTGGGTGATTGCGCGGTAATCGAGCTTCCGGGCGGGGGCGAGGTGATCCTGAATTCCAACAGATCGCAAAGTTTCGACCCCAGCCTGTTTTCGAATATGGGCATTGATCCGACGGCGAAAAAATATCTGTTTATCAAATCGACCAATCACTTCTACGATGCGTTCGCCAAGATCGCGGGCGAGATCATTTATGTCGATGTCCACGGACCTTATCCGTCCGATCCGAAAACCAACGGATATCGCCATTTGACCCGTCCGCTTTGGCCGATTGTCGATGACCCGTTTGCGGCCATCGCAAGCTGATTTCTGCCACCACCGGATTTGATAAGGACGCTGCCCCGATGACCGGAATGCCCCAATATCCCGAACTTGATACGCCGTGCGCGGTTGTTGATCTTGATACTGTCGACCGCAATATCGAAAGTTATCAGGCTTATTGCGACAAACACGGGATCGGGCTGCGCCCGCATATCAAAACCCATAAAATCCCGGCCTTTGCCGCCCAGCAGATGAAGGCTGGTGCAATCGGGATCACCTGCCAGAAAATCGGCGAGGCCGAAGTGATGGCAGATGCGGGGCTGGATGATATTCTTCTGACCTATAACGTATTGGGCGAACGCAAACTCGCGCGATTGCGGGCATTGTTTAACCGCGTAAAAAGCCTGCGCGTGGTGGCCGATAATGCGGTTGTGGTTGAGGGATTGTCCAAGGCCTTTGCCGATAGTGACAAGCCGCTTGAAATCCTGATTGAATGCGATACCGGCGGCGGGCGATGCGGGGTGCAGAACCCGGCAGAAGCCGTTGAGCTGGCAAAGAAAATCCAATCATTGCCGGGGATCAGGTTTGCCGGGCTCATGACCTATCCGGCGACCGGCGGTGGTGCCAAGGTTGAGGTATTTTTTACCACGGCCATGAAGGAACTGGATGCGATTGGCATTGAATGCCCGGTGCGCAGTTCCGGCGGGACGCCCGATATGTGGTTGGCCCACGAAGTACCGTCCGTGACCGAACATCGCATTGGTACCTACATCTATAACGACCGGTCCCTGATGGCGCGCGGCGTTTGCAAGGAAGATGATTGCGCGCTTCGGGTTTTGACCGAAATCGTATCCTTGCCAACCCCGGGCCGGGCGATCATTGATGCCGGGTCAAAGGTCCTGACGTCTGATCTTCTGGGCCTTGAAGGATATGGCTATGTCGTCGGGTACCCCGATGTCGCGGTCAAATCGCTTTCGGAAGAACATGGCATTCTGCATTTTGATCCGGTGACACAGCCGTTCGAGATTGGCCAGCGGATTGAAATCATTCCGAACCATGTCTGCGTTGTCAGCAACATGCTTGATCAGGTGCATCTGGTGCGCGATGGCGACATTGAAACGGTTGATGTTGCCGCGCGTGGTTGCGTGCTTTAAGGCACGATTGCCTATGCCGGATCGTGATTGGGCAGATAGCCGGTGAAACCGGTAATCAACCATTTTCCGTCAGGCTGTTTTTCGCAGTAATAATGGGTTTTCCAAAGCAGACGGTCGGTTGATCCGTCTGCTTTTTTTATCGTGCCGTTGAAATGTTTGCGCACCAGTGCACGGTTGCCGGTGATATCGATTTTCGAAAGGTCGGTTGCACGGAAAACACCATCAAACAGGTCTTCGGCATAGTCGATTTCCTGTGCGGCGATGGCCTGACGCAGCCATTCATCGCGATAGGCCGCAAGATCGGGGAACATCATTTTCCAGTCGTCAGGATCGTCGGATTTGCAGGCATCGATGGCGTAAAAGCCGTCGGCCTTGAAATCATCTTCGACCATGGACCAGTCGGCCGCGACGAAGGCCGCAATATCGCGCGGCACCAGCATTTCCCAAATCTGGTTGCGATCCGCGTCATCGGCGGGGAACGGGCTTTGGAATGTGCGGTTGCTCATGGTCTATCCGACTGATTTTAAAATTGATTTTCGATATTCTGCCATTGACGTGCCCGCAGTGCAATTACGACACAGTGTTTGGTGGCGGAAATTATGCCCCTGTGTGAAGCATTTGCAAAAACCGGAAAAATAAAGAAAGATTATCGGACAGGCTTGATCTACCGATAATAATTCCGGTCCGGGCAGAGCAAACGAGGTTCAGATGAGTTGGGGTGGTTTTACCCTTGCCGAACTTGAATGGCAGTATAATCCGCGCGAAACCGTGCCGGAATATATGACCTGTTTTGATCGTTTTGTGCGTCTGTCCGATGACACGCGTGCCAGTGTCCGCCACATTACCGATATCCGCTATGGTGGCGGGCCAAAGGAAACCATGGACGTTTACCCGGCGGCCGAGCCGGACGCACCGGTGCATGTGTTTTTCCACGGTGGCTATTGGCGAAGCCAGGACAAAAAAGATTATGCGTTTGTTGCCCGCGATCTGAATGCCGCGGGCTTTACTGTCATTTGCCCGAATTACGATCTTTGTCCGGACGTCACGGTTGCCGAAATTACCCTGCAGGCGGTCCGTTGCATGACTTTCATTTATCAGAATGTCGGCGATTTTAACGGGGATCGGGATCGCATCAGCATTTCCGGTCATTCGGCAGGCGGGCAGATTGTCGCACGCCTTGCGGCGCATCATTGGGAAGACACCCTTGATGATGCCAATCCGTTTTGTGCGATTGTTCCGGTTTCGGGGGTTTTCGATCTGGAACCGATCCGTTTTACCAGCATCAATGACGATGTGCGGCTTAATGCTGCGACGGCGGCGGACAATTCACCGATGCTTGATGCTATCCCGCATGACGTCAAAATGATGGTCGTGGTCGGGAGTAACGAAAGCCCCGAATTTGTTCGCCAAAGTGATGCCTATGCTGCCTATTGCGGGCGCGAGGGATTGAAGGTCCCGGTCTATAAGGCATGGGGTGCGAACCATTTTACGGTGCTTGAAGAGCTTTACCTTGGGACCGGTTCGCTGTTTGGTCATCTGAAACGCTTTTTGCAGCGTTAAGCAGCCAACAGGCGGGCAGATTATTCACCAGAAACAAAGTGAAAAACAGCGTGCGATCCTGTGACGCATGTCCTTTGACGTGGTATAAGATATCCACGCTACCACGCTGAAATCGAAAATAAATTTACAGGAAGGCCCATGCGTTTCATCTCTGCTGAAGAAATCGATAAATTCGTCTCGCCCCGCGATCTGGTTGAGGCGCTCCGCAAAGGATTTGCCGACGGTTGCGAAGCTCCGTTGCGAAGCCATTTCAACATGGAACGCAGCAATGAGGATGACGCGACGTTTCTGATCATGCCTGCCTGGCAAAAGGATGGCGCGGCCGGGGTCAAGGTTGCGGCCGTGGTGCCGGGCAATTCGGCGCGTAACCTGCCTGCGGTTTCGGGGACTTATATCCTGCTTGATGCCGTGACCGGTCAGCCATCGGCCGTTATTGATGGCACGAAATTGACCACACGCCGCACGGCGGCGGCATCGGCATTGGCGGCAGATTACCTTGCACGCAAGGACGCCTGCGAAATGGTCATGGTCGGGTCCGGGGCAATGGCACCCAATCTGATTAATGCGCATGCCTCGGTGCGTCCGATCAAAAAGGTCACGATCTGGAACCGCAATGGCGACAAGGCCCGCGCATTAGCCGCCGAAACCGCCACCCTTGGGTTTGAGGCGGTGGGCACGGATGATTTGGAAACGGCCTGCAAGAGTGCCGATCTGATTTCATGCGCGACACTTTCGACCGAGCCGCTGGTGCGCGGTGAATGGCTTCGTGAGGGAACCCATGTGGATCTTGTCGGGGCGTTCAAGCCGACCATGCGAGAAACCGATGATGCCCTGATGCAGAAATGCCGGATTTATGTTGATAGTTTTGAAGGAGCAGCGGCCGAAGGCGGCGATGTGGTGCAGCCGCTAAATGCCGGATCGATTTCAAAATCCGATATTCTGGGCGATCTGTTTGGCCTGACGCGTGGTGAGGTCAAGGGACGCCAAACCGATGCAGAATGCACCGTTTTCAAATCCGTTGGCCATTCGCTGGAAGATTTCGTTGCGGCGGTTGCGGTTGTCGATGCCGTCGGGAAGGCTGGCAAATGATCAGTACCGATCTTTTCGCCCCGGAGATGCTGGAATGCTATCGCGGGACGGTGCCGCAGGACTGGATCGATTTTAACGGTCACGTCAATGTTGGTTATTACGTGGTCGGATTTGATCTGGGATCTGTTGCGTTTCTGGACGGTGTCGGGATGGGGCGGACATATCCCGAGCGGCGCGGATTTTCGACCTTTGCGCTTGAAATGCACATTACCTATGACCGGGAAATTCATCTGAATGATCCGTTCGTGATCCATACGCAAATCCTTGATTGCGATCACAAACGCATTCACATGTATCATGAATTGCGCCATGGGACCGAAGGGTGGCTTTCGGCGACCAATGAAATCATCACGATGCATATCGATATGAAAACGCGGCGTTCGGCACCATTTCCCGATGATGTTCAAAAGACGCTTGATCTGATCCGTGTGGCGCATCGCGATTTGCCGGTGCCAAGCGGGGTCGGGCGCAAGATCGGTATTCGTCGCGCAGGATGATGATAGTCATCCCTGAAACGATCAAACCCGCATCAGGTGATGCGGGTTTTTGCATTCAGGCGACCTTTACAAACAGCTTGCAGATTTCGCCGCTGTTATTCACGTCCTGATCCCGTTCATAGGTCAGGCCAAGTTTGGTCAGCAGTTTTAGTGATACGGTATTGTCGGGCAGGGTATAGCCAAATATCCGCTCAAACCCGAGGGTGTCGTAACCATAGTCGATCAGGGCGTTGCTGACTTCAAACGCATAGCCCATGCCCTGACGGCTTTCGGTAATGGCATAGCCGATATCGGGCGCATCAAGGGTGTCGCGTTTGACAAAGCCGCATAGACCGATCGCCATATGCGTTGCCTTTTCGATCACAATGTAAGAACCGAAACCGTGTTTCAGATAACTGCTGAGAAGCCGTTCATCGATATAGTCACGTGCGGCATCAAGATCCCGAATATTGCGATCCCCGATAAACCGGATCCAGCCCGGTTCGTTCAGAAGTTGCAGGATAAAGGGGGCATCATCATGGGTCGCATGACGGACAAGCGTTCTTTTGGTTTCCAGTATTGTCATACTGTATTACCCTTGGTTTCGTGGTGGCGGATACGCATGCTAACGCAGAAAGTGTATAAACAAATAACGAATTCGCGAAACACCGACGGCGGAGGTCAGATATGGCTGTAAGGCCAATTAAGCTTAGCTTTGAAGGTGCACTTGGTGCGCAGCTTTCGGCGCGGTTGGATTTGCCAACGGGGCCGGTTCGGGCCTATGCGCTGTTTGCGCATTGCTTTACATGCAGCAAGGACCTGACGGCGGCGCGCAAGATCGCGCAATCGCTGACCATGCAGGGGATTGGGGTTTTGCGGTTCGATTTTACCGGGCTTGGCGGATCGGGCGGTGATTTTGCATCAACCAATTTCACATCCAATCTGGATGACCTGAAACGCGCGGCTGATTTCCTGCGGCATGAATTTGCCGCCCCCCGCTTGCTGATCGGGCATTCGTTGGGCGGCGCGGCGGTTTTGGCCGTTGCCGATAGCGTGCCCGAGGCAACCGCGGTTGCAACGATTGGTGCACCCGCAGATGTCGAGCATGTGACCCATAATTTCGCCGGTTACCTTGAAGATATCGAACGCGACGGGCAGGCCGAAGTTTCGTTAAGCGGTCGACCCTTTGTGATCAAGAAGCATTTCATTGATGATCTGCGCGCCCATGATATCGGAAAATCGGTCGGCAAATTGCACAAGGCGTTGCTGGTGCTGCATGCGCCGATGGATCAGACGGTGGGTATTGAAAATGCGGCGCGAATTTTTGATGCCGCCAAGCATCCGAAAAGCTTTGTGTCGCTTGATAGTGCCGACCATTTGTTGCGTGATCCCGATGATGCGACCTATGCCGCGGAAGTGATCAGTGCATGGGCGCGGCGGTATATCACCGACGAAGAACCGGTCAACGAGGACGTGCCCGATGGGGCAGTGGTTGTCCGTGAAACCGGGCTTGGCAAGTTTCAGGCGATGGTTCTGGCCGGGCATCACAGAATGCTGGCCGATGAACCCGAAGGTGTCGGCGGGTTTGATAGTGGACCGTCACCTTATGATTTTCTGGCGGCCGCCCTTGGATCATGTACGGTGATGACCATGCGTATGTATGCCGATCAGAAACAGATTCCGGTCGATGGCATTCGGGTTGAAGTCCGGCATGATAAAATCCATGCGACGGATTGCATGGAATGCGGGGCGGAATTCGAACAGAAGGGCGGCAAGATCGACCGTTTCGAACGGATCATTACCCTGCATGGTGATTTTACCGAGGAAATCCGCGAAAAACTGATCGCGATTGCCAATAAATGCCCGGTGCATCGCACGCTTGAAGCCAAGTCGCTGATCGTGACCCGCGATGAGCGGGATCGGTAAAGCCGGTCTTCCTTGACGCAAAGTGCAAACAAAAACGCCCGGCGAAATCAGCCGGGCGTTTTTTATTCGGTTCGGAAGTGACCGGATTACGGTTTTGCCGCAACCACGATGAATTCAACCAGATAGTCCGGGGTGGCAAGTTTGGCTTCGCCGCATGCACGTGCCGGGGTGTGGCCCTGCGGGACCCATGCGTCCCAGATTTCATTCATTTTGGCGAAGTCAGCCATATCGGCCAGCCAGATGGTGGTCGACAGGATGTTTTCCTTTGACGCGCCGCATTCGGCCAGAAGCGCATCAACCTTGGCAAGGCATTCCTTGGTCTGATTGGTAACGTCGCTGCCCGGTTCGCCAACCTGGCCGGCAAGATAGATGGTGTCGCCATGGACAACGGCCTGGCTCATGCGCGGGCCGGTGTGAAAACGCTGAATGCTCATCAAAGTCTCCTGATATCAAGATATGATTAGGTTTTGGTTGGTTTATGCGGCGTGATTATCACGTTTGGTAACGCCGCACCAGTCGGCAATGAACAGGGTAAGGACCTCGGTGACTTCCATCATGCTGGAAATCGAGACCCGTTCGTCAATGCCATGAATTCGTTCGGCTTTCGGGCCATAGCAGGTGGCCGGGATATTGCCGTAAATCTGGAAGAACCGCGCATCCGTTGTCGCGGTGGAGGCATAATTTTTGATCGCACTGCCGGTGACTTCGTGGTGGATGTTGCCGATCATCGTCATCATCGGATGGCTTTCGTCCATCACGCATCCCTCGGCCTGAAAACCGCGATAGGTGATCTCGAATTTAGCACCCTTGCAGGCCGGGTGATTTTCCATCGCACTTTGTGCAACCGCCTCGATGGTTTCGCGGACCTTGGATAATTCCATACCGGGATAAAAGCCGACACGGATATCAGCCGAACACGCCGGCGGTACGGTTGATGCCCATTCACCGCCTTCGATCTTGCCCAGATTGAAATTCACCGGATGGACATGCGCGCCATAGGCCGCATGACGGTGGGTGGGGTGGTTCCAGATGTCTTCGACTTCTTTCAGGGTTTCAAAAAAGCCAAAGGCGGCCTCAATGGCATTACTTCCGGCCGAGGTATCAAGCACATGCGCCGGACTTCCGGTGACATGAAGCTGAAACCACATCACGCCAAGCTGGGCGGTCATCAGCGTCTGATTGAACGGTTCGGGAATGATCGCACAATCGGCGCGATACCCGGCATGCAGGCAGGCCAGCGCGCCATTGCCGGTGCATTCTTCTTCGACAACCGATTGCAGGATCACCGGGGCGGCGGGCTCAAGGCCCAGATCATGAAGGGCTGCCAGGGCATGGCAATAGGCAATGATCCCGGCCTTCATATCGCCAGCCCCGCGACCATAAAGCCAGTCGCGTTCGACATAGGGATCAAACGGGGACCTGCGCCATTGCGCCACCGGACCGGTGGGTACGACATCAATATGCCCGTTTAAAATCAGGCTGCGTCCGGTGTGATGTTTTGGTTTATGAATGCCGACGATATTTTCCCGTCCGCTATATTCCGTTGTAACTGGCGGGGAAAAGCCCGGTAAATCTCGCAATGCGTCAACATTGATCGCAACCCGTTCGACCAGAAGTCCCATATCGGCAAAACGATCCGCAATCCAGTTCTGGGCCGATGTTTCATTGCCCAGAAGGCTGTCATGGCGAACCAATGCACACAGGTCGTCAATCGCACGATCACGGCGATTGGCAACGCTACGGCGCAGTTCATTGCGATCAAAATGGGTCATGGCACGATTTCCGTATTCTTCCTTACGCGGTTCGGGCAAGGCCGGGGCGGGTGGCGGCAAGGGCACCTTCGGTCACGCCAAGTTTCGTCATCCTGTCTGGCACGCCATCGCCGCAAATCAGGCTGGCGGCATATTCGCCCATGGCCGGGGCGGTTTGAATGCCATAGCCGCCCTGACCGGCAAGCCAGTAAAAGCCATCCGCATCCGGGTCGAATGCCGATACCGGATCACCATCGGCAAAGAAGCTGCGCAAGCCCGCCCAAGCTTCGCCGGGGCGATTGACCTTAAGCGTGGTTGCCGTCATCAGGCGATCAATCGTGATGGCGATATCGAGTTCTTCGGGCTGGACATCATGGGGAACCGTCGGTGTCGCATCGGATGGCGATACCAGAAGGCGCCCGGCGTCTTCCTTGAAATACAGGCCTTCGCCCACGTCTGATACCATGTGCCAGCCATGCGCATTGACATCAGATGGCAGATCAACCATTACCGCCGTACGACGTTTGGGGGTGATGCCCAGCGGTGTTACGCCCGCCAGTTTTGCGATTTCATCGGCCCATGCACCGGATGCGTTGACGATGGTTTGTGCCTCATAGGTTTCGCCGCCCGCCGTGACCTGCCAACCAGTTGTGGTTTTTGCAATTGCGGTGACATCGGCCTTGACCACCAGATCACCGCCAAGCTTTTTGAAATGACGGATGAAGCCCCAATGCAGCGCATGAACATCAATATCCATGGCATCGGTTTCAAGGGCACCGCACGCGATCAGATCGGTATTGAGGATCGGGATCAGTTTTTTGATCTCATCGGCTGTCAGGGGGACAACATTCGCGCCATTTGCGCAGCCTTCGGTCAGTAGTTCGTCAATCGCGCCTTCATTGCCGTGGGCGGCGGTCAGGATCACACCACGCGGGGTCAGGATCGGATTTTCGGTGAAACCTTCGGGCGGGTTCAGGAAAAACTCCCGGCTGGCTGTCGACATTTTGCGGATGATCTGCGGGCCATAGGTTTCGCTGTATAGTGCGGCTGACCGGCCGGTGCTGTGATAGCCGGGCTGATCTTCGCGTTCGAGAACCGTGACGGACCTGCCGCGTTTGGCCAGAAAATAGGCTGCGGACATGCCGGCAATACCGCCGCCAATGATCAGGATATCGGATGTTTTCATTTGGGGCTCCCAGCGGTGGTGGCGTCAAAGGCGCTGATAAACTGAAAAAGGTTTTCAGCCAGTGTGTTACTGACATAACCACCTTCCTGCACTAGCACGGTTGGCAATTTGAGGCTGCCAATTTTTTCACCGATTTTGGCAAATCCGCCGGGTGTCACGGCAAGTCCGCCAAACGGATCATCCGATGATGCATCCAGACCCAGTGCAATGACAACTGCATCGGCGCTGAAATGATCGATCATGGCAAGCGCGCGATCAAGGGTTGCCAGAAACGCATCATCACCGCTGCCAAGGGGCAGGGGATAATTATGGTTGAAACCAAGTCCTGCACCCTGTCCACGTTCTTCGGCATGGCCCCAGAAAAACGGATAGAAATCGCGTGGATCGGCATGGATCGACAGCGTCATGACATCATCACGGGCATAGAAAATATGCTGCGTGCCGTTACCATGATGCAGATCGACATCAAGGATCGCAACCCGGTCATATTTGGCGCGCAGTTCCTGTGCGGCAATCGCACTGTTGTTCAGGTAACAGAAACCACCAGCAATATCGCGGCTGGCATGGTGGCCGGGCGGGCGGCACAGGGCATAGGCCGATTGGGCATTTTCATCGCGGACACGGCGGGTGGCGGCAATCGCGGTTTGCGCACTGGCATAGGCCGATTGCCAGGTGGTTGCCGATATCGGGCATGATGTATCGCCCATATGAAAACCGGCCTTGCCCGCCGGGGACCTTGGATAGGGGCCAAGCCGGTCAAACGGATGAATGCCGGGTACGACCAGATCAGAACCACCAAAAACCTTCCATTCGGCATGGATGGTTTGCAGGAATTTCAGATATTCGGGCGCATGAATGGCGGCAATCGGACCCATGCCGAAATCATCAGGGGTGCGCAAATCAAGGCCAAGCCGTTTAATGGCCGTGGTCAGGATTTCCGCCCGTTCGGGGACTTCGGGGATTGGCCGTGCTTCGCCTGCGACCATGAATGTCTGGCCGTGATGGCGAAGCTGATCGGCTGAGAAATAGGCATGCATCATGGGCGCCGCCTTTCGTTGGCTTTGCGTCGTGGTGTTGGTGGCAGTCTGTTATTTCTTAAAAGGCGACCTGATCGGCACCTTTCAGGCCCAGCATGGTGCGGGCTTCGTCCGGTGTTGCGATTTCAAGGGATAACCCGTCCAGAACTTCACGGATTTTGCGAACTTGTGATGCGTTGTCCGGGGCGAGTTCGCCCTTGCGCAGATACAGGTTATCTTCAAGCCCGACCCGGACATGACCGCCCATGGTGGCCGACATCGTGGCAAGCGGCATCTGATGACGGCCGGCACCCAGAACCGAAAACTGGTACTGATCACCAAACAGTTTGTCGGCGGTGCGTTTCAGATGGGCAAGATTGTCGGGATCGGCCCCGATACCGCCCAGAACGCCCAGAACGAACTGAATGAAAATCGGACCCTTGATCAGGCCGCGATCAACAAAATGGGCCAGCGTATAAAGATGCCCGACGTCATAACATTCAAATTCAAACCTTGTGCCATTGGCATCACCCAGATCGGCCAGAATGGTTTCGATATCGGCAAAGGTGTTTTTGAATACGAAATCACGACTGTCTTCGAGAAATTTCGGTTCCCAGTCATGTTTCCAGTCGCTGCGCCCGGCAAGGGCCGGGAACAGGCCAAAATTCATCGTGCCCATGTTCAGCGACGCCATTTCGGGCGCGGCCTGCTTTGCCGCACGAATACGGTCCTTGACCGTCATGGTCATGCCGCCGCCGGTCGAAATGTTGATCACCGCGTCGGTAGCCGATTTGATGCGTGGCAGGAATTGGTCGAAAACAGCCGGTTCCGGGCTTGGAAAGCCGGTTTCGGGATCGCGGGCATGCAGATGCAGGATCGCAGCCCCGGCATTTGCCGCCGCAATTGCCTGATCGGCAATCTGGTCGGGGGTGATTGGCAGATGCGGGCTCATGGACGGGGTGTGAACCGATCCGGTGATTGCGCAGGTGATGATGACTTTCCGGCTCATGCGAAGGCTCCGGCACGGGTGAGTTCGTCCTGAAGGTCGCCAAGGGCGGCGCGCAACGGAATGAGGATGTCGTCAAACTGATCTGGCTTGATCGTCATGGGCGGGCAGACCATCACATGATCACCGCGATAACCGCCGCGGGTGCGACGCCAGTAAATGATCAGGCCCTTGTCATAGGCAATATCCACAAGGCGGGCAGCCGCAAGATGTTTGGGATCAATCGGTTCCATGGTTTCACGGTCTTTGACCAGTTCGGCGGCAAGCAGCAATCCAAGGCCGCGCACATCGCCGATGATCGGAAATTCATCGGCAAGTTTGCCAAGTTCGGCCTTTAATGCCGCACCGCTTTGGGCGGCATTTTCCAGAAGATTGTCTTCGTCGATGACATCAAGAACCGCATTTCCCGCCGCACAGGCCATTGGATTACCGGCATAGGTATAGCCGTGAATGAAACCGCCATGATCAAGAACCGGTCCGACAATACGATCAGGCGCAATCATCGCACCCAGCGGGGCATAACCCGCCGCCAATCCCTTTGATACGGCCAGAATATCAGGCGTGATGCCCCAATGTTCGGCAGCGAAATATTTGCCAGTGCGCCCGGCACCGGTCATGACCTCGTCATAGATCAGAAGAATGCCGTATTGATCGCAGATTTCACGAATGCGGGCATAGTAGCTGTCGGGCGCGACCAGCGCGCCGGTCGCAGCCCCGCCAACCGGTTCCATGATGAAGCCAAGAACGGTTTTCGGGCCCTGTTTGAGTATTTCGGCCTCTAGCATGTTGGCGTATTTCAGGCCGCGTTCATGATCGCTCAGATCATCGCGATCCAGATAGCAGGTCGGGGCCGGAATTTTGGGTTGGTCCACCATCATCGGGGCGAAGGGCGCATGCATTGGCGTATAGCCGGTGATGGCAAGCGCACCAAGGGTTGAACCGTGATAGCTGGGGAAACGCGAAATGATCTTGGTCCGCTGGGCTTGCCCCTTCGCCAAGGCATATTGCCGGGCAAGCTTGATGCAGCTTTCGACGGCTTCTGACCCGCCGGAGACAAAGAATACCCGTTCAAGATCGCCCGGTGCACGTTCGGCCAGGCGGAATGCCAGATTTTCGGCCGCGTCATTTTCAAAATGCAGGCGATAGGCGAAGCTGGCCTTTTCAAGCTGCGCATTCATCGCGGCAATCACGCGCGGGTCGCTATGGCCGATATTGCTGACCATCGCCCCGCTGGAGGCGTCGATATAGCGTTTGCCATCGACATCCCACATATAGACGCCCTTGGCATGGTCGATCAGCGGCCGACGCGAACGGCTTTGATAAAACAGGCGGGATTCCCGGTTATGGCCGGTTTTGGGGGTATCATGCGTCACTTCGGGTGGCACTCCAAATCCGGTCAGTCGTGATGACCGGGCAACAACACACAATTTCGGGCGGCAATGTGCATGAACACATCGGCACCTTCGTGATGGGGGCGGGCATCAATCGGGTTGATCACCTGCCAGTCACGGCCATTGGCCGTGACGAAATAGCGGGCCTGCTGCCCCAGATAGTCGACCGTTTTGATCCTGCCGGGGATGGCGATCACGCCGTCTGTGGCACCGTTCTGATCCGATAGCCCGATTTTTTCAGCTCGGATAACGGCGCGGACATCTTTTGATCCGTTGGCTTTGGCAGTCTGTTCGGATGTCGTCAGCAACGTCTCGCCGCTTTGCAGGGCGACATTGGTAAAGGCCGCATCCGGTGCACCAAGGGCGGCGGGGATGATATTGGAATGACCAAGGAAGTCGGCAACAAAGGCCGATGCGGGATTATTATAAACGTCTTCTGGCGCGCCTTCCTGTTCGACGACACCGTTATTCATAACCACCAGTTTGTCGGACATGGCAAGGGCTTCGGATTGATCGTGGGTCACAAAAACCGTAGCAATACCCAGTTCGCGCTGAATGCGTTTAAGTTCGACCCGCATTTCTTCACGCAGGTTGGCATCAAGGGCAGATAGCGGTTCATCAAGCAACAACACATCGGGTTCGATCACGATGGCACGCGCCAGTGCAATACGTTGCTGCTGACCACCGGAAAGCTGATTGGGGTACCTGTCGGCGACATGAGGCAGTTGCACGAGATCAAGGGCACGATTGACCTTGTCGCGGATGTCGGATTTGGACACCTTGCGGTATTTCAGGCCAAAGGCGATATTGTCGTAAATCGATTTATGCGGGAACAGGGCGTAGTTCTGAAACACCAGTCCCAGATTGCGTTTGTGGATCGGCAGGGCATTAACCCGTTTGCCACGGATCAGCAAATCACCCTCGGTAATGTCGGTCAGTCCGGCAATCATGCGAAGTGTCGTGGTCTTGCCGCAACCCGACGGCCCCAGAAAGGTCACGAAACTGTTGTCAGGCACGGTCAGATCCATGCGCTGCACGGCGGTAAATTCGCCGTAACGCTTGACGACATTTTGCAGTTCGACCGCATTTTCGATGTCAGCCATCACAAATAACCCTGTCAGAAAAAGGCGGTGGTGCCCCGGTCGCCAGTTTGAAAACAGCGACCGGAGATCCGGTTTATGCGATCAGTCCGGCCTAGTAGCCGCGCTGAACCCGCGAGAAGGTTTTCGACCAGTCGGCTTCGTTTTCGTTCCAGTAGGCCGGATCAAAGAAGCTGAGTTCCTTGAGCGTGCCGGATGGATCAAACGCTGGCAGGGTCGGGATGACTTTGCCGAGTTCGACTTTCTGCGGATCAAGAGCAGGCGGGTAGCTTTGGCCTTCGGCAACCGCAATCGCGACTTCGGGTTCAAGCATGAAGTTCAGAAGTTCTTCACAGGCGGCCATCGGGCTTCCGCGCAGAACGAACAGGCATTCCTGCCAGCCCAGACCGCCTTTCGGGTCGTGATAGCCGATATCGTGGCCCTGATCCTGCAATGCCTTGATGCGGCCGGACCAGCCTTCGGTGACATAGATTTCTTCTTCGGCCAGAAGGCTCATCAGTTCGGCCCCTGAGCTCCAGTATTTCAGGGCGAGATCGCGATGGGCACGAATCATGTCCCAGACGGCATCGATATCCTTGATCGCATTCGGGTCCTGATCGGATTGGAGGGCACCGTACCAGACGCGTGTTTTCCATTCACCCCAGCCGCCGATCTTGCCTTTGTAAGCTTCATCGACCATCAGCTTGGCACCTTTGGCCTTGGCTTCATCGTCGCTGATATATTTGCGGTTATAGGCAATGCCGGTGGTGCCGTAATCATACGGGACTGCCGAAATGGTGCCGCCGGTGATTTTGCGCAGCGGTTCGATCAGGCCGGGAATGACGTTTTTCAGGTTCGGAATATTGGCTTCGTTCAGTTCGGACGTCAGTTCCAGACCATGATAGCGGGCATAGTCAAACACGCCCGACAGGTGGGCAAGGTTGAACTCGCCCGGTTGGCCCGCCTTAACGCGGGCAATATATTCATCCGCACCGCCAAAGGTGCCTGATACGACCTTGATACCGGTTTTTTCGGTATAGGGGGCAAAGGCGTATTTTTCGAATGCTTCGGATACCACGCCGCCCCAGCCATCAAAACGGACCTGTTCTGGTGTTGCGGCAAGGGCGTTGCGGGCCAGCATGCCCATCGGGCCACCGGTGATCCCGGCGGTGACACCTGCAGCCCCCAGAACGGTCAGGAAAGTGCGACGGTTGATGTCGCCGTCTTTAAGGCGGGTGAGCAGGCGTTCATAGCGTTTCGTCTCGTCCATTTAGGCCTCCTGATAAAGGTTTTTATCCGTTTTCTTGTCGGTCTTATGGTCTTCTTTTTTATGGTCTTGTTGTTGGTTTTGGCGGTTTCCCGCGGTATCTGTTGTTTGTTAGGCAGCGGCTTTTTGTGCCCGTATTTTTCGTGCTGATGCGATGCGTGCAATGGCGGTGGCAATCAATGGCAGCGCGATGGTGAAGATCACCATCACAGCGCCCAGTGCATTGATTTCCGGGCTGATGGAATTGCGCAGCATGGCAAAAATCTGGGTTGGGACGGTTTCAACCCCGCCCGGTTTCCAGAACAGAGTGCCGGTGATGTCGTCAAACGAGATGGTGAACGAAAACAGCATCCCGGCCATGACGGCCGGCATCATTAGCGGCAGGGTGATTTCAAAGAATGTCTGGATCGGTGTCGCGCCAAGACTCATGGCAGCTTCTTCGACGTCGCGCCGGATTGATACAAGGCGCGCCTGAACCACCAGCACCACAAAGGGCAGGGTAAATACGACATGCCCCATCAGAAGCAGGCCAAAGCTTTTGGGCATGGAGAGGAATTGCAGAAACAGCAAAAGAGCCACAGCCAGGACGACTTCGGGTATCAGGATTGGAGCAACCAGAAGCGTCGAGATTGAGCGTTTCCCCGGAAAATCGTACCTGACCATGGCAAGGGCTGCGAGCGTGCCCAGTGTCGTTGAAATGGCACTGGTCAGCGCGCCGAGTATCAGGGACGTTTTGAATGCCCGTACAATCGCATCATTGTTCCATAATGCTTCGAACCAGCGCATGGAAAAGCCTTCGATCGGGAAGGCGCCGAACTGGTTGGCATTGAAGGCCAGCAGAATGACAACCGCAACCGGCGCAAAAAGAAACAGATAAACAAGGATGGTTGCGATACGGATCAGGGACCAGCCGGACATCATTACATTCCCCCTATTTGAAGCTTTTGGCGATCTGATCGACGCCAAGATAACGGGTGTAAATGACAACCAGCGCACCCAGAAGCGCCAGCAGCACAAGCGAAAGGGCGGACCCCAGCGGCCAGTTAAGCTGTGTCACGATGGCCTCGAACACAAGATTGGCAAACATTGCGTCACGCGGCCCGCCCAGAACAATCGGGGTGATATAGGTGCCTGCGGCCAGCACAAAACATAACAGGGATCCGGCAGCCAGACCGGGGAAGGACAGCGGCAGGGTGACTTCGCGGAAGGCCTGCCAGCCGGTACAGCCAAGGCTTTGAGCCGCTTCGGTCAGGTTTTTGTCGATACCATCCAGACTGACATAGACATTCAGGATCATGAAGGGCAGCAGATAATGCACAAGGCCCAGAACAACCGTGGTCTGGTTATAAAGCATCTGTATCGGTTCATCGATGATGCCAAGCGACAGCATCAATGTGTTGAGCGCGCCCGAAGTGCCAAGGATGTTGATCCAGGACATGGTGCGGATGATGTAGCTGATCCAGAAGGGCAGCATCAGCATCAACAGCAGGAACGTTTTGGATTTCATCGGCGTGTTGGCGACGAAATAAGCCGGGATATAGCCAACCAGCGCACAGATCACCGTGGTGTAAAAGGCAATGGCAAAGGTCTGAAACAGAATGTCGCGGTAAAACCGGTCGCCAAGGACTTCGACCCAGTTATCAAGATAAAACCCGACCTGATCGGCACCGGTTGCGGTGCGCAGCCAGAATGAATAAACCACGATGAACATCATCGGGATGATCAATAACAGCGATATCGTCGCCAGTGACGGCGATAGCAGGGCCCAGGGCGTTCTGCGTGCCCCGGCTACATCTGCGGCCATTTTTGCCTCCCGTTATTGTGCTCTGGCAATTGCCTGCCATGCGCGGTTATCTGGCCGTGAATGAATATGTCTGACCATTTCACCCCAGACTTGCACATAGCGCAAATAGATAAGTAGAATGGATTGCATAGCCAATTGCTATGGGTGGGGAAATGAGCGACCTTTTAAAACGGCAATTCGACTGGAACCTGTTGCATACCTTTACAGTGATTATCGAAGAACGGTCGATCACCGGGGCGGCCAACCGGCTGCTTTTGCGCCAGCCCAGTGTCAGCAATGCGCTTAAACGGCTTGAAGATCAGATCGGTGCGCGCCTGATTGATCGTGATCGTGGACGGTTTGAAGTCACTGAACAGGGATTGGCGCTTTATCATGAATGCCGCGAGATTTGCGGGGCGATTGGCCGACTTTCCGATGTGATGTCGGACAGTGGCAATCAGCTAAGCGGGCACTTGCACTTGTGGCTGGCAAGTCACGTGGTGTTTCCGCCGCTTGACGATGCGCTGTTTGAATTCAATCGCGAACATCCCGAAGTCACCTATGAAATCAATGTTGCGACATCCGCCCATGTCACAAGTCAGGTCCTGTCCCAGCAGGCAAGTTTCGGCATTTGTCTTGTGAATGAACAGCATCCCCGGCTGGAATATCGCAAACTGTATCGTGAACATTTCGGGTTCTTTTGCGGGCCGACACATCATTTGTTTGGCCGGGAAAACCTGACACTTGCCGATCTGCGTAGCGAAGCATTCGTGTCGTTTTCCACCGATCAGCTTTCCGATGCGCTGGCCCCGGTTGCGGTGTTGCGTGCGCGCGAAGGCATGAAAGGCAAGGTGATCGCCACCAGCCCGCATCTGGAAGAAGTGCGCCGCCTGATCAATGCCGGGCTCGGCATTGGTCCGTTACCGATCCATGTCGTGCAAAATGCGATGGAACGCGGGCAGTTATGGCGCCTGCCACCCTACGATGCACCGCCAGCAATTGATATCTATCTGGTGACCAATCCGCGCATGTCGCTTGGCCGGGCGGAACGGTTTTTCATCGACAATCTGACCGGGCGGCTTGGCAATGCGCCGGATGGTTATTTTGTTTATCCGTAAGGATTTCAAGAATATGACCAAACGAGAGTTATGTCAGGCTTTATGCTGAAAAATGCCTCTTGATACTTTCAGGCTCATTTCCTGAAATACTACGAATTTTGCCAAATGATCTTTATTTCCCTATTTTATCTGGTATTTTAGAAAATATCAGTCCCAGAGCCTATTGTGACCAGATTGCCACCCTTTCAGAGATCAAGCCAAAGATGAAACACAAGTCCTTATTCCTGCCTTCTGATAACGAAACCGTTGGTGACATTGCCTTTCGCAATATCCGGTCAGATATCATCCGAGGGCGGTTGAAGCCGGGGCAGAAGCTGCGTCTTGATCAACTAAAATCGCACTATGGTGTTGCTGTTTCGACCTTGCGCGAAATCCTCAGTCGGCTGGCGGCAGAGAACTTTGTTGTTGCAGAAGGTCAGCGGGGGTTTGAAGTCACCGGTATTTCCGAAGCTGGTCTTCGCGATATCGCAGCCTTGCGTCTGCTGCTGGAAACGCATGCCTTGCGGCAATCAATCGCAACAGGGGATCTGCAGTGGGAGGCACGAGTTGTTTCATCCCACTACATGCTCAAAGTGGTGGAAACCAAACTGATCGAAGGTGACATGAGCCAGGTTGAGCAATGGGTGCAGCAGGATTGGGAATTTCATCATGCGACCATTTCTGCCTGTGCGTCGCCCGCGATGATGGCGGCACATTCAACCGCTTTCGACCGTTTCCTGCGTTATCACATGCTGGTTCTTGATTTTCGTGGGAAACCGGCGGCCGAAGAACATGCCCGCCTGCGCGATCTGGTGATCGCGCGCGATGCCGAGGGCGCGGTTGCCTTGCTTACCAGCCATGTGGAAAGCGGGCTGAACCACGTGCTCGGCACCGGCAAAATCCCGGCCTAGGCCGCGACAGTCTGCGTTTCGCTGATCATTTCTTTCAAGACTTGCACCGCAGTTGGATAACCGCGTGCGCCCAAACCGGCGATGACCGACGTAACAACACCGGACATCAGTGAATGGTGATACATCGGTTCACGCCGGTGAATGTTGGAAATATGCAGTTCAATGGCCGGGGCGGAAAACATTTTCAACGCGTCCATGATTGCCATTGAAGTAAAGGTATATGCGGCCGGATTGATGATCAGCCCCGCCGCATTATCCGTGGCTTCGTGAATCCATTCGATCAACTGCGTTTCTGAATTGCTTTGCCGGAATTCCACCGCGGTATCGCCAGCCGCAGAACGGCACATCGCCTCGATATCTGCCAGTGTGGTGCGGCCATAAATTTCGGGTTCGCGCCTGCCCAGACGGTTCAGGTTTGGTCCGTTAAGAATATAGATGGGTTTTGACATGGGGGATCTCTTAACCTTTGTAGCCAAAAAGTCTGGGCAGCCAGAGTGCGATATCGGGCACCAGTGTGAATAACAGCAACGCAAAAAGCATTGCGATAAGGAAGGGCAGTATTTCGCGTACGATTTCGCGCAATGGGCGTTCGGAAATGGCGGTCATGACGAATAACAGCAGGCCATAGGGCGGTGTGATCAGGCCCAGCATGATATTTATGACGCACACGACGCCGAAATGAACCAGATCAATACCCAGCGCATTTGCGGTGGGAATGAATACCGGCACGATCACCAGAAGGATTGTCGTGCCTTCCAGCAGGCATCCCAGTACCAGCAGGATCAGGTTGACCATCAATAGGAAGGTCAATGGCGACAGATCGAACCCGCCCAGCCAGATATTAAGCGCAGAGGGGATGTTTTCGACAGTCACGACATAGTTGAATACCAGTGCCCCTGCGATCAGCATACCGATCGAGGTGGTGGTGCGTGCGCTTGACAGCAGTGAAGAATAAAGATCACTCAGGCTGAGGCTGCGATACAGGAAAGCCGAAATCAGCAGGGCATAAAGGGCGGCGATTGCGGCCGCCTCGGTCGGGGTGGTCACGCCACCATAAATACCCCCCAGAAGGACAACCGGCATCATCAGTGCCGGAAATGCATTCAGGGTAACCTTTGGCAGTTCACGTAAAGGCACAGGGGTTTCGACCGGAAAGTTCCGGCGATATGCGGATGAAAAAATATATCCGGCCTGAAACAGGCCCATAATAAGGCCCGGCACTACACCCGCCAGAAACAGATAACCGATTGATGCATCAGAAACGAGCGCATAGACAACCATCGGGATTGAAGGCGGGATGATCGGGCCAATCACGGACGAAGCAGCGGTAAGTGCCGCGGCAAATGCTGGTGGGTATTTGCCATCCTTGGTCATCATGCGTTGCATCAGCTTGCCCGTGCCGGCTGCATCGGCAAGTGCGGAGCCCGACATACCAGCAAAAATGATGCTTTGGACGACATTCACCAGCGCAAGACCGCCGGGAAAGCGACCGACAACAGCGTTGCAGAAACTCAGCAGCCTTAACGTCATGGAGCCGGAATTCATCAGCTCGGCGGCAAGGATGAACAGCGGAACGGCGAGAAGGATGTAGCTTGAAAACATTCCGTTCAGGAGCTGCTCGGATGCGGTGCCCATATCCAGACCGGAAAGCAGCAAATACAGAATGGATGATGCAATCATTGCATGTCCAATCGGCAAGCCCAGCAGGCTGAGAAATATGATTGAGATAATGCAAATAGTGAAGGGATCAGCAAGGCTCATGGGCGGGTATCCGTTTCGGAATGTTCTATGGTTTCATGAGCTTCTTCGGGAAGGATTTCATGTTGTCCGCCTTTGCCCCGAATTGCAGCAATTAGTATCCACAGGTAACGCACGATCACGGCCACCGCGAAGATCACATAAATCGAAAAAAGCCAGTCAAACCGGATGTCGAGATACGATGACTTCTGAATTTTCATGAAAGTCACGAAATCCCAGGTTGCGGGCAGGGATATGCCATAAAGAAACAGGAGTGCGAGGGCCGTAACAATGATCATCCCGCGGCGAATTTTCGGACCTACTGTGCTGTAAAGAATGTCAAAACGGATTTCATCGCGTTCGCGCACAACAAAGGCCGCCCCCCACAGAACGATCCAGAGCCACATGATAATGGTTAGTTCGGATGCGCCGCCGATGGGAAAGTTCAGCAGATAGCGGAATGCCACCTGCACGATGAAGGCACCGAACATCACCGCCAGCATCAGTGCTGCGATATTTTCGGCCCGACGGTGCAGCCATAGGCCGACCTGTCTGATCCTGTCCGTCATGTATCGTAATTTCCGGTCCGGGGCGTGCGGGAATTAGATCCCGCACGCTTTGGTTTCGTTCAAATCACAGGCTGGCGATATTAAAGCGCGTTGATGCGCTCAAGCATTCCTTCCGGCCAGTCTTTCGAAAGTTCGGATTCAAGATACATCTTTTGGGCATGGGCACGGAATGCATCAACGTCAGGAGTATAAATCTCAAGCCCCTGTTCCTTGAAGAAATCAGACAGTTCCTTTTCCTTCTTCAGGTGTTGTTCCTGGCTCCAGTTGATTGCCTCATCGGCGGCTTTCTGGAAGGCTTCCTGTTCCTCGGCACTCATGCCGTCCCAAACCTTGGCCGAGACGACCAGAAGATCGTACCCGACAAGATGGGACGTCATCGCGATCTGGCTCATGACTTCATAAAATTTCATGTTCTGAACGTTCGGCAGAGGGTTGTCCTGACCGTCGATCGCCCCGGTTTGCAAGCCGGTATAAACTTCTGCATAAGCCATCGGTGTCGGGTTGGCGCCAAGGGCCGTTCCCAAGAACTGCCATGCATCACCACCTGGCATGCGAAGTTTGACGCCTGCCATATCTTCGGGGGTGTTGATTTTCTTGTCGATGCGCAGACCGACCTGACGGGTGCCGAAATAGGTCGGGCCCAGAATGTGGATGCCAAGCTGTTCTTCGGCCATCGTTTTCATCTCGGTCCCGGCGTCACTTGCGAAAAATTTCCGCAGGTGATCGGCGTCACGGAACAGATAGGCGGAACTGAGGATCGAGAAGGCGGGAATCTGGGTGGCAATATCCTGCGGTGCGACGTTGCCCATTTCAAGGTTTCCGCGCTGGATAGCAAGGATTTCGGTGGTCTGTTTAAACAGGTTGCCACCGTAATAAAGTTCGAACTCGTACTTGTCGCCCAGCGCCCCGGCGAGTTGCTTCATCATGTCGGCACGGATGTCTTGTTCCGAAAAGACAGCGGAGAAACGCAGTTTGGTCGCCTCGGCAGCCAACGCCACATTTCCCAATCCGATCATAGCAACAGTACCGAGTGCAGCAAGCCCCGTAGCAATAGCTTTTCTGCGGGTGATGGTCCGTGTCATGTGTAGTCTCCCTAGATACGTGAATTGTAAGTTACTATTATTTTTGTATGGTGATTTTAATTATATACGTTAAAAATTGACTTTCTGCAAGTTTGATAGGCCCGCCGATCAGGGATGTGATTGACATGCCATGCGACCGAGATTGGCAAAGGCTATGCTTTTGGCGCAGGAATGCTTTAGAATCTCTGGGGGAAACAGGATCTGCGCTTGCGCTAAATCCTTGTTTGCGCAAGCATGCGGCCAAGCACAGAACTGAAGCGAACGGGATAGAAGATGAAGCTGGTTTATTTTTCCTGGGTCAAAGACCGTATCGGCATGGCCGAGGAAGATATTGAACTGCCGGAAAATGTGAAAACCGTTGCCGACCTTCTGGCATGGATGCCGGGCAGGGGGGCGAATTACGCCGATGCGCTGGCCGATCCGGCGATTATCCGGGTGGCAGTTGATCAGGAATATGCGCAAGGCGATCGCGATGTACGCGGTTCGAGTGAGATCGCGCTGTTCCCGCCGGTAACCGGCGGATAAAACGAGAAGTTCAATAGTATTATTAAAAAAAGGCGCCCGGTTTGTGGGGCGCCTTTTTGATGGTCAGTCTGCGACGGTCGCGGTTTGCGTTAGACTTTCAAAGAATTCCTTGCGGCCCAGGGTGCCGGAAATGCGTCCCTCGCGGGTTAGCAGAACCGGGTTTTGGGTGATGCTTCGCATTTCGATCAGATCCTTGAGAAGCACGGTGTCATCGGCAACGAAGATGACCGAATTGTCGGTCGCATCAAGATCAGTCGGCAATTCACCGGTATAGTTGATCAGTCGCAGCTCGCCCCGTTTGCCATTGTGGGCGGCCTTGATGATCCCGTCCTGAAGCGTGATGCGAATGTCTTCATCCTCTACAGGAAGTTCGCCGGAATCGTTGCGCTGGTCCCTGTCAACACGATGCATGATGGCGCGACCGCGCAGGATATTGACCGGGTTCATATGGGCGACAAAATCGGCGACATATCCGTTGGCCGGACGCAGGGCGATGTCTTCGGGCGTGCCATGCTGCACGACATAGCCACCTTCCATGATGGCAATTGAATTGCCCAGTTTCATGGCCTCGTCTAGATCATGACTGACAAACAGGATGGTCTTGTTGAGCTTGTCCTGAAGATCAAGAAGCTCGTCCTGCAGGCGGTTACGGATCAGCGGATCAAGGGCTGAAAACGGTTCGTCCATCAGAAGGATTGGTGCATCGGTGGCAAAGGCGCGCGCAAGGCCGACACGTTGCTGCATGCCGCCTGAAAGTTCGTGGGCATATTTACCCGCCCACTGATCCAGCCCGACAAGGGCCAGCTTTTCACGCACGATTTCACGGCGTTCCTTCGGTCCCATGCCGTCAAGCTCAAGCCCGAAGCCGACATTGTCTTCGACGGTGCGCCACGGGAACAGACCGAATTGCTGGAACACCATCGCAACGCATTTGCGCCTGAGGTCGCGCAGCGTATTGGCGTCACAGCTGGTGACATCGACCATCCAGTCTCCGTCATGTACCCGAAGCGATCCGCGTGAAACGCGGTTAAGCCCGTTTACACAGCGCAGCAACGAGGATTTACCCGAGCCCGAAAGCCCCATCAGGACGCAGATTTCACCCTGCGGGACGTCAAAGCTGACATTGGCAACACCAAGGATATTGCCGGTTTCCTTGGCTATTTCGTCACGGTTTTTACCGGCGTCGAGGAGGGCGAGCGATTCAGCCTGCTTATCCCCGAAAATGACGTCGATATTATCAAATTCAACAGCATTGCTCATGATTACTGCCCCGTATTTTCAGATTTGTCGCGGCGGCAGATGCGGTCCAGCACAATGGCAAGGATCACAATTGCAAGGCCTGCCTCGAACCCTTGGGCGATGTTGACCGTGTTAAGGGCACGAACAACCGGTTTGCCAAGTCCATCAGCCCCGACAAGGGCGGCAATCACCACCATTGAAAGTGAGAGCATGATGCATTGGGTCAGGCCCGCCATGATCGATGGCATGGCAGATGGCAGTTCGACCTTGAACAGCAACTGGCGCGGGGTGCAGCCAAAGCTTTTGCCTGCTTCGATCAATGCCTTGGGCGTGCTGGCGATACCAAGATGCGTCAGCCGCACCGGGGCGGCGATGGCAAAGATTACGGTCGAAATCAGACCGGGAACCACGCCAAGACCAAAAAGGATCAGGGTTGGAATCAGGTAGACAAAAGTCGGGATCGTTTGCATCAGGTCAAGAACCGGACGCAAGGCCTGATAAAGCCAGGGGCGATGCGCGGAGGCCACGCCAAGCGGAACCCCGATCACCATGCAGAACAGCGTCGCATAGATCACAAGAGCCAGCGTTTCCATGGTGGCTTCCCAATAGCCAAGATTGACGATCAGAAGCAGGGAAAGGACGGTAAAGGCCGTCAGTTTCCATGATCTGTGCAACCATGCAGCCAGCACACCAAACAGCGCGATAATCAGAAACGGTGGTAACCAGACCAGCAATTCGACTGTGTTTTCGATAATGAATTCAAGAACGTCCGAGATGGTGTAAAACACGAAGTCGGCATGCTCGTTAAGCGCATCCATCAGGGATGCAATCCACCGTCCCAGCGGAATTTTAGTTTCCGTGAGCCATTCCATTGGATTTTTCCATTATTTGAACAAAGAAAATGTGCCGATACGCTGCCCTTGATGGGGGCAACGTACCGGCATTATGAATTCGAAGCTGGACCCTAGAGACCGAGTTCATCTTTGAGCGCTGCCTTGGCATCGCCACCGTCAAAGGTGGTGACGCCATCAAGCCAGGCCATCGCGGCATCCGGATTGGCTTTGAGCCATGCGGTTGCCGCTTTTTCCGGATCGGTGCCCTCGTTCAGGATGGCATCCATGATCTGGTTTTCCATATCGAGGCTGAATTTCAGGTTGGTGACGAATTTACCGGCATTCGGGCATTCGTCAGTGTAACCGGCGCGCACGTTGGTATGAACCGTGGCCCCGCCGAAATTCGGGCCAAATACGTCATCGCCACCATCAAGATAGGCCATGTCATATTTGGCATTCATCGGGTGCGGTTCCCAGCCAAGGAAAACAATGAATTTGTCACGTGCCGATTTGCGTTTGACTTCGGCCAGCATGCCCTGTTCGGAAGATTCAACAAGTTCAAAGCCTTTGAGGCCGAACTGATCATTGTCGATCATGTCCTGGATCAGGCGGTTGCCATCATTGCCCGGTTCGATACCGTAGATTTCGCCATCAAGATCGTCCTTGAATTTGGCAATGTCGGCGAAATCCTTGAGGCCAGCATCATAAGCATTCTTCGAAACGGCGAGGGTGTATTTGGCACCTTCAAGGTTGGCACCGGTACTGACGACGGTCTTCTTTTCCAGATAGGGCGCAATGTCTGCAGCCATGGTCGGCATCCAGTTGCCGAGGAAGACGTCAACGTCCCCATTGGCAAGGCTGGTGTAAGTGACAGGAACGGAAAGAAGTTCGGTTTCAGCGTCATAGCCAATGGCTTCAAGGATAACCGATGCGGTTGCCGTGGTCGCGGTGATGTCGGTCCAGCCAACATCCGAGAAAGTTACGGTTTTGCAGGCATCGCTATCAGCCGCCTGTGCACCGGCCGCCCCCAGAAGGGTGGTGGCAATGACAGTGGTGCCAAGAAGACGGCCGATGGTGGAACGTGTGGTCATGTTTATGGTTCTCCCTTGTGTGGACCTAGCGGTTACTGATGGTGGCAATAACGCCGCCATCAGACTTTCGGTTCCGGAGGCCAGACGCATGTGAATCGATGCGCATTTGACATCGCGAACATTCGTCCAAAACCATGTGATCGGGTCCCCTGAACCCGGTCACATAGACCGGAATAATCATAAAAACAGCCGTAAAGCCGCGCAACCAAGGCACTTTCCCTGAGAACGTCGCGCCACAAAAGACGGCGTTTTTTATTGATTGATTGTTCAATTAAAATACAGCATATTCCCCCAAGGTCAATTGCGAAGGGCGAAAAAGTCGCATTTGCGTCACCAGACAGGCCTAAGTCCTTCGGATCGCTTAGAATTGGATTAGTAATGCCCAAGGTTGGAATGCAGCCTGTACGCCGCAGGCAACTGATCGATGCCACGATCGAGACCATTCACCGCTTTGGTTTTGCCGATGCCACGATCAGTCGGATTGCCGGGGCGGCGGGAATGTCGTCGGGAATTATTTCGCACTATTTCGGCGGTAAAAATGCGCTTCTGGAAGCAACGATGCGGTTTTTGATGCAGGAATTGCGCAGCGATTTCCTGGACCGTGTCGCGAAGGCAAAAACACCCCACGAACGCCTTGAAGCGATTGTTGATACCAACTTCAACGAAGAACAATTCACGCCGCAGGTCATTGGCGCGTGGTTGTCTTTCTGGTCGCAGGTGCCGTTTTCCGATCCGCTGCGCCGATTGAATGCGGTCTATTTCAAGCGACTGGCATCTAATTTACGCCATGAGTTGCGCCGCCTGACAACCGATCAGCGGGCCGAAGAAATTGCTGCGGTGACTGCTGCCATGATCGATGGCATCTGGGTGCGATCCGGTTTGACGCCGGGACGAGCCAATGTCGCCGTGGCGCGCAAGATGGTGCTGGATACCATGCACCTGCATCTGGCGAGTTCGCCCGCGCGCTAGTCAAGAAACATACACTTACAAAAGGGCTGCCCGATTCCGGTGTGGCCTGCAGGAGTTTCGACATGAGCCTTTATCAGATCCAGAACTTTATCAATGGCAAGAAAGTCGCCGGTTCAGGGGCGGAAATGGTCACGCTGAACCCCGCAACCAACGCGGTACTTGCCAAGGGTAAAGAAAGCACTGCGGCCGATGTCGATGCCGCAGTGAAGGCCGCGCGTGCCGGGTTTGAAATCTGGAAAAACACGCCTGCGGCCGAACGGGCGCGGGTTCTGTTCAAGGCGGCCCAAATCCTGCGTGATCGTAATGATGAACTGGCATTGGTCGAAACCCGTGATACGGGCCGTGCCATTCAGGAAACCGAAATCGTGGATGTGATTTCCGGTGTTGAATGTCTTGAATATTTTGCTGGTGTTGCTGGAAGCCTATCGGGTGAGCATATCGATCTTGGCGGCAATTTTGCCTATACGCGGCGCGAGGCGGTTGGTGTTTGCGGGGCAATTGGCGCGTGGAATTATCCGATCCAGATTGCTTGCTGGAAAGCGGCACCTGCCTTGGCGTGCGGGAATGCGGTTGTTTACAAACCGTCCGAAGTCACGCCGCTTTCAGCGATTGCGGTGGCTGAGGCGTTGCAGGAGGCGGGGCTTCCCGATGGGGTTTACAACGTCGTCCAGGGCGCGCGCACCTGTGGTGCTGTGCTGGTTGAACATCCGGGCGTCGATAAGGTTTCCCTGACCGGTTCGGCTGAAACTGGTGCCAAGGTTGCTGCGGTTGCCGCAGGCGGCATGAAGGCCGTCACCATGGAGCTTGGCGGCAAATCGCCGATGATCGTGTTTGAAGATGCCGATCTGGATAACGCGGTATCGGGCGCGCAGATGGCGAATTTCTATTCATCCGGGCAGATTTGTTCGAACGGCACGCGCGTTTTCGTCCATGAAAGCGTTGCCGATGCCTTCATCGAAAAGCTGATTGCGCGGAGCAAGCACCTTGTTCTTGGTGATCCGGAAAAACGGGAAACCCAGGTTGGTCCGATTGTGACCAAAGCGCAGTTTGAAAAGGTCATGTCCTATATCGAGGCAGGCAAGGGCGAGGGTGCGAAATGCGTTCTGGGCGGTCATGCGGTGACCGAAAACATGCCCGAAGGTGGGCTGTTTGTCGCGCCCACCGTTTTCACCGGTTGTACCGATGATATGACCATCGTGCGCGAGGAAATCTTTGGCCCGGTGATGTCGGTCCTGACCTTCAGGGATGAAGACGAAGTCATCAAACGTGCCAATGATACCCAGTATGGTCTGGCTGCCGGGGTGTTTACCCGCGATCTGTCGCGCGGGCACCGCGTTGTCGCGCGGCTTGAGGCGGGAACCTGCTGGATCAATACCTATAATATCACGCCGATTGAAATGCCGTTTGGCGGGGTCAAGAAATCCGGGGTGGGCCGCGAAAATGGCCGGGCCGCGATTGAGCATTATACCCGGATCAAATCCGTCTATGTCGAAACCGGTGACGTCGAGGCGCCTTATTGATCACGGTTCCGAACGGTGAATGGCTGCCTGCAACCTGTTGAAGATAAGGAAAAAGCATGAATACGCCGACCACCAAGGAAAAGTACGATTACGTTATTGTCGGTTCCGGTTCCGCCGGTGCCGTTCTGGCCAGCCGTCTGACCGAGGACCCGGAAGTCAAAGTTCTGGTGGTAGAGGCAGGACCGGTAGATCATTGGTGGGATTGGCGTATTCATATGCCAACCGCACTTTCCTATCCGATGCAGTCGGAAACCTATAACTGGGCATACTGGACGACGCCGCAGGCGAACCTGAACAACCGCCGGATGGAAACGCCGCGCGGGCGTGTTTTCGGTGGTTCCAGTTCGATCAACGGCATGGCCTATGTCCGTGGTCACGCCCTTGATTACAATCGCTGGGCGGAACAGGATGCGGCGTTAAAAGAATGGGACTATGCGCGGTGCCTGCCGTATTTCCGCAAGGCCGATACACGCAACGAAGACGCCAATGGTGATGAATATCATGGCGGAGATGGCCCGCTGCATGTCACCACGGGGGCTTGCAAAAACCCGTTGCACAAGGCATGGATCAAGGCCGGGCAGGAAGCGGGTTATGAATTTACCCCCGATCAGAATGGCTATCGCCAGGAAGGTCTGGGGACGATGGATATGACGGTTTACAAGGGCCGCCGTTGGTCAACCGCACGGGCCTATTTGCATCCGGCAATGAAACGTCCGAATTTGACAGTTTATGACAAGGCATTGGCGCAGCGCGTTGTTTTTGATGGCAAACGTGCCGTCGGACTTGATTTCACCCACCGTGGCGAACTCAAACGCGCGACGGTCGAGCGCGAGGTAATTATTTCGGCAGGATCGATCAATTCGCCAAAGCTTTTGATGTTGTCGGGGGTTGGACCGGCCGCACATCTGCGTGAACACGGGATTGATGTGGTTGCCGATATCCCCGGTGTTGGTGAAAACCTTCAGGACCATCTGGAACTTTATGTCCAGATGGAATGCACCCAGCCGATCAGTCTGAACAGCAAGCTTGATCCTTGGAACAAATTCAAGATCGGGTTGGAATGGTATCTTTTCAAAACCGGGCTTGGTGCGACCAACCATTTTGAAGCCGGTGGGTTTATCCGGTCAAAAGCGGGTGTTCAGCATCCTGACCTTCAATATCACTTTATACCGGCTGCGATTAACTATAACGGATCCAAAGCCGCCGAAAAGGATGGCTTCCAAGCGCATGTTGGTCCAATGCGGTCCAAATCGCGCGGCACGGTCCGGTTGGCGTCAAACGATCCGGCAAAGCGCCCGATTGTTGATCCCAACTATATGAGCCATCCGGAAGACTGGGAAGAAATGCGCGCATCCGTGCGTCTGACCCGCGAGATTTTCGCACAGGATGCCTTCAAGGACCTGCGCGGTATTGAAATTTCGCCGGGCAGGGACATCCAGACCGATGATGAAATCAATGCATGGGTCGCCGATCACGCCGAAAGTGCCTATCACCCGTCCTGTTCGTGCAAGATGGGCAGCGACGATTTGGCTGTGGTGGATGAAAAAACGCGCGTACATGGTATCGAAGGTCTGCGCGTGGTGGATAGTTCCATCATGCCGACAATCGCATCGGGCAATTTAAATGCCCCGACCATCATGATCGGGGAAAAGGCCGCAGATATCATTCGCGGACGCGATCCGTTACCACCATCAAATGCACCATATTTCGTCCATCCTGAATGGGAAACCAAACAGCGTTGATTTCGATTATCCCCGGTCTTTGATCTTTCAGGACCGGGGATTTTTGTTTCGGCATTGCTTTCGTCCATCTGGCGGGTGATCATCGGGAAAATCATATGCAATTTTCCCGGATTGCCCCGCCATGCAAGAAATCAGCCTGCTTAATTCCGTGATCGGCCCCGTCATGCGCGGTCCGTCCAGTTCTCATTGCGCAGCACCTTATATGATGGCGAAGGTCGCGCGTGAATTATCATGCAGCAATGGCGATGTTTTGAAACAGGCCATTGTCCGATTTGATCCACGCGGGTCATTCGCGCCGGTCTATCAGGCACAAAGTTCTGACGAAAACTTTGCCGCCGGTTTTGCGGGCGCGGCACTGACGGATGCAGATTACCGTGATATTTTGCCGCGTGTGATGCGTGGCGAAGGATTTCTGTTTAGCGTTGAAATCACTGAACTTGAAAACAACAACCATCCCAACCGTGTTGATCTTGAACTGACCGTAACTGACCGGAATGGTTCGGAACGCACCGATCTTTATGCCGGTGCATCGGTTGGCGGCGGGATGTATTACATCGATGCGATGAATGGTGAGCCGGTCTTTCTGACAGGCAAAACTGCAAGCGTGTTTGTCTGGGGCTCTGATATCGGCGCGCGGTCGGATGATATTGCCGCCGGGCTTGTTGAGAATGGCAACAGGTTGCTCGGCATATCGGTCGACCCGGATCATGACCGCTGCGAAATTGCGTTGCAGGCCTTGCCCGATACAAAGCTGATAGCCTCTTTGCGTGATCAGGACGGTATCAAAGACGTTCGTTTCGCTGCGGCCTCGCAATATCCGGTGTGTGCGACTGACGATCTGTTTTCGACCAGCGATGCGGTGATTGCCGTGGCCGAACAGCAGGGCGGATCGCTTGCCGAGGCGGGGCTTGTTCTCGAAGCTAGGCGTCTTGGACTGTCACGTGATGCAACACGCGAACTTTTCCGCGAACGGTGTGAACTGATGTTGCGCGTGGTGGCAGAAGGATTTGATGCCAAACCCGAAGACAATGTGATGCGGTTTTTAACCCTTCGCGCACGCAAGGTTCGCGATGCCAATCTGCCCGCCGGGCTTGGCGGGGCGGTTTTGCAGGATGCGATTGCAGGCGCGCTTTCGGCGATGGAACGGGATTCCAATCGTGGACTGGTTTGTGCCGCACCAACTGCGGGCAGTGCAGGTGTGGTTCCGGGGACGCTGTATGGGTTGATCCGGCATGGCATTGATCTGGAAGGTGCCACCGATGCGTTGCAGGTGATGGCGCTGGTGGGGGCCGTGTTTGCGGCGCGCGGAACCTTTGCCGCAGAATGCGGCGGCTGTTCGGTGGAAACGGGCGCATCGGCGGCGATGGCAGCGGCCGGCGTGGCGCAGGCATTTGGCGGAACACCTGTGCAATGTTTTGACGCGGCAAGCATGTGTTTGATGAATACGCTGGGCCTTGTGTGTGATCCGGTTGGCGGGGATGTTGAAATTCCGTGCCATGCGCGTAATGTCGCCGGGGTGTCGCACGCCTTTTCATCGGCGATGGCGGTTCTTGCCGGGTTTGATGCCGTGTTGGGATATGACGAACTGGTCGATCAGACGGTTAAAATCGGGGCGATGATGCACCCGGATTTGCGTTGCACGGCACGTGGTGGATGTGCGGTCACCAAAACTGCCCTTAGGATGGTTGAGGTGGTAACGCAGGCGCGCTGAATGACCCATATAAACCGGTTTTTACGCAATCCTTTGTTCTGCATGTTGCCTGTTTTTGCATAATCGGTGAAAAGCATGCGAAGAGGCCGGTTTTAGCCAGTTTTCCCTTGATGGTCCGGCCAATTCCGGCACCATTAGGGGATTAATAAATCACAAGACAAAAATTCCGAGGCGCCGTGTGTTTACCCCGAACTTCCTGACCGCAAATGACAAATCTGGCGCATATCCGCCATCCTACTACGCGGCAACGGCGAACAAGATCGCACCCTTTGCCGAATTGGACGGGAATAAGGCTTGTGATGTCGTTGTTGTGGGCGGCGGGTTTACCGGTTTGTCATCGGCACTTCATCTGGCAGAACGCGGATACAGTGTTGTGTTGCTTGAAGCGCACCGGGTTGGTTGGGGCGCATCAGGGCGCAATGGCGGGCAGGTCGGTTCGGGACAGCGCCGCGAGCAGGACGACCTTGAAAAGATGGTCGGTCGCGAAGACGCCAGAAAGCTATGGGATATTGCCGAGCAATCCAAGGACATCGTCAAAAGCCTGATTACAAAACATGATATCGACTGCGACTGGAAGCCCGGTATTTTGCATGCGGATCATCGTGAACGGTTCGTTTCAGGCACGCACGAATATGCCGAGAAACTCCGAACCGAATATGGCTATGAAGCCATTCGCGCCGTTGGCCGGGATGAAATCCGCAACATGCTGGGGTCGGAATTTTATCATGGCGGGTCGCTTGATATGGAGGCAGGGCATCTTCATCCGCTGAACTTCGCGCTTGGGCTTGCGGATGCGGCACGTGCTGCCGGGGCGAATATCTACGAAAACGCGACTGTCACCAGCTATGACAATGGTGAAAAGGTCGTTGTCACAACAGCGGGCGGGCACCGTGTGACAGCGGACATGATGGTGCTGGGCTGCAACGGGTATCTTGACGGGCTCGAAGACCGGGTTGCCAGACGGGTGATGCCGATCAACAATTTCGTTATCGCGACCGAGCCATTGGGTGATGATCTGGCGCGCGAACTGATCCGCGATGATGTTGCCGTCGCGGATTCAAAATTCGTGATCAATTATTATCGTCTGTCGGCCGATAAACGGATGCTGTTTGGCGGCGGGGAGACATATAGCTATCACTTCCCCAAGGATATCAAATCCTTTGTCGCACCCCATATGCTGGAAGTTTATCCGCAGCTTAAAGACGTTAAAATCGATTATGGCTGGGGCGGGACGCTTGCGATTACGATGAACCGTATGCCGTTCTTCCGCAAGGTCGAGGACCGGGTATTCACCGCGACCGGGTATTCAGGGCACGGGGTTGCGATGGCGACACTGGCCGGACAGATCATGGCCGATGCGGTATCGGGCACGATGGAACGGTTTGATGTGATGTCGAATATCAGCATTCCAAGCTTCCCGGGCGGGAAGGCATTGCGCTATCCATTCCTGGTGCTTGCTATGACCTGGTATTCAATCCGCGACAGGCTGTGAAGTTTTCAGGATGCTTGTGCGCTGCCGCTCGTCACGCCACTGGCGGCAAGGCGGGCCTTGGTCTTCTGCCAGATGGCCGGATTGACAGTCAAAATACCTGCGTCGGTAAATGATACATCATATCCGCGATTAATGGCTGCCTGCATCGTTGCTTTGACGCAGTAATTGCCATCGAGACCGACGATTTGCAGTCTGCCGACTTTCTGGCGTTCCAGAACGCGTTCGAGTTCCGGTGCGGTAAAGGCATCGGCACGCGCCTTGGTGATATCGTGATCGATATCACCGTTCAGGCGGGAATCAAGATCAAGGCCAGCTGATTTCGGGCTGCCGCGCCCCTTGTTCAACAGCTTTACCAGAAGATTGATGTACCAGCCCTTGAATATCTGACGAACCGAGATCACCGGTTGGCCGGTTTCGTTGGCAATTTCAACAAGTTCATTGATTGCGGAAATCGTTTTTTCGACCATGGCCGGGTCATAGGCATTTTTGCCCGTGGCCAGCGTAAAATCTTCTTGCAGATCAATGATGACAAGGGCGCTGTTGAGGCGTTTCGAAAAGTCTATTTTCTTGCCCTTTGTCGGGCTCAGATGACGCTTGTGGCCATAAATCGTATAGGTGGTAATCAGGGCTAGAATGATGACTGCTCCGATGCCAATCCAAAGCCACATATCGTCTTTCTCCGCTCTCGTCCGTTCCGTCGTACTTTGCAATCGGTCTGGCACATAGCAATCTTGCAGGGCTGCCAATATAAGCCCTTTGACTTGCCAGTTCAGTGCGCGTGAAGATTGCCCCCGTCTAGTAATAACACGTAACAATATTTTGTTCGGAGCAGGACAATGTTGTCAACATGTCGGTCTTAAGAAAGCTGACAAAAAGTTTTGCAGTGTGCTGATTGCTATGAATTCTGGCCTATTTCGGGGACCATGCCGAAACCGGATCGTAACGTTCGCCTTTACCCAAAATGACGCCGTTATGCGCAGCAATCCCGATTTCGAAACTTGATGCAATCCGAAGGGCCCGTTCCATGAAATGGCGCGCGGCGGCTGTTTCACAGTATTCTGAAAGTGTTTCGGCAAACAATTCCAGCCAGCGATCAAAATGGTTCCGGTCGATCCTGAGCGTCAGGTGCTTTTGCATCGGACGGCCGTCATAGGCGCCACTGGCAAGTGCCACAGATGCCCAGAACATGCACATCCGTTCCAGATGGTGATCCCAATCCGTAATTTTCTCCGCGAATACCGGACCCAGCATCGCGTCATCGCGCACCTTTGCGTAAAAGCCATGCACGATATTTTTGATCATGTCGTGATCGATGCCGGTTTCCTCGCGGATTTTCCGGGTCGCGATTTCGCGGCGTTCTTTGATTTCAGCAAGGGTCGGTTGATCTGACATGGTCGTCTCATGCTCAATAAGGATTGATCCGGGCAATAGCGCAAAGGCCGGGGCCGCGACATGACATAGGTCAGTTTGCCCGATTACGCAAACTCGTCACGCAAACCATAATATCGATAGGCAAGGCTGCGACCGATCCGGCGGAACCGTGCCAGCGGGAAACGATCGGGCGGTGTACCCATGATCGCGCCGATGTCATCCGGGCCCTTGATACCAAGCATTTGCTGACCCAGCATTTTTCCAGCCAGACTTCCAAGTGCGACGCCATTGCCATGCCATGCAAGCCCGGTCCAGACATCCCGGTGCTCTGGAACCCGTCCCACATAGGGGCGGAACGACTGTGAAAGACAGGCAAGCCCGTTCCAGTGGTGGGTGATTTCAACATCCTGCCATGCCGGGAACATCCGGTGAAAATGCGACAACAGGTGCCGTTTTGCGGCATCAAAGGCCGTCGGGGTTGCCGTGATGCCGCCACGACCACCAAACATGAAGCGATTGTCGGGCAGCTTGCGGAAATAGTGCAGCAGAATGCGGCTATCAAATGCCATCAGGTCGCTGGTCCAGCCTTGGTCGGCAAGTTCATTATCGGACATCGGACGCGTGACAAGGATACCTGAAAACACCGGCATCAATCGCCCGCCGATCCAGTCGGGCAGGTTTTCGGCACTGTAGCCGTTGGTGGCGACGACGACCTTGTTCGCCGAAATTCGCACATTTTGGCAGGTCAGGATGTAACCGTCCCCGGTGTCTTGGAGATCTTCAATGGTCGCCTGTTCGAATATCCGAACACCTTTGGCCGCGCACATGCGGTGCAACCCGGCAAGATATTTTAATGGATGTAGTCCAAAGCCCTGTTTGACATGCAATCCGGCATGGGTTTCCCGTGCATGAAGGCCCCGTTCACGAAGCTGGTCCTCCGTCAGGAATTTGGTTTCGATATCGGTAAAATGGGCATTTTCGGCTGCCTCTTCACGCAATTCTTTCACGCGGTTGGCCTTGTGCGCCAGTATGACTTCGCCGTCCGAATGACGATCCGCATCAACATTCCACTCTTCAAGCCGCGATGCGACAAGGTCGATTGCAGTACGTTGAAGCTTGGCAAAATGGCGTGTTTGGTCATCACCAAACTGTTTGGCAAGCTGGGCATAGCTTTTGCCATTTCCGCCCATGCAGCAAAATCCGCCATTGCGCCCCGATGCGCCCCAACCAGAACGCCCGGCATCAAACACGGCAACATCAACACCATTTTCGGCCAGTTCCAACGCAGCCGACAGCCCGGTATAGCCGCCACCGATGATCGCGACATCGGCCGTGATCGTGCCATCCTCGGGGAGGTGATCGCAGTCGGGCAGGGGGGCGGCACTGACAGCCCAGAAGCTTTGGGGCATGCTATTGGTTTGATAGGCCGCAGGTTGATAAAGGCGTTTAAGCATGGCGGACTCTTTAGAGGTGGCGCGTCTAAGCGGTGTTCTGGGGGGAAATGATAAACACCCGGCGGATGATATATCGCGCCGGGTGTTTGTGTAATGTCTTGATTTAAATCGGAACTTACATTTTTCCGATTTTTTTGGCTGTCGCATCAAAGGCTGCACGGGCCCGTTTGACCAGTTCATCAACTTCGCCGTGCGTGATGCAAAGCGGCGGCGAGGCCACCATGCGATCACCGCAGGCCCGCATGATAACGCCATTTTCCACACAGGCATCACGGCAGATGGTGCCGACCGTGCCCGGTTTATCGAACGGTTTGCGCGTTGCCTTGTTTTCCACCAGCGGAATACCGGCAATCAGGCCGACGGTTTCAACCGCACCGACCAGCGGATGATCGGCTAGGGTTTTGAGCTTTTCGGCAAAATACGGACCGATGTCATCGCGAACGCGTTCAACCAGTTTTTCATCACGAATGATGCGGATGTTTTCCAATGCCACGGCTGCTGCTGCCGGGTGTCCGGAATAGGTAAATCCGTGGGTGAACTCGCCGCACTCATTGATCAGGACATCAGCAACCCGTTCGCCGACCATGACAGCTGAAATCGGAAGGTAACCCGATGACATGCCCTTTGCCATCGGCATCAGGTCCGGCTTGATATCGAACGTGTCCGACCCAAACCAGTTGCCGGTGCGGCCAAAGCCGCAAATAACCTCGTCAGCAATCATAAGGATATCGTATTTTTTGCAGATGCGTTGAATTTCCGGCCAGTAGGTTGACGGCGGAATGATCACGCCACCGGCCCCCTGGATGGGTTCACCAATGAAGGCACCGACGCGATCAGCACCGAGTTGTTCGATTTTTTCTTCGAGCTTGCGCGCCGCAATCAACCCGAATTCTTCGGGGGTGTGATCGCCGCCTTCACCGTACCAGTATGGCTGATCGATATGGGCGACATCGGGCAAAAGCGGCCCGCCCTGAGAATGCATGCCCGCCATGCCGCCAAGCGACGCCCCGGCAATGGTCGAGCCGTGATAGGCGTTTTTGCGGCTGATGATAAAGGTGCGTTCCGGCTGACCTTTAAGCTTCCAGTACTGGCGGACCATGCGAACGACCGTGTCGTTCGCTTCCGAGCCGGAATTGGCATAAAAGACATGGTTTAACCCGTCCGGCGTGATTTCGGCGAGAACCTTTGAAAGCTCGATCGCAGGCGTGTTCGCGCACTGGAAGAAGTTGTTGTAGTAGGGCAGTTCAAGCATCTGATTATAGGCGGCGTCGGCAAGTTCCTTGCGGCCATAGCCGACATTGACGCACCAAAGGCCTGCCATGCCATCCAGATATTGTTTGCCGTGCGAATCTTCGATGAACACACCTTTGGCGCGTGTAATCACGCGTGTGCCGCGGCTGTTTAGATCCGCTGTATCGGTAAACGGATGAATATGGTGCTGCTGATCGATATCCTGCCAATAGGCGGTTTTGTCGAAATTATTCATAACGTCTCCTGACAGCGATACTTGCCTGTTTTGTGCGATATGTTGAACATCTTGGCTAAGTGTTCGTTTTTTTGAACACCTTTGCAAGGGGAAATTTTATGAAACAAATTTGTCGTCCTGGAGCCAGATTTGATATGGGCTGGTTGTTTCAAACCATTCCTAATATCCATGGCAACCACGTCAGGGATTTATTTTGCACTGCATTATTTGCACGATATATCGAACGAGGGGCTTGACCGCAATCATTGGGCGGGGCACGATGAAAAGGTGAAATAAATAGGCTTTTCTGGGAGTATTAGACGATGAACAAGTCGTTCGTCGAAGACAGTAGGGCGGAAGCTCAACGATTCTTTGAAGCAAATCCGGATATAGAACTTGTCGAATTACTCATTCCTGACGTGAATGGGGTGTTCCGGGGCAAGCGAATCAGCAAGCAGAAGTTTCTCAAAAGCTTCCATGAAGGCATCAATATGCCGGGGTCCGTGTGTCTGGTGGATATCACCGGCGACAACCCGGAAGGTACCGGTCTGCTTTGGTCCAGTGGTGATCAGGACAATGTTGCCAAGCCGATACCGGGAACCCTGCATGCGGTTCCGTATGGTGAACTGCCGTTGGCCCAGGTCATGATGAGCCTGTATAATCTGGACGGTACAAAATTCTTTGCCGATCCGCGGAACGTTCTGCAGGCGGTTGTTGACCGTCTAGCAGCGGATGGTTTCTATCCGACCGTGGCGCTGGAACTTGAATTCTATCTTGCCGATCAGAATGAACAAACTGCTGCACCGTTGCCGCCTGCACCGCTTGGCGGCGGGATCGCATCGGACGGTGTTCAGGTCTATGGCCTTCAGCAGATCGAGGATTTCGAAAAAGTCCTTCATGACGCGGTTGCCGAGCTGAACCGGCAGGGCATTCCGGCCGATACAATCGTTGCCGAAGCCGGCCCCGGCCAGTTTGAAATCAATCTGGGGCATGTGAATGACCCGATGCAGGCGGCTGATCACGCCATGCAGCTTAAACGCGTTGTCAAAGGCATTGCCTGGGATCACGGCGTGACCGCAACATTCATGGCCAAGCCGTATTCCGATCAGGCGGGTAACGGATTGCATGTTCATGTTTCGCTGCGTGACAAGGAAGGCAAGAACGTCCTTTCGCCCAAGGGGGACGAGGATGTTTCCGACCTGCTGTTGCACGCGATTGGCGGTTTGCAGGCGTCAATGTTTGAAAGCATGGCGATTTTTGCGCCCAACCCGAATTCCTATCGCCGGTTCCAGAACAAGGCCTATGCGCCGATGTCTCCGAACTGGGGGCTCAATAACCGTACCGTGGCACTTCGTATTCCGGCAGGCGGCCCGGAAGCTGCCCGCATCGAGCATCGTGTGTCGGGCGCGGATGCCAATCCGTATCTGGTTCTGGCCTGTGTTTTGGCAGGCATGCATTACGGCATGAAGAACAAGCTTGATCCGGGTGATCCGATTGTCGGCAACGGCTATGAGCAGCATGGCGGGCGGATCGTGCCGCGCAGCATGATTTCGGCACTCGACCGTTTTGTCGAAGGTGACATCGTCAAGGAATATCTGGGCGAGCGGTTTGTCGAGGTTTTCGATATCTGCCGACGTTCCGAATATGACGAATTCTTTTCCGAAGTCACGCCGCTTGAATACCGTTGGTATCTTGACGCGGTATAACGCCACTTTTGTAAAATGGTCGCCGACAAGAGCGACCGACAGGGAAGAGACCGGATGTCACAAAAGGTTGGGGATCGCCTGAAAGCAGTACGTACCATGTACGGGCTATCCCAGCGTGAACTGGCGCGCCGCGCCGGTGTCACCAACAGCACGATATCGACGATTGAACAGAACCGGGTCAGCCCGTCGGTCGACAGTCTGGCCAAGGTTCTGGCGGGTATCCCCATGAGCCTGATCAACTTCTTTACGATTGATCTGGAAAACGGCGAGGAGATTTTCTTTCGCAAGGAAGATCTCGTCGAACTTTCCGATGGCACCATGTCGATGCGTCTTGTCGGCGCAACCCGCAAGGACCGCAATTTGCGCGTCCTTCATGAAATTTATCCGCCCGGCGGTGACACCGGCGACAATCTGATCGTCCAGAAGGGCGAGGAAGCCGGTGTTGTTGTCCGTGGCAAGCTTGAAGTTACAGTGGGCGAACGTGTTCGTGTTCTGGGACCCGGGGATGCATATTATTTCAATGCCGAAATCCCGCACCGGTTCCGCAATGCTGGTGACACGGAATGCGAAGTCGTCAGTGCCGCAACACCGCCGTCATACTGATTGCACAATCATCATGTTTGAATATTGCGCGGAACAAACAGAACGCGCGATCCGTCAGGAGGATTTCCGATGACAAACCAGTTGAATTTCGAACAGCTGAGCGCACAGGCAGCCAGCCTGACGATCCGTAACAAGGCCTTTATCAATGGGGCTTATGTCGATGCGGCATCGGGCAAAACGTTTGATTGCATCAGCCCGCGCGACGGCAGGGTTTTGACCAAGGTGGCCGAATGCGATGTTGAAGACGTCAATCGCGCGGTGGCATCGGCCCGTGCGGTCTTTGAAAAAGGCAGCTGGTCGGAAGCATCACCGGGCAAGCGCAAGGCCGTAATGATGAATTTTGCCGATCTGATGGAAAAGCATGCTGCAGAACTGGCGCTGCTTGAAAGTCTTGATATGGGTAAGCCCATCAGCCTTGCGGCGGGTGATGACATCCCGTTGTCCTATAAATGCATCCGCTGGTACGCCGAGGCGATTGACAAGATTTATGACGAAATTTCACCGGGCGAGGCACGTGCGATTGGCATGATCACGCGTGAACCGCTGGGCGTTGTTGCCGCGGTCGTGCCGTGGAACTTCCCGCTGATGATGGCGGTCTGGAAGCTTGGCCCGGCATTGGCGATGGGCAATTCGATCATTCTTAAACCTGCCGAACAATCGCCACTGACCGCAATACGTGTCGCGGAACTGGCGGTCGAGGCTGGCATTCCGGCAGGTGTTCTGAACGTTCTGCCGGGCTTTGGTCCGACGGCGGGCAAGGCACTTGGCCTGCATCCGGATGTCGATTGCGTAACCTTTACCGGTTCGGGCGAAGTGGGGAAACTGTTCCTGCAATATTCCGGTCAGTCGAACATGAAACGCGTCTGGCTGGAATGTGGTGGAAAAAGCCCGAATATCGTTCTGGCCGATTGTCCGGATATGGACGCGGCAGCAGAAGCCGCAGCAGGCGGCATTTTCTATAATCAGGGCGAGGTCTGCACGGCTGGTTCGCGCCTGATTGTCGAAGAAAGCATCAAGGACGAATTCATCGAGAAAGTGGTTGCAGTAGGCCGCACAATGCAGCCGGGTGACCCCCTGGACCCAAACAGCCAGATGGGCGCGATTGTCGATGAAAATCAGATGAACCGCGTTCTGGGCTATATCGAGAAGGGGGCGGCAGAGGGTGCAAAACTTTGCACGGGCGGCAAACGTGCACGGACCGAGTCCGGTGGCTATTATGTCGAGCCGACCGTGTTTGACGCGGTCAAAAACGATATGACAATCGCCAAGGAAGAAATCTTTGGCCCGGTTTTGTCGGTGATTTCGGTTCAGGACTGGAAAGAGGCTGTTCAGACGGCGAATGATACGCCATATGGACTTGCCGCAGCCGTATGGACGCGCGATATCAACAAGGCCCATCTGGCGGCTAAAAAGCTGCGTGCGGGTCTTGTCTGGGTCAATTGCTGGGACGGTGGATCCATCACCATGCCGTTTGGCGGTTACAAGCAATCGGGCACCGGTCGTGACCGTTCGCTGCATGCGATGGACAAATATTGTGAAATCAAGTCGACCTGGATTGCACTAGGCGACGCCTGAGGTTCGGAAAGGACAAGGGGACGAATTATGAGCAGTACCGGGGTTATTGATACCAAAGGCGGCGACAACGCTTTTACTGCGAAATCCGTGCATCAGAATACCAGTGAGCCGATGTATTCCGGTGCGCTGTCATTCATGCGCCGCAAATATACCCGTGATCTTACGGGCATTGATGTTGCGGTTACGGGCATCCCCTATGATCTTGCAACGTCAAGCCGCCCCGGTACGCGCCTTGGTCCGCAGGGTGTGCGCCGTGCGTCGGTAAATCTTGCATGGGCACCGCATTTCCCGTCCGGGCGCGATATTTTTGGCGAACTGGCCGTGATTGATTACGGCGATATGGTGATTGATCCCGGTTACCCGCATAAAATCCCGGAGATGATTGAGGATCACGCACGCGATATCGTCAGCTCCGGGGCAAAGATGCTGACCATTGGCGGGGACCATTTCATCAGTTACCCAATCCTGAAGGCTCATGCCGAAAAGTACGGCAAGGGAATTTCGCTGATCCAGTTCGATGCCCATTCCGATACATGGGAAGATGACGGCGATCGTATCGATCATGGCACCATGTTCTGGCATGCGGCAAAGAATGGCATTGTTGACGCGTCGAAATCCATTCAGGTTGGCATCCGCACGCATAATGAATCGACCCACGGATACAACATCCTTTACGGGCCGGATGTGCAGGCGATGTCGATTGATCAGATCGTTGCCAAAATCAAGGATGTGGTCGGCGACAATCACGCCTATATCACCTTTGATATCGACGGGCTTGATCCGTGCTATGCCCCGGGCACCGGTACGCCGGTTTTGGGCGGATTGACCAGCCATCAGGCGGTTTCGATCCTGCGCGGTCTTGCGGGAGGGATCAACCTGATCGGGTCGGATGTGGTCGAAGTTTCCCCGCCTTATGACGTTTCAGATATCACATCGCTTGCCGGTGCGACGATTGCGTGGGAAATGCTGAACATCCATGCGGTAAACCGAAAGCCATAATTGCGCAGCACAAAGAATTCAAAAAGGGCCGGTATTTTTAACAATACCGGCCCTTTGCTTTTTGGGGCTGCTGTGATGTTATTGCGCTTAATCAGTGTATTGGAGGAAAGACATGAAACCGGTTTCAATTTCGCTTTTGACGATTTGTGGCATTGATGAACTGCCAACCCATCAGGCCCGATCGGTTTCGCATGTGCTTTCCGTCCTTGATCCGGAACGTCCGGATCCGGATGCCTTCGCAGCATATGCGCCGCATGAACGTACCATTCTGCGTTTCCACGATATTATCGAGGAACTCCCGGGCCAGATGGCGCCGACATCAGCCCATGTTGAAGAGGTTCTTGCCTTTGGCGAGGGGCTTAAAAACACGGTCGATGCCCGTAAGGACGGTCATCTGCTGGTGCATTGCCATATGGGCGTGTCACGTTCGACAGCAGCGATGCTGACGCTAATGGCGCAAACCCAGCCCGATGCAAACGAAGATGAACTTTTTGCAACCCTTCGCGCCATTCGTCCGATTGCATGGCCAAATTCGCGCATGATTGCCTTTGCCGATGATCTGCTCGGGCGGGACGGTAAGCTGACGGCAGCCCTTAACCGGCATTATCGCTATCAGCTTGAACATGACGATCATTTCGATGAATGGATGACATCGCTTGGTCGAGCGCGTGAAGTGGCACTTGGAAAAGCGGCCTGAAGTTGCAGTGTTATACCCGGAAATCAGCCACTTTGTGATCAAAGTGGCTTTTCCTTTGCCTGTCGAATTGAATCGATTTAAAAACGTCGCGTCCCACAGCAAATGATAATGCCCGCAACCCCGTTGCCGGGTGACATAAACGGAGAAACGCTATGAGCGCAAAAGCAGTTTGCCTTGGGGAATTGCTGATCGATTTTGTTCCGACCGTAACCGGTACCGGCCTTGCCGATGCGCCGGCATTTGCCAAGGCCGCAGGTGGTGCGCCGGGCAATGTGGCTGTGGGATTGCAGCGGCTTGGTATTGAAACGGGTTTTATCGGCAAGCTCGGCGATGATGCCTTCGGCCATTTTCTGGTCGATACGCTCAAAGCTGACAATGTCGATACATCGGGCATCGTCCTGACCAAGGAAGCCCTGACAGGGCTAGCCTTTGTTTCGCTGCGGGCCGATGGCGAACGTGAATTTTCCTTCTATCGCAGTCCGTCTGCCGATATGCTGCTGGCGCCGTCCGATCTGGATGAGGATATGCTTAAAGGATGCGAGTTGTTTCACTATGGCACGCTTTGCATGATCGATGATGATCCGCGTGCGGCGACGCTTGCGGCCATCGACATTGCGCGTAAAAACGGTGCAATCATTTCATGTGACCCCAATCTTCGCCTGCCGCTTTGGCCCAGTGCGGATGCCGCCCGTGATATGCTGCGTCTTGCGATCACCAAGGCGGATGTTGTGAAAATTTCCGACGACGAAGTCGCCTTTATCACCGGCAAGGACGATCTTGAGGCTGGCGTGCGTGAATTGTGGTGCGATCACTGGAAACTGATGATCGTGACGTCGGGCCCGAAAGGCAGCCGGTTCTTTACCCCTGATTTCGAAGGTTCGGCCGAGCCGTTCAAGGTCACGGCGGTTGACGCGACCGGGGCAGGGGACGGTTTTACCGCAGGCTTCCTGTCACGTTTGCTCAAAGATCCGGAATTGCTGAAATCTGCGGCAAAGGTCGAAGCTGCCTGTCGCTTTGCCAACGCGGTTGGGGCCCTTACCGCAACCAAACGCGGTGCGATTGCAGCCCTTCCGACCGAGGCACAGGTTTCGGAATTCCTTTCCGCGAACTGATTGGCCGGATAATATTCATGCGATGGCAATCCTGTTCCCGCCGGATTGCCATCAAAATGTCCCACAAACTGTCCCACAAATGGTCGTATCGGCGTGTTAGTGTTTTGACATGACGCCGATATTGTTTGCTATCTGTTTGAAGCCGAGGGTGGAATGTCCACAGAAAATCTGACGACCTGCTGGGAAAAGCTTGATCGACTGGGCGCAGAAGTTTCCAAGAACCTGAATTTGCGCAAGGCCTTTGCCGATGATCCGGCACGGTTCGACCGTTTCCACGTTACGCAGGATGATCTGTTTATCGATTATTCGAAAAACCTGATCACCGATGATGTGATGGCCGCGCTGCGCGAATTGGCCGAAACAGCCAATGTCGAAAGCTGGCGCGAACGGATGTTTGCCGGTGACCGGATCAATGTCACCGAAAATCGCGCTGTTCTTCATACAGCCCTTCGCAATCTGGATGGCAATCCGGTGATGGTTGACGGCAAGGACGTTATGCCCGACATCAAGGAAGTCCTTGTACGTATGAAACGCTTTGCCGCGCGCGTGCATACCGGCGACTGGAAAGGCCATACCGGCAAGGCGATCACCGATGTCGTCAATATCGGGATTGGCGGTTCCGATCTTGGGCCGGTCATGGTGAACGAGGCACTTCGTCCGTATCATATCGACGGTATTCGCTGCCATTTCGTTTCCAACGTTGATGGCGCGCATATCGTTGATACACTGAAAAACCTTGATGCGGAAACGACGCTTTTCATCATTGCATCCAAAACCTTCACCACCGACGAAACCCTGACAAATGCCTATTCGGCCCGTGACTGGCTGGTTGGTTTGCTGAAAGACGAGGAGGCAGTTGCCAAGCATTTTGTCGCCGTTTCAACAGCTTTGGACAAGGTTGCCGAATTCGGCATCGATACTGACAACGCGTTTGGTTTCTGGGACTGGGTCGGTGGGCGGTACAGCCTTTGGTCGGCTATCGGCCTGCCGATTATTCTTGCGGTCGGGTACGAGAAATTCGAAGAATTGCTGCGTGGCGCACAGGCGATGGATAACCATTTCCGTTCAGCTCCGCTTGACCGGAATATTCCGGTAACGCTGGCGTTGATCGGGGTCTGGTATCGCAATGTTCTGGGGGCTTCCAGTCAGGCGATCCTGCCTTATGACCAGCATCTTTCGCGCCTGCCGGCTTATTTGCAGCAGGCCGATATGGAAAGTAACGGCAAATCCGTTACCCGCGATGGCAAGCCGATCTATTATGAAACCGGTCCGATCATCTGGGGCGAACCCGGCACCAATGGCCAGCACGCCTTTTATCAGTTGATCCATCAGGGTACAGAACTGATCCCGGTTGATTTCATCGTTGCGGCGAATGCCTTGCACCCGTTATCGAACCACCATGACAAACTGGTCGCAAACTGCTTTGCGCAGGCCGAAGCCCTGATGCGCGGCAAGACAGAGGCGGAAGTCCGCGATGAACTTGCCGGTGGCAATCTGTCCCCGGCCGAGATTGATGTTCTGGCCCCGCAAAAGGTCTTTGCCGGGAACAAGCCCAGCACCATGATCCTCTATAAGCAGCTTGATCCCTTTACGCTGGGGCGTCTGGTCGCAATGTATGAACATAAAATCTTTGTTCAGGGCATCATCTGGAACGTCAATTCCTATGACCAGTGGGGGGTTGAACTTGGCAAGCAGCTTGCCAAGGAATTGCTGCCGATGGTGCAGGGGAATGAAACAGCCGATGCGCGTGATGCTTCAACGGCGGGGCTGATCAATCAGTTACACGCACTTCGCGGTTAAGTCGATCCGAAGGGTGGTGTCAGTCTGTCGTCTGGTGCCGCCCTTGTTATGTTCGCGATGATCCCGGCAACGGGCAGAGCAATATTTGACATCGTCCCAACAATCGCGCCATTTGCGTCGCCATGCGAAGGGCCGATGACAGGTCATGCAAACCTTGTTCGGCAGGTTCGCCTTTTCAGGTCGTTTACCGTTGGCATTTCGGGCCATCCGATCACCCGATTAGTGCTTCGATCATGGCGTGTGCGGCGCATTTTCCGCTGCGCCATGCCGCTTCTACCCTTGCCCCCAGGCACCAGTCGCCTGCGGCAATTATGCGTCCGTTCATTCCGGCCAAATGGCTTCGGCCAAGTGGCGTGATTGTTCGGGCATATCGCCAGCGATGGGCGTCTATTGAAATCACATCGGGAAGTTTGGCACCACTTGCCGCGCGCAGTTTATCGAGCAATCGGGATGCGATGCGTTCCTTGTCCTCTTCAAGGTTGTCGCGGGACCATTCGGAACTGGCATGCAAAACCCAAAGGTCGGGGGATGGCTTGTGGATCAGATGACGGTGATCGCCACTGCGCGCCGCCCAGCTTATCGCCGGATCAGGATGGATCATCGCGTCAAATGCCGTTGGCAACGGTTTGGCAAAAGCGATCATCACAGCCCAGCATGGGGCCATTTCAACATCGGCAATCGGATCAAATCGTGCGGCAAGCGGTTGCAGCAATTCTGCCGATTGCGGGGCTGGAGCGGTAACGATCACACCGCCAAACGGGCCGAATTCACCATCCAAATCATGCAGGACAAAATTGCGCGGTCCGGCGGTTTCGATACGGGTAATGCGGTGTTGCTTGCAGATTTCAAACGGTGCCAGAAGCGGGGTGATCAGTTTGTTCATCTGCGGTGCGCCCTGATACCAGATATCTTTGGCGGCATTGCCGTCTGTGACTGATTGCGATGGCATATGCAGGTGCGCCAAAGCTCCGCGATGCAGGTTCGGGTTCCAGTTATGGGCTGCTTTCCGGTTTTCCGCCTGATGCAGGAACGCCCTAAAATCAGGATGAAGGGCCGTGATATATTGGGCGCCGTGATTGAAATCACCAAATTCGGTACGCCGTGTTGCCAGACGTCCGCCCGTGCCGCGGCTTTTTTCAAAGACCGTTACATTAACGCCGACCCGATGAAGCGTGGCTGCTGCCTTTAAACCGGCCATTCCTGCACCAATAATGGCGATCTTGATTGCGGCCATTTTGCTGTTCCTGCCTGAAAATTTTCAACCTTTGATGTCTTACGCTGGCCGATGGCGTTTGGAGCATCGTGCAGTGCCCGATATTTATGAAACTGTCACCTTGTCGTCATCAAACTGTTACGCGTTATCAGCAGGTTATCTGCCACGATTAAACCGAACATCAGGGGGAATTTATGCGTTATTCTTTAATGGCGACTGTGGCGATGTCTGTGCTTCTCGGGGCTTGTGGTACGGCGTCTCATTCGAGCAACATGGCCATGACGGTCGATACGGCCTCGCCGGCGGCCAAACCGCTTTCGATTGTGCCGATGGGTGAATATCGCACCGGTCTTTTTGACGAAGGTGCGGCTGAAATCCCGGCTTATGATCCGGCAAGCAAGCGCATTTTCGTCGTGAATGGCGGTGAAAAGGCAATCGATATTCTTGATATGTCGAACCCGGACAAACTCGCCAAACTTGGCTCGATCAAACTTGCAACCTGGGGTAAGGCAGCAAACAGCGTTGCCATCCATGGCAACATCGTTGCCGCCGCGGTCGAGAATGACGACAAACAGGCACCGGGCAAGGCCGTCTTCTTTGACACCAATGGTGATTTCATTGCTGCGGTAACTGTCGGCGCGTTGCCTGACATGATTAAGTTTACCCCGGATGGAAAATACGTTTTGGTTGCGAACGAAGGGGAGCCGAACGACGCATTCGACAATGATCCCGAAGGCAGCATTTCGATTATTCCGGTGTCCGGAAATCTTGCCGATCTGTCGGATGCCGATGTGCGGAATATTTCCTTCGCATTCCTGAACGGGACGGACCTGCCATATGGCATGCGCACGTCAAACCCGGGCACTTCGAGCGTGGCACAGGATATCGAACCGGAATATATCGCCGTCTCGAAAGATAGCAAAACGGCCTATGTTTCGCTTCAGGAAAACAACGCGGTGGCGATCATCGACATTGAGACCGCAAATGTTATTCGGGTTGCCGGTCTTGGCTTCAAGGATCATTCGGTCAACGCGTTTGATGCCAGCGACAAGGACGGCGAAATCAACATTCGCACCTGGCCGGTCATGGGCATGTATATGCCAGATACGATTGATACGATCGAAATCGGCGGCAAAACCTGGGTCCTGACGGCAAACGAGGGGGATTCTCGCGATTACGACGGTTACAGCGAAGAAACCCGCGTTGGCAAACTGACCCTTGATCCGGTCGCATTCCCAAATGCTAGCTCCTTGCAGAAGGACGAAAACCTTGGACGTCTGAAAACGACCACGGCGCAGGGGGATACGGATGGTGATGGTGATTTCGACGTGATCTATAGCTATGGCGCACGTTCGTTCTCTGTCCTTGATGCCGATGGTAATATGGTCTTTGACAGTGGTGACAAGTTTGAACAGTACATGGCCGCGAATTACGGCAATGTGTTCAATGCATCTGACACCGAGAACTACAGCCGTGATGACCGTTCTGATGATAAGGGGCCGGAACCCGAAGGTCTGGCAACCGGTTACGTCAATGGTACGCCTTATGCTTTCATCGGTCTGGAACGCCAGGGCGGATTTATGGTCTATGACCTGACAAATCCGACCAATCCGCAATTCGTGACCTATCATTCAGATCGTCGTTTTTCCGGTAATCCGGAAGCAGGTACCGCGGGTGAACTTGCACCGGAAGGCATGCTGTTTGTTGATCCAAAAGATAGCCCGACGGGCAACGCCATGCTGATCGTAGCAAGCGAAGTATCGGGCAGCACGAAAGTTTATGACCTGAAATAGGTTGTATAAGTCTCTGCGTGCAAAGGATTTGTAGATCAAAAGCCGGGGATTCTCTCCCCGGCTTTTTCATTTATCCCGTCCGTTTGGTAAAATGGTTCAATACTGCAACGATATGAACTAAACTCCGCGCCACGGTCCGGTTACGGACCTGTCGACCGAAGGGAGGCGGAGACTGAGTACGCGACGTGAACCCCATATTCTGGTTGTCGATGACGATCAGGAAATCCAGAAGCTCCTGAAAAAATTCCTGCTCCAGCACGGGTTTCGTATCACCACCGTTTCCGACGGGGCAGAGATGCATCGTGCGCTTCGCGACTGGAATATTGATCTGGTGATCCTTGATATCATGTTGCCCGGCGAGGATGGTTTCGCGCTGTGCCGGGATGTGCGCCGCAATTCCAAGGTACCGATTGTCATGCTGACCGCAGTGGGCGAGGATACGGACCGTATTCTTGGTTTGGAACTGGGTGCAGATGATTATCTGACCAAACCGTTCAATCCGCGCGAATTGCTGGCACGTATTCGTGCCGTGTTCCGCCGTTTTGAAACCGGCACTGTGACACAGGTTCATCACGAAGAAACCAAGACCCAGAAAATCCTGTTTGCCGACTGGACGCTCGACATTGGATCACGCGAATTGCGTGATCTGGATGATGTGGCGGTGCATTTGTCGACCGGGGAATTTTCGCTGTTGCTGGCACTGGTAAAGCATAACAAGCGTGCGCTTTCGCGCGAACAGCTTGTTGATATCGTACGCGGTCAAAGCTCGATCCCGTTTGACCGCAGTATCGATATCCAGATCAGCCGCCTGCGCCGGAAAATTGAAAAAGATGCCAAAAATCCCAAACTGATCAAAACAGTGCGGGGGATCGGCTATCAGTTCTGTGCCGATACGAGGACCGTCTAGGAATTCGATCCATGGCAGATCAGATTGGTGCGTTTTCCGAATATATGCGGCGGTTCAAGCCCCGTACGCTGGGCGGACGTATCTTTATGATCATGATGGTCGGTGGTGTCATCATCGCCGGGATCAGTTCAATCGCATCGAAATACATTATCGAACGAAGCGAACGGATCAGCCGTGCCTATACGCTGGGCTTTACCATTCGCGAACTGATCCTGATCGCGGAAAGCCCGGAATTACAGGGAAATATCGTTGATATAGCCGCGCGTGACGGGCTTTCTGTCCGTGTTCTGCCACCGGACGACATCGGTACAATTCTTTTGTTTTCGCGCCCGGCACAACATATCGCAATGCCTGCGCGTCTGGCTGATACAGGCTGGCCAACATCGGTAAAGGTCCATTTTCGTTGTGGTCGCCTTGGTTCCGAACAGCGTGACCTGATTGAAACGGCCGAAAATCCCAGCCTGTTTTTTGCCGGTCTATCGCGGGAAATAGCACGTCAGGGGTTGGAAGCCCGTATCGAGATCATGTTGCCATCAGGCATGCGGATGCTGCTTAGCCATTCGGTGCTGTGGTCGGATTATGCTTCGCCATCCATGGTTTTTCTGATTTTTCTGGTCGGGGTTATCGCGGTGTTGGCGGTATTCGCTGCCTTGGCCGACCTTCTGGCCGGGCCTTTCAAAAATCTGACCGAGGCGATCATTCGTCAGGGCGACGAAGTCGAAGGCCCCCCGGTTGAGGAACGCGGCCCGACCGAGGCAAGATCAATGGCCGCGGCCTATAACGGATTGCGCGAACGGATTTCACGCATGCTGGGGGATAGAACCCGCATGCTGGCCGCGATTTCACACGATTTGCGCACGCCCAGTACGCGCCTGCGCCTGCGTGCGGAATTTATCGATAATGATGAGTTGCGCGAAACCGTATTGCGTGACCTTGATGAAATGGACGGGCTTTTGAATGATGCGCTCGATTTCCTTGGTGACTGGATTCACAAGGAAGAAGAGCGCACTGTTGATTTCACTTCGGTTCTTGAAGCGATTTGCGACGATTACGCTGATCTTGGTCGACCTGTCAGTTTTGAGGGGCCTCAGCCGCTTCGGTTCAGTTCGGTGCATACGGTTTTTGGGGGCGGGGATGAAGCGCATTCATTTGGCGACAAGCGCAGCATTCGTCTGACCTGTCGGCCGGGAACCTTGAAACGTGCCTTCACCAACCTGATCGAAAATGCCCTGAAATACGGTTATCGCGCCTATGTCAGTCTTGATGCAACAGCCGATACGGTGCTGATTTCCGTTCGGGACGAGGGGCCGGGCATTGCCGAGGAACATCAGGAAAATGTTTTTTTGCCATTCTTCCGTGTCGAGGGATCGCGCGCGCGTACCACCGGCGGCAGCGGGCTTGGCTTGTCGATTGTGAAAACGGTTATAGATGCCCATGACGGTACGGTGCGGCTACGCAATTTGCCCAGACGCGGGCTTGAGGTCACGATTGCTTTGCCACGGCGCGTCGCCAAAACCTGATACCAAAAAGGCCCGGAAACATCCGGGCCTTTTTGGTATCAGGGGGATCAAGATTGTACCCCAAAGAGAAGAACGGCGGGTGGCCCCCAGAACCACCCGCC
>NZ_LPVY01000023.1 GCF_001613805.1 Thalassospira lucentensis
AGCCCGCGCGCAGACTGCGTAGGTTCAAATCCTGCCCCCGCAACCAACTTTAAAAAAGCTCGCCCTCGTGGCGGGCTTTTTTAATGTTCGTTTGCCGGGGGCTTATGGATTGGAACCCGCAACAGGCCAAGCCTGTTGCCAGGTTCTTTGCGGAGCCCATAAGGGCGGAGCTGAGCGAACAAAGTGAGCGCTAATCCTGCCCCCGCAACCAATAAAAAGACCCTGTCACCTTTGGCGACAGGGTCTTTTTATTGCCTGTTGGAACAGTCCTGGGTTTACGCCAGCAACGCATTTCGCGTATTTCGTCCTGCGCAGTCTGGGCGCGTAGGCTATCCGCCCGTAGTGGCACGGGCGGACGGATCAGACCTTTATGCCGAACAGTTTTTCCGCATTTCGGAACGCAATTTTTTCCTTGGCTTCACGGGGCAGATCGACTGCGCGAAACCAGTCGGTGCCCTGCTTCATGTCTGCAAACGGATAATCGGTTCCAAACATCACGCGGTCCACGCTGATGTATCTCAGCAAAAGATGAAGCAGTTCATCCTGGAAAAATGCGCTGGTCGTGTACCAGAAATTGTCATTGAAGTACTGGCCGATGGGCTTGTTTAGTGAGCGCTCGGTCGTATCGCCCAAATCCCCGACGATACGCTCGTAGTAGAATGGAAGGCCTTCTCCCATGTGGCCGATGATCATCTGCAGTTTGGGGAATCTGTCGAACACCCCGGTCATGATCAGTCGAAGGCATTGCGTAAGCACCTCCTGATGCCAACCATATCCTGAGCCACTGAGAATGTAGTCCTGATATTCGTCATTATATCCCGGCTGCATGATGCGGTAGTAAATGTCGAAGACTTCCTTGGGCGGGAAGCCCGGATGCAGGTATATCGGCACGCCAAGTGCCTCGGCACGGGCCAGAAGGGGCTCGAAATCGGGATGGTCGAGAAACTTTTTGCCAATGAAGCCATTGGTCATGGCGCCGACAAAGCCATCCTCGCGAACGGCGCGTTCCAGCTCGTCCGCTGATGCCACCGGGTCCTGCAGCGGCAGGGTTGCATAGGCCCGGAACCGCCCCGGATAGGTGACCATCGGGCCCGTGGCAATCATCCTGTTGAGGCGATAGGCAAAATCGATGCCTTCCTGACCCGCGAGATCCTGGACGCCCGGCGTATGTGCAGAAAGGATCTGAACATTGATCCCCGCCTGATCCATGGCCCCGATGCGGCCAGGGCCGAGTTCGGCAAGACCGGTTTCCTTGAGGTATTCCACGTGATCATCGTTAATCGCGTTGAGCGCGATCAGTTCGTCGGTGGTATAGGTCTCTTCGGTGGCGATAAAGGGCAGGTCGTGGTCTCGCAACGCGATGATCGAGGAAGCCTCTGTCGCGGCCGCGCGGGTGATAATGGCGGGGGCTGCCAATCCGGCACCAACACCAAGTGCCGCCGCGCCACCCAGAAAACTGCGGCGTCCGATTGTGAGGCTATGTTGGGGTTTTTCGGTCGGTTTCATGTCAGTTTCTAATCCGCTATTGTTGTGGTGTGCAGTTCTGGTCTTGCTTTCGTCATCATGTTGGCGTGAAGGGGTTATGCCCAACCGTGTGCACCCAGACATCGGATCAACGGGCAAAAGAGATGCTCCTTCGGGGGATTGGCTCAGCCCGCAAGACCGCAAGGTGGGGATACATGGCGGGATAAAAGACAGTGCATCTATCCGCCGCTATCAACCGCCCAGCCGCCCAGTCGCTTCAGGTTAAACCGGAACACCCTGTTGAGGTTCGATAGCTAGGGCAGATGGATCAGCGGTGTCAGCCATCCCTTATCCTGCATCAGCTTGATGCCTTCAAATATCGGTCCGGCAACCAGAAACCACATCGCATCGCGCGTTGTGGATAAAAACAGTGCCGGTTTGCACAGCAGGTTTTCCTCATCCCGCCAGCGAAACCAGGTCGGGCGAAAGCGCGGGACGGTATTTTGATAGCGCCGGAATGCCTTGCCAAAACGTTCCGAGAGCAATGCCTCTTCGTGCGCGACAACATTGCGAAACACCATCCAGCACAGGCCGGCAAACAGACAGCCAAGCACGACACTGCCGGTCTGTGCCCCGACACCGAAGGCTCCGATCATGTTGAAAACATAAAGCGGATTTCGGCAGCTGGAATAAGGCCCGGTGGTGACAAGTTCTGTTTTCTTGCGCCCGCCGATATAAAGGGAGCACCAGCCACGCCCAAAGATGCAGACGCCAATCGCAAACAGCCCGGTGGCTTCGATCATGTCGTGAAGCTCGCTCTGGCGCTCCGCCATCGCCCGGCTTCCGGCCACAAGAACCAGAAGCACGACAACGCCAATGCGAAGAACACGTTTTCGTCGGCGCTGTATGGTGCGCAGAGCCGCGCCATCGGGGAGCACCCCCGGCGTCTGGTCTGATGGGTCTTTACGGGCGGAACGGAGTTCGGCCGAACGCGACATGAAATTCACTCCTGCAAGATCAAGCCACAGAAGTCATATCGTCAGGGGCCGGTTCTGGCGTCCGATACTGCATAACCGGTCGTTCGGATGGCCCTCCCGGACGTATGGCCGCCGACCATATGCCTGGGCGGGGTGCCTGCGGCCCTTTCCGGCGGCATATAAAATTTCCTGAAAAAAGTTCTTGATTTGTTCTTTTGTTTATGGCATAAAAGGAAAGTCAACGGGAGAAAACCGCCCGGACCGAAACCCGCGAGGCCTTGAGCCTCGCGGGTTTTTGCGTTTGGGGCCGGATGAAAGAGGGGGTCAGGATGCAGCGGCAAAGATACGGAGACAGACACGGGCAGGGCAGCGGGGTACTCCGCAGGATATGGGTCGGCGGATGGCGGAGCCATTACGGCGGTATTCTGCCCCAGGACTAAGAGGGACTAAGGGGACTAGCCCGATCATTTGTCATGACGGGAGAGGTGCGTCTTGTTGACGAGGGAGAAGTTGAACCTGCCGGGAGCGGCAGCGATGGCAGCAGCGGACAGCATTGAGCGTGGCCCGCCGATGGTGGACCGGTGGGGGCCGTACGCCCGAAGTGTGTCCGGACCTCGGCGGTTAGCGGAAAGTGTCGCCGTTGCCGAAAGTGACCGGAGCGGGTCGTGGGCCCGGAGACCGTCAGTTCGCGAGGTTTGCGAAGGCCCGAGGTGTGTCCGGGCTTCATCGGTTGCCGGAAATGTCGACGTTGCCGAAGTGACCGGAGCGGGTGGCGGGCCCGAGATGGCCTGTTTGGCGAGACTGGTGGAGGCACGAGATTTGTCCGGGGTTCGCGTGTTGCCGGAAATGTCTTCATAGCCGCAAGGTACCAGAGCGGGTCGTGGCCGAGGCGGCCTGTCTGCACCTCGCAGGCGAGGATGCCAAAGCCCGAGGTTCGTCCGGACTTCCCTGATTGCGGGAAGTCCGGTTTTGGCTGAGCTGTTCTGCCGTTGCATCCATCGTCGCCAGGCTGCTTGTGCTGCCCGGAAGTTATTCGGATTTCGGGGGCAGGGTCTTGGTGGCCAAAGGCCATCGGTCACGATGCAGTAGCGCATCGTCAGTCGCGGTCCGGTAATCGGCATGGATTCTCCGCCACCGGTTTCCCCGATATCGACATAGCCACCACCGGATGTTCCGCCGCCGCCCGAAACGCCTTCAAGTTCGGTCAGGTTGGTGCCGTCATTGTAAATTTTGACCGAACCTAGCCCGGCATCGACTTTCGCAAGGAATTTACCCCCGGCGGGTGAATTGGTTGTTCCCGGGGCCGTAGATACCAGGACCGCAGCACCGGTTCCGCCACCCCAGTCCTATTTCGACCCGATTAATTGGCATCGCACAGCCCTGCACGAATGCCTTCATGCTACTGGGCATAAAACCCGCCTTAACCGTGATCAGAGCGGATCGTTCAGATCAAAAAAATATGCGTTCGAGGAACTGGTCGCAAAAATGTCAGCAGCCTTCCTCCGCATTATTTAAGAGCGCGTCGAGTGGCGGGGCCATTGCCATTTCTATCGTGTAGCGAAGCGCTTTTTGGCGGCTTCCGTTTCCGGCATGTAAATCGAGACTGCGTTTCCTTCCGGATCGCGGAATTGAAATGTCTTGTTGCCCCACGGCATCGTCTTCAGGTCGTGCACTAGTTGCACTTTGTCCTTCAGGCGCTCGAATTCCGCATCGACATCCTCAACCTGAATCTCCAGATAGGCCGTCCGATTGGCTCCCGGCTCACCACTTCCTTCTTTCCAAAGTGCTACAGTTTCAGATGCGCCGATTGCAAGCGTTGCACCAGGTCCCACAAGCTCAGCGAAGACTGGAGCAAGCCACTCCGCCTTGCGGCCCAAGATCATTTCGTAAAACGCGACCATTTGCTTGATATCGGCTGCGATGAAGCGGATTGATGCGAGTTTCATTTTGTTTCCGTTCCTAAGGTATCGTCGTGTTGGCGTCCAATAGACCATTGTCGCACAGCCCTGTTGCCACCTGTATGGCAACAGGAGTCAACAGCAATGCGCCCAGTGCCCTTGCGGGTTTTTGCGTTTGGGGCCGGATCAAAGAGGTGATCAGGATGCAGCGGCAAAGATACGGACATAGACACGGGCAGGGCGGCGGGGCACTCCGCAGGATATGGGGTGGCGGATGGCGGAGCCATTACGGCGGCATTCTGCCCCAGGACTAAAGGGACTAAGGGGACTAACCCGGTCATTTGTCATGACGGGAGAGGTGCGTCTTGTTGAGAAGGGATGAGTTTAAATCTGCCGGGAGCGGCAGCGATGGCAGCAGCGGGCAGCACTGAGCGTGGCCCGCCGATGGTGGACAGGTGGGGGCCGTACGCCCGAAGTGTGTCCGGGCTTCATCGGTTGCGGGAAGTCCGCCATTGCCGAACGTGACTTGAGCGGGTGACGAGCTCGGAGACCGTCTGTTGGCGAGGTTGATGGAGGCCCGAAGTTTGTCTGAGCTTCCTCGGTTGCCGGAAGTATCGCCATTGTCGAAAAGAAGTGGGCAAAGGGACCGATGGTTGCCTGTTTGCGAGAATGGTAGAAGCCCGGATTCCGGATCCCATCGGTCAGTATGCAGCCCCGACTTAGGCTGCGAGAAAATCTCTCAGTCGAACGATCCTAAGCCGAAGATTGAGTATGGCGAAGCTGCTCACAAGACCTTGCCGTTCAAATGTTTATAGCTATCCCTTGCCCTCCGGATCTTGTCATGGGCTTTACGATCTTACTTTTTTTGGGGAGGGGAAATACCCCGACGAAAAACAACGCCATGAGACGATGATGAAAGCAACCGTCGCGATCAGAGCCGGGATTGCGATCTGGGATATAGGGTGGGACCGTATATCGGTCGGCAAACAGGATCAGAGCGTGGACAAGGATCAGTTTGATGCACAGCACGAATAACAGCGTATGCCTTCCTTGCCAGTTGTCTCGAAGATATCCCAAATGCTTGTTCGCTATAGAGGTTCAACTCCATATTGATAGTCTATGTCGTTTCATTCGAAAATAGTGGTAAGTGTTCAGCGCGTGCCAACATTAGAACGACACAAAAGTTTTTCTATACTCCTCTGATTTTTGGAAAGGGCTTTGCCAGTTGCTCTGACAGAGGTCTGATCCAGGCATAAATGTTTATGCATTATTTTTTTCTAAAGTTTGGTTGTGCTTGGTAATAGACTTAGTCTAGGTATCATTAGTGTGTGATGTGCTTTGACGTTACGGGAGAGATAGCTGTGGGTTATGTGGTCGCGGTTGGATTGGCGTGCTTATTTGGCGTATTATTCTTTATTCTTTTGATCACAATAATCCGTATGAAGTTAAAGCAAAGGGCCTCAAAAGCGAGGTTCGCGCTTGCGGTACTTAGCTCTATCTTGGCTTGTTTGGCTTTGGGCATATCCGCTGCCGGGATGTCTTTGGGAAGTATTGTCGCGCACGCGATAACGCAATATTTTGGCATTGCTGATGTAGCTGACATCGGAAGTCGTCTTGGGCAGCTTGGGATTTTCGGGATGACAGCACTTGCGATTACAGCAATTTGGCGTTTTGGGAGGGAAGCAGTTACTTCTTGGGAGGCCCCACCAAGAATGTCGGAGTTTGAGCTATCCAAGCATTTTGATCAAAACAGCCTATTATTATTAGCCTATCAACAGTTTAAGCTAATGATCGAACGCAAGGAAGATGCGTTTACAAGCGAAGAGGCGCTGACATGGGAGCAGCGATCACCAGAGCTACCAAAGCCAGTCCCAAATCACGTGTTACTTCGAGATTTGTTTTGTTCGCAGCTAAAAGAGGCAACAATCCCGGATAATGGCTGGCGGGATCGATACAAGCTGTGGGTAGGCGAAGTTTATCAAGCGCTTTCAACCGAAACAGAGCCGCTGGTGCTGCTAATATTTGACGAAGAGCCGAGCCAAGAACAATTAGAACAGAGAGTTACTGAGCTTTACGATACACTTCAGGCTGGGGCGAACTGGAACATATTTGGTGTTTATAATGCGGGCCAAAGTGATGTTACACGCCGAAGAAAAATTGATGTCAAATCTTTCTCAATTGAGTTGATTAGTAGTCGGGAACTCATTCTGGGTGGTTTGGATCTCCACAACTACGCAAGAGAAATAGTGCGACAATTTGAAGGTACAAAAGTAGGTGGTTTGGATGTGACTGTCGCGAATTCTTTTGTTCCGCTGGACGTCTACTCTGATGAAAACCGCGATGTTGTTGTAAAACTCGATGACCTTCTTAAAGAGTGGGTGCAGGAAGATAGTAAACGCCACCTTTCCATAACTGGTGAATATGGCCAAGGTAAAAGTACTGCAATGTTGAAGTACTGTTACGAATGGGCAAATAAATTTATCAGAACAGGTGATGTAGGTGAAAAAATTCCACTTTTAATAGAATTAAGAAGCAAAAGCCCTAGCGACGCGGATCCCATAGCACTTTTGTCGGTCTGGGGGGGGCGATACGGTTTGCTTGGTGATCGGGTTTATAACCTGATTAAAAGTGGTGGCGCCATAGTGATATTTGAAGGGTTTGATGAACTGAAAAACTCAGGGCGTGCTTACGATAGGCACGAGCACTTCAATGCGCTGTGGAAGTTTGCATTTCCACAAACAAAAATTATTTTTACAGGTCGACCGAATTTCTTTCTTAACCAAAAAGAAGTCAATCGTACCTTGCGCCGAAACGTAGCGCGAGCTGCTGCTGGGGCGGCATTTTCAGAAGTATGGTGCCTGAAGAAAATGACTCAATCTCAGGTGGCAGAAGCATGCAGAAATTTTCCAGATGACATTAAGCAAGGAATATTGAAAGCGTCACAAGAAAATCCGGACTTCCTTGAGATTGTTAGCAGGCCATCAATGTTGCCAGTTGTGGCAACGATATGGAAAGAAATAGTCAAACTAACTTCTGAAGGAGAACCTCTAACTGGAGCGATCTTAGTCGAGAAATACCTTGAAGCTATTTTTACGAGGAAAGAAGCAGAGTTGGAGAGGGATGTTGTCGAGTTTGATGCGCCTGAAGGAGCAAGATATCTTGTGCTTCATAAATCAGTGCGAGAGCTATTAACATCCTGTGTCGCAATGAGGATGGCAGCTTTGGGAGGCAAAAACACGATCTCGCGTGTGCAAGTTACTGATCTTGTTAAGGATACTTATGGAAATCTTAGAGAGTTGTGTCTCGCAAAAGGTGGTGTTGAGGAGGTTCTCAACTCATTTATGAAATTCGAAGAACAATATAAGAATGAGACACTTAGTGACAAGGTTCAAATTATTGTTTCCGATGTCTGTAGTGCAGGAATACTGATTCCAGACCCTGTTGGGGGAGAGGATAATTTAAGATTCCCACACAAGCAATTTTTTGAATACTTGGTGTGTAAAGGTGCCTTGATGCAGTTAATGTTTCGTGAAAATCCGCTTACTTACTTGTTGATAGAAGCGGTTCGGAAAGAAAATTTGTATCAAGTGCTGTGGAATGAGCCAAACTCTATTAAATACATGGCGGAATGTGTCGGAAGTTCTGTTTCAGGCGAGTTCTTCTCAAGGTACACGATTGGAAACCGCTTATCTATCATCATATGGGGTTTCCATCTTTCACTAAAAGAAAAAATTAGAGATTTATTTAATAGAAGAAAAGAATATTCTATAGAGGAAATAAAGAGCGTTTTGGTTCATTATCCGTCAATGATTTTTATTGATAGAAAAATGTTTTTTATGCGTACAGCTGCCCTTGTTTCTTCGGCCGCATTTGCGTTGTATTTTGGTTTTAAAGCATTTAGATGGTTTGATGAGGTGAATGATGAGGATATGTTGGTTTTTAATGTGTTTTCGTTTTCCGAGATAATTCTGAAGAATTTTCTTCAAGTAACCGCAGTTTTTATTCTGGCGATTTCATTTGTAATAACGACGATGGGGTCATCGATAAGGAACGATCTATATTTTATTGTAGGATCCCCAAAGATGAGATTTTTGTTCGTTTTTTTGATGCTGAAATGGAATAAGGATGAAAACGAACTTTTGACATTGAGTCGTTTGTGTTCACATGTAAATTCGGCTTTGATTAATAGAACGTTAAATCCGCTTAGATCTCAGTCCGGGGAGGCTGATAGTCGAAATCCACATACAGCTCTTGCTGAAGACTTCATCGACATTGACAGAACAAGCTCAAAATCTTGATGGTATTGAAGCTCTAGTTGTATAAAAACACCCCCAGCCTCACGACCGGGGGTGTTCGTTTGTCAGAGCCCGAAAGCTACAATCCAGATCATCTCAAAGGCACGCAACCCTTACGCTGCCAGATCAAACCGGTCCGCGTTCATCACCTTGGTCCAGGCCGCGACGAAGTCCTTGACGAACTTCTCGTGGTTGTCGTCCTGGGCGTAGACTTCGGCATAGGCGCGCAGGATGGCGTTTGAGCCAAACACGAGGTCAACGCGGGTTGCCGTCCATTTGGTCTGGCCGGTTTTGCGATCAACGATGTTGTAAAGGTTGTCGCCCGCCGGTTTCCAGCTATAGGCCATGTCGGTCAGGTTGACGAAGAAGTCGGTCGTCAGTTTGCCGACACGGTCGGTAAAGACGCCGTGTTTGGTGCTACCATGATTGGTGCCAAGAACGCGCATGCCACCGACCAGTGCGGTCATTTCCGGTGCGGTCAGGCCCATGAGCTGGGTCCGGTCCAGCATCATTTCTTCGGGCGAGACCACATAATCGTCTTTCAGCCAGTTGCGATAGCCATCGGCCAGCGGTTCGAGCGGCTCGAAGCTTGCGGCATCGGTCATTTCGGCGGTTGCATCGCCGCGGCCCGGTGCGAACGGGACGGTGATGTTGACGCCGGCATCCTTCGCGGCCTTTTCAACCGCCGCAGTCCCACCGAGCACGATCAGATCGGCAAGGCTGACTTTCTTGGCAAGGCCTGCCTGAATGCCTTCCAGGGTTTTGAGAACCTTGGCAAGGCGTTCGGGCTCGTTCCCCGCCCAGTCCTTTTGCGGGGCCAGACGGATGCGCGCGCCATTGGCACCGCCGCGCATGTCCGATCCGCGATAGGTCCGGGCACTATCCCAAGCGGTGTTGATCAGTTCGGCACTGGTGAGGCCGCTGCTGAGTAGTTTGGACTTGAGATCGGCGATTTCGGCGTCCGAGAGCGTGTAATCAACAGACGGGATCGGGTCCTGCCAGATCAGGTCTTCCTTGGGCACGTCCGGGCCGACATAGCGGACCTTCGGGCCCATGTCGCGATGGGTCAGTTTGAACCATGCGCGGGCAAAGGTTTCGGAGAAATATTCCGGGTCCTTCATGAATTTCTGGCAGATGGCGTTATAGGTCGGGTCGACCTTCATCGCCATATCGGCATCGGTCATGATCGGCTTGCAGCGGATCGAGGGATCCTCGACATCGACCGGCATGTCTTCTTCCTTGATGTCGGTCGGTTCCCACTGCCATGCACCAGCCGGGCTTTTCTTAAGCTCCCACTCGTGGCCAAACAGCATATCGAACCAGCCCATATCCCATTTGGTCGGGTTGGTGGTCCATGCGCCTTCGATGCCCGAAACCATGGTATCGCGGCCAATGCCACGGCCATTGGTTTTCATCCAGCCGATGCCCTGATATTCGACGTCGGCGGCTTCTGGTTCGGGGCTGAGGTCCGACGGCGAGCCATTGCCGTGCGATTTGCCGATGGTGTGGCCACCAGCGGTGAGGGCTGCGGTTTCCTCGTCATCCATCGCCATGCGGGCGAAGGTTTCGCGGACCTGGGCGGCGGTTTTCATCGGGTCGGGCTGCCCGTTCACGCCTTCCGGGTTTACATAGATCAGGCCCATCTGAACAGCGGCCAGCGGGTTTTGCATGGTGTCGGGGCGGGTGATGTCCTCGTAACGGCTGTCGCTTGGTGCCAGCCATTCCTTTTCCGCACCCCAATAGGTGTCCTTTTCCGGGTGCCAGACATCTTCGCGGCCAAAGGCGAAGCCATAGGTTTTAAGGCCCGCGACTTCATAGGCAATCGTGCCGGCCAGGATCATCAGATCGGCCCAGGAGATTTTGTTGCCATATTTGCGCTTGATCGGCCAGAGCAGACGGCGGCCCTTGTCGGTGTTGACGTTATCAGGCCAGGAGTTGAGCGGGGCGAAACGCTGGTTGCCGGTGCCGCCACCACCACGGCCATCGGCCAGACGGTAGGAGCCGGCGGAATGCCATGCGACACGGGCGAACATGCCAACATAGCTTCCCCAGTCGGCGGGCCACCATTCCTGGCTTTCATTCATCAGCGCGCGAAGGTCGTTTTTAAGGCCTTCGACGTCGAGCTTTTTGAGTTCTTCGCGGTAGTTGAAATCCTTGCCCAGCGGATTGGTTTTCATATCGTGCTGATGCAGGATGTCGAAGTTAAGCGCGTTTGGCCACCAATCCATAACCGTGGTGCCCAGTGCGGTCATACCGCCATGCATGACCGGGCATTTCCCTGCTGTCTGTTTTCCGTCCATTTCTCTCTCCCGTAATGGCTGGCTGTTCCTGTTTTCCTGATCCGGTCAGGTTTTACCCAAAGCGATATTTGCGGATTGCGGCATGATGGGGCATCCCCAATTCGCGGTCTTGTATCGACTTCTGGTTTCTCTCTCCCGCCGGGTCGTGAGTCGGTCATATTGACCGCAGGAATATTTGAACATTCTGGTGAACATTTCGGCGTGATGCTTCCCTGTTCAAGGTAATGTCGAAACTTGTGATCGCAACAAGACGAGATTGTTAAATCATTGGGCGTCATGTCAGGCGATGCTGTCAAGCAGGCTAACGCGTTTTGAGTGTATAGGTTAAATAGTTATTTTTGAATTTTTTGATAGATTTTACCGATTTATGATCGGGCCGATCCGGGGGATCGAGGTCACAAAACCGCCATGGCGCATTTGCATGCTTTTCAAGCGCGCGTGATTGGCGTTAGGCTTGCGCGTACAAACATCAAAACATCATTGGGGAAGTTGTGCGACATGGACGGGTCCGATCAGGCGATGCCCGATATCGCCTATAGCCCGATGCCCGACGAAGCAGGCATCCGTGACTTCATAGCCACATGCGACCGGTTTTATCCGCCCGATGCGGTTGCCGCTGATATTGCGCAGCAACGCAAATGGTATGGCGCCCTTTGCGATGCCTTTGCCTATCCCCATCCGCCGGGGCTTCTGACCTGTGATGATCATATTGCCGGGGTGGCGGTCAGGATTTATCGTCCGGCGAAAATCAGAACAACGCGGAAGTTGCTTTACCTGCATGGTGGCGGGTTTATCGTCGGGTCGCTGGATAGCCATGATGCGATCTGTGCCGAGATTGCCGAGGCGGCGGGCGCGGAAATGATATCGGTCGATTACCGGCTGGCCCCCGAACATATCTGGCCGGCCGCACATCAGGATGCGTTTGCGGTTGCGCGCGATGTGCTGTCGCATGGTGCGGAGGTCGTCCTGATTGGCGATAGTGCCGGGGCGACATTGGCCGGCGGGCTTGCGATCCGGGCGCGCGACGAGGGGCTTGGCGCGGGGGTTGTCGGGCAGGTCCTGATTTATCCGGCCCTTGGTGGTGATCTTGGCTGGCCATCCTATGGGCAGATGGCATCCGCCCCCGGTTTAAGCACCGATGATGTGATTTATTATCGCGATGTCCTGAAGGCGCCGATGGATGATCCGGTGGCCTATCCGTTATCGGCAGAGGATCTGCGCGGGTTGCCGCCCACCTATATCACCGCGGCCTATTTTGATCCGCTGCGCGATGACGGGCGGGAATATACCGCGCGCCTTGCCCGGGCCGGGATTGATGTGACGTACCGCGAGGAACCGCAAATGATCCATGGCTGGCTGCGTGCGCGGCATATGAGCGACGGGGCGGCGGACGGATTTAAATTCCTGTGTGATGCGATAAGGCGCATGGCGGCAGAATAGTTCTACGGCATAATAATGTGCCGGATATTGCCGCGAATTTGTGCGCAATATGAAATGATCCGGATTTAATGGGTCCGCTAGATCGCCAGAATTATTTGGCGGTTTCTTCTGGTTGATTATCGCGGTTTGGTATCTGTATTCATCTGTTGCGGGAAATCCGCCGGTGATGAGTGTTTTGATAATTTCCTGTTCTGGTGATAGTCTTTGTCGCCTCATCTGTTTCGAAGGTGTGTTTTGCCCGTTAGGGCACCCGTAGAACGGAGGCAGGGAATGTATCGCAAGATCATGGTACCCGTGGATCTGACGCATATCGACAAGCTGGAAAAGGCGCTTTCGACGGCGGCGGATCTGGCAAAGCATTACGATGCCAAAATCTGCTTTTTCGGGGTTGGAACCAATACCCCATCCCCGATTGCGCATACGCCAGCAGAATATGATCGCAAAATGGCGGCCTTTGCCGAAGAGCAGGCCAAGAAGACCGGTATCGAATGTTCGGGCATGACCCGCATTTCACACGATCCGGCGATTGATCTGAGTGAAATCATTGTTGATGCGGCAACAGAGGCCAAGGCGGATGTGATCGTCATGGCGTCGCACGTGCCGGGTATTGCGGATCATATTTTTGCATCCCACGGCGGATATGTTGCGTCGCATTGGGATCATTCCGTGTTTCTGGTGCGTTAATAGCAGGCAAACCGGACAGATGCGGCCAGGGGTGGCCGCAAAATTGCTTTTCAAGGGAGATTTTCATGGGATCGAATGCCGAGACGGGCATTGAAAGCCCGGATGGTGCGGCCAATCCGATCGATACCGAATATGAAATCGGACAGGATAACATCACCACACAGATCGGGCCGTTTGGCCTTGATATTCATAACCCGGTATTCCTGATTTCGGGGTTATCGATTGTTGCATTCGTGTTTTTCACACTGGCCTTTCAGGAAAGTGTCGGGCCGATGTTCAATGACCTTCGGGGCTGGCTGACATCGACCTTTGACTGGTTCTTCCTGTCGGTGGCGAATGTTTTCGTTTTGCTGTGTCTGTTTCTGATTGTCTCGCCGCTGGGCAAGGTCCGGCTGGGCGGGCAGGATGCGACACCGGATTATTCCTATAGCGGCTGGTTTGCCATGCTGTTTGCGGCCGGGATGGGGATCGGCCTTATGTTTTATGGCGTGTCCGAGCCGATTTCGCACTTTACCACATCAATGGGCGGTGCGACGGTCGGTGATGGCGGGGCGCGCACGGACTGGGCACCGCTTGGCGGGGCGATGGGCAATGCGGACGGTGCCTTTGACCTTGGCATGGCGGCGACGATTTTCCACTGGGGGCTTCACCCGTGGGCGATCTATGCCACGGTGGCGCTGGCATTGGCGCTGTTTTCGTTTAACAAGGGCCTGCCGCTTACCATGCGGTCGGTGTTTTATCCGATCTTTGGCGAGCGTGTCTGGGGCTGGACCGGGCATGTGATTGATATTCTGGCGGTGTTTGCCACCCTGTTCGGGCTTGCGACGTCGCTTGGTTTTGGTGCGGAACAGGCCAATGCCGGGCTTGAATTCCTGTTTGGCATTCCGGTTACGGACGGATCGAAGGTTGTCCTGATTATCGCGATTACCGGGGTTGCGCTGATTTCGGTTCTGGCCGGGCTTGATGCCGGGGTCAAACGGCTTTCGGAAATCAATATGGTTCTGGCGGCATTGCTTTTGCTGTTTGTCGTGCTGGTCGGGCCGACCATGGATATCATCAAGGGCTTTTTCACAAGTCTTGTCGCCTATGTCGAATATCTTCCGGCGCTTTCGAACCCGGTCGGGCGTGAGGATACCAATTTCAGCCAGGGCTGGACGTCGTTTTACTGGGCGTGGTGGATTTCCTGGTCGCCGTTTGTCGGCATGTTCATTGCGCGCGTGTCGCGCGGCCGGACGGTGCGGGAATTCATTACCTGTGTCCTGATCATTCCGTCGCTGGTGTGTGTGCTGTGGATGACGGCATTTGGCGGAACGGCGGTGCATATGGTCAATGAAGGCGTGCAGGCGATTGCCGATGCGGCGCTTCCGATCAAGCTGTTTAGCATGCTTGAAGCCCTGCCGTTGCATGCGATCACGTCCTTTATCGGGATTGTTCTGGTGATCGTGTTCTTTGTGACCTCGTCCGATTCCGGGTCGCTGGTGATCGATACCATCACCGCGGGCGGCAAGGTCGACGCGCCGGTGCCCCAGCGGGTTTTCTGGTGCACGTTTGAAGGGCTGGTGGCGATTGCGCTGCTGCTGGGCGGGGGGCTTGGCTCCCTGCAGGCGATGGCGGTTTCAACCGGGTTCCCGTTTGCCATCGTGCTTCTGCTGGCGTGTTATTCCATCATTCAGGGATTGCGCAGCGAGCCGCGATAGGTTGCCGACAGACCAACGCAAAAGGGGCGCAGATCACTGCGCCCCTTTTTACGGGTTCGTGTGATCCCCGTCCTGCCTATGGCTGGATCGGCTCGAACGTCATGATGGATTTGGCGCTGCCATCCACCAGCATCAGGTCGCCGTCCTGTACTTTCCAGCCCTTTACATCTGCCATGGCGGCGATAAAGGCATCCTCGATCTCCATCGCGTCTTCCATGCACATCATTTTGGTGCTGCCGAGCGGGGAGACATCAAGGGCGGTGTCCTTGCGGGTGTAACTGCCGAAATAGCGGTTGCAGCCGGTCGACCCGGCAATTTTCCCGTCATTGGTAAAGTTGACGCTGGCCAGGATCGGGGTCATCGGGGTCAGGCTTTTGTCTTTCGCCTCAATTCGCATCAGCTGCCAGTCGCGACCGGCGATGGCCGACCAGTCGGCGGGTGATTTTTCCTCGGCCGGTTTGGTTGTGGCAGCACAACCGGCAAGCCACAGGCTGCTGGCGATGCCAAATGCCGCGAAGGTTAATGAGGTTACTTTGCGCATTCGAAATATCCTGTGTTTGGAATCTGTCCCGGTCGGACTGCCGCGTTTCGGGCAGCGTGAACCGTGGCGGGATACTCATACGACTTTGCGGCGAAATTTTAGCATATTCGAGCGCCGGTTTTATAGTGCTGTCGTAGGGGTTTGGCCGAATGGTTTTGCAGGGTTGCGGTGCACAAGACCTTTGCGTCGGGGCATTCGCGCGGCTAATGTATCCGGGCCCGCCACCATTATCTTCCCGCCACTATCTTAAGGTCATCATCATGAAGCTTGCCCTGTCTGACGCACATGCGCTTGTGTGCAATACCCTGCTGCGCTGCAACGTTGATCCCGACAATGCCGGATCGGTTGCAACCGCCCTGGTCACCGCCGAGGCCGCAGGACAGGGCGGGCATGGTTTGCGCCGCGTTCCGGCCTATGCCGCGCAGGCGCGTGCCGGCAAGGTTGACGGGCATGCCAAGCCGGTGGCCGATCAGCCGTTTCCGGCCGTTTTGCGGATTGATGCGCAGTTCGGTTTTGCCTATCCGGCGCTTGATCTGATGATCGAACGATTGCCCGATATTGCGCGCAGTCAGGGGATTGCGATTGCGGCAATCCATAAATCGCACCATGCCGGGGTGATGGGACTTACGGTGGAAAAGCTGGCCGAGGCGGGATTGGCGGCGATGATGTTTGCCAATGCCCCGGCGGCAATGGCGCCGTGGGGTGGCCGCCGTCCGATGTTTGGCACCAACCCGATTGCCTTTGCCACCCCGATTGGCGATGGCGATCCGATCGTGATTGATCTGGCACTATCGAAGGTCGCGCGCGGCAAGATCATGGCTGCCAAGCAGAAGGGCGTTCCGATCCCCGATGACTGGGCATTTGATGCGGATGGCAATCCGACGACGGACGCGGTCAAGGCGCTTGAGGGAACGATGGTTCCGGCCGGCGGGGTCAAGGGCGCGGCCCTTGCCATGATGGTTGAAATGCTGGCCGCCGGATTGACCGGCGCGCAGTTCGGGCATCAGTCATCGTCGCTGTTTGATGACAAGGGCGCACCACCGGCATTGGGTCAGATGGTGATTGCCATTGATCCGGTTGCGGTCGGCGGGGCGGGGATCATTGATCATTTGCGCTATATTGCAGATGAAATCGCGCTTGAGGAAACCGTGCGGTTGCCGGGGCGGCGCGGGCAGAATGCGCGCCGGGATGCGGAAATTCAGGGCCTTGATATCGAAGATGATGTCATTGCCGCGATTGAGGCGATCAAGTAAATCCATCCGCGATCAGGCGCAATACAAGGCCCCGGCAGTTTCTTTCTGTCGGGGTTTTTCGTTTTTTGGCCCGTCCATATCCATATTTGTGAACGCGGTCACAAGTAATAATTGAATTATTACATTTTTATTTCTTGGCAGGCCGGTTTTTTATTTGATGTATATCTTGATGTATAGACAAGTTTGATTGTTGTCGGTGAAATGAAGGCGTCGTAATCATCGAACTGTAACATCACCGTCACCATAGAGTCGCGGATTGTGCGTAGCTTCTTGACCAGCGAAACACAAGCAGGCGGACTTTAATGCTGGTCGTAGACATATCCGGACTGAACAAGAGCTTCTCGCGCGATAAGCGGGCATTGAACAATGTCAGTTTACAGGTTCGCGAGGGCGAGATGGTCGCGCTGATCGGGGCGTCCGGTTCGGGCAAATCCACCCTTATCCGTCATATTGCCGGTTTGCTGCGCGGGGATCGCGATGGCGGCAAGATCGAAGTATTCGGTGAAGTCATCCAGCAGAATGGTCGTATTGCCCGGGGTGCGCGCAAGGTGCGTGCCGATATCGGCGTTGTGTTTCAGCAATTCAATCTGGTCAGCCGCCTGACGGTTCTGACCAATGTTCTGACCGGGATGCTGGGCCGTGTGCCTGCGTGGCGCGGGTCACTATGCCTGTTTACCAAGGCTGAGCGCATGCGAGCGATGACGGCGTTAAAACGCGTCGGTATCGATAGCCATGCGACAAAGAAGGCCCGCAATCTTTCGGGTGGGCAGCAGCAGCGTGCGGCGATTGCGCGCACGATTACGCAGGGTGCGCGTCTTATTCTGGCCGACGAGCCGATTGCATCCCTTGACCCGGCGTCATCGCGCAAGGTGATGAACACGCTGGATCGGGTGAACCGCGAAGACAATGTCACCGTGATCGTGTCGCTGCATCAGGTCGATTATGCCCGTGATTATTGCGCACGCACCATTGCGATGCGCGATGGCGCGGTCGTGTTTGACGGGCCATCCACTGAACTGACGCCGGAGTTCCTGCGCGAACTTTACGGCGAATATTCTTCCGAGCTTTTCGCGTCTGCCCCGGATGACGTTCCGGCAAAGAGCAGGGTCGCGGAGAAGGATCTGGCTTTCGTTTCAAGCTAGATCAGGACGATTTCTCTCTGCCTTACATCTCTTTTTATTTCACCTCTACCAACCAACCTGACGGGGGACTTCCCATGATCCGTAAAACAATTGCATCCGCAGCCCTTGCTGCCAGCATGCTGGCTTCGGGCTTTGCCCATGCCGATGTCGAATTCAAGCCGCTTGAAAAAGACCCGGAAACCATCGTGTTCGGCTTTATCTCGACTGAATCCAGCTCGAACCTGAAAGCCCAGTGGCAGCCGTTGATCGAGGATATGGAAGAAGCCCTTGGCAAGGATGTCGAAGCGTTCTTCGCACCGGATTATGCCGGCATCATCGAAGGCATGCGTTTTGGCAAGGTTCACGTTGGCTGGTTCGGTAACAAGTCGGCCATGGAAGCCGTTGACCGTGCGGGCGGCGAAGTTTTCGTCCAGACGTCCAAAAGCGACGGCACGAACGGCTATTATTCCCACATCATCACCCAGGCCGATAACGACAAGCTCAACACGCTTGCCGACATGCTGAAATGCGATGGTTCGCTTAATTTCGGTATCGGTGATCCGAACTCGACCTCGGGCTTCCTGGTTCCGACCTATTACGTCTTTGCGCAGAACGGCGTTGATCCGAAAAACTGCTTCAAGACCGTTCGCAATGCCAACCACGAAACCAACCTGATGGCGACCGCCAATAATCAGGTTGATGTTGCTGCCAACAACTCCGAACAGCTTGCCCGCACCCAGATGGTCAAGCCGGAAATCACCGACAAGGTCAAGGTTATCTGGACCTCGCCGCTGATCCCGTCTGATCCGATGGTTTATCGCAAGGATATGTCGCGTGAACTGAAATCCGAGATCAAGGCGTTCTTCCTTGGTTACGGTCGTCTGGGCGATGTTGAAGAAGCCAACAAGGTTCTTGGCGGCATTCAGGATGGCATGGGCAAATTCATGGAAAGCAGCAATGCGCAGCTTTACCCGATCCGTCAGCTTGAACTGTATAAAGACAAGCTGAAAATCGAGAACACCGCCGAACTGTCTGCCGACGAGAAAGCAAAACGCGTTTCAGAAATCGACAAGCAGCTCGCAGAACTCGATATCCTGGTTTCTTACGAGTAACCGGCATCCGAACGGGGAGCCCGATATCAGGGCTCCCCGTTTGTTTTTATTTCCCGGGAAAAGAACATGAACAGCAGCCTTTCGACATCTGCCGTAACCGCCGCAGAACTTCCGCCGCGCGATCTGAAACGTTCAGGCGCAAGTTTCCTTCTTTGGGCGTTCATTCTGGCCATTCTGGCCCTGTCCTGGGAGGGGGCCGACATGCGGCCCATGGCCCTGATTGAAAACAGTGGCAACATGGTCGATTTCGCGGACGGGTTTTTCCCGCCGGATTTCCTGATGTGGAAAACCTATGTCAGCGAAATGTGGATCACCATCCAGATTGCGATCTGGGGCACGGCGCTTGCGATTGTCTGTTCGATCCCGTTTGGCATTCTGTGTTCTGAAAACATTGTTCCGTTCTGGGTTTACCAGCCGGTGCGCCGCCTGATGGATTCCTTCCGCGCGATCAATGAAATGGTTTTTGCCATGCTGTTCGTTGTTGCGGTTGGTCTTGGTCCGTTTGCCGGTGTGCTTGCGCTTTGGATCCATACCACCGGCGTTCTGGCAAAACTGTTTTCAGAAGCCGTCGAGGCGATTGATCCCGAACCGGTCGAAGGCATCCGGGCCACCGGTGCCAACGGGTTGCAGGAGGTCATCTTTGGGGTGATCCCGCAGGTTCTTCCGCTTTGGATTTCCTATTCGCTGTATCGGTTTGAAAGCAATGTGCGGTCGGCAACCGTTCTTGGCATTGTCGGTGCGGGTGGCATTGGCATGGTTTTGTGGGAATATATCCGCGCATTTTATTACGCGGAAACCGCCGCGGTCATGATCATCATCATTCTGTCGGTCAGCCTGCTTGATGTGATTTCGCAGCGTCTTCGCAAACTGGTGACCTGATCCATGACGTTCAAGATTACGCAGGCCAAACCGGCAATGAAACAATTGTCGGAGGCCCCGACGATTGATCAGAGTGCGGTTGTTGTTGATTGCGAGTTTGGTGTCTGGACAGAAATTGGCGCACGCACCAGCATCCGCGAAAGCGTGATGGGTGATTATTCCTATGTCGTCAATGACAGCGAGATCATCTATTCCGACATCGGCAAATTCGTAAATATCGCCGCCCATACAAGGATCAATCCGGGGCAGCATCCGATGGACCGGGCATCGATGCATCATTTCCAGTACCGGTCGAGTGCCTATGAGCTTGGCGATGATGATCCGGCGTTTTTTGACTGGCGCCGCGAAAAGCGGGTGAAGCTTGATCATGATGTCTGGATCGGGCATGGCGCGATTGTTCAGGGCGGGGTTACCATCGGGATCGGGTCGGTTGTCGGTTCGGGTGCGGTGGTGACCAAGGATGTGCCGCCCTACACCATCGTCACGGGTATTCCAGCCACCCCGCTTCGCCCGCGATTTGATGCGGAAATTGTCGATGCGCTGCTTCGCATTTGCTGGTGGGACTGGGATCATGCAACATTGGCAGAACGGCTTGACGATTTTCGGCGTCTGCCGGTACGGGATTTCTGTCTGAAATACGATCTGCGATAAATCGAAAGCCAGTTCGAGGCCACATGACCGACTATCAGCGTTATGCTGTTTATTATGCACCGAAAGCCGACAGTGATCTGGCGGCTTTCGGCAATTCCTGGCTGGGGCGTGATCCCGAAACCGGACGGGAAATGGATCGCCCGGCTGCCATCGGCCTTGCCGATGGCGAGGTCGCGGCCATAACCGTTTCCCCGTCGCGATACGGGTTTCATGGCACCCTGAAACCGCCCTTCGCCTTAAAGGATGGCCAGACGCGCGTGCAGCTTGAAAAAGCGATTGCCGACTATTGTGCAACGGCGTCTTCGGTGACGTGTGGCCCGCTTTTACTGAAATCGATTGGCAGTTTTATTGCCCTGATCCCGACTGCGCCGACCGATCCGCTTGGTGCGCTGGCGTCTGGTCTTGTGCGCGGGCTTGACGGTTTTCGGCAGCCTGAAGACGAAGCCGCGATGAATAAACGCCGTGCATCGGGGTTAAGTGATCGACAGGAAGAATATCTGGTCAGATGGGGTTATCCCTATGTGATGGAAGAATTCCGTTTTCACCTGACGCTGACAGACAAGCTTGACCCGGACCGGATGATGCGGGTGCGCGATGCGCTTGCCCCGATTGTTGCACCCTTGTGCGAGGCACCATTTACGATCAGCGATGTCTGTCTTTTTGGTGATCCGGGTGATGGAAAGCCGTTTGATTTGTTGCGGCGCTTTGCGCTTGGATGACGGGTGATTGCGCCGTGGGAAATAAAAAAATGCTGCAGTGTTTTGCTGCAGCATTTTTTTGTTCAGACTACCCGGTTGCTGGGTGCTTGGTCCGTGTGTGCCGGGCGGTGGAAAATGGCATCGATGAAGCGGCCAATACCGGTTTCAAGGTCATTGTCATTTTCTACGGCGATCACGTTGGGACCATCGACCTGATAGGCCGATGCGCGCCGCAGGCGTTGTTCGATATCGTCGGAACTTTCGCGGCCACGGGCCACAAGGCGTTGGCGAAGGGCATCTTCGTGCGCCCGGATGCTGATGACCCGGACGTGATCAGAACCCAGAAGATCGCGGGCATCGTCAATCACGCTGCGTGATGCGTTGACGACAACGATTTTGCCGTTGGCGACGTCGTTCTGGACATGATTGGGAATGCCGTAACAAAGATTGTGCGCCCGCCAGCTCAGCAGGAAGGCACCCTGCTTTGCCATGGATGCAAAATCCTCGGCGCGGACCGGAATATGGATTTCGCCAACCGATCCGGCCGGGCGGGTAATGCAGCGACGGGGAAACAGGATGGTTTCATCGTCATGCAAACGCGCCCGTGCCGCATCCAATAGGGTATCCTTGCCAACCCCGCTGGGGCCGACGACAAGAATCAGTAATCCATTTTCCGATGCGCCATGATGGATGTCATGGCGCGCGGTCATGACACGCGGCTTCCCAGACGCCATACACCGCGCACAATCGGATGATGCGGTGAATGATGCACCCGGATCAGATCGCCGCGTTTGCTAACCGCAATTTCGCCCCGGTCATCAAGGCCGACCTGTTTTGCCGGGGTCAGGGTCGCGGTGCGCACCGCACGCGGAAGATCATAGGCGTCGAAATCATCAAACAGCTTCATGACACCGTGCAGCAGGCTGTGGGGGACATAGTCGCTTGAAATAATGTCGAGATAGCCGTGCTTTGCCAGATCGCCCGCCGCGACATTGCCGCTGTGGGAGCCGCCGCGCACAAGGTTTGGCCCGCCCATCATCACGCCAAGACCGCCTTCGTGCGATGCCTTGGCAGCCGCCAGTGTCGTCGGGAATTCGGCCACCGTCATTTTATCGGCGACGGCTTCGGCGACATGTTCCTCGGTCGCGTCATCGTGGCTTGCCAGCGCCAGATTTTTTTGGTGGGCAAGTTCGACGACGTGACGGCGATGCTTGACGGAGTAAAGTTCGGAATCGCGTTTGCGGCTGGCGACGAATTTGCGCATTTCCTCGTCCGAGAGGCCGTATTTCCCCTGATAATAGGTGTAATAGGCATCCAGGCTGACGAATTGGCGTTGGCCCGGCGTGTGATCCATCACCGAGAGCATCTTGACCAGAGGCAGATCAACCAGATTATCGAGTGCCTCGACCAGGCCGCCATAGGACGTTTCACAGCGCAGATGCAGTTTGTGATCTGCACGCAAAAGGTTGTTCTCGAGCGCATGCTGAAGGGCGGTCACCGATTCAACCAGTCGTTCGATCCGTTCTGATCCGTCCGAGACGTCGCCGACAGAGATGGCATCAAAGACCGTTGTGATGCCAGCACTGGCGACCTGATTGTCGTGCGCAATCACGGCGGCGGTGGCGGGCCAGCGGGTTTTGGGACGCGGGGTCAGGTGTTTTTCGAGATTGTCGGTATGCAGTTCGACCAGTCCGGGCATCAGGTAATCGCCGCCCATGTCTTCGGCACCGGGCAGATTGGACGGGCGATCCGAGATGTCGGTGATCAGTCCGTCCCTGATCTGAACGGCACCCTCGATGACATCATTGGCGAGGACAATTTTGGCATTGGTAAAAATCTGTTCAGTCATTGGCCCCAACTTTAAACGAAGTCACATCAAATGATCCCGTGCAGACCGCATCGCGGGTTTCGTGATCATGGAAAATACCGGCAATGGCAGCGCCGCGTGCCTTGGCTTCTTCAATCAATGCCAGAACCGTGGCACGATTTTGGGTGTCAAGCGATGCGGTCGGTTCATCAAGCAGCATGATCGGATAATCGGCGATAAAACCGCGCGCGATATTCACGCGCTGCTGTTCGCCCCCGGAAAAGGTCAGGGGGGAAAGTTGCCACAGACGTTCGGGGATGCGCAAGCGGGTCAAAAGGTCGCGGGCCTTTTCCATCGTCGTTTCACGTGCCGTACCCAGCGCGATCAGCGGTTCGGCAACGATTTCCAGTGTCGGTACACGCGGAATGACGCGCAGGAACTGGCTGACATAGCCCATGGTGCGTTTGCGCATATCAAGGATCGCATGCGGGCTTGCGGTGGTGATATCAAGCCAGTCGCCATCGTGCAGCACGCTGATCGAGCCGCTTGAACAGGTGTAATTGGCATAAAGCATGCGCATGAAGGTACTTTTCCCCGATCCGGATTCACCGGTCAGCGCAATGCATTCGCCGGCATTGAGGCGGAATTCGACCCCTTCGAATACCGGGATCGTAACGCTGCCCTGAGTATGCAGGGTAAAGCCCTTGGCGACGTTTTTGGCGTGAAGCATTTCAGACATTTCAATCGCCCTAATTTTGCAGGATGGAAGAAACAAGCAACTGGGTATAGGCGTGCTGCGGATCGTCCAGCACCTGATCGGTCAGGCCGCTTTCGATCACTTCGCCGCGCTGCATGACCATCAGGCGATGGGATAACAGGCGGGCGACCGCCAGATCGTGGGTGACGATGATCACCGCCAGATTAAGGTCGTGAACCAGCCCGCGCAGCAGATCGAGCAGGCGGGCCTGAACCGAGACGTCCAGACCACCCGTGGGTTCGTCCATGAAAACGAGACGCGGGCTGGTTACGAGGTTGCGGGCAATCTGCAGGCGTTGCTGCATGCCACCCGAAAAGGTTGAGGGCAGATCATCAAGGCGTTCGGCGGCAATTTCGACCTTGCCAAGCCAGTTTTCGGCGGCATTCCGGATGTTGCCGTAATGACGATCACCGACCGCCATCAGCCGTTCGCCGATATTGGCCCCGGCACTGACATTCATGCGTAATCCATCGCGGGCATTCTGGTGGACAAACGCCCAGTCGGTGCGCATCAGCAGTCGACGTTGCGCTTCGGACATCTGATAGACATCGCGGATGCCATCAATGCGGGTGTGATATTCGACCGTGCCCTTGGTCGGTTCCTGCTGGGCGGAAATGCTGCGCAGCAAAGTTGATTTTCCGGACCCGGATTCACCAACGATGCCAAGCACCTCGCCGGGGCGGAGCTCGAAACTTACATTGCGGCAGCCGACCCGGTCGCCATACATCATGGTCAGGTCGGAAACGCGCAGAAGCGGTTCATTTGAACGGGTCATTATTCTGCGGCCTTTCCGTTGCTGTGGCTGTTGCCAAGGGGCTGATCATGATGTTGCGGGCCGCGATGGCCGGCGTCCTGCCGTTCGCTGCAATAATCGGTGTCCGAGCAGACAAACATCCGGTTGCCCTTGTCATCGAGGATAACCTCGTCAAGGTAGCTGTCGGTTGCGCCGCACATGCCGCATTCGTCCTTCCAGCTTTGCACCTCGAACGGGTGATCTTCGAAATCGAGGCTTTTGACCTTGGTGTAGGGCGGTAGGGCATAGATGCGCTTTTCACGGCCAGCACCGAAAAGCTGCAGGGCGGCCATCATGTCCATTTTCGGATTGTCGAATTTCGGTGTCGGCGACGGATCCATGACATAGCGATCATCAACCATCACCGGATAGGCATAGGTGGTGGCGATATGGCCGTGACGCGAAATGTCCTCATAAAGCTTCACATGCATCAGCCCGTATTCTTCGAGCGCGTGCATCTTGCGCGTTTCGGTTTCGCGCGGTTCGAGGAAGCGAAGCGGTTCGGGGATCGGCACCTGATAGACAAGGATCTGGTCTTCGCGCAGTTCCTTTTCGGGAATGCGGTGGCGGGTCTGGATGATTGATGCCTCGGCGGTTTTTTCCGTGGTCGCCACATTGGCGGTCTTGGCAAAGAACTGCCGGATGGATACCGCGTTGGTGGTGTCGTCCGCGCCCTGATCGATGACCTTAAGCGTATCGTCCGGGCCGATGACGGCAGCCGTGACCTGCACCCCGCCCGTACCCCAGCCATAGGGCATCGGCATTTCGCGACCGGCAAACGGCACCTGATATCCGGGGATGGCAACGGCCTTTAGCAGTGCACGCCGGATCATGCGTTTGGTTTGTTCATCAAGATAGGCAAAATTATAGGCCGAAGATGCTTGCGCCGGATTATTTACGGTCTGTTCCATATTGGTTACTCCGCGGCTTCGGGTTGTGATCTGGCGTTTTTGGCATCGGCTGCATCCGCCTTTGCCAGACGTTCCAGCACTTCGGCACGCATGCGCCGGACAAGTTCAAGTTCGCCCTGGAAATCGACATAGTGGGGCAGCTTGATATGTTCGACGAAGCCGGTTGCCTGCACATTGTCGCTATGTTCCATGACGAATTCCTCGTCCTGGGCCGGGCCCATGACCTGTTCGCCCATTTCGCGTGCACGCATCGCACGGTCCACCAGTGCCATAGAAATCGACTTGCGTTCGTTCTGACCAAACACAAGCCCGTAACCGCGGGTGAATTGCGGCAGTTTGGTTTTGGAGCCCTTGAACTTGTTGACGGTTTCGCATTCGGTCAGCTCGATATCACCGATATCGATGGCAAAGCCGAGTTCTTCGGGTTCGATTTCGACCGCGACGCTGCCATAGCGGATTTCACCGACAAAGGCGTGGCTGTTGGCGTAGCCGCGCTGGGTGGAATAACCGAGTGCGAGAACAAAGCCCTCGTCCCCGCGGGTGAGGTTTTGCAGGCGAAGATCACGATCCGCCGGGAATTTGACGGCTTCGCGCGTCAGATCGGCGACCGGGGCGTCATCATTGGTCGGGTTCGGTTCGTCCTGTATCAGGCCCTCGTAATTCAGAAGGTCATCCAGAACGCGCGGCATGGTTTCATCCACCGGATGGTCGGCGGTGTGGGCCGTTGCCGGTTCCTCGCCATTGGCCATCAGGGTGAAATCAAGCAGGCGGTGGGTGTAATCAAATGTCGGGCCGAGAATCTGCCCGCCTGGCAGATCCTTGAAGGTTGCCGAAATGCGGCGTGCGATATCCATTTCGGCGGTTTTGACCGGCTTGGAAAAGGCAAAGCGCGGCAATGTCGTGCGATAGGCGCGCATCAGAAAGATTGCCTCGATCAGGTCTCCGCGACCCTGCTTGATGGCAAGGGCGGCCAGATCACGGTCATAAAGCGATCCTTCGGCCATGACGCGGGTGACGGACAGCGACAATTGCTGTTCGATCTGGCTGGTCTCGATTTCGGCAACGTCCCGGTCGCCACGGCGTTTTTCGGCCAGAAGCCGGTGGGCATTGTTGATGGCGCGTTCGCCACCTTTGACGGCTACATACATTTTATCTGACCTCGATCCGGGTGGTGCGCGGAAGGGCGGCGATTTTGCGATCTGCGGCAAAGATGACATCGACACCGCAGGGGAACAGATGATGGTTTTCCGCGCGCCATGCGTGGAAGGCGGCGGGCAGGCCGGGGACCGAGAGGTTCTGGCTGTCCTTGATGCCGGGGCCTTGCAGGATCATGTCGGCCTTGTTCGATATGTCTTCGACCATCAGGATCAGGGTTGCCGACTGATCGGGATATTCTGCATTGCCGATGGGCAGTTCCTTGATGAAGGCGAGATCGCCATCAAGGCGGGCAACGGCAAAATCGGCGGTACATGCGTTGCTGCTGATCGGGCTGCCGCAATGGAATTTCAGATGGGCATTGGCAGCGTGCGATGCGCAATCAGGTGACAGCCAGATTGTCGTATCCATATCGGCCATGGCCAGCAGGAACGCGGTTGCAGACCTGTTCAACCCGACCGGTGCCGGGACATCAAGCGGCAGATCGTAAATGCGGCCGGGATGCGCCATGGCATCCAGAAGGGTGCGGAAAACGGCATTGGAATCAAAGGCAGCATTTTCAAAACCGCGCAGCAGGTCGGCTGTCCGGGGTTGCGGGATCATTCGTCTTCTCCTCGGACAAGGGTAAAGAAGTCGACCTTGGTAGCGGCGACCTTGCGGGCGTTTTCGCGTTTTGCTTCGGCCTGCTGGTGGGCCAGCATGTCGATGAAATCCGATGCGGCGTTTTCGCGTTGCATGATGGCATCAAACAGGGCGGCATATTGCGCCTGTATCCGGTCCCGCCCCTTGACATAGGCATGGCCGACCGTGCCATCGGACAGGGTGACTGCGCAGCGTGTGACGGTCATTTCGCCGAGGTTGAAGCGCTGCCCGGCGCCACCGGCGCGGCCACGCACCATGACCATGCCGATTTGCGGTTCGCGCAGGTGGCTCCATTGCACATCGGCAAAATGGTCCTGCCATTCCTGTTCAAGAATTGCGCGGTCTGTGCGTGCCAGTACCGCCATCCAGCGTTGGCGGGCCTGTGTGGCGGGATCGATGTTTGATCCCTGGTCTGATCCGGATTGCGGGGCGGGTTGCGCCGTCATCTGTATGATCCTTCTATGCGGGTATCGACAAATTCAAAATTTGTCTAGACGTCTATACATATTCACGTTATAAGACGATTACGCGCGCTTGGCAAAGGTCTTGCGGTGAAAGTTTTGTGAATGGGGATTTCGATGGATTGGGAAGCCGGGCTATCTATCTGGAAGCAAATCGAAAAACAGCTTCTTGCCGATATTGCCAGCGGGGTCTTTGCCCCCGGTGACAAAATGCCGACCGAGATGGAACTGGTTCGCCGATTCGGTGTTAACCGACATACGGTGCGACGCGCGATGTCAGCCCTTGTCGATGCCAATGTCGTGCGTGTCGAACAGGGGCGGGGGGCGTTTGTGCAGGAACAGATCCTTGATTATCCGCTTGGTGCCAAAACGCGATTTTCCCAGATCGTGTCGGGGCGTCATCGTTTGCCCGACAAACGGCTGATTTCGTCAGAAATCCTGAAAGCCAGTGCGGCCATCGCCCAGTTTCTGGATGTCAAACCGGGAACGCGGGTTGTCGAACTGTTTTCAGTATCCGAGGCGGATGGTATTCCGCTGGCGGTCGCGACAAGCTACCTTCCGGTTGCCCGGTTCGAGGGGATTGTCGAGATATTTACCCAGACAAAATCCCTGACCGAAGCTTTCAAGCATTTCGGGATTGATGATTACAGCCGCAAAACCACCCGCATCAGCGCCCAGCTGCCATCGTCACGGGTTGCCAGCCTGCTGAAACAGGCCAAGAACCGGCCGGTGATATCCACGGAAAGTGTCGATGTCGATGCGGCGGGGGTGCCCATCGAATACGGGATCACCGCCTTTTCAAGCGACCGGGTTCAGTTGATTGTCGAGTAGCCTGCTTAGTTTTTGGGTTTACGGCACCAGAACTGATACATACCCCTAAAGGTATCAGGAAGCTCCATTTCGTATTCATGCCATCGCATGAGACGTTCTCCGGCAGGAAGTCCTTTTATTGAGTTTCTGAAGTTGGCTAGCTGGCCTGTAAAATTCATTTCGAAATCGAGAAACTTTAAACCCAGTTTTTCCAGATAATTGCCTATCTGGAGCAGGTTAAAACGGTGCTCCTGAATGTGAAAAATCAAGTCGCGGCAGGCGCTTAAGTTATGGAAGTCAGATCTTTGACATAGCTGGGAAAGAGAATTGTTACCTTCGCGCGCGGCATCGATTATAAATTGTCGACAAGCGCGGATGCCATCTGCTGTGGGTTTGAATTCATTTGCAGACACAATTTGGCGCCCGGCGATTACGTCTTGTCGTGCAGCTTCGCTATACAGTCCTATTTTCATTAGCCCGCCAGACTTTAACAAACCCGTTAGGGTTCGAAAGCCCGTGTAGGGATTCTCGAGATGGTGCAGTACGCCGACGCACTCAATCACATCGAACTGCCGATCAATTTCGCCAAGTTCCAAGATGTCAGCCTGAAGAAAGCTAATATTATCAATGCCCAATTGGGCGGTCTGTCGTTTTGCATATGACAAACTGCTAAGGCTAAGGTCAATAGCGGTTACACGTGCTGCTTTGAATCGCGTCGCGGGTTGAATTGCGTGTTGCCCTGTGCCGCAGCCCGCAACCAAAATATCTGGACTGTCTGGTGATTGATAGTTCTCAAGGTCAATTGAGATTGGCGAGGACGTTAAAATCTCGGAGATTGAGAGGTTATGTCTTCGAATATTTGTTTTGATCCATCTGGGATAAGGGTTCTCTTCGTACATATTCTGTACGTCTAGAGAAACGCCTGCAGATATATTGGTTAAACGGCCAATGCTTGCACGAATTCTGGTTTCTTCGAAGTAATCATATATCTGTATATTGAGTAAAGATAATATTTCTTTCGGACATTGCGCTTTGAGAACATTTTCTGGCCAATTGAGATCATATAGAGGTATGTATGATCCAAGTATCGCAATGTCGGTGGGGTTAGGTAATAAGTCTTTATTGAATTGTTGAGAGATTTCATATTTCAGTTTTGTAATTTCTTGCTTCTCCTCCTCTGATACAAAATAGACATACTCATTATTGAAGCACTGGAGGGCAAGTGAAGATGCAAAAGGCAATATTTCGTCGGAGAGTAAATTTCGCGAAGCTAATAGTTCCTTTCTGCTGCGTGTAAGGATATTTTCGATAGACAAATTGTCTATCGGAGTGGTGGCCATAAGGGTCATAAATGATCGGCAAGTCCCCAAATAAACCATATCCTCAATTGGAACTGTAACGTTGCTTTCGTCAGGTTTTGTCCAGCGCCTGAAAATGTCGCAGACCCGTGCATCATGTTCTGCTGCACCAATGACGGTTTGTACAAGATCCTGTGGAGAGGAAATTTCAGAAGCAAGCAAGTGCTCCAATCGGCTCTCGATCCCAGACACAAGCGGAAGAGCTGGAGTTATTTTTTTCAGATGTTCGCAAAAGAGTTGCCAGTGATGATTTTCGCCAGGCAAGCGGCAAATAGCCAAACTATGAAATTTCAGAGCGTCACTGTTTTTGTTTAATTTCTCAAAGGAAATCGCAATATCAGAAAGAACTTCCGGGTCTGTGGAGTCTATCATCAGAAATTTTTCAAGATGTAATAATGCCTGACCGTAATTGCCAAGTTTCAAAAATGCCCTGCCCAAAAGTTTATTAATTTTCAATTTATCTTCGGAAATCTCAGGGGCTTTTTGAAGGATATCCAGAGCTTGAGAATATTTATCTTGGTCTATCAGTAATTTCCCCAAGTTGCAGTACGCTGATGCATAACTTGGTTGAACTGCGATCGCGTTTTTAAAACAGGCTTCGGCATTTTTGATATCTCCAGTCGCACTTAAAACGACACCAAGGTGATCGTGTCCTGCTGCATTGTGAGGTTGAATTTTAAGGGATTGGTGGATGAGATTGATTGCCTGTTGGTTATTGCCGTCTTTATGACAGCATACACCGAGATGATGTAGTGCTATCGCATTGTCTGGTTGCAAGCGTAAAACGTCTAGATATTTGCGTTTGGCGTCAGCAATTTCACCAGATTTGTAAAACTCTATTGCGGTTTGCAGTGTTTCTTGAGCCGAAGCCGCCATTTTAGAGCCTTTATGAAATGGGTTTGTCGAAAGACTTGCTTTTCAGTTCATTCAAGTTGTGCCTGAGCAAGCTAGCTTCAAATGATCAATATTCCCGTCCCGGGCGGGCCTTGTAAACCGGGAAGCTCAGTTTGAAGCGTATGGCGCTGGCGCGCAGGGCGAAGGAGCACAGGAAGGCGATCAGGGCGACCGGGGCACGGGGAAGCGACAGGATATCGGTGCCGATCACATAGATTGATGCGCCGAGGAGCGCGCAGGTGATGTAGATTTCCGGGCGCAGGATCAGCGGGATTTCGTTACACACCACATCGCGGACCATGCCGCCAAATGTTGCGGTGATGGTACCAAGGATGATCGCGACCAGCGGCGATACGCCAAGGTTAAGGCCGATAGCCGCCCCCGTCACGCCAAACATCGCAAGCCCGAGCGCATCAAGCCAGATCAGCGCGACATAACGCCGTTCGACCAGATGGGCGGTGAAATAGGTGAAGACCGCACTGCCGATACAGGTAATCACCCAGGCCGGATCCCTGATCCAGAAAACCGGTGTGGCGCCGGTGATCACGTCGCGTACCGTCCCGCCGCCAATGCCGGTAAAGGTCGCGATCAGCACGAAGCCGACAATATCCATCTGTCGGCGGGATGCCTCCAGCGCGCCGGTCACGGCAAAAACCGCAACGCCGGTCAGTTCAAGCCAGTAGATGATTTGCGTAATGGTCATAATGTCGTTTCATCACTGTTTCGATTGCGGATCAAGTCTGGTGTAACCTTTGCGTGCCCGGCTTAAAAGAGTTTTGGAACTGCCGATTTTTCAATATGTTGGAAATAACCCGGCCAAACGGAAGGACATCCTGAAAAATGTTTTCATGGTCGGGCTTAAAATGGTCTGTGCGATATCTTATATTTTGCGCAAGATAAGCCGTATTCCAAAAAAACAGCGGCATACAAACAGGGCAGCCAACAAACGTGCTGCCCTATGGGAAGTGTGAGGATTGACTGTGAAAAGCCTTTCGCGGGTGGGTATTCGTATCCAGATCGCGCTGGCCACGGCGGTGCTTGTCGCTGCTTTGGCAGGCGTTATGAGTTATGTTGTCGGCAAAAGATCGGCAGAAGATCTGACAAGGCAGATCGGTACCGGTGTTTCCGATCTTGCCCTGCAAATGGCCGACGAACTCGACCGGACGATGTGGACCCATCGCGGTGAAGTTGCGGTTCTGAGCACCCTTCGCGCCCTTCGCAACCTTGACGACATCGAACAGGCCAGCGCGCTGATCAACCGGCTGCAACATGAATTGCCGATTTTCACCTGGATCGGGGTTCTTGACGCGGGAGGTACCGTGGTTGCGGCAACCGGGGATATTCTGGTCGGCACGGATATTTCCGCGCGTCCCGTCTATGAATTTGGCAGCAAGGGGATGTTCATCGGGGATGTGCATGATGCCAAGCTGCTGGCCGAAAAATTTCCAAGCCCCACCGGCGAGCCAATCCAGTTTGTCGATATCGCTGTTCCCTTGCTGAACGATGCCGGAAATCTCAATGGTGTTCTGGCAACACATCTGAGCTGGGAATGGGCGGACACGGTGCGGCGTAACCTGTTTGCCGGGCAGGGCCTGCATCGCAATGTCGATATTTTTGTCATCGGTGCGAACGGGACGATCCTGCTGGCGCCAGATTTCGCGATGACCGGGCAGAAGCTTGAACTTCAACTGGAGAAAGGGTCGCACAGGTCAGACATTGGATGGGAAATCGCGAAATGGCCGGATGGCCATGATTATCTGACCGGTTTTGCCCCGGCAGACGGGCATTTTGACTATCCGGGGCTTGGCTGGTCGGTGCTGGTCCGTCAGCCGATAGAAGCCGCCCTGATAACCGTTCACGATTTGCAGTCCGATATTCTGGCCCTTGGCCTTAGTCTTGCCGTGCTGTTTAGTGTTTTTGCCTGGTGGGGGGCCGGTTTTATCGTCGGTCCGCTGGTCACGATCGCGAATGCCGCCGGACAGCTTAAACGTGGCGAGATCGAGAGCCTGCCGCAGGTTTCCGGTGCGCGTGAAATCAACACGCTGTCAAACAGCCTGAACAGTCTGGTCGCCAAGCTGACCGAAAAGGATAGGGCGCTGGGCAAGATGAAGCATATCGCGCATCACGATCCCCTGACCGGGCTTGGCAACCGTCTGGCACTGGACGTTTATTTCGAACATGCCCTCGCACAGGCAAAGCGCCAGCACAGTCAGCTTGGCGTTCTTGCCCTTGATCTCGATGATTTCAAACCGGTCAATGACCGGCTGGGACATGCGGCGGGGGATGAAGTCCTGTGCGAAGTGGCCCGTCGGTTGCGGCGCTGTGTGCGGGGTGGGGATCTGGTTGCCCGCACGGGCGGGGACGAGATGGTCATTGTTTCGCATCTTGGTGAGAACGGTGTATCCGAAGCCCGCGCATTGGCCGAAAGAATCCTTAATGACATTCTGATGCCGTTCATTACCGGCGGAAAACGGATATCGATCAATATCAGTATCGGTATTGCCGTTTATCCCGATCATGACACCCGCCCGGAGAAACTTCTGGAGCAGGCTGATCAGGCGCTTTATGTGGCCAAAAGCAAGGGCAAGCATCGTTACGTCATTTATGGTGAAGAAAACCACCAGCAGAATTCCGGATCGCGCGCCTGAAATCGGGTCAGACATGACCATCCAATGGCTTGACTTGGTGGTGATTGCTAAGCATTAAGCAATCCATGACCATTTCATCAGAAACCGAACTTGAACATCTGCGCCGTATCGGACGCATCTGTGCGCGTGCGCGCGACGTGATGGGGGCGGCGGCCGTTGCCGGCATGACCACCGCCGAACTTGATGCCATTGGCCGCAAGGTTCTTGAGGATGCCGGGGCGGTTTCCGCACCCGAAAGCGAATATGATTTTCCCGGTGCGACCTGCATCAGTGTGAATGAAGAAGTCGCACATGGCATTCCGGGTGACCGGGTTCTGGCGGATGGTGATCTTGTGAATATCGATGTTTCCGCGTCACTTGATGGCTATTTTTCCGATACCGGTGCCAGCTTTATCGTCGGGACCCCGCGCCCCGAAATCGAAAAGCTGTGTGCGGATGGCAAAAAAGCAATGTGGGCCGGGATCAAGGTCGTGCGCGACAAGGCACCGATCCGCGAAATCGGCCTTCGGGTCGAAAACTTTGCCCGAAAGGGCGGTTACAGCCTGATTAAAAATCTGGCCAGTCACGGGATCGGCAAATCATTGCACGAGGCACCGCAAACCATCCCGACATGGGATGACCCGCGCGAACGCCGGACCCTTAAAAAGGGTCAGGTCATTACCATCGAGCCGTTCCTGTCGCGGGGCGCGAACTGGGCGCTTGACGGGGATGATGGCTGGACCCTGTATGCCGATACCGGTGCACCCACCGTGCAGTATGAACATACGCTGGTGGTGACCCAGAATGGCTATGAAATCATGACATTAGGCGGATAGACTCCGCCGATTTATATTGCGCAGCATGATGGATATGAAAAAGGCCGCCCGGGACATTTCGGGCGGCCTTTTTAGTGCGATATTGGCGGCTGTTATGCGCCGTATTTTGCCTTGGCTTCGCGGCGACGTGCATGCAGGACCGGTTCGGTATAGCCGTTTGGCTGTTCGCGGCCCTTGAACACCAGATCACAGGCGGCGGCAAAGGCAACACTGTCATCAAAGTTCGGTGCCATGTTGCGATATTCGGGATCGCCTTCGTTCTGTTTATCAACGACGGCGGCCATGCGTTTCATGGTTTCCATCACCTGATCGCTGGTGCAAAGACCGTGATGGAGCCAGTTGGCGATATGCTGGCTGGAGATACGCAATGTGGCGCGGTCTTCCATCAGGCCGACATCATTGATATCGGGCACCTTGGAACAGCCAACCCCGGCATCGATCCAGCGGACAACATAGCCAAGGATACCCTGTGCGTTGTTATCAAGTTCTTCCTGGATTTCGCTGGGCATCGGGTTGATATCGCCAAGGCGCGGGATCGAGAGGATATCATCAAGGCTGGCGCGTTCGCGTTTGCCAACCTCGTCCTGTACGGCACGGACATCGATCTGATGATAATGCATGGCATGCAGGGTTGCCGCGGTGGGGGATGGGACCCATGCGCAGTTTGCCCCGGCTTTCGGATGGCCGATTTTTGCGGTCATCATTTCCGCCATGCGATCGGGTTTGGCCCACATGCCCTTGCCGATCTGGGCAATGCCCTTCATGCCGCATTCAAGGCCGACATCGACATTCCAGTTTTCATAGGCCGAAATCCAGTACTGGTCTTTCATCGCTTCCTTGCGAACGACCGGGCCTGCTTCCATGCTGGTGTGGATTTCATCGCCGGTGCGGTCAAGGAAGCCGGTATTGATGAAAACAACGCGATCCTGGGCCGCGCGGATGCATTCCTTGAGGTTCACTGTCGTGCGGCGTTCCTCGTCCATGATGCCGACCTTAAGGGTGTTTTCCGGCAGGCCGATTTCACGTTCGACGAAGGCAAACAGATCATTGGTCAGGGCCACTTCTTCGGGGCCGTGCATTTTCGGCTTTACGATATAGACACTGCCATGGCGCGAGTTTGAAACGCTGCTGTTGCCATCAATATCGTGTTTGGCGATCAGGCTGGTGAACATCGCATCAAGGAAACCTTCGGGGACTTCGTTGCCATTGGCATCAAGGACCGCGTCGCTGGTCATCAGATGGCCGACATTGCGCACCAGCATCAGGCTGCGACCGGGCAGAACAACGTCATTGCCATCAAAGCCCTGATAGGAACGGTCCGGGTTGAGGCGGCGGGTAACGGTTTTGCCACCCTTTTCAAAGCTTTCTTCCAGCGTACCTTTCATCAGGCCAAGCCAGTTGCGATAGACAACGACCTTGTCTTCGGCGTCGACGGCGGCAACTGAATCCTCGCAATCCTGAATGGTGGTCAGGGCGGATTCCATGATCACATCGCACACGCCCGCGGCATGGGTTTTGCCAATCGGGTGCGTGGGATCAATCCGGATTTCCAGATGCAGACCATGATTGCGCAAAAGGACTTCGGAAAGCGCGCCGTCCTTTTCGTTGTAGCCGATGAACTGTGATGGCTGTGCCAGCGATGTTTCGCTGCCGTCTGACAGGGTTATTGCCAAAGTCCACCATCCAGAGCCGTCTTCGCGGACTTCGTATTTGGTGGCGTCGGCATGTTTGCCATTGGCCAGCGGGACGGCCTGATCAAGGAATTTTGCGGCATAGGCAACGACGGCTGCCCCGCGCTTGGCATTGAAGCCCTTGGTCTTTTCCTTGCCATCGGCATCGTCGATGACATCGGTGCCATAGAGCGCGTCATAGAGGCTGCCCCAGCGGGCATTGGCCGCGTTGAGCGCGTAGCGCGCATTCATCACCGGCACGACAAGCTGTGGACCGGCGACGCGCGCGATTTCCGGATCGACATTGGTGGTCGAGATATAGAAATCGTCGCCTTCGGGCAGAAGATAGCCGATTTCCTTGAGGAATTCCTTGTAGGCCAGCGGATCGCGGGCCTGATCCTGACGGGACAGGTGCCATTCGTCGATCTTGGCCTGCAATTCATCGCGCTTGGCCAGAAGCGACCGGTTCCGGGGGCCAAGCTCGTTTACGAGCTTTTCGAACGATGCCCAGAACTGATCGGAGGAGACACCGGTGCCCGGGGTGATTTCGTTGGCAACCAGATCATGCAGAACGGTTGCAATCTTAAGGCCGCCTTTGGTGATACGTTGGGTCATGTTTCCTCTCGACAGGCTTGAAGTCTTGCGCAAGGCCGGATGTGACCGATGCATATGTTTGTCACAACATATGGGCTGTATGCGGGCAGGGTCCACAGCCGGTTTCAATTTCGTGGGATGTTTTCCGTATTGTGGAAACGATACCGAAAGTTGCGAAACAATACCTGTGCGGGCGACTTTGCGGCAAAGCCGCGGGTTTACTGTCTGCCGGTATTCTGATCGGCTTCCGGTGCCGTTTCCGCAGCTGTTTCTTCTGTGCTGCGAGGGGCGACATCCTCGCCCCTGTCTGCGGCGTGTGAACCGCTTCCGTCTTCTTCCTCGACGATGTCATCGGTGATCGGGGAAAGTTCAAGTGCCATGGGCGTGGTGCGCGGTACCGCAACAAACTGGCCCTGTTCCTCGATCGAGATGCGGCGACCGAAACCGGCACGATAGATGGCAAAGCTTGCGACCAGTATGCCGACAATCGCAAACAGAACCGGCATGCCCCAGGGACCAAAATGCCCGATGGCAAGCGATCCAATGATTGGCCCGGTTGCAGCAGACCCGCCATAAATGATCAAAAGGCCACCGGATGCCGAAACGATCTGATCGGGTTGCAGATAGTCATTCACATAGGCGACCGACAGGCCATAAACCGGCATGATGAAGATGCCGATGATAGCACCCCAGACAGTCAGATTCCCGCGGACAAGTTCGGGCGCGACCAGCGGGAACAATCCGCAGATTGCAAGCCCGATCAGCACGGCGATCATGACATACTGGCGGGGAACCATGTCCGACAGACGGCCAATCGGCCACTGCATGATCATGCCGCCCAGAATGACAAAGGCCATGAAGTTCGCGACGTCATTGGTTGCAAGACCAAGATTGGACGCAAAGATCGGACCGACACCGTAGATCGCACCGGAAAGAACGCCACTGCCGGCTGCGGCGACAAAACCCAGCGGCGAAATGGCGTATAATTCGCGGAATTTCATGCGCGCGCCACTGACTGCGGCGGGCGGGGGTTGCCGGGTCAGGGCAATCGGCACCAGAGAAAGCGACAGCAGGACCGATGCCACCGTGAACAGTTCGAAGCTGCCAATCGGTGACACGTTCAGCAACAACTGCCCGATGGCAAGACCCGCGAGAGATACGGTCATGTAGGACGCGATCATGCCGCCGCGCGATGTGTTGTCGACCTGTTCGTTCAGCCAGCTTTCGATCACCAGATACAGGGCCGAAATGCAAAGGCCCGTCATGGCGCGGAACAGCGACCATGTGATGGGATCAACAAACACGGCATGCAAAAGCGTAATCGCCGATCCGGTCGATGCCAGTGCGGCAAAGGTCCGGATATGCCCCACACGGTTGACAAGCCCGGCCCCCCAGATGATCCCGCCGATAAACCCGGCATAATAGGATGCCATGATGATACCGGTATAGATCGGTGCAAAGCCCTCGGACGAGGCGCGCAAAGCCAGCAACGAGGATTGCAGCGAGGCCCCGGTATTGAGCGTGAAGGCTGCAAACAATGTCGCAGACAATGCGATGATCAGTGCGACCGGCGAACGCGGCATCGGATCCTCTGGTGGTAATGGCGCTTGCAGGTGTTACCCTGCGCGATGGTCGGGAACCCTGTCAATCTTTACAAGGCGCTGATCTGAAAGGTCTTGTCGATCCTGTCGGGTGTGTGATGGATCGAACGTTACGGCACATATGATGTTCCGCAGAATTTCACGGATTGCATTAAAGCCGGAGCCCTGCCGCGAACAGTACCGGTTTTGCGCAACTGCCATGTGAAAATGGGGTAAACTTGCACCGGTGAAGGTTGCCTTTGATGAATAACCGGCTTGACCTTCGCCCCTTTGATGCGCTCTATGACTTGCAATTGGATACAATTTGCCAAAATCGGCCCGCTTCGGGGCGGGTTTTTGCGTTGATCGCCACTATTGGCCCGATCCGTACCCAAGTTCGGTATTTGCAAACCGACCGGTGCCCGGGTTCTGCAAGGGGAGGAAACCTTGAACATTCTTCGTACAATCGGCGCAATCGCGACCGGTATTGTTGCCCTGTCGGCGGTAAGTGCCGCCCAGGCAGAAACCCGCGTTACGTTCAAATCGGCCAAGGCCGCGTCGTCCTATTATCAGATGGCCGCCCAGTTTGCCGAAGCAATCAAGACCGGTACGGACGGCGAGATCATCGTCACGGTCGAGGAAAGCCAGGGATCGGTTCAGAACGTGATGGAAGCATCGGTTCGCCCGGGCAATTACGTTTTTACAAGCCCGCCGGCACTTGTTGGCCTTGCACAGGCTGGCAAGGGTGCCTTTGAAGGACGTCCGACCGAAAAATTCAACGAGGTCCGGGCCCTGTTCCCGATTCCATCACTGACCATGCATTTCGTGATGCGTGCTGATGCCGGTGTGACCGACTTTGCCGGGCTTGAAGGCAAGACCATCCTTCTGGGCAAAGGATCGTTCGGGGCGACCGAGGGTGAAAAGTACCTTGAGCTGTTTGGCTTGACTGACAAGGTCAAATTGTCCGAAGCGGAACTTTCGAACGCCGTGGCCGCGCTTAAAAACGGGCAGATTGACGGTTTTGTCACGGCCGGTTCCTGGCCCGCGCCGAACGTGATCGAGGCCGCGGCAGGCACGGATGTGAATATCCTGTCGCTTTCAGATGAGCAGCTTGCGATGACCAAGCGCGATCTGACGGTGATCCCGGCCGGGACCTATAACGGGCAGAAAGATGATATCCGCACCTCTTCGCTGTCGGTTGTTGCCTATGCCACGACCCAGATGGATGACGAAACCGCCTATCAGCTGACCAAAACTTACTGGGGCCAGAAATCCGCCATGAGCTCGAACGCGTCATGGTGGAAAGGTGTGACCCAGGAGATGCTTGCCAATATCAAGGGTAAAATCCACCCCGGCGCACTTCGTTATTACGCCGAAGCCGGTTTCCCGGTGCGCGACGATCAGAATTGATCGCCGCATTGAAATAATGTGATGACAGGCCCGGCCGCCACAGCCGGGCCGTTCTTTATCGGACGTATCAGGATTACGATGTCTGCTGTTTCCCGCCCTTTCTGGATTGCGCTTGGCGCGGTATCCATCTTTTTTCATCTTTGGCTGATTTTTTTGGGGCTTGTCCCCAATCTGGTCAGTCGGCCGTTGCATATGGCTTTGGCGCTGCCCTGGGCGTTGGTGTTTGTTGCCAAAACGCCGTGGCAGAAAATCAGCGGGTTGATCCTGACCGTGATCGGGCTTGGGGCGTGTTTGTGGGTGGCGTTCAATCACAGCATGCTGGGCGATCAATACGGGTTCCTGGTCGGGAATTTGCAGATCGCGATATCATTTGCCCTGCTGGGTATCGTTCTTGAAATGGCACGTCGGGCGATTGGATGGCCGTTGCCGAGTGTGGCGGCGATTGCGCTGCTTTATGGTTTCTTTGGTGAATATATCCCCGGTGAATTTGGCCATGGCGGGCTTCCGATTGAAAGCATGCTGGGCACGCTAACCATTGCCGAGGGCGGCCTTTGGGGCAGCCTGACCGGGGTTTCGGTCAGCATCGTTGCGATCTTTGTGATTTTTGGCGCGATCCTGAATGGCGGCGAAGCCGGGCAGGGTTTCATGAATGTTGCCGGTGCGGCCGCCGGGCGGCTGCGCGGTGGTGCGGCAAAGGTTTCAGTCATTTCATCAGCCTTGTTCGGCTCCATTTCCGGGTCCGCATCGGCCAATGTGGCGTCCACCGGGGCGATCACGCTTCCGGCCATGACCAAGCTTGGCTATCCCAAAAGACTGGCCGCCGCGGTCGAGGCGGTGGCATCGTCCGGCGGGCAGATCATGCCGCCATTGATGGGGGCAGGGGCGTTTGTCATGGTCGAGCTGACCGGGCGGCCCTATGTCGAGATCATGGTGGCCGCCATTTTGCCGGCGATCCTTTATTTTCTGGCGGTCTGGGTCGGGATCAATGCCTTTGCGCTGCGCTATGATCTTCCGGGCGTGCCGGAAAAAGACCGGCCTGATACGCGGGTGGTGATTGTGACCTCCGCCTTCTTCCTTGTGCCGTTTGCGATCCTGCTTTGGGGCATGTTCGGGGGCGGTTACACACCGCAATATGCCGCCTGCCTTGCAATGATTGCCGGTGCGGCGTTGCTGTTTTTGGATGGCAATCTGAAATTCAGCCTGGCCCGAACGGGCGAAAGATTTACCGAGGTGTGCCTGAGTGCCGGGCGGCAGGTATCGATGATTGCCGCGATCATTTTGTGTGCATCGATTGTGATCGGTGTTCTGGGCCTGACCGGGCTTGGCGTGAAGATCACGTCGCTTCTGCTGTCGGGGTCCGGCGGGATGCTTTGGCCAGCTTTGCTTCTGACGGCGATTGCGTGTCTGATCCTTGGCATGGAAGTGCCGACCACGGCGGCTTATGTGATCTGCGTTTCGGTGGCGGGGCCTGCCCTGACCGAGCTTGGGCTTGATCCGTTGCAGGCGCATCTTTTTGTGTTCTGGTTTGCCCTGCTGTCGACGATTACCCCGCCGGTTTGCGGGGCGGTGTTCATCGCCGCGGGCATGGTCGAGGAGAACTGGCTTAAGGTTGCCGGAACGGCCATGGCGCTGGGGATTGGGCTTTATATCGTACCACTTGCGATGATCGCGAACGGGTCACTGATTGATCTTGCGGCCAATCCACTTTGGGCGATTGCGGCGGCGCTTAAGGTTGCGATTGGTCTGACGGCAATTTCATATGGCATTATCTCGCCGCGACATATTGCGGTTCGCGCAGGGCTTGTTGCGGTTGGATTGCTTGCGATTTTTGTTGTCGGCATATGACAAAAAACGGGCCGACACAAAATGTCGGCCCGTAAAAATTCAAATATCAGGATACGTTTTTAAACCCGGCCACTGCGCGGTCCGGCAAAGAACCATATGATCAGGCCAATAACCGGCAGGACGAGAATCAGGATCGTCCAGATGATTTTCGAGCCGGTGCTTGCACCGCTGCCCATGACATTGATGATGGCCCAGATATCGGCAATCAGAATGATCAGTCCGAGAATTCCACCATATTCCATAACCCAACCTCATTTTTCTGTGTCAGCAGACAGGAAGGCTGTCGGCTGTTCTTGAAAATCAAACGATTGGCAAGGGAAGTTGTTCCCGCGGACTATTTTACGACCAAATGGGGAAATTACCTAGACGACTTGTCCAGCCGACCATCCCGATGACCAAGCCCACTGGAAATTGAAGCCGCCAAGATGACCGGTAACATCGACGACTTCGCCGATGAAATAAAGACCGGGGACATCGCGACATTCCATGGTTTTTGATGACAGGGCGTTGGTATCGACCCCGCCCAATGTGACCTCGGCGGTGCGGTATCCTTCTGATCCTTGCGGCATGACCGACCATTGATTGACATCGGTTGCAAGCAGACGAAGCGCCTTGTCCCCGGTTTCGCCGATCGGGCGATCCAGCCCGTGGCGGGCGGTGATCATCTGGGCCAGACGGTTTGGCAGAATGCGCGACAGCACATTGTGCACGGCCTGTTTCGGGCTTTCGGCCTTGGCCGATTTCAGAAGATCAAAGGCGTCTTCTTCGGGGTTCAGGTTGACCGTGATGGCGTCACCTTCGTCCCAATAGGACGAAATCTGCAGGATGGACGGGCCGCTTAGCCCGCGGTGGGTAAACAGCAATCCTTCGCGGAACTGTTTCTTGTTACACTGGACGATTGCGTCGACCGAAATGCCGGAAAGCTGACCCATATCGGCCCGCATATCCGGATCGAAGGTTAGGGGCACGAGGGCGGCACGGGTCGGAACGATATCGATGCCAAACTGACGGGCAATCTGATAGCCAAAGCCGGTTGCGCCGATTTTGGGAATGGACAGACCACCACAGGCGACGACAAGCGACTGGCAGGTCCATTGCGCGCCAGTGCGCGTGGTGACATCGAACCCGGCATCATCGCGGCGGATGATGTTGCTGATTTCGGTGTTCAGGCGCAGCTCGACATTGGCGGCATCACATTCATCGAGCAGCATGTCGATGATCTGGAACGAGGATTCATCGCAGAAGAGCTGACCCAGCGTCTTTTCGTGCCAGGCAATGTCATAACGATTGACCAGATCGATGAAGTCAAACTGCGTATAGCGTTTAAGCGCCGAAACACAGAAACGCTTGTTTTGCGAAATGAAGTTTTCCGGGCTGGCATGCAGATTGGTGAAGTTGCAACGGCCGCCCCCGGAAATCCGGATTTTTTCGGCCGGTTTTGCCGAATGATCGACAATTACAACCGAACGGCCGCGTTTTCCGGCTTCGATTGCACACATAAGGCCGGCGGCACCGGCACCAATCACAAGGACATCAATCTTCTTCACGTCGCAGGCCAATCTATCGAAACAAACGACCTGCCTTATACGGGGAAATTGACACCCTGTCAGTGCCCGTCAGGCGCAACGCTGCTTTTTGGGTTCGGGCGCGGTGATATCCAGTGTCCGGATTACCTTGTTCCCGTCGGTGATCTGGCGTTCGGTCGCGACCCGGTTACGGCCCTTGGCCTTGGCCAGATAAAGTGCCTGATCGGCCCGTTCGATGAAACGGGCAAGCGGTTCGCCAAATTCAAACGTGCTGACGCCGATTGATACCGTGACCTTGCCCAGTTCCTGATGGCGGGTGCGGCTGATAATGGTGCGGGTTTCGACATTGTGGCGGATATGTTCGGCCAGCTGGCGCGCGCAGCCAAGCCCGGTCATCGGCAGGATGACGGCAAATTCCTCGCCACCATAGCGCGCGGCGGTGTCCCGGCCCTTGACGTTCTGCTGAAGGGTCTGGGCCATCAGTCGAATGACCTGATCACCGGCCTGATGGCCGTGGGTATCGTTGAATGTCTTGAAATAGTCGATATCGATCAGAAGCAGGCTAAGCGGTTTACCGGTTTCCATCGACTGCATGGCGCAATCGCGCAGTTGCAGATCAAACGCCTTGCGGTTGGCGATGCCGGTCAGACAATCTGTCATGGCCTCGCGCTTCATGTCTTCGAGGTCGCGGCGCAGTTTGGAAATTTCGGTCGATGTATTATCCAGCCGGGTTTCGAGAATGCGGTTTACGCCTTCGATCTCGCGGGTCGCGCCCAGAAGCGTTTTCAGCGCCTGTTCCAGATTGGTGAAATCCTTGTCCCCGATATATTCGCAGAAATGATCAAGGGCCTCGCCATAGGCGCGGGTATCAATCCCGGCATTGCGGACGGTTTCGAGAACCGACGTCAGCTGATTGCGCAAATCATCGGTAATGCGGGAGACGATTTCACGTTCCCGTACGGTGTCAAAAAAACGGGTGAAAAGATCGCGGCATTGCAATTCATCGAATTCGCGATGATTGCTGCGCAGGATATTGATCGTCTGTTTAAGATCGGGCTCTTCACCGGACAGGTAATTGAAAAAGATCGTATAATTGTTCGGATGCGCGGCAACACCCAGTTCTGCCATCATGGCAAGGGCTGCGTTTGACAATTGCTGTGCCCGATCCGGGTCGGTGTCGTATTCAATCATCGATACCTGCGCGATTTTCCAAAAAATGTATGTTTTGGCAAGGGCAATATACCGTTACAGTCCAAGCATAACGTTGATTTGGATCATGGTCGTGGCCGGGTTACAACGGCGCATGGACAAAACCGATCCATTAAAAAAGAGACAGGGAAGCAGCAGGAAATGACGTTAAGGTTTGAACGGATTGTCGCCGGTATCCTCATGACGATGGTGGTGTTTGCCACGTCGCCGGTTCCGGCACAGGAAGGCATGGGGGCGGCCCCTGCCACATCTGAAACCTCGTCTGGCGAGACCCTGCCGCCTGTTGATTTCCGTCCGCTTGAAGCGGGTGAGCGCACCAATATGCCGCCGCTGATGGAACGCTATGTGCTGGACGAGTTGAAGGCATTGCGGACCGAAATGCAGGGAATGCGTGCCGAATTGCTGCGCGAGGTCGTCAATCGCCAGCTTGAGGCCATCGACAAGGCGATTTCCTATTCCTCGAACACGGTGACCTATTTCTTCTATTTCGTGGCCGCGGTCGGTGCGCTTCTGACCATGCTGGGCTGGCAGTCGTTGCGCGAGCTTAAATCAAGTGTGCGCAACCTTGCCGATACGGAATTGCGTCGCCTGTCGGAGGAATTTGAAACACGTCTGAGCGCGCTTGAAGAAGAACTGCGTCAGAAAAGCATGGTGATCAACGATCATCAGGAAGAAATCGAACGCACCCAGACCATTCATGCCTTCTGGCTGCAGGCCAACAAGGTGACCAATCCGCGTTCCAAGATCGAGATTTACGACAAGATCCTTGAACTGTCGCCGGGTGACCCGGAAGTCATGGCCTATAAGGCCGATGCCGCCCTTCAGCTTGGTGATCGCGACTGGGCGCTTAGCCTGTGCAACCGGCTTCTGGCCGAGGCACCGGATAATGCCAATGGCTATTATCAGCGGGCATGTGCCAATGCGGGGCTTGGATACAAGGAAGCCGCCCTTGCCGATCTGCAGCGTGCGGTGGCGCTGTCCGATGCCATGCGCCAACCGGCCTGGACCGAGGTCGAGTTCGAGCCGCTTCGCGATCTGCCGGAATTCACCGAAATCCTTGGGAATCCCGAGCAATCTCCTCCGGCGGAGTAGGAAGCTTTCCATCATCCATCATCTCCCGGAGCTGTGCTCTGGGACTATCCCTTGTCGCTTTCCCCTGAGGCTGCCCCTTGGGGCTGCCTGCCTGCGATTTTAAAATTGACGAGACGTCTCGTCTCGTTCAAGGTTGGTGCTCATCAGCGGGAAGGGGCACCATGCGGCGTTCAGTGACAAAACATCGGGCGATCCTTGATGCAGCGGGCAGACTTGTTGTTGCGCAAGGTTACCATTCGACCAGCATCGATGCGGTTGCCGCCGAAGCGGGCAGCGGCAAACAGACCATCTATCGCTGGTGGCCATCCAAGGCTGATCTGTTTGTCGAGGTCTATGACGATCTGGTCGACCGCGATGTTTTGGCAAAAGCGTTCCATCGTCACGAAGCATCGCTTGAAGCCGGTTTGACGGCACTTCTTGAACAGCTTTTCCGTTTTTACGAGACGACACCGGCTGGTCGGATTCTGTCAGGCCTGATTGGTGAAGCCGCGCAGAATGAACCGATCCGGAATGCGCTTCGCACCGGACTTGTGATCGGCCGTGCACCAATCGTGGTCGATCTGGTGAGCGCATTCATAGCTGTCAACACCGGGCAGGGAGCTGTTTCGGCGGTGGTTGTGAATGAGATGATTGTTGCACTGGTCTGGAAGCGGCTGGTGATGCACGAAGTGCTGGACAGCGATGCCGCGCACGAGATCGCATGCCTTGCCGTTGCCGCCGGTCGGGATGGAGGGGGCCGTGAAAGGTGACATCGTTTTTGACGGTTATCGACCGGGTGTGATCGGCCAGATCATTGATCTGCACATGCAATATTATACGCCGCACTGGAATTTCGGGTTGCAGTTCGAAGCTGGCCTTGCCCGTGATATGGGCGCGTTTTTTCCCCGGTTTGATGCAACACGTGATTTCTTTGTCGCGGCATATGACAGCACGGGTAATCTTGCCGGTGCCATCGCGCTTGACGGTATTGATCTTGCGACATCGGGGTCGCATTTGCGGTGGTTCATCACCTCTGACGCCATGCGGGGCCGGGGGCTGGGCCGTGAGCTTATGAAACAGGCCGACACTTTTTTAAGTGAGAACCGGTATGACAGGGTCTGGTTGACGACCTTTGCCGGACTGGATGCTGCCCGTAAGCTTTATGAGGATTTCGGCTTCAGGCTGACTGTGGAGGAGGCGTCCGATCCCTGGTCCGGTACGGTCGGCCTGCAACGGTTCGAACGCGGCTGACAAAAGAAAAACCCCCGGCAGTCGCACTGCCGGGGGTTTGCATATCCGTTGATTTGTGACCTTAACCGGCCAGTTCATTCCACAGCGGATGGATCGGCGCGACATCATTTTCGATTTCGCTGAACCGGGCGTCGCAGTCAAAGAAGTAGTTGTCGGCAAGGTCATCATTGACCTGCGATACTTCGCCAACGATCACCGGGCCTTTGCCTTCTTCGCCATAGAAGCGATGCACAAGCGTGCGCGGCAGGGTGACGCTTTGACCGGGTTCGAGAATAACCTTGCCACCGGCCGGAAGGATGTTGAGTTTGCCATCGGTGCGGACATGCACGTCATTGACCATGTCCATTTTGCCGTCTTCGGTCAGGTTGGTCAGTTCAATCACCAGATTGCCGCCGCCGCGTACAATGATGTCTTCCATTTTGACCTTGTGGTAATGCCACGGGCATTCCTGATTTTCGCCGACAATCATGATTTTTTCGGCATAGGGGACTTCGCCCGGCTGGCGCAGGATGCCATTGCGCAGGCAGAACAGGATCAGGCCGCGACGGGCAAAATCACCTTCGCCGTAATCGGTTACGTCCCAGCCCATCTGATGGGCGTGGCACCATTTCGCAAGATCAGGCTCGGCATCCCACTGCGCCGGGGAATAATGACCCCAGAAGGGCAGCTTGAAGGAAATGGACTCGAACAGTTCCTTGGCATGCGTGATATGAGCATTGATATCGGAACGGCGCATGGACGACCTCGTAAAGCTTTTGCATGTTTGAATGGTTGGCCGCGCGAAGCGCAGGCGTTGCTGGCTTTTAGCATGTTCGGATACGGATTGCGACCCAATTTGAATGCATTCAAATGTCCGGTGTCTGATTTCGAAAACCTGCAAAATGACTGCCCTGATTTTGTCGATTTTGTTCCGTCTGATAAGGTCTTTGAAGCAAAATTTATGCGTCCAGCGGAACAACAATAATCAAGGAAACACGGGCATGTCTTCTTCTTCGGGATTTGCAAAATTCGTTGCCGCAATCGTGGTCAGTGCCGGTATTGCCGGTGCCGGCTGGCTGGTTGGCAAGGGGCTGTCGGACATGCGGTCGCTTGACCGGTTCGTGACCGTCAAGGGATTGGCAGAACGCGATGTCGTGGCGGATCGCGCCGTGTGGCCGATTACCTACGTTGCGACCGATGATGTTTTGCAAAACGCGCAGGCCAAGATCGAAAGCGATACGACAGCACTTCTGGCGTTTCTTGAAACGCATGGCATCACCAAGGACATGACCGAATTGCAAAGCCTTCAGGTTACCGATCAGCTTGCGCAATCCTATCGTTCCGGTCCGATTGAAAGCCGTTATATCGTCAGTCAGACCATTCAGGTCCGGACCGACAATGTCGATGCCGTCGTGGGGGCAACGCAGGATATCGGCAAGCTGCTTCAGGGCGGGATTGTTCTGGGCGGGCAGGGTTATAACCCGGGCCCGAGTTTCATGTTCACCAAGCTTAACGACATCAAACCGGAAATGATTGCGGCTGCAACCGCCAATGCCCGCGATGCGGCACAGCAGTTTGCAACCGATTCCGGTGGCCGTCTGGGCGGTATTCGCCGCGCAACGCAGGGATTGTTCCAAATCCTTCCGGCCGATGGTGCGCCAAACAGCACGGAAAGCCAGCAGATCAACAAAACCGTGCGCGTTGTTACCACCATGGAATATCTGATCGAGGATTGATCACGTTCGGCTAGACTGGTCGACTTGCCCGGTTGACTTGTCTGGCAAAAATGGTTCTATGCGGCGCATGGCGCAGCTGATCCTTTTTAACAAGCCGTATGGCGTTTTGACCCAGTTTACCGACCGTGAAAACGGTCGGGCGACGTTGGCTGATTATATCGATCTGCCCGGTGTCTATGCCGCCGGGCGGCTGGATCGCGATAGCGAAGGGTTGCTGCTGCTGACCGATAACGGGCCATTGAATGCCCAGATCGCCCATCCGAAATTCAAAAAACCGAAAACCTATTGGGTTCAGGTCGAGGGCGAGCCGACCGAGGAAGCCCTTGCCGCGCTTCGTAACGGGGTCGAGTTGAAAGACGGCATGACCCGCCCGGCGCGTGCGCGCCTGATGGGGGAGCCCGAAAATCTTTGGCCGCGTGATCCGCCCGTGCGGTTTCGCAAATCGGTGCCGACAAGCTGGATCGAACTTAGCATTACCGAAGGCCGCAACCGGCAGGTCCGCCGCATGACGGCGGCTGTCGGGTTTCCGACCCTGCGTCTGATCCGCTATGCGATTGGTGACTGGACGCTGGATGATCTTGCGCCCGGTGACTGGCAGGCCATCGAGGTCAGTGCACCGGAAGCGGCCCCGATACAGGTCAAGCCCCTGCCCGGGAACATGCAGGCCAACCGTCGGCCCCGCACCGAGGGTGACGGCAAAAGCACATTCCGGCCCGCACGACCGCAAAAGTCGCGCAACCATAAACAGTCACGCGGCGGCAAGCCGCGCGCACCCAAAGGATAAAGGCAATGCTCAGCTATCTGCACGGCTTTCACGCGGGCAACTTTGCCGATATTCACAAGCATGCCGCGATGCGGATCATCCTTGATTATCTGTGCAAAAAGGAAAAACCGTTCTGCGTGATTGATACCCATGCCGGGTCAGGCTGGTACGATCTTGGCAGTGCCCAGTCGGCGAAAACCGGTGAATGGAAAAACGGCATCGCCGCCGCCCAGCAAAAGGGAAATGCCCCCAAACAGATGCAGCCCTTCCTTGATCAGATCGCGGCATTTGATCCGATTGCCAAGGGGCGCGATTACGGCGTGTTTGAAGATGATGACCTTAAGGGGCCATTTTATCCGGGATCGCCGTTTATCATGCGCGAATTGCTGCGTGATCATGATGAAATGATCCTGATGGAATTGCATCCGCGCGAATATGACCTGCTGGAATACAGTGTTGAACGCGATCCGCGTATTCACCTGCACAAGCGCGATGGGTATGAGGGACTGGTTGGCATGATGCCACCGGCCATCCGGCGCGGTCTGGTTCTGATGGATCCCAGTTACGACGTGAAACAGGATTATCAGAAGGCAGCGAGTTCTATCAAACGCGCCTGGGAACGGTGGGAAAATGGCATCTTCATGCTGTGGTATCCGATCCTTGAGGCGGGATTTGATGCTGAACTGCGTGAAAACTTTGCCCGGATCAAAGCCAAGGGTGGCGTGCTTTGTGCGGAGCTTTCGACCAATCAGGGCGGGGCAAAGGGACGCATGCGCGGCACGGGACTTATGATCATCAACCCGCCTTATGGTTTTGATCAGCAGTTTGATGAAATCGGCCAGTGGCTGTGCGATGCGGTCAAATTGCCCGGTCCGGCAACGCACCGAACCCATTGGCTGGTGCCGTCGCAATAGGCCCGCGGACGAGACGGGGCAGGATTCAAATTAAAAGGCCGCGGACATCGGTGTGTCCGCGGCCTTTCTGCGTTGGGACGCAGTTTGACTTATATGCCGATGAAGGGCTGCAACAGTTTGGGCAGCAGACGGTTGAACTTCATCGGGGCATCGGTGGCAATCAGACAGATGCATTCCTCGGCGGTGTCGGCAATCGGCTGATGATCGACATCGTTGCCAAGATCTGCGACGTCACCGGCGCGGAACCGGCCGATTTCATCGATATAGGACCCTTTAAGCAACAGGGTCATTTCATGACCGTGATGCCCGTGATCAGGGATCGAGACGCCCGGTGCGATTTTCATCAAACGCACGGTGCCTTTGCTTTCGATAGATTTAAGCTGGTAATGCTTCACACCCGGTGCCAGCGACTTCCAAGGAATGTCTTCGAGGGAGAGAACATTATCAGGCAAAAGATCGGCCAACGGGCGCGGGACGGACGGAATGGCTGATCCGGTGATGCTTTCCCCGACAGCGACGCGCCGTGTGGACGGCATTTCGCGGAAGACGACATTTTCGTTGGCGGTTTCGCGTTCGATCATGGCCATGACATGGTCAAGCGCATGGGCATCCATCGACATGACGTTTGCCGTTTCAAGCGCCGCACCACCAAGGGTCTCGAATTCCGCGACCTTTTCACGGCATTTCGGGCACAGTGTCATATGCGTTGCCACGAGCAGTTCCATCGCCTGCGACAGCTTGCCACTGGCGTAATCCATCAATGTCTGGTCTGTCGGGTGGTGTTTGATATTCATGCTACACCCTCCAATCCACCACGAAGTTTGGTTAAGGCCAATCGCAACCGCGATTTGACGGTGCCCAGCGGAATATCAAGCTGTTCGGCAATTTCGCTGTGCGAGAGATCTTCAAAAAACGACAATTCAACAACCACTTTCTGATCGGCGGGCAATTCTTCCATCGCGGATTTGACGAGAACGGCATGTTCATCCCGGTCTACGATTTCGTCGGCAAGCGGGCTATCATCAATAATCAGCGTCGGATCGGAATCATCCACCTCGATATGTTTGCGTTGCCGGAAACGATCAATGCGAAGGTTTCGGGCGATTGTAAAAATCCATGTACTGGCGGCGGCCTTTTGCGGATCAAACAGATGCGCCTTGCGCCAGACCTGCATCATGGCTTCCTGTGCGAGTTCTTCGGCATTTTCGGAATTGCCGCCAAACCGGAACATGTAGGCTTTGACGCGAGGGGCAAAATGGGCAAACAGCTGTGCAAATGCCTCACGGTCCTGCGTCGCCGCAACCGCAACAATCCAGCTGGCACATCGCTTGGCCTCGGCGGGGTCAGCCGGTCCGGGCCTTGTTCTTGTCGTGCCGCTCATTTTCGTTTCTGGTCCCCTTCGGGGCCGCGTCATGATGGTGTTCATGGATCATCATACGTCGGCCGGAAAATTTTGGATCAAACGAATTTGTACGTTTTCTGCCAATTACTTACAATTATCAGCATTCGTTGTTATGCAGTGATCCGCAACTTGCTGTCATGCGTAATCATATGTAGTTCAAACAATAACACTGCAAGCAGGCGCGGCACATATGACGCTTCGATCATCGGGGAAACTCAATATAGCTGTTGTTGGTTCGGGTATTTCCGGCCTGTCGGCGGCCTGGTTGCTCAGCCAGTCCCACACTGTCACGCTTTATGAAAAGGATGACCGGCCCGGCGGGCATTCCAACACCGTGGATGCAGGGCAAACACCGGTTGATACCGGTTTCATTGTCTATAACACCCGTTGTTATCCCAATCTTTGCGCGCTGTTTGATCATCTTGGTGTGCAAACGGCTGCGACCGATATGTCCTTTGCCGCGTCGATGGACAGGGGTGGGCTGGAATATGGCGGATCTGATCTGGCATCATTGATCGCGCAGAAACGCAATATTTTCCGCCCGCGCTTCTGGCGAATGGTACGTGATATTCTGCGATTTTATCGCGAAGCGCCGCTTGCGCTTGAAACCGGGCAGGCGGAAACGCAAAGTCTTGGCGATTATCTGACGGCCAATCGTTATTCGAAATCCTTTATCAATGATCATCTGTTGCCGATGGGGGCCGCGATCTGGTCCACCCCTGTCGATACGATGATGGAGTATCCGTTGGCGGCGTTTGTCCGGTTCTGTCAGAACCACGGACTTTTGCAGATCAAGGATCGGCCGCAATGGCGCACCGTTGTTGGTGGATCGCGCCAGTATGTCAGCAAGATGATCAAAGATATTTCCGGTGGTGTGATCCTTGATAGCGCCATTACCCAGGTCGGACCGAACGGCAAGGGGGGCGTATTCATCGAAGACCGTTACGGCGAGCGGACGGACTACGATCACGTTGTTCTGGCCTGCCATGGTGATCAGGCGCTTTCGCTTCAGGCCAATCCGGCGCCCGCGGTGCGCGATCTTTTGTCAGCGTTTCAGTATGAACGCAATCTGGCGATCCTGCATGATGATGACAGCCTGATGCCCCGGACGCGCAAGGTCTGGTCAAGCTGGAACTACCTTGCCGAGGAGCATGACGGGGAACAGAAAGTCTGTGTAACTTACTGGATGAACCGGTTGCAGCATCTAGACGAAGGGCAGCCGCTTTTTGTGACCCTGAACCCGGCACGCCCGCCGCGCGAGGGCAGCGTTATTCGATCCTTCCTGTATGACCACCCGGTTTTTGATGCCGCGGCGATGGATGCCCAGAAACGGCTTTGGTCGATCCAGGGGCAGGATAACATCTGGTATTGCGGCAGTTATTTTGGATATGGCTTCCACGAAGACGGCATTCAGTCGGGCCTTGCGGTGGCAGAAGCACTGGGCAATGTCCGGCGGCCATGGAACGTTGAAAATGAAAGCGGTCGTATTCATCTGGGGCCTATCAATATCGCGCAAAAAGAAGCTGCCGAATGACAGGTACATGGACATCCGCCCTGTTTGAAGGATCGGTGATGCATCATCGCCTTCGCCCGCGCGATCACAAATTGCGCTATCGGGTGTTTTCCTTTTTGTTCGATCTTGATGAAATCGATGGCTTGGCCGGATCGCTGAAACTGTTTAGCCGTAACCGGTTCAACCTGTTTTCATTCCATGACCGCGACCATGCGGACCGCGATCATGGGGATATCCGCACACGCATCGAAGATATCCTGAAAAAGCATGATCTGGGCGATTGTGCGCACAGGATCGAATTGCTGTGTTATCCGCGGATTCTGGGCTTCGTTTTCAATCCGCTGTCGGTTTATTTCTGCCATCGTGCCGATGGGTCGGTGGGGGCGGTCCTGTATGAGGTGTCCAATACATTCGGGGATCGGCACAGTTATCTGATCCCGGTCCGCCCGGATGCCATTGATGAAAAAGGCGTGTTGCGCCAGAGCTGCGCGAAGGGATTTTACGTTTCGCCCTTCATCGATATGCAGGCCGACTATCATTTCCGCATTTGCATGCCAGACGAAAAGGTCGCGGTGGCCATCCGTGAAACCGACAGGGACGGTGCATTTCTGAATGCGGCCTTTGTCGGTGATCGAACCGCGCTTTCTGATCGTAATCTGTTTATGGCCTTTGTTCGCTATCCGCTGATGACGATTAAGGTGGTGGCGGGCATTCATTACGAGGCGCTGCATCTGTGGCGCAAAGGCATGAAGTTCCATAAACGTCCAAAGCCGCCAGCACATGATGTGACTTACGTGTTGGCAGCCAATAGCCAGACGGCCGAAGCCGCAAAAAGGTAATCAGGAAATGCCGGAACGCAATCGATCCTCTTCGACCATTGTTCGCCCGTTTCGTGACCGGTTCCTGCCCGTTATTGGTGGCATGACCGGAAGTCGCAACGTGCTGAAAATCATGCTGAAACGCATTCTGGCGCATTTGCATTATGGCCGGCTGACGATTGTTTTGCCCGATGGGGATACGTTGCAGTTTACCGGCGAGGAACAGACCGAAATCCGGGCAGTTTTGCATATTCATGACTGGAAGGCGATCCGCAGGCTTGCGACCGGGGGCGATGTTGCCTTTGCCGAGGCCTATATGGATGGCGCCTGGAGCAGCCCGGACCTGACCAAGGTGATGCGGGTGGCGATGCTGAACGAAAATATCGTTCGTGCCCGGCTGGCAGGTGGCATGATTTCGCGCGTGATTGCCCGGATCGGGCATCTTCGGAATGCCAATACGGTCGAAGGATCAAAACGCAATATTGCCTATCACTATGACCTTGGAAACCGGTTCTATCAGGAATGGCTTGATCCGGGGATGACCTATTCATCGGGTCTTTATCGTCGCAAGGACATGACACTTGAAGCCGCACAGGATGCCAAGTACCGCCGGATTTGCGACCTTGCATCGCTGCAACCAGGCGAACGGGTTCTGGAAGTCGGGTGTGGCTGGGGCGGTTTTGCCGAAATGGCGGCAGGGCAGCATCGTTGCCATGTGACGGGTTTGACGCTTTCGCGCGAACAGCATGCCTTTGCGCGCAATCGCCTGCTGACACTTGGCCTTTCGGATCGCACCCAGATCGAGCTTCGCGATTATCGTCATCAGGACGGGCAGTTCGACAAGATCGTTTCGATTGAAATGTTCGAGGCGGTTGGCGAGGAACACTGGCCGATCTATTTCGATATGATCCGCAAGCGTTTAAAACCGGGCGGCAAGGCGGTTTTGCAAATCATCACCATTGATCATGACCGGTTCGAGGATTACCGCAAGGGTGCCGATTTTATCCAGCGCTATATCTTTCCGGGTGGTTTGCTGCCCTCGCCGGAGGCGCTGGGCAAGGCCATCGACAAGGCTGGTCTTTCGCTGCGGCATTCCGAATTTTTCGGCAAATCCTATGCCCGAACACTCGCCGAATGGCAGCGCCGTTTCCAGCATGGCTGGGACAGCATTGCCGAGCAGGGGTTTGATATCCGTTTCAAACGGATGTGGGAATATTACCTGTCCTATTGCGAAACCGGGTTTGACGAAGGGTCGATCAATGTCGGGTTCTTTGTGATCGAACATCCCGAAAATGCCGCAACCTGATCGCGCCCGCAAAACCGCCATTTACTATGCACTGCCAGCGATGGCAGCTGCGGTGCCGACGATTCCCGCCTATGTCCTGTTGCCCAGTTATTATGGCGATGACCTTGGCCTTGGGCTTGCCCTTACGGGGGCGATCCTTCTGGCGGTGCGGATTATCGACATGCTGACCGATCCGTTGGCCGGATGGCTTTCGGATTATACGGGACGGCGCAAAATCTGGGTCGGGTTCGGAGCGGTGATTGCCGGGATCGGGATCTGGCTGCTGTTTGTGCCGCCCGATCAGCCGGGTGGCTGGCATCTTTTCATGTCGGCAAGCATCCTTTTCCTTGGCTGGACGCTGTTTCAGGTGCCGTATCTGGCGTGGGGAGCGGACCTTTCGGGGGATTACCGGGAACGCACACTGATCACGTCCTTGCGCGAGGGGGCGGGGCTGATTGGTATTGTCATTGCCGGGGCGATCCCGGTCGTGATGATGAACGCATCCCGGGCCGATGAAATCCGGTCCCTTGCGGTCATGACGATTATCGCCGGGGCGGTTTTCGTTACCCTTATGATCATCAAGGTCCCCGATAGTGCGGCCCGTAACGGGCGGCGTGATATCCCGGATCAGACGGGGATTTCCCTTCGTACCCGGTTTGGCCAGTCACTGCGCAGCCTGCGTCAGAACCGGTTGTTCGTGCGGTTGCTTGCGGCATGGATGATCAATGGCCTTGCCGGTGGATTGCCGGCCGTCTGTTTCCCGCTTTTTGTGCGCTATTACCTTAAGCTTGATACCGACGCCGAAAACGCGCTGATCCTTTTGTATTTTGTTGCAGCCATCGCCGCCATTCCTCTTTGGGTGTTTCTGGCCGGTAAAATCAGCAAACACCGGGTCTGGTGCATGGCGATGATCATGGCGGTTTCGGCGTTTGCGTTTGTGCCGTTTCTGTCGACCGGCGACTGGATCGGGTTTGCGGTGATCTGTGTGGTTACCGGCGCGGCCTTGGGGGCGGATCTGGCGCTGCCACCCGCCATTCAGGCCGATGTCGATGACTGGGACCGGTACCGGTTTCATGCCAGCCGGACCGGTGTTCTGTTTGCGCTTTGGAACATGACCAACAAGCTTGCGATGGCGTTGGCGGCGGGCATTGCCCTGCCGATTTTGGGGGCTTTTGGCCTTACCGATGGGGGCACTGAAAATTCCGCGGCTTTGATCGCACTTGTCATGATCTATGCGGTGTTACCCATCGTACTGAAAGCAGGAGCAATCGGGATGATGTGGCGTTTTCCGCTGGATCGCGTGCATCAGGTTGCCATTCGTCGGCGTCTGGCTCGCCGCACCTTCTGATCCTTGTATCCTTTGCGGGAGAAAGCTGATGCTGCGATCTTTTACGGCGCTTGTGATGGTTTTGATACTTACCGGGTGTGGGTCAATGAAACCGCAGGATTTTGCGCAAAAAGAGCCCCGCTTCGATGTGTTTGAATACTTCGAAGGCAATAGTCGGGCCTGGGGAATTTTCGAGGACCGGTTCGGAAAACTGCGTCGTCAGTTCACGGTCGATATCACCGGGACCATCGATGATGGCGTTCTGACACTGGAAGAGGATTTTCTGTATGACGATGGTGAACAGGACCGCCGTGTATGGACAATCCGCAAGACCGGTGAGCACAGCCTGAGCGGGGAGGCCGATGATATCATCGGCACGGCCGCGGGCGTGCAGTATGGCAATGCGCTGAACTGGAGCTATGAAATGGACCTGAAGGTCGGTGACGGTAGCTGGCGGGTCAGTTTCGATGACTGGATGTTTTTGCAGGGCGACGGGGTTCTTGTGAACCGGGCACGCGTGCGCAAATGGGGGTTCGAGATCGGCGAGGTCACCCTGTTCTTTACGAAACAGCCATCCGTGCTGCGAGCCGCCGAATAAACCAGCCCAACACCGGAATGCGCGCATAAAAGGCCATCCCGGAATCCCAATGATCGACGTGGGATGAAATGCGCGTGCCATCATCGGAAAATGTCACGGCCGACATGCCGGTGACATCCCAATTCCCCAGAACCGAAATCCTGGCCGTAAAGCGCCAGCGCAGAAAACCGAGATCGTTATCAAGCGCCTGATGGGTAACGATGAATTGCGGATTTTCGGTATCGCGAAACATCTTGTCGAGATATGCACAAACCCGATCCGGGCCGTTGATGGTGTTGAACGGATCGGTAAAGCTGTAATCCGGTGTGACGTGATGATGCAGGTTTTCAACCGTTTCCGGGCCCAGATTGGCAAAATAATCACCATAGGCTTTCAGCGTTTCAAGTTTGGCTGATTGCACATCATCCATCGGATTTTCCCATCACTTTGCGGATCAGTTTGAAATAAAGCCCATAGGGCAGAATGCGGGCAAGCTTTAGCTGTCGGACAAAGGGCGGCGGAAAGGCGATTTCAAATCCGTTGCCGCGCGTCAGGCCGTGATAAACAAAGCCCGCGGCCTGTTCCGGGGTTTGCAGATAGGGCATGTCGAAATCGTTTTTGTCGGTCAGCCGGGTTTTGACAAAGCCCGGATTGATCACGCGAAGATGAACGCCCGTGCCCCCCAATTCCGCATGCAGGGTTTCGCACAAATTGATCAGGGCGGCCTTGGTCGGGCCGTAGGCCCCGGCCTTTGGCAGGCCCCGATATCCGGCGACCGAGGCGACAACCGCGATTTCGCCCGAACCGCGTTTGCGCATTTTCGGGATCAGGGTTTCAAGACAATTGACCGTGCCGAAATAATTGACATCGAAATGATCGCGGATGGTTTTGGCCGAAAATTCATCGACCGGCATCGGCGAATAGATCCCGGCAGCCAGAACCACCAGATCGGGCAGGCCAAACCGGTCTTCGATCAGGGCAATCGCATCGCGAACCGCATCGGGTTTGGTCACATCAAGCGGCACGGCATGGATGTTTTCCGACGATGCGGCCAGATCGGACAGCGCATCGGCGGAGCGTGCCGATGCGATAATCGTCGTGTTTGCGCCCGCATCGGATTTTGCGAATTTTTCGACAAGTGCCGCCCCGATCCCGGCGGATGCGCCGACGATCCAGACGGTTCTGAAATGTTTGGTCATCCGCGATGGTCCTTTTGGGCATTGTCGGTCTGGCAACTTGTGCAGCGATAGGTGATTTCAGAGCCATCCCGCGCCTTGAAGCGCAATCCAACCCACCGGCCATCGGCATCGTACCATGCATTGGTTTGAAGCTCGCCGTCATAGGTGAAGTGGGTCGCGTTGATCATGCCGTTGCCAACAGCCAGACGTTCGCCCCCCGTCTGGGATATGGTGATCGCGTTGGGATTGCCGGTCAGCGTATTGAGGACCTGATCGGTTTGCAAAACACCGCAATGCCAGTGATCGGTCGGGAAAATTCCGGGTGGCAGGGACTTCTGACCATCGGGGCCATCAACGACAAGCTGATCGTTTTCGCGCCGTGCCGAAATGCTGGTCTGATCACCGTCATCATCGACCTCTACCGATAGAGTCGATAATTGACCATCCTGCCAGATGCTTTCGGATCGGTAACGGAAGCTATAGGCATTGAAGCCCAGAAACGAGATATCGATATTGCTTTGGGCGACAACCTGAAGACCGTCCTTGCCGCGATTGAAACGCACGATATGCTGCCCGACCGGGGCATCGTTGCGGCGGATCTGAAACACCAGTTCATTGCCGTAACGCGCAATCGGATCGAAGTTTCGGCAGGCCGCACTGCGGTCAAGGCCATCGGATTGTGCGGGGGTAAGGGCCGATAATTCGCCGTTCTGCGCGAAGGCCGAACCGGCATTCTGGGCCGCCAGAATGGCAAGGGTGGCAAGCAGATATTTAAAAGGTTTCGGGCGTGGCATGTGATGGCGTACCCTGCTTTTGGCCCCGGCGAACAAAGTGCGTCAAAGCCGGATTGCGAAGAATGAATTCTGTGTTTCCATACGCAGATGATTGCCGTCTGGATCAGGTTTGGGGGTGGGGCCGGTTGCTGCGCGATTGCAGCATGTGTGGCTTTGCGGTAAAGCAGGGCCAACAATGAAAGGCCGACCATGCCCCATCCGATAGCCGAAGATCTGATCGCAAGCGTTCTGCATCGCGATTCAAATGTCATCGTTCTGAACAAGCCGCCGGGATTGGCGTCGCATGGCGGGCCGAAAACCTATTTCCATGTCGATGCGTATCTGCCCGACCTTAAATTCGGCATTCAGCCCGAACCAACCCTGGCGCACCGGCTTGATCGCGATACGGCCGGGTGCCTGTTGCTGTGCCGGCATCCGAAATCATCGAAAAAGATCACCCGCCTGTTTACCGAAAAGCTGATCGGCAAAACCTATTGGGCCGTGGTGCGTGGTGCGGTTGCCGATGATCACGGCTTTATCGACGCGCCGATTGGCAAGACCAATGATGAAAGCGGCTGGCGGATGCTGGTCCATGAAGACGGGCAGCCATCAAAGACCGAATATCAGGTACTGGGGCGCGGCAAGGACGAAGCGGGCAATGATATCACCTGGCTTGCGTTAACGCCCCATACGGGCCGCACGCACCAGCTTCGTGTGCATCTGGACCATATCGGTCATCCGGTTCTGGGCGATCCGTTTTATGGTCGGGGGGATGAACCGCCGATTTTTGGACAGCCGCCGACCCTGATGCTGCTGTCACGCCAGATCGTGGTGCCGTTCCATGCCGACCGGGAGCCGGTGGTGGTCGATGCACCGCCGCCGGAGCTGATGCGGCCGGGGCTTTCGGCCTGTGGCTATGCGGGTGACTATGCCCCGCATGCGGCGTCAGTTGATGCTCAGTATGGCGGCGATGGCAGCGATGCTGAAGGCGGACAGGAGAGTTTCGAGGGTGATGATTGAGGCCATGGCCTCCGGATCGCCATTAAGCTGCCGGGCGAGGATATAGGCGTTGCCGGCGCAGGGCATACCGGCATAAAGCACTCCCATCGCCAGAACCATACCCTCCACCCCGGCCAGATGCAGCGCAATGCCGGTGATGACCGGCAGGATCGCAAGCTTGATCGTGGTTGAAAGCGCGATGGCGCCCAATGCCTGTTTGCTGAGGATAAAACGCAGTCCGGCCCCGACCGACAGCAGGCTGAGCGGCAAGGCGGCGGTTTTGAAAAGGGCCGCGGTATTTTCAATCGGCAGCGGCACGTGAATGTTGCTGATATTAAGCACCGCACCGGCCCCGGCGGCGATGATGATCGGGTTTTGCGCAAGCCCGATCATGATGCGTTTAAAGCTGCCCTTGCCACCCGCAAAGGCATTCAGCACCACAACGCCCAGCATGTTGGTCGCAATCACCATCACCGCAACAAAGACAATCGCCAGTGCCAGACCTTCGCTGCCATAAAGCGCATCGGCAACGGCAAGCAGCACATAGCTGTTATAGCGCACCGATCCCTGAAAGATCGAGGTAAAGAGCGGTGTGTTGCTGGTGATCAGCGGCCGCAAAAGCAGCAGGACAGCCGCAAGGAAAAGGGTCGCGCCCAAGGTGACCATGACGGCGGTGCCCGCATGCCCGGAACTGAAATCGGCACGGTAAATTTCCACCATCAGAAGCGATGGCAGCAGCAGGTAATAGGTCAGCCGATCAATCCCGGCCCAGATGTCAGAACCGGTGATCAGATAACGTTTGAGTGCCGCCCCGACCAGAATGGCGGCAAAGATCGGAAAGATGGCGGCGATCAGGTCGTAGGCAAGCTGCATGGGGTGGTCGCATCAGTTTGATGTGGGGTGGGCCCAGAGCGGGCCGGGGGATGTCTCAAACCTTGCGGTTCTGGTATTCGGCAAAAACCTGTTCGGGGGAATGGCCGCGATATTGTTCGCAGATTTCCTCGAATTTCGGGTTGCTGATCAGAAGGTCGGCGGTGCTGCGGTTGCATGCAATCGGCACTTCATACATGTTGGCCAGCCGGATCAGGGCCCGGACATCAACATCGTGGGGCTGGGGCGTCATCGGGTCGGTGAAGAAAAACATCGCCTGCAATTCGCCATGCGCAATCATCGAGCCGAGCTGCTGATCACCGCCGAACGGGCCGCTTTTAAGCGCCACGATATCGAGATCGGGGAAGCGTTCCTGAAGCACGCGCCCGGTGGTGCCGGTGGCAAAAATCCGGGTGCCGGAAAACTGTGATTTGTGGGTTTCCAGCCAATCGGCCATTTCGCGTTTGCGACGGTCATGGGCGACAAGTCCGATCGAAAGCGTCATGGGTGGTTTCTCCTGCGTCTTGATCCGGGCAATCCCGGCGGGTGATCTTAGCGGACCGGTCCTTCATAGGGCAATATGATGGCATAATTTATTGAGAATAAACGAGAATTTTTACCAGAACCGGCGGGCGAAAATTTTTGCAAAATGTTCTTGATTTGTTCTTTTGTTTGTGGCATAAAGATAAAGTCAACAGGACAAATGGGTCCGGAGACATAACCCGCCAAGCGTGATGCGCTTTGGCGGTTTTTTGCATTTCCGGGGTCAGATTGTTTGTCAAAAGCAGGGGATGAAGTGATGAAAAAGCGACGATGTTGAGTGGTTGAATAGCAGGTGGATTCCGCCAGGCGCGGAAGATCCGTGTGGGGAAAGTCAATACGGCAGGAGTGCGTCCGGGCTTTGAAACGGCCCGGAAACGGACGGCGTAAAGTTTGACGAAGTGGAAAGGCAGAACGGGAGAGGTGCGCCTGCCGGGAAGGGCGCGGGAAGATTTGCGGGGCCGGATGCGGATCGAGTGGTCAGCAGCGGAGCAGGGGTGGTTGGGGCTGCGATGTCATCACGCCAGTGCCGGGATCGGAGCGTGGGTCAACACGGGACCGTTCCGTTCTGGCCGTACCATCTGGCGAGAGTGGCAGCAAGAACGGTCGGCGGAGCCTCGTCGCTATCGGTGGGCACGCAGCAATCGCACAGCCCGGTCGGGGGCAGTGAGGCCAGCGGCACCAGTGGGCATCGTCCGGCGTAGAACTTGGCTTGGATTTTCGCTTGGATCTTGGGGGCGTATTGCGTCTTGGAGGGGAGGTCGGCGTCGGTTCGGTGTTGGGCTGGGGCGTCACCGTTGGCGGGGCCGAGTTTCAATCCGGGCTTTGGTCCGGTGTCCGGGGCAGGAGCCTGTCCGATGTCATCGTTGGGTCTGTTTTGCATGCAGGAGGCAGCGGGCAGTGGCTGAGCACGGCAGGGCCGAATGGGGCAGCGACGAAACGAGGCATGGTAGACCCGAGGCGGGGCAAGGCCAGGACCGGCTGGGTCAGTCGGTCAGAGGAGCGCAAGCCAAACCAGGGCGAGAGGCTGTTGGGCGGGGCAGCAGAACCCATTTTTCGTCACACCCGCGAAGGCGGGTGTCCATGTTTCGGCGGGTTGGGTGTTCCGGGATCGGATAGGGGCGCGTCTCCCGGTGGTCGGTGCTGCCGGCGGCTGTCTGGATTCCCGCCTTCGCGGGAATGACGGTGGGGAGTAAACCGCACAAAAAACGGCCGCCCCTAGGGAGCGGCCGTTTGAATGATCGGGTTGCCCCGGATCTTATTACATGTGGATCGCGCGTTTGTCGGCGTCCAGGGCGGCTTCCTTGACGGATTCGCCAAGGGCCGGGTGGGCGTGGCAGGTGCGCGCGATGTCTTCGGCAGAGGCGCCGTATTCCATCGCAAGGACCACTTCGGCAATCAGATCGCCCGCAGCCGGGCCGACAATATGCGCGCCGACGACACGGTGCGTTTTATTGTCTTCGATGATCTTCACAAAGCCCTCGGTGCTTTCCATTGCCTTGGCGCGACCGTTGGCGGTGAAGGGGAATTTGCCGACTTTGTAGTCTGCGCCTTCTTCCTTCAGCTGTTCTTCGGTCTTGCCGACAGCGGCAACTTCCGGCCAGGTGTAAACAACACCCGGGACCTTGCCGTAATCGACATGGCCTTCTTCGCCTGCGAGCATTTCAGCAAGGGCGACACCGTCTTCCTCGGCCTTGTGGGCGAGCATCGGACCGGCAATCGCATCGCCAATCGCAAAGATGCCCTGCACGTTGGTCTGGAAGTGTTCGTCGGTTTTAACGCGACCGCGTTCGTCAAGTTCGACGCCTGCCTTGTCAAGGCCAAGGCCGGTGACAAACGGACGGCGACCAATGGCGACCAGAACGACGTCAGCCTTGATTTCCTCGGCATCGCCGCCCTTGGACGGTTCAACCGTGAGGGTCACGCCAGACTTGCCCGATTTCGCACCGGTGACCTTGTGGCCCAGTTTGAATTCGAGGCCCTGTTTGGCGAAGATGCGCTGGGTCTGTTTGACCAGTTCGCCATCCATGCCCGGCAGGATGCGGTCGAGATATTCGATCACGGTGACTTCGGAACCAAGCCGACGCCAGACCGAACCGAGTTCGAGACCGATCACGCCTGCGCCAATGACGACCATCTTTTTCGGCACTTTCGGAAGAACCAGTGCGCCGGTCGAGGAGACGATGTTTTTTTCGTCAATTTCGACACCCGGCAGCGGGGTGACTTCCGAACCCGTGGCGATCACGATGTTCTTGGCAGTGATGGTTTCTTCGCCGCCATCCAGAAGGGCAACCTTGACCGTGGTCGGCGAGGTGATTTCGCCGGCACCCTTGACGTAGGTGACCTTGTTCTTCTTGAACAGGAATTCAATGCCCTTGACGTTGCTGTCAACGACCTTGTCCTTGCGGGCCATCATCTTTTCGAGATTGACCTTCGGCTTGGAGACTTCGATGCCGTGGGTATCGAAATGCTCGGTCGCCTCTTCGAAGAGGTGGGACGAATGAAGCAGGGCCTTGGACGGGATGCAGCCTACATTGAGGCAGGTACCGCCAAGGGTGCCGCGTTTTTCAACGCAGGCAACCTTGAGACCAAGCTGTGCGGCGCGGATGGCGCAAACGTAACCGCCAGGACCGCCACCGATCACGACAACGTCGTAGTTCTCACTCATGAGTTCTTTGATCCTTTTGTCTGATCAGATGTCGAGCAGGATGCGTTCCGGGTTCTCGATGCATTCCTTGACGCGTACCAGGAAGGAAACGGCTTCGCGGCCGTCAATGATACGGTGGTCATAGGACAGCGCCAGATACATCATCGGACGGATTTCGACTTTGCCGTCGATCGCGACCGGGCGCATCTGGGTTTTGTGCATGCCGAGGATACCGGACTGCGGCGCATTCAGGATCGGGGAGGACAGAAGGGAGCCAAACACGCCACCATTCGAAATGGTGAACGAGCCGCCGGTCATTTCATCCATGCCCAGTTTGCCGTCACGTGCACGTTTGCCGAAATCGACAATGGTGCTTTCGAGGTCGGCAAAGGTTTTCTTTTCCGCCGAACGGATGACCGGAACAACCAGACCCTGCGGGGTACCAACGGCAACGCCGATATCGCAGTAGTTCTTGTAGATGAAGCTGTTGCCATCAATCTCGGCATTGACCGCCGGCCATTCATTAAGCGCCGTGGTGCAGGCCTTGATGAAGAAGGACATGAAGCCGAGCTTCACGCCGTGTTTCTTTTCAAAGCCGTCCTTGTACTGATTACGGCAAGCCAGAAGGTTGGTCATGTCCACTTCGTTATAAGTGGTCAGCATGGCCGCGGTGTTCTGGGCTTCTTTCAGGCGGCGCGCGATGGTCTGGCGCAGCTTGGACATCTTGACGCGTTCTTCGCCTTCGCGCAGTTCGCGTTCCGGCTTCGGAGCAGCAGGTGCTGCCGGTGCAGCAGCCGCCGCGCGCGGAGCCGATCCGCCACCTTCGAGGAAGTTCAGAACGTCGCCCTTGGTCAGGCGGCCGTCTTTGCCGGTTGCCGGAATTTTCGACGGATCGAGATTTTTGTCTTCGACCAGTTTGCGAACGGCAGGCGGCAGCGGATGATCGGTATTGGCCGAGGTCGAAGCCGCCGGTGCGCTTGCTGCCGGGGCAGCAGCCGGTTTGGCTTCTTCTTTTTTCGGCTCTTCTTTCTTTGGCTCTTCCTTGGCTTCGGCTTTTTCTTCCTTGGCCGGAGCAGCGCCTTCGGCACCTTCCTTGATCATGGCGATCAGGGCGCCGACTTCGACTTCGTCACCTTCGCCGGCAACCAGTTCGACAATCGCACCAGCGACCGGTGCGTTGACTTCGACGGTGACCTTGTCGGTTTCAAGTTCGACAATCGGTTCATCGGCTGCAACCGCATCACCGACTTTTTTGTACCATTTCGCAATTGTTGCTTCGGTAACAGACTCGCCCAGCGTGGGAACTTTAACTTCAGTCGCCATTTTTTCCTCGACCGTTTTTTCTATCAGACAGTTTGGGCCTGCCCGAATACGAATGAATTCTGAATGTGCGGGTCGGACGGGCGGTTTCCCGCCCGTCCGGTAAAGTTATTTTACGCTCAGCGCGGCATCGACCAGTTCGGCCTGTTCGCGCAGGTGAGCCTTGAGCAAGCCCGTTGCCGGGGACGCGGCAGCCTTGCGACCGACATAGATCGGGCGACCGGCCTTGTGTTTGATCTCGGACAGCACGCCTTCGATACGACGATCGACGAAGTACCACGAACCCATGTTTTCGGGTTCTTCCTGACACCAGACCACGTCGGCATTCGGATATTTGGCAAGTTCTTCTGCCAGTTCCTTGGCCGGCCACGGATAGAGCTGTTCGACGCGCACCAGGGCAACATTGTCGATCCCGCGGTTTTCACGTTCTGCCAGCAGATCATAATAGACCTTGCCCGCAGACAGGACGACGCGTTTGACCTTTTTGGCATCGGTCAGTTTGGCGGTTTCGCTGATCACCGACTTGAAGGTGGTACCCGGTCCGAATTCGGACAGGCTGGATACCGCCTGCTTGTGGCGCAGAAGCGATTTCGGCGTCATCAGAACCAGCGGCTTGCGGAACGAGCGGCGGATCTGGCGGCGCAGGATGTGGTAATAGTTTGCAGGGGTCGTGACGTTGGCCACCTGCATGTTGTTTTCACCACAAAGCTGCAGATACCGTTCCAGACGGGCGGAACTGTGTTCCGGACCCTGACCTTCGTAACCGTGCGGCAGCAGCATCACCAGACCGGACATGCGCAGCCATTTGGCTTCGCCGGAGCTGATGAACTGGTCGATGATGACCTGTGCACCGTTGGCAAAATCACCGAACTGGGCTTCCCACAGAACCAGCGAATGCGGTTCGGCAAGGGTGATGCCGTATTCGAAGCCCAGAACACCGGCTTCGGACAGGGGCGAGTTGAGGACTTCAAGCTCGGCCTGGCCGGTACGGATGTTGTTGAGCGGAGTGTATTTTGCCTCGGTGGTCTGATCGACCAGTTTTGCGTGACGCTGCGAGAAGGTGCCGCGCTGGCAATCCTGACCGGACAGACGCACCGGAGTGCCTTCGCACATCAGGGTGCCGAATGCGAGGGCTTCGCCGGTTGCCCAGTCAATGCCTTCGCCGGTTTCGAACATCTTGGCCTTGGCCTTGAGCTGGCGCAGGATTTTCTTGTTGATGTCATAGTCGCTGGGCGGGGTCGAAAGAGCCCGGCCAACTTCCTGCAACAAGTCATCATCCACACCGGTCTGACCGGTCCAGTCCGCATCTTCGCCGTGCGAGGATGCAAGGCCTGACCATTTGCCTTCGAGCCAGTCTGCCTTGTTCGGGCGGTAGGCTTCGGACGCCTTGAATTCGTCGTCAAGGTAGCTCTGGAATTTCTGATCCAGTTCCTTGACGCGTTCTTCGGTCAGAAGACCTTCCTTGACCAGTTTCTGCGCATAGATGTCCTTGGTGGTCGGGTGTTTGCCGATCACGTCATACATCTTTGGCTGGGTGAAGGCCGGTTCGTCGCTTTCATTGTGACCAAAGCGGCGATAGCAGAACATGTCGATCACGACGTCCTGTTTGAATTCCTGACGGAATTCGGTCGCGATGCGTGCGGCGTGAACCACGGCTTCGGGGTCGTCACCATTGACATGGATGATCGGCGCCTGAACGACCTTGGCAATATCCGAGCAGTAAGGCGAGGAACGGCTATCGGACGGTTTGGTGGTGAAACCGATCTGGTTGTTGACGACAAAGTGGATCGTACCGCCGGTACGATAGCCTTTGAGGTGCGACAGATCGAAGGTTTCAGCAACAAGACCCTGACCGGCAAAGGCCGCATCCCCGTGAAGGAGGATACCCATGACCTGTTCGCGGTTGGTGTCCTTGCGCTGTGCCTGTTTGGCGCGGACCTTACCCAGAACGACGGTGTTTACCGCTTCGAGGTGGGACGGGTTCGCGGTCAGCGACAGGTGAACAACGTTGCCGTCAAATTCGCGGTCAGCGGATGTTCCAAGGTGATATTTAACGTCACCCGAGCCCATCACGTCGTCCGGCTTGGACGGGTTGCCCATGAATTCCGAGAAGATCGCCTGGAACGGTTTGTTCAGGACGTTCGCCAGAACGTTCAGACGGCCACGGTGCGGCATGCCGAACACGACCTCGCGGATGCCAAGCTGGCTGCCGCGTTTGAGGATCTGTTCGAGAGCCGGCATCAGGGCTTCGCCACCATCAATACCGAAACGCTTGGTGCCGACATATTTGGTGTGCAGGTAGTTTTCGAAACCTTCGGCTTCGACCAGGCGCTCAAGGATGGCTTCCTTGCCGCGTGCAGTGAACTGCGTCTGGTTGCCGATGCTTTCGATACGCTGCTGAATCCATGATTTCTGTTCAGGTTCCTGAATATGCATGAATTCGATACCGATCGAGCCGCAATAGGTTTTGCGGGCCAGCGATACGATCTGACGAATGGTAGCAGTTTCAAGGCCAAGAACGTTGGCGATATGGATCGGGCGATCCATGTCGGCCTCGGTGAAGCCATAGGTTTTCGGATCAAGTTCCGGATGCGGATCGCGCGGGGCAAGGCCCAGCGGATCAAGGTTCGCTTCGAGATGGCCACGCACGCGATAGGAGCGGATCAGCATCAGGGCGCGAATGGAATCATGTGCCGCGGCACGGATGGCGTCGGAGCTGACCGGCGCACCCTGTGGTGCCGCATGAGCCGCCGGTGCGTAACCGCCATTGGCGGGACGTTCGGCGTGACCCTGGGAGACGTCGTAACCTTCCATACCGCCAACAACCTTGGTTTCCCGCGGCTGCCAGCTGGGTCCCTGCATTTCGGCAAGGAGATCGGAAGCGTCGTCCTGCAACCCGTCAAAAAACTCAGCCCAGCTCTGATCAACCGCAGACGGGTTGTTCTGATACCGGGCATAAAGTTCAGCGATATAAGTTGCGTTCGACTCGTTCAGAATCGTGTCGATATCTTGAGGTTTCATTTGTGGTCTTGGAAGGCATGGTCCCGAAAGAGACCACGCCTCCCCCTGCCTTTCCTCTGACTACCCTGATTACCCTTTCAAAGCCTTGAGCATGGTCGAGCCAAGGCTTGCCGGGGAATCGGCAACAAGAATACCAGCGCTGCGCATTGCTTCCATTTTCGCATCCGCAGTGCCCTTACCGCCGGAGATGATCGCACCGGCATGGCCCATGCGTTTACCCGGAGGCGCGGTTACACCAGCAATAAAGCCGGCAACCGGTTTTTTGACTTTGGAAGCCTGCAGGAATTCACATGCTTCTTCTTCGGCAGAACCACCGATCTCACCGATCATGATGATGCCTTCGGTTTCCGGATCCTTCAGGAACAGGTCGAGGCAATCGATGAAGTTGGTGCCGTTGACCGGGTCACCACCAATACCGATACAGGTCGACTGACCCAGCCCTGCGGCGGTGGTCTGTGCGACTGCTTCGTAGGTCAGCGTACCGGAACGGGAAACGATGCCGATCTTGCCGCGACGGTGAATGTGGCCCGGCATGATGCCGATCTTGCATTCGTCAGGCGTGATGACGCCCGGGCAGTTCGGACCGATCAGACGGGTGTTCGAACCCGAAAGGGCGCGCTTGACGCGAACCATGTCGGCAACCGGAATGCCTTCGGTGATGCAGACAGCCAGTTCGACCTTGGCGTCGATGGCTTCAAGGATCGCATCAGCCGCGAAGGGCGGCGGAACATAGATCACCGATGCATTGGCACCGGTCACATGGACCGCTTCGTCAACGGTGTTGAAGACCGGCAGGTCAAGGTGCTTGGTGCCGCCTTTACCCGGGGTTACGCCGCCAACCATTTTGGTGCCATAGGCAATTGCCTGTTCGCTGTGGAAGGTACCCTGCGAACCGGTGAAACCCTGGCAGATAACTTTGGTGTTTTTATCGACGAGAACAGCCATAGTTACGCGGCCTCCTTCACAGCTTTGACCACCTTTTCGGCGGCATCGGCAAGGTTGTCGGCCGAAACAATCGGCAGACCCGATTCTTCGAGGATTTTCTTGCCAAGTTCGACATTGGTGCCTTCGAGGCGAACGACCAGCGGAACGTTCAGGCTGACTTCGCGGGCTGCTGCCACAACGCCGTCTGCGATCACGTCACAACGCATGATGCCGCCAAAGATGTTGACCAGGATGCCTTCGACATTCGGGTCAGACAGGATCAGTTTGAACGCGGTCGTAACGCGTTCCTTGGTGGCCCCGCCGCCAACGTCGAGGAAGTTTGCCGGTGCGCCGCCATAAAGCTTGATGATGTCCATGGTTGCCATGGCAAGGCCTGCGCCGTTGACCATGCAGCCGATGGTGCCATCGAGCTTGATGTAGTTGAGGCTGTGTTTTGCAGCTTCGAGTTCGGCCGGGTTTTCTTCGTCTTCGTCACGCAGTTCTTCGATGTCCGGATGACGGAACAGCGCGTTGTCGTCGAAGTTCATTTTGCAATCGAGCGCGATGATGTCGCCATCACCGGTGACGACCAGCGGGTTGATTTCAACCATCGCCGCATCGGTTTCGAGGAAGCAGTTATACATGGCGGTCATGAATTTGACGGCCTTGGAAACCTGTTTGCCTTCGAGACCCAGCGCGAATGCCAGTTTGCGACCATGGAAGCCCGAGAAGCCGGCAGCCGGATCAATGTCAACGGTGACGATCTTTTCCGGGGTTGCTTCGGCAACTTCTTCGATGTCCATGCCGCCTTCGGTGGAGGCCATGAAGATCACGCGCGAAGTGGCACGGTCAACAAGCAGCGAAAGATAGAGTTCGCGTGCGATGTCGCAGCCTTCTTCGATATAGACGCGTTTGACTTCCTTGCCATCCGGGCCGGTCTGGTGGGTGACCAGAGTGGCGCCGAGCATCTGACCGGCATTGGTGCCGACTTCCTCGACGCTTTTGACGACGCGAACGCCGCCTTTATCGCCAGCGGTTGCTTCCTTGAAGGTGCCTTTGCCGCGGCCGCCTGCATGGATCTGGGATTTCACCACGTAAACCGGACCAGCCAAGGACTGGGCAGCTTCGGTGGCTTCCTGAGCGGTGTAGGCAACCTTGCCGTTCGGCACGGTCACACCGTATTTGCGAAGAATTTCTTTCGCCTGGTACTCATGAATATTCATGTTCGGTCGCTTTCTTGCCTTCCGTACGATTTCCTGTGGGTCAGAAATCGTGGTTTCAATGTCCCTGTCAAAAAGGGGACGTTGTTGCGAGGCCCGCGTTCATTGAAGTTATAATAACGACAATGAATGAAAAACGGGCCGGTCACTGACCAGCCCGCTTCGCGATCTTAGAGCATGCCCTTGGCAGCTTCGACGAGGCCGCGAACAGCGTTCACGGAATTGTCGAAGTTTGCCTTTTCGGACTCGTCGAGATTAATCTCGACGATGCGTTCAACACCGCCTGCGCCCAGAACAACCGGGACGCCGACATAAAGGCCGTCAACGCCGTATTCGCCGCTAAGGTAAGCGGCAACCGGCATGACGCGTTTCTGGTCTTTCAGGTAGCTTTCCGCCATCGCGATTGCCGAAGCAGCCGGGGCGTAGAAAGCGGAACCGGTTTTCAGAAGAGCGACGATTTCTGCGCCACCGTCACGGGTGCGCTGAACGATCTGGTCGATCTTTTCCTGGGTGGTCCAGCCCATTTTGATCAGGTCGGGAACCGGGATGCCGGCAACGGTCGAATAACGGATCGACGGGACCATGGTATCGCCGTGACCGCCAAGAACGAAGGCGGTGACATCCTTGACCGATACATTGAATTCTTCGGCGAGGAAGTAACGGAAGCGGGCAGAGTCCAGAACGCCAGCCATGCCGACAACTTTCTTCGGATCGAAGCCGGTTGCCTGCTGCATCACCCAGACCATCGCATCAAGCGGGTTGGTGATGACGATGACGAATGCGTCCGGGGCATGTTCCTTGATGCCCTGACCAACCTGGGTCATGACCTTGGTATTGATGCCGATGAGGTCATCACGGCTCATACCCGGTTTGCGGGCCACACCGGCAGTCACGATAACGACATCAGCGCCTGCGATGTCCTTATAGTCACTGGTGCCCTTGAGGTCGGCATCAAACATGTCGACGGGGGAGGATTCAGCAATGTCGAGAGACTTGCCCTGTGGCATGCCATCAACGATGTCGAAAAGGACGACGTCGCCAAGCTCTTTCAGGCCGACCAGGTGGGCCAGAGTACCACCAATATTGCCGGCACCGACGAGCGCGATCTTGTTGCGGGCCATTCCGTTACCTTCTTCCCTATTGCGCTTCCGAGGCGTCGAAACTCAACTTGGGAGCGCGATTGAAAATTTAAACCTGCGAACGCGAAAGAATCGTTCGTAAACACCGAGTGTCGTAAACTGATTCGGCCGCTTTTACAAGGGGAAACGCCGCTGTTTTCACGAGGAAAACCGCCGGTTCCCGGTTTGTTGCAACTATTGTCTAAACGCTTAAAAACCGATCATGTTGCAGATGCGAATAAATGCAAATCGGCAGCAAAACCAAAGCCTGTTTGCGCCTTGGCGCTGCCTAAAGGAAAGGCACAACACGCTTTTGCCGCGAATTGATGCGCATGATCTTATCTTCTGGCGTCCAGCCTTGCAGGAAACGGCCATCTGCCATGCGGCAGGCGGGGCATGGGGAAAAGCCCGTTGAAGCAGATTCTGCATTTTCGCAAACCCAATTGCACGCCAGACGCAAGAATCGGCATGCCAACCATCACCTGATGGTGATTTTTTGTGCCGAAATTAAACCTGTGTGGGTGGAGTCGTTTTTGAGGCGTTCAAATTCGCCCGAAGCGTGCCCCGTTCGGGTGTTACGTCAGATGCGGCATGTCGAGATATTCCTGGCTGCGCATTTCGGTCAGGCGCGACACGGTGCGCTGGAATTCAAATGAATAATCGCCGTCGGTATAGATTTCCGACGGATCGCATTCAATCGCACAGATCAGCTTGGTTTTATGTTCATACATCGCATCGACCAGGGTTCCGAACCGTTTGGCCCAGTCGCGGCGCGAGTCCGGCAGTTTCGGGATCAGGTCGATGACGATGGTGTGGAAATGGGTGGCAATCGCGATGTAATCGCCCGGTCCGAGCGGCTTGGTGCAAAGTTCATCAAAGGTGAAGCGCGCCACACCGGCCCCGGCGGCGGAAATTTCGATCTTGCGGCCCTTGTTGGTCAGGCTGTCGGGGGCGACGCGTGCGCCTTCGGTGACGGTTGCGAACATCTCGTCAATTTTCGCCTTCGCATCCGGTCCCGCCGGGAACAGGAAGACATCGGCGGCCGTCAGATTGCGCATGCGGTAATCGGTCGGGCTTGCCAGTTCGAGCACATCAAGTTTCTGTTTGATCATGTCGATGAAGGGCAGGAAGTTCTGGCGTTGCAGGCCGTCCTTGTAAAGATCATCGGGCATGCGGTTGGATGTCGTGACAATCACCACGCCATGATCGAAAAGCTGTTCGAACAGGCGGCCCAAAATCATCGCATCGGTGATGTCGGTGACCTGCATTTCATCAAAACACAGAAGCCACGCGTCCTTGGCCAGATCCCTGGCAATCGGGGGGATCGGGTCAGCGTCGTCCTTTGATTTGGTTTTGCGGAAACGGTGCATGCGGTCATGCACATCCTGCATGAAATCGTGGAAATGCACCCGGCGTTTGCGATCCACCGCGACGGTTTCGTAAAACAGATCCATCAGCATGGATTTGCCGCGCCCGACTTCGCCGTAAATATAGAGGCCCTGCGGCGGTTCGGGTTCTTCGCGGCGACGCGTCAGGCCAAACCGTTCGCGCCAGCCGCCCGACCCGGTATGCGGTTCGTAATGGTTCAGCGCCTTGAACAGGCTTTGCAGTTTTTCCGCACAGAGTTCCTGCATCGGATCATGGGACAGTTCGCCCGCTGTGATTTTCGCGCGGTAACGTGAAAGCGGGCCGTCGGTCATCAAGGATCTCGTCATGCAGTGGAGGTGAATAAGGGCGGATGGTCAAAGTCATAGCGCCAAGCCGCTTTGCAATGCAACAAGGCTGTGTCGCATGGCTTGATTGCATCATGTGCAAAAGACCGGGTGGCTCAGAGGGTTCAGACCAGACGCATCTTTTTGAACAGCCAGATTTCAAAGACGACGATGACGGCGAGAATGATGGAAACGCCGATAAAGCCAAACGGGTTTTCAGCCGCCGGAACCCCGCCGACATTGATGCCCAGAAGCCCGGTCACGAAACTGATCGGCAGGAACAGACCGGCAATCACCGTCAGCCAGTACATGGTGCGGTTCATGCGTTCGGTTTCCAGCGCCATCATGTTTTCGTTCACGATCTGGATGCGTTCGCGAAGGGAATCAAATTCTTCGACCAGACGGATGGTTTTATCGGTCAGCGTTCGCGCACGCCGTTTATAGCGTTTATCAAGCCATGCGGTTTTCTGTTCGACATATTGCCCCAGAGCATCGCGTTGCGGCGACAGATGACGGCGCAGGCGCGAAAGCTGATTACGGACATCCGAACAGCGGCGGCGCAAAGACAGGGTTTTGTTTTCCGGGGTGTCTTCCTGATCGTCTTCGATGGTGTCGACGTTTTCTTCAAGCCCGCGCACGACATTATCGACCCGGAAAACCAGCCGTTCGGCAACGGTCAGGACAAAATCATCGGGATTGCGGGGGGCGTTGTCTTGCGCGATCGCGCTTCGGATATCGTCAAACGCCTTTAGCGACTGATTGCGCAGCGTAATCACCATATTGCCCGATACCCAGAAGCGCACCGAAATCATGTCGGCGGGATCATTTTCGGCATTCAGGTTTACCCCGCGCAAATTCATCGAATAGCCATGATCGTAAAAGAAGACGGATGGCCGGGTGCCGCGAGTGGACAGGCCGTCGGCGATGGTGGGATCGAGCCCGACAATATCGATCAGCCAGCGCCGGACACCTTCCGCCATCCAGTCGAGATGCACCCATAGAAACTGGTTTTCGCCTGTCTGGGGAAGGGATTTGACGATGTCCTGCCATTCAAGGGAAGTTCCCTTGCCGTCACTATCGAGGATGAAAGCATTGATCAGGGCGGATGAGGACATCGGGCGGGCTCCGTCTGGTGCGCTACTTTGCGGGCCGGAAAGGCCGGGACAGGCATGGTACCGGTTCGGGAACGAAACGGTACGTGATTCGTTATCGCGGACAGTGTAACCTGTTTGCAAATCAGGAAAAACGGGTTTCGGTCACCGGCCCGACAGGGATCAGCATGGAATATCTATCATGACGACAGTTCGTCCTATTTTGTTTTGGATTATGGCGACAATAATGTCGGCCTTCCTGATCGGCGGCAGCGCGAATGCGCAGGATGTCCCGCAGGAAAAAACCCAGAAAATCGAACTGGAAAAAAGCCAGAAACTGATATCGGGCTGGAACGACCGTCTGGACGAAGTCGATACGGCGCTGAATTCCGACGAGATTACCGGGCGGCTGTTGAATGAAAGCCGGTCGACGGTTGAAGAAGTGACCGAGGGGGCCGCGACCCTGCAATCGAGTGCGGCGGACCGCTTGAACCGGTTGAATACCGCCCTTGGCAAACTGGGCGAAGCCCCGGCCGAGGGCAAAACCGAAGCCCCCGCCGTTGCCGAGGAACGCGAACGGTTGAACAAGGATATTGCCGAGATCAGCGGCGTGATCAAACAGGGTGAACTGGTTGATTTCCGTGCGACCGAAATTTCCGACCGTCTGGCGCAGATTTCACGCGAGAGATTTACCCGCCGCATTCTGGGCCGGGTTGATGTGCCGTGGGACGCGGAAAGCTGGGGGCAGGTGTGGTCTGGTGCCATCGAACTGCCTGACATGGTGCGCAGCCGGTATGCCGACCTTGATCTTGAAGGGCCGATTGGCGACCAGTTGAGCGAAATTGCGCCGGGTCTTGTGTTGCTGACCTTTGTGGTGATGGCGGCCCTGATTGGGGGCGAGGTTGTTGTCCTGCGCTGGTTGCCGGAACGATGGCGCAATGCGCCCAAGGAAGACCGGGTGTCGCTGATATCGGGGACGCGGTTCGTGTTTACCGCACTGGTGCCCGGGGTGGCGTTGCTGGTGGCCTATCAGATGGTGGACCGGCAGCCGGACCTTCTGGTCGGCAGTATGGGCGATTTTGTCTATCAGTGTTTTGCAGCCCTTTTGTTCCTGCTGTTTGTCGGGGCGGCGATCCGCAGCATCTATTCCCCGTTTTCACCGGGCATGCGGCGCGCCGGAACGACGGAAACCGGATCGCGGGTTATCGGGATACTGTCGTTATTTGCGGCGGTGATTTACGCATCCGATCTGGTGTTGCTGCAAGGCGCCACCACGCTTGGCACGTCGCTTGAAATCGCGCTGGTGCAGAGTGTTTCCAACGTTTTCCTGATTTCGATCATCCTGTTTGTCAGTTCGCTTGGCGTGTTCTGGGAACATGGCGGGCCGGACCGGCATGAATTATGGGCCAAGGTTGAACGACGTCTGCGCCGCGGATTGCGGAGCATTTCGATCCTGCTGCCGGTGCTTAGTGTTCTGGGGTATGTCGCACTGGCGCGCTTTATCCTTGAAAACCTGATGATGGCGATGGCGTTCGTTACCAGTTACTGGCTGCTGCGTGGCTATGCGCGCGCGCTTGTTCATACCTATCTGGTAAGGCCGTCGTCCCCTGATGATGACGGGACCAGCGATGCGGTGCATGGCACGCTTTATTTCTGGTTACGCGTGACGATTGATGTCGTGATGTTCACGATTGCCGTGCCTTTGGCGGTTCTGATCTTTACCGATATCGCGTGGGCGGACCTGCTTGATGCCGCCGAAAAGGCATTTATCGGCATACAGGTGGGCGGGATCAATTTCTCGCTCCGCGCCATTCTGATCGCGATCCTGCTGTTCCTTGCGGTTCTGGGCGTGATGCGGTTTTTCCAGCGGATGCTCAACACAAGGGTTCTGCCCAATACCAAGCTTGATCAAGGCTTGCAGCATTCGGTTTCGGCGATTTTCGGTTATGTCGGGATCTGCCTTGCGGTGTTGCTGGCGATTTCGGCGGCGGGTATGGATTTGTCCAACCTTGCGATCATTGCCGGTGCGATTTCGGTCGGTATCGGTTTTGGCATGCAAAGTATCGTCAGCAACTTTGTGTCGGGCCTGATCCTTCTGATCGAACGGCCGATCAAGGTGGGCGACTGGATCGTGGTCGGGGCCGATCAGGGGCTGGTCAAGGATATCCGGGTGCGCGCGACCGAGATCGAAACCTTTGACCGGTCATCGGTGGTGATCCCGAACTCCGAACTGATTTCGAACCGGGTGATGAACTGGACGCTTAAGGACCGCAGCGGACGCGGGATTATCCGGATCGGGGTTTCGTATGGATCGGATGCCAACAAGGTGCGGGAAATCCTGCTTGAGATCGCGGACAAGCGCCGCGAGATTCTCAGCTATCCGGCACCGCAGGTGGTGTTTATCGATTTCGGGGCCAGCTCGCTTGATTTCGAATTGCGCTATTTCCTGCGCGATATCGGTGATGTTCTGGCGGTGGGCAGCGCGGTACGGTTCGAAATTCTTGAACGGTTCCGGGCCGAGGGTGTTGAAATCCCGTTCCCGCAGCAGGATGTGCATTTCCGCGATATCGAGAAACTGGCGGCCGCCATCCGCGATGCCGGGCATGGCAACCCCAAACCGGTGATCGAGGCGAAGGATGACATCCCTGATGCGAGTGAAGGCGATGGGACCGACCCGGCTGCACCGCCATCCGTTGCCAAGGATGAAAACCGCGACAAGGATGCGGCTGCGCGCAGCATCCCCGATGCCGGGGATGACCCGGACGCGGATGGGCCACGATAAGCGGGTAATCGGGCGATATTAAATATCGAAAAGGGCGGCCGTGATCTTTTGGCCCATCGGGGCCATCAGGTGACGGTCGCGCTGTGACAGCCAGCGCATTTCGGCGATTTCGCGTGACGGGGTCAGGGTGCCGGTAAAGCGGGCGGCGAAGCATTGCATGCGGACAATGACCCCAGATGGCTGGTTATGGCCGCGACCGGCATAAAGCCCAAGCGGACGAATGGATTTTTCGATCAGCATCACGCCGAGTTCTTCGCGGATTTCACGGATCAGGGCTTCGATGGCGGTTTCGTCCGCATCGATCTTGCCACCGGGCAGGTAAAAACGGTCCCGCCCGTGGCTTCTTACCGACAGGACTTTGCCGCCATCGCGGAAAATCCAGTTGGCAGTTTCGACAAGTTTGGGGGCAGGTCTGATAGCGTTCATCGTGATCCGCCCCGGTCAGAGAATGGCAACATCCAGCCCGATATCGACTGCCGGGGCCGATTGGGTGATGCGCCCGACCGAAACATAATCCACACCCGTGGCGGCAATCGCCCCGATGGTCTGAAGGTTCACGCCACCCGATGCCTCTGTCTTGCAGCGACCCGCGACAATCGCGACGGCCTGACGCAGCATATCGGGGCCCATGTTATCGAGCAGGATGATATCGGCACCGGCATCGGTGGCTTCCCTGACCTGATCGAGCGTGTCGCATTCAACTTCGATTTTCGGCAGGTTGGCCGCGCGTGCGGATTTCACGCATTCGGTGATCGAGCCGACAACGCCGATATGGTTGTCCTTGATCATCACCCCGTCATAAAGACCCATGCGGTGGTTCTGAGCGCCGCCCATGCGGGTGGCGTATTTTTCCATCTTGCGCCAGCCCGGAAGGGTTTTGCGGGTATCAAGCAATTTAGCCGTCGTATCGCCCATCGCCGTGACATAGGTGCGCGTGGTGGTGGCGATTCCCGACAGATGTTGCAGGGTATTAAGGGCGGTGCGTTCCGCAGTCAGGATGCCGCGCGCATTGCCTTCGACCACGGCAAGCACGTCCTTGGCGGCAATCGCATCGCCGTCCTCGCAATGTTTGGTGATTTTGGCATCGGGGACCAGTTTGCGGAAACATTCAAGCGCAATGTCCAGACCGGCGACCACGATATCCTCGCGCGTTTCAAGCGCGACGCGCAGGCGCGCATCGGCGGGGATGACATTATCCGATGTGATATCGCCGGTGCCGATATCCTCGGCAAAGGCGCGGTCGATGAAGTCCGAAATTTCAGCCGGGGTCAGGACGGTCATGGTGGGGCCGCATTCTTTGTGGGATGGGGATGGAAAACAGCCCCGCAAGTTGCTGCGGGGCTGCTGATCGGGTGGGCGTTAGGCCGCGTGATCCTTTTTAAGCGGAATGCCTTTTGACATTTCCAGCATCCGTTCAAGCGGTTTGACGGCGGCAACACGCAAATCTTCGGGCATGATGATCTGCGGGCCGTTATTGACCAGACACAGATAGAGTTTTTCCAGCGTGTTCAGTTCCATGAACGGGCAATTGTTGCACGCACACGACCCATCGGCGCCGGGCACGGGAATGAATTCCTTGTGCGGGGCGGCTTTTTCCATCTGATGGATGATGTGGGGTTCGGTCGCGATCAGGTATTTCTGATCCGGGCCGTTGATCACATATTCCAGAATGGCGCGGGTCGATCCGATGTGATCGGCATGTTTCAGAATGCCGTCATGGCATTCCGGGTGTGCCGCGATTTTCGCATCCGGATTCTGGGTTTTCAGGCGGATCAGTTCGCGTTCGGAAAACTGTTCATGCACGATGCATGAGCCGTTCCACAGCGTCATGTCACGGCCGGTTTTCTTCGCCAGATAGCTGCCAAGATGGCGGTCCGGTGCCCACAGGATCGGTTTATCGAGCGGGATCTGATCGATGATTTCGGCAGCGTTCGACGAGGTCACGATGATATCGGATGCGGCCTTAACCTCGGCCGAGCAGTTGATATAGGTGACCGATACGTGATCGGGATGCTGTTCGCGGAATTTGCGGAACGGTTCGGGCTGGCACGAATCTTCGAGCGAGCAGCCGGCCTTTGAGTCGGGCAGCAGGACGGTTTTGTTCGGGCTGAGGATTTTGGCGACCTCGGCCATAAAGCGGACACCGCAGAACACGATGACATCGGCATCGGTTTCGGCGGCCTTGCGCGACAGATCAAGGCTGTCACCGACAAAGTCGGCCAGGTCCTGAATTTCGCCGTCCTGATAATAATGGGCCAGAATGATCGCGTTTTTCTCTTTCTTCAGGCGGGCAATTTCCGCCTCAAGATCAAGGGTGGGATCAATCTGCATCTCGGACATTGCGCCGGGCTTCGCCTCGGCGATGGTGGCAATCTGGTTCATGGCGTCGTCTCATCTCGCCTGTTGCAAGCCGGAGATAAGCAGCGGGTCCCGGCATTGCAAGTTAATGACAGTTTGAAACCTGAATATCGCCATTGGGCCGGTATGGCAAGGAATTGGGCGGCGATGAAGGGCAGCCATGCGTTCGCGAGGGCATTTGTGAATACGCGATCATCAGTTTGCGGCGGTTATGCTATTCTTGTTGCGGGACAATTTGCCACAGATCGCCAGAGAGGGGACCGGGCATGAAATCGTATCGGGGATATGGGGTTTGGCTGCTGTTGTGTGTTTTGCTGCCATTTGCGGGCAAGGCCGCCAGTGCCGCGGAATTGCAGGTGACGACGCCCACGGGCGCGGTTTCGGTTTATCAGACCGATGAATTGTTAAGTCACCCGGCGGCACGCGAGATTACGGTTGCCGATGATGCGGCCTATGGGCGCGATATGACCTATCGCGCGGTGCCGGTTGCGTCCCTGATCGGGGATGCGGGCGCGGTTGACGACGAGACGGGGCTTGAGGTCATCGCCCTTGACGGGTTTGTCGCCAATATTCCCCTGCCGCTTGTGTTGCTTGATGGCGATGAAACGGCACAGGCGTGGATCGCCATTGAGCCCGAAGATGCGCCCTGGCCGAACCTGCCGGGCAAGGAGGTTTCGGCCGGGCCGTTTTCGCTGGTGTGGGTTGATGCGGCGGTATCGCATATCCGGTCGGAACAGTGGCCCTATCAGGTGGCGAAAATCGGTTATGCCGCCTTTCCGGCAGCACGGTGGCCGCAGTTGGCACTTGGTGACGATGCAGCGCAAGATGCCAAGCGTGGGCAGGCGGTTTTCATTGATCAGTGTTTTGCCTGCCACCGGATGAACGGGGCGGGGATTACCGAACTGGGGCCGGATCTTAACCTGCCGATGAGTCCGGTGGATTATTTCAAGCCCGATGCACTTGTGATGCTGATCCGTGATCCGGCATCGGTGCGCCATTGGCCCGATATGCAGATGCATGGATTTACGACTGATCAGCTTTCGGATGCGGAAATCCGTGATGTGATCGCCTATTTGCAGGCGATGGCGGGCAGGAAGGCCGAATAGGGTTCAGGCGCGCCAAACCAGCCGGGACGGATGGTACATATCAGCGTTGCAGAACGCGAAGTGTGCATTTGCGCAGGATGCGGCCATAACCCACTGATCTGATGCACTAGGAAGTCTTTGATATGGATTGGGTTCCGTTCGTTTTTGGTACGATCAAGGTTGTCGCGTTGGGCACGGGCATGTTCTTTGCCATCAAGTGGCATTACGATCAGGGCAAGAAGATCGGCATGCGGGCTGTCCTTCGCGCCAGCGCCAAGATGGTCGCGATCTTTGTGCTGGCGGTTGTTATCCTTGGGGCGGTGACCTTCGGGCTTGGCAGTATGCTTGGTCTGGATCTGAGCTACTGATCATCGCCGGGCTAAAGAGCCGGATAAATAAATCGCAAAATAAAATCGGATTGCCACGCGCCGGATCATTTTCGGTGCGATGGTTTTCTGTATCTATTCAAGGCGATATAAAAATAAAAAATATGTTCGTTGTATAAAATCAAAAAATATTCATATGATCAGACTTGGATATTTATTTCCAAATTTCATGGTCATTTCAATTTTTGTTTGAAATCAAACGTGGCAATGCGGGTTCGATCAGGAATTCGCAAGCGTCGCGCGTGAGGAAAACAAAAGCTGAAAAGCTGGCCACGGGAATGATCCCGTTGATTTTCCCGGATCAACGCGCCCTTGCGCGGTAGGAGCACTTTTTTGACAAACCGTACCACATCGAAAATCCTGAATTTTGCGCGGCCGTTCAGTCTGCGCGGGCTTGCGGAAGTTCTGCCAGCCGGGGCCTATAAGGTGATTACCGAAGAGATGCTTCCGGAAAACGTGACCTATCCGACCTATCAGTGGGTTTCGACCAAGATGCATCTGCATGCCAATGCGGACCGTGGGGGCGACATCCGCATGATGAATGTCGATCCCCGCGATCTTGAAGTCGCCCATCTGCGCGATCAGAAAATGATGGATTCCCGCCCGCGGGTGGCGTTTTCAGCGCACAAATCCAACAACCGCGCCAAACGCGTCTTCTGATTCTGGTCCCCGGTCAGGAAAGCCTGACCGGCACACCGGCCCCATCAATCAGACCGAAAACCCGTAATATTCCCATTCGGCCGCACTGACCTTGAGCGCCATATGTTCGTATTCTGCCTGCTTTATGCGGGTGAAGGCGGTGTGGAAGCGGGGGCCGAGCGTGCGTTTGTTGAAATCGGACGCACCGAAGCGGTCAATGGCGTTCAGCCAGTGGCGCGGGAGATCGTTCGGGGCTTTGTCATGGCCGATTTCATCGGTGCTTGGCTTGCCGGGATCGATTTTGTTTTCGATGCCGTCAAGGGCCGCACCCAGCGTCACGGCGGCGACGAGATAGGGATTGGCATCAACGCCCGCGATACGGTGTTCGAAATGCCGTGTCTTGCCCGGTGTGCCCGGCACACGAAGCGCCACGGTGCGGTTTTCAACACCCCAATCATCGGATGCGGGGGAATACATGGCCGATGCAAAGCGGCGCCATGAATTCATGAAGGGGGCGAGGATCAGCATGGTTTCGCCGATGGTGCCGCGAATGCCGCCGATGGCGTTGAGCATAAGGGGGCTCAAGCTCCCGTCCGGCTGATCGGCAAACAGGTTATTGCCGTTTTCATCCGCCAGCGACAGATGCAGATGCATGCCAGAACCGGCTTCGGTGCCGAAGGGTTTGGGCATGAAGACGGCTTCCATCCCGAAACGGCGGGCCGCGGTGCGGATCAGGCGTTTGGCGATGATGACATCATCAGCCGCGCGCATCAGATCGCGATAGCGGATCGTCATTTCATACTGGCCCGGACCATATTCGGAAATCAGGGTTTCAAGCGTCAGATCAAGGTGCTTGGCGCCCTCGTACACCGCATCAAAAAGCGGCGACATTTCATCGATTTCATCGACCGACATGGTGTTGCGAAGCGATGACCGGCGTTTGGTCATCGCATAGGATGCCGGATGATAAAGCCCGCCCGCGTCGGCATTGCGGTCCACCAGATAGAATTCCAGTTCGAACGCACCCATCGGCGCAAAGCCAAGGGAATTGGCGCGGTTGACCTGAGTGAGGAACACATTGCGCGGATCGACATCGTGCGGGGTTGCGTCTTCGTTATACATGCTGATCAGAAGCTGGCCCCGGCCCGTGTGGGGCAGATAGCCGAGCGTTCCGGGTACTGGCCAGCAACGGCCATCGCCGCCGCCGCCCGTTTGCACCAGCCCGCAATCATCAACATCCTCGCCCGTGACGTCCTGCCCGAAGATCGAGGTCGGCAATCCGCGCCCGGATTTATAGATGCCTTCAAGCTCGTGACGGCGGATCATCTTGCCGCGTCCGATGCCATGAAAATCGGTCAGGATGATGTCGATGGCCTCGACATCGGGGTATTTGGCAAGGAATGCCTCGGCCTCGGAAAGGGTTGAACCACTGGGGGACGCGGCGGCCGGGGTGGGTGCATTGGACACGGACGGGATTCCTGATGAGGGGCGGTTTCTGGTTTTAGCCCTGATAACGGCGGAAGAAATAGCGATCCTGCGGGACGCCTTCGGGAAGCGGTTCGGCGATGGTGCCGGGCACGTCGATTTTCTGATCGGAGGCGACAATCGCGCCCTTGATCAGGGACGGCGGCAGGGTCTTGCCGATGAAGGAGGCGATTTTGGCATTGAGTTCCTCGTCCCCGGTGCCGACATCGGAATGAACCAGTGCGACCTTGCCGGCGAAGCGTTCAACCGCCATTGGCAGGGTTTCGAAAATGTCGCCCAGAAACAGGTGATCATCATCGGGGATGCATTTCGGGTGGGCGGCGATCTGACGGTCAAAGACGAAGATTTCGCGATCCGGCATGATTTCACGCAAGTGATCGAAGGTGCGGCCATTGCCAAGCCCGATTTCAAGAACAATACCGTCATGGTCCTTGATCATTTCGGCGGCGGCATTCAGGCAGTCGCGCTGGGCCTGCAGGCGGCGGATGACGCTGTTAAGGCGGGACATTTATTCGTGTTCTCCGGGCGGTGAATATGAAATCGCGATGTAATCCGAAAGCGGCCCGGTGCAAGGATGTTAACCTGCACCGGGGGCTTTGAGCGGGGTATCAGCCCTTGAAAATTGTGGCGTCAAAAGCCGGGACGCGCGCACGGAAGGCATCAAGCCATGTGACGAGGGCGCCGTAAGTTTCGCGCCATCTGCCATCAAAACGCAGATCAAGATAGCCCAGTGCACAGGCAATCGCGACATGGCCGATGGTCAGATCACCGGCAAGTGACGGCGGGTTGGCGTCAAGCTGATCCATGGCGCGTTTGACCTTGTCCGACTGATAGGAAAGCCAGTCGGATGAACGTTTTTCTTCGGGGCGCATGCGGTGTTCGTAAACTTGCAGGATCGAGGCATCGATGATGCCATCGCCAAGCGCCTGAAGGGTGAGGGCTTCCCACCGGGCGTCGCTTTCGGTCGGGTGCAGGGTGATGCCATCGACCTGTGCGTCAAGATATTCGCAGATCACGCGGCTATCGAAAATCTTGCGGTCATCATCAAGGATCAGGATCGGGATTTTACCCAGCGGGTTCTGTTTGCGCAGGGTGTCTTCCGGATCGTTGGTATTGGACATTTCGACGGTGAGCTGATCGTAAATGCCAAGAATTTTGGCGACGATTTTGACCTTGCGGCCAAAGGGTGACGGGTCGCTGGAGCGCAGGATCATGGGGTTCCTCCGATGAATTTCAACAAGTTGCCCGCAGTGTAAGGGGGAAATGCCGTTTCGAAGAACCCCAAATTTCGCGATTGTGGAAATCCTGCCGGGAAAGAGAGATCAGCCCCGGCGGTAATCAGGGGAATTGCCGGGCTCCATGACGGCCTCGCCCAGCCGGGCAAGATGCAGTTCACGGGCAAGCCGGATGGTAGGCCGCAGGGCAAAACACACCGACCCGATGATGAAAAGCCAGGTTCCGGCTTTCATCAGGTCGTCATAGAGGAACATGATGCTGCCGATGGTGAACAGCACCGCAGCCAGCCAGTCGACCGAGGTATAGGCGATTTCATAGGCGCTATAGACCTGGCGGTGGCGTGAGGATGCGTCAAAGCGGCGGCTTCGGAAAAGCTTCATGGCGGACTCCCGTTTATGATGGGTTGCTTTGTCCGTAACGCATGAAGGCGGCAAACGTTCTTGAATATCTGGACTAACGCCGTGCGCGGGGATGGGTCCCCTGATAGACAGCCATCAGGCGTTCGGTATCGACCGAGGTATAGCGTTGGGTGGTCGAAAGCGAGGCGTGACCGAGCAGATCCTGAATGGTGCGCAGATCACCGCCACCGGCCAGAAGGTGGGTGGCAAAGGAATGGCGCATGGCGTGCGGGGTGGCGGTATCGGGCAGGTTCAGAAGGCCACGGATTTTGCGCATTTCGCGTTGGGCGACCTGTGCGACCAGCCGACCGCCACGAGCACCGACAAAGAGCGGCTCATTGCCGTTCGGGGCATAGGGGCAGGTGCGGACATAATCCTCGATCGCGTCGCGCACGATCGGCAGAACCGGAACAAGGCGCTGTTTGTTGCCCTTGCCGGTGATGACCATCGAATCGCCCGTCGGGCGTTGATTGGCGTTAAGGTCCAGTGCCTCGGATATGCGCAACCCGCAGCCATAAAGCAGGGTGAACAGGGCAAGGTTGCGTTTGGCAAGCCAGGGTTCATCCTGCCACGCGCCGGCATTATCAAGGACGGCGATGGCATCCTGCGGGCTAAGTGGTTTGGGAACGGATTGTGGCAGTTTCGGATTGCGGATCGAATTGACCGCAGCATTTTGCCCGCGCCCGGTGCGATCCAGGAAGCGATAGAAATTGCGCAGTGATGATAGGGCGCGCGCGGTGGAGCTTTTGGCCATGCCATCCATGCTGCGCCGGGCAAGCCAGCTTCGGAAGTCGCGCGGGTTAAGCGCCAGAAGGTCGGCAATATCGGGTGTATCACCACGATGTTCCCGGACAAAACCAAGGAAGGCATACAGATCGGCAAGATAATTTTCGGTGGTGTGGTTCGATGCGCGGCGTTCGGCAGACAGCCATTGCCGCCAGTCGGCAATGGCATCGCGCACGTCTTCGGGCAGGGTCAGGGCAGCAAGCCCCTTATTCATTGCGGCGCTGTCAGCCATCGGCGGGCACCAAATTCGATCACGGAGGCCAGGAACATGATCAGGTCATGAGCCTGTGCCGGGCTGAAATAATCGGGTTCGGCCACACCGAATGCCACCAGCCCGACCGGGTCGCCATAAAACGGTGCGAGACGGACAATGGCGGCGGACCGGATATTATCGGCCTGCGGGCCAAAAATCGCCTCGTCCCCGGCATTGTCGGGCAGAAGCCAGACGTCGTTTTCCTCGCCCAGAACCTGATCAACCGCACCAGCCGTCAGGCGACGGACACGACCGCCGCAACGGGGCACCGGGGCATCTTCGCTTTCTTCAAAGCACAATGCGATGGCATCAAGGTCAAGCAGTTCGGGCACAAGATCCTGCAGGGCTTCGACGAAAACCTCGAACCCGCGGGCATTGAGAAGGGCCAGAACCGCGCGATGGATGCGGCTTTGGGTTTCGAGGTTGGATTTGGAAATATTGATCAGCTCGCTTGTGGCGCCGCGCAGCTTTTCGCGTTCATCGCGCAGACGGGCGACGACATATTGCTGCATGTCGGCAACCCCGGAACCCAGTTCGCGCACCGGCATGTCCAGACTGTCGAGAAGGTCCGGCCGGTTGGCAAAAAAGTCGGGATGTTCGGCGAGGTAGGCCGCGACGTCGTCGGCGCGCAATGCTGTCTTTTCCATCTGATCCGGTAATTTGCAGTGAAATGAAAAACCCGGCAGCCACAATGCGGGCTGCCGGGTTAAATGCGTGTTAAGGACCGGTGATAAAACCGATCAAAAGCCGGGTTTTCGACCTTAGAGGATCGACTGGCCGGTTTTCGCCCAATCGGCGACAAAGGTTTCAAGACCCTTGTCGGTCAGCGGGTGTTTGAAGAGCTGGCCAAGAACCTGCGGCGGGATGGTGACGACGTCGGCACCGAGACGGGCCGAATCGACAACATGCTGCGGGCCGCGTGCGGACGCGACGAGGATTTCGGTCTGCCAGTTCGGATAGTTGTTATAAACTTCGGCGATGTCGGCAATCAGCTGCATGCCATCGGACGAGATATCGTCAAGGCGGCCAACGAACGGCGACACATAGGTCGCACCGGCCTTGGCGGCCAGAATGGCCTGACCGACCGAGAAGCAAAGGGTGACGTTGGTCTGGATGCCTTCGTCGGTGAAGGTGCGGCAGGCTTTGAGCCCATCCGGGGTCAACGGCAGTTTGACGACGACATTGTCGGCGATTTTCGCAAGTTTGCGGCCTTCGGCAACCATGGTTTCATAGTCGGTCGCAGCAACTTCGGCGCTGACCGGGCCGTCAACCACGTCACAGATTTCCTTGATCAGATCGAGGAAGGAACGGCCGGTTTTGGCAACCAGCGACGGGTTGGTGGTCACGCCATCAACGAGGCCGGATTTGGCGATTTCGCGGATTGCGTCGATGTCGGCGGTGTCGATGAAAAACTTCATTGGATTTCCTGCTCAGGAGCTTTTGAAGATCGTTGTTCGATGATGCGGTTAGCTGATAGGGTCCGGTTCCATTCAAATGACGGTACCAGACGCCCTGTGCTGTGGGACCGTTTTCTTTTGTGCCACAAGCCGGTTATGCATAATCATGCGACCAACCCAGAGGCATCCTGACGGGGTTTATAATATATGAGCGCCGCAAAGGCCATATCGGGAAATCTGTTTGATGATGATCCAGCCTTTCAGGTAACGGGTGAAACGATCAGTGTTCTGCCGCCGCTGCCATTGGCGGGCCCGTATGATTATCTTGTCCCCGAAGGCCTGAACGTTCAGCCCGGCGACTTTGTCGAAATTCCACTGGGCCGTCAGACCCAGCGCGGCGTCGTTTGGGGTAAGGCCAGGGGCGACGTCGATCCGGCCAAGCTGCGCGAAATTTATGGCGTTTTGCAGGCACCGCCGATGGCCGATGTGACGCGAAAGTTCGTCGATTGGGTGTCGGCCTATACCATGGCGCCGCAGGGGGCGGTGCTGCGCATGGCGATGAGCGTTTCTGATGCCCTTGAACCGCCCAAGCCGATTTTCAGATTTACCCTTGCCGATCCGGCAGAAGGTGAAGGCGATGGCAGCGTTCGCATGACGCCGCCGCGCAAGCGGGTGATGGCGTTTTTACGCGACCATCCGCCGATGGAACAGGCCGATATCATGCGCGAAACCGGTGCCGGGGCGAGTGTGATCAAGGGGCTGGTCGAGGCGGGCGTGGTGCGGCGTTTGATGGTGACGCCACCATCGCCGTTTGAAGCCCCCGACCTTGATATCCCGCGCCCGCATCTGTCGGATGCACAGGAACGTGCGGCCGATATGCTGTGTGCCAAGGTGGCCGAAGACGGATTTTCGGTCACGTTGCTGGATGGCGTGACCGGATCGGGCAAGACCGAGGTTTATTTCGAAGCGGTGCGGGCGGCGTTGGAAGCAGGCAGGCAGGTGGTGGTCCTGTTGCCGGAAATCGCCCTTTCGGCGCAGTGGTTGCAGCGATTCCGCGACCGATTCGGCGTTGAGCCGGCGCTTTGGCATTCCGAAGTCGGGCAGGCGCGGCGGCGTGACACATGGCGGGCGGTGGCCGATGGATCGGCAAAGCTTGTGGTCGGGGCACGGTCCGCACTGTTTCTGCCCTATGCCAATCTCGGCCTGATCGTGGTCGATGAAGAACACGAACACGCGTTTAAGCAGGAAGATGGCGTGATTTATCATGCGCGCGACATGGCGGTGGCACGCGCGCATCTGGGCGGGATACCGGCCATTCTGGCATCCGCCACCCCGTCGCTGGAGACCTTGGCGAATGTGGAAGCCGGACGGTATGAGCGGGTCGAGCTTTCGGAGCGGCACGGCATGGCGGTTTTGCCAAGTGTCGAGATTGTCGATATCCGGCAGGACAAGCCGGAACGGCAACGCTGGATCACGCCGACCCTGAAAAAGCGGCTGGCGGAGACATTTGCCGCCGGGGAACAGGCGATGCTGTTCCTGAACCGGCGGGGTTATGCGCCGCTGACCCTTTGCCGGGCCTGCGGGCATCGGTTCCAGTGCCCGAACTGTACGGCGTGGCTGGTCGAACATCGGGCATGGGGCAAATTGCAATGCCATCATTGCGGTTATCAGGCAAAAGCCCCCGATAGCTGCCCGGCCTGCGGGGCGGAAGAAAAGCTTGCGGCATGCGGGCCGGGGGTGGAGCGGCTTTATGAGGAAGCGGTCGAGACATTCCCGCAAATCCGCATCGAGGTCGCGACATCGGACAATATCGCCGGGCCAAAGGTCGCGGCCGAGCTGGTCAACCGGGTGCATAACCATGAAGTCGACCTTTTGATCGGCACACAGATTCTGGCCAAGGGTTATCATTTTCCGATGCTGACCCTTGTGGGGGTGGTCGATGCCGATCTTGGCCTCGCAGGCGGGGATTTGCGCGCGGCTGAACGCAGTTATCAGTTGATGACGCAGGTGGCGGGGCGTGCCGGACGTGGTGACAGGCCGGGCACGGTTTTGCTGCAAACCGCCGATCCGTCCAACCGGGTGATCAAGGCGATTGCGGCGGGGGACCGCGATGCGTTTAACGAGGTTGAACTGTCGCAGCGCATGACACATGGCATGCCGCCGCATGGAAGGTTGGCCGCCCTGATCATATCGGGGAAAAAGGAAAACGAGGTCGACGAAGCCGCATGGCGGATTGGCCGGGCGGCCCCAAGGGGCGATGGCATCGTCGTTCTGGGACCGGCACCGGCACCGTTATCGTTGCTGCGCGGGCGGTATCGCAGACGATTCCTTATTCGCACCGATAAGCAGGTCCGGTTGCAGGCGATGATCCATGACTGGTTATCGAAGGTGAAAACGCCGGGCAGTGTCCGGGTGCAGATCGATATCGATCCTTACAGCTTCATGTAGGATCAGTTCTGATATTGGGATTGCCACCAGTCCAGACCATCGGGGCCAAGGTAATCCTGAAAGATGGAGGCAAGGCGGCCATCATTGCGCATGGTGCTGATGATCTGGTCATAGCGTTTCAGAAACGCGTCCTTGTCCGGATAGTCGGATGCCTTTGAGAACACGTTATAATAGGGCGCACGGCGAAGTGGCGGATAGATGAAGGCGATTTTTTCGCGCTGCCCGTTGCGCAGGGTTTCGTAAAGCGTGCTGAGATAATTGACCGGCACGACATCAAAGCGGTTTTCCAGCAGCATCGGGATCAGAAGATCGTTCTTGGCGACGACTTCGATATCAAGCCCGGACTGCCAGAAGGTATCGGTATAGGAATATTCCGCCGCTGCGCCGACGCGGTGACGGGCGAGATCGGAAAAATCATTAAAGGTGATCCGGTCGCGGTCCTCGGCCCGGACGGCAAAGCGCCAATCAAGCAGAAGATGGGCTTCTTCGGGGTAGTTCAGATACTGGCTGCGTTCGCTGTTTTGCGACAGGGTCAGGATGATGTCGCTGCTGCCGGTCTGGGCATTATGCAGAAGGCGGCGGCCATTATCGACAAGCTGAAAGCGGTAATCGGTGATGCCCATGTCGTTCAGGACTTCGGTCATGATGTCGATATCAATCCCGCGCGGGTCGCCATCGACCATCCATTTCAGCGGGGCTTCGGACAGGCCTTCGATGATCAGGGTTCTGGCATGTGAGACGGTGGAAAAGGTGACTGCGCATAGTGCAACAATCAGCGTAAAATATGCAGCCATGCAGGATTTGAATGATCCGGCGGTCTGCACGAACTCCCACTGTCGTGCCATATGTTGTCTCCCGTCGTGATTGCGGGTTATGGATATCCCGAGTTTTGCCGGAATTACGGATAAGATTTGATGACGAATGTTAAAAATTCAACAAACATGAGCGAAAGCCAGCAAAGCATATGTGACTGGGCCGAGGGGATTTTTGGCCCGGTTGCCGATCCGCGGGCGCTTGTTGCGCGTGCGATGCTGGAAATGAAAGAGCTTGATGAGGCGGTGGCGGACCGGGATATTTCGGAAATCGGTCGTGAGGCGGCAGACGTTTTGATTTTGCTGTATCGTCTGGCCGATCAGTTCGGGCTCGACCTTGATGGCGAAGTGCAGGGGAAAATGGCGATCAACCGGGCGCGGAAATGGTCAGCCAAGGGCGATGGCACCGGATCGCATGTCTGATGATGTATCTCATCTCGGGCAGGCGGACGGATCGGGCCACCTGTAGGGTGACCCGATGCGATGATATCAGTTGGCGCTGTAGACCCTGCTGGACTTGCTGGTAAGCCAGGCCGGGATGGATTGCTTGTTCGGGCCGACGGTGGCGCTGCTGAAATTGTCGGCTTCGAGATAGGCATGCGTCGGGTTGATGCCCTCGGCACTCATCCAGCTATCGGATGGCACGTCTTCGGCCGGGATTTCAGACAGCGGGGCGGTGACCGCGTCGCAGGCGATTTTATAAACCGTGGTCTTGCCGCCAAAGACATTGCGGCGGCTGTCGGCCATGGCTTTGAAGTCAGCCGATGTCAGATCGACAAAAACGGAAATGGCGGTGCCGGGTTCATCCTGATCGTCGTAATAGGCGCGCGAGGCCGATGGCACGAAGGGGCTTGCGGTGCCGGTCTCGACAAAACGGAAATAGCCGCTGCTGCATGCAAAGGCATTGATCGGTGCCAGCAGGGTGGCACCAGCGACCAGCAGGCTGATCATTCGGGGCAGTTTCATTTAAATCTCCTGAGCGATGACATGAAGGCTCGTGATCGACGTCTGAAAGGCCCGAATGTGATGTCGATTACACTTTTTGATGGCAAAAGAAGGTTATCGACCCGCGGTTGCACGGCAGCGTTTGATGAAAAAAGCGGGGATTCGTCCGTTAAAGTCGATTTCATCAAAGCGAAATCCGCCTGTGGCGGGAAAACCGGTATTATTAAATAGTTGTAAAAAGCCTCGAAAAGTAAGCAATCCGGCCCGGTTTTGCCCCAACTTTAGGCAAGAATGAAAAAGACTGCCGAAATGGCGTTGCGCGGGGGTTGCCCCTGTCATGGACATATGATACCAAACGCTCGCTTCTCGGCGGGAACACCTTCCGAGAGACCATTTTTTTATACGTATCCGAGTCGTTCTCATAACCAGAATTGAGGGCTTTCACCGGTGTCCCAAAATACTGCCGCGACCGGGCTTCAAGGGCGTTACGCCACAGCATTATTCGAATTGGCCCAATCGGCCGATGCGCTTGATGCTGTCAAAAGCGATCTTGAATTGCTCGACCAGGCCATCGTCGAAAGCGATGACCTGCGGAATGTGCTCCGTAGTCCCGTGATTTCCCGGGATGTGCAGGCCAAGGCAATGGCGGCCCTTCTGGACAAGCTTGGCGTTTCCGAGTTGACCAAGAAGACCGTCGGCGTTCTGTGTCAGAAGCGCCGCCTGTTCGTTCTGCCGGATGTTATCAGTTCCTACCTTTCCATGCTCTCAGCTTTCAAAGGCGAAGTGACCGCACAGGTGACCTCGGCTTCCGAGCTGAAAAAAGAGCAAATCGAAGCCGTTACCGGCGCTCTTAAAGAAGTTGTTGGCGCCACTGTCAAAGTGGACCTGAATGTCGATCCGGCGGTTCTTGGCGGCCTTGTCGTCAAGGTCGGTTCCCGGGTTTTTGATGCCTCGCTTCGTACCAAATTGCAGAAGCTCGAGCTCGCTATGAAAGGGGTTGCGTGATGGAAATCCGCGCCGCGGAAATCTCCGCTATTCTTAAGGATCAGATTGCCAATTTTGGCGCTGAAGCCGAAGTTGCCGAAGTCGGTCAGGTTCTTTCTGTCGGTGACGGTATCGCCCGTGTTCATGGTCTTGACAATGTTCAGGCCGGTGAACTGGTCGACTTCCCGGGTGGCATCAAGGGCATGGCCCTGAACCTTGAGGAAGACAATGTCGGTATCGTTATTTTCGGTTCTGACCGTAACATCAAAGAAGGCGACCAGGTCAAGCGTACCGGTGCCATCGTTGACGTGCCGGTTGGCAAGGAGCTGCTGGGCCGCGTTGTTGACGCGCTTGGCAACCCGATCGACGGTAAAGGTGAACTGGGTGCAAAAGAACGTCGCCTTGCTGACGTCAAGGCACCGGGCATCATCCCGCGTAAATCGGTTCACGAGCCGGTACAGACCGGTATCAAGTCGATTGACTCGCTGATCCCGATTGGCCGTGGCCAGCGCGAGCTGATCATTGGTGACCGTCAGACCGGTAAAACCGCGATCATCATCGACACCATTCTGAACCAGAAGCCGGTGAACGATGCAGCGAAATCCGACAGCGACAAGATGTTCTGCATCTATGTTGCGGTTGGTCAGAAACGTTCGACCGTTGCACAGGTTGTGAAGGTTCTTGAGGAACGTGGCGCGATGGAAAACACCATCGTTGTTGCCGCGACCGCGTCCGACCCGGCACCGATGCAGTTCCTGGCACCGTTCGTTGCCTGCGCAATGGGTGAATATTTCCGCGACAATGGCATGCATGCCACCATTTTCTATGATGATCTGTCGAAACAGGCTGTTGCCTATCGCCAGATGTCGCTGCTTCTTCGCCGCCCGCCGGGACGTGAAGCTTTCCCGGGCGACGTTTTCTATCTGCACTCCCGTCTGCTGGAACGTGCTGCGAAAATGAATGACGAAAACGGCGCTGGCTCGCTGACCGCACTGCCGGTTATCGAAACCCAGGGTAACGACGTTTCGGCGTTTATTCCGACCAACGTGATTTCGATCACCGACGGTCAGATCTTCCTTGAAACCGACCTGTTCTATAAGGGCGTTCGCCCGGCCGTGAACGTTGGTCTGTCGGTTTCGCGTGTGGGTTCGTCCGCTCAGATCAAGGCAATGAAACAGGTTGCCGGTTCGATCAAGCTGGAACTTGCCCAGTATCGTGAAATGGAAGCCTTCGCACAGTTCGCATCGGATCTTGATCCGGCAACCCAGAAACTGCTGGCACGTGGCGCACGTCTGACGGAACTGCTCAAGCAGCCGCAGTATTCGCCGCTGAAAGTGGAAGAGCAGGTTGTTGTGATCTATGCCGGTGTTAAGGGTTACCTTGACGGTGTGGCAGTCGGCAAAATTCGTGCTTTCGAAGAACAGTTCCTGAGCGACATCCGTTCGTCGGGTGCCGACATTCTTGATGCGATCCGCACCGAGAAGGTTCTTTCGGAAGCCACCGAAACGAAGCTCAAAGCGTTCCTCGACAAGTTCGCGAAAACCTTCGCGTAAGTCTGAACTTTAGGCGAAGGAGGAAACGCAATGGCAAGTTTGAAGGATCTGCGCTCGCGCATTGCCAGCGTCAAGTCGACGAAGAAAATTACTTCGGCGATGAAGATGGTGGCAGCCTCCAAGCTCCGCCGTTCGCAGGATGCAGCGGAAGCAGCCCGTCCCTATGCAGATCGCATGGGGACGATGCTGGGCCGGCTTGCAGCCGCGGTTGGTGGATCACAGGGGGCACCGAAGCTTCTGGCAGGTACCGGCAAGGATGATGTGCATCTGCTCGTCGTCTTTACCGCGGACCGTGGCCTTTGCGGCGGTTTCAACGCATCGATCATCAAAGCGACCCGTATCAAGATCCGCGCCCTTCGCGCGGCTGGCAAAACGGTGAAGCTGATCTGTGTTGGCCGCAAGGGTGCCGATGCGCTCAAGCGTGAATTTGGTGACGCGATTGTCGCCCGGTATACCGGCGTCGAAGGCAAGAAGGGGATTGATTTCTCTGCTGCTACCGACGTTGCCGACAAAATTCTGGCGCTGTATGACGAAGGCGAATTTGACGTCTGCTCGATCTTCTATAACAAGTTCGTGTCAGCAATTTCGCAGGTCGTCACCGAACAGCAGCTGGTGCCGTTCGCGGTGCCGGAAGCCGACGGGCAGGAAGAAGCTACCGGTTCTTCTGCGGTTTATGAATATGAACCGTCTGAAGAAGCCATTCTGGCTGATCTGCTGCCGCGTAACGTCGGGGTCCAGATTTTCGGTGCGATGCTGGAAAGCAGTGCATCCGAACACGGTGCGCGTATGTCCGCGATGGATAACGCAACCCGCAATGCCGGCGATATGATCGACCGACTGAGCATCCAGTACAACCGCTCACGTCAGGCCCAGATCACCAACGAACTGATTGAAATCATTTCCGGCGCCGAGGCTTTGTAAGCGGGTCGCAGGAACTAACGGATAGTTTTGTCCGAGCAGGAGACAATACCTATGGCGAACAAGAAGGCGGGGAAAATTTCCCAGGTTATGGGCGCCGTCGTCGACGTTAAATTCGACGGCGATCTGCCTCCCATTCTGAACGCGCTGCATGTTGACAACAACGGTCAGCGTCTGGTTCTCGAAGTTGCACAGCACCTTGGTGAGAATGCCGTCCGTACCATCGCGATGGACACCACCGAAGGTCTGCGTCGTGGTCAGGAAGTCATCGATACCGGTGACGCGATCTCGGTTCCGGTTGGTCCGGAAACCCTTGGTCGTATCCTGAACGTCATCGGCGAGCCGGTTGACGAACGTGGTCCGGTCAACGCGAAAATGACCTCCCCGATCCACCGTGAAGCTCCGTCGTTTACCGATCAGGCAACCGACACCGAAATCCTGGTTACCGGCATCAAGGTCATCGACCTGATCGCGCCGTACACCAAGGGTGGTAAAATCGGTCTGTTCGGCGGTGCGGGCGTGGGTAAAACCGTTCTCATCATGGAACTGATCAACAACGTGGCAAAAGGCCACGGCGGTTATTCGGTTTTCGCAGGTGTTGGTGAACGTACCCGTGAAGGTAATGACCTCTATCACGAGATGATGGAATCGGGCGTTATCAATCCGGAAGGTGCATCCAAAGCCGCACTGGTTTATGGCCAGATGAACGAACCCCCGGGAGCCCGTGCACGTGTTGCTCTGACCGGTCTGACGATTGCGGAATATTTCCGTGATGAAGAAGGCCAGGACGTTCTGTTCTTCGTCGATAACATCTTCCGCTTCACCCAGGCGGGTTCGGAAGTGTCGGCACTTCTCGGTCGTATCCCGTCTGCCGTGGGTTATCAGCCGACGCTGGCAACCGACATGGGTGCGCTTCAGGAACGTATTACCTCGACCAAAAAAGGTTCCATCACCTCGGTCCAGGCCATTTACGTCCCTGCCGATGACTTGACCGACCCGGCGCCGGCAACCTCGTTTGCCCACCTTGACGCGACCACGACGCTCAACCGTCAGATTGCCGAGCTTGGCATCTATCCGGCTGTTGACCCGCTCGACAGTACCTCGCGTGCGCTTGATCCGGGCGTTATCGGCAAGGAACACTATGAGACTGCCCGTGAAGTGCAGCGTGTTCTTCAGACCTATAAGGGTCTTCAGGACATCATCGCAATTCTCGGCATGGACGAGCTTTCGGAAGAAGACAAACTGGTCGTGGCCCGTGCCCGTAAGATCCAGCGTTTCCTTTCGCAGCCGTTCCACGTTGCAGAAGTCTTTACCGGTACTCCGGGCGTGTTCGTTCAGCTCGAAGACACCATCAAGGCGTTCAAGGCAATCTGCGCTGGTGAATATGACCATATGCCCGAACAGGCATTCTACATGGTCGGCACCATCGAAGAAGCCATCGAGAAAGCCAAGAAGATGGCCGAAGCTGCCTAAGGCAGCTTCGGACCCCCTTCCCATACGGGAGAGAGGACTGTCATGACTGATACGACTGTACTGGAACTTGTTTCGCCGTCTGCCCTGCTCAAATCCGAGCCGGTCGAGATGGTCGTTGTTCCGGGCACGGACGGGAATTTTGGCGTGCTGCCGAAGCATGCGCCGATGATCTCGACCATTCGTCCGGGTGTCATCGACATCTATGCAGGTGGCAAGGTTTCCGAACGTATCTTCGTCGCTGGTGGCGTCGCAGAGGTTAACCCCGAGCGTTGCACCATTCTGGCCGAAGAAGCCGTTCCGGTTGCCGATATCAAGGCCGATGAAGCCCAGGCACGTCTTGAGACCGCCGAGGCGGATCTGAAGGCGGCAACGACAGCACATGACAAGGCGAATGCCGAACGTGCGCTTGAAATTGCCCGTGCGCAGATTGCTGCACTGTCCAACTGATCATCGATCTTTGATCTTCGATTTTGAGAAGGCCGCTGTTTGATACAGCGGCCTTTTTTCTTGCCGGTGTGCCGCAATCGACAACCGGGGCAGCGGAAGCACATCATCCTGATATCGCGTAAGGCGGCGGAGTGTGGTCGCCAGTCCCCAATGTCGGGGGTGGTGTGCCCACAGGTTCAGGTGGCGGGGATCAATGTGTTGTAGCCATGGGAACCGACAGGGGATTGCCGACTGTCAGGGGTAAGGGCCGGGCAGTATGATCCGGGCGGCGAAATCAGGGGGACGGGGTCAGGGCGAGGCCCAGCCAGAATGATTCGATCATTTTCATCAGATCGATAAATTCCGTCACATCAACCGGCTTGCGCAGATAGCAATTGGCCCCGGCGGCATAGCACAGATCGACATCATGTTCGGCACCCGATGTGGTCAGAACGATCACGGGGATCGAGGCGGATGACGGGTCATTGCGGATTTCGCGCAGCATTTCCCGGCCATCCTTGCGCGGCATGTTGAGGTCAAGCAGGATCAGGCGCGGTTTGGGCGCGTTGCGATAGGGACCGTCCTGTTGCAGGAACTGGCGGGCGGTCATCGCGTCCTTGACGTGATGCAACTGAACCGGATGGGTGAATTCGCGCAGGGCTTCCTGAACCAATCTGGCGTCGCCCGGATTGTCTTCTATCAGCAGCAAATTGCTTACGGTCCCGTTGGCACCGGCGATCATGCGATGTCCTTATTCTTTTGGGTGGGGGATTTTGCCATGCTCCCCTTTTGATGGGTAAGAACTATAATCAATCTTTGTCACGAAATGAAGAAAAAGAGAGAATAATTTCAACATTATAGATGAAATTGTTGTTTTTCTGAACCTTGTTCATTTTTTGCCAGAGGGAATTTTTAGCAAACAGAATGACAAATCAATAGGATGCAGGCGAAAGTTTTAGCAGAAATACTATTCTTGCGTATGGTTCGTGACGGGTGCGTTCCATCCGGATACAGAAAAACGCACCGTGATTTTTCACGGTGCGTTCGACTCTGGCAGGGGATGGCGACCATAACCGTGAGGGTCGGTGCCTAATCCCCGGGAATACCAAGTTCGTCCGCGAGACCGGCAAAGCGGGTCAGAAGCGCGGTATCACCCGCAAATTCCTGGCGGGCGGTATCGTAGGCCTGCTTTGCCTGATCAGGTTGACCGATCACCATATAGGCGCGCATCAGACGTGCCCAGCCTTCGGGGTCTTGGGGATTTTCCGCCAGTTTGTCGGCCAGTTGCGACACCATGCCAAGGATCATTTCCTGGCGTTCTTCGGGGGTCATTTCGGCGGCGGCTTCCATATCCTCGCGGGATGGTCCGCCGGGGGCATTTGATGCCATGGGCGGGGTAACCGTGATCCGGCCGGTAATGTCGATGCCTTGGGCAAGAGCGGCTTCTTCGATCCGGGCCAGCACCATCGGCAGCCAGCCAGCATCAGACGGCGCGCCATTGACCAAGGCGATCCAGCGGTCGACAGCAGCGGCGACATTGCCGTTCTGCGCATCGGCAAGGCCCAGGAAATACTGGATACGCGGGTCCGTGCTGCCGGATTTTGCGGCTTCTTCCAGCGCGCCGCGCGCGATTGTGTTGACCTGCCCATTGTTGGTGCGGATGACGCTTTCGGCATACATCGCCAGATAATCACCATCGCGACCGGATTGCTTGACCGCTTCGAGATAGGCGGTCTGGGCTTCTTCGGGGCGACCAAGGGCCATCAGGCTGGCGCCGAGAAGTTCCCAGCCCTTGAGGTCGTCGGGATTTTCAAGCAGGCGGTTTGACAGGTCCTGTACCGCGCGGTTAAGGGCCGCGTTGCGGTTGGCGTCATTGTCGCTGGCCTGACGGGCGGCCATGATTTCATCCCTACGGCTGGCGATGGGGCGGTCGCGAAGGTCGGGACGGCCAAGGTCAAGATAAAGGCCGACGCCACCAGCAAACAGAAGCAGGGTAAAGATCGCAACCGCGGGGCGCAGGCGCGACACGCGGTTTGCCGCCTCGCCGGACTGGTGGCGTTTGGCGATCCGCTGATCGGTGGCAAGGATGCGGCGCTGGACCTCGGTGCGGGCGGCGTCAGCCTGTCCTTCGGTCAGAACGCCGCGTTCGATATCGCGGCCGATTTCGGCAAGCTGGTCACGATAAACCGCAAGATCGCGTTGCAGTTCGTCTTCGTCCATGTCGGCAAGGCGATCTTCGTTCGTATCCGCATCAGCCGAACGCGCATTTCGCAGGATCGGCCAGAGGACATAACCCGCCACCAGAGCCGTCAAGGCGCCAAGAACAATCCAGATGGTCATTGATAATCCTATTCGGCGGGTACGGTCTGAGCCGTTTTGGTGGAGCGGGTGGGAGCACCCACGCGATAGCGACGGTCAGACAGGGACATAAGCCCCCCCAGCACCATGATGATGCCGCCGGCCCACATCCACGGGATCATGGGTTTGACATAGAAACGCGTCACCCATTTGCCGCTGGCGTCCTCGTCACCAATCACCGCATAGATATCACCGGTGAAACCGGACCGGATTCCGGCCTCGGTCGTGGGCATGCCTTCAACCGTGTAGACGCGCTTTTCCGGGGTCAGGGTGATGGTGCGTTCGCCCGGGGTTGCGATGGTGATGGTGGCCTCGCGGGCAAAGAAGTTCGGACCCTGATATTCGCGAAGGCCGCTGAGTGTAAAGGTGTGGCCCGAAACAACCGTGCTTTCGCCGATGGCAAGGGACTGAACCGATTCCTCGGTCCAGGCCTGTGATCCGGTGATGCCGGCGACAACAATCGCCATCCCGGCATGGGCCAGCATGGTGCCGTGAGCAGAGCGCGGCAGATTGCGCATGCGGCGGAAGCTATTGGCCAAGGGTTCGCGGAAAAGCTTGATCCGTCCGGCCCATTCCAGCATCGTTCCAACAAACAGCCAGATCGCCAGCCCCATGCCAAACAGGGCAAAGGCCGGGCCACCGGCCAGCCAGTAGGTGACGATCAGAACCATGATGACGGCGGCAATCGCGATTTTGAGCTTGCCCAGAACCGCAAACAGATCGGCGCGTTTCCATGGCATCAGCGGACCAAAAGCCATGGCAATGATCAGGGGCGTCATGATTGGCACGAAGGTGGAATTAAAGAACGGTGCGCCAACCGAGATTTTTTCGCCGGTCACGGTTTCCAGCAGCAGGGGATAAAGGGTCCCCAGCAGCACCATGGCCGCCGCAATCGAGAGCAGCACATTGTTGAAAACCAGTGCGCCTTCGCGCGAGATCGGCTGAAACAGTCCGCCGCCCTTCAATGTCGGGGCGCGCCAGGCATAAAGGGCCAGCGATCCGCCCACCGTCAGGCACAGCAGGAGCAGGATGAACACCCCGCGGGTCGGGTCGGTGGCAAAGGCATGAACCGATGTCAGTGCGCCGGACCGCACCAGGAAGGTGCCGAGCAACGAGAAGGAGAAAGCCAGGATCGAGAGAAAGATCGTCCAGCTTTTGAGCGCGTCGCGTTTTTCGACAACAATCGCCGAATGCAAAAGGGCGGTTCCGGCCAGCCAGGGCATGAAGGATGCGTTTTCAACCGGATCCCAGAACCACCAGCCACCCCAGCCGAGTTCGTAATAGGCCCACCAGGAGCCAAGCCCGATCCCGGCGGTCAGGAACATCCATGCGGCCAGCGTCCAGGGACGGACCCAGCGCGCCCATGCCGGGTCAACCCGGCCTTCGATGAGTGCGGCGACGGCAAAGGCAAAGGCCACCGAAAAACCGACATAGCCGAGATAGAGGAACGGCGGATGAATGGCGATGCCGGGATCCTGAAGCAGCGGGTTCATGCCCTCGCCGTTCAGCGGCGGGTTGATCACGCGCTCGAACGGGTTGGACGTCAGAAGGATGAACAGAAGGAAGCCGAGCGCAATCAGCCCCATCACGCCGACAACACGTGCCAGCAGGCTTGGCGGCAGGTTCTGGCCAAAGGCGGCGACGGCGGCCGAAAACAGGGTCAGGATCATCACCCAGAGCAACATCGAGCCTTCGTGGTTGGCCCAGACCCCGGTGATTTTATAGATCAGCGGTTTGGATGTGTGGCTGTTGGCAAGCACATTCAGGACCGAGAAATCGGATGTGACATAGGCATATGTCAGGGCGGCGAAGCTTGTACCGACCAGCGCAAAGCAGGCAATGGACAGGCGTGGCGCGATTTTCAGAAGGGCGACATCACGCCGGGATGCGGCCATGAACGGGATGGTCGACTGTGCCAATGCCACCACGAGTGACAGCACCAGGGCATAATGTCCGATTTCAACAATCATAAGTGGGCCTGTTGTTTGCTCTTATCCGCCTGCGGGGCTGATATAGTCGCTTCGATCAGGTTTGAAAACCTTGCGGAATATCAAATATGCGCTATTTGCTGCACAGGCGACGGTCAAAATATGGCAATAGTCATTACATATTACGCCAATTCACGATATAAAACCGCAATCAGCGAGCGGAAATTGAAGACCAAAGGTCTGTAGAACATGAGTCAATGTCCAGTCATTGACATCGCGCAAAGGGAAATGTGGGCACGTCGGGCAACGACGGCCTCTATTGTCATTGCTGCGACGCTGATTGCGATCAAGGCGGTCGGGTGGTTCCTGACCGATTCGGTCAGTCTGTTATCCTCGATGGTTGACAGTATGCTTGATGTCGGCACCGCTGTCGTCAACTTCATGGCGGTCCGCAGTGCATGGCGTCCGGCAGACCATGACCACCGGTTTGGTCATGGCAAGGCCGAACCGCTGGCGGGGCTTTTCCAGTGTGCCTTCATGATCGGTGCCGCGATATTCGTGGTGGCCGAGGCCGCATCACGCGTGTTCGAGCCGCAACCGCTTCGTTTCGCGACCGAGGGTGTGTGGCTGATGGTCGTGTCGCTGGTGATGACTTTTGGGCTGGTGCTGCTGCAACGAAAGGCGGCGCGCATGTCGGGTTCCGTCGCGGTCGAGGCCGATTCCCTGCAATATACCAGCGATATCCTTGCCAATGTTGCCGTCATCGTCGCATTGATGATGGGGATGTCGGGCTTCCTGTGGGCTGACCCGGTCATTGGCGGGATTGTTGCGATCTTCCTTGTTGCGTCCGCGGTCAAGGTCGGGCGGCAGTCGGTTACTGTTCTTATGGATGCCGAATTGCCGGAATCGGACAGCCAGAGGATCATCGAACTGACGATGAAAAACGCATCGGTGATCGGCATTCACCGTCTGCGCACCCGTTCATCAGGCGTGCATCGCTTTGCCGAGATCGAGCTGATCATGGATGGCGGGATGCTGATGCGTGAATCGCACACCATCTGCCATCAGGTGATGGACAGCATCCGGTCGGAATATCCTGATCTTGATATCACCATCCATCCCGAACCGCCTGAAGACATCCATCTTGATGAATTCAGCGGTTACACCGAAGATCCGGAATTCTGGCATACGGGCCGCGCGCGCAAGGCCGGACAGGAAGGCATTCCGGTTTCCAATGGCGAGCTTGCAACGGGCCGCTGATCTTTTGGTGCGTCGGGCCGCGCCCGCCGATTGACATCCCCCGCATAACTTGTAACCCTGCAATCGATCACCTGGGGAGCCCCGACAAGGGGCTGAGAAACTGCTGGCTTTGCAGCGCAGTGACCCTTTGAACCTGATCCAGTTCATACTGGCGTAGGGATGGTGCGGATGCTGGCATATTTACCTGTTTTGACATATGGGGTGCGCCCTTTTTGTCATGGCGGTCTACTCATTACCGGTCGGCATTTTTCATCAGCAGCCTCTCGCAGAACTGGGTCTCCATTGCCTTGATTGCAAAGGGGCCTTTTATGTCTGTTCCATCTACCAAAACCGATATCACTAGCGATGTCACAACCGGGGCATTGACCGCATCGCGCAAAATCCACATTGCCGGATCGCACTTTCCCGATATTCGCGTGCCGATGCGCGAAATTGCGGTTCATCCCACGGCGGGCGAACCACCGATCAGGGTTTATGACCCGTCGGGGCCTTATACTGACCCGGATGTCACGATTGATATTGCCAAGGGGCTGCCACGACTGCGCCGAAGCTGGATCGCGGCGCGTTCCGATACCGAACGATATGCCGGGCGCGATATCAAACCCGAAGATAACGGTTTTGTCGGAAGTGAAAGTCATGCGGTTCCGGCATTTCCGCAACGTCATGCACCGTTGCGCGCGATTGGTGGGCGGGCGGTAACACAGCTGGCCTATGCCCGGGCCGGGATCATTACCGCGGAAATGGAATATGTCGCGATCCGTGAAAATCTGGGCCGGGCGGAAATTAGGGCCAATGCCGAACGCGACGGCGAGGCATTCGGGGCGGTGATCCCCGACAATGTAACCCCCGAATTTGTGCGTGAAGAAATTGCACGGGGGCGCGCGATCATCCCGGCCAATATCAACCATCCCGAAGCCGAACCGATGATCATCGGGCGGAATTTCCTGGTCAAGATCAATGCCAATATCGGCAATTCGGCGGTGACATCATCGATGGCCGAAGAGGTTGAAAAGATGGTCTGGGCGACGCGGTGGGGGGCAGATACGGTCATGGACCTGTCGACCGGGCGCAATATCCACAATATTCGCGACTGGATCATCCGCAATTCCCCCGTGCCCATCGGGACGGTGCCGATCTATCAGGCGCTGGAAAAGGTTGGCGGTATTGCCGAGGACCTGACATGGGAAATATTCCGGGACACATTGATCGAGCAGGCCGAACAGGGGGTGGATTATTTCACCATCCATGCCGGATTGCGGTTACATCACATCCCGTTAACCGTCGATCGGGTGACCGGCATCGTATCGCGGGGTGGGTCGATCATGGCGAAATGGTGCCTGCATCATCATCGGGAAAGTTTCCTGTATGAGAATTTCGCCGAGATTTGCGATATCTGCCGGGCCTATGACGTTTCCTTTTCGCTGGGCGATGGATTGCGACCGGGATCGATTGCCGATGCCAATGATGCCGCCCAGTTTGCCGAACTGGAAACGCTTGGCGAATTGACCCGCATCGCATGGGATCACGATTGCCAAGTGATGATCGAGGGGCCGGGCCATGTACCGATGCATAAAATCCGCGAAAACATGGACAAGCAATTGTCGATTTGCGGTGAAGCACCGTTTTATACGCTTGGGCCGCTAACCACCGATATTGCGCCGGGTTATGATCACATTACATCGGGGATCGGAGCGGCGATGATCGGCTGGTTCGGAACCGCGATGCTGTGTTACGTGACGCCCAAGGAACATCTGGGCCTGCCGGACCGGGATGATGTGAAAACCGGGGTGATTACCTATAAGATCGCGGCCCATGCCGCCGATCTTGCCAAGGGGCACCCGGCGGCGAAGGCGCGTGATGATGCGCTTTCGCGTGCGCGGTTCGAATTCCGCTGGGAAGATCAGTTCAACCTGTCGCTGGACCCGGAAACGGCGCGATCCTTCCACGATGAGACCCTGCCAAAAGAGGCGCACAAGGTCGCGCATTTCTGTTCGATGTGCGGACCGAAATTCTGTTCGATGCGGATATCGCATGAAATTCGGGCCGATGTGCAGAAGGAAGGTATGGCAGCGATGGCGGAAAAATACCGTGATGGCGGTGATCTTTACATGACGCTTGATCAAGGCGATTAAACCACGAAAATGGCGGGCCCGGTGACGGACCCGCCTTCTTCTTTTAGTTTGCCGTGCCGAAAGGTTAAAGGACGGTCAGCATGCTGGCGACCAGCGGATGACGGACGATGTCCTTATCCGCCAGTTTGACGCAGGCGATGTCTTCGACATTTTCAAGACGGTCCGACATTTCAGACAGACCGGACATTTCCGGCAGAAGGTCGGTCTGATCCGGGTCGCCGGTCAGGATCATGGTGGAATTCCAGCCAAGGCGGGTGACCAGCATCTTGAGCTGTCCATAGGTGCAGTTCTGCGCCTCGTCGATCACGACGAAGGCATTGTTGAGCGTGCGGCCACGCATATAGCCGATTGGTGCGATTTCAATCGTGCCGTCCGACAGATACTGCCGCAGGCGTTTGGCGCCGAGGCGGTCATTGAGCGCGTCATAAAGCGGGCGAAGGTAGGGGGCCATTTTGGCTTCGACGTCGCCGGGCAGGAAGCCGATATTTTCCCCAGCCTCGACCGCGGGACGGGCCAGAACGATGCGGCCGATTTCGCCGTTATCAAGGGCTTCGACGGCTTTGGAAACTGCGATAAAGGTTTTCCCGGTTCCAGCCGGGCCGAGTGCAAGGATGAGGTTGAAGGCGTCGATTGCTTCCATCAGGGCCGCCTGGTTTTCGCTTTTGGGGCGAATGTGGCGGCGGAAGCTTTGATCGCGTTGGCCGTTCTGGGGGGCGTCACCCTGACCGTTCAGGGGATGCCAGTTTGACTTGTCACCGTCAAACAGCTCGTGAACGTTGGTATCTGCCTGCTGCGGACGGCTACGACGGCGTGCTGCGCGCTTACCCATAAGTCACCTCATCAATTGTGCCAATAAAGCAAAACGCGCCATTCCATCATGGAAAGGCGCGCATTCAATTTTCATCTTGCGATGGAAGTGGCGGGTGGGTTCTCCGCCGTTCGCAGCAGCATGTTGCATCTGCGATCCGGGGGGCGAAAAATTCCGTTTTACAACGTGCTCTCGCGTCACTCGGGAACCCCTCCTTCGGTCCAGTTCTTGACCGTACTTTGGAATCGTACCCCTACATCCTGTGTTTTGTCACTGTTTTTTATCGGATTAAATTTAAGTGAAATCGGAAACTGAGTCTTTTCAGCGATTTATCCCGCATCTGCGAGATAATTTTTTTCTAATGCAGTCGCCAAGACGTTGCTGACTGGTGTTTTGGCAGGCCAAAACTGATCATCCAGCCGATCAGAAGGAACGCCGCCGAGACTACCAGACAGCCGACCAGACCCCCATACATATAGGCCAGTCCCGACAGGATGGTGCCGGTCAGTCGCCCAACGGCATTGGACATATAATAGAACCCGACATTCATCGCGACCCTGTCGCCATCGGCATAGGCAAGGATCAGATAGGAATGCAGCGATGAATTGACCGCAAAGACCAGTCCGAAGACCATCAAACCGCCCAGAACGGCGATTTCGGGCGAGATATCAAACTGCACGGCAGCCGCAATGCCCGCCGTTACGATGATCAGGGCGAAAATCCACAGACGCGCACTTTGACCATCGGGGTTGCCATTGGGGGTGCGGGTGCCCGCGCGCAGGATTTTGGGCGCAATCGTCTGGATGAAGCCATAACCGATCACCCAAAGCGCCATATAGGTGCCGACCTCGATATGGCCCCATCCAAGGTGCGTAGCCAGAAACACCGGAAGCCCGACGACGAACCAGATATCGCGCGACCCGAACAGGAACATGCGGGCGGCCGAGAGCACATTAATCTTGCGATCCTTGGAAAAGACCTCGCGGAATTTGGGTTTTGCCTTGTTGGCGGGGGCGGCCATTTCGGGACCGATGGAAAGCGCAACCGCAATCAGGATGACGGTTAGGCCGGTTGCCATCGCGAGCAACGCCCCGCCAAAACCAAGCCACGCCAGGAGTGCGCCCCCCATGAAAAACCCGGCCCCTTTAAGCGCGTTTTTCGATCCGGTCAGAAGGGCGACCCAGCGAAACAGCGCGCCGTTTGCATTTTCGGGCACCAGAACCCTGATCGCCGACTTGCTCGACATTTTGGTCAGATCCTTGGCGACGCCCGATGCCGCCTGCAGTCCCATGACATAGGCAACCGATATCCGTGGCAGCCAGTTTTCATTGGTCAGGGACAGGGCAGAAAGGGCCGCGATCTGGGTGATCAGGCCGGCAAACAGGGTAAAGCGCAGGCCACGCGCCTGTGCCAGCCAGCCGCCAACCAGATTGGTGATGACCCCGGCACATTCATAAAGGACAAACAGAAGGGCAATTTCAAAGGCGGAATATCCAAGGTCATTGAAATGCAGCAGAACCAGCATGCGCAATGCCCCGTCCGTCAGGGTGAAACCCCAATAGGCGGATGTGACAAGGGCATAGTTGCGAATGGCGGATGACATGAAAAAGAACCCTACAGGCTTTGTGCGACCTTGGCCGCCAGATCAACCATCCGGCAGACATAGCCCCATTCATTGTCATACCAGGCGAGGATTTTGACCTGCCGTTTGTCGATCACCATGGTTGATCCGGCATCAATGATCGAAGATCTGGGATCGTTCAGATAATCGCAACTGACCAGCGGGCGATCCTCGTATCCGAGTATCCCGGCAAGATAGGTTTCCGATGCGGTGCGCAGCAGGTCATTGACGGTTTCGACATCGGTATCGCAGGCGACCTCGAACACGCAATCGGTCAGCGATGCGTTGAGCAACGGCACGCGCACGGCAATCCCGTTCAGCTTTCCCATCAGTTCCGGATAGATCATGGTGATGGCGGTGGCCGAGCCGGTGCTGGTGGGGATCAGCGATTGCAGGCTGGACCGGGCGCGACGCAGATCCTTGTGCGGCAGGTCAACCACGGTTTGCGTGTTGGTCACATCATGGATGGTGGTAATCGACCCATGCACGATGCCGAGCTTTTCGTGGATGACCCTGACCACCGGGGCAAGGCAGTTTGTCGTGCAGCTTGCCGCGGTCAGCAGGTGATGGACAGCCGGATCATAAAGATCGTCATTCACGCCATAAACGATGTTAAGTGCGCCTTCCTTGACCGGGGCGGCGACGATGACCTTTTTTACGCCCTGATCAAAATAGGGCTGAAGCGTTTCGGGGGTTTTGAATTTGCCGGTGCATTCCAGAACGATGTCGCAGCCCAGCCCGACCCAGTCGGTATCGCCCGGGGTGGCATTTTCGGAAAAGGTCAGGGTGGTGTGGCCATCAATGACTAGCGCATCATCAATGCAGGTCACCGGATGATCCCAGCGCCCGTGTACGGAATCGAATTCCAGCAGGTGGGCGGCGGTTTTTGCCCCGCCGCTGATTTCGTTGATATGGACAAATTCAAGGTCGGGATGGCCCCAGCCCGCGCGCAGGGCAAGGCGACCCATGCGGCCAAAGCCGTTGATGCCGATACGGATTTTGCGGCTCATTTCGAGGTCTCCGGGATGCGGGTGATATCAGGGGCCGGAAACCAGTGGCGCGACCGGTTGGCAATCGCCACCAGCGACAGCATGACAGGGACTTCGACCAGAACGCCGACAACGGTGGCAAGGGCCGCACCCGATGAAAAACCAAACAGGCCAATCGCGGTGGCGACCGCCAGTTCAAAGAAATTCGATGCCCCGATCATCGCCGACGGGGCAGCAATGCGATGTTCAACGCCCAGAAACTTGTTCGCACCATAGGCAATGGCGGCAATGAAATAGGTTTGCAGAATGATCGGCACGGCCAGCATGGCAATGATCAGAGGCTGGGCAATGATCTGTTTGCCCTGAAAGGCAAACAGCAGCACGAGCGTCGCCAGAAGGGCCGCCATGGAAACCGGGGCCAGTTTGGCCTCGAACCGTTTCAGGCGATCAGCACCACCCTGCAAAACGCGGTTGCGGATCGCCTGACCGGCGAGGAGCGGAATGACGATAAAGGCAATGACCGAAATCGTCAGGGTTTCCCACGGCACGGTAATTGCGGAAATGCCCAGCAACAATGCGACAATCGGTGCAAAGGCGAAAATCATCACCGTGTCGTTAAGGGCGACCTGGCTTAGCGTGAAATTCGCATCGCCGCGTGTCAGATGTGACCAGACAAAGACCATCGCGGTGCAGGGGGCCGCCCCCAGCAGGATCAGCCCGGCGATATAGCTTTCGATCTCGGTTTCGGGCAGGAACGGGCGAAACACGATGCCGATAAACAGCCAGCCAAGGGCCGCCATGGTAAATGGCTTGATCAGCCAGTTGACGCCGAGCGTCACACCGATGCCGCGCCATTGGCGGCCGACTTCGTACAGGGCATGAAAATCGACCTTCATCAGCATCGGTACGATCATAAGCCAGATCAGAACCGTAACCGGCAGATTGATTTCATAGGCCGTCAGGCCGCCGATCATCTGAAAGATATCGGGGAAAAGTTCGCCAAGACCGATGCCGACGATGATGCTGGCGGCAACCCAGATCGTCAGATAGCGTTCAAAAATTCCCATTGGGGCGGTGCCGGTTTCGGTCGTCATCTTCAGGCACTTTCGCTTTCGGGCAGACCGGTTTTACCGATATCGTCGAGTTTGCGTTGCAGCGACATCCGGTCAAGGGACGCAAAAGGCAGGCTTGTGAAAATCGAAATCCGGTTGCGCAGCATGCGATAGGCATCGGCAAAGGCGAGGCGGATTTCGGCCTCGGTTCCGGTGGCGCCTGCCGGGTCGGGCACGCCCCAATGGGCTGTCATCGGCGAGCCGGGGAAAATCGGGCAGCTTTCCTTTGCCGTCTGGTCGCAGACCGTGAAGACGAAATCAAATTTGATCGTGTCCTGCCCGGAATAGACTTCCATCGGTTTGGATGAAAAGACCGACGGATCATGGCCGAGGCTTTTCAGAAGGTCGATCGTGTAGGGATGCAGATGGCCGCGCGGATGCGCCCCGGCGCTAAAGCCATGGAAATGGTCCGCGCCTTCGCGGTTCAGGATGGCCTCGGCCATGATGGAACGCGCCGAGTTTCCCTGACACAGGAAGAGGATATTATAGGTACCGCCAGCCATAATGATGTCTCCGTCCGGTTATGCCGGTTTGGCGTTTCAGCAACAGGTCGAGGTCGATGTTTTGCCGGGAACCGTGATTCCGCACAGTTCCGGGCGGCCCTGACAGCAATCATCGGCAAGAAAGCCCAGAAGATCGCGCATAACGTCGGGGACGATCCGATAGATGATCGACCGGCCATTGCGTTGCGACGTGATCAGTCCGGCCTGGCTTAGAACCGACAGATGGGTCGACATGGTGTTGTGCGGGACCGCAAGGCTGCGCGCGAGATCACCTGCTGCCATGCCGTCCTCGCCCACGCGCACCAGAAGCCTGAATGCTGCCAGACGATGTTCCTGTGCCAGTGCGCCAAGGGCGCTGATTGCTGTATTTATTTCCATATGTCGGGAAATATCGACATATTGTGTCGAAGTCAAATGACAAGTTTGCGACATCCGGTTCGCCGATCAGGAATTCAGAAAAAAGATGACAAAACTAGTTTTATAGTTATATCATTTTCCCCATGAGAGACACCGACAACATTGCAACGGCGTTTGCCGCCCTTGGTCATTCTGCCCGGCTGCGGATTTTCCGCCTGCTGGTGCGGGCGGGTGCGACGGGCCTGAACATTGGCGAGATTGGCCGACATACCGGATTGCCGGCATCGACATTGGCGCATCATCTTGGTGCGCTGGTGCAGGCCGGTCTGGTCTGGCAGGAACGCCACGGGCGCGAAACGGTCAATCATGCGGATGTCGTGGCGATTCGCGACGTGCTTGATGCGCTGGTTGCGGAATGTTGCATTGGTGTGGGTGCCGAAGAAAAAGAGGACGCGGTCTAGTCGCCTCTTTTTTTGAGTCAATATAACTATTATTCTAGGGATATAGATATGACTGAAATTGCACTGACACTGCGCCGTGTCGCCAGATCGGGCAAATCCCTTGACCGTGTCTGGATCAGCGTTGGCGCGATCCTGCTGGCGATTGGCATTTTTGTGCCTCATCAGCTTGGGCCGAGTATCGGCTTTGCCATTGATCAGCTTCTGTCGGTTGCGCCGTTCCTGATGGCGTCGGTTGTGATTGCGGCATGGGCCGGTGCGACCGGGGCGGATAGCCTGATTGCGCGCGCCTTTACCGGGCAACCGGTTGCGATGGTGTTGATGGCGTCCGCGTTTGGTGCGCTGTCACCGTTTTGTTCCTGCGGGGTCATTCCGTTGATTGCGGCCTTGCTGTCGATGGGGGTGCCGTTGGCGCCGGTCATGGCGTTCTGGCTGGCATCGCCGGTGATTGATCCGGGGATGTTTGCATTGACCGCAGGCACCATCGGGATGGATTTTGCCATCGGCAAGACCATTGCCGCAATCGGGATCGGCCTTATGGGCGGGTTTGCAACATTGTGGTTGTCGCGAATGGGATTCCTGACCGATCCGTTACGCGATGGTGTGGGCAATGGTGGTTGCGGCGGGGCTAAAATGCGGGCACCCAAACCGCCGG
>NZ_LPVY01000024.1 GCF_001613805.1 Thalassospira lucentensis
GGCGGGGCAGGTCCCCGCCGATCTGTTATCGGCATCAGAAAAAGAAATAACCAGATGGCCTGTAAGCCGGGTTCTGTCCATGCGGCGAACCGCACTGGATGGCCATTCATCTGGGACGCCCGTCGCCGGACGCCTCCTGCAACCAACCCGAATGGTGGCGCGGAAACCCGCCTGCCGACAATGCCGAAGCATCCGGCCGACCATTCCTATTAGGTTTTGCTCCCGGTGGGGTTTACCATGCGTCCCGCATTGCTGAAGGACCGGTGCGCTCTTACCGCACCCTTTCACCCTTTCCTGATGGCTTGCGCGATCAGGTGGTTTGCTTTCTGTGGCACTTTCCCTAGGGTCGCCCCCGCCAGCCGTTAACTGGCACCGTATTTCCATGGAGCCCGGACTTTCCTCCCCCGTTCCGAAGAACAGGGGCGGCCATCCGGCCATCTGGTGGGCGTGATGTAGGTGACATTGACCCCGTCGTCAAGAAAAAGCAGTGGCTACAGGGGCTTATACGATCGTTATTTTAACCATGTGAAAAATGCATGGAAGCCCGGAAAACTGCGGGTTTGCCATATCCCTCGTAAGGGGGTATGTCCTGTTTCCGGTTTCATATGGATGATGCCGGATTTTCATTTGAAGGATTGGCCATGGGTGCGGCGCTTCGGGTTTTGAGCGCGATATTGATCTTTTGTGCTGTGCCGTTGGTCGCGCAGGCAAAAGACGTGCGCCTGTGCTATGACGAATGGACGCCCTATGCCTATGACGATCAGGGCGTTGCCCGCGGGCTTGCGGTGGATATGGCGACCCGTTTTCTGGAAGATGCCGGGCATTCGGTGACGTTCGTGCAGATGCCGCTTGCGCGCTGCCATTTTTCAATCCGCTATGGGGCGGTGGATGGTTTGCTGCTGGATGATCTGTCGATGGCGGATCAAACCGGGCTTGTGACATCGGCCGAGTCCCTTGTAAGCCGGGTGACAGTGGCGATTGTGCGGTCAAGCTTTACCGTTGCGACCTATGACGGGCCGGAAAGCCTTGATAACACCAACTGGCTTAAAGTCATCGGGCAGCCTTATCCCGAGGAAATCCTTGCCAATGACACCATGCATCCGGTGGAAGTCGCCGAATATGCCAAGGGTTACGAGATGCTGAAACGGCATTATGTCGATGTGCTGTTTACTGATCTGGCCTGCCTGCGGTTCAGCGGCGGGGATCAGAAAAGCCTGATGGAGTTTAAGGTGTTGCGTCCGGCGGTCGAGACGGCCAAGCGGTATATGAGCCTTCGGCCCGAACTGGCATCGGTCATCAATGATTTTGACCGGGAAATGGCGCACGGACTGGTGAACGGGGTGGTGGATGATATCTATCGCCGGCATCTTGGTTTCAGCCGGGTCGGCTTTGCGCGCTATGTCGGATTGTCGGACGTGCCGATTGCCAATCCGGGCGGGCTGATTGCCCAGTAGGCTTTCCCCTATCGCCCGGTTTTCGCTAGCAGGGCGCGCAAGATCGCGGCACATTCGCCGTCCACCTTTCCCGAAATATCGGACGGCCGCCAGTGGCGCTGAAAGGCGATGCGGCGTTTGAGCGTATCGTTTGGCCCGTATCCCAGACGATCCAGCATCGCGTCAAATTCGGTTTCGGTGCAGGCGTCATCATCCTTAGTTGGTTCCGCGCGCGCCCATAATCCGATGCCGTTGGCGGCAAGCCGATCCCAGGGGAAAAGCTCGCCCGGGTCTTCCTTGCGGTCGGGGGCCATGTCGGAATGGGCGATGATGCGGTCAGGCCGGATATCATGGCGGGTCAGGATATCGCGGCACAGCGCGATCACCGCATCGATCTGAATATCGGGAAAGGCGCGATAGCCGAATTCATGGCCGGGATTGACGATTTCAATGCCGATGGAACTGGAATTCACATCTTCGCATTCCTGCCACTGGCCGCGCCCGGCATGCCAGGCGCGTTTATCCTCGTCGACCAGTTGGAAAATGGTGCCGTCTTCCTCGACCAGATAGTGGCTGGAGACGGAGGCCGCCGGATCGCACAGGCGATCCAGCGCAGCCGCACCGCTTTGCATGCCGGTATAATGCAGGACGAGGATATCGACCTTGCGGTCCCCCTTGGCATCACCGGGTCGGTCGCCGCAATTGGGCGAGGGGCGGGCGATGAAGCGGTTCTTGAGGTTCTCGTTTCCGGCAGACATTGTGGGCATTGCGGGTCAGTCCATTCCCTGTTCCTGTTGCTGCGGCGGTTTGCGCAGCATGATCACGCCGACCCCGGCCAGAACCGTCAGGCCGCCGATGATCTTGAGCGTGCTGATCGGTTCGTTAAAGACAATGAACGATCCGGCGACGCTGATGACCGGGGCCAGCAATGACCACGGCACCACCACATTCACATCCTGCGTTTTCAGAAGATGATACCAGAAGCCATAGGCCACGATGGACGACATCACGACGGTGAACGTCGTGTTGGCCCATGCGGCCCAGCTTGCATCAAAGATTGCATCAACAGCCGTGGGTTCCAGCACAAGCGAGAGGATCAGCAATTGCGGGGCGGCCATCAGCGCCATCCAGCCATTGAGCTGGAAGGTATCGATATTGCCGAGTTTCTTGATCATGACATTGGCAACCGCCCACATGAAGGCGGCAAACACCACCAGCAACAGGGGCAATTGCAGGTCGGTCATGGTCGGGTCCCAGAACATGATCATGACCCCGGCAAAGGCCAGCGTCATGCCCGAAAGCCGTTTCCAGCCCAGCCGGTCATTGAAGAAATAGGTCGCCAGCATCGAGGAAAACGGCACGCCAAGCAGAATGATGATCGCGACCGGCCCGGCATCAAGCATCGACAGTGCAAAGAACAGCACCCCGAAATGACCGGTGCCAAAGACGACCGACAGAATGGCGAGACGGCCAAAGCGTCCCGACGGCATTTTGGTGAAGGGCAGCAGCAGGACAGCAACCGCACCAAAGCGGATTGCGGTCAGCATCAGGGGCGGGATTTCGCCGACCGCGCCTTTGACGGTCAGCATATTGACGCCCCAGATCACGGCAACGGACAGGGCCATCAGAACGGCTTTGAGGGGCATGGCACGGGCTTTCGGCAGTGGCGCACAAAGAGATATCAGTCACTATTAGCGGGTGGCGGCGTGAAGGACTGACGTTGATGCAAGATAGCAATAATTACAGTTTGACTGCTATCAGTTTGATAAATCAGGCGCCAGGAAAAGACAGCGATTTCACGGATTTGCGGATTGCCGATTTCAGGAACAATCCGCCCGCGTGCGGAAAAATCAGCCAGAGTTTCTGATTTATCAGCAATCGTGTCGGAAACATGCCGGGCATAATGCGGCGCTGTTTCTGAAAGATATCGATGAATTTGGCCAAGTTGCGATAGAGCGTGATCTGACCAGATCACCATTCGGCGATGGCCTTACGGACGTCAGCCAGATCATGCGTTTTGCCCGCCGCGATGTCGGCCTGACCGCGCCGGATGTTTTCCAGCACGTAAAGCCGATACATGATGTCATCCATGCTGGCATCATCGGGAAGCTTGGCAATCGCGTCGATTGCATCCTGTTTTACAGCGTGGCTCATACCGATCCCCTGCAATGTTCAGTCAAAAGAGTACGGTTTTAACCGGAAAGTTGCAAGCGGTTGGCGGCGGTCCCGGGCTTATGACAGCCCGAGTTCCTCGCGGAGCATTTCGAGTTCGAGCCAGCGTTCTTCACCGGCTTCGAGTTCGGCCCGCACAGCGGCCATGCGGTCGACCTTTTTCTGGAAGGCATCCGGGTCCTTGGTGAACAGGCTGCCATCGGACAGGGCGGCTTCGATTTCGGCAATCTCGGCCTCTAGCTTGGCGATCTGGCCGGGCAGATTGTCGTATTCGCGCTGGTCCTTGTAGCTCATCTTGCCGGTCGGCTTGGGCTTTGCCGCCGGGGCGGGGGCGGATTTTTTGCCGCCTTTGCCCGATGTGCTGCCAAGCTTTTCCTCGGCCACGGCGGGGGCGGCGGACAGTTTGCGTTGCGCGACATAATCGGAATAGCCACCGGGATATTCGGTGGCGATGCCGTTGCCTTCCATCACGATAGATGACGTCACGACGCGATCGAGGAAGTCACGATCGTGGCTGACGAGAAGCAGGGTGCCTTCGTAATCGGCGAGCATTTCCTGCAACAGATCAAGCGTATCCATATCAAGATCGTTGGTCGGTTCGTCCATGATCAGAAGGTTGGTCGGCTTGGCAAGCTGTTTGGCGAGAAGCAAACGGTTGCGCTCCCCACCCGACAGCGCGCCGACGGGGCTTCTGGCCTGTTTTTCATCAAACAGGAAATCGCGCAGATAGCTTACGACATGGCGCGGGTTGCCACGCACCATGACCTGATCCCCGCCGATATCGCACAGCGTATCCCACAGGGTCATGGTGTCATCAAGGGCCGCACGTTTCTGATCGAAATAGCTGGCATTCAGGTTGGTGCCGATCTTGATCGTGCCGCTATCAGGTTCAAGCTGCCCGGTCAGCATTTTAAGCAGGGTGGTTTTGCCCGCCCCGTTCGGGCCGATAATGCCGACCTTGTCGCCGCGCAGGATACGGGTCGAGAAACCCGAGATGATCGTGCGGTCACCAAAGGATTTGGTGATGTCGGTCGCCTCGATCACGACCTTGCCCGAGGTGCTTCCGGCGTCAGCCGCGAGTGACACATTGCCAATGCGTTCGATCTGCTGCGATCTGGTTTCGCGCATATCATAAAGGCGGCGCAGACGGCCCTGATTGCGTTTGCGACGGGCCGAGATGCCCTGCACGGACCAGACGGTTTCCTGGGCGATCAGTTTATCAAGCTTGGCGCGTTCCTCGGCCTCCTTGCGGAAGATTTCCTCGGACCATTCTTCGAATTTCGCGAAGTTCTGATCGGTGCGGTGCATGACACCGCGATCAAGCCACAGAATGCCGGTTGAAATCGCGTTCAGGAAGGCGCGGTCGTGCGAGATGGCGACAACCGCCCCGCGGAAGTTTTTGATCTCGCCCTCAAGCCATTCGATGGTCGGCAGGTCAAGATGGTTGGTCGGCTCGTCGAGCAGAAGGACCTGCGGATCGGCGATCAGGGCGCGCGCAATTGCCGCGCGGCGGCCTTCACCGCCCGAGAGTTTGGTCGGGTCGGCCTGCGGATCGATATTGACCGAGTCCAGCAGCATATAGACGCGATAGGCGTAATCGATTTCATGTTCGTCCAGAGCCGAGAGGACGTAATCCTCGACCGTGGCGAAACCATCGAATTTCGGTTCCTGATTGAGATAGGCGACCTTGCAGCCCGGCTGAACGAAACGTTCGCCGCCATCGGCCTCGATTTCACCGGCGATGATTTTAAGCAGGGTCGATTTCCCGCCGCCATTGCGCCCGACAAGGCACAGGCGATCCCGTTCGCCGATGGCAAAGGAGACATCGGAAAACAGATCGTTGCCGCCAAAGGTCAGACGGATATCGTTTATATTGATCAGCGGTGGCGCCATGGAAAAACCGATAAGCTTGAGGTCACAAAAATGTGCCCCCTGCAAACCGCAAATCGCGGCATCTTGCAAGGGAAATCATTGCATGCAGGGCAGATGTGCGTGGCAAACTAGCGAATGCCGCGTTCCTTGCGGATCTGATCCCATGCGGCATTGATACGGGCCATCTTGTCGTTTGCCTGTTCGATGAATTCGGGCGGCATGCCCTTGGCCATCAGGGTATCGGGATGGTTTTCGCGTGACAGTTTGCGATGGGCGGCCTTGAGGTCATCGTCGCTGGCATCGCGGCCTAGGCCAAGCTGTTCATAGGGATCGGGGCCGCCGGGGCTGGTGTAGGCGTGATGCACGCGATCAAAATCAACATCGGCAAAGCCGAATATGGTCGCGACCTTGTGCAGGTAATCCTTTTCGGCGGGATGCAGGGCACCATCGGCCATCGCGATCTGATAGAGCGCTTCGAGGATGCCTTCGAGCAAAGCACGTTCGCCGCGGAACAGAAGGGCGATCTGTTGGGCGTAGGGTTCAAAGCCGTCCGATGACTTGCGTGCCATGTCAAACAGGCGGCCGACATTCTTTTCCTCGCCCGGCGGGATGTGAAACACGCGCTTGAAGGCGTTGATTTCATCACGCGATACCACACCATCGACCTTGGCCATCTTGGCCGACAGTACGACAACAGCGGTGGCAAAGGCGACCTGACGCGCATCCTGCCCGCCAGCAAAGCTGCCCTGTGCGGTACCGGTATAGCCGCCGATGCGGGCTGTGCGGATATTGTGCTTGATCCTGTCGACGACATGACCGGCCGCGGCACCCAGAATGGCGCCAAGTGGCCCGCCAAGGGCAAAGCCCGCAGTGCCGCCAATGATTTTACCCCAGATGCTCATGCTTTTGATCAGGCTCTTGGTTGCGAAAAGGACATTCATTTATCGCCGTATCGGCCAGATGCCGACAGACAAAGCGCATTAGATAGTACGGGTGGCCGACGATACTAGTCCTTAAGTCTATGAAACAGGCTTTTTCGGATATTTATCTGGAATATTACGTTTTTCGTAACAATCTTTAGCTCAAGGTTGAATTAACAAAGTTGAATGAACAAAGATAAAGACTGCATCGGGGGAAACGATGAAATTTCTGTCACGAATGAAGCTGGTCTACCAGATTTCACTGGTCGGGCTGGTGGCGCTTGTTCTTTTTGTTTTTGTCGCGGGTGTTTTGTTTGTCAGCGACCAGCAAAGAAAATCGGCCGAGCACGAAGCCGCCAACGCAATTTCCGATCAGCTTTTGGTCGATCGGGTATTTCGCGAATTTCTGAATGCAAGGCGACGCGAGAAGGATTTCCTTTTGCGTCTGGATGAACAGTTTGTGACCGATCATGCGACAACGGTTGCGGCGGTTCGCAGCGGTCTGGAAACCCTTGCCAATGACCCGCAACTGGTTGAATTCCGCGACAATGTCAATCTGATCACCGCAGCATTCAACAATTATGCGGCGGCATTTGAAAAAGCCGTCGCCCTGCAACGTGATATCGGGCTGGATGGTGAAAGCGGGCTTTTGGGCAGCCTGCATACGGCCGCACGGAACATCGAAAATGCGTTGGCCGAAGTTGCCAAATTCGAGGCGATGCTGGGGCTGAGCCAGACCAAGGACATGTCGATGATCATGTTGATGATGCGCAGCCTTGAGAAGGATTTCCTTACACATCCCGACCCCGAAATCATCACACAGATGGATAACCGGCTGGCCGACTTCCTGAAGGCATTAAATGCCGCAACCAGCATCAAGGATGATAAAAAGGCATCGATGTCGGATTTGATGAAATCCTATGTCGATGATTTCAAAACCCTGTCGGCGACGATGCTGCAACGTGAAGAAGCGCTTGCGGAACTCAGCACGCATTACAGTAGTGCCGAACCGGTTCTTGAACAGCTTGGTGCCGATATCGGGGCCAATGTGGCACGTATCCAGAAAGAAGCCGAACAGATCGCGCAATCCGCCCTGATGATGACCATCGGGATTTTCGTGGTTGGTGCCCTATTGCTGGTGGTGTTTTCGATCATCCTGTCACGCGCGATTGTGCATGCGATTGGCGGTCTGACCGGCAAAATGACGCGGCTTGCCGGGAACGATTTTGACGTCGATCTGGGCGAGGTCGACCGCAAGGATGAAATCGGCGAAATGGCGCGGGCGGTTCTGGTGTTTCGTGAAAACGGGGTGGAACGCCAGAAACTGGAAGCCGATCAGCGCGCCGCCGAGGAAGCCCAGCGCAAGCGGTTTGAAACGCAGGAAAGCTATATCCGCGAATTTGATACCGAGGTCGTCACGATGATGACGGCGGTTGGCAGCGCGGTCGAGCAATTGCATACGGTGTCCGAGGTCCTTCGCAACAGCGCCAATACCGCAACCGAACAATCCAGCGCGGTTTCCGCCGGGACCGAGGAAGCATCGTCAAACGTGCAGCTTGTCGCGACGGCGGCGACCGAGCTTTCGGCATCGATACATGAAATCGCCGGTCAGGTAACCGAAACATCAAGCATGGCCCAATCGGCCAGCGAACGGGCGCAAAGCACGAATGAGGAAATCCAGGGCCTGAATGACGCGGCCCTTCGGATTGGCGAGGTGATCGGGCTGATCAACGATATTGCCGGGCAGACCAACCTTCTGGCGTTGAACGCGACCATCGAGGCGGCGCGCGCCGGTGACGCGGGCAAGGGGTTTGCCGTGGTTGCAAGCGAGGTCAAGAACCTTGCCAATCAGACCGCGCGTGCGACCGAGGACATTTCGGCCCAGATCAACGGCATTCAGCAGGCAACACGTTCGGCGGTGGATGCGATTGATGAAATCGTTCGCATGATCACCGATATCAGCGAACGGGCATCGGCGGTGGCCGCCGCGGTTGAACAACAGACCGTCGCGACCAGTGAAATATCGCAGAATGTCGAACAGGCCGCCGCGGCCACCAGCGAGATTTCGGCCGCCATGCAGGGCGTATCGGGCGCGGTATCCGATACCAATGCGGCGGCAGGCGATGTGCGGGGATCGGCGGAAAATCTGGGCGATCAAAGCGGCGGATTGCGCCGCCAGATCGATACCTTCCTGCAACGGATGCGGTCGCTTTAACCAGAAGCCATATGTCGCGTCAAAAGGCAGTTCGGGAAACCGGACTGCCTTTTTTGTCTGTTTCCGGCAGATGTTTGAAAACAAAAAAGGTTGGTGTATGCCCCCTGTAAACCGGGGGGGCGGACACCCAATTAACAGAATTGGGCCAGACCAGAAGCGCACAAGATGCCGGTTTCGCCCGCAAGCCCCACCACTCAAACAAGTTCCATACCTTTTTAAGGGTGGATTGTGCCTTTTGACTGTTCCTGTCGGGGGAAAGTGACATGAATTTTCTATCGCGTATGAAGCTGATTTATCAAATCTCGTTGATCGGGGTGGCGGCCTTATCGATTTTTGCCATCGTTGCCGTGGTCCTGTTTGTGGCGGACAATCAGCGGCAGACCGCCGAAGTGCAGGCAGAACAGGCGCTTGAGGACCGGTTGGTTGTTGACGGGATCGCGCGCGAATTTCTGAATGCGCGGCGACGCGAGAAGGATTTCCTGTTGCGGCTGGATGAAAAATACGTCGCGGCCCATGCCGAAACCGTTGCAACCGTTCAAAGCGGCCTGAAAGCACTGGCCGCAGACCCGGCGCTTGACCGGTTTGATAGCGAAATTGCGATGATTGAAACGTCATTTGACAATTATGCCGCCGAATTCCGGACGATTGCCAATCTGCAACGCGAAATCGGGCTGAACGAGGAAAGCGGTCTTTTGGGCAGCCTGCGCGGATCGGTTCATAATGTTGAAGAAGCGCTTGCGAAATACGAGGCCGACAAGCTGACGATCATCATGTTGATGATGCGCCGTCACGAGAAGGATTTCCTGGCGCGGATCGATCCGAGATATGTCGAACGTATCGATGCCCGTCTGGCGGAATTTGGCCCGGCACTGGCGGCGACGGACAGTATCCCGGCAGATGAAAAGCAGAAGATCACCGATCTGATGAAATCCTATGTCGCGGATTTCAAGGCGCTGGCGGCGGGCATTCTTCAGCGCGAGGAAGAACTGGGCAAGCTGAGTGACTATTACGCCGAAGCCGAACCGGTTCTGGAACAGCTCAGTGCCGATATTTCGGCCATCGCAACCGCAATGAAGGCCGAGGCCGAGGCGATTTCGCGCCGCAGCCTGATCACGACGGTGGTGATGTTTGTGGTCGGCGCACTGGCGTTGCTGGTGCTGTCGATCTTGCTATCGAAGGCGATTGTGCGGGCGATTACCGGACTGACCGGCAAAATGACGCGGCTTGCCGATAACGACTTTGATGTCGAGATCAATGAAGTCAATCGGGCGGATGAAATCGGTACGATGGGGCGGGCGGTTCTGGTGTTCCGTGAAAACGGGATCGAGCGGGTCAAGCTTGAAGCCGCCCAGCGCGAGGCGGACGAGCGCCGGCGCAAACGCATGGAAACGCAGGAACAATATATCCGCGAATTTGATCAGGCGGTGGTTTCCGTCATGGCCGAGGTCGGTGTTGCGGTCGAACAGCTTCATCAGGTGTCAAACGTGCTTCGGCGCAGTGCCGATACGGCGGCAAGCCAGTCGATGGCGGTGTCATCGGGGACCGAGGAAGCATCATCAAACGTGCAGCTTGTCGCGACGGCCGCGACCGAGCTTGCGGCATCGATCAACGAGATTTCCGGTCAGGTCAGCGAAACATCGAACATGGCGCAATCGGCAACCGAACGTGCGCGTCATACCAATGAAAACATTCAGGGGCTGAATGATGCGGCGCTCAAGATCGGGGAGGTCATTGGCCTGATCAGCGATATCGCCGGGCAGACCAACCTTCTGGCACTTAACGCCACCATCGAGGCCGCCCGTGCAGGCGATGCCGGCAAGGGATTTGCGGTCGTGGCAAGCGAGGTCAAGAACCTTGCCAATCAGACGGCCAAGGCCACCGATGAAATCACCAGCCAGATCAATGGTATCCAGCAGGCGACGGGATTGGCCGTCGAGGCGATTGACGAGATCGTCCGGATGATTTCCGATATCAGTGAACGGGCGGCTGCGGTTGCCGCCGCGGTCGAACAGCAGACGGTTGCGACCAGCGAAATATCGCAGAATGTTGAACAGGCCGCCGCCGGGACCGAGGAAATATCAGCGGCCATGCAGGGCGTATCGGCGGCGGTGGCGGAAACCAATGTTGCCGCCAATGACGTGCATGGTTCGGCCGATAATCTTGGCACCCAAAGCGGCAATTTGAGGGGCCAGATTGACGGGTTCCTGGAGCGGATGCGATCACTTTGATAACGAAATGTCGGCAATGATATGCAGCCTGGGCTTGTCCAGGCTGCTTTTTTTGCGATAAAATCCCGACAAAGCGTATAAGTGAATGCCACAAAGCGCATCGCGAAAGTTAACAACGGGATTTCAGGAACGCCGCATGACCGACAAACCACGTATTGTATCATCATCGCATCTTGTATCGGAACGTGCCGCCGAGCTTTCCGAGCTTGAATTTGCCCTGATCCTGTCGGGTAATGCGTTTAACCGCTGGATGGTGCGGTGCATGCGGGCCGCAGGCATGCCCGATGTTTCGGTGCTTGATATCCTTGTTCTGCATAACGTCAATTCACGCGAACGGGAAAAGAGCCTGTCGGAGGTGTGTTTCGTTCTGAATGTCGAAGACAGCCATCTGGTCAATTACTCGCTTAAAAAACTGCGCAAGCTGGGGCTGGTTGACGGGATCAAGCGCGGCAAGGAAGTGCATTATTCGACGACCAAGGAAGGCCGCGAAATGTGCCAGAAATACCGTGACGTCCGCGAGGCCTGCCTGATCGAGACGTTCCAGCGGCTGGGCGTCAATCACGAGGAAGTCGGCGATGTGGCCAAGACGCTGCGCGCGATTTCGGGCGTTTATGATCAGGCATCGCGTGCGGCGAGTGCGATGTGATTAACTTCCAGAGTTTCTGAAGAGCAGATAAAAGGCAGCGCGATGGTTATCGGGGCTGCCTTTTTCATGTCTGCGTGTTCGGGCGTCCCGACCTTAGGGTTGGGGCAGAAGGGTCCGGTTATGGGTCGGGGACATGATGATTTCGTTAAAGCAGATCCGTGCCGGGGCCGCGACGACATAGGTGACCATGTCGGCCAGATCGTCGGGCTTTAGCATCAGGGCGCGTTCGTCTTCTTTGATCGGGACGGGGCGCTGGTCAAGGATCGGGGTCGCGACTTCGCCGGGGCTTATGCAGCAGCAACGGATATTGTTGTGCATTTCTTCCTGATTGATGCTGTGTGACAGGTCGACAACGCCGCGTTTGGACGCGACATAGGCCGGGCCTGCGACGGGGAATTCATGCTTTGCCGCCCAGGATGCAATATTGATGATCAGCCCGTCCTTTTGCGCGCGCATCAGGGGCAGGGTCGCGCAAACCGTGTTCGCCACACCATTGAGATTGACCGCGACGATGCGGTGCCAGTCAGCGATATCAAGATCGCGCCAGTGCCGTTTGGGGCTGTTCATGCCGGCACAATTGATCAGGACATTGATTTTGCCCATGGACGCCTGAATGTTGCGCGCGGCGTCCGCGATCTGATCGCTGTTGCTGATATCAAGCGGATGGATTTCGACCTTTCCGCCATCTGAGGTGATTTCGTTTGCGACCTTCTGAAGGGCTTCTTCGCGCCGTGCAGACAGGGCGACCTGTGCGCCCGCCGCGGCAAGCGATTTTGCAATGGCCTCGCCAATGCCGCTACCGGCACCGGTGATCCAGACCGATTTCCCCGAAAGATCCTGCACGGGCTTTCTCCCTGTTTGTTATTTGCCGGGACACTAGCACACGGACATAAGTCGAGGAATATCATATTGGTGGGGCGTTCTGATCGGTGTTCGGGTGGGGCAATGCCGATAAAATATCCTGCGTAGTTTCCCGCATTATGCATATCAGCCATGAAATAACATTGACAATTTATCAGTAAAATGTGACCGTTCTGTTGGGAGGCTACTTCGGAGTCACGAGATGCGCGCGAAAATGCATGTCGGCCTCATCACACACAGGGAGACTTGACTGATGCTTAAAAAGGCACTTTCCACCGTTGCAGTTGCCGCGATGACCATGTCGGCCGGTTTTGCCATGGCAGCCGAAAAATGGGATATGGCGACCCCGTATCCGGATGCGACATTCCATACCCAGAACATCATCGAATTTGCCAAGGACGTGAAAGAAGCGACCGGCGGTGAACTTGAAATCACGGTTCATTCCGGTGGTTCGCTGTTCAAGCACCCGGACATCAAACGTTCGGTGCAGCGCGGTCTGGTTCCGGCCGGCGAAACCCTGATTTCGCTTCTGGCGAACGAAGACCCGGTTTACGGCGTTGACGCGATCCCGTTCCTTGCGACCAGCTATGACGAAGCCAAAAAGCTTTGGGAAGCTTCGCGCCCGGCGGTTGAGGAAAAACTGGCGGCTGATGGCCTGAAGGTTCTTTATGCCGTCGCATGGCCGGCACAGGGTCTTTATACCGCAAAGCCGGTCAATACGGTTGAAGACCTGAAAGGTCTTAAATTCCGTGCCTATAATGCCGCGACCTCGAAACTGGCGGACCTGACCGGCATGGTCGGCACCCAGGTTGAGGTTCCGGAAATCCCGACCGCCTTTGCGACCGGCATTGTCGAAGCGATGATGACCTCGCCCTCGACCGGTGCGAATTCCAAGGCATGGGACTTTGTCGAAAACTTCTATGACGTTCAGGCATGGCTTCCGAAAAACATGGTGATCGTCAATGCCAAGTCGTTCGACGGTCTGTCGCCGGAAGTTCAGAAAGCCGTCATGGACGCAGCCGCCAAAGCCGAAACGCGTGGCTGGGAAATGAGCATGGCCGAAACCGATGCGCAGAAAAAGGTTCTTGCCGATAACGGCATGAATGTTGCCGCACCGAGTGCCGAGCTGAAAGCTGGTCTTGCCAAGGTTGGCGAACAGATGGTTGCCGATTGGCAGGCCGAAGCCGGTGATACCGGGGCTGCCATCATCGACGCCTTCAAGAAGTAAGCGCGAAACCACGTTTCCCGATCCGGGTGAAAATGCCCGGATCGGGACGCCCCGCCGAAATTCATGATATGACTGTCCGAAGGGGCTTTGCCCTTGTCAGCCACCACTGGGAAATCCCGCGGGCGGAAAGGGGACTGCTGTGCGCAGATCATTAGATTATTTGTTCAAATTCAGTGCGGGGTTAGCAGCCATTTTTCTGGTTGCCATCGCATTGCTGATCCTGGCCTCGTCGCTGGGCCGGTTCTTTGGAATTGCCGTGCATGATGCCAATGAACTTGCCGGTTTCTCGCTTGCGGCGGGGACGTTCCTCGCACTTGGTCCGGCACTTCGGGCGGGCACCCACATCCGGGTTCTGATCGTGTTATCGCACCTTAAGGGCGGTGTACGCCGGGTGATCGAGACCATTACGCTGGCGCTGGCAAGTTTCCTTGGCGGGTATTTCGCCTACTGGATGGCGGTTCTGGCAGAGGAAAGTTTTTCGTATGGCGATACGTCGCCCGGTGTTCTGGCCTTTCCGCTCTGGATTCCGCAGGCCGCCATGGCGCTTGGACTGGCTGTTTTTACCATCGCCATGCTTGAGGCATTGTTCGACGTGGCACGCGGTCAGCAGCCCGGCTTTGCCACGCGCGAAACCAGCGAACTGACGGAATAGGGGGACGGTCATGGGTGTACTTGAAATCGGCCTGATCCTTATGGGGATCATGTTCCTGTTCCTTGGGGCGGGGCTTTGGGTGGCATTGTCGCTGTTTGCGGTTGGTGTCATCGGACTTGAGTTTTTTACCAGCGCGCAGACCGGGCCGATCATCGCGACGACCGCGTGGTCGGGGCTTGCAAGCTGGTCGCTGGCACCGCTGCCGCTGTTTATCTGGATGGGTGAAATCCTGTTCCGGTCGCGGCTGTCCGAAGACATGTTCACCGGCCTTGCGCCGTGGCTGAACAAGCTTCCGGGCCGGTTGCTGCATGTCAATATTCTGGGCTGCGGGATTTTTGCCGCTGTTTCGGGTTCGTCGGCGGCAACCGCGGCCACGATTGGCCGGATGTCGATCCCGGAACTGCGCAAGCAGGGCTATGCCGACAAGCTGATCCTTGGCACGCTGGCCGGGTCGGGGACGCTTGGGCTTCTGATCCCGCCTTCGATCATCCTGATTGTTTACGGGGTTTCGGCCGAGCTTTCGATTGCGCGCCTGTTTATTGCCGGCATCCTGCCCGGTGCGATGCTGATCATCCTGTTCATGGGCTTTGTCATGATCTGGGCGACGATCAACAAGGACAAGATGCCGCCTGCCGGGCCGGTTTACAGCTTTGTCGAGAAAATCCGGGCGTCCGGTCGCCTGATCCCGGTGATCGCGCTGATTGCTGCGGTGATCGGATCGATCTATGGCGGGATTGCCACCCCGACGGAGGCCGCGGCCTTTGGTGTCGTCGGTGCGCTGATCCTGTCTGCGATCAGCGGGTCGCTGAACTGGGCAAGCTTTATCGACGGCCTGATGGGGGCGACGCGCACATCGTGCATGATCGGTTTCATCTTGGCCGGGGCGGCGGTGCTGACCGTCACCATGGGCTTTACCGGCATTCCGCGCGAGCTTGCGGCATGGATCGCGGAAATGAACCTTTCGCCCTATGCGTTGCTTGCGGCATTGACGGTGTTCTTTATCGTGCTGGGCTGCTTCCTTGACGGGATTTCGGTGGTGGTTCTGACCACCTCGGTGATCCTGCCGATGGTGCAGGCCGCCGGGATCGATCTTTTGTGGTTTGGCATCTATGTGGTGCTGGTGGTCGAAATGTCGCAGATCACCCCGCCGGTCGGTTTCAACCTTTTCGTTCTGCAAGGGCTGACAGGCAAAAACCTGTTTTCCATTGCGCTGGCTTCCCTGCCGTTCTTCTTCCTGCTGTTGCTGGCGGTTTTGCTGATTACGGTCTTCCCCGAAATCGCCACCTGGCTTCCGCAGAAAATGAACGGCTGACCCGCGCCGTTTAACGGCCGGCGCATTCGCAAGATTTGTTTGAATACGATGCTGAAGGAGTAAGCATCATGGCTTCGCACACCCAAAATTCGTCCGCTTCGCAAACCACAGATCAGACGACGGGACAGCCGAAATGGCAGTTCTGGATCGACCGTGGCGGTACCTTTACCGATATCGTCGCCCGCAAACCCGATGGCAGCCTTCTGACGCACAAGCTGCTGTCGGAAAACCCGGAACGTTATGCCGATGCCGCCATTCAGGGCATTCGCGAACTGCTTGACGTCCCGGCGGGCGAGAAAATCCCGGCCGAGAAAATCGAAGCGGTAAAGATGGGCACCACGGTTGCGACCAATGCCCTGCTTGAACGTAAAGGGGATCGCACGGTTCTGGTGACGACGACCGGTTTCCGTGATGCGTTGCGCATTGCCTATCAGAACCGCCCGAAGCTGTTTGATCGCAATATCAAACTGCCGGAAATGCTGTATGAGCGCGTGATCGAGGCCGATGGCCGCTTTGATGCGCAGGGCGAGGAACTGACCGCGCTTGATCGCGAGAACCTGCGGAAGGATTTGCAGGCAGCGTTTGATGACGGTATCCGGGCCTGCGCCATCGTGTTCATGCATGGTTATCGTTATACCGCCCATGAAAATGCAGCCGCCGAGATCGCACGCGAAATCGGCTTTACCCAGGTATCGGTCAGCAATCAGGTCAGCCCGTTGATGAAACTGGTGTCGCGTGGCGATACCACGGTGGTTGATGCCTATCTGTCGCCGATCCTGCGCCGTTATGTTGATCAGGTTGCCGGTGAACTGGGCGGTGTGAAGCTGATGTTCATGCAGTCCAATGGCGGGCTTACCGATGCCGCCAAGTTCCAGGGCAAGGATGCTATCCTTTCGGGCCCGGCGGGCGGTGTTGTCGGCATGGTGCGGACCGCGGAAATGGATGGCTTTAACCAGGTCATCGGGTTCGATATGGGCGGCACATCGACCGACGTTTCGCATTATGACGGCGAATATGAACGCGATTTCGAAACCCAGGTTGCCGGTGTGCGCATGCGCGCCCCGATGATGAAAATCCATACGGTTGCGGCCGGTGGCGGGTCGATCCTGCATTTCGATGGCGCGCGTTTCCGCGTTGGCCCGGACAGTGCCGGTGCCAATCCGGGACCGGCGGCGTATCGCCGTGGCGGGCCGCTTGCCGTGACCGATATCAATGTCATGCTGGGCAAGGTTCAGCCGGACTTCTTCCCGAATGTGTTTGGCCCCGAAGGCAACGAGCCGCTTGACGCGGATGCGGTCAAGGCGGGCTTTGCCGACATGGCGCTTAAGATCAAGGACGCCACCGGTCAGGTCCGAACCCCCGAAGAAGTCGCCGAAGGGTTCCTGCGCATCGCGGTCGAAAACATGGCGAACGCGATCAAGCAGATTTCGGTTCAGCGCGGCTATGACGTGACCGATTATATCCTGCAATGCTTTGGCGGGGCCGGTGGGCAGCATGCCTGTCAGGTGGCTGATACGCTGGGCATGACACGCGTGTTTGTCCATCCGTTTGCCGGTGTTCTGTCGGCCTATGGCATGGGGCTTGCCGATATTCGGGCAATGCGCGAACAGGCGGTCGAGGCGAAGCTTGAAACCGCTGCCCTTGCCGGGCTTGATGAAAGCCTTGAGGCACTGGCCGCCGAAGCACGTGGCGAGCTGCATGAGCAGGGCATTACCGATGCCAAGATCAGCATGCTGAAAAAGCTGCATCTGCGTTATGACGGCACGGATAACCCGTTGATCGTTGATTTCGGTGATGTTGCATCGATCAAGGCGCAGTTCGAAGAGCAGCACAAGCAGCGTTACGGCTTTGTCATGGATGAAAAGCCGCTGGTGGTTGAGGCCGTCGCGGTCGAGGCGATTGGCGAAACCCAAGGCCTGCCCGATGCCGAAGCCGAGGTTTCCAAGGATGGCGTCAAACCCGATCCGCTTGCCACCCGCAAGGTCGTGTTTGATGGCAAATCACAGGAAACGCCGTTCTATAAACGCGAAGATCTGAAACCGGGTGCCACCGTGCGCGGCCCGGCGGTGATTGTCGAGCCGGTCGGGACCACCGTTCTTGATCCGGGCTGGGAAGCCGAGGTCAATGGCCGGGATCACCTTGTGCTGACCCGTGTTGTACCGTTGAAACGGTCGGAAGCGATTGGCACGCAGGCCGATCCGGTGATGCTGGAAGTGTTCAACAATCTGTTCATGAATATCGCCGAACAGATGGGGGTCACACTTGCCAACACGTCCTATTCGGTCAACATCAAGGAACGGCTTGATTTCTCGTGCGCGCTGTTTGATCAGGAAGGTCTTCTGATTGCCAACGCACCGCATATGCCCGTCCACCTTGGATCGATGGGTGAATCGGTTCGGGCCGTGATGGAAAACAATGCCGGGAAAATGAAATCCGGCGATGTTTACATGCTGAACGATCCTTATAACGGCGGCACGCACCTGCCCGATATTACGCTGATCACGCCGGTCTTTGGTGATGACGGCAAGGAAATCCTGTTCTATGTCGCATCGCGTGGTCACCATGCCGATGTTGGCGGGATCACCCCGGGCTCGATGGCGCCAAATTCCCGTATTCTTGAGGAAGAAGGCGTTCTGATCGACAATTTCAAACTGGTTGATCAGGGCAGGTTTGACGAAGCCGGTTTGACTGCCCTTCTGGAAGGCGCGAAATACCCGGCACGTAACCCGTATCAGAACATCGCCGATCTGCGCGCACAGATTGCCGCCAATGAAAAGGGCGTGCAGGAATTGCGCAAGATGGTCGATCACTTCGGGCTTGATGTTGTGCATGCCTATATGGGCCATGTGCAGGACAATGCCGAGGAAAGTGTTCGTCGCGTGATTGACGTGCTTAAAGACGGCGAGTTTTCCTATGAAATGGATAACGGGGCAGTGGTGAAAGCCAAGGTCACGATCCATAAGGAAACCCGTTCGGCCACGGTTGATTTCACCGGTACGTCCGATCAGCTTGATAACAACTTCAACGCCCCATCGGCGGTGACGCGGGCGGCAGTTCTTTATGTCTTCAGAACGCTTGTTGATGATGACATTCCGCTGAATGCCGGGTGCCTGAAGCCGGTTAACCTGATCGTGCCGGAAGGCTCGATGCTTAATCCGCGTTATCCGGCCGCCGTGGTTGCCGGGAACGTTGAAACATCGCAGCATGTGACCGATACGCTGTATGCCGCCCTTGGCGTGATGTCGGGTGCGCAGGGCACGATGAACAACTTCACCTGGGGCAATGATACGCACCAGTATTACGAAACCATCTGTGGCGGTACCGGTGCGGGCCCGGATTATGACGGGACGTCGGGTGTGCATTCCCACATGACCAACTCGCGCCTGACCGACCCGGAAGTCCTTGAATGGCGTTTCCCGGTTCTGCTTGAAAGCTTTGGCATCCGCAAGGGTTCCGGCGGTGCGGGCAAGCACAAGGGCGGGGATGGCACGGTGCGCCGGGTTCGCTTCCTTGAGGAAATGACCGCATCAATCTTGTCCAACCACCGTCGCGTGCCGGTTCAGGCCGTTGGCGGCGGGGAGCCAGGCAAGCTTGGCCGCAATGCGATCGAGCGCACCAACGGCACGGTCGAGGAACTCAAGGGCACCGATGGCGCCACCATGTATCCCGGTGATGTCTTCATCATCGAGACGCCGGGCGGCGGCGGTTACGGCAAAGCCTGATCATAATACTCAGAGCCGACAGGACATCCGGGAACACCCGCCCCTCATCACGGGGTGTTCCCGACAGGGTGTTACTTGTCAGACTTGCAGCCGCCGGGAAACCGGCGGCTTTTTTAATTCTGTTTGATGAAATGCATGTTTTAAAGTCTTTTGAATTATAGCTTTTGGAGGGCTTGAAATGGGAAATGGAAGTTGGTCAAAGTTACTGTCTAGCAGCTTAATGTCTGCGTTAATCGGTGCATTAGTGGCTAGTGGTGTTTCCGCTGTGCTTAGTTATTACGGTACTTCATCTCTTCAATTGGCCGCCTATCAAATGGAAACGACGAAGGGGATGTTTGAGGTTAAAGAATATCAAAATCCAGATGCCTTAATATTCAACGAAGTGACCGGTCTTATGAAAGTGGCAATTTTTATGCCGAGGGAGGTTTTACGTTCTTATCATGAAGTTGAAATGAAGGAGTGTTTCAATGAAATACGAGAAGAATGTATTCCTCAAGTGAAGCATATGTTGAATGCGTATCGTGATGCAATTGGTACTGGAAAAGTTGAAGATGAGGTAATGGAAACTATTGTTCGCAGCATGCAGAAGAGATTGGAGATGCTCCCGTCGCGACAATAGCTATCTAGAAATAAAAGTATATTGGTTCACTTTGGGAGCTGATTTCAAATTTTTAACCAACACAGATAAGGTGCTAGGTTAAAAGAACAATTATTGGGAACTCGTCTTGCGCGACCGGTTGATAGCAATCTGTCAGGACTGTAACACATGACAGGTGCAGCGATGAAACGCCTTGCAGGGGTTAACGCAACGTTCAGCCATGCATGTTTTCGCTTCTGTCGGATGGCGGGGGTGAACAGGAGATCGGTCTTACCGGTCTGATCTCCCTGTCACACCATTTTGCTGTGCATGTCGATTTCACCCTGACGGCGGCGGCATAAGCAGGTACGATCACGCACCACATTCAAAAATTCCCCGCATCATTGAATGGGATAGGATCACTGTGAAATTTCTGATTTTGAATCAGCGTTATGCGGTTCTGGCCGGTGTGACGCTTTTGACGGTTGCCTCGTTGATCTGTGCGGCCTTGGTCGATGTCTGGTTCTGGCTGCCGGTGGTGATCTTTGGCGGGTTGATGGTTGTTGGCTGGTTTGATTTGCGCCAGACCCGGCATTCGATCCTGCGCAACTATCCGGTCAGTGGTCATATCCGGTTTATCCTTGAAAGTTTTCGCCCGGAAATCCGGCAATATATGATCGAAAGCGATCAGGACGAGGTGCCGTTCAGCCGCCAGTCGCGAGGGCTTGTTTATCAGCGTGCCAAGGGGGTCGAGGACAAGCGCCCGTTTGGCACGATCGAGGAAGTGTATAGTTCCGGCTATGCGTGGCTGACCCATTCGGTCGCGCCGACCAGCATCACCGATATCGATTTTCGGGTTCGGGTCGGCGGGGCGGCATGCAAGCAGCCTTATGACGCCAGCCTTTATAATATTTCGGCGATGAGCTTTGGCTCGTTATCGGGCAATGCGATTCTGGCGCTGAACAAGGGGGCGAAAAAGGGTGGTTTTGCCCATGACACGGGCGAAGGCAGCATCAGCCGGTATCACCGTGAAGGTGGCGGGGATCTGATTTATCAGGTGGCTTCGGGTTATTTCGGATGCCGCAATGATGATGGCACTTTTTCCGAGGAACGCTTCGCCGAAACCGCATCCAACCCGCAGGTCAAGATGATCGAGGTGAAGCTGAGTCAGGGGGCGAAGCCCGGTCATGGCGGCATGTTGCCCGCAGCCAAGATCACCCCGGAAATTTCCGAGGCACGTGGTATTCCGATGGGGATTGACTGCATATCACCCGCCGCGCACAGCACGTTTTCCACCCCCGTCGGCCTGATGGAATTCATCGCCAGGCTGCGCGATCTTTCGGGGGGCAAGCCGGTCGGGTTCAAGCTGTGCATCGGGCATCGGCGCGAGTTTATGTGCATCGTCAAGGCGATGCTGAAAACCGGTATTCTGCCCGATTTCATCGTGGTCGATGGCAAGGAAGGCGGCACGGGTGCGGCCCCGGTTGAATTTGCCAACCGGGTCGGCATGCCGATGCGCGAAGGGCTGACATTTGTGCATAATGCCCTTCGGGGGGCGGGTGTGCGTGATCAGATCAAGATCGGGGCGGCGGGCAAGATCGTTACGGCGTTTGATATCGCGCAGACCTTGGCGCTCGGTGCGGACTGGTGCAATGCGGCGCGTGGTTTCATGTTTGCGCTGGGCTGCATTCAGGCGCAGTCATGCCACACCAACCATTGCCCGGTCGGCATTGCAACGCAGGACCCGCTGCGCCAGCGGGCCCTTAATGTGGGTGATAAAAGCGACCGGGTGGCGCGGTTCCACCATAATACCATGCATGCACTGGCGGAGATTACCGGGGCGGCGGGCCTGACCGATCCGCGCAATTTCATGCCCTATCACTTCATGGTGCGCCAGAAGGACAACGAGTTTCTGGATGGCAACGAAGCCTATCCCTACCTGCCCGAAGGGTTCCTTGTTTCCGGCGGGCCGGAGATCGAGGGGCTTCATGACTGGTATTCACGCTGGGACCGGGCATCGGCGGAAACCTTTGCCCCGTCCGAAATCCCGTTCGGGCCGTTCAAGCGACACAAGAATGTCGTGACCGAGAAGGCGGCACAGTAGCGGCGTAGCAGGCCGAAAAGCAGGAGGCTCCCCATGGCGGTCAAACGCATCGTTTCGAACTTTGCCGTCGATGATATCGCAAGGGTCAGGGCGTTTTACGAGGATATCCTTGGCCTTGACTGCGTGATGGATCACGGCTGGATCGTGACCTTTGCCGCGGCAGGGCAAAATATGGTGCCCCAGATCAGCATCGCGACCGAAGGCGGTTCCGGCACTCCGGTGCCCGACCTTTCGATAGAGGTTGATGACCTTGAAGAGGTTCTCGCGCGCGTCAAGGAAGCCGGGACCGGCATCGAATATGGCCCGGCGGTCGAGCCGTGGGGCGTTAAGCGGTTTTATGTTCGCGACCCGGCGGGCAGGCTTCTTAATGTTCTGTGTCACTTGTAAGGGGAAAACGGGAAGCCCGCTACGCGCCGTTCAATTGGCACAAGAATGTCGTGGCTGAGAAAGTGGTAACGCAGAGAGCCTCTGCTTAAAGTTCCGTTTCAAACGTAGCGGTTCATTTCCTAGTGAAAAACAACGCGATTTTTACGAACGCTAAAGTTGATGTTTATATGAGTAAAATTTTTCACATTACGTCTATTGAATGCGCCAAAAACATTATTGCGGGTAAAACGATATTCGGTGCCGATTGCTCAGAACAAAGTCATGAAGCATATCCTCATTTTTTCCATTGCGAGTATGGGCGCAGTAACGCTTATTTTCCAAACGGATCAGAAATAGAATTGTATTTCAACTGCGATCTCCCAGAGAAAATAACAGAATATTCACCTCCTGAACCCGATAGATTAAATGTTCATTTCGATGGAGATACGTTCTGGCAATGTACTATTCATCCAGATACTCGATCATCACTGAAATTTGTCGGCTGGAAAGTTCTTGATCAAGTTTATATATCCGAAGATGACAAAAATTTTTTTGAAGAATTATCTCAGATGGAAGTTGAGGTTAAAGTAATTTGGCAGAGGCAACACTATGCTATCTTGATAAAACGTAAAAATTTTAGGCAAAAGATAAATCAGATATTTAATTTTTTCAAAAGACCGTAGTTTAGGATGCGTTTTAATGTAACGTGCATGCTGGTAATTCTTGTTTCATCCAAGTAGTTATTTTGGAGAAGTTTCAGTGTGGTATGATCACGCCGCCCGCTGCATCTCCACGGTCGGGATGTCGCGGCCCGGGATCGGGCCGGTGACGAGGAAGCCGAATTTGCGGTAGAACGCCTTGGCGCGTTCGTTGTGCGCGACGACCGAAAGCCTGACGGTTGCATGGGGTTTGCGTTCGGCCAGCGCATCGAGGGCGGCGATCATCAATGCCTTGCCCGCGCCCAGCCCATGTGCGGCCGGGTCGACCATGATCCAGTCGATTTCGGGATTGTCATGGATGACAATGACATAACCCAGCAGGTCATCGCCCTGGGTTGTGACGATGACGCTGTGATTGTCGCTTGCAAGCGCGTTTTCAAACACGCCGGTCGACATGTCGACATAGCGGGCAACGGTTGCGGTGGCCGCATCGCCCATGCCTTCGATGAAATAGGTTGAATCGGTTGCGCGCTTGGTCAGGTCGCGGATGAAGGGAAGGTCGTTGGCAGTGCCTTGGCGGATCTGCATTCTGGCGCTCGTTGTTTTTTCTTGTTGGGTATCGGATCGCCGAGGCGATCAGGGCGTCATATGTTTTTCGGGGGCGTCATAGCATCGACCTGACCGGATGTCACTTCCTGCTTTGGTGTGTTTTGAGAATATAGCACACGTTTTAATGGTGGATTGCCGTACATCACCGCGTAAAAGCAGGGGCAGGCAGCCAGCCAGTCCGGGGGAAGACAAGGCGGGTTGCCGCGCTATCGTTTGCGGTTTTTGTCGCGATACATTTCCTGATCGGCCATATCCATCATGGTTTCGAGGCTTTCCTTGACCGGTTCGAAAAAGACAGCCGCCCCGGCACTTATTTTCGGGGTTTCGTGGATCGGCTTTTTCGAGGCGGCCACGGTCAGTTTGACCGCCAGAAGCGCATTGCGGATACGGGTGATGATGGTGGTCAGATCGCCGCGATTGCGCACATAGCCCAGAATGGCAAATTCATCGCCGCCGATCCGCCCGCAAATATCAACCTCGCGAATGCTGGCGGTGATGGCGGCCCCGACGGCCTTGAGTGCCGCATCCCCCGCGGCGTGACCATAATCATCGTTCCAGTGTTTCATGTCATCAAGATCGATGAAGATCAGGCCGATATGATGGTGATAGCGTTTTGCGATGCGGATTTTCTGCTGGGCGAGCATTTCAAACCCGGCGCGGTTGTTAAGCCCGGTTAACTGATCGGACAGCGAGATGCTGCGCATGATCTGGAACTGTTCATAGAGCCGAAGGTCGGCTTCGATCAGATCGCGGATGGTTTCGATCAGTTTTTGCAGCGTGTCGGAATATCGCGTCGGTTCACGGTCAAACACGCAGATCGTGCCAAATATCGTGCCGTTCGACCATGTAACCGGCACCCCGAAATAGGAACAGAAACCGTCTTCGGTCAGTTCGGGGTTGTCGGCCCATTCGGGTTTGCCGCGTGCGTCCGGTTCATAGAAGGTGTCGCTTTGTGCGATGACCTGCCGGCAGAAAATATTGGCATCAAGCCCGGTGATCGAGGTTTTGCACCCGGCATAGGGATTGGTGTTGTTCTGGCTGGTGACGACGGACCGGTAACCGATCCGGTCATTATATTCGACCACGAAACCGGCGGTCGCACCCAGAAGTTCGGTCATCAGATCGACCGCACGCTGCCACTTTTCGAGTGACGGCGCGATGGCCTCGTCATCGACAAGCCAGTCGCGGGTCTTGAACTGCACCATATCCTGACGTTCCCGGTCCCTCCATTTCCCTGATGGTGCCGGTCTTTGTGCGCCAAGTGACGTGACCAGACGTTTCAGGGGTCCGTTCTTTTCATATTTGTCCGTTCCGTGCGGAGAACAAGCTGTCATGACTGTCATTTATCCCCAAAAGCCCCTGAGGGCGCAGGACGAGGATCGCCGCCAGAAGCCCGAAAACCGCCACATCGCGATAGGCCCCGCCGAAATATCCCGACCATAATGTTTCGGTCAAACCGATCATTAACCCGCCCAGCCACGCACCGCGCATCCGCCCTATTCCCCCAAGGATGGCGGCAGTCAGTGCCTTGAACCCGAAAAGCGTACCACTGTGAAAATTAATGACACCATAACGAAGGGCCAACATTGCACCGGTTAATCCGCATAAAAATCCTGCCAGAACAAAGGATTGGGATTCAGTGCGCGAAAGAGACACCCCGCAAAGGGCCGCCCCCAGACGATCCTGGCTTATGGCGCGCCAGTTCCGGCCAAAGGCGGTTTTGCCCATGATCCAGACCAGAATGCCCGCAACCATAACCGCCCCGCCAATGGCGAGCATATCGAACCCGTGCAGGCGCACGACAAAATGATCGCCGCGCAGAAGGGGGATGGAAAACTGCCAGATCGGCGGCAGGTTGAAATTGCGTGCGGATATGACAATCCGGATAAATTCCTGAATGACCAGCACACAGCCAAGGGAAGCGACAATCATCGCCCGCCCGCCTGCTGCCTTCCGGCCCAGGGGGCCGAACACATTGCGCCATGTCAGGTGGCTTAACCCCGATCCGACAAAGGCCGCCATCGCGACCGATCCGACCACCATCACCGGGATCAGCCAGCCGACCATGCCTGATATCCACAGGCTTGTGATGATGGTGCCAAGGGCGGCCGTCATCACCACCTCGCCAAAGGCAAGATTGATCCGCCCGATCAGGCCATAGATCAGGGTAAAGGACAGGGCCAGCAGGCCATAGATCGCCCCGCGCGCAAGGCCGCTTAGCACCAGTTGGGTGGCATAGGCCGCGGGCAGCCCGATATCGGGCACATCGGCGCGCAGGCCGTGGCTTTCGGGATCGATATAGCTTTCGAGTGCGGTGCGCCCGACCCGGTCAATCCAGAACCGTTTGAGCAGGGCCATATGGGCATCGGACACCGGGCCAAGGCGGGTTGTTTCAATCGCATAAAGGTTGGTGGGTGTGTTGGGTTTGGTCGCTGCTTCGAAATGGCAGGTGATACTATGCGTTTCGGTCGAGGGCAGGGGGATTTCACCCGGTTCGAGCAACTGGTAACGCAGGGTGATCGTATTGCCGTCAGAGGTCTCGTCAAACCGGGTGACAAGGCGGATCTGTTTGTCTTCATCCTCTATCCCCGGCAGGGCGAGGCGGCAGATATTGAACTGATAGGGATCGCGCGGCGCGCAGGAAGACAGGATTGCGGCCAGAAGTGGCAGCAGCCAGAAAATGCGACGAAGATGCCTTGACCCTGATCTGGTGTTCACCGGGTGCTCCGGCTTGCCCTTGATCACCTCATCCTCGTGCGATTTGGGTGTTTTTACAAGTGCTTGGTGTTGTTGCGATGACAGGAGACGAAATTTCGCCCCTTTTGGTTGCGATCAGGGGGTGGTCGTGCTGAACTTGATCAATGACGATGGATTTAACCAAAGCCCGAAGATGGAGACGCCCAAATGGCAGACGTGATCGACTATAAAATCCATGGCGAGGAAATGCAGCTTGTCGAGATCGAACTTGATCCGGGCGAGGGCGTGCGGGCCGAAGCCGGGGCCATGATGTATATGTCGGACGGCATTGCCATGCAGACCGGCACGGGCGGCGGGATTTTTTCCGGCTTCAAGCGGATGCTGACCGGCGAGGGGTTCTTTATCACCAGTTTCGTGCATGAAGGATCGGGCAAGGGGCATGTCGCCTTTGCCGCGCCCTATCCGGGCAAGGTGGTGCCGATGAATTTGCCGGAACTGGGCGGCGAGATCATTTGCCAGAAGGACGCGTTTTTATGCGCGGCATCGGGCATTGATATCGATATCGCGTTCTCCAAGAAACTCGGTGCCGGTTTGTTTGGCGGGGAGGGCTTTATCCTGCAGCGGTTGCGTGGTGACGGGCTGGCATTCGTTCATGCGGGGGGCACGATCATCCGCAAGGATTTGCAGGCGGGGCAGACATTGCGCGTGGATACCGGGACACTTGTCGCGATGACGCCATCGGTTGATTATTCGATCAAGTTTATCGGCGGCTTTACCAATGCGCTGTTTGGCGGCGAGGGGCTTTTTGTCACGACCCTTGAAGGGCCGGGGACGGTCTGGTTACAGACATTGCCGTTTGCAAGGCTGGCCGATCGGATTGCCGCGGCCCTGCCGCAGGATCGCAACAAGGGTTAGGGACCGGGGCGGAAGCCCGGCTTGAGGATCGCGGCCCTCAGGATGCGATGGCCGGAGTTTCGTCTGTTTCGGGTTTTTGCGCGACCAGATCGCGGGCCCAGCCGAGAAACGCATTGATCTGTTCCTGCCGGTGGGTGTTTGACCGGCAGGACAGGACATATCCGCGGTCTGACCCCAGTGTCACATCACCAAGTGTGACGAGCTGCCCGGTTTTCAGGTGCTGCTGCAACAGGGCGGTCCAGCCGAGCGCCACCCCCTGTCCGGACAGGGTGGCCGAAAGGACGAGCAGATAGGTATTGAACCGGTGACCGTAAAGCCGCCCGGTTTCCCGAACCCCGGCGGTGCGCAGCCAGCTTTCCCAGTTAAACCAGCGATGATCGATTTCATCATCCAGATGGATCAGCGGATAATGCCGCAGATCGGCGATGTTTTTCGGATGGCCGCGGGCCGCAAGGAACGCCGGGCTGCAGACCGGGGTGACCTGCTCGGGGATCAGCATCACGTCTTCGGGGTGGCAGTTCCCGAACGAGATTTCGATATCGATATTCTGATCGGCGGCGAAATGCCCGGTCTGGTTGGTGACGACATTGACCTCGATATCGGGATGGCGGGCAATGAATTCCGGCAGATGCGGCATCAGGATAAAGGACGCAAAGGCGAAATCGGTGCCGACACTGAGCCGGGCCGACCGTCTGGTTTTGATCCGTTCGACCGTGCGGTCGATCTGACCGAATGCCACCGAAATGCAATCAAACAGTTCCTGCCCGGCGCGCGTCAGTGACACACCGCGATGCTTGCGGCGAAACAGCGGTTGGCCAAGCTGTTCCTCAAGGGCGGTGATCTGGTGGCTGACGGCGGGCTGGCCCACACCCAGTTCGCGCGCGGCTGCGGTGAAGCTGGCGCGGCGGGCGGCGGCTTCGAATGCGATCAGGGCATGCGGCGACGGGATGTGATGAAATTTCATGACATGAATTATATTGATACCAATGATCGATGCAAGCGGCCTTCACAACCCCCGGATAAACATGAAACATATGGTTTCCAGTTATTTTCGCATCCGGCCGGTTTGCGAAAGACATCATGTTGGTGAATAGCAAAAGGGGGTTAGCGGTGCCGAAGGCCTCAAAACCGATGAATATTCTGTTTGTCATGGCCGACCAGTTGGCCGCGCGGTGTCTGCCGGTTTATGGTCATGAGGTGGTCAAAACGCCCAACATCGATGCGCTGTGTGAAAATGCGGTGGTCTTTGATTCCGCCTATACCAACAGCCCGCTTTGTGCGCCGTCGCGCTTTTGCCTGATGACCGGGCAATTGCCCGGCCGGATCGAGGCCTATGACAACGCATCCGACCTGCCGTCCGATATTCCGACGGTGGCGCATTACCTGCGCCGCGCCGGATATCGCACTGCCCTTTCGGGCAAGATGCATTTTTGCGGTGCCGATCAGCTTCACGGTTATGAGGACCGCCTGACATCGGATATCTATCCGGCGGATTATGGCTGGTATTGCGACTGGGACAATTTCGAAGACCGGCCAAGCTGGTATCACAATATGGGGTCGGTCACGCAGGCAGGGCCGGTTTACCGTTCCAACCAGCTTGATTTCGATGACGAAACCGCGTTCGAGGCGAAGCGTTACCTTTATGATGTCGCGCGCCAGAAAAAACACGATGATCGCCCCTTTTTCCTGACGGTATCCTTTACCCATCCGCATGATCCGTATAATGCGCGGCCGGAATTCTGGGACCTTTATGACGGGGTGGAAATCGATCCGGTGCGGGTCAAGATCGACGATGCGGAACTTGATCCGCATTCACGGCGTTTGCGTCATGTCTATAATCTTGATGAACAGCCGGTTACCGATGACGAAATCCTTCAGGCGCGCCGTGCCTATTATGCGTCGATCAGTTATGTCGACAGTCTGGTCGGGTCGCTGATGCAGACCCTTCGTGAAACCGGCATGGACGACAATACCCTGATCGTGTTTAGCGGTGATCACGGCGACATGCTGGGCGAACGCGGCATGTGGTACAAAATGTCGTGGTTTGAACCGAGCGCCCGGGTGCCGATGTTCTTTGCCTTTCCGGGGGCAAAGGGGCAGAAACGCGTTTCGCAATCGGTATCGCTGATCGATATCCTGCCGACATTGCGCGAGCTTGCCGGGGATGATGCGGCGGGGGCGCTGGCCGGGCCGATTGATGGCAGAAGCCTTGTGCCGCACATGCAGGGGACCGGTGGCCATGACGAGGTGATTGGCGAATATTGCGGCGAGGGGGCATTGTCGCCGATCATCATGATCCGGCGCGGGGCCTATAAATACATCGCATCGGGCATTGATCCCGATATGCTTTATGACCTTGAAAGCGATCCCGATGAAGTGCACGACCTGATCAATGATCCGGCACATGGCGAAATCCGCGATGCGTTTCGTGCCGAACTTGCGGAAAACTGGGATCTGGATGCGTTCCGCGAACGCGTCATCCACAGCCAGAAACGCCGCAAGCTGGTTTATGAAGCCCTGACACAAGGGCGGGTTACACCGTGGGATCATCAGCCGAAACGCGATAGTTCGACCATGTATATGCGCAATCATCTTGATCTTGATGACGTTGAACTTGACGCGCGTCTGACGGTTCCGGCGGCAGGGGAATGAACGGCCGGAACAGCAATTAACCAATCAGAAGGAGGCAAAAAATGAAAAAAACAGGACTTTTGGGGATGATGGCGATCGGTGTTGCACTGGCCGGGTTTGGCCAGACGACGCCGGCAAGTGCGGCAGATGCCGCCTGCGATACCGTGGTGTTTTCCGACCCGCAATGGACCGACATCACATCGACCAATGCGCTGACCGGTGTGGTGCTTGAAGCCTTGGGCTATCAGCAGAAAGTCGAAACCATTTCCGTGCCGGTGACCTTTGAAATGCTGGGGGCCGGGGAGGTCGACGTGTTTCAGGGTAACTGGATGCCCGCCCAGCAGAAATTTGTCGATGCGGCCAATGAAAAGGGTGGCATTGAAAATCTTGGCGTGAACCTGAAGGGGGCGAAATTCACGCTTGCGGTGCCGGAATATGTTGCGGCGGCGGGGATCAAAAGCTTTGCCGATCTGGGCGCGCATGGTGAAGAGTTCGATCACAAGATTTACGGGATCGAGCCGGGCGCACCGGCCAACCAATTGATCCAGAAAATGATCGATTCCGGTGATTTCGGTCTTGAGGGCTGGGAACTTGTCGAAAGCAGCGAACAGGCGATGCTGGCGCAGGCCAAGCGCCTTGAACGCGGCGAAGACTGGATCGTGTTCCTGGCATGGGCACCGCACCCGATGAACAACCAGTTCGACCTGACCTATCTCGAAGGCGGGGATGATTATTTCGGCCCGAATTACGGCGGGGCGGATGTCTATACGCTGGTGCGTGGTGACTTTGCCAAGGCCTGCCCGAATGTCGGCAAGCTGCTTGATAATGTCAGCTTCACCCTTGATATGGAAAACACCATGATGGGGATGATCATCAATGATGGCATGGCGCCCAATGATGCCGCGACCAAGCTTCTGAAAGAAGACCCGTCGGTTCTTGATGCGTGGCTTGAAGGCGTTACCACCAAGGATGGCGGCGACGGACTGGCCGCTGTCAAGGATGCACTTGGCGTCTGAGACAGGCGGACATCGTAACCGGATTTGCAAAACCGCCCGTCACCTCACGGGCGGTTTTTTGCATTTCGCGGCAAAAGGTAATACCAATTTGGGATGTATCGGATTAGGCTGGGGGCCAAATTTTTGACCTGCCGGCCCTGCGCCCCGTTTGATACCGCCTGATACTGTGTGATCCCGGCAGGCTGCCACCAAAGACTAAGAGGAACGTCATGTCCCATCGCCAATATGACCGCATTGAAACCCCCGAAAGCCTGATCGCGTCACTGCGCGATATGCTGGGGGATCGCCTGTCGACCGCCGCCGCCGTTCTTGAACAGCATGGCAAGGATGAAAGCTGGCACGCGGCATCCCCGCCTGATGCGGTGGTGTTTGCCACCTCGACCGAGGAAGTCGCGAAGGTCGTGACACTTTGCGCCGAACATAATGTGCCGATCGTGCCGTTTGGCACCGGATCGTCGCTTGAGGGGCATGTGGCGGCCCTTCGAGGCGGGATCTGTATTGATCTTTCGCGGATGGATGCGATCCTTGAGGTCAATAACGAGGACCTTGATTGCCGGGTTCAGGCCGGGGTGACGCGCGAACAGCTTAATGATCATCTGCGCGATACCGGTCTGTTTTTCCCGATTGATCCGGGGGCGAATGCCTCCATCGGCGGGATGACGGCAACGCGCGCATCGGGCACCAATGCGGTGCGTTATGGCACCATGCGCGACAATGTCCTGAACCTGACCGTGGTTACACCGGATGGCAAGATCATCAAGACCGCCAACCGGGCGCGCAAATCATCGGCGGGTTATGACCTGACGCGCCTGTTTGTCGGGTCTGAAGGTACGCTTGGCGTGATTACCGAAATCGCATTGAAGCTGTATGGCATCCCCGAGGCGATGTCGGCAGCGGTCTGTGCGTTTCCAAGTGTTGATGCGGCGGTCGATACCGTGATCCTGACCATTCAGGCGGGTATTCCGGTGGCGCGCATCGAGTTCCTTGATGAAATGCAAATCCGGGCGATCAACAATTATTCCAAGACCGACCATAAAGAAGCCCCGACCCTGTTCTTCGAATTCCACGGCACAGACGCCGGTGTGAAGGAACAGGCGGAGTTTGTTCAGTCGGTTGCCGAAGAATTTGGTGCCGAGGAATTCCAGTGGGCGACCCGTCAGGAAGACCGCAACAAATTGTGGGCGGCACGCCACAAGGCGTATTACGCGTCGCTGCAGCTTGAACCGGGCAAGGCGGGCATGCCGACCGACGTTTGCGTGCCGATTTCGAAACTTGCCGAGGCGATCCGCGAAACGCGGGCCGATTGCGATGCCAGCCCGCTGACCTGCACGATTGTCGGCCATGTCGGCGATGGCAATTTCCATACCCTGATCCTGCTGGACCCCGAAGATCCGGCGCAGATGGCAGAAGCCAAACGCCTGCATGACCGCATGGTTGAACGTGCGTTGAAACTGGGCGGGACCTGCACGGGCGAACATGGCATCGGTTACGGCAAGCTTGATTTCATGGAAGCCGAACATGGCCCCGATACGATTGCCCTGATGCGCGCGATCAAAGGCGCCATTGATCCCAAGGGACTGATGAACCCGGGCAAGCTTATTCCGGGGCTTTAAGATCGTCCGATCTGTCAGAGAAATGCAAAACGGGGCCCAAGCGGCCCCGTTTTTTGTTTGATCGTATCGTATCAGATCAGAACCGGAAGGAAACGGACAGCGAGCCGAATTGATCGCCCTTGTCCTGACCTTCAAATTCGGCAGTGCGGTAGACGTGGGTGTAGGTGAAACGGGCCTGTCCGACGATGATGGCGAAACCGATTTGCAGATCGCCGACCAGCGGTTCCTTGTCGATGGAATTGCTGTCCTTGAACGTGTTGCCATCAAGGGTGATGTCGCGCAGCACCCAGCGGCCCGCAGCCCCGGCGAACAGATAGCCGCTAATGGGGACGCCTTCGGTGTCGGGGGCGAAGAAGTCCGATCCCGGAAGGCTTGGGCGGATGCGCGGCGGGCCGTAATCCGCCGGCAGGTCAAAGCCCAGCCGGAACATGGTCCCAAGTTCGGCATTGGTGTAGGCGTTACCCAGCATGAAACCGGCATGCGGGGTGGCGTCATATTCAAGGCCCAGCACATCGCCTTCGAACCAGCTTCGGTATTTGCGTTCATAGGCCAGGTTTACAATCGGTTCGTTGCGGATCTGGTTGTCCCAGCCCCGGGGTTCCGGGCTGTCGATCATTTTATGAACGACTTTCTGGGTGTTGTCAGCGAAGGATGCCGGACCGACAACGCCAAGGGTCAGTTCAAGCGTATCAATGCGCGAATAGTCGCTGTCGCCTTCGCGCTGCAGGCCGGTATCGGACAGAAGCCCGACACTGCCATAAAGCAACCCGGCCCACGGGCGGTCATCGGGCTGGTTTTCGGCAATCGTGATGTCGTTTGGCGTAAACATGCTTTGCCCGACGGCGTAGCTTGTCCGGATGCGGCCGTTCGATGCGAAAAACGGCACGGCCTTGGCCGCACTCAGCACTGGTTCGGGGGCGTTGTCTTCGGGGGAAACGAAGGCCAGCCGCACACCGTTGGTGTAATGCTGGTCCTGATTGTTCTTGGTGAACAGATCATTTTCAATCGACAGCGACACCCCCCATTTGTCATCGGGGGTGCGCATGGATTGCGGGCCCTTGGCGGTATCCTGCTGGGCGTGTGCGATATTGGCAATGGTCAGGGCACCAAGGACGGGCAGTGATGCCAGAAGGCGTGTCGAAGCGGTTGTGGACAATGTCATCGAATGCTCTGATCATTATTTGCGCGTAACTTCCGGACCATGAAATCAATCACGGTTCTGATCTTACGCAGTTTATGACGTTGCGGTGCACATAAAGCGAAAAGTCCCAGTTCGCGCGGGGCGAAATCATCGAGCAGGCTTATCAGGCTGCCATCCTTTAGCAAATCCTCGACAACCAGACGGGGTGTCAGCGTGATCCCGCAACCTTGCAGCAGGGCGTCACGCTTCGCAAGGCTGCTATTGACATAAAAGCGGCCTTTGACCTGAATGCTGCGTTCATGTTCACCATCGGAAAAGGTCCAGAAACCCGGACGACTGTCATTGGTGTAAACAAAGCAGTTGTGGTTCAACAGATCCTCGGGTCTGGTCAGTGGAGGGGATTTGGCAATATAGGCGGGGCTTGCGCACAAGACTCTGGAATAGCCGCATAATCGCCGGGCAATAAGGCTTGAATTGGGCAGCGATTCACTGACCCGAAGGGCGATATCAAAGCCTGCGTCCACCAGATCGACGACCTTGTCATTCAGTTCAAGTTCGATGGTCAGTTCGGGATAGGCATCGATCATTTCGGCAATCATCGGGGACAGTTGCCGGATGCCAAACGACATGGGGGCGGCGATACGCACCCGGCCACGCGGACCTTCATTCAAGTCACGCACGGTTTCATCGGCATCGGCCATTTCATCGAGGATGCCGGTAATCCGGCCAAGATAGGTTTCACCTGCCTCGGTCAGGCTCATGCGGCGCGTCGTGCGGGCGATCAACTGCACGCCAAGCTGATCTTCAAGCGCGTTGATATGCTTGGTCATCGAGCCCGGCGTCATGTTGAGTTCGCGGGCGGCGGCGGCAAATGTGCCGCGTTCGGCAATTTTACGAAAACATTCCAGTGCGCGCAGACGGTCCATTTATAACCCCGTGAATTGATCGAATAATTTCCATATTGGAAATAAACTACGATCAAATACCGGCAAGATCGACTGATAATGTTGTGCTAGTTTGAACAAAATTGAAATTGCCCGCGCGCCCCACATATCTGCGCCGGCCGGAGGAAGGATAAAGATCATGAGCGCCACCTGGCTCAAACCTGTTTTATTGCTGATTGGTTCCGGAACGATGGGCGGCAGTTCCATCCTGCTTGCCAAAGTTGGTGTGCAGGAGGGTATTCCGGCACTGTCCTATCTGTTCTGGCAATGCCTTGGGGCCGGAGTGGTTCTGGGCATATTGTCGATTGGCCGGGGCGGTTTGCCGCCATTGCGTGCGACATATATCCGTTATTATTTTCTGGCCGGTCTGGTCAGCCTCGCTTTACCGATGGGGCTTGGCTATTTCATGGTGCCCTATATCGGGGCATCGATGGCCGGGGTCTTTACCGCATTGCCGCCATTGATGACCTATCTGATTTCGATGGGGATCGGGATTGAAACCGCGCAATTCAAACGCCTGATGGGGTTGATGGTCGGTTTCTGTGGTGTGCTGTTTTTGTATGTGCCGCAGATCAGTGCGCCCGATAGCACCATTCTGGTTTATCTGCTGGTGGCGGCCCTGATCCCGGTCAGTCTGGCGATTGGCAATGTGTACCGGACGGTGGCATGGCCCAAGGGGGCATCGCCCCTGACACTGGCATCGGGGATGATGCTGGCCAGTGCGATCCTGTGTCTTGTGTTTGAAACCGGTCGTGATCAGTTGCATGTCCCCGATTTCGGCAATGGCATGGCGTGGCTGATCATCGGGGTTCAGATGGCGGTCGCCAGCATGATGTATATCTGCCATTTCGAATTGCAGCGTGTGGCAGGCCCCGTATTCCTGAGCCAGATCGGCTATGTTATGGCCCTGACCAGCCTTGCCGGTGGGACGTTGCTTCTGGGGGAAACATTACGCCCGGAACTGATCGTAACACTGGGCTGTGTGGTGGCGGGTACGTTCCTTGTGCGCCCGGCACGGCCAGCGGATCGGCGGGCATCGGCCACCAGTTAATCCGACCCGACAACAGAAAACGCCGCCCATTGATCAAGGGCGGCGTTTTTTTGATGGTGAAGGTCAGGCGTTGTGTGCCGGTTACGGCACCACGCGCCGCAGGCGGCGGGCTTCGGCCTTTTCGGTATCGATCAGACCGCGATAGGCATGCCAGCTTGAATAACCCAGAAGCGGCATCATGATCGCAAGACCCAGCAGGAAAACCACCATGCCACACGCCGCCATGACGGCAATCATCGCGGCCCAGCCGGTCAGGACCCGCCAGTTTTTGCGGAATGCCGCAACGCTTGTGATCAAAGCGGTAATCACATCAACATCGCGATCCACCAGAAGCGGGATTGATACCACCGTGATGGCAAACACCATCATCGCCAGCACCCCGCCAAGGATGGTGCCGGTAATCAGAAACGTGATGGCATCGCGCGAGAAAAAGGTTTCCCAGATCAACACATCAAGGGACGGCACCGATCCGTTGTAAAACAGTGCGAATAACAGCATCGCGATGCGCGTCCATGCCAGGAAGAACAGCATCAGAATGACGCCAATCGCGCCAAGCTGCCCGGGATTGCGCCGGAAGCCATTCAGGCTGTGCCACAGGGTGACATTTTCGCCCATTTCAAGGCGGCGGCTGGTTTCATAAAGGCCGACCGCGATGACCGGGGCCAGAAGCATGAAGCCTGCGCCGAGTGGCAGGGTCAGATAGGGCTGACCCGATTGAAAGAGACTAAGCAGAATAAGGTAACCGGCAATAACGCAAAGCCCGCCATAGGCAAGGCCAATGGCCGGGGTACGTTTGAAATCGCGCCAGCCTGCTTCAAGCCATTTGCCCGACTGGTCACTGGTGGCTTCGCGGATCGCAATGCCTTGCGGAAGTCCGCTGACGGGACCCGTTGATTGTTCAATTGTCGTTTCGGACATCTGCATCCTCCCTGCACCTTATTGACAAAGGTGGCCGATACACAGACTCAAAATCCTGAAAGCTTGTTCTTTTTTGTTGATGATATCACTTCGAAAAACAATTGCCAGTGTTGGCTGTGTTGAATGTCATTAGATTTTCATATGAGTATTTACCGGTGGTTTTCCATAGGCCACGGCTTGATAGCAGGCGGTTTTGGTCACAAATACATATGTGAACCGGCAAAAGGGAAAAATCCGTACCGGATAAGCACGTAAACGGCATCATCAACCAACTTGTTGCCATTTTCTGTTGCGACGAGCGGTATGAGCCATATGCTGCTGGAATCAAATCATAACATTGCACTCTGCCGAGCCGTCGGTTTCCAGAGTGCCGAGCAAAAAGCGGAGCCGGACTGTTGAAAAAGATCCTTGCCGTGATTGGTGCCGTTCTGGTCGTGATCATCGCCGCCCTGTTGATCATTCCATCCGTGATCGACTGGAACGGTTACAAGCCACAAATCACCCAGGCAGTGCGTGAAGCAACCGGCCGCAATCTTGACATTCGCGGTGATCTTTCAATGTCTGTCCTGCCGTTCCCGGCCCTGTCGGTCGAGCAGGTGACACTCAGCAACCTGCCCGGCGCGCAGGACCCCGACATGGTATCGGTCGAGGAAGTCCGCGTTTCGGTGGCCCTGATGCCGCTTCTGACCGGCAATGTGCAGGTCACCGAAATCAGCCTGATTGATCCGGTGATTTCCATCGAGACGTTCGAGGATGGCGGCAACAATCTGGTATTTGATCCGGCACAGGCCACCCCAAGCGGCCCGGATGCCGGCACGATCACGACACCGCCATCCGCAACCCCGTCACCATCACCGGCGCCGGAAGGCGATGCGGCAACACCCGAAGCGCAGTCGGGTGGCAGTGACGCCGGTTCATCGGATTTTGCCAGCACGATCCAGATTGATCGTCTGGAAATCGAAAATGCGACGATCCTGTATCATACATCGGGCAGTACGGAGCGGATCGAGGGGCTGACCCTTGGCGTGTCGGCCGATAGCCTGAATGGTCCGGCCGAGGGCGAAGGTTATGTTTTCTATCGCGGGATTCCGTTGACGTTTAATTTCAATGTCGGTCAGGTCAGCCAGACCGGACCGTTCCCGGTTGGCATGCAGATCGGCATCGACAAGGTTGATGGTGGCATCAATGTCAGCGGCCAGGTTGATCTTTCGGCGGAATATCCGGGCTTTAACGGCCAGATTGACGGCAAGTTCGATGATCTGCGTGAAGCAGCCCTTCGGATTGCTGGTGAGGGTGCCGATATCCCCGATATCGCGGCGAAGCCTTTCAATCTGGGCGGGCAGGTTGCGGCCAATGCCAAATCAGTCACGGTCAATGACCTGTCGATCCGGTTTGGCGAAACCCGTGGATCGGGCGCGATTGCGATTGATCAGGACCCGAAAATGAAGGCCGATGTGGCGCTTCGTTTCAATCAGCTTGATCTCGATTCAATCCTTGTCCTGACCCATATGGGCGATGGTGCCGCCCCGGCAGGCGGTACGGAAACGGGCACCGATGGCAATGGCGATGCCGCCCCGGCGAATGGCGGGCATGCAACAGGTGGCCAGTCGATCCCGTCGCAGGGTGGCAAGAAATCGGGTGCGGCCAATGGGCCGATGATCCCAGCCGATCTGACCGCGTCGATTGATTTTGAGGTTGAAACCCTGATTTACAATCAGACACCGGTGCATAATGCGCGGATAAATGCCGCGATTGCCAATAGCAAGGTGACGCTGAACGAAGTTTCGGCGGGGCTTCCGGGCGGAACCGATTTCTCGGTCTTTGGCAGCATTTCGGGCGAGGGTCCGAAACCGAGTGCGGCCCTGTCCTATGAGGTGGCATCGGAAAATATTCGGGCGGTGGCGCGCTGGCTTGGGGCGGATGTAGATGGCATCCGTGCCGACCGTCTGCGCCGTTTCTCGTTGACCGGCGGGATCAAGGGAACACCCGACAAGCTTGATATTTCCGATCTGGATATGCGGATTGACGATACGGCCATTCGCGGTGCCATCGTCGCCAATCTGAGCGGCGAGGGATTGCCCGCCCTTGGCATCGGCCTGAAACTGGACCGGATCAATCTGGATCAGTATATCAGCGCAGCCCCGGCGGGCGCCAATGGTGATGCGGCGTCAGGTGCGACGGCAAGTGATCCGGCTGCGTCTGGTTCCGGCACGGCGTCGGGTGGGGCGGACAGTGCAGCCCCGTCTTCGGGGCCTGCAGCGGGCGGCGATGCCATGGTCAAAACCATCAAGGATGCGTTGGCACCGCTGGACGGGATTGCGGCCAATTATCGGCTGGCGGCGGATGAAATCATTTCATCGGGCGTGTCGATCAAGGGTATTTCCATTGATGGCAGCCTGACCGGTTCGCAGATCAAGCTGAATAATTTTGCGGTGGCGGATGCGGTCGGTCTGTCGGCAAGTGCCAGCGGGGTTTTCCGTGGCGATATTGCCGTTCCGGCATTCGAGGGGCTTAAGCTTAAGGTCACGGCCAAAACGCTGGAGCCGGTGGCGAAGCTGACGGGTATTACGCTTCCGGCACCGGCAAGCGAATATAAAAGCATTCAGGCCAATGTCGGGCTGAATGGTCCGGTGACCGGCCCGAACCTTGATCTTGATGTGTCCAACCCTTTGATGCAGGTGGCATTGAATGGGGTGTTGCAGGACCTGTTTGGGGCGACACCGGGCATTGACGGCAAATTTGCGATGCAGGCATCAAGCCTGAACCGTGTATTGCCGTTGGTGGCACCGACTTATGAACCGTCGGGCAATCTGGGGCGTCTGGTCCTGGATAGTACGGTCAAGGGCAATGCCAAGAATGTTGCGCTTGATATCGCGAAGTTCGGCATCGGTCCGTTTGAAACCAAGGGTGATGTCGATTTTGACGCCAGCGGCGAACAACCGAAACTTTCTGTTGCCCTTTCGGGCGGGACGCTGAATGTCGATCCGTTCGTGCCAGCCGCCAAACGCGCCGGTCTGATGCCGGAAGGCGGCAGTGGTCCGCGCCGTGCGGCATTCAATATGCCAACAGGCATGAAAGTCGCGACGGTCGATGCCCGCGATGGCACGCCGTGGGATGACACGGTGATTGATGTATCGGCCCTGCGTTCGATTGATGCCGATATTTCGCTGGCACTCGATCAGCTTGATTTCGATACCTACAGCCTTGTGAAGCCGGACCTTGAGGCGACGCTTGTGACCGGGCTTCTGACCATCGAGAAATTCACCGGCCTTCTGGGCGACGGGGACCTTTCGATTGATGGCACGTTTGATGCGCGCAATTCCGATACGCCGAAACTGGCGCTTAAAGGTAGCCTTGACGGCGCGGATATCGAAAAACTGGCCCCGATCCGGGTTGCCAATGACACGGTGATTGGCGGTGCGGCGACCAAGTTTGATGTGACCGCATCGGGCAATACGTCGCGCAAGCTGGTCAGTGCGTTGAACGGGACGGCGAACCTTGTTCTCAATAATGTCCGGTTCAGCAATGCCGACAAGCGGTCGGAAGATCCGAAGCTGAACATTCAGGCATTGTTGCAGCAGGGACCGCAGGCGATGGTGGTTGAAGGGGTCGGTAACAACGATCTGGTTCAGAGCCTTGAAGCCGATATCGCCATCACCAACGGGATTGCCAAAACCACCCGTGTCGAAGCGGTATCGCGCGTGGGAACGGCGGATGCCGATGCGACCCTTGATCTGCCGAAATGGCAGATGGATACCCAGGCAGATTTCGATTTTTCCAAGAAAATCGAAGAATTGCCGCCATTCAGCGTTTACGCCAAGGGCAATATCAGCAACCCGGCAATTACCGGGCGCATGGACAAGGTTGCGATCAAGGTTCTGGATAATATCCTTGATAAGGCACTGGGCGGGAGTGGTTCATCTGATAGCGGGTCGTCAGGGTCGGGAAATTCGGGCAAGGACGCGGCAAAGGATGTCCTGAAAGGGCTTTTGAACCAGTTCGGTCGGTGATTTTCTGACACGGCTCCAAATGACGAAACGGCCCTGCAATGCGGGGCCGTTTTGCTTTTGGCGGGGGGCTTTGGGACATGACTGTCATAAAAAGGCAAAAAAACCTTAACAAACCGGGTTTGCTTCGACATGATCCGCGCGTCGATTCCCTTTTTAGTAACGGTTGATCATGGTCGCAAAGAAAACCGCTCTGGATAAGGATCTCAAATGGCAGCGCCGCATGGATGCGGGTGTCGGAGAGACTGCTTCCCTGAGTGCGAAGCTCGGACTTGCGCTTGTCTTTCTTTTGGCGTGCAGCGCCTTTGTTGCCTTTCATATGGGTGGCTTGCCGCAAAGTGGGTTCCTGATCGCCGCCGCGGTGATTGGCGGTTACATGGCACTGAATATCGGCGCCAATGACGTGGCCAACAATGTGGGACCGGCGGTTGGTTCAAAGGCGCTGACCATGGTTGGCGCCCTTTTGATTGCAGCCGTGTTTGAAGCCGCCGGTGCGATTATCGCCGGTGGCGATGTTGTCGGCACGATCAAGAACGGCATTATCGACCCGACGCAGATGCCCGATGCGCAGACCTTTGTCTGGGCGATGATGGCGGCCCTTCTGGCAGCGGCCCTTTGGCTTAACCTTGCCACGTGGCTTGGCGCGCCGGTTTCGACCACCCATTCCATCGTTGGCGGTGTGATGGGGGCGGGTATGGCAGCCGTCGGCATTGGCGCGGTCAATTGGCCGACCATGGGCACGATTGCCGCAAGCTGGGTGATTTCGCCGGTTCTGGGCGGGGTGATTGCCGCCGGGTTCCTTGCCTTTATCAAGTTCAGAATTCTTTATACCGACAACCGTGTCGAGGCGGCCCGCAAATGGGTGCCGATCCTGGTCGGTGTGATGGTGTCGGCCTTTACCATGTATCTGATGATGAAGGGGATATCGAAGGTCTGGAAAACCGAGACCTGGCAGGTTGTTCTGATCGGCATTGGTGCGTTTTTCGTGACCCTTTTCCCGGTGCGCAAGGCGGTCCTGCGGGCATCGCGCAGCATGACCGGGCGGCGCAAGGAAATCGCATCGCTGTTTCGTATTCCGCTGATTGTGTCCGCCGCCCTTCTGTCATTCGCGCATGGGTCAAACGATGTGGCAAATGCCATCGGTCCGTTGGCCGCCATCGTTTCGGGTGTTGATAGCGGCCAGATCGTGACATCGGCCCCGATCCCGATCTGGGTGATGGTGATTGGTGCGATTGGCATTTCGGCGGGTCTGATCCTTTTCGGGCCGAAACTGATCAAGACGGTCGGATCGAAAATCACCAAGCTTGATCCGATCCGGGCCTATACCGTGGCGCTGTCGGCGGCATTGACGGTGATTGTGGCGTCCGCCCTTGGCCTTCCGGTCAGTTCGACGCATATCGCGGTTGGGGCGGTGTTTGGCGTCGGGTTCCTGCGTGAAACGCTGAGCCATCGTCGCCGGGTCGATAATGCGCCGATGCTGGTTGGCGAAGATACCGAAACCGACGAACAGAAACAGCATATCGAAGCCCTGCGCCAGCTTGACCCGGCACAGGCCGAAAAGGCCGAGAAGAAACTGCGCAAGCGGTTGCTGGTGCGGCGTCGTTATGCGGTGACGATTGCGACCGCCTGGGTGATCACGGTTCCGGCCGGGGCGTTCCTTGGCGCGTTGCTGTTTTTCACCATTCGCGGGATCATGCTTTAATTCCGACGGAATTAAGCGCAGAATTGAAGTTTCGCGGCACGGTGCTCCTCCTTTTCCCCGGGGCAGCTTGCAGCGATCTGCAGCGGCGGTCAGGCTTTGGTCTGGCCGCCGTTTTTCCTTGACCCTGTGCGGTGGCAAGCGTAATTACCGAAAACATAATTTGAATCAAACCCGTGCCGAATCGTCGCCCAATCAAAGTGGGCCGCGAGATTTCTTATGCGTGCGTTCTGCTTTTGGTCAGGATTTTGGTTAAGGAAAAACGATGAAAGCCATCATTATTGGCGTTCTGGCAATGGCCGTCACGGTTGTTGCATCGAACATTCTGGTTGAATATCCGCTGCCGGGCGTTTTGGCCGACTGGCTGACTTATGGCGCGTTTACCTATCCGGTGGCGTTTCTGGTTACTGATCTGACCAATCGCGCACGCGGGGCCAGGGCCGCACGCGTTGTCGTTCTGGCAGGCTTTGCGATTGCGGTTGTTTTGTCTTTGATCGTCGCAGACACGCGCATTGCCATTGCATCGGGCACGGCGTTTCTGATTGCGCAGATGCTCGACATTACGGTGTTTGACAAGCTGCGCCGGGCGACCTGGTGGAAAGCACCGCTGATATCATCGGGGATCGGTTCCGCTGTCGATACGGCCTTGTTCTTTTCCATCGCGTTCGTTGGTACCGGGCTTCCGTGGCATACGTGGGCGATGGGCGATTTCGCGGCCAAGGTGATCATGGCGCTGACCTGTCTGGCGCCGTTCCGTTTGCTGATGACGGTGGTGACCCCGCGTATGAAAGCAGCCCCTGCCCAAAGCTGATGGCGGGTTGATGCCAGGTGGATGCAGGGCTGATATTCCGACGCGATGCCTTGAGGTTTTGCAAAGAGGGGCGGTATAAAACGCCCCTCTGATTTTTTCTGATAATTGCAGGTTTTGTTTTTCCGATGAAAGTCGATCTGTTCGATTTCGATCTGCCGCGTGAGTGTATTGCCGAACATCCGGCCAATCCGCGTGACAGTGCCCGTATGCTTGATCTGACGGGCGGGGAAACGCACGACCGCATCGTTCGTGAACTGCCCGATATCCTGCAGCCCGGCGACCTTCTGATTTCCAATGATACCCGCGTGATCCCGGCCCGCCTGTTTGGCAAGCGCGGCGATGCAGGCATTGAAGTGACCCTGCACAAGCAGGAAGGTCTTGCACAATGGCGCGCCTTTGCCAAACCGGCCAAGAAGCTGCGCATTGGCGAAACCTTCAGGATTGCCGATGATTTCGAAGCCGAAGTCATGGAAAAGAAAGACGGCGGCGAGGTGTTGCTGCGGTTTAACGTTGCCGGGGCTGATCTGATTGCCGCCCTTGAAAAATATGGCGTGATGCCGTTGCCGCCCTATATCCGGCGCGACAAGGGTGGGGATGATCAGGACCGATCAGACTATCAGACGATTTTCGCCCAGCATGACGGCGCGGTGGCAGCCCCGACGGCGGGATTGCATTTTACCCCGGAATTGCTGGCAGCGATTGATGCGCGCGGTATTGAGCGCCGCACGATCACGCTTCATGTCGGGGCGGGCACGTTTTTGCCGGTCAAGGTCGATGATACCGACGATCACAAAATGCATGCCGAATGGGGCAGCATATCGCCCGAAATCGCCAGCCTGATCAATGACACGCGCGCTAGGGGCGGGCGGGTGATTGCGGTGGGGACGACGTCGCTTCGGCTGCTTGAAAGTGCGGCGCGCGAAGACGGGGTGGTTGAACCGTTCGAGAACGAAACCGACATCTTTATCACGCCGGGATACAGGTTCCGGGCGGTTGATATGCTGCTGACCAACTTCCACCTGCCGCGGTCGACCCTTTTCATGCTGGTATCGGCCTTTGCCGGGTTTGATCGCATGAAGGCGGCCTATGGCCACGCGATTGAACACAAGTACCGTTTCTATTCCTATGGCGATTGCAGCCTGCTTGAATGCGCCAGCAAGATTGAAAAAAGCTGATGACTGAATTCCGTTATGAACTTCTGGCGACCGACGGCAAGGCCCGTCTTGGCCGCATTCATACCGCCCACGGCGTGATCGATACCCCGGCCTTCATGCCGGTCGGAACGGCTGCCACGGTCAAGGGCATGTTGCCGGAAAATGTCGCCGATACGGGTGCGCAAATCCTTTTGGGCAATACATACCATTTGATGCTGCGCCCCGGTGCGGAGCGCATTGCACGCCTTGGCGGTTTGCACAAATTCATGAATTGGGACAAGCCGATCCTGACCGATAGCGGCGGGTATCAGGTGATGTCACTGTCCAAGCTGCGCAAGATCACCGAAGATGGTGTTACGTTCAAAAGCCATATCGACGGGCGCAAATTTGCGCTGTCACCGGAACGGTCGATGGAAATCCAGCATCTGCTGGGATCGACCATCACCATGGCGTTTGACGAATGCACCCCGTTCCCGGCGACCGAGCAGCAGGCCGCAGATTCCATGCGCATGTCGATGCGCTGGGCAAAACGGTCCAAGGATGCGTTTGTCGAACGTGAAGGCTATGCGCTTTATGGCATTCAGCAGGGCAGCGTTTTTGAAAGCCTGCGGCGCGAAAGTTCCGAAAAACTGGCCGAACTTGACCTTCCGGGCCATTCGGTGGGCGGTCTTGCGGTTGGCGAGGGCCAGCAGATCATGTTCGATACACTTGATTTCTGTGTCGATATGCTGCCCGCCAACAAGCCCCGTTACCTGATGGGGGTTGGCAAGCCATCGGACCTTGTCGGTGCGGTGATGCGCGGGATTGACCAGTTCGATTGCGTTTTGCCGACCCGTTCGGGTCGCAATGCACAGGCCTTTACCCATCGCGGGACGCTGAACCTTAAGAACGGCCGTCATCGCGATGATGACCGTCCGCTTGACGATCAGTGCAATTGCCCGGCCTGCACGAAATATTCGCGCGCCTATCTGCATCACCTGATCAAGGCAGGCGAGATTTTGGGTGCGGTTCTGCTGACGTGGCATAACCTTGCCTATTATCAGGACCTGATGCGCGGCATGCGGGACGCCATTGCCGAGGGCCGTATGGAACAGTTCGCCCGTGATTTTTACGCCGGGCAGGAAGGCGGGGACATTGATCCCGTGCCGATCATCGAGGATTAATCACATGGCCGATCAAACCATTTACGACAACCTGACCATGCTGGGCGGGACCACCGAACAGCCCGCCAGCCCGGATGAGGCGGTTCTTGAGCGCGTTTCGAACCCGCAGGCGGGAACGGATTACTGTGTGCGGTTTGTCGCACCGGAATTCACATCGCTTTGCCCGATCACCGGTCAGCCGGATTTTGCCCATCTGGTGATTGATTATGTGCCGGGTGACTGGCTGGTGGAAAGCAAGTCGCTGAAGCTATTCTTGACGTCGTTTCGCAATCATGGCTCGTTCCACGAGGATTGCACGGTCAAGGTCGGCAAACGGATTGCCGATATGATTGATCCGAAATGGCTGCGCATTGGTGGCTACTGGTATCCGCGCGGCGGCATTCCGATTGACGTGTTTTACCAGACCGGCCCGGCCCCCGACGGGGTGTGGATCCCCGATCAGGGTGTGGCGCCCTATCGCGGGCGTGGCTAGTAGCCAGGCTTGCCGGAATTGATGCAAAATTAAAGGCTGCTATCGGGAAACCGGTGGCAGCCTTTTGTTTTGGGGGTACCGGTATGTATAGTTATTAACAATGCGAATTATTCTCATTGTTTTGTGTTATGGTTCTTGCTAATACACGGGCGGAACAGGGGAACCTGTATCATTTGGCAACGGCATGTTTGGGCAAGACCATGGCGCGCAACAGCGCATCGGTTCTGATCGCAAGCTTTCAGGAAAATTACGAACAGCTTTTCCGGTTTCTGACCCGAAAGCTGGGCGGGGACCATGAACGTGCAGCCGATGTCGTGCAGGATACCTATGTGCGGCTTGCCGATACACCCGATCAGGGGGACGTGATCGACAATCCGCGTGCCTATGTCTATCGGGTGGCCGGGAACCTTGCGATTGACGGGATCAGGCGCGAAAAACGCATGACCGCCCATCACGACATGGACGAGGATACCGACGCGATCCACGATCCCAAACCCGGCCCAGAAAACATTATCCTGGATCGCGAACAGATATTACTGCTTGATAAAGCATTGGAAAAACTGCCAGAAAAGCCACGAATGGCGTTGCTGATGTTTCGGGTTGATGGTTTGTCGCACAGTGAAATTGCCAGTCGCCTTGGCGTATCGAACAGCATGGTGGCGAAATATATCGTGCGCGCCCTGCAACATTGCCGCGACGAGCTTCTGCGCGAGGGCAAAAAATAATGACGGAAATCATTGTGGATTTGCCCCTGCCCAAACGTCTTAACAGTAAGGGCCCCGCAACCGGGGCCGGACAGAACCATTTTCGGGGTATCGGGTTTTGAAGACCGGGCATTCGGATCCGCAGTCAACAGACAGGCCAGTGGCGACTGATCTTGGCGATCAGGCGATCGAGTGGCTTGTGATGCTGCAATCAGGCGATGCCACGGCGCGCGATCATGCGGCCTTTGCCGACTGGTGCGCGCAAAGCCCGGATCATGCCCGTGCCGCGGCAGAGGCCCGAAGCCTTTTTGCCGCCGTCGGTCAAACCGAAGCCGCGCAGCAATGGCAGGAAAATCCCGATATCCGGCACGAGATCGGCAGTTTCCAGTCACCCGCGCCGAAGGCCGCACCGATCCGCAGGCAACCTACTCTTCAACCGGCACGACACCGGGCAGTTTGGCTCCGGCCCAGACGCCTTGCCATGGCGGGGGCGATGGTCTGTGCCTTGATGCTGGCGGTGTTTGGCGGGGTGGAAGCAACCGGGCCGATCGCGCGCTGGACATCGGATTACAGTACGGCCATCGGGCAGCAGCGCGTGGTGACGCTTGCCGATGGGTCGGTTGCGCATATGAATACCGCATCGGCCTTTTCCGTTGATTTTTCCGGTCCGCGCCGCGAAATCCGCCTTGCAGCGGGTGAAGTGATTTTTGACGTGGCAAAGGATGCCGATCATCCATTCGTCGTTTCCGCCAATGGGGGGGCGGCGCGTGCGGTTGGCACGGTTTACGGGGTTCGGCTTGACGGGGACGCGGCGAATGTCACCGTGCGCGAAGGCATTGTCGAAGTCACCAGTGGCGATAGTGAACCGGTGCGGATCACGGTCGGGCAGCAGGTGCGTTATGATGGCAATGGCGGGCTGAAAAAGATCACGGATGCCGATCTTGCCGCCTATGGCAGCTGGCAGCGCGGTAAGCTGATTTTCAATCAGCGGACCCTTTCGGATGTGATGACGGAGTTGGAACGTTATCAGCCGGGCAGGATCGTTGTGGCGCGGGATGCGTTGCGCGGGCTTAAGGTTACGGGGGTGTTTGAAACCGCCGACCTTGATGCGATTTTCGCCTCCATCGAACAGACGACGTCGGCGCGTGTCACCCGGTTGCCGCTCCTGACCGTCATCTATTGATCTTCTGCCGGCGGCCAAATCCCCTGTTTTTTGGCCTTTTTCCTGTCTCTTTCCTGCTTCGGAAAATTTTTTGAATTTTTTACTGCAAATCACGTTAGGCGGTTTCGTCTCAGAAATAACAGCGAATGATTTCGGTTCTTAATTTCATTCGCATTGGGGTTTCTGACGAAAAGGCTTATGGAATGAATACAAACGTTTGTGTGGTCCGGCGGATGATGCTGATGGGCTGGAAACGCCGTCTTGCGGTAACCACGGTGATTTCCGGCATCACGGCCATCGCACCGTTTTATGCGATGGCCGCCGATATTGCGCCATCGCGGGACAATGCCGAAATCGCACAGGCGAGCGTGATTGATTTCAACATCCCGGCACAGGACCTTGACCGGGCCCTGACCAGCCTTGCCGATCAGGCAGGTGTGCGTCTGTTCTTCCCGTCCGGCGGGATTTCCGGGGTTCAGGCATCCTCCGTTCAGGGGGAAATGACGGTTGATCAGGCACTGGGGCAGCTTCTGAGCGGGACGGGTTACACCTGGCGCTTTACCGAGGATAACACGGTCACGATTGAACAGATTGCCGCCAGTGGTGAAACGGTTCTTGATCCTGTCCGGGTCGAAGCCAATGCGGTCACCGAAACCGCCGATGGGCCGGTGGACGGGTATGTCGCGACCCAGTCGCGTGCAGCAACCAAAACCGGAACGCCGATCCTTGAAACACCGCAAAGCATTAGCGTGGTGACCAAGGAGCAGATGGAAGATCAGGGATCGCAGACTGTGATGCAGGCGATGCGCTATACGCCCGGTGCCTTTACCGGACAGGTCGGTGCATCAAACCGGTACGATTACATTATCCTGCGTGGTCTGGTGGACCGCAGCATCGATAATATCTATCTCGATGGCCTGAAAACCATGAGCGATGACTCGACCTATAGCTCGATGCAGATCGATCCCTATTTCGTCGAACGTGCTGACGTGGTCAAAGGCCCGGCATCGGTTCTTTATGGCCGCAGTTCGCCCGGTGGTCTGGTGGCACTATCAAGCAAGAAACCGCAATTCGAACAGCAGGGCGAAGTCGAACTTTCCTATGGCAGCCGCAATCAGCGCGGGGTCGGTTTTGATTTCACCGGTCCGCTGGACGAGGCGGGCAAGCTTGCCTATCGCGTTGTCGGCAAGGCCGATGCGTCTGATACCCAGTTTGAAGGCACCGAAGAAGAACGTTATGCCATTGCCCCGTCACTGACAGCCAATATCAGCGATGATACGCGCCTGACACTGTCGGGTTATTTCCAGAAAGACCCGGAAGGCGGCACCCATAATGGCCTTCCGTCCGAAGGCACGCTTTTCCCGCGTAACGGCCAGTATATCTCAAACACTTTCTTTGACGGTGATCCGGCATTGGAAAGTTTCGAGCGCACCCAGAATATGGTCGGTTACGAGTTCGAACATGATTTCGACGATACCTGGACGGTGCGCCAGAATTTCCGCTTCCTTGATGCCGATGTGCATCTTGATCAGATCTATCAGACGGGCTGGAGCGGCACCTCAAACGAATTGACCCGTACCTATGGCGGTGGGGATGAAAGCCTTCGGGCCTTTACGGTGGATAACCAGGCCGAAGCCAATTTTGCCACGGGCGACATCGACCACACGGTTTTGATGGGCTTTGACTATCAGGATCGTAAAAGCGAAAACGAATGGCAGTTCCCCGCAGCATCGAACCTTGATGCCTTCAATCCTGTTTACGGCAATCCGGGGGTAACTCTTGGGGCGCCGACCAGCAGCAACAGCCGGTCTCTTGAACAGGCCGGGCTTTATGTCGAAGATCAACTGGCATATGAAAACTGGCGCTTCTCGCTGGGGCTTCGGCAGGATTGGCTGGAAACCAGCAACTTGGACCGTCTGACCAATGCTGAACAGAGCGAAGATCGCAGCAAGCTGACCAAACGGGGTGGTGTGCTTTACCTGTTTGATAACGGCATTGCGCCCTATTTCAATTATTCGGAATCCTTCAATCCCAGCCTGTCGAGTGACGCATCGGGCAAGCCGCTGGAACCGACCGAAGGCACGCAATATGAAGTCGGTGTAAAGTTCCAGCCCGAAGGCAGCAAAACGATGCTGAGCGTGGCGGCATTCCATATCGAACAGGAAAATGCGGCAGTTTATAACAATACAACTTTTGCATGGGAACCGTCGGGAACGATTGAATCACAGGGGATCGAACTGGAAGCCCGCAGTGACCTGACCGAGAATTTCAGTGTGCTGGCCGGTTATACCTATACCGACGCATCCTATGACGCGCCGGGTTCGGTCAAGGATGGTAACAGCCCGCAGCAGGTGCCGGAACATATGGTGTCGCTTTGGGGGCATTACCGCTTTGATCAGGGGGCGCTTGATGGGCTCGGCATCGGGGCGGGTATCCGCTATGTCGGTGAAACTGCCGCGAATGAGGCGAACACCCTTATGGTTCCGGACTACACACTGGTTGATGTCGTGCTGAACTATGATCTGGCACAGGTTGGCATGAACAATGCCGATTTCCGGCTGAACGTGAACAACCTGATGGACGAGGAATATGTCGCATCCTGCCTGATCACGCAGTGGTCGGATAACTGCTACTATGGCGAGGAACGCACAATTCTGGCGACGCTACGCTATCGCTTCTGATTTCGCCCAGTGTCGACTTAAAGGCCGCAGCCATATGCTGCGGCCTTTTGCGTTTCGGTGACAAACCTATATAAGGCAGCACAGAGAGAGAAAACGACCCAGATGTTTTGCCATGACGGTTGGTGCTGCGATAACCCTTGAAAGCCTTCAGGCCAAAGCCCGTGAAATCGGCTTTGATGTCTGTGGTGTGGCGCGCCCGCAGATTGACGAACGCAATCAGGCGCGGCTCGATGAATTTGTCGCCGCCGCCGAATATGGCACCATGGACTGGATGAACGACCCGGAACGGCTGCCGCGTCGTCGCGACCCGAAAATGCTGTGGCCGGATGTCAAATCCGTCATTGTTCTGGGTTCCAACTATGGCCCGGCGGAAAATCCGCTGACGCTTCTGGATCATCCCGACCGGGCGATGATTTCGGTCTATGCCAGAAATCGCGATTATCATGACCTGATCAAGAAACGCCTGAAACAGCTTGCGCGCTGGATGATGGAACAGGCGCAGAAGTCCGGGGCAGGCGGGGAACAGGTCAAGGTATTTGTCGATACCGCACCGGTGCTGGAAAAACCGTTGGGGCAGGCAGCCGGGATCGGCTGGCAGGGGAAACATACCAATCTTGTGTCGCGCGATTATGGCAGCTGGCTGTTTCTGGGCGAGGTGTTCACGACCCTTGAATTTGATCTGGCAGCGCCGGAAATCGATCATTGCGGGTCGTGCGCCAAATGCCTTTCGGCCTGTCCGACCGATGCGTTTCCCGGCCCCTACAAGCTTGATGCGCGCAAATGCATTTCGTATCTGACGATCGAGCATGACGGGTTGATCCCGCCCCAGTTTCGACGCGCGATGGGGAACCGGATTTATGGCTGTGACGATTGTCTGGCGGTGTGCCCGTGGAACAAGTTTGCCAGCCGGACGCAGGAAATGGCCTTTATCCCGCGCGCCGAACTAACCGCGCCAAGGCTTGCCGATTTCCTTGATCTTGATGACGAGACATTTCGCAGTTTCTTTACCGGATCGCCGATCAAGCGGATCGGGCGGGCAAAGTTCCTGCGCAATGTCCTGACGGCGGTGGGCAATAGCGGGGCGGCGTATCTTGTGCCGCGTGTCGAGGGCCTTTTGACAGACGAAAGTCCGCTTGTGCGCGGGTCTGCCGTCTGGGCGCTGTCGCAATTGATGGATGACAGCGGGTTTGACGCTCTGCGATCCCGTCATGAACGCATGGAAAGCGATCCGGCGGTGCTGGCGGAATGGGCGCGTGAGGCTTCCTGATCCTACTCAAACGGTACCGTTTCATAATGATAACGCACATTGCCCGACGGATCGGCAAGCACGATACCGAACATCGGCTTTAACGGGGCGCGTTCAACCAGTTCTTCTTCCTTTTCATGACGCATGTCGAGAGGTTCGCCCTTCTGGCTGCTGCCACCGACATTGAACGGAATACCCTGCCAGATGCCGTTGCCGGGACGGTGGAGGTGGCCAAGGAAGATATGTCTGACTTGCGGATTGTCCTTGAGGATGGCGGCCAGTTCGGCGTCCGCATCCATCCGGATCGAATCAAGGAACGGCAGGCCCATATCAAGCGGCGGGTGATGCATGAACAGAAAGGTCGGCAGATCGCGATGGCTGGCAAGTTCGCGTTTCAGCCAGTCAAGCCGGGCGTCGCACAATGTACCGTGATGGGCATCGGGCACGATGGTATCAAGCATCACAAACCGGATACCGCCGATTGTCTGGCCATGATTGATAAAGCCGTTTTCATCGCGCGGCGTATCGGGAAAGGCAGCCAGCATCGGTTCGCGGATATCGTGATTGCCCGGGATCATGATAAACGGCATCGCAAGGGTCGCGAACAGTTCGACCGCATGGTCATATTGTTCGGGGCGGCCATGATGGGTGATGTCGCCGGTAATCACGCAGATCGCGGCATCGGCATGATATTCGTTGATTTCGGCAATGACGGCACGCAGCGTTTCACCAGAATGCGGCGGACGCGAAAGATCATCATGGGCCAGCAGATGCGTATCTGAAAGATGTATGAATTTCATAGGGATGCCTTATCATGATCGGGTGACGCCACCGGCATGATGATCGAGTTGCCGAGGATTGGGAAGATATACAGGCCGATGAGTAGCGACGTTCGCAAAAGATCTGTGACAATTGCCGGACACCGGACGAGTTTCTCGCTTGAAGATGCGTTCTGGTTCGAACTTCAGGGCATCGCCACACGGCGCGACATGGCCATTGCCGAACTGGTGGCCGAGGTTGACGAAGGCCGCGACGGCAACCTTTCAAGTGCCCTGCGGTTATATGTACTGGCGGATTTGCAGGGGCGGCTGGCTGAAAGTCCAGATACCCAAAATATTCCGGAAGATATCTGATGTGCGGCTTGGCGGGGACGACGACGGTTGAGGACCGGGATCGTGTGTCTGTTGCCCTTCGTGCGCTTACCCATCGGGGACCTGATGATGAAGGGTGCTGGTCTGATCGCGCGGGTGCTGTAACGCTTGGCGTGCGTCGGCTGATCACAACCGATCCGGGGATGGCGGCAAACCAGCCCCTGATTTCACCCGATGGTCGGTTTGTCTTTGCTTTTAATGGTTATATCGCGGGGCATCGGCGGCTGATTTCTGGACTGCGTGACCAAGGACAGCAGGTTGAATGTGACAGTGATGCGGCGCTGTTTCTGACGGTTCTTGGTAATGCCCTGCGTGATGGTGGTGATCCTGCCAAAGCGCTTGCCGATCTTTCAGGGCAGTATGCCTTTGCGCTTTGGGATTGCGTCTTGCGGCAACTTTGGCTGGGGCGTGATCCGGTCGGGATAAAGCCGCTTTATTTTTCCGAATATGGCAGCGGGAATGTGGCGTTTGGGTCCGAGTTCGCAGCCCTTCGTTGCATCGTACCGGCCATGCCGGACCAGAATGTTTTTCCGCATTATCTTGCCCATCTGTTTGTGCCTGCACTGGCGACCGGCTTTGCCGATATCCGGCAGTTAAGGCCGGGAGAGCTGATTTGCTGGCAGGATGGCAAGATTGATAGCCGGATGATCCGGCCAGCCGTTCGCCACCGAGCTGCTGGTGACAACACAGTTTCCGACTTGCGCCGGGCCATTCGCCAGTCGGTGGCGGATGCGATGGATGCGGATCGCGAAGTCGGGACGCTTTTGTCCGGTGGGATGGATAGCGGGGCGATTGCGGCGATGGCATCAGACGTTGCGCGCGAACGCGGGCAAAAGCCGCCGCCGGGATTTGTCATGCAATTTGACAGTGCCGAGATGGATGAAACGCCGCGGGCACAGCAATTGGCAAAGCATCTGGGTATGGAGTTGCACATTGTTGCGGCACCTGACAGACCAGAGGAAATTCTGGCGCATCTGAATGATGGCCTGCGGGCTTTTGGGTCGCCCTTTGGCAATCCGTCGGTTGTTTTGATGCAGGCATTGAGTGCGGTGGTATCAAGGCATGTGCCGATCTGCCTGGCCGGGGATGGCGGGGATGAGCTGTTTGGCGGTTATCCGCGCTATCGGGCGGCTGCGATGTTCGGCGCGTGGCAGTCTGTTCCGGATTTTATCCGACGCAAGATGGCAGGCAATATTGCCCGGTTGCTGCCGCGCGGGGGTGCGCGGTTTGTTCGGGGCGGGCAGGGGGACGCACAAAGGGCGTTTCAATACTGGAATGATCGTTGCGGATTGGCGGAATTGGGCGCGCGGTTAGTGGTACCCGAGGATTTGCCGGACGGTGATTTGTGCGACCGGATGATGGCGTTTGACCGGCTGGTGACCTTGCCGGGCAATCAACTTGCCATGTCGGATAGATGCGGCATGGCGTACGGGCTGGAATACCGGGTGCCGTTACTTGGTCATGAGGTGATGGCAATTGCCGGGCGTGTTGCCGCACAGGGGCATCTGCGTGGCGGGGCGAAGTCGCTGTTGCGTGCGGCCATTGCGCCGATGATGCCGGATGGTTACCTGAGCGCAGCTAAAGTCGGGTTCAATCCGCCAGTATCGGACTGGCTGGCAAAACTTGGTGGCCTTTTGTGGGGGCGCGAGGCCCGGATTATCGAGATGCTGTTTGCCGATCTGCCAATAATGGATCGTACGCGGCAGGATTACTGGCGCAGCGCAACACGGCATGGCGAGCAGGATATGGCGCTTGGCCTTTGGGCGTTACTTGTCTGGCGGATTTGGCAGACACATCTTGCAACGGATCGCAGGGCAGAGATCAAGTATGCAAAAGGCAGCGTGGATGGATCGATAAAGGCGGCTGTTCAAGCAGAAACGTTGCCCGAGGCAGCGATGTGAAAATCGTGCATTTGATTTGGGCTTGGGATTCGGCTTGGGGCTCAGTCCTTAATTCTGCCTCTGCCTTAAGCTTAACCTCGGCCTCTGTAAGAGGTGTGGCCGGGGTGGCGAGTGTCGTCGTGAAGGCAGGTTATTGGGTTCTTTGCGGATTTCCCCAGCCGCGTGAACGGCGATAAAGGTTAAGTGCTGTCAGGGCCGTCGGTGCGAGTTGCACGACCTGGCGTGACAGAGCGAGGATGCGGCCTTCGTCGATATCGTCTTCTTCAAAGAAATTCTGCGTCGTTTCGCAAAGGTCGGAAAGCTGGCGCAGGCCAAAGGTGCCCGATGTGCTTTTAAGCACATGGACCTCGTCGCGCACGGTTGCGAGATCGTCGCTGGAAAGGGCGTTATCGATCTTGACCAGACGGGTCTGGGTTTCATTGATGAAAAGATCAATGCCGCAAGACGCCCCTTCGTCCCCGGCATCGGCATAAAGCTGTTCCAGCGTGCGGATATCAAGAACCGGGCTTGCTGGCGGGTCAAGCCGTTCCGGGCGGCTGAGGCGCGCGCCCTTGGAACGCAGCACGGGCGGCGGTGAAAGTCGCGCGGTTGGCGTCGCACCGTCCGGGGATCGGCTGATGAGGTCGCGAATGGTATCAAGAAGCTTGGTCCGCTGGATCGGCTTGTTGATGAATTCGTCCACGCCGGACTGACGCGCAATCACGTTCCAGTCGCGCGACTGGTGGGCGGAAAGGGCGATGATCGGGGTCTGGGCGACCGGGCCCTGCATGTGACGGATGCGGCGCGTTGTATGCAGGCCATCCATATCGGGCATTTCGACATCCATCAGGATCAGATCGGCAGTAACCCCACGGCGCAGCATGTTCAGAACCGTCTGGCCGTTGGTGGCCTCGACAATGCCGTATCCTTCGGCCTGCAGGATGCGGCGTGCGACCATGCGGTTGCTTTCGCTGTCATCGGCGATGATGACGGTACCGATTTTGGAATCATTGGCCGATGCGGGGAGCTCAATCGGGTGGGTGAGCTTTGCCTGCGGTTTGACAAAGCAGACGGAAATCATCCCGCCATCGGCAAGCTCGGTCTCGGAAAACAGCAGGTCTTCTTCGGCGACGCCGGTAATCAGCTGTTCCCATGCGGGGTTCGCATAGATAATTCGTTCATTGCCGTCAAAAAGGGCGATGCCCGCAGTTGTCTGCGCCAGTGCATCGATCAGCTGATTATTCATTGGCCACCTTATCGATTCGGTGCCCAGTCCCGTATCGCGGGTATAGTTTTGTATCCTTATATGAAACGGGAGCGTTTCATCCGCGAAGCCGGTATTGTTACATTTTTTTCTTATAAGTCCATGTTTTTTACCAATCCCGGCACGCAATACCGTTTTATTGATGAAACAGTTCGCGAAACAAATGTTTCATGAAAATATTAATATGAAACATTTGTTGTAAAATCTGGGCTGCTGTGGCGTAGTTTTTCGATCAATTGACCACAGGAACGCAGGAAAATGGGTGTTTACACCGATTTGCGCGAAAAGCTGATTTCGGACTATGCAACGCTGAGCCCGCAGATGCAGAAGGCGGCGCGCCATATCCTTGATCATCCCAATGATGTTGCCCTGCGATCGATGCGCGCGCTTGCGCGGGCGGCGAATGTCCCGCCCAGCACGGTCACACGCCTGATGGCGGCCATCGGGGTCGATACATGGCAGCAGTTCCGTGACAGTTACCAGAACCGGTTGCTTGACCTTCCGGCAAGTTACGCGTACCGGGCCCGTGCGTTGCAGAACAGCGAAGCCGATATCCATCGTGATACGCATCTGCTTGAAGACATCGCGCAGGCCGAAATTGCCAATATCGGTCAGGCATTCGGCCCGGAAATGTGTGAACGCATGAAGGATGCCTGCGAACATATTGCGCGCGCCCGTCAGGTATTTGTTGTCGGACGCGGGGCGGCCTATCCGGCGGCCTATCAGTTTGCCTATGCCTATCGTCTGTTTAACGACAATGTCGTTCTTGTGGACGGTCGTTCGGGCGCATTTGGCGATCAGTTGCGGGGCATTGGCCGGCGCGACATCCTGATTGCGGTGGGCGCACGGCCCTATATCCGCGATACGGTGCGCGCGGTCGAGTTTGCGCACAATCAGCATTGCCCGGTGATTGCGGTCTGCGATTCAGATGTGGCGCCGATTGCAATGGATGCGGTGATCAAGCTGGCCGTGTCCGACAGATCGCCGTCCTTCTTTCAAAGTTTTACCGCCAGTGTTTCGGTCATGCAGGCGCTTGTCGCGCTTCTGGTCGCGCGCGGCGGGCAAAAGGCACTGCAACGGATTGCCGCAGCAGAAGAACAACTTGCGGCTTTTGACACCTATTATGACGAAGCCGATCCCACACGGAATTCCAGATCATGACACAGCCCCACAGCAAACCCGAAACCTATGTCCTCCATCGCAGCAGTGTGGCGACCCCGCCGCGCGCGGTGCGGGGCGAAGGCATTTATATTTTTGATCAGAACGGCAAAAGTTATCTTGATGCCTGCGGGGGTGCTGCGGTTTCGTGCCTTGGCCATTCCGATCCGGCGGTGCGTGCCGCCATGCATGCCCAGATTGATCAGATTGCCTATGCGCATTCGGGCTTTTTCTCGTCCGATGCGATGGAAGAACTGGCCGAAGACCTTGTCACCCATGCCCCCAACGGCATTGCCAAGGCATATTTCGTTTCGGGCGGGTCCGAGGCAACCGAGGCCGCCCTTAAAATGGCGCGGCAGTATTTTCTGGAAATCGGGCAGCCGGACCGGAAATACGTGATTGCGCGTCGCCAGTCCTATCACGGCAATACGCTGGGCGCGCTTTCGGTTGGCGGCAATATGTGGCGTCGCAAACAGTTCGAGCCCCTGCTGATCACGGCAAGCCATATCGCGCCCTGTTATCAGTATCGCGACCAGTTGCCGGACGAAAGTGACGAGGCATATGGTTTGCGGGTCGCCAACGAACTTGAAACCGCGATCCTTGAACTGGGGGCAGATAGCGTTGCCGCCTTTGTTGCCGAACCGGTGGTTGGTGCAACATCCGGTGCGCTGGCACCGGTGCCGGGATATTTCAAACGCATCCGCGAGATTTGCGATCAGTATGGTGTATTGCTGATCCTTGACGAGGTCATGTGCGGCATGGGGCGAACCGGCACCCTGCATGCGATTGAACAGGAAGGTGTTGCCGGTGATTTGCAGACCATCGCCAAGGGGCTTGGTGCCGGATATCAGCCGATTGGCGCGATCCTGGTGTCGAAGAAAATCGATGATGCGATTGCCAATGGATCGGGTTTCTTCCAGCACGGCCATACCTATCAGGGGCATGCAACCGCCTGTGCGGCGGCACTTGCAACCCAGCGGACCATTCGCGAACGCGACCTTCTGGCCAATGTCGTCAAGCAGGGCGAATTGCTGGCCGATGGGCTGCGCGAACGGTTCGGGCAGCACCCGTTTGTCGGCGACATTCGGGGCCGGGGACTGTTCCGCGGTGTCGAACTGGTCGCGGATCGCGAAACCAAGGACCCGTTTGATCCGTCGCGCAAGATCAACGCCAAAATCAAGAAGGCGGCCTTTGCCCGCGGATTGATGGCCTATCCGATGGGCGGCACGATTGATGGCGTGCGGGGCGACCATGTGCTGTTTGCGCCACCCTTTATCGTGACCGAGGATGATGTTGCGAAGATTGTCGATCTGTTTGAATTGGCGATGAATGATGTCTTTGCCGCCGAGGGACTTTCGTAATGTCGTATGGCGATACCCCGTTTCTGATCGCATCGGCCCCGAATGGTGCCCGCAAGACCAAGGCAGATCTGCCCAATATTCCGATAACCCCGGTCGAACTGGCCAAGGAAGCCGCCAACTGCAAGGCCGCCGGGGCGGCAATGATGCATCTGCATGTGCGTGATGACGATCAGAAGCACAGCATTGATGTGGGACGTTATCGTGAAATGCTGACCGAGGTCAGGGCCAGTGTCGGGGATGACATGCTGCTTCAGGTCACGAGCGAGGCGGTCGGCATGTATAGCGCGCAGGACCAGATGGCGATGATTCGCGGGCTTGTGCCCGAAGCCGTTTCAATCGCGGTTCGCGAAATTGCGCCGGAAAATGCCGACCTGAACGAACTGCGCGATTTCTTTGCCTTCATGCGCGAGGCAAATATCCTGCCGCAATTCATCCTGTATGCCCCAGAGGACGTGACCCGCTTCAACCAACTTGTCCATGATGGAGTCATTCCCGGTGAAAAGCTGCCGGTGCTTTATGTTCTGGGCCGTTACACCACAGGGCAGGTGTCCGATCCCAAGGACCTTTTGCCGTATCTTGGGACATCGCCCTTCGTGTCGGAATGGATGTTGTGCGCATTCGGGGCGCATGAAAATGCCTGTGCGCTGACGGCTGCCGGATTGGGTGGGCATGCGCGTATTGGGTTCGAAAATAATCATCTTTTGGTTGACCGTTCCCGTGCGGTCGATAATGCTGCTTTGATCGTTCAGGCGCGCGAAGGTGCGCATCTCATGGGTCGTAGTGTTGCGACCGGCGATCAGGCGCGAAAGATCATGCAACCGCAGTGGTAGCCTGCGGCACGCCAATGAAAACAGACTGGATACTTTTGTAAAAGTATCAGGGGGTTTCGGGGTTATAGGGTTTCAATTCTTGGGGCTCGTCATTATAATCCCATCGCCGAAACATCTGATTTATCTGATGTTTCCATGTTTTTCTGCTGTATCTTAACGGTACGGTTGAAAACTCTATAACAGGGTGTAAAGGGAGCTAATCCTGATGAAGAAACTTATCGCTGTAGCGGGTGCCATTGCCACCTTGGCAGGTGCGTCGCTGTTCGCCGGACAGGCATCGGCACAGGAAAACCGTTTTATCACCATCGGTACCGGTGGCGTGACGGGCGTTTACTATCCGACCGGTGGCGCGATCTGCCGTCTGGTCAACAAAGACCGTAAAGAGCACGGCATTCGCTGCTCGGTCGAGTCTACCGGTGGTTCGTCGTACAACATCAACACCATCCGTTCGGGCGAACTGGATCTGGGCGTTGCCCAGTCTGATATCCAGTACTATGCCCTGCATGGTGAAAAAGCATTCAAGGAAGTCGGTCCGTTCGAAGACCTTCGTGCCGTCTTCTCGATCCATCCGGAGCCGTTCACCGTTGTTGCCCGTGCAGATGCCGGCATCAAAACCTTTGATGACCTCAAAGGCAAACGTGTCAATATCGGTAACCCGGGTTCGGGTCAGCGCGACACCATGGACATCGTGATGAATGCCAAGGGCTGGACCCTTGACGATTTCGCACTGGCATCCGAACTGAAGCCGGCCGAACAGTCCCAGGCACTTTGCGATAACAAGATCGACGCGATGATCTATACCGTCGGTCACCCGTCCGGTTCGATCCAGGAAGCCACGACTGCCTGTGATTCGGTTCTGGTTGAAGTTGCCGGTCCGGAAATCGAGAAACTGGTTGCCGACAACCCGTATTACCGTGTGGCCACCATTCCGGGCGGCATGTATCGCGGTAACCCGGACGACGTTCAGACCTTCGGTGTCGGCGCGACCTTCGTATCCTCGACCGCAACCGATGCAGACATCGTTTACAACGTTGTCAAAGCAGTCTTTGAAAACTTCGACGACTTCAAAAAGCTGCACCCGGCATTTGAAAACCTCGTCAAAGAAGAAATGGTCAAAGACGGCCTTTCGGCACCGCTGCATGACGGCGCTGTCAAATACTACAAAGAAGCTGGCCTGATGTAAGACGGGCTGAAACGGGGGGCACGGCGTGCCTCCCGTTTCATTTTTCTTGCGCCCCCGAGGGCATCATAAAATTCTGTCAAAGTGGCACACAATGATGTGCCGAAATGTTCCGTGGGCGACCGGGTAAGTGTCGACGGAGGTTTTTTGTTTCTGGGCTATCGGTTTGGGCCGCCCGAAACAGAAACCGCGTTCAGACCGGGAGTTTGCAATGACCGACGATAAAAGCGCGACACAGGGTCCATCGGACCAGGATCTTCAGGATCTTATCGCGGAAAATGATACCGGCGCGCGTCAGCCTACCGGCATGACAGCACGCATTTTGCTGTATGTCGCCGTGGCATGGTCGCTGTTCCAGCTTTGGCTGGCATCACCACTGCCCTACATTTTCAGTTTTGGTGTTTTCAACTCGACCGAAGCACGGTCGATCCATCTGGCATTCGCCGTGTTCCTGGCGTTTCTGGCCTATCCGGCCTTCAAGAATTCGCCGCGAAGCTATATCCCGGTTCTTGACTGGGTTCTGGCAGCCGCCGGGGCGTTCTGTGCCCTTTATATCTATATTTTCTATCGCGAGCTGTCATCGCGTCCGGGCTTGCCGATTACGCAGGACCTTGTGGTGGCCGGTGCCGGTCTGGTGCTGTTGCTTGAAGCAACGCGGCGCGCGCTTGGCCCGCCCCTCATGATTGTGGCGATGGTGTTCCTTGCCTATGTTTTCTTTGGCAATGCGCCATGGGTGCCCGATGTTTTACAGTGGGCCGGGGCGAGTTTCTCCAAGGCGATGTCGCATCAGTGGATCACGACCGAAGGCGTGTTCGGGATTGCGCTTGGCGTTTCGACCAGCTTCGTGTTCCTGTTTGTGCTGTTTGGCTCGTTGCTCGATAAAGCCGGGGCAGGCAACTATTTCATCAAGGTGGCGTTTGCCGCCCTTGGTCACATGCGCGGCGGCCCGGCAAAGGCAGCCGTTCTGGCATCGGCAATGACCGGGCTTATTTCCGGTTCATCGATTGCCAACGTGGTGACGACCGGAACCTTCACCATTCCGCTTATGAAACGTGTCGGTTTTTCTGGCGAGAAGGCCGGTGCGGTGGAAGTCGCATCCTCGGTCAATGGTCAGATCATGCCCCCGGTCATGGGGGCTGCGGCCTTTTTGATGGTGGAATATGTCGGCATTCCCTACCCGGAAGTCATCAAGCATGCCTTCCTGCCGGCGACGATTTCCTATATCGCGCTGATCTATATCGTCCATCTCGAGGCGCTTAAGGCCAATATGAAGGGCCTGCCGAAACGTCAGACATCGACCGTGCAGCAAGTGCTGATCCGTTCGCTTCTGTTCGTGCTGTCGCTGGTTATTCTTGCGGGTGTGATTTACTACGCGATCAATTTCCAGAAACAGATATTCGGTAACGCGGTTGGCTGGGTTGTCGCGGTCGAATGTGCTGCGATCTATTTCGCCGGTCTTTATTATGCGGCGAAATATCCCGATCTTGAACTGGATGATCCTAACAAACCGGTGCTGGAGCTTCCGGCGCTGGGCGAAACCGCCAAGTCCGGCCTGCATTATCTGCTGCCGGTCGTGGTGCTGGTCTGGTTCCTGATGATTGAACTGAAATCACCCGGATTGTCGGCCTTCTGGGCGACTGTTCTGATGCTGTTCATCATGCTGACCCAGCGTCCGGTCAAGGCGTTCTTCCGCAAGCAGCCGGATTATATGGCAAGCGTAAAGGAAGGCATTGCCGATGTGATTGACGGTTTTGCCACCGGTGCACGTAACATGATCGGGATCGGCGTTGCGACCGCGGCTGCCGGTATCATCGTGGGCACGGTGTCGCTGACCGGGATCGGTCAGGTGATGGTTGAATTCGTGGAACTGATTTCGGGCGGCAATCTGATGCTGATCCTGATCTTTACCGCTATCATCAGCCTGATCCTTGGCATGGGGCTGCCGACGACGGCGAACTATATCGTCGTGTCGAGCCTGATGGCACCGGTGATTGTCGAACTTGGGGCTGCGAACGGTCTGATCGTGCCGCTGATTGCGGTACATCTGTTCGTGTTCTATTTCGGCATTATGGCCGATGTGACGCCGCCGGTCGGTCTGGCATCCTTTGCCGCGGCTGCGGTTTCAGGGGCCGATCCGATGAAGACCGGCTTCGTCGCATTCTTTTACAGCATGCGGACGGCTGCCCTGCCGTTCCTGTTCCTGTTCAACACCCAGCTTCTGATGATCGGGCTTGATCATCCGCTTGATGTGGTGATGGTGATTGTCGTTTCGACCATTGCGATGCTGGTCTTTGCCGCAGGGACGATGGGGTATTTCTTTACCCGGTCAAAACTGTGGGAAAGTGCGGCACTTCTGCTGATTGCCTTTACCCTGTTCCGTCCGGGTTTCTGGCTTGATCTGCTGGAGCCGCCCTATGAAAACCTGCCCGCAACCGAGATTGTTGAAAAGGCGGCCGATATGCCCGCCAATACCAGCATTCTTCTGGATGTCGAGGGCATTAACCTGGAAGGCGATGAAGTCACCAAATCGGTGATGTTGCCATTGGGGCCGGAAGCATCGGGTGAAGATCGTCTTTACAATGCGGGCATTGCGGTTCGCACCGAAGACGGCAAGGTCTTTATCGATGATCTGGTGTTTGGTGGCCCGGCCGAGAAAGCGGGACTTGATTTCGATTTTGAAATCACCGCGATCAAGATCGAAGCCGACCGCATGCCCAAAGAGGTGTTCTTTATCCCGGCATTCATCGTGCTGGGCGGGATCATCGTGTTGCAACGCCGTCGCCGTCGTGCCGAAGCGGCCTAAGGAGGGCCAAGTCCATGTATAAGGATATTCTGGTTACAGTGGATCTTGATCATGACTCGTCATGGAAAAAAGCCATTCCGGTCGCCATCAAGCAAGCCCAGGCATTCAACGCGCGCCTTCATGTCCTGACCGTGGTTCCCACGGTCGGGATGTCGATGGTCGGGCAGTTCTTTCCGAAGGGTTACGAGAAAAAGGTTCTCGATGCCTATAACGAAAGGCTGCATCAGTTCGTGTCCGAACATATTCCGTCCGACCTTAAGGTCCAGCATATCGTGGGCCAGGGAACGGTTTATGAAGTGATCCTGAAAATGGCGAAAAAGACCAATTGCGATCTGATCGTCATCGGGGCGCATCGCCCGGAATTGAAGGATTACCTTTTGGGACCGAACGCCGCGCGCGTTGTACGTCATGCCGATTGTTCGGTGATGGTTGTTCGCGACTGATTGCGATCAACCCTGTCAGACAGATAAAAAAGGGGCAGTGCGGATCGCACTGCCCCTTTTGCATGTCAGGCCGACATACCGGATCGGTTATTTGGCAGCGCAGGGATTTGCCGCACACGGATTTGCCGCACAAGGATTGGAAGCTGCGCACGGGTTGGCAGCACACGGGCTGCAAGGATTGACAACCTTTTTCGCAGCACAGGGATTTGCGGCACACGGGTTGGCAGCGCAAGGATTTGCCGCACACGGATTGGCAGTACAGGTCGCGACTTCTGCGGTCGGGGTCGGAAGCGGGGCTGCCTGTGCCATCGGGGCTGCCATTGCAAGGCCGGCGCCAACGGCAATCGCGGGGATCAGAGCCGTCTGGGAGAAGATGCTGGATTTTTTGGACATGGATTGCCTCACTGATTAAGCGTTCATTTCGATACGATTGCCCGGACGCTTGAATGTTTGTCGTCCGACGGAGGCCAATATGCGCCAAATCGATTGGCCCGAAACGTCACATGGTTTCACTGTTGTGTGAGAGAACCGTGTGAGAGAAGCGGTCAAAAGATGCTTCGGGTTGAACGGACTGCGTGCAATTTATGTTTCATTTTTTATGCTTTGGTATCAAAACGATTGAAAAACCGATAGATTTTCCACATTTAAGAAATCAGGGATGCAGGTAGCGGAGCATGGCGCGCGGTTGAATAAACCGTGAGAACAGCCGTCACGGAGACCGGAACAGACAATGAAAAAACAATACAGTCACATGTTCGGGGGGCTTTTTGCAGCCGTTCTGGCCGCAATATCGTTGCCCGGTTCGGGATTGGCGCAGTCCGCGGACGTACCCATGCCCGATGTGGCGGAAATTCCGGCCGGTTGGTTCTTTCAGGGGTCGGACGGGGTCGAGCGGCAATATGCCTATCAGATCGACGAACAGGTCTATGGCCATGATGTCAGCCGCCGCAATCGCTGGTACGATGTGGAAGTCGATAAATGGCGTATCTATCTGCCCGACTATTTCATCATGAAAACAGCGGTCACCAATGACCAGTATGCCGCCTTTATCCGCGATACGGGGCGTGATGCGCCTGATATCAGCGAAGAGGATTGGGAAAGTCTTGGGCTGATTTACGGGTACGATGCGACACGCCCGTTTGCATGGAAAAACGGCGAACCACCACGCGGCAAGGGAAACCATCCGGTTGTTCTGGTGTCATGGCGCGATGCGCAGGATTATGCCAGATGGCTGAGCGAAAAGACCGGCATGAAATGGCGGCTGCCCGAAGAGATTTACTGGGAAAAGGCGGTTCGTGGCCCGGATGGCATTTTTTATCCGTGGGGCAATATCTATGATCCGTTGCAGTTAAACAGTGCCGATCGCGGCCCGTTCGATACCGTGCCGGTCGGGCAGTTTGAACCGGGCCCCTATGGATTGTATGACGGGGCGGGGCAGGTGTTTGAATGGACCGCCACCAGTTCGCAGGCCGGATACCGCATTGTTAAGGGCGGATCCTGGGATGACCGTGGCTGCGGTGTCTGTCGCCCGGCGGCGCGCCATGGCAGACCGGAACATATGCAGCATATTCTGATTGGTTTCCGGTTGATGTACGAATAGCACCTGCTGTGAAGCATGCTTGCACATTGCGACAGAATCACTAATTCTTGAACGGGATTAATTGGCCGTCATGGTCAGGGACGGGTTATTTCTGCCGTTGCGGATAGGGTTCTCATCGCAAGGTTACTGGTGTTGGAATGACCGAGATTGCAATTGACTGGACATCGCTTCCGACAGGACGGCTTGAACGGATGCTGGCCGCGGGGCGCGATGTTATGGAATGCCACCGGGTTTTGACGGTGACGGGCGACAATATTGTCGGCGAACTGATCAAGACGGGTGGCACATTTTACGAATGGTCGCATTATCCCGAAGGGGATGTCTATGATCGCAATTCGCACGCCCAGTTCTATTATCATGCCCACCCCAAGGACGAGCAGCGAGACTGGAACGAGCATGGACATTTCCATACGTTCCTGCGCCCGCGCGGCATGCCTGCCGGGTCCAAACCGTTACCGATCGAAGGATTTGACTATCCCGAAGGTCCGAATGACGCGCTTTCGCATCTGGTTGCGGTATCGATGGATGAATACGGTTTTGCCCAACGCCTGTTTACCACCAACCGCTGGGTCACCGGCGAGGTCTGGTATGATGGTGAAACCGTGGTCAATATGCTGGAAAACTTCATCATTGATCATGCGCAGCCCTCCTGGCCGGTCAACCGCTGGATATCGGGGATCATCTTTTTGTACCGGCCGCAGATCGAACAGCTGATCCGGCTGCGCGATGTGGCGATCCGTGAATGGCATGAAAAATATCCTGATCGCGACGTTTACGAAGATCGTGATCTGGAAGTGACATCGACCATCGATATCCGGGTCGAGGAACAGATCCGCGCGATTACCGAGGAACTCGGTCGGCGTCGTGCCGCGGCGTAATATCGTTCTGATAAATGAAAACGGCCAATGCGGATGCACTGGCCGTTTTTTATTCCGGTACCGGATATCGAAAGGGCTTAGTGCGCTTTCAGATATTCGATGACATCGGCAATCTCGTCTTCTTTTTTCAGCTTGAAGGTCATCTTCGAACGTTCCTTGGAGCCCGCGATTTCGCTGAGCTTTTCGGACGGGTCCTGAAGGTAGTCGACGAGGAAGGCTTCATCGATGGTGAAACCTTTGTCACAAGCTGCCTGATAGCCCTTGCCGTATTTGTAATCGGCGACATGGCCACATTGTGCGCCGAATGAACCGGCCAGCGACGGGCCGACCTTGTTCTGGCCGGGTTCCACGCTGTGGCAGGCAGCGCATTTCTTGAATACCTTTTCACCGTTTGCAGCGTCACCGGCCATTGCTGGTGCCATGCCAAGCACGGCCATTGTGGCGGCAATGGTAAGTGTTTTGGTCAATTTCATATTGCGGGCCTCTCTTGGTCTGCAGTGATAGGGTCCCCACTGCATTCTGTCGTTGGTTGGTTCCCAAGTGAACCGAAAAACACAAACAGGAGCAAAAATTCGCTTTTCGTTAAAAAAGATGGGCTTACTGTTGAGTTTCCCGAATTCGACACGACATTTACCACATGCAGGAACTGAATAATTTGCGTTTAGTCAATCGGCCCTACGGTGTATAAAGATATACGAATGGTTGGCAGCCGATTGCTTAGCGTGCCGGGAGAGCTCCATTGCCGCGTATAACCAAAGAAGATCTTAACAACCTGATCCAGGACCCTTCCGGGAAGAATCGTGCCGAAACGGCCGACAAGATCAGCCGTGAATTTTCTGCCGAAAGCCTGAGCGACAGCGAACGTGTCCTTGCCGAAGACATCTTTCGCCTGATGGTGCGCGATGCCGAGGTGCGCGTGCGCAAGGCATTGGCCAAGAACCTGAAGCAGACCCCGCTGGTGCCCCATGATGTCGCTGCGACTTTGGCGCGCGATGTGGATGACGTGGCCCTGCCGATCCTGAAATTTTCCGAAGTCCTGAATGATGACGATCTGGTCGACATCATCGGTGACAATACCGACAGCGTTGAAAAGCAGCGTGCCATCGCATCGCGCCCGCATGTGTCGGAAATCGTTTCCGCGACCCTTGTTGATATCGGCCACGAAGACGTCATGGTCGATCTGATTTCAAATGACGGTGCGCAGATCAGCGAACGGTCATTGCAAAAGGTTGTCGACGAGTTCGGCGAGAATGAACGCATCCAGAAACCGATGATCGAACGCAACCATCTGCCGATCACGATTGCCGAACGGCTGGTGACGCTGGTGTCGGACCGGATGCGATCGGAACTGATTGCGCGCGGCCATATCCCCGAGGGGATTGTCAACGCGGTCATGACCCAGTCGCAGGAAAGTGCCACCATCGGGCTTCTGGGCGATGGCGCGGAAGAACGCGATGTCGAATTGCTGGTCGAACATCTTCATACCAACAATCGTCTGACCAGCGGATTGATCCTGCGTGCGCTTTGCATGGGGGATGTTGCCTTTTTCGAGGCCGCCCTTGCGCGTCGTGCCGGGGTATCGCTGATAAATACCCGCATTCTGATCCATGACAGCGGCCCGTTCGGGCTTGAAGCGATTTATAACAAGGCCGAAATGCCAGCCCATTTCTTCCCGGGGGTCCGGGCGGCGGTGGAAGTGGCACGTGAAACCGACCTGGATGGCGGGGAACGCGACCGGGAACGGTATTCACGCCGGATGATTGAACGGGTTCTGACCCAGTATGGTGATCTTGGTGTCGAATTCGATTCAGATGATGTCGATTATCTGATGGGCCGCATGCTGCAATTGCCAAGCGAGCGGAACCTGCCGCAGCAATAGTCCGGCATCCCTTTGGACATTAAAGATTACAGCCGCCCTTTCAGGGGCGGTTTTTCTTTGTGCCGCAGGTGGCGGAAACAAAAAAGGCGCCGTTTGCACGGCGCCTTTGATGTGTCAGGGGCAGGCCCCCTATTCAAGTAGGGTATTGGGCATCCAAAGTGCCAGTTCCGGGAAATACATCACCAGCAACAGCCCGATCACCTGCAGGATCACAAAGGGAATGATACCCTTGTAAATCTGCTGGATAGAGATCGATTTTGGCGCGACACCCTTGAGATAGAACAGGGCAAACCCGAATGGCGGTGTCAGGAAGCTGGTTTGCAGGTTCACCGCAACCATGACGGCAAACCATGTCAGAACCTGTGTTTCGGTTGGTCCGACCCCGGCGACGGAAAGATGGTCGCCGAAATCAAGCTGCGCAATGACCGGTGCGAAGATCGGCAAAACGATCAGGGTGATTTCCACCCAGTCGAAGAAGAAGCCAAGCACAAAGACAATCAGCATCAGCAGGAACAGAACGCCCCATGCCCCAAGGCCCGCACTGTCAACCAGATCAATGACCAGATCATCCCCGCCCAGTGACCGGAACACATAGGAAAAGACCGTCGCACCGGCAAACAGGAAGAACAGCATCGCCCCGGTCAGGGCCGACCGTTCACAGACGTCTTTAAGCACATCCCATTTCAGACGGCCCTTGACCAGTGCCAGGAAAGTGGCACCAAGCGCGCCAACACCTGCGGCTTCGGTCGGGGTGGCAAAACCGGCAAAGATCGAGCCCAGAACCAGCACAATCAGAAAAACCGGCGGGATGAAGCTGCGCAGCATCATGCGCACCATGTCAGTGCCATGCACCGCTTCGGCGTCGGGCAGCGGCGGGGCAAGATGGGGCTGGAGCTGGCAGCGGACAAAGATGTAGATGGTATAGAGCGATGCCAGCAGAAGGCCCGGAATGATGGCCGCCAGAAACAGGTTGCCAACAGAAACCGACATCAGGTCAGACATCAGAACCAGCATGATGCTTGGCGGGATCAGAATGCCAAGCGTACCCGATGCCGCAATCGTCCCGGTCGCAAGCGACGGATCGTAATTGCGGCGCATCATGACCGGCAGGGCCAGCAGGGTCATCATCACGACCGACGCACCGATAATGCCGGTGGTGGCAGCCATGATCGTGCCCATCAGGGTAACCGACAGCGCCAGACCGCCGGGAACCTTGCGCATCAGCACGTTAAGACATTCAAGCAGGTCTTCGGCAACACCGCTTTTTTCCAGCATCGTGCCCATATAGATGAACATCGGCACGGCAACCATCACCATGTTTTCGGCGATGCCACCCCAGATGCGCGATACGATGTTGAAGAATTCAACGAATGAAAAGACGTCATAGGCCATGCCAAGGAAGCCAAAGGCGATCCCGATGCCCGAAATGACAAATGCGACCGGCAGCCCCGAAAAGACCAGAATGCCCAGCGAGGCAAACATGATCAGCGGAAACCAGTCTTCGATATAGAAGTTTTCCATTTGGAATTATCCCCGTTCCGCGATCAGTCTTCGAGCTTGGCGGCAGCGTCGCCAAGATCAGCATGATGTGTGCCGACGTAATAACCGGCGCGATTGCGCAGGTTGCTTGGTCCGAACACAAAGACATAGCATTTCAGGAAGACCGAAAGACCGGCCATGGCGAGAAGGCCGAAGCCGACGGGGATGGTTGATTTGATGATCCAGCGATGCGTAAGGCCGGTGGTTGCGGCCGAAACTTCGTGAGTTTCGTAAGAGCGAAGAACAAAATCAAAACCGAAATAAAGCACCAGTGCGCAAAACGGCAGAATGCAGATGATCGCCCCGATCATTTCGATGATGGCGCGTGTGCGCGGACGCAGATTGTCACGGATGAGTTCGATACGGACATGCGCATCGCGGATATAGGCAAAACCGAAACACAGCATAAACAGGCCGGTATGGAGATGCCATTCCAGTTCCTGCAATTTGATGGATCCCTGGCCGCCAAATTTGCGCTGGATCACGTCATACATGATCGTCAGCATCAGCGGAACTGCGAGCAGGGCGGCCCATTTCCCGATACGGGAAACAAGGGCATCAATGCCGTCACTCAGTTTTAGTAGCGCTTCCATTAAAAAGCCTCCCGGGTCTTTTCTTGATCGCGGTCAAGGCCGGGGCCGTCTGGCACCCGGCCTTGCCGAGACTTCTCTTATGATCTGGTACCCTGGGTACCAGACACCGGAAAAATCACTTCAGATATCCGATATCTTTCCAGATTTTGTAATTCTCGCGGAAAGACTGGAGGCTATCGTAAGCTTCCTTGAAGGCGGCATCTTCTGCGGAAAGTTCAGTGGCAACCTCTTCCCATGCCCCACGCATTGCATCGAGCATTTCCGGGGACCAGGTTTTGATGTTCACACCTTTTTCCTTAAGTTCCTTAAGGGCTGCGAACTGGATGGCTTCACCTTCGGCAAAACCATAGGCCAGGTTGTCGTTACAAACCGCTTCGATCTGGGCCTGCTGGGTCTTGTCGAGCCCATCCCACTTTTCCTTGTTGATCATCAGATCGAACAGGGTGGATTGCTGATGCCAGCCGGGGAAGTAATAGTATTTGGCAACCTGATGGAAGCCGAGTTTCAGGTCGATGGCCGGCATCGAGAATTCGGTCGCATCAATCGTGCCGAGTTCAAGGGCGGGATAGATATCGCCACCTGCCAGAAGCTGGGTCGAGACACCAAGCTTTTCCATGACTTTCGCGCCAAGGCCAAAGAAGCGCATTTTCAGGCCTTTAAGGTCTTCAACCGTGTTGATTTCCTTGGAAAACCAGCCCGAAGCTTCCGGTGCGATCAGGCCGCAGAACAGCGACTTGATGCCATGTTCGGCATAAAGCTTGTCAAAGATTTCCTGACCGCCGCCAAATTTGACCCATGCCAGATATTCACCAGCCTGCGGACCGAACGGAACGGCACCGAAAAGCTGCAATGCCGGAACCTTGCCCGCCCAGTAACCCGGGGTGGAGAAGGCCGCATCGATGGAACCGGTTGAAACCGCATCAAAGACTTCAAGTGCCGGAACAAGCGCGCCCGGCTCATAGAATTTAATCTGAATGTTGCCGCCGGAAACTTCGTCGATTTTTTCATCAACACGTTTGCCGAGCGTGCCAAGCTGGGTCAGGCTGCCCGGATAGGTCGAACCCATTTTCCAGCGAACACGGTCCGCTGCATCCGCATCAGGTGCAACCGTCGTCAAAGCAGCCGCTGCAAGGACGGCCACACAGGTTGCAGACTTCAAAATATTAGCAAATTTCATTCGTAGCTTCCTCCCTAAGAAGTCCGAAATTGGTATTACCACGTTGGGTCGAGTACCGCCTTTTGCTTTTATTATTACAGGCGGAATCTTCCCGTTCCTTGTGTTGCAGGGCGAAGCTTAAGCGTATTTGGCAAGTATGAGCAAGTTTGTTTCGCCCGCCGCGCAAGAAAATATCTTCGCGAACGCACAAAAATGACTTGATTTCGCTCAAAAAACCGGAATTTCCGCATGGAAATGCGTATTTATACGGGGTTCAGTATGTTGCATATCTCTCATTTAAAGTTGTTATAGCAAAAAGGCCTGTCAGCCCGCGCGATGGTTGCGAATCGATTGGTCGAATGGCTGTTTTCTGATTGCCTGCATATGGTCATGCCGGGGCAGCGGGCAGTGATGCCAGCAAAGAAAGCACCGTGAAGGCGTGACGGAAAGTTTGCGCCCGCGAACGGTAATGCAATCCTGTTGCAGCGCAGTGCCGATGACTGATCCGCTGGCAAAGTCAGATCGCCCGATGAATTTTCATCAGGTCATGCAGCAGGGAGATTTGAAGACGGAAAACCGACCGGAAATGAAAACGGGAAGCCTTTGAAAAAGACTTCCCGACTGATGGTCGGAGCGAGAGGATTCGAACCTCCGACCCCTGCCTCCCGAAGACAGTGCTCTACCAGGCTGAGCTACGCTCCGTCAGTGGGCGGTTGTTTAGCTCGTCTTCAGGGCTGGATCAAGCATAAACCGGTCGATAGGCGCGAAAAACTTTACTGTTTCGCGACAGATGATTTCACGGTTGCGCGGTGTGGGGATCAATCGCTTTGCGGGTGAATTTGGCGCTGTTAACGCCAATACGCAAAAGGCCCCGAAACGGAAACCGTTTCAGGGCCTTTGAATGATGGTCGGAGCGAGAGGATTCGAACCTCCGACCCCTGCCTCCCGAAGACAGTGCTCTACCAGGCTGAGCTACGCTCCGTCATTCTGCGAAGCCGGGTGATAATCCCAAATACGGACCGACGCAAGGGTTTTTTGCGCCAGTACGCCGGGACCCCGGCATGCGATATCAGTATGGGCGCGAAATGCAGAACTCGACCGCCTCGATCATCGCATCCTTGATTGCGCCATCTTCAAAGCGCGTCAGGGTGTCGATGGCAAGCTGGCCAAATTCACGTGCACGATCCATCGATGCGCTAAGCGCGTCATATTTGCGGATCAGTTCCTGTGCGCGATCAAGATCGCCATCCTGGAATTCCTGATCTTCCATGCAACGACGCCAGAAGGCCTTTTCCTCGTCATCACCCTTGGCATAGGAAATGATGACCGGCAGGGTCACCTTGCCGTCACGGAAATCATCGCCAACGGTTTTGCCAAGCGTCGCCTGATGGGCGGAATAATCCAGAACATCGTCGATCAGCTGGAAGGCGGTGCCAAGATAGATGCCATAAAGGCGAAGGGCTTCTTCATCCTCGGCCGAACGATTGGCAATCACTGCACCGATCTGCGACGCTGCCCCGAACAGGGCGGCGGTTTTGGCGGTGATGACTTCAAGATAGGCTTCTTCGCTGGTCGCCATGTCATTGGCGGTCGAAAGCTGCAAAACCTCGCCCTCGGCGATGACGGCGGACGCCTTCGCCAGGATATCAAGAACCTTGAGCGAGCCGTTTTTGACCATCACGACAAAGGCCCGCGCAAACAGGAAATCCCCGACCAGAACGCTGGCTTCGTTGCCAAACAGGGCATTGGCCGATGCCTGGCCACGGCGCAGCAGGCTTTCATCAACAACATCATCATGCAGAAGCGTTGCGGTGTGGATAAACTCGACACAGGCCGCAAGATCAACCGCAGATGTCCCGCCCTGATAGCCGCAAAGCTGGGCGGATGCCAGTGTCAGCATCGGGCGCATGCGCTTGCCACCGGCGGCAACCAGATGGCTTGCCAATTGCGGGATCAGCGCAACTTCGCTGTGCATGTTGTCGATGATGACCTGATTGACGCGCTTCATGTCGGCATCGACAAGGCGTATCAGGGAGTCAAGGCTGGGTTCGGTCGTCTGCTGCGTTGCGATATTGGTCACGCTGTAATCCGAAACAATTTCTCGCGTATTGACCCCGCCCACCGGGACGGGTAACGCTGATTTCAGTGGGCGGCCTCAACATAGAGATGCCGGGTGGTGACGGTCAAGTGGACAAATGGTTGCCAGCCAAGCAACAATAGCCACCTTGGTGACAGTTTTACCTGAATATGTGCGGTCGGACACATATATATGGATAGCATAATCACACAATAACCAACCGGGGCGCATAAATCGCATGATCGAGCTATTTCGCAGCAACGACCCGATCGAGCTCAGCTGGGCGCAATCGGTTCTCGCCGACGAAGGCATCGCCAGCCATATTTTTGATTACCATGCCAGCATTCTCGAAGGATCCATCGGCGCCCTTCCAAGGCGTTTGATGGTTGATCCCCAGGAAGAAAGCCGGGCCAAATACATCCTTGATATTGCCAGACGTGAACTTGATGCGCATAACGCACGGCATGATCCCGATGCCGAGGAAGTCCAGGACTGAAAATCGGCCCGGGCCTAGCAAGGCTGTGGGATTGGCAAGGTTGCAGGAATTACGAGATTTATGACCCGACCCGATAGCGCATTTCATGTTCCCGATTTTGCGGAAGAACGCATCAGCCATGATTTTCTGCTGGGCGGTTCGGTGACGTTAAAGCAGCCGGTGGATGGATATCGCGCTGCGGTCGATGCTGTTTTGCTGGCGGCGTCCGTTTCGATCAGTTCCAGACGGGATCAGAAAATACTTGATGTCGGGGCGGCTGTCGGGTCGGCCGGGTTGTGTGTTGCACGCCGTCTGCCGGATGCCGATGTGACCGGGGTCGAACTGCAGGACGATCTCTATGCGCTGTTTTGTCGAAACATTGTCGAAAATGATCTGGTGGGCCGGGTAACGCCGGTTCATGGCGATATCAATGATCGGTCCCTGCCGCTGGTGGCCGAAAGCTTTGATCAGGTGATTTCAAACCCGCCCTATTATGCCGGGGGCACACGCCCCGCCAATGAAAGCCGGGCGCGGGCGCATCAGGAAGGCACCGCCGATCTGAAGGACTGGATCAATTTCTGCCTTCGGATGGTGCGCCAGAAAGGCCGGATTACTATTGTGCATCGGGCGGATCATCTCGACCGGATCATCGGGCTTTTGCATGGCAGGGCGGGCGACATGACCATTTATCCGATCTGGAGCAAGGCGAGTGCCGATGCGCCGTTACGTGTGATTGTTTCGGCGCGCAAGGGTGTTTCCTCGCCGGTTACCCTGCGACGCGGAATTGTTCTGCATGACGAGGCCGGTGTTTATCTGCCGGAATGTGATGCGCTTTTGCGCGCACCATCTGCATTGCCCGGTTTCTAAATCGGGCTTGGTTTAATATAAGGGCACGATAAAGTGCGTTGCTGGTCCGTTGCGGCGCAGAAACCTTGATGCTTTGGGAAATGCCATGCTGAGTTTATCGAAAATCCTTTTTACCGCACTGATCGTTGTGGTGGTATGGCAGGGCTTTAAACTGTTTACCCGCAAGAATCAGGTTTCCGGGCAGGAACAGCCAAAACAGACCGGGCATGACAAGAAAGCCAAACAGCAGAAACAGGAAGCTGTGGCGCATGATCTTGAAAAATGCCCGAAATGCGGTGTCTATCACGCCGAAGGCAGCGCGCATGTTTGCGAAGTCTGAGTTGCGCGCACTGCATATTTTCATTTGCTGATTTCTTCGACTTTCGCCCAACAGGCCGTGATTTCGCTTGGAAAAACGGGTTGTTGCACGGATGTTGTATGCTGCAACGCGGTATGAGATTCGCCGCGGCGTCATAAAAAGCGCTAAATTCAGGCCCACTCAGGGCTTTTGCGTTCTTGACCCCGACGGGGTGGGGCGGTAGCTTGCCGCTCTAAATTTACCGATAACTTAATAGTGAGTTCGCGCAATGGCGCTCGACGGGTCGCAACGTCCCCCTTCATTCCAGGAAATCATTCTTCGACTTCAAAGCTATTGGGCCGATCAGGGATGTGTCATCCTGCAGCCCTATGACCTTGAAGTCGGTGCCGGTACCTTCCACACCGCAACCACGTTGCGCGCGCTGGGCCCGGAAAGCTGGAATGCGGCCTATGTGCAGCCGTCCCGTCGCCCGACCGATGGTCGTTACGGCGAAAACCCGAACCGTTTGCAGCACTATTACCAGTTCCAGGTCCTGATGAAGCCGTCACCGGCCAATTCGCAGGAACTTTACCTTGGCTCGCTGGCGCATCTGGGCATTGACCCGATGGCGCATGATATCCGTTTCGTCGAAGACGATTGGGAAAGCCCGACTTTGGGCGCGTGGGGCCTTGGCTGGGAAGTGTGGCTGGACGGGATGGAAGTCACCCAGTTCACCTATTTCCAGCAGGTTGGCGGTTTTGAATGCGACCCGGTCCCGGTCGAGCTGACCTATGGTCTGGAACGTCTGGCGATGTATATCCAGGGCGTCGAAAACGTTTATGACCTTGATTATAACGGCAATGGCGTCAGCTATGGCGATGTGTTCCTGCAGAATGAAAAGGAACAGTCGACCTATAACTTCGAAGTCGCCAATACCGATATGCTGTTCCAGCATTTCAAGGACGCGCAGGCCGAATGTGCTGTCAATATCGAACGCGGCCTTGCCCTGCCTGCCTATGAGCAGGCGATGAAAGCCAGCCATATCTTTAATCTCCTCGATGCGCGCGGCGTGATTTCGGTCACCGAACGTGCGGCCTATATCGGCCGTGTGCGCGACATGTCGAAATCCTGCTGCGAGGCGTGGCTTCGTTCGCGCGGGCATTTGAAAGAGGAGGCATAAGTCATGGCCGAATTGCTGCTTGAACTGTTTTCGGAAGAAATTCCGGCCCGCATGCAGGCGCGTGCTTCCGAGGATCTGACCAAACTGGTTACCGATGGGCTTAAGGTCGCCGACCTTGGTTTTGATAAAGTCGAGGCACTGGTTACACCGCGTCGCCTGACCCTGATCATCAATGGTTTGCCCGACAAACAGCCGGACCTTCGCGAAGAACGCCGTGGCCCGCGTGCCGATGCCCCGGAAAAGGCGATTGCCGGTTTCCTGGCGGGCAATGGCGTGACGCTGGAACAATGTGAAAAGCGCGAAACGCCCAAGGGTGTTTTCCTGTTTGCGATTGTCGAACAGAAGGGCCGTGATAGTGCGGACGTCATCAAGGACATCATCGAAGACGCCATGGCAAAACTGCCCTGGCCGAAATCGATGCGCTGGGCCGATCAGAAAGTCCGCTGGGTCCGTCAGCTTGACCGGATTCTGTGCCTGTTTGACGGCAAGGTGATCCCGGCATCCTTTGGCCCGGTAACGGCTGGCAATATCACAAGCGGCCACCGGTTCCTTGCACCGGCCACCTTCAGCGTTGCCAATGCTGCCGAATACAAGGCGAAGCTTGCCTTTGCCAAGGTCATGCTCGACCGTGAAGAACGCAAGAAAGTCATTCTGGATGGTGCGCGCAAGCTTGCGGCATCAGAAGGTTTCACGCTTCTGGAAGATAACGGGCTGCTCGAGGAAGTCTGCGGTCTGGTTGAATGGCCCGTACCGGTCATGGGCAAGGTCGATGACCAGTTCATGGATATCCCGCGCGAGGTTCTGGAAACCTCGATGCGTGAACATCAGAAATATTTCGTCGTCGAAGACAGCAATGGCAAACTGGCCGCGCGCTTCATCACCATTTCGAACATGGTGACGCTGGATGCCAACGCGCAGATCATTGCCGGGAACGAACGCGTTTTGCGCGCACGCCTGCATGATGCGAAATTCTTCTGGGATCAGGATCGGAAAGTGACGCTCGAAGCGCGTCTGCCGAAACTTGATAACATCGTGTTCCATGCCAAGCTTGGCTCGCTGGCGGAGCGTGTTCTGCGCCTGCGCGGACTGGCACGCGAACTGTCAGCCGATATTCCGGGCTGCGATATTAAACTTGCCGATCGTGCGGCGGAAATTGCCAAGGCCGATCTGGTGTCGAACATGGTGTTCGAATTTACCGAACTTCAGGGACTGATGGGGAAATACTACGCCGAGAATGACGGCGAAGCCCCCGAAGTCGCCAACGCCATTGCGCAGCATTATGCACCTGCCGGTCCGTCGGATATGTGTCCGACCGCACCTGTTTCGGTGGCTGTTGCCTTGGCCGAGAAGCTCGATACCCTTGCCGGGTTCTTTACCATCGATGAAAAGCCGACCGGTTCAAAAGACCCGTTCGCGCTGCGTCGTGCGGCATTGGGTGTCATCCGGCTGGTTCTGGAAAACGGTTTGCGTGTGCCGCTGCGTCGCGCATTTGCCTTTGCCGTTTCCCAATATCCGGCCTCCATTCGTCGTGACGAGGCGGTTGACGAACTTCTGGCATTCTTTGCCGACCGCCTGAAAGTCCATCTGCGTGAACAGGGCGTGCGCCATGATCTGGTGTCTGCCGTGTTTGCCCTTGATGGCGAGGACGATCTTGTCCGCCTTCTGGCCCGTGTTGATGCGCTTGCCGATTTTGTGTCGGGTGAAAGCGGCGTCAACCTTATGGCCGGGTACAAGCGCGCGTCCAATATCCTGCGTATCGAAGAGAAGAAGGATGAAAAATCCTATGATGCGGATGTGTCCGCCGATCTTCTGACGCAGGACGAGGAACGCAAGCTCTATGAGGCGCTCATCAATGTCCGGCATAAGGCTTTGCCGCTTCTGCGGGCAGAGAATTATGCCGAGGCTATGGCCGAATTCGCGCATCTGCGCGGACCGGTCGATGCATTCTTCGAAGGGGTCACGGTAAATAGTGACAAGGCAGACGAACGTGCCAACCGGCTTAAGCTGCTGGCGCAAATTCGCACTGCCTTGCATGACATTGCCGATTTCTCGAAGATCGAGTCATAAATAAGGTCGGGGTCGCCCGGAATTCCGGAACGCCTTGACCAGATGAGGAAAAGGCAAGATGACCAAATGGGTTTACGGCTTCGGTGGCGGTAGCGCCGAAGGACGTTCCGATATGCGCGAGCTTTTGGGCGGTAAAGGTGCCAACCTTGCCGAGATGAGCAATCTCGGCCTTCCGGTCCCGCCCGGCTTTACCATCACGACCGAAGTCTGCACGGCGTTTTATGACAATGACCGTGCCTATCCCGACGGTCTTGAAGCCGAAGTCGAAAAGTCGCTTGCTGCTGTCGAGGCCCTGGTCGGTCGTAAATTTGGCAATCCCAAGGACCCGTTGCTGGTTTCGGTCCGTTCCGGCGCACGTGCCTCGATGCCGGGCATGATGGACACGGTTCTCAATCTGGGCCTGAATGACGAAACGGTTGAAGGTTTGGCGGCGGTCTCTGGGGATCGCCGTTTTGCGTATGACAGCTATCGCCGTTTCATTCAGATGTATGGCGATGTCGTTCTGGGCGTCGATCACTACCATTTCGAGGAAATCCTTGAAATCCACAAGGAAGACAGGGGCTATGTCCTTGATACCGAAATGGGGGCCGATGACTGGCAGGCGGTGGTTCAGGGCTTCAAGAAAAAGGTCGATGCCGAACTCGGGCGTCCCTTCCCGCAGGACCCGCGCGAACAGCTTTGGGGTGCCATTGGTGCGGTTTTCGGAAGCTGGATGAACGCGCGTGCCAATACATACCGTCGCCTGCACAACATCCCGGCAAGTTGGGGCACGGCGGTCAACGTTCAGGCCATGGTATTCGGCAATATGGGCGATGATTGTGCGACCGGTGTCTGCTTCTCGCGCAATCCGTCGACCGGCGAAGACCGTTTCTACGGCGAATATCTGATCAATGCGCAGGGCGAGGACGTCGTGGCGGGGATCCGTACCCCGGCACCGCTGACCAAAATCGAACGTGAAGAGTCGGGTTCCGACCTTCTGTCGATGGAAGAAGCCATGCCCGGCGTCTTTGGCGAGCTTTGCGATATCCGCGACAGGCTTGAAGCCCATTATCGCGACATGCAGGACATGGAATTCACCGTCGAGTCCGGCAAGCTTTACATGCTCCAGACCCGTGCGGGCAAACGCACGGCCAAGGCGGCGCTGCGTATCGCGGTTGAAATGTGTCAGGCCAATGTGATCTCGCGCGAAGACGCTCTTCGCCGTGTCGATCCGGCACAGCTTGACCAGTTGCTGCATCCGACCCTTGATCCCGATGCGGACCGCAAGGTGATCGGCATGGGGCTTCCGGCATCGCCGGGTGCTGCATCCGGGCAGATTGTCTTCTCCGCCGAGGTCGCCGAGGACTGGGTGCATAATCGCGGTCAGAAGGTCATTCTGGTGCGCATCGAAACCAGCCCCGAAGACATTGCCGGGATGCATGCTGCCGAAGGCATTCTGACATCGCGCGGCGGCATGACAAGCCACGCCGCCGTCGTGGCGCGAGGCATGGGGACGCCGTGCGTGTGCGGTGCCGGTCAGGTCAAGATTGACTATGCCAGCAAGACCATGACGTCGGGCGGTGTGACCCTGAAAGAAGGGGATGTCATCACCCTTGACGGTGCGACCGGCGAGGTCATGCTGGGCGAGGTGGCAACGCTTAAGCCCGACCTGTCGGGCGATTTTTCGCAATTGATGGAATGGGCGGATGGTGTGCGCCGTCTTAAGGTCCGTACCAACGCCGAAACACCCGATGACGCGGCAACCGCGCGCGGTTTCGGGGCGGAGGGGATCGGGCTTTGCCGGACCGAACATATGTTCTTTGATCCGGCACGCATCATTTCCATGCGCGAAATGATCCTGGCCGATACGGAAAAAGGCCGTCGTGCGGCACTGGATAAACTTCTGCCCTATCAGCGTCAGGACTTTATTGACCTGTTCCGGATCATGAAGGGCTTGCCGGTCACGATCCGCCTGCTGGATCCGCCATTGCATGAATTCCTGCCGCATGGTGACAACGAAATTGCCGAGGTCGCCAATGCCGCAGGTGTGGCAGAGGTCGTCGTGCGTCGCCGGTTGCTGGAACTTTCCGAAGCCAACCCGATGCTGGGGCATCGCGGGTGCCGTCTTGGCATCAGCTATCCGGAAATTTATGAAATGCAGGCGCGTGCGATATTCGAAGCCGCGATCGAGGTTTCAAAGGATGGTGGCGATCCGGTCATTCCGGAAATCATGATCCCGCTTATTGTCGGCAAGAAAGAGCTCGAAATACTCAAGGCCGCGATCATCAAGGTTGCAGGCGAGGTCGAAACCGAAAAATCGGCAAAGCTCGAATTCCTTGTCGGCACGATGATCGAATTGCCGCGCGCCGCACTCAAGGCTGGTGAAATCGCCGAAGAAGCCGAGTTTTTCAGCTTCGGGACCAACGATTTGACCCAGACGACCTTTGGTCTTTCGCGTGATGACGCGTCCCGGTTCCTGGATACCTATATTTCCAAGGATATCTTTGCCGGTGATCCGTTCGTATCACTGGATCAGGAAGGGGTGGGTGAACTGGTCAGCATTGCGGCCGAACGTGGCCGTAAGACACGCGGCGATATCAAGCTTGGCATCTGCGGCGAACATGGCGGTGATCCGGCATCCATCGCGTTCTGCGAGGCGCAGGGACTGGATTACGTGTCCTGCTCGCCTTATCGCGTGCCGATTGCCCGTCTTGCCGCCGCACAGGCCGCGCTTAAGAAATAAGCCTGCTATCTGGCAGCACTGATAAAGCAAACGGCGGCAGAATTTCTGCCGCCGTTTGTCATTCGTAAGGCGATGATCGGTGGATCAGGCCGCCGTTTCCGGCAACTTGACCCAGTCGGGGATCTTGACCGAAATTTTGGCATCGCCCGCCGTCAGCTCGGCATCATCGCCAATCCGTTCCAGCCGGATCAGGGCAAGGCCCGCATTGCCATGGATGCTGCGGATGGTGCCGGCTTCCTTGTCGCCATTCATGATCAGGGTGCCAATTTCCGGTGCCGGGCCGGTGATCGTGATCGGCAAAAGGCGTTTGCGCACCAGCCCGCGATATTTGGTGCGCGCGGTCAGTTCCTGCCCCATATAGCAGCCTTTTTTGAAATCAACGCCGCCCAGCTCCTCGAACCCGTTTTCAAGCAGGATGGCGCGATCGATTTCCATTTCCTCGCTGCCATTGGGCAGGCCCAGCAACACGCGATGCTGATGATAGGTGCTTTCATCGCTTTCTGTGGCACCAATCGCGGCCATCTGTGCCAGTTCGTTTTTGGGCAGTAACACGCGCGCACCCATAGCACTCAGGCGCGGATCAACGGCCTTGATCCCATCGGCAAACGGTGCGGTGGCACCGGGCGTATCGGGCAGGTCAAGTGCAGCCAGGGCACCATCGCCGAAGACGGCGACAACGTCATAGCTTTCGGTGACATCGGTCAGTTCCGCCTTGGCGCGCAATTTATACATGCGCAGCTTTTTGAACAGCTCGGCCGCACGCGCACCGTCTTCGCCGCGTTCGCATTCAATCAGAAGGCTGTCCTCGTCCTGCTGATAGACAAAGAAATCAAACAGGAACTTGCCCTGTGGCGTCAGAAGCGCGCCATAGCCGGAATGATCAGCCGTGATTTTTTCGATATTGTTCGACACCAGCCCCTGAAGGAAGCTGACGCGATCAGGCCCGCTGACCCGGATAACGGCCCGGTCAGGCAGGGGGGCGTATAAAGTCTCACTCATAATTCTTATGGCTCCGGTTTATCGGAATTGTTGGCCGAAATGTGGGGCAATGACCGGGATTTGGCAAGGGGTGGTTTGGCCAAGGCAAAAGCAACCCACCACAAGAAAAGCCTTCATAAATTGCGCGGGAACCGATAGAACGCAATGTATGAAAATATTGATGCTTGATCGTTCCATCGGCTTTGATCCCAAGGATCGTGAAGCCCGCCCGCTGGGCGCGCGCCAACGCGGATTTATCGCGCTGGCCGAGGCCCTTGTTGCCCGTGGCCACAAGGTTGAAGCCCGCCGGAATGGGGGCATCGACCTTGATCATCATGGCGTTGCCTGGCGTCAGCTTGACAGTGCCATGCCGCCCTTTGGCGGGGATCCGGTGGACCGGGTTCTGGTGTGGCGCGATGCGGAGCTGCTCCGTCATCCCTCAATCCCCGAAGGAAGCGATTGCTGGCTTTGGTTTGATGGCATGGCATCCGATCTGAACGCGGATAAGGCACGACTGGCGTTGCTTGAAACCGGTGCGCAGGTGATTTTCACCCATGAAGATCAGGGCAGGGCGTTTGATGGCGATACCGCCAAACGCCCGATTGTGATTGCACCAGGCGCGTGCCCGGCCTTTGCCATGGCGTCAAACATGCACTGGGCGTTCGAGAGCCGCGAAGATCTTGCCGTGACGGTTGCCAACAGCAAAACCGGCATTGCCCAGATCATCCGCATCTGGTCGGCTTATGTCGCGCCCAAGGTGCCCGGTGCCATTCTGGAAATTTATGCCGCTGATCTGTTTTCGGCGATGGCGGGCGAAAATGACGATGTTTCCGAAGAACTCGTCGATATGGTGCGTGATAACATCGACAAGGGTGTGCGCGTCTGCCACCCGATGCCCGAGGCCGACATGGCCGAACGTATCGCAACCGCGCGTGCCTTCCTGCATCACGGCAAATACGGCAATGATCAGGTCGGGCAATGGATTTACGATGCGCTGGCGGCGGCAACCCCGGTTGTGTCCTATGGTGGCATTGCCAAGGAGCGGGTTGAAAATGGCAAGACCGGCTATATCGTTCCCGATGAAACCGCCTATGGCAATCTGGTGATGCAGTTGCTGGCAGACCGGCAGATTTTTGCCAGCCAGTCCGAAGCGGCCCGCAACAGCCGCCGCGAATGGCTTAATGTCGCTGGCGAGCTGGAGAAACTTTAAACCGTGCGGTTACTGTTCATCACCTCGAACCGGCTCGGCGATGCCGTTCTTTCGACATCGGTGCTGCGCCACTATGTCGAAACATATCCCGGCATCAAGGTAACGGTTGCCTGCGGCCCTGTCGCCGCCCCGATTTTTGAAGCGGTGCCGGGGCTTGAACGCCTCATCGAAATGCCAAAGCAGAAACGCGGCGGCCATTGGTGGAAGCTCTGGAAATCGGTCGCGTTTCGCTGGTGGGACATCATCGTCGATCTGCGCGGCAGTGCGACGGCCTATGTGCTTCCGGGCTGGAAACGGGTGGTGCTCAAAGGCAACGACGACAGCGTCCACCGGGTAGAGCAGCTTGCACGTCTGATCGGTGTTGATCCGGCCCCTGAACCGTTTGTCTGGACCGGCCCGGAACATGAACGACGCGCGGCAAAGATACTGCCCGCCGATGAACGCCCGCTTCTGGTGGTTGGACCAAGTGCCAACTGGATAGGAAAAACCTGGCGTCCGGAACGCTTCGCCGAGACGATTGCAAGCCTGCGGGCGGTTGGTGGTGTGCTTGAAGATGCCCATGTTTTACTGGTTGGCGCGCCAAACGAACGCGAGGCATCCGAACCGGTGATTGCATCGATACCGGAAAACAGACGGACCGAGATTTTTGGCCGCGAACATCTTTTAACGGTCATGGCCTGTCTGCGCCGCGCGGACCTGTATGTTGGCAATGACTCAGGCCTTATGCATATGGCGGCGGCATCGGGAAATCCGACAATAGGGTTGTTTGGTCCATCGCGTGATGAACACTACCGTCCCTATGCGAAGTGGGGACGAGCGGTTCGTACCGATTGGTCCTATGACAAAATTATCGAAAATCGTTCCAGCCCGTTATCCAAAGAGATCTTGATGGATACGTTGCCGGTGGACAAGGTTGTGTCAGCGGCAGAAACGCTTCTGAGAGACTACCGGATAGAGGAAAAGCATCATGGCTGATAAAGCGCCCCGTCTTTCAGTTGTTATGTGCGCGCATAACGAGGAAGAACGCCTGCCATCCTGTTTGGCGCATCTGACCTTTGCCGACGAAATTATTGTTCTGTGCGATAAATGTACGGATCGGACCGAGGAAATCGCACGCGAATTTGGCGCGAAAACGATTGTTGGCAGCTGGGATATCGAGGGCGAGCGTCGCAATCGGGCGATTGCCGAGGCAACCGGCGACTGGATTTTCGAAGTCGATGCCGACGAGCATGTAAACGAAGAGCTCGCGAAATCTATTCGTAAAGCGATGGAAACAGATGAGTTTGATCGCTTTGTTATCCCGGTTGATAACTATATTGGTCGCCGCCTGGTTCGTTATGGCTGGGGGGCGTCATTCGGGACGTCTGCTGTTTGGCGCCTGTTCCGAAAAGGATGTAAAAAATGGGGCCCCCAACGGGTCCATCCATCTATTGAGTTGTTGGGGCGGGCAGGCCCCAGGCTTGATGGTGCTCTTTTACATTATGTCGACAGAAACATTTCGGACATGATCAAAAGACTGAACAGCTATAGTTCTGCCCGGGCTGCGGATTTGCGCGCAAGCGGAAACATTGGAAGTTTTGCAAACAATTTTCGCCGCATCTTTTCCCGGTTTTTCCGCTGCTATGTGTCTCGAAAGGGGTACAAGGAAGGGGGGATGGGATTTCTGATAGCGCTACTTGCAGCGTTGTTTCCCCTGCTGTCCTACCTGAAAGCGCGCTATGACGACGAGTAAGTCGTCAATCTGGCGTTTGCGGCACAGAGATCATAAACTGGCAAGTAACTGATATTTAAATTGGTGCTATCGTCGTTCGGGTGGGAACAAATCACACGCTGGCGCATTTGCTTTGCATGTGACTTTTGTTCCAACTGTACCCGGACCAGACCAATGATCCGTGCTGATAATATGACAATGTTGTTTGTTTTGTTGTTTGCCATCGCGATTGCATGGCTTCAGGTGTCGGTAGAGGATCAGCGGGCCCGAGCCATGCTTGTGCCGGTTCCCGACTACGGAAGTGGCCTTGAAGTCTATGCCATCCGTCATAATCCGTCGAATACGGCCTCTTGCGGCAGCATGTGCGGGGCATTTGATCTGACCAAGGCCGCCGGGTTTGAAAGTGGCTATATGCAGGCCAGCTTGCCGGAAAGCACTGCGCGTCGCTGACATTTTCCCTGCAAGCTGTCAGAATGGTTGCGTAACGGGTCATTTTCCGGAGTATCCCATGGCCAAGGCATCCGTCTGGGCGATCATCCCCAATCTTTTACGCAGCCTGTTTCGGCCTGATGTGCCGATACGCAGCAAGATTTTGCTGGTGATGGGGATTGTCTATCTCGTCAGTCCGATTGATCTTTTGCCCGATGTGATTGCCGGGATCGGCTGGATTGACGATCTGGTTATTGTGCCCTTGCTCGGCTGGCTTTCCTATCGCAGTCTGCCGCCATCCATAAAGGAAGGTATCTCAACCGATAGTCCCGACAGTGCCAATAATCCTGCAACCTCGCGCAAATGGCTTTATCTGATGATCCTGATCGTTGTTCTGATCGGTATCGGACTGCTGACAGGGCCCGATGAATCCTTCCTGAAAAATCCATCCGGCGGTTAAGAGCAAGACACTACCTTTGCGTCTTTGACAGCCTTTGCCATCGAGCCTTAAGCTTCTTTCCCGATCACGTAACGAAAAACGGGGAAGCAACCATGAAAAAGGCGTTCCGCGGGTTGGTTCTAACCCAGCAGGATAAAACGATTCAGGCCGGTTTTCAGGATATCGCGATTGAAGACCTGCCCGAGGGCGAGGTTCTTGTCCGGGTTGACTGGTCGACCCTGAATTACAAGGACGGCATGATCCTGAATGGGCTTGGCCGTCTTGTCCGGCAATATCCGCATGTGCCTGGCGTTGATTTTGCCGGCGAAGTGATTTCATCGGATGATCCGCGTTATGCACCCGGCGATCAGGTCATCCTGACCGGATGGCGGGTCGGCGAAGCACATTGGGGCGGATATGCCCAATATGCCCGCGTCAACGCGGATTGGCTGGTGCCAATGCCAGATGGACTTGATGGCGCACATGCCATGGCCATCGGTACCGCAGGCTTTACATCCATGCTGGCGGTCATGGCACTGGAAGAGCAGGGGCTGTCCCCCGATCAGGATGGTGAAGTCCTTGTTACCGGGGCTGCTGGTGGTGTCGGGTCGGTTGCAGTCAGCATTCTGGCAAATCTTGGCTATCGCGTTGCGGCGTCGACTGGCCGGGCTGACACACATGATTATCTGCGTGGACTTGGTGCAACGTCGATTATTGATCGCGCGGCGTTAACGGATGCCAGCAAACCATTGCTGAGCGAGCGCTGGCTTGGCGCGATTGACAGTGTCGGAAGCACGACACTGGCCCATGTTTTATCTGAAATGAAATATCATGGTGTCGTTGCCGCCTGTGGGCTGGCAGGCGGGGCGGATTTGCCTGCAACGGTTATTCCGTTTCTGCTGCGCGGGGTCCGGTTGATCGGCATTGATTCCGTGATGTGCCCGTATGAAAAGCGCGTCACAGCCTGGAAACGTCTGGCACAGGAGTTGCCGATGGCGCAACTCGATGCCGTGACGACAAAAGTGGGGCTTCGCGATATCCTGCCATGGGGTGAAAAAATCCTCAAAGGGCAGGTCAGGGGGCGGTTGCTGATTGATGTGCAGGATTGCTAGTCGGCGCAAATAAATGCAGAATCCGACTGAACCCGGCCGTTGACGATGATGTGTTGGCGGTGCTTGCCAAAGTACTGAAATGAATGGGCCGCGCCTTATGACCGAAAACCGGTTTCGTATCCTTCTGGTCGAAGATAATCCCGGCGATGCCTTTCTTGTAAAGACATTGCTGGAGGAAACCGGTGAACGGTTCGAAATCGAACACCGATCCGACCTCGCCTCGGCCATGGCGTTGCTGAATGATGTGTCGCCGGACGGGGCGTTTGATGTTGTTCTGCTCGACCTGACCTTGCCGGATTCATCGGGGGTCGAAACCATTCGCCGCATTCGAAGTTGTGCCAACAGTGCCCCGGTCGTTGTTCTGACCGGGCATAAGGACGAAGAACTGGCGTTCGAAGCCCTTCAGCACGGCGCAGAAGATTATCTGACCAAGGAATTCCCCGATGGCCGAACCATTCGGCGATCCATCCGTTATGCGATTGAACGGTCGCGGGCCGAGCAGGCGCTAAAGGAAAGCGAGGAACGGTATCGCAAGCTGGTGGAGCTTGCGCCCGAACTGATTTCCGTGCTGAGCGGAGAAGAAATCGCCTATATCAATCAGCAGGGTGTTTCCATTCTGCACGGCAGCGACAGTTCGGAGCTGGTTGGACGCAGCTTTATGGAAATGGTCCATCCCGATAGCCGCGAAATCATGGGGGAATACATTGCGCGCTATGCCGGTGGTTATACCGGGCGGGCCGATTTCGTAATCATGTGCCGTCGGGGCGACGGGGAGAATGTGGAGCTTGAAGTATCTGCCATCGCCTTCACCCACGAAGGCGCGCCAGCCATGCTGATGCTGGCCGAGGATGTGACGGAAAAGCGCAAGATCGAAAGGCAGTTGGTTCAGACATCGAAGCTTGCGACACTTGGTGAAATGGCCGCATCCGTGGCGCATGAAATGAACCAGCCGCTTAACGTTATCCGGATGGCGGCCGATACCTGCGCGCTGCAATATGAACTTGAAAAGGTTCAACCCTCGTTCCAGCGAGAGCGATTGTCCCTGATCAGCGGTCAGACGCGGCGCATGGCCGAAATTATTCGACATTTGCAGATTTACAGTCGCCCGGACGAAGATGATTTCGAGCTTTTCGATCCGATGCGCGCGGTAACGCGTGCCGTTGACATGGTGGAACATGATTGCCGACTGGCGGGGATTGTCGTCGATGTTGTTCCTGCTGCGGAAAACTGTCAGGTCCTTGGTCGTCAGGTGCAACTGGAACAGGTTCTGGTCAATATGCTGACCAATGCCCGCGATGCGATCACGGAAAATGGCGATGATGCCGGTGGGATCGGTGGGTTGATTCGTTTGACCGCGATGCTGGATGCGGATCAGGAAGTGCTGCGGATTGCAATAAATGACAATGGCGGCGGGGTCCCGGAAGACGCCATCGGGCTTATTTTCCACCCGTTTTTCACGACCAAGGATGTTGGCAAGGGAACCGGGCTTGGGCTTTCGGTCAGCTATGGCATTGTCGAGGGAATGGGCGGACATATTGATGTTCGCAACGAAGGTGATGGCGCCTGTTTCGAAATCGTATTGCCGGCAGTTCATATCGGTGAAAATGCCGGCAACGACGTTGACGATCCTGATGATGCGCCGTTGCTGCCACAGCAGGAAAGGCTTCCTGAAACCCGCCCCCGAAATTTGCGCATCATGGTTGTCGATGACGAAATTGACGCGATGGAAATTATCGCGGCCTATCTGGAAGCACAGGGCTTTTCGGTTTCCGCGGCAAGTGATGGCGAGGATGCCCTGGCACTGGCCGGTGTGGTCCAGCCCGATATTCTCATTACCGATATCCGGATGCCACAGATGGATGGAAACAGTCTGGTTCGTGCCCTTCGGGAACGCAATCCTGCCTTGCCGGTCATCGTTATGACCGGCCATCCCGGAGACGCCGATCGCCCGGTCGAGGACGGGGACGACGCGCCGGTGATGGTGATGTCAAAGCCGCTTGATCTGAAAGAGCTTCTGGCCACGCTTGACGAAATTTCCGAAGTCGTTGCCGGTTAAAACAAAACCCGGCCACTGGCCGGGTTCTGGAAGCTTCAGGATATGTTGGAAGATTATGCTTCCCAGCCAAGCTGCATGGCAATTTTCACGGCCTGCGTGCGGTTGGCGGCACCGAGCTTTTTGAAAATACCGGTCAGGTGAACCTTGACCGTGATTTCGCGCACCGTAAGCTGTTTGGCGATTTCCTTGTTCGACAGACCCTTGGTCAGCAGTGCGAGAACTTCGCGTTCACGGTTGGTAAGCTGACGCAGGGGGTTGTCCGGTGCCAGACCGTCCAGATCAATCTCACCCGGGCGGCTATTGCTGCCATCATCTTCGAGCAATGCTGACGGAATGTATTTCTCGCCCGACAGGATCAGGCGAAGCGCATTGATCAGCGATTTGCCAGACAGCGTTTTGGGCAGATAACCCGACGCGCCATGTTCAAGTGCATTGAGCACATCACTGCGTTTGACCGAGCCCGACAGGATGACAACCGGAATTTCCGGATGCTTCTGGCGCATCACGGTTAACCCCGAAAGGCCGTTCATGCCCGGCATGTTGAGATCAAGGATCGTCAGTTCGACCGGCGTGTCGCCATCAACGATGGAAAGTGCCTCGGCAAAATCCTTTGCCTGTGCAATTTCGACTTCCGGGGCTGCCGTTTTCAGAAAGGATGTGATCCCGTCTCTGACGAGGTCGTGGTCGTCCGCTAGCAGGATGTTCATGTTATTGTGCCGTACCCGTTTTTAGCCGTCTCCCGCAAAAGGCGGTACCGGTATCGCGCTCCGAACCCAAGTGATACGGAATCGCGCAAAGTTGTCATCTTCCAAATTTCGCGTCCCCCCCGGACGCGAGCGCAGCATTAAATAATTCTGATGTCCTGTCAAACTGCAGGATGGATTTCAGGGGGTGATGCTATCCGTGAGGATAGTATTTGTCAGGAAATAATAAAATGTTTATCGCATGTTGCATAGTGAAACCGGCTGAATTTTGAAGTCTCTTGCTTTAGAGATCAGGCATAAATCGAAAAAATGTCGTTCGCGTCGTTTTTTAGTTGTCCATAGCCGGGGATCGGATTTTGTTCATCGCTACTGGTTGTTGCACGATGCAGGCTTGCCTGCCGGAAGGCGGCCATGTCAGCCCCTGATGGAGCATTCGGGGCAAGGGCTGCATTCTGAAGCGTTGCCAAGGCGCGTTCCTTGTCTTCTGCGCTACCCGAAATATTTACCGAGACATCAACGTGCCCGCCAATGGCGTATGCCTTTCCGTCCGGCCCGATCTGATATTCATATTGCGGGGCAGAGCCATATTGCCCGGCCGCTGCGGCATGCGCTTTCTCTTCCTGCTTCACGGCAGAATCACGTGCCTGCAATCGTGCAATATCGGCTTTTTCGGCTGCATTCAGATCAGCAGGGTTTTTTGATCCCGCATTGCTGCTTTCGGCCTGCTGATCACTTGCTTCAAGGGCCTCGCGATATTCACTTCGGCTCACACCATTGGCAACGGCTTGCGCTTCGGTCAGGGTTCTGGGATCAACGATGCGTGTGCGAAGCCCGCTACCCGCCGCTTCGCCACCAATGCCATAAGGTCCATTTGACAGACCGGATTCCTGGCCCCGTCTGACTTCGATCGCGTCATATTCGGCCAAAACGCTGCCATCAGCGGTTTGTGCAATCTCCCTGACATTCAGGACGATGCCCAATCCGCCGCTGGCCGGGTTGGTTATGGCTTGACCGGTCGTAATCATCGGATCGAAACGGTTTTCCATGGTGATGCGAACTCGATACTTAAGGATAGCAGGAAAATTACCGGGAGTCTCGTCCGGTGTCTCTGAGGTCGCCAGTGATGTCTGAGCCGAAGCATGCTGTCTTGCACGGCAAAGCCTGTCCTGTTACAGGAATGCCTGTGCTTTTAGTGCGCCGATATTCTATGGCAGCAACCTTCCAAGACAGGAAAACTGATCGTGATGTCCGACTTTGTCATTCCCGCAAATGAAAAGGTTCTGGTAACCGGGGCTGCCGGTTTTATCGGATCGCATCTTTGCCAGAAACTGCTGGATCAGGGCAGTACGGTGGTCGGTCTGGATAACGTCAACGATTACTATGACGTGTCGCTGAAAGAAGCGCGTCTTGGACGGCTTGAAGGGCGCAACGGCTTCAGGTTTGTCCGCATGAACCTGGAAGATCGCGACGGCATTGCTGATCTGTTCGCAACCGAGAAGCCAACCTATGTCGTCAACCTCGCCGCCCAGGCCGGGGTGCGTTACTCGCTTGAAAATCCGCATGCCTATATTGATGCCAACCTCGTTGGATTTACCAATATCCTTGAAGGCTGCCGCCATAATGGCGTGAAGCATCTTGTCTATGCGTCAAGCAGTTCGGTTTACGGCATGAATACCGAAATGCCGTTTTCGGTGCATCACAATGTCGATCACCCGATCAGCCTGTATGCAGCGTCAAAAAAAGCCAATGAACTGATGGCCCATACCTATAGCCATCTGTATCGCTTGCCGACCACGGGCCTGCGTTTCTTTACGGTGTATGGCCCATGGGGGCGTCCGGATATGGCGCTGTTCCTGTTTACCAAGGCCATTCTGGAAGGCCGTCCGATTGACGTCTTCAACGAAGGTAAAATGCGCCGCGATTTCACCTATATCGATGATATCGTCGAAGGTGTTTATCGCTGCATTTCAACCATCGCGTCGCCAAATCCCGACTGGAACCCGGCCAAACCGGATCCGGCAAGCAGTTCAGCCCCGTATCGTGTGTTCAATATCGGTAACAACAGCCCGGTCGAACTGATGCATATGATCGGAACGCTCGAAAAGGCACTTGGCAAGACCGCCGAGAAAAACATGCTGCCGATGCAGGCGGGTGACGTTCCGGCGACCTATGCCGATGTCGACGCCCTGACCGATGCCGTCGGTTTCAAGCCGGAAACCTCGATTGAAACCGGCATCGGTCGTTTCGTCGAATGGTACAGGTCCTTTTATGGATAAACTGAGTTGAAATTTGCCGCAATTTTTGTGCTGCTCGCCAATGCGTTTTCGGCGGGTATGATGTTCTTGGCCAGCGTGTTTATATCGCGCTATGGCGGCAAAGATCTTTTCGGATTCTTCAGTGTCGTTCTTGGGGTCGTGGTGATCGGCGCAAAAATTTCCACATTGGGGCTTGATGTCGCAATTGTTCGGTTTTTGCCAGAATATAGATTTAAGAAATTGAGTGGTATTTCTGCGGGAATGCAACGTTTCTCGCTGTTAATAACCTTTGGGGTGTCATGCGCAGGTGCTGTTGCATTTGCTATCTTGCTGCATTTTGTCAGAGGATATGCTCCTGTCACCGCAATGACGGCAGCGTTATGTTTGCCTATGGCCGCTATTTTGGCGGTTTTGCAGAGTGTTATCCGTGCGGATGCCAATGTATCACGTGCTGTTGTCGGTGAAGCAATTGTGCGCCCTGCATGCTTTGCTGCAGGATTATTGTTTGCTTATTTTTCAGCTCTCGGTGAATTGACGCAGCCAAGTGTCGCAATTTCTTATCTGATAGCGTTGGTCGCGGCCGTTCTTGTGGTTGCAGAGTTGGTTCGGCGTGGCAACCATATCCGTTGGCAGGAGCGTTTTGCTGTCACAAAATCACAAATTGCGGTTTGGATGGGGCATGGGTTTAATTTGCTGCTGTCGGAATCTGCTACTGCGGTGATCAATCAGGCACCGATCGTTTTGGCCGGTCTCTTGCTCTCTGCGTCTGAGGCCGGTGAAATGAGTGCTGTAATTCGCCTTGCCATGCTCGTGATTTTCGCACTTACGGCGGTTCAATCTGTAATTACGCCATTCTTGTCACGCGCTATGTCGCGAGAAAATCAGTCAGAACTTCAGGCTCTTGTTGCGCGCGCATCGGGGTTTGCGATGCTTGTTGCGCTGCCTGTTTGTGGTGTTTTTATTGTATTTGCAAATGAATTTCTGTCCCTCTTTGGCGAGGGCTATGAGAGTGCGACACCATTATTGCAGGTTATGCTGGTGGGTTATCTGGTCTACGCTGCTGCAGGCCCTGCAAGCGGTTTGTTAACGATGACAGGTCATCACGCAATTGCGCGTACAGTTGTTTGTTGTGCTGCGGCGACAATGATCATTGGTGCTGGGGCTGCGATGCAGATTTCTGGCTTAAGCGCAGGGGTTTGGGTTTCTGCAAGCGTTATCGCTGTATATCCGATATTACTCGCATTCTTTTGTAAAAAGTTGCTGGGTGTTGATCCTACAATCCTGTCCTTGCGCTTTTTGCTGAGACGCTGAAGGTTTCCGAATCAGAAAATTCGGAAACGCAAGAATAGCCGGGCAGCTAGGCATGCCAGCCTGTCGATGCCCTGACCGATGCCGTCGGTTTCAAGCCGGAAACCTCGATTGAAGCCGGCATCGGTCGTTTCGTCGAATGGTACAGGTCCTTTTACGGATAATGCACTCGGTCCGCTCAGGCCTGCTGTTCCTTTTCCATCAGGCCAAGAAGATAGCTATGCATCTCGGTGATGTTGCTTTGCTGCTGGCGATAGCGTTCTTCCGCCGCTGCAAGCTGTGATCGTGCCTCTTGCAGGTTGGCTTGGTATCCCTGGTCTACATCGTGATCAGGATACCAGCGTTCTGAAAATTCACGCCGTGTCGGCGCATTCTGGTCGTCATAGCGCGAAACATCGATGCTGGAATAGTCGCGCGATATGGCATCGGCGATGTAATCAACACGCGCCTGGCCTCTCAAACCCAGCTTGTCTGCCTGATCGCTATATGTCCGCAGATGGCTGCCTCTATCGTGCGTTACCATTTCCCCGTTTTCATACAGATATCCCAGAATCTGATCACCGTTGGAAAACACGGCCCGGACGTCCGATTGACTGTCCGGATGATGTTTTTCCAGATAATCAACATGCCTTTGCGCACTTTCGCGGAAAATGTCGACAGAGTCACGAAGCCCCGGAATGATGGTTTTCTGACCTTCAAGCCATTTGTCGAAATCCGGTATCATGGCTTCATATTGATCCGCCGAAATTTCCTGTGCGACACCACCGTCTTCGGTCTGGAGGGTTTTGGGCGTATATCCGTCCTCGCGCATCGCCGCGATGCGTTCGCGCATCGGGGCATAGGCTTTCTCGTAATATTGTTCGAGATAAGGGCGCATTTCCGGGTCGGAATACATTTCCTCGCTAAAGGTCGGATGTGACCCGTTCGAAGATTGCGTCGAAGACGCATAGGCCGCGTTTGCCGAGCTGGCGCTATATGTGTTTGTCAGGATGGTCATGATGCATTCCCCATGGCAATTGAGGAAACAATCCAAGCAATTAATATGCCGGGATTTACACGCAAAAGTTGCCATTCGAAGAGGGGGATCGGATCAATTGCTATGCAAAAGATAGCCTTCCGCATCAAAGGAATAGGCAGAAACTGCATCTTGGACGGCAAATAGCGCCCTCGCGCAGTCAATGTGTGCGTCGCTCGAACCTGGCAGGAATGTTTGGCTGAGAATGGTGCTGCTGGGGAGATTTGAACTCCCGGCCTCTCCCTTACCAAGGGAGTGCTCTACCCCTGAGCTACAGCAGCCCTTGAAAAGGCTGATCGTCGGGCAATGGTGCTGCTGGGGAGATTTGAACTCCCGGCCTCTCCCTTACCAAGGGAGTGCTCTACCCCTGAGCTACAGCAGCATCGAGCCCTTGCGGTGCGGGCGGGTTATAGGCCACTGGCTGGCAATTGGTCAAGCCCGAATTATGCGAAGATTTTTGATCTTGCGCGGATGGTGCAATTTTGTTGGTCAAGGCTGCATTCTGCCTCGGAATATTCTATAAAAGCCGGATCTTTGGAACCAGAAACGTATTGGCAAGATGACAGCACAGCAAAGCAAGCAATATCCCGCGACCAATGAAGAGCGTAAAAAGCGCGAGGCCGAAGCCCTGCGTGCCAATCTGGCGCGCCGGAAACAGCAGCAGCGTTCGCGCAAGACGGTTGATCAGAATACCGAGGCGGACGAACAGGGCAGCGGTTCGGACAAGGATTAGTCCACATCCCACCGGTTCCGGAGCCCCGGTTCAAGAAAAATGCCAATTTGGCCCCGTTGCCCGCATCACCCGGTTGATCTTGCATGCCCCGCGCGGGTAAAACCAACGGCACAATGCCAATTTGCACAACAGGGGTGGCGATATGTCGGTAAGACCGGATCACTGGATACGCCAGATGGCGCAGGAAAAAGGCATGATCGAACCGTTTGTCGACGGTTTCAAGCGCGATGGTGTCATTTCCTATGGGGTCAGTTCCTATGGCTATGACGCCCGGGTTGCCGACGAATTCAAGATTTTCACCAATGTCGACTCGGCCATTGTCGATCCCAAGGAATTTTCCGATGCAGGGTTCGTCAATCGCCAGACCGATGTCTGCGTGATCCCGCCCAACAGTTTCGCGCTGGCGCGTACGGTCGAATATTTTCGCATTCCGCGCGACACGCTGGTGATCTGCCTTGGCAAATCGACCTATGCCCGGTGCGGCATTATCGTCAATGTCACGCCGCTGGAACCGGAATGGGAAGGGCACGTGACCCTTGAATTTTCCAATACCACGCCGCTTCCGGCCCGCATTTACGCCAACGAAGGGGCCTGCCAGTTCATTTTCCTGAAAGCCGAAAGCGAATGCGATACCTCCTATGCGGATCGCGCAGGAAAATATATGGGCCAAAAAGGTGTCACGCTGCCGCGCCTGTGATAAAGGCAATGCCATAAAGGTGGCATCGCCAAAGACACGAGTAACCACCATGCCGCAACCGGCATGGTCATACGAGGATTGAATGGACAAGATCAAGATTTCCGGCGGCCGCCGGTTGCAGGGCAAAATTGCAATTGGCGGTGCCAAGAACGCGGCCCTTCCGTTGATGGCAGCAGCCCTTCTGACCGATGAAACGCTGACCCTTTCCAACCTGCCGCATCTGGCCGATATCACATCGATGGCCAATCTGCTGGCACAGCATGGTGTCGCGTTGCATCTGAACGGCCATGCGCCCAATGGCGGTCATACCGGTCGGGTTCTGGAAATGACCGCCAAGGAAATCGCATCAACAACCGCACCCTATGATCTGGTCCGCAAAATGCGGGCATCGGTTCTGGTGCTGGGTCCGCTGGTCGCACGTTGCGGTGTGGCACGTGTGTCGCTGCCCGGTGGCTGTGCGATTGGCAACCGTCCGGTTGACCTGCACCTTAAGGCGCTTGAAGCCATGGGTGCCGAAATCCACCTGACCGAGGGCTATATCGAAGCCCGCGCCCCCGAAGGGCTTAAGGGCGGGCATGTCCTGTTCCCGCAGGTATCGGTTGGTGCTACCGAAAACGCCCTGATGGCGGCATCCCTTGCCGATGGTGTGGTCACAATCGCCAATGCCGCGCGCGAACCCGAAGTCACCGATCTTGCTCATTGCCTTGTCGCGATGGGCGCCCAGATCGAAGGTATCGGGACCGACACGCTCAAAGTCACCGGCAAGCCGCGCCTGCAAGGGGCGGAATATTCCGTGGTGCCCGATCGTATCGAAACCGGGACCTACGCGATTGCAGCCGCCATTACGGGTGGCGAGATTGAACTGGTCGGCACCAGGGCCGAACTGATCGAAAGCCTGATCGTGTCCATGCGCAAGGCCGGCGTCGAGATCGAGGAAACCGGGGATGGCATGATCGTGCGCGGCAATCGCGCCGCCCTTAAGGGCGTTGATGTCATGACCGAACCCTATCCGGGCTTCCCGACTGATATGCAGGCGCAATTCATGGCGCTGATGGCGGTGGCCAATGGCGCATCCATGATCACCGAAACGATTTTTGAAAACCGTTTCATGCATGTCCCGGAGCTGAGCCGCATGGGGGCTGATGTCAACGTGCATGGCCGATCCGCGATTGTGCGCGGCAGTGCCAAACTGTCCGGTGCCGAAGTCATGGCGACCGATCTGCGTGCATCGGTATCCATGGTACTTGCAGGCTTGGCAGCCGAGGGCGAGACGATTATTAACCGTGTCTATCATCTGGACCGCGGTTATGAACGGCTGGAAGAAAAACTTGGCGCCTGCGGGGCGCAGATCGAACGTGTCCGTGTTCCTGCATAATTGCCGGGATCATTGGCCTTGGGGCCGGGACGACAGACAAACGCGTAAGGCGACTGATTGATGAGTGACGAAAAGCTGGTGCTGGCCCTGCCAAAGGGGCGCATTCTAGACGAGGTAATGCCGCTGGTGCGCGCGGCCGGTATCGAACCGGAAGCCGCATTTGACGATCCGAAATCCCGGGCCCTGCGTTTCGCCACCAATCATCCGCATATCGATATCATCCGTGTGCGCAGCTTTGACGTCGCCACCTTCGTTGCCTTTGGGGCGGCCCATATCGGGGTCTGCGGCAATGATGTCCTGATGGAATTCGATTATTCCGAGATTTATGCACCGCTTGATCTCGATATCGGGCATTGCCGCCTTGCCGTGGCCGAGCCCGAAGAAATGATCGATGGCGATGATCCGTCGCGCTGGTCGCATGTCCGTGTCGCGACCAAATATCCGAATGTCACCCGCAATCATTTTGCCGCCCGCGGAGTGCAGGCCGAATGCATCAAGCTGAACGGGGCGATGGAACTGGCACCGACACTTGGCCTCTGCCGTCGTATCGTTGACCTTGTGTCGACCGGTAACACGCTAAAGGCCAACGGGCTTCGCGAAATCGAACATATTGCCGATGTCACCTCGCGTCTGATCGTCAACCGGGCGGCGCTTAAAACCCGCCCGACCGATGTTCAGCCCTGGATCGACCGCTTTTCCGAGGTGCGCAATGCCGATTAAACTTTCGATCACGGATGCCGATTTCGAAGACGGCTTTGTCAAACTGCTTGGCATGAAGCGGGAATCGGATGCCGATGTGGATGTCGCGGTTGCCAATATCATTGCCGATGTCCGTAAACGCGGCGATATCGCGGTATGTGATTACACCAACAAGTTTGACCGCCTGAATATTGATGCCGCCGGCATGGTTGTGACAAAGGGCGAAGTCGATGCCGCCGTCGCCGCAATCGACGCGGATCTTCTGAAATCGCTGGAACTGGCCGCCGAACGCATTCGTTCCTACCATGATCGGCAAATGCCGTCTGATGAACGTTATACCGATGCAACCGGGGTCGAGCTCGGCTGGCGCTGGCGTCCGGTATCGGCGGCCGGTCTTTATGTGCCCGGTGGTCTGGCATCCTATCCGTCATCCGTCCTGATGAATGCCATTCCGGCCAAGGTTGCCGGTGTCGAACGTCTGGTGATGGTCGTGCCGACCCCTGATAACAAGATGAACCCGCTGGTGCTGGCAGCCGCACGGATTGCCGGGGTGGACGAGATTTACCGGATTGGCGGGGCGCAGGCGATTGCCGCCCTTGCCTATGGCACGGAAACCATCAAACCGGTCGACAAGATCGTTGGTCCGGGCAATGCCTTTGTCGCCGCCGCCAAGCGTCGCGTTTTCGGGCAGGTCGGGATTGACATGATCGCCGGCCCGTCGGAAATCCTTGTGGTTGCCGATGGCAGCAATGATCCAAGCTGGGTCGCGGCTGATCTGCTGTCGCAGGCCGAACATGATCCGGTCGCACAGTCGATCCTGATTACCGATGATGCGGATTTTGCCGATCGCGTGCAGGAAGCCATTGATGCCCATCTTGAAAAACTGCCGCGTGCCGAAATCGCCGGGGCAAGCTGGCGCGACTTTGGTGCAATTGTATTGGTCGAAAATCTGACGCAGGCTCCGGCCTTGGTTGACCGGATTGCACCGGAACATCTTGAACTGGCTGTCGATGACCCGGACGCACTTGCCGAAGACATTCATCATGCCGGTGCCATTTTCCTGGGCCGTTACACGCCCGAGGCGATTGGTGATTATGTTGCCGGGCCAAACCATGTTCTGCCAACCGCCCGTTCGGCGCGTTTCTCGTCGGGTCTGGGCGTGCTTGATTTCATCAAGCGGTCGTCATTGATCAAATGCACGCCTGAAAGTCTGGCCAAAATCGGCCCGGCGGCGATTGCACTGGCCGAAAGCGAAGGTTTGCAGGCACACGGACTTTCTGTGGCGATCCGGTCCAACCGCATGTAAGCTGTTGCAGTGCAGCGCCGAGGGATCGCAGGGAGACTAAGATGGCAGAAATTGCAGACAACCAATGCATTGCCGGTATCTATCTCGACGAGAAATACAAGGTGCGTCGCCGCCCCGAGGTCGAGCATGAGCAGGCGGTGGCCATCTACGACCTTCTGGAAGACAACCATTTCGAACCGAAAGGCGGCTTCGAAGGCCCGTATTCGGTTCATATGCGCATCGAAGACAACCGCATCTATATGGATGTGCGCGGCGATGACGATACCGAAAACCTGACCACCATTGTCGTGCCGTTAACCCCGTTCCGCCGGATCGTGAAGGATTACTTCATGATCTGCGAAAGCTATTATGATGCGATCAAAAAGGCGACGGCATCCCAGATCGAAACCATCGATATGGCGCGCCGCGGCCTGCATAACGAAGGATCGGAACAGCTTCGCGAACTGCTGTCGGAAAAGGTGACGATTGATGAAAACACCGCGCGTCGCCTGTTTACCCTGATCTGCGTCCTTCATATCCGGGGTTAAGGCACGGTGGCAGAAGAACTTCCCGGTTCGGTTCTTTTTGCCTGTAGCTTCAACGCTGTAAGATCCGTGATGGCGGCTGCAATCATGCGCCATTATCACGGAACAAAGGTCTATGTTGAAAGCTGCGGCTTGCGCGCCGGTGATCTTGATGGCTTTGCCGTCGCGGTCATGGAAGAAATCGGGCTGGATATCTCGACCTATAAGTCCAAAACCTTTGACGAACTTGAAGACGGGTTTTTCGATCTGATCATCACCCTGTCACCCGAAGCCCAGCACAGGGCGGTCGAAATGACCCGCACCATGGCCTGTGATGTGGAATTCTGGAATACGTTCGACGCCACAATTGTCGAAGGTTCGCGCGAAGTCCGGCTTGAAGCGTACCGTCAGGTCCGCGACCAGATCAAAAAACGCATTCTTGAACGGTTCCCGGTCGGTCCGGCACCCAAGGTCTAACCTAACCGTCGATCAGCGCGTCAAACGCATCCCCGTCCAGCACATGAATGCGTTCATCATGGGCATGCCGCATCCCGATGCGGGCATAGAAACGCTGCCCGATGATGTTTCCGGCATCGACCGACAGGCGGATATAGTGCCCGCCCTGTGAACGGGCCCGTGCGGCGGCCTGTGCGATCAGGTGCCGGGCAAAACCGCCGCCGCGATATTCCGGGGCGACAAACAGGTCCTGAATGTAAATCCCGGCCTTGCCGCGAAATGTCGAATAGCTCGGAAAATAAAGGCATAGCCCAACCGGTACATCGCCGTCATGTGCGATCAACGCCTCGAACGCGGGGCGGTGGCCAAACCCGTTACGCGCGAGGTCTTCGGGTTTGCTTTTGAACTTGTCCTCGCACCCGGTCGCGCGCGCAATTTCAAACAGCATGGCATGGATATCGTCAACATCCTGCGCGGTGGCGATCCTGATATGGGGCGGGGCGACGGGATAGGGGTGTTTGGCGGTCATGGTCATGCGGTCCTTCATGTGGCGGCTCTAGGTCCTGACCCTAAACCATAAAGGCGATAGACCACGCGCAACAACATGATTTCCCGGCAAAGGTTTGCGATGTTCGGTGGTCATGCGCACGGCATGCCCGAAATGCAGTGCTGGGCCGCTTTGTGCCTTGTGTGAAAGGGCTTGACCTTTTGGCGCGTTCGGAGCAGTTTGCGGGCCACCGGTAATTGATATTGCAATACGAAAGCTAGGAGTCTCATGGCTAAAGAAGACGTTATCGAGTTTCAGGGCACTGTTGTCGAACTTCTGCCCAATGCGATGTTTCGCGTGAAGCTGGACAATGATCACGAAATTCTTGCTCATACCTCGGGCAAGATGCGCAAGAACCGTATTCGTGTTCTTGCTGGTGACCGCGTCAGCGTCGAAATGACGCCTTATGACCTGACCAAGGGTCGTATTACCTTCCGTTTCAAGTAATCCGGAACCTGTAATACCGCAAAAATTGACGTTGCCGGGCGCGCAGTTTAGGTTTGCGCGCATGGTTGCGTTTTGCTGTGTCTACAACCCTTCTGGTTTGGCTTTGGATGTCTGTGGGGAGCCGCGACTTGTCGAAACTGATTTTGGCCTCTGCATCGCCGCGGCGTCTTGAGTTGCTGGCGCAGATCGGAATTGTGCCGGATCAGGTTGTCCCTGCCGATATCGACGAAACCCCGCATGACGACGAAAGCCCGCGTCGGCTGGCACTCCGCCTGGCCGAGGAAAAGGCGCGTGCGGTCGCCGACGACCATGCGGGCGGCTTTGTTCTTGCCGCCGATACGGTTGTCGCCTGTGGCCGTCGCGCACTTGGCAAGGCATCGGATACGGCCGAGGCGCGTAAATTCCTGACATTGCTGTCTGGCCGTCGTCATCGTGTTTATGGTGGCCTGTGCGTGATTGCGCCCGATGGCACCGCCCGCGCACGCGTGATCGAAACACAGGTGATTTTCCGCCGCCTTGGCGAAGACGATCTTGCGCGCTACCTGTCCCATGACGAGTGGCAGGGCAAGGCCGGCGCCTATGCCATTCAGGGATATGCCGCAACCTTCGTTAAAAGCATCACCGGGTCCTATTCCAATGTTGTTGGCCTGTCACTGTGCGAGGTTGATTGCATGCTGCGTGGCCTTGGCTTCCGGCAGGGGGCGTGATCATGGTGGCTGGCGGAACAGAAACGGACCGCCTGCTGATTGATGCCGTCGCATGTGAACGGCGCATTGCCCTGATAGGCAATGACCGGTTGTCGCGTCTGTGGATTGATCGTGGTGGCCCGGCGCGCTTTGACATTCATCTCGGTCGTGTTTCCAAAATTCTTCCCGAAATGGCCGCTGCCATGGTCGCCCTTGACGGTGTTGCCGATGGCTTGCTGCCGTTTGATCGTGTGGATGCCCCGCTTCACGAAGGCCAGTGGGTCATCGTGCAGATCTCCCGCCTTGGGTTCGAGGATAAGGGCCCGAAACTGACCGGTCGCATCGCGATCGAGGGGCTCGGTATGATCCTGCGTCCGAACGAGCAAAAAGGTGGCGGATTAATAGAACTCCCCCGCAGGCTCAAGGACGAAGACCGCCGTGCATCATTGTCGGCCCTTTTCAAGGGACTTGTCGCGCGCGAGGAAAGCATCACGTTGCGCAGTCTGGCAATCGACTGGGATGACGCTGCCCTGACGGGCGAGCTCAGGCAGCTTCGCGCCGTCTGGACACAGGCCCGAAATGCCCTGGCATCGCCGGTAAAACCGGTTCTGGTGTTCAAGGCATTATCGGATGCCGATCAGTTGATCGAACGCCATGTGATGGCGGGCGGCGAGTGCATTGTTGATGGGGCGGACGAGTTTGTCCGTCTGCGCGGATTGTTGCGGGCGCGTGGTTTCGATGATGCGCATCTGGTGCGCCATGACGGTGCGCGCCTGCTGTTTGATGATCAGGATATCGAAGACGACATCGCAACCGCGCTGCAACCGCGTGTGCCGCTTCCGGGCGGTGGCTGGATCGCGGTTGAACAGACGACGGCACTGTGCGCGATTGATGTGAATGCAGGCGGATCGGATGCCGACCATGATCAGGCACGGCGTGCCGAACAGGTCAATCTGCGTGCGGCGTCCGAAATCGTCCGGCAATTGCAATTGCGCAATATCGGCGGTCTGGTGGTGATCGATCCGCTTCGCATGGCGGGCAAGGCATTGCGCGACCGGTTCGAAAACGCCCTTCGCGATGCCTTTGGCCCGGAAATGAGCGGTGCCGTCCAGTTTGGCGGTTTCACACGGCTGGGCCTGTTTGAACTGACCCGGCAGCGCGGCGGCATTGCCCTTGCCGAACTGATGCACGCATCGCGAGCCGATCCCGTGCCAACCCGGACGGCGGCATTGAATGCCATTCTGCGTTCCGTGACTCGTGATTTGCGGGTCGGGCAAGCGGGGCGGTATCGGCTTCATGTCGCCCCGGAAATGATTGATGCCCTTGCGCCGGGGGCCACTGGGCAACAAATTCTTGAACGTGCGATGGGGATGGCGCCGGAACTGGCCGCCGATGAAACCCTGTCACGCGCAGACTACAGGCTGGAGAAACTCTGAAATGGTTGAAAAAAACACAGTTAAAACAGCAGGCTCGGGCTGTGCCATGTGCGGCAAGCCGGTGGTGGAAAAATACAAGCCGTTCTGTTCGAAACGCTGTGCCGATCTCGACCTTGGCAAATGGCTGAACGAAAGCTACGCCGTCCCGGTGACCGAGCCGCCGGAGTATCTTGAAGACCTTGAAGATGAAGAAGATTTTCACGCATAAAAAAAATGCGATTTGAGGCTGGACAAGCCCCAAAGGAGTTTGTATAACCCCGCTCGTTCCGCAGGGAACGCTCCGGAAACGGAGACGCCTACAGAATGCCCGGGTAGCTCAGTTGGTAGAGCAGTGGACTGAAAATCCGCGTGTCGGTGGTTCGAATCCGCCCCCGGGCACCATCTTTAGGTAGCCCAAAATGACCCGGCCATTGGCCGGGTTTTTTTGTGCCTGCAACTCCAGTAAAATTGAATTTTATCCATCCACACTTTCGCAATGGTTGCGGTTGGTTGCCGTGCCCGACATAATCGCGATCAGGCAGGATGAAATCGGATTGCGCAAAGGAAGAACCCAATGGACCGACGGACGCGCATTGCAACGATGATGATTGTCTCGGGACTGATGTCCACAGCCGTCCTTCTTCCCGTTGCGAAGGCTTGCACGCGGGCCGTCTATCACGGGGCGGATAATGATGTGATCACCGCGCGCTCAATGGACTGGAAATCCGATATTGCCACCAATCTGTGGATTTTCCCGCGGGGTATGGAACGGGGCGGCGAAGTCGGGCCAAATTCCGTCAAATGGGTCTCAAAATACGGCAGCGTCATCGCCAGCGCCTATGACATCGCCACGACCGATGGTCTGAACGAAGCCGGATTGTCGGCCAATGTGCTTTGGCTGGTCGAGTCCGAATATCCGCCCTATGACGGGACAAAGCCGGGTCTTTCGATTGCGGCATGGGCACAATATGTGCTCGATAATTTTGCGACGGTGTCTGATGCGGTTGCGGCACTTTCCAGGGAGCCCTTTGTTGTCGTCACCGACCAGATGCCGGGCGAAAACCGGCTTGCGACCCTGCATCTTTCGATCTCGGATGCCACGGGCGACAGCGCGATTATCGAATATATCGACGGCAAACAGGTCATCCATCATGACCGCGATTATCAGGTCATGACAAACTCGCCCATTTTCGAACATCAGCTTGCGCAGAATGCCTATTGGAAGCAGGTCGGCGGAACCGTGATGCTGCCCGGCACCAACCGGTCTGCGGACCGGTTTGCACGTGCCGCGTTCTATATCAACGCAATCCCCAGGGACGAGGACCCGGTCGTTGCCCTTGCCAGCGTGTTCAGCGTCATCCGCAATGTCTCGGTCCCGTTTGGCATTTCAACGCCAAACGAACCCAACATTTCCTCCACCCGCTGGCGCACGGTCGCCGATCACAAGCGAATGCTGTATTTCTTTGAATCCGCCCTGACCCCGAACACCTTCTGGGTCGATCTCAAGAATATCGATTTCAGTGCGGAAACCGGCAGGGTGAAAAAGCTCGACCTCGGGCCGGATCAGCGCAATGTCTATGCCGGGGATGCCGCCCCGTCCTTCGAAGAAGAAAAACCGTTCAGGTTTCAGGGACTTGCCGACTGAGCACGCCTGCAATCATGGCCGAAAGTTTGGTGGGCAGTGGACTGAAAATCCGCGTGTCGGTGGTTCGAATCCGCCCCCCAGGCACCATCTTTAGGTAGCCCAAAATAACCCGGCCATTGACCGGGTTTTTTGTGTCTTCTTTTCCCCTGATTTACGCGAAGTAGCTAAAGCCAAATTGTGAAATCGACGGATTCGCCAGTTTTTCCATTCCCTGATGCGACAAGGTTATAGTTATCGTCTACGTAAAACTTTCCAGACGCGAAATCACCGTTGGTGCAATCAATTGACCAAGTACCTTGCTCGGGAAAAGCGAACTTTGTTAGTTCGAGTTTCGTCGTACAACTGGAACTCTCTGCACCAGAGAATTTTAAAGTTCCACCGCCAGATACAATGTCGACGTCAGTTTTCAGATAACCCTCTGTCAGCTTCTTGTTCCATGTCATGGCCATTGTTCTGTAGTCCGGTCGTTCTTTGCTGCGATCAAGCCAACTAGCTTGTTCTGGTTTTTTGCCTTTTGCAGAGCATTCCATCGTTGGCAGTCTTTGTACGGCAATCGCATATGCGTCTCGGTCTTCGACCAGCGAGATCTGTGATGTCAGTTTTTCCATATCAAACGGCATAGGGCCGCAATAGATTCCGTTCACGGCGGTATCTATACCACCGTGGTCATTGTTGTAGCCTTTAAAGCCGCGGTTGGCACGAAAACCAAATGCTGCCGCCTTGCAACTTGTTCCATCCGATAGTTGAGCATCGGCCAGATATCCGACAGATCTGCCATTCTTGTTGGAAACTGCCTCAATATTGGAAACGGCGATTTTGCGTTCCTTGAATTGGGCAATAAACTTTTCCTGATTATTCATTTCTTCTTCTTCCGTTTGCTTGAACCAAGCATCGAAAGTGTATTGAAGAGTGATGTAGCCCAAGCCGCAGGCAAGTTCCCATTTTTCATTTTGGACTTGACCGTTGTTACGATCATTTTGCTCTAGTTTTGTCACGGGAACGGATGAGATAGATGGCACGTTGAAGCGTGATGCCCCGATTGGCATCTCTTGCCATTCCGAGAATGCATTGTCACGCGTTGTCTGGCACGCGCTCAAAGCTAATGCTCCGGCAATTGCTGCCAGAAGAGTAAATTTATCAAATTTCATATGCTGCCCCTCGATTAACGTCCAAATTCAGAATAGCAACGGGAGAGGGGCTCGCAACCTGTACGAAAGTGTGGGGCGGTACGGATTGCAGCCAAAGTTGTAAGGAAATTTCAGGCAAGGGTATCTTTTCACCCTCGACGAATTCGCGATTTGCTCGGGTGTTTTGACGATGCCTCATACTTTTCCTGCTAAAACGAACCTCTCGGGACGATCCGGGATCAGGAATCCGGACAGCAGACGGCGGATGCTTGGCGTCGTCATGGCCCCTTCCCCGGAAACCCCGACACAGCGCGGGCTGTCACCATTCCCGCCGACCGACGGCCTTCGGGCTTTCCGGCCGGCTCCGGTCACTCTCGGCCCTGATGGCATTTCCGGCAACGGTTCGGCCCGGACACACTTCGGGTGTCGGTCATTCTCGCCAACCAAAGACGGTCTTCGGGCGCACGGCTCCCACCTGTCCACCATCGGCGGGCCAAAGCCCGCTGCTGCCATTGCTGCCGTCTCCGGCAAATCGGGATCCCTTCCCCGATAAGATGCACCTCTCCCGTCATGACAAACAAGCGTGTTCGAAACTTGTTAGACCCGGCGCAGAATGCCGCCGTAATGGCTCCGCCATCCGCCGACCCGTGTCCTGCGGACTACCCCGCCACCCTGCCTGTATCTTTGCCGCTGCATCCTGATCACCTCTTTGATCCGACCCCAAACGCAAAAACCCGCAGAGCCTGTAAGGCCTTGCGGGGTTCGGTCCGGGTGCATTCCTCCCGTTGACTTTTATCTTATGCCATAAATAAAAGAACAAATCAAGAACTTTTTTGAAAAACTTTATATGCTGTCAGAAAAAGGGAGGGAATCGCAGGCAACGGCACCTTTTCACCCTCGACAAATTTGCGATTCGTCCGGGTGTTTTGATGATTCCTCATACTTTTACTGCTCAAACGAACGTATCGCGTCGGTTCGGTTTTCAAATGAAAACAACCGTGCGCGCAAGATATCAGCCGCAACTTTAATGCTTGAAAAGATATGTTTATGTCAGGAATGTTGCGGAAATTTTACATCCCGTTACCATGACGTCCGGCGGCTGGTTTCAAACTGCTGAAACACAATTCGGGCTATGACGTTATGGCAGACAGCGTGTTCTGCGCTGCAATAACAAGAACATCCGGGGGACCCTGATGGCCGAAAAGCAGATCGAGATCGAACTGAAACTCCGCATCGATCCGAAGCACGTATCGCGTTTGAAACAGGCACCCGTCCTGCGCGAGGTCAAGGAAGGCCGCCGCCTTCTGACCACCCATCTTGTATCCATCTATCATGACACGCCCAAACTTTCGCTGGCCCGCAAGGGACTGGCGCTGCGTGTGCGCAAAAAGGGCACCAAGGGGTGGGAGCAGACCGTCAAGGCATCGAACGGCATGCGCGAAGCACTGCCTGAACGTCATGAATGGAATGTCGAACTGCCCGACGGTGTTCTTGATCTGGATAAATTCACCGACGAAGACGTGGTGGGCTTGCTCGACAGGCATGTCAAAAAGAAGAAGATCGACCGGATTTTTGAAACCGATCTGAAACGCAGTGCCGTTGATCTGACCTATCGCGACGCGATCATGGAACTGGCAATCGATCAGGGCGTGGTGCGCACCGCAGAAAAGGAATCCCCCCTGTCCGAGGTCGAGCTGGAGCTGAAGGAAGGCCATCCCGCTGCCCTGTTTGATCTGGCACTTGAACTGCAACGCACCGTGCCCCTGTTCCTGAGCCTGCGGTCCAAGGCATCGCGCGGGCGGGCGCTTTATCTGAACGAGGTGCCTGGCTTTTACAAGGCGGCCCCCGGCGGGCTTGTTGCCGATATGTCGGCCGAAACCGCGTTTCGGGCGGTACTGGCGCAGGGGCTTCGCATGATCCTCGGGAACGAGGTCTGCGTGCGTGAAGACCTTCATATCGAAGGCTGTCATCAGATGCGGGTTGGCATGCGGCGACTTCGGGTTGCGTTCAACCTGTTTAAGAAAAACCTGCCGCAGGGAGAGGGCGTTCTGATCCGCCGCCTGCTGAAACATTGCACCAAGGCGCTTGATGGCCTGCGCGACTGGGATGTTTTCCTCAATGAAACCCTGCCGATGGTCGAGGAACGCTTTCCCGATCATCCGGGGATTACCGATTTGCGCAAGGCGGCAGCCAAACAGCGCGAAGCGGCCTTGGTGACCGCGCGCGAAATGCTTGAAAGTTTCGAGTATCAGCAACTCCTGCTGCTGCTTGGCGCATGGTCAAGCTATTCACGCTGGGCATCGGGGGCGGATGCCAGCCAGATGAAGGCAATGTCGGCCTCCGTGACCAAACTGGCCGAACCCTTGCTGAGCCGCGCCTATAAACGCCTGACCAAGCGTGGCAGCGATGTTGGCAAACTGACCATACCGCAACTCCATGCCCTGCGTCTGGATGTCAAACAGATGCGCTATGGCAGCGATTTCTTTGGCGAGGTTTATGACGGAAAACCGGCAAAGAAGTTTCGCAAGGAACTGGCAACCCTTCAGGAAATCCTTGGCTGGCTGAACGACGTTGCGGTGGCCGAGGCGCGGCTAATGGCATTGAAACCGCAACTTTCCAAAGATGGTATGGTCGCCATTGGTCTGATTTCCGGCTGGTTCGGCGCACGCGCCGATCATCGCCTGCAGGGACTTGATCAGGCATGGAAGAAATTCGAAAAGCAGAAGCTGTTCTGGAAGTAGACAGATTGGGGATCTGCATTGGGACTAATGTTGGTCTTGCATCATCTACTCCTTTTGCCGCTGATCCTGGCTTTGTCGACATGCGTGACCAGTAACGAGTTTCCGGCCGAAAGCGACGTTGTCTATCAGGAACAGTTCAATATCGTCGAAGCGTCGGGAATGTCGGTGACCTCTGTTCGGGATCTGCCAAGGGACGGGTTTTTCGAAACGGCAGCCGCCCATTACAATTGGGAACTTGATGGCGGCAAGGGGCAGGTAAGAATAGCCTATTGGGCGACGGACGACATGCCATCCGGACTGAAGAAATTCATCCATACCCGTCCCGCATTTGAAGAACGATGGCGGTCTTTGGTTTCCGATTACACCATCGTCGGCAAACCCGGCCATCCAAACGGGGCAGAGGGCTTCGTTGCCTTTGGCAAAGACAAGGAGCAGAACCGTTGCGCGGTCGGAACCGCAATCCTCAAGCTTGATAATGCCAAAAGCAAAGGTTATCGGGACAGTTTTGTCGAAGCTGCAATCTGTTCGAGTGGCACCCTGCTGCCAAACACGATGGATAACCTGATCTGGTATTTGCGCAAGGCGCGGTAAGTGCAGCCTAAGCTACCGCGCGTTTCATATCCTGATAGGCCGCCAGCGCGCGTTCACGGCCTTCCTTGATCCCGATCAGGGGTTCGGGATAGGTCAGGCCCAAATCCACCCCAGCGGCTTTCAGGATCAAGGGGGATGCATCCCACGGTTTGTGGATATACTGGTCGGGCATGTCGGCAAGTTCCGGCACCCATTGCCGGACGTAACTTCCATCCGGGTCAAATTTCTCGCCTTGCAGGACCGGATTGAAAATCCGGAAATAGGGGGCGGCATCGGCACCACATCCCCCAATCCACTGCCATGAAAACGGATTGTTGGCCGGGCAGGCATCAACAAGCGTATCGTCAAACCACGCAAGCCCCTCGTGCCAGTGGATCAGAAGGTGTTTGACCAGTACCGATCCGACAATCATCCGCACCCGGTTATGCATATAGCCTGTATGCCAGAGTTCCCGCATCCCGGCATCGACAATCGGAAAACCGGTCTGCCCGCGTTGCCAGCGTTCAAGCGCCTTTGGATCATCGACCCATGGGAAATCGGTGAACTGGCCCTGAAGCGGCACGGATTTCAGATCCCTGGCATGAAACAGGACATGATGGGCAAATTCCCGCCAGCCCAGTTCAGCCATGAATTTTGATGCGGTTTTACCCTGGCCGGGATGGGCGTCTGCATAATGGTTTGCCGCGTGCCAGACCTGGCGCGGGCTGATCTCGCCAAAGCGCAGATGCGGCGAAAGCTCCGATGTCACCCGATGATCGGGCCGGTCGCGCAAGTCCGCATAGTCAACCAACCGGTCATCGATGAAACCGTAAAGCTGATCCATCGCACCCTGTTCGCCGGGCGTGAACCGGCCGGCAAAGCCCGTGGCCCAGTCAAACGGCTTGGGCGACAGATCAAGCCCGGCAATGTCCGTTTCATTGGCCAGTTTAAGATTACCAAGCGGGATCTTTTCCGGGGCTTTTTTCGGTTCTGCCGGAGGTGGCAGTTTCAGGCATGCTCGCCAGAACGGGCTGAAAACCTTGAAGTCGGTCCCGGCACCGGTTTTGACTTCCCATGGCTCATAGAGCAACTGGCCGTTAAAGCTGTCACATTCGATATCGTGGTCGCGCATGGTCGACTTGATATCGGTATCGCGCGCGATGGATGCCTTGTCATAAAGCCGGTTCCAGAAAACCGCCCCGATTTTGTGATCAGCCTGTAACTGATTGAAAACGTCCCGTGCGTCTGATTTGAAAATCCTCAGACAGGGGGATTTTCCCCCCGCAGCCTTGGCAAGACTTTCATCAAGTCGTGCCAGACTTTTTTCCAGCCACCAGCGCGTCGCCCCGCCCAGTTGGGCATCAATCACCGGGTCAAGGATAAAGACCGGAAGCACGATGCCGTTATTTTGCTGTGCCCATTTTATGCTGGCATTCAATGCCGGGTTGTCGGCAAGGCGCAGGTCATTGCGAAACCACATGATGGCAACCGGGGCGGCAGAAGCAGAGGGCATCCGGGAACTCGTACCTTGGGGGAGGAAGAGGGGCAAAAGGGTGAGAGAGCACATCGACTGTGACAGCATAGAGGGGATGCCGATGCGCTCTCTCTGGCTCGGGGTACATCGTTATGTACGGCGCACCAGATCGATCAGTTCATCGAAACTTTGCGAAATGACGTTCTTTTTCCATCCGGCAAAACCAAGCACCAGCCCTTGCGGCAGATTGCCGCGATTTTCTTCTGATTTATCATGGTAGTAGGATGAAAGGGCGCGGCAATCGAGCTGTGCATGAACCATCCGTTCCTGCAATTCAACATCATCCTGTCCACCGGTCAGGCGCGTACAAAGATGAAGCCCCCCATCCGACGGCAGGACCTGCAAAATATCACTGGCACGTGTTTCGATCAGTTCGCGCAGATGTGCCCTTCGTTCCCCGTAACTCAGCCGCATCTTGCGGACATGACCGCCAAAGTGCCCCTCGGCGAAAAATGCGGCCAGTGCGGCCTGTGCCGTCGGGGCAGGCACACCATCGGCGAAGCCGCGCATGCCGCGAAATACCGGGATCAGGGCAGGCGGCAGAACCAGATAACCAAGCCGGATACCGGGAAACAGGACGCGCGAAAACGTGCCGACATAAAGCACGCGATTTTGCCGGTCCAATCCCTGAAGGGACGATAACGGCGGCCCGTCATAGCGATAATCGCTGTCATAATCGTCTTCGACAATCCACGCATCATGGGCGTCTGCCCATTGCAAGAGGGCAAGACGGCGGGCAAGCGACAATGTCGTGCCCAGCGGATAATTGCGTGATGGCGTCGTAACGACGATCCGGGCCGGTGCACCCTTGCCAAGCTGATCTACCTGCAATCCCTCGCCGTCCACCGGGATCGGCAGCAAGGTGGCACCACTGGCGGCCAGAACCCCGCGAATGCCTTCGTAACCCGGGTCCTCGGTTGCGATCACGTCACCCGGATCCACAAGGGCACGCGCAATCAGATCCAGCGCCTGCTGCGCGCCTGAAACAATCATCACCTGATCGGCATCGCATTTGACCCCGCGGGACTGGCGAAGCCACTTGGCAACCTCGTCCCGCAATGCGGGCATGCCAAGCGGATCAACTGGAATGGTCAGGTCAAGTGCCGGTGCCCGCCAACCTCGGCGCAACAACCGCGCCCACAGATCAAATGGAAAGGCATCAAGATCCGGTGTCCCCGGGTTAAACGGACGCGCCACGCGAAATCTTGGAAAGCGTCGGTCATAGGCCAGCATGCGGGTCGCACTCTGGCTCAGGCGGACGGGGCGGGTCGCCTTGCGCGCCGGGTCCAGTGCTTCGGGTGTGGCGGTGGCGGTCATTTCCCGGTCGGGCAGGCTGCTGGCAACGAAGCTTCCGGCACCGATCCGGGTTTCCAGATACCCCTCGGATACCAGCAAATCGAAACTCGTCACCACCGTATTGCGCGAAACGCCAAGGCTTTTGGCCAGGTCTCGACTGGCGGGCAGCTTCTCGCCCGGATGTAACCGCCCGTCCAGAATGGCCTGGCGAATGCCAAGATAAAGACGGCGATAGGCGCTGTCTTCCTTCGCATTGTCGGCTTTGGCGGTATGGCTGGGATAAATCCAGGTGTAGTCGCTGCGCATCTTGGCCAATCGGTGACGGATGATGTTGAAATTGGTTCTGTCAAAATTCTTATAACGGACCTGTGATAAAGTCCAATTCTGTCGATGATGACGTCAGCCCTTGCGTCACCAGAAGCTACAGAGAACAAAGAAAATGTCAGATACCACCGCACTTCCGGCACAATACGAAGTCCATCCCGCAACCAAAGTGGTGCGTGGCCCCAAACGTGCCAGTTACGACCGAAAACTTGTGCATGGTATCATTGATGATGCCCTGATCTGTCATGTTGGCACCATCGTGAATGGCCGTCCCTCAATGATCCCGACGGCGCATTGGCGCGTGGGGGAACGGATTTATATCCATGGTGCATCGAAGAACCGCATTCTGGCCGCTATCGCCAATGGCGAGGAAGCCTGCCTGTGCATTACGCATCTGGACGGTCTGGTGATGGCGCGTTCGGCCTTTCATCACTCGGCCAATTACCGTTCGGTCGTGATTTACGGCAAGGGCGAAATCGTAACCGACCCGGAAGGCAAAATGGAACATTCCCGGCTGTTTGTCGAAAAGCTGTCCAAAGGCCGCTGGGACCAGATCCGTCATCCCAATGAACAGGAGCTCAAGGCCACCATGTTCCTTGGTTTTGACCTGAACGAGGTATCGGCCAAGGTCCGCACCGGTGATCCGGTCGATGACGAGGAAGATTATGGTCTGCCAGTCTGGGCCGGTGTTTTGCCCTGCGCCAATGTCTGGGGCGAGCCGGTGGCAGATACCCGACTTGATCCGGCCTCGGTTGCCAAGGCACCGGAATAAAAAAAAGGCAGCCTGGATGGCTGCCTTTTTTAATCGGAATGGGGCGGGCTTAGCCTGCCAGCGCAACCGCGATTTTGGCGCCAAGGACCGCATTGTTGCGCACCAGCGCAATATTGGCTTCAAGGCTTTTGCCCTTGGTATGCTGGGTCACGCGTTCCAGCAGGAAGGGCGTGACTTCGCGACCATGGATGTTAAGGCCCTTGGCTTCGATCAGGGCACTATCAATCGCATGTTCGATGGCATCAAGTTCCAATGCCTTGTCAGCTGGCGGCGGGTTGCCGATTACAGCCCCGCCTTCAAGACCAAATTCCCATTTCGATTTCAGGAATTCTGCAATCTCGGCAGGACTATCAAGGCGGATCGGGGCTTTCTGGCCGCTTTTGACGGTATAGAAAGCCGGGAATTCATCTGTGCCATATGAAATGACCGGCACACCCAGCGTTTCAAGATGTTCAAGCGTCATCGGAATATCAAGGATCGCCTTGGCACCGGCGCAGACGACGGCAACACTGGTTTTGCCAAGTTCGGTCAGATCGGCCGAGATATCGAAACTTGCTGCCAGTTCGCGGTGAACCCCGCCAATCCCGCCGGTGGCAAAGACCTTGATGCCCGCCTTTTCCGCCAGAATCATGGTGGCGGAAACGGTGGTCGCACCATCGCGCTTCTTGGCGATGCAGTATGGGATGTCCCGGCGCGAAAGTTTCAGAATGTCGGTACCCTTGGCGAAATATTCCAGTTCCGACGGCGACAGGCCGATTTTGCAACGCCCGCCGATCACCGCGATGGTGGCCGGGATTGCGCCATTATCGCGCACATCCTGTTCAACCGCCTGCGCGGTTTCAAGGTTCTGCGGATAGGGCATCCCGTGCGAGATGATGGTGGATTCAAGGGCGACAACCGGCTTGCCAGCAGCAAGGGCTTCGGCGACTTCCGGGGCGGTATCGATAAAGTCCGACATTCAAAATGCTCATGTTTGAGTTAAAGTTTTAAAGGTCAGGATTACGCGGATCGGCCTGTAAAATCCACCCCAAACACGTCATGGCTGTTGTGTGCGGACAAACAAAAACGGCCGCCCCATCGGGACGGCCGTTTTGCAAAACAAAGCTAAAGCTTAGTTCTTTTCTTTGTCGACAAGCTGGTTGGCAGCAATCCACGGCATCATCGCGCGCAGTTTGGTACCGACTTCTTCGATTTCGTGTTCGGCGTTCAGGCGACGGGTTGCCTTGAACATCGGCTGGCCGCAATGCATTTCCTGAACGAAGTCACGAACGAATTTGCCTTCCTGAATGTCGGCAAGAACTTCTTTCATGCGTTCTTTGACCGATGCGTCGATCACGCGCGGGCCGGTGACATAGTCGCCGTATTCCGCGGTGTTCGAGATCGAGTAACGCATGTTGGCCATGCCGCCTTCATACATCAGGTCGACGATCAGTTTCACTTCGTGCAGGCATTCGAAATAGGCCATTTCCGGAGCATAACCAGCTTCGGTAAGGGTCTCGAAACCGTATTTGATCAGCTGGGTCAGGCCGCCGCAAAGAACAGCCTGTTCACCGAACAGGTCGGTTTCGCATTCTTCGCGGAAGGTGGTTTCGATCACGCCCGAACGGCCGCCACCGATTGCCGATGCATAGGACAGAGCCAGTTCAAGCGCATTGCCCGACGCGTTCTGTTCGATGGCAACGAGGCAAGGTACACCGCCGCCACGCTTGTATTCGGAACGAACCGTGTGGCCCGGGCCTTTCGGTGCGATCATCATGACATCAAGATCAGCGCGCGGTTCGATCAGGCCGAAATGGACGTTAAGGCCGTGTGCGAACAGAAGGGCAGCACCATCTTTCAGGTTGTCGCGCAGTTCGTTGGCATAGATCGCAGCCTGGTGTTCATCCGGGGTCAGGATCATGACAACGTCTGCCCATGCTGCGGCTTCGGCCGGGGTCATGGTTTTCAGGCCGGCATTTTCAGCCTTTTTGCGGGACGAAGAACCTTCACGAAGGCCGACAACAACGTCTTTAACACCGGAATCATGAAGGTTTAGGGCATGGGCATGGCCCTGCGAACCGTAACCGATGATGGCAACTTTTTTGGTCTTGATCAGATTAACATCTGCATCGCGGTCGTAATAAACACGCATCTTTCGATACCTCTGGACGTTGGACCACGCGATTTTTGTTTGCGTGGCGGATGGATCAAATTGGTTAAAGCGGGAATGCCAAGGCATCCCAGGTGAACTCACATCGTCAGCGTGCCGCGCGAAATTGCTGCGACACCCGTGCGCGAAGTTTCCGAAAGCCCCAACGGCTCCATCAATTTGATGAAGGCGTCGATTTTTTCCGGGCTTCCGATGATTTCGAAGACGAAGGAACTGTTGGTCGCATCGACTGCGCGTGCCTTGAAAATATCGGCAATACGCAGGGACTCGACGCGCTTTTCACCCGATGCAATCACCTTGACCAGGGCAAGTTCACGTTCAACGCATGGTCCGGCAAGGGTCAGATCGCTGACCTTGTGAACCGGCACCAGACGTGAAAGCTGTGCCTTGATCTGTTCGATCACCATGGGCGTACCCGAGGTGACAACGGTGATGCGGGACTGGTGGGAACTGGCGTCAACCTCGGCCACGGTCAGGCTTTCGATGTTATAGCCACGGCCAGAAAACAGGCCGATGACACGGGCCAGAACGCCTGCTTCGTTATCCACCAGAACGGATATCGTGTGTTTCGAAATTTCGGTTTCTTTCACGGGTCTTGCTCCGCTAGGGCGCGGGCGGGCGCATTCAGTGTGCAGCCCGGCCCGGCCTTTGATTTTGGTTTTGATGATGTCTTGTCGCAAAAGGGTTTCGCGGATCAGACCAGAACCATCCCTTCGTCGGAATCAATGGCTTCGTCACCGGTGGTTTCCGCCCCAAGCAGCATTTCATTATGCGGCTTGCCCGACGGAATCATCGGATAGCAGTTTTCCTTGTCATCCACGGCAACGTCGAGGATCACCGGACCATCGATTTCAAGCATCTTGGTCAGTGCGTCATCAAGATCGGCCGCGTTGTTACAGGTCATACCGGTAAAGCCGAATGCCTCGGACAGTTTGACGAAATCCGGAAGGGATTCGCTATAACTTTCCGAATAGCGCGACCCGTGCAGAAGCTGCTGCCACTGGCGGACCATGCCCATGTAACGGTTGTTCAGGATGACGGTTTTCACCGGCAGGCGATACTGGGTCAGCGTCGCGCATTCCTGAATGTTCATCATGATCGATGCATCACCGGTAAAGCAGATCACGGTTGCATCCGGATGGGCAACCTGGACCCCAAGGGCGGCGGGCATGCCATACCCCATAGTGCCAAGACCACCGGACGTCATCCATTCATGCGGATGTTCAAACCCGAAATGCTGGGCTGCCCACATCTGGTGCTGCCCGACATCGGTGGTGATGTAGGTCTTGCGATCACGCGTCAGCGCATGCAGGCGACGGATCACGTGCTGCGGCTTGATGATGTCCTTGGGCTGTTTGTAGGACAGGCAGTGTTTACCACGCCAGCCTTCAATCTCGTCCCACCAGCTATCAAGCGCCTTGGCTTCGATCTTGTGCTGTTTGGCTTTCCAGATTTTCATCATGTCTTCAAGGACATGACCGACATCGCCAACAATCCCGATATCAACCGGAACGTTCTTGTTGATCGAGCTTTGATCAATATCGATCTGGACTTTCTGTGAGCCCGGCGAGAAGAAATCAAGGTTGCCGGTCACGCGGTCATCAAACCGTGCACCAACCGCAATCATGACATCGCAATCATGCATCGCCATGTTGGCTTCGTAGGTGCCGTGCATGCCGAGCATGCCAAGATACTGCTTGTCTGATGCCGGATAGGCACCAAGCCCCATCAGGGTCAGCGTAATCGGAACACCGGTCAGGCGGGTGAATTCCGTCAGGACCTTGCAGGCCTGACTGCCGGAATTGATCACGCCACCACCGCAATACAGGATCGGCTTTTTCGCCGATGCCAGCAGTTCGAGCGCTTCCTCGATCTGGCGGCGGTCGCCTTTGACAACCGGGTTATAGGTGCGGTGCTGAACCTGTGAAGGCTCAAGATACGGTGCCTTGGCGACCAGAATATCTTTCGGCAGGTCGATCACGACCGGACCCGGGCGGCCGCTTGACGCAACATGGAATGCTTCATGCATCGTGCGGGCAAGCTTCGCACTGTCCTTCACCAGATAGTTATGCTTGGTGCAGGGGCGGGTGATGCCGGTGGTGTCGGCTTCCTGAAAGGCGTCATTGCCGATCAGGTGGGTCGGAACCTGCCCGGTCAGGCAGACGACGGGAATCGAATCCATCAACGCATCGGTAAGGCCGGTAACGGCATTCGTTGCACCCGGACCGCTGGTTACCAGAACAACGCCGACCTTTCCGGTCGAACGTGCGTAACCTTCGGCGGCATGCACGGCAGCCTGTTCATGGCGTACTAGGATATGACGAATCCGGTTTTGTTTAAATATCTCGTCATATAGCGGTAGGACGGCGCCGCCGGGATAGCCGAACACGACTTCCACACCCTGATCGACCAGAGCCTGCAACACTACTTCCGAACCGCTTAAAATACGTTCTGCCATGATTTTCGAGCCTCTTCCTTAGCGACAACAACGTGCCGCGTGATAACCGCGTGGTTGATACATGATCCAATTACCCTTGAACTGGAGTTGAAAAATCCGCCGAAACGGCGGTTTTCCGCCATTTCGACGGCGGAAGGGCCAACCTATCGCCTCACTTTGGCGTGGTCAACAGAAATTGGTGAACATCATTACGCAATTTGTCAGCTAAACTTTCCGAATATTGCGCGTCGATGGTCTCCTTGTCACTCATCTGATGGCGAAACCACGTTAATTGCCGCTTGGCATAACGCCGGGTTTCGCGCTGTGATTTCTCTTTTGCTGTCTCAAGATCAATCTGGCCGGCAAGGTAGGCGGCTATCTCGCGCACCCCGACGGCTTTCATCACAGGGGCCGTTTCCGGCAGGTTTTCGGCCAGAAGTCCGCTGACTTCCTCGATTGCGCCCTGTTCGATCATCAAATCGAAACGCCGGTTGCAGCGATCATAAAGAATGTCGCGCGGGGGCATGTAGCATAGCTTTTTGAAAACTATGCCTTCGGGAGGTGTCACCATCGGCTCATGATGCCATGCTGCAAGACCTCGGCCGGTTCCGGCCAGAACTTCGGCTGCGCGGATCAGGCGCTGGGTGTTTGACGGATCAAGGGTGGCGGCTGTGTCGGGATCGCGTTTGGCAAAATCATTGAAAAACGCCTGATGCCCGGCTTTTTCAAGATCGGTAGTGATTTGTTGGCGAATCCCGGCGGGAATATCGGGAATCGGGGCGATCCCCGCCGTCAGGGCATTCAGATACATGCCGGTCCCCCCGGTAATGATCGGAAGCTTGCCCTTTGCATGACATTTGGCAATTTCCGCCATCGCCATGTCGCGCCACTTCCCGGCCGAACATGCCTCGCGCCCGGACAATACGCCATAAAGCCGATGCGGCGCGCATGCGATCTCACTGTCATCAGGGCGCGCACTTAACACACGTAGTTCCTTATAAACCTGCATGCTGTCGGCATTGATCACCACGCCGTCAAATGCCTCCGCCAGATCAAGCGCCAACGCGGACTTACCGCTGGCGGTTGGTCCGGCAACGATCAGGACGGGTTGGAAGGGGGCTGTGGTCTGGGCCGACATCGGAAAGGCACTTTCAATCATTCAATTTATCGTGGTCGGCCAGTTTATGGGCTTCGACCCGCAAGGCATAGATATTAGCGTCATCATTGCGGGACAAAAACTGCGTAGAGGGGCGGCTTTGATAAAACGGCTCTTGTCTTTGCCGGTCGCAATACGGATAAAGAGCGCAATATTATTAATCTTTCGCCATGCCAAGGAGTCTGCAATCCATGGATCTGGTCCTGACCCTGATCGCTGCCCCCAATTCGAACGCGCTAGGTGACGATATTGTCGCGCGTGCCAAAACAGTTCTGGCCGGGGCCGGGGCGCGTGTCGGGGATGTTTCGTGGCTGGCGACGCGCGAGGCGTGCGATATCGGCTTTGCCGGGCTGAGCCTTGATATTGCCGATACGGCGTTACGTGATGCCGGTCTTGGTGTTGATGCCGTGACCCAGACTGCCAAAACGCGCCGCAAGAAATTGCTGATTGCCGATATGGACAGCACAATGGTCACCGGTGAAACGCTTGACGAGCTTGCGGCCTTTGCCGGGGTCAAGGACCATGTCGCCGCGATTACGGCACGCGCGATGAATGGCGAACTTGATTTCGAGGCCGCCCTTGATGAACGCGTCGGGCTGCTTGATGGCATGTCGACCGATATGCTGGCCGAAGCCTGGAAAGAAATTGAATATACCGGCGGGGCGAAAACCTTGGTTGCGACCATGAAGGCCAATGGTGCCTTTGCCGCCCTTGTATCGGGCGGTTTTGATTACTTTACCGGTGCGGTCCGCCGCGAACTTGGTTTTGATTTCGACCAGGCCAATGTTCTGATCACCCAGGACGGCAAGCTGACCGGCAAGGTACAAAAACCGGTTCTGGACCGTCAGGCCAAGGTCGATGCGCTTGAAAAACTGACGGCAGAGCAGGGTATCGGGGTAGAGGATGCCATTGCGGTTGGTGATGGTGCTAATGATCTGCAGATGATTTCGCTTGCCGGGACAGGTGTGGCATTTCATGCCAAGCCAGCGGTTCAGGAGCAGGCGCGCATCTGCATCAATCATGGTGACCTGACCGCGTTATTATATCTGCAGGGCTATGCCAAATCCGATTTTGTGATCTGATCCAGGCAGCCAAAAAAACGTGCAGCAAAAAGGGCGACCCGCAAGGGCCGCCCTTTTTTGATCATCGTAGAGTAAAACCCGAAGGCCTTATTCTTCCTTATTCAGGGTCAGGCCGAAGTAACGCGGACCTGCCGAGGTTTCAATCAGCATCAGGATGGTGCGTTTATCATCATCAAGTGCCTTTTTAACGGCATCGGCTACTTCTTCGACGGTTGAAACCGAGCTGTGCGATGCCTCGATAATGATGTCGCCTGGGCGGACACCTTTTTCTGCAGCATAGCTGTCACCATTCACATCGGTCACGATGACACCCTCGGTGCCTTCGGCGAGGTTATAGCGGCGACGCAGTTCATCATCGACATTGGCGACCTTGAGGCCAAGTGCCTTGATTTCAGCTTCGGCAATCGCGGCAGGTGCCTGTTCTTCACCCGGTTCTGCCGCGGTTGCGACGGTTTCTTCTTCAAGTTCGCCGAGTTCGACCTGAACGGTTTTCTTTTCACCGTCACGCCAGATCACCACATCGACATCCTTGCCGATTTTGGTTTCGGCAACGATCCGCGGCAGGCGACGCATGCTTTCGACTTCCTTGCCATCAAACGACAGGATGACGTCACCCTGTTTGATGCCAGCGGCTTTTGCAGGACCGTCTTCGGATACACCGGCAACCATTGCACCGGTCGATTCATCAAGGCCGACCGAGTCCGCGATATCGTCGGTCACGGTCTGGATGTGAACGCCAAGCCAGCCACGGCGGGTCCGGCCATATTCCTTGAGCTGTTCGACAACCGACTGTGCAATTGCCGAGGGAATGGCAAAACCGATCCCGACCGAACCACCGGACGGCGAATAGATCGCGCTGTTGATCCCGATGACGTCGCCATCAAGGTTGAACAGCGGTCCGCCGGAGTTCCCGCGGTTGATCGAGGCATCGGTCTGGATGAAATCGTCATACGGACCCTGATTGATGTCACGGTTACGTGCCGAAATGATCCCGGCGGTCACCGTGCCGCCAAGGCCGAACGGGTTACCGATCGCCATCGCCCAGTCGCCAATGCGGGAATGGTCTGAATCCCCCCATTTAACGAAAGGCAGGTCTTCTGTCGGTTCGACTTTCAGAAGTGCGACATCCGTTTTCGGGTCGCGACCGATCAGTTTCGCCGGAAGCGTATCGCCATCATGCAGGCGCACCGTGATTTCGTCGGCACCGTCAATCACATGGTTGTTGGTCACGATGTAACCGTCAGCCGATATTATAAAGCCCGAACCCAGTGCGGTCGCACGGCGCTGCTGGGGAGTCTGGCCCTGGCCTTGTCCACCACCTTGTCCGTTGCGATCCATGAAGTCCTTGAAAAGATCTTCAAACGGCGAGCCGGGGGGGAACTGGAAGTCCGGACCCTGGCGTTCGGCCACCATCTGACTGGTCGAGATATTTACCACACTGGGCAGAAGCTTTTCGGCCAGGTCTGCGAAACTTTCAGGAGCGGGGCGAGCGTTCGCAATCTGCGACACGCTGGTCACGCCAAGAAGAACAATCACCAGCGCAGCCGTAAATTTGCTTCGCGCCGGGTTGTATAATGCTTTTAGCATGTGTCTGATCCTGTTCGTTGCCGCGTTCACGGTATTGAATTTTTGCAGCACGCGATGCTGTTCTTTTGGATAGTTCATGCACCGCTTAACTAGCCAAGTTAGCGCCGAGTTTGTCAGAAATTTGGCAAGCCTGAGAAAAATCAAGGAAGAGCCCGGGTTTTTCTGTGTTTGCACACCGGAAGGCGCAGATATGCGCGAAATGGTCCCGAACTTTATCTTCAAAGCCAGACCCGCACGCCCCAGATCGCGGCGATGGCGACGACCGCGGCAACAAGGCCACCGATCCGTAGTTGGGATTCGGGGATTTCCTGCACCAGTTCCATCACACGTTTGGCGCCGCCCGGGAACAGCGAATAAAACATTCCCTCCAGCGCGATGGCCAGGAGAACAGCTGTAACGAGTTCCTTCATGGGCGTGGACGTTCCGGCGTTTCTATGAACCTGTGTGCGATATAACTATCAACAGGACATTATTTTCAAACAAAAAAGGGCGACCGGCACACTATGCCGGTCGCCCTAGTGCTTTGTCCAGCACCCGTTTGTCTAGCGCGTTGCGCCAGGCGACGAGTTGTTAAAGTACTGGAAGAATTCGGAATCCGGTGAAATCACCATGGTCGAACCATCTGAAAGTGCCTCACGATAGGCTTCCAGCGAACGATAGAACTCGAAGAAACCAGCATCCTTGCCATAGGCTTCACCAAGAACGATGTTCCGCTGGCCGTCACCTTCACCGCGCAGAACTTCTGCCTGACGGCGGGCTTCGGCCAGAATGCCGACGCGTTCACGATCCGCTTCTGCCTGAATTTTCGCCTTGAGCTCTTCACCCTCGGCGCGAAGCTGTGCGGCTTCGGCGATACGCGAAGAACGCATACGGTTATACACCGCCTGCGACGTTTCCTGCGGAAGATCGGTACGACCGATACGAACATCGATCAGTTCGACGCCGAATTCCTTTGCCGGCTCTATCAGGGTTGCCTGGATTTTCTCCATGATCTGCGACCGGTTATCCGACAGAAGCGACACAAGCGGAGCCTGTGCAAGTTCGCCACGAATAACCGAGTTCAGACGCTGCCCAAAAAGTTGAACAAAGTTCGCCGAGTTGGTTGCGCGCTGACGGAACTGCAGCGGGTCAACGATTCTCCAACGGGCAAAGCTGTCAACATTGACACGCTTCTGGTCCGACAGAAGAACCTGCTGAACCGGCGGATCAAGTTCAAGAATGCGGCGCTCGTAATATTCCACATTCTGGATCGGCAGCTTGAAATGCAGGCCCGGTTCGGAAACCGCATGGACCGGATTACCGAACTGAAGCACCAGCGCCTGCTGGTCCTGACGAACGGTAAACATGCACATGGATGCAACGACGGCACCAATAACGACAACGACGCCGGCAGCAATAAGTTTAGGACTAGCCATTAGTTATTGCCTCCTGCATTCGCGCGTTTCTGGATTTCAGGCAACGGCAGATAGGGAACAACGCCGTTTGCACCTTCACCGTTCTGATCAAGAATGACCTTGTTGGAGTTCTTGAGAACATCCTGCATGGTTTCAAGATACAGACGACGTGTGGTGACATCTTTCGCGGTTAGATAGGAATTATAGACCGAGATAAAGCGTTCTGCTTCACCCTGGGCATTCTTCACAACCTGATCCTTGTATGCACGAGCTTCGAGAACCAGACGTTCTGCTTCACCTTTTGCACGCGGGATGATGTCGTTGCGATAGGCCAGTGCTTCGTTCTGTGAACGGTCACGGTCCTGACGGGCACGCTGAACATCGTTGAACGCATCGATAACGTCACGCGGCGGGTCAACTTTCTGCATTTTCACTTCTGCAATGAAAATACCCGAGGCGTAGCCGTCCATGATCGATTGCAGCAGGGTGCGTGTCTGTTCTTCAACGCGGACACGACCGACCGTCAGGGCTTCTTCCAGATTGGTTTTGCCGATGACTTCGCGGATCGCACTTTCGGCTGCAAGCTTGATGGTGTTTTCCGGATCGCGGACATTAAACAGATAGGCACCGGCATCGCTGATGCGCCACTGAACGACATAATCAATGTCGATAATGTTCTGATCACCGGTCAGCATCAGGCTTTCTTCCGGGACATCGCGTGCGCCGCCAGTGCCGGTACCGTTACCACGATAACCGATCTCGATCTGGTTGGTGCGTTCGACGTTCGGCTTGATCACTTCGCCAATCGGGGCGGGCAGGAAATAATTCAGACCCGGACCGGTTGTACCAACCCATTTGCCAAACAGAAGTGTTACACCCTGTTCGCCCGGCTGGACGCGATAGAAACCGGTCAAAAGCCACAACCCGATTATGGCGATACCAATCAGGACAAAGCCTTTGTAACCGCCACCACCGGGGAACAGCCGCTTGAGGCGTTCCTGGCTTTTGCGAATCATTTCATCAAAATCGGGGGGCGTGTTACCACCGCCGCCACCGCCACCCTGGGGACGTTGTCCCCACGGATTGCGGCCGCCGCCATTGTTTCCGCCACCACCCCAGGGGCCGCCGCCCCCTTGTGAATTCCAAGGCATCGAGTGTCTTCCTCTTCTTGCCGTTCGGTGTTTATTTATGCTTACCGATCTTGGGACATGAGCCCATTAATGACATGCCTATTGCTTGCTTATCGCGGTCATCTGACCTATCTGCGCACCAAGCTCCGTCTGAATCCTTTTATCCGGACGGCGTTGCATGTAATTAATGGGGCCACGCCCTAAGGCCTTATATGACAGCTTGCCCTGCAAAACAACGATACGCGCCTGCAAGTTCTGTGCGATCACGGACTTAAGCCAATTTTCGGAGACTGCAATATGACCTCGCCCAACCGGGAACGCATTACTGAAGCCCTTTCGACGGTTATCGATCCGGCTGACGGCAAGAGTATCGTCGAAAAGGGTATGGTTCAAGGCATTGATATCCATGACGAAACTGTCAATGTCATGATCGCGGTGGACCCGCAGCGCGGGGCGTCGCTTGAAGACCTTCGTCTTGCTGCCGAGCGTGCCGTTGCCGATGTGAACGGGGTCACAACGGCCCGTGTGGCCCTTACGGCAGAACGTCCGAAGGGGGCTTCTGTCTCGGCACAAGGTGGTCATTCGCATCCCCATTCCCATGGCCATACACATGGGGCGCAAGGGCCCGCACCGCAAGCCGGACAACGCCCGCAGGGGGCATCGCAAAAGCCGCTTGAACTGCCAACCGTGCGTTCGATCATCACCGTTGCATCGGGCAAGGGTGGGGTTGGCAAATCGACGACCTCCGTCAATCTGGCGCTGTCGCTGGCGGCGAAGGGGCTGAAGGTCGGTCTGCTGGATGCCGATATTTATGGGCCGAGCCTGCCGCGCATGATGGGCCTTCGCGATGCCAAGCCAACCCATTCCGACAAGGAGGGCAAAATGGTGCCGCCATCAGCATTTGGCATCCGCATTATGTCGATCGGGTTCCTTGTCGATGAAGAACAGCCGGTGATCTGGCGTGGGCCGATGGCGATGGGCGCACTTGAACAGCTGCTGCGCGACAGCGACTGGGGCGAGCTTGACGTTCTTGTCGTCGATATGCCGCCGGGTACAGGCGATATCCAGCTTTCGATGGCGCAACGCGTCCCGGTCACCGGGGCGGTGATTGTTTCCACCCCGCAGGACATTGCCCTTTTGGATGCGCGCAAGGGGCTCAACATGTTCCGCAAGGTCAATGTTCCGGTGATGGGCCTGATCGAGAACATGAGCTATTATAAATGCCCGGAATGCGGCCATGTCGATCATGTCTTTGATCACGGTGGTGCCCGCAAGGCCGCCGACGAACTTGGCGTACCCTTCCTTGGCGAAATTCCGCTCGACCTTAAAATCCGCCTTGGCGCGGACGAAGGCAAACCGATCATCCATACCGATCCGGACGGCGAACATTCCAAGGCTTATGCTGCCATCGCCGACAAGATTGCTGCGGCAATTGATGAACGCGTAGGTCCGAAAACCGCACCGAAGAAAAGCCTGTTTCCGAAAATCAGCTTCCGCTAGGTCGCTCGCTTTCGATCAGTAATTGCTTGCACCCTGCAACACATCCTCGGTGATGCGTTGCAGGGTGCCGTTTTCGCGCAACTCTTCGATCGAACGATTGATTGCGGTCATCATCGAAATCGCAGATGAGGCGCGGTTGAATACGATATAGGTCGTATTCTCACGCACGGGCTCCTCACCGCGGGTAATCTTTTCGTCTAGCTTCAACCGCTTGATCCAGACATCGCCAGCCTCCTGAATGGCAATCAGGCTATCAACCCGGCCTAGCGACAGCATCTGAAAGTTCTGTTCATCTCCGGATGCTTCGGATGCGGTAAACACGCCGCGTTTGCGTGCGTCATCGATCTGATCCCCATAGCTCCATCCGCGAATGACGCCAACGGTCTGGCCGCGCAGATCTTCAATTTCGTCCGGTTTGGGGGCAATATCGCGGTGGTGATAAAGCATCAGCCGTTCAACATGGATCGGGTCGGAGAAGTAATATTTTTTCTGGCGTTCGAGATTCTTGTATATTCCGGCAACACCGCCCTTGTTGGCATCGAGATTTTCAATCGCACGTTTCCATGGTACCGCGACAATATCGACATCAATCCCGGCATGAAGAAAAATCGCCTGGATCATCGCAGGATAGATACCTGTTGCCTTATCCCCGGCACGATACATGAAGGGCGGGTTTGCCTCGTCGACATAAATGGTTTCGGCATGACTTTTCGTCGCGGGCATCACGGCCAGAACGGCCATGCCGACGACGAAAAGAGATGTGACGAAGAACTTTGCCGAAAATGTCATTCTGGCCCCTGATGATGCTTCCGCTCCCACCAGAAGACATGGGGGTTCAGGCGGCAGGCGACAAGGAATGCCGCGCGATTGTGCGATATTCAAAGGCCGCGATGCCAAGTACGCCCAGTGCCTGCATGATGACAAAGCCATATCCAATGGCCGTGGGGGCACCAATCGGCAGGATCAGTATCGCGATGCTGCCCAGAACCCAGCCGAGATTGCCCAGTATGATCAACCAGACAAGAGCCAGACTGGGATTGGGCTGCTTTGCTACGACAAACATCAAAACCGCACAGGGAAACAGGATAAGCCCGGCAAACAGAAGCAGATCGGTCGGCAGCCCAAAGAGGCTGGTAAGGGGCCCTGCGCCAAGGCACAGTAGCAAGCCGAAAGCAAAACAGGTTGCCGCATCAAACATCAAAACCGTTCTAAGCATTTTATGGGGCGCTTTGACTGTCATCATATTGATCTTTCGACTGGTTGGGTTGTTTTGGTCTGCCAACCATGCCCAAGATCGGGAAGGGATACGATTACCTGACAGGTAATGTTTGCGGTTTTCGTTTGATGCTAGGATTGGGCTAACAACAAGACGGTGATCCGATGAACGAACTGAAATCCGACCCGTTTGGCACTGTGCTTAAGGTCTGGCGCAAACAGCGCCGGATGAGCCAGCTTGACCTTGCAAGCGAGGCGGAGATATCGACCCGGCATCTGAGTTTCCTTGAAACCGGACGTGCCAGACCCAGTCGCGACATGGTGTTGCATCTTTCCGAATGTCTTGATGTACCGCTGCGTGAACGCAATTCGATGCTGATTGCCGGAGGATTTGCGCCGATTTATGCCGACCATGATTTTGGCACGGACCAATCGGCAGCCATCCGAATGGCGGTGGAAAGAATACTGACCGCGCACGAACCTTATCCGGCGCTGGCGATGGACCGGCACTGGAACATGGTGGCCGCAAACCGGATCGTACCCTTATTGCTTGGCGGGGTTGGCCCGGAATTTCTCAAACCGCCAGTCAATATCTTGCGGCTTAGTCTGCATCCGAACGGGTTGGCTCCCCGGGTGGTCAATTATACAGAATGGCGCGATCATCTGCTGGACCGGATGCGTCGCCAGATTGCAGTGACAGCAGATGCGAAGCTCCGCGGCCTTTATGACGAAGCCAGCCGTTACCGGGCCCCCGAGAAGGTGACGGAAACTGATATGGCTGACGGGGCAGGAGAACTGACCGGGCTTGTCGTGCCGCTGGTTTTGCAAAGTGATGCCGGTGAATTGCGCTTTGTCAGCACAACCACGGTCTTTGGTACCCCGGTCGAAGTCACATTGTCCGAACTTGCCATTGAAACTCTGTTGCCAGCCGACGCCCAAACGGCGGCTATCTTGGGGGAACTGGCGGCAGGCTTGCCTTAAATTGGACTGAACCGGGTCAAAACACAAAACCCCGCCAGATTTCTCTGACGGGGTTTCGGGTTTGCGGTTTGGACGGCTTACTGAACGGCTTCTGCCATATAGGACGGCATCCAGCCTTCGTTCAGGTCGCGCAGCTCGGCAAGGGATACCTTGGCACCACCATCAATGGTGACCGCATCACCCCCGGCCTGACCGATGATGACCGCGGCGACATTCGCGCTGCCCGCCGCGTTCAGGACCTTGTCCGGATCGCGGGTGGCAATCACGTAGCGGCCCTGATCCTCGCCAAACAGCCATGCGACTTCGCTGCCGGACTCAGGCAGGTGCAGATCGGCACCTATATTGCCCGCAAGGCACATCTCGGCAACCGCGACCAGAAGACCGCCATCGGCGATATCGTGGCAGGTGCGGACCAGACCAAGCTCGATCAGTTCACGTACCAGCATACCAGCCCGTTTTTCCGCATTCAGATCGACCGGTGGCGGGGCGCCTTCTTCGCGGCCTTCGATGGTTTTAAGATACAGCGACTGGCCAAGTTCACCGGTCGCGGCACCAATCATGATCAGCGCACTGTCATCGCGTTTGATGCCGATAGTGGCATGATGACCCAGATCGGAAATCACCCCAACGCCACCGATTGCGGGCGTTGGCATGATGCCGACGCCATTGGTTTCGTTGTAAAGTGACACGTTGCCCGAAACGACCGGGAAGTCGAGCGCAATGCAGGCCTCGGCAATGCCCTGGCAGGCACCAACGAACTGACCCATGATGCGCGGGCGTTCCGGGTTACCGAAGTTCATGTTATCCGTGATCGCAAGCGGCTTGGCACCGGTGGCAACCAGGTTGCGATATGCTTCGGCAACGGCCTGTTTGCCACCTTCGACCGGATCGGCCATGACATAGCGCGGGGTGCAATCGGTGGTGGCTGCAATGCCCTTGTTCGTGCCCGAAACGCGTACGACACCGGCATCACCCCCCGGACGGACAATCGTGTTGCCCATGACCAGATGGTCATACTGTTCCCAAATCCAGCGACGCGACGCGAGGTCCGGGGACGCAATCAGGGTTTTCAGCGCATCGATATGGCTGACCTTGCCCGAAATGCTTGCCGGATCGATACGATCCTGCTTCGGGGTCGGTTCCCACGGACGGTCGTATTCCGGCGATGCTTCGGCCAGCGGATCGATCGGAAGATCACCGGCAACTTCGCCATGCCATTTAAGAACCATGCGTTTGGTATCGGTCAGGATACCGATGACGGCAAAGTCGAGTTCCCATTTGTCAAAGATCGCCTTGGCGGCGTCTTCGCAACCGGGTTTCAGGACCATCAGCATGCGTTCCTGCGATTCTGAAAGCATCAGTTCGTAGGGGGTCATGCCTTCTTCGCGCATCGGGACTTTATCAAGCCACAGTTCGACACCAACGCCGCCCTTGGACGCCATTTCGAACGAGGACGAGGTCAGACCGGCCGCACCCATATCCTGAATGGCGACGATCATGTCGGTTGCCATCAGTTCAAGGCAGGCTTCGAGCAGAAGCTTTTCGGTGAACGGATCGCCGACCTGAACGGTAGGACGTTTTTCATCGCTGTCATCATCAAACTCGGCCGAGGCCATGGTTGCGCCATGGATACCGTCACGGCCGGTTTTCGAACCGACATAGACAACCGGGTTTCCGATACCGGCTGCTGCGGAATAGAAGATGTTGTCGGCGTCGGCCAGACCCACGGTCATCGCATTGACCAGGATATTGCCGTTATACGATGCGTGGAAATTGGTTTCCCCACCGATGGTCGGCACACCCATGCAGTTGCCGTAACCGCCAATACCCTCGACCACACCGCTGAGCAGGTGGCGGGTTTTCGGATGATCCGGTTCGCCAAAGCGCAGTGCATTGAGGTTTGCGACCGGACGGGCACCCATGGTGAAGACATCGCGCATGATGCCGCCAACACCGGTTGCCGCACCCTGATAGGGTTCGATAAAGGAGGGGTGGTTGTGGCTTTCCATCTTGAAGACGGCGGCCTGACCATCGCCAATGTCGATGACACCAGCGTTTTCACCCGGTCCCTGAATAACCCAGTCAGCCTTGGTCGGAAGGGTTTTGAGCCATTTTTTCGATGATTTGTAAGAGCAATGCTCCGACCACATGACCGAGAAAATGCCAAGCTCGTTGATGTTGGGTTCACGGCCCATGATTTCGAGGACGAGTTTGTACTCTTCCTCGTTCAGGCCGTGTTCCTTGACCAGTTCCGGCGTGATCGGGGTGTTGAAATCGTTAGCACTCACGATGCTGCCTCCACCAAGCTTTTGAACAGATTGCGGCCATCTGTGCCACCATGGAGCGGATCAATCGCATTTTCCGGGTGGGGCATCATGCCAAGGACGTTGCCCGCCTTGTTGATGATGCCGGCAATATTGCGCTGCGACCCGTTCAGGTTGGTTGCCGGATCAACGACACCATTGGCATCGCAATAGCGCAGAACAACGCGACCTTCGCCTTCGAGGCGGTCAAGCGTTTCGCTATCGGCAAAGAAGTTACCGTCATGGTGGGCCACCGGATAATCGACGACCTCGCCGGTTTTGTACTGGTTGGTGAAGCGCGTATTGGTGTTTTCGATCTTCAGATGGGTGTTCTTACAGATGAATTTCAGGCTGGCATTGCGCATCAGCGCACCGGGCAGCAGGCCTGCTTCTGTCAGAATCTGGAAACCGTTACAGACGCCAAGGATGGTCACACCGGCCTTCGCGCGTTCGGCAACCGCACGCATGATCGGGGATTTGGCTGCCATGGCGCCGCAACGCAGATAGTCGCCATAGGAAAAACCACCCGGAACCATGATGATGTCGGTTTTTGGCAGTTCGGTTTCGCCATGCCAAACCACGGTCGGTTTGGTGCCGGTGGCCTGTTCAAGGGCCGCAATGGCGTCATTCTCCCGGTTGATGCCGGGGAAGAGGATGACAGCGGATTTCATGAAATACCGTCTCTCGATTAATATCCGTTACTTGATCGCGACAGACAAAGGCCCTGCAACGGCAAAGCCCCGCCCGGGCAGTTAGGCCAGCTCGATGCTGTAATCTTCGATCACGGTATTGGCGAGAAGCTTCTCGCACATTTCCTTGACCTCGGCGCGTGCCTTTTCGACGTCGCTGCCATCCAGTTCGAGTTCGATGAACTTGCCCTGGCGGACATCGTTGACACCGGCAAAACCAAGACCCTGCAGGGCGTGATGAACGGCTTTACCCTGCGGGTCAAGAACGCCGTTCTTCAGGGTGACATGGACACGTGCTTTCACGAGAAGCTCCTTTGAGTGCGCACTCGCCATACGGCGATACTTGTTTGCAAACAATAATGTACCGGTTCCGACGGTTCCGGCGTCGATAAGAAAAGGCCGCGCAAGCGCGGCCTTGGGATTATTTGTCTTTGTTCAGCGATTCTATGTCCGCGGACTCAGGCAGGACACCGAGACGGCGCGCCACTTCCTGATAGGCTTCCTCGACCCCGCCAAGATCGCGGCGGAAGCGGTCCTTGTCCATCTTTTCGTTGGTCACGGCATCCCAGAGGCGGCAGTTGTCCGGGCTGAATTCATCGGCCAGAACCAGATGCATGAAATCGCCTTCCCAGACGCGTCCGAATTCAAGTTTGAAATCGACCAGCTTGATCCCGATGCCGCGCATCAGGCCGCACAGGTAATCATTGACGCGAAGGGTCATGCCGACGATTTCCTCGAGCTCTTCGGCACTTGCCCAGCCAAGGGCAAGGATATGCTCGTCAGAAACCAGCGGATCACCAAGCGCGTCGTCTTTGTAATAAAATTCGACGATCGGGCGCGGCAGACGTTCGCCTTCTTCAAGGCCAAGACGTTTGGCCATCGAACCGGCGACGATATTGCGCACCACGACTTCGATTGGAACGATTTCGCATTTCTTGCAAAGCTGTTCGCGCATATTGATGCGGCGAATGAAATGCGTCGGGATGCCGATTTCCGCCAGACGGGTCATGACGAATTCGGTGATCATGTTGTTCAGGACGCCCTTGCCGGCAATGGTGCCGCGCTTCTGTGCGTTGAACGCCGTGGCATCGTCCTTGAAATACTGGATGATGGTTCCGGGTTCGGTACCTTCGTACAAAACCTTGGCTTTACCCTCGTAGATGGGCTGCTTTCTGGACATTGGCGGGATCTTTCACATCTTTGCTTGCGGGGAGTGTCCCCGAGCACCCTGAAAAACGCGCCCCCCGTATAGCAGTGCTGGCGCAGAAACTCAATTGCCGTGTAGGTCTATTTACGCAGACTTGATAATAGGATTTTGCAACCGTCGAACCTGCGGAAGGCCACGACGGGAAAGGTCCCCGAAAACAGGGCATTACGGGGGTGAAACCGGCAGGCTGCCTAAATCTCGACCGGGAGAAAGGGGACGTTGTCGGGCTGGCCGTTGGCAAACAGCCAGACCGGGCGGCGCGGCAGTTCGTTTTTCTGAGTCGGAATGGCGGGAAGCCCGATCAGGGACGAACAGATCGTCTCGAAGCCGATATTGCTGCGCACCAGCATGGCATCGGCACGAATGTCATGATGTGCCGGATCAGGTTCCATCATGCCGGTATCAGCCAGAAGGGCCTGCCATGCAAACCAGTCATCGGCTTCGGGGTTGGGTGGCGGGGCGCTGATGAAACGCGGAAGGTTGCGTTTGGTTCGTTCGCTGTTGGCTTTGTCATTCAGATCATGGGCGGTGATCATCGACAATCCCTCGGGGATGTCGGTGATTTCGATTTTGCCTTCGCCGCGATTGGCCAGCCAATAGGCGTCCCGATTATCGGCAATCACCATGTTGAACGGGCGATATGCAGTGCCGTCAAGCTCGGCCAGTGCCTGGGCTGCGTCAATGGCGTCGGCATGATCAAGCGCTTCGAGCGGCAATTCACCGCGCGATCGTTTGTCATCGGCCGGGCCCAGCGTGCCATAGCGATTAAGCACGGCGGCCACCACGCCATCCTCGTTGATGCCAAGCCACGTGCCGCCGGCGGTTTCATCCATTCCGGCGATAACATCAGGGCGGTCCTCCCAATGGCGGGCCGGGGCCTTCCACGGGCGGTTGTTCATTTCGTCGCGATTGGCGCCGATAATCACCGGCCATTCATGGTCGGGGCGGCGCAGAATGATAACTGTACACATGACCCAGATCAAAGCGACATGGATCGGCATTTGTCAAATTCAAAAGTATCGGGGCGGGCCGGTGACATGGTGTGATAGAGTCCATAGATAAAGGACGAGGGAAAACGTCCCGATCAAAAACAAACCGGATGGAGGAGCCAAAACATGTCCAATTTCACGGATCGTGAACGCGGTTTCGAGGCGAAATACAGCTTTGATCTGGAACAGAATTTCCGGATCGAAGCCCATCTTTACAAAATGCTGGCGACCTGGGCGGGCGATAAAATGGGAATGAGCGAGGCGGAAAGTCGTTCCTATGCGGCCAAAATCGTCGGCGATGTTGTCAGCAATCCGCAGGAAAACGGTATCATATCCGTGCTTCTGGCCGATTTCGGACGGCATAATATCGATATGACGGTCAGCGAGGTAAACCGCAAACTCGAAGAATTGCGCCCGCTTGCACGTGCCGAGCTGCTCGAGGAATAGTTGCTTTGCAGAAATAAGAAAAAGTTCGGATTTGCAAACCATTAGCCGGTTTCGTATTCTGTTCCCGGATCAAGAAAGATTTCTGGTTGCAGCCACGCGTTGTTTTGCTTGTTAATTTTCGGGCATGGTTGTGGGTCAGGTAGAGAAGGGCAAAGGCTTTGCGTATCCTGTTGGCAGACGATCACGATCTGGTTCGTGAAGCATTATCACTGCTGTTCCAGCAATATTTCGAAGGTTGTGAAGTGGTCGAGGCGGGCGCGCTTGACCCGGCACTGGAGCATATCGAGGCACAGAACGATTTCGATCTGGTGCTTTTGGATTTGCGGATGCCCGGTATGAACGGGCTTGAGGGGCTTAAACGCACTCTTGAAAAAGCAGCGAAAACAACTTCGGTTGTTTTGCTTTCGGGGGCCTATCGTAGCGAAGATGTGCGCCATGCCATTGAGAATGGCGCACAGGGCTTTATCCCCAAAACATTGCGCGGGCAGGCACTTGCCAATGCCATTCAGCTGGTTCTGGCGGGCGAGAAATATCTGCCGTCCTCAATCCTGAACGATATGGGTGATGGCTTTGGCGGTGGTAGTGACGGCGAACCGCGCATGGCTGGCGGTTTTGGCAATGAAGGTGATTTCAGCCGCCTGACCCCACGCGAACGCGAAGTTCTGGCGCTTCTGGCCGAAGGGCGTCCGAACAAGGACATTGCGCGTCACCTTGATCTGCGCGAAATCACGGTGAAATATCACTTGAAAAACATTTACCGCAAACTGCATGTGTCAAACCGGGCGCAGGCGGTAAAAATCGCACTGGAAGATATGGCGCGTACTGGAACGTTGTAGTATGTTGGTCAAAGGCAGCGCTGTTTAACGCTCGAAACCCGGCTCGTGTTTTCACGGGCCGTTTTTCTTTGGCGGTTCGGGTTGCTCCCCTCGTAATGTCACCTGAAACGAGGAACTGAAATGACCATCCGTATCGCCCTTGTCGGGGATTTCAACCCCGCCGTTACCGCCCATCAGGCCATCCCCAAGGCCATTGAAATCGCGGCTGGCGAAATCGGCATTTCTGCCGAATATGACTGGATCGCAACACCGCGTTTTGATGATGGGGCTGCACCGATACTGTCTGGCTATGACGGGATGTGGTGTGTTCCGGCAAGTCCGTATGAAAGTCTTGAAGGTGCGCTTGCCGCGATCCGGTTTGTGCGCGAGAACGATATCGCGTTTCTTGGCACATGCGGCGGTTATCAGCATGCGGTTCTGGAATATGCACGCAATGTTCTGGGACATGCCAATGCTGCGAATGCCGAAATTGATCCGGATGCGGAATTGCCGCTGATTGCGCCGCTGGCCTGTGCGCTGATTGATCAGGATGGCGAGATTGAGCTGGCTGCGGGAAGTTTGATCCGTGCTCATTGCGGATCGGGTCATCTGATTGAAACCTATCGGTGCAGTTATGGGTTTAATCGTGATTATGCGGGGCTGCTAGCAGGGCAGGCATTGCAGATTGGGGCATGGGATGCAGATGGCGATCCCCGTTCGGTGGAATTGCACAATCATCGTTTCTTTATCGGCACAGCCTTTCAGCCGGAACGATCCGCCCTGCGCGGTGAAAATCATCCGCTGATCACGGCCTTTATCAAAGCCGCATCGGCAAAATAATCCCATAAAAAAGCACCCCCGCGATCAGCACGGGGGTGCAGTCCTTGAGACGGAGAGTCTCAGGCACGTTCGGGCAGGTTGTGTGCCCGGACATTCGATGATGTTGTATTTGTCGATGATGGCGGCGTTCTGCCCGACTGGATGATGAAAACACCCGACAGGATCATGGCGGTCGCAACGATATCAGTTGCGGAAACCGGTTCGCCCAAAATCAGGCTTCCGGTCAGAAGGCCAATGACCGGCGGGATATAGGTGACCCCGGCGGTTTTGACCGCGCCCAGTTTCCCGATCAGAAAGTAATAGCACATATAGGCAATGCCGGTGCCAAACATGCCAAGGCCGATGAATAGCCCGGTGGCAATTTTCCAGTTGGTGAAGATCGCATTCATGCCGGAAAAGTCGCAAATCAGCAGAAGCGTTACAGCAGAAAGGCCAAGCTGATAGGTGCAAAGTGCAATTGGTGAAATGCCAAGGGGGCTTAGGAATTTGCGGACATAGACGAACGAAAGCCCGACACAGCCCGATCCAATGGCGACGTAAACCACACCCATCAGATCGATGCCCGACGTGCCACTTTCCCATGGCTTTGCGATAATCAGGACACCGGCAAAGCCAAACAGCAATCCGCTGATTGAACGGATATTGACCGGTTCGCTGCGCAGGAAAATGGCCGCGGCGATAAAGGAAAACATCGGGATCACGCCGCTTAGCATTCCGGCAACGCTGGATGGCAGAAGGGCGATGCCCTTGGCAAAGGCGAGGTAATAAACGGTGGTCGCGAGAAGAGACATAACAATGAAATGGTGCACATAACGCAGATGCTGCCAATCCAGCACCTTGCGCGCCATTGCAAATGCCAGAACCGGTAGAAAGCCCATGATCACACGTACCGTTACCACCTGCATCGGCGATATCAGGCTGCTTGCCGTTTTGTTGAACAAAAAGGTCATGCCCCAGCACAGGGCAAGAAAGCCAAAGACGAGGTATGCGTTGTTCTTCATGGCCGGAACTTTCGTGGGGGTGATGCCGTGATTGTAGGTCTGGCCGGAATGGCGTACAAATCATGTTATCTGGATCATGGAATAGAAAATCTGCATCATGAGTTCATATCCACCCCTGAATTCCTTGCGTGCATTCGAGGCATCCATTCGACTGAATAGTTTTTCTCGTGCAGCGGAAGAACTGAACGTAACACCCGGTGCCGTCGGACAGCAGATCAGAAAGCTTGAAGATTGGCTGGGTGTGGAACTGTTCGCCCGTTCGGTCCGGCAGGTCAAACCAACCGCCGACGGGCTTGAATATGCCGCGCGCATATCACCCGCCCTGCAGCAGATTATCGATGCCAGCCAGCATTTGCGCGGGCAGCGCGAACATATGGTGCGTGTGGTCATGCCGCCAAGCTTCGCCGCGAAATGGTTTTCCAAACGCATGGCGCGGTTTTTGATCGATTATCCGTCAACGTCACTTCACGTGGGTTCGTCAGTACAATTCACGGATTTTGATCGCGATCCGGTCGACATCGCCGTGCGGTATTTTGACGGGAATGATGAAAAGCTTGAATCCGTCCTGATCTATCGCGGGCAGGCGGCGGCCTTCTGTTCGCCTGCCTATCGTGACCGGATGGGGTTTGAGCGCCCCGCCGATCTGGTACGTGCGACTTTGTTAAACGACATTCTGCATGACTGGTGGGAAGAATGGTTGGGCCAGTTTGCAGGGATGAACCCGGGCGAGATTGCCGCAATCAAGCGCATTGAAATCGATCAGACATCTATGGCGATCGAGGCCGCGATCCACGGGCAGGGGGTTGTGATGGCCAACCCGTTACTGGCGGAGGAGGACGTGATGGAAGGCAAGCTGATCCATCTGTTTCCCGAACAGGTTCAGGTTGTTCCATTGGGATATTATCTGGTGCATCCGAAAAACCGGGAACTGCGCGGTCAGGTAAAGCTGTTTCGTGACTGGCTGCTGGGCGAGGCGCAGGAACTTTCCCTGTTGCAAAATACGTAAACAGAAAAGCCCCGGCCAATTGACCGGGGCTTTGATTTTAGTGTGCAGTGTTACCGTCAGTCAGCAAACACACGGGCGAAAATCGTGTCGACATGCTTGGTATGGTAACCAAGGTCAAACAGACTTTCGAGCGTTTCCATCGGGATCTTCGCGGTAACGTCTGCGTCGGTTTTCAGAAGCGACAGCAGATCGCCTTCGCGGTTCCAGACTTTCATCGCGTTACGCTGAACGATGCGATACGAATCTTCGCGCGAAACGCCATGCTGCGTCAGGGTTAGCAGCACGCGCTGCGAGAAGACCAGACCACCCATCTGATTAAGGATTTCGTCCATCCGTTCCGGATAGACGACAAGGTTTTCAACCACATTGGTCAGACGCATCAGCGCGAAGTCGAGAGTTACGGTCGCATCCGGGCCGATATTGCGTTCGACCGATGAATGCGAAATATCACGTTCATGCCAAAGGGCAACGTTTTCCATTGCCGGGATCGCCATCGAACGGACAAGACGCGCAAGCCCGGTCAGGTTTTCAGTCAGAACCGGGTTGCGTTTGTGCGGCATTGCCGACGAACCCTTCTGCCCCTTGGAGAAGAATTCTTCAACTTCGCGGACTTCGGTGCGCTGCAGATGGCGGATTTCGGTTGCCAGATGCTCGATGGAGGATGCGATAACGCCAAGGGCAGCGAAATAGGCGGCATGACGGTCACGCGGAATGACCTGGGTCGAAACCGGTTCGGGTTTCAGGCCAAGCTTGGCGGCAACATGTTCTTCGACCTGCGGGTCGATATTGGCGAATGTGCCGACAGCCCCGGAAATCGCACAGGTCGCGATCTCTTCGCGGGCGACCACCAGACGGTCGCGGTTGCGTTTAAACTCGGCATAGAAGGTTGCCAGTTTCAGGCCAAAGGTTACCGGCTCTGCGTGGATGCCGTGCGAACGCCCCATGCAGGCGATGTCCTTGGTTTCATAGGCGCGTTTTTTCAGCGCGGCCAGAAGCTTGTCCATGTCTTCAAGCAGGATGTCGGTTGCCTGAACAAGCTGAACGTTAAAGCAGGTATCGAGAACGTCGGAGCTGGTCATGCCCTGATGAACGAAACGGGCTTCTTCACCGACCTGTTCTGCCAGTTCCGTCAGGAAGGCGATCACGTCGTGTTTGACTTCGGCTTCGACAGCATCGATGCGGTCAATACGATCCTGGGTATAAGGCTTGTTGCCTTTTTCCCAGACCAGTTTGGCAGAGGCAGCCGGAATGACGCCCAGCTCGGCCAGTTTGTCGGCAGCGTGTGCCTCGATTTCAAACCAGATACGGAATTTGTTCGCCGGTTCCCAGATTGATGTCATCTGCGGACGGGAATAACGGGGGATCATGCAGTCGCCTCCGGGCAGGATGGTTGGGTGCCGGGTCATGACCAGATTGCGTGATCAGCGAAGTGCGATGCTGGTTCCGGCACGCTTTCAACGCGTCGGATAGTCCATATCGCTGCGATTGGCAACCCTGCATCGTAGGCTGTTTGCGTTCAGAGGCATCTTTGCCGGTGTTTTTGGGGCCGTTGCGCGGCGTTTCCGGATTTTCCTGCCGGACATTATTCGCCGATTGCAGGCCATTTCCGATTGCGAATGTATTCAAGAAAGACACGCATGGCCGCACTCGTATGGCGCCGGTTCGGATAATACAGATACCAACTCGGCAGCTTTTTCTTCCAATCGACAAGCAATTCGACAAGTCTGCCCTGTTTGACATCGTTGCGAACATAATCGTCAAACAGATGAGCGATGCCCGATCCTGCAAGGGCTGCCTGACGCTCTTGATGCGCGGAACTCAGCGTCAACCGGCCTTTCGGGGTGATTTCGACCTCATTCCCGTTGTTCGCGAATTTCCACGTCACCATGGTTCCGCCGGGAAAACGACGGCGAATACAGTCATGCGTCAGAAGATCATCCGGTGAACCGGGGCGACCCCTCCTGCGCAGATAATCGGGGGAAGCCACAATTGCATATTGTAAGGCGGGACCCAGCGGGATTGCGATCATGTCCTGGGCAAGTTGATGTCCGAAACGCACACCGGCGTCGAAACCATGCTCGACAATATCGATGATTGCAGCCTCGCTGACGATTTCAACATTGATCTCGGGGTAAATTTCCATGAATTCAAAGGCCAGAGGGCACAGAACATGGTCGGCGGCCGGACCCGGCGCATTGATCCGCACAGTACCGGATGGGTGTTCCCGAAGCTGATTGAGATCGTCGATTGCTGTTCTGATGTCGTGAAGGGCAGGGCCAAGTCGCTCAAGAAGCCGCTCGCCTGCTTCGGTAGGCGCAACGCTGCGTGTCGTTCGGTTCAGCAGCCGGATGCCAAGCGCTTCCTCAAGCACACTGATTGATTGGCTGATGGCAGAGGATGATACGCCCCTGCCAAGCGCGGCGGCTCTGAAGCCTCCACATCGCACGACGTCCTCAAATATCTCCAGACTGTCAAGGCGTAGCGGTTTCATTGCGAAGCCTTACTTAATAAGCTGATCCATTTTTGTTAGCTTATCTGTGCGCTCGATCTGTGTCATCCCTAGAAAAGGCATCGCCTACAGACGCCGTGCCGGACGACGCTGCAATCAAATACGACACCTGCAATCACAATTTGGACAGGATGATGAGTATGAGCGGAATTACATTGAATCGCAGAAAGATCATGCTGACAGCCGCATCGGCAGCAGCTGGATTGATCCTGCCAACCGGCGGTATAGCCTTTGCCCAGGCTGCTTCCGGCGCGTCGTCCCCGCTCCAAAACGGGAATGCGGGCGGAAATGTTGGCCATTACCGGTTTCGTGTCGGAGATGACATATCTGCAACCGTGTTGAGCGACGGGCTGATCGGTGGTCCGCCCCGGATTTACGCCAGTAACTCGCCGGAGGCAGAATTGGAGGAAGTTCTCAGGCAAGCCTTTTTACCGACTGATCGCCTGACACTTAATCTCAATACGCTTCTTATCGAAACGAATGGCAGACGGATACTGCTTGAGGCGGGTGCCGGGCAGACGATGGGACCGCAGGGCGGTCGTCTGTTTGATAACTTGGCGGCAATCGGTTTGAGGCCCGAGGATATCGACATTGTGGTTGTTTCCCACACGCACCCGGATCATGTCGGAAATCTTCGGACAGCTGATGGTCGTAAGGCATTTCCACGCGCGACCGTTTTTGCGCCTCGTGCTGATTGGGATTTCTTTGTCGTCAACGATCCGGATCTTTCCTACATGCCGGTGCCCGAGGATTTCCGTCGTAATTTCTCCGCGGCCATCAAGCGGAGCGTCGAACCGGTTGCGAACGGGATCGAATTGTATGAACCCGGAGAAGAGATTATACCCGGTCTGATCACGCTTCCGGCATTGGGCCATACGCCTGGTATGGCGAACTTCCTTGTTCAATCAGGGAACGACCAGCTCCTGCTTACTGCCGACCTTGCTTATCATCCGATCGTTAATGTCGACCGATCATGGCTGCCGGGGCCGGATCGTGACAAGGAAACGGCTCTTGCCTCTCGCCGGCGCATCTTTGACATGGCGGCAACTGACCGGCTTCTTGTTCTCGGCTTCCATTATCCGTTCCCGGGCCTTGGCCGAATGCTCAAGACGGATGTCGGCTATGCCTGGGTTCCTGCCTATTGGCAGTTTTGATCTTTCATCAATGGTTTAACATGCGCCAAACGCATTACTATCGCAGACCCTGTTTGGGGGCATAACAGCTTTATTACCGCTTTTTACCTGTGCGGAACTTGCCATCTGCTAAGATTATCTCAATCTCCTGATGGATATAGTTCGTAAAACGAACATTCCAGAACCAGCGCGGGCAAACCGTTCTGATCGTGAGTGGACACAGATAATGGCACGTATTTATGACCCGTATCGGGGATGATTTGAAAAATCCTCCGACCCGCACAGCCCGAGGCGTCGACACCGATGCGCGTTATCTTGCGCAGCTGGTGGATCTTGGTATTGCCCTGTCGGCAGAACAGGGTCGGGAGGAGCTTCATCAGAAAATCCTGATGGCAGCCCGGCAGTTTACCAATGCCGATGGCGGGTCATTGTATCTGGTCAATAAGGATGAAACGGAACTTCAGTTTCGCATTCTGATGAACGATACGCTTGATACGTTTTTCGTATCGGGCCGCGAACACGAGAAGCCGTTTCCACCCCTGCCGCTTTATGATGCGGATGGCAATCCCAATCACAAAAACATTGCAACCTATGTCGCGCTAAGCGGTGAAGCGATCAATATCGAGGATGCGTATTTCGCCGATGGGTTCGATTTTTCCGGCACGCGCGCCTTTGATGCCAAAACCGGTTATCGGTCTAAATCCTTCCTGACCGTACCGCTTAAAAATACGCGCGGCACTGTGATCGGCGTGTTGCAGCTGATTAATGCGCGCGACGATTCGGGCGAAGTGATTGCCTTTGACCCGTTGATCGAACCGATCATCAATGCACTGGCAAGCCAGGCGGCGGTGGCACTTGAAAACAGCCGCCTTTTGATGGCGCAGCGCGATCTGATGGAAAGTTTCGTACGCGTGCTGGGGCAGGCGATTGACGCCAAATCCCCCCATACCGCCTATCATTGCGAAAAGGTTCCGATCATTGCCCGCATGCTGGCCAAGGCGGCCGTCGATGAAAAGCAGGGCACTTTTTCCAATTTCTATCTGACCGATATGGAATGGTACGAGCTTGACCTTGCTGCGTGGCTTCATGACTGCGGCAAGATCACAACGCCCGATCATGTTGTCGAAAAGGCCACCAAACTTGAAACCATCCATAACCGCATTCACGAAATCCGCACCCGGTTCGAAGTCCTTAGGCGCGATGCGGAAATCGAGATGCTCAAGCGCAAGCTCGCGGGCGAGGATGCCCAAGTTTGCGATGATGATTTCAGTGCCCGGATCGCCGAACTTGAAAGTCAGTTTTCGATGGTTGCGCACAGCAACATTGGCGATGACGAGCTTGATAGCGATGCGGTCTTTACCCTGCATGACATCGGCGGGCAGGAATGGGTGCGCTATTTTGATCGCACCATCGGGCTTTCATGGGCGGAAAATCAGCGCCTGACCGAAGACGATCTTGCGCAATTCAGCCAGCCCGGTGTTGAAAAGCTTCTTGATGATCGTGCAGATCACGCATATCTCGGCTTTAACCGGGGTGAGCTTTATAACCTTTCGGTTCCGCGCGGCACCCTGACCTCCGAGGAACGAAAGGTTATCAATGACCATGTTGTGGTGACGCAGGAAATGCTGGCGCAATTGCCTTATCCCAAGGAATTGCAGCGTATTCCCGCAATTGCAGGCAACCATCATGAAAAGATGGATGGTTCGGGCTATCCCAACGGTATGCTGGGCGAAGATATGGGCATCCTCGAAAAGGTGATGGTGATCGCCGATATATTCGAGGCCCTGACCGCGGTTGACCGTCCCTATAAACGGCCCAAAATGTTATCGGAATGCATCGCGATCCTAGCTGACATGCGCGACAAGGAGCAGATCGACAATGATCTGTTCGAATTGCTTCTGTCGTCGGGCGTTTACATCGAATACGGACGTAAATACCTGCAACCCGGACAGTGCGACGAAGTTGATATCACGCAGTTTTTGCGCAACTGAAAACGGACCGGACACGATGCATCCGGCTCGTCCCGTCATCAGGTCCGGTTGATTGAAACCCCGCCATCGGCAAGGAACGGCACGCCCGTCACAAAGCTTGCCGCATCGGACGCCAGAAACAGGGCAGCCTGTGCCATTTCGGACGGTTTTGCCATACGTTTCAATGCATGCAGGCTGTTGACGAACTGCTCGACCTCCGGCCCGGCACCGGGTTTGTTGGTGATGCTGGCCGGGGTATCTGTTCCGCCGGGCAAAAGCGCATTGACCCGAATGCCCTGTGGTCCGTATTCGGCTGCCAGCGATTTCATCAATCCAATCATACCCGCTTTGCTGGCGGCATAGGCTCCCATTCCGGGCATACCGACCGAATAGCCGACAAAGCTTGATGTCAGGATCATTGATCCCGAGCCATTGGCAAGCATCGCAGGCAATTGATATTTCGCCCCGAAAAATGCCGATGTCAGGTTGGTTTCGATCATTTCATGCCAGTCGTCGGTTGCCATATCGGGGATCGAAACAGACTCCCCGACCATCCCGGCATTATTGACCGCGATATCAAGTTTTCCGAAATGATCAAGGGCGGCCTCGACCAGTTGCCTTGATACATCTTCGCCCGTAAGACAGCCCGGCACTGAAATGGCCGTACCACCGGCATCATGGATATCGGCCATGATATCATCGAGCAATTCAGCACGTCTGGCATTCAGCACAAGCTTGGCACCCTGCCGGGCAAAAAGTTCGGCTATGGCGCGGCCGATGCCGGAACTGGCCCCGGTGATGATTGCGGTTTTACCGTCCAGTGTGAACATGTTTCCATCTCCTGTGTCATGATAGGATGACCATCGTGGTGATGATGGCCCGATGGTGAGACGCTAGTTCGGACAGGGCGGACGGGCACTCCGGTTATTGGCATTGAATTCGCGGAATTGACGGTTTTTCGTAGGTAGCGAATTTGAAAGCAAGGAACGGAGTGCGGCCCACGGGATGGACGATCAGAATGCCGGTCAAACGGATGCATCTGGCATCCTTATGTTCTGATAAAGGAGCCATTCCATGTTGACGGAGACGAAATTGAGCAAGGCGATCCGCTGGATCAGTGACGAGGACAAGTGGCAGGCCGTGGCAAATCGCGATGGCAAAGCTGATGGACAGTTTTACTATTCGGTCGTAACCACCGGGGTTTATTGCCGACCATCCTGTGGTGCACGTCTGGCGCGCCGGGAAAATGTCGCGTTTCATGCCAGTTGCGATGATGCCGAACAGGCAGGGTTCCGCCCGTGCAAACGGTGCCGTCCGAACACCGCATCGATTGCCGAACGCAATGCGGATGTCGTGGAAACGGCATGCGAAATCATCCGTAATGCCGAAGAAATGCCAAGCCTTGATGATCTGGCCACACAAGCCGGGATGAGCCGGTTTCACTTTCACCGGGTGTTTAAAGCGGTTGCCGGTGTAACGCCAAAGGCCTATGCTGGCGCCCACCGGGCCGGTCGCGTGCGCGAGGAACTACGCAGCAGCAATACCGTGACCGAGGCGATCTATGACGCGGGATATAATTCCAACAGCCGGTTTTATGAACGCGCACACAAGATGCTGGGCATGACGCCAAGCAGCTATCGCGCGGGGGGCAAGGGCGAGAAAATCCGGTTTGCGGTGGGGCAATGTGCGCTTGGCGCAATCCTTGGCGCGGCAAGCGCCAAGGGGATTTGCACGATCCTTCTGGGCGATGACCCCGATGCGCTCGTGCGCCAGTTGCAGGATGCCTTCCCCAAAGCGGAGCTAATCGGCGGCGACCCGGCGTTCGAGGACTGGATGGCCCAGATCATCGGGCAGGTCGAAGCCCCGCAGCTTGGCCTCGACCTGCCGCTTGATATTCGTGGTACGGCCTTTCAGCAACGCGTCTGGCAGGCGCTTTCGGAAATTCCGGCCGGGACAAAGGCAAGCTACGCCGAAATCGCCGAAAAGATCGGGTCGCCGCGTGCTACCCGCGCCGTTGCGCAGGCCTGTGCCGCCAACAGCATCGCGGTTGCCATTCCCTGCCACCGGGTGGTGCGCAAGGATGGCGATCTTTCGGGATATCGTTGGGGGGTGGAGCGCAAGAAAACCCTGCTGGACCTCGAAAGCAGGGAGGCCGGGCAATGAACAAGATGACCCGTGACGGGATCGGATCGCTTGATTGGGAAAAGCATGCCCGCGAACTTGATGCCCATGGCTGTGCGATCCTTGAACACCTGATTGATCCGGATACATGCCGGGCATTGATCGCGCGTTATGACGAGCCGGAAACTTTTCGCAGCCACATCCATATGGCCCGGCACGGGTTCGGGCGCGGCGAATACAAATATTTCGCCTATCCCTTGCCCGATATGATCGTGGGTTTGCGGCAATCGCTTTATCCGCCATTGGCCGAAATTGCCAACCGCTGGAACCGGGCGATGAGACTGGATCGGCACTTTCCCGGCGATCACGCCCGGTTTGTTGCCCAATGCCATGAAGCAGGGCAAACCCGCCCGACGCCCCTTTTGCTGCGTTATGGGGTAGGGGATTATAATTGCCTGCATCAGGATGTTTACGGCGATTGCGTGTTTCCTTTGCAGGTCGCGATCCTTCTAAGCGACCCGGAAACGGACTTTGAAGGCGGCGAATTTGTTCTGACCGAACAGCGCCCGCGTATGCAATCCCGCGCCGAGGTCGTGCCGCTGATGCAAGGCGATGCCGTAATTTTCCCTGTCCACCATCGCCCTGTGGCGGGCACGCGCGGAACGTACCGGGTGAATATGCGCCACGGTGTTTCCAGCCTGCGCGCCGGGTCACGGCATACGCTTGGCATCATTTTTCATGACGCCAAATAGCTGATCCCGCTCGGACTGATTTGAGCTGGTATCGTTCTGGCTGCAGTGGTGCTTAGTAAAAGTTATTAATAACTATTTGCAATTGTGCGCGACTGGTGTATGTCAGCGGGAACGAATTCACCTTCCTGTTTGTTTTCATGACCTTTTTCGCGTCCCGGCAGATATCGGTAAATCTTGTTCGCGCCTTTGAAAAGGAACGCGCGTCTTTACTGCGCCTGGCCATTCGCAAGCTGGGAAATCCGGACGAGGCAAAGGATATCGTGCAGGATGCCTTCGTAAGGATTGCCGGGATCAAGGACCGGGAAGAACCGATCAACGATCCGCCGGCATTCCTTCGGACCGTGGTTCTCAATTTGATCCGCGATCATCAGAGGCGACGCAATGCCGGCCATATTGTCGAGCTGAAATCAGGTCATGATCCGTTGGAATGGGCGGCAGAAGACCGCCCGCCCGCCGACAGTGTGATTTATCACCGGCAGCGCCTGCAAGCGTTTGAGCAGGCCATTGCATCCCTACCAACGCGATCCAGAGAAGTCTTCATCTTGCGTAAGTTGCATGGTAAGACCCATGACGAGATTTCTGCTGTGACCGGATTATCGAAGGCCGCGATCGAAAAACATCTTTATCGTGCGATGACGACATGTCGTGATCTGATGAAACACTATGACTAGGCCATGCCCATGACCGGCACCCATTATACCGGCCAGAATCCGGAGACAGCCGCAAAGGACGATTTGCAGGGTCGTCTTGTCGATCAGGCAATGGAGTGGCTTGCCCGTGACGGTGTGGACATCGCCGGGACGGAAACGCATGAAGCGTTTCAGAAATGGTGCGGTCAAAGCACGGCTCATGAGCAGGCGGCCCGCTCGGTCCGGGCTTTTCTTGATGACCGTGATTTCGACGATATTTTGCGGAAATTTGACGCTGGTCCAGAATCGACTACCCGGACATATATGGCATCAGGCGTGTTGAAAATATCCCCCCCCACGCGCAGGTTACTGCGCCCAGTGACGGCGGGGATGCCACTTGCTCGAAGGGCATTTTGGGGCGGGGTTGCCCTATGTGCTGCAATCCTTGTTGCCGTGCTGACACTGCGCCCGGCGGACCATTCTGATCATCCCGGTTATATCGCGGCAAACACCACCCACGTCAGCCAGATTTTGCCCGATGGCAGCGAATTGCAGCTCGCGCGGGGCACCCGGCTATATTGGGAGTTTTCCAAACAGGAACGAAATATTGTCCTTGATCAGGGGGCGGTCGTGATTTCTGCCGCACCGAACAAGGACCGGGAGCTTGTGGTGACAACGCCCCAAAGCCGTGTGGTGGTTGTCGGGACCCGCTTTGTTGTGATTGGCGATGCTGAAACCAGCGAGGTTGGTGTTGCCGAAGGAACGGTCCGGGTGGTGCAAAAACAATCCCCGCCAGCCCGCGAGGTTACCCTGCATGCGGGTGATGGCGTCACCGTTTCGGGGAATGGAGATGTAAGACGGCGTGACTTTGACGGTGAAAATATTACGCAAATTCTGGACGGATGGCGGGTATTTTCACCGGCGAAACTGTCCGATGTCGCCCATGCCATAAGCCGCCAGAGCGGAACGGAAATCTGGCTTGATCCCGGTCTTGCCGATCTGGAAATACGCGGTCGGTTCAATGTTGCCGATGCCAAGGCATCGCTGGACCTGATTTCCCGAACCACCGGCACAAGAATTATTGAATTGCCGTTTGATCATTATCTGCTGGCGCGCTGATGCCGCATTTCACATCTGGCGCGTACAGCAATTGGTCGACATTTTCAGGCGAATTCCCCGTTCAAATCCCCTTTGAATAAAAACATTAAAAAAATGTCCGGTTTCTGTTCATGGCCACGTCCTTAAATGCGAGTGATACGCAATAACTTGCATTAGGTCGTGCCGAATGAAGACTACCGGACAACAGAATACCGCCCACAGTACGAGTGAAGCCGGGCGTTGCCGGGCATGGAAAGATTTGTTGTTCTGTGCTGTTGCGTCTTCTGCCTTGCTAGCAGTGACGCCGTCGAATTTGCTGCATGCGCAGGAGAACCCGGTTATCAATGACGCACGGGTTCCACCACGAGCCTCTCCCTCATACCGTTTTGATATTCCGTCCTTGCCGCTAATGCGTGCGCTGGAACAACTATCACAGCAGGCCGGTATTCCGTTTTCGGTGCAGGATGGTACCAACCTTGCGATGAACGGTCAGGCGGTGATTGGTGATTTCAGCATTGAAAATGCCTTGCTGCGGATGCTGGAAGGTACGGGCGTTACCTTTGCCGTTGCCGACGGGGTTTTGGTGATTTCCCCGAAATTGTCTAACCAGTCGCTGGATGCAGAAATTGTTACAGCCCCGATTTCGGTCAGTGCCAACCGTACACCGACCTTTCAGCTAGGAACCGGTGCCGCAAGTGGATCAACGGTCTATGGCGAGGATATGATTGGTGCCGTGGTCCAAGGTGACAGTGACCCGAACAAGATTTTTCGCGCCAATCCGAATGTCCAGTATGTGATCGCAGGGCAGCGCGGTGAAGAAGGGGCAACCGCAACTGCCGAACAGGACTTGCGTCCACAAAATATCAGCATATCCGGGGCTGGGGTCGATCAGAACAACTTCATGCTTGATGGGGTCGGGATCAATTCCTTTGGCGGAACTGAGTCGAATTACAACGACTCAAACATGCCAGAAGATGATGACAATACGATCAACGCAGACACCCTCCATGGCTTGCATCCACAGACTGTCTATGTGGACTCAAATATTCTTGAGCAGGCCGAAATCATCGACAGTAATGTGTCAGCGAAATACGGCGGGTTCCAGGGCGGGGTCGTCAATTACAAGGTCAAGAATCCGTCAAATGAACCGACATTCGGGGCAAGTATCAAACGCGGCGGCTCGAACTGGAACGATTATCATCTGAAATCCGAAGAGACTCCTGATGCTGCTGCCAAAGAGCCGATTTATGAAAAATGGTTCTATTCAGCGTCTGCCAGCACACCGATCAATGATAATTGGGGCATGTTGGTTTCTGCCGGTCGGCGTACCGCCGAGACGACCAAGACTGCTGGCGATGACTATTATGGTCGCCAGGTCACGACCAGCACTGAAGCCGACAACGTGCTTGGCAAACTGCGTTACGAAAGTGATACGGGGGCCGCGATTACGACCCAGATCGTTTACGCGCCCTATGCCCAGGAATGGGAAGCATCGGAAAACTATGACAGCAGGATGGATATCATTGGCACTGGCCTAACCACCTATGTCGGGCTCGAAAAGCCGTTTGAATATGATGGCTACGGGGTTTCCAATCTGTTTCTCGATACGAAGCTGTCCTTCAATTCATCAGAAAATGCACGTGATTCCGAAAGCAATGTACGCCGACAGATCAGTACGACTGTGGCCGGGTCACAATATGCCGATCTGTGTGATGCCAGTACATGTGTGACCGGCTGGTACGGAGACCTGTCCCAGACCCAGCAAGATGTCGGTTATACCGCCGACCTTACCGGCGATATTTTTGGAACGAACTTTCTGCTCGGTGCGGATATCCATCGTCTGAGCGGAACACGAGAGCGTTCTGCCGATGCGTATTATGCAACTACCCGAACTACTGGCACCAACGTGGTTTGCGCGAGTGCCGATGACATATTCTGTGATGATGGTGATCAGGCGAACCGGCGTCGGACAAAATATCAGGCGTTCGAAGGAAGCGTCAGTTTCGTAAGTACAGCCCTTTATAATGAATATACGCTGCTTTTTGATCATGTTCCTTTCGGCGAGCTGGAATTCAGGCCGGGTGCACGGCTTGAACACGACACATATCTTGGCAATACCAATCTGGCTCCGCGCTTCAACGCGACCTACTACACGGACTGGGATATCAGCTTTAATGCAGGATGGAACCGCTACTATGCGGCAAACATGCTGAGTTACGCCTTTCAGGATGCAACCCCGGCGACCATCAGTGAAACGCGGACTGCTGATACCACCACCACTCCGGGTTCATCTATTTTCTATGATGACTGGGCAGCCTCGTCATCCGGGATAAAGCGTTCGTTCGCCGGTTCGGGTCTGAGTACGCCGTTTTCCGATGAACAAACTGCATCCATTTCATTCCCGTTGCCTTTTCTGGGGGGGATGACCCGATTGAAATGGCTGGAACGAAAGGGGCGGGATCAGTTTTCACGGTCAAGTACAGATAGCGGTTCGACCGAATACAATCTGTCGAATGAAGGTTCGAGCCATTACACATCCTATTCCGCGGAATGGAGCCGCGAAATCGGTTCAGGTCCGTTTGGCGGTCGACATGTGTTCAACGTCAATGGTCAGTATTCGGAACGCCGTACATCAAACAACAGCTATTACGTCACCAGCGATGAAACCGAGAGTGTCGTTTATAACGGCCAGATCATTCCGAGTATGGACCTTGATGTTCTGACCGGTAATCTGGACGAACCGATCTTCTTTAACATCAGTCTGTTTTCAAGCTTCGATGATGACCGTCTGCGAACCGGCCTGACCGGGCGCTACACGATGGACTATACGACGATCACCGACAGCGGATCAAACACCACCATCGATGGCACGACATACGATGTTTATGAGGATGGTGAGGAAAAGGCGCGCTTCGATCTGGATATGACGCTCGATTACGACGTGATCCGACGGGAAAAGGGTGTTTTGACCCTGAATGCATCTATCGAAAATGTTCTGAACCGTGGCGGTGCCCATACGCTGTCGTCATCGACCCCGTACCGCAAGGGCCGGACAGTGTGGCTCGGACTGACCTACACCTACTGAAAATTCCGCGTTAATCCTGTCGGGGCTTTGGGCCCCGGCCAAACCTGCTTGTGAGATCGATAATATGAAAAGAACCCTTACCGCGACACTGTTTGCCGCGATGCTTGCCACATCAAGCCTTATTCCTGTTCATGCAATGGCGGAACAGGCAGGCATTGAACTGTCGGATAGAAGTCTGGCCGAAGTTTATGCCGCTGTTTCGCTTGGTGTTGTTCGCATCAATGTCATCAAAAAGAGTTATGCCGAGATCGTCGCCGAGGAACGCGAGAAAAAGGAAAACGGAGAGGATTTCTATCTGCCACCCAACGAGCGTGGTGATCGGGACGAAGATAACGACCGTCAAGACCGCGATGACAAGAACAAGGAAAACGAGAAAGGCGAAGAGCCGAAATACGACTGGCAGAAAAAGAGGCGCAATGCGTCGACTGGAACCGGTTTTCTAATCAATCATGACGGCCTGATTGTAACCAACGAACATGTAGTCCGCGATGGTGCGCGTTTTGTCGTTGTTCTGAAAGACGGGCGCCGTGTCCGCGCCGAACTTGTCGGCATGGACTTTCTGACTGATCTTGCGGTTCTGCGCGTTGAAATGCCTGAAGATGTCAAACCGCTAGCATGGGGTAATTCACATGCCATTCGCATTGGCGATCCGGTCTTTGCGCTGGGATATCCCTATGGCTTTGATCAAAGCCTGACGACCGGGGTGATTTCAGGCAAGCAGCGCCAGTTGTCCAAAGGCGAATATAACCCCTATCTGCAAACCGATACCGCAGTGAACAAGGGTAATTCGGGCGGTCCGCTTTTGTCGATGGATGGCAAGGTTGTGGGTGTGAACTCGGCGCTTTACACCCGTTCTGGCGGGAACGAAGGATTGGCGTTTTCCATTCCGTCCGAACATGCTCAGGGTATCATTGACCTGCTTGTCAAGGACGGCGAAATCAAACGTGGCTGGTTCGGGATTGCCTATTCCGAAGTCAAGCCGGGTATAGGCAAGCTTTTGGGCATGGAGCGTGACGAAGGGATGCTGATCCATCGTGCGCCAGATGATGAGCCGGCTTATCAGGCAGGTATTCGGGCCGGGGATGTGATCGTTGCTGTGAACGGTGAAAGTGTGACATCGCGGCTGCATTTCCGTATGCAGGCGGCGGAGGCAAATGGCGAAACCACCGTTACCGTCTGGCGCGATGGCGGATTTAAAAGCTTTACCATGATCCCGGGCGATATGGACGAGGCCAAAAGCCGCCGCCGTCAGGCTGAACGTGACAAGATTCTTGGCAAAACCCCCGAGGATGACGGTCGTAAGAAAGTCATGGGGCTCGAACTGGTTCCGGCCAATGAAAAGGCATGGGAAAAACTGGATCTGCCCACCGGGACAAAGGGCCTTGTCGTTGATCGTATGGAAAAGATGGGGCAAGGGGATCAGGCCGGGTTTGCAAAGGGTGATTTCATTACCCGGATCAACCATACCGACATCGTCACGCCCGAGGATTTCGAAACCGTGATGCAGCAGGCGCTTGAAAGCAACGCCCCCTATGCGCTTGTCTATTTCAAACGTGATGGTCAGGACCGTACAAAGATCATTGATACACTGAGCATGGTTGATCTTGAAGATTACTGACCGCAGTACATGAAAAATCGGGCCGTCGTGAGACGGCCCGGTCAAGTTGGGTGATGCAAAGGGAGGTTGCCCTCCTACATCCGTTCGTGGAAATGGCAGGCGACCTGATGCTGATCGTTGATCGTGTCAACGCTCGGCACATCGGTTGCACAGACATCTTTGGCAAACGGACATCTGGTACGGAACACGCAACCCGATGGCGGGTTGATCGGGCTGGGCAAATCACCGGTCAGCACGATGCGCTCCTTGGTGCGTTCGATTTCCGGGTCGGGGATAGGGACGGCAGAAATCAGCGCCTTGGTATAGGGGTGTTTGGGGGCGGCATAGATGCTGTCGCGGTCGGCAAGCTCCATCAGATTGCCCAGATACAGCACCAATATGCGGTGGCAGATATGACGCACGATCGAAAGATCGTGGCTGATGAAAATCAGTGACAGGTCAAATTCGCGCTGCAATTCCTGCAACAGATTGACAATCTGAGCCTGTATCGAGACATCAAGGGCTGAAACCGGCTCGTCGCAGATGATCAGTTTCGGTTCCAGGATCATCGCACGTGCAATGCCGATACGCTGGCACTGCCCGCCCGAAAATTCATGCGGATAGCGGTTGATCATCTGCGGCAAAAGCCCGACACGCGCCATCATGCGTTTGACGCGTGCCTTGATTTCGTCCTTACCCAGTTCCGGCTTATGGGTCACCAGCGGTTCGGCAATGATCTCGCCGATTGTCATACGCGGGTTCAGGCTGGCCAGCGGGTCCTGAAAAATGATCTGCAGGTCACGGCGAAGCGGCTGCATTTCGCGGTGTGGTGCCCCTACAATATCGCGGCCCAGCCACACGACCTGCCCGTCGGTTGGCGGGATCAGTTGCAGGATCGCACGACCAAGGGTCGATTTGCCGCAACCGGACTCACCAACAATGCCAAGCGTCTCGCCGGGAAACAGGTCGAAATTGATCCCGTCGACGGCTTTCAGTTTACGCTCGGGACCGAAAAACCCTTTGCCCGGCAGGGAAAAGTGAACCTTGAGGTCCCGCACGGACAGGATCGGGACGTTTTTCTTTTTACGGATCGCATTCATTGGCCGTCCTCCCGGAAGCAGGCACTGGCGCGACCGTCGTCAAAGCCAAACAGACTTGGGCGGGAAACACAGCATCGGTCCATCACATAGGCGCAGCGTTCCTGATAGGCACAGCCCTGTGGCAGGTTTTGCAGATTGGGCGGCTGTCCGGGGATGGCAAACAGGTTTTCCTCGCTTGCGGTATCGATGCGCGGCATCGATTTCAAAAGTCCCTCGGTATAGGGATGGTGGCTGTCATAGAAAATGTCGCGCACCGTTCCGGTTTCGACAATCCGCCCGCCATACATCACCATCACCCGGTCACACAGGCCCGCGACCACGCCAAGATCATGGGTGATCATGACAATGGCCGTATTAAAATCCTTTTTAAGATCGCGCAGCAGATCAAGGATCTGCGCCTGCACCGTGACATCAAGGGCGGTGGTTGGTTCATCGGCAATCAGGACCTCGGGGTCGCACAGCAATGCCATGGCAATCATGACGCGCTGGCGCATGCCGCCCGAAAATTCATGCGGATACATGTGAACGCGCTGGGCTGCACCAGGAATGCCGACACGATCTAGCATGTTGATCGCACGTTTAAGGGCATCGACCTCGGACATGCCGCGATGTTCCACCAGCACCTCGGTCATTTGTTTTGAGATTTTGAGGAACGGGTTAAGCGACGTCATTGGATCCTGAAAGATCATCGACATCGTGACACCGCGGATTTTGTTGAGCTGGCGCGACGGGATATTGAGAATATCCTTATCCTTGTAGCGCACCGTACCCGTTGCTTTGCCGTTCTTGGCGAGAAGTCCCATCACGGCAAGGAAAATCTGGGTTTTGCCCGATCCGGACTCGCCCACAACACCCAGCGTTTCGCCCGGATCGATATGGAAGTTGATGTCATTGACGGCCTCGACCTCGCCATCCGGAGTCTGGAAGCGGGCGCGAAGGTTTTCAACAGTCAGAATATGATTTGTCATTTGCCTATCTGTCCTTCGGGTCAAGGGCGTCGCGCAATCCGTCGCCGATGAAGTTGAAACAGAACAGCGTCAGTGCCAGGAATATCGCCGGATAAATCAGCATCCAGGTCGCCGCTTCGATCACTTTCGCCCCTTCGGAAATCAGAACGCCCCAGCTTGTCAGCGGCTCCTGCACACCAAGGCCCAGGAACGACAGGAAGCTTTCGGTCAGGATCACCTGCGGAATGGTCAGCGTCATGTAAACAATGACCGGTCCCAGAACGTTGGGGATGATATGGCGGAAAATGATCTTGAAGTTTGAAACACCCGTCGCATGGGCAGCTTCGATAAATTCGCGCCGCCGAAGCGACAGCGTCTGCCCGCGGACAATCCGTGCCATGGTCAGCCATTCAACCGCACCAAGGGCAACAAAGATCAGGAAGATGTTTCGGCCAAACACCACCATCAGCATTATCACAAAGAACATGAAGGGCAGGGAGTAAAGCACATCAACGAACCGCATCATGATGTTGTCGATACGCCCGCCGAAATAACCGGCAACCGCGCCATAGGTCACCCCGATCACAAGGGAGACTGCCGTTGCCAGCAAGCCAACCGCAAGGGATACGCGCGCGCCATAAAGGATGCGGATGAAAATATCGCGGCCATTGCCATCCGTGCCAAGGATATGGCCGTTTTCCCAGTTCGGGCCTTCCTGGATATAGCCCCAGTCGATCTGGTCATAGGCAAACGGGCTGAGCAGCGGGGCGAAAATCGCCATCAGGGTGATGATCGCCAGAATGATCATCGAGCCGACGGCGGCCTTGTTGCGAAACAGTCGAATACGGGCGTCGCGCCACAGGCTGCGTCCCTCGATTTCTCCGGGGGCGCCTGCCGCCTGGAGCATCGCAGTTTTTTGATCCTTGTTCATCATTAGCGTGACTTCAGCTTGGGATCGAGCAGGCCATAAACCGTGTCGACCAGGAAATTCAGAAAGATGATCATCACCGCATAGACGATTACCACACCCATCACGAGCGGGTAGTCGCGGTTAAGCGCGGCCTTGACGAAATAGGTCCCGATACCGGGCACGCCAAAGATGGTTTCGATGACCACAGAGCCGGTCATCACCGCCGCCGTCGCCGGGCCGAGATAGGACACAACCGGCAGAAGTGCTCCCTTGATTGCATGCCGGTTCACGACAAGCTTTTCGCGCAAACCTTTGGCGCGTGCGGTGCGGATGTAATTGGAATGCAGGACTTCGACCATCGAGCCGCGTGTCAGGCGTGCGATATAGGCAATCTGCGGCAGGGCAAGGGCAATGATCGGTAAAATCTTGTATTCAATGCCGCCATCGCCCCATCCCGCGGTCGGCAGGATCGACAGATACAGACCAAACACAAGCGATAGAAGCGGCGCCATGACGAAGTTCGGAATGGCAATGCCAACCATGGCAACGCCCATCACGACAAAATCAACCGCGCTGTTTTGCCGGAGTGCCGCATAGGTGCCAAAACCGACCCCGAATATCAGGGCAAGGAAGATCGCCGACAGGCCAAGCTGCATCGAAGCAGGCGCCCCGGCCATGATCAGTTCGGCGACCGAGAAATCGCGAATTTTGATCGAGGGGCCGAAATCGCCGCGCAGGATTTTACCGATATAGATCGTGTATTGTTCGATCAGCGGCTTATCAAGGTCATAGGCGGCCTTGATGTTTTTTTCGATTTCCGGCGGCAGTGCACGTTCCTGGTCGAACGGTCCGCCCGGTGCGATGCGCATCATGAAAAAGGCAACCGTAATCACGATGAACAGCGTCGGGATCGCGATCATCAGGCGCCGGATGGCGTAAGATAACATAATTCTCTCTCATCCCCATTGGGGGCCGGTGGAATGCCGCAGGCCCGTTGACCGGACCTGCGGCAAAGGTCTCCGGCGTTTACTCTTTGATGTCGAGCCAGCGGGTCAGGTGGCGATCCGGGGCGTTATCGATCCAGCCTTCGATCTTTGGCGAGACGAGCTGTTTCGAGACATAATAGTAAATGGGAACGTAGGGCTGCGCTTCCATCATGATGGCTTCGGCCTGCTTCATCAGTTCGGCACGCTTTTTAAGGTCGCCTTCCTTTTCGGCTTCAAGCATCAGTTCGTTGAAACGCGGATTGTCGAATGCGGCATAGTTCAGCGGGCCGGTGCGTTCTTCGCCCAGGAACAGGAAGTTCTGTGCGTCGTTGTAATCAGCAATCCAGCCAGCGCGTGCCACTTCAAAATTACCGACTTTCAGGTCGGCATAGTGGATTTTGCCTTCGGTGTTAAACAGTTCGGCCTGAACGCCGATCTGCTTCCACATGTTCTGAACCGCAATCGCGATACGTTTGTGGTTTTCCGACGTGTTGTAACGAAGCGTGAATTTAAGGGGATTATCCGGACCGTAACCTGCTTCGGCCAGAAGCTTTTTGGCTTCTTCGAGTTTTTCGTTATAGGGCAGATCTTTCCACGAAATATAGGCCGGTTCGCCGTAGTTGCCGGTTCCCGGCGGGACAAAGGAATAAGCCGGAAGTTCGCCGGTCTTCAGGACGGAATCAGTGATGGCTTCGCGGTTGATCGCCATCGACAATGCCTTGCGCACGCGCGCATCCTTGAACATGTCCTTGTCGGTGCGGATCGCATAATAATAGATACCGGCATAAGGAACGATGCGCAGGCTATCGGCGAGGTTATCGCGCAGCCAGGAAATCTGTTCGGATGCGATGTCGCGTGCAACGTCCAGTTCACCGGCACGGAAACGGTTCTGCATCGCGGTGCGATCTTCGTGGGTGTAATAAATCACCTCGTCGATCGGCACATTGGCCGCGTCATAGAATTCCGGGTTCTTTTCAAGCTTGGTATGAACGTTCGGCAGCCATTCCGTCAGTTTGTATGGGCCGTTGACCACAATGTTTTCCGGCTTGACCCAATCCTTGCCAAATTTGGCAACCGCATGCTGCGGGATCGGGAAAGCGGTCTGGTGGGTCAGTTGGGCCAGAAAGTAGGGGGCAGGTGCGGTCAGTTTAACCTGCAGGGTTTTGTCATCCAGTGCGGTGGCGGCGATTTTCGCGCCTTCCTTGCCACTGTTAACAGCCTCTGCACCCTCGATGATATAAAGCAGGGACGCATATTCCGCCCCGGTCGACGGATCAAGCAGGCGGTTCCAGCCCGCGATGAAATCCTGTGCCGTGACCGGAACACCGTCCGACCAGTTATGGTCGCGAATTTTAAAGGTATAAGTCATGCCATCGTCGGAAACGGTCCAGCTTTCGGCTGCACCCGGGACCGGCTCGCCATTCGGGCCATAGGTCAGAAGACCCAGGAACATATCGTCCGAAATACGGCTGGTCTGAACCGTCGAGATATAATGCGGGTCCATCGATTGCGGTTCGCCGTCATTGCCGACACGCAGAATTTTTTCCGCCTGCGCATGTGTGGTCGACAGCATGGTCATGGACCCGGCAAGCAATGCCGTACCCAGCACAAACGCCCGCGAGGAATTAAGCAATCCCTTCACGAGACCGTTTGCGGTCTTCGCGTGTTTTGACATGTGTAATGTCTCCCTCATCCATTTTGCTTTGTTGTCGACGTACTCCCTGAAAGTACGTACGCAAAAATACTGAGACTGACATGCGTAATCTGCAAGTCACGATTCCACAAACCTAAAACAATTGGTGATTATTTGCGTGATATGGGTAATTTATTGATGGAACTTTGCGAAATTTGGATGAATTGCCAATGATTGTTCGGTAGCAGAAGGCTTCAACCAGAGCCTGCAAAACCGTTTCATGCGTAACGTCATGCCTCGTGTCGCAGGCTGGACGCTACATGCGTGAAATGTGAAATAGTTCACATTCAAAGGGTTGGCGGTGAAAACAACTGGTTACGAATCGGGCGATGGGAAAGGTTGCATATTTTTGCATCAAAACTAACGAGAATCAGTATCTTGGCGCGAAAATGAGTGGTTGATGTTTTCCGTTTTGGTGAAGCCGCGGGCTTCCGGCAGTTATCTTGCCCGGGACGCCTCCCGGCGATATGCCATTTCAGTGCCATACAATTTTCCGTTGTGAAATCGGTATTGCCGGGCTAGGCATTTTGCAACTTTGCCCTTCTTCTATTCGGGCCTCGAAATCAGGTAGTGCCGCCAGGCAGTCTTTCCTGATGCGGGAAACATTAAAGCCAGATGATGTGATGCCACCATGCTCGAAACACCCAGACTTTGTCTGTTGCTGATTGCGGTTGTCGGTTTGGTACAGGGGATGTTCCTGCTGCTGTTGCTGTATCACCAGGGGAAACGTGCCTTTTGTGCCAATCGCTGGTTATTTGTTTTCATCATCGCGGTCTGCCTCAGCTTCGTTGAAGATCTGGCTGATGTGTTGCTGGAACCGTCGATAACCCTGTATCTGATCCCGGTGTTCCTGACGGCGACCTTTGTCCTAATGCCCGCAATATTTTTGTATTTCCGCGAAATCGCCGGGCATTCCGCAAGGCGGCCCTTGTTGCATTTCGCGATCATCCTGCCGGTATTCGTGTCGTTGGTTGTTTCGGTTTTTCTGATTTTGCAAAATTTTCAGGATTTGATTGTTGGCGAGGGCGAGATCGAACTGGAACTTGAGGATCATTTTGTCCTGGGGATGATCCTTTTAACCGTGATTTTCGCGCTGTATCTGCAAGTCGTGATTTACATGGTGCGGACGTGGCGGGTTACCTATCGATATTTGCGTCAGGCCGGGGAACAGTTGGGGGCAGATGAAAAAGCCCTGCGGCGCTGGGTTCGCGAACTTCTGATCGGTATCAGCATCATCTTTGTGATTTTTGCTGCGACCACCATACTCGAAATCTTTACAACGGAAAGTGACTGGTCGGTTGTGTTCGTCCAGGCTGGTTTTGTTCTGGTGTTTTTGCGTCTATGTCACCTGATTGCGGCCAACCCGGCTCTGTTCGTTCAGGCGGAATGGGACGGGGCGCAAGAGATAGTAATGGACAACAGCACTGACGTCTTCTTTCCAACCGGGACGAAGCAAACCCGGTTTGCGCCTCGCAATCTGGTAGATGCCGACGAAATCAGCAGAATTTGTAAACGACTTGACGATATAAAAGCTAAAAGCGATCTGCTTTTCGATCCGCTAGTCAGCCTGCCAAAGCTTGCGACCGCTGTAGGGGCGACACCCAATCAGCTTTCATTTGTCTTAAACCAGCATCTTTGCAAAAGCTTCTTTGACTTCATCAACGAAGCCCGGACGGACGAGGCATCCCGCTTGCTGGTCAATGAACCGGATCGCACGATCCTTGATATCGCGACCAGTGTGGGTTTCAATTCGAAATCGACCTTCAATCTTGCCTTCAAGAAAATCACCGGCAAAACACCCAGTGTTTACCGATCAGAAACCATGTCGCAGCGTAACACTGCACCATAGGGCTGTTTTCTGCTTTTCAGCGGGGGAGCGTGGGTATGATATCGCTGTTGTAACCTTTATCGTCGCAAGCGACGGACACATGAATGTTTGAAACACTTGATCTTCTTTTTCTGATCGTTTCGGTTCTTGGAACTGCACAGGCGATTTTCCTGATTGTCCTGCTGATGGATGAAGGGAAACGGGCATTTACGGCCAATCGATGGCTGATGGTATTCGGATTTTCTGTCGGCATGAGTTTTATCGATGATACGTTCGATCCGATGATCAGCCCGCTGACGAACCTGTATCTTGTCCCGGTTTTTGCGCCATTCTTTTTTGCCTTGATCCCGTCGATCTATCTGTATTTCCGGGAGATTTCCGGCGATCCGGCTCCACGACCATATCGGCATTTTCTGGTGCTGCTGCCGGTTACTGCGGCCATCGGGCTTATGGTCTACCTGAAACGTGCGCGTATGATCGCCAACAATGGTCATATTCGTGATGCCGGTTTGCAGATCGAGTTTTCGGCAACGGGGCTTGCCGATATGGTGTTGCTGGCCATCGTGATTCTGTTTTGTGTCCTGTTTGCCGTTTACATGACAGGCATCTGGCGGTGTGCGCGGCGTTATCTGCAACAGGCCGACTGGCAGCTTCAGGCCGATAGTGAACGGCTGCGCCGGTGGGTGACGGAACTTCTTGTCGGCATGACTGTGTTGTTTACTGTCTTTACCCTGACCAATCTGTTCGATCTGTTTGTGTCGCGGGCGGAGTGGCTGTCGCTTGGTGTCAAGGTGGGGTTTGTGCTTGTCTTTTTCCGGATGTGCCAGGTGATTGCGCAGAATCCTGCGCTTTTTGTGCAGCCGGAAACCGAAGGCGGCGTTTTTGACGATCTATCTGTGCGTCATGGTCCCGCACAAGAGCCTGATGACCAAAACGCCCCAATGTCGCGTGCAATTGTAGACGTTTCCAATATAGAACGCATTCGCACCCGGCTTGAAAGGATTGTCACAGATCGGAATGTGATGCTTGATCCGCTTCTGACCATGCCGAAACTTGCCAATGCGGTCGGCGTGACACCCAACCAGCTTTCCTATGTCCTGAACCAGCATCTGGGCAAAAGCTTCTTTGATTTCGTCAACGAGGTCCGAACAAACGAGGCATCCCGCCTTCTGATCGAGGAGCCGGATCGCACGATCCTCGATATCGCAATCAGTGTCGGGTTCAATTCCAAATCCACCTTCAATCTGGCTTTCAAGAAAACTACCGGCAAAACGCCAAGTGTTTATCGATCGGAGACCATTTCGCAGTGTAGCACTGGTCAGTAGCCCGATATCCTGACTAGTCTTGGCCGGAATTCGGATATCCCTCCCGTATCACCGCAAATCACGGACGCATGAATGTTGGAACCGATTGACTTGTTGCTGCTGCTGATTTCGGCCCTCGGTGCGGCCCAGACCATTTTTCTGGTTGTTCTTCTGCGGGGCGAGGGCAGGCGCGCATTTCGGGCCAATCGCTGGCTGATGATATTCGCGGTGGCTGTGGGAATGAGCTTTGCGGATGACATTATCGATACAATGGTCAGTCCGCTTGTAAATCTGTATCTAGCCCCCGTCTTTACCCCTTTCTACTTTGCCTTCATCCCGGCTATCTATCTGTATTTTCTGGAAATATCGGGGAAACCTTCTGTCAGGCCCGCATGGCATTTTGCGGTCATGCTTCCTGTGTCGGTGGTGATGATGGGTGTGGTGTACTTGCTCGGTCCTGACACTTCTTTGTCTGGGGTGACCATCGAGGAAATCAATGTCGATCTGGATTTTCGGCAGGGTAAGATCTTTAATGTGCTGCTGATTTTGCTGATAACGACATTCTGTCTTCAGTTTGCAAGTTATATGTTCCGGGTTTGGCATGTTGCGGTTCGGTATCTACAGGATGCCAGTCGGCAGCTTGAAGTGGATCAGAAAGGACTCCGGCGTTGGGTGCTGGAACTGCTGGTCGGGTTAAGTGTGATTTTTACCCTTTTCACGCTGATCAATCTTTTTGATACCATCGTTTCGCGCAGTGAATGGTTACAGCTCGGCGTGAAGGCGACCTTCGTTCTGGTGTTCTTCCGGATGTGTCACGTTATTGCAGTGAACCCGGCATTGTTCGTTCAGCCCGAACGTGACGAGGTTGAAAACACCCATGAAAGTGACGAAGAAAAGCGCAGATCCGTTCTGGCGCGCAAGGTCGATTCCAATGATGTCAGCCGGATACGGGCAAAACTGGATCGTATCGTTGCCGCACGCGAATTGATGTTCGATCCGCTTCTGACCATGCCGAAACTTGCCAATGCGGTTGGCGTGACACCCAACCAGCTTTCCTATGTCCTGAACCAGCATCTAGGCAAAAGCTTCTTTGATTTCGTCAATGAGGTCCGAACAAACGAGGCATCCCGCCTTCTGATCGAGGAGCCGGATCGCACGATCCTCGATATCGCAATCAGTGTCGGGTTTAATTCGAAATCAACTTTCAATCTGGCTTTCAAGAAAATCACCGGCAAAACTCCCAGTGCGTACCGGGATGAGAAAATATTAAATACAAACACTTAGCGCGTACGAATGTGCATTCGTACCTTTGGGGTGTGTAAATCAGGTTCGAGGATACAGAGCCGGACGCCATGCACAGGGCGGATCGGCATAGTCGGATCACCAAAACTGATACAAGGGTGATCGGACAAAATGAGTTTTTATAGAGTTTCGAATCTGGTCGGGAACGGTTTGATCCTGTTGGGGACCGGATTATGCGCAAGCGCGCTTCTGCTTTTTATCAGCACCTCGGCCAATGCGCAGCAAGGTACAAGGGACATCCTGCGCGAAGAGGTCAATCCCAAACAGGACGAAGCCGATCCGTGGCTTGGCGGCGTCTGGCAGTTCGGGGCATATGGCCAGGTTGAGAGCAATCCTTATCGCGGTGCGGACAGCGTCGATTTAGATCCTTTGCCGCTTTTGGCCTATGATGCGGATCGGCTGCATATCGGGACCGATGGGATATCTGTCACCGCATGGCAAAACGAGTTTGCCAGTCTTGACGTGCTTGGTGCACTTCGCATGGAGCCGTTTGAAAATGGCGATAGTGACTATCTGCGCGGTATGAATGAACGCGACATGGCCTATGAAGCCGGGATCGGTTTCACCAGCCGCCTGTGGCGGGGGGAGGTCGGAGCCTATTACCTGACCGATCTTAATGACGCCCATGACGGTCATGAACTTGACCTCACCTATACCATCCCGATGGATTTGCAGAATGTAACATTCGACTGGGGTGGCGGGGTACGCTGGCAAAGCGATAAGCTGGCAAACTACCATGTCGGTGTCAGCGGCTCCGAAGTCAGAAGTGACCGGGCCGCCTATGATGCGGATGCTGCCTTCATCCCACATCTTGACGTTTCTGTGACCTATCCGATTACCGAAAGTATCGTTCTGCTTGGGACCGGTGGGGTGGAATTGCTGCCTGACAGCTATACCGACAGTCCGTTGATTGATGATGACTATGTTTACAGCATCGGTCTGGGGTTGGTTTACAACTTCTGACCTCTGGGTTCAGGCACCGGTCTCCTGCCCCCCAAATTCAGGCGGCCGGTTTCTGGCGGGTCGGTCACGTCCAGTGGGCCGACCCGCCCTTTGTTATCTGCCAGAATGAATCCCGGGAGGATCATGATGTGGTTTATCCGCTTATGTGTGGGGATGACGCTTGTAGCCATGCTGATCATTGGCATCTGTAGCGGATTTCTGGCGGTTTCTGCCGGCGTACGGTGTTTTTATGGCTACGCTACCCTTTGATTATGGTCATCAGGGGGGCTTGTCTGGCTTAGCTTTCTGCTGATTGGATTTTGAGTTCCAGCAAATCCCACTTGTTGCCATAAAGGTCGGCAAATACAGCAACGGTGCCATATGGCTCATATCGTGGTTCTTCAAGAAACATGACACCGGCCTTTTTCATCCGGGCATGATCGCGGGCGAAGTTGTCGGTATTCAGGAAAAAGCCAACCCGCCCGCCGGTTTGATTGCCGATGGCAGCGGTTTGTGTTTCGCCCGATGCCTGTGCGAGCAAAAGGCGGCTTTCACATGCACCCTTCGGGCTGACAATGACCCAGCGTTTGCCGTTGCCCATATCGGTATCTTCGATCAGATCGAAACCGACCTTGTTGACATAGAAATCAATGGCGTCGTCATAATCCGCCACGACAAGGGCGACCAGTCCGATATGGGGCATGGCTGTGATCCTAGATCAGGCCAAGGGTTTTGAACGAATTATATCCGGCCTGGCTAATGATGATGTGGTCATGGATAGTGATTTCCATCGCCTTGGCCGCCTCGATGATCTTGCGGGTCATGTCGATATCGCCGCGCGATGGCGTGGCGTCGCCGCTGGGATGGTTGTGAACCAGAATGATCGCACTGGCATGCAGTTCCAGCGCGCGCTTGATCACTTCACGCGGATAAACCGGGGTGTGGTCGACCGTGCCAGTCTGATGACATTCATCAGCAATCAACCGGTTCTTGCGATCCAGAAACAGCAGGTGCAGTTCTTCGGTCTTGCGATGGCCCAGCCGCACCCGGCAATAATCAATCAGCTGTTCCCAGCTAGCGATCACGGGTAATTCCATCGCGCGTTCACGCGCCAGATACTGCGCGCTGGCTTCGGCGACCTTGATCGCGGCAATTCCGGCATCACCAAGCCCCTTGGCCTTTTGCAAATCCTCGGGCCGGGCGGCAAGAACATTGGCAAAGCTGCCAAACTGCGCAATCAGCGATTTTGCCAGTGGTTTGACATCACCGCGCGGCATCGCCATGCATAGCAGAAGTTCCAGCAATTCATACTCGGCAAGCGCATTTGCCCCGCCTTTAAGGAACCGTTCGCGCAAGCGTTGGCGATGGCCGTGATAATGCGGTTTGGCGGACTTTGCGTCGGTTGGGGATGCCGGTAACTGGCCGCTTTGTCCGACCGGGACGGCATCGCGCGTCTGATCGAAAAAGACCTGTGCGCCGTCATCAATCTGAGCATCAATCGGCGCGTCAGGACGGGAAGCAGCTTTGCGATCTTCTGTTTCGCTCAAATCCGCTTCCCCCTCGTTCGCGGCCTTATTCGGCGGCTGCACTGATATCGTATGGTGGTTTTTCAAGCCCGGCGGGCGAACGGGTAAAGATTTCAAACCCGTCATCGGTGACGCCAAGCGAATGTTCGAACTGTGCGGACAGTTTGCGGTCCCGCGTTACAGCTGTCCAGCCATCAGGCAGGATTTTGCAGGTATAGGTACCCTGATTGATCATCGGCTCTATGGTGAAAATCATGCCGGGTTCCAGAACCAGTCCTTCGCCTGGGCGGCCATAATGCAGGACATTTGGCGCATCGTGGAAAACCTGACCCAGCCCATGACCGCAGAAATCGCGCACAACCGAAAAACGTTCGCTTTCGGCATAGCTCTGGATCGCATAACCGATATCGCCAAGGGTCGCCCCCGGCTTGACGGCATTGATGCCGCGCCACAATGCTTCATAGGTCACATCGACAAGGCGCTGCGCCATTACCTTGGGCGTGCCTGCAATATACATGCGCGATGTATCGCCATACCAGCCATCAAGAATGACGGTGACATCGATATTCATGATGTCGCCATTCATCAGTTTCTTGTCGCCGGGGATCCCGTGACAGACAACATGATTGATCGAGGTGCAAATCGATTTCGGAAAACCGCGATATCCAAGGCAGGCCGAAACCGCATTATGGTCGCGAATATATTCATCGCACAATTGGTCAAGTCTGCCGGTCGTTTCGCCCGGGACAACGAAAGGTGTAATGTAATCGAGCACTTCCGCAGCCAGCCGTCCGGCGGCGCGCATCCCCTCGAATGCTTCGGGTCCGTGCAGTTTTACTTTTCCGTTCGCCACCCGAAATCTCCTTGGTTCGGCAGTAAATTCAATGGTCGCTGTGTCGCAACATAGTTCAATGACATAATCGGACAGGGCGAAATTGGCAAGGACGCCGTCACTTTGCGCTGATGTCGAGGATTGGAAGTGTGGTGTTTACGGTGACCGACGGTGTCTTGACATCAATCACGCAGTCATAGGCAATCGCTTCGACCTTAGCACTGGTGGCAGCCGCAAAGCGCGCGGCATATTGCGGATCGATATCCGATGCCAGGGCAAACTGATCACAATCATCGCGCTGGATCAGATAGAACATCACGGCACGATGCCCGTCTGCGACCATGTCCGCCATTTCGTCCAGATGCTTTGCCCCACGCACAGTCACCGCATCGGGAAATTCGGCCAGCCCCGGCACGGCATTATCGCGTTTCAGGTGGACGTTCTTGACTTCGACATAGCAAAGCCCTTTGACCGGATCGGATAACAGAATATCGATACGGGAGTTTTTGCCATATTTGACTTCGCGTTTCAGCGTCTCATACCCGGCCAGTTCGGGCACCTTGCCTGCCAGTATCGCTTCTTCGACAATTGCATTGGGATGGGCAGTATTGATACCAACCATCGCACCGCCAACCAGGCACAGTTCCCAACTGTATTTCAGTTTGCGCTTCGGATTGTCTGATTGCGATAGCCAGACATCAATCCCTGCTTCCTTTAATCCGATCATCCCGCCCGGATTGGCGCAGTGGGCGGTGATCATGTCGCCATTTTCAAGCTCGATATCGGCCAGAAACCGTTTGTAACGTTTGATCAGCTTGCCCTGAATCAGGGGAGAAGGAAGGAGCATGTCAAATTCCGGTAACTGTTTGTTTTTGATCGGTTAAATCAAAATTTGTGACTAATTGCTTTTGGCTGGATCGGGCTTGTCTGGCACGTCACCCAGAAAATCGACAAGGCTGACCTGACCGGTGCCACGACGCAGCGGTTTTGGCTGGCTTTCGTCCGGGGTCCATGCGGTAAGGTAGATCACCTGAAATTTGGCATGAACGCGGCCATCCGGGCGACCATGACGTTCGTGATAAATTGCCGCGGCACGGGCCAATGTGCTGCGTTTGGTGAATTTTTTGGACCGGATGGCGACAAGGTTGCTTTCGCCCATCCCCGAAAGATCGCGCATCAGTTTCAGGGCATCGGGATAATCGATGGTGATATCGTCGCTATCGACCACCGGCAGGGCAAAGCCGCTGCGCTGTAACAGCGACCCGGCATCGCGAACATCGACAAAGGGGGATACGCGGGGCGACACTCCGCCTTCTTCTTCGGCCTCGGCCGTCATCAGTGCCTCGCGCAGGTCGCGCAGCGTATCGCCGCCCAGCAGGCAGGCCAGAAACAGGCCGTCGGGTTTAAGCGCACGCCGTGCTTGAAGCAGCATACCGGGCAGGTCATTGACCCAGTGTAGCGACAGGTTCGAAAGGATCAGATCAAGTGATCCATCGCCAAACGGCAGGAATTCTTCATCGGCAACGAATGTGGTGCGTTCATTGCGCATTTTGGCTGACTGCGCATAACCATATGAAATGTCACATTGATGCAGGGTTTCGATCCCGCCACGTGCACCGATGATCTGGCCAAGCTCGCCATTGTGACAGCCAAGATCAACCGCCAGCGGGAATGTGCGCGTGGTGTCGTCAAGCCGGTCGGCAAGGCGTTCGGCGGTTTCGGCGAACAGGAAATTGAATTCACTGGCGCGCTTTGCCGCGCGGTCGCGGCGCAGTTTCAGGATGTGGCGATCAAAAACGGTGATCGGATCGGCCATGGGGCGGGAAGCTCCGTCAAAAGTCATTTTAAAAGTTACGACCTAGATAGAACGTCGCGCCCGCCCTTGCAATCCAAGACCGGATCAAAGCGCCAGAACAAGTGGCTCATTGCTGTCATCTTCCACTGCCGCGGGCACGGCACAGCAGATCAATGCCTCGTCCGCAGCGGTTTTGGCCGATGGCCGGGTTTTATAGGTCACGTTTCCTTGCAGGATTTTGGTCCGGCAGGTGCCGCAATTCCCGCCACGGCAGCTTGCCTCTGGCGCCAATCCGGCATCTTCGGCCAGTTCCAGCAGGGTTTTGCCATCACCCGGCTTCCAGATTGTGCTTTGGCCCGAGCTTGAAAAATCGACCTTAGTTTCCGTGAGGCTTGCCGGTGCCAGTTCCGGCAAATCGGGTTGGCTGTCGTGTCTGCGTTGCAGGGATGCGGGGCCGAATGCCTCGGCATGGATGCGGGTATCGGTGATGTTAAGGCCGCGCAAACCATCATATATCGCCTGCATGAAAGGCGGCGGACCGCACAGATAAAAATCGAAATCGTCAAACGGCAGCAGGGAGCGCAGCAAATTCATATCGATATGCCCGGATGCCTCGTAATCCTTGCGTGGTTCTGCATTGGTCGGATCGCCAAGGACGCGGACAAGGCGAATGTTGCCTTGGGCTGCTTTGACCAGTTCGACCAGCTCGTCATCAAACGCCCGGTCTTCAAGGGTGCGCGCGGCGTAAAACAGCCATGTCGGCCGGAAGCCGCGGGTGCGGAGCCCCTCATAAACGACATGGCGCAACATCGAGATCATTGGCGTAATACCGATCCCGCCCGCAATCAGAACTGCCGGGCGTTTGACATGGGCGTCGATTGAAAAATCACCAGCAGGCGCGCGGGCCTCGATCGCGTCGCCCTCGGAAAGATGGTCGTGCAAATGGCTTGAAACCAAGCCTTCGCGCTTCACACTGATGCGATAGCTATTGTCGGACGGGCCGCTTGAAAGCGTATAGGTGCGGATCAGCGGTTTGTCATGGCCGGGCACCGTGACCCGGATCGGCAGGTGCTGCCCGGCTTTGTGCGGCAGGGTTCCAGTCCCGTCGAGCGGTTCGAGATGGAAGGATTTGATTATTCTGTTTTCCTTCACAATCCGCGCGATTTTGAAATTTTTCCAAATAATCGCATTTTTCATCGACGCGATCTTGCGTTCCGCCGTTTCCCAGTCGCCGGTCAGAAGGCTGTTGGGGGATGCCCCGTCGATTTGATCGCGCCAGCGGATCGGAAGGGCGGCCTTGCGCAACACGACCTTGCGAGGGAAAACCCGCCACAAACGTTCCGCCCCCTGAAAGGCGGCAATTTCCGGTCCATCGATAATGACGTCGGCATCGCCGGTGATTTGCAGGACATCGCCCGTGGCAAAATCTGTAAAGACAAGGCCTGCCTTGGGATTGGCGAGGATATTTCCCAGCGTATTGAAAAACAGGTTTCCGGCAAAATCGGGAATGGTCAGGCTGCCATCGGCATCGACGCGGACAAATCCGCGTTTGCCACCACGATGTGAAACATCAACCTCGCGCTTTTCACCCGGACGATCGACATAGGTTGCAACAAAGAAGGTGTCGGCCGCGGCAATCATCGCGCGCGCCTTATCATTCAACGTGCTTTCCAAATCCGCCCGCGAACCGGTTTGAGGCGAAAGTGGATCGCGGGTGAACTCGAAATCACGCAACTGAATATATTGCGGGCAGTTGCCATAGCTGTGCCCGACCCGGATTGCGAAACCGCTATCAGATGAACGCGCGATCGTGCCATTCAGACGGTTGCGGCGTCTTGTGTGCAGTTCAATCCCGATCATGCCAATTGCCTTGCCATCATCCATCCCGGCATCGGCCGGATCAGCCGGATCACGCGGGATATTGACCGCAAGCTGATAGGGATCGGGCGAATGCAGAAAACCGGGATGGTTGGCGCGAAGGGTTGCCCAGACGTCGCCATTTTCATCGACCGCGCCAAACACGGCAAAGGGCAGTCGCGGGTAAAACTGGCGATGCTGTTCGATCAGGTGGTCGCGCAGAACACGTTTGCCAACCTCGGCCATGCGGGCATTGACCCCGACCAGCTTCTGCATGTGAATTTCACCTTCGTGCCACGGGCTGTTGGTGTCCGTGCCAGAAGGGGTAAATTGCAGGGGGGCAGACGACATCAAGGGCGTGCTCATGGCAGTTTCCTTTACGACACAAAGAAGGGGTCGGGCCGGGGAGAGGGATCACCGAGTTGGTGCAGGGGGGCAAGTACGGTGAAAGACCGACCCTGACCATCAGACCGACTTGCGCAGGCCGGCAGAAGTCTGTTCGAACGGCACGAAACCGGGCAGGGCTTCCACCCGTTTGAGCCAGGCGCGCACATTGCCATAGGGGGCAAGATCAACATTGCCCTCGGGCGCATTGGCGATATAGCTGTAAAGCGCGACATCGGCGAGGGTCGGGCGGTCCAGTTCGAGCCACTCATTGCCTGAAAGCGCGGCCTCAATATGAGCGAGAATGGCATGCGCGCGTGCAATGACTTCGTCGGCATTGAACGGGGCATTGAATACCGTGACCAGACGTGCAGCACAGACGCCATAGGCAATCTGGCCTGCCGCGATCGAAAGCCATTTCTGGACCTTGGCGGCACTTTCGGCATCTTCGGGCAACCAGTCGGTCGCACCGTATTTCTTGGCGACATAGGTCATGATGGCGATGGAATCGGCAATCACCACGTCGCCGTCTTCAAGTACGGGAACCTGACCCAGCGGGTTCAGTTTCAGGAATTCCGAAGATTTATGGGCACCGTTGGGTAGATCGACAACCACGACGTCGTGGTCAACGCCCAGAAGGCTTAGAAACAGGTGGGCACGATGGGCATGGCCCGAGAGGGGGAAATAATGCAGCTTCATTGTTCCAAGTCCTTCTTCAAATACAAGGTTGATGCGATGCCAATGACCATGACTGTTTCCTTAGTTTTATAGAATATGGTTTTCCGGGAATTCATTATTCCGTAAAATGGAATTATGTGTTGGCAGTGCAGGAAAAGCACCATGGATCGATTTCAGGCGATGAGAATTTTTGTGCGCGTTGTCGAGGCGCAAAGCTTTGCCGCGGCTGCACGGGAGTTGGGATCAAGCCCGCCCGCCGTCACACGTGCAGTCGCGTTCCTGGAGGAAATCACCGGTGCCCGGCTTTTGACACGGACAACACGGTCCGTCACTCTGACCGAGCCGGGGGCAAATTATTATGATGACTGCAAGCGATTGCTTGCTGATTTGGAAGAAGCGGAGGCTGCTGCAGGCGGTGCCTATGCCCGGCCCAGCGGCACATTGACCATCACGGCCCCGGTTCTGTTCGGGCAGATGTATATATTTCCGGTGATGACCGAATTTCTCGATTTGTATCCTGAAGTACGCGGTCGGGTGCTGTTGTTTGACCGCATTGTCAATATTGTCGAGGAAGGCATCGATCTTGCCATTCGTATCGGGCATATGGCCGATACATCGATGAGTGCGATCAAGGTCGGGACGGTACGGCGTATCATTTGCGGATCACCCGATTATTTTGCACGGTGTGGCAGGCCGCAGGGGCCCGCGGATATCGGGGCGCACAGGGTTGTTGCGTCAACCGGATCATCGGCGCCGCTGGATTGGCAGTTTGGTGGAGATCAGAACAACCGTCTTTCGGTAAATGCACGACTGCAAACCAATTCGATTGAAGCGGCCCGCAAGGCGGCGATTGAAGGATGGGGATTGGTTCGGATGCTGTCCTATCAGGCAGTACCCTTTATCGAGAATGGTTCGCTTGAGGTGGTTTTGTCTGATTATGAACCTGAACCACTGCCGATCCATATCGTCCATCCCGAAGGCCGTCATGCCCCGGCCAAGGTCCGGGCCTTTATCGATCTGGCGGTGGATCGCCTGCGTTCGGATAGGCGAATCAATTAGCGCATCGTTTCAACCATCACGCGTGATAGGATCGGGCGCGGTATTATCGGGGATGTGACGTCAGGCAGGGATCAGGGTTTGGGGATTTTACCAGCACGGGTTGGTCGCATTGTCGGCAATGTGATGCAGATCGGTTTGCGCACCGTTTTGCCGCCGCGTTGTGGCGGATGCGGTATGGTTACCGATACGGTGCATGCGGTTTGTGCCGATTGCTGGGCCGGGCTTCGGTTTATTTCCGATCCGCTTTGTGCGTGTTGCGGGTATCCGTTCGAAATTGCCGGTGATGATGGTGGCAACGACGATGCGGGCGATGGCACCCTGTGCGGTGAATGTTTACGAAAAAGCCCGGCGTTTGATGCCGCGCGGGCGGCACTGGTTTACGATGGTGGCAGCCGCGATTACCTGCTGCGGTTCAAGCATGGGGACCGCACCGATCTGACGCCGCTTTTAAGTCGGTGGCTGTTGCTGGCGGGGCGGGATTTCTGGGGTGATGCGGATCTGATAATTCCCGTACCACTACATCGGACCCGGCTTTTGATGCGTCGATATAACCAGTCCGGGTTGCTGGCAGCATCCCTGTCGCGGCAAACAGGGATTGCGTGGCATGGCACGGTACTCCGGCGGTTGAGAAAAACACGCAGTCTGGGTGGCTTGGGGGCATCGTCGCGCAAGCGTGAAGTTGGCGGTGCCTTTGGGCTGGATGACAGGATTGCTGCACGGATCGGGCTGGCCGGTGCGCGTGTGGTTTTGATCGATGATGTGCTGACAACCGGGGCGACGGCCAATGCCTGTGCGCGGATTCTAAAGCGTGCCGGAGCCATGCAAGTGCGCCTGATCACGGTTGCACGGGTGGTGCGATGACGCCCTGCGAAATATCTGTTATAGAACGGTCATCCAACAAGATTTACCGGTCGTAGCCCGGTGCCGGGGTGCAAAAGCATGCGCTGTCGCACGGGTCGCGGCCTGACGAAAAGGAACATGATTAGATGGCAAAAGTCGAAGTTTACGCCACCGAATGGTGCCCCTATTGCAAGCGTGCCCGCAAGCTTCTGGAAGAAAAGGGTGCCAAATACGAACTGATTGATGTGATGATGGAACCGCGTCGCAAAAAGGAAATGATGGATCGTGCGAATGGCCGTCATACCGTGCCGCAGATTTTCATCAATGACGAACATATCGGCGGCTGCGACGAACTTATGGCGCTGAACGCCAAGGGCGGTCTGGACAGCAAGCTGTCGGCATAAGTTCGGGATTTCCAAAACGGGTGGCAACGATTGTTGCCACCCGTTTATTTTTTGATATCGGATGCCGTTTCAAGCGTTTTGCGGAATTCCGAAAATGCCGGGGTATCAAAACCCGGACGGCAGGCCAGAAAGGTATCAACCTTCATCAGGGGATGTTCCCTGACCAGGCCAAGATGACGCATAAGATCAACGACACTGCGCGGCATGATGCTGATGCATGATCCGGCAGCGGTGCAGGCAAACATCGCGTGATAAGATCCGACTTCCTGAACCGCGAAATGTTCCCTGATGGATCCGAACCCGGTAAGCCATTCTTCGGCCAACGCTCGATAGGTACAACCCGGTGCGAAGGCCGCCAGTGAATTTGGCTGGATGTCGCTGGCGCTAAGAATATCGGGATGTCCTGGTGGGAGAAGCAATACAAGTTCTTCGCGAAACAGGGCGCGGGTATCAAGTGTTCCGGGTTCCAGCCACCATTCCCCCGATGGTATCGCAATCAGTGCGCAATCAATGCGGCGGGCCAGAAGGCCATCGACAAGCTGTCGGGTTGGGGCTGTTGATAGTTCAATCGTGACGTCGGGGAATGCCTTGTTATAGGCAGCGAGTGGAACGGGAAGGCGGCTGGCGACGGTGCTTTCCATCGAACCGACACGCAGGGTTCCGGCTGGGGCCGAGGGATTGACCACCTGGCGTGCTTCGTCGGCAAGGTTCAGGATGCGGTCGGCATATTCCAGAAAGGTTTCGCCTTCCTGTGTCAGGATCATGCGTTTTTTATCGCGTTGAAACAGGGCAACACCGATTTCCGTTTCAAGCTGCTGAACACGCGTGGTGACATTGGATGGCACCCGGCCAAGCAGTTCGGCAGCACGGGTAATGCCCTGTTCTTTGGCAACGGTACGAAAAACCGCCAGCGACGCAAGATCCATCATAATTCTCCAATGCGGAATTTACTTGAATTTATATTCTTTATTTAAGAATATATGTCAATCTTAATTCTGAAATTGTGAAGAATGTTTGCCTCGACACGGGCAGGGCATTCTGGAGGACTGAAATGCTGGACAAGCTTGGTATGACATTGCCGATTGTGCAGGCCCCGATGGCCGGGGTTTCCACCCCGGCACTTGCGGCGGTGGTTTCGAATGCCGGTGGTCTGGGGTCGATTGGTGTCGGCGCAAGTGACGCGACGGCGGCGCGTAAGATGATCGAAGAACTTCGCGCCCGGACGGATCGCGCCTTTAACGTCAATGTTTTTGTCCATGAAACACCAAAGCCGGACCCGGTTTGTGAGGCTGCATGGCTTCATGCCTTAAGGCCGCATTTTACCGAATTCGGTGCAACGCCACCGTCAGGTTTACGCACCATCTATAAAAGCTTTGTCGAAGATCAGGATATGCTGGCGCTTTTGATCGAGATGAAACCGGTTGTGGTCAGTTTACATTTCGGATTGCCGTCGGCAGATGTGATTGCGGTGCTAAAGCAGGCCGGAATTATGCTGTTTGCAACTGCGACCAGTCTGGACGAAGCCCGTAAGATCGAGGCTGCTGGTATTGATGTGGTCGTTGCCCAAGGCATCGAGGCCGGTGGTCATCGCGGTATTTTTGACCCGGATGCGCATGATGATTGTTTGAGCACTGTCGCACTGACCCGTTTGCTGGTGCGTGATTGCAAGCTGCCGGTTATTGCCGCGGGCGGTATCATGGATGGGGCGGGTATTGCCGCCGCCCTTGATCTTGGTGCTGTGAGCGCCCAATTGGGTACGGCCTTTATCGCGTGTCCGGAATCCTTGGCCGATGAGGGATATCGCCGTGCGCTGATGGGGGCGGGGGCATATCATACGCAACTGACATCGTTGATTTCCGGCCGTCCGGCACGCGCGATTGCAAACCGCTTTACGGCGCTGAAAGATACGCTGGATGCGGCAGTTCCATCCTATCCGATTGCCTATGACGCGGGAAAAGCATTGAACGCTGCTGCCAAGGCCAAAGATGAAGACGGCTTTGGCGCGCAATGGGCCGGGCAAGGCGCGCCACTGGCGCGTGCGATGCCCGCAGCGGAGCTTCTTGTGACCCTGATGCGAGAATTTGAGGCGGCCCGTCGGAACTGAAACAACCGTTTGTCTTAACCTCTGTCTGAGTGATGGTGAAAAGCATGCAGGTCAACGCATGCTTTTCACATTTGGAAATCTGGGCTACGTGGCCGGCTTTATTCGGTTTTCACCGGATTGTTGTCGACGACCTCGCGATAGGCTGCGAGATCAAGAAAAGCTTCGGCTTCGATAACCAGACCTTCCTGCATTTTGAATATCCAGACGAACTGGTTTTCATAAGACGTTCCGGTGGTGGTGGTGGCGCTACCGTCGAAGCGGATAATCACCATATCGTTGTCGGCCCAGATCGCGTGAACAACAGGTTTGATCGGTGTTACAAGCCTACTGACAAGTGGCGTTGCAGCCTGTTCCACAAAATCCTGACGATTGGTGTAAGTGCCAGCAACAGGGTCAGAGCCATGGATGGTCCAGACAACATCATCGGCAAGAATTTGCCCGAACACGCTTTCGCCTGCCACCCATGCGTCGAAGGCACGGCGAACGATATCCCGGTTGTTATCCTGCTGTTCAAGCGCGGCCGCGTTTGGTGTTGCGGTTTGCGATGCCGATGCCGGACTGGTTAAAAGTATCGGCAAAACGATAGTGAAAAGGCCAGTACCAAACCGGATCGGGGACGGTATGTATCGGGTCAAAACGGATGTACGTTTCATTGGTTGTTCTCCTGTCGGTGCATGATCATGCCGCCGTGATGTAGAATGCCATCGATAAATTCGCCGTCGGCTGTGAAACCGGAATCATCCCAGTATTCGATCCGGTTGCCTTCGATCTCGTAACGGCCGGTATAGGCGTTTTCGCGATTGCCACGTGCTTCTGCGTACCGCCCGTCGGGCCTAAGTTCCTGTCGGACATGATTGTCTGCGGTAACCCACATGCCGATATAGGGTGAAGGCTGTATTTCGCTCATGCCAGATTGTTCCTCTGTCTGTTGGAAATAGGGGGCAATTTCAGCTTCGGTGACGATCCGGGCCGAGTTGTGCTCATGACGAATGACCCAGCGATTGCCATCGCATTGCCAACCGAGTTGGGAACGATCCCGGATCGCGGTAACCGCGCCATCCCGTGCTTCGAGCCGGGCGACAAATTCAAGTGTCGTTGAGGCAACGCTATTGCCAATGATGGCGTCCGGGCCATCCGATATTGCGTGGTGGGCGGAGCGCATATTGTTAAACGGTCCCTCCCACAGGGCTCCGTAGTCAATTGCACGTCTGGCGGTCTTGCCGTCCGGTGCAAGGTCGTCATAAAAAACACCGGGACCTTCGAGGTCGTAATAGCGGGCGAGTTTTTTGGCAAAGACAAAAGCCGGATCACCCGGGGCACGTTCCCAGCCATCCAAAATCCACGTTTCATGAAGCATTACAGGGCCGTTTTGCCCGTCTGCCGGGCAGGATTGTGCCGTTTCAGATTGACCGAAGGCCGTGGTGCTGATGGCAGAACATAAAAGCGAAAAAACGAGTATGCGGGGGTTCATAGTGAGCTCCTGCTTTTTTCGATTGGTGCTGCGGGTGGTGTGCGATCAAGTGCCGCCACGTCCTTTGCTCGCTAACGGTACTCACTATCTTTGTTCAGAATAACCCGCCAATCACTCGACATACTGGTTAGTATGATTTACCAATCAGTATGGACCTTAATCTTCTGACGATGTTTGCCGCGGTCGCGGATACCGGAAATTTTCGTGCGGCAGCCGACAGGCTGGGCGTAACACGTTCTGCTGTCAGTCAGGGGATCCGGCGGCTTGAAGAAACCATCGGGCAACCGCTGTTTCAGCGAACGACGCGCAGCGTGCGACTTACCGAAGAAGGTGAACGGTTTCTGGAAACGGTCCATTCACCGCTTCTGGAAATTGGAGCGGCGCTGGAAACCGCACGGAGCGCATCGGGAATGCCGCACGGGCTTTTGCGGGTTGCGGTCACATCTATTGCCGAGCGGTTTCTGTCAGGGCCTCTTGTTGCCGAATTTGCCATTGCTTATCCGGGAATTACACTTGATGTGACAGTCACCGACGAGGAGTTCGATATTGTTGCCGCAGGGTTCGATGCGGGCGTGCGCCTTGGCGAGGTGATTGAGCAGGATATGGTCGCGGTACCGCTTACGGGCGAGCAGCGGCAGGTCGCAGTGGCAACGCCACGCTATTTTGAGCGGCACGGAATTCCGCAGCATCCGCGCGACTTGGCAGGGCATCGCTGTATCGGTTGGCGCCCGTCACCTGAAACCGCGCCGTATCGATGGGAATTCGAACGTGACGGGCAGGAGTTCGATGTGGCGGTCGAGCCGCAGGTTACGACAAACGACATGCTCTTGATGATCCGCACTGCCCTTGCGGATGGCGGTATCACATTCGGGATCGAGGAAACCTTTGCGCCCTATATCCGGCGTGGCGAGCTTGTAACTGTTCTTGATGATTGGCTGGCGCCCTTTGCGGGGTTTTATCTTTACTTTCCCGGGCGCAGGTCGGTTACGCCAAAGCTTCGCGCATTGATCGAGCATGTTCGCAAGTTCCGGATGCGAGTGCCGCCACTTTAAACATAATGGTGCACCCGTTGCCGAAAACAGGCATTGCAGATTAGCCAAAGGTATCTTCCATTTCCTTGCGGAAGCGGATGGCGGGATCAGTGAGGTCGAAATCGACGTCGTCCCATGTAACGACCTGATCGGTGGCAATTTTGTGTTTGAGTGTCAGGTGGTGGGCAAGGCCGATGGGAAGGGCATTGTTGGCCTTTGACATGCGGGCTGGCATCAGTTTTCCATAGACCGTGTAACCGCCTTCCCCGTCGAGCTTTTCACCGACGCGAAGGTCGCGTTTGGCAAAGGCAACCGCGTCGCCTGACCATGCGCGCGGTGCGCCCGTCGCCTCGTGTCGCAGGGCGGCAGCGGCGACCGAAATGCCCAGTTCCAAACCGATCAGGTGATAGGGTTTATACATCGCGGAATACTGCCCGGTCGGGTCGGTCAGAAGACCATATTCCGAGAAGCAGCGTTTGACATAGTCACTGGGGGCTTCAAACGTGACATAAACACCCCAGCGCAGATCACGAAAGACCGGGCGTGTATCACGTTCAAGGCTTGAAACCACTTCGACCGTACCCTTGCGATCAAGCAAACCACCGGTTTCCCGTGGCGAGAGCAATCGGGGTAGATCATCGACACCGCAGGCAGGGAAACGAAGGCCGATATCCTGTGGCACCAGATCACAGGCATTGGCAACCGCGGCCATTTCGATAGCGGATTTGGTGCCATCAAGGAAGCTGTTGAAAATCTGGGGGTTCATGCCACCCGCCTTTGCCTGTTCAGGTGTCAGGCCATAATGGGTCCAGACATCATCGGGCGTGACATGGTGATAGGCGGGCAGATATTTGGTGCCCTTACCCGCGCAGATGACATCAAGGCCGACCGCACGTGCCCAATCGACCATTTCCGAAATCAGGGCGGGCTGATCGCCATAGGCCATGGAATAGACGAGGCCTGCCTGCTCGGCCTTGCGCGCCAAAAGGGGCCCTGCAAGAACGTCGGCCTCGACATTGACCATGACAAGGTGGCGGCCATGTTCGATGGCCTTCAGGCCATAGCGGATACCGGCTGCCGGGCTGCCGGTAGCATCAATGATGACTTCGAGGCCGTTGGCTTCGATCAGGGCGTCGGCATCCTCGGTGATCCAGGTCGTACCGTTTTTAAGCGCATTGTCCGGATCGGTGGCCTGATAGCGTTCCTTCGGCCAGCCGACACGATCAAGGGCTTCTTTGGCGCGCGTGGCGCTAAGATCGGCCACCCCCAGAACGTGATAGCCCGGATGGTGTCCGGCCTGGCTTAAAAACATCGAGCCGAATTTGCCGGCACCGATAATGCCGACGCGAACGGGATTGCCGTCCGCGGCACGTTTTCGCAGTTTTGCATCAAGGTTCATTTGAAATACTCCGTCGCCGGGCGATCAGGCCGCGGAACTTTTGGCAGCAGGCTGTTTGGCGACCAGTTCGTCAAGGCAATCATCGGCAAGCGGCGTGATCGGGGTAAAGTCGCGATGCGCGATCCACGGTTTACGATTAAACGCCCGGATATGGTTCGAAACCGCGCACAGGCTAAGATAAACAATGGTGCGGTCAAACGGGCTGATATTGGGCGGGCTGGCATGGACGAGATTGCCATGGAACATCACAACCGATCCGGCGGGACCAATCGGGGCCTCGCAGCCGCCCTCGGCGGCAAGCTTTGTAACCGTTTCGCGATCAAGTGTCCAAAGCGGATAGGATGTGGTTTCAAGGTCGTGGCCGGCCTTGAGCACGCCTGCCTTATGGCTTTTGGGGATGAATAAGAGCGGGCCGTTGGCCGGAGTGACGTCTTCAAGGAACAGGGCGATGTTGAACGCGCGCGGTTCGGGCATTTCATCGTCGCGCTGCCAGGTGCCGTAATCCTGATGCCATTGCCAGACGGCGCCATCAAAGGCGGCCTTGGCGTTGATTTTGTACTGGTGCATGTAAACCTGTTCTTCGAGGAACTGTTCAACAGGTTCGATCAGGCGGGGATGGGCACCAAGGCGGCGATGGGCTTCGTTATAGGTGTGTGCGGCAAAGGCGGTGCGGGCAACACCGGATGTTTCGCGCCAGACTTCTTCACGGTCGGATGCATAAATCTGGCGGGCTTCGGACAGAAGAAGGGCGGCTTCTTCACGTGAAAAAAGTTCCGGCAGAAAGACAAAGCCCTGTTCGCGAAATTCGGCAAGAGCCGTTTCGTTGAGTTTCATGACGTTTACCTCCGCGTCGCATATTTTTGTTTTTTGTTATGCGACCTATGCCCGGCCGGATCTTTATGCCGGGCGGTTTATAATGTGGTCTTTGCGGTATCCTTCATATGTGTGATCAGGCGGTTTGCGGCATTGCGCGTATGTGCGATTGCCAACTGCTGGGCTGCCGCACCATCGCCAACGCAGATTGCGTCGGCGATGGCTTGATGTTCGGTCCATACGGGATCGGGACCGGTTCCGGTTTGCAGATCGGCATGCATGACACGCCGGACCTGCAACCAGATTGCGGCTGATGCCTCGGGCAACAGGGGGTTGCCCGACAGGCGATAGATCGTTTGATGAAACGCGACGTCGGCTGCAACAAGGTCTGCGGTGGAATTGCTGCCCAGAGCGTGGTGTCCCTGTTTGATGGCAGCCCGCAGTGCCGATTTCCGTTCGTCTTCCGGGGATTTTGACGCCAGCCGGGCGGCAAGCCCGTCAAACGCTTCGCGCAAGTCATAAACGTGCTCGACCAGTTTGGCATCGACCGGGGCAACGCGATATCCACGCCGCCCCATCGGTACGACCAGCCCATCACGACGCAGCAACCCCAGAGCTTGCAACACTGGTTGCCGCGAGACATTGAGCTCCTCGGCCAAGGCTTCCTGACGCAAAGGCATTCCGGGAGGGAGAGCACCGGAACACAAGGCATCGACCAAGCGATCATGCACTTCGTCAGTCAGACTTTTACGACCGGAAAGAGGTTCCATCTTCGATCCTTCTTCTACATTCGGAATACTGTATACACTATTTTTAACCATTGGAAGATCAAATCGGTAAAAAATGACTCTGTGGTTGCGCGTGTACCTTAAAACACTGTTTTGGCCGGGCGGTAGCCCAATTGTGTATTGTCGGCGGTGTGATGGCGTTCCATGATCATCGCAGAACAACGATATGGAGACGATGTCATGGCCCGTTTTGTTACTGCCTGTGTTCAGGTAAATGCGCGTGACAATATGAGCGACAACCTTGCGCGGGCGGCGACCTATGCACGCGATGCCCATGCGGCGGGGGCGACGCTGATTGCGTTTCCGGAAAATGTTTCGATGATGTCGTTTGGCGGGGAAAAGGTCAGGACGGCGGCCTTTGACGAGGCGGATCACCCAGCCCTGACATTTTTCCGCGATCTGGCGGAAGAATTGAAATCGACCCTGATTGTTGGATCTTTGCATGTGAAGGTACCGGGCGAAGACCGGGTGGCCAATCGTTGTTTTGTGATTGGCCCGGACGGGGCGGTGATCACGTCTTATGACAAGATCCATATGTTCGATGTTGATCTGGCGGGTGGGGAAAGTTACCGCGAAAGCAAAACATTCCGCCCGGGTGATCAGGCGCGGCTTGCCAAAACAGATATCGGGGATATCGGCATCGCGATTTGCTATGACGTGCGGTTCCCTCAGCTTTTCCGTGATTATGCCAAGGCCGGGGCGAAAATCCTGTCGATCCCGGCGGCGTTTACACGTACGACCGGGCAGGCGCACTGGCATAATCTGTTGCGGTCACGCGCGATTGAAAATGGTTGTTATGTGATTGCGGCCGCACAGTGCGGCGATCACCCGGGCAACCGGCAGACCTTCGGCCATTCGCTGATTATCGATCCGTGGGGAGAGATCCTTGCTGATGCAGGGACCGATCCCGGCTTTATCACCGCCGAGATCGATCTGGATCGGGTGGAAGATATTCGGCGAATGGTGCCGTCGCTTCATAATGACCGGGCATACAAGCCTTGCTGATTTAAGCAGCATTTCGCAGGTGGTCAGCTATAGCTGACCACCTCGAACTCGATGCCGTTTTCGTCATGGAAGTAAAACCGGCGGCCGGGTTCATAATCGGCATGACTGTGGGTTTTCAGACCACTGGCGAGGATTTTCTTTTCAGTCGCGTCAAGGTCGTCAACCACAATGGCGACATGGTTCATCCCGCCCAGAGTACGATACGAATTTTCATCCGAACTTACCGGCGCTCCGCCGGAATAGACGGCGACGTAGCTTGTATCACTGCCGACGTGATAGGTGATGCCGTTATCCTTTGACGGCCCGTTCCAGCGCACATGCCAGCCAAACCAGTCACATAATTGTGTGGCCGTTTTGGCCGGATCAGCGACGGTGAAATTCACATGTTCCAGAAACGCGGTGCTCATGGCATTTCCCTTTTTGCTTTTCCTCAACTATCTCCTGTGTAATTCCTTAACTTAAGTTTAGGTCAAGGAGAAAATTCGCAACCGATTGGGATGCTGAGCCCCGTGGTCACGCAGTTTCACGAAACAGTGTCGCAACGTCATTTTGCCTTTCGCACATGCTCTTTCAATATCGGCTTATCAAAACAGCAAATGGAGTGTTTGGGTGATGATGAAGCGTATGTTAATGGCGACGTCCCTGATCATGGCAGCTTCGGGTGCGGCTTTCGCCGGGGAGCAATATGTTGATGAAACAGGCTTTGCGATCAGCGGGTATGATCCGGTGGCCTATTTCGATCTGACGCAGGCGGAGCCGGGTGGTGCGCAGCCCCGGGCCGTGCCGGGACGATCCGATATCACCGCCGAATATAACGGGGCGACATGGGCGTTTGCATCCGAAGAGCATCGCGACATGTTCACCGCCAATCCGGAAAAATACGCGCCGAAATATGACGGGCATTGCGCCTATGGCGTCGCACAGGGCGGCAAGGTCCCGGCCAATCCGAACCTGTGGCGGATTGTTGACGGGGCGCTTTATCTGAATATCACACCGACGGTGGTTGGTTTCTGGAACAGCGATATCAGCGGCAATATCAACAAGTCCGAAGGCAACTGGACCTCGCTTGAGGCCAAAGGCGCTTCGGACAAAAGCTGGAAGGCAATTGAGGACAATAACGGCACGTACGCAGGCACTGCACCGATCAGATAAGCTGTTCAGGTAAGGTAACGTGACCGGAAAATGAAAACCGGCCCCAAGCGGGGCCGGTTTGACGATGATCGGGTATGACCAGGATCAGCTTGCGATTTCGCCGCCACCCTGTTTGGTGATGGCAACCACCGACGGACGCGGCGGAACGCCGTCCTGGAAGTCCGGCCAGCGGGTGCTTGGTTCGTCATAGGTTGAACCGTCTGCAGGGTGCTGAACCGCGACAAACAGGGTCGTGCCATCCGGGGTGAATTCCGGACCGCACATTTCGGCACCTTCCGGGCAGGCGAAGAAGAATTTGGTCAGTGCGCGACCGGCACCTTCTACATCTGCGGCATGCATGCCATCTGGAATATCCGAGCTTGGCGCGCCATCGGTGGAAATCCACAGGCGGCCTTTATGGTCAATCGCAAGGTTATCCGGGCAGGATACCCAGCTTTCAGCCCCTGGATGGTAAACCGCACGGTCATCGGCATTCGCCGGGTTACCACCAAGCAGGAAAATGTCCCATTTGAAGGTATCGGCGGTGTGGTCCGCATCCTTGCCCATGCCGCCCGGAGGGGTGAGTTCAAGAACGTGACCATGGATGTTCGAGGCGCGCGGATTGACGATGTTCGGCTCTTTGCGCTTCGAGTTGTTGGTCAGCATGACGTAAACCTTGCCGTTAACCGGGTTTGGTTCGACGTCTTCGGGGCGGTCCATTTGGGTTGCGCCCAGAAGGTCGGCTGCGCGACGGGTTTCAATCAGGATATCGGCCTGACTGTTGAAATCATTTTCGGCGGTCAGCGGGCCATCACCGTGGACCAAAGGCATCCAGTTAACCGTGCCATCCTCGTTGAATTTGGCGACATAAAGCGTGCCGTCTTCAAGGATGTCCATGTTCGCCGCACGGTCGTTCGGATTGTATTTTTTCGACGCGACGAATTTATAAAGGTAATCGAAGCGCTGATCGTCGCCGGAATAGGCAACCACAGAGTTATCCTTATTCAGGAAAACGGTGGCACCTTCGTGCTTGAAGCGGCCAAGGGCCGTGCGCTTTTTCGGGGTCGAGGTCGGATCATAGGGATCAATTTCGACCATCCAGCCAAATTTGTTCGGCTCGTTCGGTTCTTTTTCAACGTTGAAGCGGTCGAAATATTTGACCCAAGAATACCAGCTGTCCGGCTCGATACCGAGGCGCTTGTAGTTGCGTTCTTCGCTGGTTTTGGCGATGTCACCACCGAAATAGCCGTTGAAGTTTTCTTCAGCGATCAGGATGGTGCCCCAAGGGGTTTTGCCACCTGCACAGTTGTTCAACGTGCCGATGACGCGTGTGCCGGTCTGGTCGGTGCTGGTTTTCAGGCGGTCATGGCCTGCTGCCGGGCCGGTGATGACCATTTCGGTATCAAGGGCAGAAATACGGCGTGCATAATCTGAACCGTCAATGACCTGCCATTTGCCGTCTGTCTTTTTGACTTCGACGATAGAATGGCCGTGGGCGGCAATTTCATGCAGGGCCTGTTCCTGCGATGCGCCCATGGCGTCCTTAAGGCCCGGCCACATCAGTTCGGCATTGGTGTATTCATGGCTGACACACAGAAGGCCGTGTTCGGAATTGTCTGATCCGACCGGAAGCGGCATATAGCCGATATAGTCGCAGTTATAGCCGAACTGCTTGTTCTGCGCGGTGGCATCGACGGCACCCGGAACGAATGCCGGGGCATCAGCGACGACCTTGTCACCGTAACGGATCAGGATGTCGGCATCGTATCCTTCGGCAACGGCATGGGTTTTTGCGATCTTCTGCGGGATCGATTTGAAGGTCAGGGTCGAGGCGTCCTGCGCGCGGGCCATGCCCGAGGTTGCGATACCAGCGCCAGCGACGGCCGAAGTTGCCATCAGGCCCTTGAAAAAGCCGCGACGGGAAAGGCGAGCATTGATCAGGTCTGCGACACGCGGATTGTTTGTCGGGTTCGACGGAATGTCATCGCGATCCTCGACGATTTCAAATTGTTCGTTCATGGTTTTCTCTCTCTGCCAAATGCTAAAACTAGCGCCGAGGAAGATGCCAGAAACAAACCGTTTGAATTGTGACACTTGTGTTTATTTTTTATCGGTATTCCAGTGTGTTACAGAATTGTTTCGGTCCGTTTTGGCGATGGTTTGCGGGCCGACAGGAATTGCTTCACGGCAAAGGGAACCGTTGCGCCGGATTTGTATTGCGGCCCCTGTTCGAATGCGTTGATTTCCCAACCTGAAAAAGCGTTTGGCAGTTCATTTGGACGCAGAAGGAATTCCGGCGATTGTGGGCGGCCAAATGCTTCGTTCCCGATCATGAAGGTTTCATAAAGCAGGGTGCCGCCGGGTGTGATCGCCTTGCGAAGGTATTCAAACAGCGGACGATGAAGGTAATTGACAACCACCACCAGATCAAACTGCCGGTCGCCAAGCGGCCAATGACCGGATTCAAGATCGGCTTCGATCCAGTCAATCCCAATATTGTGACCGGTCTGCGTATCCGTCAGGTCGCGATCAAGGGCTGTCACCTGCCATCCGTGATCGGCCATCCAGAAACTGTGACGACCCTTGCCACAAGCAAGATCAAGTGCGGTTCCGCCGCTCGGAGGGCAATAACGGGTAATCCAGTCAGATGGCATTAATGATGACATTTTCATAAATCTTGGTTATTGAAAGAGCCGCCCGAAACTGGCGTTTCGGGCAAGGTGTCGCTATATCCTTGATATTAAAACACCTTGCAATTGTTACGGTTGGCTTGAACAAAACAACACCATGATCCTCTTTCAGCTTAAATGCGAACATGATCACGAATTTGAAGGCTGGTTCAAAGACGGTGCCACATATGACACCCAGGCTGCCAGCGGTGAATTGTCATGCCCTGTTTGCGGGACCGGAAATGTCGGCAAGGCATTGATGGCACCCCGTCTTCGGACGTCACGCCAGAAAGAAGAAGCTGCTGAAAAGACCCGCCAGGTCGCCATGGCCGAAGCAACCCGCGTCGCAATGGCCGAAATCCGGAAGCAGGTCGAGGCAAATTGCGAGCATGTTGGCACCAAGTTTGCCGAGGAAGCTCGCAAGATTCATTATGGCGAAACCGAAAAACGCGGCATTTATGGCGAGGCGTCGTTAAAGGAAACCGCTGAACTGATCGATGAAGGTATCGATGTTCACGCGTTGCCGTGGCTTGATGAGAGCAAGAAGAACTGACCGTTCTGGTCAAATTCCCCTGACGACCTGATTTTTCGAAGCTGTGTGCGATGCAGATGCGTTGCAACCATCAGCAGACAGTTTTTGTGCGTATGCAAAATTTGATGCATGGCTTGGTTGAAATGCGGGGCAATATTACCACCTCTCAAGAACCTATTCAAAAGGAGGTGTTTTGCGCATCCGAAAATGTTTGATGAAATGATTTTGACAGAAAAGTGAAGCTAAACATGGAACATCAGGGTTATATCGGATGTTATATCATTGGATAAGTATCGGGTGTGGCTTTTGGTCTTTCTTGGGGTTTAGGGGATGGCAGCGGTTTTTCGGGTATCGACGGATTTTATTCCGTGTTGCGTTGGCGCGGTTTGCGTTGCGGGGATTGTTTTTGCCGCTTCGTTATTCGGGATTCTAACCCGCCCGGACGGGATGCTTGCTGTTTTGTGGCCTGCCAATGCTCTTCTGACCGCGGCCTTTGTCCGTGGGCGAGCGATGAACACGCCTTTGGGCTGGTGCGCTGCGTTCATCGCTTATATGGCCGCCGACCTTCTGACCGGAAACGATATCTACACCGCGATCTGGCTAACCGGGGCCAATCTCGCCGGTGTTGCGGTCGGGGTTATTCTGTTGCGCAGGCTGTCAGTCGAGGATCGCAATCTTCGCCGTCCGCAATCAGTTCAGTATCTTTGCCTGACTGGGGCAGGGGCGGCATTGGCTGCGGCGATGGCCGGGATACTTATCGCGGTACTGGTTTTCAATCAGGACCCGGTAACCGCGTTCCTTTTCTGGTTCAGCACCGAATTTGCGAATTACGTCGTTATCCTGCCATTTGCCCTGACGGTGGCGCGCTGGTCGGATTTTTCCGCGATGATCACGGGCTCTTTTCGGCATTTTGTCATGAATGTCGAGACCCTGAAAACCTGTGCACCGGCCATTTCCGTCCTGGTCAGTCTGGTTCTGGTAAAGGTTATCGGCGGGCCGGGATCAATCGTGTTTCCGGTGCCTGCTTTGTTATGGTGTGCACTGGTTTATCGGTTGCAGATCACGACACTTTTCATATTGCTGGTATCGCATTGGTTGATGGTGGTTCTGGAGCTTGATTTTCTGTCGAGTTTGCCGGTCGATAGCGATCCATATTATGCAATCATGTCGACCCGGCTGGGGATTGCGTTGCTGTCGTTGGGCCCGCTGACTGTTGCCAGTATTGACACCGCACGCAGCGCGCTGGTTGATCGTCTGGATCACGCCGCAAACCATGATTTCCTGACCGGGTTACTGTCGCGTGGGGCTTTCATGAAATGTGGCAGTGAATTGATATCGCGTCTGTCGGGGGAAAAGGGACGCCTGACCATCATGGGGCTTGATGTCGATCACTTCAAACAAATCAACGATACCCATGGTCATGCGGCAGGAGACCGGGTGCTGGTGGAAGTGGCGAAAATTATTCGTGGCAATCTGCGCGGTGATGATTTGATTGCACGTCTTGGCGGCGAAGAGTTCGGATTGATCCTGCCGGGCGTTGCGCCGGCCGATGCGCTTGGGCTTGCGCAACGCATTCGCATTGCAATCGAGCAAACGGCCGTTGGTGAAAGCGAAACTGGTAGTATTTATACCACAATCAGTATCGGTGTTGTTCATCATACTCTGGAGGAGCCGGTTAGCCTCGACCGGCTATTGCGTGATGCTGACAAGGCGATGTATGCCGCAAAGGCCGCAGGGCGAAATCGCGTTGTAGTGCATCAGCCACCGTCTTGAAGGCAATATACAATTACGCGCTAAAAGGTTTTTGCGCGATCACCATGTAGTTGATATCAAGGTCGCGCGGGGCAACTGACCATTTGTCGTTGATCGGGTTATAGGCAACACCGGTAATATCTACGAGATCAAGACCGGCGCCACGCAGGAAGCCCGACATTTCGGACGGTTTGACAAATTTGCGCCAGTCATGGGTACCAGCAGGCAACCAGCGCAGGACATACTCAGCGCCGAATTTCGCCAGTGCCAGCGATTTGATCGTGCGGTTCAGGGTGGCGACAAACATCAATCCGCCAGGTTTGAGTAACGCCGCACAGGCCTGCATGAAGAATTGCGGATCGTCGACATGCTCAATGACTTCCATATTCAGCACGATATCGAACTGCTTGCCTTCATCGACCAGCATTTCCGGGGTGCAGTTGCGATAATCAATGGCAAGGCCCGATTGGGCGGCATGAACTTTGGCGACTTCGATATTGTTTTCGGCCGCGTCGATTGACGTCATTTTGGCACCCATGCGCGCCAGCGGTTCGGACAGAAGACCGGCCCCGCAACCGATATCGATGATTTCGATATCTTTGAGAACGTCAAGCTGATTGGCGTCCCGCCCGAGATGGGCGGCGATATTGTCACGCAGAAGCTGCAAGCGGATCGGATTGAACTTGTGCAGCGGCTTCATCGCACCGTTCGGATCCCACCATTTTTCAGCCATTGCAGAAAAGCGTGCAATTTCCTCGGCATTGGCGGTGCGGCTGTTATTGGCGGATGCGTGCGACATGGACGGCTCCGAAGGCGTGACATTGATTTTGCTTTGCCTTGTTTACGCGGGCACGTCCGGCAAGGCAATAGTTTGCCGGATCGCTGGCGTGGATGACGGTTTTGCGGGCATGAGTGAAATCGGAATGTGCCTTGCGCCAATCGCATGTGTTATCAGGGTTTTCAGGTAAGGATTCGCAGGATGTTTCGCCATTTGCGTCCTTTGGGGCGCATCAGGAGCATCAAACCCGAATAAAAAATGAATCGATGCAATTTTCCCCTGCGTTGATGCTTGTTTCCGAAAGAGTAAGGCAGTATTGATAACGCCGCCCGGATCAGGGGGCGCGCCGCGTTGCAGGCCTGCGCCAATGGATCGAGGGCCGGATCACATGCCATCTTTTCGGAACGCCGATGGATGGCAAGCTTAGCGGGGATACTTCATGGCCCGTATTGTCATGAAATTCGGCGGCACATCGGTCGCCGATGTCGAAAAGATCAAGAACGTCGCCCGTCGGGTCAAAGCCGAGGTCGATGCCGGAAATCAGGTCGCGGTTGTTGTTTCGGCCATGTCGGGCAAGACCAACGAACTGGTAGGCTGGGCTGATGAAATTTCGCCAATGTATGATGCGCGCGAATATGACGTGATCGTATCGTCGGGCGAACAGGTTACAGTTGGCCTGATCGCGATGGCACTGCAAAGCATGGATGTGCCGGCACGTTCATGGCTTGGCTGGCAGATTCCGATCAAGACCGACGGGGCACATGCCAAGGCGCGTATCAAGGAAATCGATACCACCGAACTCGACAAGCGCATGAATGGTGGCGAGGTTGTGTGTGTTGCCGGCTTCCAGGGGATTGCCCCGGATAATCGCATTACCACGCTTGGCCGTGGCGGTTCCGATACTTCGGCGGTGGCTCTTGCCGCGGCCCTGAAGGCGGATCGTTGCGATATCTATACCGATGTTGACGGTGTCTATACGACCGACCCGCGTATCGTGCCCAAGGCGCGCAAGATCGAAAAAATTACCTACGAAGAAATGCTTGAACTGGCATCGCTTGGTGCGAAGGTCCTTCAGACCCGTTCAGTCGAGATGGCGATGAACCATCGCGTCCGGGTGCAGGTCCGTTCGACCTTTAGTGATGCAGAAGGAACACTTGTTGTAGACGAGGACGAAATCGTGGAACAGGAAGTCGTCAGCGGGATTGCCTATAGCCGTGATGAAGCCAAGATCACCTTGGTGAAAGTCGCAGACAAACCGGGAATCGCTGCTTCTATCTTCGGCCCGCTGGCCGAGGCCAATATCAATGTCGACATGATCGTGCAGAACGTCTCGGAAGACGGTAAAAGCACCGACATGACCTTTACCGTGCCGCGCGGCGAATTCAAACGTGCTTTGTCGGTAATTGAGGGTAATTCGGCCAAGATCGGCTACAAGGAATTGCTGAGCACGTCGGATGTGACCAAAGTATCGATCATCGGTGTCGGCATGCGTTCGCACGTTGGCGTTGCACGCAAGATGTTTGAAACGCTTGCGGAAAAAGGCATCAACATCCAGGTCATTTCGACCTCGGAAATCAAGGTTAGCGTTCTGATTGCCGAAGAATATACCGAACTGGCAGTTCGTGCGCTTCATACCGCTTATGGTCTTGATGCCGAGTAATTTGATAATGTGACTTCGTTGTGTACGATTAAGTCACTGTTAAATTGCGTCAATTATTACATACTAGCTGGAACTATCGGTTTCGGCCTTTATGATGAAATGGCAGGGAACCCCGGTTCCCTGCATTTCTGCTTTGGGGTACTGATGATATGAGCGATCCGAAATTCGATGCGGCACGCGCCCGTCTTGAAAAATTGTGGGCGGCGGGCAAGGAATTTCTGGGAACGGATTACGCCATTCTGGCGGGTGCAATGTCCTGGGTTTCCGAACGTCACCTTGTGGCGGCGGTTTCAAATGCCGGTGGCTTTGGCGTGATTGCCTGCGGGTCGATGACCCCGGATTTGCTGTCAGCCGAAATTGCCGGAACCAAGGCGCTGACCAAAAAGCCGTTCGGCGTGAACCTGATTACCATGCACCCGATGCTTGACGACTTGATCGAGGTTTGCCGCGAGCACGAGGTTGGTCACGTGGTTCTGGCCGGTGGTCTGCCGTCATCGGCATCGATCAAGAAAGCCAAGGAATTTGCCAAGGTTGTCTGTTTTGCACCGGCGCTGGTGCTGGCTAAGAAGCTGGTGCGATCAGGTGCGGATGCGCTGGTGATCGAAGGCAGCGAAGCCGGTGGGCATGTCGGCCCGGTTTCACTGACTGTTCTGGCACAGGAGATCCTTCCGGAAATCAAGGATGTGCCGATTTTCTGTGCCGGCGGTATCGGTCGTGGCGAAGCCATGACCGGATTGCTTGAACAGGGAGCCGCCGGGGTTCAGGTCGGGACGCGTCTTGTTTGTGCGACCGAATGCATTGCCCATCCGGATTTCAAAAAGGCCTTTATCCGTGCCAGCGCACGCGACGCGGTTACCACGGTGCAGCTTGACGAACGTTTCCCGGTCATTCCGGTGCGTGCGCTTGCCAACAAGGGAACTGACGAATTCCTTGATACCCAGCGCAAGGTGATTGCGAAATTCCGTGCCGGTGAGGTCGATCAGGGCGAAGCCCAGCTTGAGATCGAACATTTCTGGGCGGGGGCGCTTCGCCGGGCCGTTATTGATGGTGATGTCGAAAGCGGATCGGTTATGGCAGGACAGTCGGTTGGTATGGTAAAGAAAGAACAACCGGTAGCCGAAATTCTTGAAGAACTGGTCGAACAGGCCGTTCAGTCCCTCGTACGAAGAGACAATTAAACCCGATGAGCATGCCGTCCGCCGCAGTCACTGGTCCGCGACGCCTTTTAAAGCGCGTCCGCGACGTCATGGCTGGTCCGGGGACGGCAGAAGAACGCCTTGGGCAGATTGTGACCATCATTGCCGCCGATATGGTGGCAGAGGTGTGTTCGGTCTATGTGATGCGGGCAGGCGAGGTTCTGGAACTTTTTGCGACCTGCGGTCTAGCCCCGGCGGCGGTCCACATGACCCGTCTTCGGGTTGGCGAGGGGATTGTGGGTTATGTGGCGGCACATGCCCGGCCTCTTAACCTTAAAGATGCGCAAAGCCATCCGAACTTTGCCTATCGCCCGGAAACCGGCGAGGAAATCTATCATTCCATGATCGGTGTGCCGATCCTGCGCGGTGGCCGTATCATCGGTGTGCTTGCCGTGCAGAACCGGACCGAACGCCTTTATTCCGAGGATGAGCAGGAAGCGCTTGAAAACGTTGCCATGGTTTTGGCCGAAATGGTCGCTGGTGGCGAGCTGGTCAGCCGTGAAGAACTGATCCCGACTGACGGGATTGCGCTTTTGCCCTTGCGTCTGGGCGGGGCGCGTCTGGCACCGGGGATTGGCAAGGGCATTGCGGTTCTGCATGAACCGCGCATCGTCATCGACCGGATGGTGTCGGACGACCCGGACGAAGAACTGACCCGGCTTCGCGATGCCATGCGCGGGCTTCAGGATCACCTCGACAAGATGCTTGAAGCCGTTGCTGGAATGGACAGCAATGGCGGCGATGATGATCCGGGTGATATCCTCGAAGCCTATAAAATGATTGCGCAGGATACCGGCTGGCTGAACCGCATTACCGAGGCGGTCCATACCGGCCTGACAGCCGAAGCCGCGGTTCAGAAGGTGCATGACGATACCCGTGCCCGCATGGCCCAGGTCAGCGATCCGTATTTGCGCGAACGCCTGCATGATCTTGAAGATCTGGCAAACCGGCTGTTGCAGCATCTTTCGGGGCAGTATCAGTCCCCGGCCTTTGGCGAGTTGCCCGACGATATCATTCTGGTGGCGCGCAATATTGGCCCGGCGGAACTTCTGGATTACGATCACACGCGCTTGCGTGGCCTTGCCCTTGAAGAAGGATCGCACACCTCGCACGTGGCGATTGTTGCTCGTGCGCTTGATATTCCGGTCCTGGGCGGGGTCAAGGGCGTTCTCGACAAGGTTGAAACCGGTGATCCGCTGATTGTCGATGCAGACAATGCGCAGTTGTTTGTCCGGCCAAGCGAGGATGTCCGTTCGGTTATCGACGGTGCGCTGAAAGCACGGGCGGAACGCAAGGCGCTGTATGCGCAGATGCGCGATATGCCGGCCCGGACATGCGACGAGATCGATATTTCGCTGAACGTAAATGCGGGACTTCTAATTGATGTGCCCCATGTGATCGAAAGCGGTGCGGACGGGATCGGCCTTTATCGGACGGAAATTCCTTTCATGGTCAGATCGGCCATGCCCGATATTGGCGATCAGACCCGTTTATATACCCGTATTTTCGAACAGGCCGAAGGGCGCCCGGTTGTCTTTCGTACTCTTGATGTCGGGGGTGACAAATTGTTGCCCTATTGGGAGGATATGACAGAAGAGAACCCGGCGATGGGCTGGCGCTCGATCCGTATTACGCTGGATCGTCCTGCAGTGCTTGTTCATCAGTTGCGCGCGTTGATCCGGGCTGCTCACGAGCGGGACCTGTATGTCATGTTCCCGATGATTGCCGAAGTCGCAGAATTCGATCAGGCAAAAGAGCTTCTGGATCAGCAGTTAAAGCGCGAAGCAGAACGCGGCTATGTACCGAACCGGGTCGAGGTTGGGGCGATGTTGGAAGTTCCGGCGCTGATATGGCAGGCACCGGCACTTTTGGATCGCGTCGACTTTCTGTCGGTCGGAACCAACGACCTGCTGCAGTTTATGTTCGCTGCCGACCGTGGGAACCCGCGGTTGGAGGGGCGTTATGACACACTTTCGCCAAGTGTGTTCGCATTTATGCGGCAACTTGTCACATTGTGTGACGAACGGAATGTCCGTCTGACCATCTGTGGCGAGATGGCCGGACGACCACTTGAAGCGATGGCCCTGATCGGATTGGGTATTCGCCGCCTGTCGATGGCACCTGCTGCGGTCGGTCCTGTAAAGGAGATGGTCCGAAGCATGAATGCGGCAAGCGTTGAGGGATATGTCCTGTCGATCATGGGAAGTTCGAGTAAATCGTTGCGGTCGCGTCTTAAGGCTTTCGCAATAGATCACGGTGTAAAACTTTAAAAACAATCGCTTTTGGTGGGGATTCTGCTATTTTTATTGCTAGATCGTAACGTGGGGGTGCGGAGTTGGCGATCGGAAAGCGAAAGGAAGATCATTTGGACGAGCAATCCGGGGGGCGCTTGCGTTTCAGGCCGTTGCCTGGAAATGGGCCGTCAAATGACATCAAAATGGAAGTAGATAACGGCTATTCATCTGATCAGGCCGAAGTAGGGCGTCTTTTGCGCCACACCAGGAATAATCTTGGTCAGAGCGTCGAAGACGTTTGCCGTTTGCTGCGTATCCGCAAGATTTATATCGAGGCGATCGAGAACAGCGATTATTCGGTGTTACCCGGTGGCCCGTATGGTTTGGGCTTTATCAAAGCCTATGCCGAACATCTCGGACTGGACGGGGCAGAAATCGTGCGGCGTTTCCGTGCGGAGAGCAACGCGCCCGCAGCCCGGACCGAACTTAGTTTCCCGAAACCTGTTCAGGAAAGCCGCGTCCCCGGTGGGGCGGTCCTTCTGATTGCGGCATTGCTTGGTATCGGCGCCTATGGTGGCTGGTACTATCTGTCGAGCCAGGGCAAAACCATCGCCGATCTGGTTGATCCGTTGCCCGAACGACTGGCAAGCTATACGTCAGGCGGCGAACAGGCCGTTCCGGAACGCAATCTGGAAAATGCGGCCGATGCCCGTGCGGCAGAAGTTGGACCTTCGGCCTCTGCTCCGACCGGGGAAACCGCCGAGACGGCAGAAGCACCGGCAGCCGATACCCCTGTGATTGCACAGCAGGAACCCGCAGCAGCAACCGATACAGCCGAAACCGCAGCAGCCCCGCAAGTGGCTGAGACGCCGCCGGCCGAAGTTGCCGAAGCACCGGCAGAAGCCGCGGCACCGGTCGAAACACCGGCAGCCGTGCCAGAGGTTGCGGCGGAGGCGCCTGCACCTGCGTCCGAAACGGCAGCACAGACACCGGCAGCACCGGCAGCAGAAACTGCCGCCGTTCCGGCAGCGCCCGAAGTTGACGAAGTCGGCGGCGGACGTGTTTTCGGGGCGGTCAATGTTGACAGCCGTGTCACCATTGAGGCGGTTGAAACCAGCTGGGTGCGTATTCGCGAAGGCGATGGCAACATCCTGCTGACCCGGATGCTGAGCGCAGGCGACACGTATCGTGTTCCGAACAAGGACGGCCTGATGCTCGAAGTTGGCAATGCAGGCGCACTGACCTATAGCGTCGATGGCAAGGAAGCCCTGCCGGTCGGTGATTACGGTGCGGTGATTTCGGATTTCTCGCTTGATGTTGAAGCCCTTGAAGGAACGGCACCGGCGACGGCACAGTAAGGATGTCTGCCATCCTTGTGATGGCGTCACCCCTGATTTTCGAAAAAGCGGCCTGATATGGCCGCTTTTTTTATGACAGCTTTGCAAAATCTGACGGAAAAACCGTAAGGCAACGGTTTCTAATTAGCCCCTGATAAGCTATATAGTCGGCCAGAGACACAGATTTGCTTGGAACCGGAAATGAGCGTCCGCCCTTATCGAGATATTGAACGCCGCAAAAGCCGCAAGATCCGCGTCGGTAATGTGGAAGTTGGTGGAGACGCGCCGATCTCGGTGCAGTCGATGACCAACACCCTGACCACCGATGTTGCGGCAACCGTGGATCAGATTTTGCGCCTTGAAGAAGCAGGTGCCGATATTGTTCGTGTTTCCTGCCCGGATAGGGAATCGACCGCGGCGCTTAAAGACATCATCAAGCAGGTGCATGTCCCGATCGTTGCCGATATCCATTTCCATTACAAACGTGCGATCGAAGCCGCCGAAGCCGGTGCGGCGTGCCTGCGGATCAACCCGGGTAATATCGGATCGACAGAACGCGTGCGCGAGGTCGTCAAGGCGGCCAAGGACCACGGCTGTTCGATGCGTATCGGGGTTAATGCCGGGTCGCTCGAAAAGGAATTGCTGGAACGTTACGGCGAACCCTGCCCGGAGGCGATGGTCGAAAGCGCGCTGAACCACGCCAAAATCCTTGAAGATCAGGATTTCTACGAGTTCAAGATTTCGGTCAAGGCATCCGATGTGTTCCTTGCGGTTGCCGCCTATTACGGCCTGGCCGAAGCATGTGACTATCCGCTGCATCTGGGCATTACCGAGGCCGGTGGCCTGCGCGGCGGTACGGTGAAATCAGCAATTGGCATGGGCAATCTTCTCTGGGCCGGTATCGGCGATACGTTGCGCGTGTCGCTGTCAGCCGACCCGGTCGAGGAAATCCATGTCGGGTATGATATTCTGAAATCGCTTGGCCTTCGGACCCGCGGTGTGCAGATCATTTCCTGCCCGTCCTGCGCGCGTCAGGGCTTTAATGTGGTTGATACGGTGGCCGAGCTTGAAAAACGGTTGGCCCACATTTCAACCCCGATTTCGCTGTCGATCATTGGCTGCATCGTCAATGGCCCGGGCGAGGCCCGCGAAACCGATATCGGGCTTACCGGTGGTGGTGGTGGCAACCACAAAATGTATATCTCCGGCCGTCCCGATCACAATATCAGCACCGAAAAAATGGTCGACCATATCGTCGAACTGGTCGAGGAACGCGCGGCCAAGATCGAAGCCGAAGAAGCCGCAAAGTTGGCCGCGGCGGAATAGCTTAGCAGAATTGACGAATTTTGGCTTTCCGCCGTCCGGGCGGAAAGCTATTTTCATGTTCACATGAATTTGCGTTGACCGTTTTGGCGCAAATATCTGGAATTCAAGTTAGATCGGAGACCCAAAGTGGCATCGCTTCAACCCGTCCGTGGCACGCATGACCTTCTGCCTGAACAGAACCGTCTGCAGGATCATATCGCGCAGGTCGCGCGCGACATCGGCGAGTTGTATGGTTACCATCGCATGTCCACGCCGATCTTCGAATTTACCGAGGTCTTTGCCCGTACCCTTGGCGATACATCCGATGTCGTGACCAAGGAAATGTATACCTTCGAGGATCGCGGTGGCGAACAGATCACGCTGCGCCCCGAAGGAACGGCTGGCATTGCGCGTGCCTATATCTCGAACGGCATGCAGCAGATGTCCCCGGTCAAGGTTTCCTATTACGGGCCGATGTTCCGTTATGAACGCCCGCAGAAAGGCCGCCAGCGCCAGTTCCACCAGATCGGCGCGGAGCTTCTGGGTGTCGAGCAGGTCGCAGGTGATATCGAAATGATCGCCTATGGTGCGCATATCCTTAAGTCTCTTGGCCTGTGGGACAGCATCACGCTGGAGCTTAACACCCTTGGCGATCCGGAAAGCCGGGCAGCGTATCGCGACGTTCTGGTCGATTATTTCAAGGGACATTTCGACAAACTGTCGGAAGACAGCCGGGCACGCCTTGAAAAGAACCCGCTGCGTATCCTTGACTCCAAGGATGAAGGCGACCGGGAACTGGTCGCCAATGCACCGTTATTTGCCGAATATCTGAACGAACACAGTCAGGAATTCTTCAAGTCGCTGACTGGCGGGCTTGGCGATATTGGTATCGGATATGAGCTGAATCCGCGTCTGGTGCGTGGTCTGGATTATTATTGTCACACCTGTTTCGAGTTCACGACCAACACCCTTGGCGCACAGGGAACCGTGATGGCCGGTGGCCGTTATGATGGCCTGATTTCGACCATGGGTGGCCCGCAGACGGCCGGTGTTGGCTGGGCGGCTGGTGTTGAACGTCTGGCTCTGATGGTCGGCGAAGCCCCGGCCGGTCTGCGTCCGATTGCATTGATCCCGATGGGGGATGCGGCCGAGGCACGATGCCGTACACTCGCACAGACATTGCGCGAAACCGGTATTGCGGTCGAGCTCGGCTATGCCGGGAACATGAAAAAACGCATGAAGCGCGCGGACAAGGCAAATGCCCGTCTCGCGGTTATCCTTGGCGATGACGAACTGGCAAAGGGCGTCGCCCAGCTTCGCGACCTTGACAGTGGTGAACAGCAGGAAATCGCGCTTGATCAGCTTGCGGGCGTAATCGGCAAAAGGTAAGTGCAGGGTGACAGACGCATTCCCGCGTGAAGAAGCCGGAGACTGGCCGCTGGATCGCCTGATGGTGATCGGGACCAATCATCGGCGCTCTAGCGAGGATACGCGTGATCGTCTGTTCATCGACGAAGCCCGCCTGCCGCAGTTCCTGTCGGCGATTTTGCAGGCCCGCTTGGGGCAGGCGATTGTGGTTTCGACCTGCAACCGTACCGAAATCCATTTGCTGGCGTCGGATGCGGAACGCGGTCGGGAACGGCTGATTGATCTTCTGGCCCTTTGGGCGGATATCGATCGCGACAGGCTGGCAAGCGAGCTTTACATCCGGTCCGGGCGCGATGCGTTGCGCCATGTTTTTGCGGTTGCGGCGTCTCTTGACAGTCTGGTGATCGGCGAACCCGAAGTCTTCGGGCAGGTCAAGGATGCCCATCGGATCGCTCGGCATCACAAGCTTGTCGGGCGCGAGCTGGAACTGGTGTATCAGACGGCCTATGCCATTTCCAAAAAGGTCCGAAGCCAAACCGGGATCGGGCAGGGCGCGGTTTCGATTGCGGCGGCAGCACAATCCGTTGCACGCGACCTGCATGGCGATATTGCCAATTGCACGCTGCTTCTGGCTGGTGCCGGGGATATGGGCGAACTGATTGCCGCATCCCTTGCCGAACGTGGCATGGGACGGGTGTTGGTCACCGACCGGTTGGCTGCGCGGGCACGTCTTGTCGCGCGCAGGCTTGATTGCCATTGGTCGGAACTTGAAGATCTTGATCGTTTATTGGCCGAGGCCGACATGGTCCTGACCGCTGGGGGATCGCGCCGCTATATCATTGACAAGGCGCGCGCCCTGGATGCGATCAAGCGTCGGCGTTATCGCCCGATCCTGATGATCGATACGGCGGTTCCCGGCGATATCGATCCGCAGGTCGACGAGATCGCCGAGGTGTTTTTCTATCGGCTGGACGATCTTGAAAAGATCGCCGCCGAGGGGCGCGGCGGGCGCGAGGAAAAGGCCGACGAGGCCTGGGCGCTGATTGAGGAAGAGGTCGAGCATTTCGTTCGCGTGCGGGCCGAACGTGCCGCCATCCCGGCGATGGCGGATTTAAGGGCGCATTTCGAAACCGTTCGCAACGATGCCTTGCGCGAAAGTCATGGTGATGCCGAAAAGGCGACCCGGCTTCTGATCAATCGGTTGTTGCATACGCCTACCCAAGCGCTTAAAGACCTTGCGGCAACCACGGATGGTGCCGGAACGGTCGAATGGATGAAAGCGCAGAAGCTTTTGACGCGTCTGTTCGCGTTGCAGTCCGGTTCGAATGCCAGCAAAGCCGAAAATAATGATGAAACCCCGAAGGAGGACAAAGAGTGAGTCTGGACCCCGGTAAACTTGATGGCGTTGTACGCCGGTTCGACGAACTCAAATCCCTGCTGTCGGGCGGGGCGACGGATGGTGACTCGTTTGCCAAACTGTCGCGCGAATATGCCGAACTGTCCCCGATTGTTGATGCGGTCGAGAAGGTAAAAAAGCTTCGTGCCGATCTGGAGGGCGCGCAGGAAATCCTTGACGATGCCGGGTCTGATCGCGACATGCGTGAAATGGCCGAAGCCGAGAAATATGAAATCCTCGACGAATTGCCCAAGGCCGAGCACGAAGTGAAGCTGATGCTTCTGCCCAAGGATGACGCGGACGAAAAGAACGCCATCCTTGAAATTCGCGCCGGTACCGGCGGCGAGGAAGCCGCACTTTTTGCCGCCGACCTGTATCGCATGTATCAGCGTTATGCGGAAAACCGTGGCTGGAAGTTCGAGCAGATGGACGCCAACGAAAATGACCTTGGCGGATACAAGGAAGTTATCGTCAACGTATCGGGTGCAGGTGTGTTTGCGCGCCTGAAATTCGAAAGTGGCGTGCACCGGGTTCAGCGTGTTCCTGTGACCGAGGGCGGCGGGCGTATTCATACCTCGGCGGCAACGGTCGCCGTTCTTCCCGAGGCAGAAGAAGTCGATATTCATATCGATCCGAAAGATTTGCGGATTGATACTTATCGTTCGCAAGGGGCCGGTGGCCAGCACGTCAACACCACGGACAGTGCGGTGCGTATTACCCACATTCCAACCGGCGTGGTCGCTGCGAGTCAGGAAGCAAAATCGCAGCACAAGAACAAGGAAAAGGCGATGAAGATGCTGCTTTCGCGCCTGTATGATCAGGAACGTGAAAGCAAGGACAGTGCACGTGCGGCCGATCGCAAATCACAGGTCGGTTCAGGTGATCGTTCGGAACGTATCCGGACCTATAACTTCCCGCAGGGACGTGTATCGGATCATCGCATCAACCTGACCCTTTATCGTTTGGACGATTTCATCACCGGCGGGCCCTCGGTCGATGAAATGATTGATGCCCTGATTGCCGAAGATCAGGCACAGAAACTGGCCGAGATCGAGAATTGATCCGATGACGGCAGACAATGCCAGCACGAAAGACAATGCGCTAACCCTTGGTGCCTTGATGGCCGAGGCGGTTGGCGCTCTGCGTGATGCCGGTATTGAAAATGCCCGAATGGACGCCCGTATTCTTTTATCTGATGCCGCCCGTGTCGATGGCAGCCGGATTGCTGCGTGGCCGGAAGACGTGGTGGGGGCAGATGCCGTTGCAAAGTTCCGCGACATGGTTGCGCGTCGCCTGAAGCATGAACCGGTATCGCGTATTCTGGGGCAGCGGGATTTCTGGCGGCACAGTTTCAGGCTTTCGTCCGAAACGCTTGACCCGCGACCGGACAGCGAGACGATTGTTGAACTGGCGCTGGACTGGCTCGAAGATGTAGATGCACCAACGGTTCTTGATTTCGGAACGGGCACCGGGTGCCTTTTGCTGTCGATCATTGGCGATTTGCAAAATGCAAGCGGACTTGGCGTTGATATCAGCGAGGGTGCGGTTGCCTGCGCGCGCCAAAATGCCCAGCGTCTTGATCTTGCCGATCAGGTTGAGTTCCGTGTTTCTAACTGGGACAGTGCGATTACGGATGGGGAACGCCAGACCGGATTTGATCTGGTGGTGTCTAATCCGCCCTATATCACACAGGCCGATATGGAAACACTGTCGCCGGAAGTACGCGAATATGATCCGCGTCTGGCACTGACGGACGAAGGCGACGGACTTGGGGCGTATCGTATTCTGTCACAGGTGGCGTTTTCCTTCGTCAAACCGGCCGGGTTTGTGATTTTTGAAATCGGACAGGGACAGGAAGAAGACGTTGCCCGCCTCTTGGTCGAGGCCGGTTTTGTTGGTGTGGAATATCGCGAAGACCTGGGCGGGATCGTGCGCTGTGTTGCGGCCAAAAAGACCCGCTGCTCGGTCGGGCGCTGTGTGATCTGACCGATCTGCCACGTCATTGCAAAAAAAATACGGGCATTGAAAAAAACAGTTGGAATAAGGCGTCAAGCCATATAGGTTGTTTCTACGGGCCGGGTGCCCGACGCGCTATGAAAGCGCCGTGTTCCCCTGTAAACAGTAATGAATCTCCGTTCCCTTCAAGGTCTTCGGTGGGTTTGTCCTAGTGCCGTTTGACCGGTACTGTTTAGCGGGAAATATGTTTTTCAGACGGAGTGGTTCCGGGATTCCTAGATGAATCCGGATTTGTCCTTCAACACCAAAGACATGTTGATATGAGAAATAACAACAACAACAACAATAATAAGCGTCCGCGCGGACGGCAGCAGCCGAATAAACGTCCTGTAAATCCGAAATTTCAGACTTTTGACAGTAACGGTCCGGACGGGCGCGTTCGTGGAAACGCCCAGCAGGTTTACGAAAAATATGTTTCGCTGGCCAAGGATTGCACTGACGATCCGGTTCTTGCTGAAAACTATTACCAGCATGCGGAACACTATCATCGTATTTTGCAGGCCGCGATTGACTGGGAAAACCAGCGTCGCGAAGAGCGTGGCGACAATAATAACCCGCGCCCGCAGCGTAATGATCGCAACGACCGGAATGATCGGGGTAACAATCGCCCGAACCGTGACGAGCGTAGCGAAAACCAGAATGGTGACGACAGCAACGATAACTCTGTCAGCCAGGATGACGTTGCGGCATCGGCAGATAATACGTCGAATGATACTGGCAACAATTCGTCCGATGGCAATGACGTTGCCGCTTCTGCCGCTGCTCCTTCCGCAGACAGCAACGATGGCGATGCCGCGCCGGTAAAGCGTGCACCGCGTGCGCGCCGTGCTGCACCGCGTGGTCGCCCACCAAAGGCGGCGTCCGAAGACAGCGACCAGCCGTCTTTGGATATAGAGCCAGCTGACAATGCTGATACTGACACATCGGCGGACAGTGAAGAAAAGAAACCGCGTAAAGCCGCTGCCGCAACAAGCCGCACACGCGGTCGTCATCCGACAGCCCGTCGTGGCCGCAGCCGTGCTGCCGGTCGTGAGGACGGCGAAGAGGGCTCAAGCGAAGATAAATCGGCGGAAACTGTTTCTGCCTGATCCTTTGCGTTGCCACGATTACAACAGACCCCGCCGGAGAAATCCCGCGGGGTTTGTTGTTTTCTGGTTTTGAAAAACAGCGTTGCGACTGGTTTGTTTGCCGGACTGTCAATTGGACTTCTTGATGTGAAACTGCCCGTCCATAAATAGGTAATATGGTGCAACTTGCGATTTTAACTGATATCACTTGATGGTAACGGAGCCTGCTGGCGGGGCGGAAGGCATGAAAATGCAACGGGGTTACTTCGCCAAAAGACAGGTAAACACTCTTGGGGGTTGAATGATGGGAACAGGTTTGTTCCGGGTCGTCATGGTGCTGTTGTGGGCGCTTGGTGCGATGGTTGTCGCTCTTGGCGTGTTTAACGGTGACTATGAACTGGCTTTACTGGGGGCTGTCTGTTTTATCATCCCAATGTTCCTGCCGCTGATTGTTATCGTCCTTAATCGTCTGCAATCGTCGCCGTCCAATAAAAAGCAATCCGTTTCGCCAATGCAGGCCGCACGAATGAAGGCCGAAGGCCAGTGGGCGAAGGTAGAAGACCTTGACGCTCGCAAGCTTCTTGATCCCAAGCCGTCAATCGTTCTCGGACGCTGGGGAACGGAGAAAAGGTTGATCGGCTCATCGGGACTGCGTCGGGTAATCACATTTTCCAGCAAACCCGAAGAATATTACCGCGCCTCGGCAGAGCCGAACGCTTTGCTGCATACTGGTGCGCTGTTTGTTTATGAACGTCATGGCAGCATTTACCGTGCCGTGCAGGATCGCCGCAAAAAGTTGGGGCAACGGGTTATTCTGATTGATCCGCATGGTCAGGCTGGGGCGGAAACCGATCAGTTCAATCCTTGCGATTTCATGCGCCAGCAGGGCGAAGGGCTGATTGCGGATGCCGGGCTAATTGCCGATACATTGCTGGCGCCAGTCTTTGTTCAGGAACTTGACGAACAGGAAACCCGTGCGGCACGTACTCTTTTGCAGGGATTCATCGTTTACACCATGCAAAAGAGCCTGAAAGAAAACAGAAGCCTTGCCGAGGTTCGGCGCAATCTGGTGATGCCGTCTCATCGGTTTTATAAAATCCTTGAAGAACTGATGGGAATCGAGTCTGCCGATGGCAGGATTTCCGATATTGCCCTGACCATTCTTGATATGACTGAGGACCAGCGTCTGTCGATTATCGAAGCATGTCGCATGGCAACAGCAGATTTCGACAATCCCGCGATTGCACGGGTTGTGAGCAACAGCACGTTTGGCATTGATGATCTGACCGGTCGGCCCGTCTCGATTTTCATTGTCGGTCAGATGGGCGGGGAAACACCCGACACCCAGACCGCATTCAGCCGGGTGATGATTGGCGCCATGATGCAGCTTATTACCCGTCGCGACTGGAAAAGCGGGGATGCGGAGTTTCTGGTGCTGTTTGACGGGATCGAGGCGATTGGCCGCATGCCGTTGTTTGAACGTCTTTTGGGCGGCGGGCTTGGCGATGGCATGATCATCTGGCCCGGTTTTTCCGGTGTCAGTGGCCTGATGGATGTTTGCCTGAACTGGGAAAACGTTGTCGGGCGGGCGGATGCGATTTCGGTGCTCAGCCAGGACGGGGCTTTCAACCTCGACTGGGTTTCCGGACTGACAGCGATGTCGAAGTTTGACGATACCGGTGGCGGTGCGAGTGGTGACCGGCCGGTGCATTTGCGACCACAGGACAATCAGCCTATCCTGAGGTCAACCGAAGTCGCAAGGTTTCCGGCCGAAGAACAGATACTGTTTCGCAAAGGTGTCCCGCCGATCCGGGCATACCGGATTGACTGGTATCATGACGAGATGTTTCAGGGGATGGCTGTTCACGCCCCGACTTTCAGCTAGCTGACGTCGGAGCGTGACAATCTTGCGTGTCAGTCTTTTATAACGGCAATTTCGTCGCCGGGCCGGATCTGGCCGGAATTGACCGGTTCGACATAAACACCCATGTAAAGGTGGTTCAACCCCTTGCGCAGCATCAGCGGAACGTTGATATCAGACTCGGCTGTGCCGGGATTGACGCTGGTTGCCTTGCATCGCGTGATCGGATGGATGACCCGGAAATCAACGCCATTGATCTGAACGATCTGGCCTTCTTCCCATTTCAGTTCGGCCCACGGCTCAAGCCCGTCAATCAGCAGATTGCCACGAAACCGCATCGGATCGATTTCTTTCTGAACAATACGGTCGCCGAAATCGCGTACCGATGCCAGATTGATGACCGATATATAGGGTTCCTTCATGTCGCCAAAGCTGACATCGGGGACCGAATAGATTTTAGGTGTTCCGGCGGCGTCATTTTTCAGGAATGCCTTCAGGAAGTCCTCGACCACGGTGCGGCCCATTTTGTCTTCAAGATTGCCTTTGCAGATTGCGCGACCGTTCCGCAGGATCGACAACGTTGTTGTCGCGTCGTCATATTCGATGCCAAGTTCAGCGAGTTTCGGCGTGTTGACCAATTGCAGGAAATTGCTTTTGCGAGCCCATTCGTGCACACCGTCCTGCCCGACCGATGACTGAGTCGCGATGATAAAGCGACGGTCATCCTTCAGCATCTGATGAGCCGTGATGTCGGCAGTAGTCATTTCGATGCCGCTTAGTCCTTTGACCGGGTATCTTTTTATGGCTTTGAGTTCGATAGTCATGGCGTTTGATCCTGTGGGGCGCGGTTATCTGTCGGCAAACGGGGCGGGTCGACAGGCAGGCCAGAAAAATATGAATGGCGACGTTAATGCGTTGTTATCCCGAGGGCAAGACTTCCCGCCAGTTGGCAGACAACAGATTTGGCCAGAATGACAACGCCTTTCGCCGTAATCTTGAATGGTGCCAGAAAATGGTGCTGCGGTGCACAAATAATTCTTGCAACTTTTGTAGGGGTATCGTCTTGCAAAGACTTGGAACTGAGACATATCAAAGACGTCGGCAATAGAATGATTGATAATCTCTATTGTGGATAAAACCACTTAAGGTCGCGGATGCTTCCAAGAAGGTCCGCATGATACGATACTGTTGGCTCAAGGAGTGACAGGCATGGAATTCGAAAAGTTTACGGACCGGTCCAAAGGGTTCCTTCAGGCGGCACAATCACTGGCGCTGCGTGAAAACCATCAGCAATTTGTGCCGATCCATCTTCTGAAAGTGCTGCTTGACGATGAAGAAGGTCTGGCGGCAAATCTTATCAAGGCAGCGGGCGGAAAACCCAAAACCGCACAGGATCGTTGTGCGCAGGAACTGGCAAAACTGCCCAAGGTTTCGGGCGGCAATGGCCAGATTTATCTATCATCCGAGTTTGCCCGCCTGATCGATCAGGCACAGGAAGTCGCCAAGAAAGCCGGTGACAGCTACGTCACAGCCGAACGGTTGCTTTTGACTATTGCGCTTGATCCAAAATCGGTGGCTGGCAAGGTTCTGGCCGATGCCGGTGTTACCGCACAGGCCCTTAACGGGGCGATCAACGACATCCGTAAGGGCCGTACGGCTGATAGTGCCGGTGCGGAAAGCCAGTATGATGCGCTTAAGAAATACGCGCGTGATCTGACGGCGGCGGCACGTGAGGGTAAGCTTGACCCTGTGATCGGCCGTGACGAAGAAATTCGGCGTGCGATTCAGGTTCTGTCGCGCCGGACAAAAAACAACCCGGTTCTGATCGGCGAGCCCGGCGTGGGTAAAACCGCCATTGCCGAAGGTCTGGCATTGCGCATTGTCAAGGGTGACGTGCCCGAAACGCTCAAGGACAAGAAACTTCTGTCGCTTGATCTTGGCGCGCTGATTGCTGGTGCGAAGTTCCGTGGTGAGTTCGAGGAACGTCTGAAAGCGGTGATGTCTGAGATCGAGGCTGAAGCAGGGCAGATTGTTCTGTTCATTGATGAATTGCACACGCTGGTCGGGGCCGGAAAGGCCGAGGGATCGATGGATGCCTCCAACCTTTTGAAACCGGCACTGGCGCGCGGCGAACTTCATTGCGTCGGGGCGACAACCCTGGACGAATATCGCCAGCATATTGAAAAGGACGCGGCACTTGCCCGTCGTTTCCAGCCGGTATTCGTTTCCGAACCAAGCGTTTCCGACACGGTTTCGATCCTGCGCGGTATCAAGGAAAAATACGAACTCCATCACGGTGTGCGTATTGCCGATAATGCGCTGGTTGCGGCGGCAACCCTTTCGAACCGATACATCACGGACCGTTTCCTGCCTGACAAGGCAATTGACCTTATGGATGAGTCGGCGTCGCGTCTTCGGATGGAACTTGATTCCAAGCCCGAAGAAATCGACGAACTTGATCGCCGTATCATTCAGCTCAAGATCGAGCGCGAAGCCCTTAAGAAAGAGGAAGACCGGGCATCGAAAGATCGTCTGGGTCGTCTTGACAAGGAACTGGCCGAGCTCGAAGGAAAATCGGCGGAACTGACCGCGAAATGGGAAGCCCAGAAAAAGGAACTCGCGGCATCGACCCATATCAAGGAACAGCTTGATCAGGCACGCGGCGAACTTGAACGCGCGATGCGTGACGGGCGGCTCGACCGTGCGGGACAGCTTCAATATGAAGAAATCCCCGCACTGGAACGGTTGCTTGAAAAGGCCGAAGACGATCAGGCCGACGGCATGAAAGAAGAAGCGGTGACTGAAAAGCACATTGCTTCGGTCGTGTCGCGCTGGACGGGGATTCCGGTCGACAAGATGCTGGAAGGCGAACGTGAAAAGCTGCTGGGAATGGAAGACATCCTGCGCAAACGCGTCGTCGGTCAGGATGAAGCCGTTCGGTCGATCTCGAATGCGGTACGGCGTGCACGTGCCGGGTTGCAGGATCCGAACCGGCCGATGGGATCGTTCCTGTTCCTTGGCCCGACCGGTGTTGGTAAAACCGAATTGACCAAGGCGCTTGCGCAGTTCCTGTTTGATGATGAACAGGCCATGGTTCGCATTGATATGTCGGAATTCATGGAAAAACATGCGGTGTCGCGGCTTATCGGTGCGCCTCCGGGCTATGTCGGGTACGAAGAAGGCGGTTCGCTGACCGAAGCTGTGCGGCGGCGTCCTTATCAGGTGGTGCTGTTTGACGAAGTTGAAAAAGCCCATCCCGATGTGTTCAACGTTCTGTTGCAGGTTCTTGACGAAGGTCGTTTGACCGACGGGCAGGGACGCACGGTCGACTTCCGTAATACGTTGATCATCCTGACGTCGAACCTGGGGGCCGACATTCTGGCCAATCAGGAAGAAGGCCATGACAGCAGCGAATTGCGCAGCCAGGTGATGGAAGTCGTGCGGGCGTCGTTCCGCCCGGAGTTCCTGAACCGGTTGGACGAAGTGCTTCTTTTCCATCGCCTGAAACGTGCCCAGATGGATACGATTGTCGATATCCAGTTGGGTCGTCTTGAAAAGCTGCTGTTTGATCGCAAAATCACCCTGCAGCTTGACGAGTTCGCCAAAAGCTGGCTGGCCGATAAGGGGTATGACCCGGTTTATGGTGCACGTCCGCTTAAACGTGTTGTTCAACGCTATCTGCAAAACCCGCTGGCGATGCAGATCCTTGAAGGGACGGTCAAGGATGGCGATACCATTCCGGTTTCGGCCGAAGGCGGTCAGTTGCTGCTGAATGGCAAGAAAGTCGAACTGGTCGACTGATCTATCAGCCTGAATTTGAAATGTTGCAAAACCCCGGTCATTGATCGGGGTTTTGTCTTTTCAAGGCCATGATCTGCCTGCAGGATGGTGAAAATATCAAAACCAAGGGGACATCCATGCGAGCACAGCCAACGAAATCCACCACCTTTACCCGCCTGATTGTATCAGCCTCTTTTTTGGCTCTGATCGCCGGAATATCGGTCGATGCGTCGGCGCAATCCTTTTTTGACAAGGCCAAGGAAGCACTGGGCAGCGTGACGGGGAACAACACGACCAGCAGCGGTTCGGGTGGCAGTTCGGCATCAATGGCGGGGCTTTCGGACGAAACGGTTTCGGATGCCCTGCGTCAGGCGCTTGATAAGGGGGTTGAGGTTGTCACCACCGATCTTGGCGTGACGGATGGCTTCAATGCTGACCCGGTGGCGCATATTCCGCTGCCTGATAGCGTCAAGCATGCGCAATCGTTGCTAAGTGCTGCCGGGCTTGGCAGTTATGGCGAGGAAATTGAATTGCGAATGAACCGCGCCGCCGAACAGGCGATGCGGGATGCCGGTGATATTTTGGCCGATGCCGTCAACCGCATGACGCTCGAAGATGCCAAGGGTATTCTTGATGGGCCTGAAAACGCGGCGACAAAATATCTGCGCCGCGTGTCGGGTGGCGATATCGAAAACAGGTTAAGACCCGTGATTGGCGAAGCATTGGCTGATACCGGCGCACTGCAGCTTTACGATCAAATGATGGGGCAGTATGACACATTGCCGATGGTGCCTGACATCAAGGCATCACTTTCCGATCACGCAACCAACAAGGCGATGGATGGCCTGTTTTATTACATCGCAAAGCAGGAAGCCGATATCCGTAACGACCCGGCGCGCTGGACGACGGATGTTCTCAAAAAGGTCTTCTCGACCGTGAATTGAGCGGCTAGCGATAACGATCGGGAAGTTGTTGCCAGCGTTTGCGCATGGCATCGATTTTATCGTCGGGGACGCCGTGGATATTGCGAAACTGTCCATGGCATTCGATGATCTGTAGGGGCACGTCATGACGTTCTGCCATGTCTAGATAAGCCTGCATTTCCCAGATTTCGCTAAATGTGTTGGAAACAACAACGGCTTGTCCAGTGGATAGATAGGCATCGCATTCGGTTTCACAGCGTGCATGGACGTCACGCAGTTTCCGACCGTCAAACCGGTAATCGCCGTTGCGGTCCACCATGAACTGATCGGCTTCGAGATGGATGGCGCCGGTCTTTTCGCAAATCGTTGTGGCAAGTGTCGATTTCCCTGATCCGGGAAGGCCCCGGATCAGGGTTAATGTCGGTTTTGTCGGAAAATGCTTTGCCATTGGCCTGGCTTATTGGCCGCCGCGTTTGCGTTGATACAGGGTATCAAGCGCCTGACCATAGGCCGCCTTGATCTTGTGGCGGCGGATCTTCATGGATGGCGTCAGCATCTCGTTTTCAATCGAGAACGGACTTTCGGCGAAGGTAAAGCTTCGGACCTTTTCTATGGTCGAAAGGCGTCCGTTGACATGATCGACCGCCGCACGGATTTTTTTGCGGAATTCCTCGTTCTCGCCAAGGGTATCGATATTGTTTTCAATCCCGTTTTCCTTGGCAAATTCACGCATAAAATCGTCATCGGGCCACAGAACAGCAACCAGATAGGGTTTGTCATCGCCGTAAACCATTGCTTGTGAAATCTCGGTTTCAAGGGTCAGGAGGCCCTCAATCCGTTGCGGCGAGATATTATCGCCACCGGAATTGACGATGATGTCCTTCTTGCGATCGGTGATGACAAGGCTGCCTTCTTCGTCGAACTTGCCGATATCACCTGTATGAAGCCAGCCATCAATGATGGCGGCGGCGGTGACTTCAGGCAGGTTCCAGTACCCCTTCATCATGCTTTCGCCGCGTAGCAGGATTTCGCCGTCATCGGCGATTTTTGCCTCGGCTCCGACCATTGGCGGGCCAACCGAACGCAGTTTATTGTTTTCTGCCCGATTGCACGACACAACCGGGGCGAATTCGGTTTGGCCGTATCCCTGAAGAATGCGAATGCCACATGAAACAAACAGGACGCCGAGTTCATAGTTCAGCGGGCCGCCGCCCGATACCATCGCCTTGATCCGGCCGCCGAAACGCTGGCGCAATTTACGGCGCAGCAGGATTTCGCAGATGAAATTCTGGAATTTCTCAATCAGGTTAAGCGGTTCTTTTTCATAGGTCTTGCGACCAAGCCTGAGTGTCAGGTTAAACAGCTTTTGTTTAAAGCCGCCTTCCTTTTCGACCATGCGGCTCATACGTTGATAGAGCATTTCATAAAGGCGCGGAACGGCCGTCATGATTGTCGGGCGTACTTCGGCCAGGTTTGCGGCAAGCTTATCAAGGCTTTCGGCGTAGTAAATCTGCGCGCCGATACTCATCGGGAAATAAAGGCCTGCCGTGTGTTCATAGGAATGAGACAGCGGGAGGAAGGACAAAAAGACTTCTTCGTCAATTCCGAGCGTTTCGATGATGTCAAACGCACCCATGCAGTTTGACAGGATCGCCCCGTGGCTGAGCATCACCCCCTTGGGTGCCCCACCGGTACCCGATGTGTAAATCAGGCAGGCCAGTTGATCACGCGCAATTTCCGACACCCATGCATCGACGTCGTCTGTCAGTCCGCGACCTTGCGAAATCACATCTTCCCATCGGGTTATGGTGATATCGCCGACAAAGCTTTGGCCCCAGTCTTCCATCATGATGGCATGACGGCAACGCCCGCTATCAAGGGCTGCGTGCAGGAAGGGCTGGGCGAGTTTCTTGGTCGAGATAATGGCAATGCCCGCACCACTGTCTTCGATCGCGTGCAGGTGGTCGCGCTCGGTATTGGTGGTATAGGCCGGAACGGTTAGGGCGCCGACACACATGATCGCCAGATCGGCAATGCCCCATTCGGTGCGGTTTTCCGAAACCAGCAATACCCGGTCACCGGGGCGGACGCCAATTTTGTATAGCGACCGTGCCAGCGCGCGTACCTGATCGGCGGCGTCATTCCAACTTGTCGGGACAAAATCACCCGCTTCACCATCCTTGGTCCACAAGAACGGTGCATCCCCGTATTTTTCAGCCTGTTTGAAAAACATCGACGGCAAGTTCTGCCAATCGGCATAATCCTGCAAATTCGTCATGACGCTTCCTTGCCTTGTTGTCGTTTCTCTTGCCTTCATACAGTGATCTTGGCGTCACTGTTCAAGTCTGTCACCGCAAAGTGATCGCAAATGTCGGCGACGACTCTCAAAAGTCCGGACTTTCCATCACGGATATACCTGACCCCATTGTTTTAGTTATCAGGGATTGCTTCGTTACGCAGCCGGAAAATGATGTTTGAACGGTTCAAATGAGTACGACTTCACATCATCGGAGAAATCCATTGATATCCATCGATGTTAGCGATTTCACAAGGCGGGATCAAAACGCTATTGTTGATCTGTAATTCGCCCTGTTTGGTGTGTCTATAAATGCAAAGCCGTGATCGGCACTGGCGCAGGTCGCCCGGCCATCATATATCGGGGCATGGATGTTTCGGGCTGGAATGCAAAAGGCCCGATTGCATAATCGACTGTCTGGAGGACAAATGAACGCGATCGACAAGAATTTGCCGACCTGGGATCTTACCGATCTCTATAACGATCCCAAAGACCCGGCCATCCGGCGCGATCTTGATGATGCCAAATCCCGCTCAGACGCCTTCCAGAAAACCTATCAGGGCAAGCTTGCCGGTCTTTCGGGTGATGAACTTGCCGCCGCGATTGCCGAATACGAAGCCGTTAGCGAAATCTGTGGCCGGATCGGATCGTTTGCGCAGTTGCTTTATGCAGGTGATAGCTCGGACGCCGCCATCGGGCAGTTCTATCAGTCCGTTCAGGAAGAAATGACCAGCATTTCCAGCCTGTCGCTATTCTTCGGGCTTGAAATCAACCGGATCGAGGAAGATGTGCTTTCGGCGAAATATGACGAAAGTGCCGCCCTTCGCCGTTATCGCCCGTGGCTTGATGAAAACCGTGCCTTCCGCCCGCACCAGCTATCTGACGAGGTCGAACAGGTCCTGCATGAACGCCGTGTTGCCGGTTCAAGTGCATGGGTGCGTTTGTTCGATCAGACGATGGCCGATCTGCGTTTCCCGATGAATGGCGAAGAACTGGCCATGTCGGATGTTGCCAATATGCTGTCTTCGACCAAGGTCGCGGAACGCAAGGCAGCGGCAAAATCGATTGGCGATGTGCTGGGCAAAAATATCAAGCTTCTGGCCCATATCACCAATACGCTGGCCAAGGACAAGGAAATTGACGACCGGCTGCGTAAATTCGCAACCCCCGTATCGGCACGCAACCTGTCCAACCAGGTTGAGGACGATGTTGTCGAAGCACTTAATTCCGCAGTCGCCAGCAGCCATGCCGATCTGTCGCATCGCTATTACCGCCTCAAAGCCAAATGGTTTGGTGTTGATCAGCTTGATTACTGGGATCGCAATGCGCCGCTTCCCGATGATGATGATCGCCATATCGATTGGGATACCGCACGCAAAACCGTGCTTAAGGCATATGGTGAATTTTCCTCCGAGCTTGCCGAGGTTGGTAAGAAATTCTTTGATAATCCGTGGATTGATGTGCCGCCGCGTGCGGGTAAATCATCAGGCGCTTTTGCCCATCCGACCGTACCGTCGGCTCATCCGTACTTGCTGCTGAACTATTACGGCAAAACACGTGATGTGATGACACTGGCGCATGAGCTTGGCCATGGTGTGCATCAGGTTCTTGCGGGCGAGCAGGGCTATTTCCTGTCCGACACGCCGCTGACCCTTGCGGAAACCGCGTCTGTTTTTGGTGAAATGCTGACCTTCCAGTCGATGCTGCGTGCGGAAACCGACCCTAAGATGAAGCGCATTATGCTGGCCGGCAAGGTCGAGGATATGCTCAACACCGTCGTGCGTCAGATCGCGTTCTTCGAATTTGAAAAACGCGTCCATACCAAGCGCCGCGAAGGTGAGTTGACGGTCGATGAGATCTGCGAGATCTGGCTTGCCGTACAACATGAAAGTCTGGGTGATGCGATCCGCTACGAGGACGAGTACAAATATTACTGGTCCTATATCCCGCACTTCATCCATTCACCGTTCTATGTTTACGCCTATGCGTTTGGCGATTGCCTCGTGAATTCGCTGTATGACGTTTATGAAAATGCCGAAGACGGCTTCCAGCAGAAATATTTCGACATGCTGAAAGCCGGTGGCACCAAGCGCCATCAGGAATTACTGGCACCGTTCGGTCTTGATGCGTCCGACCCGGCGTTCTGGCAGCGTGGCCTTAACATGATCAAACGCATGATCGACGAGTTGGAGGAACTTTCCTGATATGAGCAATGACGACGATGATTATACCGCCCCAAACGAGGATAATCGATTTGGCGGGCGGGTTCGTCGTTATGCAAAGGTGGGGGCATCGGCCGGGAAGCTGGCTGCACGCCTTGCCACGGGGAAAATGTTCGGCGGCGATATCGATCATGCGAAATATGCTGCCGAACTGACTTCGGCCTTGGGCGGCCTAAAAGGCCCATTGATGAAGGTTGCACAAATCCTGTCGACCATTCCCGATGCCTTGCCAAAGGAATATACCCAGGCCCTGGCAACGCTTCAGGCCGATGCGCCCAGTATGGGGTGGCTGTTTGTCAAACGCCGGATGCGGACCGAACTCGGTGCTGGATGGCAGGAAAGATTTGGCGATTTCAGCCATGAAGCGGTTGCCGCGGCGTCGCTTGGCCAGGTTCATCGTGCGACGCTTGATGACGGTCGGACAGTCGCGTGTAAGCTGCAATATCCCGATATGTCTGCAACGGTCGAGGCTGACCTTAAGCAGCTTCGCGCGGCCTTTGGGATCTATCGCCGGTATGACAGTGCAATTGATGCCGAAAACATTCAGCTGGAACTGACCGCGCGCCTGCGAGAGGAACTTGATTACGAACGCGAAGCCCGCAACATGCTGCTGTATCGCCATATGCTGGCCGATGAGGATTGCGTGCATGTGCCCGAACCCGTGTTAGACCTTACGACCAAGCGGCTTCTGACCATGACGTGGCAGACCGGGCAGAAATTCCAGAAATTCCTTGATAGCGATCCGTCGCAGGATTCGCGCAATCAGGTGGCGCTGAATATGTTCAGGGCCTGGTATGTACCGTTTTATCGTTATGGCGTGATCCATGGCGATCCGCATCTGGGCAACTATACTCTGCGCGATGATCTTTCGGTCAACCTGCTTGATTTCGGTTGTATCCGTATCTTTCAGCCCGAATTCGTCAATGCGGTGATCACGCTTTACGAAGCATTACGCGACAAGGACGAGGAAAAGGCGGTTGCTGCCTATCAAAGCTGGGGCTTTGAAAATCCGTCACGTGAATTGATCGATGTTCTGAATATCTGGGCTGGGTTTGTATATGGCCCGATCCTTGATGATCGTGAACGCCGGATGGATGAAACCAATTCGGTGGCATACGGGGCTGAGGTCGCAGGCAGGGTCCATCGGGAATTGCGACGCGTCGGCGGGGTCAAGCCGCCCCGTGAATTTGTTCTGGTGGATCGGGCGGCTGTCGGGCTTGGCGCGGTGTTCCTGCGTCTTGATGCCCATCTGAACTGGTATCAGATATTCAATGATCTTGTCGGGGACTTTGATGCGGGTGTCTTGACGCGCAATCAGGATGCCGCCCTTGGCGCTGTCGGGCTCGACCGTCCCGAAAACTGATCCGATTTCGCATTTTTGCGATTTAATTTTTCCGTGTAACGGCAAAAGAATCGGCGTGATCGCGTGCATCGTTGGCTGGAAATACCCAGTCAAAATGGTTTTCGGCGAGGGCTTTTTGCCGGCTTTTTCCAAAATTTTCCGGTTTCAATCGTTGGGCACGCAGAAAAGTTTTTCCTTTCTCTGCTTGCGTTGGGGCGGGTTTGGTGGAAACCTGTGGCTGTGTTTGTCAATTAATATTCACTTACAACGTTGGCTGAAAATAGGGGAAACTGCTGTAAATCAACGGATTAATTCTATCTGTACGGGATAAGGACCTGTTACAGGATGGAAATAATATGTGTGATAATCCACACATGATGGTTTTGGCGAATTGTGAACCAAAATCAAGTTAAACTGTTTTTTTATAGGGTTTTCATGTTGTCGCGAACCGGAAGAAATCGCATCTTGCATCCAACGCAGACAAGGCAGGGCGTCATTGATTGTTTGTCCTGAGCACCAATGGCGGGTGGGACCTGACTTGTCGCCAAGGCTTTTTGCCTCGGAATGCGTGGTGGGAAAGTGGGCGGTTTCTTCTGTTAAAGCGGAAGAACCGCCTTTTTTCTTGCCGGGCAAGGGTAATCGTGGCCCGTCTGATGCAGATGCACCAGATGCGGATCGCGTCACATAAAAACAAAAATGCCGTGCTTATTTATAATGATAGGGAAGGAGGTTGAACGCGATGAAACTGGCCGTTCCAAAGGAAATATGGCCCGGGGAAAAGCGCGTTGCCGTTACGCCAGATACCGTCAAGAAACTGATCGGTCTGGGGTTTGACGTTGCAATCGAGGCTGGTGCCGGAACTGACGCCGCCATACCGGATGATCGCTTTGCCGACGCCGGTGCGACCATTGCCAAGACGATGAAAACCACCGTCAAGGATGCCGATGTCATCCTGAAGGTGCGCCCACCGGTTGTTGATGGAAAAACCGACGAGCTTGCCGCCTATAAAAAAGGGGCTGCCGTCATCGCCTTGCTTGATCCCTATGATCGCAAGGACCTGATTGAAAAAATGGCTGTGGCAGGGGTTTCGTCCTTTGCCATGGAACTGATGCCGCGTATTTCGCGTGCGCAATCAATGGACGTTCTGTCGTCGCAATCCAACCTGGCCGGGTATCGTGCCGTTCTGGATGCTGCCCATGAATTCGGGCGGATTTATCCGATGATGATGACGGCAGCCGGGACATTGCCGCCTGCACGTATCGTTGTCGTCGGGGCCGGTGTCGCCGGTCTTCAGGCGATTGCGACTGCCAAACGCCTTGGTGCGGTGGTTTCCGCATTCGACGTGCGCCCGGCGGTGAAGGAACAGGTTCAATCGCTTGGCGGGACCTTTATCGAGGTTGAAGACGACGCAGCCGACGGCGAAACCGCAGGCGGCTACGCCAAGGAAATGTCGGACGAGTACAAGGCCAAACAGGCGGCCAAGCTTAAGGAAGTTCTGGCAAAGACCGACATCGTCATCACGACTGCATTGATCCCGGGCCGTCCGGCACCGGAAATCGTTACCGCCGATATGGTCGCGGGCATGAAACCCGGCTCTGTCATCATCGATCTTGCCGCCGAACGCGGTGGCAACGTCGCGGGTGCGAAACTTGGTGAAACGGTTGTCACGGCCAATGGTGTGAAAATCATCGGTCCGGAAAACATCACCAGTTCCGTCGCAACCGATGCAACGGCGATGTATGCGAAGAACCTTCTGAATTTCATCACACTGTCGGTCGACAAGGAAAAGGGCACGCTGGCCTTCAATGCCGAAGACCAGATTATTGCCGAAACCATGCTGACCCGTGATGGCAAGGTTGTTCATCCGAAATTCGGTGGTGAGGAGGTCGCAAATGGCTGATCAATCCGTAACCCAAAATGCCGCCCAGAACGCCAACGAGCTGCGCGATGCAGCCCTTGGACTGGCCGAAAAGGCCGCAAAACTTGCCGATAGTCTTGCCAATCAGGCGGGCGACATGGCGAGTTCGGCGACCACAGTTGTCCATACAAGCGGTGTCAGCCCGACGGTGCTTGGCCTGACGGTTTTCGTTCTGGCATGCTTTGTCGGCTATTACGTCGTGTGGAAAGTAACCCCGGCCCTTCATTCGCCGCTGATGGCGGTGACCAATGCCATTTCATCGGTGATCATTGTCGGTGCGCTTCTGGCGGCAGGCCCGATCGAGATGAACCTGTCCAAGGCGATGGGCTTCCTCGCCGTGGTGCTGGCGTCGGTCAACATCTTTGGCGGTTTCATCGTGGCACAGCGCATGCTGCACATGTTCAAGAAAAAGAAGTAGGGGGAACACACAATGTCGGAAAACCTATCGGCTTTCCTGTATCTGGTGGCGTCCGTCTGCTTCATTCTGTCGCTGCGCGGTCTGTCTTCACCGGAAACGGCACGTAACGGGAATATCCTTGGCATGGTGGGGATGGCGATTGCCATTCTGACCACCCTGGCATCACCCGAAGTCGTGTCCTATACCACTATCATTGTCGGCATTCTGGTCGGCGGGGCCATTGGTACGGTCATCGCGCTCAAGATCAAGATGACGGCACTGCCGCAACTTGTTGCTGCCTTCCATTCGCTGGTCGGTCTGGCGGCTGTGTTTGTGGCAGGTGCGGCGCTTTATTCGCCGGGTGCCTATGGTCTTGGTACTGCGGGTAATATTGGTGCTGCCAGCCTGATTGAAATGGGCCTTGGCGTTGCCATTGGTGCCATTACCTTCACTGGCTCGCTTGTTGCCTTTGGCAAGTTGCAGGGGATTGTATCGGGTACGCCGGTACGCTTTACCGGACAGCACATGCTTAACCTTGCCATCGGAATTGGCATTGTGGTGTTTGGTGTCATCCTTGTTGCGACTGAAAGCCACACCGCGTTCTGGATTCTGGTTATTCTTGCTCTGGTTCTTGGCGTGACGCTGATCATTCCGATTGGCGGGGCGGATATGCCGGTCGTTGTTTCGATGCTGAACTCCTATTCGGGGTGGGCGGCATGCGGCATCGGCTTTACGCTTCAGAACAACGCCCTGATCATTACCGGTGCACTGGTTGGTGCTTCGGGTGCGATCCTGTCCTACATCATGTGCAAGGGCATGAACCGCTCGATCTTCAACGTTATCTTTGGCGGCTTTGGCGTGGAAGCCGGTGCCGCAGCAGGCGGCGTTGATACCGGTGATCGGGCTGTCAAATCAGGCTCCAGCGATGATGCGGCCTTTATCATGAAGAACGCATCAAATGTGATCATCGTGCCGGGCTACGGCATGGCGGTGGCACAGGCTCAGCACGCGTTGCGCGAAATGGCTGATATCCTTAAAGCCGAAGGCGTTAATGTCCGCTATGCCATCCATCCAGTGGCAGGACGTATGCCGGGGCATATGAACGTCCTTCTGGCAGAGGCAAGTGTGCCTTATGACGACGTGCTTGAAATGGAAGAAATCAACCGTGATTTCGGCACGGCGGATGTGGCCTTTGTGATTGGTGCCAACGACATCACCAACCCGGCAGCCAAAACCGACCCGTCATCGCCGATCTTCGGCATGCCGATCCTCGAGGTCGAAAAAGCCAAAACCGTTCTGTTCATCAAGCGTTCGATGTCGGCCGGTTATGCCGGTATCGAGAACGAGTTGTTCTTCAAGGATAATACTATGATGCTGTTCGGTGATGCCAAAAAGATGTGTGAAGAGATTGTGATGCATCTGGATAGCTGATTTGGCTTTGCTGTTGGAATATGAAAAGGGCGGCCATTTGGTCGCCCTTTTTCTATGTATAAATACGAATTTTCGTGATCTTTTATTCAGAAATCATATCCCGAGGGCTGAGTGTTCCGACTTCTGAAAGTATCCGTTTTTACGATTGTGCTGTTGTCGCTGGCGGTGGTGGCATCGGTTTCGGGGATTTTCATCACCTATTTCCGGCTGACAGCCGAGGAGCCGGTGGCGCGGATTACGTTCGAGGAAGTCGGGGATCAGGAATACAATGCTTATCTGACATTGCCGGGCAACGATATTCCCGGCAAATACGTGATTTATGGTGACCAATGGCGGATTGATGCGGAATTTGTGAAGATCAAGCCATGGGCCAATATTCTTGGTGTGGATTCCCGTTACAAGCTGGTGCGGCTGGAAGGTCGATATCAGGACATCGAAGATCAGAACACCCGTCCGCATATGGCCTATGATCTCGGCGCGACCAAGGGGATTGATATTGGCAAGCTGGTGGCGGATTGGAATTTCCTGATTGATGCCGAATATGGCAGTTCGACTTTCACCGATATCGAGGTTGCCAATACCTATACGGTCTATAAAAGCCAGTTCGGGCTTTTGGTACGCGAAGACGCCGCACAGTCGGATGCGACCAGCAACGGCGCCGTCGATGGTCTGTTTAACTGGCTGTTCGGGTCGAAATAAAACCCGTCCGACGAATATCGGACGGGTTGTTTGTTTGGTCCCGGCTTTATTGTGCCGATTTGATCAAAGGATCATCGCTGCCACCCAAGCAAACAGAACCATGCCGAAATTGGCATGGATAAAGGTCGGGATCACGGAATCCTTTACATGATCATGTTGACCGTCGGCATTCAGGCCCGATGTCGCGCCCAATGTGATGGTTGATGCGGGCGAGCCAGCATCGCCAAGGGCAGCAGACGCCCCCAGAAGTGCGATGGTCGCCATGGGCGAGAAGCCAAGGGCCAGTGCGAGTGGGATATAGATCGGAGCCAGGATTGGCACGCTGGCGAAGCTGTCGCCAAAGCCGATGGTGATGAACAGGCCGACCAGAAGCATGATCAGCGCGCCAATCGCCTTGTTATCGCCGATCAGTTCGGCACTTGCCTGCACAAGCGGGGCGATTTCGCCGGTGGCATCAAGCACCCCGGCAAAGCCCGACGCGATGGTGATGATCACGGCGATCTGGGCCATCATCCGCATACCTTCGGTGAAGACATCGTCCTGTGCCCGCCAGCGGAAAATGCCCGCCGCCGCCAGAATGACAAAGCCGATCATCGCGCCAACCAGAAGGCTGTCAAACTGCAACTGGCAGATCAGCGCAACGGCAAGGGCCGCAACGGTTGCCAGCAGTTGAAGCGGATTGATCGACACGGGCTTCGCTGGATTGATATGGCTTTCCGAAGACGGATCAGTCACATAATCGCGCGGTTTGCGATAGGTGATGAAAACCGCAACCAGCATCCCGGCAACAATCCCCATAACCGGCAGGAACATGGCCTTTTGTGCCATGTCGGCCGTCATGGAAAGATCGTAGGCCGCGCCAACTTCGTTGACATTGGCCATCAGGATTTCATTGAGGTAAATCGCCCCAAAGCCTGTCGGCAGCAGCAGATAGGAAAAGCTGATCGAACAGGCGAGGATACAGGCAATGGCCCGGCGGTCAATCCGCAGGCGGTTGAATACCGCCAGAAGCGGTGGGATCATCACCGGGATAAAGGCGATGTGAACCGGCACCAGATTCTGCGAAATCAACGAGCAGAAAATGAAGATCGCAAACAGGAACCACTTAAGGCCCTTTGACGTGCTTTGTGCATCGCTTCCAACACGCGCGGCGATCTTTTGGGCAAACAGATCCAGAATGCCCGAACGTGCAATCGCAACCGCAAAGGCACCGATCATAACATAGGTCATGCCGACCTGTGCGCCGACCAGAAGGTTGTCATTAAGCGCACCGATGGCGGTGGTTGTGTCCATCCCGGCGTGCAATGCACCAAGCAAGGCGGCCGAGATAAGGGCGATCGGGACTGGCACGCGCAAAAGACACAGTGCAATCATGACAACGATGGTCAGCAGGACAGCATTGATGTGGTAATCGACCAGTGCGGCAATGCCATATATCGCGGCCATCACGGCGATGGCGGGTAGAACGCGGGTCAGTCGATAATACCCATTAAAATCAGATCCGGCGGGGGCATTGCCGGTATCGGTTTGTGTGTTCACAGTCATGTCTCCCCGATTGACTGGTTGGTGGTGGCGCAAAGGTGTTTGCGCATGGCGGGAGAAGACCTGCCGGGGAATTGTTTAAAACAATCCGATGCCAAGACAAAAAACTTAGCGGGAATGACAGCTATGCGATCCGGGGAGTGGGATTTGGAAATGGGAGCCTAAAAAACCAAACCCGCCCGGATTGCTCCGAGGCGGGCTTGGCGCACGGGTCCGATTTTGGCAAGCCAAAACCGATCGTACAGTCACGTTCGAGGAACCCCGAAAGTGAAAAAGACTAGAAGCCTTCGCGCTCGACGCGCTTACGCTCCAGCTTGCGGGCACGACGGATTGCTTCCGCCCCTTCGCGAGCTTTCTTCTCCGACGGCTTTTCAAAGTGGCGACGGAGTTTCATCTCACGGAAAATGCCCTCGCGCTGCATCTTTTTCTTAAGCGCTTTCAGAGCCTGATCGACATTGTTGTCGCGAACGATTACCTGCACGGAAACCACGCTCCTTTCAAAAAAACAAAAACACCCGGCTGAGCATCATGCCCTCCGGTTGGTTGCACGGCCTGTATGACCGTGGGCTTTATATAGTGTAAAGCGGCGCAAAAGGAAAGAGGGAAGGGGTAATTCGCCTATGGCGTTCATTGGGCGATAGGGTTGTGTCCACAATGTGATCCCGAAAGCTCGAGATTGGCTTTGTCTTCCCGATTTTATTCTATACCAAAAGTAACGGCATCCTGTTGAAAAATATACCCTTGGTGGTTGCGATGCGGGTATAGTGATCGGACACGAACAGTTCAAAACCTTAGGGCAGGGGCGGGATAGAGCAATGGAAAGCAGTTTGCGGGAGGCGGCAATTGCACATGCGCCGTTCTTTATTGCGGGACCGGGGCAGTCGGACGTGCTGTTCACGATTGTTATCTGGTCTGTCGTTCTGGCGGTGTTTGGTCTTGGCGCGCTTTATCTGAGTTTACACGCGCTGCCCGAAAGATTGGCCCATCACGCCAATCACACCCAGATACAGCTTATCAGTATCCTGACCCTTCTGGCGCTGTTTACCCATAACAACCTGTTCTGGCTGGCGGCCCTGGTGATTGCCGTGGTTCAGGTTCCCGATTTTTATACGCCGATCAATGCGATTGCCGACGCTGTGAAGGCAATGGCAAGGCAGAAGGGGGCAATGAGCGACTCGGGCAAATCAGAACAGGTTGGTGATGGTGATGTCGTGACCGGTACCCCCAGCGTAAAAGAGCAGGAGGACCGTAAAGATGTTTGAACTTATGTTATGTTCCATTTTTACCATCCTGCCTGATTACCTGATCCGGCGATATGCGCAGGGGAAACGTATCGGCAAGGAAATCACCCTGTTTTCGGTCTGGTACGAGCTGCGATACGGGATTGTCGGCTGTGCGATCCTGACGATTTCGTTGATTACGCTGATTTTTTATTATCACCCGTCAAGTCACAACGTCGCGTCCTTCTATCGGACCCTGACCATTTTGCCGGAAAAGAACGGCAGGGTCGTGGAAATCTATGTCGATAACGATGATCAGGTAAAATCGGGTGATCCGTTATTCCGCCTTGATGACCGTACTGAAACCGAAGCGGCCGAAATCGCCCGGCAGCAGGTGCAGGAAATCCGTGCGCAGATGGCGGTAACGCAAGCCGATCTTGCTGTGGCGAACGGTAACCTTGAAGAAGCCCAAGGTGCCTATGAACAGGTGCGCGAGGAATTGGCGGTCAAGGCCGATCTTCTGTCACGTGGTACCAATGCGGTTTCACGGCGGGAGGTCGAACGGCTTGAAGTGGCCTTAACCACCCGTCAGGGGGCAGTCAATGCGGCAAAGGCCAACGTCAATGCCGTGGAAACCAAAATGGAAACGCTGTTGTCGGCCCAGCTTGCCAGTGCGGAAGCGTCGCTTCGTTCGGCCGAGGTTGCCCTTGGCAAAACCGTTGTCCGGGCGGGTGTCGATGGCGAGATACAGCAGTTTGCATTGCAGATTGGTGATGTGGTTAACCCGTTACTGCGTCCAGCCGGTATCCTTATACCGGCCGAACCCGAGGAGGTCGTATTCCAGGCCGGGTTCCAGCAGGTTTCCGCACAGGTTGTCAAAGCTGGAATTCTTGCGGAAATGTCGTGTGCGTCGCTGCCGTTTGAAGTAATTCCGATGTTGGTAACCAGCGTGCAGCCGGTGATCGCCGCCGGTCAGTTCCGCCCGACCGACAGATTGCTTGATATCTCGGAACGGGCCGTGCCGGGCACATTCCTTGCCAAAATGATCCCGCTTTATCCTGAGCAGATCAAGGATGTGCCAAGGGGCAGCCAGTGCGTTGCCAATGCCTATACCAATACCCATGCGCAGCTTGAAAACCCGGAAATCGGTACGGGCGAATGGTTGTTCCTGCATATGGTGCAGACGGTCGGGATCGTGCATGCCTTGCTGCTGCGTATTCAGGCGCTGCTCTGGCCGGTACAGACGCTGGTTTTGTCGGCTCATTAGGCGACAGATCACGTGTAGGGGCTTTACAGCCATGCCGTTTTGGTTGGATATAGAGCCATGTCGATCCTTAAAATTGCCCGGATGGGCCACCCGGTTCTGCGCAGGGTCGCAGACCGGGTCGAGAACCCGCTTGATCCCGAAATCCAGCGTCTGATCGCGGATATGAAGGACACCATGAAGGATGCCGGAGGCGTTGGCCTTGCGGCACCACAGGTGTTTCAGTCCAAGGCGATCATGGTTTTTTATGTCCCGGCCTTTCGCAAAAGCGATGATCCCGATGATGCGGAAGTACCGTTAAGCGTACTGATCAATCCGGAAATCGAGGCGATTGGCGATGAAATCGTTGATGGCTGGGAAGGATGTCTGTCCATCCCCGGGTTGCAGGGCGTTGTGCCGCGCTGGAACAAAATCCGGTATCGCGGGTTAAATGAGTATGGTGACGAAGTCGAAAGCATTGCCGGCGGGTTCCATGCGCGCGTCGTTCAGCACGAATATGATCATCTGATCGGGGTGATGTATCCCGAACGTATGGAAGACATGACGCTTCTGGGCTTTGCCGATGAACTGCGTGACAATCCGCCTGAAACGACCTTCAGACAGGCAGCATCATCTGGCGAAGGTTCGGATGAAAATGCCGATGAGGACAGCAAGGAGGCCTGAATGACCGTTTCCGAAAGCATGAACCGCCTGCGTATGCAGCGCGAGGCACTGGTCACAGCGGCACTTGAGCATGTGCCGTTCGACGGCTGGACGATGGCCGCCCTTCGTAGCGGCGCCGAAGACCTTGATCTTGCCACGGGCGAGGTTGACCGTCTGTTCCCCGGCGGTATTCGTCAGGCAATCATTACCTATGTCGAGATGACGGATCGCAAGATGGTCGAGGAACTCGACAAGCTTGATCTGCCATCGATGAAGATCCGCGAACGGATCGCGACTGCGGTCAAAACCCGTCTGTCACTGGTAGAGCACGAAAAGGATACGGTGCGCGCCGCCCTTTCCTATCTGACATTGCCGCAAAACGTACCGCTTAGCCTGAAGCTGACGCATGGTACGGTCGACAAGATGTGGATTGCCGCCGGTGACACATCGACCGATCACAACTGGTACACCAAGCGGATGCTGCTTGCGGGGGTTTATGGTTCGACCCTTGCGTATTGGCTGGATGACAAATCCGAAGGCCATGCAGACAGCTGGGCTTTTCTTGATCGCCGGATCGGCAATGTCATGCAAATCCCGAAAATCACCGGAACGGTCAAAAAGGCCGGGAAATTTGCCGCGACCCCGTTCAAGCTTGGCGCGAAGCTGGCGAAATGCATGCCGACGCCCGGTCGGGTCCGCCGCCAGTTCAGCGCATAGAACAGGACGGATTTCGGCCCATTGTTCATACAAAACGCCGCCCCATGCAGGGCGGCGTTTTGCGTTGGATAACAGCGGTAACAGCGTGATTGCGTCTAGCGCATCAGGAAACTCAGAAGCGTTGTGTCGGGTTTGTTTGCCTGTTCCATTTCGGCAGCAAGATTGATGCTGAACGGTGCGCCAGTATTATTTGCCGGGGCCGCTTTGTCGTCGCGAAGATCGGCCTCAATCACTTTTGGCTTGGCGGCCAGTGCAACCAGTTCATGTGGCAGATCGCCCATCCACATGCCTTTGCGGTTTTCCTTGGCATGGGCCTGATCGGACAAGTAGGTCAGGCAGTTCGGGTTGCCATCGCAACTGTTCATATCGACAATTGCCCAGCCCGCGCGAAGCAGCAAACGGTTGATGTCGGTCTGCCCCATGCGGCATTCGGTCAGCATCGGGAACAGCTGGGAATCTGAGACCTGCTGGCAGGCGACGGCATAGTTTTCAATGATGCGGTCAAGCGCCTGTGCGGCAGCCGCACCACATTGAAACTCGACACTGCCCGCCCGGCAGATCATGCCCGGTCGCGGGGCGCGGATGCCAAACAGTTCGACAACCATATTGCCAAACCGGAGCTGATCGCCCTGCAACACATCGGGGAAACCGGCGGCCCCCGGTGCGGCATGGGCGGCATTGTTTGCGCCATGGGCTGATGCAAAGCCGGTCATGATTGCAAGGATGAGAAGAAGTTTTTTCATCAGACTGTTACCCGAAAAGAATTTCCTGCCGGGATAACAGCAAGCGCGATGCCAGTTTGGCAGGAAGAAACTGCCTGCCAGGCGATGTGCCTGTGATGTAACGAAAAATGCCCCGAAACCGTTATGGGTCGGGGCATTCATTCAATTTGGTTCAGGGCTGATATCAGGCTTCTTTGGGCAGAACCCAAGTGATATGGCCCATCTTGCGTCCGGCTTTGGCTTCGGCCTTGCCGTAAAGGTGCAGCTTGGCATCGGGCTCGGCCAAAATTGCCTGCCAGTCATCAATGTCGTGGCCCAAAAGGTTTTTCATACGCGCATTGGAGTGATGGGTCGGATTGCCCAAAGGCAGGCCGCACACGGCACGGATGAACTGTTCAAACTGGCTGGTGATGCAGGCATCAATCGTCCAGTGACCGGAATTATGCGGACGCGGGGCGACTTCGTTTACCAGAACGTCGCCATCGGTGGTGACAAACATCTCGACCGCCAGCAACCCGACAAATTCCATCGCCTCGACCAGACGGGTGGCGATGTCTTCTGCCTTTTTGGCAAGATCGGCGGGAATCTTTGCCGGGGCAATCGTGACATCAAGAATGTGATTGGTATGCACATTTTCAACCGGGCAGAAGCAGGCGGTGTCCCCCTTGACCCCGCGCGCGACGATCACCGAGATTTCGCGTTCGAACGAGATGAAGCCTTCGAGGATGGCCTCGGCACCGTTCATTTCAGCCCATGCGTCGGCAAGGCTGGTTTCATCGGTGATTTTGACCTGACCCTTGCCGTCATACCCCATTTCGGTGGTTTTAAGCACGGCAGGACGGCCAAGTTTGGCAACGGCGGCTTCAAGATCGGCAAGTGAACGAACGGCGGCAAAAGGTGCCGTGCCGATACCGTTTTCGTTGCAGAAGGTCTTTTCACGCAGGCGGTTCTGCGACAGATGCAGGCATTTCCAGCCCGGACGGACCGGCACCAGTTCGGATAGCAGTTTCACGCTGTCATGAGGCACGTTTTCAAATTCAAACGTCACGACATCGACATCGGCGGCAAAGGCACGAAGCGCATCCAGATCGGTGTAATCAGCCACCGTTGCCTTGGCACAGACCTGTTCGGTCGGGCTGTCGGTTCCGGGGCCGAAAACATGGACCTTATAGCCAAGCTCGGCCGCGCAAAGGGCGGCCATACGGCCAAGCTGGCCATTACCCATGATGCCAATCGTGCTGCCCGGTGCGATGATGCGTGTCGCGAAATCCTGCGTCATTTATTCCTCGAAATCCTTTTCATTCCCCAAGAGGGACGGGCATCGCTGATTTGGACGATGCCAAAGAAAAACGCGCCCGTTCGGGCGCGCCTGATGCATTACGGTGCGAGATCAACCGGTTCTTCGGCGACCGCGTCAGTCTGCTGTGCGCGCCAGTCATCAAGACGCCCGGCCAGCGCATCATCCATCAGCGCCATGATCCCGGCGGCCATCAGGCCGGCATTTTTCGCCCCTGCGGAGCCTATTGCCAGTGTTCCGACCGGAACGCCGCCCGGCATCTGAACGATCGACAGAAGACTATCAAGGCCTTTAAGCGTACGGCTTTGCACCGGAACACCCAGAACCGGAAGCGGCGTCATGGCCGCGGCCATACCCGGCAGGTGGGCGGCACCGCCTGCACCGGCGATAATCACCTTAAGGCCGCGCGACTTTGCGGATTTGGCATAGTCATACAGGCGATCCGGGGTGCGATGGGCCGATACGATTTTGGTTTCGTAGGGGACTTGCAGCGCATCGAGGACATCTGCTGCATTTTTCATGGTTTCCCAGTCGGACTGGCTGCCCATGATAATGCCGATGACCGGGCGTTGATCGCTCATGCTGGCGGCTCCGTTTGTCGCGCGTTATCAGAAGGCCCGCATTATAGGCAGGAAGGGTGATCATGCAAGCCTGCCCGTCGCCTGATATGGCACTGTTTTCGGGATAATTTTGCGGGGCTTTTCCTGTCGTCGTCAGGTAGCCATAAGGGTAGGTATCTTATCCTTGCTTACAGTTGATAATTTAAGTGAAGTATAAGTATTTTGGGTTTATAGTTGTTCATATCAATTTTTATCTCTGTGCAGGTAGCACAAGAGAGGGCAGACATGAAAGTCACGAGACCCGGTTCCGCCACGCCATCATCGATGGCGGCGGGCGATGGACGGTATCCATCCAATCCCTATGCCGCGTACACCTATGGCAGGCCGGTGCGTAAAAAAGGTGCGCCTGATCCCGATCAGCATCAGGTTGATATCGTCAATCGCGATATCCTGAGCGCAGAACCCCCGGTTCCGGCCAATATTCATGACATTGCGGATGTTCTTGGCATTCCCGACGCGCAGGTGACTCCGGCTGTTGAAAAGGCGATTGCGCGGTTGATGCAGCGTGTGAACGGGCTGACCAATAATCTTGCGGAACTGCAACGTCATCAGATCGAACTGACCCGGGCAGAGGGTCGTGACCCGTTCACCGGTGCGTTAAGCCGCAACAGTTTCATGCAGATTGTTGAAAACGAAATGGCACTGGTCGGATCGGACCGGACGACGCGGGCACTTATGCTGTGCGAAATTGCAAATCTTGATGATGTTTTGCAGCGTCATGGCCATGGCTGCAAGGAAGGGGTGTTTACCTTCCTGTACCGGACGATAACCGAATTCATCATGCCACCCCATCAGGTCGGTTATCTTGGCTGCAACGATTTTATCGCGCTGCTTTACAATATGGATGAACAGGATGCCTGGCAGCGTGGCGATGCCATCAGCCGGCGTTTGAAAAAGCATCCGTTTTTCTGGAACGGCAAATACATCACCATTATTCCGGTGTTTGGCATTTATCATGTCAAAGCGGGCGACACCGCCTACGAGGCACTGGTATCTGTGGATTATGCCCTGCGTGCCGAAAAAGAAATGAAGTCGGCTCAGTTACAGCGGATTCCAAGCGGGCTTTGATGTGCCGCGTATGTCGCGATCCGGATGAAGGATTTGGTCTGTAACCCACGCCCGTTACCAACGGGCGCGTTGCCTTTCAGGCAATAATATCCGGGACCAGCTGCGACTCGAGATAAAGAATCTCGTCCTTGAGTGCGAGTTTGCGCTTTTTCATGCGGCCCAGACGCAATTGATCGTGATGGGCCCCGTGGGCCAATTGTTCGATTGCGATATCGAGATCACGATGTTCCTCGCGCAGAAACAGCAGTCTTTTTTCAACCGCGATCTGATTGATTTCGTCCATTTTTGATCCAGCTTGGTTAGCGACGCGAAGAGCCTGTAATACTATCAGAATTCGGGTTGGCAACCCATATGATTTGTAATCGGCTTTATGATTTGGATCGGACAGGACGGAGGATACGGATGCGGATCGGAATTCTGACCAGCGGTGGCGATTGTGCGGGCCTGAATGCGGTTATTCTGGCGGTGGTGCGGCGCGCAGTGCTTGGTTATGGCTGGAACGTGGTTGGCATCCGGCAGGGAACCCACGGTTTGATGCAGGACCCGCCGCAGGCCATTGATCTGAACGATTACGTCAATAATGACGGAATGCTGCGCCTTGGCGGTACGATTCTTGGCACCGTTAACAAGGGCGACCCGTTCCATTATCCGATGCCGGATGGGAGTTTTGCCGACCGTTCGGCCGAAGTCATCGCCGGGTATCACAAGCTTGGCCTGGATGCCCTGATCGGGGTTGGCGGGGATGGCAGCATGGCGATCCTGCATCGGTTGGCCGAAATGGGTGGCATCAATCTGGTGGGGATTCCCAAAACCATCGACAACGATCTGGCGCTAACGGAATATTCGGTGGGCTTTACCACGGCGGTCAATGTTGCGGTCGAGGCACTTGACCGGTTGCAGCCGACAGCCGCGTCGCATGACCGTATCATGATTCTGGAAGTCATGGGGCGCGATGCCGGGCATATCGCGCTGTTCGCCGGGGTTGCTGGTGGGGCGGATGCGATCCTGATCCCGGAAATGGATTATGATCTTGATGCGCTGACCGAGCATTGCCTGAACATTCGCAAGCGCGGGCGCAATCATGCGCTGGTGATCGTTGCCGAGGCGGTCAAGCGCGATGACGGGGCCGCGGTGACGCAAGGTGATGACGGCCAGAAAGTACGCTATGGCGGGATTGGGCACTGGTTGGCTGACGAATTGGGCGCGCGGACCGGATGGGAAACCCGTGTCACGGTACTGGGCCATGTGCAGCGCGGCGGGACACCGTCACCGCGTGACCGGGTGATTGCATCGGCCTTCGGGGTCCATGCGGTGGACCTGATTGCACAGAAAAGTTTTGATCGGGTTGTGGCCTGGTCAAAACGCAAGGTGATCGATGTCGCAATGGCCGATGTGATTGTCGGCCCGCGGCTTGTCGATACCAATGGAACCATGGTATCGACCGCAAAGGGTCTTGGTGCCTATATCGGCCATCCGCCGGAAACGGTTCGCACGGCAAAAACGGTCTGATTAACAGGCCGCATTTACATAAAAACAGACAGGTTGGATATGAACGCTGAGGAAGTCTGGACCTTTACGGTCGAGATGTATGGACGGGACGGCGTTGCGCCGTTGTGTCTTGAATTGCAGGAACGATGTGATCTGGATGTGAACATGCTTTTGTTCATGTTCTATCTTGGCCAGAAGGGGCTGGCACCGCATAGCATATCCGCCCTTGAAAATGCCGTGCGCGACTGGCGTGAACAGGTGATTGTGCCGTTGCGCAATACCCGCCGCTTTTTGCGCAATGCCGATTGGGAAAGTGCGCAAAAACTTCGCGCCAAGGTCAAGAATGACGAACTGACGGCTGAACGTATCGAGCAGGAATTGCTGTGTGATGCGGTCGAAACCATCCCGGCCGGTGATCCGATGGCCCCGGCACGGGCTTATTTATCACCCACCCGTTTTGATCTGAGCCAGCCGGAATGCGATGCCGCGCTGGAACAGCTTCGCGCCTGCATGCTGTTAAGCCCGAAGGCGCAATAGGGGTCCCTATTGCTTAATCCGTCTTGCGCGGTTTGCCGGTGACCGGGATGTGGTTTGCGGCGTCCGTATCGCCCCAGCGTGCCGTTTCCGGCAAATCGATATCAAACAGATCGAGAATACGGCCGCAGCTTTGCGTGACCATTTCATCAAGCGATTGCGGGCGCGCATAGAAGGCGGGCACCGGCGGGGCGATGATCGCGCCGTTTTCGGTGGCCAGTGCCATATTGCGGATATGGCCGGCATGCAGGGGCGTTTCACGCGCCATCAGAACCAGACGGCGCCGTTCCTTGAGCATCACATCGGCGGCACGAGCGATCAGATTGTCTGCGACTCCGCTTGCCACCTCGGCCAGGGACTTCATCGAGCAGGGTGCGATGATCATGCCGCGTGCGCGGAACGAACCCGATGCAATCGATGCGCCGATGTCCGCATTGTCATGAATGACGTCTGCCATCTCTTTGATATCGCGGATTTTAAAATCGGTTTCATAGGCGATTGTGCGCTCTGCCGCCTTCGAAAGGATCAGGTGAGTTTCGATTGGCGAATTTTTCAGCAACTGCAAAAAACGGATGCCGTAAATCACTCCGGACGCGCCGGTTATGCCAATGATAAGTCGATCCTTTTGAGACATTTTATGTGTTATCCGGGTCACTATTTGAACGATTGCGTCGTCGAAAGACTGGAAATCATATTACAGAATTACTACCATCAAAGTGTGGGCAATGTCAGAACTGAGGAGTAGGCGAATGAGTGTTCAATCCCATGTCGAAGCTCTCACTGCCAAACATGCTGCACTTGAGCAGGAACTCCACCTCGAGCAGCGCCGCCCGGCGCCAGACAATTCCCGTGTCGCAGACATTAAACGCCGCAAGCTCGAAATCAAGGACGAGATAAGTCGAATAACCCATTAGCCGTCAAGAGGATGCTGGCAAAATCCGCACAGCGTGATGGTAAGGCTGTGCCGATTTCCTGAAAAATGCATCTCCTGACGACAGGATCAGTCCCTTCATTTTTTGCCGCCTCCGATTGTCGCCCACAACGAGAGGCGGCATTCTTGTAAGCACCTTTTGGCGTTCCGATCTGTATAGGACAGCATACGCGGAAAGATGTTTTCTGGATTGATTTCAATCCGCAAAAATCCCGGTTTTCCGCCCTCTACCAATGTCTAAGGGGTGTTGGAAATTTAAATCGGTATTATGATGCCGAATTAAGGTCCGGTCTTTGATCCGGCCCTTGATACAGATCGGGTAGGCGATGTCACAACATTTGCGGATGATGATGTCGCGGTAACGCAGCACACAAGCCAGACGCGTATATTTGGGCAAAGATCCAGACGCGCGGGAGGAAGTTTCACAAATGACGGGTCGCTATCAGGAAATCTATGATCGTTCGATCACGGACAGGGAGGGTTTCTGGGCCGAGGCTGCGGAAAATCTGGTCTGGTACAGGAAATGGGACCGTGTGCTTGATGACAGCAACGCGCCGTTTTATCGCTGGTTCGAAGGCGGGATGGTCAATACCTGCTTTAACGCGCTGGATCGTCATATCGAAAATGGTCGCGGCGAACAGGCAGCCCTGATTTATGACAGCCCGGTCACCAATACGATTGAAACATTCACCTATAACCGGCTGCGCGATGAGGTTGCGCGCCTTGCCGGGGCCCTGCATGCCAAGGGGGTGACCAAGGGCGACCGGGTGATCATTTACATGCCGATGATCCCGCAGGCGGCGATGGCGATGCTGGCATGTGCGCGCATTGGTGCGATCCATTCCGTCGTGTTTGGCGGGTTTGCATCCAACGAGCTTGCGACCCGGATCAATGATGCAAAGCCCAAGCTGATCCTGAGTGCCAGTTGCGGTATCGAGGGATCACGCGTGATCGAATACAAGCCGCTTCTGGACCGGGCGATTGATCAGGCGAAGCACAAGGTCGAAACGGTCCTGATGTTCCAGCGCGCGCAATGTTCGGCCCCCCTGATTGACGGGCGTGATTTTGACTGGATGGCGGAATGCGCCAAGGCCGCCCCGGCCGATTGCGTGCCGGTGGCAGCGACCGACCCGCTTTATGTGCTTTATACATCCGGCACCACCGGCCAGCCCAAGGGGGTTGTGCGCGACAATGGCGGGCATATGGTGGCGCTTAACTGGTCGATGAAGAATATCTATGATGTCGAGGCCGGTGATGTGTATTGGGCGGCATCCGATGTCGGCTGGGTCGTCGGGCATTCCTATATCGTTTATGCGCCGCTTCTGGCCGGATGCACAACGGTGATGTATGAAGGCAAACCGGTTGGAACGCCGGATGCCGGGGCGTTCTGGCGGGTGATATCACAGCATCGGGTCAAGGTCCTGTTTACCGCACCGACCGCGTTCCGGGCGATCAAGCGCGATGATCCCAAAGCCGCGTTGATGGCCAATTATGATCTTTCGTGCCTGAAGGCGCTTTATCTTGCCGGGGAACGATCCGACCCCGATACGCTGCATTGGGCCGAAGACAGCCTTGGCGTACCGGTGATCGACCATTGGTGGCAGACCGAAACCGGCTGGTCGATCTGTGCCAATCCGCGCGGCATTGAGATGCTGCCGATCAAGTATGGCTCGCCGACGGTCGCGGCCTGTGGCTGGGACGTGCAGGTGGTGGATGAAGGCGGCAAACCATTGGAGCGCGGCAAGATCGGCGCGCTGGTGGCCAAGCTGCCCCTGCCGCCGGGAACATTGCCGACCCTTTGGCAGAATGATGATCGGTTCAAAGCGGCCTATCTTGAAGAATTTCCGGGCTATTACGCCACCGGGGATGCCGGTTTCATTGACGAGGACGGCTATGTCTATGTCATGTCGCGAACCGATGACATCATCAATGTCGCGGGGCATCGGCTGTCGACCGGGGCAATGGAAGAAGTGCTTTCGGGTCATCCCGATGTCGCCGAATGTGCGGTGATTGGCGTGCATGATGACCTTAAGGGGCAATTGCCGCTTGGTTTCGTGGTTCTGAAATCCGGGGTGGACCGCCCGCATGAGGCGATCATCAAGGAAGTGGTTGCCATGGTCCGTGATCAGATCGGGCCGGTTGCGGCGTTTAAACAGGCCACCATTGTGGATCGTCTGCCCAAAACCCGGTCGGGCAAGATCCTGCGCAAGACCATGCGATCCATCGCGGATGGCGAAACCTACAACACCCCGGCAACCATTGATGATCCGGGCATTCTGCCGGAAATTGCCGAGGCCCTGAAAGATATCGGTTACGCCAAATCGGCGTGATCCTGACGGGATGAAAACTCCCAATGCCCGGACAAGCACGGGTCAACTTGACCGCCCGCCGGATTTATCCTGCGGGCGGCTTTTATTGGGCTGGGGACGAGATTCATAACATATTGAAAAACAAATCGTTTTCTGGAGAGTGAGTTTTTATCGGAAGTTTTTTCCAGTTTTCGGAAAAATGTTCTTTATTTGTTCTTTTGTTTGTGCCATAAAGACAAAGTCAACGGGACAAATGCACCCGGATCAAAAACCCGCAAAGCGTCATGCGCTTTTGCGGGTTTTTGCGTTTCGGGCCGGGAAGACAGGAAAGCGACGATGATTGTTGAGCGATATGAAAGGCTGAGAGGGCGACGGCGACGTCACCAAAGGGACATCGATGGCGGATGGAAAAATCATTACGGGGGACGTGCGTCCGGGCGGTGACGCCCGATAGCCTCGATAAGTTTCGGGGGGTATTTGCGAAAAACGGTTGGTAATCATGACGGGAGAAATGTGTCCTTCGGGCATGGGGACGTGCTGGAAGTGTGGGCGGGGCGAGAGGTGCAAGTTCGGCCTGGGCGGCGATGGTGACGGTGATGGTTGCAGCAGGGCCGAATTGCGACTGGATGAGATCGCCAGGGGCGACAGCTCCGTCGATGCCAGATGGCCAAGCCGCGAAATCGTCGGGCCGCCAGACCATGCGAACACCGGGCAGGGGATTTGCCCGTTGCCCGTCTTGCGTCACGTCCGCTAAGCCCGACCAGTCTGGCAAGGGCGGTATGGTGGGGGGCAGACCGTGGGAGCCGAGTAAGCCAGACCGGACCGGAGACGATGCGTCCGAAAAGTTTGGCAAGGGCAGCATCGAAAGGCGGGACAGGCAGATCGACGAAGGCACGGATCAGAACGCCGGGGCATTCAGGCCAGATCGGATTGTCAGACCATTCGACTGCCCGGCGGATCGATCATCTTTGCGCAAGGCAGCGATAACCCGGTCATGGTCAGCACGCTTTGCGGAGAGTCCGGCATGGAGCCCGCTGTCGGACCTGCCGTGACGTTGGGCGATCGGGGGGCGATCAGGGGGCGAAAGTACCAATCAGGATAGGTTGTCCGTCGGCTGTTCCGTTGCCCCGATCAGGTTTGTTGGCTGGGGCATGGGACAATCTGAGTGCCCGCGGATTTGATTTGCGGGTGGCTTTTACGAAGGATGCCTATCAGGCGATGGGGGCCGGGCGGGTTTCGGAGCTTTGCGGTCGTAACAGCAGGTAAAGCCACATGGCAGCCCCAAAGGCACAGGTCAGCAGGCCGATGGAAAGCCAGAGCGCGCCCGTCGGTCCCCAGAGTGTGATGGCGCGTTCGTAGAGGCTGGGCGCGAGGGCGGAGAGGATAAAGCCCGGCACCAGCAATCGTCCGACCTGATGGCCGTATCGGGCATTGCCAAAGATCATCAGGGGAAGGGTTCCGCGGGTGATTGTCAGGACGCCGTTTGCAGCCCCGTAAAGCAGGGTGAAGGTCATGGCGGCAAGCGCAAACTGATCGCCCCAGAAGGCAAGCACGAAACACAGCGGCAAAAGGGCCGTGGCAAACAATGTCAGGCTTGCCGGGGCGATGCGTTTGCCAAACAGGACTTCGGCGGCACGGGCGGCGGATTGTCCGATACCGCGCAGCGATGCGGCATTGATCGCGGCGGCGGTGGTTAAGCCAAGCCCGATCAGGATCGCGATCATGTGGGCCGACATCGCGGCATTCACGACATTGAGCAGGGTGACGATCACGGCATACAGAAAGCCGCACAGGCGTTGATGTGTTGCCAGTCCCTGATCATCGGTATTGTCGGCATCATCGGAGGAATTGAGGGTGGTTCCCGTTCCCGAAGGTGCACTATGTCGGGCATCGGGGATGGCGGCGTACATCGGGACGGTCAGAAGGGCAAAACCGGCATAGGCGACAAGGGCGATGGTGATGCCGAATTCAGACTGGATCAAATGGCCGAGCGGCCAGAAGACGGTTGAGGCCAGGCCGCCAAAAAGCGTGATCTGCCCCATCGCCCGTCTGGCATCGCGCCCGCCAATCCGGGCGAGGGTTGCAAAGGCCGCATCATAAAGCGTGGCCCGCATGGCAAGCCCAAGAACGATCCAGCCGATGAAATGCATGATCTGCTGATCGGCGAATGCAAGGATCAGACAGCCAAGGGCATTGAGGCACGACCCCAACGTCATGATGATCCGCCCGCCGTGACGGTCGATCATCCTGCCGCAAAAGGGCGAGACGACAGCCATGGTCAGAAGGCTTGCCGAGAAACCGGCATAAACCACGCTGCTGGACCAGCCGTGATGTTGGGCGATCAGGGTTCCGAAATTGCCAATCAGATAATAGGCCGTGCCCCAACTGATGAGCTGCCCCAGTCCCAGCTTTATGACGAGTGTGCGGGTGATCATTTATCGGCTGGGCCGGGGATGAGTGGTTGATCGGTGCCAAGCGGGCGTTGCATCAGAACCGAGTCAAGCCATGTGCCGAACTTGTAGCCGACATTGTGGAAGGTGCCGGTCATGTCGAAGCCGAATTTCCGATGCAGGGCAATCGATGCGTGGTTTTTGCTATCACCGATGGCGGCAACCATCTGCCGCCACGGACCGGCCTCGCAGCGTTCCAGAAGGGCCGCCATCAGGGCCGCACCGATCCCGTGCCCGACGTAATCCGGCGCGACATAGATCGAATTTTCCACCGTGTGGCGATAGGCCGAACGCGGGCGATAGAGACTGGCATAGCAATAGCCGACGATAACATCACCGCGCAGGGCGACCAGATAGGGCAGACCATAGCCACGAATGGCATCAAAGCGATTGGTGATTTCGGTCTCAGACGGCGGGATTTCTTCGAACGAGGCGGTACCGGTCAGAACATGGTGGCGGTAAATCGCGGTGATGGCGGCAATGTCGGAATGATTGGCATCGCGTATGACGAGATCGGACGTTTTGGCGGTTGCAGGCAGTGTATCGGTCGACATCGATCGGGATTCCATATCAGAGATTAACTGTATGGCGTGACATTAGCCGGTCATCTGAAATAAGATAAGATTTGTATTCTTATGCAAATCATAAGGAATAGTTTTAGATGCGTGGTCTTAACCTTGATCAGATGCATGCCTTTGCCGATGTCATCGAGCTTGGCAGTTTTTCTGCCGCCGCCGCCCGGCAGAATTTAAGCCAGCCTGCGATCAGTCAGCAGATCCGCCAGCTTGAAGATCGTCTTGGCGTGCGGTTGATTGAGCGCGTCGGCAAACGCGCGATGCCAACACCCGCCGGGCAGGCCTTGCTGGACCGGGTGGGGGAGATTGACGCATCCGTTCAGAACGCCCTGGATGCGGTGGCGGGATTTGCCAGTGGTACGGTCGGGCAGGTGCGCATCGGAACCGGTGCAACGGCCTGCATCTATTTCCTGCCAAAGGTTCTGGAGCAGTTGCAGCGCCGTTTCCCGAAGCTGGAAATCATCGTTCGCACCGGCAATACCAGCGACGTTCTGAAATCGATTGAGGAGAACAGCCTTGATATCGGGCTGGTGACATTACCCGCCAGCGGGCGCAGTCTGGATATCGTGCCGGTTTTGACCGATCCGTTTGTCGCGATCTTTCCCGAGGGGATGGATGTGCCCGATCTGGTCCGGCCGGCTGATCTCGCAGATATTCCATTGGTTCTGTATGAACGCGGTGGCCAGACACGAACCATTGTTGATGACTGGCTGCGTGCGGCGGGGGTTGCCGGGCATTCCATCATGGAACTGGGCAGTGTCGAGGCGATCAAGGAACTGGTGGGTGCCGGGTTGGGAGCAACGATTTTGCCTGCCATGGGCGCACGGTTGGGCCGAACACAGTTCCCGATCAAGACCCGTAAGCTTGCCCCGGACCTTGCGCGCCGTCTGGCGCTTGTGGTCCGGCGCGACAAGGTGATGGGCAGCGGATTGCGCGAAGTCCGCAACGGATTGATTGCGGCAGCGCGTGACTGGACGGGGGCTTAGGGTTCAGACTTGTTCAGAGCCAGAATGCCTCGGCGGCTACATCGGTTTCAGCGGTTATAAATCGTCGTCGAGGGGCCATGTTGGCCGACCCCCTCTACCGAGCGGGGCATCTCACATGCTAATCCCCGTCACTTTGCCGGATTGCGTGCGGTGACGATCCATGTCGCGCCGTCGATCATCACCGACTGCTCGTCGGAGCGGCCCGCGAAGGCAGCACGAACTGCGGCCGAGGCGCGGGAGCGGATATCGTCGGGCTGATCAGCGAGCGAGCGCGACAGTGGGCCAACCTCTAGCGTCATCTTCACCGCGTCGTCAATCGCCGCGTCCCGCGTTGCTCCTTCGCCAAACGGGATGGAAGCATCGAAGGGTGTGACAGTGATATCGGTGAAGCCAGCCGCCGTTAGGATGCGCGCTACCCGCTCCCGATCACCGAACGAGAATGGGCCGGGCGCTTCGGGATCGGGGAGAGCCATCGTCGGGACGATATCCCTGATCGCGCTCATCGGCAGGCGCACCCAATCGTTTTCTGCCGCGCCGCGCCAGCAGACGAAAGCGACCCGTCCGCCCGGCTTGAGTGCCCGGCGCATATGGGCGAATGCCCTTGTCGGATCGTCAAAGAACATCACCCCGAAACGCGAGAACAGGATGTCGAATGCGCCTTGGGGCAGCTTGACGCTGCTGGCGTCGGCTACCTGGAACAGGGCTGGCGTATCCTGTGGAGCAAGCGCGCGTGCTCGACCGATCAGCGGTTGGGAAATATCCACGCCTAGTATATGGCCTCCGGAGCCGACGCGGGTGGCGATATCCAGACTGGACGCCCCCGCACCGCAGCCGACGTCCAACACGCGTTCGTCCGTGGCGGGTGCGGCGGCTTCGATTGCGGCCTGACCGAACGCCGCCATCATGGCGTCGAGCCGTGCCTGATGGACGACCCAGCGCTCCCCTCTTTGGTCATTCCAATCGGCGATCTGATAGGGGCTTTGCTCTGCCATGCTATATCCTTGTTCTGCCTCTTCCTTAGCTAGGCTCTCCCTCAGGCTAGAGGGAGCCCCGCTCCTTCACGTCGGCCCGCACTCTTCTGAATAAGATAGCCCGCAGCAACCGAAGAAGGGAACCTGTGCTCTCAAACCAGCATCGACTGCTGAGCGAAGATGCCCGCCATTGCGCCTTGCCATGTTGCCGTGGTGACCGAGGGAATGCCGGGGTTGGCAAGGTCACCGGCGGCGTAGATGCCGGGCACGCTGGTTTCGCGGCGTTCATCGGTCTTGATAGCGATGCCGACTGGCGTATCGACCGTGGCGAGGCCCAGTGATTCATGCAGGCTTGCAGAGGGCTTGGTGCGCGGATGCGCGAACAGGATATCGACTGCAACATCGAGGCCGGTATCGAGGTTGATTGTGGCATTATGCCCTCCCTGACGGGTGACCTCGATGATCCGGCCATCAACGACAGATACCTGACGGCCCGCCAGATCGGCCCGTATGTCGGGTGCGATGTCGTGACCATCGGCGAAGACCGTCAAATTCTCGGTCCAATCGTGAAACAGCCTGACCTGATTCATCGACTGCGGACCCGACCAGATAAGGCCCCAATGCTGGTCGGCGACTTCAAAGCCATCGCAGTAGGGGCAGGGGATGATGGATGTGCCCCAGCTCTCGGCAAAGCCAGGAACAGCAGGCATCTGGTCGACAACGCCATAGCTCAGGATCAGGCGGCGTGTACCAAGGCTCTCGCCATCGCCAGTGAGGAGGGAGAAATTATCGATGGTGCCGGAGATGCTCTCGGCCCGGGCATTGACCAGCCTGATCGTGGGATATCGCGCTAGCTGCTGTCGCGCCTCGGCCAAGATGCTGGACGGTGGCCTGTGATCGTGACCGAGTACACCGTGCGAGTGGCCAGCGAAGCGATTGCGCGGCAGGCCGGTGTCGAGAACTGTGACCTTGCGGCGGGCGCGACCGAGTTGAAGGGCAGCGGCAAGGCCGGCAAAGCTGCCACCGATGATGATAACGTCATTCATATCAACGGGCTCCGTGTTGCGGATAGAGGAGGGAGAGTTGGCCGTAGCGCAAAATGGCGGGCAATACGTGCATGAGGCGAGCCGCGCGCAGGGCTCCGACATCGCCGAGATAGTGGTCCATCACTGTGTTGTCCTGCCATGCGATGCCGCATTCGATATCGCCGGACGACCTCGGGAAAATTGATTTGGGAGACAGGGTAAAATCCAATCTTTGGCTTGCAGATTTATGAAACTAAGTGGTATCGTAATTCTGAAATAAAGATACTGTCAAGTACTGGAATTATCGTGACCGAAAAAAATAGCCATGCCCGGCGTGGCCGGCCCGTCAACGAGGCGCTTGGCCAAACGATCGTCGACGCCGCGCGCGAACTCTTTGTGGAATTGGGTTTTCAAGCGACGACAATGGACAAGGTCGCCGAGCGAGCGAAGATATCCAAGCTCAGCATCTATCGGCATTTCGAGAACAAGGAGGCACTGTTCAGCACGGCCATCGCGGACGGCTGCCATCAGTTTTTTGCACCGCAGGTCCTTCTTGAGGGTGTCGGCGGTTCGGTCGAAGATCAACTCATGGCGGTGGGATCATCCCTGCTTCGCACATTGTTGAACCCGGATGTCCGTAGTGTCGAAGCCATGGTCATGGCCGACAAGACGAATCAAAAGTCTTTAAGTAAGCTCCATTACGAAGCCGGCCCTGTCCATGTCATTACCCAAATCGAGACTCTGTTGCGTCAGTTGCACGCGAAGGCGCTTCTGAACGTGCCCGATCCTCTCCGGTCCGCCCGTTTGTTTGCCGCGCTTTTCAAAGGATCCGATCTGCTGATTATCGCGCGCTTCGATGAGGCGAGAGCAGAGGACGATGACGAGATAGAATCCTATTGCCGATCCGCCGTCGCCATGTTTATCGCCGCGCACGGTGGCAGCGATTACACCGGCGGATAGCCATAAAACGATCATGACATCAAGGGATCCTCCCACAGCGGAGAATGCCCGTTGAATTTGCCTGGCGTCGCAATTGCAAATAGTGATTGGGGGTTGACCTTGGGGGCCTGGCCCTAGTCTTCTTCGGGGACGAAGAAGGTCGGGAATTCGGCGTTCGGTTCGGGGATATGCAGGGCAACCCCGTGTTTTTCGATCATCTGAATGATGGCATCGGGCGGCGGGCAATCGGTGAAGAAGGCGGTTACCTGTGTGACGGAGCCGCCACGCACCACGGCATTCCGCCCGAATTTGGTGTGATCGGCCACCAGATAGGTCTGGCGCGAATTGGTCAGAATGGCGGAACGCGCACGGACTTCCTGTTCGTCAAAGTCGAGTAGGCTGCCATCGGCATCAATGCCGCCAACACCGAAAATGCCGTAATCGACCTTGTAGCTGTTGAAGAATGCCTCGACCTCTGGCCCCAGAACATCGCGGTCGCGATTGCGCAACCGGCCGCCGATCAGGGTGACGTCAAAGCTGTCATTGGTGGCGGCGACATAGGCAACATTGAGGTTGTTGGTGAAAATCCGCAAACCGCGATGCTGCAAAAGCGCACTTGCCACCAGTTCCGGCGTGGTGCCGATTGAAAAGAACAGCGAGGCGCCATCGGGAATGGCGCGCGCGACCAGTGCCGCGATCTTGCGCTTTTCATTCACATGCAAAACCTTGCGCGCCCGATAGGCGATGTTTTCATGTTCAAGTGCCGGTTCAACCCCGCCGTGGCGACGTCGCAGTAATCCTTCGTCGCAAAGGGCGTTTACATCGCGTCGGATGGTTTGCGGGGTTACCTGAAAACGTTCGGCAAGCTGTTCAATGGTCTTGAAACCGTCAGCGCGGACAAGTTCAACGATACTGGCCTGACGTTCAGTCGGACGTTTTTGCATGAGATGCTTCTTTGGCGATTGTTTTGCGGTTTTTGTTTAAGCGAATGTTATGGCGTGTTCATTTCAGGAATATTACCGTTTCACGGCATTCATATGAAACAAAACATATTCGCTTTTAGGTTGGTCACCAAAGAGAAAAGGCCGCCCGGTTGGGGCGGCCTTTGCATCGATCAGGAGCGGAACAGGTTTTCTGCTGCTTCCATGTAATCGGATGTTTTGGGTTCTTCTTTCTTGCGATCGTCCTTCTTGCCGGGATAATCCGGTTCCGGGTTGATCTGCAATTCTTCGGGCAGCGGATCGGGCTCGACATTCTTGACGACCTTTTCCGGGTTCTTGCTGCGCGCGATCACGACCTGTTTTTCAAGATCAAGTTCGATGCAAAGACCCATGGTCACCGGGTTGCGCGGTGTCAGGTTGGCCGAGTTCCAGTGCGTACGGTCGCGGATTTTGCCAATCGTGTCCTTGGTGGTGCCGATCAGTTTGCAAATCTGCGCATCCGAGAGTTCCGGATGATGCTTGAGCAGCCACGCGATTGCATTCGGGCGATCCTGACGTTTGGAAACCGGGGTGTAACGAGCCCCTTTGCCATGTGCGCGCGGACGCGGCAGATCGGACTTTGCCATTTTCAGCAATGCACGCGGATCGGCTTCGCAGCGGGCGATCTCGTCTTTGGTCAACTGACCATTGGCAACCGGATCAAGGCCGACAATCCCCTGATTGACATCGCCATCGGCGATGGCCTGAATTTCCAGTTCATGCAGCTCGGTAAAGGCTGCAATCTGCCGGAACGACAAGCCGGTATTGTCGATAAGCCATACGGCCGTTGCTTTGGGCATGAGGGGCTGAGCCATAATTCCTCCTGTTTACTCTTTCTCATCTGGAGACCGGCGATGGGATGAACCCCAAAAACGCGGGAATATTTGCCCCAGAATATAATCTGTTTTGGTGTTCCGGCAACGCTGCAAAGGCAACCCAAAGTGGGTGCCGCGCGTCGCTGGAACCGCCACAGCGCTCTTTTCGATCAATGTGCGGTTAAAAGCAACAATCTGTTGCAGGTTATCGAAAAGAATATTTCTTTTCGTCCCGCAATCAAAGGCCAGTTGCCGGGAAAGGGTGAAGCCGGTACTGACCGAATATGCCTTCAACCCCGATCCGTAAACGATCAAGGCACTTCCAGTACCACTTTTCCAACATGTGCGCCACCCCGCAAAATGTCGTGTGCGGCCTGGGCTTCATTCATCGGCAGCGTTTGGTAAATGACCGGTTTGATCGTGCCGTTTTCAAATAGCGGCCAGACCTGCTGGCGAAGTTTGCCTGCGATTGCGCCCTTGTTGGTAACCGGCTGGGCGCGCAGGGTTGATCCCATCAGGGTCAGGCGTTTTAACAGAAGCGGGGTAAAGTTGGTTTCGGCCTTGGGCCCGTTCAGGAAGGCAATGATCAAGATACGGCCTTCCATCGCAGCCGCCTTGAAATTGCGGCTGACATAATCGCCTGCGACCATATCAAGGATGACATCCGCCCCCTTGCCGCTGGTTGCGGTTTTTACCTCTTCAACGAAATCCTGTGTTTTGTAGTTGATGGCGATGTCCGCGCCAAGGTCCAGACAGGCCTGGCATTTTTCATCGGTGCCCGCCGTTGTGATCACGCGCGCGCCAAATGCCTTGGCAAGCTGGATCGCGGTGGTGCCGATCCCAGATGTCCCGCCATGGACAAGGAATGTTTCGCCCTGTTTCAGCCCGGCCTTGTCGAACACATTATGCCAGACGGTAAAGAAGGTTTCGGGAAGGGATGCTGCTTCTGTCATGGAAAGACCGGCCGGGATCGGCAGGCATTGCGCGGCGGGGACGGCGGCATATTGGGCATAGCCGCCGCCAGTGACCAGGGCACAGACGCGATCACCGATTTTCCATTGCGTGACATCGGGGGCGGTGGCGACAATTTCGCCCGAAAGCTCCAGCCCCGGGATTTCCGATGCGCCGGGGGGCGGCGGATACATTCCGGCCACCTGCATCAGGTCCGGGCGGTTGACGCCGGCGGCGTGGATGCGGACCAGAACCTCGCCCTTTGTGATTTCCGGCATCGCCACCTTGCCAGCGGCAAGATATCGGTTCTCGCCGTCGATACGGATTTCGATTGCCTGCATGTCTTTGGCAAGGTCCGGGGAAAGGTCTGGCAAGGTCATGACAAAACTCCATGGCGAATGATAAGTTCGGTCACTATGTAATAGCGGGAAAAACGCCAAGGGCAAAATGTCAAAGGAGGATGACTGTGGAAGAAGACGACCTGCAAAAACCTTTGGCCGCGATGTTCGGCCTGCCGCGGAACCTTGACGGAATGTCGATTGAAAACCTTGTCGATTATCGATCCGCCCTTGAACAGGAACTGGTGCGCGTCGACGCGGCAATGGAGCATCGCAATGGCGTGCGTGCCGGGGCCGAGGCGCTTTTCAAGAACTGACGGGACGGGTGCGCCAAAACATTAAACGTGAGGATATATTTTTAAACCTCCGGTTAATTGAATGTTAAACTTCCCGTCTTATATATGAGTAGTGGGCCAGAGCTTGGCCCCTTGTCGAACGTGATGTTTCGATGCCTCCCTGTTAAACTGAACCGCCCAAATTCAGGGCGGTTCTTTTTATATTTTCGCCTTCTACGTACTGTTTATACGTATTTCGGTACGTATTAATACGTACTGTCATATTTCCGACATTAATTACCTTGACCCCTTGCCAACCGCTGGCTAGAGTTCGGCCACAAACAAGATCAAGAATAACAAAAAAGTCCGGCAAGTTTAGCAGGTTGAGGCAAGGCCGCCCTTTGGGGCGGTCTTTCTATTTCGGGGCAAATTCAGGGCAAATTCTGGCGGATGCTTGAAGCCCGGTCTCCGTTTCCCATATAAGCGGTATGGCAAATAAGGATCACCCGACCGAGATCGGGCACCCCTATCAAAGCAACTTCGCGATCGTTCCTTTTTCGCGAACCTATGACGAGGCTTTCACCCTGCTGGTGGAGGCGCGTAATTACCTTTCAGCAAACCGCACCGCATCGCGTCGTGGCCTTCACAACAGCGTCAAGATGAACCAGTTCATCGAGGAAATGCGCATGACCAGCCGCCTGATCCGGGCGATGGCATGGCTGCTGGCGGTGCGTGCGGTTGAAGAGGGCGAGATTGATTGGGAAGATGCCGTTGATCTTGATGATCTGATGGTTGATCTGCAAATCTGTGTTCGTGGCGATTGCGACGAAGCAACGGGATTCCCGCCAGCCCTTCTTGATCTTATGGAACGTGCCCATTCACTTTACATGCGTACCGCCCGCATGGAACTTCAGGTCGCCGCACGCTGTTCAGCCTGACCATGTTTGGCCGCTTTACGAGGGTAGGTAGGGGGTGTTTGCCTGCGTGCGCGTGATAACGTCAGTCAGGCGCGCGAGGTGGCGGCAAAGACTTCTATCGGTTCGGCAAAGCCCTTCATCTGGCGTGTGCCTTTCGATGTGAAGGCCGCCCGGCTGCCGGCGTAGGTATCCTTGACGTTCTGCGACACCAGAATTTCATCACCGCCGGCCTGTGCACAGACGCGTGCCGCAAGCTGCACCACGCTGCCAAACAGGTCGTTTTCTTCGGTAATGGCTTCGCCGGCATTGATACCGATGCGGATCTGGAATTTCAATTCATCGCGGCCGTTATGCTGGGCCATGTTGCGCTGAATCTCGATGGCGGCTTCGACGGAGCTTGCCGATGACGGGAACACGGCCATGATGCCGTCCCCCATATGCTTCACTTCCTTGCCGTAATTGTTGATCAGCGCGGTGCGTACGATCTGGTTATGGATATGCACCATCTGCTGTGCGCCGACATCGCCCAGTTGCTGCGTCATCTGGGTGGAATTGACGATATCGGTGAACATCAGCGCATGCAGCTTCTTGCCGCCAGCAGCAACGGGTGCGCCGGTCGGCTTTTCGGTCCAGGCGGCAATGGCGCGGGATACCGATGTGGTGATGCTGCGCTCGTCCTTCATATAGGCGTCCATCGAGCTTCTGCCCGCGCCATACATGTCCTTGTATTTCGGCTCCAGAATGTAGCTATCGACATTCTTGCAGAACGTGTCAGCCATGCTGCCGGTCGCACCCAGGGCGGAAATGCAATCCTTCAGGACGCTGCGTCCCTGCCTTCCTTCAAGGGCGTTCTTTTCGCTACAGGCATCGCAGGCACCGGCAACGTAAAGATTGACGCCGAATTTATGATAGGCGTCCATATTCGGAACCGTGCGCTTGATGGCTTCGATCGAACCGGCGATGAAGGATTTCATGACCTCGCGCGTGGCCTGAAGTGCGGGCGTCACGGCCATTGGCTGATCGGGGATGCCGTCATCGCGCTGTTCGGATGCGGATTTGGTATCGTCGGTTTCATCCGCGCCCGTATCAGGCGTTGCTTCATTTTCAGAACGCGCAGCCTCGGCCGCCATTTCGGCAAAACCGCCTGAGAGGGACGGGCGGCCCGGTGATGCCGTCTTGCGGACTGCCTTGACCGGTTGCCGGGCGACGGATTGCTGCACCGGTGCGGTGCGTGCCTTGCCCTTGAACCTGCGCGTGATGCTCATCAGCATCGGTGTCGCGCTGGCAAGGAAGCCGACAATGAAGGATATGAAATTGGCTTTGTCATAAAAGCCCTGACTGATCGAAACACCCATACGCGGCAGGTATTCAAGCCCGTGCGAAGCACCAAGCATTGCGGCCAGACCAATGGCAATCGCAATGCAAAAGGCAATCATCAGTTTCAGAACCACGCCAACCAGGCTGGGGTTTTCATCGCGGGCCGCAGGCTTTGCCTTTGGGCGGATCGGCTTCGGGGCCGGGCTTGAAACCGGTTCGGGCTCGACCGCGGCCGGGGCGGGGGCACGAACGGGGGCAGGGCGCGCCGGGGCTGCCTGTGCCTTTTCCAGGGCACCGCTTTGGCGCGTTTCATAGATGACGTATTCGTCAGCCGCATTATTGGTGTGGTTATAGACTTCGCGAATGACCTTGACGGCGGAGACATGCGCCATCTTTTCAAGCGAGCGCGCTTCTTCCTCGGCCTGCTTTTTCTGCGCACCGGTAAAGTGGGCGTGAATCTGCCAACGCCCTGAGCGGTCTTTAACATAGACCTCATAGCTGACCTGGGTGCGCGCGATCACCTGGTTCATTCGATTAGCCCAGTCTTCCTGACACTAGGGGGACCCCTTCCCCGATACCGGCGCGGTATAGCGCCGGTTGAAGATTATGGCAAGAAAATGTCCGGATGACCATTAAATATGCCTAATGCCCCCGTATAGCAGGGTTGCACGTCATCCTGATTCTGCAGCCGGAAAAGAAAAACGCCCGCAGCATCGTAAAGACGCTAGCGGGCGCTGATCCCATAGATCGCCAGAAAGGCGAACTTTGCTTAGTTACCGATATTGAAACCGGCGAAGCGTTTTTTGAACTTCGCGAGCTGACCGCCGCTGTCGAGCAGACGATGAACACCAGTCCAAGCCGGATGGCTTTTCGGATCGATGTCAAGCTTCAGAACGTCGCCCGGATTGCCCCAGGTCGATTTGGTGGTGAAGCTGCTGCCGTCCGTCATCTGAACGGTGATTTCATGGTAATCGGGATGGATGTCTTTTTTCATCGCCTATCACTCCGGAATTTGAAGCGCGGTGTATAAGGTAAAAAATCGACCTATGCAACCCCTGTCTCCGGGAATTCTTGGATAAACCGGGATTAAGGGGGGCGACGGCCATTTTTGATCCCGGTTTATGGTGATATTGCACACTATTCGGGGCATTAATCCGCATCATCTGCATGATGCAGACTTGCGCGAGACTCTTTATATAGTATGGTGCGCCAGCATATAGAATTGTCGCCTTGCCAGGGGGCGTTTAGCCCTTTTTGACAGACGGAGTGTTGATCGTGGCCCTTGATGAAACCCGCTTCCATCAGCTTGCTGATGACACCATTGAAACCCTTTCGGATCATATTGATGACGAGATGGGGGACGATATTGATGTCGATCTGCAATCGGGAATCCTGACGATCGAACTCGACTCGGGTGAACAGTTCATCATCAATAAACACGGCCCGAACCGTCAGATCTGGATGTCCTCGCCGGTCAGTGGTGCCAGCCACTATGATTTCGATGAAGACAATGAAAGCTGGACGTCCACCCGTGGCTCGACGACGCTGACCGATCAGCTTTCGGCTGATCTTGCGGTCAAGACGGGGCGGCGTCTTGATCTCGACTGATCGGGACCCGGAATTGGCAGGAAAAGCGTAAACTGGAAGGTTGCCGTGGCATTGAATCCCCGTACTTCACCCCGTCTTGCAGACAGGGACTCCAGTCGTAATTTTTCCGCTCTTCGCGCCATTATCCCCTTTGTCCTGCCCTATCGCTTGCAGGTGGCCGGTGCAATGGTCGCACTGGTGATTGCCTCTGGCACGGTTCTGGCGCTTGGCAGCGGGTTGCGCATGCTTGTCGATCGGGGATTTGCCGATGGCAATGCCGACCTTCTTGATCAGGCGCTTTTTGTTCTGTTTGCGGTCACCCTTCTGATGGCCGGGGCAAGCTATGCCCGATTCTTTCTGGTGTCGTGGATCGGGGAGCGCGTGGTTGCCGATATCCGTTCGGCGGTTTATGCTCATATCATCCGGCTTGATCCGGGTTTCTTTGAAGTTACCCGTACCGGTGAAGTCCTCTCGCGCCTGACGACCGACACAACGCTTTTGCAGGTCGTGATCGGATCAAGTGTCTCGATTGCGCTTCGCAATATCCTGATGTTTGTCGGTGGCCTGACCATGCTGGCGGTGACCAGCCCCAAGCTGACAGCACTTGTTCTGCTCGTCGTGCCGCTGGTGGTTGTGCCGATTATCGGCTATGGCCGCCGGGTGCGCCGCCTGTCGCGCGAGGCACAGGACCGCATCGCCGATGTCAGTGCCTTTTCCGAAGAATCGCTCAATGCGCTGCGCACCGTACAGGCCTATACCCACGAAAAGATCGAAAGCGACAAGTTTGACGGCTTCGTCGAAGGGGCGTTCAAAACCGCGATTTCGCGTATTTCGGCGCGGGCGCTTCTGACCGCGGTTGTCATTGTCATGGTCTTTGGCGCGGTGGGGACGATCCTGTGGATCGGCGGGCATGATGTGCTCGATGGCACGATTTCGGCAGGCGATCTTTCCGCCTTTGTGTTTTATGCCATCGTGGTTGCGGGTTCGGTCGGTGCGATCAGCGAAGTGATCGGCGATTTGCAGCGTGCCGCAGGGGCGGCCGAACGCCTGATGGGGCTGCTTGAAACCAAACCGGCCATTGCCGCACCGGCAAACCCGGTCCGGATGCCCGAAAAACATCTTGGCCATGTCAGCTTTGAAGATGTGACTTTCCATTACCCGGCGCGCCCGGATCGTTCGGCCCTGACCGGTTTCTCGCTGCAGGTCAGACCGGGGGAAACCGTGGCCCTTGTCGGCCCATCCGGTGCCGGTAAAACGACGGTGTTCCAGCTTTTGCTGCGATTCTATGATCCGGCAAGCGGGGTTATCAAGGTTGACGATGTCGATATCCGCACCGCCGATCCGGTATCGGTCCGCGAACGGATCGGTCTTGTGGCGCAGGATCCGGTGATCTTTGCCGCCAATGCGTGGGAAAACATCCGTTATGGCCGCCCGGATGCGTCCGATGAAGATGTCCGGGCCGCCGCCGATGCCGCGCATGCGACCGAATTCCTTGATCGCCTGCCGGATGGTTTTGACAGCTTCCTTGGTGAAAAGGGTGTGCGTCTTTCTGGCGGGCAGCGGCAGCGCATCGCGATTGCACGTGCGATCCTGCGCAATCCGTCGGTCCTGCTGCTTGACGAAGCCACCAGTGCGCTTGATGCCGAAAGCGAACAGGTGGTTCAGAAGGCGCTTGAAACCATCATGAAAACCCGCACCACGCTTGTGATCGCGCACCGTTTGGCGACGGTGCTGCATGCCGACCGGATCGCGGTGATTGATGATGGCAAACTGATTGCGGTGGGGACCCATCAGGAGCTTCTGGAATCCAGCCCGCTATATAGCCGACTTGCCAAATTGCAGTTTGAACGGGATGCGGCCTGACCGGGTAAAAGCCCGATGAGCCGATCGACAAGCCAGCCCCGTCTGCATGCAGGCGGGGTTTGTTCTTGAGTTCAGATATTAAAAAAGCCCGCCGGTGATGATCGGTGGGCTTTTTTATAAGGCATCTGCCTTGGTATCCGTATCGGCCTATTCGGCGCTGGCAACCTTGCGGTTATGGAGGGAAAGCTCGGCATATTGTCCGCGGAGCCCCTCTGCCTTCGCCTGGAAGGTCTTGAGTTCGTCACCTTTCAGGGTCTTGCCGCTGGGCATCTTGACCTTGATCGGGTTGACCTGCGCATTGTTTTTCAGGATTTCGAAGTGAAGGTGGGGGCCGGTTGAAGCACCTGTGGTGCCGACATATCCGATCACATCCCCCTGCTTGACCCGCGATCCCTGTTTAAGGCCTTTGGCGAAGCCCTTCATATGGGCATATGCGGTATCGTACGAATCGTTGTGGCGCAGACGGATATAGTTCCCGTACCCGCCATTGCGACCGATTTTGGCAACAGTACCGTTACCGGCCGCAAAAATCGGGGTCCCTGGCGGGGCGGCAAAGTCCACACCCTTATGCATTTTAGTAAAACCGAGAATCGGGTGCTTGCGCGCGCCAAAGCCCGATGACAGACGCGCACCATTGATCGGGGTCCGCATCAGGGCACGACGATACGATTCGCCCTTCTGGTTATAGAAATCGATATCGCCATTGCTGTCCTTGTAGGAATAAAGACGGACATTGTTGCCGCTCAGCGTCATGCTGGCATAAACCACATCGCCATAGCGAACACGTTCGCCCGACTCATTGCGCAGTTCTTCGAACATCACCTCGAAGCTGTCACCCGGCTGGATGTCGCGCTGGAAGTCGACCTCATAGGAATAAAGCTCGATCAGTTCCATCAGCACCGAAAGCGGCATGCCGTTCTTTTCGGCGGCAAGGAACAGGCTCTGATCAATCACGCCGGACGAAACATTGCGCACAGGGGTCAGTGCGACCTTGTCACTCGACGCGGTAAAGCCGTCATCGGTACGGGAAACCAGAACAACGGTTTCGGGATCAGGCTGGAAACGCAGGGTATCAAAAAGGTCGCTGTCACCGTCGACATCGCTTGCATAAACAAGGTCGAATTCCTGGCCGGCGCGCAGTTTGCGGGGATTGTAAACATCGCGCAGCGCCTCGATGGCGTTAAAGGCAACCGACCGTTCAAGGCCCGCTGCGGTTAAAGTTGCCATCAGGTTGGAACCTTTTTCGAGCACGACCGTTTCAAGACGGGGCTCGTTATCGGGCAGGTTGGCCGTTTCGGTCACACTGGATGGGGGAGAAGCGCTTAACTCGCTTTCAGCGGCATTGGCCGACAAAGCGGTATCCGAAGCGTTGGAGTAATGGTCAGAGAGGATGAAACCGGCAGTCCCCCCCAAGATTGCCATGATGGTGGCAATAGATACCAAGTCTCTTCCGGCCATTGCCGCAGAACTCCCCTAGAACTAATAATGCAGTGTGCCCAACGAGTTGCTCTTTGCGGCAACATCGGCACGAACCTTATACAAAAAAGACTCGTAAATGTGAAATGCCAATTCACCACTGGTTGGGCACCATCCCGTTAAGGCCATGATGCCGGGATATGGTTTACGAACCGTTGAAATGAATAAGGCAGGATCTTCACAAGAACGACGCTGATCTGAATGGCGAGAATGGCAAGAAAATGGCAGCGTGTTAACCATTTAAATTCACACCTTTTGTCGATGCGTATGATCGCTGGCCAAAATGTGTGCCGGTATCTGCGAATCACCATCCTGAATGTCGCGCTGCCGGGGCCGGACGGCATCCGGCGCATCCCATGATTCGTACACTTATATATATGTGTGCAAATTGCCGGTGACGGCCCGGTGTTTTGGTGCCGGTTTTTCGGGGCAAATCTGATTTCACGATGGCCCGTTATATATATGTGTTCGCAAAAGACGGCCGGGGTGGGGTGAAAGGTTGTGGATGCCCGTTTTGTGCTGTGCAAAATGGTGGTGCGGTGGTGTCAGGGGCGAAACGGCTGTTTTCTGCGGTTGGCGTAATCGGGGAAATGCAATTCCTAACCATATGGTCAAAATGATGCTGCGGCGCACTCAATCAGACAGTGATATGGCGGGCTGCGGCGGGAATTAAGGGAAAACCGGCTTTCCAACTTTTTGCATTTTTAGCGCATTTTTTTCCAAAAAAGGGTTTGACAGTTCCTTGGGTGCGGCCTATAACCCGCCTCCACCGACGGGGTGCGGCGCCAGCGAGACGGCGACGCGGGCTGGAGGTAGAGGGCTACGGCTCTAGAGTTCTTTGACATTGTTGATCAGTAGGAAGGGATGCGCGGGCAGCGTTATGGCGCAAAAGTCTGT
>NZ_LPVY01000025.1 GCF_001613805.1 Thalassospira lucentensis
AGCCCGCGCGCAGACTGCGTAGGTTCAAATCCTGCCCCCGCAACCAACTTTAAAAAAGCTCGCCCTCGTGGCGGGCTTTTTTAATGTTTGTTTGCCGGGGGCTTATGGATTGGAACCCGCAACAGGCCAAGCCTGTTGCCAGGTTCTTTGCGGAGCCCATAAGGCCGGAGCTGAGCGAACAAAGTGAGCGCTAATCCTGCCCACGTAACCACTTCTGCTATAAATGCCGGCGCTGTTTATCTTGATGGCACAATAGATTGGGCCGCTTCAACAACAAGCGGGGCAATTTCCGCTTCTGCGCGTTCGATGGTCCAGCGGATCGATGGCAGGGAACAGTGGATGGCGCCAACCGGTATTCCGTCAATGCTGCAGATCGGGGCGGCAACGTTGACTTCATCGGGTAAAACCTGCCCCTGTGTGGTGCAATATCCCTTTTCGCGTGCCATCAGGATATTGTCGAGTATGGCACCACGATCCATCGTTGTTCGCTGGGTGTATTGCCGGGTTGGCCAATTGCTTACCGCGTCACGGATGGCTTGATCGGACTGGCGGCTCAGGATGACGCGCCCGGAAGATGCGACAAGTGCAGGCACCCGTCTGCCGATCGCCGAAGCCCCGAAATTGGTGCGATGGTTGGGCATGCGCACGACATAAATAATGTCGGTTCCGATTGGCTCGGCCATGTTGATGGTTTGGGATGTCTGGCGGCTCAGGTCGATCAGGCGCGGCATTGCCAACTGTGCCAGATAATCGGCCCACAAATAACTGTATGCCATTTCCAGATATTTGACGGCTGGCCGAAACCGGCGGGTTTCCGGATTTTTTTCCAGATAGCCAAGCTCGTATAGTGTGTTGGCATATCGTTGTGCCGCACTCTTTTCAAGACCGGTAACCTTTACAAGGTCGGCCAGGCCAAGTTCCGTTTTATCTTCGGAAAAAGCTTCAAGTATCCGCATGCCCTTTTCAAGGGATGTGACAAAAAGGGTGTCCTGCTGCCGGGCTTTGGCATCCGTCATGGTCGCATTTCCTCGTTTTTTTTAATGGCAAATGTGCTGGTTGACATGCTGCTTCCAGTTGCCTTATCGTAGTTATATACAGTACGCTGTATTACAATATAATACAAGGTGTTTTAAATACATCTAATGTGTCTTGCCGCAAATATTGCGAAGCAGGGCATTCATATCAGGAGGCTATAATGAAACAGATCCTTAAGGGGGCTGGAATCTTTGCCCTCGCCATGGCCGCTGCTGGAACAGCCGCTGCCAACAAAGCTGACGATACCCTCAATGTCGCGTTCTCCAAAGAACTTGAAAATGTCGACAGTTATTTCAACTCGGCGCGTGAAGGCGTCATCCTGCAACGCTCGATCTGGGACGGGCTGGTTTATCGCGATCCTTATACGGGCGAGTATCAGGGCAATCTGGCGACGGACTGGAAATGGGTTGATGACAAAACCCTTGAATTCAATCTTCGTCAGGGCGTTACCTTCCACAACGGCGAGCCTTTTGATGCTGACGATGTGGTCGCGACCGTGAACTGGGTTGCGGACGAAAAGAACGGGGTTAAAACCCAGCGCAACGTCAACTGGATGGAAAGTGCCGAGAAGATTGACCAGTTCAAGGTCCGCATTCATCTGAAAGCGCCATTCCCGGCGGCGATTGAATATCTTGCCGGACCGGTGTCGATTTACCCCAACGAATATTATGCCGAAGCCGGTCCGACCGGCATGGGGCTTAATCCGGTAGGGACCGGTCCTTACAAGGTTGTTTCGGTTGAGCCGGGCAAGCATTTCGTGCTGGAGAAGTACGAAAATTATCACAAGGACAGCCCGAAGGGGCAGGCCAATATCGGTCGTCTTGATATCCGCACCATTCCCGATTTCAACACCCAGGCGGCCGAACTGTTCAGTGGCGGTCTGGACTGGATCTGGCAGGTGCCGCCAGATCAGGCCGAAAGCCTTGGCGCGATGGGTGAATTTACCGTCGCCAACGAAAGCACCATGCGCATCGGTTATCTGCAATTTGATGCCGCGGGACGCAGTGGTGAAGATAATCCGTTCACCAACAAGCTTATCCGTCAGGCAATTTCGCATGCGATTGACCGCGATGCCATCGTTGCATCAATGCTCAAGGGAAAATCACGCGTCGTCAATTCGGCGTGCTTCCCGTCGCAGTTTGGTTGTGCACAGGATGTCGCTGTTTATGACTATGACCCTGAAAAAGCCAAACAGCTTCTTGCCGAAGCCGGTTATCCGGACGGACTTGAAATTGACTTCTATGCCTATCGTGATCGCGAATATGCCGAAGCCATGCTGGGCTATCTCGAAGCGGTCGGCATCAAAAGCAATTTCAAGCTTCTGCAATACTCCGCCCTGCGTGAACTGAGCATGAAGGGCGAGGTGCCGATGTCGTTCCAGACATGGGGATCCTATTCGATCAATGATGCGTCGGCGATCGTCAGCCAGTATTTCAAGCTTGGCAGTCTTGATAGCGCGCAAGACGAGCAGGTCAAGGAATGGCTGGATGTTGCCGACAGTTCCGTCGATCCCGACGAGCGCAAGGAATACTACGCCAAAGCCCTGAAGCGTATTGCCGAGGAAGCCTATTGGTTGCCGTTGTTCTCCTATAACTCGAACTACGTGTTCACCAAGGATCTGGAATATGCACCGACCACGGATGCTATTCCGCGCTTCTTCCAGATGAGCTGGAAATAATCCTCCGGATCAGGGGTTCAGAACGGTGTTGGTATATACGTTAAAAAGGCTTGGCCTGGCCTTGCTGGTGACGCTTGCCGTCTCCATGCTTAGCTTCGCGCTTCTCTATCTTTCGGGGGATCCCGCGGCGGCTATTGCGGGTGAAACGGCAAATGCCGAGGATATCGAAGCTGTAAGAATATATTACGGCTTTGATCGACCATGGGTCGTTCAGTATGGCGAATGGATGTTCAATGCGATCAGGGGGGATTTCGGCACAAGCTATTACTTCAAGCTGCCGGTATCACAATTGGTTGCCGAACGCCTGTCCGTCACGATGTTGCTTGGCGTCTGCGGAATCTCCTTTGCGCTTCTGACGGCTGTGCCTTTGGGTGTTGCCGCCGCCGTTCGCCCCAACAGCATTATTGACCGGATTGCTCTGTTCCTTTCGGTCATGGGGCAGGCCATGCCCAGTTTCTGGTTTGGCCTGGTCCTGATTGTTCTTTTCAGTATCAAGCTTCGCCTTCTGCCGCCTTCCGGCTCGGATAGCTGGCAGAATTTTGTGATGCCGACCATTGTTCTGGGCTATTACGCGATGCCCGCCATCATGCGCCTGACCCGGGCCGGGATGCTTGACGTGCTGGGGGCGGATTATGTCCGCACCGCACGCGCCAAGGGGGCGGGTGAATTCCGGGTCATGTTCAAGCATGCCCTTCGCAATGCCATCATCCCGGTTGTCAGTCTGGCCGCCGTGCAGATGGGCTTCATGCTGGGCGGATCGATTGTCGTTGAATCGATCTTTGCCCTGCATGGCGCGGGCTATCTGGCATGGGAATCCATTGGTCGTAACGATCTGCCAACCGTGCAGGCCCTGATTCTAGTGTTTTCGATGTTCTATATCGTCTTCACCTTCCTGTCGGATTTGTTGAATGCGTGGCTTGATCCGCGCATGAGGGTGGGCTGACATGACCAACACGACCGAAACCATCAACACAGTGGCGCCAAAGGTTGAAGCTGAAGTCCTGAGCGGGCCGACACCACGCCAGATTTTGCTGACCAAAATCCTTGGTCACAAGGGGCTGATGTTTGGGGCCATCGTGCTTCTGACCATTTTCCTGATGGCGCTTTTTGCACCACTTCTGGCGCCTTATGATCCGTATCAGCAGGATTTGATGCATCGGATGATCCCGCCCGTCTGGGATGCCAAGGGCAGTTGGGAAAACATTCTTGGCACCGATCATCTGGGGCGGGATTATCTTTCACGGTTGCTTTATGGCGCACGCATTTCATTGGCCATCGGGGCGATTGCGGCCCTGATTTCCGGCATCATCGGCACCAGCATGGGGGTTGCAGCCGGTTATTTCGGTGGCCGTGTCGATGCCTGTGTCACCTTTCTGATCAATGTGCGTCTTGCGATGCCCGTGGTTCTGGTGGCGCTGGCGGTGGTGGCGCTGTTTGGCGGATCACTTCAGGTGGTGATCACGGTTCTTGGCCTTTTGCTTTGGGATCGGTTCGCGGTTGTGATGCGATCTGCCACGCTGCAATTGCGATCGATGGAATATGTTACGGCAGCCAAGGCCATCGGCTGTTCGACCAAGCGCATCCTGTTTAGCGAAATCATGCCCAATATCGCCAACAGCCTGATCGTGATTGTGACGCTTGAAATGGCGCATGCCATCCTGCTTGAAGCGGCCCTGTCGTTCCTCGGCCTCGGGGTACAGCCGCCAACACCGTCCTGGGGGTTAATGGTGTCGGAAGGCAAGCAGATGCTTCTGTTCCAGCCATGGATGATTGCCATCCCGGGTGTCGCGCTGTTCATCCTTGTTCTGGCGATCAATTTGCTGGGTGACGGTCTTCGTGACGTTTCCGCACCTGAAAACCGCAACTAGAGGCCATCAGCATGGAAAACATTCTTTCTGTTCGCGGCCTGACGGTCGATATCCCGCTGGCGGCCGGAACGCTGCATGCCGTGCGCGGCATTGATTTCGATGTGAAGCGGGGGGAAACCCTGTGTGTGGTGGGCGAGTCCGGTAGCGGCAAATCCCTGACATCGCTTGCGATCATGGGGCTTCTGCCCAAGCAGGCGCAACGTTCGGCGCGGGTTCTGGATTTTGAAGGTGTCGATCTGCAAACCGCGTCCAATCGGGATATGCGCAAACTGCGCGGCAACCGGATTTCGATGATCTTTCAGGAGCCGATGACTTCGCTTAATCCGGCATACACGATTGGCGATCAACTGACGGAAGCCCTTTTGCTTCATCGCAAGGTCCCCAAGCCGGTCGCACGTGATCGTGCCATCGAACTTCTGGAAAAGGTCGGAATCACGGCGGCGGCAAACCGCATGAAACAATATCCCCATCAGCTTTCCGGTGGTTTGCGCCAACGCGTGATGATTGCCATGGCCCTGATGGGCGAACCTGATCTGATCATTGCGGATGAACCGACAACCGCCCTTGATGTCACCATTCAGGCCCAGATATTGCGCCTGCTGAAGGATCTTCAGCGTGAATTGAACATGGCGATGATCCTGATTACCCACGATCTGGGCGTGGTGGCCCGCGTCGCGGACAAGGTTGCCATCATGTATGCCGGTGAAATGGTCGAAGCCGGGAGTGCCGCCGAAGTCTTTACCGCGCCAAAGCACCCCTATACCCGCGGGTTGCTTAATTGCATTCCGGTGCCGGGCAAAACCGCGGTTGGTGAACATCTGGGCTCGATCCCCGGTATTGTACCGTCTCTTATCGGTGATGTGGCCGGCTGTGCTTTCCGAAGCCGCTGTGACGAGGCAACCGCGCAATGTGCGTCCGATATACCGGCCCGGATTTCACCCGCCGGGCATCTTTATCGCTGTGTTCACGATTATGACGGGCCTTCATCCCTGTCGATGAACCAGCCGAAATCGGGGGAAGCATAATGTCCGTTCCGGTTCTTGAACTTGAAAATGTTTCCAAGATTTTTTCGATCAAGCAGGGCATCTTTGGCAAACGCAAGGATCTTCGTGCGGTTGATGAATTGACGCTGAAACTGCAAAAGGGCGAGGTCCTTGGCCTTGTCGGGGAATCCGGCTGTGGCAAAAGTACCCTTGCGCGTATTTTGCTGGGACTGGAAACGCCAACACAGGGCCGGGTTCTGGTCGATGGCGAAGATATCACCACCCATGACAGATCCTATCTGGCGCGCCGTATCCAGCCGATTTTCCAAGACCCTTATTCATCACTGAACCCGCGCAAGACGATTGGCGATATCATTTCGCTGCCGCTACGGGTGCACAAGGTCGGCGATCCGCGTGACTGGGACAAACAGACCGCCGATATTCTTGATGTAGTCGGTTTGCCCAAACGGGTTTTGCGCAGTTATCCAAGCCAGCTTTCAGGCGGCCAACGTCAACGTGTGGCGATTGCGCGCGCCCTGATCATGCGACCGGAAATCGTGATCTGCGATGAACCGACTTCGGCCCTTGATGTGTCGGTACAGTCGCAAATCCTTAATCTGCTGTCGGATTTGCGCAATGAATTCGGGCTGACCTATCTGTTCATCAGCCATAACCTTGCGGTGGTCGAACATCTTGCAACAAGGGTGGCGGTCATGTATCTAGGGCGCATTGTCGAAGAAGCAGATGCATCTTCGCTGTTTGCCGGTCCGGATCATCCTTATACCAATGCGTTGCTGGAATCCGTTCTGACACCGGACCCGTCCCTTGGGGTTCCCGATACGCAATTGGGGGCTGTATTCCCCAATCCGATCAACCCGCCCAGTGGATGTCATTTCCATCCGCGCTGCCCGCGGGCGATTGATATCTGTTCGACCAAGGCGCCGGTCGCGACCCTGCATCAGGGCAAGCGGGTTGAATGTCATCTGGTCGAAGGGGCGGTTCAATGATCCGCGACAATTTTTCCAACATGCAGTCGGTCCGTAAAAACGTCGTCACTGTCGAAAATGGTGGAGTGGTCGCAGCCCAGCATAAGCTAGGCGCCCAGGTCGGAGCGGACATCCTTGCCGCTGGTGGCGATGCCATTGATGCCGCGATTGCCACATCCTTTGCCATGGGGGTTGTCGAACCCTGGATGAGTGGCCCGGCCGGTGGCGGTGCCATGATGATCTATCGCGCCGATGAAGACCGGACCTATTGCATTACCTTCGGGATGCGTTCACCCGCCGGGCTTGATGTTGCGGATTATCCGTTATCGGGCGAAGGCGTTGCAGGTGACCTGTTCCCGTGGGCACGTGTTGTCGGGGATCGTAACCAGATTGGCGCAACCGCGATTGCGGTACCCGGGACCGTTGCCGGTATGGGGTTTGCCTTTGACCGGTTTGGCACGATGCCGTGGCGTGATATTGTGTCGCCTGCGGCAAAGCTTGCGTCGGATGGGTTATCCGTTGACTGGTATGCTGCCCTTATCATTGCGTCTAGTACCCGCGAACTTGCCAAAAACCCGACCGCGGCGGAGACGTTTCTCGAAGACGGGCAGTGGCCGACTATTGCCGGATGGACGGCACTTTCGGACAAGCGGATCAATCTTGACCGGATGTCGGCCACGCTGCAACGCATCGCCGATAAAGGTGCGCGTGAATTTTACGAAGGTGATCTTGCGGCGGAAATCGTTGCCGATGTCAGGGCTGCCGGGGGATGTTTGGCGCTTGATGACATGAAATCCTATCAGGCTATTTTGTCTGATCCGCTGGCGACATCCTATCGCGGGGGGACGGTCTACACGCCGCCTGCGATGACGGCGGGTGAAAACCTTGCGGAATGTCTGGAAATCCTGTCGCATCAGGATTTTGAGGGGACGTCACCGAGGGCGGATGCCTATGGGGCGTATGTCGATGCGCTTAAGACGACCTATAAACGCCGGTTGCGCGATATGGGGGACGTTGATGACAGTCGCGCCCCCGCCTGCACCACGCATTTCAGTGTGACGGATCGACATGGCAACATGGTGGCTGTGACCCAGACATTGCTGTCCATTTTCGGATCCAAGGTCGTGCTGCCTGGAAGCGGGCTTTTGATGAATAACGGGATCCTGTGGTTCGACCCCGAACCGGGACGGCCAAACTCGTTAGCGCCCGACAAACGATGCCTGATGAATGTCTGCCCGGCAATCGGTCAGCAAAAGGACCGGCGTTTTGCCATCGGAGCATCCGGCGGGCGAAAGATTTTGCCAGCCATCCTGCAACTGACATCCTGCCTGATGGATTTCGATATGACCCTCGAAGACGCCTTTCATCAGGCGCGGGTCGATTTTAGCGGCGGCGATACGGTGATCATCGATCAAAGCCTTTCGCCCGATATCGTTGCGGCCCTTGGGGAACGCCATCGTTGCGTGACCACGCGCCGGACCGCTTTCCCCTATGCCTTTGCCTGCCCGGCGGGGGTTCTTCGTCAGGGGAACATCAATCAGGGTATGACCGAAATCATGTCGCCCTGGGGCGATGCGGTGGCGGAACACCGGGATGGTTCGTGAAACACAAAATGTTCTGTCGTTCCTTTGGGAATTTGATGGCTTATCGGAAAAAACAAGGATCAATCAATGTCAACGCGTGCTGATGCTATCGAAAATGTAACCCGGTATTTTGAAGATGGGCAGTTTATCGAAGAACTGCGTCGAATGGTCGAACAGAAAACCGAAAGCCAGAAGCCCGATAATCTCGAGGCGCTTTATGGCTATCTTACCGATGTGATTGTTCCGATGGTGCGCGATATGGGGTTTGAAACCCGCATCATTGATAATCCCAAACCCGGTTTCGGACCGTTCCTGTTTGCCGAACGCCGCGAAGGCGACGATTTGCCGACCGTCCTGACATACGGGCATGGCGATGTGATCCTCGCACAGGAAGGTGAATGGCGCGAGGGCCTTGAACCTTTCAAGCTGGTGATCGAAGGTGATCGGGTTTACGGGCGCGGTACGGCGGATAACAAAGTGCAGCATTGCATTAATCTGGCGGCCCTGCGGTCGGTCATTCAGACACGTGGCGCCTTGGGTTTTAACTGCAAGGTCATCATTGAGATGGGCGAAGAGGCGGGGTCGCCCGGCCTTGCCGAACTGTTTACCAATTATCGCGATCTTTTTGCCGCCGATGTCCTGATTGCATCGGATGGCCCGCGCCTGAGTGCAGAACGCCCGACCATGTTCATGGGGTCACGCGGGGCGATTAATTTTGCGCTGTCGCTTAAATATCGCGAAGGCGGGCATCATTCCGGGAACTGGGGCGGTTTGCTGAAAGACCCGATGATTGTTCTTTCGCATGCGATTGCATCCATCGTTGATCGTCGCGGGCAAATACAGGTGCCGGAATGGCGGCCCGATAGCCTGAATGAAGAAGTCCGTGAGGCCCTCAAGGATTGTGCAATCACCCAACCTGAAACCGGGCCTGCGATCAACCCTGACTGGGGCGAGGAAAGCCTGTCACTGGCGGAAAAGGTTTATGGCTGGAACAGCTTTGCTGTACTTGCGGCAAAGGCCGGTAACCCGGAAAAACCGGTCAATGCGATCGCGCCTGAAGCCATTGCGCATTGCCAGTTGCGTTATGTGGTCGGAACGGATGCGGATGGCATTCTGCCGGCTTTGCGCCGACACCTTGATAAACATGGCTTTACGGATGTTGAAATCATTCCCTCGGCAAAGGGGTTCTTCCGGGCAACCCGGCTTGACCCATCCCATCCGTGGGTCACGCGTGTACGCGATTCAATCATCAAGACCACCGGAACCAAACCGGCAATCCTGCCCAATCTTGGCGGGTCGCTGCCTAATGATACATTTGCCTATATCCTTGATTTACCGACCGTCTGGGTGCCGCACTCCTATGCGTCATGCTCTCAGCATGCGCCCAACGAACACATCCTGCAAAGCCTCAGCCGACAGGCCCTGCAAATGATGGCCGGTGTGTTCTGGGATATCGGCGATACGGCTTGAACCCGATCATGACGGGTGTAAAAGAAACATCCAGCGCAAGCCGTGAGCTTGATCCGCTGGAATGGACGCTTAAGGGCGACCGGGCGGAATTGCAGATTAGTCAGTGAGAGAGCCGAGACCTCCCGTCGGCTCCTGAATGATGAAAGCCGGAATAGCAGAAATGCTGTTCCGGCTTTCTTATGCCGGTGTGATTTTGGTATGTTTTTTGAACTAACGGAAAGAGTGAAATGGTTATCAACCCAATGGTTGGGGGTGGCTATCTTCCCGGATATATCAAAGCTGTGCACGATATATTTATTGTGATGAAGGGAATGAGGTTTTGCGTGAAATGGATAATTTGATCGCAGATTAAAATACTCCCATGGTCCTTGGGGGAGGGGGAGTTAACTGCATGCCCCGCAGAGGGCTTTTTAATGTTTGCTTGTTGGGACTGGTGTTAAGCCTGTGCCCATGAAAGGGATGGCTGCGACCATCGTGAGCCGCTCATGCCCCAAGGCTGAGGCTGTAAATAAATCGCTCCAGTGGAACTATTTTAGGCTGAAGGTCTAGCACTGGGGATAGCCCCGTTGGCGCGGTTTACCCATTCCTCTCAGCAGCCCGCCCGCCACCAAAAGATAGTTTTACTTATTAGGAGCATCAGGCTGAAAATGACAAGCAGATAAAGTATCCTAAAACCATTTTATCTTTATTATGTTATGAATAAAATTTAAGTTATGCTGCTTCTGAATAGGTTTTTCTCCTTTTTCTGGTGCCCTGTCGCCAGTTCCTTATTCGTACATAAATATATCATTTTAGAATCTTTAGCTGTTAGATTCGAGCTAATCAATTGGCGGGTGACATGCTAATCGTTTAATTTATGATGAGAGTATATGAAGGTGAGAAAAGTTGATTTTCATTTTTCTTAGGTTTTCCAGTAAATATTTTCGTTATGTAAAGGTCGAGTGTGGGAATGCGGAGTGGGGATAAATATTATGGCCATATATATGGGCGAAAAAGACTTATTGTAAGGGATTTAATATTTGTAAGCGATGCAATAGTTCTTCTAGTTTCTCCTTTTTTTGCTTCTTTGTTTAGATTTGATGCATTTTACGTTCCTGAAAGTCTTTATCTTCCTTCTGTTATCGTTTCTGCTGTATATTTCGCGTTTATGATTTTGATGCGATCTTATACGAGGATAGATTTAAGTTTTCTTCGGGTTGGTGTTGTTCGGTTAACAATGTCTCTTGTATCTGCGTACGCATTGTTTTTTTCTTTGTCTTATTTTATGAAGTCGTCAGGTGATATTTCTCGATTATGGATGGGTTATAACTTTATTACTTCTATTTTATTACTTGCGTCTTGCAGGTTGGTGTTCGGGTATGTCCTGCATAAGACGGGGGTTGCAATGAGGCTTCGCCCGGCATTTTCTATTATTTATAGCGGCTCTCATCGAAACGTGATGAATGCGATCGTTACTGCGAAAGATACCTATCGCATCAATGTTGATAAATGCATTGAGTTGCCCAGTTTGGATGACTTCAAGGATAATGGAAAAAAAGTCGAAGCAGAGCTGGCTTTACTTAGAAGGTCTGTGCCGGATGTGTTGATTCTCGCACTTTCTGATGATGATCGTCGAAGATTTTCGACGTTTTTGCCAGCGATTTCTGCAATACCTTCGGAAATTCTCGAATTTTCGTTTTTGACGGCAGATGTCTTGCTGCCTGAACGTGAAAAAATAAACATGAATTCAGGTCAGCCTAGGGAGTGGGTCGTCGTTGCGGGGCTGCCGTTTATTCGAAGTGCGGAGCAGCCTCTTTCGGGGAGAGGATGGTGGATTAAACGTCTTGAAGATATAATTCTGGGGATCTTTTTGATGATTCTGTTTTCACCTGTGATGATCTTTGCCGCAATAGGAGTCAAGCTAACAACCCCGGGGCCTGTCCTTTATCGTCAATTGCGCCATGGATTTAACGGTCAAGAGATCAAAATTTTCAAGTTTCGTTCGATGTACGCTGAGTGCTGTGATCCGGAGGCTGTGGGTGAGTTATCCCAGGTAAGGAAGGGGGACCCCCGAGTAACGCGATTTGGATTGTTCCTTCGGCGTACAAGTCTGGATGAGTTGCCGCAACTGTTTAATGTCTTGAGAGGCGAGATGTCTCTTGTTGGCCCGCGTCCCCATGCAACAAATCAGTATGCGCATTACCAGGGAAAGGTTAACACTTATTTTTCTCGGCACCGTGTGCGTCCGGGGATTACAGGTTGGGCGCAAATCAACGGTTGGCGTGGCGAGACTGACACCGACGAAAAAATTCAGCAACGTATCGCCTGTGATCTGTACTATATCAGCCATTGGTCGATCTGGTTTGATATTCGCATCCTGTTTTTGACGCTTTTCTTAGGATTTGCGAACAAAAATGCTTTTTAAAGCGTGTCCAGTCTATAAACCATTATTCTTAAAAGTGCGGTTCTCTGTGCAAGAACGGATTGAGATGCAATATTGTTTGAAAAGTTCAATGCAGCGTGGCGAAGGATTTTTCTCAAACCGATCGCTGAACGCTGCAAGGCTTTTCTAATCAACGCAAATTACGAGAATTGCGTGATGGTCTTGTGCAATATCTCAGCTTGTTGCTCGGCTTCATCCCAATTCCAGTAATTCGTTTTAAACTGGAATATTTTCGGTTGCACCAATTCCGCGTTCGGACACAAGCCGCGGGCAAAGTTCTGATAGATTCCGGTGTAGGCTGGATGTGTAATCGGACATCCGTTGGCAAACATTGGTTCGAGATAGCTGAGTTTCCATGCTGCGTACACGCCATCGCCGCCATTGGCCAAAAACGCATCGCGAAACTGGTGCCAAGTTAAATCAGAATTTTCCAATTTAGCGACAAAAGTCCAATAACTGTTTGTGCAGTTCGAAGGCGTTTTTTGTGGCACAAACCATTCGCATCCTGCTACTGCTTCGTTAAATAGGTGTCCGACATCAATGCGGCGCTGGACCAGCTCATCCACCCGTTCTAATTGCGCCAATGCCACTGCTGCGCACAATTCTGGCATCCTGTAATTGAAGCCGGTAGACACGTGACGGGAATAATTGGGGTCTTGAATATCGTTCTTGGTAATCTTTCCTTTGCGTGACCCTACGCCAGCGTAACCCAAGCTGTTAAAGCGTCTGATATTGTTGGCGAGCGTTTCATCGTTCGTGACGATCATCCCGCCTTCTCCGGATGTCAGGTGTTTGGAGCTTTGGAAGCTGAAGCTCGATATGTGACCAATAGTGCCTATTTTTTTTCCTTTGTAAGTGTTGGTAATGGCTTCGGCATCGTCTTCTATCACCACCAGATTGTGTTCTTTGGCTATCTGCATGATGGCGTCCATATCCGGCGACAACCCATAAAGTGCGACGGGGATAATTGCTTTGGTTCGGGAGGTGACACGTTCACGTATACTGGCAGGGTCGATTTGGAAGGTGTCTGGATCGACGTCAGCAAAGACCGGCACTGCATGAGCCTGCAAAACCACAAAGGTGGTAGACGACATCGTAAGGGGAGGTACGATTACTTCGTCACCAGGCCCAACACCCGCTGCTTCCAATGCTGCATGCATCGTGCAGGTGCCGTTCATAAACGAAATGGCAAATTCCATTCCCATATACTCGGCAAAGGCTTTTTCCAGGCGGGTACAGAACTCCGACCCCTTCGATGTTTCAAATCCAAAGTCTAGGCATTGCTGCAAGTAGCGACGCTCTAAGTCAGAGACGCGCTCAATGATACGCTTTTCAGGCGCGGGATAAGAAAACATCAGTTATTACCTATTTCTGTTCGATAAAGTGCGGAACGGCCAACCTGCGAGTTCAAAGCAGAGATCTCAGGCTTGCGCTTTAGCAGGTCCAGAACTTGTTCCATGCTGGGCATCGGCTCATTGGGAAAATGAGCAAAGACCGCTTTAAAGAATGCCATATCCATGTTTGTATCCAGCGTCCAGCGATATGCAGAAAGATTCAAGGTTCCCTGCAGGCTGTGGCATCTAAATTGCTCTGGGTTGTTGTATATGTAGGGCGTTACATGTTCGCGCTCATAGCTGCTGGCGGAGACTTCATTTGCGGCAAGTAGCGCCTTGATAGCCACAACTTCGGTGTCTTGACCTTCTGGCAGCCAGGGTGGTTGATTATTGCATACGTAATCCCATTGACCACTGTCAGCCAAGAAAGTGTCAATCGCAGCATCCATTATCGCCGGATCTTTGAGTGGGTCATCCGCAGTCAGGCGGACGACTGCGCCAGCCTCTCTCTCCTCCTCTGGAATTAAGGTGAGGATCGTCTCTGCGTAGCGGCTCAATACATCTTCCTCTGAGCCTCGAAAGACTGCGACATCCCTTTCCTTTAATATACCTTCCAAAATATCATCTTCAATTGATGTCGATGTGGCAACAATGACTTTGTCAATCAATCGCGCAGCTTTTGCGCGGTCCACCAAGTGCATTACAACAGGTTTGCCAGCAAGATCCATCAAGCTTTTACCGGGCAGACGCGTTGAATTCATGCGTGCCTGAATAATTGCGGTAACTGTCACAGTAAATTTTGCCTTTCTCAAGCACGTTTAACCTAGATTCCGCTAGTTATCCCCCCGCACACGCCATTTTGGTTTCAATTAGAACTGATATGCGGGATGGGAGACGGTGAAGATACGAGATAGAATTTACTTATTCGCTTTGCCGCCGGAAAAGGCCTGCAAGTATGGTTCTGTCAGACGCCTGCAGGCCTCCGACAAGCAGGAACACGGCAAAATAGCCAACAATAGCTCCTGCAATCGTCGCCGTCAGGGGAATGATGTTGGTCGTTTCCACGCTACCTGGAAGATAGTTACACCAGACCAAGCCAACGGTCATCATCAGCGTTGCAAACAGAGAGCGAAGCAAGCTGGGCCAATGAAAGGAAACCTTAAAGCTTGGACTTACTTTAAGCAGGGCATAAACAGCAGCACTGGCATAGGCTGCAATCGAAACCGCTGCTGGTATGGTAACTGTGGGGAAAGAGGAAAGCAGTGCCAAGTTGAGACCAACGTTCAAGATGATCGCAATGAGGTTTGCTGCAAATATTACTGATGTTTGACGCGTTACGAAGGTTACGCTCGAAAGTATAATAACAATTCCATAGAACAACATTGCTAGCGCAATTAATGCCAAAGCCCACCTTCCGGAATACGCAATTTCCGGTGTCGTCAGTGTCGCAAGTAGAGTAGGGCCAACAATCAGGGCGCCGACGCAGAACGGAATAGCAAGAATTAGAAACAGACGCAGGGCGTGTGAGACGAGCAGCTCGGCTTGTTGGATTTTATTTTCGTCCCACAGGCGACATAACGTAGGGGGAAGTATTGTTCCAAGAAGTTTTGGGAAAAAAATGAGTAGTCCTGCGAGAGCATATGAAGCTTGGTACTGTCCAACGGCCGCCGCAGAGAGAAGCAAGCCAATCAGATATCGGTCTCCAAAGGCAACCAGAAAATCAATAATGAATTCGCCTGTTAGGGGAAGGCCAAGAGATGTATCTCTCCAAAACTTGGGCCAATGATACAATGGCCTGCTTAAGCCAGTCTCTCTGAGTATTCCCAATATAAGTGTTGGGAAGGCCAAGACTAACAATGAGCTGCCGTGAAGAAGCAGAAGCATATTAAGGCTAAGTTCATGCCCCCACAGCACAACACCAATAGTTGCACCAATATGGATATAAATTTGCCCAATTGTGAGGAGGTTGAACGTGCCAAATCGCGACGTGTAACGGTAGTAGTCTGTGGCCGTTTCCTGCACAGTTAATCCCAGAAGCCACAAAACCAAATATCCTGGAGAGAAAGGCATTTTCTCTCCTGTCATAGCAAGCAGGGATTGGCTGCCAAAATATAGTAGAGCCGCAAATATCGCGGTAGAAGCAATCCGAAAGGTGAGAGAAGGCATTAGTAATGCACGACGTTGATCGCTGGTATCCGCTGCTGGCAGTTCGCGACGAAATGTATAGTTGGTACCAAAAGATGAGATTCCGGCAAGAAACACAACGATCGATGACAGAAGGACATAAGTGCCAAAAATAGAATCCCCTGCCGTTTTAATAATAATGGGCATGATGATCAGCCCCCGGAAGCTGACAAGGAACTGTGTAAGGCCTCCCAGCAAAATTTGCTTTGCTATGGATTGACCGATCGACATCTCACCTCCTGATATATGCGGTTTGACACGAATGCTTTAAGGAAACCGAGAATGAAAGCACCCCATATCATGATAGGTGTTTGTTGGGAAATAGAGCTTCTACCGATTATGACGCGTAATAACCTAAATTATCCGCAGAAGAGATGCAGAAAGGGCGTACCGGATTTTGTTTATGGTAATAGCTTAACGGCTGTGGAAAATTTTTTAGCATTTCCTGTGGCCGAATCAGGAAAACGGGCATAAGTTCACGAGATTCTGATGTTCTAGTTCCCTTTATTATTCAAATCGAGATTAAGAAGAATAATTATTGGTATTTGGGGCGAGAAAAATGAAGTGTGGAAAGATGTCTCGTCAATATGGAGTATCTGTCAATTTAATAATGGCGAGCGTAACCGAGGATTCTTGCAGTAGAAGCTTCCAGAAGGATATATTACGTTTATTGAATTTATACGGTTAATTGATGTGATTATTTGGTGAGGCTGAGTTGCATATTAATCAATTGAGGATTTTAAAGTGATATAATGATTTTTTACTATTTTCTCCTGCGTTCACAGAGATTTTTTTTATTTCGCAAGCAATAAAAATCGAGTCTGCCTCGATGCAGAGGGTTTGATGGTTCTGTTACCTTCTGCTGCTTTTATTCTATGAAGACGGTTAAAATGGTAAAATCAAATAGCGTTGAAACAGCCGGCCCAATTCTTGTTACAGGGGCTGGAGGTACTCTAGGCTATTATTTTTGTTCTGCGTGGGGAAATGGTAGAGCCACCGGTAGGAGAGTTGTTCCTGTTATTCGAGACAGGACAGCGTGGGTGAATCCGCTTGGGCAAGGAAGTAACCTCGCGCCAGTAGAAGTGCTTGATCTTTCTGACGGAGCGCTAACAAATCGCATGATTGCTCGTTTGAAGCCAAGTGTCGTTATACATTGTGCGGCCTTGGCTGATGTCGATCAATGCGAGGAAGACCGTGATATTGCTTTTCGCGACAATGTTGAAGCTACCCGATCAATTGTTTCTGCTTTGCGGCGTCACGTTCCTGACTGCCATTTGGTTCATATTTCTACCGATCAAGTCTATTGTGATGGCGGAGGATATCGTGGCGATCTTGGTCCGGTTAATATTTACGGTTGGACCAAGCTATGGAGTGAAGACATAGCTCGTCAACATAAGGTTACGACAGTTTTTCGGTTAAATTATGTTGGTCGTGGCGTTCGGGGCCGTTCGGGACTGATCAATTGGCTTGTTGAAAGTCTTAGTGCCGAGAAGCCGGTTACATTATTTCAGGATGTGCTTTTTAATCCTTGTCATGGTGCGCTTGTACCGCAAGTTGCTGGGCAAATGATCTCAACGCGAACTTTGGGAACCTTTAATCTCGGTGCGCACGGTGGTGGACTGTCTAAGGCCGATTTTTTGTTGGCGGTAGCGAGGGAGTTCTGTTTGCCGATTCAAACTGTTCAATTTGGCCGTTTGAGTGATTTATCTCTTAAAGCTCCACGAGCGCTAGATATACGGATGGATGTTTCCGCAACGGAAACGGCATTGGGGGAGAAGCTGCCATGTCTTTCAAAAACCCTTGAGGCCTTGGTCGATGAATGGCAACAAAAGGGAAAGCATGATGCTTGGTGAAGAGCGGGTTTTGGTAATTGCCGCCCACCCAGACGATGAAGTGCTTGGCTGTGGAGGAACGATGGCACGATACCGTGCCTTGGGATGTTCGGTCCGAGTGGTTTTTTTGGCCGAAGGAGTGACTGCCCGCTTCTCTCCCGAACAGTTTAGCAGCCCAGAAGTGAGAGAACAGTCTGCGAGGCGGAATGCAAATGCTCTGAGCGCGATGGCGGCTTTGGGGATTGATGCAGATCATGTGTTTTTGTCAGAGCGTCCTTGCTGTCGTTTGGATCAGGTTCCTCTGATTGATTTGACCAAAGAAATAGAATCACACATTCGGGATTTCCTGCCAACCCGCTTATTTACCCATAGTGCCGATGATCCCAACGTTGATCATGGGGTTGCGCATCGTGCCGTTTTACCCGCTGTTCGCCCGCTTGCCGGGCAAAGTTTGCGAGCCGTGTTTGCCTTTGAGGTTTTATCAAGCACCGAGTGGAACCCTTTAAAGCCGTTCGCTCCCACTGTTTTCCATGATATTAGCCTCAACATGGAACAAAAAATTGCTGCAATGGCCGCTTATGAGAGTGAGATGCTTCCGGCGCCACATCCTCGTTCGCCGGAGGTTTTGCGTGCTTTGGCGTGCTACCGGGGAGCGCAGGCTGGGGTATCCTACGCGGAGGGGTTTGCGCTGATCCGTGGTTTGAACTTGTGATGGCTTCGCCACCACTCTTGATCAGGTGTGATGCCGGACAAGACCACGGTCTGGGGCATTTGATGCGCTGCTTGTCTTTGGCGGAATCGTTGCGTTCCATTCAAGGGCCGATCGCTCAGTTTTTGATGCAAGCTCCTGAAGACATTCGGCAAAGGGTTCGTGATGCAGGTTTTTTTGTATCCGAAGCGTCTACATCTGCTGGGGCTGATGATCAAGATTGTTCAGAAATTATTGAATGGTGCCATCAGAACAGTGGATCGAAAGGTCAAAAGCCTTGGGTTGTTATAGATGGAAAATATGCTGACCCCGTTGCTTTAACGCCTTTGGCCGAAACATCCCGGTTGATTTGTTATGATGATTACCCATATCGCGATTTTCCTGCGGCGGTGATTATCAATTCTCAGCCATGGACATCAGAACAGGATTACCCTCGTCGCGCGGAGCGGCGAATACTCGCAGGGGCACGTTACAATGCGCTTGATCCGGGTTATTTTGCTGCTGCGGAAAAAGTAAACCGTCAGGCTGTGCTGATCACTATGGGGGGAGAAGATCCTGCAAATGATACGGCGTGGATTGCTCGCACGCTTCGCGATCAGCTTGCGGCTTATCAAGTCCTAGTGGTGATAGGACCTGCTCATCCTGACCGAGAAGGGGCCTGTGCTGCTATAGCAGAGCATCTTCCTCAGGCTGAAATTATCTATGCTCCTTCATCCTTGGTAGAAATGGCAGAGCGCTCATTTTTGGCTCTTTCTGCTGGAGGGACAAGTTGTTATGAGCTCCAGGCTGCGGGGGTCGCAGTCGCCGCGTTGGCAGTTGAAGAGCACCAGATCCCCTTTATTGAAGCGTTAGAGCAGTGTGGAGGAGTTGTGCCTTTGGCGGGACCTTCACCCATTTCACATTCGCGACCGGCAGAGCCTGCCAGAAGCATACTGAGACGCCTATTATCAGATAGCACATGGCGAAATGAGCGTGTTGCGAAAGGGAAGGAATTATTTCCTGTTCCAGGAGGGCGCTATCTGGCTCAGTCTCTAATGGAAATTCTGCAATAATTTCCTCTGGTTCCGAGTGCTTGGTTTGGGGGCAAAAAGTCGCAAGCCGCTGGTGATGGTGGTTGTTTAATCGTCCGTAAGTTTCGGGAAATATTACTTCGGTTGCGAGTGCCCCATTAAGGCTTTGAAAGCCACGCATCTAACGACGCTCAATTGCCCGAAAATCCTAATACCCTTTTAAATTCGTTTGTATGTTAAATGGCGTAGGAAGTTTCCACACAGAGGTCGTCAGCCATTTGGCTAGGTGATATGTTCCGCCCCTGATTTAACAAACTGTTGGGGTAGGAACTCAATTCCTCTGGTTAAGACACACTAATACGATGGAAAGTTACGGGGGAGTTTGCAATGGCGCAGATGAAAATTGGCACACGTCAGATCGGGGATGAGTATCCCGTTTTTGTAATTGCGGAAGCTGGGGCGAATCATAATGGCGAATTGTCCTTGGCTAAGGAATTGGTCGATGTTGCCAAGGCTTCGGGTGCAGATTGTGTCAAGTTTCAAACTTTCACAGCGGCGGAATTTTGTGCGGATCGGACCAAAACCTTTACCTATTTCAGCCAAGGTAAAGAGGTTGCCGAAAGCGAATATGAAATGTTTCGTCGCTTGGAGTTCAGCCGTGAGGAGTGGGTTGAACTGATGGACTATTGCGACAACCAGGGCATCATGTTTCTTACCACGGTACAAGATCCGGTTAATCTGGAAATGATGCAGGAGTTGGGGCTGTTGGGCATTAAGGTCGGATCGGATGATTTTGACCATTTGCCGAATCTTCGCATCTTTGCTGCGACCGGGTTACCGTTGATTCTCTCCAAAGGCATGGCCGATGCTGATGAGGTCGATAAGGTATTGGGCGAGTTGAAAGAGCGCAGTGAGAATCTTGGTGTTTTACATTGCGTGTCGCTCTATCCGTCTAATCCGGAGCATTTGAACCTAGCACAGATTCCTGTATTGAGGGCACGGCATCCCGATGTGGTTTGGGGGTTTTCTGATCACAGTCGCTCGACTGTGGCTCCTGCTCTTGCTGTCGCGTTAGGTGCCCGGATTATTGAGAAGCACTTCACACTTAGCCATGATTTGGCGGGGCCGGATCATTGGTTTTCGATGGATCCAAAAGAATTGGCTGAAATGGTGGCTCATATCCGCTTTGCTGAAGCTGCTCGGGGTAGTGGTATGATTGTTCCGGATGCGGAAGAAGAAAAAAGCAGGTTGATTATGCGTCGGAGGATTATCGCGCGCCATGATCTTTCGGCTGGCACGATCTTGGACGATAACAGTGTAACATTTAAGCGTGCTGAGGAAGGGGTATATGTTGGTAGCTGGGATGACGTCCGCGGGCGTAGGTTGCGTAAGGCCAAATTAGCGACAGAGGGAATTAGAGACGAAGATTTGGAACCGGAGGATGGTAAATGATTGTTTCTATCCATCAACCCGCATACCTACCTTGGCTAGGATATTTCGAAAAGATCAAGCAATCTGATCTTTTCCTTTACCTTGATACGGTGCAATTCCAAAAAGGCAGCTTTCAGAACCGTAACAAGATTCGTACAAAGGAGGGATGGATTTGGCAAACCGTCCCGGTACAAACAAAAGGTAAACATTTCGAACAGGTTATTGCCGATGTTGCTATTAACAATAAGCTGTCTTGGCAGTCTAAACACTGGTCGGCAATTTCTCAGAATTACAGTAAAGCTCCCTTCTCTGCCGACTGTTTAGCCAAGATTGAGCCATTTTATCACGTGCGCTATGAGCTACTGAGTGACTTGTGTTGGGATATGATGATGATGTTCAATAAGGTTATGAACATCACGATACCCATTCAAAAAACATCAGAGATGTTGCCGGTAGGGGGGAGCAAAAGTGATCTCATTCTGAACCTTTGCCGTTCCGTAAAGGCCGATACGTATCTTTCCGGCTCGCAAGGTCGAGGATATCTTGATGAGGGTTCATTTGCCGAGTCAGGCATATCAATAGTCTACCAGGATTATCAACACCCGACCTACTCGCAGGCTTACCCCGGGTTTGTGCCCAATATGGGGATTATCGATCTCTTGATGAATGAGCCGCAACCAGACGCATTTTTGTGAGGATAGCAAAATGTCTTTTTCTCCTGAGTGGGAGCATCTTTATGCATCAGGGGCCCATCATAGTGTTTGGCCATGGAGCGAACTGATATCGCTGATAATGCGCCATGCTCGCCCCCACCAGAGCGAAGCCCCAGTTCAGGTTTTGGAAATTGGCTGCGGTGTTGGTGCAAACATTCCGTTGGTTCAGTGGTTTGGTGGTGTGTTTCATGGTGTGGATAACAGTGCCTCTGCACTTGCCAGCATTCGCCAGCGTTATGGGGATAAGATAGAGTTAGCCCAAGCTGATTTTTGTGAGGACATTCCCTTTATAGGCCCCTTCGATATTGTCATTGATCGGGGGTCGCTTACTCACAATTTTACTTCCGGTATAGAGCTCAGTTTGGACATGGTCGAAAAACGCTTGGCTCCAGGTGGTGTTTATGTTGGGGTTCACTGGTTTTCGACCGATTGCGATGATTTCAAGCTTGGAGAACCAACAGAAGACCCTCATGTACGAAAAGGTTATAGTCGCGGGGATTTTGCAGGTGTTGGGCAAGTCCATTTTGCGGATCAAGCATGTATGGAGCACCTTTTCTCGAACTTCTCGATCGAGGTTTTGGATCATGTTATCAGTGAAGCCGTTAAACCGGAGCGGCAACGGTTAGGATGGTGGAATATCGTTGCCAAAAAGAAAAACACTTAAAATTTTGATATGAATAGAGTTTTTTAAATCTGAAATAATGTCCATGGGATTGGAAACTGCCTTTATATGGCCATCTGAAACGGTTGCCTCGTGCTTTTTTTTGAGGGCGGGATCTTTCGGGGGGCTCGCTCAGAGTTTCTTTGCTTACTTGGAAAGTTATTGGGGGCAGACTATAAAGAGGTTATAAATATTCTAGTAAAATAATGCCGGGAGCGTTGGGGGTTTTTATATTTGTTTCAGTTTTAGGTGATGAATGAATATTTTTATTTCTCGGAAAGAAATAAAAAGGTTAGTTGATTTATTCTATGTTATTAATCGATCGATATTAATAATATATGTTTTTTTTGTCATTCACCGAGTCCATGCATTCACATTTTACATGGATGCGAGTGATATTTTTTTATATGTTTCATTTGTATTTCTAGCTTCGCAACTGGTTTCAGTGCTTCTCTCGATCATGGCATATTTCTCTGTGCGCGTGATAGAGAAGATCGTAAATCAAATAGACGCATTTTCCATCATATATGACTTTGTTAATCGTGGTGGATATGCCGCGAGTTTGTTTGCATTTATATTTTCCCTTGAGCGACTTTTCATAGAGCAGTCTTGGCTGAACAAGCTTCACGTAACCGAAGTTCAGCGGGCCGTCTTTGAACTTTTCTATGGGGTGTTCATATTTTTTTGGATGGTTTTCGGGCTGTTGCGTGCTCGCACGACTAAAGCTGTAAGGGCCGATGCCTCAAGTGATGGGCTGGACGAAAAGGAAGAGAAAATTGCCCCCAAAATTAATCGCCGGGATCGCCGTCTTTTCATCGCCTCGTCGGCCTCTGCTGTCGCCGCCATTACTGTGGGAACGCGAATAATATCGGGAAATAAGTTCGATTATCCCGTTAATTACTCTCCCGGAAAAGATGTGAATCGCGGAAACGTTCTACTAGTTACATTCGACGCGCTTTCTGCTTCGGATATGTCTCTTTATGGGTATGATCTGAATACGACACCTCATATTGATGCCTTTGCGAAGTCATCTGATGTATACGAACGTTTCTATACGTGTTCCACTTTCACAACTCCTGGTATATCTTCTATCTTAACTGGGAGGTATCCGTCTGCTTCTCGAATCTATCAACTGGGGGGGATGCTGCATGGGCAGGACGTTTACCGTACGCTGCCTGCCCTTTTGAAGGCGGAGGGTTATAATACAGCTGCTATTTGCGGGAACCCATACGCAATGCCTTTGATGGGGTCGACGAAAGGTGCTTTTGATAACCTTTGCGCAGCACCGAGAAAAGGGTGGACGGATATCCCTCCTTCCGAGCTGATCAAGCTCCCTGGCATGACTGATATGATGGATCTGGCAGAGCGCATGACTACGGTTTCGGGGCTTGTTCTGCCTTCATTGCGTCAAAGTATGTCTGCTACCCCGCCAAGAGATACATTCGAGGCTGCAAAGGCGGTCATTTCAAAGATGGAAGGACCCTTCTTTGTCTGGATTCATGTAATGGCTCCACATGGCCCTTATCTTCCATCAGAAGAATTCCGTCACCGTTTTCTGAGAGAAGGGATTCTCGAGACACGGCAAGACATGCTGCATCCACGCATTGTTGACCGGGCAAAAGGCAAATCCCAGATACAAACCGATATCGAGCATTTGCGATTGCGTTATGGTGAATGGATATCGGAGGCAGACTATGCCTTTGGAGAGTTCATGGCGTTTATGGAGAAATCTGGCTTTATGCAGGATACTCTAACCATGGTGTCATCGGATCATGGTGAGTTTTTTTCTCCAAATACGTACGGACATGGTGGGGCTGTTTTTCACGAGTCATTAATTCATGTGCCGATGATCGTGAAAACGCCGGAACAAAAAATTGGACGGCGTATAAATGTTGTTGCTGATCAAACAGCAATAGCGCCCACAATTCTTGATTTCGCGGGGGTCGCGGTGCCTAAGTGGATGTCGGGTTCCTCTCTGGTCAAAGTTGGAGGAGAGGGGGCAAGGCCGGGCAATGGCTTTGCAGTGACCCAATACCTTGAAGAAAACAGCAGCTTCAAGTCAATTGCGACGGGCACAATCGGTGCGGTGACTGACGGGTTCCAATATGTTCGGGAAATTGCGAGTGGCGATGAAAGTCTTTACGTCTTGGGGGATGAGGGGGCGGGGGCTTCTTCTCAGCTCGAGAGAGAACGTCCTGATGTGAAGGCAGACATGAAGCATAAGCTAGAAAGTATTAGAGACGAATTAAGAAACAGATTCCCTGAAGTAATGATTTAAGACGACGGGAATGAGAAAAAATAAAGCGTATTTCAATCTTAACAAGACCGCCTGGGAAAACGTTTCACAGGCAGGCTTGCTGGATGCATATACTTTAATTGTAAGGAAAAAAATTCTCGGGTCTCTGTTTTCATTTTGTGGGAAGCTGCAGTTCAGCGTTTTCGAAGACCGGTTGAGTAGGCTTCAAACCCAACCGCATATAGTGATAACTGGTCATTGGCGGTCCGGTACGACTTACTTGCATACATTGATATGCTGCGATCCGCAATTTACCTTTCCTTCTACAGATAGCTGCATGAATCCTCATGCCTTTATGCTGGGCTCCCGGCATATGAAACGGCGGGAAGTCAAGAGACCGATGGATGATGTTATCGTAACATCGACTTCTCCTCAGGAGGATGAGTTTGCTCTTATGGCATTGGGGGCACGCTCCCCATACGAAGGTTTGATGTTTCCTGAGAGTCTCGAAACGGCTCTTTCTTTAGCAGATATTGAGAATCTTGATGAGCGAGAGCGGAAGACATGGAAAGAAACATTCAGAAATTTTATTAAGGGAGTATCCCTCTTGGGGCAGGGGCGTCCGGTTGTGATTAAGTCACCGACGCATTCTTGTCGGCTCAAGGCCATTTCAGACGTCTTTCCAAATTCAAGGTTCATCTATATGAACAGAAACCCATTGGAGGTTTTTGAATCTACCTTTCGGATGTGGCGATCACTTTTTGATCTTTATTCTCTGGGAAGACCAATCTGTGACAATGCTCTGAGAGAAATTATCCTGCAAAACAGAATTGTTATGGAGAAAAAGTTTGCCGAAGGGGAGGCGCTTTTGCCTGGTCGTATGGTTGCCCATGTCGACTATCAAAGACTTGTCGATGAGCCCTTGCAGGAACTGCGAAGAATATATGTGGAACTGAATATTGATCCCGAATATTTATCGTCAAAGAATATATTATATCAAATTGAAAAAAATAAAAGATACAGAGCACAGGGGAGTTTGCCTCCTGCTGAATGGCAGCGTAGAGTTCTGTCTGCTTGGTCTGATTTCATGTGAAAATATAAGTTCGTTTATGGAAAAAAGTAATGGGCGAGTTTTTGGCGTAATATTTTATTGTTTGTTTTTTCTGTTGTTGGATTTTTTTATGTTTAAAAATATCTTTTTCACGTAATACGTGATGAACTTCCAAGTAAAAATCACTATCCCAATGATGGGGGTTAGTATTTGTAGAAGCGTGCTGCTTGTATTTGGATCAATGTAAGCATGTGCAGGATGCGAAAAAATTAGTAAAAAAGAAGAAATAAGAAGAATATTGAGTAATTCTTTGCTTTTGATCATTTTTTTTGTCTGTTGCTGGTGGCTGTGTGTTGAGGATTTGTGAAGTGGCATCGTGTTAATTTTTTTGATTGAAATTAAATATTTTATAATATTTGGTTGAATTCTGAAATTGTATTGACTTGATTCACGTGTAACCAAATATTTTCATCATTGTTCCAGCGCGCTTGTTTATAAAACTAAGGTCTTCTGGTGAAATCCCTTCTCCGCGAGAAGTCCCCCCCTTTCGAACAAAGGTGAAGTCTTTGGGCAACGTCAAATTTTTCTCCGCGCAGAACGCTTCGTTTTCCTTCATTTTTGAGAATGACGAACTTTCAACGGCCCTATGAATCACTTCGTCTTCTATCGTAAAGCCAAGAAGTGTATAAATATCTCTTAGAATACCAGCGGTATCATTGCAAAGGTCTTCGTATTTGATAACGCAGAATGAAACACTTGGGCGCGTTTGGGTTAGCCAGCTCTGTGCATGATTGACCCATGCTTCAATTCCGTAATGTGGATCGCGGATCATTTCGCTCAAAGTTCCTTGGTACCAACCCAGTTTGCTGGCAAAAACATGGTAAGAGACCATTGCGTCCCGTGGATCGCGAACCAAGTAAATGACTTTTCTGTATAGTGGGTTATGCAGCGCATGGCTTTTAATGAACCGATGGCCTGGAAAAGGAAGTGGTGGTGGGAGATGTCGAGAGGAATGTATATCTGGAACCAAATCACTAATAGCAAAAAAAGTTGGCTGACGGTCGATGCCACTTTTTTGCAGATTGACGGATGCAATCAGAAAACTCAGCCAAGTTATTCCACTTTTCGGAAATTCAACTAAAAAGGTATCGTCCATCTGCGGTTGTGAAGGCATTGTCGATATATAGGCCAGATCCCGTGCGCATGATTGAGAGGCCTTGAAAAATGCGAGAGAACTTTTTTTGATCTTTTGAAACTTGTTTGCCACGAGAAAAAGTCCTTTGTCTAAGAATAGATGCCTAAAGATATAAATTTAGCATCATTATAATATCTGTTGAGCAATAAAAGCCTCAAACGACTTACATGAAATTTGAGGTTAAAAGAAAATTTTCGTTTGTGGTCCGATGTCTCAAGGTAGCGATACCCGACAAGATTTTTTATCCTGAGAAAAGCATACTTTTGAACCTCTCAATTCTGCTACGAACAGCCAGTTTAATCCAAGCGATACTATATGCTAGCCCGGCTTGAAAATTAGATATTTTCAAATTTCGTCGGCGAACTAGCTGAGCTTCACGGAGGGCCAGGGGGCTCTGGCTGGCGCCACCGATGCGAACACGCGCAAGAGGGATCGGTATGAAGGATGCTCTTATATGTGGGCCAGCCCGAAGTAGAAAATCGTAATCTGCTGCGCTGCGCAGGGAGGCATCAAACATGCCAAAACGGTCAAACAGAGTGCGATGGTGTAAAGACCCAGGATGACCAATTGTCATCCGCTGTTGCATCTTTTGCCAATCCCAAGGAGTTGAGACGGTTCTGACAATACGATTGTCCGGCTCATCGATCCAGTGGATTGTGCCGACAATCATGTTGACGTCATCTGACACGCTAGATGCCTCTTTGCAGCAGATATCAAGCGAGTCAGGAAGGTAATAGTCATCAGCCCCAATAAAGGCGATCCATGTGCCTTTGGCGGCCATGATCCCTTTGTTCCATGCATCATAAATGCCGCGATCGGGTTCGCTGATAAGTTTGTGCACGACATCGCACGCATCTTCCACAAGCGCGACTGTATTGTCTTGAGACCCTCCATCTACAATGATCCATTCGATCCCGGTTCGCTCCTGGCTACGCAATGAGCCAATGAGATCGGGCAAATGCTTCTCAGCATTGTATGTCGATGTGATGATGGAAATTAGCGGTGGCGCATTGGTAGTTAACGGGGAGATGCTCATTCGACTGGGACTTTCCAATTACTCAGATCCCAACCTGTGAGTGTTTCAACTTGGGCAACATCGTTGGACAAACGAGATAGAATATAGTGTCGCTCTTCTTGAAGCAGAGTTGCTTTCGCAAGCGACCGGTCCATTAAAGAACGAACTTTTTGGCGAATGGGTCTCGGGACTACGTCACGGCTGATTGCTGCCATCTTTTCAATATGCTGGAAAGCGAATGCTGCTGCACGATTACGAGGGATTCCGGAAACATTAACCTGCCGTTTCGGAACTCCCTGTTGTTGAGCTATATCGGGGGTGACGCCGATAAAATTATATACATCTCGCAGGCTGTCTTGGCGTTTGTTCACATAGTGCTCGTGGCGGAGTACCAAGACGTTTTTGCGGCCGAAAGTGGAGAAATATCGATCTAGCACGGGGGCATAATGACTTTGTCCCAGATACGACCAAAATTCGCCCCACTGCGCTGATTTCCGCTCTGGCTCGAGGGCAATTGCTTTCAAGAAAGATGGTTCTGGCTCACAACCGATCAGTCGGGCATGAAGAAACTGCGAAAAAGCTCGTGCTGCTGGATCGCGAAGCATAATGATAATCTTTATGCTTCCCAGAGTGTTGTATATATGATTCGGAGTTCGAGGGTCGGCGAAGTAAGATGGGCAAATCTCGCCGATTGCTTGGTCGGTTTTGGCGTTCGCAAACAAAGCTTGGTATTTTTGAAGGCTGTCAACGTCCATGGGCGGGGGGGTGCCGGGGCCGTTCCAGGGCAAACCATCGAATGCCAACCGAAAAAAATGGGTTTCTTTGACCTTGGGAAGGAAGATATCAGGATGGACTGCCATATCTTCGTGCAAGGCACTAGTGCCGGTCTTGGGTGCGCCAACGCAAATAAAGTTCGGTAACGAGACCATTATGGACGGCTTTCTTCTTGGGCTTTCCACCGACGCTGCTTCAGGGCATAGGCATCAAAAATGCTTTTGAGTTTCTGAGTTGATTTATCCTCATCCAGCTGCTCTGCCATGGCATGGCCCGCTTTTTTAAGATGCGTTACAATTGAAGGGTCTTGAAGGACGGAGCGCAGGTGCTCTGCCAAGCTTGATGGGTCAGTGAGGTCGCAGTATAGCGCAGCGTCCTGCATCTGGGTGCGGAATGTGGGTTGATCGGCATAAATCACCGGGCAGCCCAACAAGGCCGCTTCGAGGGGCGGTAAGTTGGTAGGGCCAAAATAGCTCGGCATTACCAAAGCCTTGGCACCTGCGTAGAGTGCTGGGATTTCGCCATCATCAACAAATCCCAAGAAAAACACCTGATCTGCGATGCCCAGTCTGTGGGCACAAGACTGTAGATAATTTAGGTTACCTTTGTCGCCGCCACTCAACGCTGCTCCAACCAAGAGGCCATAGCGGGATTTGAGCTCGGCTATGCCTTCAAACAAATAAAGGTGATTTTTGTGAGGCCACATTTGTGCGGGATAAAAGACGTAGTCTTCGGGGAGGCCATATTTCCCACGCACAGTGTGCGGTGTGGAGGTGCCTTGGCCTGCGGCGTACGCCCGAACACCGACGGATGGCAGAAAAGGAATGACATGGATACGGGTACGGTCGACTGAGTACCACAGAGAAATTTTGTCAGCGCCACTTTCAGAGTCCGCAATCACCGCGAAGGCTTTGGGAAGAACTGCTTTTAATATTTGCTCGCGTCGTTCAAACTCCCTGTTGGCAAAAACCTCGGGGAATTCGGGGTGGTCGCGGTGGCATAAGTCCCATACCGTGAAAACATAAGGATGACGGGCTAATCGGATCGGGGTTGTAGAACGGGCATTGAAAAACGCGATGTCTATTTTTAGCTCTGCCAAGCGGAGATCCAGATTTTGTCCCAAGCGCCGAAAGCCCAAACGTCGCAATTGATGCATTGCCTTTTCGCTTTTGGGGGCTAGGCCACTCAGAGTATCGAAAAACCGCGTCCAAGCTCCATCGGCGTAGAAGTGAGCCTCGATACCTTGATCATGAAGACGTTTTAGATTCTCTGCTACAGGGGACATCACAACCACGGTATAGCCTGGCAAGGATTGCAGAGCGTGTATCATGGATAAGGTTTGCTGGAACGCTCCTCCCGACCCGAGGGCGTTTTCGACAAATACAGCAATCCGCATCGGTATCGGATCCTTTTGGTAATAGGCTCAAAACAAAATGCCGCTGTTACAGCGGATAAGCAGATGCGTAAAAAAATGCTTACATGACGCAAAACTCGGCTCGAAAAGTTTTAATCAAGGACCATGTGACGCATTTCTCAAACGGCCATAGCCAGCAAATATGCACCAAGCTCTCCTGCTTGTGGTGACCCTTCGGTCAGCCATTCTCCGTGCTTAATTGTCTTAAAGCCATGAAGACATAATTGTTCTTCAAGAAACGCAGGACTGAAATAGCGCATGTGGTGTTCCTCGTGCCAACGGTGAACTATACCTGTTTTCTTTTCTGTAGCGGTTACGTGGAAGTTGACTCGGACCAAGTTATTTTCGGCTTCGTGCACTGGAATGGTTAACCGATGAACATGCCAGATATCATTTTCTACTTCCCGCTCGCGTCGCGCTACACCGTCGCGATGGATTGCTCCTGCGTACCAGTAATCGAAGAGGAATGGTGCCCCATCGGTTAGATGAGCACGGATTTGGCGCAGCGCCAGCTTAAGGTCCGAGGTTGTGGTCAGGTAGCTAAAGACATGGAAAAGTGCGACCGCTGCGTCAAATGTCCTCGACAAATTGAAACTGCAAACATCACCTTGTATAAACTTGACCGCTGGTGCGGTCGAGAGACCTGCACTCCGTTGGTTGGCCAGAGCGACCATTTTGTCAGAAAGGTCTACCCCCAGGACAGTCAAGCCTTGACTGGCAACAAGATGGGCATGGCGTCCAGTTCCCGATCCGATCTCCAGTAGGCTGGTTAAGGGAGCCTTGTTGACCGTGTTTAATCGATTTAGGACAAAGGTTGCCTCGGCATTGTAGTCCTTGGCGCCATAGAGAAGATCATAAACAGCGACATATTCTCGGGAAAAGTTAGCGCTCACCTGAGCACCTGTTTTAGTACGGCAGCCACGCGAAGCATTTGGACATCGGTGATGCCCAAGCCCGAAGGCAGATAGAACCCCTGTTTGGCGATCCGTTCCGCCACCGGACAGGAAACTCCCCTAAATAGGTTCATTTTTTGGAAAACGGGTTGCAGGTGCATGGGCCAGAAGAAGGGGCGGGTGCCAATTTTATGAGCGGCGAGAGTTGTCATGGCTGCTTTAGCATCCATTTCCAGATTATCGTTTAAAATTATAGAGAATACCCAATAAAGTCCCTCCGCATAGTCCGTTTTCACTAGTGGTAGTTGTACACCGTGCAGGGAAGAAAGAAGTTTGGTATAAGTTGCGCCAATCGCCCGTTTGCGCGCAACCGTTTGATCAAGTTTTTCGACTTGGGCCAATCCCAATGCTGCCTGCATATTGGTCAAACGATAGTTCCAACCCAGTTCGTCATGCACAAAACGCTGGTTTGGGTTGAAGCACAGATTCCGAAGGTTGCGGCAGTTCTGTGCCAGAGCGGGGTCGTTGGTCATCACCATGCCACCTTCGCCGGTTGTGACCAATTTGTTGGGGTAAAAGCTAAAAGTGCTCAAGGTGCCAAAGCTTCCGCAAGGACGGCCCTTATAAGTTTGACCGTGCATTTCCGCGGCGTCTTCTATTATGGCCAGACTATGCTGCTCTGCTAAGGCCAGGATGGGGTCTATGTCTACAGGAAGTCCATAAATGTGTACCACCATAAGCGCTTTGGTGCGCGGCGAAATGGCTGCGGCATAATGGCTGGCAGTACTGTTCAGCGTCATCGGATCGCAATCCACCACCACGGGGGTGGCACCGCTACGTAGAACTGCGGCTACACAGGAAATGATGGTAAAGGACGGCAGGATTACTTCATCTCCTGGGCTTAACCTTAGGGCCGCAACAGCTATTTCAAGAGCTGCAGATCCGTTGGCAACACCTATCCCATAGCGCCGGTTGACCTTTTCTGCCATGGCCGCCTCAAAGCGTTCTACATAAGGGCCTTCGGAAGAAACCCAACCAGAGTCAATGCAGTCAAGTAAATAGGTGCGTTCATTGCCGTCAAACTTGGGGGCGTTTACCGGGATCGGCCCCACTTCTTGGAGGGAGAGGCCGTCTTCAATTTTGGTGGAATAATGTACAGAGGTCATTCTTTTACCTGGTTAGCCGAAATACCGGAAAACCGAATTTTATCCTCATCGCCTGCATAGGGGCCTTGCTTAATCTCAAACATCTCTATTTCCTCTAGGACTTCAAATCCGTGTCCACCTTTGATCAATAAAATAAGATCTCCCGGTTCCAGGGTGCGGCTATAGAGATAAGTCTGATCTCCATCGTAAAAATCGACCCTCATGCGTCCTTTGCGCAGAACCAGGACTTCTTGAGTCAAATGGACTTCACGTGTCACTGGCTTATGAACGTGCGGCTCGATCAGTTTTCCACGTGGATGCTGCATATAGCCGATTTGCTGGGATAGCGAAGTATCCGTAAAAAAGGAAATACCCGGCTTCGCATAGGACGCCCGGACAATCAGAGCCAAGAGCTCACCGCTATGCTCGATATATTCTATCATACGTTCTGCTCTAGCTTTGAATATTCGAGAGGCATCTCTCTCTAGGGGTGAAGTATGTAGCGCTTGCGTGTTTTCGTCCAGATGAGCTTGAATATTGGTGTTTTCTTATGTATTTGGGCTAGGACAAGATGGTATAATTTGGGCAATTCATCGAAAAGCTTCAAACATGTTATGTGATTGATGCACATGAAAAGGAGAGGCTCCTATATACTTCACAAAGCTCGGCGACATGTTTTTCCTGAGTTGGAGGATCCATCCAAAAGCGATGGTATGCATTGGCACCCAATCGTTTTACCATTTCATTGTCTGACAACCGTTCAAGTGTTTCTGTCAGAGATTTTTGGTCCCCTCCGGTAAAAAAGAGACCTGTCTCTTCGTTGGTGACCACGTCTATTGCGGCACAAGTATCAGCCACGATCGCCGGAATACCACGCGCAGCACACTCTAAGACTGCCAAGCCCAAGGTTTCATACCATAGCGAAGGAAGGACCAATGCGCGGGTTTGATCAATCAATGGCATAATTTCGCTGAAGGATAGCCAGCCTGTGAACTTGTGCTCGGGATAATAATCTCGAAGATTTGTGCTTAATTCTCCGTCACCAACGAAAGTTACTTGAACACCAGCGTCACGACCCGCGGATGCCAGAAGATCTGGCCCCTTTTCGGGCGATAGTCGTCCAATATACAAGACACCATTGGCTCGATCCGGTTCGGCTGCAGGCAGTTTTGTGCATTCAATGGGATTGTCTATTCGATGAATGGGGGTTTCTTTCGGTAAGAATGGTTGCAAAATCCTTTGACTAAAGTCGGAAACCGAAATGAAGGCGTCGACAGAAGATGGGAAGTGACCCGGGCCGTGTTGGGTTGCTTGGCGGGCAATGCGCCACATTTTATGAAGCGGATGGCGTGCATCGCAGTTGCAACGCAAGCAAGCAAGGCTTAGTGGTTTGCGATGGCAAGCGAGGTGAGCCTGATAGTCATAAAAGCTGCCATTTGGGCATACAGTAAAGTAATCATGAAGTGTCAAAACCAAGGGGAAATTACCTTGGCGGATTACAGGTATTATGGATGTTGAAAGAACCTTGGACCAACTGTGTAAGTGAACAACAGTTGAGGATGGATCAAGTTGCGATAAAATCTTTCTCAATCTTCGTGCCGCTCCGAGGTTCCATAGCCCGGTCAGAAAAGTTTTGCCTCGGTTCAAGGGATTTGAAATGGATAGCTGATTAAGAGAGATGATCTCGACGCCGCTTGCAGCTAATTCGGGCTCTGCCGGGCAGCTTTCTCCTCCGACGAAGATAACTCGGTATCCTGCCAAACGTAGTCCAATGGCACTCTTTATCGCAACTTTGGCGGCTCCGCCATTATTGTGCAGAGAGTCTGATAGAACGACGATCGTTGAAATCTGCATGTCGAGTGCTTTCCTGCACAACATCTAGGCGAAAATGAACTGGTCTGGTCTTATCATTCAGTCGTTACCATTTTCCAGTCTGGTTTGCAGGTGTTCACCATGTTAAGAGTTGGTGTGACTGAAGCTGGCACTACTTTTATCATTCAGGCAGAATATGGATGAGAGTTTTAGACTGCGAACCAGTTCAAACAGCGGGATTCCAGAGCTTCGCATCGAAGGCGAGGCTTGCTGAGCTGCTTGATGTCGTAATCGTTAATTATAATACTTACGACGATACCTATAAATGTGTCACTCATTTGATTGAGCTGGGTGAAGTAGCCCCGCATAACATTCATGTTGTCGATAATTTTTCCCCGGACGGGTCCGGATTGCGCCTCAAAAATGATTTACCGGCAGAAGTGGATGTTGTTTTGTCACGGGTTAATCAAGGTTTTGGTGCCGGAGTCAATATCGGTGTCCGGAGCGGCTCTGCGCCATTTGTTCTCGTTCTCAATCCGGACTGTCGCCCGGAAACTGCGAATCTCCATCGCCTTCTCGAGCATTTTAACCAGCATGTGGACGTTGGGTTGGTCGGTGGGGAACTGACAAACGTTGACGGTTCCTTGCAATATTCAGCTCGAACGTTTTATTCCGTGCTTGACGTGATCGTGCGTCGAACGCTTCTTAAATGGATTTTTCCATTCAGCCTGCTTAATCGTAGCCATTTACTGATGGATTGTATACGCACTGTTCCATTTGATGTGGATTGGGTGATGGGAACTGGCTTCATTGTTCGTCGCGACCTGTTTGAGCAGGTCGGAGCGATGGATGAAGCTTACTTTCTTTACATGGATGATGTTGATTTGTGTGTTCGGATGCATAAGGCCGGATATCGTGTCCAGATTTTCCCGATGGTAAAGTTCATTCATGATCACAGACGTCAAAGTCGCTGGCGCTGGAAGTGGACGTCCGCACAATCCACGCATTTCTCAAGCATGAAGTTGTTTGCGAAGCGTCATAGTTTGCCTCTTTTTCGGAGGCCAAAAATTCGTCAGTAACTATTGGTCGAGAGAATGGTTTGATTTCTGCGATTCATTTAGGTGAAAAAATTAATGATTGAGAAGATATATCAATTGAACGTTAGCGTATAGGGATTTGGAAAAAGTGTCTTCGGGTCTTGTTTCTAATAAAAAGTGTGTTTTGATAGATACTTTTTCTTTTCATTCATTTTTAAATTCAGGATTCTTCTATTGTTGGTCGCTCGCAGATCAATATGATATTGTTCTCCTCGTCGAGCAAGGCAAGGAGAACTCTGCTGCTTTACAGGTCTTGAAAAATACTGGAAAAATTGTTCGCATCGAGGTGATGCCTGCGTGGAGCCGTCGCTGGGCGCTCTTTCGTTGGTTAGGAGGGACACTTCCACATCTTATCAGTGAGTTGAAGCCTGCCTTGGTTTTGATGAATAGCTGGCATTCTTTTCATCAAAAAATTATCTCTCGTTTTGTTCGAGAAATTTGCCCAGATACTCCCATCGCTATTTGTTCTAGCGTACATATACCAATCACTGATTTCGAAGTTACAGCGCAGCATTTGGTCGGCGCACGTAAATCGGCGTGGCAAAAACGCTGGCCGTGGCTGCCAAGGATATTGAGTGATCTGGCACACGATACATGGGGACGCTGGGTTGGAATCCGTGACTTCAAGCTTCTTCCGTTGCTTTTTGCAGGGAAGGCTATTCAGCAAAGCCATTGCCCATGGCAAGGGAAGCTTTTCCTGAAGGATGAGGGAGAGCTCTATGATGCGGTGCTCTGCTACACGGAAGTTGAACGGACAGGTTACGCGATGGAGATGCTCGAACTGGAAAAAATCCATTTCGTCAGGCATCCGATGAGTGTCGTAGCGACCCAAGCATTGTTCAGTACGGGGCAGAAGGGCGCCAGAATTGCGGTACTCCCTTCAAGCTGTCTAGACTATGACAATGGTGACAGCATTGATCAGCAAATTGATGCGTTAGCAAGCTTGTGGGGGGATGCTTTGGAAATCATCCAGCAGCAAAGTGATTTGCCGGAAATCTGGTGGAAATTACATCCGTCTTTTGTCGATGATCCGGTTATGACGACGGTAACCGAACGGTTGGCAGAACGGTTATCTGGTTTTCAGTCGATGACAGGAAAAATCACCGCTGAGGCAATGATCGTTGAGAGCTCGGTTGTTGTGGGAGATGTATCTTCTGCGCTTCTGTGGGCAATGCGCCTTGGGCAGAGGAGAATCCTGAGTTTGGATATCTTTGATATGCCGATCGGTGACGAGATGTCTCACTATCCTAATATCTTCGTCATTGACGCCTTGGAGAATCTAAAATCTTTGGGACGGGATTTTTATTCTGGTGAGATGAAGGACGACAATCAGAATTCCGGCAATCCAACTGCACTTGAATTTCTTTCATCGCTAAGAAGTTCGTAAAACAAAAAGAAGATCGGCTTGGTTTGGAGTGAAAGATCATAAGCGGTTGGGCCGATTTAGGTGGCCATTGATCATCTGTACTTTATCGCAATCGAAAGAGCAGATGGTTCTTATCAGAAAATATATAAGAGAATAGTCATTAGTTTGGTGGGATATTTCGATATCTGATTCATTCTCGGTCGCTGTCATGTTTGCCGAAGTGTCATTGTATATATATTCATGTGATCAGTTGCGTCACGTTTTCGAGGAGGCGATTTTCACATTATGAGTAAAGTATCCATTGCTTCATCGGCTGTTAGATTGAGGAATGCCGAGCTTATAATGGTTGCGCTGATCCTGGCGGGGAGCGCGTTATCAACCATGGCAGCGTTGCCTGTTTTTCGCTTTGGGGTTTGGCGTGACAGCGAGCCAACTGTAATTGCAGTGTTCGTAACAGGAGCAATGGCGTGGGGGTGGGGCGGCTATTGCTACTATCGCTACAGGGAGGCAAAGGTTCCCTTGACGATTGTCGCATCGTTGCTGTTTGCCCTCTGGTGCTGTTTCACGAGTATGTTCGCACCTTTTCCCATCCTATCCTTTTTGGGGAGCCCGCAACTGGGTGAAGGGCCGATACTGTTTCTTTGTTGGTCGGGATTCATGTTGTTGGTCTGGGCAGTTTGGCAGGAGCGCGGAACAATATGTTTGGCGTTTGCTGCCGGGATTTTCATGGTCTTCTATGCGGCATCCGCGCATCAACTGGATGAGAATTCGGCTTTCCGGCTTTTTGGTTTTAGCGACTATGTCGGTGTGTTTGCTGTTTTGTTGCCCGCCCTCCTTTATTGCATGGCCAGACAGTTCATTTTGCCCCCATATCTTCGCCATGTATTAGTGCTGATCGGCTATGGGGCTTCGGTGTTACTGTCCTTGGCGGCGGGGAACAAGGGGGCTGCGTTGGCTCTTGTGTTTAGTACTGCAATCTGGGCTTTGTGCAGCCTACTGTTTTCCAAAGGCAAAGTGGTTTGGCAGCGTTTGGCAATTTGGGGCGCAATGGTTGCGACTGTCCTCGTGCCTATTTGCATCATGGCTGGTTTATGGGCGTTAGGGCAGAGTGCTGATATTTACCAAGAGGATAGCGAACCCGGCCTTTTTTTTAACCTCTACTCTGTCGTATCCAGGGGCTTGATGTTGAAATTGACCAGTTATGCCTTCGAGGAAGCAGGGATTGGGGCATATCTGGTTGGCAATGGTTTTGGGCATTCGCTTTTTTACGTTCAAAATTATTTACCATTATCTGGTCAAAGTTTTCTCTACCCGCATTGGGATGTGTTCTACCGCGATTTTGTTCATACCCATTCCATCCCCTATGAAACTCTGCTCTCAGGTGGCCTTCTGGCGCTTGTCTTGTACTTTATGGTTTTCTGTCTATGGGTTTATGAGGCCGCGCTTGAGGATCGCCCAATAGTAATTGCAACGGCACTGGGCTACTTGACGGTCACATCAATCTGGTTTGAGTTCGCGTCCCTCATTCCGCTTCTTGCATTGATTATGGGGGGCACCTTGCAGCATAGTGAAGGTCTTGGTGGGTATTCACGGGGATTTGTGTGGTCGCGCGGCCGACTACAAGCTTCTGTGATTATCGGGGGTGTTTTGCTTGTCTGCGCGTGGTGGCTTTACCAACAAAACCGTGGGCTTGATAGATCTTTGTTCATGGAGAGGGCTCTGTCTGCAACTGAGCAAGGTATGCCAAGCGATGGGGTGCGAGGTCACATATCTCTGCAACGAGCTTTGCTGGATGGTTGCTATAAGTTGACTGATCAGAACTCTTTGCAAGACCGTTCTCCGCGCAGCTTCCAATGGTGTGAAAAGTTATTGCAGCACGCATATAATGAAATTGGTGCTCGTCCTACCAGTTCGTTGGTGCTTGCTTATCTTGTTGTTACTGCGAATTTTGTAAATACTTCGATAGAAGCGTTGCCAGCATACGAGGACATTCGGCAGTTATTGATCCGGCGCTGGGGAGATGTTGCATCCCAATTGATTGCTGTGGCTCCGCACCGCATAGATATCCTCATTCCGTATTTTTCATATTTGGCAGACACAAACGTATCAGCTTCTGTCCAGCGGCAGGGCGATCTGATCTTGGATGCGTTTATTCGATATGAACCTGAAAACCCTATTGTTTTGTGGTTCGACGGACAGCGAGATCTGATGGCTCACTCTCCTGAGCAGGTGATTAACGGTTTGAATAAAATGATCTCTGCAATTGAAAGGCACAGTCTGGAGAGATATGTTGCGCTAACTGAAGATATGCTGGCGAAGCTTTATAAAACTCGTGCGGAATTCGAGGCGCGGCGGTAGTGTTTTCCAAAGGACAGTAAAATATTTATTGGCTATATTTCTCTGGATAAAGAAAAAAGAGGAACTTTTAGGATGGTACTCCGCAGCCGATTGATCAATCGGCACGAAGTCCAAGGTTCCAGAGTCCTTTTCGTTTTATCCGCAGGTGATCTTCCCGAATAGTTTGGGGCGCAACTTTCGATCAGAGTGCTTCTGCATCCAAATACTTTCATAACGTGAGCGGGACAGGCGCGCGTTGGAAGTTAATTTCGTTCTTGAAAGGGCTTAAGTGCGGCATTGGTGTGTTGTAAGTGCAACACATGCGAGGATTTATGTCGAAAGATTGGTGGCTTAAGGTGGTGATTGGCCCAGAAATGCGTTTTTCATTTGCGCTGGCTAAGGGACAGTATCATAAGTACAAAATACGTTTCGAGATTTTGGTCAAAGGGGATTATCGTGCTTTCAAAACTAAGCTGTGCCGTTGTGGGGGTTGTTTTTGCCATCGGTGCGTTTAATGCATCTGCAGAGACTTATACTACGGGCGAAAATGCTGCTGGCGCTACGGTTGTTGCGCCAACAATCGGTCGAACAGTTACAGCATCAAACGTTAGTAATATTTCCAACCATCTTGATGCGCTGGTTGGCAATATCGGTGGTAGTTTTGGCGGTGGCGCGATCTCTTCTGGTCTTGATAGCGGTCAGAACAAGCAGGATATTGCTTTGTTCGACAGTAAAAAGCAAAGTGGTCTGGCCGCCGGTGGTGAAGAGCGGACATTTAGTCTTTGGGCAAACGCCAACTACACGTATGTCGATAACGATAAGGCTGGCACACAGTTTGATGGCGATGTGAAAACCATTAACATTGGTGGCGACAAGAAGTTTACTGACAATGTCCTTGTTGGTGTTTCTTTGGGGTATTCAAAAACCGACATTGATACCACTTACAATAGTGGTAAATATGAAGAAGATGCATATACTCTTGCTGGGTATGGGCTTTACAAGTTCAATGAAAATCTGAACTTGTCTGGTATGGTTGGTAATACTTGGTCAAGTATTGATCAGCACCGCCAGAATGGTGCAACGACTTCTGATCCGGATGCTGAAACCCAATTCGCGGCGGCGACGCTGACCGGCTCGAAGAAATACGACAAGCTTGGTTTGTCAGCTCACGTCGGATACATGTGGGCGAACCGCGATACTGATGGTTATACCGAAAGCGATACCAACGTCGTTAATGCAACTTCTGCGAAGACCGATCAGGGGCGTGTCGGTGGTCTTGTCTCCTACGATCTTCAAGCGTCGTCAGCAATGTTCTCCCCGTTCTTTAGCGTAGATTATCTTCATGATTTCTCTGACGAGATCAATGATGACTCCGACGCATTTGATACCGGGCTTGGACTTAAAGTTTCATCTAACGATGGGATGCTGGAAGGCTTCTTCCAAGTTAAAACGCAGCTTGGTCGTGAGGACTATAGTCAGACCAGTGGATCTGCAATGTTGCGCGTCAACTTCTGATCAATCTTTTGACGATCAAGATGCTACAGCGTGATCTTCAGGGGGCCAGGCAAATTTGCCTGGCCCTTTTGTCTTTGTCGTTTTTGTCTGCTTGTCAGAGCTTGATGACGACCGGTGCTTACCTTCATGCGGATGAAATGGCGAAAGTTGCCCGCTGGACCCCGACTTACATTGAGACGCCGCATTTTACTCTCAAGGCTTACCTGGGGCCACAGCGCGGATCTGACAGGCCTATTGTGATATATGTTGAAGGGGATGGCTTCGCTTGGGTCGATAAAAATTGGGTATCACCGGACCCGACACCACGCGATCCATTCATGCTGTCGGTTGCTTTGCAGGACAACTATTACAATGCAGCTTATCTGGCCCGCCCGTGCCAGTACGTTATTAAAGTTGATCGTGGCGCAAATTGCCAGGTCGCTCTTTGGACGGATGCGCGCTTCAATCAGGTCGTAATTGATGATATGAGTGGTGCTATTGATCAGATTCTCTTGCGGACGGGGCACAGCAAAGTTGTCCTTGTTGGCGGGTCTGGCGGCGGAGCTGTTATTATGTTGCTCGCCAGTAAGCGCAATGATATTGCTGCTGTGGTTACTCTTGCCGGTCTGCTTGACCATCGCGCTTGGACAAACTTCCACAAGATATCCCCGCTTGACCAATCTCTGAACCCGGCGGGTTTTTATCCGAAGATTGCCGCCACACCGCAATTGCATTTGCTGGCAGGGGAAGATGATGTCATTCCTGTCGAATTATCCAGACGTGAGTTGTTGCGCCTGCAAGCCTTGTCTCCGCAGACAGTAAGTTCGTATGAAATCACAGGTATCGATCATAGCTGCTGCTGGAGTGGATACTGGACAGCTCACTATCGCGATATCATTGATTCGCTGTTAGAGGCACAGGTTTCTGATGGCAGAATTCGTATTGCGCCCTTCAGAGAAAATCCATAAGCAATTGTTCAATTGAAGTTGCCTGAACTGTTTAATTAGACAACTGTATTTCGATATCTGGAATATATCTTGAAGTGACTGATGTCGGTTGCTGCCGACGGTTGATATGCGCTTGCGCGCTGCTATCTGGTTTGCTGATTAAGAATTGGTGTAATAAAATGATAGATAAATGCTTGCGGGTTTTATTTTTCTTAGAATAGCGCAATTTTCCGGGTTTTGGTTGTAGTTATACAATAGGATTTCGTCGGTGTTTAACGATAATATTAGAAATGATATCGATAATTTTATTGATAAATATTTGCACAATATATATCCACTCCTGAGTGGTTTGGTTCTTTCATCAATTATATTTCTTTGGTCTTTGGAGTTTGGTCCCGACAGATATGATGTTGGATTGAATGTATTTTTAGCTATAATTTCTTTTGTGTTTTACCTTCCTTATATTGTTAATAATTTTTCTTTGTTCCCGTTTGTGGTTTCGATTATTTTTATTTTATATCAAGTGGCGTTTTCTTTGTTAAACGGGTTTGATTTTAGATCGGCGTTGCTGTGTTTCGTTTTTGTATTGTATTTTTATAGTGTATTTTATTCCCTTTTGTTTTGCTTTGGTGATGAGTTCAAAGTTTTAAGAAAACTTATTCTGGTTTTCTTAATTGCACAGATATGCCTGCAAGTTCTGGAAGTGTCTGGTGTTTTCCAGTTATATGAATTTGCTACAGTCAGAATGTATTTATTTGGTAATTTTGGGGCTACTGGCCTTTATGGTGAGGGGTCTCACGTCGCTTTTTCACTGGTTCCGTTGATGTTTATTAAGGATGAGCGGGGGCGGCACCTTAATGCTTCCAGTGTATTGGCTGGGATATCCGTATTATTGGCGATTTCATCAACGGCGATTGTTGGTGTGCTTTTGCTGTTTATCCTGCTGATTTTAAAAATCAATAGCTGGCGGCGGGTTGGTTTGGCTTTTCTGGTGATTTTTGGTTTTCTGATTGTATTGTTTGTTGGCTGGCAGGTCTTTCACTTCCGTCCTTTTGCGGCGCTTGCTGTTCGCATATGGGGAATACTGCAAATAATTAGTGGGGAAATCGACCGGGGGGTTAATTTATCCGCGCTGGTTTATGCCAACGGAATGAACATGGCCTGGGCCGGGGTGAAGGATATACTCGGGTCGGGACTTGGAAATTTCAGTATATATTTCGATCAGTCAATTGGACGGGAAGCAATAGATCAGATTTCACATGGTCCGTTAAATAAAGATGATGGTAGCTGCGTATTATTCAAAATGATTGGAGAGATGGGGATATTGGGATTAATTATCGTTGGGTATTTTATGTTTAAAAATATCGCGATAATTATCAGGCATGGGGATAGTTTTATATCGGTTCTTGCATGTTTTATAATTATGTCTGCTTTGCGTAGCGCTGGATATTTTCACGGACCTTATATTATCTCATTTGCACTGGTTGGTGTATTGTGGGAAATGCGAAGAATGTCCTTGGGAGGCGTTCTGAAAGCAAATTGAATTGAGCAAATACATATATTTTTATCGGCTGCATAATAGGACTTGAAAGAAGCTGCCTGCTGTTGCTGTCTTCGGAAAAGGAATGATGTTTCCAAGCGGCGTCAAAAAGTTCTTGATTTGTTCTTTTGTTTATGGCATAAGATAAAAGTCAACGGGAGAAATGCACCCGGATAAAAACCCGCAAGGCCTTGAGCCTCGCGGGTTTTTGTGTTTTGGGCCGGATGAAAGAGGTGATCAGGATGATGCGGCAAAGAGACGGACATAGACGGGGGTGGGGCGGCGGATGGCGGAGCCGTTACGGCGGCATTATGCTTTAGGGCTAAGAGAACTAACCCGGTCATTTATCATGACGGGAGAGGTGCGTCTTGTTGGAGGGGGAGCATTAAATCTGCCGTGAGCGGCAGCGATGGCAGCAGCGGTCAGCAGTGATCTGTGACCCGTCGATGGTGGGCCAGTGGGGCCGTGCGCCCGAAGTGTGTCCGGGCTTAAGTCGTGGTGGGGAAGTCCGGTTTTGAGTGAAGTAATGGCCATCGATTTTTCAACCTACAGGAGCCAGAACGGCAAGCACGGGCATCGATTGTAATTGTAGCCTTCTCACCTTTTTGCCAGAATGTTGGCTGGCGTAATGCAACCTCTGGGGGTGTGGTGGGGAAGGTAAATGGCTGACGACATCGAAAAGCCCGAGATGCCAAAGGGTGGGGGCAAGAAAGCAAAAGTAGCCAGAGGCGCGTTACAGGCTGTTGGCGGAGCGGTACCCTTGGTTGGTGGGTTGGTGTCGGCGGTAGCTGGTGCATGGTCGGAACATGAGCAAGAGCAGGTAAATCGTTTTTTTGACCATTGGATTAGGATGCTGCATGACGAGTTAAAAGAAAAAGAGGAAACGATTATCGAGATTATGGCTCGGCTTGATATGCAAGACGAAGAGGTGATCAAACGTGTGGAAAGTCCGCAGTATCAATCGCTATTGAAGAAAGCATTCCGAGATTGGTCTGGCGCTGAGAGCAACGATAAAAGGGTTTTCATTCGAAATATTCTGACAAATGCGGCGCAAACTTCCATCTCAAGTGATGATGTAATCAAAATGTATTTGGATTGGTTGGAAAAATACTCGTTGATGCATTTTCAAGTGATTGCAGCGATCTATAATCAGCCTGGTATAACGCGTGGCGGTATGTGGAGAAGTATCGGGAAAGGAGATGTTCGAGAAGACTCTGCGGATGCGGACCTGTTTAAGCTATTAATTCGAGACTTAAGCACGGGCGGTATAATTCGACAGCACCGCGAAACCGACTACTACGGTAATTCTATAGCTAAAAGGTCTCAACGAAGGCCAAAAGGAAGTGGCCCCAAGCCCGCAGTTTCTGCGTTTGATGATGTTGAAGAATATGAGCTTACAGACCTCGGCAAACAGTTTGTTCACTACGCGATGACAGAGCAAACAGTTAAGATTGAATTTGATCAAAGTGACTGACGCCAACTGTGTCGATCTTCGTCGCTGACTTGATGCCTGCCATGTGGTGCTCGGATTAGGGTAAGGGAAATTGATCAAAATCGTCAGTCCGGGCTGCGCCATCACAACCTCCCCCATGCGCAATGGTACTCTCCATTCGTCGTATTCGTTCAGTCCATATCCTCCGGGTTTTGCTAGTCTTCGTGATTGCAATCATAGGATGGTTTTTGTCCTCCGTTTTCCGGGCAGGAGCCTGCTGATTGGAATGGAAGGCCGGGAAGAAATTCCGGCGTCATATAATCGGAGGAGGAAGCAGATGAGCAGCAACAGAGGTGTGGTGTATGTCGGGCCCGGCAAGGTCGAGGTTCGTGACATTGCCGATCCGGTGATGGCATCGCCGAATGGCCGGAAGCTTGACCATGCCGTCATTCTGAAAGTGATTAGCACCAACATTTGCGGATCGGACCAGCATATGGTGCGCGGCCGCACGACCGCGGAGCCGGGGCTGGTTCTGGGGCATGAAATTACCGGCGAGATCATCGAGAAGGGAAGCGACGTCGAGCAGCTTGAAATCGGCGATATCGTATCGGTTCCGTTCAACGTTGCCTGCGGGCGGTGCCGGTGCTGCAAGTCGCAGGATACCGGTGTGTGCCTGACGGTGAACCCGGCGCGAGCCGGGGGTGCCTATGGCTATGTCGATATGGGTGGCTGGATCGGTGGGCAGGCGCGTTATGTCATGGTGCCCTATGCCGATTTCAACCTTTTGAAATTCCCCGACCGTGAACAGGCGATGGATAAAATCCGCGACCTGACGATGCTGTCCGACATTCTGCCGACCGGTTTCCACGGTGCGGTGCAGGCCGGTGTTGGTGTCGGGTCCATCGTGTATGTGGCCGGTGCCGGGCCGGTTGGCATGGCCGCCGCCGCATCGGCGCGTATCCTGGGGGCTGCCGTGGTGATGGTCGGTGATTTCAACAAGGAACGTCTGGCGCATGCATCGAAGATGGGCTTTGAGGCGGTCGATCTGTCGCAAAGTGATCGTCTGGGCGAAATGATTGCCGAGATCACCGGAAGCCCGGAAGTGGACAGCGCCATTGATGCGGTCGGGTTTGAAGCCCGCGGGCATACGGGCGGCGAGCAGCCGGCGATTGTCCTTAACCAGATGATGGAAATCACGCGGGCTGCCGGTTCCATCGGCATTCCGGGGCTTTACGTTACCGAAGATCCCGGTGCGGTCGATGATGCGGCCAAGCAGGGCAGTCTGTCGCTTCGGTTCGGATTGGGCTGGGCCAAGGCGCAGTCGTTCCATACCGGGCAGACGCCGGTGATCAAATATAACCGTCAACTGATGCAGGCGATCCTGCATGACCGCCTGAAGATTGCCGATATCGTCAATGCGCAGGTGATCTCGCTTGATGATGCGGCGAAGGGTTATGAAAGCTTTGATCAGGGGGCGGCCAAGAAATTCGTGCTTGATCCGCACGATGTTCTGGCGAAGGCCAGCTAGTCGCGAGGCTTGGACTAACCTGATTGAAACGAAAAACGGGAGCCAGCGGTGGCTCCCGTTCTTTTTTGTGCGCTTGAGCCGATGATTAGCTGCGCGGTTTGAGGTTTTCCGGGTCATAAAGCGGCTTGTAGCCGATGCCGACGACCTCGACCGGGTAAATCTCGTCAAAATACGACACGGTCAGTTTGCGGCCTTCCTGGCAATAATCCCACGGCAGATAGGCCAAGGCGATGTTTTTGCCGATGCTGGGGCCAAATGCGATGGAGGTCGTGTAGGAGCGACGGCCCAGTTCATCAATCAGGGTTTTGCCGGTGTCCGGGTCCATGACCGGCAGATTGCCGACCGGGTAGCGCGCCACCCCATTGGCATCAATGTTGTCGGTCATGACAAGGGTGCAGAGCATGGCCGGTTGGTGATCGCGTTCGCGATATTCGACATGCTTTGCCTTGCCGCGGAAATCGGCCTCTTTGACTTTTGGCCGGGCAAGGGCGGCTTCGATCAGGTTATATTGCGTATGAAGGTCGGCGTTTTGCAGGCGCAGTGATTTTTCCAGACGGCGCGAGTTGGCATAGGTTTCAACACCAACCGCCATCACGCCGATCCCGCGCAGCGCATCCCAGACGGCAAGACCGTCTTCGTAACGCATATGAAGTTCCCACCCCTGCTCGCCGACATAGGAAATGCGGAATGCGGTGACGGTTTTACCCGCGATGCTGATCTGGCGGATGGCGGCAAACGGGAAGTTTTCGATATCGAGTTCATCGGGCGCTGCGACAACCTTTTTAAGGTTTTCACGCGCGTTCGGGCCCCAGATACCGATGGTGGTGAATTTTTCGGTGACGTCGGTGATGGTGACGTCCCAGCCCTTATCCTGTGCCATGCGGCGCATATAGATCAGGTCACGCGGACCGGCATCCGCGCCATTGACCAGACGGCAGCGATCCGCCATGCGGAAAACGGTGAAGTCGGCACGAACCATGCCCTCGTCATCAAGCATATGGGTATAGATACCCTTGCCGATATTGGCATCCCCACCGACTTTGGCGGCACAGAGCCATTCCATCAATTCGACATGATCCGGGCCTTCGATATCGGTCATGTGGAAGTGCGACAGGTTGATGATGCCGCAATCGTCACTCATGGCGAGCTGTTCGGCGTTGGAAACGCGCCAGAAATGGCGGGTGTCCCATTCGTTTTCACGCACCGGCACCCGGTCGGCGTATTTTTCAAGCAGGTGTTCGTTGGCGGCGTAACCGTGCGCACGTTCCCAGCCGCCCAGTTCCATGAAATAGCCGCCAAGTTCGACTTCGCGTTCATAGAAGGGGGAGCGGCGGATGCCACGGGCTTTTGAAAAAGGCTCGCGCGGGTGAACCGGCGGGTTATAGATCTTTTTCGCGGTTTCCCAGCACCGGTCGTAAATGTATTTCTCGTCGAGCTGGAATTCATTGAAGCGGGAAAAATCAATCGCATGGTGATCAACATGGGTGCGGCCATGGGTCATCCAGTCGGCAATCAGTTTGCCCATGCCGGGCCCGTCCTTGATCCAGATGCCGACCGCATACCAAAGGCCGCGCAGCTTCTGGCTTTCGCCCATCGAAGGCCCGCCATCGGCCGAGGTTTGCAGAAGGCCGTTGAAGGAATGGCTTTCGTTAAAGCCAAGTTCGGTCAGGATCGGGGTCAGTTCCATGGCGCGTTCAAGCGGTTCGATCACGTCTTCGAGTTCAAGATCGCGCTGGGACGGGGACAGGCGTGCCTGATCCTTTTCAAGGATTTCGCGCGGATGGACCAGACGCGGGTTTTCTTCGTAGTAATAGCCCCATTCGATCTGGCCGCCCTCGGTGCTTTTGGGATCGCCGGTATCGCGCATATAGGCGGAATTCCCCTGATCGCGCAGAAGCGGCATGCCGATTTCAACACCGGTGCCGGCAAATTCGTTATACGGCCCGAAGAAGGTCAGCGGGTGGTCAACCGGCATCACCGGCAGGTCTTCGCCGGCCATTTCGGCAATCAGGCGGCCCCAAAGCCCGGCACAGACGACCACATAATCGGCATGGATCGTACCGCGTTCGGTTTTAACCCCCGTGATGCGGCCATTTTCCGTGATCAGTTCAAGGGCGGAGGTGTTGGCAAAGATTTTGAGCTTGTCACTTGCCACACCCTGATCGATCAGCTTTCCGGCGACGGTTTGCGAACGCGGGATGACAAGGCCGGCATCCGGGTCCCACATGGCCCCCTGAATCTGATCTTCTTCAAGAAGGGGGAATTTTTCCTTGGCCTCGGACGCGCTGATGATTTTGACGTTGGTGCCAAACGCCTTGCCGGAATCAACGCGGCGTTTGAGTTCGGCCATGCGGGCATCATCGCCGACGCGCGCAACCTCGATCCCGCCGATGCGCGCGTAATGGCCCATCTTTTCATAGAAATCGATGGAATACATCGTCGTCCAGCAGGACAGCAGATCGTGGCTTGTCGCAAAGCAGAAATCGGACGCATGCGCGGTCGAGCCGATATCGGTTGGGATGCCGGATTTGTCGATGCCGACAATATCGTCCCAGCCATTTTCGATCAGATGGTGCGATACCGATGCACCGACAATACCGCCGACGCCGACGATAACGACTTTTGCCCTGTTCGGAAATGCGGCCATTTCTCTGTTTCCTTCTTATTGCGATGGTTATCATGTGTCGGCGGCGGCGGAATTTTGGCGGTATTACTGGGTGAAGAATTATTGGGTGAAGACTACGGTGCGGTTTTTATTGAGCATCACGCGGCCTTCGAGGTGATATTTGACACCGCGGGCCAGAACGCGGGCTTCGATATCGCGCCCGGTGGCGACGAAATCATCGGCTGACATGGCGTGGCTGACGCGTTCGGTTTCCTGTTCGATGATCGGGCCTTCGTCGAGGTCCGGCGTGACATAGTGCGCGGTCGCCCCGATCAGTTTCACGCCGCGTTCATAGGCCTGATGATAGGGTTTGGCCCCCTTGAAGGACGGCAGGAACGAGTGGTGAATATTGATGATCATGCCATAAAACTGGCTTGAAAGATCGTTGGTCAGGACCTGCATATAACGGGCAAGGACAACCAGTTCGGATTTGGTTTCCTTGATCAGATCGGCAAGTTTGGCTTCCTGTTCGATCTTGTTTTCCTTGTTCACCGGCCAGTAATGGAAGGGAATGCCTTCCTGATCGGCGATTTTGCGCGCATCTTCGTGGTTCGAGACGATGGCCGCGACTTCGGCATCAAGCCAGCCGACCTTGATCTGATAAAGCAGATGCAGCATCGCGTGATCGAACTTGGAGACCATGATGATGATCTTGGGACGGCGGGAGAGATCATCGATCTTGAGCTTCATGTTGAAGCGGTCAACCGCCGGGTTCAGCATCAGTTCGATTTCGGCCTTGCTGACATTTTCCGGTGTGCTGGTGGCGATGCGCAAAAAGAACTGGTTGGTCTGACGGTCCCAGAACTGGTTGGATTCAATGATATTGGCACCGCGCGATGCCAGGGCAGAGGCGACGGTTGCGACAATGCCCGGCTGGTCGTCACAGGCGATACGCAGGGTATAGGAATGTTCGCTCACTGGATGTGCTCCGTTTCAAAGGGATGTGACGTTCGTGTCAGAGCTGACGCTCCAGTTCGGGAAGAATGTCGAACAGATCACCCACAATGCCATAATCCGCGACCTGGAAGATCGGTGCATCTTCGTCGGTATTGATCGCAACGATGATTTTGGAATCCTTCATGCCCGCAAGGTGCTGAATGGCGCCCGAAATGCCACATGCGATGTAAAGATCTGGGGCGACCACCTTGCCGGTCTGGCCGACCTGCAAATCATTCGATGCATAACCGGCATCCACAGCGGCACGGGATGCGCCGATGGCAGCACCGAGTTTGTCGGCAACCGGTGTCATGACTTCCTGGAACCTTTCGGCGGAACCAAGGGCGCGGCCGCCTGATACGATGATTTTCGCGGAACCGAGTTCCGGGCGATCATTTTTCGACAGGATGTTTTCAAGGAAGGTCGAAAGACCGGTTGCGTCCGATCCGGCGTCGAGGGTCTGGATCGGGGCCGGGGCATTATCGCCACTGGCGGCGGCAAAGCTTGTCGTGCGGATCGTGAGGATTTTTGTCGCATCGGTCGTCTGTACGGTTTCAATCGCATTGCCGGCATAGATCGGGCGTTTGAAGGTATCGGGTGATACGACTTCAACCACGTCGGACACCTGCATGACGTCAAGAAGGGCCGCCACGCGGGGCAGCACGTTTTTGCCCGTGGTGGTGGCTGGCGCGAGGATGGTGTCGTAATCGCCTGAAAGGTTGACGATCAGGGCGGCGGTCGGTTCGGCAAGGCGGTTTTCAAGTGCGTCACCTTCGGCAAGCAGAACCTTGCGAATGCCTGAAAGTTTTGCCGCCGCATCGGCCACGGAAGAAGCATTTTTTCCGGCGACCAGAATGTCGATATCGCCACCGATCAGGGATGCGGCGCTGAGTGCCTTGGCGGTCTGATCGGACAGGGATTGATTGTCGTGTTCTGCAAAAAGAAGAATGGCCATTTTTATCTCCGCCCGGTTTAGATGACGCCTGCTTCGGATTTGAGCTTTTCGATCAGATCGGTCACGCCAGCGACCTTGATGCCTGCCTTCCGCCCGGCGGGTTCTTCGACCTTGATCAGGCGCAGACGCGGGGAAACGGTAACGCCGAAATCATCGGGCGTTCTGGTTTCCAGCGGCTTTTTCTTGGCCTTCATGATGTTGGGAAGCGACGCATAGCGCGGTTCGTTCAGGCGAAGATCGGCAGTCACAATGGCGGGCAGGGTGACTTCGATCGCCTGAAGACCACCATCGACTTCGCGGGTGACCTTGGCGGTGGCATCACCGAGGTCAAGTTCGGAGGCAAAGGTTGCCTGCGACCAGCCGAGCAGGGCGGAAAGCATCTGACCGGTCTGATTGGCGTCATCGTCAATCGCCTGTTTGCCAAGGATGACGAGGTTTGGATTTTCGGCCGTGACAACGCCTTTGAGCAGTTTTGCGACAGATAGCGGTTCGATGGGGCCATCGACCGTGATCAGGATGGCGCGGTCAGCCCCCATGGCCAATGCCGTGCGCAGGGTTTCCTGCGCCTGTGCCGGGCCGATGGAAACGGCAACGACTTCGTCGGCCTTGCCGGCTTCTTTCAGGCGCACGGCTTCCTCGACGGCAATTTCGTCGAACGGGTTCATCGACATTTTGACATTGGCAAGATCAACACCAGTGCCGTCTGCCTTGACGCGGATTTTGACGTTGTAATCGACAACCCGCTTTACAGGTACGAGAACCTTCATCTTCGTCCTTCCTGATAAAATCACGGTTTGGGGATTTCATCCTTTCGCCGCAAAAACGCATTATTGGTATTGTTGAAAAATAGCTTGGTGAATTTTTGCGCCGGAAAATAGAATGTTTGCGTCAAAGCGGGATTATCGCTACGACAAAGACAGCAACCTTGTCTGAATCGGAGGGTCTAGGGCCATGTATTCCGGATCTCAGAACGCTAAAGCGGGGCGTCTTGCGAACGTCACTGGTGCGGGCAAATCGGGCCACGAAAAGCCGCGTCTTTCGGTCGGGTTCATTCTGGCGAAGCGGTTTACGCTGTGTGCCTTTGCCAATTTTGTCGATGTGCTGCGGCTGGCGGCGGATGAAGGGGATCGCAGCCGACCGATCCTGTGCAACTGGACGGTTGTTTCCGACACCATGGACCCGGTGCCATCAAGCAGCGGCATTATCGTTCAGCCCAAGGAACGGCTGGGCGACCCAAGGCGGTTCAATTATATCGTCGTGGTCGGCGGGCTTATGGAAGAAACGCCCAATCTGGGATCGGCCTATCACAAGTTTTTGCACGAGGCGGCGGAGGCCGGTATTCCGCTTGTCGGGATATGCACGGGCGCGTTCCTGTTGCACCGGGCGGGGTTGCTTGACGGGTATCGCTGTTGCGTTAGCTGGTTCCATCATTCCGATTTCATCGAACAGTTCGAAGGGCTTGATCCGGTTGCCGATCAGATTTTTGTCGTCGACCGGGATCGGCTGACCTGTTCGGGCGGGGTCAGTTCGGCGCATCTGGCGGCCTATCTGGTGGACAAGCATGTCGGGCGCGCACAGGCCAGCAAAAGCCTGCATATCATGATCATTGATGATGCGTTGCAGGCGGAAAAACCGCAGCCGGGTATTCCGCTTGACCTCAAGACGCAGGACCCGATCGTGCAGCGGGCTTTGCTGATCATGCAGCAGAATATCGATACACCGATTTCGGTGCAGGAAATCGCGCGCCGGATGGGTAACAGCAAGCGACAGATTGAACGCCATTTCAGGCTGTCGCTTGATACATCGCCGCAAGTTGCGTTTCTGAATATCCGGCTTGATATGGCCCATCACCTGATGGAGAAAAGCCAGAAGTCGGTGGCACAGGTGGCGGTGGATTGCGGATTTTGTGATTCTTCGCATCTAAGCCGGATGTTCCGGCGCCGCTATGGCTGCACGCCACAGGAATTGCGTCGCCCGGTATCCGATCAAGTATCTGATGCGGTGTCGGTTCTGGAAGAGGCGTAACTTTCGCCTGCATGTTGAAGTTAACATGAAAACGCCGCCCGGAAGATGATCCCTCCGGGCGGCGTTTTTCAGTGATCAAAGACCGTGATCAGCGCGGTTCGCTGGCAAGTCCGCGCCAGATGGCAACGCACATCACAAGCAGAACAATCGTAAACGGCAATCCTGTTGAAATCACCATCGATTGCAGTGATTTCAGACCGCCCGCCGAGAGCAGCAGGACGATTGCGACCAGACCTTCGAACACGCACCAGAAGACGCGTTGCGGCATCGGGGCATCGACCTTGCCACCGGCTGCAATCGTATCAATGACCAGCGACCCGGAATCCGAGGACGTGACAAAGAAAACAATCACAAGCACGATCCCGATGAAGGACGTGATTGATGCCAGCGGCAGTGCATCAAGCATGGTGAAGAGCTGCACCGGAAGGTCGGCTTCCTGAACGGCGGTATAGCCGTCACGAACGACCTGGCTGATGGCGGAGCCGCCAAAGATCGACATCCACAGGACGCAGACCAGTGACGGGATCAGCAGGACGCTGATGATGAATTCACGCACGGTACGGCCACGGCTGACACGGGCGATGAACATGCCGACAAACGGTGACCAGGAAATCCACCATGCCCAGTAGAACGAGGTCCAGCCCTGCATGAAGTTGACATCGTCACGTCCGACCGGGCTTGAAAGTGCCGGAAGGTATTGAAGATACGCACCCAGGAAGTCAAAGACATCGGTCACCAGAAGCAGGGTCGGCCCCGCGACAAGCACGAACAGGAACAGCAGGAAGGCGATCCCCATATTGATTTCGGACAGCAGCTTCACCCCGGCTTCCAGGCCGCGAACGACCGAGAACAGGGCGATGGAAGTGATGCCGACAATCAGGATCACCTGCCAGGTGGTGTCGATGGGCATTCCGAACAGCTTGTTAAAGCCGGAGTTTGCCTGAACCGCACCAAGACCAAGCGAGGTGGCAAGACCGAAAAGGGTCGCAAAAACAGCAAGAATATCAATGATATGCCCCGGCCATCCCCAGACGCGTTCACCGAAGATCGGATAGAAGGCGGAACGGATGGTCAGCGGCAGACCCTTGTTATAGCTAAACAGGGCAAGGCTGAGTGCCACGATGGCATAAATCGCCCAAGGGTGAAGGGCCCAGTGGAAGATCGAGGCGGCCATACCCAGACGAATGGCTTCTTCCTGCGTGGCCGCCGCACCAAGGGGTGCCCAGTCGGTCCGAATGCCATCGGCCCCCACGGCAGTCCCGCCCAGAGAAGACGAGAAATGGCTTAGCGGTTCCGAGACCCCATAGAACATAAGCCCGATACCCATGCCAGCCGCAAACAGCATGGAGAACCAGCTTAGATAGCTGAAATCAGGTGTTGCGTCCCGTCCGCCAAGCCGGACCTTGCCATAGGGGCTGACGACGACGACAAGGCAGAGGATTACGAAAATGTCGGCCGCACCGATGAAGAACCAGTCGAAGCCCTGTGTGACTTCGGAGAACAGCAGGCTGAAAACAGAGTTCGCCTGATCTGGCATCAGCAGTGTGTAGGCAACGAACGCGATAACGGTCAGGGCGGAGACGGCAAAGACGGGGTTATGGATATCGAACCCGATGGGGCCCAGTTTGCCTTCGATATTGTCCTGACCAATATTGTAGTCTGTATCGATCTGGCCTTCTGGCGGCGTTTCTTCCGCCGCTGTTTTTACGTCACTCATGAAGCATTCTCCTGTTATGAACCTGCGAAAAAATTCCGTCAGGAGAGATCCTTTTGCTGGACCCTTCTTGTGATTTTGAATCAAAGGTGCCACGCACGCCAAAAGGCGAGCTCGTTCAGAACTGTCTTAACGTGCGGGGCGTAAGGCAGAGGTCTTAGAGTTCGACCTCGATGTCCGACAAAGGTGTCGAACAACAAATCAGGACTTTTCCCTGATCTATTTCGCGCTGGCGGATGCCGCCACCGTGTTGCATATCGACTTCACCGGAAATCAGTTTTGACTTGCAGGTGCCACAGATGCCGCGCTGGCAGGAGGACATTGGCAATATCCCCGCCTCGCGGGCTGCTGACAGCACCGTCATGCCCGGACCACATTCGACAACATGGCCGGTTTTGGTGAAGCTCACCCGGAAAGTCTGGCCGCTTATTTCCGGGGCCGCGACAGGCTCTTCAAAGGTTCCGGCGGTTTCCGCACCGAAGTCGAAGCTTTCCTCGTAATATTTCTCCATGTCGAAACCGGTATCGCGCAGCATGTTGCGGACACCTTCCATGAAGGGGGCAGGACCGCAGCAGAACACCTTGCGGTCCTTGAAATCGGGCAGCATGAGCGACAGCATCTGAATGTTGAAGCGGCCGGTATAGCCGCTCCAGCTATGATGGGCGGCGGCCGTACTGCAGGTGAAGGCAAGTTTCAGGCCCGGGTTCTGGGCCGCGAGAAGCGAGAGTTCATCGCGGAAAATGATGTCGGCCGGTGTGCGTGCGGCGTGGATGAAACACAGGTCCGACGGTTCGGACAGATCGCAGGCGGTGCGGGTCATCGACATCATCGGGGTGATACCGCTGCCAGCGGAAATGAACAGAAGCTTTTCCTCGCCGGTGGCGTCGGTGGTGAATTCACCGAACGGGCCGGAAACATTCACCTCCTTGCCCGGCAGCATATAATCATGCAGCCAGTTCGAACCGGGGCCGCCCGGTACGCGTTTGACCGTGATTTCGATCCGGTAGGGGCGGGCGGCCGATCCCGAAATCGTGTAACTGCGCGTGACCATGCCTTCGACGGGCAGTTCAAACGTCATGTACTGGCCCGGATAGAAGCGAAACGCGCGCGGTTCGCGGGCCGAAAAGACGAATGTCTTTACGTCATGGGTTTCCTGCCGCACCTGCCGACAGACCAGAACGTCATCCTGTTCCGGGTCCCAAAGCGGGATGCGGGTGGCCTCGGTAAAGTTTTCGTCGTCGCCGGACGGGGCGGCTTGGCCGGTGGCCGGTGGATTGGTCTGCGTCATCATTTGGTGGCCGCCCCGGATTTGTCTTTGGCCAGATGCTGTTTCATCCGTGCGATATACCAGTCACAGAAGGCTTCGACATGCGGTTCGGTAAAGCTTGAATAGGGGCCGGGTTCGTAGGATGGCTGTTCACTGCCAAGCTGGGCAAGACGGACCAGATCGGCGTCCTGCTGGTTGGTCATTTTCCAGACCTGGGTCAGGTTATCGAGATTGTAATCTTCGCCTTCGATGGCATCCTTGTGGACCAGCCAGGTTGTGCGCACCAGCGTGCGGTCGGCTGACAGCGGCAGGACCGAGAAGGTGACGATATGGTCACTCATGAAATGGTGCCATGAATTCGGATGCGTCCAAAAGCTGAGCCCGCCAAGCTTCGGATCGGTGAATTTGCCAAGCAGCTTTTTGGAGGCGACCTTGGTATCGAGCGTCTGGGATTCTCCTTCCCACATCAGGGGCAGGCGCATGGTGCGGAAGCCGGTGACATCGGAAAGGTGATCTTCTTCTGCGGATGGCAGGCCACAGGATTCCCAGCGTTTATGGTCGTTTTCAACCGCGTTGGTATATTTCTTGACGTCTTCGGACCGGCGTTCGTCCATTTCATCAGGGGAGAAGCCAAAACCGAATTCGGAAAGCGGTACGGTCAATTGCGGATGGTTGGCTTCGCAGTGATAGCATTCGCGGTTGTTTTCCATCGTCAGCTTCCAGTTGCCTTCCTCGATCAGGTCGGAGGTGAAGGCAACCTTGCAATTGGCGATGTCGTGCGGCGCGATATAGGGCGTCATCACGCGGGCCATTTCATCGATATCTTTGGGCGCTTCATCGGCAAGGCAGATGAAAATCAGTCCGGCGATGGAACGGATATGGACGGCCTTTAGCCCGTGGCAGCTTTTATCGAAGCCAGCGCCCATATGTTCAGCCAGAATCAGGTCACCGTCTTCGTTATAGGTCCAGCCGTGATAGCGACAGACAATATTGCCGATGGTGGTGGCCCGTTCGTCGATCAGCTTTGCCCCGCGGTGGCGGCACACATTGTGAAAGGCGCGGATTTCCATATCGTCGCCGCGCAGAAGCAGGATGGATGCGCGACCCACCTCGACCGTGATGCAATCACCGGGTTCGGGCAGTTCCGGTTCGACCGCAACGAAAATCCAGTGCTGATTGAAGATCGCCTCGACATCAAGCTTGAGGATTTCCGGGGCGTTATAAAATGGCGCTTCGAGGCTTTTGCCTTTTTCGCGGCGCGACACGAGATCTTGTATGTCAGAAGAAAAGCGCATGATCAGATACCTCGGCGTCTAAGCGGTACCACGAAGAGAGGACTTTGTCGGTCCTTGCGGAATTATAGGATGATGGACCTCTGTCGGGTGCAAGGAAACAAGATGCTGCGACTTTCATCGGGCTTCTTGCGCGATTGCCGGCCGGTTTCGGGCTTTGGTCACGGAAGCAGCCGGAGGAAAGAAAATCGCATGGCATTCGGTCCCGTCGGCACATCCCGGCATAACCCGCACTGTCCATTACAGGGCGGGTGATACGGGCAAGACAGGTCCCTGCATGAGGGTTGCCAGTCTCGTGCATGGCACGGGCTATCAATTGCACCCAAAGTCTCCCTCTTTTCATGCGGCAGGTAACCTGCTCTTCATTCGCCCTTGATCGACAACGAGCGATTAAAAAGATTTCAAAATCTATTGCGAATTGGAAGGCAGTTGGCAGGAACCTTGAGGCAATCACACAGTAAAATTGCGACGCAGGACTGTAACATCGGGATTCCGGTCGGGAAGTCGTTCCAAACTTGCTTCGTGGATATTTGATCATACCAGAGGATGAAAGACGGAGTTGGCTTCACATCCATGCAGCCAAAATCAGAAAACCCTGCCTTTGTGGCGGCGATTTTATCGTATTTCGGAACTTCCCGCCCATTCTGGTGTTTGGCAAGTAGGGCAAACATCCAAAACAGGGACGAGACAATGCCTGCGAAATCCAAAGCACAGCAGATGGCGGCCGGTTTGGCGCTTTCGGTCAAACGGGGCGAGAAGAAGAAAAGCGAGCTTAAAGGTGCTGCGAAAGAGATGGAAGAAACCATGTCCGAAGCGGAGCTTGAAGAGCTGGCATCGGGCAAGCGGAAGGGCAAGCCCGAACATAAGTCGGATTCCTGAGCCCTTCCGATAATGCCGTGCGTTAAAGGTCGTCGATTTTTACGCGCCGTTCCTCGCGGGCCGAGAGGGCAACCGTGTGGATGACTTTTTCGAATTCAAACGCATCGTCAAAGCCCGGATAGGCGGCGTGATTGTCGCGGATGGCGCGCAGGAGGGCCGCGGCTTCGATAACTTTGAGGTCGTTAAAGCCGAGCTGATGACCCGGTGCGGGGCAGAAATTGCCATAAGGCGGATGTTCCGGGCCGGTCAGGATGGTGGTGAAGCCCTGTTTTGCTGCCGGGCCTTCGTTGCGGTAAAGCTGCAATTCGTTCATGCGTTCCTGATCAAAGCACAGCATGCCCTTGGTGCCGTGAACTTCCCACGCCAGCCGGCTTTTGCGGCCCCATGCCGAACGCGATGTTGAAATGCTGCCCTGAACACCGCTGGCAAAGCGGACAAGGGCGGTTGCCGTGTCCTCGTTTTCGACCTTTGCCCGGCCTGATCCATCTGCCAGCGGGCGTGTATCGTGAACGGTCTGCATATCGGCAATCAGGCTGTCGATCGGGCCGACAAGACCATAGGTCATTGACACCAGATGGCATCCCATATCCCCCAAGGCCCCCAATCCGGCATCGGCAATCGTGCTGCGCCAGGTCCAGGGCAGTTCGGGATTGGCTTGATAATCCTCGTCCACCCAGCCGCGAAAATGCACGATGTCGCCAATCGCGCCTTCACGCACCAGTTTGCAGGCATGGGTAAAGGCGGGGTTTTTGATGTAATTATAGCCGACCATGGTTTTGACCCCGGCCTTGCGTGCCGCATCGCGCATCGTGCGCGCCTGATCGAGTGTCAGGGCAAGCGGCTTTTCGCAATAGACATGCTTGCCCGCCGCAATTGCGGCCAGTGCCATGTCAAAATGCAGCATATTTGGGGTGGTGATCGACACGATATCGACCGCGGGATCGGCAATCAGCGCCTTCCAGTCGTCAGTCGCACGGGCAAAGCCGAACTGATCGGCCATGGTCTGGGCCTTGTCCGCCGGGGTGTCGCACAGCAATTCAAGCCGGACATCGGGGACATCGCCCATCACGGCGCGCACCGCGCCAAATGCAAGTGCATGCGCCTTGCCCATGAAACCGGTGCCGATCAGGCCAATTCCGATTGATGCCATTTCGCTGGACTCCCTGCCGATATCAAAATAGAATTTTTATTCTATAAAATGGATGATCATGGAATACATCCAGCGTCAAGCAAAAACAAAAATAGGAAACCCGTACGCCATGACGGACCAAACCGCGCCGGTCTCGCTTGAGGAATTCAATCATCGGCTGGCTGAAATATCGGAGGCAATGCCCAAAAGATTGAGGCAATGCGCCGAATTCGTTGCCCAGAATACGGACCGTATTGCGGTTTCAACCGTGGCGGAACTTTCCGCCGGGGCAGGGGTGCAACCATCGGCCTTCATGCGGTTTTGCCAGTTGCTGGGCTTTTCGGGTTTTTCCGAAATGCAGAAGATGTTTCGCGAAACATATGCCCAGAAATGGCCCGATTACGCGACGCGATTGGAAAATCTGCGGGCAAGCGGGGCCGATAGCCCCAGCGCGCTTTTGGCCGAGTTTGTCGAGGCCGGGCGGCTGTCATTGGAAAATCTGGCATCATCAATCGACGCAGGATCGCTTGAAGAGGCGGTTGATGTGCTGGCCGCAGCCCCGATGATCCATATTGTCGGGTTCAGGCGGGCATTCCCGGTCGCGAGTTATTTATCCTATGCGTTTGAAAAGATGGACATTCCGGCGGTTTTGCATGACGGGGTGGGGAAGCTTAACCCGCGTCATGCCATTCGCAAGGGCGATGTCATGATTGCCATTACCTTTGCGCCCTACTCGCAGGAAACCATCGATCTGGCGGCCTATGCACGGGGACTCGGCAACCCGGTGGTGGCGATTACCGATACGATGACCAGCCCGCTTCGGCGGATTGATGCCCTGACACTTGCTGTGTCCGAGGTCGATGTCGGGGCCTTCAGGGCGCTGTCGGCCACGCTTTCTCTGGCGATTTCATTGGCGGTGGCGATCGGGGCGAAGCGCGATCAGGCTGCGCAATAGAAAAAATTTGTTGCATCAAAATAAAAATGGAATAAAAATTCCATTCATCGCATTTGGGGTTCCTAACGCCCGCAAGCGAGGCCCGGTAAAAAGTGACGCCTTAAGAAATCACAGGCCGGACCGTTCACTGAACATTCAGTCGACGCATCGGGGCGCAACATGCGACCCCGTTTCAAAGCCACTAGGGAGGCTAACGATGAAGAAGACTTTGACCGCAATTGCGGCCGCTGCCATTGCCTTTGCCGGATTGACCGGGACTGCTTCGGCAGAAGACGAAAAATTCGTTCTGATCAGCCATGCACCGGACTCGGACAGCTGGTGGAACACCATCAAGAATGCCATCAAGGTCGCAGGCGACCAGATGGAAGTCACGGTTGATTACCGTAACCCGCCGACCGGCGATCTGGCCGATATGGCCCGTATCGTTGAACAGGCAGCCGCCACCAACCCGGACGGCATTATCGTTACCATCGCCGATTTCAACGTGCTTAAAGGCCCGATCATGGATGCGGTTGATCGTGGTATTCCGGTGATCACCATCAATTCGGGTACGGTTGAACAGTCGGCCGAGCTTGGCGCGCTGATGCATGTCGGTCAGCCGGAATATGATGCCGGTTTCGGGGCGGGCAAACGGGCCGCTGCGGCCGGTGCAAAATCATTTGTCTGTGTGAACCATTATATCACCAACCCGGCATCGGTTGAACGTTGCCGTGGCTTTGCCGATGCGCTGGGTGTCGAACTTGGCAGCCAGATGATCGATAGCGGCATGGACCCGTCGGAAGTAAAGAACAAGGTTGCGGCGTATCTTAATTCCAACCCGGATGTGGATGCGATCCTGACCCTTGGTCCGAATTCGGCCCACCCGACCCTGGCTGCTGTTCGTGATGCCGGTCTTGCCGGTCAGATCATGTTTGGCACGTTCGATCTTTCAAGCGAAATTGCCGATGCGATCAAAAAGGACGAAATCAACTTTGCCATCGATCAGCAGCCTTACCTTCAGGGGTATCTGCCGGTCGTTATCCTGACCAACTATGCACGATATGGTGTTCTACCGTCTGGCAACATCAATTCCGGTCCCGGTTTCATCACCAAGGACAATATCGCGCTTGTTGAAAAATACGCTGGCGAATTCCGTTAAGCATTCCTCCCGTCAGGGGGCTGGCAGCGTGCCGCCCCCTGGCAAAACTCACCTGCCAGATAAAAGAGTGATGTCATGACGGACGAGCGGCTCAAGCAAGTCTCAACCCTTCGACGTGCCATGATCCGGCCGGAACTGGGTGCTATTTGCGGCACGATCCTGGTCTTTGTTTTCTTCTTCATGATCGCGGGCGATAGCGGCATGTTCTCGCCCGAGGGGGTGCAGAACTGGGGCGTGGTTTCTGCGCAGTTTGCCATTATCGCCGTTGGCGCGTGTCTTTTGATGATTGCCGGCGAATTTGATCTGTCGGTCGGATCGATGATCGGCTTTGCCGGGGTGGTGATTGCCATTCTGTCGGTGCATATGGGATGGCCGGTGTGGCTGTCGATCATTGCGGCCTTTGTCGTTTGTGTCGCCCTTGGTGCGCTAAACGGGTTCCTTGTGATCAAGACCGGACTGCCGAGCTTTATCGTCACGCTGGCGTTTCTTTATATCCTGCGCGGTCTGACCATCTGGTTATCCATCCTGACCACGCGCCAGACGATTATTGGTGGTGTCAAGGAAGCCGCCGAAGGTGATCCGCTGGCGTTTCTGTTTGGCGGGGTGATTTTCAAGGATCTGTTCCAGTGGTTTGCCGATCTGGGGCTGCTTGATACCTTTACGCGTGGTTCGCGTGCCGGTCAGCCGGTTGTTGAAGGCCTGCCGATGCTGGTGGTCTGGGCGCTGGCCCTGGTGATTTTCGGGCACTGGCTTTTGACCAAAACCCGTTTCGGGAACTGGATTTTCGCATCCGGCGGGGATGCACAGGCAGCACGCTATGTCGGCGTTCCGGTTAATCGGGTCAAAATCCTGATGTTCATGTTTACCGCGTTCTGTGCCACGGTTTTCGCCACCTGTCAGGTGATGGAATTCGGTTCGGCCGCGGCAGACCGCGGGCTTTTGAAAGAGTTTGAAGCGATCATCTGTGTGGTGATCGGTGGCGCGCTTCTGACCGGGGGATATGGTTCGGTCATCGGGGCGGCACTTGGCGCGCTGATTTTCGGTGTGGTTCAGCAGGGGCTGTTTTTTGCCGGGGCTGAAAGTTCGCTGTTCCGTGTGTTCCTGGGCGGTATCCTGATCCTTGCCGTCATCATGAACACCTATATCCGCCGCATGATCACGGGAGAACGGTGATGAGCACGCCATTGATTGAAATGAACAATATCGAAAAGCATTTTGGTCCGGTGATCGCGCTGGGCGGGGTGTCTTTCGATGTGATGGAAGGCGAATGTCATTGTCTTCTGGGCGATAATGGTGCGGGCAAATCGACCTTTATCAAAACCATGTCGGGGGTCCATAAACCGACCAAGGGCACGATGAAGGTCAGCGGCAAGGAAATCACATTTGATAGCCCGCGTGATGCCATGGAAAACGGTATAGCCACGGTTTATCAGGATCTGGCGATGATCCCGTTGATGTCGGTGACGCGCAATTTCTGGATGGGGCGTGAACCGCGCAAAAGTTTCGGCCCGTTCAAATGGATCGATTTCGATCATGCCAATTCCGTCACGCTGAACGAAATGGCCCGTATGGGCATCAATCTGCGTGAACCCGAACAGGCGGTTGGCACCCTTTCGGGGGGCGAGCGGCAGACGGTGGCGATTGCGCGTGCGGTTTATTTCGGGGCCAAGGTCCTTATTCTTGATGAACCGACATCGGCCCTTGGCGTGCGGCAGACGTCCAATGTCCTTGCGACCATCGACCGTGTGCGCAAATCGGGCATCGGGGTGATTTTCATTACCCATAACGTGCGCCATGCGATGGCGGTAGGCGACCGTTTCACGGTTTTGAACCGCGGGCAGACGCATGGCACGGCAAAGCGGGGCGAAATCAAACCCGAAGAATTGCAGGATCTGATGGCGGGCGGTCAGGAACTGGCCGAGCTTGAAGGATCGCTTGGGGGGACGATCTGATGAAAAAGCTTGATGTCATTACCATCGGAAGATCATCGGTCGATCTTTATGGCGCGCAGATCGGCGGCCGACTTGAGGATATGGCATCCTTTAGCAAATATATCGGCGGATCGCCCACCAATATGGCGTGCGGTACCGCGCGGCTTGGCCTGAAATCGGCCCTGATCACGCGGGTCGGGGACGAGCATATGGGCCGTTTTATCCGTGAACAGCTTGTGGCCGAAGGGGTGGATGTGCGCGGGGTGATTACCGATCCCGAACGCCTGACGGCCCTTGTCCTTTTGGGTGTGCGCGATCAGGAACAGTTTCCGTTGATTTTCTATCGCGAGAACTGTGCCGATATGGCGCTGTGCGAGGATGATATTGATCCCGAATTCATCGCCGATGCGCGGTGCGTTACGGTGACAGGGACGCATTTATCGCATCCGCGTACGCGGGCAGCGGTTTTGAAGGCATTGAAACTGGCGCGGGAAAACGGGGCAAAAACCGCACTTGATATCGATTACCGGCCCAATCTTTGGGGATTGTCGGGGCATGGCGATGGTGAAAACCGGTTCATTGCATCGGACAAGGTGACCAAGGAACTGCAATCAACCCTGCATCTGTTTGATCTGATTGTCGGAACCGAGGAAGAATTTCACATTGCCGGTGGCACGACCGATACGCTTGAGGCGCTTGAAAATGTGCGGGTTACGTCGCATGCGACGCTGGTGTGCAAACGCGGGCCAATGGGGGCAGTTGCCTTTACCGGCAAGATTGGCGCGAAGCTTGATGACGGTATTTCAGGCCCCGGTTTCCCGGTTGAGGTGTTTAACGTTCTGGGCGCTGGCGACGGGTTCATGTCGGGGCTGCTCAAGGGCTGGCTGACGGATCAGGATTGGGAAACGTCGCTTAAATATGCCAATGCGTGCGGGGCATTTGCCGTATCGCGGCATGGCTGCACGCCGGCCTATCCAAGCTGGGAAGAATTGCAGTTCTTTTTCAAGCGGGGGATCAAAACCCCGGCATTGCGTCATGATGCGGAGCTGGAGCAGATCCATTGGTCGACGAACCGGATTGGTGACTGGCCGGAAATGCGGGTTTTTGCATTTGATCACCGGATGCAGCTTGAAGACCTGGCCGATGAGGTTGGCGTTTCGCGCGACCGGATCGGGCCGTTCAAGGAGCTTTGCCTGCGTTCGGTGCGCGATGTAGCGGGCGACAAATCGGGTTATGGCATCCTGTGCGAACCGCGCCTTGGCCGTGATGCGCTTTATGCCGCAGCCGGTACCCGGCTTTGGATCGGGCGGCCGGTTGAATTGCCGGGATCGCGTCCGTTACGGTTGGAAATCGGCCCGGATATTGGCAGCAAGCTTGCCGAATGGCCGGTCGAGCATGTGGTCAAGGTGCTGTGTTTCTATCACCCCGATGACGACGCGGCGATGAAGGCCGATCAGGAAGAAACCATCAAACGTCTGGCAGATGGGGCACGGGCCAACAGGCTTGAATTCCTTCTGGAAATCATCCCGTCCAAGGTTGCGGCCTGTGATGATCAGACGACGGCAAAGATCATCCAGCGGTTCTATGAAATCGGGGTGTATCCCGATTGGTGGAAGCTGGAGCCGATGAAATCGGACGCGGCATGGCGTCATGCCTGTGACATGATTTCGCGCCATGATCCGTATTGCCGGGGCATCGTCGTTCTGGGCCTTGAAGCGCCCGAAGCCGAACTGGTGGCAAGTTTCGAAGTTGCCGCCAAGCATGACATGGTCAAGGGATTTGCCGTCGGGCGGACGATCTTTGCCGGGGTTGCGCGCGACTGGCTTGCGGGTAACATTGACGATCAAACAGCCGTTGCACAGATGGCGGAAAAATATCGCGCGCTTTGCACCACATGGGACGCGGCACGCAAAAAATCGGGAGGAGCGGCATGAAAACCGTTCGACTAACCGCCGCCCAAGCGATGGTGCGGTATCTGAGCAAACAGCAGAACGAAGACGGTGTACCGTTTTTCGGCGGGTGCTGGGCGATTTTCGGTCATGGTAATGTCGCCGGGATTGGCGAGGCATTGCATGGCATAGGTGATGATTTCCCGACATGGCGCGGCCATAACGAGCAGGGCATGGCCCATGCCGCCATTGCATATGCCAAGGCATCGAACCGCAAGCGTGCCATGACGGTCACGACATCGATCGGGCCGGGTGCTACCAATATGGTGACCGCCGCGGCCTTGGCGCATGTCAATCGCCTGCCGGTTCTGTTTGTGCCCGGTGACGTGTTTGCCAATCGCGCACCTGATCCGGTGTTGCAGCAGGTCGAGGATTTCGGCGATGGCACGATTTCGGCCAATGATTGTTTCAAGCCGGTCAGCCGTTATTTTGATCGCATCATGCGCGCCGAGCAGCTTTTGACCGCCCTGCCGCGTGCGATGGCGACCCTGACCGATCCGGCCGATTGCGGGCCGGTGACATTGGCATTCTGTCAGGATGTGCAGGCCGAGGCGTTTGATTGGCCCGAAAGTTTCTTTGATACCAAAATCTGGAAAACCCGGCGTCCGCGTGCCGACCTGGATCAGCTTGACGCGGCGGTGGCGGCGATCAAGGCGGCCAAGCAACCGATGATCATTGCCGGTGGCGGGGTGCATTATGCCGGGGCGTGTGGTGCCTTGGCCGAGTTCGCCCATCGTCACAATATCCCGGTCGGGGAAACGCAGGCGGGTAAATCCGCCATGCCGTGGGATGATGAGCTTAACCTTGGTTCCATTGGTGTCACGGGGGCCAGTAGTGCCAACGCGATTGCCGAAAAATCCGATCTGATCATCGCGGTCGGCACACGATTGCAGGATTTCACCACCGGAAGCTGGGCGCTGTTCAAGCATCCGGAGCGGCGCATCCTGTCGATCAATGTCGCGTCCTATGACGCGGCCAAACACAATGCGATTGCGGTAACGGGTGATGCCAGGGTGACGTTGGCCGAAATCGGCGGGATGTTGGGCGATTACCGGGCACCGGCGATTGATGCCGGGCTTAAATCCGACTGGATTGCGGCGGTGGACAAGGTAACGGCAACGCCGACGGGCAATGCCCTCCCGACCGATGCACAGGTGATTGGTGCGGTTCAGCGAAGTGTCGATGACGATGCGATTGTCGTCTGTGCGGCGGGTGGTCTGCCCGGCGAGTTGCACAAGCTTTGGAAGGCGGCAAAACCCAACGGTTATCACGTTGAATACGGCTTTTCCTGCATGGGATATGAAATTGCCGGCGGGCTTGGGGTCAAGATGGCACAGCCCGACCGCGAGGTCGTCGTGATGGTCGGTGACGGGTCATACATGATGATGAATTCCGAACTGGCGACCAGTGTGATGCTGGGCCACAAGATCATCACCGTGATCCTTGATAACCGTGGTTATGGCTGTATCAACCGGTTGCAAATGGCGACGGGTGGGGAAAGTTTCAACAATCTTCTGGATACCGCGCGCCATGTGGTGCCGTCCGCGATTGATTTCACCGCCCATGCCGGATCGATGGGGGCGATTGCCGAAAAAGTATCGTCGATCAGCGAACTGGAAGCGGCGATGGAACGCGCGCACAAGGCCGACAGATCTTATGCCATTGTCATTGATACCGATCCCCTACCAAGCACCGATGCCGGTGGCCATTGGTGGGATGTTGCCGTGCCGGAAGTTTCGGTTCGGCCAACGGTCAACGAAGCACGCAAAAATTACGAAGCTGCGCTTAAACAACAGCGCCCCGGAGATTGAGAAAATGATCCTTTACGGTACCAACCCGATTGCCTGGTCCAATGACGATGATCAGACGCTGGGTGCTGAAATCAGCCTTGAAACCTGTTTGTCCGAAGCAGGCGAAATCGGTTTTGACGGGATTGAAAAAGGCCACAAGATGCCGACCGAACCGGCGGCACTGAAGGCCAAGCTTGATCCCAACGGGCTTAAATTCGTGTCGGGCTGGCATTCGCTTAATCTTCTGACCCATTCGGTCGAGGACGAGAAAAAGGCGATCCAGCCGCATCTGGATTTGCTGAAAGCCATGGGATGCAAGGTGTGCATCGTGTGCGAAACCAGCAATGCGATCCATGGCAATGACAATGCGGCCCTGTCCGAAAGCCCGGTTTTGCCAGCGGACAAATGGGCGAAATTTGGTGCGGATGTTGAGGCGATTGCCGCCTATTGCGCCGAACAGGGTGTGACATTGGTGTATCATCACCATATGGGCACGATTGTTGAAACGGCCGATGAAATTCATGCCTTCATGGCCCATACCGGCCCGAAAACGCACCTCTTGCTTGATACCGGACACGCGTGGTTTGGCGGGGCAAATCCCGAAGAACTGGCAAGCCGTTATATGGGACGCGTCGCCCATATCCATTGCAAAAACGTGCGCCCGAAAATCGCCGAGCAGGTGCGCAACCAGCATCTGAGCTTCCTTGAAGGGGTGCGGCGCGGCGTGTTTACCGTGCCCGGTGACGAAGAAGGCATTGTTGATTTCGAACCGGTTCTGAAGATCGCGGCCGAGCATGATTATTCCGGCTGGCTGGTGATCGAGGCCGAACAGGACCCGGTCGTGCGCAATCCGTTCAAATATCAGTCGATGGGGCTTAAGGCGCTGCGTGCGATGGCGCAGAAAACCGGACTGGATAAGGGAGAAGCCTGATGGCCGATCTGCTGAGAAAACCGTCGGGGACAGCCGGAAAAGTCCATGACATTACCGCCCAAAGTGCCAATTGGGGCTATGTCGGGTTCGGGCTTTATCACCTGAAAGCGGGTGAAACGGCAGCCGAGCCGACGGGTGACCGCGAGGTGATTCTGGTCCTTGTCGAAGGCAAGGGCGAAATCGCGGTGGGCGATCAGAATTTCGGGGAACTGGGCAAACGCATGAGCGTGTTTGAACGTATCCCGCCTGCCTGTGTCTATGCGCCCAATGATGCCAACTGGACGGCCAAGGCCACAACCGATTGCGTTCTGGCGGTCTGCACCGCACCGGGCAAGGGCAATTATCCGGCCCGCGTGATCAGCGATATCGAGCTGGTCGAACGCGGCAAGGGGGCCAATACCCGGTACATCCATCCGATTGCGATGGAGGAAAAGGATATTGCCGACAGCCTGCTTGTGACCGAGGTGTTCACCCCGTCGGGCAACTGGTCAAGCTATCCGCCGCATCGCCATGACGAGGATAATTATCCCGACATGACGTATCTTGAGGAAACCTATTATCACCGGCTTAACCCCAGGCAGGGTTTCGGTTTCCAGCGGGTGTTTACCGAGGATGGGGAGCTTGACGAAACCATGGCGGTTTCGGATGGCGATGTGGTGCTGGTGCCCAAGGGGCATCACCCGTGCGGCAGTCCTTATGGCTATGAGATGTATTATCTGAATGTCATGGCCGGACCGATGCGCAAATGGCGGTTCCAGAACCATCCCGATCATGACTGGATTTTCCAGCGCGACAGCAAATAAACCCGTTTTCCGTATTCCCGTCTTCGCAACATTTGTCCTTTCAGGATGTCAAACATGCTTAATATCGGACTTCTTGGTGCTGGCCGTATCGGCATCACCCACGCCAAAGCCGTTCAGGCCCTGCCAAACGCCAAAATCGCCAAGGTTTTCGACCCGGTGGATGCCGCGGCGGAAAACGCGATTGCCCTTACCGGGGCGACCCGTGCGACGGTCGAGGAAATCATGGCGGATGGCAATATTCACGCCGTTATCATTGCTACCCCAACCGACCTTCATGCCGATCAGATCGAACTGGCCGCGCGGGCGGGCAAGGCGATTTTCTGTGAAAAGCCGGTCGATCTGGATGCCGGGCGGGTGCGCGATTGCCTGAAAGTGGTCGAGGAAACCGGTGCGGTTCTGATGGTCGGTTTCAACCGTCGTTTTGACCCCAGTTTTGCCCGCCTTCGTGCCGAGATTGACGCGGGCGCGATTGGCGATGTTGAAATGGTGCAGATCACGTCGCGTGATCCGTCCGCGCCGCCGGTTGATTATATCAAACGGTCGGGCGGGCTGTTCCGCGATATGATGATCCATGACCTTGATATGGCGCGCTTCCTTCTGGGCGAGGAGATTGTATCGGTCTATGCCACCGGTGCGGTCCTGACCGATCCGGCAATCAAGGCGACGGGTGATGTCGATAGTGCGGCGGCCACACTTCGGACCAAAAGTGGTCGGATGGCGGTGATCACCAATTCGCGCCGTGCGACATATGGCTATGACCAGCGCATCGAAGTGCATGGATCAAAGGGCATGGTCGAGGCCGGAAACCATCGCACCACGTCGGTGACGGTGGCGAACGGATCGGGATATACCGCCGAACCGTTGATGGATTTCTTCATGTCGCGTTATGCCGATGCCTATCGGATTGAGCTGACGACATTCTGTGATGTGGTGGCGGGTAAAACCAGCAATTACCCGAGTGGTGCGGATGGCCTGAAAGCGTTGCTTCTGGCCGATGCGGCGCTTGAATCGCTTTCGAGTGGCAAGGAAGTTCTGGTCGGGTAAGCGAAAAAAAATCGCCACCCCTATCAAAAAGTTCTTGATTTGTTCTTTTCTGTCTGATATAAGAACCAAGTCAACACCAGAATTGCGCCCGTCGGGAATTTCCCGGCGGGCGTTTTTGTTTTGGCGTTGTGTGGTGTGCGGCGGGCAGCCAGATTGGCGGTTCGTCGGGTCGGTATTAAGGCCACGGGCGGCGATTTGGGCCGTTTTGCTGGCGGTCAAGCGGGGGACAAACGGCAGTCAAAAGCAGTCAAAGGCGGCCAAGCGGGAGAGTTGCGCCCGGTTTGCGGGCTGTTTGAGCGCCAGTTGAGCGTCATTTGGGGGGCTTTATGCCCGAGCTGCGCCCGGTTTGTGCCGGGCCGCGGGGCGGGTGATGTTCGAGAAGGGCCGGGGTCGGGCACCTTTCCGGGGCCGTGAAAGCCCCGGATTTCAGGTGTTCAGGCGGTCTTTTTAAGGTGCATCGGCCCGCCCTTGTGGCGGGGGAAGCCGTAGCCATTGACCATCACGACATCGATGGCGTCCGGGCTGTGCGCAATGCCTTCTGCCAGGATTTTTTCGCCTTCTGCCTGCATGGCAGACAGGATGGTTTCGATGATTTCGGCATCGGAAAATGGGCGGCGTTTGATGCCCTTTTTCGCCGATTCAGCGATCACCAGTTCATCGACAACAGGATCAGGGAAAGCTTTGCCATGTTCATCATAGCGATACCATCCAAGGCCATTCTTGCGCCCGAAACGCCCCATTTCACAGAGGTAATCCCCAAGGGCGACATAGCGTTCATTCGGGTCGCGGGTGGGGGCCAGGCGTTTGCGCGTGGCCCATGAGATTTCAAGTCCGGCCATGTCCTGCATGGCAAACAGGCCCATGGGGAAGCCGAAATTGGTCATGGCGCGGTCAATGTCAGACGGGAGAGATCCGTCTTCGAGCATGTATTCGCAATGTTTGCGATAGGCCGACATGATCCGGTTGCCGATAAAGCCATCGCACACCCCGCAAGGGACCGCGATCTTGCCAAGCCGCTTGGCGAAGGCCAGGGCGGTTGCGAGTGTGACGGGGCTGGCCAACCGGGTGCGGACAACTTCGAGCAATTTCATCACATGCGCCGGGGAGAAGAAATGCAGGCCGATCACCCGTTCGGGATGGGAGCAGGCAGCCGCAATCGCATCGATGTCGAGATAGGAGGTGTTGGATGCCAGCACCGCATCGGGTTTGCAATGGGCGGACAGTTTGGCAAACACGTCGTGCTTGACGCTCATGTCCTCGAACACGGCCTCGATCACCAGATCGCAATCGGCGAGGGCCGCGTAATCCGTGCTGCTGACGAGATCGCCCAGAAGCTGATCATGGCGGGACTGGGTGATGATGCCGCGTTTGAGCGACCCGCCGAGATGATGGCGGACATTGGCAATGCCGCGTTCACAGGCATCGTCATCGCGTTCGATCATCACCACGGCATAGCCGGACAGAAGGGCGGCGGTGGCAATCCCGGCCCCCATGATGCCGCCGCCAATGACGCCGATTTCGTGAAGGGTGCGGGGATCGACCCCGGCCAGTTCGGGCAGCTTGGCAACCGATCGTTCGGCAAAGAAAATATGACGCAGTGCCTTTGACTGGTCGCTGTCGCGAAGGCGAACGAAGTTTTCGCGTTCAAGACCCAGGGCGGCTTTGGCGTCGCCGGTCACGGCGGCCCGGATGGTCTGGGCCGCAATCACCGGGGCATCCTGCCCACGGGCCTTTTTGCCGATCCCGGCAAGGGTTGCATCCCAAGCATCGGCATCCGGGGCATTGACCGGGGCGCGGTCAATCAGGGCGGTCGGGCAGGGGGTGCTTTTGATCCGCTCGGCCATTGCGCAGGCGGCAACCCGCAAATCACCATTTCCGATATCCGCAATTTCGTCGATCAGGCCGTAATCATGGGCGGTGGTGGCATTGACCGGCTTGCCGCCGGTGATCATGGCAATTGCATTTTCAACCGCGATCAAGCGGGGCAAGCGCACGGTCCCACCGGCACCGGGGATCAGGCCAAGATTAACCTCGGGCAGGCCGAGTTTGGCGGCGGCCGTGGCGATGCGGTAATGGCAACCCAGCGCTACTTCAAGCCCGCCGCCAAGTGCATTGCCATGAATGGCTGCGATCAGTGGCTTGGTTGATTGTTCGAGCTTGAGGATCAGATCGGGCAGGATCGGGTCCATTGGCGGTTTGCCAAATTCGGTGACATCGGCCCCGGCGATAAAGGTTGACCCGGCGCAGGTCAGGATCGCGGCACGGATCGCATCATCGCGGTTGATCTGATCAATCGCATCCCAGATTCCCAGACGGACGGCATGACTGGTCGCGTTGATCGGTGGATGATCAATCGTGATGATCGCAATGTCGTTTTCGGTTGTGAGGCTTACCGGTGACATTATGCGTCCTCCGGCTCAATCGGATGCAGCAGGCAGGCGACCAGATCAGAATCCGGATCGGCCAGATCGGCGATCACGTCGAAATGGTGTTTGTCGGGGGCCTCGACCGCGCGGGTCGCGGCGCCAAGACCGGTCCAGATATTGGCAAGAAGATCGTTCTGACGGACAAATTCCGGCCTTTCATCCGCGCCGACCCAGCAGGTGATGGAGCATGGCAGATGCGGGCGGGTCAGTGCCGCACTTTCGGCGATTGCTTCGGCTTCGTCGAGTTTCAGCACATCATTCATCGCGGTTTTCAGAAGCGGGCGCAGATCGTGCAGGCCGCTGATGGATACAGTGTTTTTGATGCGTTCCTGCGTTGCCGCTGACAGGGGCGAGGTGACGCAATTCATCCGGCTGACCAGATGGCCGCCCGCCGAATGGCCGGTCAGGTGAATAGGACCTGAAATGCGGTTGGCAACATGATCAATCGCCGCCCCGATCTGGCGGGTGATGTCCGACAGGCGGGCATCGGGTGCCAAAATATAGCTTGGCAGGCAGACCGCCCAGCCGCGCGCCACGGCACCACGTGCCAGATGCGACCATGTCGATTTATCAAACGCCTTCCAATAGCCGCCATGCACGAAAACAACCACGCCCTTTGGGGTGCCTTCGGGCAGGAACAGGTCGTATCTTTCGCGTGCGGCATTGCCATAGGCAATATCAAGTTCCGCCCGGCCTGACGCCGCCATTTCATCGCGGAAGGCCGATGCCAGTTTGGCCCACATGCCGGGAAATTCCGCCGCACCCTTGATGTAATCGCCATTGGCGTATGCGTCGTCCCAGTTGGTGATCATTTTTTATCGTTCCCTTTTTGGAGTGCGGGTTTTTGTATAAGCCCGCAATAGACTTCGTCAGGTCCTTCGGTATCGAATCACGTCATCAATCGTTCCAGCCCGTCCCAAGAGCTACGCAAAGGTTCTCTGGTTCTGGGATCAAGGAGCCCGACTTCTTCGATCAGAAAGTTCATGCGCCCAAAGTTACACGGTGCGCACGTAATCACCAGATTATCGAGGTCGTTGTTGCCGCCCCTTGCGTGGGGGATCACGTGATCATACTGAAGCCACATCGCTTGAAATGCGGCGTGTTGTTCGGTGTTTTTCTGGCCCCATTTTAAAGATTCCGGGTAGAGCATTGCCAATTTCGCACGGACTTCTTTACGAATGACGGGAATGCCGCAAAAACGGCAATGGAAAGCATCCCGTTCACGGAGATTCTTTTTTTCCAACGCATTTGGCATCCGGGCCGCGACCCGCTGTTCCTTGGTCAGAACAGGTGCTGCGCCAGAAATCCCGCCAGAGGAAACGTAGGGGCTGTTCTTGCCCCAAATTGATTCCGTCCAGTCCCGGATGATCGGCATATCTGCTCGTTTGATCAGCGTTGCGGCCTGTTCATGTTCCCCCTTTAGATGCGCAGTTACCGCAGCATCCAAATACTGAGCCGCTATCGCAATTTCAGGAATTGGCTCGCGGAAACATGACCGCAGGTCGGACATCAGAGATACCTTGTTGTTGGCTTGCTTGAAGCAACTTGCATCATCTTGTTTCGGGGATTCTAGGGGAAAATCGAGATATTTCAAACCCAAATATTTTATGCTTGAAATAAATGTCAGGCAGGCGTACCGTTTTTGAAGTTTCCCAAAACAACCGGGGCAAAGACCCCCATATCAAGAAGGGAAAATCAGGTGAGAGTAGCTTGTTTGGGTGGCGGTCCTGCGGGGCTTTATTTTGCGATTTCGATGAAATTGCGCGATCCCGGCCATGAGGTCGTGGTGATCGAGCGTAACAAGCCCGATGACACGTTTGGCTGGGGCGTTGTCCTGTCGGACGAGACGCTGACCAATCTGGCGCAGAATGATGCCAAAAGTGCCGAGGCGATCCGGGCCCATTTTTCATACTGGGATGATGTTGCGGTCCTGTATCGCGGCGAAAAGACCGTATCGACCGGGCATGGTTTTTGTGGCATCGGGCGCAAGCAGCTTTTGATCCTGTTGCAGCAGCGTGCCCGCGAACTGGGTGTCGAGCTTCGGTTTGAGACCGAGGCCGAAAGTGCCGCGCATTATGCCAGGGAATTTGACCTTGTCGTCGCGTCCGACGGGCTTAATTCCAAAACCCGCACCGAATTTGCCGATAAATTCCAGCCCGATATCGATACGCGGAAATGCAAGTTTGTCTGGCTGGGCACGCATCAGAAATTTGATGATGCCTTTACCTTTATTTTCGAGGAAACCGACAAGGGCTGGGTCTGGGCGCACGCCTATCAGTTTGATGACAAGACCGCGACCTTCATCGTCGAATGTTCGCAAGCGACCTGGGAAGCGTACGGTTTCGGCGACATGACCAAGGAAGAGTCGATTGCCACCTGCGAGGAAATCTTCAAGGATCATCTTGGCGGTCATGCGCTGATTAGCAATGCGCATCATGTGCGTGGTTCGGCCTGGTTGAGCTTCCCCCGGGTTTTGTGCAAAACATGGTCGCATGAAAATATCGTCCTGATGGGCGATGCGGCGGCGACCGCGCATTTTTCCATCGGATCGGGCACCAAACTGGCGCTTGAAAGTGCCATCGGGCTTGCCAATTACCTGCATTCCGAGGCCGACCTTCCATCCGCCTTTGCCAAATATGAAGACGAACGCCGGTTGGAGGTTTTGCGCCTGCAATCAGCGGCGCGCAATTCGATGGAATGGTTCGAGGAGATCGAACGGTATTTCCATTTCGATCCGGTGCAGTTTACCTATTCCCTTTTGACCAGATCGCAGCGCATCAGCCACGAAAACCTTCGTATGCGCGATGCCAAGTGGCTGAAGGATGCCGAAGGATGGTTTCAGCGCAAGGCGGGCATACCGGCAAATGATGAAGTCCGTCATCCGATGTTCGTGCCGTTTACATTGCGTGACATGAAGCTTAAGAACCGCATCGTGGTGTCGCCGATGGCGCAGTACAAGGCGGTGGATGGCTGCCCGACCGACTGGCATCTGGTGCATTATGCCGAACGGGCCAAGGGTGGTGCGGGGCTGGTTTATACCGAAATGACCTGCGTTTCCGATACCGGCCGCATCACGCCGGGTTGCCCCGGTTTTTACGAACCATCGCACGAGGCCGCGTGGAAACGGATTGTTGATTTCGTGCATTCCGAAACGGATGCCAAAATCTGTGCGCAGATTGGTCATTCCGGGCGCAAGGGTTCGACCCAGCTTGGCTGGGAAGAAATGGATGCGCCGCTGAAATCGGGGAACTGGCCGTTACTGTCGGCATCCGACATTGCGTGGTCGGATCGCAACCAGACGCCAAAACCGATGACGCGCGATGATATGGATATGGTGCGCGATCAGTTCGTCGCAGCCGCCGAAATGGCGGATCGGGCAGGCTTTGACATGATCGAGGTTCATGCAGCCCACGGTTATCTTCTGTCATCGTTCATCAGCCCGGTCAGCAATACGCGCGGCGATGAATATGGCGGGTCGCTTGAAAACCGGATGCGCTATCCGTTGGAAGTGATTGATGCGGTGCGTGCCGCATGGCCGGCGCACAAGCCGTTATCGGTGCGTATTTCGGCCAATGACTGGGTCGGGGATGAGGGCGTGACGCCCGAAGAGGCCGTCGAGATCGCCCGGATGTTGCAGGCCCATGATGTTGATATCTGTGACGTGTCCGCCGGTCAGACGACCAAGGCAGCACGCCCCGTCTATGGCCGCATGTTCCAGACGCCGTTTTCCGACCGGATCCGGAACGAGGCACATATGGCGACCATGGCGGTTGGCAATATTTACGAACCCGATCACGTCAATTCGATCCTGATGGCGGGACGGGCGGACCTTGTGTGCCTTGCGCGGCCACATCTGGCCGATCCGTACTGGACGCTGCATGCCGCAGCCGGGCTTGGCAACCGGACGGAAAACTGGCCGGAACCATACCATGCCGGGCGGGATCAGATGTGGCGTCTGGCGGAACGGTCCGACGTCATGACCGGGAAGGTGTAACCCATGGGAAACCTTGCCATCAGCACAGCATTGATTACCGGCGGCGGGACGGGTGTGGGGGCCGTGATGGCCCGCATGCTGGCCGATGCCGGGGTGAAGGTCGCGGTATCAGGCCGCCGTGCCGAGATGCTGGCCGAGGTGGCAAAACATCCCAATATCACGGCTATCCCCGCCGATGTGACGGATGAGGCATCGGTGCGTGCGATGTTTGGCACATTCTGCGATGTGATCGGCGCGCCCGATCTGGTGATTGCCAATGCCGGTATGGCCGAAAGCGCGCCATTTGGCAAAACATCCATTGACCTTTGGAAACGCACAATGGACGTCAATCTGACCGGCACGTTTTTGACGTTTCGCGAAGGATTGAACGTGATGGATCGCGCCAGGCCGGGGCGGTTGATTTCGATTGCATCGACGGCGGGGCTTAAGGGTTATGCCTATGTCACGGCATACTGTGCGGCAAAGCATGCGGTGGTCGGGCTTGTCAAAAGCCTTGCGACCGAGCTTGCCGCAACGCCGATCACGGTCAATGCGGTGTGCCCCGGTTTCATGGAAACGCCGATGCTTGAACAATCGGTTGCCAATATCGTTGCGAAAACCGGCATGAGTACGGAAGACGCACGCGCAAGCCTTGCGAAGATCAATCCGCAGAACCGGTTGATCCAGCCCGAAGAAGTTGCCGAGACCGTGATGTGGCTGGCAAGCAGCCAGGCCGCATCGATCACCGGGCAGGCGATTTCGGTATCGGGAGGAGAGATATGAATATGGATAAAACAGTCCGCGACCCCGATATGCAGCACAATGAAACATCGGATATTTCAAAGGCGCGTTTGCGGGCGTGGCTTCAGGTATTGCGCGTGTCGCGCAAGATCGAGGGCGAACTTCGCGAGAAAATGCGCCTTGAATTCGGGTCCACCCTGCCGCGCTTTGACGTGATGGCGGCCCTTTACCGGTCCCGCGACGGGATGCGCATGAGCGAGCTTTCAAGCGCGTTGATGGTTTCAAACGGCAATGTCACCGGCATTGTTGACCGCTTGGTGAGCGAGGGGATGCTGGTCCGGGTGCCGGTTGAAAATGATCGGCGGGCATCGATCGTGCGCCTGACGGAAGCGGGCGAAAAGGATTTTGCCGAGCGCGCACTTGTGCATGAGGGCTGGGTTTCCGAGCTGTTTTCCGATCTGTCGGCCAGTGATGCCGATGCCCTGATCCGTATCCTTCGGACTGTTTATCATCATAACGAGGCGCACCATGACTAAGATGGCAAACATCACGCCAAAGCATTTCAACTGGCGCATGGAAGGCAATGTTGCGGTCATTTCGCTGGATCGGCCGGAACGCAAAAACCCGCTGACGTTCGAAAGCTATGCCGAGCTTCGCGATACATTCCGCGATATGGTTTATGCCGATGACATCAAGGCGGTGGTGTTCGGATCGAACGGTGGCAATTTCTGTTCGGGCGGGGACGTGCACGACATTATCGGCCCGCTGATCGACAAGGACATGAAGGGGCTTCTGGAATTTACCCGCATGACCGGCGATCTGGTCAAGGCGATCATTGGCTGTGGCAAGCCGGTGATTGCGGCGGTGGACGGCATTTGCGTTGGCGCGGGGGCGATCATTGCGATGGCATCCGATTTGCGCATTGCGACCCCGGTATCGAAAACGGCGTTCCTGTTTACCCGTGTCGGGCTTGCGGGCTGTGACATGGGGGCATGTGCGATCCTGCCGCGCATCATCGGGCAGGGGCGTGCGGCGGAACTTCTTTATACCGGACGATCCATGAGTGCCGATGAGGGCGAGCGTTGGGGGTTCTATAACCGGCTGGTCGAGGGGGATGTTCTGGAGGCCGAGGCGATTGCGCTTGCAACCCGGATTTCCGAAGGCCCGAATTTCGGTCACATGATGACGAAAACCATGCTGGCGCAGGAATGGAATATGGGGATTGAACAGGCGATTGAGGCCGAAGCGCAGGCGCAGGCGATCTGCATGCAGACCGAGGATTTCAACCGCGCCTATAAGGCATTTGTCGCCAAGGAAAAACCGGTGTTCGAGGGGAACTGATGGCTGATACGTCCTATCTTGACTGGCCGTTTTTCGAAGACCGGCACCGCGAGCTTGCCGCACGGCTTGACGCGTGGGCGGCGGCCAATCTTGACGGTATCGATCATCATGATGTCGATGGGGTATGCCGGGATCTGGTGGCGCGGCTTAACGATGGCGGGTGGCTTAACCATGCCGCCATTGACCCCGATCAGGATGGCGCAAAACTTGATGTCCGGTCGCTTTGTCTGATCCGCGAGACATTGGCGCGCTATGACGGGCTGGCCGATTTTGCCTTTGCCATGCAGGGGCTTGGCAGCGGGGCGATTTCGCTGTTTGGCACCAAGGCGCAGCGGGCGGATATCCTGCCGAAAGTCCGGTCCGGCAAGGCGATTGCGGCCTTTGCTTTGACCGAACCGCAATCGGGATCAGACGTTGCCAATATCGCGCTGGAAGCCCGTGCGGATGGCAGCGATTTTGTCCTGAATGGCGAGAAAACCTGGATTTCCAATGGCGGGATCGCCGATTTTTACTGCGTCTTTGCCCGTACCGGCGAGGCACCGGGTGCCAAGGGGCTTTCGGCGTTTCTGGTACCTGCCAGCACACCGGGCCTTTCGATTGCCGAGCGGCTTGAAACCATTGCGCCGCATCCGTTGGCGCGGCTGAAATTCAGCGATTGCCGTATTCCGGCGACCGCGCTGATTGGCCTTCCGGGTGAAGGGTTCAAGATCGCGATGTCGGTTCTGGACGTGTTCCGCTCGACCGTTGCCGCGGCTGCACTCGGCTTTGCCCGTCGGGCGTTGGATGAAACCATCAACCGGGTTCAGTCGCGCGAATTGTTTGGTGCGCCGCTTTTTGATTTGCAGATGGTGCAGGGGCATCTGGCCGACATGGCGCTTGATGTCGATGCCAGTGCGCTTCTGGTTTATCGCGCGGCGTGGCTTAAGGATAGCGGGGCCGCACGGGTGTCGCGCGAGGCCGCGATGGCAAAACTTTATTCAACCGATCATGCCCAAACCGTCATCGACAAGGCGGTACAAATACATGGCGGCGATGGTGTGCGTTCTGGTCACATCGTTGAAACGCTGTATCGGGAAATTCGCGCCCTTCGGATTTATGAAGGCGCGTCAGACGTCCAAAAAATAATCATTGCACGGCAAACGCTGGCACAAAAATAGCTGTATCAGGGGCTTAACCATGTCGCACGTTCTGGGTCCGACCGCACATAGCGATACGTTCGCAAGGGACAATCTTCCACCGGTCGAAAGTTGGCCGGTCTTTAACCTCGAAAAGTTTCAGTATCCCGAATATCTCAATGCCGGGGTCGAGCTGACCGACCGGATGGTCGAACAGGGATTTGGCGATAATACCGCCCTGATCGGCAATGGCCGCCAGCGGACATACAAGGAATTATCCGACTGGACCAACCGCATTGCCCATGCGCTGGCCGAGGATTATGGCGTTAAGCCGGGCAACCGGGTTTTGATCCGGTCGGCCAATAATCCGGCGATGGTGGCCTGCTGGTTAGCCGCGACCAAGGCGGGGGCGGTTGTGGTCAATACCATGCCGATGCTGCGTGCCGGTGAACTGGCGCAGATCGTTGACAAGGCCGAGATCGAATTTGCCCTTTGCGATACGCGGCTGATGGACGAGCTGGTGGCGTGTGCCAAGGACAGCAAATTCCTTAAAAAGGTTATCGGCTTTGACGGTACGGCCAATCATGACGCGGAGCTTGATCGCATTGCGCTGACCAAATCGGTGAAATATGAGGCGGTCAAGACCGGGCGCGATGATGTGGCGTTGCTGGGCTTTACATCGGGCACGACGGGGGAGCCCAAGGCCACCATGCATTTCCATCGTGATCTTCTGATCATTGCCGATGGTTATGCCAAGGAAGTTTTGAATGTAACGCCCGATGATGTGTTTGTCGGCTCGCCGCCGCTTGCCTTTACCTTCGGGCTTGGCGGGTTGGCCGTTTTCCCGCTTCGGTTCGGGGCAACCGCGACGCTGCTTGAAAAGGCATCGCCGCCCAACATGATTGAAATCATCGAGACCTATAAGGCAACCGTGTGCTTTACCGCACCGACGGCGTATCGGGCGATGCTGGCGGCGATGGAAGACGGGGCGGATTTATCATCCCTTCGTGCCGCCGTTTCGGCGGGCGAGACATTGCCAGCACCCGTTTACAAGGCATGGATGGAAAAGACCGGCAAGCCGATGCTGGATGGCATTGGTGCTACCGAGATGCTGCATATCTTTATTTCCAACCGGTTTGGCGACAGTCATCCGGCCTGCACCGGGCGGCCGGTGGGCGGATATGAAGCCCGGATCGTTGATGATGAAATGAACGAGCTTCCGGTTGGCACGATTGGCAAGCTTGCAGTGCGCGGGCCGACCGGGTGCCGGTATCTGGCCGATGACCGGCAGCATGGCTATGTGCGTGATGGCTGGAACCTGACGGGGGATGCGTTTTTTGTCGATAGCGACGGCTATTTCCATTTTGCCGCGCGCAATGACGATATGATCGTCTCGTCTGGTTACAACATTGCCGGTCCAGAGGTCGAGGCAGCGTTGCTGGCGCACCCGGATGTGGCGGAATGTGCGGTGGTGGCCGCCGCCGACGAGGAACGCGGTTATATCGTGCAGGCGCATGTGGTATTGACCCCGAATGCCAATCCGTCACCCGAAATGGCGAAGCTTTTGCAGGATCATGTCAAGGCGACGATTGCACCTTATAAATATCCGCGTTCGATCCTGTTTATCGACGCGTTACCGAAAACCGCGACTGGAAAAATCCAGCGATTCCGCCTGAAACAGGAAATGTCTGCATGATTGACTTTGCCGCCACCAAAGCCTTGTTCCATATCCCTGACGGGGTGATTTACCTTGATGGTAATTCACTGGGCGCGATGCCGAAAACCGCGGCCGCGCGCGCCAAATCCATGATCAGTGATGAATGGGGCGAGATGCTTATCCGCGGCTGGAACGATGCCGGGTGGATGGAGCAGCCCAAACGCGTTGGCGATCTGGTCGCGCGTCTGGTCGGGGCGGCGCCGGGTACGGTGGTGATGGGCGATACTTTGTCGATCAAGGTTTATCAGGCACTTGCCAGTGCGCTTGAAATGAAACCGGATCGCAAGGTGGTGGTGTCGGACAATGGCAATTTCCCGACCGACCTTTATATCGCCGATGGCTTGATCAAAAGCCTTGATAAGGGCCATGTGCTTAAGACGCCAAACCCGGAAGATGTCGAAAGCCTGATCAACGAAGAGCTTGCGGTTCTGATGCTGACCCATGTCGATTACCGCACCGGGCGGATGTATGACATGAAACGGATCACGAAGATGGCCCATGATGCGGGCGCGATTGTGATCTGGGACTTGGCGCATTCGGCGGGGGCGGTGCCGGTCGATCTTGCGGGATGCGAGGCCGATTTTGCGGTCGGTTGCACATACAAGTATCTGAATGGTGGCCCCGGCGCCCCGGCATTTATTTATGTGCGGCCCGATCATGCGAAGACCGTTCGCCCGGCGCTTTCGGGATGGCTTGGCCATGCGGCCCCGTTTGCCTTTGACCTTGAATATAGCCCGGCACCCGATGTTTCGCGGATGCGGGTCGGCACCCCGCCGGTCATTCAGATGACGGTTCTGGAAGAGGCGATGAAGGCGTGGGATGGGGTCGAGATGGCCGATATCCGCAAACGCAGCATTGAGCTTTGCGAGCAGTTCATTGCCGGGGTCGAGGCAAGTTGCCCGATGCTGGAACTGGCAAGCCCGCGGGATGCCAACAAGCGCGGGTCGCAGGTATCGTTCAGGTTTGAAAATGGCTATGCGGTGATGCAGGCATTGATCGCGCGCGGCGTGATTGGTGATTTCAGGGCACCTGATATCATCCGGTTCGGCTTTACCCCGCTTTATATCGACAACAACGATGTTGATGGCGCGGTGAAGATTCTGGCCGAGATCATGGAAACGCGGGCCTGGGACAAGCCGGAATTCCACAAAAGGAATGCCGTGACATGAGCGATAAAGCCAAAAATAACGGCTGCCCGATGAACCAGCCCTATGACCCCAGCACCGAGGGTGCGCGCACCGATTTTTCCGATCAGATGTCGTATGGCGATTATCTGGCGCTTGATGCGGTATTGAGTGCGCAGCATCCCTTGACCGATGCGCAGGATGAGTTGCTGTTTATCATTCAGCATCAGACATCCGAATTGTGGATGAAGCTTGCGATCCGGGAAATTACGGCGGCACGCGATGCCATCCGCGAAGGTCGTCTGCAACCGGCATTCAAGATGCTGGCGCGGGTATCGCGGATATTCGAGCAATTGAACAATGCGTGGGACGTTTTGCGGACCATGACGCCCAGCGATTATACGACATTTCGCGATGCGCTGGGCCCGTCATCGGGCTTCCAGTCCTATCAGTATCGCCAGATCGAATTCATGCTAGGCAATCGGAACCATGCGATGTTGCGCCCGCATGCGCACCGTGACGACATTACCGAGATGCTGAAGGCCGAATTGGCAACGCCCAGCCTTTATGACGAGGCGCTGGCCCTTTTGGCGCGCGAAGGAATTTCGGTGCCAGATGCGGTTTTATCGCGCGATGTCAGTGCGCCATACGAAGCACATGACGAGGTGATTGCGGCGTGGCATCGGGTTTACAGCGCGCCGGAAAAGCATTGGCCGCTTTATGAGCTGGCCGAGAAGCTTGTGGATTTTGAGGATTATTTCCGGCGTTGGCGGTTCAACCATGTGACCACGGTGGAGCGCGTCATTGGCTTCAAACGCGGGACCGGGGGGACCGGCGGGGTGAGTTACCTTAAAAAAATGCTGGAAGTTGAACTGTTTCCGGAACTCTGGCGGGTGCGAACCACGCTTTGAGGATGGACGGGCCTGATGGAACACTGCAAAATCAGGGGCAGGCATCAGGTCGATAAGTCCGTGACAAAAAACAAGAAAGTCACGGAATGCCGATGTTGCTGAGTAGATAAAAACATAAACACGGAGGCTTTAATGAAGGGCACTAAGACGACAATCGCAGCTTTGGCTGCGCTTTTGATGGCGGGGGCGGCACAGGCCGAGCCGGTCAAGGTTGGCATGATCACGACCCTTTCGGGTGGCGGTGCGGGACTTGGCATCGACGCGCGGGATGGTTTCATGCTGGCGGTCAAGCAGGCCAATAACCCGGACCTGACGGTTGTGATCGAAGACGATCAGCAGAAACCCGATATTGCGGTTCAGCTAGCCGATAAAATGATCCAGAGCGAGAAGGTCGATGTCCTGACCGGTATCATCTGGTCGAACCTGGCGATGGCGGTGGTGCCGTCGGCGGTGGCACAGGACAAGTTCTATCTTTCGGTCAATGCCGCACCGTCGCAATTGGCGGGCAAGGGCTGCAACAAGAATTACTTCAGCGTTTCGTACCAGAACGACAATTTGCATGAAGCCGCAGGCGGTTATGCGACCAGTGCCGGTTACGAGAAAACCTTTGTGATGGCGCCGAACTATCCGGCAGGCAAGGATTCCATCGCCGGTTTCAAACGTTTCTATCTGGGTGATGTATCGGGCGAGGTTTACACCAAGCTTGGTCAGACCGACTATGCCGCCGAAATCGCACAGATCCGTGCATCGGGTGCGGATAGCGTGTTCTTCTTCCTGCCGGGCGGCATGGGCATTGCGTTCATGAAACAGTATGCCCAGTCGGGTGTGGACATTCCGCTGATCGGTCCGGCATTCTCGCTGGATCAGGGGATCCTTGGCGCGATTGGCGATGCGGCGATTGGCATCAAAAATACCGCCAACTGGTCCAAGGACATCGACAACGACACCAACAAGGCGTTTGTCGAAACCTTCCAGGCGGAATATGGCCGCCTGCCGTCGATCTATGCGTCATATGGCTTTGACACCGCCAATCTGTTGCTGTCGGCAATGGGCAAGGCAGACGTCAAGGATGCCGACGCATTCCGTGATGCGCTGCGTGCGGCGGACTTCAATTCCGTCCGTGGCAAATTCATCTTTGGCCCGAACCAGCATCCGATCCAGGACATCTATGTCCGTGAAGTGGTGAAGGAAGGCGACGTTCTGACTAACAAGATCATTGGCACAGCCCTTATCGATCATGCCGATGCCTATGCATCGGAATGTGCGATGTAACGACGAAGTCTGTTTCATAGACTGGCAAGTTCGGCGGGCATTCGTGCCCGATTTCCGGGGCTGATGCCCGCCATCTTGCGACGGAGTTTTCCTTTATGTTTTCTTTATTTCTGGAGCAGCTTCTGAACGGCCTTCAGTCGGGGGTCATGCTGTTTCTGATGGCATCGGGTCTGACGCTTGTTTTTGGTGTCATGGGGCTGATCAATCTGGCGCATGGGTCGCTTTACATGGTGGGCGCGTTTGCGTGCGCGGCCGTTGCGGCATGGACCGGTTCATTCTGGCTGGGGCTTGTGGCGAGTTTGATGGCGGCCGCCCTTGCGGGGGCGCTGGTCGAGATGCTGGTGATCCGCAGGCTTTATAAACGTGATCACCTTGATCAGGTGCTGGCGACATTTGCGCTTATTCTTATTTTTTCCGAAGGAACCCGGTGGATTTTCGGATCTTTCCCGCTGTTTTTAAATGTCCCCGAAGCCCTTTCGGGCACGGTGACGATGCCCGGTGGATCGGAATATCCGATTTTCCGGCTGGCGATTATTGTTGCCGGTCTGATTGTGGCGGCGGGTCTTTTTGCCCTGATTGGCAAGACGCGGCTTGGCACGCGCATCCGCGCCGGTGAAGCCGACCGCGAAATGATTGCGGCACTCGGGATCAATATCGACCGGCTTTATACGGTTGTTTTTGCCCTTGGCGCAGCTCTGGCCGGGCTTGCGGGGGCGTTTGTCGGAACCACGCAATCGGTACAGGTCGGCATGGGCGAGCCGGTTCTGATTTTGGCATTCGTTGTCATCGTGATTGGCGGGATCGGGTCGATCAAAGGCGCACTTATCGGATCGCTCCTGGTTGGGTTTACCGACACGATGGGGCGATTTTTGCTGCCCATCGGGTTCGAGGCGTTTTTTGATCCGGCAAGTGCGACGGCGATTGGGTCGGCCCTTGCATCGATGCTGATTTATATCGTTATGGCGCTGGTGCTTTTCCTGCGGCCAAGCGGTTTGTTCGGGACGGAAGCCTGATATGAGCATGAACCGCGAAACCATCCTTAATATCGTTCTGGCGGCGTTGCTGATTGCGGTGCCGGTGATCGCACAGATCATGGGCGAGCCGTTTATCATTACCCTTGCGACCAAGGTTGCGATCCTTGGCATGGCGGGGGTCGGGCTTAATATCGCACTTGGCTATGGCGGGCTTGTATCGTTTGGCCATGCGGCGTTTTTCGGGATCGGGGGCTATGCCGCCGGTATCCTTGCCAGCCATGCGCTGAATTACGAGCCGATCATGACGGCGCCGTTTGAAATCAACGGTACGACACAGATGATTGTCATCTGGATTGTGGCCTTGATTGCATCCGCACTGGTCGCCCTTCTGATCGGGGCGATCACGCTTCGGACCAGTGGTGTCTATTTCATCATGATCACGCTGGCCTTTGCGCAGATGATCTATTATTTCGCGATTTCCTGGCCGGCTTACGGTGGGGAAGACGGGCTTTCGATCTATGTGCGCAACAGCTTCCCGGGCCTGAACACACTTGATCCGATCAGCTTCTTTGCGCTGTGTGCCGCGATGCTGGGCGTTGCGATTGCGTTTTCAGCGGTGCTTATCCGGTCGCGGTTTGGTTTGGCCCTGCATGGGGCGCGGCAAAACAGCCAGCGCATGATGGCGATTGGTATTGCGCCGTTTCGTGTGCGTCTGGTGGCGTTTGTGATTTCGGCGATGATTACCGCATGGGCCGGTGCGCTTTATGCCGACCTGAACCGGTTTGTCAGCCCGTCGATGCTGTCATGGCATATGTCGGGTGAAATCATGGTGTTTGTCATTCTTGGCGGGGTCGGGCGGCTGTTTGGTCCGGTTGCGGGGGCGGCACTTTACATCATTCTGGAACATCTTCTGGGCGGCATGTTCGAATATTGGCAATTGCCGCTGGGTATTCTGTTGCTGGTGGTGGTGCTGTTTGCACGCGGTGGCCTGATCGGCCTTCTGGCGGGGGAGCGCAAACATGCCTGAAGCCATTCTTTCACTATCCAATGTCACCAAGCAGTTTGGCGCGTTGCTGGCGAGTGACAATGTGTCGCTGGACCTTATGCCCGGTGAAATCCATGCCCTGATCGGGCCGAACGGGGCGGGCAAATCCACCCTGATCAAGCAGATCGCGGGCGAGATCAAATCTGATAGCGGCAACATCCGCTTTGCCGGACGCGATATCGGCGATCTGGATGCGGTGGAACGATCCCGCATGGGATTGGCGCGGACGTTTCAGGTGTCGTCCCTGATGCCGGAATTCTCCGTCCTGCAAAACGTGGTTCTGGCGCAGCAATCGGTCAGCGGGAAAATCTTCCGGTTTTTCAAACCGGTTCTGAGCGATGCGTCGCTTCTTGAACCGGCGATGGCGCAGTTGGAGCGGGTTGGCCTTGCCGACCGGGCCCAGATGCGGGCGGCCGACATATCGCACGGCGAACGCAGGCAGCTTGAAATGGCGGTTGCGCTTGCGCTTAAGCCGCGTGCCTTTTTGCTCGACGAGCCGATGGCGGGCATGGGGCCGGAAGGCTCCAAACGTTTGACCGGGTTCCTTGACGGATTGCGGGCAGAGGCGCCGATCCTTCTGGTCGAACATGATATGGACGCGGTCTTTGCGCTGGCCGACCGGATTTCGGTTCTGGTTTATGGTCGGGTGATTGCGACCGGAACGGTTGACGATATTCGTGGCAATGAAGACGTCAAGCGGGCGTACTTGGGAGAGGAAGCCTGATCATGAGCGCACTTCTGGAAGTATCAGGCATCACCGCATTTTATGGTGCGTCGCAGGCATTGTTTGGTGTCGATCTGATCGTGAATGAGGGCGAGGCGGTCGCGCTTATGGGGCGCAACGGCATGGGCAAGACCACGACGATCAAGACCATCTGCCGGATGATGAGCCACCGGGATGGCGAGGTCCGCTTTGCCGATACCGATCTTGCGAAACTGCCATCGCACAAGGCCGCCCGGCTTGGCATCGGGCTTGTCCCCGAAGGGCGGCGGTGCTTTGCCCGGTTAAGCGTGATGGAAAACCTGATGGCGGCAGCACGGGCCGGTGAATGGGATTTTGACCGGGTGTCGGACCTTTTCCCACGGCTTGCCGAGCGGCGCGATCAGAAGGCGATGACGCTTTCGGGTGGGGAGCAGCAGATGCTGGCCATCGGTCGGGCATTGATGACCAACCCACGGCTTCTGATCCTTGATGAGGCGACCGAGGGACTGGCGCCGGTGGTGCGCCAAGAGATTTGGGCTGCGATCAACCGGTTGAAGCAATCCGGCCTTTCGATCCTTGTCGTTGACAAGTCGCTTAAAGAATTATCCGGCGTGGCGGACCGTTATGTGGTGGTCGAAAAGGGCGTTACCGCATGGACGGGGGCGGTCGGTGATTTGACCGACGACCTTGCCGACCGGTATCTGGGGGTATGAGATGACAGCATTTACCTATGCCCAGAAAGTCCTGTTCCAGCATTGCGACCCGGCGGGGATCGTTTTCTATCCTCGCTATTTCGAAATGATCAATGCGACGGTTGAGGAATGGTTTGAGGCCCGTATCGGCTTCAGCTTTGCGCAGATGCATGGCGTGGACGAGGTGGCGGTGCCGACCGCAGGGCTTCAGATTGCCTTTAAAGCGCCAAGCCGCCTTGGCGAGATGCTGGAATTCCGGCTGGTGCCGAAACGGTTGGGGCGGTCGAGCCTTGACCTTGAAATCACGGCTGTCTGTGGCGACGAGCAACGCCTTTCGATGACAGCGACGCTGGTGTTTACCAGAAGGGGTGCCGGGAAATCGGTGCCGTGGCCCGATGATTTGCGTGCCAAAATCGACAACGAAATCAATGAAATGGTAGAAAAAGATGCATAAAATCATTCAGCCAGACGGATGGAAACCGCCCAAGGGTTACGCAAATGGCGTGCTGGCCGACGGGGTGCCGCTTTATATCGGCGGGCAGATCGGCTGGAACGCTGATCAGGTCTTTGTCGCCAAGGATTTCGTCGGTCAGATGGAACAGGCGTTGCGCAATATCGTCGATGTGCTGGAGGCCGCCGGTGGCGGGCCGGAGCACCTGACACGGCTGACATGGTATGTGGTCGACAAGAAGGAATATCTTGCGAAACAGCGCGAGGTCGGCGAGGCGTATCGCCGCGTGCTTGGCAAGAATTTCCCGGCGATGACGATGGTTGTGGTAAGTGCCCTTGTCGAAGACGAAGCCCTGATCGAGATCGAGGCGACGGCATCGATCCCGGCGGATAGAAACGCGGCCTGAAACGCAAAACCCCGGCAGATGCCGGGGTTTTTGTTGGGTCGGTAAATTCAGATTTGCCGGAAGATCAGGGACGTGTTGATGCCGCCAAAGGCGAAATTGTTGCTCATCATATGTTCGGCCGAAAGGCTTCTGGCGTCGCCAAAGATGTAATCAAGTTCGGCGCATTCCGGGTCGACCTGTTCAAGATTGGCGGTGGCGACAAATTTGCCTTCGCGCATCATTTCAAGGCCCAGCCACGCCTCGATGGCACCACAAGCGCCAAGGCTGTGGCCGAAATGGCCCTTGAGCGTGTGCATCGGAATGGCGCGGTCAAACACCGCGCGGGTCGCCTTGCTTTCGGCAAGGTCGCCATGATCGGTTGCGGTGCCGTGGCCATTGACGATATCGATATCCGATGATGACAGCCCGGCAGTTTCAAGCGATTTGCGAAGCGCGACTTCCATTTTATCCGCCGCGGGTTGGGTAATATGTGCGCCGTCCGAATTGCTGGCGAAGCCGACGATTTCGCCGTAAATCGTGGCGCCGCGGGCCTTGGCGTGTTCGTATTCTTCCAGAATAAGCGTTCCGGCCCCTTCGCCGATCACCAGACCATCGCGCCTGGCATCATAGGGACGCGGGGAGAGTTCCGGGGCGTCGTTGGACGTACTTGTGGCAAACAGGGTATCGAACACGGCGACCATGGTGGGGCAGAGTTCTTCGGCCCCGCCCGCGATCATCAGATCCTGCATGCCGAATTTGATTGCCTCGTACGCATATCCGATCCCCATGCTGCCCGATGTGCAGGCGGTCGAGGTCGGGATGATGCGCCCGGAAATGCCATAGAGCACGCCGATATTGACGGCTGCCGTGTGGCTCATCATCTGGATGTAGCTGGTGGCGGTGATGGCGTTGCTGTCGCCATGTTCCATCAGGCGGGTGAAGCCGAGAACGGGCGGGGTGCTGCCAAATGACGAGCCATAGGCAATGCCAAGACGCCCGCCCTGAAGAATGGCGGTATCATCACGAAGGCCCGCCATTTCAAGTGCCTTGTCGGTGGCATCAACCGACATCTGCGCGACACGGCCCATGCTGCGAAGCTGTTTGCGGTTGAATTTACCCTTGAGCGTGAAATCCTGCACCGGGGCTGCCAGGCGGGTACGCAGATCATATTTGCCATCCCAGTCATCCATGCGCCGGATGCCGGTTTCGCCCGCTGCCATGCGCGATGAAATGGTTTCCCAGTTATCGCCGAGCGCCGTGATGCCCGCCATGCCGGTGACGACAACGCGGCGGGTGGAGGATGTGTTGCTCATAACATGCCCCCATTCACACTGATGATCTGGCGTGTGATGTAGGAGGCATCGGAACTGCACAGAAATGCGATGGTGCCCGCGACCTCGTCGGTTGTGCCATAGCGGCGCATCGGGATCATCGCCTTGACCTCGTCCGCGGGCAGGTCGCCGGTCATCTGGGTTTCGATCACGCCAGGTGCGACGGCATTGACGGTGATCTTGCGTTTGGCGAGTTCAAGGGCAAGCGATTTGACCGCCCCGATGATCCCGGCCTTTGACGCCGCATAATTCACCTGTCCGCGATTGCCAGCAATCCCGGCGATGGAGGTGAGCGCCACGATACGCCCGCCCTTGCGCCGTTGAATGATCGGCATGATCAGCGGTTTGATCACATTGTAAAAACCATCGAGATTGGTGTGCAGAACCCGGTCCCAATCGTCGTCTTCAAGGGCGGGAAACGGTCCATCGCGGGTCAGCCCGGCATTGAGGATCACGCCATAGGGGGCGCCATGATCGGCAATGTCGGCCTCGATTGCGGTGCGCGTCGCGTCGCGGTCAGCGATATCGAACCGGATCAGGCGGGCATTGCGGCCAAGGGCAATGATGTCATCACGGACGGCTTCGGCCCCGGTTTGATCGGAATGATAATGGACGACGATATCAAAACCGTCCCTTGCAAGGCGGCGCGCGGTGGCGGCACCGATCCCCTTGCTTGCACCTGTTACCAGAATGGTTTCTGTCATGGCTTTGTCGTTTCTTGGTTGCTGGTTGGGGTTTCGGATGCGGCGTCATCTGGCTGATAGACATTGATGCGGGCGGTCACAAGGGTTTCGTCACCTTTGCGGACTTCGCCGTCAAACACACCCATTTCGCCGTCTTCGAAGATGTTTTTCACATGGATGACAAGTACATCGCCATCGGCAAAGCCGTCGCACGCCATGGTCATTTTGCGGGTACCCAGCAGATAGCCGATTTTGGGGGCAGTGCCGGGGGCGGCAGACTGGGCACGCCAGCCGCTATAGGCGGCCACCGACTGGGCGATATATTCAATCCCGACATAGGCGGGGACGCCGTGCGTGGGGGTGAAGAACAGGCTGTCTTTGGTGATGCGGACCTCTGCCGTCAGGCTTTCGGCATCGGCGGCGAGAATGCGGTCGATCAGAAGCATCGGGGCCGCGTGCGGCACCAGTGTGTCGACGGGCGGGAAGGCGGGTTTTACAGACGCATTCATGTGCGGTTCCCCCGGTTCCAGCCCCGGCCCAGAATGACCGAGACGTTGCTGCCGCCAAAGGCAAACGAGTTGCTCATTATCGCCAGCCGATCCGCGGGCGGCAATTTCGTGCCCGGTCTGGTCACCAGATTGATGTCGGGAATTTCGGGATCAGTCGCACCATCCCAGATATGACGTGGCAGGGGGGCACCTTGGGCGGCATTGCAAAGCGATAGCCACAGCATGGCGGCTTCGATGGCGCCCGCTGCACCCAGCGTATGACCGGTCATGGGCTTGGTGGAGCTTGCCGGGACGTTGGCACCCAGAACATCACAAACTGCACGGGCTTCCATCCCGTCATTAAGCGGGGTCGCGGTGCCGTGCAGATTGATATAGGCGATGTCGGATGGTTTGAGTTTGGCATTGGAAAGCGCGTTTTGCATGGCCATTGCCGCCCCCCGGCCATCGGGATGCGGCGCATTGGGGTGATGGGCGTCGGAGCTTTCACCGACACCGAGCAATTCGATGGCACCCATATTGGCATTGGCATTACGGCGTAGGATGAAGATCGCGGCCCCTTCGCCGATATTGATACCGTCGCGATTGATGCTCATCGGGTTGCAGATGCCGCTTGATACCGATTGCAGGGCATCAAAGCCGCGCACGGTCAGACGGCAGAGACTATCGACGCCGCCGACCAGAACCGCATCGCACAGCCCGGTATTGATCAGGCGCGCCCCGGCGGCGAAGGCCTTGGCACTCGACGAGCAGGCGGTTGAAATCGCATAAGATGGTCCGCCAAGATCAAAGGCGTCGCGCAGGAAATCCGCAGGCGATCCGATTTCCTGATGGCTATACAGGAACGTTTCGGGGAAGGCACCGCCATCAAGGGCGGCTTCGTAATCGGTTGTGCCTTCTTCGATGCCCGATGTGCTGGTGCCGATGATGACGCCAATGCGGGCGCGACCAATATCGGCAATCAGATCGGTGATGTCGGTTTCGATCTGTCGGGTTGCGGCCCAAAGCAGGCGGTTGTTGCGGGTATCGTGGCGGGCAAGGTTTTCGGGTAGCGGTTCGGGATCATGCGTGACGGTGCCAAGGATCGTGGTGCGGTCGGGCAGGAAGCCGTCGCGTGCGATCATGTCCGCCGGGCGATCGCCAAACAGGGTTGTGCGGCTTTCATCGATCCCGCTGCCAAGGGCCGATACGATGCCAAGGGCGGAAAGATAGAGCGAACCCGGCGTCATGATGACGATCCGGTCCGTTGTGAACGGATCGTGATGGCATAGCCAAACCGTTCATTGCGCAAGTTTGCCACCCCCTGCCAGACATCGCGGATCGGGCGTTCGATCCGGGCGTAGGCGCGGCCGCTGTCATCCATGCGAAGCATGCGTTCACCCATGGTTTCACGGATCGACATATTGCCCGGCAGGGCGTCGCGCACGACATCCAGCGGCCAATAGACCATGATGATATCGGCAAGCATGCGCCTGGCATCAAGCGTTTTGGGCAGCCAGTCGGCGGTTTGAACCGACAGGGCATCGGTCGTCCAGTCGATATCAATCGCGCGACGGCCCAGATCATCGATCATGACGATGCGGACATGATCGCGTTCAAGGAACAGGCGGGCCTGAAAGGTGCCGGTTTCGGTTTCGTTGCTGCTGATGTTTTTCCAGCTTGCCGTGACCTGCTGGGTGACGTCGATGGCGTCATCATCGGCCCATGGCTGTTCGGGCAGGGTGAATTCGTAACCCTCGTCAAGCATCACGGTTTGCGCCGGGGCCGATGTGAAGACGTCCGGCATGGAAAAGTCGGGCATCGTCAGATCGGGCATGTTCATTGTTTCACAGGCGCTCAGGCCCGTGGCAAGCATGCCAGCGACAAGGGTTTTTACGACGACGGAGCGCATAGATCGTGCAACATCTCAAGATAGCGTTCGGTTTTGGCGACCAGCGGGTTTTCCATATTCCATGCATAACCTGCAAGGATCGAAACGACCATACGTTTCAGTTGTGAATCGTCATCAGGCTGATTGAAAATAATCGTCTGTAACCGTCCGTCATACCATGCATCGACGTAAGCCCGGAACGTATCGACCCCCTTTGACAGTGGTTCGGCGAAATCCATGTTCCAGTCAACGGCATTGCCATTATGACGCGCGATCAAGGCCTTGGCGGCCAGTTCGGCGGAATGCATGGCAATGGTGACCCCCGATGAAAAGACCGGATCAAGGAAGCCCGCCGAATTGCCCAGCAGCACATAACCATCGCCAAAAAGTTTTTCCGATTGCGCGCTATATCCGGCGATGGAATTGAGATCGCGGATTGGTTCGGCATTGCCCAGAAGGCTTCCGAGACGTGTATCGTTGATCAGCTTATTGAAAATGTCCTGATCGGACATGCCGGCAAAGGCCGGGTCAGTATCGCGATAGATCGCACCGACGGACGCGGTGCCATCGGAAAACGGGATCAGCCAGTACCAGATTTCATGACGGGTTGGATGCACCGTGATCAGGATTTTTTCGCGGTCATAACCGGGATCGGTAATGTGATCGCGCATATGGGTGAAAAGGGCACGGCGTTCAATCGACTTGCCGGCGCGGGCAAGGCCGAGCATCCGGGGAAGGACCCGGCCATAGCCACTGGCATCGACCACGAACCCGGCGCGGAGTTCACCGGGATTGCCGTTTTCATCGGTGAAGACAAGACGGCAATCGCCATCGGCAAGTTGTGCCGATGTGACGCGGTGGCCAAAGCGGATATCGACCCCGGCGCGGGCGGTTTCACCTGCCAGAATCTGATCAAAGCGGGCGCGTTTGACCTGAAACGTCGTGCCCCAGCAATCGGATGGTTCGAAATTCTGGCGGAAATCAATCGACATATATTGGGCCCCGCATTCGAAGACGGCACCGTTTTTAAACTGGAACCCGGCATCGGTCACGGCATCCAGAAGACCCGCGCGTTCCAGCACATTCATGCAATTGGGCAGCAGGCTTTCGCCGATCACGAAGCGCGGGAATGTTTCGGCTTCGAGCACGGTAACGGCCATGCCGGCATCATGCAGGAATTTGGCAATGACCGATCCGGCAGGCCCGGCACCGATGACGGCGATATCGCAATCGGGTCTCACTGTTCCTGTCCCCGCTGATTTTGGGTTTGGGTGTTATTATTTGTTTCTGTCGGTGCGGTCATCCAGAAGGCCAGGAACCATGCCCCGATCAGGCCGATGGCAATCACCGATCCGATATCGCGCACCAGCGGTACGGATGATGTGGCAAGCAGGCCAAAGGCAAGCACACTGCTGATCAGCGACAGCAATACCGCAAGGCGCGTGTCGTCGTCATGGGTTCCGTTGCGGCTTTCGGCCAGAAACAGCACGTAATCCGCGCCAATGGCAAAGACCAGAAACAGCGCCATGGTGGTAAAGAAGCTTTGGACGATGCCAAAGGCATAGCCGCCCAGCACGGCAAACAGGATCGCCCCGGCGGGCGCGGCAAAAACGCAGATGCCGGTTTGAAGCCCGTAACGCAAAACCGCAAGGATGGCGGCGACACAAAGCGCACCGCCCAAGGCAATCCATGCCCACAGGCGATAGGCGGCAAACTGGTTGCTGATCGCGGTGGGTGGATTGATCAGGGTGACGTTTTGGATACGGCCAAGGGCGGTGCGGATGGCGTCAATATCGGTGGCGTTGCGAAGGCGGATGATGTCCGATCCTCCGGAATGTAGGCGGGTGATTTCGGGCAATGTCCTTGCCGCGTTGTCATCGGGGACAAGGTAATCGGCGTTTTTATTCGGTGCGGTGATCGTGACCGGCAATTGATCGGAAAGAGCGGCGCCAAAACGATCATAAAGGCCATTTGTGACCAGATCGCGGTTTTCGGTTTGCCGGGGGATCGAGGGGATCAGATCGGACAGGCCGATCATGCCGCCAAGCCGGTTATCCATGATCAGCGGTGTCAGGGCATCGCTTACTGCTTCGCCGGTTTCAAGGCGGGCTTGGGGATCATCCCCGTCAATGCGGATGAAGACGGGGCTGCCGCCAAGGCCGAGGATATCGGCGATGTTTCCGGCGTCTGATATCAGGGAGTCATTGCCGTGGCCGAACTGGCGGATATCGTTATTGCCGGGGATCAGGACGGCCGCAAGGGCAAGGGTGATGATGATCGCGGCACTTGCGATCAGCCGGACCCGGATCGGGGCGAATGTTTTGCCAAGGGCGACTTGCAATCCGTCATGCAGTTTGCGGATCGGCGAGGAAGACCTGACATCACGGGCCGGGATCAGGGGCAGCAGGAACAGCACCGAACAATAGGCAGCGACCAGACCGGCAACGGAATAAACCGCGATCTGGGACAGCAATTGGGTGGGGCTGAGTGACAGCGCGCCAAAGCCGATCACGGATGTCAGAAGGCCAAGGCTTAGCCCCGGTCTGATTTTACGCAGCCGGTCAACATGCGACCCGGCGGCAGAGCGCAGCACAAGGTAATGCAGGGCATAATCGACCGAAATGCCGATCATGGTCGCACCAAACACCAGCGCAATCGCATGGATGGTGGGGAAGATCGCGACCACGGCGGCGAGCCCCGCCAAAAGGCCGCTGCCGACGACGAGAAGAGCCCCCAGAAGCGGGATGGGCGAGTAGAACACCAGTCCGATCATCACAAGGATGCCGATGGTCGCGATGATCGCAATGCGTTGCACATCGGATTGCGCACGGGTGGCTTCTGCCACGGCAAAGAAAATCTGGCCGGTTTTGGCGGTATTCAGGCCGGGGGTGGCATTGGTGACGGATTGCAGGGCCGCGTTGGCCCCGGTGACCCATGCCCGATCCGTACCGGCACTTCGCAGGTCGGGTGACAGGCTTGCCATCACCGGCAGGTAAAATTGCCCGTCGCGGGTGATGATATCGTTACCGGTGCCGAGCTTGGTGCCAAGGTCGGACAGGAACGCGGGCAGCAGGGCGAACGGGTCCTGTTTTAGCGACTGGCTGCTGAGCGTTGTGGCCGGGGAATAGAGGTTCTGGATGGCGCGGCGATAAAGGGCTTCGGCATCACCATCTGCCAGTTTTTGGCGATCAGCCGGAGACAGCAGGCTGTTGGCGTGCGGGCCATAAAGCGTCATCAGATCGGCGAAGCGGTCATTGTTGTGACCGGGAAGGGTGATGGCCTGCGTGCCATCAAGGGCCGCGATCCGGCCCGCGAAATCAGTGGCGGCGGTTTCAAGCGTGTCGCGATTGGCGTGCGAGAGCATGAAGATCGCCTGCTGACCATCATTTGCCAGCAGGTGGCGGACGGTGGCGATGTCGCTTTGCGGGCCATTCTGCGTGGCATTTTCCTGCCCGATCAGGGACAGGATATCGGCATCGATCCCGGTATGGCCGCCGCGCAATTGCCAGGTGGCGAAAACCGCCATCGCGATCAGGCACAGGGCCCAGAGGGGTGCGCGCAATGCCATTACTGACCTGTGCCGGTCAGAAGGGCGGCAAATTCGGGTGGTAGCGGCAGGCCTTGCAATGACTGATCGGAAAGGGTGATGGCATCATGATCACCGGTCGGTTTTTCGAGGCGGACATTTTCGACAAAATCGTTGCCGGTGGTAGTGATTTTGCTGATCTGGTTTTGGATGGTGCTGCCGTCCTTTGGCGTCAGGATGACCTGCCATGTGCCGTTTTCGGTTGTGTCCTTGGCGATGTCAAAGCGCTGCTCCAGCGGTTGCCAGTTTCCGGCAAGGACGGCCGAAATCAGTTCGACAAACTGGCGGAACTGATCACCGCGTGCCAGTTCGTCGCGGTTGCCCTGATCATCGATCCGGGTGATGCCGTGATCATCAAGGATCGTGGTGCCGGGAAACGGTTGCAACGTGCGCCAGACCAGCCCGTTTGCAGGGGACAGGACGAAATCGCCGTTCGAGGTGAGCGGTTTTTCAAAGCCGTCAAGATGGCGGTCCATGGTGAAACTGCCGCCGAGATATTGTTCGGTGCCGATGGTCGCCGGGGCCGGAATGTCATCCGCCCGTGCGGTGCCGATCATGCTGGCAGTCAGCAGGATGGCGGTTGCGACGGATGCGATCAGGCGGCGGATCGGAATCAAACAAGGGCCTCCATCTTTTCGATGAAGAAATCGGGGCTGCGATAGAGCATTTCGCCGCTGGATTTTTCGACCGCGACCTGAATGGTGAAGCCCTTGGTCAGCTTTTCACCGGTTTTGCTGTCGCTGACCAGATAGTCGATTTTAAGCCGGTTTTCATATTCGCGAAGTGTGGCTGTGATCGTGATGTTCTGCCCGAAGGTACAGGGGCGGACATATTTGACCCGCATATCCACCACCGGCCAGACATAGCCCGACGCATCCATTTGCGGATAGTTGTAGTCGACCTTGTCGAGTAAGGCGCAGCGGGCATTTTCAAAGAACTGCACGTAATTGCCGTGCCAGACGACATTCATCGGGTCAAGGTGATAGAACTGCACCGTTTCGGTGACCGACGCACTGATCATGATGCCAGATCCCCGCCATAAAGCGCCCAATGACGTGATTGAATGCGATCAATCAGAAGGCGGAGGGTTGCTTCAAGCGGCTGGTCTTCGGCGATGAATGGGATGTCGGTGCCAAGCGCATCCAGGAAGGTTGTGATGTCGCTGCCAAGCTGATCGGATTTGATATCACCGTTTTTAAGGCGCAGCGTGATCGCCTGTTTGACGGCGATAAGGTTGGCCGCCGCGACCTGTTCGGTCAGTTGCAGGATGCGCAGACAATCACGCGCGGCAATCGTTCCCATGCTGACCTTGTCTTGGTTATGGCATTCGGTCGAACGGGAAAAGACGCTGGCGGGCATGGTGTTTTTCAATGCCTCGGCCGTCCAGGCGGAAACGCCGATCTGAACGGCCTTCAGCCCATGATTGATTGAGGCGCGATCGGCATCCGACCCCGACAGGTTCGATGGCAGGCCGTGATTGAATTTGGTATCGACCAGAAGCGCCATCTGCCGATCCATCAGATCGGCCAGATTGGCGATCAGGGTTTTCATGCCATCGGCGACAAAGGCAACATGCCCGCCATAAAAATGACCGCCATGCAGGATGGTTTCGCCTTCGACATCGATCAGCGGGTTGTCATTGGCACTGTTCAGTTCGGTTTCAAGCGTTGTGCGGAAAGTCGGCATCATGTCGGCCAGAACACCGATGACATGCGGCGCACAGCGCAGCGAATAACGATCCTGCAACCGGGCCGGGGCATAATTCGTGCCGAGGTCGGCAAGGTCGGTTTCGATAAAGGCGGCAATGCGGGCCTGCCCCGGATGGGGTTTAGCAGCAAACAGGCGTTTGTCAAAATGGGCGGGATTGCCCAGCAACCCGATAGAGGCAAGTGCTGTGATGCGTACGGTCAGGCGGCAGAGGTAATCCGCACGCACGAAAGCCTGACACATCATGGCGGTCATGACCGATGTGCCATTCATGATGGCGAGGGCTTCCTTGGGACGCAGCGTTAACGGCGTTAACCCGGACGTAGCAAGCGCATCAAGGGCGGTCATTTTCTGGCCGCGATAAAGCACATCGCGTTCACCGATGAGCGCCGCGGCAACATAGGAAAGCGGGGTCAGATCGCCGCTGGCACCGACCGATCCTTCTTCGGGGATCAGCGGCGTGATGTCATGTTCGAGAAGGCCGGCAAGCTGGCGCAGAAGATCAAGACTGACGCCGGAATAGCCGGTGCACAGCGATGCCAGCCGGACGGCAAGGACGGCGCGCGCCTGATCGGGCCTGAGGATATCGCCAAGGCCGCAACCGTGAAACCGGCTGAGATGCAGTGGCAGTTCGGCGACCAGTTCGGGCGGCACGCGGCGCGAAACGGAATCGCCATAGCCGGTGGTCACACCATAGATATGGCCGTGATCACGTAACTCCCGATCAAGGAAATCGGCCCCGGCCTGAATGCGGGTGGTGAATTCCGGGCCGGATGACAGGACGGGCAGGGCGCGTTGTTCGGCAAGGGCAACGATATCTTCGATGCGCAGGTTTTCCTCGCCAAACAGGACAGTGGTGCGGCTGTTATTCATTGTTGTCCTTTTTATTCGCCCAGAAGTCATAGAAATTGAACCATTGCAGCGGCCGCGTCACAACAAGCTTTTCAAGCCAGCCTGCATATTGTTCGGCATATTCGGTGATTTTACCGACCCGGTTGGCACGCGGCAGGGTTATTTTATCGGCCAGTTTTTCCCATGCGATTTCAAACCGGTTGCCGTTGCGCCATGCTGCGGCCATGTAAACCGGGCATTGCAGCAGATGGGCCAGAACAAACGGCCCCTGCGGGAAGGGGGCCGGATCGCCCAGAAACGGGACGCGCACGGATTTATCGCGGGCACCGATGGCAACGCGATCCGCCGCAATCACGATCCATTCGCCGCGTTCGACCTTTTCACGCAGCAGCATCGCGGTATCGGGGCCGATTTCGGTGACCTCGATCAGATCAACCTGGCTTTCGGGGGCGAATTTTTGCAGGACACGGCCAAAGCGGGCCGCGTTTTTTTGATGCAACAGCACATTGACGCGAAAGTCGCGGTCGCGGCTGGCGATGGCGCGGACCAGTTCGATATTGCCGAAATGGGATACGAACAGGATGACGGCCTGATCACGTGGCATATAGTCAAACAGGCTTTCGGCGTGATCGGGCAGGTCAAGATCATCGATCTTCAATTCGCCCGACCATGCGGCGATCTTATCCAGCGCGCTTTCGCCGAAATTCATGAAATGGCGGAAACTGTCACGCAGGCCCGGTTTGGGTTGGCCGGTGATGGCGGCAATCCGGGTCAGGAAATCCTGCGAAGCCCGCCTTGCAATTCGCCCGGTGGCAAAGAAATAGGCGATGATCGGAAACATCACGACCATGCAAAGCCGACGCCCGCCGTAACGGTAAACCATGCCAAGGAACCGGATGCCCCAATACATGCCGCGTTCATCAATTTCCGACCAGTGCCGGGCGGAACTGCCCGCGGTTTCAGGATGTGTTTCGGGATCAATGCCGGTGCGGTGTTTCTGCCCGAAATGACCACCACGCGCGATGAAGCCCGGCAGGCGGATCAGCATGCCAAAGAACAGACGGGTGTGCATCCAACTGATCAGGACATTGTCCTTCCACATGCGGAAGTTCGATGTGTTGTTTTCGGGATATGTGACTTCGGTCGGGACGTGATGGATCGGGACACCGCGCCAGTAAAGGCGCACCATCAGTTCGGTATCGAAATCCATTTTATGGCCGCAGCCTTCTTCGCGCCAGACGGCAAGGCTTTCGGAAACCGGATACACGCGAAAGCCGCACATGCTATCGCGGATATGGGTGGATAATGTTTCGATCCAGACCCAGACATGGGAAATCCAGCGCCCGATGCGGCGTTTTTCAGGGATGCTGTCATCATAGACCGGAAGGCCGGTGATAAGGGCCGCCGGGTCTTCGCGGGCGATGCGGATCATTTCTTCGATCCGGTCAAGATTGTGCTGCCCGTCGGCATCGACCTGAATGGCGTGGGTGAAACCGGCGCGTTCAGCCATGGCAAGGCCCGCCATCACCGCCACACCCTTGCCGCCATTTTCATCGAGATGCTGACAGGTAACCCCGTTTTCGGGATCGTGCAGGCTGGCCACAACGTCGTGCGTTTGCACGTTCGATCCGTCATCAATGATGATCACCGGCAGATCATATTCGCGGATGCGCGCCACGACATCAGCCAGGACGTCATGATGGTTATGGGTCGGGATGACGGAACAGATTTTCATGAGGCAGCCTCGCGCCATTTCAGAATACCGGAGCTGTGATCACCTTCGGCGTCGGAATGATAGCGGAACTTGATTTTCGCACTGTCGCGGTTGCAATCAAGTTCCAGCATCACGGTCGATCCCGGTGTGATCGGCTTGCGGTATTTAAGTTGTGTAACTTCACCGATGGTGACCGGTACGTCAAAAAGCGCTGCGGCCTGATCCACGGCCCAGTGCAGTTGCACCACCCCGGGCAGGATCGGCATGCCGGGAAAATGGCCACGGAAATAAAGCAGATCCACCGGCAGGTGCAGCGACAGGTTGACGCGGTCATCATCGCGATTTTGTATAACGATTTCAGGCGTTAAAGGTTCCATTTCGGCAAAAAGAGCGCGCAGCAAATGAAGCGGGCGTTTGCCCTGGCTGTCGGATGGCAGCTGATCGACAAAGCGCCAGCGTTGCGGCAGGGCAGCGTCGTCTTCGAATTTGGCGATTTCACGCCGCAATTGCCGGCCCATGCGAAACCGCCCGATATCGGCCAGCATATCGCGGCCGGCGGGTGACAGCACGGCCACCACGCCAAGGCGGCGGTCATTTTCATCGGGGGTCAGGGCAATGGCGTCTTCGACCAGATGGCTTTGGCGCAGATGGCGTTCAACGGCACCCAGCGAAATGCGTTTGCCTTCGACCTTGACCACCCGGTCGGCCCGGCCATGCAGGGTGAAGGTGCCGGTTGCGTCATTGATCTTTGCGATGTCTTCGGTCTGATACCAGTCATCGCCGGTGATATGGGCGGCCCGCACGCGCAGGCATCCGGCATCATTAAGCGCGACCTCGACCCCCGGTAGAGGATGCCACGGGCAGTTATCGCTGGTTTGCTGACGGTGGGCGATGCCACCGGTTTCGGTGCTGCCGTAAATTTCGGTCGGGCAGGTGCCAAGCATCGCGGTGGTTTCGGTCGCGGCTGCAAGGTCAAGCGGGCCACCCGATGAAAAGATCAGCGATGGGCGCGGCACATCTGCCAGATCGGGATGCAGGTTTTTAAGATGTGCGGGGCTTGTGATCAGGACATCGCCATTATTGATATCGCCCTGCATCATTTCCCAATAGGGGGCGGGATCGGCGGTAAAGACACGGCCCGTGATCACCGGCCAGACGATGCGGAAAATCAGGCCATAGATATGCTGATGCGATACCAGCCCGACAATGCGTGCGCCGTTCGGAATGCGCGGCTGCCAAAGCGGTTCCTGTATGGTGATTTCGGCTTCGATCAGGGCCAGTGTTTTAGGGATGGGTTTGGCATCCCCGGTCGAGCCAGATGTAAAGAATACCGCGCGGCAATCGGTTGCGGCGGGCAATGTCATGTGGCTTCCGGTATTGGTCGCAGTGGCCGAGGCTAGTCTTTCGAGGATGGCGGCGTCATCCAGATACAGATCGAACTGGTTGCTGATGCCATCAAGATAGGCGGGGCGGTCGGTTGCCGGGAAAATGACGGCGGCCCCCGCCCGCCATGCGGCGGTGATCGCGATCAGGAACAGGCGGGCCGACTGGCAATGGATGGCGATGCGCGAAGATTGGCGCAAGGTCGGATAAAGCCGGTCGATATCGGCCAAGATATCACCCGCACAGAAGACCCGGCCGCCTTCAACACAAAGGGCGGTGGCGGCGTTTTTCGGATCATGCAGGTTTGCGATAAAGCCGGTCATGGGGTTTCGATATTGTTTCCGGTTTTGCGATCATGGCGGGCGCGCAAGAAACGGCGGACCGGCCATTCGCCAATGAACAGGATGCCGATCAGGCCATAGGACAGAAGCCCATTATAAAGCGTCCAGATTTCCATGCTCGCATAAAGTGCCGTCCATGTGGCAATCATCGCGTTCAGCGCGAAAAATCCGATCCAGACTTTGGTCAGTTTGCGCGTATAGGCAACCGAATAGGCATCAAGATCAGGCATTTTAAGCCGTGCCAGGCGTTCGACCATCGGGCGTTCGGTAAACAGCGTGACGGTAAAAACCGTGCCCATGGTCAGGCTGACGATCACCGGATAAAAACGGATGGCGACCAGTTCGCTTGCGATGCCGCCTGCGGCGACAATGACGGCGACCAGAACCGCAAGACCGGCAGGCCCATAACGTTTTTGTAGCGCAAATGAAGCGGCACGTAACAGAACGAGGATCAGAAGCCCGATCAGGATGATCTGCGGGGAAAAGACCGTCAGTCCGAAATAGACCAGAACCGGATAGGTGATACCCAGTATGGCAAGCAGGATGGTCGCGATCCGCTTAGGAACTGACCAGGTCATGAATCTTCTCGACGACGTCATCGACGGTGCGGACAGACCGGAATTCCATGGCCGGGATTTTCTTGCCGGTGATTTCCTGGAATTTGACGATCAGGTCGACGGCATCGATGCTGTCGAGGTCAAGGTCTTCGAACAGGCGGGCGTCCGGGGTGATATCCTCGGACGGGACTTCGAAAAGTTCGACAAGGTAATCGTGAAGCTGCTGATAAACGTCCTGGCGACTTTGCATGATTACCCCTCCTTGCCCGATGCCTGAATGAATTTCGCCAGATTGCGCACGGATGCAAAATGGGTTTTCACATCTTCGTTCTTCGCATCAATCCGGACATCGTATTTTTTCTGGATCGCAACGCCAAGTTCAAGGGCATCGATGGAATCAAGGCCTAGCCCATCAACAAACAGGGCTTCTTCGCTGTCGATATCCTCGACACTTATGTCTTCGAGATTAAGCGTCTCGATAATGAAGGCTTTAAGTTCTGTTTCCAGCGAAGTCATGCGTCAGTCTGTCCAGATAATAATCCTTGATGATCCGGGTCAGCAAACGGGCCTGTCTGGCGCGGCTTAATGTCGGATCAGCAATGTCCCCAAATGATAGCGGTGCATCGACCACCAGCCGAAAACGGATTTTCGACGGCGGAATGCGATACCACGGTACCCCCTTTTTCAGGGTATCGTGATTACAGTGCACAACCACAGGAATCAAGTCGACTTGTGTTTCTATCGCGATATTCGCTACCCCGCGTTGCAATTGGCCCAGTTTGCGGCGGCTGGGCGTGCGCGTACCTTCGGGGAAAATCAGGATACAGGCACCGGTTGCCAGATGATCGCGCGCCTGCGAAATCAGGTTTTCCGGGTCATCATTATTGCGAATGAAACCAGCCGCACGTACCACACCGGCCATGAACGGATTGCGAAACAGTTCGTGTTTGACGACACACTGGCAGCGATCCATCTGGGCCAGGATCATCACGACATCAAGCAATGTCGGGTGATTGGCGATGATCAGCGCCCCACGTGCGGATCGCAGGCGTTCGATATTTTCGGTTTCGGCAACCGCCACACCGGTGACATCAAGCATCCATGTGAAAAGGCGAAAACCGCGGCAGATGACAAACTGGGCATAGCGGCGGCGTTTGGCCCGGTCGCGCAGGATGATCATCATGGCAGGGAAGATGGTGATGGCCATCAAAAGCCCGCCCAGACCAAAGGATGAAAAGGCAAAGCCGGTCGCCAGCAACCGCCAGTACCAGTTAAAGCCTTTTTTCGGCCGTGTGGGCGTGCCTTGTCTTTCAGCCATTCGATTGCATTATCCAGCCGCCGGTCTTTCCTGGCAGGTGCAATCCGGTTTTGGATGACGCACCCAGATAGGCGGCAATCGCACGTGCCTGCCGGTGGGGCATCGGGGCGGGATCATGGTCGGGGATTGGATCGAACCAGAACATTTTGCCATCTGTCGCCGTTGGCTGATCAAAGCGGATGGCAAGGGCAGTGCCGGAAATATCGTCCGGGTCCTGATCCTGATAGATGTCGGGCAGCGGCAGATCGACATAGCACAGGATGACCGGGCCATCCTCGCTGGTGAGCTGGCATAATGTTTCGGTAAGTGCTGCGATCAGGCTGTCATTCCCGGCCGAAATCGCGGTGTGGCTTTGGGTGATCGACCAGTTGATCGAGGCAACCCCGACCAGCGCATTATGCACCGACATGCTGAAATCGGCAGGGGAGAGGGTTTCGTTTGTCGCGACCTGATGAAGCAGTTTCAGCGTGCGATCAATATTACCGTGGCGTGATGCAAAAACGATATGCGGGTTGTCGCCATCACGGATGGTATGGCCAAGCACCTCGGCGGCGGCGCGGCCATACAAATCCAGACGCCGCCGCCAGGCAGGTTTGAGGCTGCGCGCCAGATTGGCATTATTCATGTCGTCAATCGGGACTGCGATGTGCCCGGACGTTCCGGATTTCAGGACCGCATGATCATCGCGGTCTTCCCAGAACGCCCAGTGCGAAATTCTGGCCTGCAGCAGCGTCATATCAAACCTTATTGGGCAAGGGCAGCCTTTGCCGATACCTCACGCAGGATATCCTGTCTCAGATTATTGACCCAGCGATTGTAATTATAATGGATCGAAGTGCCATCATAATTCAGATTGGTGCTATCGACGTAGGAAATCGAAAATTCGGACTGATCAAAGTCGATTTCGACCTTGGCAAGATGGTCGCGCGGGGAATAGGTCGCGATCAGTTCACCTTCGGCCTTGCGCTGAACGATCCATTCACGTTCGCCTGCGGCCTTGATGATGCTTTCTTCGATCTGTGCCATGCTGAGTTTTGCCGCATCAGCCGGGAGGGGCTGACTGCTGACATTCTGGACCGGGGCGGTGCGGCATGCGGCAACAACAAGTGCCAGCAAACCGACGACTGCAAATTTCAAACTGCGCATATCCAACCTGCCTTTTGTTGATATTATCCGATTGATCCGGTGCATTGGATCAATTATCGCGTTTTTTATTGCCCGAGCCGGGCAGACGCCCCTGATTTAAAGAACCCGTCGCCAACAACACAACCAAAACTTGCCAGATATATGAAAAAAAACGCAATCATCGATGTCAATACCGCGTTTGAGGGCAGCGTTTTATGGTGCTGGCAGCGGATCAATGATCTGAAGGGGGATCGCGCGGAAAAGCGCCGCCAAAGTTCGATGCGCGGGTGGCAGATGCTGGGCGATCTTGGCCGGCATATGTGGCCCGATATTGCGGGGGATGCGGCATTTGAAACCGTGCGGCAAAGTTCCGGCCGGCCCGGCCTGATCATCGATGGTGTGATTCACTGTGCGAGCATTAGCCACAGCCGCGACCTGGTGGCGGTGGCGATTGCCAAAGGCCCCGATGTTATGATCGGCATCGATATCGAATATCGCGACCCGAGCCGTGATATCGAGGCCCTGTCACGCTGGCTGTTTGACGGGGATGCGGATGGCCGGGATTTTTATCAGGGCTGGTGCGATTACGAGGCGGCCTTCAAGGCAACGGGCGAAACCGACCCGTTGGCACAGGCACGCGCCACATTGATCGCGATTGAAACCATCGATGGATTCTCCGGCGCGCTGGCACGGGTTTGACAGGGCCGGATTTTAGCTGCTTGAATTTGCGCGATAATATTGCGACAGGTAAAGCTGTCGGCAATTGGGGCGGAAAGAAACATGACGCAAAATGTCTGGGTCGGTCAGAACATCACGGCGGGTGCCCGGTTGCGGCTGTTCTGTTTTCCGTTTGCCGGGGGCGGGGCGTTGGCCTATCGGCCGTGGCTGACACAATTCCCCGATGATATCGATGTGGTACCGGTCAATCTGCCGGGGCGTGAGCAGCGGTTTGGCGATCCGGTGATTGATGATCTTTCGGCGATGGTTGAGGCCGTCGCCGCAGGATTAAAGCCCTTTATGGATCGGCCGTTTGCGTTTTTCGGTTATTCGATGGGGGCGCTGATTTCCCATCATCTGGCCTGTCATCTGCAACAGGTGGGGATGGCTGTGCCGGTTCATCTGTTTGTTGCCGCAAGGCGGGGGCCGAATGTGGCCGGGCATCGGGCGCCGTTGCATCATCTGTCATCGGATGAGTTCTGGCGGGGGATTGCGAATTATGGCGGGACGCCCACCGAAATTCTGGAAAATGCGGAATATCGCGCCCTGTTTGAGCCCAGCCTTAGGGCGGATTTCAGATTGTCGGAAACCGCGGTTTCGACCGGATTGCCCAAACTGTTCTGCCCGATTACCGCCTTTGGCGGGGCGGATGATCCGAACCCGGTGCCGGATGAACTGGACGACTGGGCGGCGGCAACCACGAGCGACTTTGCCAAGCATGTTTTGCCTGGCGGGCATTTTTTCCTGCGTGATGCCGGGGATGACATCATGCGCGTGGTCAGGGATGCGCTGATTGCGTGATGGATCAGGCTTGGGTGGTTTGACGTCCGTCGACAAATTCGCCGTCGCGGACGTGATAGATCGTATCGGCCTTGTCAAACCAGCGATCATCATGGGTGACACAGATGATGATCTTGCCCTGTTTGCGTAAGGAGGGCAGGATTTTTTCATAGAAGACCGAGCGGAAATGAGGGTCCTGATCGGCGGCCCATTCATCAAGGACAAGAACCGGCTTTTCTTCGAGCAGAGCCGCGATCAGGGCAAGGCGTTTGCGTTGCCCCTGTGACAGCGAGGTCGTTGAAAAGGCGTTATCATCCAGTTCGACCTTGTCGTCGATTTCCATCTGTTTGAGCAGTGTTTCGACCCGCTTCGGATCGATATCATCAATGCCGTAGAGTTCGCGAAACAGGTGATAGTCCGACAGCACGGTCGCGAAATGATCGCGATAAAGCTGCAGGGCGTCGGTCGGCACCGGGCAGTCATTGACCATGATTGATCCGCCTGCCGCCGGGCGAAGGCCGGTCAGAACGGCGATGATCGTCGATTTGCCCGCCCCATTGCCGCCGGTGATAAAGGTGATTTCACCCTTTTTGAAGGTGGCATTGATCGGGCCGACGGCAAAACCCGGACTGTCCGATGTGCCGGGATAGGAGAAACGAACGTCACGCAGGCTGATTTCGGCGATATTGCCAAGGGCATCCTGGAATTTTTCAAGGGTTTCGGGTGATGATGTGCCGTTCGTGGCCTCCTGCGCGTGCTGGGCGTCAAGGGCGTCTTCGAGCTGATCATCGATATCCTTGATCTTGCGTAGTGCCACATCGGAATCGGTAAAGCTGGGCACGGCGGCAACCACCGCCCCGATCGGGCCGATCATGAACAGGGCCGCGGTCGTGGTTTGCACGGCAACGTCGTGATAGTCCGATGTGAAGATCGGAACGATGAACACCATGGCCGCCATCATCCCGTAGAAAGCCAGCTGGATCAGGGCGAATTCGCGCGACCACTGGGCCTTGACCACGGATTTGGTATCGCGTGCCCGGATGGATCGGTCATTGAGCGCACCCAGAAGTGCGGCACGACGCCGACTGTTCATTTTGACTTCCTTGAAGCCATGCAGAAGATCGGACAACCCGCCAAAGAGCAGGTTTTCATCATCGATCGCATCCCGGGTCGCATCATTGATTTTACGGATGCGTTGCAGGTGGATGGTCGAAACCACGATGGCCAGAACCGAAATCATCACAAAGGCAAAGGTCGACAGCCACGCAAGATAGGCCGCCACACAGATGATCAGGACCACCTGCTGCACGCCGTTCAGCATCAGGGGCAGGGCGGCGGATACGGTTTGCATTTCCTGGGTCAGCGCGGTTTGAACCGCACCCTGTCCGACCCTGGCCAGGGTATCGGGGGCGGCTTTTCGCACGCGATCAAACATGCCAAGGCGAAGCTGATGGAGGATGTGTTCTACCTCGGCGGCGATCATGTCGCTGGATTTCTTCTGGGCCCAGATATAGCCGATCAGCGACAGGCCCATCATGCCGAGATAGCGCATGCTGGCAACGCCGTCTTCGGCCTGTTCGGCGGCCAGGTTGACGATGATCAGCACCATGGTGGTGGCAATCGAGGCCAGTGACAGCAGGCCAACGGCAAGCCGCAGATCGATGCGGGTTCGGGATCGCAGAAGATCAATAAGCAGCATGATCAGATCCTTCCACGCGGGTCGTTGCGGTCAATTTCGTGCAGGGTGCCTGCTTCGAGATGCAGGCGGCGGTCGGCAGCATCGAAATAATGATCGTCATGGGTGACGGCGATGATGGTCGTGCCGCGTGCCTTTATCTGTGGCAGGATTTCGTAATAGAATTTTTTACGGAAATACGGGTCCTGATCGGCGGCCCATTCATCGAGAACAAGGATCGGGCGATGTTCGAGCAGGGCGGTGATCAGGCCCAGCCGTTTGCGTTGCCCGGCCGACAGGGCGGTGGAAACGAATTTGCCATCGCGAATGCCCGTCACATGGGACAGTTCAAACAGGTTCAGCCAGTGGGTGGCTTCGTCGGGATCAATTTCGGCCGATCCGTGCAATTCGGAAAACAGGTGGAAATCGGAAAACACGGTGGCGATCTTGTCACGGAAGGAGGCGATGGTTTGCGCGCCAAGCTGGATATCATCAAACCGGATGGCCCCGGATACCGGGCGATAAAGGGCTGTCAGAAGCTTGATCAGGGTTGATTTGCCCGCCCCGTTGCCGCCGGTAATAAAGATCAGTTCGCCCTTTTTGACCGAGAGGCTGATCGGGCCAAGCATGAAGCCGTGGCGCGGGTCGCGGTTGGGATAGGTAAAGCAGACATCCTCGAACGCGATATTTGAAAATGTATCGGGCAGACTGGTGCCGTTCTCTTCAACCGGTTCGGCAATCGCGCGCAAATCCTGTGACAGGGTGACCATGCGCGCAGCAGCCTGTTCCGCCGAACCCAGTACCGCCATTGCCTGCACCACCGTACTGATCGGGCCGATCATGAACAGGACGGCCGTGCTGACCTTTGATATCGTTGATCCGAAATTATCGGCATAGACCGGCACGATAAAGACGATCACTGCCAGCAGGACATAAAAGGCGGTCATGCCCATGATCATCTGCCGGAACATCAGGCTGTGGGTTTCAGCAGTGATCTGTTCCTTTTGCAGTGAATTTGCCGAAAAGGCATTGAAAAGGGTGCTGCTGCGCGACGACCACATCCGGACTTCGCGGATGCCGGAAAACAGATCGGCGATCTTGCCAAACAGGGCATTTTCGGTGTGATGGAGTTTGCCAAACCACATGCCGAGTTCTTTGCCCATGCGCAGGTAAATGACGATCCCGGCCCCGATCACCAGCACGATCAGGAAAAAGGCCAGCGTGGAGAGCCAGAAAACATAGACCATCACCGCAACAACCAGCAGAAGGGATCGGAACGACATGCCGATCATGTGCGAGTTTTGCGAAATGACCTGAGTGCTTTGGGTTATGCTGTCAAACAGGCGGGCCTGACCAAAGGTTTCAAGCTGGGCGAAGTCGGCATGCGCAATCTGATCGAGCAGTTTGCGGCGCACCTTGTCGATGCCCTGTTCGATCTGGGTCGAGATATTGGCAAGCAGGAAAACTTCGGCCAGAAAATAGACCACGGCAAGGGCGATGAAGCCACCTGCCAGAAGCCAGTCAACCCGGTCCACCCCGTTATCGGCGATGCCTTCGGCGGCGGTATTGACGAGCCCCAGCAGAACTGCACTGCCCGCACCCGATAGCGCACCGGCAAAGGCAAGCCGGGCCATCAGTCTGTTATCTCCCCAAGACAACAGTTCGAGCAATTTCATCTGTTTGCAGTCCCCATAGAACCCGACGTGGGTGTTTGTCCGCGACTGTACCGGTGCCCGGCAGGGCTGTCCAGTCGCTGTCCAGTTGGGGGCATAACCGAAAGCCTTTTTCGCGTCGAAAGAATTCAGATCGTTGCGCGGTAGGGCAGCGGAATGGGGCCTTCGCTGTTGATCACAAGCACGTTGCTTTGGGCATTCAGACCAAAACGGGCCCGAAGATCGTTGTTTTTTGCGACATGCCAAAGCCCGGCAATTCCGGCAATTCCGGTATCCCATGTTTCAAGCGGGGCGTCGCCATTGATCCCGGCGGAAAGCGCGTTCTGAACCAGAAGGGCGACATCATCGTCAATCGCGATGCTTTGGGTGGAGACTTCGCGCAGGATTTCAAATGCCGGAAGACTCGGTTTACCACATGACAGCCCGATCATGCGGGTCAGGAGTTTGCCCGGAACCGACGTCAGTTCGCCGGTTGCGAGGCTTGCCTGAATGCAGGCGGCGTTTGTTGCCTCGACCGTGCAGACATTCGGTTTCTGGCCGCTTTCATGCCAGAGCCCGATGGCGCAACCCGCCGCCATGCCGCCAACCCCGCATTGCAGGAAAACATGATCGGGGATGATGTTTTCATCCCGAAGCTGCCGGGCGCATTCGATCCCCAGAACCGCGTAACCCGCCATGATGTCGCGGGTGACGTCGAGTTCGTGACCATAGTCGGTATCGGTGATCAGAAGGATATCGGGCGACTGCGCGGCATGTTCGGCGGCAAGGACCGCATCGTCATAGGTGCCGTCGATCCGGACGATTTCAGCCCCGTTATCGATGATGCGCGTGATGCGGGCCTGATCGACTTCGGACCCGACATAAATCCGTGCGTGGCAGCCGAATTTCCGGGCCGCCCATGCAACGGCAAGGCCGTGATTGCCATCGGTTGCGGCAACGGCGGTATAGTTCGCGCATTGGGGGCTTCCGGGTATCAGGCCGCGTTTCAAAAGCTGCTGTTTCAGGCCATAGGGGGCGCCAAGGGCCTTGACCCCGCCCAGACCGAACCGTTTGCTTTCATCCTTGATCCAGACAGTGCCAAGACCCAGTTCGCGGGCAAGCCCGTTGGCGCGGATCAGCGGGCTTTGGCGATATTCCGGCCAGGAGGATATCAGATCGAACGCCTGATAAATATCGTTGCGCCCGGGATCAAGGGCGATGATGGACGTCATCGATTTCTCCGAAATCTGGCCGTGGTCCGGTTTTCTGTTATATGTTCTTCTGGTTTATGAGGGGCGTATGATGTTGCGTCAAACACAATCTGAATATCAACGGTCGTGCGGGGTTGTCGTGAAGATGATTGTGTTAAATCGCTGAGAATAGGGATATTAATTCATCTTCGCTCTCGACGGGTTTCCCGATGATCCATTAGGATATGGCCATTGGGATGCGGGGATTGATTCATCACTAACGATGAGTGGACGGTTTTGCGTTTTGAGCTCGGCATGAGAATGATTGCGACCGGTATGCTGGCGATGCTGTTGTCAGCGGGGGCCTTGGGTGCCCATGCGCAGGGAAGCGGTACCGTTGCCGAGGACGCAAATGCCGATATGTCCCCGGTTGATGTCCTGCCTGATATCGATGTCGATACTTATGACGATGCCATCATCGACCCGGCAAAAACCAATCCCGATCTGATCGACGGCCTGATTTACAAGCCCGATGCCATTCCGCTGTCGCAGTATCGCCGCCGCGCAACCGACCCGGAAAGTCTGGCGGCGTTAAGCAATGTCGATGTGATTGCCGGTGATGGCCAGACGGAACGATCCTATTACGCGGCGATTTACAGCGGCAGTACGAGTGGCGTGTATTTCAAGGTTGCCGCCCAGATTTGCGACATGATGAGCCGGACCTTTGAACGCCATCGGGTGCATTGCGTGCCGTTGCGATCCCAAGGGGTCGGCAGCAATATCCGCCTGATGAAAGAAGGGCGGGTGCAGCTTGCCATCGTGCAGTCGAACAATAACTGGGAAGCGCAGAAAGGCATTGCGCCGATCCCCGGTGCGCGGTCGGTGATGTCGTTGCATGATGAAATGGGATTGCTGGTGGTGCGCAATGATTCCGATATTGAATCGATCGCCGATCTGCGCGGCAAACGCATCAATATCGGACCGGAAGGATCGGCATCGCGGGAATTGTGGCTTGAACTTCTGTCGCGATACAAATTGACGCTGGACGATCTTGATACCGTTTACGGCGTTGCGCAGGATTATAACGAGCTTGGCATCTGCGAGAATTATATCGATGCGTTCGGTCTTTGGATCGGGCATCCGGCGTCGCTGATCGAAGATACGCTTGGCTGCGGGGCGCGGGTTGTTGGCATGGGGGGGCCTTTGACCGATGAAATGGTCAAGGCAAACCAGTATTTCTTTAATCAGGTTTTGCCAGCAAAGACATATAGCGCGCAGGAAGAAGCGATTTCATCCTATGGCTTCAAGGCGTCGCTGATTGCCTATGAACCGGCTGATCCGTATGTGGTGTACTGGATCACGCGGATCGTGCATGAAAATATCGACCGGATGAAGGAAATGTATCCGACATTCCGGAGTGTCGTTGCTGATGACATGTTCAAAAAGGGCAATTTCCTGCCGTTCCATAAGGGGGCGGCGTGTTATTGGGAAACCGATGCGCATGCCTGCGACTGGCAGCCCTATTATCAGCAGGCCGACCCGAAAGGGCAGCGCAAATGGAATTATACCTATCAGCAGTAAGCCGCGATATTAAGCGGACGGAAGCGGCGCCCAGCCGATGCGCGGGGCGGTTCCGCGGCCCGATGACTGGCAAAACTGGCCGATAAACCCGTCATCAAGCAATTTTCGACAGGTCGCAAGATCGTCGCTGGCGCACCAGATGGCTGTATCAGGGGCGCGGGCGGATTTTGCATCCTGATCGGGGCCGATATCCCGTCGCAGCAAGAACCGGTTTCCGCCAAATTTTGCGATCAAGCCATGAATGGCAAGGCCGGTTGATACGGTGCTGATCAGGCTTGGAAAATTGGTCGGGGCGACGGTGCTGAGCGCGATGGTTCGTCCGAATTTCCGGGCCATTTCGATCCGGTATTCAACCATTTTGCGTTGCCATCCCTGTCCGCGCCAATTTGGATCAACGGCGACCCCGTCGATATGGGCGACCTGGCCCAGCAGATCGGGGGGCAGGTGATGGTCGGTGCCGAAATTGGGATCACCATCACGCGGCAATCCCAGCACGCAATAGGCCATCAGACGATCATCGTCAAAGACGCCAAAGATTTGCCCGCAGGCATCAAGATGATCGGCAAAGAACTGATCGGTTTCGGTCGCGGCATTGCCCGGCGGCAGATCGGCGACCACCCTGTGATGCAGGGCGATGATGGCGGGAAGGTGGGATGGATCAAGCCGGGTCAGGGTGCTCATTCGATGACTTCCGCGTAATCAAGCAGCGACAGCGGCGGATAGAGTTTAAGCTTGCGCGCCGATGACAGCCGGATCAGATAGGAAAACCGGTCAAGCGTTTCGACCGGGATGTCGGCCGGCGATATGCCATCGATCAGGATCTGTTCGACCTTGCTGGCGGCAAGGCGGCCGACAAGTTCATAACGGCTTACAAGGCCCAGCATGGCATGGCCGTCGCGGACTTCAAGTTCGGTCGCGCTAAAGGCGGCAAGCCCGTTGGCAAAACCGGCATCGGTCAGGGTATCGCGATAATTGCCGATGAAATTGTCCGGTCCGATATACAGGATGTCGGCCCCCTTGCGGGCAAGTTCGGCAACGGCAGGGGGAATGTCATCCTGTGAGGGTTCGCCATCGCTGCCGAGCGGAGCGGCCAGGACTTCGAAGCCCATTTCGCGGCCCAGTTCGGTCAGATCGGCAACGTTGGAAACGGAATTGTCTTCGCGGCTGTTATAGACAACGCCAAGTTTGTCCATCGGGCGATAGGCACGGATGGCATTGATCTGGGCGGGAAGCGGGGCGATGTGGGCGGCACCCGTGACATTGGGGCGGCTTTGGCCCGCAGGGGCGGCAATGCCGGTTTTCCATGGCGATGAAACCATCACATAAACCACCGGAAGGTCGGTAATGTTTTGCGCCGGATCGACGGCATCATATTTGCCGACCACGGCCGACGTGATCCCGGTGCCCCATGTGTAAACCAGATCGGGTGGGTCTTTGCGGATCTGATCGATGATGGCAGGCACGCGCGACAGATCGCGCGCAGTATCATAAATGGTCAGGTCGACGGGAATGCTGTTTTCATCGAAATAGGCGCGAAATCCCTGTTCGACATTGGTTTCGCCGCGCCACAGAACCATGGCGATTTTAAGCGGGCCCGGTTGTGATTGTGCATATGCCGCCGGAGCAAAGATTGAGACGGCGATGGCCACAAGAATGCCCAACAGACGAAAAACGGGGAGAAGGGAAAAGGTCATTTCGTTCCTCCCTCGTTTTTCTGTTCTGCGGGCACATGGCCGATCAGAAGTTCAAAGCACAGAACCGAAACAGCGGCAAAGGCCCCGAAGATCAGAACCGCGTGCGTTGTTCCGACCAGTAGGGTCAGACCGGCGGCAAGCAACGGACCCGCAGCCCCGCCCAGCCGTTCGGCAAGACGCAGGACGGCAAGAACCGGGCCGGTGCCGTGATCCTTGGTGAAATCCTTGCTGAGTTTCAGGCTGGCGGAAAGCTGCGCGGGGATTGAGGTCGCCTGCGCCAGACCGAGCAGGGCGACGGCAACCGCAAACAGGGCATATTCCGGAAGCCAGCCCGCCAGCAACAAGCCTGCTGCCGTTAGCCCGCCACCAATGCCGACCGCGCGGGTTTCGTTCTGGTTTTTGTCGGTCCATTTTGCCGCGGCCCAGCCGGTCAGGATCGCGACCAGCCCATAAAGCATGATCACCCGCCCGGTTTCAGCCGTGGTTGCACCCGATTGCAGCAGGATCATCGGGGTCAGGTAATATAAAAAGCCGCTGAGGATCAGTTTGGCGGGAATGGCGGCAAACAGGATCAGGACCTGCAAACGGCGATTGCCGAGCATGGCGCGAAGGGCGGCACGTGTCGGGATCGGTGGCGGGGTTTTGCCGCGCACCATGTTATCCATCAGGAAGAAGGCCAGAAGGACTGCGAGAAACGCAATGGTCGCACCGGCGATAAAGGTCATGTCCGGGCCGAAATGACCGGCAACGATCCCGCCAATCGCCGGGCCGCAGATATCAGCCAGCATGATGCCGCTGACCATCATGGCAGTACCCTGTGTGCGGTTGCTGTCATTGGTGGCATCAAGGACATAGGACTGACAGGCGACAAAGGTGGTGGCGTAACCGATGCCCGACAATGCCCGCCACAGGACAAGATCCCATATGCCCCCGGCAAAGGCGGTACCGATCAGGCCAAGTGTCGCCAGAAACGCGCCGCACAGATACATGCGAAGTGACCCGACCTGTTCCTGAAACAGGCTGCAGATCGGCATGGCAAGGGCAACCATCAGAAGATGAACCGCCATGACCACGCCGGCACCAAGCTGCCCGTCGATGCTGTGGGATGTGACCTGGCTAAAGAAAGCAGGCATGATTGGTCGGGCCAGTTCTTCGGCAAGGACGAACATGAAGGCCAGCATGCGGACACCGATCAGCTTTACCTCGCGTTCGCGCTGGGGATGGGTTCCGACCTTTTTGGCGGTGGTGTTGATCAGGGAATTGATCCGTTCCATGAACTGGCCGATTTCGTCATGGGTGCTTTGGCCATGCAGCAGGGTGAATTTGCGATCGCGCACATTGTCCAGAACCTTGCGCGCGACCCTTACCGGCAGGGCGACATTGACGGTTAACACCAGCAACATCAGCTCGAACGACAGGGCGAGCGTGATGATAAAAATGATCGCAATGTCATAAAGATTATCCGTCACAGGGCGCATCAGGGCCGCCCGGGCATGCCCAAGGACGACTTCGATATCGTCCTGTCCCTCGGCGCGGGGCAGGTCCAGACGGGTGACGATATAGGCGGTATCATTGCCCGACGGTGCCTTAAGGGCGGTGGTGATTTCATCCGATGACAGACCGCCTGCATGCAGGATGTCGCCAGCCTTGTCGGTGATGGCAGCAAAAACCAGATCGGGATCGCCATTGCGAAGCTGATAGACCACGGTTTCAAAACCGACAATTTCGCGCAGCGGAATGCCAAGCCGCAGGGCGTTTTCGATCTTTTCGCCAAGAACCCGGGCTTCGATCCCGGCCTTTTCACGGATTTCGGTTTGCAGATCGGCGCGCGCCAGTTCGGCGGCGCGCCATGAAATCCCGACCAATGCGATGCAAAGCGAGATTGTGCTGAACAGCAGCAAAATCCAGATCGTGCCCTTGGGGAACAGGCGGCTTCGGATATTGCCACCATGAGGGGAGGTCGGAGTGTCAGGTTTGGTATCGGGATTGGCAGAGAGGGTCATTTCAGCGGCTCCGCCGGGGTTTCCGATTGGCGTTTGGTGTTGCCCTTTTTTGTTTCGTGCGGCAACTGATCGCGGATTTCGCGGTACAGGGAAATCAGTTCGATTTCGCTTTGGGTCAGGACATCGCCATCATGGGGGCGGATATTGGGGGCCTTGCCCGCAACCGCGCGCGCCAGATCTTCGTGCAGTTCTTCGAAAACCCGATGGCGGCGACGCATCAGAATGAACAGTACGCCCAAAATGGGGATAATCATGCCCATGCCCAAGGCCGCCGATTTCCACATTTCGGAGAAGGCATTGGCAAGCTTGGCTTCGGAGGTTTCGGCGCTTGCCGTAATGACGACCTGCCCGGCGCATTGGCCGAGGCTGTCGCGCAGGACCTGCCCGGCGGTGGCGATGCCCGGTGTGAAATCGATCCACTCATCGCGGGCCTGTTGGGGAATTGCCGCGCCAGAGAGGGCCTGATCATCGGGGGATCGCGCGGCGTTGCTGATGATGGTGCCATCACAATCAAGAACGGCGACATTGCGGATATCGTTGGACATATCCAGACGCCGGTTCAGGATTGGTTGCAGGTTTTCCATGTTTTCCAGCCGCAAACCCAGATCGATACCGGCCACGATATCCTGACTGGTTTCATTGAGGATCACGGTCATGCGCTGGGCCAGAAGGGTGTGCAGGGTCTGGTCGAATCGCAGATAGTTCAGGACCGTGGTCATGCTTAAGGCGCTTGCAAGCACAAGGAAAAGGGCCAGCCCGATCTTGGTAGACAGATTCAAAACGTGTCTCCGGCGACATATATTTTCAAAATATTTTCAAAACACAGTCCTGTTAAGCCGGTTATATCCTCAGAAACCCGCTTTCACAAACCATATGGTTGATTGCATCGGGGGTTGGGTCAAGGCTGTATAAAACCTTGATTCGGTTTGCAGTGCCGATAGTTAGCGATTATGATTTGCCGCGGGACAATAAACCGGGGGACGTGATGGGGGCTGAAACGCTTGAAGTGCTGAAACGGCGCAAACAGCACCGTCTTGCAAGTGGTGTTGTGCAACGCAATACCCTTTGGGCGGCTACGACCGGTTTTGTTCCGATCCCTGTTGTCGATTCTGCGGCCACGGTTGCCGTGCAGCTTAAAATGCTGGCGGAACTGAGCGATGTTTACGGTGTTGCGTTCAACAAAAGCAGCGGCAAATCCGTGATCGCGGCCTTAACGGCGTGCATTACCAGTGGCGTTTTGGGGCGGGCTCTTTTGGGGACGGGGATATTTGCCAATCTTGCCAAGGTGATGCCGGTTGTCGGATCGGCACTGAGCATCGTGACCATGCCGGGTTTCAATGCCGCATTTACCTATGCGCTTGGCCGGGTTTTTCAGCAGCATTACGCCGCAGGCGGGACGATGGCGGACTTTGACGCCAAAAAGGCGGAGGCCGAGTTCCGCCAGAAATTCAAGGATGGCCTGAAATTCGATCAGGACGGGAAAATGGCGTGAAGAACGCGTAATCGCGCAATAACAGGAATTCGGGTGGCGAAACGATGCATTTGATTTTGATTGTAATTTATCTATTGGCCTGCATTGTTTGCGGCATGCTGGGACGCCGGACATCGTTCGGGTTTCTGGGGCATTTCCTGCTGGCGATTGTGATTACCCCGATTGGCGATTTTCTGGTTCAGATCGTTGCGCGCCCGTCGCGGGAGCTTCGTGAAAAGCTTAAAGACCTTGATTATGATTAAGATGATGACTGACGGGCGATCAGCATGCGTCACGATACACCCGACGACGAGATGATGAATGGTTGATAGCGCGACAGTCGCACCCGGTGCACCAGACGAAAACGGAACCGCCCGCAAAAGAGGGCGATGGTCGATCTTTTGGCGGCGCTTTTTCATTAGTGCTGGCGTACGCCTGCGGCGGTTGCGGACGGCTTTTCTGATCGGGCTTCTGTTCCTGCTGGTCGCGATTTTCGCGTTGGCGCCGCAGATTTTCATTACCGTGCCCGCCGGGCATGTTGCAGTAATGTGGTACCGGTTCTTTGGCGGGACGGTCGTTGATAAAAGCTACGGCGAAGGTATTCACATGATCTTCCCGTGGGATGAAATGTATATCTATGACGCCCGCCTGCAAAATCAGGCGCGCGTTTATGACACGATTTCATCGAACGGCCTGTCGATGGAAGTCGACATCGCGGTGCGTTATCGCATCAACCGCGAAGCGGTCGGGATGCTGCACAAGCTGGTCGGGCCGAATTATGCCGAAGTCCTTGTATATCCGGAAATCGGATCGCATGCGCGTGAACTGATTTCGCGTTACACCCCTGAACAACTTTATACCGAAACCCGTGCCTTCATTCAGGCGGAAATCCTTGAGCGCATGGTCAACGAACTTGGATCGTCGTTGGTCAATCAAAGCTTCCAGGGGCGGCTGGTGACGGTTGAAGACGTTCTGATCCGGTCCGTGACACTGCCGGAACGCGTGGCCGATGCGATTGAACGCAAGGCCGAACAGTATCAGGCGATGCTGGAATATGATTTCCGTCTGGCGCGTGAGGAAAAGGAAAAGCAGCGCAAGAAGATCGAGGCGGAAGGTATTCGTGAATTCCAGGATATCGTCGCCAAAACGATCACCGAGGAATATCTGCGACTGCGCGGTATCGAAGCGACCATGACGCTTGCGACATCGAAAAACAGCAAGACGATCATCATTGGTGGCAAGGATGGCCTGCCCGTGATCCTCAATACCGCGGATGCACCGACGGCCAGCGGTGCGGATTCCGGTTCGGGGGCGGAGCTTGTGAACGATACGGCCGAAAGCCTTCCGAATGCGGGGGCGCTTAATGCGCGGTCGCAGGAAATCGCGCCGCAAAATGCGATTTCGCCCGGCGTTCGCGAACCTGCTGATCCGTCAGGCAAACGCGCACGGCCTGCGGCGGCAAATTCGAATACGCAGCCCGTCACACCGCCGATGAAACCGGCTGCTCCGACAGGCCCGGCAGCAGGGGCGTCAGAAGATGTTTCAACAGCGGGTAAAACCGCCGGAGATGTTTTGAAATCGATTGCGCCGGTCTTTGATCAATCCAGTGGTAGCGGGGGCGGTGTCGTTAAACAGAGCGACATGGAACCGGTCGCGACACACGAGAGTGCAGGGCAGCCTGAAATTTCAAAAACCGGTAGCAAATAAAGGGTGTTGCACGTTGCTACTTCGGGTTAGTTCAGGTAAAGTTGAAGAATAAATTTTGCGTGCAGATCATCAACCTGAAGGTAGACATTCAAGAGGCGATAATGAGCGAAGCAGAAACCATCGAAGAGACTGAAGAAGTGGCCGTCGCGAAGGCGGATGAAATTCGTGCCCAGTCCCGTGACTGCATCCATCGCCATAGCGTTTATGCTGCGGTTGGTGGTCTTGTTCCGATCCCGTTCCTTGAAATGGCCACCAGCAGCACCATCCAGCTGCGGATGCTTGCAAAACTTTGCGACATTTATGGTGTTCCGTTCTCCGAGAACGCGATCAAGAATTCGATTTCGACCCTGGTTGCAACGGTTCTGCCGATGACTGGTGTCGGTTATGCAACGGCGGCACTGGTGCGCAAGGTTCCGGTTGTCGGCACGATATTTGGCGTTGTCGCCATGCCGACCTTTGCCGGTGCCTGCACCTATGCGTTGGGTCGTGTTTTCGCCTGGCACTTTGCCAAGGGCGGAACGGTTGCCGATTTCGACGCCGATGAAATGAAAGGTCGTTTCAAGGACGAATTCGAAGACGGCAAACGCAAGGCGTCCGAATTTGTCAAAGGCGGCAAAACCACTGCCAAACCGGCAGCAGGTGCGACGACTGCCAAAGCCTGATTGATCATCAGGTTTTCAGATTGTATTTCGGGAATGCCCAAAGCATGCTTTGGGCATTCTTTTTTGTCTGTTTGCAATGACGCATAAAAGGCCCCCGCATGCCCCCGATCAAAACCCATCGCCTTGTGTTCGAGCGCCCGAAGGGCACCGGCACATTTGTGCCGTCCGATATCCTGCGGGCGACGCTGGCGGTTTTTGATCTTGGCGATATGGATGATGCCGGGTGTAACAAACTGGCAGAAAGCCAGTTGCATGCCGCCGAAAAAGCCCGGCTGTCGGGGTTTAGGCATGATCGCCGCCGGAAAAGTTTTATCAGCGGGCGGTTGGCGGCGAAGGCCGCGTTGGCGACCCATTTGCCGGGGATTGATCCGCAATCGATTGAAATCGGATCAGGGGTTTTTGATCAGCCAATGATGGTTGGCGGCGGCGAAGATGTGCAGGGCATGTCGGTTTCGCTGTCGCATTCGGACCGGTTTGCGGTGGCGCTTGTGTTTCATCGTGCCCATCCGCTGGGCATTGATGTTGATCTGCCGGTGATGAAAGATGTGCCCGCAATTCTGGACGGGATCGCGCCCGATATACGGACGATGATCCGCGCCCATGATTTGGACGATCATGGGGCGGCCTGCCTGCTTTGGGTGGCGCGCGAAAGCCTTGCCAAGACCATTACCACGGGGATGATGACGCCGCTTGAACTTTACGCGCCGTCATCGATCGAGCGCAACCGGGGCTGCTTTGAGGTGCGGTACGCCAATTTCGGGCAGTATCGCACCATCATCTGGCCCGGTGTGCAGGGGTGGCTCGGCCTGACATTGCCGGATCAAACGCGGTTCGATCCGGCAAGCCTGCCCTGGGCCTGAGTTTTCAGTCCATCATTTCGATTTTTCAAGATGACGGCGAATGCGTTCGGCGACTTCGATCACATGGGGATCGAACATCATCGATCCGTGGGTGCCGCCAACCCATTCAAGGGTCAGGGCATTGCCTGCGACCCTTTGCCAGCCGCTATATTGATCGCCTTCGATGCTGGGTGCTGCGCGGGTTTCGGTCGTCGGACGTAGCAGCAGGACATTAATCCCGTCAATTTTCGGCGGGACGTAATGGACGGCGGCCAGTGCGTTATTCTGGAACACCGCAAGCAGGCGACGCATGGTGCCGCGATCTGCCTCGTCAGGCAGAAGGTCGCAATTCTTGCCGCGTTCGAGTAACAGGTCGATGCGTTCTTCGGGGGTTAACGGACGCAATTCGTCAACCGTGACCAGGCCCAGTTCGGCAAAGATATCGGCAAGATATTCGGCCTCGCCCTTGCGCAGTATGGCGCGGACCGCATCGGGCACGGCAATCGCATCAAGCAGGATGATATTGCGCACATCAATACCGGCCTGCTGCATGCGGAAGGCGGCCTCGAACGCCAGCAATCCGCCGAAGCTCCAGCCGATGACATGGATTGGCCCGTCGGGGACGGTCTCACGGATGGCGGGCATGTAGGCGGCGACCATTTCCTCGACCGTGGGCTGCAAATTCTGGCCTTCTTCAAGGCCCTGTGCCTCGACCATGTAAAGTGGCTGATCGGGGCCGAATTCACGGGCAAGGTTTTGATAGCACAGCACATTGCCGCCGACCGGATGGAAGCAGACCATTGGCGGTTTGGTGCCCGATGCATTGACGGTGACAATCGGGCTTTTGACATGCCTGGCGTTTTCGCGTTCGGAGATGCGGGCGGCGAGTTTTTCGACCGAGGCGCAGATGAACAGATCACCCAGCGGGATTTTGACGTTGGTGAGTTTGTTGATTTTTGACAGGAACTGAACCGCAAGGACGCTGTGGCCGCCGAGTTCAAAGAAATCGGCGGTGGCGTCATCGATGGTGCAATCAAGGACTTCGCCCATCAGGCGGGCGACGGTTTTTTCATGGTCGCTGCCAAGCGGCTTGGCAGTGACGCCCGTTACCTGATCGGTGTTTTCGGGGACTGGAAGGCGTGAAAGGTCGATCTTGCCATTTACGGTCAGCGGCAGGTCATCCATCGTGATCAGGTGGCTGGGCACCATATAGTTCGGCAGGGCCTGTTCAAGTTTTGCCCTGCATGCAGATATGTCGAAACAGGCATGGGCATCGTCATCGGTGACGACGTAAGCGACCAGAACAACATTGCCGTTCTGATGGCGGTCATGGGCGACCACGGCCGCGCGGCGGATATGGGGATGTGTCAGCAGGGCATGTTCGACTTCGCCCAGTTCGATGCGGTTGCCGCGGACTTTGATCTGACCGTCTTCGCGGCCCAGGAAAATGATTTCGCCATCACTGCGCCGCCGCCCCATATCACCAGTGCGATAGACACGGTTGCCGTTGGGGTCGGTCACAAATTTCTGCGCGGTCAGGATCGGATCGTTCAGATAACCACGTGCAACACCGGCCCCGCCAATGCGGATTTCACCCGGAACACCATCGGGCAACGGGCGGCCCATATCATCGCAGATTTCCAGATAAACACCCTGAATGGCGCGGCCAATCGGGGGTGGCAGGATTTGTTTGTGGTTGTGGGCGGTCATCACATACTGGGCCGATGAAACGCAGCATTCCGTCGGGCCATAGGCATTGACCAGTTTGCGGTCAGTCTGGCCGGGCAGGGCAAAGAAACGTTCGACCAGTCGGGTGGAAACAGCTTCGCCGCCCAGAACCACCATCCTTGCCGGGCAGGAAAGCCTGTTTTCCTCCCAGTAATCCAGCAGCAGGGAAAACAGGCTTGGCGTTGCGTCAAGCTGATCAATGGCGTTGGTGACCATCAGGTCATGCAGGGCTTCGGGGTCGCTTCGTGTGGCCGATCCGGTGATGTTCAGGCAATGCCCGTTCAGGATGGCTGCGAAAATCTGAACGATGGAGCCGTCAAAGGCAAAGGGCGCGATACAGGTCAGATTAAGGGCGCGGTCGGGATCATCAGCACCGATCTGTTTTAACTGCGTATCGAGTACCGACTGGGCGAGGTTCACAACCGATCCCTGTTCGATCATTACACCCTTGGGTGTGCCGGTGGTGCCGCTGGTGAACAGGACATAGGCAAGATCGTTTGCCGATGTCACGGTTGCAGGGCGCTGATCGTTCGCGGCATTGAGCGCAGCCAGATCGTGGCGGCGCTTCTTCGGTGCGACGGGGTGTTTTGCCGCATCCGATGTCAGGACGAAATCGAATGTGTAGGGCGCGGGATCAAACCCGTCGGCATCGATGACGGATCGGTTGGCGGCAAAGCCGCCCTGTTCGCGGGCCCAGTCTTCAAGAAAGCATTGCGGGACAAACAGGTCTTCGAGGAAATCAAGCCGGGTGTTGTAACCCTTGCCCACCGTCTCGCGGGCAAACCGGGCCAGATCGGCAAGGTAATCATCGCGGCGATCCGCATCCCAGACATTGCCAAGATAAATCGCCCCGCCCGGCGCGAGCAGGGTTTTTGCCTTTGTCAGGACCGTGCGCAGATAACCGTAACCGGGGAAGTTTTCGATGACGCTGTTCATGATGATCAGATCGAACGAACCCGGTTCGTAAACATCGATATCATGTGCGCCAAGCTGCCGACCGATGACATGCGTCATGCCAAGATTGATTGCCAGGGCCTCAGTCCGTTCGACGTTACGGCGCGACAGATCGGTCGCGACATAGGTGCCGACCACCGGGGCGACGTGTTTCATGGTGAAGCCGGACGCGCAGCCGATTTCAAGCACACGGGCATTGCGTGATACCAGACCGGCGACCTTGTTGCGGGCATTTGCGCCAAAGGCATCCATCGCACTTTGCGCAATCGGTTGCCCGGTAAATGCACTTTTCCAGCCGCCAGCCAGAATGTTATCGGCATCATCCCCTGCCAGATGATCCCACAGTTCGACCGACATCAGGGAACCGTGATTTTCCGTCAGGGTATCGATATCGTCACGGTCAAGACACAGAATGTTGGTGACGGTTTTGCAGCGCCACTGCAACTGGTGGAGATCACCGATATGGGTGGCTTCGGAAATGATAAGTGGCAGTGCGGCATTGCGAACCAGTGTGGTGCGCCGGATCAGCGGCACATTCGGATCAAGCGGCACAAAGGCAAGACCAGCCTTGAGAACGCCAAGGGTTGCCGCGATGTAATGGCGGTTGCGCCCGGTCATTACGCCGACAAGCGATCCGGTCGGCAGGGCGAGACCGGCAATGAAATGCGCGATACGATTGCTTTGACGATCAAGGTCAGCATAGCTGATTTCGCCGGTTTCATCGCGGGTTGCGATGCGATGCGGGTAAGACGCCGCAATTGACGCAAACCGGTCGATGATGCTGCCGGTTGTTGCCGATGGCGGAACATCGGGCGTGCCATTCATACCGGGCGTTGGCGTATCGAGGGTTTCAAAATCGAAATCGGCGATTTTCATTATGCGTCCTTTTGGGCGTGTTGTGCGGCGGCAGCGGCGAATTTGCCAAGGAAGGCCAACCAGCGCTGCATGGTTTCCGCATCAAACAGATCGGTGTCATATTCAAGCGTAAAGCGCGCCTGACCGGCTTCTTCGGTCAGGAACAGAATGATGTCATGTTTGGCCGTCGTGTTATCGACAAAGGCATCCATATTGGATGGCAGGATGCCCGCAGCATCGGGGGCAAGCAACGGCAGACCGGATTGAGCCCAGCCGTTTTGCGCCAATCCGCTTACGGCTTCGAAGCGCTGATATTCGAACACCACATTTACCAGTGGCTGACGGTTGGATTTGCGTTTTGGCGCGACGGCCCGGACCAGTTCATCAAACGGGAAATCCTGCCGGTCCAGCGCATTGGCAATATTGACATGGGTGGCACGGATCAGATCGACAAGATCGGTATCGTCGTCAAGCTGCATACGGATTGGCAGGACATTGACAAAGAAGCCGATCAGGCCTTCGGTTTCGATGCGTTCGCGCCCGGCAACGCCCATGCCGATCACCATATCGCGTTGGCGTGTCAGGCGATAGAGCATGGCGGAAAACAGCGACAGGCCCACCGATGACAGGGTTGTTTTGTTCTGGCTGGCAAGTTGGTGCAGGCCCGATAAAACATCATCAGGCAGGGCAAGATGCACATGTGCCCCGCGGAAAGATTGTTTTTCGGGCACGGGCCGATCGGTTGGCAGATTGACCTGATCCGGCGCGTTGGCAAGCTGTTGACGCCAGTAATCGGCGGCATCTGCCCAATCCTGCCCGGATTGCCAATGGGCGAAATCCTTGTACTTGATCGGAAGTGGTGGCAGGGCATCGTTCCGTTCATGAAGAACGGCATCATAAAGCGCGCCAAGTTCGTTGATCAGGATGCGCGAAGACCAGCCATCGCCGACGATATGATGGGTCATCAGGATCATCAGGCTTTCATTGGCGGCCACCCGGATCACACGCCCGCGGATCAATGGCGGCTGATCAAGGATGATCGGTGTTGCGGCCTCAAGCCGTGTCAGGCGCAGGGCTTTGCGGGCCGGATCGGCATGATCCGCAAGATCATCAAACGTGACGGCGGGCGGGGTGGTGGCGTGGATTTTCTGTGTGATCGTGCCGTCATGCTCGGCAAAGCCGGTACGCAATGTTTCATGACGGTCCACCAGCCGGGTCAGGGCCGATTGCAGGATATCGGCGCGCAAATCACCGGTGCAGCGGAAGACATAAAGCATGCCATAGGCGCCGCTATTGCCATCCATTTTTGAAAGAAGATAAAGCCGTTTTTGCGCGTGGCTGGCCGGGTAATATTCCATTGCCGGTGCGGCCGGGATTTGGCCATTGCCGGTGGCGTGGATATTGATGGTGGCATTGTCGATATGGCGGGCAAGCCCCATGACCGTGGGATCGGCAAAGAAGTCGGCCATACTGATGCGTTTGCCGGTGCGGTCGGCAATGCGGTTTACGATCCGGATCGCCATCAGGCTGTGACCGCCAAGCTGGGTGAAGCTGGCGTGTCGGTTACGGATCGGGGTTGCGAACACCTCGGTAAAGATATCGCAAACCAGTTCCTCGGCCGGGTTGGCGGGCGGGGTGTCGGTGCCGCCGTCAAGCGCCATCGCATTTGATTGCGTGCGCACCGTTTCGAGTAGCGCCTTGCGATCCACCTTGCCATTGGCGGTGATCGGAATGGTATCGACGATATGCCATTTTGTCGGGATCATGTAGCCGGGCAGATGTGTGCCAAGCCACGTCATCAGGGCAGGGATATCGATATCCTGATCCTGTGTCGCCTGAATACAGCCGATGATGGTACCGCCGTCAGGCGCGTTGGCATCAAACAGGGCAACGGCATTTTTGATGCCGGGTGCGGATTGAAGCTGCTGTTCGATTTCATCCAGTTCGATGCGGAAGCCACGCAATTTGATCTGATTGTCATGGCGGCCGCCAAATTCGATCCGGCCATCGCGGGTCCAGCGGGCAAGGTCGCCGGTGCGATAAAGCCGTTGGCCGGGCTGATCGGGATTGGGGATGAACCGTTCGCCGGTCAGGTCGGGACGTTGCCAGTATTCACGTGCCAGCCGCGCCCCGCCAATCATCAATTCGCCCCAGACTCCGACGGGCGCGCGTTGACCGTTCTGATCAAGGATCAGGGTTTTGGTATGGGCGATGGGTTTGCCAATGATGGTGGCATCGGTATCACCCGACAGATCATTTTCGGTGATCGGGCCGACAACGGCAAAGGTCGTGCTTTCGGTCGGACCATAGCCGTTTAGAACCGTGATGTGCGGGCAGGCGTTGATAAAGGTTCTGACATGCTGTTTGCTGATCGCATCCCCACCGACCATCAGGATATCAAGCCCGGCAAGGGTTTGGGGATCATGATCGACCTGACGGTTGAACAGGCCGACACTCATGAACATTTTCGTGACGCCAAATTGCGACAGGGCATCGCCGAGTTTGGCCGGATCAAGCAGATCATTACGGTCAATGACGGCGATTTCGGCACCACGCAGCAGGGTCGCCCAGATTTCAAAGGTCGAGGCATCAAATGCCAGCGGGCCCGCCTGTGCCACCACATCAGAGGCAACGATTTTGGCATAATCCGCCCCTGACGCCAGCCGACGCACGGCCCCCTGTTCGATCAGAACCCCCTTGGGCGTTCCGGTCGAGCCGGAGGTATACATGATATAGGCCGGAAGACTGTCCGGGTTGGTCAGTTCGGGCAGTTTGAAATCGGTTGGTGCCTGGGCGATACCCGCGATATTGATCCGTTGCGGGGATGGGTGGCTGCTTTCGGACAAGGCACCCAACGCACCCAGCGCGTCATGACCGGCATCATCGACCAGAACCAGTTTGGCACCGCTGTTTGCAAGGATGAATTGATTGCGTGCCGCCGGATAGGCCGGATCAAGCGGGACATATCCCGCACCGATGGCGGTAATCCCGAGAATGGCGGCAATGGCCGGACGACCGCGTTCAATATGCAGTGCAACCAGATCACCCGGTTCGATCCCTGCGGTTTGCAGGCAATGGGCAATGGCGCACGCATTGGCACGCAGTTCCCCAAAGGTCCATGTGCCGTTGGTATCGCGGATGGCAGGGGCATCGGGGGTGATGGATGCCTGTCTGGCGAATTTCGCAAATATCCCGGCATGCGCATCCGCATTAAGGCGGGTGTCGGGTTCTGATCCCTGTTCCCAGATTTTGATATTGGTTTTCTGATCATCTGGCAGAAGATCAAGGGAAGCAATCGGGGCCGTGCTTGCGGAGGTGTCCGTCGCAACCAGCTTTTGCAGGGTTTTCGTGAAGATGTGACCGAGTTCGATCATGCGGTCGCGATCGAACATATCGGCATAATAGTCAAACGAGATGACCATTCGTTCTGGCAGGTCGCGGACAAATATCGCCAGATCGTTTTTGCATTGCTGCCGTCCAAGACCGATGGGGCGCATCGATTTGGCCTGATCATCCGGCCCGTAATCGCCCTGCGCATAGTTCATGTAAGACAGGGATACTTCCGATAGCAGGGTACGTTCGGGCTCGGCCGGTGGCGAAAGTTCATCCAGCAGCAGATCTAGGAAATAGGCCCGATGGCGCAGGGCATCGATATGATGGTTTTGCACCTTGTGCAGAAGGGATGCGAAAGTTTCATCATTGGCAATCTGCATGCGGAGCGGCAGAAGCGAAACCATCATGCCCGGCACATTGCGGAAACCAGCACCATCACGCTGATTGACCGGGACACTGATGACCAGATCATCGGTGGCGGCGATCCTGCCAAGGACGGCAAACCATGTTGCCATCATGAGCGAGAACATGGTGACGCGTTGGTCGGATGCGAATTTGCGCGCCGATTTCAGCACCGCTAGATCAATATCAAACGCGACGATTTCACCGGTGAAACTGTGGATGGCCGGGCGCCTGCGATCAGACGGCAGATCCAGTTTCGGAAGCGGTCCCTGATAAAGGGAAAGCCAGTAATCACGTGCGGTTTCAAGCCGCTTCAGGCTTTCGGGTTGCTGGCTCCAGTACGCATAATCGCGAAGCTGATAGGGGAGCGGGGGCAAGGCCTGCCTGCGATAAATCGCCAGCAATTCCGAGAGCAGCATTTCAATGGTAAAGCCATCGCAAACCGTGTGATGGATATCAAAGAACAGTGCCTTTTGACCGTCGGCCGCACATAGCAGACGCCAGCGCGCGGGAATTTCCGTTGCCAGATCGAACGGCATGACAAGCTCTACACCGGCATCGTCAAGCGATACGGAAGCATCAAGTTCGATCAGCGTCAGATCGGGCAGGGCTTCGTTAAGTGGCAGAATTTTCATGACCCAGTCATCGCCATTGGCGATCAAGCGGGTGCGCAGGATTTCATGACGTTCGGTCAGGCGGGTGATGGCATCGCGCAGGCGATCAAGATCAACATTATCATCCAGCATGAAGGCATGCGGCAGGTTAAAGGCCGTGCCGAGATTGCCGCTTTGTTCGGCATGCAGAACCGAAACCTGTTCGGGGGCCAGCGGATAGAATTCCATTTCCGGTGCGCGGCGGGGGTCTGCTTCGACCTCGACCTCGGCCTCGGTTTTGGTCTGTGCCGGTTCTGGTGCCAGCGACAGGGAAACGGGCGATGGTGTCGCTGTTTCAACGGATGGCGATATCTTTGTGGCCAGTGCCGTGATCGTCGGGGTTTCAAACAGATCGGCAAGACCGATATTGCAGGCAAGTTCGGCATTCATGCGATCAACGATCTGCATGCCGGTGATGGAATCCCCACCCAAAGCATAGAAATCCTCGTCCGGGTCGATGGCGTCATAGCCAAGGATTTCGGCCCAGATTTTTGCGATCCTGTCTGTCGGGGTGTGTGTTGCCCCGGCTGCTTCATGAAGGTCTGGCGTTTGCGCAATTGACGGGGCAAATTGCGCGGACAGGTCGGACACCGTCGGTGCGGCAAAAAGGTCCGAAATTGCCAGTGACAGTTTCAGTTCGGCATTGATGCGGTCGACGATCTGCATGCCGGTGATGGAATCGCCGCCAAGGGCAAAGAAATCATCATCCGGGGCGACGGCATCATAGCCAAGCGTTTCGGCCCAGATGGCGGCGATCCTGTGCGGGATATCCGGCGCGAATGCCGGTGCAGATGCCGGTACAGATGGCTGTGTCTCTACGGATGGAGATACCGGTGCGGAAACGGGTTTTACCGGTTGTGCGGTTGTTTCACCGGCAAGGGCGGGATCAAGCACGACAAGCTGTGCCGCGGTGCTGCTGATGGCATCGCGCCAGAAGATCGGTGCCTGTTGCGGGGTGACGCTGGCCCCATCCTGAAGCGGTACATTATGACGCGCGGCCATGCCCTGCTCGGCAAGGGCGCACCAGTCGATGGTCAGGGCCGCGCGGCCCTGTGACCTGCGGTAACGGGCAAAACCGTCAAGGAAGGCGTTGGCAGCACTATAGGCGGCCTGACCGGGCACACCGACGATGGCCGTCAGGCTGCCGAACATGACAAAGGCCTGCACCGGGTCATTTACGGTCAGGGCGTCAAGATGACGGGCGCCATTGATCTTGGCGGCCATGATGCCCTCGAACGCGTCCATGTCGCGCACGGCCAGGAATCCGCCATCGGCAAGCCCGGCGGCATGGGCGATGGCCGCGATCGGGCCAAGGGTATTTCGGATCGTGGCAAGCGTATCGGACAGGGCGTTTTTATCGGCAACGTCGCATGCGTGGATTGATACCTTAATTCCCTTGGCGCCAAGGTCGGCAAGTTTTGACTGCGCAACCGCATCAAGGTCGGTTTCGCCCCGACGTGCCAGAAGGGCGAGCGCGACTTTGCCACCCATCGCCATTTCTTCGGCAAGGGCCATAGCAAAACCACCGGTGCCGCCGGTCACGACGCAGACGCCGTGATCGGGCCAGTTGGCCTTTGCCAGATTGCCCGCACCGGAAACCGGGCGGAGTTTGCGGCGATAACGCATCTGATTACGATAAACCGAAACCGGATCGCGGCCCGGTCCGGCTGCCAGTTCACCACCAATAAGCGTGATGAAATCAGTAGGTGCGATATCGGCAAAGCTCAAGACAAGTCGGGGTTCTTCGGTGCTTGCGGCGATGGCAACACCGGCCGCGGCACTTTGATCCGGATCGTTGGGGATGGTGTCGCTACCGATCTGATAGGCGCCACATCCGGTTACGACAAGCCGCATCCGTCCACGGATGCCACGCAGCACATTGCGCAGGCAGCGGGCGGTACGAAGGGCGATGTCTTCGCCTGGGTGCAAGGCCAGAATGACGTTTTGCACCGTTGCCAGCATATCCTTGCTGATGGCGTCGGGATGAGTGCGCTGGCAGGTAGCCGGCATTGGCCAGAAATCACCATCGGCAATCATGAGAGTGTTTTCAGGTATCGGTTGCGTTTCAACGCTTTCCGGCAGCCAGTCGATTTCAAGCAGTTCCGGCATGGCGGATACGGTGGATGATGCCGTGCCGCTGCCATGCCGCGAGAAGCGGATGCCGCGTATGGTCAGAAGCAGCTTCTGACTTTGGGCATCAAAGAAGGAGAAGTCGGCCTGTCCCGGTTTATGGCGTTCGGTACAGACAAGGATATTGTCGGTAAAGGGCGCATGAAGTGTGATTTCGTCAACGCCGACGGGAATGGAACCATTATCCTCTGCCGTCAGGATCATGCTGCATGCAATATCGGCCATGGCGGGATGAATGACCCAGTCACGCAGGTCGGCATGATATTGCGGTTTCAGTTTCAGATGCATCATCGCCATGGTTTCGTCCGCGCTGTATTGCATGGACACCCGGCAATCCCAACGGTCGCTGATCGTGATCGGCCCGATCTGAGCGGCGTAGGGGGCGATATTGGCCGTAAGGGTACATTTTGCGCGCGCATGGTCGAGCGACAGCAAATTATCGTGATGACTGCTTTCCGGTGCATCATTGGCCCAGCGCGCGGTGGCAAAGACCGACCATTTGCCGTTTTTCAGGCGGCCACCCAGTTCGACAAGACCATCATTTCCAAGCAAAAGCGTTGCCGTACCATCGGGCAGGGCATTGGGAAGAAGGGTTTTTTGCCATTTCAGGTCGGAAATCCGCACAGCCGGATCGCCCGTGCCATTGCGGATGGCGGTGGCGATCATGGCAGGAACAGCCATGCCGACCAGTGTTGGTTGTCCGTTCAGGTGATGTTCGTTCGTTGGCCAGAAGGATGGCGTGCCGACCGGAATGGCAAAGCAGCGACCTCTTTCGGTTTCGACCGGACCGGTCATGATGGCGATATCCGGTGCCCGGTTACGGTCAAAGACCGGCTTGCAGACGATTTTCGCAAAAGATGCATGGGGAAGGGAGACGCGGCGCGCACGAATGTCGTCGGGCCAGATCAGATTGGCTCCTTCGAGCCATTGGCGCGCATTGGCCGTGGCATCGGCGAGATTGCCCGAAACCGCAGAAACGGATGATGCACCCGTGGCGGGTTTGGGGGCCGCGCAATTTGCTATGTCACCGGCGATCAATCGCGCAAGGGCGTTCAGAAGGCTGTCGCGATCCGAAACCGCAACGGCGAAGCGATGCCTTAGCTGGTCGCGCCCGGTTGCCAGTGTGTGGCAGATGTCACGGACAGCGAGGCCGGGGTCATTGGCAATGTCGCGATGCAATTTGGTGGCATAGTCGAGTAATGCCGTCTCGTTGGCGGCAGACAGGGCAAGGATGAAGGCCCCGTTTTGCGCGGTTTCATCCTGTGCATTTGCCGCGTGTTTTGGGGCGGCTTCAAGGATCACATGGGCGTTGATGCCGCTTAGCCCGAAGGAACTGACACCGGCACGTCTTGGTGCGCCACGGTCCGCCAATGGTTCAAGGCGGTTGGTCGGGCGCACCGGGGCGTGGGTAAAATCAATCCGGCTGTTGGGCGTTTCAAAGAAGGGTTGTGGCGGGGCCTGATCAAAGCGCAATGCCATAATGGCGCGTGCAAGACCAAGCGCCCCTGCGGCACCATCAAGATGCCCATAATTGCCCTTGCCCGAGCCGATTAGCGCAAAGCCATGTTCATCCGTGCTTCCGGCGAAGGCACGGGTCAGGCCATCAATTTCAATCGGATCGCCAAGCGACGTGCCGGTGCCATGGGCTTCGATATACGATAGTGATCCCAGTTCGATGTCGGCCGTTCGGGCCGCCTGCCGGATGACATCGGCCTGCATGGCCGGGTTGGGGGCGGCCGCCCCGCTTGAGGCGCCGTCCTGATTGACGGCACTGCCGCGGATGATGGCATGGACGGGATCGCCATCGGCGATGGCGTTGCCAAGCGGTTTGAGGACAAAGACAACGCTGCCTTCGCCCATGCCGGTGCCATCCGCAGCATCGTCAAAGGCGCGGGTGCGTGCGGTGGAAGAATCAATCGTAAAGCCACCATCGGCATCGGGCGGGCAGGGGATCAGTTTTGCACCGCCGGCAAGGGCGATGGAGCATGTGCCGCTTCGCAAATTCTGGCAGGCCTGATGGACGGCGACCAAGGATGACGAGCAGGCGGTATCGATGATATTTGCCGGACCGTGCCAGTCTTTTAGGAAGGACAGGCGTGTGACCATGTTCGAGGGCACGTTAAGGGCAAAGACCTGTTCGGCCCTGTCACGTGCGACATGTTCCATGGCAACGCGCCATGCCGGGTTTGCCCCGCCACCGGCAAAAATGCCGACCTTTTTACCGCGCAGGGCCTGCCCGCCATAACCGGCATTTTCCATCGCCATCAGGGCGGTTTCGATAAACAGGCGTTGTTCCGGGTCAATCAGGGCGGCATCCGCGGGTGCCATGCGGAAACGGCCCGGATCAAAGTCAAAGATGCGGTCAAGATAGGCGGCTTCGCGGAAGTTTTTCGGAACAGGACGGCCGATGGCGGTCATCATGTCGCGGGTTTCATGATCGCGTTCGGGCGGAAGCGGACGCACGTGATCCGTGCCGCGGGCGACGTCCGACCAGAATGTTTCGATATCGTCCGACCCGGCAAGCTGAAGACCGATGCCGATCACCGCAATCGGTTCGTCGGTGGCAAGCTGGGCACCTTGTGCCGTTGCAAGATTATCGGTTGCGATATCAAGTCCGGCCAGAAGTTCGGCCTGACGTGCGATGGTGGCACTGGCGAACAGATCGGCGATGCTGACCTTTCCGGGCCAGCGGGTATTGATTTTTTCATGCAGGCGCAGGAGCAAAAGCGAATTGCCGCCGACATCAAAGAAACCGTCTTCTCGATCCGCCATCACACCGGGCAGGATTTCCTGCCACAGCCGTTGCAGAACGCGTTCCAGATTTGCCAGGTCATGGTTGTCGGTATCCGACTTTGCCGCGATAGCCGGTTTTGGTTTCCGGTTGGCGACTTTTGGCGACCCTGCCATCGGTGTCCCCGAAAGGGCCTTTCGGTCGACCTTGCCGCTGCTGGTGAGAGGCAGGTGATCAAGGGCAAAGAAACGTGCCGGGATCATATATTCGGGCAGGCGGGTGCGCAGATGATCGCGCAGGACACCAATGGTCAGTTCACCGTCACCCAGTACAAAGGCATGCAATTCATCAAGGTCGCCAACCCGCACCGCCTTGACCAGGGCGCGTTCAACCAGATCGTGGCTTTCAATCGTGGTTTCGACTTCGCCGCATTCGATGCGGAAGCCGCGAATTTTGACCTGATGATCGATCCGGCCAAGATATTCGACCGCCCCGTCGGCAAGGAAGCGGCCCAGATCACCAGTGCGATACAGTTTATGGCCCGGATTGCGGGGATCATCGGGGAACTTTTCGGCACTCAGTTCCGGGCGGTTGCGATAGCCGCGTGCAATTTGCGGGCCGCCAAGCACGATTTCACCGGTGACGCCAATCGGCATGTCGCCCAGTTTGTCATCAAGGATGCGAATGGTGGTGTTGGCAATCGGTTTGCCGATGGGAACGATATCGGGATTATCAAGCGGCGAGCAGGCATGCCAGGTGACATCCACCGTCGCCTCGGTCGGGCCGTAAAGGTTATGCAGTTCGGTCCCGAAGCGATCAAACAGCAGATCGTTGAAGCGTTTTACCAGTGCCGGGTCAAGTGCCTCGCCACTGGCGAAAACGCGTTTGAGGCTGCCAAGGTTTTCGATATCGACTAGCCCGTGTTCGACCGAGAACAGGAAACTTGCCAGCATCGAAGGCACGAAATGCATGGTGGTGACGCCATGATCGCGAATGGTCTGGGCAAGTTGTTGCGGATCGCGTTCAACACCCGGATCGGGCAGGACAACGCGCGCCCCGGTCCATGACCACCAGAACAGTTCCCAGACCGACACATCGAATGTGATCGGGGTTTTCTGCAAAATGACGTCATCAGGGCCAATCGGGAAGGCGTCCTGCATCCAGAGGATACGGTTCAGAACACCGCGATGGGCGATTTCGACACCTTTCGGACGACCGGTCGAGCCGGATGTGAACAGCACATAGGCAAGGTCATCGGGTGCGTTGATCGCATCAGGGATATCGGCATCTTCGGTGCCATCGATGATCAGGACGTTGTCGACGTCAAACAGATGGGCGAGATCGCCGGTGGTGATGACACGCGGATATCCAAGATCATCAAGCATATCCTTGCGGCGCTGTTCGGGGTGATCCGGGTCAAGGGGGCTATATGCCGCACCACATAGAAGTATCCCGTGAATGGCGGCCAGCATATCGACCGACCGTCGCACGGCAACACCGATCACATCACCCTGACCAATTGATGCCGCGCGCAGTTTCGCGGCAATCCCGGCCGCACGACGGGTGAATTGTTCGTAGCTTAGGGTTTCAGATGTTCCGATAACCGCAGGTGCGGTTGGCGTGGCGCGGACCTGATCAAGGAACGGTTCGGAAATGCTGCGTTCAATCGCAAGGTCAAGATCGGTGGCATTGAATTGATCGATCCGGGCGCGTTCGTTCGCCGGCAGGATCGGCAATTCGGCGATTTTGATTGTCGATGGTTTGGGCAGGGCGGCGCAGGCAAGGATTTCAAGGCGGTTGAAAATTGCCTGAATGGTGGATTTGTCAAACAGGTCGGTATCAAATTCGATCTGGCATAGAAGGGCGTCGTTTCGTTTGCTGAAATAGAACGCAAGATCGAATTTCGAGAACGGGAATTCGGTTTTCAGAAGCGAGAGTTCTGCATAGCCAAGCTTGCCGAGGTCGGGGATGCTGTCCTGCCAGGCGACCAGGACATCAAACAGCGGATTGCGGGCAGGGTCGCGTGGTGCATTGGCCGCGGCCACAACATCCTCGAACGGGGCGGCCTGATCGGACAGGGCATCAATGATGGTTTTGCCGGTTTGGGCCAGATGGTCGTCAAATCCGGCATCGGGATCGACATTCTGACGCAGAACGACGGTGTTCACAAAGAAGCCAACCACGTCATCAAGGGCGGTCTGCTCTCGGCCCGCCACCAGCATGCCAAGCGGGATATCTGTCTGCCCGCATTGCCGGTACATCAGGATTTGCACCAAGGCGGTCAGAATGGAAAAGGCGGTTGTGCCGTGCCGGTCTGCTGCAGCATTGATCAGACGCGCGGTTTCCTCGCCAAAGGCCGTTTCATGGAAATCACCGGCGAAACGACGGATTTTTGGCCGGCGCCGATCCGTTGGCAGGGCCAGCGGTTCGGGCAGGGGCAACAGCCGTTCTTTCCAGCGGGCCATCAAATCCTTGCCATCGGCTGAGCTTAAATAGCCATGCTGCCAGCTTGCAAAATCCTCGTAATGCCGGTCAAGCAATGGCAGCGACGGGGTGGCTGTTCCGGTTTCTGCGGCATAAAGGGCGGCAAGATCGCGCAGCAATGTCGGCATCGACCAGCCATCGCAAATCGCATGATGCAGGGAAACCAGCATCCAGTGACGGTTGGGGGCGAGCGTGATCAGATCGGCCCTTGCCAATGGTTTGTTTTCAAGGTCGAAGGGACGGACGGTTTCGCGCGCGATGAACAGGCGGGCGGGGCCTTCGTCCATTTGGTGGCGCCCAAGCATCCATGAACCGGCAGGTGCCAGATACTGGCTGACGCCATCGGGGTGATGCGGATCGGATTTGAAACGCAGACGCAGCGCATGTTGCCGTTCTTCCAATTTGTGCAGTGCGACCTGCAGGGCATCGGCATCAATCGGCCCATTGATTTCAAACGCGGCTGGGACGGAATAAACCGCCATGTCGGGCTGCATGCGTTGGAGGACCCAAAGACGGGCCTGTCCGCTTGAAAGCGGGAATTTCGGACCGTCTGCCTTGGGGATCAGGAATTGCCTGCCATCCTGTTTATGGTCGGCAAGCAGGGTTGCGATCCCGCCGACTGTGCGTGCGACAAAGATATCCTGAAGTTTCGGGCGGATGCCGGTGGATTTTTCGAGCAACCCGGCAAGGCGCATGGCGACAAGGCTGTGTCCGCCCAATGCAAAGAAATCCGACGACGTGGTGATGTCGCGGTTGCCAAACAGGGATTTGAAATGGTTGGCGACGATCTGTTCGAGTTCGCTGCTGCTGTTGGCGTTGCCGGTTTGGGGGGCAAGTGGTGCCGTATCTTTCAGAGCACCAAGAAGCTGTTTGCGATCTACCTTGCCATTCACATTGACCGGCAGATGATCCAGCACGACAAACCGTTCGGGGATCATGTAATCGGGCAGATTGCGGCCAAGGATTTGCATCCAGGTACTGCTGCTATCCTGATCGGCGGCGATGGCGGCACCAAGGAAGGCATCGGCACCACTGCCGACCGGCATCACGCAGGCATTGCGAATGCCGTCAATCTGGCTCAGTCGTTTTTCAATGGCGGCAGTTTCAATCCGGTGCCCGCGAATTTTGACCTGCCCGTCACGACGGCCACCAAATTCAATCACGTCATCCGCCCGCCAGCGCGCGCGGTCGCCGGTTTTGTAAAGGCGGGTTTCGGGTAAATGATCGAACGTGACGAATGCCTTGGCGGTGCGTTCGGGCGCGCCGGAATATCCGAGAGCCAGCCCGTCGCCCGCAGCATAAAGTTCACCCCAGACCCCGGTCGGAACGGGTTGCCCGCCGGCATCAAGAATATAGGTACGCGTATTGCCAATCGGCCGACCAATCGGAATGTTTGCCGATTTCACATCCTGCGGCGTGATCGGGTGGATACAGGTAAAGGTGGTATTTTCCGTCGGGCCATAGCCGTTGATCAGGGCAAGGCCCGGGCAGGCGGTCATGACTTTTTGCAGGTGGGTGGGGCTTAGTGCCTCGCCCCCGGAAAGCAGTCTTTTGAGCGGGGCAAAGCAACCCGGGGCATCATCGGCGATACGGTTAAACAGGCTTGCGGTCAGCCACATGGTGGTAACACAGCCATCTTCAAGGGCATTGCGAAGGGCTGCCGGATCAAACAGGGTTTCGTTATCAATCAGAACCAGTTTGCCGCCATTCAGAAGCGGTGCCCAGATTTCAAGGGTTGCGGCATCAAAACCAAGCGATGCGGCCTGTGCCATGACATCGGTGTCATCAAACGCAAGCGCCCGATTGTTTACAACCAGACGGGCGACAGCCCGGTTGGGGATCAGCACCCCCTTGGGCGCACCGGTCGAGCCCGATGTGAACATGACATAGGCCAGATCATCGCCCGCACGTTTGGCAAAGGATGCATTTGATGTTGCGTTGGCGTCGGGAAGATGTGCGATGCGAAAGCGACCAGAAATGCCCGACAGGCGATCAAATTCGGTGTTGTCGCACAAAAGAACGTTGGCCCCGCATTCTTCCATCAGGGTCGCAATGGCATCGGCAGGCAGCGATTTATCAATCGGCAGATAGGCCGCACCGTGCCAGGCAATGCCAAGAAGGGTGATAATCGCATCAAGCGAACGATCTGCAGCAAGGGCTACAACTGAGCCGGGTGCAACATCAAGGGTATCAAGCCCTGTGGAAATGGCAGCGACCCGTTGCCCCAAAGCACTATAGGTGATTTTCTGATCGCGATCCTGCAGGGCGATCTTGCCCGCATTGGCCGGGTTTGTGATCTGCCGGGCGAACAATTCGCCAAGGCCGCAGTCACGCGGGTAATCCGATGCGGTATCGTTGAGCGAGATGGATAGTTGATCGCGTTCGTCTTCTGGAAGAATATCCACAAGACCAAGCGGCATTTCCGGGTTTTGGGCAAGCGCACGCGCAAAGGTCAGGAAACGTTTTGCAAAACGTTCGATCCATGCTTCGCCATAGATGTTGCTTTGATACTCGACGGCCAAAGATGTTTCCGCGCCGTTTTTCGTCATGCCGACCATCAGGGGGAATTTGCCCGCCCCGAAGTCGAGATCTTCGATCACGAAGGGGCTGTCGCTGATTTCCATTACGTGGACGGCATCGAACGGCTGGCCGGTCGGGCCCTGTGCCGCCTTTGTCAGATCGTGAACCAGACGTGACAGGGGATAATCCTGCACATCGAGTATGGACAGGACCTCGTGCCCGACCTGTCTGGTCAGGGCATCAAGGTTATCTGCCATATCCGGTTTGATCGCGACGGGCAGGACATTCACAAAGCAGCCCATCGACTGCATGGTTTCCTTGTCCCTGCGACCGGCAAAGGGCAGCCCGATTATGGCTGTGCCGTTTTCCTTGTGCCGGGCGATCACGGCGATGGTGAGCGACGCCCAGAGTGTGGTCTGGGTCGTTTTGCGGGTATGGCTGGCAAGCTTTGCGAAAGCGTCGGCGTCAGCGCCTGTCAGTTCGATCAAAAGCCGTTTGCCACCACCGTTCCGATCCGCTGACGCGTCATCAGGCAGTCCGACGGATAGCAGTTTATCGGTTCGTGCCGACCAGAAGTTCCGTGCGATTTCGCCGCGTTCCCGATCCAGATTGCGATGCGCATTGCGCACAAGTTCTTCGATATCGGGGATGTTTCCGGGGGTGTCTCCGGCAAGAATGCCACGAAGCTCTTTTTGCAGCAACATGACCGACTGGCCATCAAAGCACAGATGATCAATTGCAATGATCAGTTGCGGGGCTTGTCCGTCGTCCTGTTCGATATAGCCAAACCGGGCCAGAGGACCGGTTGCGAGATCAAAAAGGCCATGACCGATTTCACGGGTGGTTTCGATTTTGCGCACCGTTACCGGCATGTGGGCATGCACACGCTGGATCAGTTGGCCGTCCTGTTCAACAAAGGTGGACCGGAGGGCATCATGGCGTTTGACAATAGCGTCAATCGCATCACGGACGGCGCTGAAACCGGTTCCTTCCGGGAGGGGGAAGCCGGTAACAATGTGGTAATTGGCGTTTATCGGCTGATCGCGCCTTGCAATCCATTGGCCTTCGATGGCGGGATGGGCCGGGAAGGATTTGAGGATCGGCCCGGCATTGGAACCCTTATTTTCCGGTTCGACTGGTGCACGCAGCAGGCCGATGATTTCAGCCTTCAGGTCACGGGTTTCGGATTTCAGGTCATCGTCAAACGCACCAGTCGGTGCATCAAAACAAAGATCGCGCCCGTTGGCATGCAGGCTTAGCACAATGTCGCGCTGACGGAGTTTATCAAGCAGGTCGCGTGCGGTTTGTGTGCGGTGTAACAACTGATCGGTATTCATTACAGCACTCCCTGTTCGCGTGTCGAAAGGGGGGCTGCTGGCGCAGGCGGAATATTGATCGGCGCGCTGTTTTTATCAAAGGATGCAATCAGGTTGGCAACACCCGAAGCCGTGCGGCCTTCAAACATTACGGCAGCGGGAATTTCGGCATTCAGGACTTCGGAAAGGCGTGTTGCGATCCGGACGGCAAATAATGAGTCACCGCCAAGTTCAAAGAAATCGTCGTCCGGGCCGATTGCCGGATCGCCAAACATATCGCGCCAGATCGCCAAGATGGTGAATTGCGCCTGTGTGTCGGATTGGATAGCCGGCGCATTCTGTGCGATGGGCATTGTGGCCTCCGCCGGGGCGGTGGGAACGGCGAAAGGTTTCGGATCGGCGGTTGTGGTGATTGCCTTGTCCGGCCAGAACCGGCGTCGGTCAAAGGCATAGGTTGGCAACGGAATGCGGCGGGCATCTTTGGTTTGGTTCACCCGGTCCCAATAGGGAGCAGTTCCCATGACCCAAAGCCGGGCAATCGTCGCGGCCAGTGCATTTGATCCGGTGATCGTGGCATTTGCATTTCGGGCAGTGTCGGGACCTGGGGCCGGTTGCAGGGCAATGCTGTTGCCGGTCAGCGTGCCGTTGACGATGGCAAGGCGACTTGCCGTGTTGCCAAAGCCACATTCAACCATGATCGTTTCGGGCATTCCGGCCAAAAGTCCCTTGATGTTATCGGCAAAGCGCACCGCATTGCGCAGATGTTGAACCCAGTAATCGGGATTGGTCGCGTCTTCGGGTGTCAGCCAATTACCTGTCAGGTTCGACTGGATCGGAACGGTTGGTGCGTTCAGCCTGATTTTGGCGACCACATTGCGGAATTCGTCCAGAACCGGTTCCATCATGCGGGAATGGAAGGCATGCGAAACCACAAGTCGACGGCCGGATTTACCCTGTGATTTGATGTGTTGTTCAAGTGCGTCGATACAGTCGTTGCTGCCAGCCACCACACATTGACGCGGGCCGTTGATTGCCGCCATCGACAGATCGGGGCCAAAGGCCGACAACAGATCACCGACTTCGGCCTCGGTCATGGACAGGGCAAACATTGATCCCGGTTCGGTTTGTCCCATCAGACGACCGCGCGTGACCACAAGGCGAAGCGCATCGTCAAAGGACACGACCCCGCCAATGCAGGCTGCGACATATTCACCAATGCTGTGCCCGGCCAGCGCGTCGGGTGAAATGCCGTTTTCGATCAGCCAGCTTGCCAGTGCATATTCATAAATGAACAGGGCGGGTTGGGCGATTTCGGTGCGTGCCATGCGGCTTGATGTTGCCGCGCTTTCATCGGGAACGGTCAGCAATTCAAAAAGATCATCGGGGCCGCCGATCTTTGCCACCTGCTGGCAGGCATTGCGGATCATCGCCGCCAAAGTTTGATCCGCTTCATAAAGGTCGGCGGCCATGCCCGGTCGTTGTGATCCCTGGCCGGGGAACAGGAAGGTGATGGACGGGGTGTTGCGTTGGGCGACGGCCTGATGACGGGCGGGCGATTTCGGATTGGTCAGGGCGGAAATCGTTGTGTTGATGTTTGTGGCAACGATCGCGGTCCGAAACCGGTAGGCGTGCCGCCGTGACAGGCTGTTTGCAACATCGGATATCGATATGCCTGACCCGTTTCGCTCAAGCCAGCTTGCAGTATTGGTTAGCAGTTTCTGCAAGGCGGCTTCGCTTGCCGCTGAGAAGGGTAGGATATGGGGAATATCGTTTTGTGGCATGGGTGATGCCGGTTTATCGGCATGTGGGGCTTCCTCGATGATGATATGTGCATTGGTGCCGCCAACCCCGAAGCTGCTGATTCCACCGCGCAGCGGTTCATCGTCGCCACTTGATAATGGTTGAACAATACTGTTTACCCGAAATGGTCCCTGATCCAGGTCAAGATTTTCATTTGGCTGATTAAAATGGCAGGTCGGCGGGAATGCCCGGTGACGGATTGCCAGTATGGCCTTTATCAGACCGGCAATTCCGGCGGCACTGTCCAGATGGCCGATATTGCCCTTGACCGAGCCAAGCCAGATCGGGTGTGTTGGGGATGTCCCGGTTTTTGCATATGCCTTGTTGAGTGCGGCGATTTCTATCGGATCGCCAAGGGCGGTTGCGGTCCCGTGGCCTTCGACAAAGCGGATGGTGACGGGATCGATTTGGGCATCGTCAAGGGCGGTTTGAATGGCCTTTGCCTGTCCATCGACAGAAGGCGCGGTAAAGGCAGCCTTCGCCGAACCGTCATTGTTCATGCCGACGCCCTTGATCACCGCATGGATGGTGTCCCTGTCGGCGATGGCATCATCAAGACGTTTCAGAAGGACAATGGCCGCACCGCTGCCGCCGACAACGCCGTCTGCCTTGCTGTCGAACGGGCGGCAGACACCGCTTCGCGATCCGATGCCGCCCTGCGTGAAGTAATATCCCCCGGCCGGGCTAAGCCCAAGGGCCGCACCACCGGCAAGAGCGACACGGCACTGGCCGGATCGCAATGCTTCGACGGCAAGCGCAATATTGACAAGGCCGGTCGAACAGGCGGTCGAGGACGCGACGGCTGGGCCGGTCAGGTTCAGCTTGTAGGCAAGCCGTGTTGCAGCAAAATCCTTGTCATTGCCGAGTGTCATGCCATAGCGGATCGCATCGGGGCGGTCGCGCAGGCGATCACGCAGGCTATCGACCAGATAGGTAGGGAAACCAACCCCGACATAAGCCCCAACCGGGCCGTCACGCGCCGGATCACATGCCCCGTCTTCAAGGGCACCAAGGGCAACTTCAAGCAGCAGGCGTTGCTGCGGGTCTGTTTCGATGGTTTCGCCCGCAGTCATGGCAAAGGGCGCGGGATCGAACATATCGATATCGTCAAGAATCCCGTGGCGCGCGACAAAATCGGCATCTTCCAGTGCTGATGGATCACCACCCAGCGTGCGCAGGCGGGAAATATCAACGTCCTTTATCTGATCAACGCCGTTTTCAAGCATCGACCAGAAGGTGTCGCGATCATCTGCACCGGGCAGGCGCATTGCCATGCCGATAATTGCAATGTCATGATTTTCAGACACATTGCGTTGGGCCTCTACCGGTTTGGCCTTTGCGATTTCGGGAACTGTCTGCTTATCGGCACACAGGTGAAGGGCAAAGGAATTGATCGTCGGGTGCTGGAATATTTCCACAGACGCAATGTTGCGCCCGGCGAGTTTTGACAGGGCAAACTGTGCGCGCGGTACCAGCAATGAATGGGCGCCAGCTTCAAACAGGTTGGTATCGAATTCAATTTCGTCGGTTTCGATCAGATCCATCCAGATTTTGGCAATTTTTTCGGCCATTTGATGGATGCGCACCTGATCTGGTTTGCGGGATGCGAGGGGCGGCGTTTCTTGTGCAACAGGCTGTTTGCCGCCCGGGGCCTGAGCAAATTGGGCAAGTGCCTTGCGATCGATTTTGCCAGACGGCAGCAAAGGAAGCGTTTCCACCCACTCAAGGCGGGTTGGAACGGCCGCATCGGACAGATGGCGCGCCAGTTCGCTGCGCACGGTTGCGATATCAGGCCGTTTCGAATGGCTTCCGTCGGGCAAAAGATAGCCAATCAGTTCGCCGCCATGATTGTTTTTGACGTACAAGACTGCACCCTGCCCGACGCCGGGTGCGCGCGAAAGCTGGTACTCGATTTCTCCGATTTCGATACGCTGCCCGCGGATTTTGACCTGTTCGTCGGTACGCCCGTGATAATAAAGCAGCCCGTCTTCGCCCCAGGAAGCCAGATCGCCACTGCAATAGAAGGTTTCATCCGTTTCGCTGGTCGGGTCTTTGACAAATTTTTCGGCGGTCACAGCAGGCATATTGATATAGCCGCGATTAAGTCCTGTACCGCCGAGATAGATCTCGCCCGGGACGCCAAGTGGTACCCGTTTTCCGTCCTCATCAAGTATCCGGACAAACGCACCCTTGTCGACGTGGCCAAGCGGGATGTTTTTGGTTTTGATGTCCCTTGGGACCAGATGGGCGGTGGCATGGATTGTGGCTTCGGTTGGGCCATAGCAGTTCCAGATATCGGCAGACTCGACAACGGAATGAAGCCGCTCGGAAAGTGTTGGTTGCAGGACTTCGCCGCCAATGATCATTCGGCGCAATTTGAAGTTGCCATCGGCCGGAATGGCATCAATCACACTTTCATAAAATGACGGCACTGACATAAGGTGGGTGACATGGTGTCGCGCTACACCGTTCCAGAATTTATGCCCGTCGCTGAGTATCGCATGGGTCATCAGCCACATACGATGGCCGCAGATCAATCCGACACAGAATTGATGCATCCACGGATCAAATCCGAGCGATGGGAAAAGTCCCATAGTTTCAGGATTGCCGTTTTCATGTGATCCGATGCCGAATTGGGCAATGGCGACGTCGATCTTGTCGGCAAGGGATTGGTGATGAACGGGAACCGGTTTTGGTTGCCCGGTTGAACCCGACGTATGGAAGACAAAGGCGATATCGTCACTGCAAATATCGGCATGGACATCTTCCAAGACGGTTCTGCCGTCAATGCCCGGCACGGCATTGATATCCTTCACCGTGATGGTGGTGTTGCCGATCTCGCGCCATGCGTCGGTGCTGTCACTTAAAACCAGTCGGCAATCAAGATGACGTGTCATCGACGCATTACGTGCGATGGGCTGCAACGGGTCGAGCTGCACACAGACTGCCCCGCATTTCAGGATGCCGATCACAGTGGCAATTTGCTGCGCGCTCGGCGAGATATTCATGCCGACAAAGTCACCTGCTGCAATGCCGCTTTGGTGCAGGTGATGCGCAACGGCATTGGCCATGTGGCCCAGCGTTGCAAAGGTGACTTCGTGGCCATCATCGGTGATCAGCGCGATATCGCCGGGGCGTGATGATATGGCGTGCTGAATTCGGTCAGGAATGAGGCGTTCGGGAACCGGTCTTGTGAATGCCGGGCCGGTTTCAAGTTTGCGGATAATGGCAAGCTCGTCCAATGGCGGTGCGGCAATCGCCGCAATTTCCTGTTCCGGATCGTCCAGTGCACGGGACAGGAAATGACGGAAACGGTCGGCGATGCGGGTAACGGATTTAACATCATGGCAAGCGGTATCATATTGCCAGATGATTTCGGCTTCCTGCCTGTCCGGGCTTAGGGCCTGCATCATATAGATCAGGCCTAGGTCGGTGACCGGCCCGTTATAGATATTGACCCGGCGTGTATCGAGTCCGGCAAAAGATAAGGGTTCTGCCCCGTCCAGGCTGTTGAAAAAGGCACCGCCGCCCGAGAGGCCCCTGGCACCCAGCCGTGCCGCGCGCATACGCGGCGCGCCAAGGCGCATATGCCGGACATCGCGACGCGCCCGGGCAAAGATATCACGGGCCAGATCGGAAAATCGCGCATGTTTGCCCAAATCGGCATCGAAGGGCACGATATAGGAAAATGCCCCCGGCGTCTGGCGTTCGGCCCGTCCCAACCGGTTGAGAAGCGGCATGGTGACGGTCGGATGTTTGATATGGGTGATCTGACCAAGCAGGATGAAATAGGCGGCCATGACAATGGCGGTCGGCGATGTGCCGCAGGCTTTGGCTGTCTGGGTCAGTCTGGCGAGTTCCTGACCATCCAGGGTTTGTTCAAGCCGGGCCTGAACCAGTTCTCCCGACGGTTTGTCGGATGAAAACCGCGTGATCGCGTGATCGTTTTGCAGGCGTTCCTGCCAATAGGCAAGATCGCGTTGGAAGGCCGGTGTTTCGGGATAGGTCGTATCGGCGGTGATAAAATCGAGATAAGACCCGAATGTGCTTTCGGGCACGGGGGTAGCGGTTTTAAGCGCGCTGTATATTTCTGCTGCGCGCATTGCCATCAGATGGCCTGCATATCCGTCGCAGACCAGATGATGATAAACCCGGACCCACCAGAAACGCCCTTTGCCCAGTTGCAACAGGCGGTGGCGGCAATGGTGTCCGTTTTCCGGATCAAGCGGACGGCGGCGGATTTCTTCGACTTCGTGATGGGCGATCAGAACCGGATCGTCGGCAAAACTTAAATCGATGACGCTGAAATCGGTTTCGCGACAGGTATCGGCGAGGAACTGGAAGGGATTGCCGCCTTCGGATCCAAAGCGCAGACGAAGGGCGTCATTTTCCTGATCGGTTTGGACGATGGCCTTGTGAAGGGCAGCAATATCAAGATCGCCGTCAAAGCGAATGACGCTGCAAATATTGTAATTTGCGCAATCATCCCCTTTGGCCCAGTCAAGCCATATGCTTGCCTGCGGCGTTGTAAGTGGTGCTCCCTGCCGTTCTGTCCCCGGCGCAAACGTGTTTGTGCGCTTCTGCAACGTCTGACCTTTCAAACGTTGATTGCGCCATGCAGCAAGCGGTTTTTGAAATCCTGTTCAACAGGCTTTTTGTGTGCCCCCGACCACATGGCTCATCCCCAACCATATCCGAAAGAATATGCCCGGGAACGCCCTTCAAATGCAAGTGATCGTAGTGAAAAATCGCAAGTTAAGTCCGTGAAAATACAATTAAAGGTACGCTGTTTAGATGCCTGAACAGCTTGATGTTTCTTGTCTTTCTGTTGATTTTGCTTCGGAGTTTTTCTGTTCGTATAGTGTGGCAATATGATCCGGATTTTAACCGTGATACGGTGTTTGCGTGCAGATACAGCAATCAGATTCGTGAAATTTTAGATCACTGTGCAATGAATAGATCACGCGCGGTACGTACGACCCGGCTGATATGATCGGCGACGGCGGCGACCCCGCGGGTGTCCTTGGTATCGGGATGCAGCAGCATCCAGTAATTTCGGGTAAAGCGGATATCGGGCAGCAGGCGGATCAGGTCGGGTACATCATGGGTGGCGTAATCATGCAGGATGCCAATGCCGTGCCCGTTGCGCACCGCTTCCATCTGGGCGACCACACTGCCGCATTCGAAACGCCGTTTCATCAGTTTGCCCAGACGTGCCGCGTAATCAAGGGCGCGGCTGTAAATCAGGTCTTCGATATGGGTGACAAACAGCCGGTCGGTCAGATCGCGTTCGGACCGGATCGCGCCATAGTTTTTGATGTAGCTTTGGGATGCATAGACGCTCAGCGTGTAGTCGGTCAGTTTTTTGATCACCAGCCGCCCCTGTTTGGGGCGATCAAGGGTGATGGCGATGTCGGCTTCGCGTTGGGACAGGGAAAAGGTACGCGGCAGCGGCACCAGCTGGATCACCAGATCGGGATGCCCCGCGGCAAAGCCCGCCAGTTCACGTGCAAGGAAGTAATTGCCAAGTCCATCGGGCACGCCAACGCGAACGGTTCCGGCGATGCCTTCTGCCCGGTTGGGGAAGGCGGTGCCGACTTTAAGGAAGGCTGATTCAGCGGCCTCGGCTGCACCCATCAGGGCTTTGCCGGCCTCGGTCAGTTCCGATCCGGTCGTGCGTCGTTCGACAAGTTTGGTGCCGAGTTCCTGTTCAAGCGCGGTCAGTTGCCGACCAACCGTGGCGTGGTTCAGGCCAAGCTGACGGGCGGCCGAAAGGATCTGGCCCTGTCGTGCGACGGCCAGAAAGATGCGAATGCGGTCCCAATCCATGATCTATTGACTTTAAAAATTGCACATCGAATTTGCAATAATGGTAATTGATGTGCATCCATATGCATATCCATAATCGACCTGCTTTGCGGACGGTTTTTATGATCCGCGACAAAAGATCACCACGATTATCGGGAGAAGCCGAATGTCCAGCCAGATCACCCATTACATCAACGGCAAACGTGTCGCCGGGACTTCCGGCCGGACAGCGGCCGTGTTCAACCCGGCCACCGGTCAGCAGAGTGCGACGGTTGACCTTGCATCGAAGGCCGAGGTTCGAAATGCTGTCGAAAGTGCACGTGCGGTAGCCGCGGAATGGGCCAATACCACGCCGCTGCGTCGTGCCCGTATCCTCAATAAATTCCTGGGCATCCTTGAAAGCCGTTCGGAAGAACTGGCGGCGGCCATTACCGCCGAGCATGGCAAGGTGCTTTCGGATGCACTGGGTGAAGTCACCCGCGGGATTGAGGTTGTTGAATTTGCCACCGGCGCGCCGCAGCTTTTGAAGGGCGAATTCACCGAGAATGTCGGTACCAAGGTTGATAGCCATTCGGTGCGTCAGCCGCTTGGTATTGTCGCCGGTATTACGCCGTTCAACTTCCCGGCCATGGTGCCGATGTGGATGTTCCCGGTTGCGCTTGCCTGCGGCAACTGTTTCATCCTGAAACCATCCGAACGTGATCCGTCTGCGTCGCTTCTGCTGGCGGAATGGCTGAGCGAGGCCGGTTTGCCGGACGGCGTTTTCAACGTTGTGCAGGGCGACAAGGAAGCGGTTGATGCGCTTCTGTTTGATCCGGATGTCAGCGCAATCAGCTTTGTCGGTTCGACCCCGATTGCGAAATACATCTATGAAACCGCGACTGCGCAGGGCAAGCGTTGCCAGGCGTTGGGCGGTGCGAAAAACCATATGATCGTGATGCCCGATGCCGATATGGATCAGGCGGTTGATGCCCTGATGGGGGCGGCATATGGGTCGGCTGGCGAACGCTGCATGGCGATTTCGGTTGCGGTGCCGGTGGGCAAGGCGACGGCGGATGCGCTGGTCGAAAAGCTTGTCCCGCGCATTAACGAACTTCGGGTTGCACCGGGGACAGATCCGGCCGCCGAGATGGGGCCGCTTGTGACGGCACAGCATCGCGACAAGGTTGTCGGTTATATCAACAAGGGCGTTGAAGAAGGGGCGAAGCTGGTTGTTGATGGCCGTGACATTCGTTTGCAGGGCTATGAAGACGGCTACTTCGTTGGCGGAACCCTGTTTGACAATGTGACACCCGACATGACGATCTATAAGGAAGAAATTTTCGGGCCGGTCCTGTCAATCGTGCGGACCGATGATTTTGAAACCGCGGCCGATCTTGTTGATAGCCACGAATATGGCAATGGTACCGCGATCTTTACCCGTGATGGCGATACGGCGCGTGAATTTGCCAACCGCACCCAGACCGGCATGGTCGGCATCAATGTGCCGATCCCGGTTCCGATGGCGTTCCATTCATTTGGCGGCTGGAAGGCATCCTTGTTTGGCGATCATCACATGCATGGCATGGAAGGGGTGCGGTTCTATACCCGCCTTAAAACCATCACCTCGCGCTGGCCGACGGGCATTCGCAAGGGCGCCGAATTCGTCATGCCGACGATGAAGTGATTTTCGCAGGATCGTGAAGACATAAGGTGGCAGTCCCGATGGACTGCCACTTTTTTTGATATGTCTTGCTTTACGCCAATGCTTCGCGACTGGCGAGAGAAAGGGCATTGGTATCTTTATCAAGTTCCAGAATTCTGGAGTGAAATTGTTCCAGTGAAGCACGGTGTCCGATGCTGATCAGAATTGTGTCAGGCAGTTCTTCTTTCAGATGGCGGTAGCAGAGGGTTTCCGCGTTTTCATCAAGTGCGGACGTGCTTTCATCAAGGAAGAGAATTTTCGGTTTTCGCAGTACGGCGCGGACAAAGGAGCATCGCTGCTGTTCGCCAATGCTGAGTTTCTTTGACCAGTCGGTTTCGCTATCGAGCTGTTCGATCAGGTGCCCCAGTTCAAACCGTTGCAAAGCATGCGATAAAGCCGGATCATTGTCGGCATCAGCAATTTGCGGATACCAGAGAATATCGCGCAGCCTTCCAAGCGGAAAATAGGGTTTCTGGGCCAGGATAAGAGCGTTTTCGCTGTCGTAAGCCGCACTTCCTGAGGCGTGTTTCCACAAGCCGCAAACAGCACGGATCATTGTGGATTTCCCAAAGCCGGATGGCGCACGGATAAGAAGGCTATCCCCCGGTGTCAGTTGCAGGGAAAAATCGCGCAGAAGCGTTTTTCCGCCATCGGGGAGCCACAGGTTAAGTTTCTTGATCTCGAAAGCATGTGGTTGATGGCGGATATTGACGCCGGAATTGGACGAAAGGGCATCCAGCCTGTTCTGGAAGCCGGTTAATCGGTCGACGACAGATTTCCATTCGGCAATTTGCGGGAAGACCCGGACAAGATATGCCATGGCTTCGTGAACTTCGCCGAAGGCGGCGCTGATCTGGGTCAGGCGGCCAAGGGGAAATGCCCCGGCAAAGAATTGCGGTGCCATGATGAACATTGGGATCACGGTGGCCGTGCGCATATAGAATGTGGAATAGCCAAGCACGATTTTCTGTTTTTTGACCAGTTCCCAGAAGTTCTGAAGGGCGGCCTCCAATCGTGATGCGAAGGTGCGCATTTCGGCTTTTTCGCCACGATATTGCGCAATCGATTCCGCATGTTCGCGAAGGCGCATCAGGGAAAACCGGAAATCAGCTTCGCGGCGTTGCTGCAGGAAATTAAGCCCGGGAAGGGCACGTCCCAGCCAGAATGCCCCACCCGTCCCGGCAATCGAGTAAAGCAATGCAACCCAGACCAGTAGTCCGGGGATGACCAGACTTTCGGTTCCGAATGGTATCGTGACGAGGCCGGATGCGTTCCATAAAATATTGAGGAAAGAGAAGAGCGACACCAAAGCCGTCATCAGCCCTAGACCCAGTTTGAGCGAGATGACGATGAACATGTCGATATCATCGGCAACCCGTTGATCCGGGTTGTCTGTTTCAGGAGAGTCCAGTTGCAAAAGAAGGTATCGTTGATCCTTCAGCCAATCCTGAAGCGTGTTTGTGATTGACCAGCGCAGCCACCGGATCGTCAGTTTTTGTTGAAAGTGAAAAGCTGCGACGGTGAAGGTCGTGAGGGCGACTTGTAACAGGATGAACTGGCCACCACTGATCAGGAAGGCGTCGTAATCCAGAGCCTGCAAGGCGTTATAAAAGTTCAGATTCCAGAAATTGTTCAGGATATTGACCCCGACAAGCCCGAGATTCATGAGGATGGTCGCAGCCAGTAACAACAGAGCAGGGACTTTTTCAGACGATGTCCAGAAAGGGCGCGCAAGTCGCCAGAAGCCCTGCAAAGTATTCATGATGCCTCAACTGATCGGGATAAATCAGATTGAGTTTATAGAGGCAGCTCGTTATGGTCGCAATGCTAATAATACTGATTGGCGTTCTCATTTTTTAGCAGGGGGCTTGCTATGGAATTACCAGACTGGCTTTGCCAAACGTGGCCTCCCATCCGTCAAGTCATCCGGACAGATCATTGCGGCTTTTCTTCCGTCAGGCTGCAGCAGCTTCCACAGGAAGAAATCCTGTTTCCGATGCTTGATCGGTTCGCCTCGGTCTATCCGGTAGCAAAGCGACCGCCCGTCGCGTCCCAGTGGTCGATGAATTACCTTAGTGTTCTGTTCCCGGCGGTATTGGCGGGAATATTGGCCCGAAATTTGGAAATCCGGGTTTGGAAGGGGGATGTCGAACTTTTGCATGATGACGCCCGGCCTGTGGCATTGAAGGTCATGGAACGGCTTCCGTCATTGTCACCCGACCAGATGGCAGGCTATTGGGAGCGCGTGTTAAATGACCATCTGGACCCGCTGTTTGTGACGATTTCTGCATGGGGTGGTGTATCGACCAAGGTGTTGTGGGGGAACGTTATTGCGGTCTGGGACGGGGCGTTTGACAGATTGCGCGATGCGCTGGACCCCGAAACCTTTTCCATGGCTCATCAATGGATGGAGACGCCAGTTGTTGCCGATGGCCGGTTAAAGCTTAGAAGCTTGCAACGTATTGTTGCTTCGCCTGTCCCAGATATTTGTTCAAGCATCCCGTTAAGGAAGCATTGCTGTCTGCATTACCTGCTTCATACGCCGGTTGTCGGAAAGCCGGAAGTTTTATGCGAAGCATGTCCGCGATTACACAGGCAGCCGTTGGCCGCACAGGAAAGCTATCTGCGTTCCATTTACCATGAGCATGGCTGAATTGAGGTGCGACTTATCAGCTCGGTCTGGGTGGTATGTATCTGCATCTTCTGTGTGCTTCTCCTCAAAAAAACTAATTCACTGAAAATACGTGTTTATTGTAGCAAATAATAACTATTGTCATTTGCAATTGGCCGTGCTTAATCATTCGCGACAGATGTTTCAGGGAGCGGGGGAAGGCGGGAAACGGACAGTGTGAACCTTCTGACTTCTTTACCGCAACGCTTGAAAAAATGTGGTTCTGAATGGGAAGCAAGGTAATGCACGTTTTCAGTAAAAACTCTTTGGCGCTGGCGGTGGCTTCCAGCGCGCTGGGTATCACGCCGGTATTTGCGGACGAGGAAGTGCCGCAGGAAGTTATTCAGCTAGAAGAAGTCATCGTCACAGGGGAAAAAATCCAGCGCAGTCAGGACAGGACACTGTCGAGTGTTGCGGTCAGCACCAGCGAGGATATGCGGAAGGAAGGGGCAAAAACCCTTCAGGATGTGCTGAGTGGTACGCCCGGTGTCTATACTCAATCCGGTAACGAAAACTGGGGTATTCGCGGTGTTCCGGTTCAAGGGTTTGACGAACAGGGGGCAGCCGCCCTTAACGGTGCGATTTCGGTTTATGTTGACGATGCGATCCAAAGTAACCGTCTGCTGACGGCCAATCCGCTCTCGGTCTGGGATGTTGAGCAGGTTGAAGTTTATCGCGGAGCGCAATCGACCACACAGGGGCGTAACTCGCTTGCCGGTGCGGTGGTGATGAAAACCAAAGACCCGACATTTACCCCCGAATTCGCCGTGCAGGGAAATCTTGGCCGCTATGGTGAAAAGGGTTCATCGGCACTTGCCAATGGTGCACTGATTGAAGACAGGTTGGCGGGACGGTTGGCCGTCGATTATCAAACCGAGGATGGATACATCAATAACCCGACATTGGGCGATGATGCCAACCCTTTACGGTCAGCCAATGTGCGCGGGAAGCTATTGTTCCTGCCGTCCGATGACGTCGATGTGCTGCTGACGTTTTCACACAATGATCAGCGTGCCGGACTTAATGCGGTTGATGCAAATGACGGTGTGCCAGATTACTTCAATGTGTACGAGAATACCGAAACCTATCACAAGTTTGATCAGAATGCGGTAACGGGCAAGCTCGACTGGTATCTGGATGATGAATGGACATTGACCAGCATCAGTTCGGCGACACTTGTTGATTATAGTGCTGCCCTTGATTTCGACAGGACGCCAACAACGTCGCAGGCGGCTCTTCGCAAGCATGAACAGACCCTTGCCAGTCAGGAAGTTCGGCTTGGTTATGATTATGAAAATCTTACCGGGTTCTTTGGTGCCTATCTTGGCCGGACGACCAGTGATATTGACGACAAGCTTGCCGTAAGCGGGACAACCGTCATGAATGAAAAGGGCAAGGTTGAAATCGACAGTTATGCTCTGTTTGGCGAGGCAAACTGGGAGTTCGTTAATGACTGGACCCTGATTACTGGTCTTCGCTGGGACCATGAGGAAAACCACACCCGGATTGACTACACGGTTGATACGCTTAATTTGGCGACGGACCCTTCTGCAAACGAAAATATCACTTCCAGTGTTTTGCTGCCGAAACTGGGCCTGAGTTATGACGTGACGGAGAACCATCTTGTCGGGGTTACGTGGCAGCGCGGCTATCGCAGTGGGGGGGTGAATCTTCGATCACTTGCCCTTCATACACCTTATGATCCTGAATTTACCGATACTTATGAATTGGCTTGGCGTGGCAATTGGCTGAACCGTCGTTTGCGGACCAATGCTAACATTTATTACACCGACTGGACCGATCAGCAGGTTACGTTCCGTGATAGTAGTGGCAACCGCCAGGTGGCCAATGCGGCTGATAGCCGGATGGCCGGAGCGGAACTTTCGGCGCAATATCTGGTGACATCGCAACTTTCTGTGCATGCCGGTGCGTCTTACAGTGATACTAAGTATAATTCTTTTGTATCGGACGGTGTTGATTATAGCGGCCATGAATTCATGTTTGCGCCGAAATATCAGGCATCGGTTGGGGCCAATTACACCTTTGATAACGGTCTTATGATCGGGACCAATGTTGTCTATCAGGATGACAGCATTTCCAACTTTATCACTAGCGGTTCGACTGTCGTCGGTGAACGGCGTAGCGATCCTGTGACGCTGGTGAATCTGAATGCGGAATATGCCGTTGGCAGCATGACATTTACCGGCTATGTCAAAAACCTGTTTAACGAGCGTTACGTTACAGCCAATCAGAGCGATACAGTCGTCGATGTTGGCGCACCTTTGACTTTCGGGGTGGCAGCGCGTTACGCGTTCTAGAACGTCGTTTTATCTGGGGCGTAGCGCCCAAAATATTTCAGATTTCATCGGGTGGGGAGCATCGGTTTCTCGCCCGATTTTTATTGGTGCCGGCGAGGAAGTTTGGGGAATGCGACCAACGGTTTTGCTTTTCATCTTCTGCTGATCTAATCTTCGAAAAAATAAAAACAAAGTGACCGGGAAGATCGGCGGAGGAATTCAATGAGATCGACTGCAATGGGGGCACCGGATCTGGTTGCACCATCACCTGCATCGCAACCGGATGGTAAGCCAGGGCCGGAATTCGGCCCGTGGCTGGAGAAAGCATCGATCCTGATCGTCGATGACGAGCCGGGGATGCGCAATTTCCTTGTCCGTACATTGGGGCCGCGCGCCAAGCGGGTGGAAGAAGCCGCCGATTGCGAAGAAGCGACCAAGCTTCTCGATCAGCATCATTTCGACGTCGTGATCCTTGATAACATCATGCCGGGCAAGTCCGGGGTTGAGTGGTTGACCGAGCAGCGCGAGATCGGCTTTTTTTCCGATGCCATCCTGATGACGGCCTATGCCGATCTCGATACCGCGATCAAGGCATTGCGGGCCGGTGCGGTTGATTTTGTCCTTAAACCGTTTCGATCCAACCAGATTTTGAATGCGGTAGCGCGATGCCTTGACCGGATGCGGTTGCGGCGTGAAAACCATGTTTTGCGCCATGAATTGCGCGCAACGTCCGATCACGTTCTGTTGCGCGACAAGCTGATTGGCTATTCAGCGCAAATCCAGGAAATCCGCGAAACCATTGCACGGGTGGCCCCCCTTCCGACATCGATCCTGATTTCTGGCGAAAGCGGCACGGGCAAGGAAGTGACCGCACGATCATTACATGCGTTATCTGACCGGGCCGAAAAGCCGTTCGTGCCGATCAATTGTGCCGCCATTCCATCCGAGATGATAGAGGCCGAATTGTTTGGGCACCTGAAAGGGGCCTTTACCGGGGCGCAAACCACGCGCGACGGGCTTTTCATGCATGCGCAGGGTGGTACCCTGTTTCTCGACGAGGTCGGGGAATTGTCGCTGGCGACGCAAAGCAAGCTTTTGCGCGCGATTGAAAGCCGCCGTATCCGCCCGGTGGGATCGGAGCGCGAGGCACCGGTCGATCTGCGGTTTATTTTTGCCACCAATGCCGATCTTGAGGCAGAGGTCGAAGCGGGCCGTTTCCGTGCCGATCTGTTTTACCGGATCAATGTCATGCATATCGCCATGCCGCCCCTGCGCGAGCGCGGGGATGACGTGCTTGAACTCGCCAGCCTGTTTATGAGCAAACTGTCCAAGCAGCTTGGGGTGCCGCAAGTCGCGATGGATGGGGCGGTGCGTGCCGGATTGACGCGATATGACTGGCCCGGCAATGTGCGCGAATTGCGCAACCTTGTGGAACGCACCCTGATCCTTGGGCGGTTCCCGGCAGAATTCCGCGACGAGCAGGCTGGGATGGATGGCCATACCGATCAGGACGAGACGCTGGAGGAAATGGAACGGCGTCACATCATGGCGATGGTGCACAAGACCGGCGGCAATCGCAATGAAGCCGCGCGGCGTCTGGGGATATCGCGCAAGACGATTGACCGCAAATTTGCCGATTGGGCCGATTGATGCCGTGGCGGAGCCGCCGTACCAAACGCACCCGGTCCGTGCGATTCAAACTGCTGGCGATTGCGTTATTGCCGACACTGGTCATTTTGCCATTGCTTCTTGGCGTGATGATGGTGCGCTGGAACAGCAAGTTTGACGCGCTTTTGACATCGAAGGTCAATGGCGACCTGACGATTGCCCATCAATATTTTACCCATATTCTGGAAACCACTGGCGAGCAGATCGAGGCGCTTGGCCAGTCGGTGACATTTCGCGATGTGCTGGCATCGGGGGATCGGGCGCGGATTGATGATCTGCTGGCCACAAAGCAGGCCGAGCTTGGCCTTGATTTCCTGTATATCGCCAATCGGCAGGGGCTTGTTTCAGGAGCGGCACCGAGGCAGGCCAACCCGCGGCTTGATGCAGACTGGCCGGTGATTTCAACCGCCCTTTCGGGGGCGTCCTTGACCGGGGTGGATATATTCGAGAATGTCGATCTGGCGGCGATTTCGCCCGGTCTGGCGGCGCGCGCAAGGCTTGATCTGGTGCCGACACCCAACGCGGTGCCCACCACGCGCGATGCGGAAACGCGCGGCATGGTGGTGCATTCGGCAAGCCATGTATCCCTGCCGATGGAGGGCGCAGAGGGGATAGACGGCGCACTGGTTGGCGGCATATTGTTGAACCAGAACCTTGTCTTTATCGACACGATCAATGATCTGGTTTACCGCAAAGGCAGTCTTCCCGAAGGCAGCCAGGGCACGGCGACCCTGTTTCTCGACGATGTGCGGATCAGCACCAATGTGCGGCTGTTTGAAGGGCGGCGCGCGCTTGGCACACGGGTATCGGCGGCGGTGCGCCAGAATGTTCTGGAAGACGGCAAGGTGTGGCTCGATAGCGCGTTTGTCGTCAATGACTGGTATATTTCAGCCTATGAGCCGATTACCGACAGTTTTGGCAAGCGGGTCGGGATGCTGTATGTCGGGTTCCTTGAAGCTCCGTTTGCCCAGACGAAATATGAAAGCCTGCTGATTATCATTGCGGCGTTTCTGTTTGTCGCGACGCTGAGCGTTCCGATCTTCCTGCGTTGGGCGCGCGGCATTTTCAAGCCGCTTGAACGCATGACCCAGACGATTGCCCGGGTAGAAAGCGGCGACTTTGGCGCGCGGACCAATATCGATCAGGTGCAGGATGAAATATCGCTGGTGGCGGAACATCTTGATGATCTGCTTGATCAGGTGCAGGAACGAGACAAACGTTTGCGTGCCTGGAACGAGGAACTGAATGCGCGTGTTGATGCGCGCACCAGTGAACTTCGCGAAGCCAACCGCCAGCTTGAAGCCACGACCAAGCAATTGATCATGTCCGAAAAGCTGGCGGCAATTGGTGAAATCACGGCGGGTGTCGCGCATGAGATCAACAATCCGGTCGCTGTGCTTCAGGGGAACCTTGATGTGGTGCGGGATCTGCTGGGTGAAAATGTGCGGCTGGCGGAAACCGAATTCCGTTTGATCGACGAACAGGTCAGCCGCATCAATCTGATTGTCACCAAGCTTTTGCAATTTGCCAAACCCGAAGAATATGCCGGATTTGTCGAGCGCCATTCGCCGGGCGAGGTGATTGGTGATTGCCTGCCACTGGTGCAGCATCTGTTGAACAAGGCCGATATCGAGGTATCACGTGAAAGCCTAGCCACGCGGCTTATCCTGATGAACCGGACGGAATTGCAGCAGGTGCTGGTCAATCTGATGGTCAATGCGCTGCATGCGATGCCCGGCAGCGGTACCCTAACCCTGATTGACGAGGATTTTGATCAGAAAGGAAAACCCGGCATTCGCATTTCGATCCGCGATACGGGTACGGGCATGTCGCCCGAAATACTGGGCCGTATTTTCGACCCGTTCTACACGACCAAGCGCCGTGAAGGTACGGGGTTGGGGTTGTCGATCAGTAAAACCCTGATTGACCGGCAGGGCGGAACCATGACGGTTGAAAGCGAGCCAGGCAAAGGAACGTTATTCACCATCTGGTTGCCCGAGGCGGACTGATTATCCCGTCAGGGATTGGACATTTTGTCCGGATGGTGCATTGCACAGTAAAAATTTGTTGGACATTTTGTCCATGCGCGTGCGCCGCAATATGATGATTGTCTTTCCAAAACTTCCAGAAAATCAGGCAACAGACTGAATGGCATAGCAATTGCGACGCTGTGTTTTCCGGGTCTTACCGATATGGCCATGCAGCATTCATCCGAAATTGGGGGGATGGGGCCACCGGATGAACATAATACCGGGAGGAAAAACACAAATGTTTGATCGCCTTAAAAAAGAACATATCGTCGCAAGGGACGATTTCAACCGCTGGAAAGTCCCGCCAGCATCCATTGCCATCCATCTTTGCATCGGCTCGGTCTATGCTTGGTCGATTTTCAACCCGCCTTTGGTCAAGGAATTCGGTGTTGTTGCCGCAAGTTCCGGTGACTGGGGGCTGCAATCTGTCGTCTGGATTTTCTCGGTTGCGATTGTCTGCCTTGGTCTTGCGGCGGCATTCGGTGGCAAGTGGCTTGAAGAAGTCGGTCCACGTATGGTTGGCGTTGTTGCTGCCTGCTGCTGGGGCGGGGGCTTCATTATTGGTGGTCTTGGCATTGCCAGCCATCAGCTTTGGCTGGTTTATCTTGGTTACGGTGTGATTGGCGGGGCCGGTCTTGGTCTTGGCTATGTATCGCCGGTTTCAACGCTGATCCGCTGGTTCCCGGACCGGCGCGGTATGGCAACCGGTATGGCCATCATGGGCTTTGGCGGGGGAGCGATGATCGCAACACCGATCAAGGAGGGTTTGCTTTCATTCTTCTACAAGGTGCCGGAATATCTTGGCCCGGAAAGTGCTGTTAACCTGGTGACCGAAGGCGGCAAACGCATGGCCGAAGTCGGTGGCCAGATGGTCGAAGTCGTGATTGCAGGTGCAGCCCAGGTGGCATCGGCGCCGGTTCCGATCGAGGAAGGTGTTTATGTTGCGGGTACCGGTAATACCGGTGCATCGGCAACCTTCATCACGCTTGGTGTGGCCTATTTCATTGTCATGATCATTGCGGCATTCTCGTATCGTGTCCCGCGTGAAGGCTGGCTGCCGGCAGGCTGGACACCGCCAACGGGCGAAGAAGCCTCCAAGCGGATGATCACCCAGAAAAACGTCCATATCGATCAGGCACTTAAAACCCCGCAATTCTACATGCTGTGGATCGTTCTGTGCTTTAACGTGACGGCGGGTATCGGGGTAATTGGTGTTGCCAAAACCATGATGACGGAAATCTTTGGCAGCACGCTGCCGCTGATTGTCAATTCCGGTTTTGCTGCGACCTATGTCTTCATGATTTCGGTCTTTAACATGTGCGGCCGGTTCTTCTGGGCATCGACCTCGGACTATATCGGGCGCAAGAACACCTATTACTGCTTCTTCATTCTTGGCATCATCCTTTATCTGTCGATCCCATATGCTGCGGGGCAGGTCAGTGTGAACCCGGTCGTTACGTGGCTTGTGATGTTCTATGGCGCAACCATGATCATTTTCACCATGTATGGCGGCGGTTTTGCGACCATTCCGGCCTATCTTGCCGATGTTTTCGGTACCAAATATGTCGGTGGCATCCATGGCCGTCTTCTGACCGCATGGAGTGTTGCGGGCGTGCTAGGGCCGGTTGCCATCACCCAGTTGCGTCAGACCTCGGTCGGGAACTCGGTCAAGGAACTGGCGGCCAAGATTGATCCGGCAGCGTTTCAGGCAAAGTTCGGTGCCGGTATGGATCAGCTTGATCAGCTGATTGCTGCCAAAACCGTTACCATTGGCCGTCTGATGGAAATCGCCCCTGCCGGGACGGTTGATCCGACGCCGAGCCTTTATAACACCACCATGTATGCCATGGCGGCCCTGCTGGTGATTGGCCTGATTGCCAACGCACTGGTCAAGCCTATCCATGACAAGCATTACATGGAAACCGCGGCCGAGCCTGCAAAGCCGACACCGTCTGGCCGCGAGGCAACGTCCGAAGCGTAGTACCAAACCCCGGAGCCGGTCGGCTTAACTCCGACCGGCGCCAAAGGGTCCGGGTATGTCTGTCTGTCCCCGGACCCGTCTGGACATGAAAGTGCATCAATGTCATGTCCGCTCCTGTTGCAGGATTAACCCCTCGGTTTTTATGGCCTTTCGGGTTATCCTGCGATCAGGACATCCGCCCCGTAAATGGTGTCCATCAATCACATAAAGTGCGCCACCATATTGGGGTTTTCCCGAAAGGCGCCGGATACGCCATGATCGATAAACTCGAAATGTTTATGGTGCTTGCCCGCGAGCAGCATTTTGGTCACGCCGCCGAGGAATGCGGTGTGACACAGCCAACCCTTTCCAGTGCCCTGCGCCAGCTTGAAGACCATTTGGGGGTGGTGCTTGTGCGGCGCGGCTCACGGTATCAGGGGTTAACGCCCGAAGGTGAACGGGTTCTGGAATGGGCGCGTCATATTGTCGGCAGTTCGCGGTCAATGCGCGATGAAATGCGTGCCATGCGCTTTGGGCTGACCGGACAGGTGCAGATTGCGGTGATCCCTACGGCACTTTCGATGGTGCATGAATTGACGACCCCGTTTCGCGAAAAGCATCCGGATGTGACCTTTGCGGTATTGTCGCGGACATCGACTGAAATACAGGCATTGCTTGATAATCTTCAAATCGATGTCGGCATTACCTATCTGGATAACGAGCCGCTTGGCCGGGTGACATCGATCCCGCTTTATTATGAACGCTATCACCTTGTGACGTCGAATTTCGATGATATCGGGGACCGCGAAAGCATCACCTGGCGGGAGGCGGCAGAGTTTCCGTTATGTTTGCTGACACCCGATATGCAGAACCGGCGGATTATCAATCAGCATCTGACCGAGGCAGGCGCGCGCGTTAGTCCGACGCTTGAAAGTGATTCGATGATTGCCCTGTTTACCCACGTTCATACGGGGAACTGGGCCAGCATCATGCCGGTCAAGATGGTCAAGGAATTCAGCATGCGTGATCGGGTCAAATCGATCCCGATTGTCGATCCCGATGCATCGCATCTGGTGGGTATGATTGCGGCGAAGCGCGAGCCGGCGACACCGGTTGTGTCCGCATTGCTGAAAGAGGCCAAACAGATTTCGGAACTTGAACTGGCCTGATAGCGGCTTGATAGGTTTTCGCTATCGCGTAACGGGATGCCTTTATTGAACCGGCGGCGGCAATCACCGACACTGGCTGGAATAACAAATAATTCAATAGACTGCTAAGTGAGAGAGGCTTGCATGTCTTTAACCGAGACGACCGAGGAAATATCCATCCGCGTCGGCACCATCTGTGATGGGCTGTCCGGACTTGAAGGCCCGCTTTTGCCGATCCTGCATGAGGTGCAGGAAGAATTCGGCTTTATTCCCGAAGGCGCGCTTCAGACCATTGCCAAAAAACTGAACCTTAGCCGGGCAGAAGTCCACGGGGTTGCCAGTTTCTATCATGACTTCCGGGAAGGAAAGCCGGGCAAACATGTGATCAAAATCTGCCGTGCCGAGGCCTGTCAGGCGATGGGGGCCGATGATGTCGGTGACCATGCACGGCGCAAACTGAAAGTCGACTGGTCGGAAACGACCAGCGACAAGAATGTGACGCTGGAGCCGGTCTTCTGCCTTGGGCTTTGTGCCTGCGCACCGGCGGCCATGGTTGATGGCAAGGTTGTCGGCCGGGTAAACAAGGATCGTCTTGATCGCATCCTGAGCGAGGTGGGATCATGACAGTCAAGATTTACGTCCCGCTTGATTCCGGTTCTGTTGCCCTTGGTGCGGACGACGTGGCAAAGGCGATTTCCGCCGAAGCGATCAAACGCGGTGAAGATGTCCAGATCGTGCGTAACGGTTCGTTTGGCATGTACTGGCTGGAGCCGATGGTCGAGGTCGAAACATCGCGCGGGCGTCTGGCTTATGGCCCAATTGCGGTCGAGGATGTCGACAGCCTGTTTGACGCCGGTTTCCTGAACGGTAGTGATCATAAACGTTTCCTTGGCCACACGCAGGATATCCCGTTCCTGAAGGCGCAGACGCGCCTGACCTTCCAGCGGTGCGGCATTATTGATCCCGTGTCGCTTGACGATTACCGTGCCAATGACGGACTCAAGGGGCTTGAAAATGCCCTTGGGATGACGTCCGAGGATATCGTCAAGGCGGTTACGGATTCAGGCCTTCGCGGTCGCGGTGGTGCCGGTTTCCCGACGGGTATCAAATGGAATACCGTGCGTCAGGCGCCTGGTGATCAGAAATACATCGTCTGTAATGCCGACGAAGGCGACAGCGGCACGTTTGCTGATCGCATGATCATGGAGGGCGAGCCGTTTGTCCTGATCGAAGGGATGATCATTGCCGGTCTCGCGACCGGGGCGACCAAGGGATATGTCTATACCCGGTCGGAATATCCCGATGCGATCCGCATCATGAACGAAGCGATAGAAGTCGCACGAGCAAACAAACTGCTGGGGCCCAAGGTTCTGGGATCGGATTACACGTTCGACATGGAAGTCCGCATGGGGGCGGGGGCCTATGTCTGCGGCGAGGAAACCTCGCTTTTGAACAGTATGGAAGGCAAGCGGGGCGTTGTCCGCGCCAAGCCACCCCTTCCGGCCCTTGAGGGCTTTATGGGGCGGCCGACGGTTGTTAACAACGTTATCTCGTTGTGCTCGGTGCCGGTGATCCTTGAAAAGGGTGCGGAATATTACCGTGATTTCGGCATGGGCCGTTCGCGCGGGACCATTCCGATCCAGATCGCGGGCAATGTCAAACATGGCGGCCTTTATGAAACGGCGTTTGGCCTGACACTTGGTGAAATCGTTGATCAGATCGGCGGTGGCACGGCAAGCGGCCGCCCGGTCAAGGCGGTTCAGGTCGGTGGTCCGCTGGGCGCGTATTTCCCGCGCGAACTGTTTGAGACACCATTTGATTACGAGGCATTCGCCAAGGCGGATGGCCTGATCGGTCATGCCGGTGTCGTCGTGTTTGACGACAGTGTCGACATGATGAAACAGGCCCGTTTTGCCATGGAATTCTGTGCGATTGAATCGTGTGGAAAATGCACGCCATGCCGCATCGGGTCAACACGCGGCACCGAAGTTGTCGACAAGATCGCACGCGGTGAAGATCCCGAAATGCAGAAGGAACTTCTGGCCGACCTGTGTGAAACGATGAAGTTCGGGTCGCTATGCGCGCTGGGCGGGTTTACCCCCTATCCGGTGATGAGCGCACTGACCCATTTCCCTGATGATTTCAAGCCCCATGCGCTTGATATAGCCGCGGAGTGAGAACGATGTCCTTGGTAAAAGAAGTCGACTACGGAACCCCCGCCGCCAAATCCGAAAAGACCGTGACGATCAATGTTGACGGATTTGATGTGACCGTGCCCGAAGGCACGTCGATCATGCGGGCCTCGATGGAGGCGGGTATTCAGGTACCGAAACTGTGCGCAACCGATATGGTCGATGCGTTTGGTTCGTGCCGCCTGTGTCTGGTCGAAATCGAAGGTCGCAACGGCACCCCGTCATCCTGCACGACCCCGGTCGCGGATGGCATGGTGGTCCATACCCAGACCGAACGGCTCAAGAAAATCCGCAAAGGTGTTATGGAACTTTATATTTCCGATCACCCGCTGGATTGCCTGACCTGTGCGGCGAATGGCGATTGTGAACTGCAGGATATGGCCGGTGCGGTTGGCCTGCGCGATGTGCGTTATGGTTATGATGGGGGCAACCACGTCAAGACCCGCCAGAATGGCGAAGAAAACCCGCGTTACATGGCCAAAGACGAGAGCAACCCGTATTTCACCTATGACCCGTCGAAATGTATCGTCTGTTCACGTTGTGTGCGGGCATGCGAGGAAGTGCAGGGAACCTTTGCCCTGACGATTGAGGGACGCGGTTTTGAAAGCCGGGTGTCGCCGGGCATGCACGAAAACTTCCTGGATTCAGAATGCGTGTCGTGCGGTGCCTGTGTTCAGGCCTGCCCGACGGCGACGCTTCAGGAAAAATCGGTGATCGAAATCGGTCAGCCGGAACATTCGGTCGTGACCACATGTGCCTATTGCGGGGTTGGCTGTTCGTTCAAGGCGGAAATGCGTGGTGATGAGCTGGTGCGCATGGTGCCGTACAAGGATGGCAAGGCCAATCGCGGGCATTCATGCGTCAAGGGACGGTTTGCCTATGGCTATGCCAGCCACAAGGACCGTATCCTCAACCCGATGATCCGCGAAAACACATCCGATCCGTGGCGCGAAGTCAGTTGGGAAGAAGCCCTTCGTTACACCGCCGATAAATTCCGTTCCATTCAGGAAAAATACGGCAAGGCCGCGATTGGCGGGATCACGTCATCGCGCTGCACGAACGAGGAAACCTTCCTTGTGCAGAAGCTGATCCGGGCCGGGTTTGGCAATAACAACGTTGATACCTGTGCACGTGTCTGCCATTCGCCGACCGGCTATGGCCTTAAGACCACATTCGGGACATCGGCTGGGACGCAGGATTTTGACAGTGTCGAGCACACAGATGTCGTGATCCTGATCGGGGCCAACCCGACGGACGGGCACCCTGTTTTTGCATCGCGCCTCAAAAAGCGGCTGCGTCAGGGGGCAGAACTGATCGTGATTGATCCGCGTCGTATTGATCTGGTGCGCACGCCGCATATCAAGGCCGCAGTTCATCTGGCATTGCGTCCGGGCACCAATGTTGCGGTTCTGACGTCGCTTGCACATGTGATCGTGACCGAAGGCCTGTTTGACGAGGCGTTCATTCGCGAACGGTGCGATTGGGACGAGTTCCAGGATTGGGCAGCCTTTGTATCCGATCCGCAAAACAGCCCGGAAGAAGTCGAACGCCAGTCCGGCGTTCCAGCAGAAACCCTTCGGAAGGCAGCGCGTATTTTTGCCCGCGGCGGCAATGGCGCTATTTATTACGGACTTGGCGTGACCGAGCACAGCCAAGGGTCGACTACCGTGATGGCGATTGCCAACCTTGCGATGGCGACGGGCAATATCGGACGTCCGGGCGTAGGGGTTAACCCGCTTCGCGGGCAGAATAATGTGCAGGGTTCGTGCGATATGGGATCGTTCCCGCACGAACTGCCGGGCTATCGTCATATTGCCGATGATGCGACGCGTGATGTGTTTGAAAAAATCTGGGGCGTCAAACTGGATGACGAACCGGGTCTTCGCATTCCGAACATGCTTGATGCTGCCGTCGAAGGCACATTCAAGGGTATCTATATTCAGGGTGAAGACATCCTGCAATCGGACCCGGATACCAAACATGTTGCTGCCGGTCTTGCCGCGATGGAATGCGTTGTGGTCCATGACCTGTTTTTGAACGAAACGGCAAATCATGCGCATGTGTTCCTGCCCGGTTCGACCTTCCTTGAGAAGGATGGGACATTTACCAATGCCGAACGTCGTATCAACCGTGTTCGCAAGGTGATGAGCCCGAAAAACGGCTTTGCCGACTGGGAAGTCACGCAAAACCTTGCCCGTGCGATGGGACTTGATTGGAACTATACCCATCCGTCGCAGGTGATGGATGAAATCGCACGGACCACACCAAGCTTCGCTGGGGTCAGTTATGACCTTCTGGAACGCGAGGGTTCTATACAGTGGCCGTGCAACGAGAAGGCCCCGCTGGGCACCCCGGTCATGCATATCGATGGCTTCGTGCGCGGCAAGGGCAAGTTTGTTGTGACCGAATATGTCGCAACCGATGAACGTACCGGTCCGCGCTTCCCGCTGTTGCTGACGACGGGACGTATTCTTTCGCAATACAATGTCGGGGCGCAGACCCGTCGGACGGCCAACAGCGCATGGCATAAGGAAGACCTGCTTGAAATCCATCCCCATGATGCCGAACAGCGGGGCATTCGTGAAGGGGACTGGATCCGTCTGGCATCGCGGTCGGGTGAAACGTCGCTTCGCGCGACGATCACGGACCGTGTTGCCCCCGGTGTGGTTTATACGACCTTCCACCATCCGGGCACACAGGCTAACGTGATCACCACCGATTATACCGACTGGGCAACCAACTGCCCGGAATACAAGGTTACCGCCGTTCAGGTTACGCCCAGCAACGGGCCGACCGAATGGCAGGTGGAATATGACAAGCAGGCCGAACAGGCGCGCCGGATACTTCCGCGTGTTGATGCGGCCGAATAGGTGCGAAACATTGCCCGGCTTCATGATAGGATATCATCATGAAACCGGGCGTTTTCGTCCGTAAATCAAGAATTCTGGCGGGAGTTTAAACGCCAATGGCACCTGACAAACTCGTCTATATGGCCAATCAGATCGCGACTTTTTTCAAATCCAAACCCCATGCCGAAGGCGTGGCTGGTGTGGCGGGGCATATCAGCGATTTCTGGGAACCACGGATGCGCAAGCAGCTTTTTGACATGATTGAAAGCGGTCATGAGGGCTTTCACCCGCTGGTGATCGAAGCCGCACCATCGATTCGCAAGGTCAAACAACCGGCGTGACAGCAGAAATGACATCAGCAAACCGCATCATTGATGGTCGTGACCATGACCCGGCGCGTGCCGTTGTGCGCGGCGATGGCGGTGATGATGCGCCGATTATTCTGCAGCCAGAAATTCCGGCTGCCCTGACATTCAACGGTAAATCCCATGCCGTGATGATGGTATCACCCCACGATCTTGAAGATTTCATGATCGGTTTTGCCCTGTCCGAAGGCATTGCGGATCATGCGGGCCAGATCCGTTTGCGTGATGTACGCAAAACCCTGCAGGGATATGTGATCGAGGCGGACCTGGACGAAGACATTCTTGACCGGCTTGAAGTCCGTCAACGCACCCTTGAAGGGCGTTCAGGATGCGGGCTCTGCGGAGTGCAATCGCTTGATACGGTTGCGATGGACAAGATCGGCACCGTCGTGCCGGGTAATATGCCGCAGGATGTTGTTTTGCGCGCGATTGATGCCCTTCCCGATCATCAGACACGCAACCGCGAAGGTGGTGGGCTTTTGCATGCCAGTGCCTTTGTTGATGCGACCGGCACCATTCGCATCGTGCGCGAAGATATCGGACGGCATAATGCACTGGACAAGGTGCTGGGGGCAGTGGCCCGTGAAGGCCTTGATAAAACGGGTGGGTTTATCCTGATGACCAGCCGCTGTTCCTATGAAATCGTCACCAAAACCGTGCAATGCGGAGTGGGCGGGCTTGTGACCCTTTCGGGACCGACATTAACTGCGGTCAATCTGGCGCGGCAGGCGGGATTGACGATGATTTGCCGCGAACGGCGCGGGTTGTTCCGGCGTTTTGCCTGAGCCCGATCGGTGCGCCGGATCAGTTAGGCGGGATCAGGCCGAGGCGCGCGGAATGATCTGGAAACCGACATCAATGCTTCTGCTGGGTAATTCCTGATTGCCGATCCGGGCGACAAGGGCGTTGGCGGCCTGTGCGCCCAGATGTTTGCGATCGATATCGACCGTGGTCAGGGCCGGAAGGGTGAAGGCCGAAAAATCCTGATTGCCAAAGCCCATTACGGCAATATCGCCGGGGACGGATATGCCGCGTGACTGTGCCTCGATCAGAACCCCATGCGCCAGAAGATCCGAACTGCACATCACCAGACCATTACGAAAACCACCGTCAATTGCGCGTGCCAGTCCGTTGCGGCCACGTTCGATGGTTGCACCGCTTTCAAAACAGACAGCACCCGGTGTTGTGCCGGTCAGTTTTCCGAAACGGGTGCAGAATGCGTCCTTGCGGCGGAGGGCGCGTTCATCGCCCGCCGATACAGCGATGGCATTGCGATAGCCGCGTTCAAACGCGAATTGCGCCATCTCTTCGCCAGCCCGGATATGGGAAAAGCCGATACAGACATCAATCGGGGATTCCGTTGTATCCCACACTTCGATGACCGGGATGCCAGCCCCCAGCAACATGCGTTTGCAGCCTGCTGAATGATGGATGCCGGTCAGAAGAATACCATCGGGGCGGCGGCTGAGCATCGTTGTTAGAACAGCCTGTTCTTCTTCCTGTGAAAAGCCGGTTTCGGCCATAAGAACGTGGTAGCCCGACCCGCGAATGACATCGATGAAATTCTGCATCAGGTCGGAATAGATGACATTGGTAATCGATGGCACAAGGGCCGCGATCAACTGGCTGCGTTTGGATGCCAGGGCACCGGCCACCATGTTGGGAACATAGCCGGTCAGCTCAATCGCATCCTGAATGCGCTTAAGCGTGTTTGCCGAGACCTTTTTCGGATCATTCAGGGCACGCGAAACCGTCACCTGCGAAACACCAGCCAGCCGTCCCACGGTTTCCATGGTGACCGTGCCGGATTTCAGATCGCCATTTTTCAGGACGTCATTATGTTTCGGTACATTAAGCAAATCGGTTTCTCGTGACAGGTCAATCCGTTATGGATCATTCCGGATATCGGATCGGGTGAGCCCCGAATTCAAACATTACATAAGGCATTCATCGGGGGCAAGCCAACCGTCCGTCACCACAGGCGACAGACGGCTGTGCCGGTGGTTAGCGCATTTTTTTGGTTTTGCGCGATACCATGATCGAAAAGCCGATCGACAGGGCAATCAGCACCCAAAGCAAAACCGCAATCCAGCTTTTGGTAAAGAAGATCGACAATGTGCCAAAAGACTCAAGGCTTTTGACGAAATAGATTTCTGCCGACGGGCCAAGAATGAAGCCGATGATAAAGGGGGCAATTTCAAGGCCGATCTTGTGTGCCAGATAACCAAACAGCCCAAAGATCAGTAGCGTCCAGACATCGAACATCACCCCGTAATTGATCGTATAGGCACCCACCACGCACATCATCAGGATGATCGGAAACAGGATGTTTTTCGGAACCGATACCACCTTGGCGATATGGCGGATGGCAAAGATCATTACGAGGAACATGACAAGGTTTGCCACCAGCATGGCGATGATCATTGCATCCCACGTTACCGGATTATTGCCGATAAACAGCGGGCCGACCTGAATGCCCTGCAGGGTGAAGGCCCCGATCAGGATGGCTGTGGTTGAATCGCCCGGAATACCAAGTGACAGTAACGGCACCAGTGCCCCGCCGGTCAGGCCGTTATTGGCGCTTTCCGATGCAATCACACCGGCCGGTTCACCCTTGCCAAAACGTTCGGGATGGCGTGAAAAGTTCTTTTCCTGACTGTATGCCAGGATCGAAGCCGCACTGCCGCCGACACCGGGCAGAATGCCGACAAACGTACCAATCCCCGAAGACCGGATCAGATTGACGATTTGACCCTTGAAAACCGACAATCTGAACGGTTTGCCCTTGGCGATTTTTACACCCGAAAGTCCCTGTCCTTCGGGCATGCCGTTTTCGGCTTCGATCAGGATTGTTGCCAGACCGAACAGGCCTATCAGAACCGGCAAAAGTGAAAAGCCGCTTTCAAGGTAATATTCAAGAAATTCCGGGACGAGACGCAATTCGCCGTTACCGCCACGCGAAATGTCATAGGCACCGATCAGGCTGATGAAGATGCCCAGAACGCCGCTGAAGATGCCGACCAGAAGGCTGCTGCTGAGTGCTGCCATGACGGTAAGGGCGAAGAAGATGATCAGGAATTTTTCGATATAGGAAAACTTGATCGCGAAATCGGCAAGTGCCGGCGCAAATAGATAAAGTGCCGCGAGGCTGATCAGGCCGCCAATGACCGACGAGATGATGCCGATCTTGAGCGCATTTTCGCCTTCACCGGCCATCGTCATCGGATAACCGTCAAGCGTAGTCGTGATTGATGATGGTGTACCAGGGATATTGAGCAGGATCGCGGGGACAAGACCGCCGGAAATCCCCCCGACATAAAGGCCCAGCAAAAGTGCCAAGCCGTTTTCAAGCCCCAGCGAATAGGTCAGCGGCAAACAGACTGCAACCGCCATGGTCGCTGTCATGCCGGGGATCGCGCCAAAGATGATGCCGATCACCGTGCCAACGGCAACAAGCGTAAAGAACAGCGGTGTCAGGATGGAAAGAAGATCCATGATAAATCTCTTGGGTCAATCCGCGCCTTGGTTCAGGACCTATGGCAGCGAGATATTGAAAAGTTCGGACAGGATGTACCAGACAAGGCTCGGCGCGATGATCGCATTCAGTCCCGCGATAAAAAGCTGTTTGCGTCCGCGTTCATGTAGATACAGCACGCTCATGCCAAACAGATACGGGATCGAGCATAGGTAAAATCCAAGGCCGGTATTGGGAAACAGATCACCAACCGCAGGCATCGCCAGAAAATAGACGACGGTTCCGGCAATCGTTCCGAAAAACCGCATATGGTCTATGCCAACCGGCCACCAAGGGCCATTGCCAACCGCGGCCAACATGGTCTTGCCGCGCGTCACAAGGATGGCAACAAAAAGAATGCCTAGGATGACGGCAATGATGGTCGGGAAAACGGTGTGTGATGTATCGAAATTGATCGACACACCAAGCAGGGAGTCTTGGGACATGGGACGCCTCCTTATTTCGCCTGTCTTTCCATCCATGTTGGGACAGCTGCGGCAAAATGCGAAATTCCGATCGGGTTCGGTGTTTCTGGCCGGGCAGGGCAGGCGAAACCGGCCCGAAGCAATGTCCGGGCCGGATGATGGTCTTAGTTCGTGGCGATTGCGTCGATGATGTGACGGTAATCTTCACGCTTTGCCTTCAGATATTCCGTGGCTTCTGCTGACGGCTTGAAGTTCGGGATAAAGAAGGATGCCTTTTGGGTTTCCTGAATTTCGCCCGCGGCAAAGATTTCGGTCAGAGCCTTGTCTATCGTGGCAATCTGTTCCGGATCCATGTCCTTGTTGAACAGCAGGAAGAATTCCTTGTCGAAGGTGAAATCCTTTTCGCCATCCATGGTGACGCTGACATTCGGGGTGGTGAATGCCAGAAGTTCGTCACGCGTGGTGTCGCCCATGCCTTCCGGGTTTGCCTGTGCGATGGTTTCTTCGCGGGCGGTCAGCCAGATGAAGCGCATGGCTTTCTGGTCGTCTTCCGGAAGCTGGGTGAACTGTTCGTTGGCCTGGACCGAGCCATTGATCACGTCAGCCTGACCATCAAACAGCAACTGGTTTTTATCGGCCTGGGAACCGGTATTGACCGGAACGATGTTTTCCTCAGCACCCGGATGCTGGATTTTCACGGCGTTCTTAAGTGCTGAGAACCCGATTTCCGAAACGCCACCGGCCTGAATGGCAACGCGGACACGCTGTCCGGCGGCGGCAGCGGCAATCACGTCTTCCATGGATTGCAGCGGCGAATTTTTAGCAACGAGATACGCATTGCCCGGGTTGATTGCGACGGTCGGGCCGACCTTGAAGTTTTCAAAGATGTCGTCGTAACCGCGAACGCCATACAGATGCGCAAGATAGGATTGATCATGGAAAATCATGATCGTGGTGCCGCGACTGTCACGTTCCAGCGCCTTGAAAGCTTCGCTGGCGCCGACCGCGTCAACCTTGACATTGATATCGAGTTTTTTGGAGAGCGCTTCGGCGATGATCGCGCTGTTCTGATAGGTGTCGCCACCGGTCGATTTGGAACCGATTACCATGCGGACATTGCCTGGCAGTTCCGATGCGCTGGCGAGAATCGGTGTTGCAACCATGGCGGCCAAACCGGCTGCGGTTGCGAGGGTTTTGAAAAGTCCGGTCATTGTTTCCTCCCGAATGACACGTTCCTGATCGTGGGCTCCTTGCCCATAATGGCCCGGTCGGGGTGGTTCCCGAGGGCAGCACTTTGCTTGTTCTTGTTATTGTCACCTGTAAATTTTCAGGCGATATGAAAGCGCATACATAAATTCATACAAGTCGATTTAACTTCTGTCAATCCCGGAATCTTTGGTCTTTTTCTCTAAGCTTCATCTGGTGAAATACCTGTAAGATAACTTGACAACGGTTTTGTGTATGCGCATACATTGAATCATAAAGGAAATCGCATTGTCCTGTTGGTTCTGCATGTGCATAGTCAACCGACAGGGTGGATACACGGGAGGAACGCCATGTCCGAAAAACAAAAAAAATCTGCCGAAGATCTCAGAAGCGCGCGCTGGTTTGCGCCCGACGACTTGCGTTCGTTCGGGCATCGTTCGCGCCTGATGCAGATGGGCCTTGATCCGGAAGACTGGACCGGTCGTCCGGTTATCGGAATTCTGAATACCTGGTCGGAATTGAACCCGTGCCACGCGCATTTCCGCGAACGTTCCGGTGATGTCAAAAAGGGCGTGCATCAGGCGGGTGGTTTCCCGGTCGAACTTCCGGCGATTTCGGTTGATGAATCTTTCACCAAGCCGACCTCGATGCTGTATCGCAACCTGCTGGCGATGGAAACGGAAGAAATGATCCGCTCCCACCCGCTGGATGGTGTGGTTCTAATGGGCGGTTGCGATAAAACGACGCCGGGTCTTGTCATGGGGGCGATTTCAGCCGGTGTGCCGATGATCTATCTTCCGGCCGGGCCGATGCTGCGCGGCAACTATGCCGGTAAAATCCTTGGTTCCGGGTCGGATGCCTGGAAATACTGGGATGAACGCCGTGCGGGTAACATCAGTGACGAGGAATGGGTGGGTGTCGAAGGCGGCATTGCACGTTCCTATGGTCACTGCATGACCATGGGCACCGCATCGACCATGACCGCGATTGCCGAAGCCATGGGGCTTTGCCTTCCCGGCGCATCGTCGATCCCGGCACCGGATGCCGGTCATATCCGCATGTCGACCCAGTGTGGCCGCCGCATCGTTGATATGGTCTGGGAAGATCTGACGCCCGAAAAAATCGTTACCCCGGCATCGGTTCGTAACTCTGCTGTTGTTGCCATGGCAACCGGCTGTTCGACCAATGCGGTGGTGCATCTTCTGGCGATGGCGCGCCGGGCCAGCATCAAGCTTGATCTTGATGATCTTGACGCACTTGGCCGCACCACGCCGCTGATTGCCAATATCCGCCCATCGGGCAAGGGCGATTACCTGATGGAAGATTTCTTCTATGCTGGTGGTTTGCGCGCGCTTATGGCGGAGCTTGGCGACAAGCTTGATACAAGCGTTACGACCGTTACCGGCAAGACTCTCGGCGAAACGCTTGAGGGTGCGACTGTCTATAATGACGATGTCATTCGTCCGCTGTCCAACCCGGTCTATCACGAAGGATCGCTTGCGGTTCTGCGTGGCAATCTGTGCCCGGACGGGGCGGTGATCAAACCGGCTGCCTGTGATGAACGGTTCCGCAATCATCAGGGTCCTGCCTTGGTGTTTGACAGCTATCCGGAAATGAAAAAAGCGGTTGATGATGAAAATCTTGATATCACGCCCGACCATGTGATGGTTCTGCGCAATGCCGGGCCGCTTGGCGGGCCAGGTTTCCCCGAGTGGGGGATGCTGCCAATTCCCAAGGCGCTGATCAAGCAGGGGCATCGCGACATGCTGCGCATTTCGGATGCCCGTATGTCGGGCACGTCTTATGGGGCCTGTGTGCTTCATGTTGCACCTGAAAGCTATATCGGCGGGCCGCTGGCACTTTTGAAAACCGGCGATATCGTCAAGCTTGATCTTGATAACCGTCGTCTGGACATGCTGGTGGATGAAGATGAACTCGAACGTCGTCGTGCGGCATGGCAAAAGCCCGAGGATCGCTATCAGCGCGGTTATGGCTGGATGTTTGGCAAGCACGTCACCCAGGCAAACGAAGGTTGCGATTTCGACTTCCTATCGCCCGATTTCGGCAAAACCGCGGGCGAGCCGGATATCTTCTGATCCGGTGATGATCGACTGATGACAAACAGGTGGCGCACCCATCGCGCCATCACCAACAGAATTCAGGGACTTTGACCAATGGCACTTTCCAAAGCCGATTTGCGTGGCGTGCTGTCCGGTATTTCCGGCATTCTTGTGACGCCTTATGATGAAAACGGCGATGTCGCGCCGAAAAAGCTTTCGCCGATTATTGACCGTGCGCTGACTGCGGGGGTTCATTTCCCGGTCGTAAACGGCAATACCGGCGAATTTTATGCCCTGACCACGGACGAGGCCATTACCATGGCCAGATCGGTTGCCGAAATGCTTGATGGTCGTGCGCCGATGCTGGCCGGGGTTGGTCGCGGCATTCGTGATGCGGTTGCACTGGCAAAGGCATCGGCAGAGGCCGGTGCCGATGCGCTTATGATCCATCAGCCACCAGATCCCTTTGTCGCGCCGCGTGGTGTTGTCGACTATATTAAACGCATTGCCGATGCATCGGATGGTTTGCCGATGATGCTGTATCTTCGCAACGATACGATTGGCACCAAGGCGATTACCGATCTATGTGCTGTTGAAGGTGTTGCCGGTGTCAAATGGGCGACGCCAAATCCGATGAAGCTGGCCGAGGCGATTTCAGCCTGCGATCCCGATATCGTATGGGTTGGCGGTTTGGCCGAGGTTTGGGCGCCGACTTTCTATGCGGTGGGCGCGCGTGGCTTTACGTCGGGTCTGATCAATGTGTGGCCGGAACGTTCGATGGCGATCCATGCGGCCCTTGAAGGCGGCGATTACGAAACCGCCCGCAAACTGATTTCGGAAATGCGGGCATTTGAAGATGTCCGGGCCGAGGAAATGAATGGTACCAATGTGACCGGAGTTAAATCCGCGTTGCAGCTTCTGGGCAATGACTGCGGTCCGACCCGTCCGCCATCAGCCTGGCCACTGACGCCTGCGCAGCATGACAAGCTTGTCGGTTTCATGCGCGAAAACAAACTTGTGAAATAAGCGCCGGGATATCCCAGCGCAAAGGAGGCACCAATGTCCTATAACCTGACAGGAAAACATCTGATTGCCGGCGAATGGGTCGTAGGCGATCAGACCTTCCAGTCCGAACCGGCCCATGGTCCGGCCAATACTTTCCCGGTCGGCACCCCGGCCATGGTCGATCAGGCCGCCAGGGCCGCCGAGGAAGCATTCTGGTCCTATGGCTATTCCACACGTGAAGAACGCGCGAAGTTCCTCAATAAAATTGCCGACGAGATCGATGCCCGCGGTGCGGAAATCACCGAAATCGGCACCCAGGAAA